>NZ_JABTEZ010000009.1 GCF_015711605.1 Planomonospora sp. ID67723 | reverse complement strand
GCTTTCGGCCGAGGGGTTGGCGTTCTGGCGGGAGGTGTTGCGGGGTGCTCCGGCGGTGTTGGAGTTGCCGCTGGACCGTCCCCGGCCGGCACGACGGTCGGGGGCGGGGGAGCGGGTGCCGTTCACGGTTCCCGCCGAGGTCGCGGCGGGACTGGGGGAGATCTGCCGGGGGTCCGGCGCCACGACCTTCATGGGGCTGCTCGGCGCGCTGAACGTGGTCGTCTCCCGCTACTGCGGCACGACCGACGTCGTGGTCGGGACGCTCACCTCCAACCGGGTGCTGCCCGAGCTCGAGGACCTGGTCGGGTTCTTCGTCAACACGGTCGTGCTGCGCACCGACCTGTCGGGCGACCCCGGGTTCGCGGAGGTGGTCGCGCGGTCGCGGGAGACGGCCGTCGCCGCGTTCGCGCACCAGGACGTGCCGTTCGACCGGGTGGTGGAGGAGGCCGCGCCGGTCCGGTCCGCGGGGGTGACGCCGTTCGTCCAGGTGGCGCTGGTGGTGCAGGACCTGCCGGAGCCGGGCGGGCGGCTGGACGGGGACGTGGTGGTGACGCCGGTGCCGGTGCCGGTGCAGGCCGCGGCCTTCGACCTGTCCGTGCAGGTGTGGTCTGAGGTGGGAGGGCTGGCCGGGTTCGTCGAGTACTCGACCGAGCTGTTCGACCGGCCGACCGTCGACGGGTTCGTCACGGCCTTCCAGCGGGTGCTCGCGACCGGGGCCGCCGAACCCGCGCTGCCGGTCTCGCGCCTCGCGCTGACCGAGCCGGAACCGGCCGCCGCCGAACCGCCGCCCGCCCGATGCCTCCACGACCTCGTCGCCGACGTCGCCCTGCGCACGCCGGACGCCGTGGCCGCCACCTGCGCCGGGGCCTGGCTCAGCTACGCCGAACTCGACCGTCGGGCACGACGGCTGGCTGCCCGGCTGCGGGCGTGCGGGGCGGGGCCCGGGTCGATCGTCGGAGTGTGCCTGCCCCGGTCACTGGACGTTCCGGTCGCGCTGCTGGCGGTGCTGCACACCGGAGCCGCCTATCTGCCGCTGGAGGCGGACTACCCGGTGGAGCGGCTGGCGTACATGCTGGACGACGCGGAGGCGCGGGTGGTCGTCGCCGACGGTGCCACCGTGTCCCGCCTCTCCGGGGGCGTCCGCGTCGTCACCCCGGACGATCCCGATGAGCGGGAGGGCAGCGGGGCCGGGTGGCGGGGGGCCCCGAAAGAAGACGGCGCAGAAGAAGACGGCGCAGAAGGCGGCGCGGAAGAAGGCGGCGCACAGGAGAGCGGCGCACGCGAGGACGGCGGGTTCGGGGGCGTTCCCGTGGATCCGGCGGGTCTCGCTTACGTGATCTACACCTCGGGGTCGACCGGGCGTCCCAAGGGGGTGGGGGTCGCGCACGAGGCCGTCGTGTGCCGGGTGCGGGATCCGGAGTGGCTGCCGCTGGGCGAGCACGAGGTGTTCATGCTGGCGACGCCGCTGTCCTTCGACGTCTCGGTGCTGGAGCTGTTCGGGTGCCTGGTCAACGGGCACACGCTGGCGATCATGCCTGCGGGGAAGGCGCTTCCGGAACGGGTGGCCGCGTTCCTCGCCGGCGAGCCCGTCACCGTGGCGTGGCTGACCGCCGCCCTCTTCCACGCGGTCGTGGACTGCGCCGACAGGCCCTTCCCGTCCGTACGGCACCTGATCGCCGGCGGGGACCAGCTCTCCGCCGACCACGTGGCCCGTGCGGCGGCGCTGGTGCCGAACGGACAGGTCGTCAACGGCTACGGGCCGACCGAGTGCACGATCTTCACCACGTCGTACGCGATTCCCGGCCACCACGGCGGGAGGGTCCCGATCGGGCACGCGTTGCCGTACACCGGGGCGCACATCGTCGGCCGCGACCTGCTGCCCGTGCCGCCCGGCGTCGTCGGCGAGCTGCTCGTCGCCGGTGCCGGTCTCGCCCGCGGCTACCTCGGGCGTCCCGCCCTGACCGCCGAGCGGTTCGTGCCCAACCCCTTCGCCGGTACGCCGGGCGAGCGCCTCTACCGCACGGGGGACCTGGTGCGCCGGCGCGGGGACGGGCTCATCGAGT
This sequence comes from Planomonospora sp. ID67723, assembly GCF_015711605.1. Lineage (GTDB taxonomy): Bacteria > Actinomycetota > Actinomycetes > Streptosporangiales > Streptosporangiaceae > Planomonospora_A. The sequence continues at coordinate 740 of NZ_JABTEZ010000009.1, read as the reverse complement.
TCCTCGGCCGGGCCGACCAGCAGGTGAAGATCCGCGGCTTCCGCGTCGAGCTGGAGGAAGTGGAGCAGGTTCTCCGGCGGCACCCGGCCATCGGGGACGCCGTCGCGACGGCTCCCGAGCACGACGGCGACCGCCGCGTGGTCGCCTACATCGTCCCCGCACCCGGCGGGGGAGCGCGGCCGGCACCGGCGGAGGTGCTCAGGCACTGCCGGGAGTCGTTGCCGGACTACATGGTGCCGGCGCTGTTCGTCACGCTGGAGGCGTTGCCCGTCAGCCCGAACGGCAAGGTCGACCGGGCCGCGCTGCCCCGGCCGGGCACCGACCGGCCCGACCTCGGCGGGTACGTGCCGCCGCGCGGGCACGTCCAGCGGGAGCTCGCCGGCATCTGGACCACGCTGCTGGGCCTGGACCGGGTCGGCACGCACGATCACTTCTTCGACGTCGGCGGGCACAGCCTGCTCGCCAGCAGGCTGCTGGCCCGTGTGAGGAAGACGTTCTCCTGCGAGGTCCCGCTCGCCGACTTCCTTGCGGCGCCGACCGTGGCGGCCCTCGCGGAGCTGGTCCAGGACCGGCTCGCCGCCGCTTCCTCCGCCGTCACGCCGGTCCGGCCCGCCCTCACCCGGGCCGCCCACAACGGCACGGTCCCGGTTTCGCTGGGGCAGCGGCGGTTGTGGTTCGTGGATCGGCTGGCGGGTGGCGCTCGTGAGTACGGGGTGGTGCTGGCGTTGCGGCTGGTGGGC
>NZ_JABTEZ010000008.1 GCF_015711605.1 Planomonospora sp. ID67723 | reverse complement strand
CTTGGCGCCGTCGACGGAGAAGGCGATGTACTGCTTGGCCCGGTCGTCGAGCTTGTCGCCGTAGCGCTGCTCCAGCATCTGGGTGAAGCTGGCCACCTTCCGCAGCGGCTCCTGCAGGTCGTGGCTGGCCACGTAGGCGAACTGCTCCAGCTCGCCGTTGGAGCGGCGCAGCTCCGCCGCCTGGTCCTCCAGCTTGGCCTGTGCCTCGCTGGCCCGGCGCCACTCGGCGATGATGCGCCGGCGCATCGCGTCCACGTGGCCGGCGAGCTCGGCGAACTCGGCGGGGCGCTCGACCTTGAGCTCGTGCTCGAAGTCGCCCTGGGCGACCGCGCGGACCTGGCCGGCGAGCGCGGCCACCGGCCGCAGCACGGCGTACCGGACGATGAGCGTGAGCCCGGCCCCCACCAGGAGCAGGGTGGCGGCGATCCCGCCGAGGGCGGTGTAGAGGGCCTGCCACGCCTCCTCCAGCCGGCCGCCGGCGGCCGAGTGCAGCCGCCTCAGCTGGTTCTCCAGGGCCGTCAGGGCGGAGCGCACCTCGGCGTAGCGCTCGCTGCCGGTCCGCGCGCCGTTCAGGAGGACCGCCTCCGCCCCCTCGGACGGCACCGCCGCCGCGACGGCGTCGCCGTACTCGCTCCGCCAGGCCGCCGCGGAGGTCCTGACCGAGTCCAGCGCGGCACGCACGGCGTCCCGCTCGGGCATCCGGGGGAGCAGGCCGCCGATCGCGGTGAACACGGCGGCCTCCTTCTCCACCGCGGCCCGGTAGTCCTTGAGGTGTTGCGCCTCGCCGCTCCCGCCGTACGCCCGCACCGAACTCTCCTGCGCGCTCAGCGCCCCGGAGAGCTCCAGTACGCGCAGGGTCGCGGGATCGATGACGTCGACCACGGCGGACCTGGCCTCGCGAGCGTCGGCGATCGAGCCGGCCGTGGCCGCGGCGGCGAGGGCGAACATCAGGGTCGCCGCCACGCCGGCGAGCAGGAACCACCGTCCCACCGGAAGCCTGCCGACCCCGGACGCGGGGGCGGGCTGGGGGAGCGGGTGGATGCGGAGCCGGCCGCTCACCGTGAGGCGCCCCGCGAGATGAGCACGGCGGCCAGGTCGTCGTTGAGCGGGTCCTCGTTCAGCTCGATGACCCGCTCGATGAGCCAGTCGAGGTTGATCTCGCCGTGCTCGCGGACGAGCCGCTGCAGGCCCTCGGTGCCCAGCAGGTCGGGGCCGCCGCCCACCGTGGCCTCGATCAGGCCGTCGGTGTAGAGCAGGACGGACCACTCCTCGCCGAGCGGCACGTCGATGGGGGTCCAGTCCACGTCCTGGAAGATGCCCAGCGGAGGGCCGGAGGGAGTGCCCGGCACCACCTCGACGACGCCGTTGCGGAGCAGCAGCGGCGGGGGGTGCCCGACCACGTGCATCTGGGCGCGGTGCAGCCGCGGGTCCACGGCCATCGTGCAGAGCGTGGTGAAGATCTCGGCGGACTTGCGTTCGAGGCGGAGCACGGAGTCGAGCGTGCGCAGGATCTCGTTGCTGGTGTGGCCGGCCAGCACCAGCGTCCGCCAGGCGATCCGCAGCGCCACGCCCAGCGCGGCCTCGTCGGGGCCGTGACCGCAGACGTCGCCGACCACCACGTGCACGGAGCCGTCGGGACTCTGCACCGTGTCCCAGAAGTCCCCGGCGAGCAGCGCGCGCTGGCGGCCGGGCAGGTAGCGGGACTCGTGGTGCAGGAGGCCGGGTTCCAGCATGGGCACCGGGAGCAGGCCGCGCTCCAGGCGGGAGTTCTCCTTGGTCGTCAGTTCGGCCTCGACCAGCTTGAGGTGGGCAAGATCGGCGCGCTTGCGCTCCATCGCGTAGCGGACCGCCCGCACCAGGAGCCGGGCGTCGATGTCCTGCTTGACCAGGAAGTCCTGTGCTCCCGCGGAGACCGCCTCCACGCCCACGTGCGAGTCGTTGAGCCCGGTCAGCACGAGCACGGCCGCGTGGGGCGCCATCTCCAGCACCTGCTGCAGGGCGGTCAGGCCGTCGGCGTCGGGAAGCGAGAGGTCCACCAGGACGCACCTGACCTCGTCGGTCAGCCGAACCCTGCTCTCGGCCAGGCTGCGCACCCAGATGATCTTGGGTGGGTTCTCCGCCTCGCTGAGCAGCTCCTCCACGAGGAAGGCGTCGCCCGCGTCGTCCTCGATGAGGAGGAGCGTGAGCGTTTCGTTGGGAGGGGCGGTCACTACGCCTCTTCTTCGTGGTCTCGAGGGGACGGGTGTTCGACCCTATGCAGAATAGTGGGTCACCCCCTCTGAGGAGGGCATGTGATCGGTGCCGGCAGCCCGGCGGGCTCATCCGCGAGGACTCTCCCGTGCTCCGGGCAACAGTTCGACGCCTTCGGGGAGACTGCCGTCGTGGGAGGCCTCGGCGAGGAAGAACAGCAAGGTGGCCCGGAAGGCCTGGGCCGCGCGGGTGGGCTCGACGTCCTTGCGGTGGGCGATGGCGATCGTACGGCGCAGCCCGGGAGGGGCCAGCGGGGTGCCGGTGAGTCCGGGGCGGCCGTCCAGCACCATCGAGGGGACGAGCGCGATGCCCAGTCCCGCCTCCACGAACCGGAGCACGGCGTCCATCTCGCCGCCCTCCACGGCGAACCGCGGCTCGAACCCGGCCTGGCGGCACGCGCCGAGCGTGGCCTCCCGCAGGTCGTAGCCGCGCCGGAACATCACCATCGGCTGCCCGCGCAGCTCCTGGATGCGCAGGTACGGCCTTCGCGCGCGCGAGGCCGACGGGGAGACGACGACCAGGTCCTCCCGGAGGATCTCCTCGGTGACCAGGGCGGGGTCGTCGCTCTGCAGCGGCATGATGATCAGCGCCAGGTCGAGCTGGCCGCGGGCCAGGGTGCGGACCAGGTCGCGGGAGCCGCTCTCCTCCACGAGCAGCTCGATGCCGGGGTAGGCGCGGTGGAACCTGGCCAGGGCGTCGGCCAGCAGGCCCGCGTAGAGGGAGGGGGTGGCGCCCAGCCTGACCCGGCCCCGGCGCAGCCCGGCCAGCTCGCCGACCTCGCGCCGGGCGGTCTCGGCGTCGGCCAGCATGCGGCGGGCCAGCGGGAGCAGGGCCTCACCTGCGGGGGTGAGGGTGACGTTGCCCCGGGCGCGGCTGAAGAGCGGGGCACCGAGCTCGGCCTCCAGCGCCTTGATCTGCTTGCTCAGCGACGGCTGGGCGACGCGCATCCGCTCTGCGGCCTGGGTGAAGTGCCGTGCCTCGGCGACCGCCACGAAGTAGGCCAGTTGCTGGAGCTGCACGTTTCCCTAGCGTACGGACGCCGGGATCTCCGGCCCGAACCGCCCCCGAGCCGCGACGACTTGTCGTCGCCGTGGACCCGCGAGGGGGCGCCGGTGAACCGACCGAGGAACGCCCGCAGCGAGGGACGAGCGAGGACGTGACGAGGGCGGGAGCCGGTTACCAGCCCCCGAGCCGCGACGCGCAGCGTCGCCGTAAACACTGTGAGTTTTCTCGCACTCCCACCCCTGACGTCGTCGTGTAAGCCCCGTGTAAGCAGAATGAATAGCCACAGGCTATGGAAACCACGCCTGTCATGACTTGGACGGGACCAAAGTCCCTTTTCTAGCGTCGTGACTGTGACTGCCATGATTGAGCGCGGGACCTCCACCGCGCCGGTTAACCCCCCTGCGGGTACTCCCGCGAAGCCGGTGACGCCCAGGACGACGCCCAAGAGGAGCGGCGGGTTCCTGGCCTCCTCCAACGGGAGGAAGTCCGTGATGGCCGTCACGGGCGCCGTACTGGTCCTCTTCCTCGTCGGCCACATGGTCGGCAACCTCAAGGCCTTCATCGGTGCCGACTCGTTCAACGAGTACGCGAGCTTCCTGCGCACGATGGGCGCGCCGATCCTGACCTACCGGGTCGCGCTCACCATCGTGGAGGTCGTGCTCGGTGTCTGCATCGTCCTGCACATGTGGTCGGCGGTCTCGCTGGCCCGGAGGGCGGGCAAGGCGCGGCCGGTCAAGTACGCGGCCAAGCGCAAGTCCCAGGCGAACGGCTACGCCGTGCACACCATGCGCTACGGCGGCGTCATCATCCTGCTGTTCGTGATCTACCACCTGCTCGACCTGACGTTCGGCACGGTCAACCCGGCCGGCTGGGACGGCACGCCGTACGAGCGGCTGGTGGCGAGCTTCGCCCCCGAGCGCTGGTGGGTCACCCTCTTCTACGTGGTGGCCGTCATCATGGTCGGCCTGCACCTGCGCCACGGCCTGTGGAGTGCGTTCCAGACCCTCGGCCTGGCGAGCGGGCGCAGCTACCGCCCGCTGAAGGCCGCCGCCGCCGCGATCTCCGCAGTGCTGGTCCTCGGCTTCCTGACGGTCCCCGTCGCGGTCATGATCGGAGTCATCAAGTGAACGAGAAGTTCTACACCGAGGGCGAGCCGATCCGGGACACCAAGGCTCCCGAGGGCCCGATCGAGGACCGCTGGGAGAAGCGGAAGTTCGCCGCCAAGCTGGTCAACCCGGCCAACAAGCGCAAGCTCCACGTCATCGTGGTCGGCACCGGCCTGGCGGGCGGCTCGGCCGCCGCGACCCTCGGCGAGCTGGGCTACAACGTCACCTCGTTCTGCTACCAGGACTCGCCCCGGCGCGCGCACTCCATCGCCGCGCAGGGCGGCATCAACGCGGCCAAGAACTACCGCGGCGACGGCGACTCGATCTACCGGCTGTTCTACGACACCGTCAAGGGCGGCGACTTCCGCGCCCGTGAGTCGAACGTCTACCGCCTCGCCCAGGTCAGCGTGAACATCATCGACCAGGCCGTGGCCCAGGGCGTGCCGTTCGCCCGTGAGTACGGCGGCCTGCTCGACACCCGCTCCTTCGGCGGCGCCCAGGTCTCCCGGACCTTCTACGCCCGCGGCCAGACGGGCCAGCAGCTCCTGCTCGGCGCCTACCAGGCGCTGGAGCGGCAGATCGCGGCCGGGACCGTGAAGATGCACACCCGCCACGAGATGCTCGAACTGATCGTGAGCGACGGCCGGGCGCGGGGCGTCATCGTCCGCGACATGGTCACCGGCGAGATCGAGCGTCACACCGCCGACGCGGTCGTGCTGGCCACCGGCGGCTACGGCAACGTGTTCTTCCTGTCCACCAACGCCAAGGGCTGCAACACCACGGCGATCTGGCGGGCCCACCGGCGCGGCGCGATGTTCGCCAATCCCTGCTACACGCAGATCCACCCGACCTGTATCCCGGTCAGCGGCGACTACCAGTCCAAGCTGACCCTGATGTCGGAGTCGCTGCGCAACGACGGCCGCGTCTGGGTCCCGGTCAAGGCCGGCGACAGCCGCCCCGCCGCGGAGATCCCGGAGGACGAGCGCGACTACTACCTGGAGCGCATCTACCCGGCCTTCGGCAACCTGGTCCCGCGTGACATCGCCTCCCGCGCCGCCAAGAACGTCTGCGACGAGGGCCGCGGCGTCGGCCCCGGCGGCCTGGGCGTCTACCTCGACTTCGCCGACGCGATCAGGCGCCTCGGCCGGGACGCGGTGGAGAAGAAGTACGGCAACCTCTTCGAGATGTACGAGCGCATCACCGGCGAGGACCCCTACACCCAGCCGATGCGCATCTACCCGGCCGTGCACTACACGATGGGCGGCCTGTGGGTGGACTACGACCTGCAGTCCACGATCCCCGGCCTGTTCGTGGTCGGCGAGGCGAACTTCTCCGACCACGGCGCCAACCGCCTCGGCGCGTCCGCGCTGATGCAGGGCCTGGCCGACGGCTACTTCGTGCTGCCGACCACGATCGGCGACTACCTCGCCAACGGTCCCTACGGGGAGGTTGACGAGGAGGCCGTGGCCGAGGCCGAGACCGCGGTCCGCACCAAGATCGAGAAGCTGCTCTCGGTCAACGGCACCCGCACCGCCGACTCCTACCACCGCGAGCTGGGCCGGCTCATGTGGGACTACTGCGGCATGGAGCGCACCGAGGAGTCGCTGCGCAAGGCCCTGGAGCGGATCCCCGAGCTCCGCGAGGAGTTCTGGCAGAACGTGAAGGTGTCCGGCCAGGCCGAGGAGCTCAACCAGGCGCTGGAGCGGGCCGGGCGGGTCGCGGACTTCTTCGACCTGGCCGAGCTGATGTGCGTCGACGCCCTGCACCGCACCGAGTCGTGCGGCGGCCACTTCCGTGCCGAGTCGCAGGACGCCGACGGCGAGGCCCTGCGCGACGACGAGAACTTCGCCTACGTCGCGGCCTGGGAGTACGGCGAGCAGGGGCCGATCCTGCACAAGGAAGCGCTCGACTACGAGTACGTCAAGATGAGCCAGCGGAGCTACAAGTGAGCGAGCGAGCCATGGGTATGAACCTCACCCTCAAGGTCTGGCGCCAGAACGGCTCCGAGGACAAGGGCCGTATGGTCACCTACCGGGTCGAGGACGTGTCCCCGGACATGTCCTTCCTGGAGATGCTGGACGTGCTCAACGAGCGGCTCATCCTGGAGGGCGACGACCCCGTCGCCTTCGACCACGACTGCCGCGAGGGCATCTGCGGCATGTGCGGCATGGTCATCAACGGCGTCGCCCACGGCGAGCAGGTGGCCACCACCACCTGCCAGCTGCACATGCGGCACTTCGAGGACAACGCGGTCATCACCATCGAGCCGTGGCGTGCCGCGCCGTTCCCGGTGGTGAAGGACCTGGTCGTGGACCGCTCGGCGTTCGACCGGATCATCCAGGCAGGCGGCTTCATCTCCGTCCCGGCCGGTTCGGCCCCCGACGCGCACAGCGTCCCGGTGAAGAAGGTCGACGCCGACGCGGCGTTCGACGCGGCGACCTGCATCGGCTGCGGCGCCTGCGTCGCAGCCTGCCCCAACGGCTCGGCCTCCCTCTTCACCGCTGCCAAGATCACTCACCTGTCCCTGCTCCCCCAGGGCCAGCCCGAGCGCGCCTCCCGCGCCAAGGCCATGGTCGAGCAGATGGACGCCGAGGGCTTCGGCGGCTGCACCAACACCGGCGAGTGCACCGCGGTCTGCCCCAAGGGCATCCCGCTGGACACCATCGCCCAGATGAACCGCGACTACCTCAAGGCGTCGAAGTGACCCAGAGGCCGTAAGGTCGTCTCTCCGGGGCGCAGTCCCGGCACCGGCGCGGGCCGTACCTTCGTGGGGAGGTACGGCCCGCGCTCCGCTTTCCACCGTGTCCGCCCGGCGGCGGGGTGGGGGAGACCCCGCCGGTGCGCACGACCGCCGGGCGGCGGGCCGGGGCCGCGGCGCCCCGCCGGATACGATCCTGTCCGTGATCGACCCCGCAGTCCGCCGGAGCATGGTCCAGATGCTGCTGGACGCCGACGCCGCGACGGACCCCGCCGAGCTCGCCCGCGAGGTCATGCGCGTGCTGCTGTACGTCGGTTCCGAGACTCCGTGCAACCTCAACTGCGCGGAGAACCTGGACTACGGCCCGGTGCCGGCCGCCTCCCACCGGCCTGCCGTGTCGGGCCTGAAGGTCAAGGGCACCGACCTGCTCGTCTCCGAGGTGGCCCACGCGATCGAGGATCTTCCCCTGCCGTCCGCCCTGGCGCGGGAGTTCCCCGAGCTGACCGCCGAGCGGTGGGACGCGGTCACCCGCATGATCACCATGTTGCTGAGAGCACTGGAACGCGAGCACGGGCACACCGGCGCCGGATGACCGCGACGCCGGGCGGGAGGTTGTGTCCGGCGGGCTGGAGTCGGGCAGGCGATGCGGTGGGAGAGCCGCCCGATGGTGAACGGTCCGGTGCGGTCGGCCACGAGACGATCCTCGACCCTCCAGTCGATGGAGGGCCGAACCGTTTTTCGCCCCGCCGGGTCAGGAGAGCTCGGCGACGATCTCCTGGCGGAGGGCGGTGAAGTCGATGCCCGCGTCGGCGAGGACGCGGGCGCCGAGGCCCTCGCCTTCGCGCAGGACGCCGAGCAGGACGTGGCCGTCGGCGATGCAGCGGTGCTTGAGGTGGATGGCCTCGCGCAGCGAGAGCTCCAGGGTCTTCTTCGCCCGGGGGGTGAAGCGGACGTGACGGCCGCCGAACACGCGGCCCCGGCGGTTCCGGTGTGCCGGGCGGTCCAGGGCGCCGGGGCCGAAGGCCGCCTCGACCTTCTCCCTGATCGCGGCCAGGTCGATGCCGATCGCCTCCAGGGCGTCGGCGTCGAGGGTCTCGCCCGGCCTGGGCGGGAGCGCGTCGACGACCGCCTGATAGGCCCGCAGATGGTCGACGCCGTGTCTGCCCAGCACCCGGGCCGAGACGGTCTGCGGCTGGTCGAGCAGGCCGAGCAGGATGTGCTCGGTGCCGACGTGGTCGTGGTGCAGCCTGCGGGCGTTCTCCTGGGCGAGGACGACGGCCTGCCGGGCGTCTTGATGGAACCGTTCGAACATGGTTACTTCTCCCTCCTCAGGAGCCCCCGGCCCCCGGCGTACTTCTTGTGCACCGCCTGGCGGCTGACCTCCAGGAAGACGGCGATCTCCTGCCAGGACCAGCCCTGCTCCCGCGCGTTCTCCACCTGCAGCGCCTCCAGCCGGTCCACCAGGAGCCGCAGAGCCCGTACGGCCCGCAGGCCGACGGCGGGGTCGCGGCTGCCGGCGTCGGAGGCCAGTTGTGCCGTGTCACTCATAGATGTCAATTTAGGTTGACATCCCCTTGGTGTCAACCCTCGTTGACGAGGCTGGGCGCCGAGCACCGCCGATGACATCTGGTATCAACTCTCATTGACATCCCGCCGGAAAATGGTTTGCTGACCAGCCCGTACTTTTGCCAGCCTGGAACGGCTATGCGCTCCTTACCTGCCGCCGATCCCGGCATCCCCGACGCCCGCTCGCCGCTGCGCTACCTGCTCTGGGTCGCCCGCTGCCAGGCGGGCTCCCTGGCCGTCGGCATCGGCTACGCCATCGTGTGGTGGATCGCGATGGCGCTGGTGCCCATCGCAGTGGGCGCGGGCATCGACGCCGTCAGGACAAAGGACGCCCCGGCACTGCTGACCTGCGGTGCGGTGGTGCTGGCCCTGGGCGCCGTGCAGGCGGTCACGGGCACCCTGCGGCACCGGATGGCTGTCTTCAACTGGCTGAGCGCCGCCTACCGGACCGTCCAGGTCACCGCCAGGCAGGCGACCCGGCTGGGGGCGACGCTGCCCAAACGCGTGTCCACCGGCGAGGTGGTCAGCGTCGGCAACTCCGACATCGCCCACATCGGCAACGCGCTGGACATCCTGCTCCGCGCCGTCGGCTCGCTGTTCGCCGTCGTCACGGTGACCGTCATCCTGATCAGGACCTCCCCGCCGCTGGGCCTGATGGTGCTGGTCGGCGTGCCGGTCATGACGGTCGCCGTCGCTCCGCTGCTGCGCCCGCTCCACCGGCGCCAGCGTGCCCACCGCGAGCTGCAGGGCGAGCTGTCCACCCGGGCCGCCGACATCGTCGCCGGTCTGCGCGTGCTGCGCGGCGTCGGCGGCGAGCAGGTCTTCGCCGGCCGCTACGCCGCCGAGTCGCAGAAGGTGCGGCACGCGGGGGTGCGCGTGGCCGCGACCGAGTCGGTGCTGGAGGGCGCGCAGATCCTGCTCCCCGGCGTGCTGATCGCCGGGGTGACCTGGCTGGGCGCGACCTTCGCGCTCCAGGAGCGGATCTCCCCCGGCGAGCTCGTCGCCTTCTACGGCTCCGCCGTCTTCCTGATCGCCCCGATGCGGACCCTCACCGAGGCGGCCGACAAGCTGGCCAAGGGCCACGTCGCCGCCGGCCGGGTGGTCCGGATCCTGAGCCTGGAACCCGAGGTGACCGGCGGCTCCGACCGCTCCGGCGCCACTCACCCCGGGGGCCTGCTGCGCGACGTGGCCTCCGGAGTCGCGGTCCGCCCCGGTGTCTTCACCGCCCTGGCGGCGGCCACCCCCGAGGAGGCCATCGCCGTCGCCGACCGGCTCGGCCGCTACGCCGACGGCGACGTGGACTTCGGCGACGTGCCGCTGGACACGCTGCCGCTGGCCGAGGTCCGCCGCCGGATCCTGGTGGCGGACAACGGCGCCGCGCTGTTCGCCGGGCGGCTCAGGGACGAGCTGGACGTCACCGGGCAGGCCTCGGACGACGACCTCGCCGCCGCGCTGCACGCCGCGTGCGCCGAGGACATCGTCGAGGCGCTGCCGGACGGCCTGGACGGCCGGGTCGCCGAGGCGGGCCGGGAGTTCTCCGGCGGCCAGCAGCAGCGGCTCCGGCTCGCCCGCGCCCTGACGGCCGACCCGGAGGTGCTCATCCTGGTCGAGCCCACCAGCGCCGTCGACGCGCACAGCGAGGCCCGCATCGCCGACCGGCTGGCCGAGGCCCGGGCGGGCAGGGCCACTCTGATCTGCACGACCAGCCCGCTGGTGCTCGACCGCGCCGACCACGTGATCTACATCGAGGAAGGCGTCGTGCGGGCCCAGGGCACCCACCGGGAGCTGCTGGCCACCGCGCCCGCCTACACCGCCGCCGTCACCCGAGGGGAGGACTGAGCCGGATGAGCAGGGAGATCCTGCCGGTCGCCGACCAGGCACAGGTCCGGGCCTACGCCCGGCGGCTCACGCTGAAGTACCCGCGGGAGCTGACGGCGGCGCTGGCCCTGCACGGGCTGGCCGCCGTCGCCGGTCTGGCGGTGCCGTGGCTGCTGGGCGGGCTCGTCGAGGACATCGAGGCCGGCGCCGGGGTCGACCCCACCGCCGTCGCCCTGGCCGTCGCGGGCTTCCTGGCCGTCCAGGCCGTGCTGGTGAGATACGCGGTCCTGACCTCCTCCAGGCTCGGCGAGAAGGTTCTCGCCGAGCTGCGTGAGGACTTCGTCGGCCGGGTGCTCGGCCTGCCGCTCTCCACGGTCGAGCGCGCCGGGTCGGGCGACCTGATCAGCCGGACCTCGCGGGACGTGGACTCGCTCTCGCGCACCGTGCGGCACGCCGTCCCCGAGACGCTGATCGCGGTGGTCACCATCGCGATCAGCGTCGGCGCGCTGCTGCTGGCCGGGCCGCTGCTGATGCTGCCCGCGCTCTCCTCCGTCCCGCTGCTGTGGATCACCACCAGGTGGTACCTCAAGCGGGCCAGGGACGGCTACCTCCGCGAGAGCGCCGCCTACGCCGACATGACCGACGGGCTGGCCGAGACGGTCAACGGCGCCCGCGCGGTCGAGGCGCTGGGCCTGCAGGAGCGCCGCCACCGGCGCACCGACGACGACATCGCCCGCTCCTGGGCGGCCGAGCGCTACACCCTCGGCCTGCGCACGGTCTGGTTCCCGGCGGTGGACTTCAGCTTCGTCCTCCCCGTCGCCGTGGCGCTGGTGGTCGGCGGTCTGTTCTACATCGAGGGCCGGGTCTCGCTGAACCAGGTCGTGATGGCCACGCTCTACGTGCAGCAGCTCGCCGACCCGGTCGACCGGCTGCTCATGTGGATCGACGAGCTCCAGGTCGGCGGGGCCTCGATGGCCCGGTTGCTGGGCGTCGCCGAGGTGCCCGACGACCGCGAGCCGGGCTCGGGCGTCCCGGACGGGGAGGAGCTCCGGGCCGGCGGCGTGCGTTACGCCTACCGCGAGGGCCACGACGTGCTGCACGGCATCGACCTGACGGTCCGGCCGGGGGAGCGGCTGGCGATGGTCGGCCCGTCCGGCGCGGGCAAGTCCACGCTGGGCCGTCTGCTGGCCGGCGTCCACGGTCCCCGCGAGGGCTCCGTCACGGTCGGCGGCACCCCGCTGGTCGAGCTTCCCCTGGACGACCTGCGCGGCCACGTCGCCCTGGTGACCCAGGAGCACCATGTGTTCCGGGGCACGCTCCGCGACAACGTGCTGATCGCCCGCCCGGACGCCGATGACGCCCGGGTCAGGGAGTGCCTGGAGGCGGTGGACGCCTGGGAGTGGGTCGAGGCGCTGCCCGACGGCCTGGACACCGCCGTCGGGTCGGGAGGCGAGACGATCTCCCCGGCCCAGGCGCAGCAGCTCGCGCTCGCCCGCCTGGTCCTGGCCGACCCGCACACCCTGGTCCTCGACGAGGCGACCTCGCTGATCGATCCCCGGGCAGCCCGCGACCTGGAGCGCTCCCTGGCGGCGGTCCTCGACGGCCGGACCGTGATCGCCATCGCGCACCGCCTCTACACGGCGCACGACGCCGACCGGGTCGCGGTGGTCGAGGACGGCCGGATCAGCGAGCTCGGCTCCCACGACGAGCTCGTCGCCGCCGGCGGTTCCTACGCCGCGCTGTGGAGCAGCTGGCACGGCACTCCGGTGGGGCACGGAGCGACCCGGTAGGACACGGCGCGAGTGTGCTGGGATCGAAGTCTCGTCAGAGGTCCACTTCGTCTGCGCCCTCGGTTTTGCCGTCTTCCCGGCCGCGGCCGTTGAAGACCCCGGCGTGCCCATCGGCCTCGGACGTCCATCCGATCAGGCGGCTCCTCGGCGGATGCCGCCTGATCGGCCGGGCGGGCGGTCTTCAGCCGATCCCGAGGGACTTCTTGAGGAAGTCGACCTGGAGCAGGAGCAGGTTCTCGGCCACGACCTCCTGCGGGGTCATGTGGGTCACGCCGGACAGCGGGAGCACGCTGTGCGGGCGGCCGGCCGCCAGCAGCGCGGACGACAGCCGCAGCGTGTGCGCGGCGACCACGTTGTCGTCGGCCATGCCGTGGACCAGCAGCAGCGGGCGCTCGAGCTTCTCGGCGTCGGCGAACAGCGACGAGCCGTCGTAGTGGCCCTCGTCCGGGTGGCCGAGGTAGCGCTCGGTGTAGCAGGTGTCGTAGAGGCGCCAGTCGGTCACCGGGGCCCCGGCCACGGCCGCGTGGAACACGTCGGGACGGCGCATCACGGCCAGGGCCGCCAGGTAGCCGCCGAAGGACCAGCCGCGGATCGCGACCCGCGACAGGTCGAGGTCGGGGTGCTCGGCGGCGGCTCCGTGCAGGGCGTCGACCTGGTCGTCGAGGACCGGGCCGGCCAGGTCGTGCAGGATCGCCCGCTCGAAGGCGGGGCCGCGGCCCGGGGTTCCCCGGCCGTCGGCCACGACCACGGCGAAGCCCTGGTCGGCGAACCACTGGCTGGTCAGGAAGGCTCTCGAGGCGGCCAGGACGCGCTGGGCGTGCGGCCCGCCGTACGGGTCCATGAGGACCGGCAGCTTCGCCGAGCCCGGCTCGTGGCCGGAGGGCAGGAGCACCGCGGTGGACAGGGCGCGCTCGCCCGCGCGGATCAGGGAGACCCGCAGGTCCAGGCCGGGGCGCTCGGCGTGCGAGGTGATGTGGCCGCGCGCCTTGTTGTGGTGGAGGACGCGGGTCACCGGGCCCTCGCTGCCGAGCGTCTGGCCGGTGATGACGAGGGTGCCGCCCGCGGTGCGGCCGCTGTAGACGCCGCTCTCGGAAGGGCTGACCAGGGTGATGCCACCGTCGCGGTAGGCCCACAGGGCGATCTCGGCGGGATCGCCGCCGCTGGCCCGGAAGAGCACGGTGTCGCCCTCGACGTCGAGGACCTCGCGGACCTGGAGGGTGGGCGGGGTGGCCGGCGCGTCGCCGATGACCAGCCGTCGGCCGCCCTCCGCGTCGGCGACCCAGACGAGGGCGCCGTCGGACAGGTGCCGGGGCACGCCGGTGACGATCTCCACCCAGGCGGGATCGGTGTCCCGGCGGACGAGGGTGGTCGCCCCGGTCGCGGGGTCGACCTTCAGCAGGCTCATCGACCGCTGGTCGCGCGAGAGGGTGACGATCGCCAGGCCGTGGGCGTCCCAGTGGGCGTTGACGAGGTATTCGTCGGTGAAGGGGACGGGGACGCGTGAGCCGTCCAGGCCGAGGACGAAGAGTTCGACCGCGGCGTTCGGCGTGCCCGCGGCGGGGTAGCGCTGCTCGACGGCGGGCCGGTCCGGGTTGGCCGGGTCGGCGACGAACCACGTGCACACCGGGGCGACGTCGGCCCGCTCGACCAGCACGGCGTCGCCGGAGGGGGCCCACCAGTAGCCCCGCATGCGGTCCATCTCCTCGGCCGCGACGAACTCCGCCAGGCCGTACGTCACCTCGGGCGCCTCCGGGCGGGCCAGCGCGCGGTCCGCCCCGTCGTCGAGGTCCTGGACGTGGAACGCGCCGCCGGTCACGTAACCGACGCGGGCGCCGTCGGGAGAGAGACGCGGGTCGATCACCGGGCCCGGCGTGGCGAGGCGGCGCACCCCGCCGGTCCTCAGCTCCGCCACGTAGAGGCCGCCGGCCAGAGTGAACGCAGCCGTGGTCACCGCGGTGTCGGTGCTGTAGGCGACGACGCCGCCGGCCTGCTCCCGGCTGCGCTCGCGGCGCGCGCGCTCCTCGGGCGGAAGGTCGTCCTCGTCCACGGCCAGCGTGCGGGGGTCGACGACCAGCCGCTCCTCGCCGCTCGCGACGTCGAACTCCCACAGGCAGGTGATCGGGTCGGAGCCGCCCTTCGTCCGCAGGAAGACGACCCGGGACCCGTCGGGCGCGATCGCGAAGGCGCGCGGGACTCCGAGGGTGAAACGGCGGGTCCTGGCGTGCAGACGAGGGAAGCTCTCACTCATGCGGTCCATCCTGCCAGCTCCGGCGCGCATTCCAGGCGGTCCTCGGGCACCGGGACGGTCCCGCGGGAGGGGGCCGGACGGGAGGGATCGGGGTGGGCGGCGCCCGCCGCGCAGCCCCCTCCCCGCTCCTCCCGGTACGGCCGTCGTGTCCGGGCCCGGCTACCCTCGGATGCATGAATGACCGGCGCCTGCTGCTCGTGCACGCCCATCCCGACGACGAGACGATCGGAACCGGGGCCACCATGGCCAGGTACGCCGCCGAGGGCGCCCGCGTCACCCTCGTCACCTGCACGCGGGGCGAGGAAGGGGAGGTCATCCCGCCGGATCTCGCCCACCTGGCCGCCGACCGCGACGACTCCCTGGGCGAGTACCGCGTCGGCGAGCTCGCCGCGGCCTGCAAGGCCCTCGGCGTCACCGACCACCGCTTCCTGGGCGGCCCCGGCCGCTGGCGCGACTCCGGGATGATGGGCGCGGCCTCCAACCACCGGGCCGACGCCTTCTGGCAGGCGGACCTCGACGAGGCGGCCGGGGAGCTGGTCGCAGTGATCCGCGAGGTCCGCCCCCAGGTCCTCGTCACCTACGACGAGAACGGCTTCTACGGTCACCCCGACCACATCCAGGCCCACCGCGTCTCCCGGCGGGCCCTCGAGCTGGCCGCCGACCCCGCCTTCGGCACGGGCGAGCCGTGGCGGGTCGCCAAGTTCTACCTCACCGCGACGACCAGGTCGTCGATGCGCCGGGCGGCCGAGGCCATGCGCGAGGCGGGTACCGGGTTCCTGGTCGAGGACGTCGACGACCTGCCGTACGGCTGCGCGGACCGCGACGTCACCACCGAGGTGGACGCCCGCGCGTACGTCGGCGCCAAGCTCGACGCGATGCGCGCGCACGCCACCCAGATCAGCGTGGACGCGCCCTGGTTCGCCCTGTCCAACGACATCGGCCAGGAGGCGTCCGGGGTCGAGCACTTCATCCTGCGCGCCGGCGTGCCCGGTCCCGCGGGGCCGGGAGCGCCGGTCGACGCGGGCGGCATCGGCGAGCCGTACGACCGTGAGAACGATCTCTTCGCGGGCATCGGATAGCCTCGGTGGTCATGACGGAGCAGGTCCCCGGAGTGGAGCGGCCTTCGGCGGCGCTCACCGCGGTGACGTACGCCGTGCTCGCCGTCCCCGGCCTCGTCTCGGGTGTGCTGGGCGGTTTCCACCATTCGTGGTATCTCCGGCCCGTCCCGGTCTCGGCCATCGGGTGGATCGCGCTGCTCTTCGGGCTCTGCTACGGCGCGGGTCGGATGCTGCGCGGCAAGCCGGCCGCCCTGGCGCCCGCGGTCGGCTGGATCCTGGTCACGATGCTCTGGCTCTCCCAGCGCCCGGAGGGCGACCTCATCGTCGCCGACGACCTGTCCGGCTACGTCTACCTCTACGGGGGCATGCTCGCCGTCATGGCAGGAGTCCTGCTCGCCCCCTCGAAGGGCGGCGGGTCATGGCTGCTCGCCCAGCATTCGTACGGCCGTGCCCCGGTCCGTCCGGACCCGTCCTGATTACCTAAAGTGGTCTCCGTGCAGACAGAGCATCGAGCCGACCGGGACGCCTACCGCAGGGCCGTGGGGCGCTTCGCGACCGGCATCGCCATCGTCACCACCCGCCGCGACGGCGCCGACTACGCGATGACCGTCAACTCCTTCGCCTCGGTCTCCCTCGACCCGCTGCTCGCGCTGTTCTGCGTGGAGAAGGTCGCCCGCTTCCACGGCGCCGTGCTCGAGGCGGGGGTGTGGGGCGTGTCGGTCCTGCGCGACACCGCCGAGGACGCCTCCCGCTTCTTCGCCCACCGGGGCCGCCCGCTGGAGGGCCAGCTCGCCGGTCACCCGCACCACCACGGCGAGCTGGGCGTCGCGCTGTTCGACGACGCCCTGGCCACCGTCGAGTGCCGCACCACCGCGGTCCACGACGGCGGCGATCACTCCATCGTGGTCGGAGAGGTGGTCGCGGTGGCGACCCCGGCCGACGGCTCACCCCTGCTCTACCACGAGGGCCGCTACCGCAGGTTGCCCGGATAACGCACAATCACCGGTATGCGGCGGTGGCATCGGATGCGGCGGGTCCTCAACTACGCGAACCTCTCCACACCGCTGGGCCTGCTGGTGGCCCGCCTCGGCCGCGCGCGCCTGGCGCCCGGCCCCGACGGCCTCGTGCTGGGGTACGGCTACCGCCTCCCCTTCCCGATCGCCGGGGCCTTCACCATCGGCAACGTGGTCCTCACCAAGCACGGGGAGGGCTTCCTCACCGGCCGCCTGCTCCGCCACGAGGACCGGCACGCCTCGCAGTACGCGGCCTGCGCCGGCCTGCCGATGCTCCCGCTCTACGCCGTCGCGGTGGTCGTCTCGGTGCTGGTCTGCGGAAACCCTGCCTCGTGGAACGTCTTCGAGCGGCTGGCCGACCTGGAGGACGGCAACTACCTCCGCACGCCGCCCTGGTGGGCCCGGACCGGACCCGGCGGCCGGACGGGCCCGCCGCCGGGGTGACGGCCGCCTACGGGGCCGGAGCCTGGACCGGGGCCGCGCCCGGCAGGAGCGTGAGCGTGTTCGCCGCCGCCTTCCTGACCGACTCCTCGCGGGAGAGCATGGGCGTGGTCTGCCCGCTCGCCCACAGCGGCGCCTGGTCGGCGTAGTTGTCGTGGAAGGCGTGGCCGGAGGCGCCGGTCAGGTTGACCCACCGGGACCGGTCGGGATCGGCCAGGTCGACGACCATCCGCATGGAGGGCAGCCAGCCCACCGCGTAGTCCTCCTGGACGTCCCAGCCGGCCGCGTTGACCGCGTCGTCGTTGCCGCTCACCGGGAAGGGGCCCCGGTTGAACAGCCACTCGACCGGGCCGATCCCCGAGGTGCCCAGTGACTGGTGGGTCAGCGTCAGGGAGTGCAGGTCGCCCCAGCGCCATGCCGCCACGTCCGGTCCGAGGCGGGCGCTCAGCTCGTCGTAGGCCAGGGCCAGGGCCCGGCGCAGCATGTCGTCCCTGGTCTCCGCGCGGCCGGCCGTCCCGGCGTCGTCCCAGAACGGGTCGGCCTCCCGATCCAGCATGACGCGGACCACCTCGAACCAGCGGTCGCCGCCGCCAGGCCGGGCGCCCTCGGGCAGGTCGTCGTTGAACGTCTCGATCAACAGGTGCCGCCAGACGGCGTTGAAGTACATCGCCGGGGCCGACTCCAGGCCCTGGGAGCCGTCCCAGCCGCGCAGCAGCTCACGGGCGTCCTTCGCGGGTCCGGCCAGGTCGAGCTCCATCAGCCGGGGCACCAGGAACCCGGCGAAGCCGTTGCGGCTGTCCTGCTGCAGCCCGCTCATGGCCTCGACGTCGACCTTTCCGCCGTCCTTCAGCGCATCCCGCAGCAGGTCCAGGATGCGTTGGGAGCGGTAGCCGTACGCCCAGTCCCTGGTGAGCAGGTGCGGGTAGCGCTCGGGATCGGCGACCGCGTTGTTCGCGGTCACGATGTAGCCCTCCGGCGGATTGTAGAGGCTGGGCAGCTCGTCGAAGGGGATCGTGCCCTGCCAGGCGTACTCGCCGCTCCAGCCGGGGACCGGCCAGGTGCCGTCGCCCTTGGCCCTGACCGGGATCCTGCCGGGGGCCTGGTAGCCGATGTTGCCGTCGACGTCGGCGTAGACCAGGTTCTGCGAGGGCACGTCGAAGCTGGCGGCGGCCGTGCGGAACTCCTGCCAGTTCTGCGCGGCGTCGAGAGCGAAGATCGCGTCGGCGCTCCGGCCCGGCTCCAGCGCGGTCCACTTGAGCGCGACCGCGTCGGCCGCCTCCTCCGGGATGTTTCCGGTGGCGTCCCCCGAGAGGTCTTCCGCGGTCTCGATCGCGCCGGGCAGCGCCTTCCGCACGCCCTCCATGACGTCGGAGATGATCGGCCCGTGCATGGTGTCCCGGACCCGCAGCCGGACCGGCCCGCCTCCGGCCACCTCGATCGTCTCGGTCCGTACGGCCAGCGGCTTCCACTGGCCCATCAGCAGGTAGGAGTCGTCCTTGACCTTCTCCATGTACAGGTCGGCGACGTCGGGACCGAGATTGGTGAAGCCCCACGCGATCCTGTCGTTGCGCCCGATGACCACACCGGGCACGCCGGAGAAGGTGAACCCGGTGACGTCGAACGGGCACGCGGCGCTCTTCTTGCGGCAGTGCAGCCCGGCCTGGTACCAGACCGAGGGCAGGGCGGCCGACAGGTGCGGATCGTTGGCCAGCAGCGGTTTGCCCGAGACGGTGTGCTCGCCGCTCACCACCCAGGAGTTGGAGCCGATGCCGCTGCCGCCCGCGGGGTCGCCCATCAGGCTCGGCACCGCCCGCACGGCCGCCGCGGCCCGGGCCAGAGCCCCGGCGGCGGGCGGGGCGTCCGGCTGCCGGGTGACGCTGCTCCTCGGTTCCCCGTCCTGGTCGAACCGCCCCCTGGCGACCGAGCCCCGGGTCACGATCGGCTGGTGCTCGGCGAACGGGTAGCCGGGCCAGAGCTGCTCGACCCGCCCGCGCGGCAGCCGCGTCGCCGCGAGCGCCCGGCCGATCTCGTCGCTCATGTTGGAGCGCAGGTCCCAGGCCATCGCCTTGAGCCAGGCCAGGGAGTCGACCGGAGTCCAGGGCTCGGGCTCGTAGCCGGAGTTGGTGAGCTGCATGACCGCGTACTCCAGGCTCCTGGCGGCGGCACCCCGATTCCGGTCCATCCAGGAGTTCACGCCCTTGGCGTAGGCGTCGAGGTAGTGCCGGGTCTTCTCGGCCAGCAGCGGCAGTTCTTCCTCGGCCACCCTCCGCCAGCCCATGGTCCGGATGACCTTGTCCTCGGTGAGCGTCGCCGCGCCGAACATCTCGGAGAGCCGCCCGGCGGTCACATGCCGGCGGAAGTCCATCTCGAAGAACCTGTCCTGCGCGTGCACGTATCCCTGGGCGAGGAACAGGTCCTCCGGAGAATCCGCATAGATATGAGGAATCCCTGTTTTGTCGCGATACACAGTGACTTTTCCGACCAGGCCGTCCACCTTGAGCTCACCCGCGAGCTGCGGGAACGACGCGCGCACGTTCCACACGACCACCCCGCCGAGGGCCAGCCCGAGCACCACGAGAACGGTGAGCACCCGCGCGAGCCAGGTCAGCGGCCGGGGCATCCAGGCATACGGCCGGAACCTCACAAAGACCTCCTCCATGACATGTCCCAGCAAGTTTGGCAGCCCCCCGGCATGCGGGCACCCTCTCCTCGTCGGACAGAATGCGGCGCATGGACTTCACGACCGCCGATCTGATCGACGCCCACGGTGACATCCTGGCCAGTTGCGTGACGCAGTTCCGCTCGTACGGCCTGCGTCCCCGCTTCTCGGGAGCCATCGCCACCGTCCGCTGCCTGGAGGACAACGCCCTGGTCAAGCAGGTCCTGGCCACCCCCGGCGAGGGCCGGGTCCTGGTCGTGGACGGGGGAGGCTCACTGCGCACCGCGCTGATGGGCGACCTGATCGCCGCCTCCGCCGTCGCCGCCGGCTGGTCCGGCGTCGTGATCAACGGCGCCGTCCGCGACACGGCCGCCTTCGCCACGCTGGACCTGGGCATCAAGGCCCTCGGCTCGAACCCCCGCAAGAGCGCCAAGGACGGCGCCGGCGAGTCCGACGTCCCGGTCACCTTCGGCGAGGTCGTCTTCACGCCGGGAGCCTGGCTCTACAGCGACGAGGACGGCATC
Source organism: Planomonospora sp. ID67723 (assembly GCF_015711605.1). GTDB lineage: Bacteria > Actinomycetota > Actinomycetes > Streptosporangiales > Streptosporangiaceae > Planomonospora_A. The sequence continues at coordinate 101,161 of NZ_JABTEZ010000008.1, read as the reverse complement.
GTCGCCAGCCCCCACGCCCTCTGAGCCGCGCCGCCTCGTGATCGGGGAGTGCGGCCCCGCCCAGCGAGGCTCGTCTCTTCCCCGATCAAGGAGGGCCCTCGGAAGAGCGGAGGAAGGGAGAGAGGGCCAGCCCGGCGGCGGCGAACGCGAACCCGCCCGCCACGGCGAAGGCGGTGGACGGGCCGAACGCCTCCGCGAGAGCCCCGGACAGGTTCCGGACACGTTTCCGGCCCCGCCGGGGTCGCCCAGGCGGGGCCGGAAACCGTTGCCTCGATCAGGGCGAGGTCCGGTCAGGTCCCTTGCCCTGCACTGCCCTGCTCCTTCCCGCAGGAGGCCTGCGGGAAGGGGCACTCAGGCGGTGCCGGAGGTGCGGTAGTCGCGCACCAGGTCGTGCAGGCGGGTGGCCAGGGAGGCCATGTCGGTGCAAGCCTGCTGGGTGGTCGCAGCGGCATTACGGGCCTGATCGGCGGTGTACTGCGCGTTGACGGTGGCGGTGGCGATCTGCTGGGAGCCGCTGGCGGCCTGGGAAAGGCTGCGGCCGATCTCGCCGGTGGTGGCGGTCTGCTCCTCCACCGCGGCGGCGATGGTCGTCTGCGACTCGTTGATGCGCCCGATGATCGCGCTGATCTCACCGATGGACTCGATGACGGCGGCGGTGTCGGCCTGGATGGCGTCCATGCGGGCGCTGATGTCGCCGGTGGCCTTGGCGGTCTCCTGGGCCAGGTCCTTGACCTCGGAGGCGACGACGGCGAAGCCCTTGCCGGCGTCGCCGGCGCGGGCGGCCTCGATGGTGGCGTTGAGCGCCAGCAGGTTGGTCTGCTCGGCGATCGTGGTGATCAGTTTGACCACGCTGCCGATCGCGGCGGAGCTGTCTTCCAGCCGGGCGACGGTGGCGCGGGTGGTCTCGGCCATCGTGACGGCGGAGTTGGCCACCTCGACCGCGCCGGTGGCGCCGCGGGAGATCTCCTCGATCGAGGCGGTCATCTGCTGCACACCGGCCGAGACCGATCCGACGCTTTCGGACACCCCGGCGGCCACCTGCGACACCGAAGAGGTGTGCGTGGAGGTCTGGCCACTGGAGTCGACCAGCTGGGCGCTGAGCACGGCGAGCTGGTCGGCTGAGGAGTTCATCTGATCGGCGTTGGCGCGCACCGCGGTGACCAGATCCCGGACCTGCCCGAACTGCGTGTTGAACCCTTCGGCCAGCTCGCGCAGCTCCGCGATGCCGTCCGGCTGCAGGGCGAAGTCCAGATCGTGCGAGTGGCGTGCACGCAGCGCGGCCACGTAGTTGCCGATGGTACGGGTGACCGTACGGTGCAGTACCAGCAGCACCAGTGCCATGGCCACCGGGATGCACACCGCCAGCACCAGCATGAAGTTGATGGAGCGCTGGGTGGAGGCACGCGCGTCGCTCACCTGACCGGCCGCGCCATCGGTCAGCTCCTGCTGGAACTGCGCGACCGGATCCATGATCAGAGCCTTGTCGCGGGCGTACTGGTCGTCGAACATGATCTCGGCGGCCTTGGTCATCTTGGCGCGTGCGTCCAGCGCCGCATCGGCGGCATCCAGCTGGTAGTCGGCCACCGGGCCGGGCATCTGGGCCTGCGGGACGTCGGTGGCCTCCAGCACCAGCCGCATCGAGCGGGTCTCGGTGCCCACCAGCGCGTCGGAGTTCTTCTTGGCGGTGGCCAGCAGGTCGAACAGCTGTGCGGGGATGCCCAGCTGCTGCAGCCTGGTGATCACCTTGTCGCGGGTACGAGTCTGGTCGATCTCGTCCCAATAGGCCTCCAGGTGACGGTTGTCACCGGTGACGGCATACATGCGGGCCTCGTTGGTCAGCAAGTCCGAGGCGTTGCCCAGCCGCATCGCCAGTTCCCGCAGCTCGATCTGCCGATCCCGCGCCTGCTGCTCGCTTTCGATGGTGGACTTGCCGCTGACGGCGGCCCATCCCAGCAGTGCCGACAGCACCGCGAAACACACTGCCGCCGCCGTCATCACCGCTGTCAGTTTCAGCTTGCGCGAACGCCTATCACCCATGAGAGCCTCCTTAGACTTCTAAAACGGTGGGTGCATGGAGCTCATCGACAACGATCCGTCGGATGTGAGCTGAACCTGCATCCCCGCAGGAAGCCTCAGAGGTGCCGCACCCGCGGCACGGGCTGAATCCCCGGCCTTCGGACCGGGGAGCGCGTCAAAGCATCGTCTCCCGGACCACCGAGTGCGGGGCGAAGCCGTTGCGCTCGAAGAAGCGGCCCGCCCCCTCGTTGCCCGCATAGGCGGTCACCCCGGCGTACTGCGCGCCGTGGCCGCGGGCCCAGGCCCTGAACTCCTCCACCAGGCGGGCGCCGATCTTCCGGCCGCGGTAGTGCGGCTGGACGTACATGCTGCCGAGCGTGGCCACCATGACCGGGCGCATCGGGGTGGGGCCGGACAGCGAGCCGGTCAGATGGCCGACGATCCGGCCGCCGTCGTCGGCGACCAGCACCAGGCGGTCGGGGTCCTCCATCGCGCCGGCGAACGTGGCCGCGCCGTACTCCTTCGGCCAGTTCACGTTCAGCGCCGGGTCGCGGGTCCCCGCGTCCTCGGCGAACAGCGCCGAACTGCAGGCCACCACACCGTCAAGATCCCGCGTCTCCGCGAGCCGTACCGCGACACCGATCTCAGTCATGATCGCGACGCTATCCGGCGGCACCGACATTCCGGGCGGACCGGGCGTCGCGCGGAGCGGCGGGGGCTCAGCCTCTGCCGATCTCCGCGGGCAGGTCCAGGGCGAGGATCTGGTCGAGGTGGAGGAAGGCCTCGAAGCGGGAGCCGGGGGCGATCGTCTCGTCCCTCTCCAGCTCGTCCATGAGGCGAAGGGCCTGCGGGGTGCCGAGGTCGTCGGTGAGGGCGTCCTCGATCCGGGCGACCCGGTCGGCGGGCATCGGGGCGCTCGGCGCCTCCGACCACGTCGCGACCCGGGAACGCCAGAACCGCAGGGTCCCGTCGGCGGAGCGCAGGGCGTCCCAGGTGAGGTCCGCCTCCCGGCGGTAGTGGTGCCCCAGCAGCGCCAGCCGTACGGCCAGCGGATCGAGACCGGCCGCCGCCACCTCCCCGAGCCGTACGGCGTCTCCGGGCTCGTCCCGCCCCGCGGGGAGTTCCCGGCCCTCGAAGAGCAGGCGCCCGCCGCGGACCCATCGGACCGTGCCGTCCCGCGCACCCGCTTCGAGGGCGATCGCGTCGGTGGGGGTCAGGTGGTCCCGGCCGTTCCCGTCCGTGGCGGCGAGGCCGGCCACCACGTCCGCCGCCTGGTCCGCGCCGAGCGGGTAGTCCGTCGGCCGGACGTTCAGCGCCACGGAGTCGGACAGGAAGGCCTCCTCGTGGGACGGGCCGGGCGCGTCCCCGACGGCCGGCGGCGGGCCGGCGACGGCCACGCGGCAGGCCAGGACCCGCAACCGGTACCGCTCGGCGGTCCGCCGGATCAGGTCGGCCAGCAGCCAGGAGCGGAGGTCTCCCAGGTGGGCCGGGCGATGGACGGGCGGGCCGAAGGCGTACAACCGCAGGGAACGCGCGCCCTCGGGCACGATCGGCTCGGCCTGGCGGCTGTGCGTGTCATGGAGCCGGAGCATGGATCGAGACTAGCCCGGCGACCCGTCCCGTGGCCTGATTCGCCCGCGCTCGCGTCCCGCCCCGTGCCCGTCACGCGGTGGACGCAGGGCGGGATGCAGGGCGGGACACGGGGCGGGACGGGCACGGGGTCCGGGTCAGGCGACGCCCTCCAGGAAGGTGAGGATGTCGCGGTCGCCGCGCTCGCGCAGGCGGGCCAGGACCTCCTCCCGGGTGGCGCCGTCGGGCAGGCCGATGCGGGCTCCGATCAGGCGCAGGCCCTCCGCCTCCGAGGCCACCGGGGCGGTGTAGCCGATCAGGTGCAGAGCCCGGTTCAGCGCGGGGATGCCGGGCATCGCCGCGGGAAGGTAGCGGGTGAGCAGCTCACCGCCGTCGGAGACCGTCAGGAAGACGTGGTCGCCCTCGGAGGCGTTGGAGGCGACCAGGACCGGGCGGATGGAGCCCATGGTCGGCTGGTTGTGCCAGCTGATCACCACGTCGCCCGAGGGGGTCGAGGCGGTGAGCTGGCCTCCCGGGGCCATGCCGAGGTGCGCGGCGAAACCGGTGGGCAGCGGGGAGCCGGAGCCGCGCAGGTGCTCGGCGTTGACGTCCACCCGATGCCACCAGCGGCCGTCCCGGCTGCGAAAGCAGCGCCGGGTCGCCGAGACGTCCCGGCGCGGCTGGTAGTCGGCCTGCTCGGTCCCGGCCACCCGGATCCACCCGCGCTGGGTGCGCTCGAAGCCGGGCCCGCCCGCGTAGGCGCGCACCGAGCTCTCGCTCACGTCGTAGCGGCCGGTCAGGTTGGCGACGATCGTGTTGACCGAGGCCTCGCCCCCGGCCCGCTCGATCTCCCGGACGATCATCTCGCGGATGCCCAGGTACTGCTCCCCGCCCCAGCGGGTCAGACCGTACTTGTTGCGGTCCAGGCGCAGGAACCGGTCGTCGGCGGTGAGCTGGTTGCGGATGCCGACCAGGCTGTAGTCCTCTCCGATGCGCTCCTGGATCTCCTCGGGCGTCAGCGCGTTCCCGGCCACCGCGAGCACGGCCTCGGCCTTGTCGTTGACACTGCGGGGCCAGGGCACCACGTGGTCCTCCAGCACCCGCAGCTGGGGCACCGAGACCAGCCAGCGCTCGGCCACGTCCTCGCGGATGCCGAGCTGGCTGACCAGCGTGACGGCCTCCGCCAGGGGGCGCGGCCCGTCGGTGAAAAGCTGCCGGGTCTTCTCCCGCAGCTCGTCGGCCCCGCCCGCGACCAGCCACCCGTCCACCTGGTCGTAGCCGGTCAGCAGGGTCCGCACGAACCGCCAGGCCGGGATGGACAGCGTGGCCAGGTCGGTACGGTGCCACGGCACCGCGGCGGCCAGGTCGTCGGCCGGTACGGCGGAGCCGAGCCGGCCGCGCAGCCACGACACGTGGGCCGCCAGCGGAGCCGCCTCCGGGCTCGCCAGCCAGGCCTCGACGTGGTCGCGCAGGTCGCGTTCGATCTGCCGGATGCGTTCCCGCGTCACCGAGAACCGCTGGGCCAGCTCGTCCAGGGTCACCCGCTGCGAGGCGTAGAGCCGGTCCCTGGCGATCGCCCGCTGGCGGTCGTCCAGGGAGGAGAAGACCTCGTCGATCAGCTCGGGCAACGGCCGGTCGGGCCGGGAGGAGCGGGCCGGGGCGACGCTGTCCTCGCTGACGGGTTCGAGCAGCCGTTCCAGGACCCCGGTGAAGAGCTTGTGCACCGCCTCGCGGCCGAGCGCCTCGGGGGTCTGCGCGCTCGCGGCCGGATCGGCGAACCTGAGCAGGGGCAGGACGTCGCCGAGCACCAGATGTCCCCAGCACGCCAGGGCCAGGTCGGCGAGCCGCCCGGCGACCTCGGAGGTCCCGATGGTGGAGCAGGCCCGCTCCAGCGGAATTGCCTGCCACCACGCCTCGGGAAGACGGGTGTCGGTTGCGATCGGCGCTACCTGGCCGGGAGAGGTCCAGCGCAGGGGTGGCGCGATGTCGCTCAGGCTGAGGTTCATTGGGGTCCAACCGGCAAAGGGGAATGTATCCGCAGTTCAGAGTATGTGGTCAGGTAGGCAGGAAGGGGCTGGCCCGTCCGGAATAGGACACATAGAGCACCTCCCTGGCCCGAGTGCAGGCCACATAGAGCAGACCGCGCTCACGCTGGAGGTCGTGCGCCCTGGCCGCGGGGTCCTCCTCGGCCGGGGTGAGCGACTCCGGGGCGGGCACGATCCCGTCGGCGACACCGATCACGGCGACCCGCTGGAACTCCAGGCCCTTCATGCCGTGCAGCGTGGTCACCCGCACCCCCGACTCGCGCAGAACGGTTCTGGCGTCCCGGACGAGCCCGGCGGTCCTCGCGGCGACGCCGATCTCACCCGGCGGGACACCGTCCTCCAGCCACTGTGAGACGTGCGCGACCAGACCGCTCAGCTCGTCCTCCGGTGAGTCGTAGGCACGGACCGTCGGGCGTGGGCCGTGCCGCGTGGCGCGGAAACCGTACAACTCCTGGACCCCCGCCACCAGCCCGTCCGCCGGTCCGCCTCCGCGCAGCCGTACTCCCCAGGAGAGGATCTCCTGGGGAAGCCGGTACGACACCTGGAGCAACCGGTGGCTCGCGTCGATCCCCACCGCGCCCAGCGCCACCCTGGTGTCGAAGACGCGCTGGTGCGGATCGCCCACGATGAACAGATCGTCCGGCGCGTACGGCACCGCCGCGCGCAGCAGCCGCCACTGCGTGGGGTGCAGGTCCTGGGCCTCGTCCACCACGATGTGCCGGTACGGCTCCCGCCGGGGCTCCGCCTCCTCCAGCAGGTCTCCCGTGGTCTGGCCGAGCAGGGTCGCCGCCTCGGCGGCGAGCTGGAGCAGGGTGCGCTTGCCGCGCTCGGCCAGCCGCCCCGTGACGTGCCCGATCGCCCGCCAGACGGCGGTGCGCTGCTCGGCGGAGAGCTCGACGGCGCGGCCCGGGCGCGGCGCCACCAGATACTCGTCGAGGGTGCGGAGGTTCTGCGCCAGGATCACCTGCTCCCACTCGCGCAGCAGGAACGCCGGGCCGTGCTCGCTGTCCGCCTCCCGCCAGAGCGCGGTCAGTTCACCCGCGCCCACCAGCGAGGGCGGGCGCCCCTCGGCCTCGGAGACGATGCGATGGGCCAGCCGGTCCACGTTCCCGACCTCGACCCGCTTGCGTACCGCCTCGCTCTCGATCAGCAGGTCGAGCCTGGCCGACAGGTCGGCGCTCAGCCCTTGGGAGAACGTCACCAGCAGGACAGGCCCGGAGCCGGTCCTGGCCAGGTGGGCGGCGCGGTGCAGGGCGACGAGGGTCTTGCCGGTGCCCGCTCCGCCGGTGACCAGGAGCGGCCGGTCGTAGGAGTCCCAGTAGGCCAGCCGGTGCTGCGGCGGGTGCAGGAACACGCACCAGTCGGGGGCGTCCAGCACGTGGTTCAGCTGGCGCGGGTCGTCGACGAAGACGGCGCGGTCCGGGCTGCGCAGGAGTGCGGAGGCCAGGTCGTCGAGCTCCGCGGGGTCGATCGGGCCGACGCCGGCGACCGCCCGGTGGGTCTCCAGCTCCCGCCAGGCCCCGGCCACCGACTCGCCCCGGGCCAGCGCGGCCAGGGGCGCGTACTGGGTGGGGGGCAGCAGCGGCTCCAGCGCCTCGAGGGTCAGCTCATCGGTGATCTGCCGGAGCAGGGGGAGGAACCGGTGGTCGATCCCCAGCTCGCCCAGGTCGGTGTCGCAGATCTGGGCGAACAGCCGGGCCCGGGACGACCTGGCCGACCTGCGGATCGCCGGCTCCACCCGCTCCAGCGCCGCGGCGTCCCACAGCTCGGCCACGCCGAGCGCGGGGTTGATCCCGAAGCGGAGGCGCTGGGCGTAGGCCCAGGCGTCGGCGTCCGGCAGGACGGTCAGCAGCCAGTAGACGTCCCGCTGCCTGATCACGACGCCGCGATGCCGGTCGGCGAGCCGGAGCGTCGCCACCCGGTCGTCCCTGGCCCCCCTGACCCGTTCGGGATGCGGCGCCCCCGAGGTGTTCTGCAGGAAGCGGCGCACCGCGACCACCGTGTCCCGGCGCACCGGCTGGGCCAGGGCGTCGAGCTCGGCGGGGAACTCGGGGGAGAGGGCGAGTCGGGGCATCGGCTACGCCAGGAGGGACTGCAGGTCGCGGTCCCCGCGCTCGCGCAGGCGGGTGAGGAGGTCGGGCAGGATCACCGGTCCGCTCATCCCGACCCGGGTGGCGATGACCCGCGCGGCGTGCTCGGGGGTCTCGCACGGCGCGGTGTAGCCCACCAGGCGCAGCGCCCGCACGGCCGGTTCCACTCCGGATCCCGCGGCGGGCAGGTGTCTGGCGCGCAGGACCCCTTCGTCGGACAGCGTCAGGAACAGGTGGCTTCCCTCCTTGGCGCCCGCGTCCCGCAGCAGCGGGCCGAGCGAGTCGAGGACCGGCCGGTCCTGCCAGCTCAGCATCAGCTCGCCCACCGCGCTGCTGACCGTGCGGCTGCTGCCCGGGGACATGCCCAGGTAGGAGGCGAACCCCGTGGGCAGCGGGCACTCGGCGCCCTCGATGTGCTCGGCGGTGACGTCGATCCGCAGCCACCAGCGGCCGTCCGGCTGCCGGAAGCAGCGCCGGGTGAGCGCCACGTCCTTGAGCGGCCGGAACGGGGACCTGGCCGGCTCCGGCTCCCCGTCCGCCCCGCGCTCCGCGGGTTCCCGGACCGGCTGCCCGGCCGGCTCCCAGATCGATTTCCGGATCGGCTCCGGGGCGGGTTCCTGGACCGGTCGCCCGGCCAGGGCCGTCGTCTGCGCGGCGGTCGTGCCGTTGCCCCGGTGCGGGGGCGCGGGGTCGTTCGCACCGAGGATGCGGAGCTGCGGGACGTTCTCCAGCCACTCCTTGGCGACCTCGGGGTGGATGCCGAGGGAGGAGATCAGCTCCAGGGCCCGGCCGACGGTCGGGCGCTCGGCGCCGCTGATGAGGTCGCGCGTGCGGTGCTGGAGGTCGGCGATGTCGCCGTCGACCAGCCAGCCGTCGACCAGGTAGTAGTCGGACAGGGTCGCGAGCACGAACTGCCAGGCGGGCACGTCGAGGGAGCGGAGTTCGAACGCGTGCCAGTCGGCTGCGCCGATCAGCCGGTTCCTGGGGGCCGCCTTGCCGAGGACCGCCCGCAGCCCGGCGAGGTGCTCCCGGTACGGCGCCGCCTCGTCGGAGGCGAGCCACTCCCTCAGCCGCCGGCGCAGCTCGGCCTCGATGTCGCGGATGGCCTCGGGCTGGACCGCGAAGAGCTTGGCCAGCGCGTCCACGGTCGCCGGTTCGTCGCTGAACACCCGGTTCTGCGCGACGGCCCAGCTCGTGTCCTCCAGCCCGGCGAACACCCCGTCGAGCAGCGCGTGCAGATCCTCGGAGTCCCGGACCGGCTCGTCCCCTCGGGTCGTCTCGGGCTCCTGAGCCGTCTCGGGCTCCGAGGTCGTCTCCGGTTCCTGAGCCGTCTCGGGCTCCGGGGTCGTCTCCGGTTCCTGGGCTGCTTCGGGTTCCTGAGGTGCTTCGGGTTCCCGGGCCGCTTCGGCCTCCCGCTCCGTCCCGGGCAGTCGTCCCGCCGTCGCGGGTTCCTGTACCGTCCCGGGTTCCCGCGGCGCTTCGGCCTCCCGGTCCGTCTCGGGCAGTCGTGCTTGCGGCGTCTCCGGCTCGGCCGTACCGTCCGCCTTCCCGGCCGCCGCGGCGACCGGTGTGATGGCCGGCGTGACCTCGCCGCGGGCCTCGGCGAGCGCGGGGGCGCCGAGCCCGAAGGCGGGGGCGGCGGAGGCGGGGTCCGGGGCGAGGTGGGCGAAGACCGCGGAGAAGAGGGCGTGCAGGAGCGGGCGCGCCTGGAGGAAGGGCTGGTCCCGGAGGTCGTGGCCGGTGAGGGAGAGCATCCCGGGCCACGAGCCGGCGCGGTCGAGCGCGATGGCCGTGCAGGGCTCGTCGGCCTCGTCCGGGTCCAGGACGTACAGGGCGGGCAGGACGTCGCCCACCGCCGCCGCGGGCCAGTGCGCCAGGGCGATCTCCGCGAGCATCTCGGCGAGCGCCGCCGGTGGCAGCACGGCGAGCACCCGGGAGAGCGGCAGGCTCCGCCACCAGGCATCCGGCAGTCCGGGCTGCTCGCGCAGCAGTGGGATCTCGGCCGCGTCGCTCCAGCGCAGCGGCGGCACGAGGTCACTCAGACAGAAGTTCATCCGTTCCCTTCACCAGCCCCTCAAGCCGCCCATCCACTCCTCGCCGCTGGATAACGAGACTTATGGAACAGACCATAGTCTGGCAAATCACCCCAGCGCACGGGTCAGGTCAGCGGCGGACGGCGGCGAACCTCAGCCGGACATAGTCGGCCATCCAGCCGGTCTCCCGCCGCAGGGCGGGTGCTGCCAGCTCATTCACCCGCCGGAGCAGTGATTCGGCCAGCTCCGGGGAGACTCCCCGGAGCAGTGAACCGGCGAACATCCGTACCCAGTCCGCCGCTCCGTTGGGGCACTCGTCAAGTGGAGTCGGCCGGTCGAAGTACTCCAGAATGCGGACGGTGAACCCGCCCTTCTCCAGCCGGGTGGCGTACTCGGCCGGGGTGGGGAAGTACCACGGCAGGTCGGGCTCGCGCAGCCCGTGCTCCCGCCACGCGGTGGAGACCGCCGCGATCAGCGCGGCGCAGTTGCCCGCGCCGCCCATCTCGGCCACGAACCGGCCGCCCGGGGCCAGCGCCTCGCGGACGCTGGCGATCACCGCGTCCGGCTGCCGTCCCATCCAGTGCAGGGCCGCGTTGGAGAAGACCGCGTCGTACGGCTGGGCGAGTACGAAGTCGTGCCCGTCGCCGACGATGAAGTCCACCCCGGGGTACTGGGCCAGAGCCTTCTCGATCATCGCCTGGGAGCCGTCGATCCCCAGGACGTGGGCGCCCCGGGAGGCGATCTCGGCGGTCAGCACGCCGGTGCCGCAGCCGAGGTCCACGATGCGCTCGCCGGGCTGCGGATCGAGGAGGTCGAGCAGAGGCGCGCCGTGCGCGGAGACGTACCCGAAGCTGCTGTCATAGGTGCGAGCGTTCCACCTCATCAAGCTCGGTGTATCGTATCGCAAGACGATCAGCTCACATTCTGATACGACGCGGCCTCGTGCCGGTACTCACCAGACACTTTAAAGCCTCTGGCATGTCCCGACATATCAGTCACGAGAGTCCCGCCAACCTCACGACTCCTCAACGGCCCCCGCCCACTCACGCTGGAGGTAGGCCTTGGCGGCATCCGTCTTCGGAACGGTCAGGATCACCGGCTCGGCGGTGGTCGCCGGGAGCCTCCGGGCGAGCTCGGGGTCCAGCGTGCCGCGCATCCGCATGGCCTCCGTGCGCACGGGCCGGGCATAGCCCTTCAGGAACAGGTTCTGGCCCCGGTCGGAGAGCAGGAACTCCTGCCAGAGCCGTGCCGCGGCCGGGTGCGGGGCGTCCTTGCTGACGGCCTGGACGTAGTAGGAGGCGAGCACGCTCTCACCCGGGATCGCGACCTTCCAGCCCGGCCCGCTGTCCGTTCCCCGGGCGGCGCGCGCGGCGTTGAGGAAGTCCCAGTCGAGCACGACCGAGGGCTGCTGCCCGGCTTCGGCGAGGTTTCCGGCCTCCTTCAGCCGGGCGAAGAACTCCACGCCCCGCTCCGCGTCGGGCCCGTCTGCGTCCCGGCTCTCGTCTTCCCCGTCCTCCCCGACGCTCTCGTCGAGCGAGGCCCCCATCACGGCGCCGAAGGCCGCCGCGCTCCGCCGGGGGTCGCCGGGCAGCCAGACGCTGTGGCCGGGCTCGAGCAGGTCGGCGTAGGAGGCCGGGGCCGCGACCCTGCGGGAGTCGTAGCCGATGGACATGTAACCGCCGTAGGCGGCGTACCAGGTCCCCTCGGGGTCCTTGAGGTCGTCCGGGATGTCCTGCCAGCCCCGCACCTTGTAGGGCGCGAAGGAGTCGGTGTTGGCCACCGCCACTTCCAGGCTCAGGTCGAACACGTCCGGCCGGAGCGTGGAGGCGGCCTCGATCTGCCGCTGGCTGCTGGCCCCGGGCTCGAGCTCGGTGACCTTGATCCCGTACTCCTCGGAGAAGGCGTCGATGATCTCGCCGTAGTTCACCCAGTCGCGCGCCAGCGCGATCACGGTGAGCGAGCCCTCCTTCCGGGCCGCCTCGACGAGACGCTCCATGCTCGTGAAACCCTCCGCGAGGGAGGCGGCCTGGAGCTTCACCGGCGGAAGCGTCTCGCCACGGGGAACGGCCGGAGCGCTGCATCCGGCGATCGTGGCGAGAAGGAACGCGGCGGCGGCGATGCTGCGTACAGTCACGTCCCGGATACTTCTCCCGGCGGCCGGAACGGTCGAGGAGGCGCGAGCTTTCTTGGTGAACGGCTTACGCCGGTTTCATGACAACCTTGGCCGCCGCGAGGGTCTCCTCGGGGATCTCGACGAGGCTGCCGTCGCGCTTCCGCACGCCGAGCACGCCGTTTCGCCAGAACTCCAGCTCGCCCACGGCGTCGCGGAAGCCCTCTGGGACCCGTCGCCGGGTGGTGACTCTTTTCCCCACGTCAGCAGGGGTTATGGTGATACTCAGCCGAGCTCCGAAGGCGGGAGACACCCCGTAGCACCCCCTCCCGTTTCAGAGATGTGGCGGGCACGGCAATACTAGGGCGTAGCAACCCGCGGTCGAAGTCGTGCCTAGGTGCGTAAAGAAGAAGGAGCCCGAGGTGACCTACGTCATCGCGCAGCCTTGCGTGGACGTCCTGGACAAGGCGTGCATCGAGGAGTGCCCCGTCGATTGCATCTACGAGGGCGAGCGTATGCTCTACATCCACCCCGACGAGTGCGTGGACTGCGGTGCGTGCGAACCCGTCTGTCCCGTTGAGGCGATCTTCTACGAAGACGACCTTCCCGAGCAGTGGAAGGACTTCTACAAGGCCAACGTGGACTTCTTCGAGGACCTGGGGTCGCCCGGCGGCGCCTCCAAGGTCGGCAAGATCGAGAAGGACCACCCGGTCGTCGCGGCCCTGCCTCCGCAGGCCGAGGGCCACTAGGCCCGGCGGATCCACGAGTTCCACCAGGGCACCCGGCGGGCTCACCCCGCCCGCCGGGCCCACCGGCCCGCCAGGGCCGCTGGAGAGCCGACGCGGGCGGCGGCCCGGCGCGCACCGCGCCGTCCCCGCCCGCGTGTTCCATCGACGACTTCCCCCGTCCCTGCCGGGCGGGGCACGCCAGCGGGGAGAACCGTGATCGGGCTGCCGGACTTTCCATGGGATCGGCTCACGCCGTACAAGGAACTGGCGCAGGCGCATGACGGCGGGATCGTGGACCTGTCGGTGGGCACGCCCGTCGATCCGGTGCCCGAGGTCGTACGGCGGGCGCTGGCCGACGCCTCCGACAGCCCGGGATACCCGCTGACCTACGGCACCGAGCGGCTCCGCGCCGCCGCGGCCGGGTGGCTCCGGCGCAGGCACGGCGTCGTCCTCGACCAGGCGGACGTGCTGCCGCTGATCGGCTCCAAGGAGTTCGTGGCCTGGCTGCCGACGCTGCTCGGCATCGGCTCGGGCCAGCGGGTGGTCTTCCCCGAGCTGGCCTACCCCACCTACGACGTGGGCGCGCGCCTGGCCGGCGCGGAACCGTACGCCACCGACGGGCTGGTCGCCCTCGGGCCCGAGCGGGTGCCGCTGGTCTGGGTGAACTCCCCGTCCAACCCGACCGGCCGGGTGCTGCCCGCCGAGCACCTGCGCAAGGTCGTCTCCTGGGCGCGCGAGCACGGCGCGATCGTGGCCTCCGACGAGTGCTACATCGAGCTGGGCTGGGAGGAGGAGCCGATCTCGATCCTGCACCCGGACGTCTGCGGGGGCTCGCACGAGGGGCTGCTCGCGGTGCACTCCCTCTCCAAGCGCTCCAACCTGGCGGGCTACCGCGCGGGCTTCGTCGCCGGAGACCCCGCGCTGATCCGGCGGCTGCTGGAGGTCCGCAAGCACGCGGGCATGATCGTTCCCGCTCCGGTCCAGGCGGCCATGGCCGCCGCGTTCGACGACGACGTGCACGCGGAGGAGCAGCGGGCCCGCTACGCCGCGCGGCGGGCGGCGCTCCGCCCCGCGCTGGAGGCGGCCGGCTGGCGGATCGAGCACTCCACCGCGGGCCTGTACCTCTGGGCGTCCAACGGAGAGGGCTGCTGGGACCAGGTACGAGCCCTGGCGGAGAAGGGCGTTCTCGTCGCCCCGGGCGACTTCTACGGGGAGGCCGGGAGCAGGCACGTCCGGATCGCGGTGACCGCCACCGACGAACGCGTCGGTGCGGCGGTGCGCCGCCTCCAGTAGGATCCCGCGGCATGACCCCTGCGGTCGCCGTGATACTCGGACTGAGCGTGATCACCGTGGTCCTGCTGCTGGGCGCGTTCTACGCGACCACGCGCCAGGACCGCAGGACGCGCGAGGCCGAGGTGCCCGGCGAGAAGACTTCCCCGCCGGTCGAGGCCGAGCCGTCGCCCCCGCCGGTGCCGGACACCGGCCACGTCGGCATCGACTACCCCGACCCCCGCACGATCAGGGTGGGCGACACGATCGACTGCCAGGGGACGCGGGCCCGCGTCCTCGGCGCGTTGTACCTGTCGTGCCAGGGCGTGCAGTGGACCGAGCACCTGCTCGACGACGGCAGCCGCCGCCACCGCTGGCTGTCGATCGAGACCCGCCCCGGACGGTCCCCCGGTGAGGTGCCCCACCTCGAGGTGCTGCTGTGGACGCCGGTGCCCGCCGAGGGGATGATCCCGGCCAAGACGATGATCATCGTCGAGGGCGTGGAGTTCTTCCCGGGAGACCGGGGCACCGCGGCCTTCCGCTCGGAGGGGTTCACCGGGATGCCCGACCGGGGCCTGCTGGACTTCGCCGACTACCGCGCCGCCGACGGCCGCCTGCTCTCCTTCGAGCGGCTCCAGGGTGAGCCGTGGAGCTCCTCCTACGCCCAGCCGCTCCCGCCGGGCTCGATCACCATCGAGAAGAAGGGGGAGGGGGCCGCGGGGTCCTCGCCGAGGACCCCCTGAGCACCGGTTGCCCGCCCGCGGAGGATCGGCCGGGTCAGGAGATCCGGACCCGGTCGGCGGAGGCTCCGGCGTCGGGCTGCCAGCCGCCCTCCTTGCCCCCTGTCACGCTCCAGGCCCGGCCGTCGTAGCGGATCGTGCGCAGGCCGTACTTCTGGGCGTGGGCGAGGGACCAGGTGGTGATCAGCCAGCCGCGCCTGCGGGAGGAGGCGGCGAGGGTGGTCCCGGCGCCCAGGGTGCGGGCCAGCTCCCGCTCGGCCTTGCCCGGCGCGGGGCTGGGCGCGGGCGTCTCCTCGCTGCCCTCCGGAGGGAACCAGCAGTGCACCGCATGCGGCACCCGGCCGGTGAAGGCCGCGGCCAGGATCTTCGCGTTCTCCTCGTGCTGGGCGTACAGCGAGCCGTCGGCCGAGCGCTGCACCTCCTGGGCCGCCTCGTGCAGCGGGATCTTCCGGTAGTCCTTCACCTTCACCAGCGCGGAGAAGAACTTGCCGGCGGCGTAGACAGGGTCGAGCAGCTGCTCCGGCGTGCCCCAGCCCTGCGAGGGGCGCTGCTGGAACACCCCGACGGAGTCGCGGTCGCCGAACGGCAGGTTGTACAGCTTGGACTCCTGGATGCCCGTGGCGTAGGCGATCACGACGGCCCGCTCGGGGAGCTTGCGGCGGTGGGCCACGCCGGCGATCGCCGCGGACACCTGGGCCTGCTCGATCTCCAGGTCGAGGGTGCCGTCCGGGGTGGTGACCGTACAGCCGTCACCGGCGTCGGTCAGCGTCCCGATCCGGTTGATCAGCACGAAGACGCCCACGGTGATGGCCACCGCGAGCACGGTCACGATCGCGATGATCGCGATGACCCCTCTGGAGAACCGCCGCCGCACGGTGAAGAACCTACATGCCTCCGGCAGGTACGCGGTTCGCAAAGGCCGTACGCGCAGGAGACCGCGACCACGCGGCCGGTCCCCGACGCGCCTTCCGGCGGGGCCCGGCGACGGCGGTAGGGTCGCGGGCATGAGTACGCGGCTGGATCTCACTCAGGACGTCGGGGCGCTCACCGCACACGTCGTGGACATCGAGTCGGTGAGCGGGGGCGAGAAGGCGCTCGCCGACGCGGTGGAGGAGGCGCTGCGCGCCCTGCCGCACCTGAGCGTGGAGCGTGACGGCGAGTCGGTCGTGGCCCGCACCCGCCTCGGCCGGGGCGAGCGGGTGGTGATCGCGGGGCACCTCGACACCGTCCCGGTCGCCGGCAACCTGCCCAGCCGGGTCGAGGGCGACCTGCTGTACGGCTGCGGCACCTCCGACATGAAGAGCGGCGTCGCGGTCGCGCTGAAGCTCGCCGCCGCGCTGGAGGCGCCGAGCCGGGACGTGACCTACGTCTTCTACGACTGCGAGGAGATCGAGGCCGAGCGCAACGGGCTGCTCCGGCTCAGCCGGAACCGCCCCGACTGGCTGGCCGGCGACTTCGCGGTGCTCATGGAGCCCACCGACGGCGCCATCGAGGGCGGCTGCCAGGGCACCCTGCGGGCGCAGGTCGTCACCCACGGCCGGCGCGCGCACAGCGCCAGGTCCTGGCTCGGCGTCAACGCGATCCACGCCGCCCGGCCGGTGCTGGAGATCCTGGAGGGCTACGAGGCGCGGCTGCCGGTGGTCGACGGGCTGGAGTACCACGAGGGCCTGAACGCGGTGGGAATCGCCGGCGGGGTGGCGGGCAACGTGATCCCCGACGAGTGCGTGGTGACGGTCAACTACCGCTTCGCCCCCGATCTGTCGCTGGAGGCGGCGCGCGAGCACGTGCGCGAGGTGTTCGACGGGTTCGAGGTCCGCTTCACCGACGGGGCTCCGGCCGCGCGGCCCGGCCTGACCCACCCGGCGGCGGCCGCGTTCGTGACGGCCGTGGGCGGTGTGCCGAGGGCCAAGCTCGGCTGGACCGACGTCTCCCTCTTCGCGGGGCTCGGCATCCCGGCCGTCAACTACGGCCCCGGCGACCCGAACCTGGCGCACCAGCGCGGTGAGTTCGTCTCCCTGGAGAAGATCGCCGAATGCGAGCGCCGCATGCTCGCCTGGTTGCGTTGACGGCTGTGTCCATGGGCCGTGCTCCGCACGGCCGGCTCGGGAGGCCGGTCACCAGCCCCCGCCCTCGTCACGTCCTCGCTGCGCTGCGGGCGTTCCCCGGTTGGTTCACCGGCGCCCCCGAGCGGGCTGACGGGCCGTACGGGGGCGTCCAGGCGGGCACGCAAAAAGAAAGTGGCTTTCCTCGCCGGCCATTTGGCGGGGAAAGCCACTTTCAGTCCCGAGCAGCACCCTCGGCAGTTAGACGCAGCCTCCTCGAAATCCGGTTCCGTGTTTTCAGAGGGAATTTTCAAGATTTTTTCCAAGCGGGCGCTAGCGTGATCGGCATGAAGAGAACACGTCCGGAGCGCCGTCAGGGATCCGCTGTGGTCCGCGGCGAACTCGTCCCCGACTCCACCTATGACCAGCGGCTTCTCGACCGGAGGGGGCCCGCCGACTGGCTGCACATGGACCCCTGGCGGGTGCTGCGCATCCAGGCGGAGTTCGTCGAGGGCTTCGGCCAGCTCGCCGAGCTGCCCCAGGCGGTCACGGTCTTCGGCTCGGCCCGCACGCCCGCGGGCACGCCCGAGTACGAGATGGGTGTGGAGCTGGGCCGCAAGCTCTCGGAGGCGGGCTACGCCGTGATCACCGGCGGCGGCCCGGGCTGCATGGAGGCGGCGAACAAGGGGACCGCCGAGGCGGGCGGCGTCTCGGTCGGGCTCGGCATCGAGCTCCCCTTCGAGCAGAACATGAACGAGTACGTGGACCTCGGCATCGAGTTCCGGTACTTCTTCGTCCGCAAGACCATGTTCGTGAAGTACTCCTGCGGGTTCGTCACGCTTCCCGGCGGGTTCGGCACGCTGGACGAGCTGTTCGAGGCGTTGACGCTCGTCCAGACCCAGAAGGTCACCTCCTTCCCCGTGGTGTTGATGGGCACCGAGTTCTGGGGCGGGCTGATCGACTGGATCAAGTCCACGCTCGCGGGCACCGGGAAGATCTCCGCTGCCGACCTGAACCTCATCCACGTCACCGACGACCCCGACGAGGCCGTCCGGATCATCGTCGAGGCGGATCGCTCCCGCTCCCCGCAACGCGAGGAGGAGAAGGAGTCGGTCAGGCAGACGGTCTCCGACGCCCAATAGGGTTGATCCGTGTTCATCTGTGTGTTTCTCGCATCAAGCCAGAAGATCGATCAGAAGTACTTGGTGCTGGCCGAGGAGGTGGGCACCGAACTGGCCAGACGTGGGCACACGCTGGTCAGCGGGGGTGCCAAGGTGTCGTGCATGGGGGCGGTGGCCCGGGCGGCCCGCGCGGGCGGCGGCCGTACGGTGGGGGTGATCCCGCAGGCCCTGGTGGACATCGAGGTCGCCGACGAGGACTCGGACGAGCTGGTCGTCACCGCCGACATGCGCGAGCGCAAGGGGACCATGGACGCCCGCTCCGACGCCTTCCTGGTGCTTCCCGGCGGCATCGGCACGCTGGAGGAGCTGTTCGAGATCTGGACCGCGCGCACCCTGGGCCTGCACGACAAGCCGCTGGTCATCCTGGACCCGTGGGGCCTGTACGCGCCGCTGCGGGAGCTGGTGGAGGGCATGCACGAGGCGGGCTTCACCCGGCCGGGCGTCTTCGACGCGATCTCCTGGACGACCACGGTCGAGGAGGCCTTCGAGCACCTGGAGAAGGCCACCAGGCACCTGGCTCCCAGCCCGGAGGAGCTGGGCGAGGCCGCGGTGAACTAGCGGTGAACCGGACGCGCTGTCAGGCGAGGCCGCGGCGGGCCAGGGCGGGAGGCCGCCGACCGGCCAGGGAGTCGGTCATCTCCACCGCGAGCCGTACCCGGTCGGGACGGGCGGTGCGGAAGACCCGGGCGCCGAGCCAGGCGCAGATCGAGGCCGCGGCCAGTTCCGCGGCCTCGTCGCCGTCTCCGGCCAGCTCGGCGGGGGTGACGGCGACGGTGTGCCCCGCCGCGGCGAGACGCTCGATCTCGGCAAGCGAGCGCGCCTCGACCCAGCCGGGTCCGCCGTCGTCGTCCGGTCCGATCACCGTGAGAGCCGTCATGGCGCGATCCTAAGCCCGGAGAGTTGTGGCACGATTCGTAGTGTGCTGGTCGTACTCTCCCTCGCCGCTCTCGCCATCCTCGCCGGAGTGGTGCTGGTCGCCATGGGGAAGGGCGGCGAGCTGACGGAGTTCGCTCCCGACGTGCCCCCTCTCGCCCTGCCCGACGCCGGCCACCTCGGTGCCGTGGACTTCGTGGCCCTCCAGCTCCCGGTGAGCCTGGTCGGCTATCACACGCAGAGCGTCGACGAGACGCTGCAGCGCGCCGCGAGCGCGCTGAGCGAGCGCGACACCAGGATCGCGGTGCTGGAGCAGCGGGTGTCGGAGCTGCTCGCCAGCAGGCTCCAGGCCCGTCAGGAGGTGCACGCCGGCCCGTCGTACGGCCCGGTCACCGAGCACCGGCCCGGGATCCCGGCGCAGGACCCCGCGGAGCTGCGGGGAGACGACTCCCTGGCCGAGTGGAGGAAGGCCCTGGCCCCGTCGGCCGGCGGGGCGCCGTCCGAGGGAGCGCCGTCCGACGAGGCGGGCGATCCCTCCCCGTCCGGGGGCGCGGGTGAGGCCCCGGCGGCGGAGAAGGCGGACGGGGCCCCGGCGTCCGGGACGACGGACGAGGCTCCGGCATCGGGGAGAGCGGACATGGAGCGGCCGGGTTGACCGATCTCGTGCGGTGCGGGTGGGTGAGCTCGGCTCCCGACTACATCGCCTACCACGACGATGAGTGGGGCCGCCGGGTCGAGGGTGATGACCGGGTGTTCGAGCGGCTCACGCTGGAGGCCTTCCAGTCGGGTCTGTCGTGGATCACGATCCTGCGCAAGCGGGAGAACTTCCGGGCGGCCTTCGCCGGGTTCTCCATCCCGGCCGTTGCCGCGTTCGGTCAGGCCGACGTGGACCGCCTGCTCGCCGACCCGGGCATCGTCCGCAACCGGGCCAAGATCGAGGCGGCCGTCGCCAACGCGCGCGCCGCGCTCGACGTCGGCCTCTCCGACCTCGTCTGGCGCCACGCCGATCCCGGCTCCCCGGCGCCGGCGACCGGTGCCGACGTGCCGGCGCAGACACCGGGCTCCAGGGCCCTGGCCAAGGAGCTGAAGCGCCACGGCTTCCGCTTCGTCGGTCCCACCACCGCCTACGCGCTGATGCAGGCCATCGGCCTGGTCAACGACCACGTCTCCGGCTGCTGGGTCCGGGACCGGGTCTGACGGCGCCTAACGCCCCTCGAAGACCGGGCGCTCCTTGTTGAGGAACGCCCGGGTGGCGTTGTTGTGGTCGTCTGTCTTGGCGCAGGCGTCCTGGAGGTCGGCCTCCAGTTCCAGTGCGTCGTCCAGGGTGCTGCCCGCCGCGAACGCCACAGCTCGCTTGGTCGCGGCATAGGCGCTGGTCGGCCCCTGTGCCAGCCGTACGGCCAGCGCCCGCGCCGCGGTGGGGAGTTCCTCGCTGGGGACGACCTTGGAGACGACGCCGAGCTCCAGCGCGCGGGCCGCGCCGAGCGGCTCGTTCAGCAGGAGCAGCTCGGCGGCGCGGGCCGGCCCGACCAGGCGCTGGAGGGTCCAGGACGCGCCGGAGTCGGGAGCCAGGCCGATCCCGGTGAAGGCCATCGTGAACTTGGCTCTGTCGGAGGCGATCCGCAGGTCGCAGGCGAAGGCGAGGGACGCGCCCGCCCCCGCCGCGACGCCGTTCACCGCTGCGATGACCGGTTTGCCCATCTCGGTGATCACCCGGATGATCGGGTTGTAGTGGGTGCGCACCGTGTCGTCCAGGCCGCGGCCCGCCTCCAGGTTGGCGGCGTGCTCGCCCAGGTCCTGGCCGGCGCAGAACGCCCGCTCCGATCCCGTCAGCAGTACCGCACGCACCGCGTAGGCGTGCGAGGCCATGGTCAGCGCTTCGAGCAGTTCGGTCTTCATCCTGACGGTCAGCGCGTTCATCGCCTCGGGGCGGTCCAGCGTGATGGTGGCGACGCCTTCGTCCACCGAGTAGAGGACATCGTTCAACGGAGAACTCCTTACCGTTCGGTCAGGTGGCGTTCGACGAACGCCACGGCTGCGGGCAGCAGGCGTGTGGCCTCCTGCTCGAAGTAGGCTCTGGCCTTCTCCCCGGGCCAGCCGGGAGGGAGCAGGTCGGCGGGGAGGCCGGGGTCGCGGAACAGGAAATTGCGCCAGCCGTGCAGCAGTCTGCTGCGGACGGCGAACACCCGGTCGTCGTCCGCGTCGCCGGGGATCCCTCCGACCAGCTCCACCGCCCGGGCCAGCCAGTCTTCGTAGGCCGTCGCGATGGCCTCCAGATCCCAGGTGCGAGCCACCAGCGCCCGGGGGTCGCCGTCCAGCACCGCCTCGAACCGCTCCGCGCGGATCTGCTCGCCAGAGAGCAGCGAGTCGAGCTCGGGGGAGGGGTGCGGGCCGATCCAGGTGGTCTCCGACAGCGGCGCGTACCCGAGGAAGGACAGGTCGGCCCTGAGCCGCTCCCGCCGGGGCCGCTCGCGGACCGGCTCGATCACGACCAGATGCCACCGGCCGGACCAGGCGATCGTTCCCGCTCGGTAAATTCTCAGTGCGGCCTCGTCGAGGCGGCGCACACACTTCGGGGTGACCTCGTAGCCGGGTCCGCCGGGCAGGCGGACGGGGGCGAGCCACCCCTGACGGACCATCCGGGAGACGGCGGTGCGCACGGCGGGAGCGGCGATCTCCAGCGGGGCGAGCAGGCGGACGAGGGCGGCGACGGACGCGCGGCCGCCCCGGGACCGCAGGTGGTCCCCGTACAGATCGAACAGCGCGGCGCGGGCGTTCACGAGGACAAGTTTGGTCGTCCGGGGGGTCCCGGACAACGGTATCGGGCCCCTGATGGTGCCGGGGGGAAGCTGATCGTTCCCATTCCGAGCGCGGAGGCGGGATAATAGGACATCACAGAAGACGTGAATGCGTCGGCCACCCTCGGGTCAGTCGGAGATCCGGAGCCCGAAGCAGGAAGGGATACACGCATGGCGGCGATGAAGCCGAGGACCGGCGATGGTCCGCTGGAGGTCGTCAAGGAAGGCAGGGGAATCGTCATGCGGGTCCCCCTGGAGGGCGGCGGCCGGCTTGTCGTCGAGCTGTCGGCGGACGAGGCCGGTGCTCTGGGCGAGGAGCTGAAGAAGGTCGTCGGCTGAGCCCGGCATGATCCTGAGGCGGCGTGGCGGGCACCACCCACCCTGCTCACCCGGAGCATGACATCAGCGACAGCCCGCACGACCGCGACCGATGACACGGCCCTGGCCGCTGGACCGCCCCACGGCGGCTCGCGCCAGGGCCGCGGTGTTCTCCCGGTTCGAGACTGGAGTTTCCACGTGCCGATAAAGACTTCGATCACCACAGCACCACGGGTGCCGGACGGGGCCGAGCTGCTCGCGGTCCCCTTCGGCGCGGAGCTGGACCCACGGGTCGAGCTGCCCGTGCCCGCTGCCGCGCTGCTCGACCACTACCAGGCCAAGGGCGAGGCGGGCGAGATCGTCGAGGTGCCCGTCACGCGCGGCGACGGGGTCGGCCGGGTGCTGCTCTACGGGGTCGGCGACGGCTCGGCCACCGCGCTGCGCAAGGCGGGTGCGGCGGTGGTCCGCCGGGGCAGGGGCCGTGAGGCGCTCAGCGTGGTGCTCCCGGCGGGGTCCGCCGGGGAGAGGGCCGCGTTCGTGGAGGGCGCGCTGCTGGCCGCCTACACCTTCCGGATCGGCGAGGCGGGCTCCGGGCCGGTGGCCGCGATCGAGTTCGCGGGCGAGGACCCCCGGGACGCGGCGGGCGTCGAGGCCGCGGTGGACAGGGGCCGGGTGATCGCCGAGGCGGTCGCGCTCGCCAGGGACCTGGCCAACACGCCCGCCTCGGTGAAGACCCCCGAGTGGCTCGCGGAGCGCGCACTGGAGCAACTGGCCGAGGCCGGCCCGGGGCGGATGAGCGCGCGGGTCTGGGACGAGGACGCGCTGCGGACCGGGCGTTTCGGCGGCATCCTCGCCGTCGGCCAGGGCTCGGTGAGCCCTCCGAGGCTGATCCAGCTCTCCTACGAGCCCGAGGAGGCCGTGGCGCGCCGTACCGAGGGCGTGCCGCTCAAGCACGTCGTCCTGGTCGGCAAGGGCATCACCTACGACACCGGCGGTCTTTCACTCAAGCCCACCGAGGGCATGAAGTTCATGAAGACCGACATGGCGGGCGGCGCGGTGGTCATCGCGGTCCTGGGGGCGCTGGCCACGCTCGGCGCGCCGGTCCGCGTCACCGGCCTGATCGCCGCCGCGGAGAACTCCTTCTCCGGTGCGGCCCAGCGTCCCGGCGACGTGATCACGCAGTACGGCGGGCGCACCGTCGAGGTGCTCAACACCGACGCCGAGGGCCGCCTGGTGATGGCCGACGCGCTGGCCTACGCCGACGCCGAGCTGGACCCGGACGTCATGGTGGACGTCGCCACGCTCACCGGGGCGATCAGCATCGCGCTCGGCAAGAGCCTGGGCGCGGTCTTCGCCTCCGACGACGAACTGGCCGACGAGCTGGCGCGCGCGGGGGAGACGAGCGGTGAGCGGCTCTGGCGGATGCCGCTGATCGAGGACTACACCCCGGCCCTGGAGTCCTCGGTCGCCGACCTGGCCAACATCGAGGCCGGGTCCGCCTACGGCGCGGGCTCGATCACCGCGGCGCTGTTCCTGCGCGAGTTCACCGGCAAGCGGCCGTGGGCGCACCTGGACATCGCGGGGGTCGGGCGCAGCACGGCCGACGAGGGGATCCTCGCCAAGGGGGCCACGGGCTTCGGCGTCCGCCTGCTGCTGGAGTGGCTGACCGCCGGTGGGGCCGGGCGGTCCTAGCCGGAGAGCTTGATCGCGGCGAGGATGCCGTCGCCGAGGGGAAGCAGGAGCGGGCGGAGCCGCTCGTCGGAACGGACGAGCTTGCCCAGCTCCCGCACGGCGACGGTGTCCGGGTCGCGCTGGGTCGGGTCGGCGACCCGGTGGTGCCACAGGGCGTTGTCGAATACGACGATGCCGCCCGGACGGAGCAGCCGTACGGCCTCGGCCAGGTAGTCGCCGTACTCCTGCTTGGCGCCGTCGCAGAAGACCAGGTCGTAGCCGCCGTCGGACAGGCGCGGCAGCACGTCGAGGGCGCGGCCGGTGATCAGCCTGACCCGGCCGCCGGAGAAGCCGGCCTGGGCGAAGCTCTGCCGGGCCAGGCGCTGGTGCTCGGGCTCGACGTCCACGCTGGTGAGCGTGCCGTCCTGGCGCATGCCGCGGAGCAGCCACAGGCCGGAGACGCCGCAGCCGGTGCCGATCTCCACGACGGCGCGGGCGTTGATGGCCGTGGCGAGAAAGCACAGGGCGGCCCCGCCGCTGGGCGCGATCGGCGGCGCCCCCACCTCGGCGCCCCGTTGCCGGGCGATGCGCAGGACGTCGTCCTCGGGATGGAAATCCTCGGCATAGGCCAGAGTGGCCTCCAACGGACTTGTCGGCGTCTCAGCCATCGGCCTCTCCTCCCGCTTTCTCCGTACACAGTCGTATGACGCTGGGTCGCAGCCTAAGGGAGTCGGGCCAGATCGGGAACTCATGTCATGGCCGGTGCGTTGCACGGTTTAAGCGGCCTTTGCCGGTCGTGAAGGCAGCGAGTACGCATGAAGGGACGAAACCAGGCACTATGGCGATAGCGGTGGTCCCGGAGAGAGGAGTGCCGGTGGACGAATCCGACCACCAGGCAGATACTCCCGTGTCTGACTGGACGCCTCCCACCTGGGAGGAGGTGGTCCGGACCCACTCGGCTCGCGTGTACCGGCTGGCCTATCGGCTGACCGGCAACGTCCACGATGCCGAGGATCTCACCCAGGAGGTCTTCGTCCGGGTCTTCAGATCTCTGTCGAACTACACGCCGGGCACCTTCGAGGGCTGGTTGCACCGCATCACCACCAACCTCTTCCTCGACACGGCCCGGCGCAGGCAGCGCATCCGGTTCGAGGGGCTCGCCGACGACGCCGCCGAGCGGCTGCGCGGGCGTGAGCCCTCTCCCGCCCAGGCGTATGACGACAGTCACATGGAGCCCGACATCCAGGCGGCGCTCGACGCCCTCGCGCCCGAGTTCCGCGCCGCCGTCGTCCTGTGCGACATCGAAGAGCTGTCCTACGAGGAGATCGCCGCGACGCTCGGCGTGAAGCTCGGCACCGTCCGCAGCCGCATCCACCGCGGCCGGGCACAACTGCGTGATGCGCTCGAGCACCGCGCGCCACGCGGCGAACGGTTCCCCCCCACCGTCACCCGCGGGGAGGAGTTCGCATGAGAAACGAGCGAAGGCCCGAAATGAGCACCACGATCAAGGGCGAATGTCACGACGAGCCGCTTGGCAAGGAGTCGGCATGAGTCATCTTGGAGAGCGTGTTTCGGCGCTCGTCGACGGAGAACTGAACCACCATGAGCGCGACCGCGCCCTGGCCCACCTGACCTTCTGCGCGGACTGCCGCGCCGAGGTCGACACCATGCGCGCGCTGAAGAGCCGCCTGCGGTCCCTGGACGGGCCGTCGATGCCGGCGGACCTGACGGTGTCGCTGCTGCGGATGGCCGAGCCCGGCGGCCCGCTGCCGCCGCGCGAGCGGCCCTTCCCGGTCGCCCGGACCTTCGGCGGGGCGCCCATCCCGAGCATGCACAGCATCGCGCCGCCGGACAACCGGCCCCGAGGCCGCGCCGTCGGCGCGCCTCGCCGCTCACGCAGGGCGGGCTACGTCGCGGTGGGCTTCGCCTCGGCGGCCGTGGCGCTCGGCACCCTGTTCGTCGTGGGCGGTGCGGAGTCCGGCCCGCGCGTCCCGCCCGCCGACATGTTCGCCAACCAGCCCAGGATCGCGCCGTCCAGCGGTACGGCGACGCCCGCTCCCTCGCCGACGCCGCTGACGCCCGCCCCGTGATCCGGCTGCCCGCCGCCGTGCTCCCGTCCGCCTCATCCCGGCGGGCCGAGCCGGTGGGCAGCCCGCGCACGGTGATTCTCGGTGATACTTATATCCGGAGTATTCGGATCGCCTGCCCGTGATGTCAGTCTCTGTCCCCCTTGGCGTGTTCGGTGAGGAACGTCTCCCGTGGCGGCATGTGGAGCGGTGCGACGGGCATACGATCTGGATCCGGGGCGGGGTTGTCCACCGTCCCGGGCCGGTGTCTCCGAATGAGCGTGCTTTATGTCTCTCGTATGCCCGTGCCGGGAAGATGGTCTGGCTGCTGCCGGCGAGCGGCCTCATGCGAGGCGAGGAGTAGTGAGTATTCGATGACCGACGACCCCCGTAGCCGTGAGGGGAACGACGCCGAGGGGCGCTCGCCGTCGGATCTCGCCGACGCGAGAGGCCCGGCTCCGGAGTTCTCCCGGCCGGAGTTCCTGCCCGCCGACGCCGTGACCGGGCCGCAGGGCGACCGGCCCGACGACGGCTGGAGCCAGCTCGGCCCGCCGCCCGGCCCCGGCCGGTGGGACCACAACCCCCCGGGTGAGCCGGCACGGGGCCAGTGGGGCGGCCAGGACCGTCCGGACCCGTCCGCGCAGCACCGCCAGGACGGCTGGATCGACCCGCCCGAGGCGAGCGGCTGGGGCGACCCCTCCGGCCGCCCGCGCCAGGACACCGCGATCATGGTCTCGCCGTACGGGCAGCCCCGCAACGACGGCGCGGTCTTCGGCGACCCGCCGCCCCCGCCCTCCCGAGCCTTCGGCATGGGACCGGGCTGGGCGCCGCCGCCCGCGGGTCTCCCCGGAAACGGCATGGCTCCCGTCGGGTTCCCCGGACCCGGCGCGGCCCCCGGCCGGCGAGGACTGGGCACCGGTGCCTTCGTCGTCCTCGCCGTGGTGATCGCGCTGATCGCCTCGACGCTCGGCAGCGTCGGCACCTACCTCCTGACCCGCCCGAGCAGTGCGGGGTTCGACCCGTCCTACACCCTGCCGGCCGCCGACTCCGGCGCCAAGGCCAGGCCCCCGGAGTCGGTGGCGGGCGTGGCCGCCAAGGTGCTGCCCAGCGTGGTCTCGCTGGCGGTCGAGGGCGGGGGAAGCTCGGGCACCGGTTCCGGTTTCCTGATCAAGGGCGGCTACGTGGTGACCAACAACCACGTGGTCGCGGCCGCCGCGAACGGCGGTCAGATCCAGATCCAGTTCAACAACCGCAAGTCCACCTCGGCCCAGATCATCGGCCGCGATCCCGAGTCGGACCTGGCCGTGGTCAGGCCCGAGGAGACCTTCGGCATGCCGGAGATCACCCTCGGCAACTCCGACAACGTGGTGGTGGGCGACCCGGTCATCGCGATCGGCTCCCCGCTCGGCCTGACCGGCACGGTCACCACCGGCATCGTCAGCTCTCTCAACCGGCCGGTCCAGGCGGGTGAGGAGAACAGCTCCGACACCACCTGGTTCAGTGCGATCCAGACCGACGCCGCGATCAACCCCGGAAACTCCGGCGGTCCGCTGGTCAACGCCAGCGGCGAGGTCATCGGCGTCAACTCGGCGATCGCCACCCTCGGCAGGGAGGTCGGCGGGCAGAGCGGCAGCATCGGCCTCGGCTTCGCCATCCCCGTCAACCACGCGCGCCGGGTCGCCCAGGAACTGGTCACCAACAAGGTGGCGAGCAAGTCCCGGATCGGCGTGATGATCGACCCCGCCTACCAGGGGGTCGGGGTCCGGATCGCGGGCTCGCCGGTCGAGGGCAACCAACCGGTCACGCCCGGCGGCGCCGCCGACAGGGCCGGTCTCAAGCCGGGTGACGTCATCCTGGAGGTCAACGGCCTCGTGCTGCAGGACGGCAACGAGCTGATCGCCCTGGTCCGGGGCAAGGCCCCCGGGGACAAGCTGGAGGTCAAGTACCAGCGCGGCGGCCAGGAGAAGACGGCCACCGTGGTCGTTCAGGCCGACGTCGCCACGCCGACGCCTGAACCTTCCTGAGCAGCGCGCTATGGGTGCATGCTTGCCGTTGGGGGCATTAGTCTGGAAGCCGCTCCGGGAGACGTCCCGGAGCGCCGACCTTGGCGTTGAGCCCGTAGGAGATCACAGTGTTCGGACTCGGCTGGTTTGAGGTCGTGGCACTGGTGGTCATCGCCCTGCTCGTCTTCGGTCCCGAGAAGCTGCCCCAGGCCGCCGCCCAGGCCGGCAGGACTCTGCGCAACCTGCGGCGGATGGCCAACAGCGCCAAGGAGGACCTGAGGACGGGGCTGGGGCCCGAGTTCGCCGACTTCGATCCGGCGGATCTCCACCCGAAGAACTTCGTCCGCAAGCACCTGACCGCCGACCTGGAAGACGACTGGAACGCCGCCTCGTCCGCCGCCGCGATCGCCGCTCCGGCCTATGCCACGTCCTATGTGGCCGAGGCGGCCGGCGAGCTCGGCTACGGCGAGATCCCGCCGTACGACCCCGAGGCCACCTGAACCCCACGGGATCCCGGAGGCCGGCGAAGAGCCTGCAGACACACGGAAGAGGCGCCCCTCCGGGGGCGCCTCTCCGCTTTTCGCGGGCCGGGACTAGCGGCCCCGGGTGGGGGAGATCCCGAGCTGCATGCCCTTGAGGCTGGCCGACCTCTTGCTCAGGCCCGCCGCGATGCGGCGCAGTTCGGCCGCGGCCGGGGCGTCGGGGTCGGTGAGCACGAGCGGCTTGCCCTCGTCGCCGCCCTCGCGCAGCCGCATGTCGATCGGGACCTGGCCGAGCAGCGGCACGCGGGCACCGAGCGTGCGGGTGAGCGCGTCGGCCACGGTCTGGCCGCCGCCCTCGCCGAAGACCGAGATCCTCTCGTCGCAGTGCGGGCACGACATCCAGGCCATGTTCTCGATGACGCCGGCGATCTGCTGGTGGGTCTGGGCGGCGATGGATCCGGCGCGCTCGGCGACCTCGGCGGCGGCCTGCTGCGGGGTGGTCACCACGAGGATCTCGGCGGACGGCATGCGCTGCGCCACCGAGATCGCGATGTCGCCGGTGCCCGGGGGCAGGTCCATCAGCAGGACGTCGAGGTCGCCCCAGTAGACGTCGGCGAGGAACTGGTGCAGCGCGCGGTCCAGCATGGGACCGCGCCAGACCACCGGGGTGTTGCCCTCGGGCTTGAACATGCCGACCGAGATGACCTTGATGTCATGCGCCACCGGGGGCATGATCATGTCTTCGACCTTGGTGGGCCGCTCGGAGGTGCCGAGCATGCGGGGGATGCTGTGGCCGTAGATGTCGGCGTCCACGACACCGACCTTCATGCCGCTGGAGGCCATGGCGGCGGCGAGGTTCACCGTCACGGAGGACTTGCCGACACCGCCCTTGCCGGAGGCGACCGCGAAGACGCGGGTCAGCGAGCCGGCCTGGGCGAACGGGATCTCCTTCTCGGGCCCGCGGTCGCCGCGCAATTTGGTCTGGAGCGTCTTGCGCTGCTCGGCGCTCATGACGTCCATCTCGACCTGGACGCCGGTCACGCCGTCGATCTTGGAGACCGCACTGGTGACGTCACGGGTGATGGTGTCCTTCATGGGACAGCCCGAGACGGTGAGGAAGATGCCGACGCGCACCACCCCTTCGGGGGAGATGTCGATGCTCTTGACCATGTCGAGCTCGGTGATCGGCCGACGGATCTCAGGGTCGTTGACGGTTGCGAGGGCGGCCGTCACGAGTTCCGGGGTAGGTGCCATCGAAAGTGCCGGCATCAGACCGCCACCTTGAGGGCGACGGGGGTTGCCGTCCCTCCTTGTCTGTTGTCGTCCAGGCGTTCCACGGGTGAGTCCATGGTACGAACCCAGGGAGAGTGCGATGAATTCCGGGAGCTGCCCAGAAGAGCTGGATCCGGACAATTCATTGTGTAGATGCGCGTGCAACGTCCTAAGGTTACTTCGTGACCCTGACGGCGAGCGAGTCAAGAGGGACCATCAGCTCCGAGGAGCTGGTGGTCTGGCGCATGCTCCAGCGGGCCCAGGTGCGCATCACCCGGCTGCTGGAGGCGGATCTGCTGGTAGAGCACGACCTGGCCCTGGCCTCCTACGACGTGCTCACCCAGCTGTTCGAGTCCCCTGACCGGCGGCTGCGGATGAACGACCTGGCCGAGCGGGTGCTGCTCTCGCGCAGCGGCCTGACCCGGCTCATCGACCGGCTCCAGCGTGACGGCCTGGTCGAGCGCGAGGCCTGCACCAGTGACGCCCGCGGGCTGTTCGCGGTGCTGACCGACGCCGGTGCGCTGCGCCTGGCCGAGGCCACTCCCACCTACCTGCGCGGCATCCGGACCCGCTTCCTGGACGTCCTCGACGGTGACGAGCTCCGCCAGTGCGCCTCCATGCTCACCAAGCTGTTCCCGGAGTCCGAGACCGCCTGAAGCCGCCTTCGTCACTCGGGCGCGGGCGGCTCCACCCGGCGGAGCCCGCCCCGCCGTCCTTCGCCACGGCGGGCTCCGGCCGGAAGCCCCGGAGCGCGACGGGGGCGTCTCAGGGGGCGCCGTTCGGCCGGAAGGCGACGGCGTCGCGGTCCTCTCGCAGTTCCTCCTGGAGATGCTGGAGCTCCGAGCGGATGTAGTCGCGGGTGGCCACCTCGCCGAGAGCGATGCGCAGGGCCGCGATCTCGCGGGTCAGGTACTCGACGTCGGCCTGGTTGCGCTCGGCCGCCCGGCGGTCGTGCTCGTTCTGGACCCGGTCCCGGTCGTCCTGGCGGTTCTGGGCGAGGAGGATCAGCGGGGCGGCGTAGGAGGCCTGGAGCGAGAGCATGAGCGTGAGGAAGATGAACGGGTAGGGGTCGAAGCGCCAGGCGCCGGGGGCGAAGATGTTCCACAGGATCCAGAGCGCGACGAACCCGGTCATGTAGACGAGGAACCTGGCGGTGCCGAGGAACCTGGCGATGCGTTCCGACAGCCGTCCGAACGCCTCGCGGTCGTAGGCCGGGCGCAGGCGCGGGCCCAGTTCCCTGGGCTGGTCGAGCCGGTCGGTCATGCTCATGCTCCTTCTCCGCCGATCTCCCGCTCCCGCCAGTCGCCGGGGAGCAGGTGGTCGAGCACGTCGTCCACGGTGACCGCGCCGACCAGGCGGCCCGCTCCGTCCACCACGGGCACCGCGACCAGGTCGTAGTTGGCCAGGTAGGAGGTCACCTGCTTCAGGGTGAAGTCGGGCCTGATCGGATCGAGCGAGTCGTCCATGATCGTTCCCACCAGGGTGGCCGGCGGCTCGCGCAGCAGGCGCTGGAAGTGGACGAGGCCGAGGAACCTGCCGGTCGGCGTCTCGACGGGCGCCCGGGACACGTAGACCTGGGTGGCCACGGCCGGGATGTGGTCCTGCTGGCGGATGTGGGCCAGGGCCTCGGCGACGGTGGCGTTGGGGGGGAGGATGATCGGCTCGGATGTCATGATGCCGCCGGCGGTGTTCTCCGGGTAGATCAGCAACCTGCGGACCGGGGCCGCCTCCTCGGGCTCCATCAGCGCCATCAGCGCCTCGGCCTGCTCCGTGGGGAGGTCCTGGAGCAGGTCCGCCGCGTCGTCGGGGTCCATCTCCTCCAGCACGTCGGCGGCCCGCTCCGGTTCGAGGCGGCTGAGGATGCCGATCTGGTCGGGCTCGGGGAGCTCCTCCAGGACCTCGGCGAGTCGTACGTCGTCCAGTGCGGCGGCCACCTCGGCCCGCCGCTTGTCGGACAGCGTGTGCAGGGCGCTGGCCAGGTCGGCGGCGCGTCCGCTCTCGAAGGCGGCCAGCAGGCCGGCCGCGCCCTGGTCCTTCTGCACCGCGCCGAAGCCGCTGACCTCGCTCCAGTCCACGATCCGGTTCGCGCCCCGCCGCCGCAGGCCCAGCCCGGGACCGCCCTTGACCAGGGCGACCTTGGTGATCAGCCACTCCGTGCTCCTGGCCTTCTCCATGGCCAGGTCCAGCACGGTCATCCGCTCGCCGCCGGACTCCACCGACAGGTCGAGCATCTCGGCGATGACCAGGGACTCCGAGGCCCGCTGCTCGAACCTGCGCATGTTGATCCGGCCGCTGAAGACGATCGAGCCCGCCTCGATGTTGAGCACGCGGGTGATCGGCACGAAGACCCGGCGGCGCGGCTGGACCTCCACCACCAGCCCGTGCACCGGCGGCGGCGCGGATCCTGCCACGGCGACCACCACGTCGCGCAACCGGCCGATCTGGTCGCCCGCCGGGTCGAAGACCGGGGTGCCGGCGAGCCGGGCGATGAAGATCCTCACATTCGAAGCGTAGGCCGTATGCCCGGACAGAGCCCCCATGGCACGCCCATATGCCGGACGCCTCTTGCCGGTTCTTGCCCCACCATGACAGCATCAAAAGACTTAAACGGTAGTTACATGGGTGGTGTCGCATGAGGCAGTCGGGCCTGTTGGTCGCGTTCGCGTCGTCCTGGTGTTTCGCCTTCTCCGGGCCGATGGCCAAGTACCTCGCCGCCGCCGGGCTCGCGCCGCTCGAGTCGGTCTGGGCGAGGATGGCCGGTGCGGGACTGCTCCTCGTCGGCATCCTGGCGGTGGTCAGGCCCCGAGCCCTGCGCATCCCGCGCTCGCGGCTGCTGTTCTTCCTCGCCTACGCGGTGGTCGCGGTGGCGGGCGTGCAGGCGCTCTACTTCGCGGCGATCACGAGGTTGCCGGTGGGCGTCACCCTGCTCATCGAGTTCACCTCGCCGGTGCTCGTCGTGCTCTGGGTGCGCTTCGTCCGCCGGGTACGGCTGCCGCGCGCGGCGTTCACGGGGGCCGTGGTCGCCGTCGTGGGGCTCGGCATCGTGGTGGAGGTCTGGTCGGGCCTGAGCCTGGACCCGTTCGGCCTGCTGCTCGCCTTCGGCGCGGCGGCGTGCTGCGCCGGATACTTCCTGCTCAGCGACGGCTTCGGCGACGACGTGGACCCGCTCGGTCTCATCGCCTGGGGCCTGCTCGGCGCGGCCGCCGTGCTCGTCCCGATCTCCCGGCCGTGGGACATCCCGTGGACGGCGTTCACGCTGACCGCCACGCCCGAGGGGGGATACACCCTGCCGGTGCTCGGGGCCGCGCTCTGGATGATCCTGATCGCCACAGTCATCGCCTACATCCTCGGCGTCACCGCGGTCCGCCGTCTCTCTGCCGCGGTCGGCTCCACCGTCGCCTCGCTGGAGGTCATCGCCGGGGCGGTGGTCGCCTGGGTGCTGCTCGGGGAGGCGCTGGGCGTCTTCCAGATCATCGGCGGCCTCATCGTGCTCACCGGCGCCTACCTCGCGCAGCGGGCCACGACCGGCCTGGCCGAGCCCGTCCGGGAGGTCAGGGAACCGGTCCCGGCGGTGTGAGGCGGGTCAGGCGGCCGGGCTGCGGGGCGTGAGCCGTACGACCTGGGACTCGGCGGCCCAGCGTGCCGTCAGGCCCGCGCCGTCGGCGGCGTTGAGCCGGTCCTTGGCGAGCGCGGCCACCGCGTCGGCGTCCGCGGCCTGGTCCACCACCTCGACCGAGGCGTCGAAGACGACCAGCCGTCCGCCGTTGTCCTTGCTCCGCAACGTCACCTCCACGCGGTCCGCGCCGGCCAGCCCGGGGAGCTCCTGCTCGCCGCCGCCGGTGACCACGTAGATCGCGCCGTCGTGCCAGGTGTGCCAGGCCAGCCGGGGCCGGTCCAGGGACAGCCACAGGATGCTCGACTTCTTGGCGCCCTCTTCGATCACGCTCATGGCATGAATGTACGGCCTGCGCCTCCTCACGTCCGGGGCGCAGGCCGTACGGGATCGCCGGATCAGCGGCGGGCGAGCTTCCAGGCCGCCGGGAGCAGCCCGGCGGCGACAGCGATCTTGACCGCGTCGCCGACCAGGAAGGGGAGCACGCCGACGGCGAGCGCCTTGCCGAGACCGAGGCCGGTGACGGCGATGAGGACAGGCAGACCGAAGGCGTAGATGACCAGGTTGCCCAGGACCATCGTGCCGACCGTGCGGGCCACCGTGCGGTCGCCGCCGCGCTCGGCGAGCTTGCCGACCAAGGCGGCGGCGGCGATGAAGCCGATGACGTAGCCGAAGGTGGGACCGCCGAAGCCGGAGGCGCCGCCCGCGAACCACGGCACGCCCGCGATGCCGACCAGCATGTAGAGCGCCATGCTCAGCACCGCGCGGTTCATGCCGAGGGCCGCGCCGACGAGCACCACGGCGAAGGTCTGGCCGGTGACCGGAACCGGCCACATCGGGAAGGTGAGCTGCGCGGCCAGGCCGGTCAGGGCGGCACCGCCGATGACGAGTGCGATGTCGCGGACCCGCGAACCGGGGATCAGATCGGACAGTACGGCGGGCCGGGCCACCGAGGAGGCGTTTGCCATCGTGTATCTCTCCCTTTACCGAGGCGTCGTGCCCATTATTCGGACAGTCCTCCTGGAATCCGCTCAAGGGGTGCGCCAAGAACGGTGGTGAGACTTTGTATGACCGCCATAGACACCGCCACGGGGCAGAGCGCCGCCGCGGACGGTCTCGCGGACGGGGCCGCCCTGCCGCGGACGCCCGAGCGCCCGCTACCGTATGGCCATGCGCTCCCGACGTTCGTGTCTCGCGGTCCCCGGCAGCAACCCCCGCTTCCTGGAGAAGGCGCAGGGCCTGGCCGCCGACGAGGTCTTCCTCGACCTGGAGGACTCCGTCGCGCCGCTGGCCAAGGAGGGCGCGCGCAAGAACATCGTGGCCGCCCTGCGCGAGGGCGACTGGTCGGGCAAGGTCCGGGTCGTGCGGGTCAACGACCTGGGCACGCAGTGGACCTACCGGGACGTCATCGAGGTGGTGGAGGGCGCGGGGGAGCTCCTCGACTGCCTGATGCTGCCCAAGGTCGAGGACGCCACCCAGGTGGTCTGGCTGGACACGCTGCTCACCCAGATCGAGAAGGCCAACGGGCTGCCGGTGGGACGGATCGGCATCGAGGCGCAGATCGAGAGCGCCCGCGGGCTGGTCAACGTGGACGCCATCGCGGGGGCGTCGCCCCGCCTGGAGACACTGGTCTTCGGCCCCGCCGACTTCATGGCCTCGATCAACATGCGGACCCTCGTGGTGGGCGAGCAGCCGCCCGGCTACACCGAGGGCGACGCCTACCACTACATCCTGATGCGCATCCTGATGGCCGCCCGCTCGCACGACCTGCAGGCCGTCGACGGGCCGTACCTCGCGATCAGGGATCTGGACGGCTACCGCAAGGTGGCCGGGCGTGCGGCGGCGCTCGGGTTCGACGGCAAGTGGGTGCTGCACCCGAGCCAGGTCGAGGCGGCCAACGAGGTGTTCTCTCCCTCCCAGGAGGACTACGACCGAGCCGAGCTCATCCTTGACGCGTACGAGTACTACACGACGGTGGAGAAGCGCGGCGCGGTCATGCTCGGCGACGAGATGATCGACGAGGCGTCCCGGAAGATGGCGCTGGTGGTGGCGGCCAAGGGCCGCGCGGCCGGGTTCCCCCGCACCAGCGCCTTCACGCCGCCTACAGCTTGACCCCGATCGTGGTGAAGAACCACAGCGACGAGGTCAGCCAGAGCCCGGTCAGGGCGGTGAACGTCAGCCCGCCGAGCAGCGGGAGGGTCCAGCCCGGCAGTCCGCGCTTGGGCAGGGCCAGCATCTTCGCGGTGAAGACGCCGTAGAAGAAGCAGCCCAGCAGCGAGTGGATCATCACGCGCGGCACGTCGAACTGGGTGCCGAGCGCGTACAGGCAGTGGAACGCCACCGGGATCGTCAGGACGAACGCGACCCGGCCCGACCAGCGGTGCAGTGTGCCGATCCACGGGGCGTTCATCCTGATCTTGCCCCACATCACGAGGGCGGAGAAGAGCTGGACTCCGGCGAGCAGGAACGCGCCGGTGGTGAGCCAGGCCTTCATGGCCAG
Organism: Planomonospora sp. ID67723; assembly: GCF_015711605.1. Classification (GTDB taxonomy): domain Bacteria; phylum Actinomycetota; class Actinomycetes; order Streptosporangiales; family Streptosporangiaceae; genus Planomonospora_A. Next base: position 65,742 of record NZ_JABTEZ010000008.1, on the reverse strand, counting down.
CGGCCCGGAGAACCCGGCCGGACCGACCGCGTAACCCGTGGGCGGGTGGACGCGCCCGTAGACGCCCAGCGCGACCGCGACCAGTCCGCCCACGACGAGCGGGACGAGCAGCGGGGCGAGGTTCTGCCTCGCGGGAAGCCGGGAGACCTGCGTGTCGTTCGTGTCACTCATGAGATCTCCCCGATGAACTCGTCGACGTCCTTGGGATCGACCTCTTCGCCGTTGACGGTGGCGTTCTCACCCGGCTCCGGGATCGCGACCTCGGCGGGCTCGCCGTCGACGAGGGTCAGGCCGACCCTGCTGCCGTCGTCGAGATAGATCCATCCCGCCCGGACCTGCGCGCCGCGGACGATCGCGCTGGCCCGGTAGAGGCCGGAGGGCTTCTTGACGGTGGGCGCGGTGAAGTCCCACTTCCTGGAACCGAACTCCAGCGTCCCGGAGGCCTTGCCGCCGCCGAGCTTCGCCACGACGGAGGCGTTGCCGGGGCCGGAGAGGGTGACCCGGCCGTCGGCGGCCTTCCCCTTCATCCAGGCCTCGATCCTGCCGTCGCAGAAGTAGCCGACGGCCTTGCCGTTGCGGATGGAGACGGCGATGAGCCCGCCGTTGCCCTGGACCCGGCCCGCGTAGTCGGCCTTGGCCGGGACGGGCTTGACGCTCTTGACGGGCGCGGGCGGCGCCGAGGCCTCCGAGGTGGCCTCGGCCACCGGGGCGGGCTCGCCCTGCGCGTTGACGTTCTGTGTTGTGGGTGAAGTGGTCGCGCTGAGCACGCCGAGCGCGACGGTCATCACCGCGCCGACGGCCAGCGTGAGAACGGGCCCCAGCCGTTTCATGGTCTGCTCCCTGGGGTTGGGTTTTCCTGCCCCCCATGAAAGGTCCCACCGGCGAGGGTGTCTGTGAAGTAATCCGCACAGGTGAGATCTCCTCCGCGGGAGGAGGCGCGATCCGGTTCCCTCCGGGACAGGAGATCCAGGTGAGCTCATCGTGGCCTCCTGGATAGACGAAACAGGATTTATCTCTGTAAGGAGGGACAAATCAGGTGTCTGGTTGGTGAATCTCCCTAGAGAGGTCTCGCCAGAGCGGCCCTGACGTGTTGCTCTGGAGGGTGTACGGCCCGCCGCGGCGGGCCCGGGCGGCGGAGGTGATCGTTTCGACGGGACGGGTAGTAGTAGGGTCGCCTGGGATTCACCGCTCCTGCAGGGGTTGGCGGTTGATCGCCATGGGACAACTGGAACGGTCCGGGAGTCAGGGGATCCGGACGCGTAGGCTTCCTGCGAGGAGGTGCTGAGCGTGGCCTCGGGCCCTCACGACCCGCGCTCGCGAGAATGGCCGCCGGACGACGACGGCGTGCCCGACGACACGGAACACCCGTCCCGGTCACAGGAGCCCCACCAGTCCCCGCCGACGATCCAGCACACCCCGCCCGGCCCCTCCGACGACCGCCCCCGGGGCCTGCCCCTGTCCTCGCCCTGGGTGTCCCCGCCCTTCGCGGCTCCCTCCCCGGACGACGCGGACCCTCCCCGGCCCTCCGGTGAACGCCGCCGCCCCTACAGCCAGCCGTACGGCACCCGCCCCCCGGCCCCCGCCGAGCCACCCGCCGAGCCGCCCGCCGCCCCCGGCGGCACCGCCTCCGCCGACGGTCCGCCCGCCGCAGAATCGTCCGCAGGGCTGCCGGCAGCGTCGCCGGCCGGGTCGTCCGAGCCTCCTGAGACCGCAGCGGGACCGGGGCCGCGCCGCAGGAGGGCCGACCGGCCGGATCTGCTGGTCGCCTCGGGGCCGCCCAGGGAACCCCGCGCCCGCGTCTCCCGGGGGGAACCTCGCGGGGAGGGGGGCTCCCCCACCGGCCCGGCGCGGGAGCCCGCGCGTCCGGCGGACTCCGAGCTGGTATGGCCGGTGCGGAAGCCGGAACCGGTGCCCGGGCCGCCCGCCGCCCCCGCCCCCGCTCCCGGAGAGCCGGAAGAGCCGCGTGAGGAGGGGCGCACGCCACCCGCGCCACCCCCGCACGAGCAGGACGATCCGCCCGCGCCGCACGGGCAGGACGAGCCTCACCCGCACGAGCAGGACGACTTCGAGCCGGTGCGCCGTGTCGGGCGGCCGCCCGGAGGCCGTCCGGCCCGGCCGGATCTCCTGGTGGCCCAGGGCCCGCCCCGCAAGCGCGGTCCCAACGGAGGGCGGCACCACCGCTCGGCCACGGCGCCCTCGGCCGTGCGCCGTTCCAGCCCGGCGCGGAGCAGGCGCGGCCGGGGGCTGGTGATCCCCTTCCTGATGGTCCTCGTCCTGACCGCCGCCGTCGGCGGGGGCCTGGTGCTGTGGGGCTGGATGAGCAGCCCGTTCGCCACGGGCCTCAGCCTGGTCGGGGACGACTTCCGGCTGGGGGACGAGACCTTCGTCTCCCCGACGGCCGGCCACGGGGACGGGGCCAACCAGGTGCTCAACGACGTCGTCTCGGTCGGCTCCACCACGGTCGCGGTCGGCAGCGACACCACCAGCCCCGTGCCCCGTCCGCTGTTCCTGGTCTCGTCGGACGGAGGCGCGACCTGGCGACTGGGCGAGGTCGCCGGACCGGTGGGGCGGGAGGGCGCGCCGACCACCGTCGGCCTGGTGGCGGGCGGTGACGGCCGCTGGCTGGCCGCCGGGAACGAGCCGTTCAGCACCGCGCCGGGGCTGTGGACCAGCGTCGACGGCCGGTCGTGGCGCGCGGAGAACCCCGCGGGGCTGACCGCCTTCGGGACCGGGGGGCAGATCATGGATCTGGCCCGCACCTCCTCCGGGTTCGTCGCGGTCGGCGCCACCTTCCTCGACGACGGCACCTACGGGGCCGCGGCCTGGACCTCTGCGGACGGGCGGGCCTGGACCCGGGTCGAGGCGCGCGACCTCGGCCCGTCCGTGCGCGGCCTCCAGGCGGTCGCGGCCCGGGGGGACGCCGTGGTCGCGCTGGCCGACCCGGCGGACGAGGACTCCGGCGCCGTCGTCCTGCGCTCCGGCGACGGAGGGAGGTCCTGGCTCCGGGCCGGGAAGGTCCTGGACGGGGTGACCCCGCGGACGGGCTCCCTGGCCGCGGCGGGCAAGGGGTTCGTGCTCGTTCCCACCCAGCAGCGCGACGCCAGGGGCGAGGTCCGCGCCTACTGCTCCGCCAACGGCGGCACCTGGGACCCGTGCGGCGCCATCACCGGACTGGATCCCCAGGGGTCGGGGGTGAAGCGCCTGGCCTCCTCCTCCGCGGGAGTGGCCGCGGTCGCGGAGTCGGGCCCCGAGCGCTACGCCGTCTACACCAGCAAGGACGGCCGCGACTGGGCCAGGACCACCGAGCTCGGCGAGGTCTCCGGCACGCTGAGGGCGCTGGCGATCTCCGACGAGGGCATGCTCGTCGCCGGGGGTGACAGGCGGGCCGTGGGGGAGGACAACCGGCTCGTCCTCATCACGGCCCCTCCGGGAGGCGAGGCGAGGCCGGTCGCCCTGGACGCGATCGCGGGGCTCAACCGGGTCGCGCGGGAGACGGCGCGGGTGGCCGCGGGTGACGGCGTGTTCGTGGCCGTCGGCACGGCCTCCGGCGACGCCGGGATCTGGACGAGCGCGGACGGCGAGGAATGGCGGGCCGGCGGTCCCGCGCAGATCTTCGGCGGCCGGTACCGGCAGGCGCTCGACGATGTCGCGCACGGCCGGCGGGGCTGGCTCGCCGTGGGCGGCGCGATGAACGGGGTCGCCTCGACCGAGCCCCTGCTCGTCACCTCCGCCGACGGGCAGAACTGGCGCAGGGTCCCGGTCATGGGCTCCCTCGCGCCGGGGGACGGCCGCACCTTCCTCGCCGCCCACGCGGTCGCGGCGGGCCGTTCCGGATACGTGCTGGCCGGCGAGGAGCGCGACCTGGCCTCGGCCACCCCGGTCCTGTGGTTCTCCAGCGACCTGAAGCGCTACACCAGGGCGGGCAGGCTCCCCTCGGGCGGCGCCGGTGTGCGTCTGCACGACGTCTCGCCCACCTCCTCCGGATACATGGCCGTCGGAGGCTCCGGTACGGCCGGGCGGGAGACCGGCGTGGTGTGGGTCTCGGCCGACGGGGTCAACTGGAGCGCGCGCGAACCGGTCCTGCCCGCGGGGGCGAGCGCGGCGATCCTGCGACACGTGGTCACGTACGGCGGGCAGGTGGTCGTGGCCGGCGGCGCGGAGACCGAGGACGGCCCCCGGGCCTTCGCCGCGGTCTCCCGGGACAACGGGGCGACGTGGCGGACGACCTGGCTCCCGGCCGATCGGGCGGCCGCCGTACAGGACCTGGCGGCGACCCAGGAAGGCGTGGTGGCGGTGGGCTGGCAGGGCGAGCCCGGTGAGGGGGACAGCGCGGCCTGGACCTCCGAGGACGGGCTGTCCTGGCAGCGGCACACGCCCACCCGGGGACGGCTCGCCGGCGAGGGCGCCCAGGGACTCGGCGCGGTCGCGGTCTCCGGTGACCGGGTGGTGGCCCTGGGACGGTCCACCACCTATGACGCAGACCACCTCATCCTGTGGCGCTCGACCCTGGCGGCCGGTCGATGAGCGCCCATCCGGCCAGGACGTCCAGGAGGCCGGGCGACAGCGGCAGGTCCGGCAGCTCGCCGGGGTCGAACCAGCGGGCGTCGGCGGCGTCGTCACCGGCGGCGAGCGTGCCGCCGGTGGCCTCGGCCAGGTAGTCGCGGATCTCGTAGACGACGCGGCCGGGGCCGGGGCGGTCCACGACGCCGGCCAGGGAGCCGACCGAGACCGTCAGCCCGGTCTCCTCCAGAACCTCGCGGGCGACCGCCTCGGCGTCGGACTCGCCGGGCTCGATCCGGCCGCCGGGAACGGACCAGAGCCCCTCCCCGGGCGGGTGCCCGCGACGAACCAAGAGAATTTGTCCGGATTCATTAAAAATGATTGCCCCCACACAATTTACGCGCACATGGACAATATTACGACTGGATAACGGGTTGCACTCTTGACTCAAGGGTGGCTGGAGGCGCACCGTGGGTAGTCGTGAGAGCCTCGCCTACCTGTCCACGTTGCTTCGGGCCGCTCCGTCCGCCGAGTGCTTGGTCAAGCGCCTGGCGGTGTGGCCCGCACGGTGACGTCCTGCCGCTGCAGCCGCCGAGACACCCGTCGTCCGCCGCTGTGGAGGCGATCAGCCAGAGCGCACGCGTTCCGGTCTGGCTGCCATGGCCGCTGCCGCAGGGGTGGCTGGTCACCGGCTTCGCCGAGGCCGGCGACGAGCGCACGGGCGGCAGGGCCACGGTGGTCGCGCTCTCCGGGCCCTCCGTCACCCGGGGCCCCGCCGATCTGCTGATCATCGCCGAGGAACCCGGCGTCGGGCTCGGCGCGGGGTTCGCCGGGCTGGACGGCCCCGACCCGGGAGACGGGTTCGGCACCGGCCCGCCGCACGCGAAGATCGAGGTGAAGGGGCATCCGGCCGCCCTCTGGTGCGTGGAGGCGCCGGCCGACCGGGCTGTCTACGCGGGCGAGGCGCTGGGCGACTGGCTGTGGGCGATCGCCTGGCCTGCCGAGGCGGGCTGCATGATCGCGCTGTCCGAGCTCTGCATGCGCGATCTGCGGGACGACGGCCAGGCCTTCGACCTGCCGTTCGGAGCCTTCTCCCCCCGCCTGGTCGGAGGAGAAAGCTGACCTCATCACTCGGCCTCCCCCTGAACGGTCTCAGGGGGACCCGTGTTCGATGTCCAGTTCTTCGTCAAGGCGTTCGTCACGATGTTCGTCATCATGGACCCGCCCGGCGTCATCCCTCTCTTCCTGGCCTACAGCAGCGGGCGCAGCTCGGCGGAGCGCAGGCGCATCGCCTGGCAGGCGCCCATCGTCGCGTTCTGCCTCATCGTGGTCTTCGCGGTCTTCGGCCAGGCGATCCTCGGCTACCTGAACGTCGAGGTGCCGGCCATGCAGATCGCCGGCGGCCTGCTGCTCCTGCTGGTGGCCCTCCAACTGCTGACCGGGGAGACCGAGCCGCCGGCCGGGAGCATGAAGTCGAACGTCAACGTCGCGCTCGTCCCGCTCGGCACGCCTCTGCTCGCCGGGCCCGGTGCGATCGTCGCGACGATCGTCTTCTCCGGGCAGGCGGAGTCCAAGAACGGCGGCATCCTGGCCCTCGCGCTGGCCATCGCGGCCGTGCACATCCTGCTCTGGGTCTTCATGCGGTTCTCGGTGGTCATCGTCCGGGTCGTCAAGGAGAACGGCATCGAGCTCGCCGCCCGCATCGCGGGCCTGCTCCTGTCGGCGCTCGCCGTACAGCTCATCATCACCGCCGTGCGCACGCTCCTCGCGACCGGATGACCGGTCTCCGCCGACCCGAGAGGGGGGCGCCGGTGAACCGACCGAGGAACGCCCGCAGTGAGGGACGAGCGAGGACGTGACGAGGGCGGGAGCCGGTTACCAGCCCCCGAGCCGGCCGTGCGGAGCACGGCCCATCACCACAGCGCAGCATCGCCATCGATAGGGCAGTAAGGTTCTGAGACGTGACAGCGCGTATCGAGCGAGTGGTGACCGAAGGCGTCGTCGATGTCGACGGCGTCGAGCACAAGGTCGAGAACAACACCTGGATCGTGGGTGACGATGAGGAGGTCATCGTCATCGACCCCGCGCGTGGCGCGGAGAAGATCCTGGAGCAGGTCGGTGAGCGGGAGGTCCTCGCCGTCATCTGCACCGGCGGCCTGCCCGACCACGTCGGCGCGGCCATCGAGGTGGCCGCCCGGGACGAGGCCGTGGTCGCCATGCATCCCAAGGACAAGCCGCTGTGGCGGCGGACCTGGCCCGACACGTGGCCGGACATCGAGCTGGAGGACGAGGGCGTGTTCGCCGTCGCCGACGTCGAGCTGGAGGTCATGACCACCCCCGGGGTCACCCAAGGCGCCATCTCGCTCTACTGCGAGGAACTGGACGCGGTCTTCACCGGCAAGACGCTGCTGGCCGACGGCCCCGGCAAGATCGGTGGCGAGTACCCCGCCCTGGCCGACCAGCTCTCCACGATCGGCGGGCGGTTGTTCACCCTGCGCCACAGCACCCGCGTGCTGCCCGCGCACGGCGAGGAGACGGTCATCGGCGAGCTGGAGCCGAAGTTCGACGCCTGGCTGTCCGGCTCGCTGACCGGCGGCGCCGAGGCCGCCGACGAGGGCCCGCTGACCGACGGGACGCGCGCGGCCGGGATCCGCCTGAACATCGACGGCGACTAGCCCTCGATGGACCAGCTCCCCCTGGAGGGCATGCCGCGGCGGCTGTACACATGCACGCCGTCGCGGCTGAACACCTGGCTGGACTGTCCCAGGCGTTACCGGTTCACCTACCTGGACCGGCCGACCCCGCAGCGGGGGCCGCGCTGGGCCCACAACAGCGTGGGCGTGAGCGTGCACAACGCCCTGGCCGCCTGGTGGCGGGAGCCGTACGACAGACGCACTCCGGCGATGGCGGGCGTCCTGCTGGCGAACGGGTGGATCGGCGACGGGTTCCGGGACGCCGAGCAGTCGTCCGCCTGGCGCGACCGGGCGCGGGAGATGGTCTCCGGGTACGCCACGACCCTCGACCCCTCCGACGAGCCCGTCGGCGTCGAGCGGACCGTGGCCACGCGGACCTCCGTCCTGGCCCTGTCCGGGCGCGTCGACCGGCTCGACCGGCGGGGTGAGGAGCTGGTCGTGGTCGACTACAAGACCGGCCGCCGCGCGCCGACCGGCGACGACGCCCGGTCCTCGCTGGCGCTGGCCGTCTACGCCATCGCCTCCTCCCGCATGCTGCGCCGGCCGTGCCGGAAGGTGGAGCTGCACCACCTGCCGACCGGATCGGTCGTCGAATGGGAGCACACCGACGAGTCGCTCGCCCGCCACCTGGGCCGCGCCGAGGAGATCGGGAGCGAGGCCGCCGAGGCGGACGAGCGCTACCAGGCCTGGGCGGGCGGCGTGGGCCGGGCCTTCGGAGGAGCGGCCGGATCCCGCTCCCGATCCGGTACGGCGGGCGCCACGGGTGCCGAGCGCGTGCCGCCGGTCGTCCCCCCGGAGATCGACGCGATCTTCCCGCCGAACACCGGCCCGCTCTGCTCCTGGTGCGACTTCCGCCGCCACTGCCCCGACGGCCAGGCCGCGGCCCCGGACAAGGAGCCCTGGGACGGTCTGGCCGGCTGAGGAGCCGGGGGCGCCGGGCCCCCGCCCGTAGAGCCCGTTCACGAGGCCGGGGCCGGCTCCGGGCGCGGGCGGGTCAGGCGGCCTCCACGGCGCCCGAGGGCCAGCGGCGGGGATCGGTCAGGCCCTTGAGTCCCCGGCTCACGTCGTAGCCGGCCGCGCCCAGCCGTTCGCGTGACGCGGTGAGCATCTCGCGGGTGTACGGCATGAACGCGCGGTCGTGGACGGGCTCGGGGAGTGTGTTCATGCCCAGCCGGAACGCCTTCAGTGCGGCGGTCACCGTGGCGCGCGGCACCTCGGGCAGCACGCCGTACATCTGCCTGGCCCAGCGCGGCAGCGAGTAGTAGCACAGTGCGCCGAAAGGGAAGTAGGCGGGCTTGCCGGGGTTGAGCATGCGCAGTTCGGCGGGCAGACGGGGCCAGAGCAGGAATCGGACGGTCTCGGCGGCCTCGGGGGTGACCTTCAGCCTGGTCCGCATCCCGGCGAAGTAGTCGCCCATCTCCGCCAGCGAACCCGGCACGTCCTCGGCGTGCAGGCCCACGTAGGTCGCGCTGCGGCGCTGCTCGGCCAGGTAGCGGTCGGCCTGGCGGGCGGTCAGCCCGAGGCCCGCCCGGCGCGCCACGGACAGGTAGGAGGAGACCTCGGCGCAGTGCACCCAGAGCAGCAGCTCCGGGTCGTCCACGCGGTGGACCTTCCCGGTGTCGGGGTCGTCGATGCGCAGGGTCCGGTGGATGGCCCGGACTCTGCGGCCGATCTCGTCGGCCTCCGCCGGGCTGCCGAAGGTGACCCGGCCGACGAAGTCGGCGGTACGGCGCAGCCGCCCGAACGGGTCCTCCTGGAAGGTGGAGTTCTGCCAGACGCCCCGCATGGCGAGGGGGTGCAGGGCCTGGAGCATCAGGCCCCTGACCCCGCCTATCCACATGGAGCGGTCGATGTGCACCAGCCAGGTCGCGGTGTGCGGGGGCTGGACGACGATGTCTTCGATGCTCGTCATAGTAAGTAGATGGTTACATACCATTCGACGGCTCGTCCAACAGGGGTCGCCACAGGTTCACCGATCCGGGCGGAGGCCCAGGCGGAGGGGGGCATGCCGGGCGGCCCGGCGCCCTGAGCCGCCGGGGCGCTCAGCTCAGCAGGCGGGCCTCGGCGGCGTTCCAGAACCGGGTGAGGGCGGCGGCCGTGGTCTCCGGGGCCTCCACGGCGGGAGAGTGCACCGAGCCGGGGACGACCACGCAGTCGGCGTCCAGCCGCCGCGCCATCTCGGCCTGCATCCGGGGCGGCCAGCCGTCGTCGTGCTCGCCGTACAGCACCAGGGTGGCCACCCCGACCTGGGTGAGCTCGTCGCACCGGTCGGGTGCGGTGAGCACCTGCCGGGTCATGGCGGCCATACCGGTCGGAGAGTTGGAGAACAACCGCTTGCGCAGGAAGGCCACGATCTCGTCCGGCACCCCGGCGGCCAGCGCCTCCGGCTCCATCCGGTTGTGCCACAGGTGCTCCATGCCGAGCTCGGGCAGCTCCGCGAGCATGGTCCGGCCGAAACGCTCGCGCGGGCCCACGATCGCCGCGGGCCCCGAGCTCATCAGCGTGTAGGAGGCGAACTTGGTGCGGCCGTCGATGACCGCCTCACGGGTGACCAGCCCGCCGAAGGAGTGGCCGACCAGGTGGACGGGCTCGCCCTCGCCGATCGTCTGGGCCAGGACGTCGACGTCGTTGCCGAGCGCCGCGCAGGTGTAGGCCTCCGGATCGTCGGACCCCGCCGTCTCGAACTGGCCGCGCATGTCGATCGCGATGACCCGGCGGCCGGACTGGGCGAGGGTCTGCAGGACCGCGATGAAGTCTTCCTTGCTGCCGGTGAGACCGGGAACCAGCAGGGCGGGCCAGCGCTCGGGGACGCCGCTGACGGGCAGCGCCTCCAGCGCGGCGAAGGAGCCCACCGCGGTGTCGATCGAGGCCGGGCGGACGCCAGGAGGCAGGGTCAGAAATCGCGGCGTACTCACGTGAGACCACGATACCGCCACGGCCGGGATGACTCGGTGGCTCCGGAGACGGCGGAAGGGGCGCCACCCGTGCGGGTGGCGCCCCTTCTACGCGCCGCTACGGCTGGTTCGGGCGCCGCGGGCCCCGCTGGCCCCTGGGCTGGGGCCGGCGGCGGTTCTGGACGCGCTCGGAGGCCGCCGAGGGGGCGATCTCGTCGTCGTCCGTGGCCAGGTCCGGAGACTGGAAGATCACCGTGAACGGACTGGCCGGGATGATCTTTTCTGGCTGGGGCCGGGGCTGGGGGGTCTCGAGCACCGGCTCGTCCTCCCAGGCCGGGGCCTCGGCCACCGCCGGCTCGCCGAGGCTGACCTCGGGGTTGAGACCGGCCTTGCGGGTACGGCCGCGCCGGGGCGCGGGCTCGTCGTTGCTCGGTGCCACGTCCGCCTCCACCGGAGGAAGTTCGACGACTTCTACGACATGCTCCTGGGTCGTGACGGCCTCGGCGGGTGCCGGGGCCTCCTCGGTGACACGGCCGCCGCGGGTGCGACGGCTCCTGGGCTCCTCGGCGGGACGGTTCTGCGGCTCCTCCGCGGGAAGGGCCTCGGTGACCGCCTGCTCCGTGGTCTCGGCGCTCCGGCCGCCGCGGGTGCGGCGGCGCTCGCGAGGATTGCGGGCGGGGCGCTCGCGGCGCTCCTCCCGCTCCTCGTCACGTCCCTTGCGGGGACCGCGCGAGCGGGTGCGGCCGGTCTCGCCGAGGTCCTCGACCTCTTCGGCGGCCAGGCCCGCGCGGGACCGGTTGGCGCGCGGCAGCACGCCCTTGGTGCCCTCGGGGATGCCCAGCTCGCTGTAGATGTGCGGGGAGGTCGAGTAGGTCTCGACGGGGTCGGCGAACGAGAGCGAGAGCGCGTTGTTGATGACCTTCCAGCGCGTGAGGTCCTCCCACTCCACGAAGGTCACCGCGACGCCGGTCTTGCCCGCCCGGCCGGTGCGGCCGATCCGGTGCACGTAGGCCTTCTCGTCCTGCGGGCAGTCGTAGTTGACGACGTGGGTGACGTCGTCGACGTCGATGCCGCGCGCCGCGACGTCGGTCGCGACGAGCACGTCGATCTTGCCGTTGCGGAAGGCCCGCAGGGCCTGCTCGCGCTGGCCCTGGCCGAGGTCTCCGTGGACGGCGGCGGCCGCGAAGCCGCGCTCCTTGAGCTGCTCCACGACCATGTCGCAGGCCCGCTTGGTCTCGCAGAAGACCATCGTGAGCCCGCGGCCCTCGCACTGCAGGAGGCGCCCCAAGATCTCGATCTTGTCCATCCGGTGCGTGCGCCAGACGAACTGCGTGGTCTGCGGGGTCGCCTCGGCCTCGGCGTCGTTGTTCTCGGCCCGCACGTGGGTGGGGCGGTTGAGGTAGCGCCGGGACAGGGCGACGATCTCGCCCGGCAGGGTCGCGGAGAACAGCATCGTCTGCCGCTCGGCGGGGACGAGCTTGATGATGCGCTCGATGTCGGGCAGGAAGCCCAGATCGAGCATGCGGTCGGCCTCGTCCAGGACGAGCATCGTGATCTGGCTGAGGTCGAGGTGCTTCTGCTTGACCAGGTCGAGCAGGCGGCCCGGGGTGCCGACGATGACGTCGACGCCCTGCTTGAGCGCCTCGATCTGGGGCTCGTAGGCGCGCCCGCCGTACACGGTGAGGATGCGGGAGCCGAGCTTGCCGCCGGCCGTGACCAGGTCCTCGGTGACCTGCAGGGCCAGCTCGCGGGTGGGCACGACGACCAGTCCCCGCGGCTTCTTGCGGTTCTTCCGGGGCTTGCCGACACGCTGGAGCATCGCCACGCCGAAGGCGTAGGTCTTGCCGGTGCCGGTGCGCGCTTGGCCGATGATGTCCTGGCCGCTGAGGGCCAGGGGGAGCGCCATCTCCTGGATCGGGAACGGCGCGGTGATGCCCTCGGTCTCGAGGGCGTCGGCGATCTCTGGTGTGACTCCGAGGTCTCGGAAGGTCGTCAGCTTGGGCCTGCCTAAATCTCCGTTGAAGGCAGTCCTGCCGGGACCACGGGCGAAAATATCCCCGTGCCGGGTCCTCGCGGAAGGGCCAGCCCTCTCATTTCATCAGCGACCGCTGCGGCGTCACGCCGACTTTTGGGGGCGTCCGGGGGCAGGTCCCCCGGATTAACACAGTGCGGTCGCACTTTCACAGACGAGTGTACCCGATACCACAACAGGGAATCGATTTCTCGGCATTCCCGCTGAATGGCGGGGGCGTTCCGCCGCCCGCAGGGCAGCCGGCCGCCCGCCCTCCGGAGACGCCGGGCCCCGTGGCTCGTAGGCTGCGCTCATGAGTGATTCCTCTCCCGGTGTCGCCGACCTCCTCGGTGTTCTCGCCTATGCCGAGCTGACCGCGTTCCTCCGCCTCGCGGAGGACGCCGCGCGCCTCGCTCCGACGCTCACCGACCGGGCCGCGCTCGGGGATCTCGCGGCGGCCGAGTACGCGCACTTCCGCCTGCTCCGCGACCGCCTCGCCTCGCTCGGGGCGGACCCCGAGGAGGCGATGGCCCCGTTCACCGGACCGCTGGACGCCTGGCACGAGCAGACCGCGCCGGGGGACTGGCTGGAGGCCCTGGTCAAGGCCTACGTCGGCACGGGGATCGCGCTCGACTTCTACCGCGAGGCGGCGGCCCACGTGGACGAGGAGACGCGGCGGCTGGTCGAGGAGGTGCTCGCCGACGAGGGGCGCTCGCAGTTCGCGGTGGAGCGGGTGACCGTGGCGATCAAGGAGGACCCGAAGCTGAGCGGGCGGCTGGCGCTGTGGGCCAGGAGGATGGTCGGCGAGGCGCTGAGCCAGGGGCAGCACGTGGCCGCCGTGCGGCCGGAGCTGGCGGCGCTGCTGGTGAGCGCGGAGGAGGAGGACATCGCCCGGATGTTCGCCAAGCTGACCGAGGCGCACGGCAGGCGCATGGAGGCCCTGGGCCTGACCCCGGGTCCCTGACGCCGGTTGCGGGTCTCCGGTCCAGGCTCCCGGCGCCGGCTGAGGGCTCCGATTCCGGTTCCCGGGGAATCGGTCTGCTGATCGGGCGGCGTGAAGGCACCGAACGGTTGTACGGTGCGAGACATGAGGGCCTCGCGCCGCTACGGCAGTTCCTTGACGAGATGTGGGCCGAATCGCTGGGCTTCGCGCGCAGTGCTGCGAAGGGGGAGCGCGGACTGCCCGGCCACCGACCCGGGACGGGAGGCCGCCCACCGGGCCCGCCGGGATCCCCGCCCGCGCGGCTGCGGACTCGGCGGGCGGGGAGAGTGCCCGGGCGGCGAGTGCTAGAGGGTGCCGCCGAAACCGACCGGGCGGGCCTCCTCCTCGCCGATCTCGATGAAGCCGAGGGAGGCGATCGGGACGAGGACCTTGCGGCCCTTGACGTCGGTGAGGGAGAAGATCCCCCGGTCGGCGGAGAGGGCCTTGCCGAGTTCCTCCTCCACCTGCTCGGCCGAGAGGTCGGTCTCCATCACGAGCTCGCGGTGTACGGAACGCACGCCGATCTTGACTTCCATTGTGTCCTCTTTTCGACGAGGGCTGCCGTCCCATCGTCGCCCCGATCGGGATCTGACGCGCCGGTTGATCGCGTCAAGCGAACAGACGTCCCGTTCGGGGGCGCCGGTGAACCAGCCGGGGAACGCCCGCAGCGCAGCGCAGCGAGGACGTGACGAGGGCGGGAGCCGGTTACCGGCCTCCGAGCCGGCCGGGCGGAGCACGGCCCGTCAACGCAGACGGCCCATCGCCGCAACCCGTCAACTCGTGCGGGGGAAGCCGGAGATGCCGCGCCAGGCGAGGCGGGCCATGAGCTGGGTGGCGGCGTCCTTCGGGATGGAGCCGGTGCTGCTGATCCAGTAACGGGCGCTGACCTCGGCCATGCCGACCAGGCCGACGCCGAGGAGGCGGGCCTCGTCGCTGGAGCAGCCGGTGTCCTCCTGGATGACCTGGCTGATCATCTCGGCGCTCTCGCGGAGGTTGCGCTCGATGCGCTGGCGAACCTGGGCGACGTTGCGCAGGTCGGACTCGAAGACGAGGCGGAACGCCTCGCCCTGGCCGGAGACGAAGTCGAAGAAGGCGCCGATCGCCGCCTGGACGCGCTGCTTGTTGTCCGTGGTGGAGGCGAGGGCGTCCCGGCAGCGGGTGATCATGTCGTCCACGTGCAGGTCGAGCAGGGCGAGGTAGAGCTCCTGCTTGCCGGGGAAGTGCTGGTAGAGCACCGGCTTGCTGACCCCGGCCCGCTCGGCGATCTCGTCCATCGCGGCCGCGTGGTATCCGTTCTCCACGAACACCTCCTGCGCCGCGCTGAGCAGCTGGCGGCGGCGGGCCATGCGGGGCAGCCGGGTGCCCCGGGGCTTGGCGTCCGGGGTAGCGGTCACGGCGATCTCCTTGCGGGATGCTCCTATTGAGTGCCCGGGGCATCCGCCGGGCCGCCGCTGGCTACGCGCGACCCCGTCGCCGGGCACTCCACGTCTCGGGCCATCCTACGCGCGGGTAACCAGGTCAGCGATAGTCGTCCTCGTCGAGGGCGACCTCCCGGCTCTGATCGGTGGCGTCCGCCGGGTCGGCGTCGAACGGGATCCGGTCGGGCCAGGAGGAGCCTGCGGCACGCATCTCGCGGTGCTGCTCGGCCGCGTCGGCCTCGGGGGTCTCGACGTCCACCTCGCCGCCGGTCCCTCCGGACGAGGTGTCGTCGATCTCCTCGAGGGTGTCGCTGTTCACATCCATCTCCGACATCGGCCCGTCCTTCCGTCCTTCGCGAACAATGGACGTCACCCAGCGTACGTCGCCGCCGCCCACCTGCTCGACAAGGCAGTGGCATCGGTTTCCCCGTGGCGGGTATGTGCCCCCTCGGTGAGTTTTCCATTCACTTGGTGATATTTCCGAACACATGCGCGAAAATCGATGGAGAACCCTCCGGCGTAACCGAGGCAGGGAGGCGCCATGCGGAGCATCTGGAAGGGCGCGGTGTCCTTCGGGCTCGTCACGATCCCGATCAGGCTGTACACCGCGACGGAGCAGTGCAACGTGGCCTTCCACCAGGTGCACCGGGAGGACGGGGGCCGGGTGAGGTTCCGCCGGATCTGCGAGGTCTGCGGGGACGACGTGCCCTTCGCCCACGTGGCCAAGGGCTACGAGCTGCCCACCGGGGAGATGGTGGTGCTCGGCGAGGACGACTTCGACGACCTTCCGCTGCCGACCGCGCACCGGATCGAGGTGCTCCAGTTCAGCCCCGCCGACCAGATCGACCCGATCCTGCTGAACAAGTCCTACTACCTGGAGCCGGACCCCGTGGGCGTGAAGCCGTACGTGCTGCTCCGGGACGCGCTGGAGCGCTCGGGGCGGGTGGCCATCGCGAAGGTGGCGCTGCGCCAGCGCGAGTCGCTCGCGGCGCTGCGGGTCCGGGAGGGGGTGGTCGTGCTGGAGACCATGCTCTGGCCCGACGAGGTGCGCGAGGCCGGCTTCGGTTTCCTGGAGGAGAGCGTGGAGATCCGCGCCCAGGAGTCGCGGATGGCCGTCTCGCTCATCGAGACCATGAGCGGGGACTTCGATCCGGCTGCGTACCACGACGCCTACCGGCAGGCGCTCCAGGAGGTCATCGAGGCGAAGGTGGCCGGCCACGAGGTGGTGCGGCCGGCGGCTCCCGTCGCCGAGGGCGGTCCGCCCGCGGATCTGATGGACGCGCTGCGGGCCAGCGTGGACGCGGCGAAACGGGACCGGAAGGCGCCCGAGCGCAAACCCCGCAAGACCCGGAGGTCCGCCTGAGGCGGCGTGCCCGCGGGTCCCGCCCGGGGCGGACACGCCCGTGCCGCGGGCCCTTGCGGGCGCCGCGGCACGGGATCGTCGGACGGAGGCGTACCGCCTCTGTCAGTAGGTGAACTTCTGCCCCTTGTTCAGGTAGTACTTGTGGGCACCGCCCCAGAAGCCTGCGTTGCCGACCACGTTGCGCCAGTTCTCCGTGGCGCGCCGGCACTTGCCAACGGTCGTCTGGCCGGGGTAGAGGACATCCACCACCTTGTACAGCCTGTTGGTACTCGGCTTGATGCCCGGCTTCCTGCGCACGTTGAGAACGCTGCCGGCGGAGACGTTGCGCACCTTGTAGAAGCATGCGGTTTCGGCGCTGGCTGGAGCCGCGGTGGCGGCGCTGAGGGCGACCATGCCGCCGCCGGCGATGGCCGCTGCCGCGATGGTGCTCGCGAGGCGCTGGAACTTCATTTTGGTCACTTCCTTGCAGTCGTTTCGGACTAACTTGTCACCTGAATAACCGGACATCCATCATTGAAATGGACATACGTGATTAATGGTCAGGCGGAAGTCGTCGGACGCGTCTTTTCTCAAGGTCCGTGCATGTATGAGCAACCGCGACGCACCCGGACCCATCGTGTGAGCGCCGCGTCACCGGCTGTCCGGGGCCGTTCGAGGTCGTCAGGACAGCCTGTAGAGCTTCTTCAGGTAACGCCTGTGGGAGTAGCCGTCGTTGCCGCCGACGCCGGTCACGGCACGCCAGTTCGGCCGCTCCTTCTTGCATCGGCCGAACGTGATCTGGCCGGGGCGGAGGACGTCGATGACGGTGGCGTCGCTGAAGGGCGCTTCGCGTACGGCGAGGGCGCTGCCGGCGGGGACGTTGCGCACCCGGTAGCTGCAGGTCGCCGCCTCCGCGGCGGTTGCGGTGGCGGCGCTGAAGACGACCGTGCCTCCGCCTGCGACGGCGGCTGCGATCAGAGCGCCAGCGAGTCGCTTAAAGATCATTAGTCACTCCTTCTCTCTCGATGCGGTGACTATCGCCTTGATGTCCGGATTCATGCGCCGAAAACGGGCACCGAGAGTCATATACCAAACACATAGAGTTACAAGATGCCCTCTTTTGTCTTTTTCGGACAAAAGGGACATGCCGCAGAGTCCGGGCGGACTCCACGGCATGAGGAAAGGCGGGAAGGGGGTGACGGTCGCTCTAAAGACCGAACTCCTCGGTCGTGCCGAGCCTTTTCAGGTTCTTCTGCCGGGCGTAACCACGCTTGAGGTCCCGCGTGCCCACGATCTTGTGCCAGTTCTCGCCCTCGCCGTATCCCTGGCAGCTCCCCAGGGTCCGGTCGCCCTTGCGGACCCGGTCCACGACCTTCCCCTTCCGGGAAGGCTTGGCCTTCACCGGCGCGCGGTGCTTGATGAGGAACACGCAGCCCAGCCCCCTGGCCTCGGCCGGGCCCGCCAGCGCGGCACCTGCCGCCACCGTGCCCCCGGCGGCGACGGTCGCCGTGACGAAGGCGGCGGCGAAGCGCTTGAGTCGCATGGTGTAACTCCTTCTCGACGTACTCGACGTAAGAGCCTGTTCCGTCCTGGATGTCACCGTTCGAGGGTCAATGGGGGGCGACGCTCGGGCATATGCCGAACGCTTAGGTTCTCCCGGTTCCTTCTTGTGGAATAACGTCGGAACAGGACGTGAACCTCGGGAGGAAGCGTGGGGGACAGGCCGATTCCGTGCTGGCCGGGAGAGCTGGTCGACCTGGGAGGACAGCGCGTCCACGTGCGCTCGACCCCGCGCGGGCCCGCCGAGACGGCGGTCTACGTGCACGGGCTCGCGGGCTCGGCGACCAACTGGACCGACCTGATGGGTGAGCTGTCGGACGTGGCGGTCGGCCACGCGGTCGACCTGCCCGGCGCCGGGCACTCTCCGGAGCCTCCCGGCGGCGACTACTCCATCGACGCCCACGCCCGGACCGTCGCGAGGCTGATCGAGAGGGTCGCCGAGCGTCCCGTCCACCTGTTCGGCAACTCCCTGGGAGGCGCGGTCTCGGTACGGCTGGCCGCCACCCGCCCCGAGCTGGTCCGCTCGCTCACCCTCGTCTCCCCGGCCATGCCCGACCTGCTGCCGAGGTACGGCCCGGCGCGCGTGGCCCTGTCGGCGGTGCCCGGACTCGGGGAGTGGGCCTTCGACCGGCTGCGCGTCCTGCCCGCCGAGCGCAGGCTCAACGCGACGCTCGGCATGTGTTACGCCGATCTCGGCCGGGTGCACCCGGAGCGGCTGCGGGAGGCGGCCGAGGAGCTGCGCCGCCGGGACGGCCTGCCGTACGCCGGGAGTGCCCTGCTCAACTCGGCCCGCGGCCTCGTCGCCGAGTACTTCAGGCGAGGCGAGGACAGCCTCTGGCGGCAGGCGGCTCGGATCCAGGTGCCCACGCTGGTGATCCACGGCCGCCACGACCGGCTCGTCAACCCGCGCATGGCCGCCCGGGCCGGGCGGACGTTCCCGCACGTGCGGCTGGTGTTGCTGCCCGACGCCGGGCATGTCGCCCAGATGGAACTACCGGAAAGGGTGGCTCGTGAGGCGCGCCGTCTGATATATGAGACGACTCCCGTCTCGATTGGGGAATGACGGGGGCCCCCGGCTAGGTTGTGAGGGGTGCGCTAGCCGCACCACTCAAGACCCCCTGAAACGGGAGCAGAACTGTGTCGTTGCCACCGCTGGTAGAGCCGGCAGCCGAGCTGACCGTCGACGAGGTGCGCCGTTACTCGCGTCACCTGATCATCCCCGACGTGGGCATGGCCGGGCAGAAGCGCCTGAAGAACGCCAAGGTGCTCTGTGTGGGCGCCGGCGGTCTGGGCTCTCCCGCCCTGCTGTACCTCGCGGCGGCGGGCGTGGGCACCCTGGGCGTCATCGACTTCGACGTCGTCGACGAGTCCAACCTGCAGCGCCAGGTCATCCACGGGCAGTCCGACGTGGGCCGGCCCAAGGCCGAGAGCGCCGCGGCCTCCGTCCGGGAGATCAACCCGCTGATCGACGTGGTCGTCCACAACGAGGTCCTGACCACCGACAACGTCATGGAGATCTTCGCCCGGTACGACCTGATCGTCGACGGCACCGACAACTTCGCCACCCGCTACATGGTGAACGACGCGGCCGTCCTGCTCGGCAAGCCGTACGTCTGGGGTTCGATCTACCGCTTCGACGGCCAGGCCAGCGTCTTCTGGGCCGAGCACGGCCCCTGCTACCGCTGCCTCTACCCCGAGCCCCCGCCGCCCGGAATGGTCCCCTCCTGCGCCGAGGGCGGCGTGCTCGGCGTGCTGTGCGCGTCGATCGGCTCGATCCAGGTCAACGAGGCCATCAAACTGCTCACCGGCATCGGGGAGCCTCTGGTCGGCCGGCTGATGATCTACGACGCCCTGGAGATGACCTACCGCTCGGTCAAGATCCGCAAGGATCCCGAGTGCGTGCTCTGCGGCAAGAACCCGACGGTCACCCAGCTCCTGGAGGACTACGAGGCGTTCTGCGGCGCCGTCTCCGCCGAGGCGCAGGAGGCCGTCTCCGGCTCCACGATCACCGCGACCGAGCTCAAGTCCTGGCAGGATTCGGGCGAGAACATCTACGTGATCGACGTGCGCGAGCCGAACGAGTACGAGATCGTCTCCATCCCCGGCGCCGTGCTCATCCCCAAGGGCGAGTTCCTCAACGGCTCCGCCCTGGAGAAGCTCCCGCAGGACAAGAAGATCGTGCTGCACTGCAAGTCGGGCGCCCGGTCCGCCGAGTGCCTGGCGATCGTCAAGAACGCCGGCTTCTCCGACGCGGTCCACCTCGGTGGCGGTGTGCTGAGCTGGGTCAAGACGATCGACCCGAGCCTGCCGACCTACTAGGTCCACCCGGTTCTGTACGGCCGACGCCCCGCCGAGCACCTGCTCCGCGGGGCGTCGTTCATTCGCTGGTGAGACTGAGCCCGGATCTGGCGACGATGGCCTGCAGGGCCGCCACGTGGGCGCGGTAGGCCTGGCGCCCCCGGCCGGAGAGCTTGAGCCAGGTCCGGGGCCGCTTGCCGACGTATCCCTTGCGGATCTCGACGTATCCCGCGGCCTCCAGAGCACTGGCGTGCTTGGAGAGCACCGAGTCGCTCACTCCGACCTGGTCGCGGACGAACCCGAACTCGGCGTCCTCCGCCGCGGCCAGCAGGGCGACGATCTGCAGCCGCGCGGGCGCGTGGATGACCGGGTCGAGCTCCATCACGATCCCCTTTCGATCTTGCTCGCGTTGCGGCGGGAGACCCAGCGGGCGAGGAGCGGACCGGTGAGCCCCATGGTCGCGGTCATCGCCAGACCGGCGCAGGCCGAGGCGAACGGCACCTCCAGTGAGCCCAGGAACAGGGTGAACGCCACGGTGAGGCCGGCGATCGAGAAGATCCAGACGAAGTATCCGATGAGCCCCACGGCGTCGGTGACGCTCTTGTGGGGGCGCATGCTGCCGCTGCGGCCGACCGCGACGGAGCAGCCGGCGATCCCGGCCATCGCCAGCACCATGCCCGCGATCCTCAACGGGATCGGGATGGGGGCGAAGGGGTCGGAGGCCGCCAGGATGCAGGTGACGGACAGGCCGATGCCGACGACGAACCAGGTGGGGAACCAGGGGGTGGAGCCCACGGCCCGGGCCTGCGTGGCGCGGATGCCGGACAGGGCGAGGGCGGCCTCCTCGGGGGAGGGGTCGGTGTGCTGGGGGGTGGCGTCCATGGGGGGGCTCCTCTCATCTTCTTTCCATAAAGGAAAGTACTTTCCACTTTCCATTCCGTCAAGTACTTTCTTGCCTTGGATCCGGACGGAACGGCGGGTGGCATGCAACCCGCCGCATTAAGGTCGGGGGCGTGAACGACGTGCCGGGCCGCCGGCGGCGGGTGTGGCCGGTGCTGGTCGTGGCGTCCGCGCTCGCGCTCCTGTGCGCCGCCGTCGCCGGGATCGCCGCGAGCGCCGCGGGAGCCGAGCTCACCCGCGGCCCGAGCGCGGCGGAGCTGCGCCGGGCGTCCGCCGAGGAGGTGGCCCGCCGCTGGCGGACGTGGCCCGCAGGCCGGATCTTCCCGCAGACGGTGCCCTACTCCGCCGAGCAGGGTGGTGTGGAGAGGGCCCGCCGGGTGGGCATCTCCCCGGAGACCGCCTGCGACCCGGCCGTGGACGCCAGGCTGCGCGACTCCCTGCGGCGGGCGGGCTGCCGGGCGGTCCTGCGCGCCACCTACCTCGACGCGCTCCAAGGCCTCGTCGTCACCGTGGGCGTCGCCGCCTTCCCGGACGACCGGGGCGCCGACGCCGCCAAGGCGGCGCTGCCCCGGGGCGGGCGCCCCGCGCCGGGGCTGAAGGCGCTGGCCTTCCCCGGCACGGTCACCGACCGCTTCACTCCGGCGGGGCGGCAGACGTTCTCGGCGCGCCGGAGCGGGCCGTACGTGGTGATGGTCACGGTCGGCCGGACCGACGGGCGCCCGGCCAAGGCGGCCGGAGAGCAGCGGCCGACCATGTTCGCCTTCGCCGACGACATCGCCGCGCAGATCCTCGCCGCCCTGTCCGCCCCGGTCCCCCCGGACTGCGGGTCGCGGGAGTGGCGGTGCTGAGGCGTGCGGCCCGCGGGCTTCCCGCGACGCTGGCGGCCGTGCTCACCCTGGGGGTCACGCTGGGCGCCGCGCCCGCGGCGCGCGGGGACGACGTGCGCGACAGCCAGCGGGCGGTGCTCGGGACCCTGGGACTGCCCGGTGCGTGGCGGATCTCGAAGGGGGAGGGCGTGACCGTCGCGGTGCTGGACTCGGGGGTCGACACACGCCACCGCGACCTGGCGGGGTCGGTGACCGAGGGCAGGGACTTCACGGCGGGCGCCAACCCGCCGGGCGTGGCGCCCCTGCGGCTGCACGGCACCTACATGGCCTCCCTCATCGCCGGGCACGGGCACGGTCCGGGCGGCCGCGACGGGGTGATCGGAGTCGCCCCCAGGGCGCGGGTGCTGTCGGTGCGGGTGATCCTGGAGGACGAGGAGCCGGGGTTCCAGGAGTTCAACACCGCCGAGCGGTACGAGAACGTGGTGGCCAGGGGCATCAGGTACGCCGTGGACCGCGGCGCCGACGTGATCAACATGTCGATCTCCAAGGAACTGGCGACGAAGGAGGAGCGGGCGGCGGTCCGCCACGCCATCGCCAAGGGGGTGGTGCTCGTCGCGGCGGCCGGGAACGACGGCGCGGACGAGCGCGACGCCAGCGGGCACGCCCCCTACTCCTACCCGGCGGCCTTCCCCGGGGTGGTCTCGGTCGCCGCCACCGACGGAGGGCTGCGGCGGGCGTCGTTCTCCAACGCCAACCCCTCGGTCCTGGTGGCCGCGCCCGGAGTGGACATCCTCGGGGCGGGGCCCGGCGACGAGTACTGGGTCGGCCGCGGCACCTCGCAGGCGACCGCGCTGGTTTCCGGAGTCGCTGCTCTCATAAAAGCGAAATATCCGAAAATGTCGCCTGCGCTGGTCGTGCAGGCGCTCACCGCGGGGGTGACCCGCCGGCCCGCGGGCGGCTACGACACCGGCACGGGCTTCGGCGTCGTCAACGCCGGCCGGGCACTCGCCGAGGCCGCCCGGATCGCCCGCCACACCCACATCGCCGCGGTGCGCGACGCCCAGGACCCCGCCCGCCCGGTGGGCCGGACCACCGCGGAGGGTGACCCCGCGCCGGTCCGGGTGGTCCACCGGGACCGGCGCAGGATCACCCTCTACGGGGGCGTGGCCGCGGTCGCCGGGTTCGGCGCCCTCGCCTGCCTCGCGGTCATCGTGGTGCTCGCCGGCCGCACGCGCACGGTGAGGTCATAAACACGCTCCGGAGGTGGGGCGGCGGAGCCTCGCGACGTAGCATCGAAGTATGTCGCAGCCCGGGAGGTCCCAGGAGCCGGAACGGCGCCCGGAATCCCCGCCGGCGCGCGCCCGCGGCGGCTGGCCGCCGGCCGGGTCCCGCATCACCCGGGGCGCCTCGGCACGCCGCGGGCCGCTGCCCGCCGGCTCCCGGCGCGCCGGAACGCCGGCTCCCGGTGCGGCGGGTCCCGGAGCCTCGCCGCCGGGAGCCGCGCGCCTCCGCCGGGGCCGGGTCCGCCCGTGGCCGGCGGTGGCCCGCGACCGCCTGGCGGCGGAACGCGCCGAGGCGGCCGCGCTCGAGCAGGGCATCCGGTTCCGCATGATCTTCCTGCTGCTGATGGGCACGATCCTGGCCGTCGCCACCGCCGACGTGCTCTCCGGCACGGTCGGGCTGCTGCGGGAGACCGCCTCCCGCCCGCTGACCGCCGCCGAGCAGAACCGCTACGTCCAGGAGGACATCGCCAGGCGCTGGCACACCTGGCCCGCGACACTGATCTTCCCCCGCGAGCTGGAGTACATCGGCCTCGCCAGGACCCAGCAGTACGCCCAGCGGGTCGGCATCGCCCCCGAGACCGCCTGCCGGTCCGGCACGGACGCCGCGGTCGGTTCGGTCCTGGCCGAGCACGGCTGCCGCACGCTGCTGCGGGCGACCTACGTGGACCAGACGTCCACCTTCGCGATCACCGTGGGCGTCGCGGTCATGGACGACGTGGAGAAACGGCGGGCGGCGACCGCCGAGCTGGCCACCGACGACCGGGTGGGGGTCCGGCCGGTGGCCTTCCCCGGGACGGCGACCGAGCTGTTCGGCGCGGCCCAGCGCCAGCGCAACGCCTGGACAGCGGTCGGCCCGTACATCGTCTTCTCCACCGCCGGATACGCCGACGGCCGCACCCGCGCCTCGATCGCCCCGGAGGAGATCCCGCACAGCGAACTGTGGCCGACGGCCCAGGCCGTCGCCGGGCGCATCGCCCACGCGCTGGGCGCCGAGCCGGCCGTACCGCGCTGCACCCAGGGGAACGAATGCTGAGGCGGCGGGCCCGGACGGCGGGTGCGTCGGCCGTGCTCCTCGCGGCGGCCTGCCTGGGGCTCCTCCCGGCTCCTCCCTCGTCGGCGGCCGCACCGGCCGGTGCCTCCGACATCCGCCAGGAGCGGTGGGAGACCGACGACATCCGCCAGGAGCAGCGCTGGGTGCTGGAGGCGCTCAACGTCGAGGAGGCCTGGCGGGTCACCAGGGGCGCCGGGGTCACCGTGGCCCTGGTCGACGACGGGGTGGACGGCGAGGTCGCCGAGCTGCGCGGCCGGGTCACCGTCGGTCCCGACCTGGGGCGGGCCGATCCGGGGGAGACGCAGGGCGGCTCCGGGGAGGAGGCCGCCACGAGCCGGCACGGCACGGCCATGGCCTCGCTCATCGCCGGGGCGGGGAAGGGCGGCGGCGACGGGGGCCTGCTCGGGATCGCGCCCGAGGCCCGGATCCTGTCGCTGCCGCTGCACTTCGAGGACGAGGACGGCACGATCCCGCCGGATGCGGACCTGCGGACGCTCAGGGACAGTCCCCTGGCCAGGGCGATCCGTTACGCCGCCGACCACGGGGCCCAGGTGGTCAGCATGTCGCTGGGCGCCTACGGCCCGCACCGGGCCGAGCGTGAGGCGGTCTCCTACGCCCTTTCCAAGGGAGTGGTGCTCGTGGCGTCGGCGGGCAACGGGGGCGACAGCGAGTACGCCGTCGCCAACGCCACCTCCTTCTGGAACTTCCCCGCCGGATACCCGGGGGTCATCGGGGTCGGGGCGTCCGACCAGGTGGGTGAGCCCGCCCCGTTCAGCAGCGACAACCTCTCGGTCCTGGTCTCCGCGCCCGGTGTGGCGGTGCCGGTGGTGCTCCCCGGCGGGCGGTACGGCTCCTCGGACGGGACGAGCGTCTCGGCTGCGCTGGTGGCCGGAGTAGCGGCTCTGATAAAAGCGAAATATCCGGATATGTCGCCGCAGATGGTGTCGCGTGCCCTCGCCACCACCACCGGCTTCGCCCCCACCGCGGGATACGACGACCACATCGGGTTCGGCGTGGTGGACGCCGGGGCGGCACTCGCCAAGGCGGGAGAGCTGGCCTCCGCCGCGTCCCCGCCCCCGGTGGCCGAGGAGCACCACTTCGGCACGGGCCCGCTCCCCGAGGAGCCGCCCCGGCCGGGGGCCGACCCGCTCCGCCTCTGGCTGTACGGCGCCGGCCTGCTTCTGGGGGTGCTCGCGTTCGCCGGCGCCGTGGTGACCCTCACCCGGAAGTCCGGATCCGGAGGCCGGCTGTGATGCGATTCGAGCGCGTTTTGGACACTGTTCGGATGCGGTCGACCCGATGTCGGCTTTCCCTGTCCGGAAAGGGGTGAAGGTTCGCTAGGGTCGCGCACCATGGGGTACGAGTTGCGGGTGGAGCGCCCGGCGCCTTTCGCCTTCGCGGAGCTCGCGGATGTGCTCGGGCGGGCGGGGTTCGAGTTCCGTGGTTCGCAGGAGGCCGGCGAGATTCTCGCGCGTCACGGTGACGCAGTCCACGCCATCGCCTTCTGGAACGGCACGTTGTCCGGCGCGCCCGGGTCCGACTGGCAGGTGGCCCAGCTCGCGAGGGTGTCCGCCCTCCTCGGGGCGTCTCTGGTCGGCGAGGACGGGGAGTCCTACGTGATCCGCGACGGCATGGTCGAGCAACTGAACGGTCCGGCTTCCTACGAGTTCGGGAGGCTGGAGGAGATCCTCGCCGCCGGGCCCGCCGTATGGAGCGCGTAGCGGCCGGGACCGCGTGATGGGGGGCGCGGAGCCGCAGGGCCATCCGACCCCGTACGCGGAGACGGTGCTCGACCTGGTCGAGCGCATCCCGAGCGGCATGGTGATGTCCTACGGAGACGTCGCCGAGTATCTCGGCCGGGGCGGCCCGCGCCAGGTCGGCAGGGTCATGTCCGTCTGGGGCGGCGGCGTCCCGTGGTGGCGTGTCGTGCACGCCGACGGAACCCCGCCCCCGGGCCATGAGCAGCGCTGCCTCACCAGGTGGAGGCAGGAGGGGACCCCGCTGCGGGGCTCCCGCGCGGACATGCGTCTCGCACGATGGGACGGACAGTCGGAAAGTAGCGCGTAACCGACTCTCGAGGCGCACTAACATGGCGGGGGACGGACAGCGTCTGCCCGAAAGGCGGTGCCTCCCCCATGGCCACCGGCGTCTCACCCGCGCGAGCGAGCGGCGATGCCGTCGTCGAGCGTCTGCGGATCGTGCAGGATCTCTGTGACCGGGGAGAACCCCTCTCTTCGATCATGGACGCGTTGCTCGGCGGAGGACTGACCCCGGCGGAGCGCAAGCGGTTCGACGCCGACGTGCTGGCCGGGCCGCTCGGTTCCCGGATGGACGTCGCGGTCAAGCGCGGGGCCGCCCGCCGGCGGGAGTTCCTCACCGCGGTCAAGCCGTATCTGGCCGGGGTCGACCCCAGGGTCAAGCTCGACCTCCCGGTCGCCCGCCGGCTCGCCTTCCACCTGGTCGAGAACCGCACGATCGACGAGCTGGCCGAGAGCGACGCCCTGCAGAAGCTCGTCACCGCCGCCGCGGAGCCGTCCCGGCGGATCAGGAAGAACCTGCGCTGGTACGCCGACCTGCCGCTCCGTGACGAGATCCCGGAATCGCTGTACCGGCTGCGCGCCGCCGACCTCATCCCGGTGACGCAGGTCGAGGACGTCTCCTGGGAGGGCGGGCGGCTGCGGATCACCGGCCACGCCTACCTGGCCGGGCTCTCGGTCCGGAGCCGCCGCTTCAACCGGGCCACCGTCGTGCTGCGCGGTCCCCGCTGGCTGCCCCCGATCCGGCTGCGCACCCGTCGGATCCACCACCCGGAGGCCACCCACGGCGCCCGCGAGGCGGGCTGCAACTACGACTGGTCCGGGTTCACCGCCGAGCTGTCCCCCGGGGCGCTGCGCTGGCGCGCCGCCGTGCGGGCCGTCGTCCGCGGCGGCAAGCGGTTGCTGCGCCGCCGGGCCACGGTGCGCGACACCACCACCTGGCGCGCCGAGATCGTGATCTGGAGCCGGGGCGCCCGCGCCGTCGGTCTCCTCCGCGGTCCCTCCAGCGGCCGGACCGAGCGCCCGCCGGGCGTGGAGACCCGTCCGCGCTGGTGGATCCGGCCCGTCTGGACCTCCGACCGCGCCCTGCAGATCGTGCTGCAGCCCACCCGGGCCGAACTGACCGGGGTGCGGCTGGACGGCGAGCGGCTGGAGCTGAAGGTCCTCCTGCCGGGCAAGGAGGTCGTCAAGGGGCACGCGCGGCTGGACGGCCACCGCATCGCGGCCGACTTCACCCCGGTCGAGGACGGCACGGAGGTCGTCGTGCCGCTGGCCGTGGCGTCGCTGCTGTCCGAGCGCGACGGCGGCAGGCTCTGGATCGAGCCCAAGGGCGACCCGGCGGCCCCGGTCATGCTGGGAGGCGCCCAGGAGAGCCGCTCCGTCATCGGCGAGCGAGAGATCACAGTGCTGGGCGACCGGCGGGACCGGGTGATCGTCTCGGCGCACCGGGTGCGCCCGGTCGTCTCGGCCGTGACCTGGGGCGAGGACGGCTCGCTCACGCTCGAGGGCTCCTACCCCGGTTCGGGCCGGGCCGAGCTGACGATCCGCCACCGCAGCGGGCTGGTGTACGCCACGGAGCTGGAGCGCGACGGCTCCCGCTTCACGGTGCGCCTGGCGCCCGCGGCGATGCCCCGTTTCGGAGAGACCGTCCCGCTGGGCAGCGGGAACTGGAGCATGGCGGTCCGCGAGGCGTCCGGGAAGATCGTCCCGGTCCGGATGGACCACGCGGCCCTCGCCGGCCTGGACGAGGGCGTGAAGGTCGTCAACGGCCGCGAGTACCGGCTGATCTCCACCCGGTTCGACGTGCCGGTGCTGGCGGTCGCGGAGAACCTGCCCGACGACGAGAAGGGCGCGGGCGGACTGTACGCCCTGCAGCGCACCTTCTACCCGGCCGAGCGGACCCGCGAGCTGAGCGACGCGACCGTCTACGTCGCCTACGACGGACGGCAGTACGAGGGCAACGTCCGCGCGATCTACGAAGAGCGGGTGCGGCGCGGGGACGACCGCGAGCACATCTGGATCGTCAAGGACGGCGCGTTCACCCCGCCGGGCTCCCGGGAGCTCGGGTTCGCCGACATCCGCCCGACCGTGGTCCGCGCGGGCAGCCGGGAGCACTACGCGGTGCTCGCCCGCTCCCGGTACGTGGTGACCAACGGTTTCCTGCCCCCGTGGTTCCGGGCGCGCGAGGACCAGACGGTCGTGCAGACCTGGCACGGCAGCCCGCTCAAGCGCATGGGCAACGACCTGCCGCACATGTCCCGTGACCCGAGGCCGCCGGCCTGGCACCGGCAGGCCGTCGAGGTGCGCGGCTGGGACCTGCTGGTCGCGCAGAGCCCGTGGGCCGTGCCGGTCCTGCGCAAGGCGTTCGGCTACCAGGGCGAGGTCCTGGAGAGCGGCTACCCGCGCAACGACGTCCTGGTCTCCCCGGACCGCGAGGGACTGGCGGCGCGGGTGCGCGCCCGGCTCGGCGTCGCCGCGGACGCCCGGCTGGTGCTCTACGCGCCGACGTTCCGCGACTACGACCGGAGGAACGCCTCGCTCAAGCTGGACCTGGCCGAGGCGCACCGGGTGCTCGGCCCCGGCCACGAGTTCCTGATCAGGGGCCACTCGATGCAGGCGACGCCCAACATCCCTCAGGGGCTGGGACGTGACGTTACGACATATCCGGATATGGCGGATCTGCTGCTGGTGGCGGACGTGCTGATCACGGATTACTCGTCCGTCATGTTCGACTTCGCCGCGACCGGGCGGCCGATGCTGTTCTTCACCTACGATCTGCAGCGCTACTCGGCCAAGCGCGGCCTCTACCTCGACCTGACGGCGGAGGCCCCCGGCCCGCTGCTGTCCACCGGGGCCGAGGTGATCGAGGCGCTCCGGACGATCGACCAGGTGGCCGCCGCCCACGCCGACCGTTACGAGCGCTTCAGGCGCACCTACGCGCCCCGCGACGACGGCAAGGCCACCGCCAGGCTCGTCGACCACGTCTTCTGACGGGGCGCCGGGGAAAGAAATGCTAAAGAAACTTTCCGATTAGGGTTCCTGCGCCGGGGCGGCGGTGATCTGATGCGGGCATGAGATGGTCCGCGTCCCTCGTCGCCGCGCTGGTCGCCGCCGCGCTCTCCGCGGGAGCGTGCTCCGGCGGAGGCGGCGCCCCCGCCCCGCCGGAGACCCCGCACGGCCTGGTGCCGCTCCCCGCCGAGGTCGTCTACCGGGGGGCCGGGTTCACGATCGGCGGGGACACCGTGATCACGGCGCCGCCGGAGGCCGAGGGGGCGGCCGGGCACCTGGCGGCGGCCGTACGGGAGGTGACAGGGCGGGCGCCGCGCATCGGCGAGGGCGGAGCGGTCCGCCTGGAGCTCACCGGAGGCCGGGACTCCGGAACGGAGGCCGACCCCGGCCGGAGCCCCGGTGCGGGACAGGACGCCGGCCCGGATGCGCTTCTTCGGGGGCCCGGCGCCGAGGCGTACGAGCTCACCGTGGACGCGGCCGGGATCCGGGTCCGGGCGAGCCGGCCGGTGGGGCTGTTCCGCGGGGTGCAGACGCTCGGGCAACTGCTGCCGGCGACCGGCCGGGCCGGGGCGGCGGAGGTGACGCTGCCCGGCGTGCGGATCACCGACCGGCCGAGGTTCGCCTGGCGCGGCGCGATGCTGGACGTCGCCCGGCACTTCTTCACGGTGGATGAGGTCAAGCGCTATGTGGACCTCGTCGCCGCCTACAAGATCAACGTTCTCCATCTGCACCTCAGCGACGACCAGGGCTGGCGGCTGGCGGTCGCGGGGCGGCCCGA
Organism: Planomonospora sp. ID67723; assembly: GCF_015711605.1. Classification (GTDB taxonomy): domain Bacteria; phylum Actinomycetota; class Actinomycetes; order Streptosporangiales; family Streptosporangiaceae; genus Planomonospora_A. Next base: position 36,160 of record NZ_JABTEZ010000008.1, on the reverse strand, counting down.
GCTGACGAGGATCGGCGGGGCCACCGAGGTGGGCGGCGGGCCCGGAGGCTTCTACACCGAGGAGGACTACCGGGAGATCGTCGCCCACGCCCGGGAGCGCTTCGTCGAGGTCGTCCCGGAGATCGACATGCCCGGCCACGTCAACGCGGCGCTGGCCGCCGACCCGGCGCTCAGCTGTGACGGCAGGCGGCGGGAGCCGTACACCGGGACCGACATCGGCTTCAGCGCCCTGTGCGTGGGCAGGCCCGCCGTGGACCGGTTCCTGGCCGACGTGATCGGGGAGCTGGCTCGCCTGACCCCCGGCCCGTACCTGCACATCGGCGGTGACGAGGTGTCCCGGCTCACGCGGGAGCAGTTCGACGGCTTCGTGGAGCGGGCGCAGGAACTGGTCGTCGCCCAGGGCAAGCGGGCGGCCGGATGGCAGGAGATCGGCGGCGCGCGGCTCGCCCCCGGCACCGTCACCCAGTACTGGCGGACGCGAGGGACGCCCGAGGACGCCCTGAACGCCGTACGGCAGGGCGGGAAGCTGGTCATGTCCCCGGCCTCACGGACCTACCTGGACATGAAGTACGACGAGGGGACCCGTCTCGGGCTGCGGTGGGCCGGGTTCGTCGAGGTGGAGGACGCCTACGACTGGGATCCGGCGGAGATGCTTCCCGGCGTCGGGGACGGCCAGGTGCTCGGCGTGGAGGCCCCCCTGTGGACCGAGACGGCCGAGACGGTGGACGACCTGGAGTACCTGGCCTTCCCCCGGCTCCCGGCGGTCGCCGAGGTGGCCTGGACGCCGCGGAGCGCCAGGGACTTCGACGGCTTCGCGGCCCGCCTGGCCCGGCACGGGCCCCGCTGGACCGCGCTGGGCGTGGACTTCCACCGGTCCGCCGCGGTGGCCTGGCCGGGCTGACCTCCGCGCCGGCGGGCCGGTGGGCGGCGCGCCCGTCACTCCGCGGCATCCGGTTGCCGGTGGTGACCTGCCCCGACCCGCCCACCGCCATGCCGTACGGGCCGACTCGGCACGATCACTGCCCGGGATCTGGTGGAATGGCGAGTTGTGAGTGGTCAGGGCTGGCGGCTGGTGCGTCGCGGGGATACGGGGAGAGCCGTGGCTCCCGTGCTCGACGAGCATCAGCGGGCGGTGGTGGCCCATGGGAGCGGCCCCCTGCTCGTCCTGGCGGGCCCCGGCACCGGCAAGACCACCACGATCGTGGAGACCGTGGTGGACCGGGTCGAGCGCCGGGGCACGGACCCCGAACGGGTCCTCGTCCTCACCTTCAGCCGCAAGGCCGCCGAGGAGCTGCGCGAGCGGATCACCGGCCGGCTCCGCCGCACCACCAGGACGCCTCTCGCGCTCACCTTCCACAGCTACGCCTACGCCCTGCTCCGCCGCGAGGCGGTGCTGGCCGGCGAGCCCCCGCCCCGGCTGCTCACCGGGCCCGAGCAGCTTCTGGAGATCCGCCGCATGCTCCTGGGCGAGCTGGAGGACGGCGGGCTCCACTGGCCGGACGACATGCGCGAGGCGCTCAAGACCCGCGGCTTCGCCCAGGAGCTGCGCGACTTCATCGCCCGCGCCGCCGAGCGCGGCCTGGACGGGCAGGGCCTGGTCGCGCTGGGCCGCCGCCACGGCCGCGCCGACTGGGCCGCGGCCGGGCGGTTCGCCGACCGCTACCTGGACCGCTTCGACCTCGACCCGGAGCCGGTGCTCGACTACTCCGAGCTGATCCGCGCCGCCGCCGGCCTGCTCGCCGACCCCGAGGTACGGCGCCGCGAGCGCTCGGCCTACGACGTCGTCCTCGTGGACGAGTACCAGGACACCGACCCCGCCCAGGAGGCCCTGCTCCAGCGGCTCGCCGGCGAGGGCCGCGACCTGATCGCGGTCGGCGACCCGGACCAGTCGATCTACGGCTTCCGCGGCGCCGACGTCCACGGGATCATGGGCTTCCCCGACAGGTTCCGCGACGCCGCCGGGGAGGAGGCCCCGATCATCGCGTTGCGGACCTGCCGCCGCAGCGGTCCCGGGCTCCTGGCCGCCACCCGCCGCGTCGCCGCCCGCCTGCCCGCCGTCCCCGGCGGCGTCGCCCACCGCGACCTGACGGCGCTCCCGGACGCCGAGCACGGGGAGGCCCGGGTGGTGGTGGCCGACAGCCCGACCCAGGAGGCGGCGATCGTCGCCGACACGCTGCGCCGGGCCAACCTGCTCGACGGCGTGCCGTGGTCGCGGATGGCCGTGCTGGTCCGGTCGGCGACCCGGCAGGTGCCGCTGCTGCGGCGGGCGCTGGTCGCGGCCGGGGTGCCGGTCGTGGTGGGCGGCGGCGAGGTGCCGCTGATCCAGGAGCCGGGCGTGCGCCCGTTGATCCGGCTGATCCAGGTGGCCCTCCACCCGGAGACCCTCGACGAGGGCACGGCCGAGGAGCTGCTGACCGGCGCGCTCGGCGGCACCGACATGATCGGGGTGCGCCGCCTGCGCCGCGCGCTGCGCGTCGCCGAGCACGAGGCCATGACGCTCCCGGTGGAGCTGGACCCCGACGCCCCCGACGCCCCCGCCACGCCAGAGGTCTCTTCTGACGCCCCCGAGGCCTCCGGTGCCCCTGACGCCCCGGACGGGCCCGAGACTCCCGATCCGGAGCGCGCGGAGCCCGCCGGTCCGGAGGCGTCCGGGTCCCCGGCCTCCGGCGGCAGGCCGAGGTCCTCCGGGGAACTGCTCGTCGCGGCGCTCAAGGACGCCCGGGAGCTGGTCCTGGTCGAGCCCCACATCGCGCTGCCGGCCGAGCGGCTCGCCCGGCTCATCGCCGCGGCCTCGGAGGCCGTACGGCAGGGCGGCACGGCCGAGGACGCGCTCTGGGCCGTCTGGCAGCTCACCGGCCTCGCCGAGAAGTGGAGCGAGGCGAGCGCCGCGGGCGGGCACCGGGGCAGGCAGGCCGACCGCGACCTGGACGCCGTCATGGTGCTGTTCGACCGCGCGGCCAAGTTCGTCGACCGGCTGCCCCACGCGGGCGTCGACGTGTTCGTGCAGGACCTGGTCTCCCAGGAGATCCCGGAAGACTCCCTCGCCGCGCGGGCCCCCGAGGGCGACGCGGTGCGCATCATGACCGCCCACCGCTCCAAGGGCCTGGAGTGGGACCTCGTGGTCGTCGCCGGGGTCCAGGAGGGCACCTGGCCCGACCTGCGGCCGCGCGGGTCGATCCTGAGCACCGACGACATGTCCGCCCGGGCGGAGGGCTCCGAGCACGAGAACCCGGCCGCGGTCAGCGCGGCGCTCGCCTCCCAGTTGCTGGCCGAGGAACGCCGCCTGTTCTACGTGGCCGCGACCAGGGCCCGCACCAGGCTCGTCGTCACCGCCGTGGGCGGGGAGGACGTCGAGGAGCGGCCGTCGAGGTTCCTCACCGAGCTCGTGCCCGGCACGGGCGAGGAGGCGGCGGTCCTCGACGAGCGGTCCCGCTGGCTGAACATGTCCGCGCTGGTGGCCGACCTGCGCGCGGCGGTGTGCGACCCGACCCGGCCGGACCCCCTGCGCAGGATCGCCGCCGAGCACCTGGCCAGGCTGGCCGCAGCCGGAGTGCAGGGGGCCCACCCCGACGAGTGGTACGCCCTCACCCCGATCTCCGACGACCGCCCGCTGGGCTGGCCCGACGACGTCGTGCGCATCTCGCCCTCGGCGGTGGAGAGCTTCACCAAGTGCGGCCTGCGCTGGCTGCTGGAGACCTCCGTGGGCGCGGGCGGCACGGACGTGGCCCGCGGCCTGGGCACGGTCGTCCACGCGCTGGCCGTGCTCGCCGCGGAGGGGATGCCCACGGAGGAGACCCTCGCCAAGCGCCTGGACGAGGTCTGGGCCGAGCTCGACTTCGGCGGCGTCTGGTACAACCGCAAGCAGCGCCGGGTCGCCGAGAAGATGATCGCCAGGTTCGTCCGCTGGCACCGGGAGAATCCCCGGGAGCTGGTCGCCACCGAGGAGGCCTTCGTCGCGATGGTCTCCGAGGGCGTGCAGATCAAGGGCCGGGTGGACCGGGTCGAGCGCGACGACCAGGGCCGCGCTGTGATCATCGACATCAAGACCGGCGGGACCAAGCCCTCCGACTCCGACCTCGAACGCCACCCCCAGCTCGGCGTCTACCAGCTGGCCGCGCTGCTCGGGGCCTTCCAGCGGCACGGCATGACCGAACCCGGCGGCGCCGCCCTCGTCCAGGTCGGCAACGCCGCGGGCAAGGATGCCAGGGAGCAGGCCCAGCCGCCCCTGGCGGAGGACGCCGACCCCGGCTGGGCCCACGAGATGGTGGACACCGTGGCGCGGGGCATGTCGCTGCCCTTCTTCCACGCCAAGGTCAACGACGGCTGCCGCACCTGCGCCGCACGGGCGAGCTGCCCGGTCAACGAGAGCGGGGGTCAGGTGTGCTGAGCCGTACCGCACCGGGTCATGCCGTGCCGGGCCGTACCGCCGCCCCGCGTCGCACCGATGGAGGCCAGGTTTGCTGAGTCCGATCCAGCTCGCGGCCAAGCTGGGCATCCTTCCCCCGACTCCGGAGCAGGCCGCGGTGATCGAGGCCGGGCTCGAACCGATGGTCGTGGTGGCCGGGGCCGGGTCGGGCAAGAGCGAGACCATGGCGGGACGGGTCGTCTGGCTGGTCGCCAACGGCCTGGTCCGGCCCGAGCAGGTGCTCGGCCTGACCTTCACCCGGAAGGCCGCGAGCGAGCTGTCCCACCGCGTGCGCGAGCGGCTGGGCGCCCTCGGCCAGGACGTCCCCGCGGAGCTGCTGGCGGGCGAGCCGACCATCTCGACCTACCACGCCTACGCCGCCCGGCTGGTGACCGACCACGCCCTGCGCGAGGCGCTGGAGCCGACCATGCGGCTGATCACCCCGGCCATCGCCTGGCAGCTCGCCGGGCACGTGGTCAGCGCCTACGACGGACCGATGGAGCAGATCGACTGGGGGCCGGCCACGGTCACCCGGGCGGTGCTGGAACTGGCCGGCGAGCTGGCCGAGCACATGCGCGAACCCCGGGACGTGCGGGAGGTGGGCGCCTGGCTGGCCGAGCGGTACGGCGCGCTGCCCGGCTCCCCGATCGTGGCCCAGCGCAGGCCCCTGGCCGTGCAGAAGGCGAGGGAGCAGCTGCTCCCGCTGGTGGAGGCCTACACCCGGCTCAAGCGCAGGCGCGAGGTCGTCGACCACGGGGACCAGATGGCGCTGGCCGCCCGGATCGCGGCCAAGCACCCCGAGGTCGGCCGGATCGAGCGGGACCGGTTCGCCGTCGTCCTCCTCGACGAATACCAGGACACCAGCCACGCCCAGCTCGTCCTGCTCCGCTCGCTGTTCGGCGGCGGCCACCCGGTGACGGCCGTCGGCGACCCCTGCCAGTCCATCTACGGCTGGCGCGGCGCCTCGGCCGGGAACCTGACCCGCTTCCCCCGCGACTTCAGGACGGCCTCCGGTGAGCTCGCCCCGGTCCGCCAGCTCTCGGTCAGCTTCCGCAACGGCGACGCCGTCCTCGACGTGGCCGCCCGCGTGCAGCTCCCCCTGCGGATGGAGGCAAGGGAGGTGCCGGTGCTGGTGCCCGGCGGGAACCGGATCGAGCGCGGCCGGGTGATGTGCGCCTTCCACGAGACGGCCGAGGACGAGGCGGGCTGGGTCGCCGACCAGGTGTGCCGGCTGCTCGGGAGCGACACAGCGCCGGACGGCCTGCCGTGGGGCGAGGGGGAGCGCAGGAAGGCCAAGCAGAGCACGTGGGGCGGCCCGCAGTGCCTGCAACCGCACGACGTGGCCATCCTCGCCCGTAAACGCTCGCAGTTCCCCGCGTTGCGCAGGGCGCTGGAGGAGCGGGGCGTCCCGGTCGAGGTGGTCGGCCTGGGCGGCCTGCTCACCGTGCCCGAGGTCGCCGACGTGGTGGCCACCCTGCGCGTGCTCTACGACCCGACGGCCGGGGACGCCCTGGTCCGGCTGCTGTCCGGTCCTCGCTGGCGGATCGGCCCGGCCGACCTGAAGGAGCTGGGCGAGCGGGCCCGCGAGCTGAACCGGGAGAACCGCGAGGACTCCTCCCCGGTGGCCGACCCGCTGGACCAGGTCGTCGCGGACCTGGCCGAGGAGCGCGGCAGCCTGGTCGACGCTCTGGACGAGCTGCCCGACCGGCCCGACTGGCAGGACCTGTTCTCGCCGCTGGCCCGGGTCCGGCTGGTCGCCATGGCCCAGGAGCTGCGGGTCCTGCGCGCCCGCGCGGGTCAGCCGCTCCCCGACCTGATCACCGAGGTCGAGCGCCGCCTCGGCCTGGACATCGAGGTGGCGGCCCGGGGGTCGGCCGCGGGCCCGTTCGCGGCCCGGGCGGACCTGGACGCCTTCGTCGACGCCGCCTCCCGGTTCGCGGGCGACTCCGAGGACCCGACGCTGGGCGCGTTCCTGGCCTTCCTCAAGGCGGCGGACGAGGAGGAGAACGGTCTGGACGCCGGACGGGTGGGCGAGAGCAACAGCGTGAAGCTGATGACCATCCACGCCTCCAAGGGCCTGGAATGGCCGGTCGTGATCGTGCCCGGGATGTCGCAGGTGCTGTCGAAGTCCGGCACGCCGACCGTCGGCACCGTCTTCCCGGCCCGCCCGGTGGTGAGCCCCAAATGGACGGAGAACCCGCGCAAGCTGCCCTATCCGCTGCGCGGTGACGCCTCCGACCTGCCCGGGCTGGCGGGGCTGGCCAGGGAGGAGCTCGCCGAGTTCGACGAGCGCTGCCGCGACCGCGACCTGATGGAGGAGCGGAGGCTCGCCTACGTCGCGGTCACCCGCGCCCACTACCTGCTGATCGCCTCCGGCTACCGCTGGGGCAGCGCGGCCAGGCCCCTGGAGCCGTCGGACTTCCTGGTGGAGATCCGTGAGACCTGCGGCCGCGTGGCCGCCTGGCCGCCCGGGATCGAGGAGGGCGCCACCAACCCCCTCCTGGCCGAACCCGCCGAGACGGTCTGGCCCGTCACCCCCGAGGGGGCCAGGTACGAGGCCATCGTCGACGGCTCCTTCCTGGTCGAGGCGGCCCTCCGCTCCCTCGCCGGCCCCCCTGCGCCTGATGAGCCCGCCGGGCCCGCCGTACCCGTCCGGGCGGGAACGCCCGCGCCCGCGCACGAGCCGGACGGCGAGAGGACCGGGCCCGGTGAGGGAGCGGAGCGCTCGGATCCCGAAGGCGGGGAGGACCCGCGCCTGACCGGGCTGCGCGGATGGGACAGGGAGCGGGCCAAGGCCTGGGAGCGGGACGCCGAGCTCCTGCTCCGGGAGCGGGAGCGGAACCGGCGGCGCGGCGGGCGCCAGGTCGAGCTGCCCACCTATCTCACCGTCTCGTCCCTCGTCACCCTGGCCGCCGATCCCAAGGCGCTGGCCAGGCAGATCCGTCGGCCCGTCCCGAAGAAACCCGCGCCCCTGGCCCGCCGCGGCACCTCCTTCCACCAGTGGCTGGAGTCCCGCTGGGGCCAGCAGCGCCTCCTCGACGAGCTCGAGCTTCCGGGCGCCGGGGACGAGGCCGAGGAGTCAGAGGCCCTCCTGGCCGAGCTGCGGGAGAGGTTCGAGGAGAGCGAGTGGGCGGGGCGCGAGCCGCTCGACATCGAGGTCCCGTTCGAGACGATGATCGCCGACCGGCTGGTCAGAGGCCGGATGGACGCCGTCTTCCGGGCTCCGGACGGCCGTTACGAGGTCGTCGACTGGAAGACGGGCCGCCGTCTGATGGAGACGACCCGGTCGGCCGCCGCCGTCCAGCTCGCCGCCTACCGCCTGGCCTGGTCCCACCTGGCCGGCGTGCCCCTGGACCAGGTGAGCGCGGCCTTCCACTACGTGCGCTTCAACGAGACGGTCCGCCCGGTGAACCTCCTCGACGAGAGCGGCCTGGTCGCGCTCATCGAGTCGGTACCCGAACTCAGGTGAGCGGGGCCGTGGCGCCGCTCGCCGGGCCGGCCGGTTCCGGCGGTCCGCCGTCCTCGGGTACGGCTCCCGCCCGCCGGAGGCGTCACGACAGCACGGCCAGGGGATTGGCGACCGGGACGTACCCCGCCATCCGGTCCGCCGACCGGGTCCACCGGACCGAGAGGTTGGCCTTGGCGGGCAGCGGCGCCCCGGCCAGCAGGTCCGACAGCTCGCGCGGCCATCCCCGGCAGGCGGCGTAGCCCGCCAGCACCTCCCCGGCCGCCGCCCACAGCTCCCGCGCCGGCCCGGTCCCGCAGAGCGTGGCGGCGACCTCGGGGAGATGGTTGACCATCAGGCAGTACAGCACCCGGTTCCAGCCGCCCGCCGCGTCGTAGGTGAGCGCCTCGGCGACGCGGCGGGGAAGCCCCCGCAGGTCGTGGCGGCCGGCGACGAGCTTGGTCCCCTCCAGGTCGCGGAACACCGCCTCCACCGGCATCCCGGTGGAGTCGACCCCCACCAGCACGTTCTGCAGGTGCGGCTCCAGGACCACGCCATGGGTCAGATAGGCCTCCAGCACCGGGAGGGCGACGCGCTCCACGTAGGCCCGCCACCAGCGCACCGGGTCGGCCGCGACGGCCCCCGCCAGGGCCGGGACCGCGGCGTCCTCCGGTGCGCCCGGTGCGGCCAGGGCGCCGCTCAGCACGGGAGTGACCCCCGGCCGGCACACCGACCAGGGACTCATCCGGATGATCACTCCCAGCCCCTCCAGCAGCCGGGTGCCGAGATCGGCCGAGCGGTAGCCGGGCTCGGGGAGCCAGCGGGTGCCCGGGAACTCCTCCGAGAGCCTCCGGAACACCGGCTCCAGCCGGGATGTGAGCTCGACCGCCCCGGCCAGCTCGTACCAGGAGTTCTTCCGCACGCAGTTGGTGATCCGCACGTCCAGGCTGAACTTCAGGCATCGGTCGGTCACCGGCTCGTAGACCGTGCGGACCGACGAGGTCGGGATCGCCCGGCGGGAGCCGTACCCCAGGTCGACCAGCCGCCCGTCGGCCAGCGGGGCGGCCAGCTCGGCCGCGAGCAGGTCGAGCTGCCAGGGGTGCGCCGGGAGCAGGGAGTAGCCGGGCGGCGCCGCGCCGAGCGCGTCCAGCGGGGCGGTCCGGCCCGCCTCGGCCAGCACGTCGTCCCGGACCGCCAGGAGCCGGAGCGGGAAGCTCGCGTGGGCTTCCGGAGCGTACGCCAGCCAGTCCGGGCCGCCGCCGGAACCGCCGTCACCGAGGCCTCGCGCGAGCGCCTCCCCGGCTTCTCCCGCGCCGCCCGCCGTGTCCTTCCCCGGGCCGCCGCGCGCCTTGGGGCTGGGATGGAAGGGGTGCCCGAAGACCAGCGCCTGCTCGGAGGCGAGCCACGGGTCGGCGGGGGGCACCGCCTCCCGCCGGGCGCGCAGCAGCTCCGCCACCGCCTCCCGGCTCGCCCGGACCTGGGCGGTGAACTCCTCGTTCCCGCCGCCCAGCTCGGCCTCGACCAGCCGGGTCAGCAGATCGGCGGGGAGCGGCTGCCAGCAGCCGTCCTCCAGCCACTCCGGGGAGCCCTGGAAGCGCAGCGCGAGTCCGCCGTGGGCCCGCGCCCGCAGCAGGGCGCCCGCCACCCTCAGCAGCACGTACGGCCCGGCGTGCCAGACCTGCCCGCGCGGCCCGGCCACCTCCCGGATGGAGCAGCGCAGCAGCGCTGCCAGCGTGGCCTCCTCGGCGACGGCGGCGGCGGAGTCGAGCGCGAGGCTGGTCATGGCGTCCTCTGCTGGATCAGGGGCCGGATGGCCGCGGGGGGCTGCCGGAGGTAGTTGGGACCGCTGGTGCCGTAGAACTTGTTCACGTCGCGCGCCCCGGTGCGCGCCTTGTCCACCAGGGTTCCCGCGGTGACCATCGACTTGCCGACGAGCCGGGCGGCGTCGAGGGTCCTGGCCCGCAGCAGCCTGGCCATCGGGTCCTCGCCGTACGGCTCCAGCGCCTCGGCGAGCCTGTCCCGCAGCAGCCGGGCGGCGCGCGCCGGGGGCAGCGCGCCGAACGCCGGCGCTGCGGCGGCCAGGTGCAGGGTGATCGTCACGAACACGTCGGCGAGCGCGTGCGGGTCGTCGGTCAGCATGCGCCCGTCGGTGAAGCCGGGCACGGCCAGGCCCGCGGCCCGCAGCCGGTCGGGACAGGCGAGCAGGCCGTCGTTGTCCTTGACCAGCAGGCCCGGCGGGCCGTCGCCGAGCACGAGCGCGAGGTTCTGCTGGTGGGCTTCGAGCGCGGTGCCGTACCGGACGAAGAGCCGCACGCCGTACCCGAACAGCAGCCGCAGGTAGTCGCCGAGCAGTCGTTCCACGTCCCCGCCGCACCGGCGCTCCGCGAGCGCCTCGGCGACCGTGCCTCCCCCCGGCAGGGGGGCGAGCAGCGCGGCGACCGGGACGATCTCACCGGGCGGCAGGCGGCGGACGAGCCAGCCGAGGTACTCGTGCCCGGCGTGGGCGTGGGTCTGCTCGTCGGCCAGGAGGACCCCCGGGTACGGCATCGCGCGCAGCAGCAGCTCGGCCCGGGCCCCGTCGGCCAGCGTGCCGGGCTTGATCGACCGCCGGTTGCGCAGTCCGAGGGTGCTGGTGGCCAGCGGCAGTTTGAGCTGCGTGCGCTCGCCGGCCGCGACGGTGCGCATCGACAGCGTGGGCCTGACCGTCGCGTACGGCACGGGCCCCACGACCGCCCACGGGATCTCCCTGACGGCCGGGACCGTCAGCGGGTGCACGGGGAACAGCGTGTGCGTCTCCGCGAGCCCTTCGGCCAGCCCCACCTGCGCGAATCCCGGTGCCAGGGGCATGGCCGGTCCGGTGACCCGATCGCGGGGCACCGCCGCCCACCGCAGCTCGAAGCTCGGCGCGAACTCGGGTGCGTACGCCGTCAGCTCCTCGTCCGTCAGCCCGGACCGGGCCCGCGCCGTCGGATAGACCGGATGGTCCACGGAAGCCGCCAGCGTTTCGTACCGCACGCTCGGATCCAGGCGTGCCGGGACGTCCTCGCGGTGCCGGTCGTGGAGGTCGAGGGCGTGCAGGGCCTCGTGGCACTCGCGGACGAACGCCTCGACCCCCGGGGCGTCGGCCGGGGCGGCGATCTCCCGCAGCGTGCCGAGCACCTCCTCCAGCCGGAGGGACTCCTCGGGGGCCACCACGAAGTCCTGGAAGAGCGAGCCCGCTACCAGCCGGACCCGTCGCCCGCCGGGCAGGACCAGGGCGACACCGTCCTTGCTCCGGGTCACCCGGCCGGCCAGGCCGCCGTAGTCCTCGCGCAGCAGCGCGTCCAGGACCCGGGCGGCGAGGTACGGCTCCCGCCCGATGACGGCGGTTCTCCCCCTCATGCGATCACCCACGGACTCTCGGCGGCGAAAGCCGCGACGGCCGCGTCCACGCTCGCCCGGTCAGGCCCGATGGCGCGGACGATACCTAGATAGTCCCGGTTCGTATGGCTCCGGTCGATGTGCTCGCCCACCGTCCGCAGCGGCCGGTGCCAGAGCCGCACCGGATCCCCCGCGGAGGGCGCGATCCTTCCCGGGGCCGCCGCCACGGTCCCGGAGCGCTCGGCGACCAGGCTCAGCGCGGTCCCGTGGCCCCGGGCGGCGCCCGGGTCGCCGAGCCCCGCCCCGAGATGCACGCCGAGGATCCGCTCGAACAGCGGGATCTCCAGCAGGTCCGCCAGGAGGAGGTCGCAGTGGTCGCCGATCACCCGGTAGTTGACCTCGATGATCCGCGGCCCGGCCGGGGTCATCGCGTACTCGGTGTGGCAGGCCCCGAAGCCCGCGCCCAGAGCCTCCAGCGCCGCGAGCACGTGCTCGCGGGCGGGCGGGGCCTCCCAGTCCAGGCGCTCCTCCACGAAGTGCGGCAGCGGCCCGAGCGTGGTCCGGAAGCCGCCGAGGACCTGGATCTCCCGGCCGTCGCCCAGGGTCTCCAACGTGTGCAGCGGGCCGTCGAGGTACTCCTCCACCACCAGGGCCTCGCCCGGCCGGCGGTCGCGGATCTCCCGCACCGCCTCGGCCAGCTCACGCCCGTCCCGCACCAGCACGACGTCCTCGCTGGCCACGCCCTCGCGGGGCTTGACCACGGCGGGCAGCGGCACGTCCGCCGAGGGCACCGGGTCGCCGGGGGCCAGCCGTACCGAACGCACCGTCTCGACGCCGGCGGCCGCCAGCCGCCTCCGGGTGAGCGCCTTGTTCTTCGCCGTGGCGCACGCCCGCCAGTCCTTGCCGGGCAGGCCGAAGTACTCGGCCGCCAGGGCGGTCTCGGCCTGGATGTGGTCGGAGTTGGAGAAGACCGCGGCGGGCGGGTGGTGGTGGGCGATGACGTCGATCACCGCGCGGGCGTCGCGTACGTCGCAGGGGAGGACCTCGGTCCCGGACCGCTCGTACCGCTCCGGCCGGTCGGTCAGGATCGTGACGTCACAGCCCAGCGCGCGGGCCGCGGGCAGGAAGCCCTCGGTGACCGAGTCGGTCGGCTTGAGCGCGGTGAGGTACAGCCGCAATGCAGGACCCCCGATATCAGGTAAGGCTAACCTAACCCCCCGCATCTTAGCCGGAGGGAGATCATCATGCGGCCTGACCGGGGAATCGCGGTGTATGTCCGGCTCACCGGAAGGCGCGCCGGCCTGCCGTACGCCGTTCCCCGTCTTCGCGGGCGAGGGAGGAGCGGGCGGTGAGACCCCGCCGCCGCCGGGGTCTCACCCGGCGGCGATACGGTGTTCCATCGAGAAGGCGTGGACCTGGCGCGTCGCCGGACGTGACCGGTCCGGGGAGGACGGGACGGCGTGGAGATCACGGCAGAAGAAGGAGTGCTGGGGCCGCTGCTGCTCGCGCGCGGCGCCATCGACCGGTCGGCGGCGCACCGCGGCGACGCCGAGTGGCTGCGCCGGACCTGGGCGGACCCCGCCACCAGGGTCGTCGTCGTCGACGACGGGCGGGCGCTGGTACGGCGGCGAGGGGGAGAGGTCGGGCTCGTCCTGCTGTCCTCGGCCGAGGCGCCCGAGGGTGAGCGTTACCTGCTCGGCCTGGACGCCGACGGCACCGCCTACTTCGCGGTGGCGGCGCCGCTGGCGGAGACGGCCCGGGGCGGCCTCGCGGCCGGGGCGCTCGCCTTGCCGGGAGCCGTGGCGCTGCCGGAGGGGGAGCCCGTCGCCGCGGGGCTCCGCCAGGCCGGCGCCCTGCTGGCGGACCTGGACGCCGGACTGCTGGTCCACGCGGTCGCGCTGGAGGCCTGGCACTCCACCCACGAGTTCTGCCCGCGTTGCGGAAGCCGTACGGAGACGCGGGCGGGCGGGCACATGCGGATCTGCCCCGGCGACGGCAGCCAGCACTTCCCCCGGGTCGATCCCGCTGTGATCATGCTCGTCCACGACGAGGCGGACCGGTGCCTGCTCGCCCGGGGGCCGCAGTGGCCCCAGGGGCGGATGTCGGTGCTCGCCGGGTTCGTGGAGCCCGGGGAGTCCCTGGAGCACGCGGTGATCCGCGAGGTGGCCGAGGAGGTCGGCGTGAGCGTCGTCGCCCCCCGCTACCTGGGCAGCCAGCCCTGGCCGTTCCCGCGCAGCCTGATGCTCGGCTTCTTCGCGCGGGCCACGTCCACCGAGCTCGTCCCCGACGCCGAGGAGATCGCCGAGGCCCGCTGGTTCAGCCGTACGGAACTGCGGGCCGCTCTGGAGAGCGGCGAGCTGCGGCTGCCGCCGTCGGTCTCGATCGCGCGGCGGCTGATCGAGACCTGGTACGGCGAGGAGCTTGCCGGAGACTGGTGAGCGGGGGCTCCCGCGGCGCCACCGGTTTGTTTCCCCTTATATTCGCTCTATGTAGTCATGTGATAACTGTCGGTGTTTCTGTAGTTGGGCAGGGGTATTGACTCTCCGTGCCCGTCCCTGACCGCCTGTGACGGCGGGCGGGGCCGGGCGCGATCGGAGCTCGGGTCCATCGGGGGGCCGGAGCGAGAAAGAAGCGAGAGTCATATGAGCAAGACACTGTGCCGCATCGCGTTCACGGCGATCGCCGCGGCGGCGCTGACCTTCACCGGCTCGACCGCGGCCATGGCCGACGACCCCCAGGGGTGGCCGGGGAACGGCTCCACCTTCTTCAAGACGTCCACGACGCACGCCGGTCCGACCGGGGCCACGAGCACGTACACCGTCAGCTACGCGAACTGAGCCTGCAGGACTTCGCTCTCCATGATGTACGGGTGGAGCCCCGCCGGTAGCCGGGCGGGGCTCCGCAGTCTCACGAAGGAATCACACATGACCGGTATGACAGTGCGCCGTCTCCTCGGCGCAGGAGCCGTGGTGGCGTCGCTCGGACTCGCCGTCCCCTGCGGGACCGCCCTGGCCGAGGGGACGTTCTGGGAGCGGTCCCAGAGCCAGGCGGGTCCCAACGGGGTGATCCTGAACCTCGTGCGCGCCTTCGCGGACGACGAGGGCAGGGTCCTGTTCGAGCGGCTGCGCTACACGGCGGGCCGCAACGGAGCCAGGGTCGACCGGACCGTCAGCGGCGCGGGCGGGAGCGCGCATCCGGCCGGTTCGGGGATGGCGGTCACGTCCCGCCGGTGATCCGGCGGCCGGGCCACGGGATCAGGCGGCGCCTTCGAGGAGCCGCCTCACCTCGTTGACCGAGGGATTGGTCAGCGCCACCTGGCCGGCGGGGGAGTGCACGACGACCGTGGGCACCGTCTGGTTGCCGTTGTTGACGCTCATGACGAAGGCGGCGGCATCCGGGTTCTTCTCGATGTCGATCTCCTCGTAGGAGATCCCCTCGCGGGTGAGCTGGGCCTTCAGCCGCCTGCAGGGGCCGCACCAGGTGGTGGTGTAAACGGTGAGCGACATGTCGTCAAAAACCCCCTCATGTGATGTTTGGCGCTCAGTGACAACACAGCGAGGGCCGTCCATCTTCCCGGAGGCCGTCCCCGATCAGAGCAGCCTGCCCGCGATCCACTCCTGGACCCGCTCCGCCACGCCGGGCAGCCGGTAGAGCGGAGAGCTGTGCTCGATGCCGGGCTCGGTCAGCACCGTCACCGGCACGCCCACCTGGCGCAGGCGGTCCTGGAGCTGGAAGCTGTGGGAGGAGGGCACGAACTCGTCCTCCGAGTGCACGCTCAGCACGGGGACGTCACCGCGGCTCGCGTGCTCGGAGACCTCCATGCTCTGCCAGATCCTGGCGCACTTCCCGGCGGGCGCGCAGCCTCCGGCGAGCTGGATGGCGGCCTCGCGCAGCTTGCGCTTGTTCGGGTCCAGGGTGTCGGCGCCGTCGATGTAGGCGGTGAGCGGGGAGACCACGGGGGAGATCCCGACCACGCCCTTCAGGCCGGGCAGGCCGCCGGTCTTGTAGGTGCCGACCGCGGTGGCCAGGTGACCGCCCGCGGAGAAGCCGACGACCACGTAGTTGTTCGGGTCGAAGGACCACAGGGCCGCGTGCCGCCGCGCGGTGGCGATGGCGTCGAAGGCGTCGATGCGCTGGGCGGGCCACGCCGCGTCACCGGAGAGACGGTAGTTGATGTTGAAGACCGTGTAGCCGAGCTCGGCGTAGCTCCGGCTCACCTCGGTCATGTACTTCTTGTCTCCGGAGGACCACCAGCCGCCGTGGATCAGGAAGACGCCCGGCCGCTTCAGGTCGTCGGACTGGTACCAGACGTCCATCCGCTGGCGGGAGTGCCTGCCGTACGCGACGGTGTCGACGATGGTGCCCTGGGCGAGGGGCTGGGGCGTCGCCGTCGCCGTGGGCTCCGGGTCGCCCTTGCCGCTCTGCGGGGCCGACGCGCCGTGCGCAGAGGAGCCGTGCGCAGAGGAGGCGTGCGCGAGGGAGGCATGCGCGACGGAGGACGCCTGCACCGCGGACGGTGCGAGGACCAGTGTCGCCAAGGCAAGCGCACCCACGGTTGCCGCAGTTCGCACGGGCTGTCTTCCTTTCCCCCTGGGGCCGAGTCGGAACCCATTGTGGAGCAAAGAAGCCTGTTTGCGCATCTCAGGGGTTGCACAGGCGGCAGGCGGTACGGTGCCAGAATGGGCGAAGCTTGGCCAGTGACTGGAAAAATGGTGCCGTCCGTCCCGTCGGCAGCGCTGAAGGAGTCCCATGGAACCCGCTGACGTCCTGGCGGGGCTGGACCCCGAGCAGCGCGCGGTCGCCGAGGCCGTGCGGGGCCCGGTCTGCGTCCTCGCCGGCGCGGGCACCGGCAAGACGAGGGCGATCACCCACCGCATCGCGCACGCCGTGCGCAGCGGGGCGGCCGACGCCCAGGGCATCCTGGCCGTGACGTTCACCACACGGGCCGCGGGGGAGCTGCGGCAGCGGCTGCGCGCGCTCGGCGCGCCGGGCGTGCAGGCCCGCACCTTCCACGCGGCGGCCCTGCGCCAGCTCACCTACTTCTGGCCCCGGGTCATCGGCGGCGACGCGCCCACGGTGATCGAGTCCAAGCTGCCGCTGCTGATCGCCGCCGCCCGCCACGCCGGGAGCGACCTCGAGCGCTCCGACCTGCGCGACGTCGCCTCGGAGATCGAGTGGGCCAAGGTCATCCAGATCGGCCCCGAGGACTACGCCGAGGCCGCGCGCAAGGCGCACCGCACCCCGCCGGTCCCGGCCGAGGAGGTGGCCCGCCTCTACGACGCCTACGAGACGATGCGCCGCGACCGGCACCTGATCGACTTCGAGACGATCCTCGAGCTCACCGCCGCGCTGATCACCGAGCACCGCGAGGTGGCCACCCAGGTCCGCCAGCAGTACCGGCACTTCGTCGTCGACGAGTACCAGGACGTCAACCCCCTGCAGAAGCTGCTGCTCGACACCTGGCTCGGCGGTCGCGACGACCTGTGCGTGGTCGGCGACCCCAACCAGACGATCTACTCCTTCAACGGCGCGACCCCGCGCTACCTGACCGGGTTCGCGGTCGAGCACCCCGACGCCGCGGTCATCAAGCTGGTGCGCGACTACCGCTCCACGCCGCAGGTCGTCTCCCTGGCCAACCGGGTCCTGTCCGCGGCGCGGACCCCGCACCGGCTGACCCTGGTCGCCCAGCGCCCCGACGGCCCCGACCCCGTCTTCGCCGAGTACGACGACGAGCCCGCCGAGGCCGAGGGGGTGGCGCGCGCGGTGCGCAGACTCGCCGACGGCGGCGTGCCGCTGCGCGAGATCGCCGTGCTGTTCCGGGTCAACGCCCAGTCGGCGGCCTACGAGGAGGCCTTCGCCAAGGCCGGCGTCCCCTACCTCGTACGCGGTGCCGACCGGTTCTTCGAGCGCCCGGAGGTCCGCCAGGCGGTCGTGCTGCTGCGCGGGGCGGCCCGCTCGGCCGGGGCCGACGACGACCTGGCCCCGACCGTCCACCACATCCTCGCCGGCGTCGGCCTCACCCCGCAGGCCCCCGGCGGCGGCAAGGCGCGCGAGAAGTGGGAGTCGCTCAAGGCCCTGGCCGACCTGGCCGAGGACATGGCCGCCGAGGGCGCGGACCTCGCCGGCTTCGTCATCGAGCTGGAGCGCCGGGCCACCGAGCAGCACGCCCCGCCGGTCGAAGGTGTGACCTTGGCCTCCCTGCACGCCGCCAAGGGCCTGGAGTGGGACGCGGTCTTCCTGGTGGGCGTCACCGACGGCATGCTGCCGATCATCTACGCCGAGACGCCCGAGCAGATCGAGGAGGAGCGCCGCCTGCTGTACGTGGGGATCACCCGGGCCAGGGCGCACCTGACGCTGTCGTGGGCGCTGGCGCGCTCTCCGGGCGGCCGCCGCTCCCGGCGTCCCTCCCGGTTCCTCGACGGGCTCACCGGCCGTCCGGCCGGCCGGAGCCGTACGGCCCCGGCGGCACCCGGGGAGCGGCGCTCGGCCCCCGCGACGGTAAGCTGCCGGGTCTGCGGCAAGACTCTGGCCGCCGCGGCCGAGCAGAAGCTCGGCCGGTGCGCCACCTGCCCGGTCGACTACGACGAGGGACTGCTGGAGCGCCTCAAGGCGTGGCGCACGGCCGCCGCGAAGGAGGCCAAGGTCCCGCCGTACGTCGTCTTCACCGACGTCACCCTCCAGGCCATCGCGGAGCGGGCGCCGGTCTCCGAACAGGACCTGCTGGCGATCGCCGGAGTCGGACGCATCAAACTGGAGCGGTACGGCGATGCGGTGCTCGGCCTGTGCCGGGCGGCCGCGGACGGAACGGAGAACGTGTGAACGAGGCGCTCAAGGAGCTGCTGGCCCTGCTCGACCTGGAGCAGATCGAGCTCGACATCTTCAGGGGACGCAGCCCCGAGGAGCGCATCCAGCGTGTCTTCGGCGGTCAGGTCGCGGCCCAGGCGCTGGTCGCCGCGGGCCGCACGGTGCCGTCGGACCGGCACGTGCACTCGTTGCACGCCTACTTCATCCGCCCCGGTGACCCGGCGATCCCCATCGTCTACAACGTCGAGCGGGTCCGGGACGGCCGCTCCTTCACCACCCGCAGGGTCGTGGCGGTCCAGCACGGCAAGGCGATATTCACCATGTCGGCCTCCTTCCAGGTGCTGGAGAGCGGTGTCGAGCACCAGGCGTCGGCGATGCCGGACGTGGTCGGACCGGAGGAACTGCCCGAGTTCCAGGAGCGGATGCGCGAGGTCCTGGGCGACGAGTCGCCCTGGCGGGAGTGGCTGAGCAAGCCGCGCCCGGTGGACGCGCGCTACGTGACGCCGCTCACCTGGGAGGCGCACCGCGACCCCGAACTGCGCGGCGCGGAGACGAACGTGTGGTTCCGCTACGACACCGAGCTGCCCGACGACCCGCTGCTCCACGTGGTGCTGGCCGCCTACGCCTCCGACTACACGCTGGTGGACACGGTGCTGCTGACCCACGGCCTGGCCTGGGGGGCCTCCAACGTCGTGGGGGCCTCGCTGGACCACGCGATGTGGTTCCACCGGCCCTTCCGCGCCGACGACTGGGTGCTGTACGCCCAGGAGTCGCCCTGGTCGGGGGCGGCGCGCGGACTCGCCAGGGGGCAGATGTTCACCCGATCCGGCGAACTGGCGGTGTCCGTGGTGCAGGAAGCGATGATTCGCGTCTCGTAGACCGTAAAACTGCAGGTAGAAAATATGTTGCCCCCTTCCCGCCCACGGGTTTAGGGTCATGGTCAAGCGAGTCGGACACCCCTGTCCGGCGATCTGTGAATGGAGGTGAGTCCGCTGTGAAGAGCTACGTGATGTCGGCCCTGACCGGGCTCACTTCCGCATGCAGTGGCACGACCCTGCCCAGAGTCGATCGCCAGGTCATTCTCACGGATGCACCGGCCGTTCGACTCCGGCGGGAGAAGTCTGCCCTCTTCCAGGTCCAGGCCTTCCGTCGGGCCGCTGTTCCCGCCTTCCCGGCGGGCGGCGCCCCGGTCGTCCCGGCGGTGGAAGCCGGCGGCTACGCACAGCAGACCAAGCACATCGGAAACGGTGGGCTGCGAGGTCCGCATCCCTGGAGGCAGCACCCTCAGGTCACATGACCTGACCGAGGGAGAGCCTTCAGGCCGCGGATCCGCAGACAGGATCCGCGGCCTTCTTGTTTGTCGCGTCATTCCTGACCCCCACCCGCGAGGTAGTCCAAAAGATCAACATCAAGCGAGAGGTGACACAGATGGGGGCACAGCCGGTCATGGACCTGATCGACGAAGCCACAATCCCCTGTCGTACCGACCCCGACCTCTGGTTCGCCGAGTCTCCGGAGGACGTGGAGTTCGCCAAGGCGCTCTGCGGAGGCTGCCCGATCCAGCAGGCCTGCCTGGCCCGCGCGCTGGAGCGCGAGGAGCCCTGGGGCGTCTGGGGCGGCGAGCTCATCCTCCGGGGAGCCGTCGTCCCGCGGAAGCGTCCGCGCGGGCGTCCCCGCAAGACCCCGGTTGCAGCCTGACCGACCACTGAACAGCAAGAACACCGAACGTTCCCGAAAGGACCACTTCCGATGACCTACTTCACCAGCCACAGCATGGACGTGCCTTCTATGCATCAGGAACTGGTGCGAGACCGAATACGGATGCTCCACCGTGAAGCGGAGGAGCATCGCCGAGCCGCCGATGTCGTACGGCTCCGGCGCGCCCGGCGCGATGTCGAGCGCGCGTCCGCGCGCCTGCGTCACGCGCTCCTGCGCCTGGTCTGATCCCGCCGCGGCCCGCGCGGACAGTCGTGCGGGCCGTGACGGATGCTGGGACCGGCCACGTCCCCCGGGCCGGAGATCGACAAGGATCTCCGGCCCGGGGTCGACAACCGATCCTCCGAGCACGGGCTCGACGGAGCCCGGATCCATGATGACGACGAAGGGGCGGCCCCACCGGGCCGCCCCTTCGTCGTATGAACGCCTCCCGCCTCCGGGTCATCCCGCCATCGCGGTCTCCCCGGCGTCACAGGGATCCTCGTCGGCGAAGCCGGGCACCCAGCGGATGACCTCGTCGCGGAATCGGGCGGTGGCACCGAGCTGGCAGAGCACCCCGACCCCGGCCGCGTGCACGCGGTGGATGAGAACGTAGGAGACCGGCAGGTTGAGCTGGCGCACCACGTTGCCAGGGCGTAGATCGGTGGCGGTGGCGGCCTGCCGCTGCAGCCATTCGCGGCTGAACGCGAACTCCTCCACCGCGGTCGGCTCGACGTAGGGAGCGAGGAAGGCCCGCAGCGCCTCCGGGTCCACCTCGATGTGGGGAAGGATGAAGCCCTCGTCACGGAGCCCCTGGATCACGCTCTCCATGTCGCCCTGGTTGAAGATCCGGGTCAGCGTGCCGAAGACCGGAGGATAGCCGTCGGGCAGCCGGTTGACCGCGCCGAAGTCGAGCACACACAGCCGCCCGTCCTCGGTGATCCGGAAGTTGCCCGGGTGCGGGTCCGCGTGGAGCATGCCCACCCGGGACGGGGAGCAGAACAGGAACCGGACGAACTGCAGCCCGGCGCGGTCGCGCTCCTCCTGGGTCCCGTCGGAGATGATCCGGGAGAGCGGGGTGCCGTCCACCCACTCGGAGACGAGCACCTGCTCGTTGGCGGCGATGACGTCCGGGACCAGGAAGTCGGGGTCGTCCTTGAACTCCAGCGCGAAGGCGTGCTGGGCCTCGGCCTCCCGGAGGTAGTCGAGCTCCTCGGCGATCCGCTCGCGCAGCTCCGCGAGCACGGCCTTGATGTCGAGACCGGGCAGCATCACCCCGAAGAGCTTGCCGAGGCGGGCGAGCTGGTTGAAGTCGGAGAGCAGCGCCTTCGCGGCCCCCGGATACTGGATCTTGACCGCGACCGTGCGGCCGTCGTGCCAGACGGCCTTGTGTACCTGCCCGATCGAGGCGGCGGCGGTCGGCAGGTCCTCGAACGACTGGAAGTACTCGCGCCAGCCGTCCCCCAGCTGCTCGCTGAGAACCTTGTGCACGGTCGCGGCGGGCAACGGCGGGGCCGCGTCCTGGAGTTTGGTCAGCGTCGCCCGATAGGGGCCGACGACTTCCGGAGGCAGGGCGGCCTCGAAGATGGACAGGGCCTGGCCGAGCTTCATCGCCCCGCCCTTGAGCTCCCCGAGAACCTTGAAGATCTGCTCGGCGGTGCGCTCCTGGATCTCCTGGGCGACGAGCTCCGCAGATCTTCCCCCGATGCGCTTGCCCAGTCCGAGGGCGGTACGGCCGGCGAAACCGATGGGCAGGGCCGCCAGTTTGGCGGAACGCGTGACTGCGCGGCGCGGAAGGTCACTCACCTTGGTTCGCGGCATGCCTCCCGTGGGGCGAGACGCCGCTCCCTCCCTTCGTTGTGGTGCCGGTCAACGGCAGGTAGCCGACGCGACCATTGTCAGCGACCCGAACTCGTTTCGGAAGCAACGACATAGAGGATGAACGTTCCAGGATGTCCTCTTCCATCTCCAATCAGGCAATACATCTATTGTGCCGTTGGTCACAGCAAGCTCGTGACCGTCTATCAGAGCAAGCGCATGGCCGGTCGCCATGGCCGCCACCAGCGTGGAGAGGGCCGTCCCACAGGCGATCTCGCCCCCGGGGAAACCACCCAGACGGGCGCTGACGACCGGCCATCCGGGGTCGCGGTCGCGCCGGGTGAGGTCGAGGCAGCCCAGGCAGGCGCTCCGCCCCGGGAGCACCAGCGGGCCGACCGAGCCGAAGCCCTCGAAGGCGCTCACCAGCAGGTGCGGGATCTCCCAGGTGACCAGTTCCCGGACCAGCAGGCCGTCCAGCGGCTCCACCGGCGCGAGCACCACCAGATCGGGGCGCCGGGACCCGTCGGCGAGATGGGCGGCCTTCTCCCCGGTCCACGCGGTGAGGGCGGGCGCCAGGCGCCGGGCCACCGCCACCGCCCCATCCTGCCTGCTCATCCCCAGCTCGGCCCGGGTGAGCCCGCCGGGCACGAGATCACGGGGCCGGGCCGTACCGGGATCGACCACGCAGAGCCGCCCGACCCCGGAGGCGGCGAGCAGAGCGGTGATCTGCGCGCCGACCCGGCCCGCGCCGTACACCCTCACCTGGGCCTCGCGCCTGCGCTCCACGACGGCCAGCCCGCCGTCGGTCGTGCCGGGAGCGAGCGAGAGCGCGTCCAGATCGGGCTGGAGCCGGTCGCGCTCGGCCAGGGGGAGGGAGCGGAGCGGACCCGGTGACACCCCGGCGTCGTCCACGACGCCCCGGTCGGTCAGCAGATCGAGCAGGGCGCGACCGCGCCGCTCGCCGATCCCGGCGCTGTCCGCGCCGGCCAGCACCCCCGCGAGGTCCCGGGTGCCGTCGAGGCTCTCGATCCACTGCCGGACCCGGGGGTCGAGATCGGTCAGCACGACCGCACGGCGGGGATGCACCCCGAACTGCAGGGTGCGCTCATCGCGGGAGATCCGGCGGAGCGCCGGCTTCAGACGGGGCCGCATGGGGTGCCTTCCTTCTGGGAGACGTTCCGGGGAGGCGCCAGCGTGGCATGCCGGGACGAGATCCCGGACGCCGTTTCCCCGTCCTGTGGATAACTCCACGGCGGACGACACCCTGTGGACACCGGCTCCGGGTCCACTACGCTCCGGGCATGAGCGAGCTCTTGGTGGACCGGCGGGACGACGGCGTCGTGGTGCTCACCCTGAACCGTCCCGACCGGCGCAACGCGATGACCGACGGGATGACCGAGCAGTGGCGCCAGGCCGTCGCCGGGCTGCGCCGGGACCGGGACGTGCGGTGCGTGGTCGTCACCGGGGCGGGGAACGCCTTCTCCTCGGGCGGGGACCTGTCCTGGCTCGCGGAGCGCAACGCCGAGAAAGTGCCGGACCTGCGCGATCGGATGCTCGACTTCTACCGGACGTGGTTGTCGATCGCCGACCTGGAGGTGCCGACCATCGCCGCGGTCAACGGCGCCGCCGTCGGTGCGGGGCTCTGCTTCGCCCTCGCCTGCGACCTGGTCTACGCGGCCCGGGACGCCAAGCTGCTCGTCCCCTTCACCTCGCTCGGCCTGCATCCCGGGATGGCGGCGACCTATCTGCTGCCGAAGGCCGCAGGAGTGGGCGTGGCCAGGGAGATGCTGCTGACCGGGCGGACCGTGCTCGGCGCGGAGGCCGCCTCCGTCGGGCTCGTCACCAGGGCCTTCCCCCGGGAGTCGCTCCTCGACGAGGTCATGGAGATCGCCGCCGGGACCGCGGCCAACGCCCCGATCGCCACCAGGCTCACCAAGGTCGCCCTCGCGGGCGGCGGGCACGCGGATCTGGAGGCGGCGCTGCGCTGGGAGTCCCTGGCCCAGCCGGTGACGATGGCCTCCGACGACATGCGCGAAGGGCTGGCCGCCCAGCGGGAACGGCGGGCGCCCCGATTCGGCAACTCCTGAGACGGGAGATATCCCGGTTAATTCGATAAGCCACGGCCATAGCGGGCCGATCTCGCTTAACAATCAACGAACACGGATTGACCAGCAGGAACGTGTTCTGCCCTCTGGTGGGAATTCCCCATTCTCGGCTACCGTGCATATGTGCCCCCCGAGACAGTCGAGGTCCGTCGCAGTTCTCGCCGCCGGCGGACCGTCTCCGCATACCGCGATGGCGAGAAAACGATCGTGCTGCTCCCCGACGGGCTGAGCAGGACCGACGAGGAGCAGTGGGTACGCCGGATGCTCGACCGGCTCGCGGCCAAGGAACAGCGAAGGCGCCCCTCCGACGAGGACCTCTTCGACCGCGCCAACGAGCTCTCGGAGCGCTACTTGGACGGCAGGGCGCGGCCGGCGAGTGTGCGGTGGGTGGAGAACCAGCGGCACCGGTGGGGATCGTGCACCCCGGACCACGGAACGATCAGGATCTCCACGCGACTGCGGGGCATGCCCGCGTGGGTGGTCGACTATGTGATCATGCACGAGCTCGTGCACCTGCTGGTCCCGAACCACGGCCCCCGATTCTGGGCGCTGGTGGAACACTATCCCAGAGCCGAGCGGGCGCGCGGGTTCCTCGAAGGATTCTCCATGGCCGGCAACGGCGCCCCGGAGGCGTGGTGACGCAGGAGCCGGTCACCGGTGACCGGCGGCTGGTCGCCGTCCTCGTCACGCCCGCGATGGCGGACGCCGCGCCGCCGGGGGTCGATCCCGGCAAGTTCCTGGCCGCCGTGGCCGAGGACAGCTACGAGCTGGCCGCCGGGCTCGACTTCGTGACTCCCGTCCTGGTGACGGGAGTGCCGGGGATGGACGAGATCGTCTGGCCGGGCACGCCGGTCGTCGAGATCGCCCCGGAGCTGTCCGGCGGCGCACTGGTCGCGGCGGCGTTCTCGGCGCTCTCCGCGGCCGTGCCGTACGGCGAGCAGGCCGTCCTGCTGAGCGGCGACGCGCCGGACCTGCCTCCGCTGCTGATCGGCAAGCTCTTCCGCGCGCTGGGCCGCGCGCGGATCGCCGTCTGCCCCGCCGCCGGCGGCGGGGCGGTGGCGATCGCCGCCCACCTCCCCTACCCCGGCTGGGCCGGCGCGGGCTTCGACGACCCCGACCCCGTCAGGGCGCTGCGCGCCTCCGCCCCCGGTCCCCGGACGGTCGCGACCGGCCCCGGCTGGCACCGGTTGCGCGCGCCGGGCGACGTCGGCCTGCTCGACCCCGGCCTGGAGGGCTGGGAGAGCACCCGGGCGCTGCTGTCGGGATGAGCCCGCTCAGGAGGGCAGGCGCAGGTCGGCGAAGACGGCGCGGTGGTCGGTGCCGGGGACGGTGTGCACGCTGACCTCGTTCACGGCCACCCGCTCGTCCACCACGACGTGGTCGATGGTGATGAGCGGCGGGACGCTCCTGCCCGCGGGCCAGGTGGGCGTGAGCCCCTGACCCGCCCGGTCGGCGGCGTCCGCGTAGCCCTTGTCCAGGAACCGGCGCATCACCGCGTGGTCGAGGCTGGCGTTGAAGTCTCCGGCGAGGATGCGGATCGTGTCGGGGGAGGCGGGCGGGAAGGCTCCGATCGCCTCCGTCCAGTCGTGCACCTGGCTGCCCAGCGGCGGGTAGGGGTGCACGTCGACGAACTCGACGGGCTTGGCGCCGGGAAGCGTGATCGTGGCGGCGGGCATGTTGTGCCCGACCGGCCGGAACAGGTTCTCCAGCGGAGTCATCGGGTGCCGCGAGTACAGACCGCTGCCTCCGGCGCTCCACTCGGCCTGCAGCACCCGGTGCGGCAGCAGCTCCCCGATGCCGGCCGCGTCCAGCTTGTCGACCATTCCCGGAGTGAGCTCCTGAGTGCTCAGGACATCCGGTTTCAGACGCCTGACCAGGTCCATGACCGCGCCGGGCTCGGCATGCCCGAACAGCATGTTGAGGGTGAGCACGCGCAGCGGCGGACCGGACCCCGCCTCGGCCGAGCCGATGGCGCGGGGCAGCACGCTGAAGCCGAGCGCGGCCGTGGTGACCAGCGCGACGGCGGTGGCCGCCCGGTTGCGGGCGAGCACGCCGACGAGCACGGGAAGCAGGGATCCGGCTGCCACATAGGGCGTACCGGTCATGATCTGGGTGGTCAGCGATCCGCGTTCCAGGCCGCCGACCCTGGCCACCGCCCACGCGGCGAACGGTGCGACCGCCGCCCAGGCGAGGGCTCTGGGGATGCGCCAGCCGCGGCGGGAAGGGCTCACGATCGTGCCGCCGACACTTCCGCCGGACGCGATGTCCACACTCACACTGCCCCGTTCCACGTGCCGTCTCTGTGAGGACGACGATAACCAGGGGTCGGTGAGACGAATGTAAAACGGTCCAAAAACCATCCGGTCATCCGGAACGCAGAACCTCCCGGGCACGACGGGCGAGCTGCCGCGTGATCTCGTCGGTCGGGTCGGGGATCTCGTCCACCGGGAACCAGCGCAGGTCCAGCGACTCCTCGCTGATCACGGCCTCGGCCCCCGCCGGGGCGACGGCGCCGTACTCGACGTCGAGATGGTGGCTGAACGGGGGATGGCACCAGACGCGGTGCCGGTCCAGCGCCAGCGGACCGGGCAGCAGGCGCAGGCCGGAGATGCCCGACTCCTCCGTGGCCTCACGGAGCGCGACGCCCGCCAGCGAGAGGTCCCCGGCCTCGCAGTGGCCGCCCATCGGGAACCACATCTTGGCCTTGCCGTGCAGCGTCAGCAGCACCTGCTCGCCGTCGTGGGAGAGCACCGCGGTCGTGGCGGTCAGGTGACCGGGGACGCACTCCCGGTACATCCCGTCCGCGTGAAGGCGCAGGTGCTCAAGGAAGTCCTCGCGCAGGAGCCCCTCCCTCGGGGTCGGCGCGGCCCACCCCTCGAGCACGGCCCGGGCGTCCGCGCGCAGAAGGCCGCCGTCCGCCCCGCCGGGCACGTCCGCGGAACGGCCGTGCCCGGCGGGGCGCTCGATCCGCTCACTCACGGGGCGCCGTCCGCCTTGCCGCCGCTCTCCCCGCCGTCCTTCTCGTCGTTCTTCTCCCGGCCGTCCTCGCCGGCGGACTCCCGCAGGCTGGCCTCCAGCCCGGACAGGTCGAACTCCGGCTCGCCCCGGACGAAGCTCGCGGGGTCGTCGAGGTCGGCGGCGGTGGGCATCAGGTCCGGGTGGTTCCAGACCGCGTCGCGGCCGTCGACGCCCCGGTCGGCCTCCAGCGCCTGCCACAGGGCGGCCGCCTCGCGCAGGCGGCGCGGGCGCAGCTCCAGGCCGACGAGGGTGGCGAAGGTCTGCTCGGCGGGGCCGCCGGTCGCACGGCGGCGCCGTACCGTCTCGCCCAGGGCCGTCGCGGAGGGCAGCTTGCCGGCGGCTGCGCCCGCCACCACCGTGCCGACCCAGCCCTCGATCAGGGCGAGCATGGTCTCCAGGCGGGCCAGGGCGGCCTTCTGCCGCTCGGTCTCCTCGGGCTTGAGCAGGTTCCCGCCGCTCAGCACCTGCTGGAGCTGCTCCGGGTTGTTGATGTCGAGCCCCCGGAGCTGCTCCTCCAGGGCGGACACGTCCACGGTGATGCCCCGGGCGTACTCTTCCACGGCGCCGAGCAGGTGCGCGCGCAGCCACGGCACGTGCTGGAACAGGCGATGGTGGGCCGCCTCCCGCAGGGCGAGGTACAGCCGGATCTCCTCGGCGGGCATCTCCAGCCCTTGGCCGAACGCGGCGATCCCGCCGGGCAGCAGGGCGGCGCCGGCCGAGAGGGGCAGGCCGATGTCGGTGGAGCCGACCACCTCCCGGGCGAGCGAGCCGAGGGCCTGGCCGATCTGCTGGCCGACCATCATGCTGCCCATCTGCTTCATCATGCCCATCAGCGGCCCGGCCATGGCCTGGGCCTCGGCGGGCAGGCCGGCGGCCCCGAGCGTGCCGCTCATGGTCTCGACCATGCGGGCGGCGACCGGGTCGCAGAGCTGCTGCCAGACGGGGACGGTCTTCTCGATCCACTCCGACCGGCTCCACGCCTGGGGGTTGCCCACGCCGCTGGGGAGCACGGTGGCCTCGTTGAGCCACAGGTCGGCGAGGTTCAGGGCGTCCACGATCTGGCGGCGCTCGCCTTCCATGACGCTCGGGTCGCCTTCGGCGGCCACCGTGTGCCGCGCGATGTTCTTCGCCATGTCCCAGTTGACGGGACCGGAGCCCTGGGGAGCGGACAGCATGTCGGCGAACTGGCGCATGGCCGCCGCGATCTGCTCCGGGTCGCCGAACATGGCGAACGGATTCTCGTTGGGGTCGTTTTCCCGACCTGGCAAGTCAGTCACCGCTCTACCTCGTGCAGGATGGAGGAGTCCACATCCGCCACGTTATCCGTCGCACGGCGGATCAGTGCAAAGTGAGGACATGGTGCCTACCTCGAAACGCCTCCGGCCCCCGGTCGTCGCCGTCACCGGCGCGGCCTCGGGTATCGGCCGTGCATTCCTCGCGAAGGTCGCCTCGTCTGCGGATTTCCGCAGGGTCGTGGCCATCGACGAGCAGCGCGGCGACGTGCCCGACGTCACGTGGCGGGTGCTCGACGTCCGGGATCCGCTCTTGGCGAACCGGATATCCGACATCGACGTGCTCGTCCATCTGTCGGCCGACTACGCGCTCGGCTCCGACGCCGGAGAGCGCCGCGCCTACAATCTGCGCGCGGCCCAGACGGTGCTCACCGCCAGCGCCGCCGCCCGGGTGCGCCGCGTCGTGCTGGTCACCAGCGCCATGGTGTACGGCGCGGCTCCCGACAACGAGGTCCCGCTGCCCGAAGACGGCGCGGTGGCCGCCGAGCCCGACACCGGCATGGTCGGAGATCATCTGGAGATCGAGGCGCTGGTCCGGCGCTCCCTGCGCAGCCACCCCGGCCTGGAGGTGACCGTGCTCCGTCCGGCGGCCCTGGTCGGCCCCGGAGTGGACAGCGTGGTCACCCGGCACTTCGAGGCCCCCAGGCTGCTCACCGTGAAGGGGTGCAGCCCGCGCTGGCAGTTCTGCCACATCGACGACCTGGTCTCCGCGCTGGAGCTGGCCGCGCTCGGCGCCGTCTCCGGGGTGGTCGCGGTGGGGGGCGAGGGCTGGCTGGAGCAGGAGCAGGTGGAGGAGATCTCCGGGCTGCGCCGGTTCGAGCTGCCCGCCGGGCTGACCTTCGGCACCGCCCAGCGCCTGCACCGGCTGGGCATCACCCCCGCCCCCGCCGCCGATCTGCACTACGTCGTCTACCCCTGGGTGGTCGACTGCGCGGCGCTGCGCGCGGCGGGATGGAAACCGCAGTGGACCAACGAGGCGGCGTTCGCCCATCTCCTGGAGCTGCGTGAGGGCAAGCACGCGGTCGTCGGCCGCCGGCTGTCCGGCAAGGAGGCCACGATCACCGCGGCCGGCGCCACCGTCGCGGTTCTCGGCACCGCCGCGATCGTCCGCGTCGCGCGCAAGAAGCGCCGCACCTAGCCGGTGAGACCGGCCGGCCCGGAAGGCGGGCCGGCTCACGGGAGACGGGCGGGCCCGGCGGACGGCGTCCGCCGGAGTCCTGTCGTTCCGGGACGGTAGTCTTTTCGGCGTGGATGTCATCCGGTTGCTGGGTATTCGTGACCAGAAGCTCTCCGTGGACGAGGTGCTCGCCGCAGTAGGCGACCACGCCGCCGGAGGGACGACGGTCTTCATCGGCACGGTCCGCGACCAGGATCACGGCAAGCCGGTCACGAAGCTGTCCTACTCCGCCCATCCCGGCGCCGAGGCCGAGCTGCGCCGGGTGGCCGAGAAGGTCGCCGCGGACTTCCCGGTCACCGCGCTGGCCGCGGTGCACCGGGTCGGAGACCTGGAGCTCGGCGACATCGCGGTCGTCGTCGCCGTCGCCTGCCCCCACCGCGGCGAGGCGTTCGCCGCCTCCCGGCGCCTGATCGACGACCTCAAGAGCGAGGTCCCGATCTGGAAGAACCAGCTCTTCGCCGACGGCTCGACCGAGTGGGTGGGGGCCTGCGAGTGAGGTTCCGCCCGCCCGCCGGCCGTCCGCTCACGCCCCCCGTCACCGCATAGGCTTCCCTCCATGTCCCGACGTGCGCTGACCCTCATGGTGGCCGGCTTCCTCACCCTCGTCCTGGGCGTCGCCGGCACCGTGCTGCCGGTGCCGTACGTCGTGCTGAGTCCGGGGCCGACCGAGAACACCATCGGCGACGTCAAGGGCAAGCCGGTGATCAGCATCGCCGGGCGCCAGACCTACCCCACCGACGGCAAGCTCAGCCTGGTCACGGTGGCCTACCAGGGCGGGCCCGGCACCAGGATCGACCTGTTCACCGCGCTGCGGGGCTGGCTCGACCCGACCATCGCGGTCGTGCCCGAGGAGACGATCTTCCCTCCGGCGACCACCGCCGAGGAGGTCGAGGAGCAGAACACCCAGGAGATGACCAACTCCCAGGACGACGCGACGGCCGCGGCCCTCACGGAGCTGAAGATCCCCTACACCTCGGCCGTGACCGTGGCGTCCGCCGAGAAGGGCCTGCCGGCGCACGGGAAGTTCACCCAGGGCGACGAGATCGTTTCGGTGGACGGGGTGCCCGCCGCGGACCGCGAGACCATCTCCTCGACCGTCCGCAAGCACAAGGCGGGCGAGCAGGTCACCTTCGTCGTCGAGCGGGGCGGGCAGAAGGTCACGGTGACCGTCCCCACCGTCGCGGCCAAGGACGGCACACCCATCGTCGGCATCTCCATGGCGATCCGCTACAAGTTCCCGTTCGAGGTGAACATCAACGTCGGCGACGTCGGCGGACCGAGCGCGGGGATGATGTTCTCCCTCGGCATCATGGACAAACTCACCCCCGGCGCCATGACCGGCGGCAAGGCCGTCGCCGGGACCGGGACGATCACCCCTGACGGCCAGGTCGGCCCGATCGGCGGCGTCCAGCAGAAGATGGTGGGGGCGCGCGAGGCCGGGGCGACGTTCTTCCTCACCCCCGCGGCCAACTGCGCCGAGGCGCTCGCCGCGGTCCCCGACGGGCTCAAGCTGATCAGGGTGGAGACGCTCCACGGCGCGGTCCAGGCGCTGGACGCCGTGCGCACCGGCAAGGGCGCTCCCGGCTGCTCGGCGGGCTGACACCGGGGCCGCACCCGGTCCCCGGAACCGCCACGGAGCCGCCTGCGCCGGGAGCCGGTGCCCGGACGGACCGGTACCGCCGTCCGGGCACCGATCCGGCATCCCGTGCGTTAGCCGTACTGGACCCGAGACCGACGGGACGCCGTGGCAGGACCGCGCGAGCGGTTGAGCGCGACGGAACCCCCGCCGGTGTAGGTTGCCAGACACGGACCGTGCTCTTACGACAAGGGGTTGGCCTTGAGCTTCCGGACCCCCGGAGCCGGTAGGGCGATGCGCTTGCCCCGCCGGCCACGACTGCTGCTTCCTGTGGTGATCGCCCTCGTCGCGATCGTGGCTTTCTTCTTTCTCTTCGCCGGTATCTTCACCGACTACCTCTGGTACGACTCGGTGGACTACACGGCTGTGTTCTCCGGCGTGGTCGTCACGCAGATCCTGCTCTTCGTGGTGGGCGCCGTGGCGATGGTCGGCATCGTGGGCGGCAACATGCTGCTGGCCTACCGGATGCGGCCGATGTTCGGCCCAGGCATGTTCGGCGGCGCCAGCGGCGCCGACCGCTACCGGATGGCCCTCGACCCGCACCGGAAGCTGATCTTCCTGATCGGCCTCGCGGTGCTCGCGCTGTTCGCGGGTTCGTCCTTCGGCGGCCAGTGGAAGACCTGGCTGGAGTTCGTCAACGCCGTGCCGTTCGGCGAGGTCGACGCGCAGTTCAAGGAAGACATCTCGTTCTTCATGTTCACCTATCCGTTCATCCGGATGGTGCTGAACTTCCTGTTCACCGCGGTAGTGCTCTCGGCCGTCCTGGCCACGATCGTCCACTACCTGTACGGCGGGTTCCGCCTCCAGTCGCCGGGCGTGCACGCCTCGCGCGCGGCGCGGGTGCACCTGTCGGCGCTGCTGGGCGTGTTCGTGCTGCTCAAGGCGGTCGCCTACTGGTACGACCGCTACGGCCTGGTCTTCTCCGACCGCGGTTTCGTGCACGGCGCCTCGTACACCGACGTCAACGCGGTGCTGCCGGCCAAGACCATCCTGATGTTCATCGCGCTGATCTGCGCGGCCCTGTTCTTCGCGGGGATCGTACGGCCCGGCGGCATGCTGCCCGGCGTCGGCTTCGGCCTCCTGGTGCTCTCGGCGGTCCTGATCGGCGGGGTCTACCCGGCCCTGGTCCAGCAGTTCCAGGTCAAGCCGAACGAGCAGGCGCGCGAACGGGAGTTCATCGACCGCAACATCGACGCCACCCGGAAGGCCTACGACGTCCAGGACTCCGAGGTCATCCCGTACAACGCGCAGGGCAACGCGACCGACGCCGCGGTCAGCACCGACACCTCGATCTCCGGGGTGCGCCTGCTCGACCCGAACCTGGTCGGCCAGACCTACCAGCAGAAGCAGCGGATCCGCGGCTTCTACGACTTCCCGGACAAGCTCGATGTCGACCGCTACCGCGACCCGGAAACGGGCACGATGCGCGACACCGTGGTGGCCGTGCGCGAACTCATCGGCCCGCCGGCGGAGCAGAACAACTGGATCAACCGGCACCTGGTCTACACCCACGGCTACGGTTTCGTGGCCGCGCCGGGCAACAGAGTCGACGCCGAGGGCCTGCCCGACTTCACCGCCAAGGACATGCCGGTCACCGGCCCCCTGACCGAGCAGACCAAGCTCAAGGAGTCGCGGATCTACTTCGGCGAGCACCCGCTCGCCGCCGACTACTCCGTCGTGGGCGGTGACAGGGAGCAGGAGCTCGACTACCCCTTCTCCGAGAACAACGGCGCCGGCACCGGCACCGGCCAGAAGAACACCACCTACACCGGCAAGGGCGGTGTCCCGATCGGGTCGTTCTTCAACCGGATGCTCTACGCGGCCAAGTACGGCGAGATCAACCTGCTGCTCTCGGGTGACATCGACGACAAGTCCAAGATCCTGTACGAACGCGACCCTGCCAAGCGGATCGCCAAGGTCGCGCCGTTCCTGAGCCTGGACAACAACCCCTACCCGGCGATCATCGACGGCCGGGTGGTCTGGATCGTCGACGCCTACACCACCTCCAACGCCTACCCCTACGCCCAGAGCAAGAGCCTGGACGAGATGACGCGGGACACGGTCACCGACCCGCGCCTGGTGGTGCAGCAGCCACGCGACCAGATCAACTACATGCGCAACTCGGTCAAGGCCACGGTGGACGCCTACGACGGCACCGTGAACCTGTACGCGTGGGACGACAGCGACCCGATCCTGAAGACCTGGATGAAGGCGTTCCCGACCGTCATCAAGCCGAAGACCGAGATCTCCGAGAGCCTCAACCAGCACCTGCGCTACCCGGAGGCGCTGTTCAAGGTCCAGCGCGACGTGCTCTCCCGCTACCACGTCTCCGATCCGGACGCCTTCTACAGCGGGCAGGACTTCTGGAACGTCCCGAACGACCCCTCCGGCGGCGACGTCAAGCAGCCGCCGTACTACCTGTCGGTCAAGATGCCCGGGACGACGGCTCCGTCTTTCTCCCTGACCACGACCTTCGTGCCGCGTCAGGGGCCGAACCTGGCGGCGTTCATGGCCGTGAACGCCACTTCGGGATCCGACTACGGGAAGCTGCGCATCCTGCGCATGCCGTCCAGCACCACGATCCCGGGACCGGGACAGGTGCAGAACAACTTCCAGAACAAGTTCTCCGGTGAGCTCAACCTGCTGGGCCTGGGGCAGGCGAAGGTCCGCTACGGCAACCTGCTGACCCTGCCGTTCGCCGGTGGCCTGGTCTATGTCGAGCCGGTGTATGTGGAGATCGCGGGAGGAGCCGGTCAGGAGCCGTACCCGATCCTTCGCCGGGTCCTGGTGGGGTACGGAAGCAAGGTCGGATCGGGCGACACGCTCGAAGCGGCGCTGAAGGAGGTCTTCGGGACCGCCGCCACTCCGCCGGCCACGCCACCCGACACCGGTACCCCGACCACGCCGACCGCACCGCCGACGACCGCGCCCGAACGGCCGGCCCTGTCGGAGGCCGAGCTGGCCAAGGCCATCAAGGACGCTCAGGAGGCCTACAACGGCGCCCAGGCGGCCCTGGCCAAGAACCCGCCGGACTGGGTGGCGTACGGCGAGGCCCAGAAGAAGCTGGCCGATGCGCTGAAGAAGCTGGAAGGCGTGGCCGCCCCCGTGGCCTCTCCGACCGCGACCCCGGCGCCTTCGGGTTCCCCGTCCCCGTCCCCGTCAGGGACGCCCGCACCGTCGCCGTCGCCCAGTTCGTAGGGCACGGCACCCATCGATTCGCTTCCGCTCCCATCGTCGGATAGTGTTGGGACACACACCGACGCGGGGTGGAGCAGTTCGGTAGCTCGCTGGGCTCATAACCCAGAGGTCGCAGGTTCAAATCCTGTCCCCGCTACCAAGGAAAGGCCCGGATCTCATCGAGATCCGGGCCTTTCGCTTTGTCGAGTCAATTTGCTCCTCCCTGGGGGATGGGGTA
Source organism: Planomonospora sp. ID67723 (assembly GCF_015711605.1). Classification (GTDB taxonomy): domain Bacteria; phylum Actinomycetota; class Actinomycetes; order Streptosporangiales; family Streptosporangiaceae; genus Planomonospora_A. The sequence goes on along the minus strand of NZ_JABTEZ010000008.1, from coordinate 1,990 downwards.
ATCTTCAGACACACACCGACGCGGGGTGGAGCAGTTCGGTAGCTCGCTGGGCTCATAACCCAGAGGTCGCAGGTTCAAATCCTGTCCCCGCTACCAAGGAAAGGCCCGGATCTCATCGAGATCCGGGCCTTTGTCGTTTCAGGGTGTTCGGGCGGTCGATTACATGATTACATGGGTGGGAGATCACGTTTCCCCCGAGGACGGACCCATGATCGTCGAGTACATCCGCTATCGCATCCCCACCGAGCGCGCGGAGGAGTTCGAGGCCGCCTACCGCCGCGCGGCCGTTCCCCTGGCGAACGCCCCCCAGTGCGTCGACTACGAGCTCACCCGGTGCGTGGACGAGCCCGCCTGTTACGTCCTGCGCATCACCTGGACTTCGGCCGAGGACCACCTCCAGGGCTTCAGGGGCGGTCCGGACTTCGCGGCCTTCCTCGCGGAGATCAGGCCGTACGTCACCGACATCGAGGAGATGCGCCACTACGCGCCCACCGAGGTCCGGGGCCGGGGCTCCTCGGTGCCGACGCTCTACGAGTGGGCCGGCGGCGCCGAGGCGCTCGACCGGCTCACCGAGACCTTCTACGGCCACGTCCGCAAAGACGACCTGATAGGCCCGCTCTTCGCGGGCATGGATCCCCGTCACCCCCGCTACGTGGCGATGTGGCTCGGTGAGGTCTTCGGCGGGCCGGACCGCTACACCCGTGAACGCGGTGGCTACCCCCACATGCTCTCCCAGCACCTGGGCAGGGCCATCACCGAGCCGCAGCGCCGCCGCTGGGTGAACCTCCTCCTGGACGCCGCCGACGAGGTCGGCCTTCCCGATGATCCGGAGTTCCGTGCGGCCTTCCTCGGCTATATCGAGTGGGGGACGCGCCTGGCCTTCGCCAACTCCCAACCCGGCGCCACCCCGCCGGCCCAGGCTCCCGTGCCCCACTGGGGATGGGGCGTGGCTCCGCCGTACACGCCGGAGAACTGAGCCGGGAGCGTCGACGGGCGGGTGGGCTCAGGTCCTGACCCGTCGGTGCCGTGGCACGAACCTCGGCTCGGTACGGCGCACCAGCAGACTCGCCTTGTAGAGGGCCCAGCCCATGAGGAATCCGCCCATGAGCGCCTGGCCGATCCGCGCCCAGATCGACACATGGACGGCTGCGAAGACCACGACACCGATCCACAGAATCCCGAAGACGCCCACAAGGGTCGTCGCAGCCCAATTCATCCCCCGCTGCCACATGGCTTGAAGTCTTACAGATACCGGTTCAAGGCCAGGTCAATGACGCGGAACGCCTCATCGAGGGAGAGTGCGGCTGGTGCCCAGACACCTGCGGACACGAGGGCCGTTCCCGGCGGTTCTTGCCGGATCCTGTTCCAGGGAGGCGAGCAGCGCGGCTGCGGTGTGCGCGTCGGCCAGGATCCGGTTCACCTCGTCCCCGGTCGCCGGCAGCTGGCCACGCTTGGCGAGCTCGTCGGTGAGGAAGGCGAGCGGTTCCGGGTATCCGGCCGTCTCCGCGGCGACCGTCGCCCGTGCAGCGGTGAGAAGCCGCAGATAGTAGGAACGGAGGGTGGCCTCGCGCATCCGTGCGGCCTCCAGGTCGTCCAGCAGAGACCGGGCGACTCGGAGAAGGTCACCGGGACGGTCGGCCTCCGCTGCGATGTGTGCGCGGATGTCGTCGAACTCCGAGCGAGTCATGGTGGTCACCTCCGTGGCAGAGCCAGAGTCCTGACCCTTGTGCCTAGTCGTATCCAGACTCGATTGCGGATGGCTTGACGTCTGGTTGCGCACCAACAGGTTTGGGACGCTTGAGTCTCGGGGATGGTTGGCAAGTTGTCTCTGGGACGCCGGAGTCCTGCTAATGTTCTTCCTGCAGGGCGAGTCCCTGCGCCCCCTTCTCTTCAAACCCCGACATTTCGGGTGTGTCAGCACGATTGGACACAGACCGGATGTTGGAGTAAGGTTGAAGGGTTGCTCCGGAGACGGAGTGGTCGCGATCCG
>NZ_JABTEZ010000007.1 GCF_015711605.1 Planomonospora sp. ID67723 | reverse complement strand
GTGCGTCTCGGTGAGCGCACCTTCAGCGGTCTGCACGACCGACACACCGTCCTGCGCGTTGCGAACGGCGACCTTCAGGCCACCGGTCTGGGCGCGCAGGCCCTCGCTGATGGACAGGCCCGCAGCGTCGTCCGCCGCCCGGTTGATGCGGAAACCACTGGAAAGCTTCTCCAGCGACTTCGACATCGAGTTGTCGTTGACCGACAGGTTCCGGTACGAGTTCATCGCGGCGATGTTCTGGTTAATACGCAGACCCATGGTGATTTCCTCCTTGACGGGGTCATGCCGGTCCATCCATGGCCCGGTCTGCCCCTCTCATCGGGAGAAGGGTGGGGATGCTGAGGGATCCCAGCGGTTTTTCTGGGATTTGTTACGGACCGGACCGCTCTGATCCTTCCGCGGTCCTTCCGTACGGTGCGGTCCGTTGCCGTACGGCGGGCGGGAAAGCGGAAGGGCGGCCGGCGGGGTACGCCGGCCGCCCTTCGCGGGTGCCGTTCGCCTACGGGACGCCGGTCAGGCGCCCGGGGGCGGGATTAGCCCAGGAGCTTCAGCACGGACTGCGGCGCCTGGTTGGCCTGGGCCAGCATGGAGGTGCCGGCCTGGGTCAGGATCTGGTTGCGGGTGAAGCTCACCATCTCCTGGGCCATGTCGGTGTCACGGACGCGCGACTCCGAGGCCGACAGGTTCTCGATGGACACGTTCAGGTTGTTGATCGTGTGCTCGAACCGGTTCTGGATGGCACCGAGACCGGCGCGGGTGTCCGACACCGTCTGGATGGCGGTGTCGAGCGACTCGATCGCAGCCTGAGCGTTGGTGACGTTCTGCGCGATGGTCTCGGCGGTGGTCCACAGCTTGGAGGTGCCCACGCCCAGGGTGGCCGCGTCCTGGTTGGTGATGGCCACACTGATGCGCTCGGCGGCCTCGTTGCCGTTGGAGCCGACCTGGAAGGTGCCGTTGTAGGAACCGTCCAGCAGCTTCTGGCTGCCGAAGGCGGTGGTGTCGGAGATCCGGTCCAGCTCGGTCTTGAGAGCCTGGAACTCCTTGTTCGCCGCCTCCTGCGCCTTGGTGTCCTGGGAACCGCCGTTGGCGGCCTGGACAGCCAGGTCACGCATGCGCTGAAGGATGGAGTGCGTCTCGGTGAGCGCACCTTCAGCGGTCTGCACGACCGACACACCGTCCTGCGCGTTGCGAACGGCGACCTTCAGGCCACCGGTCTGGGCGCGCAGGCCCTCGCTGATGGACAGGCCCGCAGCGTCGTCCGCCGCCCGGTTGATGCGGAAACCACTGGAAAGCTTCTCCAGCGACTTCGACATCGAGTTGTCGTTGACCGACAGGTTCCGGTACGAGTTCATCGCGGCGATGTTCTGGTTGATACGCAGACCCATGGTGATTTCCTCCTTGACGGGGTCATGCCGGTCCATCCGTGGCCCGGTCTGCCCCTCCTATCGGCGGCGACCGGGATGTGCTGAGAGATCCCAGCGGTTTTTCTCAGACTTCTTCCAGCCGTGGCCGGAAGGCCCTGTACGGCAGGCGTTCTCGGGGCGTGAGGCAGGCCGTACGGGAGGTGCTGGAGTGCGCCGAAGGCTCAGGCGACGCGGGCGACCGGGGCGCCGATGGCGTCGGTCAGGGCCAGGCGGCTGCGCAGGTCGCCCTTGGCGGAGATCTCGGCGTAGTAGGCGGCGCGGCGCTTGGCGACGCAGCCGTCGGGGCGCTGCGGGGCCTCGACCATCTCGGGGGCGAGCTGGGAGTTCATGCCGTCGCGCAGCAGGACCAGGGCCTCGGCGCGGAGCTGGGAGACGCGCGACTCGGTCACGCCGAGCTCGGCGGCGATCTCGGCCATCGGGCGCTCCTCGAGGAAGTAGCGGGTGACGACCAGGCGCAGGCGCTCGGGCAGGGCCTCGACGGCGTGGGTGAGGTAGCCGAGACGCTCGCGGTGCAGCAGCATCTCCTCGGGGCCGGCGGTCTGCTCCTGGACCATGTCCTCGGCGGTGCCGGGGGCGAAGCCCTGCAGGCTCAGCACGACGGCGCGCTGGACGTCCTCCTCGATGGAGTCGACCTCTTCCTCGGCGACGCCCAGGGCGCCGGCGAGCTCGCGGTTGGTGGGCGTGCGGCCCAGCGCGCCGCTGAGCTCCTGGCGGACCGTGTCGAGCTGGCGGGCGCGGCTGCGCACCGAGCGGCTGGCCCAGTCCAGGCCGCGCAGCTCGTCGACGAGGGCGCCGCGGATGCGGACGGCGGCGAAGCGGCCGAACGGGGTGCCCCGCTCCGGGTCGAACGAGTGCGCCGCGGCGGCCAGGGCGGCCAGGCCGGCGGAGGTGAGGTCGTCGCGGTTGACGTGCGAGGGAACGCGCATGAGCGTCTCGCGGACGATGTGTCCGACGAGGGGCAGGTGCTCGCGGACAAGGGTGTCGATGTCGCGGCTTACAGCAGTGGTGCCCTGGATGCTCACAAGCGGCCCTTTCGAAGTGCGGGAAGGTCCTCGTCGGCGCCCCGTTCGTGCCGACATGAACTAGAAAACCGTCACAAAGAGGTAGGAACCGGTTGCTTTCGGTTGCCGTACGGTTGCTAAAAATGACTTCTCGTCATGGAGCGAGCACACCGAGTCATGTTCTAGGCGCGAGCGCGGGAAGTCCTCAGGCCGGAGAACCCGCTGCCGAAGGGAGCAGATGAAGCGCGCCGTGAGGCGTACCGACGACTGAGAAGGCGGGACGGATGAGCTTGGCCGATCTGTCGAGCACCCTGTGGCGGATCCGGGAGATGATGGATCTGCTGCTGTTCAAGCTCGAGGAGGAGCAACTCGTACTGGCCGCAGGCAAGACCCGCTGGCTGCCGCATGCCACCCGCGAGGTGGAGATGGTGCTGGAGCAGATCCGCAAGACCGAGATCCTCCGCGCGGCCCAGGTCGACGCCGTGGCCGCCGAACTCGGACTGCCGCCCGCGCCCAGCCTGCAGGCGCTCGCCGCGGCCACCGACGCGCCCTGGAGCGAGCTGTTCCAGCAGCACCGGATCGCGTTCCTGAAGATCACCGCGGAGATCACCGCGATGGCCGAGCTCAACAAGGAGCTCCTCACCGCGGGGGCCAGGGCCGTGCACGAGGCCCTGATGGACGTCACCGGTTCCGTGACGACCTACGGGCGCACCGGCGAGACCGTCGGCGCCAGCCGTTCCTCACGACTTGTCAATGAGGCGATGTAATTGAGCACCTTCTCCGGAATCTCCACCGCGCTCAGCGGCCTGTACGCCCAGCGGCAGGCACTCGACGTCAACGGGCAGAACATCGCCAACGCCAACACCGAGGGCTACACCCGCCAGCGGGTCGAGCTGAACTCCGTGGGCGGCACGGTGACCCCTTCGATGTACTCCGTCACCGACGGCCTCGGCAACGGCGTCACCGCCGCCGGCGTCACGCGGCTGCGCGACGAGTTCCTGGAGGCGCGCGGGCAGATCGAGCACGCCAAGTTCGCCTACATGTCCGGGCAGGAGGAGATCTACGCCCGCGTCGAGGAGGTCTTCGCCGAGCCCAGCGACACCGGCATCCAGTCCCAGCTCTCCGACTACTGGGCGGCCTGGGGCGACGTGGCCAACCGCCCGGACGACCTGGCGGCCCGTGCCCAGCTCATGCAGGAGGGCGGCACCGTCGCCGACGGCCTGCGTTCCGCCAGCGACGCGCTCGACTCCCTGTGGACCAGCACGCGCGACCAGCTCGGCTCCATGGTGGACGAGCTCAACACCGCGACCGATGGCGTGGCCCAGCTCAACGGCGCGATCGTGCGTGCCACCGCGGCCGGCCTGCCCGCCAGCGAGCTGCAGGACAAACGCGACCTCCTCGCGCTGCGCCTGTCCGAACTCACCGGCGCGACCTCCAAGATTCTCGCCAACGGCTCCATGGAGGTCTCCCTCGGCGGCACCAAGCTGGTCGACGGGACGACTGCCCGGGAACTGACGGTCGCCGGCGCTAGCACGATGCGGGGCGTGATGGCCGACCCGAACAACTCCGTCGCACTGCGGTGGACGAACCCCGACGCCGAAGCCACCGTCACCTCCGGCCAGATCGCCTCGTCGCTGCAGTCGCTCAACAAGGTCCTGCCCGACTACGCCGCCAAGCTGGACGAGGTTGCGGCGAAGCTGGCCTCGACGGTCAACCCCCAGCACGTCAAGGGCTACGACCTCGACGGGGTCGCCGGCAAGGACTTCTTCACCGCCACGACCGGCACCGTGATCAACGCTTCGACGATCAAGGTGGGTCTCACCAGTCCGAGGCAGGTGGCGGCCTCGTCCCTGCCTCCCGCCACGACCGACCCGGTGACCGGGCTGCCGATTCCGCCCAAGGGCAATTACGACGAGAAGAACGCCGACGTCCTGGCGGGCCTCTCCAACGTCGAAGGCGGTCCCGACCGCTTCTACCGGCAGACGGTGACCGGCCTGGGCGTCGACTCCCAGGCGGCGCAGCGGCGGACGGCCATCCAGAACGTCGTCACGCAGAACAACGATGCGCAGCGCGTCGCCCAGTCAGGCGTCAGCCTCGACGAGGAGATGGCGAACATGATCCTCTACCAGCGCGCCTACCAGGCCGCGACGAAGATGATCTCGACGATCGACAGCACTTTCGACTCCCTCTTCGGCATGATCCGGGGCTGATGACATGAGCTACATGCGCGTGACCGAGCGCTCCATCTCCACTCGGGTGCTCAACAACCTGCAGGGCAACATCTCGCGGCTGGGCGACGTCCAGAACCGGCTCTCGGGAGGCAAGCAGCTCTCCCGGCCGTCGGACTCGCCCCCCGGCACGACGTCGGCCCTGTCGCTGCGCAGCGAGATTCGCGCGCAGGAGCAGTTCATCCGCAACGTCGACGACGGGATGGGCTGGCTGGGCACCATCGACACCGCGCTGACCAGTGCGAACAGTCAGGTGAACCGAGCCAGGGACCTGGTGCTGCAGGGCATGTCCTCCGGCGCGGGCGGCTCGGTGGGTGCGCGCAGCGCACTGGCCACCGAGGTCGAGCACATCCGTGACTCGCTGATCAGCGTCGCCAACTCCACCTACCTGGGCCGGCCCGTCTTCGCCGGCGCCGCGTCCGGCGCGTCGGCGTACACCAGCAACGGCGTCTACACCGGGCAGGGCGGCGAGGTGTTGCGCAGGGTCGGTGACAACACCAAGATCCCCGTCAACTCCGACGGCGAGAAGGTCTTCGGCTCCGGGAACACCCAGCTCTTCAAGGTGCTGACCGACATCGCCGACAACCTCAGGAACAACCCGTCCGCCCTCGGCAGCGACATCGGCCGGCTCGACACGACCATCAAAAGCATGCAGACCGAGGTCGCCGACGTCGGTGCTCGTTACAATCGCGTGGCCCAGATGCGTGACGCGGCCGACGCCCGGATCGTGACGCTCAAGAGCCAGCTGTCCGACATCGAAGACATCGACCTGCCCCAGACCATCACCGAGCTGACCCTGCAGCAGACCGCCTACCAGGCGGCGCTCGCGGCGACGGCCAAGGTGGTTCAGCCCTCACTCGTGGACTTCCTGAAATGATCTCTCTTAAGGACCGCCCGATGAACGCAGAAGCCGCGAGCCCGGCGAGCGCGAACACCGACGAGGTGCCGACGATCGAGCTCGTCTGCCCGATGCCCGGTTTCGCGGGAAATCGCCGCTTCGTCCTCGTCCGGATGGACGACGACGGCGTGCTGTTCTCCCTGCGCTCCCTGGACGACGAGAACCTGCGCTTCCTGGTGATCTCGCCGAACCCGTTCTTCCCGGACTACGAGCCCGAGATCGACGACGAGACCCTGGGGATGCTCGGCGTCACCGACGTCTCGAACCTGCTCGTCCTGCTGGTCGTCACCGCGCCGGGCTCCATCACCGAGGCGACGGCCAACCTGCTGGCGCCCATCGTGGTGGACACCGGCAGCCGCCGGGCCATCCAGACGGTGCTCACGGGTTCCGACCTTCCGGTACGGGCTCCTCTGGTATCCGCCTGACGTCGGTTAGGCTGCCGGTACGTCCCCCCAGACAAAAGGAGCTGGACGTTGCTGGTGCTGACCCGTCGCTCGGGGGAGAGTCTGATGATCGGTGACGACGTCGTCGTCACCGTGCTCGACGTGCGCGGAGACGTGGTCCGTATCGGCATTCGCGCCCCGCGGTCCGTGCCCGTGCACCGCGAGGAGATCTTCCGCGAGCTCCAGGCCGCCAACCGCGAGGCGGCCTCGCCGAACGAGGACGCCCTGGCCGAACTGCGCCGCATGCTGCGGCCGGGCGGAACGAGCGGTTCGGGTGAGGCGAGCGGGGCGGACACGCCCTGAGACGGGCTCCAGCCCGCGCCCGCGCGCATCCCGGCCTCGGCCGGAGAACGTCCGGCGGCCCGTACCCTCCCGGCCCCTCTCATTCGCAAAACGATGCCGTTTCGGGCTTTTGAGCATTATTTGGCGTGCTCGTTTCCGGGGATCATCCCTGGCGGGACCGCCGGACCCCGGCTGTCCGGCGACCCCGACCGGCTTTTGGTCAAGTTCGTCCCTTTACTGACGATTTGTGAGGCGGTAGTGACCAGGCGGCCGGAACCGTACGGCGAGCGGAACACGGCGGGGTGTCTTTCCGGGCGTGCCCGCTCCGGTCGATTCCCATCTCCGACGTCCCATCGCCCGAGGCCCACCAAGAGAAGAAGATGAGCCAGACAGCCCCCGGAGTGACCCCGGCCGTCGGACCCCGCACCGCGCGCGGGCCGTACGGCTGGCTGGTGTTCCTCGTCCTGGGCGGCCTGATGGCCCTCTCCGGCCCGGTCGTCGCCTCCGTCTCCGTCCTCGCGGACGCTCTCCTGTGGACGTTCGCGCAGGGAGCGGCGTCCGTGGCCGTCATCGTCGGGATCCGCCGGCACGACCTGGGCCGGCTGTGGCCGTGGCGGCTGATCGGCGCGGGCGTGGTCCTGGCCTGGTGCTCGAACGCGCTGGGCTGGTCGGTCGGCTGGGTCTGGCTGCAGAGCCAGGTCCTGTTCACCGTCTACCAGATCGGGACCCTGGGCTCGTACGGCCTGCTGCTGGCCGCCCTGGTCCTGCTCGGGAGCAGGGTCGGGGCTTCCCGCTGGGTGGGCCTGCTGGACGCGGGCATCGTCACCGTCGGCGTGGCCATGCCCTTCTGGACCTTCCTCATCGACCCGGTGATCGACCGGGGCGCCTACACCGGCTCGGAGCTCGTGTTCGCGCTGGTGTTCCCTCTCATGGACCTGTTCGTTGTGGGCCTGGTCGTGCGGCTGCTCCTCGACAGCGGCCGGCCGCCGTGGATGGTCCTGCTGGCCGCGTCCTACGTCGCCGTGTTCGTCGCCGACGGCTCCTACCTGCTCGACCTGGCGACGAGCCAGTCGGGGCCGGGGCAGATCGGGACGGGCTCTGTCACGACGGTCGGCTGGCTGGCCTGGTCGGTCCTGATCGGCGCCGCCGCGCTGCACCCCAGCCTCGCCCACGTCAGCCTCACCCACGTCGGGAGCCTCACCCACGTCGGGAGCCTCACCCACGTCGGGGACCGGACACCGGTCCCCGACGCCTCCCGTCGGGGCCGGGTGACGACGTTCCTGATCCTGGCGCTGCTCAGCCCGACGCTCTCCGGCGTCGGCCGGTTCCTGCTGGACGTCGACCCGGTCGAGCAGCCCTACGACGACTTGATGCTCATGGGGTTGACGGTGGTGCTGGCGGTGCTGCTGGTCCTGCGCCTGAACACCGTCGCCCGCCTGGCCGAAACCCACGCCGCCGCCCTGGACCGCCAAACCGAGCAACTCACCCGCCAGACCCACGAACTGTCCACCGCCCTGCACACCCAGGAACTCCTGCAGCGCAGCCTGTCGCACCGCGCCTCCCACGACCCCCTCACCGGCCTGGCCAACCGCACCCTGCTCGGCCAGGCCCTGCACCGCGCCCTCAATCAGCACCAAAACCACACCCACACCCACACCCACACCCACAGCCAGGGCGAGGGCCACAGCCACAGCCACAGCCAGGGCCAGGGCCACAGTCAGGGCGCGGATCAGGACACGGCACCCGCCACCCCGCCCGCCCTGCTGCTGCTCGACCTCGACGACTTCAAAGACGTCAACGACAGCTTCGGCCACCCCATCGGCGACGACCTCATCATCGACGTCGCCCACCGCCTGCGCGCCCTGACCCGCCCCGGCCACACCCTGGCCCGCCTCGGCGGCGACGAATTCGCCCTGCTCATGCCCGCCACCGACACCCCCACCGCCCAGCACACCGCCGACGCCATCCGCACCGCCCTGGCCGCCCCCTACCGGCTCGGCCCCCACGAAATCCACCTCACCACCAGCATCGGCATCCTGGCCGAAGTGCCCGTGGCCACCCCCGCCGAAGCCCTGCGCGACGCCGACCTGGCCCTGTACGCCGCCAAAGCCGCCGGCAAAAACCAGACCACCGTCTTCGACACCGCCCTGCGCACCGCCCGCCTGGAACACACCCGCCTGAGCAACGGCCTGCGCCACGCCCAAGCCCGCGGCGAGCTGTCCCTGGCCTACCAGCCCGTCGTCGACCTGCGCACCGGCCGCATCCACGCCGTCGAAGCCCTGCTGCGCTGGCAACCGGCCACCGGCCGGCCCATCCCCCCCGACGTCTTCATCCCCATCGCCGAAGACACCGGCCTCATCGTCGACATCGGCCTGTGGGCACTGCAGCAGGCCTGCGCCGACGCCGCCCGCTGGCACACCGAGCACGGCCTGGCCGTCACCGTCAACATCTCCGGCCGCCAACTACGCGAACCCGCCTTCGCCCACGCCGTGCTGGAGACCCTGGCCCGCCACCGCCTGCCCGAACACGCCCTCATCCTGGAGATCACCGAAAGCATGCTGCTGGCCACCACCCCGGCCGAGACCAGCCGCCTGACCGGCGTGCTCAGCCGCCTGCGCGCCCACGGCGTGCGCATCGCCCTGGACGACTTCGGCACCGGCTACTCCTCCCTGGCCTACCTGCGCACCCTGCCGGTCGACATCCTCAAAATCGACCGTTCCTTCACCACCCCGCCCACCGCCGCCGACCACGCCCAGACCCGCGCCTTCACCAAGGCCATCTTGGAGCTGTCGGCCAGTTTGCACCTGCAGACCATCGTCGAGGGCGTGGAAACCCCCGAACAAGCCGTGCTGCTGCAGCAGATGGGCTGCCCGCTGGCGCAGGGCTACCTGTTCTCCCCCCCGGCCGACGCCCACCAGATCGACGACCTCCTCCAGACCGCCCCCTGGCGGAACGTCGCCTGACCCGGCCTCCTTCTCCCTCCGGCCGGAGGCGGGGATCCCCGCCGGACAGGGGGGCTGAGCTTTCTCCGGGAGCGGCAACCGTACGGCACCTCCGACGCACTTCTCCCGCTACGCCCGGACGGCTTACTGGATGTCGAAGGCCGCTACCGCAGGGCCTTCACCGGCATCCCGCCCCTTCCGGGGGTGTACCGCCGGAGTCCTGCCGCCGTACAAAGGAGCCGCCTTCGTGACCTTCTCCGCTCGCACCCGCCTGCTGAACGCCACCCTCACCACCGCCCTGGGCCTGGCCCTGACCGCCGGACTGAGCATGGCCACCGCCGGCACCGCGCACGCGGACACCGACACCGGGCAGAAGGTCATGCTCAAGGGCGCCACCACCGCCTCCTACTACTGGGACGACGGCTCCGGCCGCAACGGCGACACCGGCCTGCCCGCCTCCGGCAAGCCCATGCAGAAGGGCCTGGCCGCCTCCCCGTCCTGGCCGCTGCTGACCGAGGGCTACGTCCTCTACAAGGGCAAGAAGGCCCCCTTCTTCGTCGGCGACCGCGGCCCGGGCGTGCCCTCCAACCGCGGCATCATGCTCGACCTGGACGCCAAGACCTTCGCCGACCTCACCGGCGGCACCTTCGACTCCGACAGCCTGACCGTGCAGGGCAACGGGGGCAAGGGCCACATCAAGGTCGACTACGTCATCACCAAGTGGGGCAAGGGCGTCGGCACCAAGAACCACCCCAAGCCCTTCTCCACCGGCGCCTGGTCGGTCAAGGACACCGACCCCGCCGAGCCGGTCATGCTGACCCAGCCCAAGGCCGTCGAGCCCAGGACCGAGTCCAAGCCCGCTCCCAAGGCTGCTCCCAAGGCCGCCGAGCCCAGGACTGAGTCCAAGCCCGCTCCCAAGGCCGCCGCTCAGCCCTCCGGCGCCAAGACGGCCGGCACCAAGACGGCTGAACTGAACGCCGCCAAGGTCTCGGCCACCGGCGATCAGGGCGGCATCGCCCCCGCCCTGATCCTGGCCTTCGTCCTGGTCGCAGGCGGCGGCGCCTATGCCGCCACCCGCTTCCTCAGCCGGAGCCGCGCAGGCGCCGACGCCTGATCCGGGCCCTCCCGCTCCCGGCGGGCCGTACGGCGGTGCTTATCGCAACGGCAGCCGGCCAGCTTCGAATCCAGGCCGCCACCGGTTCCCGGTGGCGGCCTGGCCGCGTCTCAGGGGCGGGAACGGACGAGACCGGTGTCGCCGCCCCACAACGTCCGGCCGAAGTTGCCCCAGAAGCTGGCGCTGTCGTTGGCACGCGGGAACGCCTCGTCGGGCACGGGGACGCCCAGGAACGCGCACAGCGGCTCCCATCCCTCCCCCACCCGGTAGACCAGCAGCCGCTCGGCCGGGATCGCGGCCCTCACCTCGGCGTTGTGCCGTTCGAAGTAGGCGATCGCGCTGGCGCGGTCGAAGGCGATGTCGCGCCTGTCCCGGTTGAGCGCGCCCAGCATGCGGATGAACGCCGCGGGTCTCGACTCCCGGGGAAGGGCATGGCGCAGAACGGGACCGAGCACGGGGTGGCGCATGAGACGCGGCAGCCGGAAGATCGTCTTGCGAGCGCTCTCGAACCACGCGCCGGGGTCGCGCAGGGTGAGGATCACCTTGGCCTCGGGGTAGTACGCGGCCAGTTCCCGCCAGTACGCCGCGGCGGGGAAGTCCACGCACGCCCGGTAGCCGTGGAAGATCTGCGTCCAGTCCTGCGCCCCGCCCTGCGCGACGGCCGTCCACTGGCGCGTCCGCTCGGCACTGCCGAGGACCTCGAACATGTGGTAGCAGGGCGAGAACCCGAGGTGCTCCAGCGCGAGCTTGAGGGAACTGGTCCCGGTACGGCCCAGCCCCGCCCCGATGATCTCCAGCATGCTTCTCCCGCACCCCCTCAGCGGCCCGGCCCTGACCCGTTTTCCCCTTCCCGCCCCGGGCTCCCCGAACCACTGGGCATCTCAGGCGGACCCGGATCGCCTGATGGTCTTCAAGCGTGTCTCGGTGATAGGTGCGAGCGGACCGGTTCCCCGTAACCCTTAAAAGATCATAGGAGAGTATTAGCATGGCCTCATGACCAGTCGCGCCAAATCCAGCATCGCCGTCACCCTCGATCCTGGCCTCGTGGACTACGTCCGGTCCCGTGTCGGGGATGATGACGTCAAATCGCTGTCGGCCTACGTGAACGAGGCGCTCGCCGCTCGTGTCCGGGAAGAGCGCCGCCGCAGGAAGATCCTGGATGCCCGCCTGGCCCGTGCCAAGGAGGCCGCCGACCATGACCGGGTCGATCGCATGATGGCTCACGTCCAGCAGCAGCTCGCCGAGGTGCCGGGTTTCCAGGAGCAGGAAGCACGGTGACCCTCCCTCCCCTCATTCTGGACACCGGCATCCTGATCGAGCTCGCCCGGGGTGACCTGGACACCATGGAGATGGTCGCCAGATTCGACAGCGAAAACCAGCCGATGGTGATGTCCGTTCTCTCGATCACCGGAGCGTCCCTCGACTCCCGCTCGAAAGACGCTGGCGATCTCCTGCTGGGCATCACGACACTCGACCAGATCACAGTCGCAGGGCCGCATGAACCCGACCACGGGGTCGCCCTGGCGACCGCGATCAACCGCACTGGACTCGATCCATGGGACGCCCACGTCGCCGCGCTCGCCAACGCCTCGATCTGCCCTGTCCTCACCTTGGACAAGCTCCGTTGGGAACAGGCGGCCCGCGCCTTCGACGAGCCGCTGCACATCATCGAGATCGCCGACCCGGGTGACTGACCAGGACGGCTCTCCTCCGGTCAGACGGTGAAGCGGCCCACCAGCTCGCGCAGCGACCGGCTCATCCCGGCCAGCTCCACAGCGGCCTGACGCGACTGCTCCACGCCCTCGGTCGTGATCGCCGCCGCCTGCGCCACGCCGGCGATGTTGGCCGCGATCTCGTTGCTGGAGGCAGAGGCGTCGGCCACGTTGCGGTTCATCTCCCCGGTGGTGGCGGTCTGCTCCTCCACCGCCGCCGCGATCGCCGCCTGGTGGTCGTTGATCCGGCCGGTGATCTCGCCGATCCGGCCGATCGCCTCCATCGCGGCGGTGGTGTCGGCCTGAATGGCCTCCACCCGGCGGGAGATGTCCTCGGTGGCCTTGGCGGTCTCCTGGGCCAGGTCCTTGACCTCGCCCGCCACGACCGCGAAGCCCTTGCCGGCGTCGCCGGCGCGGGCGGCCTCGATGGTGGCGTTGAGCGCCAGCAGGTTGGTCTGCTCGGCGATCGAGGTGATGGTCTTGATGACCGAGCCGATCTCGGCCGAGGAGGTGTCGAGCTGGGCCATCATCGCGTTGGTGGACTCGGCCACCGCGACCGCCTCGGCGGCCACCGAGGCGGCCTCGGAGGTGCTGTGGGAGATCTCCCGGATCGCCGAGCCCATCTCCTCGCCGCCCGCGGCCACGATCTCCACGTTGTGGGAGACGTCGGCCGCGGCCGAGGCGACCACGCCGGACTGGGCGCTGACCTCCTCGGCCGAGGAGGCGATCTGCTCGGAGACCTGCGACAGGTGGGCCGAGGAGGTGGCCAGGGTGTCGCTGTGGGCCACGACCGCGGCCACCGTGGCGCGCAGGGACTCGGCGGTGGCGTCCATGGCGTCGCCGAGCCGGCCGAGCTCGTCGCGGCGGTTCAGGTTCAGCCGCACGGTGAGGTCGCCGCGGGCCAGCCGGCCCAGCGCGTCCACCACCGCGTTCAGCGGACGCACCACCGAACGGGTGCTCAGGAGGCTCAGGACCACAGCGACCAGCAGGGCGACGACCAGCGTGCCGAGCAGCACCGACTCGCTGGTGGACTCGACGTCGGCGATCTCCTTCTCCAGCGCGGTGATGCGCTGGTCGATGGACGTCTTCAGCTTCGTGCTGATCTCCACGCCCAGTGCCCAGGCGTCGGCGGCGGGTCCTCCGTTGATGTTGTCCATCACCTCGACGCGCGCTTGGCGCGTGTCCTTGGCCAGCAGACCGACGATCTTGTCATCCCACGCGAAGAAGTCCTCCCAGGCGGGGCGGAGCTTGTCGAACTGGGCCCGCTCGGCCTCGGTCAGGTAGTCGACGTGGGTGGTGTCCAGGGTGTCGAAAAGGGCCTTCTTGGTCGCCATCAACCCTTCGCGGTTGTAGGAGTCGGGCGCGATGGCAGCCTTGCCGCCGTATGCTCCGGCGTCGGCCACCACCAGGCCCTGCCAGCTCGTGGCGTCGGCGACGTGGTAGGCGAACGTCTGGACGTCGTCCTTGACCTGTTCCAGCTGGTCCATCCGGGCGTTGATGTCGCGCTGGCGCTGCAGCCCCCACTGGCCGACGCCGACGGTGGCGACGATGAGCAGCGACACCAGCAGGAAGGACAGGCCCAGTCGTTTCCCGACTCCCAGATTGCGCAGGTTGTGCATGGTGGTTCCTCAGATCGAGCGGAGGGCCCCGTAGGAACCCGTGAGATGGATCGGTAGAGATGGGAGATTCACAGCGAAGGGTGTCCGGTCACCGGAACGGCTCCTGCTCCTGCGCCGGGGTGGCGCCACCCCGGCGCAGGAGCAGGAGCCGGTTCACGCGCCTCTGACCAGGTCGAGGCCGTCCTCCGCCACCGCGCGGCCGTCGCACGGCAGCTCGAACCAGACGATCCGCCCCGAGACGTCGCCGGACTGGCCCCAGCGCGTCGCGCACAGTTCCACGATCGCCAGGCCCCGGCCGCCCGGAAGTTGCTCGGCGTCGAGGTCGATCAGGCGCACGCGGGGGATCCGCAGCCGGGTGCCCTCGTCGGTCACCTCGATCCGCAGGAACGAGTCGCCGAGATACACGCTGATCTCGAAGGATCCGCCGTTTCCGCTCTCGGTGTGCCGTACGGCGTTGCCCGCCAGCTCGGAGGTCAGCAGGATCGCGTCCTCGGCGGCGGCGCACTCGCCCACGGCCAGCGCCACGAAGTTCCTGGCGTGCCGTACCTGCTCGGGCAGGCCGGCGAAGCGGCGGCGCGCCAGGAGTTCGGGGGCCCCGTCATCGCGGTCCGGACGCGGGTGCGTGGTCCGGGTGTGGTTCTCGTCGTCGGGCATGGTTCGTCACGCGTTCAGATGAGCGCGATGTCCTGCTCAACGGCAGTAGCCATCAAGTAGAGCTCGAACCACGTCTCGTCGTCGACCGAGTTGGGTATCCAGGATGAGCGCACCTTGTGGCGCTCCTCCTCATGCTGCAGAGCGAACATGCGTAGTTCGCGCGCCCAACGAGGATCGATCCTTTGAACGATCGCATCGAAGTCCGGCATCGCTGTATCTCCTCAATCCGTTGAGAAATCCGGCTGTCAATCCCTTGACGTCAGCGGTCCCGTCCCGCGGTCCGGTTCCTTCCGGACTCCTGGATATGGGTCGCCACTCCGACATTCGGCAGCAGTAGGGGCGACTGAAGTTGTCCCTCAGGTGCTTTTGGGGAGCGATCTTCCACGCGCGCCGGTCCGACACGCACCGAATTCGGTTGGTAACATGCTGAAACGGAGTGGCCGGACGGGGGAATCCGGTTCCCACTCCCCGGGGCGGTCCCGATCAGGGGCGGAGATCGGATGGTGGACGGTGACGCAGCCTCGTGTACTCGTGATCGATGACGAGCAGGACGTCCTGGATCTCCTGACGCGCCACCTCGGCGGGCTGGGGTGCGAGGTCCGGACCGCCGGCACCGGCGAGCTCGGGCTGGCCCTCGCCATGAGGGACCCACCGGACCTGGTCATCCTCGACGTCCGCCTGCCCGGGGTCGACGGCCGCGAAGTGGCCCAGACTCTGCGGGCCGACGCCCGGACCCGGGACTGCAGGATCCTCATCATGTCCGTCCTCGACGCCGAGGACCTGGTCGACATCGACGCCGACGCCGTACTTCCCAAGCCGTTCCGGCGCGCGGACATCAAGAAAGCCGTGGACTCACTGTGGGGGGTGGGGTGACACGATGGCCATCGTTCTCGTCGCGGAAGACGACGCCGACATCCGAGATCTGATCATCTTCAAGCTGGAGCAGACCGGGCACACCGTCAACGCGGTGGGAGACGGGGTGTCGGCACTGAGGGCGGCCCGTGAGCAGACTCCCGACATCGTCCTCCTGGACGTCATGATGCCCGGAATGTCGGGCATCGATGTATGCCGGGAACTCCGGCGCATCCCCGAGACGGCAGGTCTGCCGATCATCCTGCTCACCGCACGCGCACAGGAGAGCGACGTCGCGACCGGGCTGACCGCCGGGGCCGACGACTACATCGTCAAGCCGTTCAGCCCCAAGGTGCTGGCCGACCGCGTGCACTCCGTGCTGACCAGGACGCGGGCTTGAACACGACCCAACTGCTCTCTCTCCTCCTGGCCGCGCTGGCCGGTGCGACGACCATGCTCGGGCTGGTGATCGTCGCAGGGCGGGCCCTGCACCGCAGGCGGGTCAGGCGCGACGCCCGTCTGGCCGCGGACTTCCGCCCCCTGCTGCTGGAGCTCATCGGCGGCGACGACGACATCGACGAGCCGCTCCGGCGGCTGGCGGCCCTGGACCGCCGCCGATGGCGGGCGGTCGAGCCCAGTGCGATCTCACTGCTCACGAAGGTCAGCGGGCACGCCCGCACGGCTCTGGTGAAGCTGTTCGAGCAGCGTGGCCTCGCCCGGACCGCGCTGCGCGACCTGACCGGCTCCGGGGCGGTACGGCGGGCCACCGCGGCCCACGTCCTGGGGCTCATGGGCCATGCCGAGGCCGCTCCCGCCCTGGCCGGGCTCCTGTCCGACCGCAGTCCCGAGGTCCGCGCCGTCGCCGCGCGGGCTCTGGGGCAGGTAGGCGCACCCGAGGCCGCCGGCCCGCTCCTCGCGTCGCTGGCCGGTGGCGGCCGGGCGCCCTTCTATCTGGTCACCCAGTCGTTGATCCGGCTCGGTCCCGGTGCCCGCCCCGCCCTGGTGGAGGCGCTGTCCCACGAGGACGCCGTGGTCCGGGCCGCCGCCGCGGAGGTGCTCGGGCTCACCGGTGCCGTCGAGACCGCTCCGGCGCTGATCGGGATGCTGGTCGGGGAGACCTCCACGGAGGTGCAGACGCGCATGGTCCGGTCGCTGGGGCGGCTGGGAACGCCCATGTGCCTGCAGGCCCTCATCCACGCCACCGGGCCGGGCCACCCGCATGCCGTACGGGTCGAGGCGGCCGCGGCGCTGGGCGTCCTCGGCTCTCCCCGGGCCGTGCCGGCGCTCGGCGAGCTTCTGGGGGACTCCCGCTACCACGTCGCGCACAACGCCGCCCGCTCCCTGGCCCGCCTGGGCGACCCCGCGATGATAGTGCTGGCCGAGACGGTCGCCGAGCGCTCGGGCACGTCGGCCGCCGAGCACGCCTGGGAGGCCCTGGCGATCCTCGACCTTCAGGCCGGTCATCTCCAGAGGCCGCCGACCCCGGCATCGTGAGTGCGGTCCCGGACGCTCTGATCGCTCTGAGCGCGCCGCCGGGCGGGTCCGGCGTCGTGGAGGGGGTCGCGGCGGGCGTGCGGTGGGTGCTGGCCCTGATCAGCGCGATCCTGCTGGTCTACTCGGTGGCGATCAACACCAGCTACCTGATCCTCATCTTCCTGGCCACCTGGGACGCCGTGCACTTCCACCGCCGGATGGCCTTCTCCGGGCAGGAGGACGTCTACGCCAACCCCCTCACACCGGCCATCAGCGTGATCATGGCCGCCTACAACGAGGAGGCGGGCATCGCCGAGTCCGTCCGCGCGATGCTGTCGATGCGCTACCCCACCTTCGAAGTCGTCGTCGTCGACGACGGCTCGACGGACGGGACGTTCGAACGGCTGCGCGCCGAGCACGACCTGATCGAGGTGCCGCGCGTCATCCCCGACGATCTGCCGATGCGCGGCACGGTGCTGTCCACGCACGTACCCGCCGACGGCTCGCCCTCCCTGCTGGTGGTCCGCAAGACCAACAGCGGCCGCGCCGACGCCAACAACGTGGGCATCAACCTCGCCCAGCACCCCCTGGTCTGCATCGTGGACGCCGACTCCCTGCTCGACTCCTCGGCGCTGCTGTCGGTGGCCAAGCCGTTCGCCGACGACCCGTTGCGCGTGGTCGCCACCGGCGGGGTGGTGCGGATCGCCAACGGCTGCGAAGTCATCGGCGGGCGGGTCACGAAGGTGAACATGCCGCGTTCCTGGCTGGTCCGCATCCAGGTGGTCGAGTACCTGCGGGCCTTCCTGCTGGGCCGTACCGGATGGTCGCGCCTGGGCGGCCTGCTCGTCATCTCCGGGGCGTTCGGGCTCTTCCGGCGTGACGTCCTCATCGAGGTGGGCGGCTTCGACCCCGACACCATCGGAGAGGACGCCGAGATGGTCGCGCGCTTCCACCGGCACCTGCGGGAACAGCGCCGCGACTACCGGATCGTCTTCGTCTCCGAGCCGGTCTCGTGGACCGAGGCGCCGTCCTCGCTGGCCGTGCTGGCCCGGCAGCGCCGCCGCTGGTCGCGCGGGCTGGCCGAGCTGGCGTGGAGGCACCGCGACATGATCGGCAATCCCCGGTACGGGCGGATCGGGCTGCTGACCCTGCCGTACTACGTGCTGTTCGAGCTGTTCGCGCCGGTGGTGAACCTGGGCGGTCTCGTCCTGGTCCCGGTGGCGTTGCTGGTGGACGCCATCGACATCCCGTTCGCCCTGGCGCTGTTGCTGGCCTCCTTCGGGTATGCGGTCCTGGTGGGCTTCGTGGCGCTGGCCGTGGAGGAGTACGCCTTCCGCCGCTACAGCCGCTGGCGGGACCTGGGCGTCGCCGTGCTGGCGTCGGTCGCGGAGAACTTCGGATACCGCCAGTTCAACGCGTGGTGGGGATTGCAGGGGATCTTTGCGGCGCTGCGCCGTACGAAACAGGTCTGGGGGGTAATGACGCGGGAGGGGTTCTCCACCCCGGGCAAGCCCACGGGAGGAAAAAGGGGATGAAGTGGCTGAACCGCAGTGTCGGGAGGGCCCTACGGGGCACTTTCGGGCTGCTCGTCGCGCTCGTCCTGCTGTCCGGGGTCGTTGCGACGATCGAGTCGACGCGGCAGAGCGAGGCGCTGAACCAGCTCTTCGACCACAACCTTCCCCTGCGGCTGAACAACCTCAAGCTGCGATCGACGATGGGCGACGCCACCCGGGGACTGCGCAACTACCTGCTCTACGAGCAGAGCAAGGCCACCTACCAGCAGGCGCGCGCCACCTATCCGCCGTATCTGGAGGCTCTGGTCGAACGGTCGGGCCGTCCCGAGGAGCGCCCGCTGATCGAGGATCTCCGCAGGAAGGTCCTCGCCTGGTTCGACTACGCCTCCCGGGCCGAGCAGGTGCGGCCGGGAGAGCCGCAGGTCCCGCAGTACGCCGAGGGCAGCCGGTTGCGCTACGAGGAGATCCTGCGCGCCAGCGACACCCTGGAAGCCCAGCTGACGCGCAGGACCGTGGAGCTCGAGCAGCAGGGCGCCCGCAACCGCTTCTGGGGAACCGTCACGACCCTCGTCTTCGCCGTGCTCGCCGGTGCCATGGCCCTGCTCACCGCCCTGCGCGCCTACCAGGCGCTGGTGCCGCCGCTCGCCGCCATGGGCGACACCCTGGGCCGGCTCGCCGCGGGGGACCACACGGCGCGCGTCCCCTCCGGGAGCGGTCCGACCGAGATACGGCAGCTCGGCGCCGCCATCAACATGCTGGCCGACGAGAGCGACCGGCTGCGCGACGCCGAGCGGGAACGCGCGCGCCTGGGCAAGGTGGCGCACGAGGCCGCCGCGCGCATCCGCCGGACCCTCGACGCCGAGCAGGTCGTCCACGAGGCGGTGGCGGCGCTCGGCGCCAAGCTCCCCGCCGACCAGGTGTTCGTCCAGCTCATCCGGGAGGGCATGATCGGCCCGGCGGAGATGGAGTGGTCGGACGGGCGGGTCCTCAAGGACGGGATGCAGTTCCCCGCCGTCCCCGCCGGCGACACCGAGGATCTCTACCTCCGGGGGGCGACCCCGGTCGGGTCCACCAGCGACCCGCCCGACTACGTCCCCGAGGCCCCTGCCGGAGCGCTCCGGCGGCTCGGGGACAAGGAGTTCCTCCTCGTCCCCTTCGGGGTCGGGGACAAGGCGCTCGGCAGCATCCTGCTCACCAGGGCCTCATCGAAGGGTGCCTGGAGCACCGACGAGATGGAGGCGGTCAAGGTCGTCGGCACCGATCTGGGGCGCGGGCTGGATCAGGCCCGTCTCTACGGCCGCGAGCGGGAGCTGGTCAAGGAACTGCGGGCCCTGGACTCGGCCAAGACCGACTTCATGTCCACGGTCTCCCACGAGCTGCGCTCCCCGCTGACCAGCATCGCCGGCTACCTGGAGATCCTGCGTGATGAGGAGGCCGGTGAGGTCAACCCCGCCCAGGACCGCATGCTCGACGCCATCGAACGCAACACCACGCGCCTGCGGCTGCTCATCGAGGACCTTCTGACGCTCTCGCGCATCGAGGCGGGCGCCTTCCGCAGCCTCCGGCAGCGGACGGACCTGTGCGCGGTCGTCGAGGGGGCCGTCACCGCCATGCGCCCCACCGCGGACAAGGCGCAGGTCGGTCTGCACATCGACTGCCCCGACGATTCGGTCGCCGTCGACGGGGATCCCAACCAGCTCGACCGCGCCATGGCCAACCTGCTGTCCAACGCCGTCAAGTTCACGCGGGCGGGCGGGAACGTGAACGTGAAGGTCACGGTGGAGGACGACCAGGCGGTGGTCACCGTCGCCGACACCGGCATCGGCATCCCCAAGGAGGAGATGTCACGGCTGTCCACCCGGTTCTTCCGCGCCTCCAACGCCACCGAGCTGTCGATTCCCGGCACCGGACTGGGGCTGTCCATCGTGCGCAGCATCGTCGCCAACCACTCGGGCACCTTCGACCTGCGGTCCGAGGAGGGGAAGGGGACGGAGGCGGCGATGCGGATCCCGGTCTGCGCGAACGAGAAGGGCAGACCGGACGCCCCGCGGGGCGGCGGCGAGGGCTGAGCGCGGACGCGTGTGCGGACCGCGCGGCACGCTGACGCTCAGCGCACGCCGTACAGCTTGCGCATGGCGTTGTGGTCGCCGGCGCCGAGGGTGCGGGTCGAGGAGCAGGCGGGAATCGTCGAGGCCATGACCTGGGTGCCGTGCCGCGCGGGGGAGACGTGGTTCAGCCCGAACGTGTGGCCCCATTCGTGGGTCATCACCGACCGGACGTCGTAGGTGGAGGCGCAGCGGCTCGGCTGTGTGGTGAACCACCGGTACCGGGTGTTGATGACGATGTCGGAGGAGACCACTCCGCCGGAGCGGGTCCACCAGGTGCAGGTGACCGCGAGCGCGGTCGAGCCGAGCCGCTTCCAGGAGACCACGCTGTAGCCGTCCTCCCTGCCGCACGCGGCGGTGGACGCGCTGGAGACGGCGGCTGTCCGCTTCGTGGTGCCGCCGTACTTCTGGGCCACCTTGAACGGGCCGGGCAGGCGGCACTCGTTCTGGCCGGTGGCCATGGACTGGGCCGCCGACCTGACCGCGGCGAGCGCCGAGCGCGAGACCGCGGAGGGGGCCCCGGAGGGGTTGTAGTACCAGTTGAGGCCGCCCTTGACGCGCCAGCCCGCGAGGGCGTAAGCGCTGTCACGGCACTGCGCGCGGGCCGCGCTGGAGGTCAGGGCGCGCGACCGCTTGGCCTTCGCAGAGGTTCTCGTGTCCGGTTCCACCTGGGAGGCGGTCCGGTCGCCGGGGTACACCGCGTCCATGTCGACCAGCAGTTCCTCGGCGGGGGACGACTGAAGACGCAGCTCGTCCACGGTCGATGCCACCGATGCCACGAGCGTGACGGCCACCGCGCAACCCGCGAGGACCACCGGCAGCACTCTGCCGACGCGACTCCTCAACCTGGAACCCCTGACTCGCCTGGCCTGCCTGGCGAGCAAGGGTCGCCGGTCCGGCAAGGAGCCGCCTCGACGGCACTCCTCGTACGAAGAATCGGCAGAAAACGGTCAGAAGTGAGGTGAAACGCCTGCTCCCGGGCCCCGGACGGCCGATGGGCGCGCCCCCGCGGACCCCGGGGCCGTCAGCGCCGGGCGGACAGGGCGTCACGACCGCCCTGCTGCTGGGTCGGGGGGCGGTAGCGGTACCCCACGCCGCGGACCGCCTCGATGGGCGAGCTGGCCGCGTCGGCGCCGATGCGGCGGCGCAGGCGCAGGATCGCGAACTTCACCCGCTCCGGGCTGAGGCCCGTCGGGTCGTCCCAGACCAGGGAGAGCAGCTGGGAGGAGCTCAGGACGTTGCCGGCGTGCCGGACGAGCGTGTTGAGCAGGCGGAACTCGGTGGGCGTCAGATGGACGTCGTTGCCCTCGACGAAGACCGTGCGGGTCGACGGCTCCACCCGCACGACCCCGTCGTCGTAGACGTCCTCGGCCCACGTCGCCGCGCCGGAGCGGCGCAGCAGCGCCTCCACGCGGGCGGTGAGCTCGGCACGGGAGAACGGCTTGACGAGATAGTCGTCGGCTCCGGCGCGCAGCCCTCGCACCTTCTCCCGCTCCTGTCCCCGGCCGGTGAGGATCAGGATCGGAAGGTCGCTGATGTCCCTGACCCGCTCGAGCACCTGCCAGCCGTCCATGATGGGCAGGCCGATGTCGAGGATCAGCACGTCCGGCTTGTGCTGGTGCAGCAGACGCAGGCCGCTGCGGCCGTCCGTCGCGGGGATCACCTCGTGCCCGCCGTGACTGAGGAGCACCTGGATGGCGGTGAGAGTGTCGGAGTCGTCTTCGATGACCAGCAGCTTGCTCAAGGTGCTTCCCTCCGGTCTCGGAGCGGTTCCCAGGGCAGTTCCACTCTGATCACCGACCCCTTCGTCCCCTGGTCGGTGATGTCGATCGTGCCGCCGTGCATGCCGGCGATGGCCCTGGCCATGCCGATCCGGGGCCAGGCGGTCTCTCCTGCGGGCTGCTCGCGCCGTTCGGCCGCATCGCCGGGGCCCGCCTCGGAGGTGGCGGGCAGGCAGATGACGTCGATCCACCATCCGTCGACCGTGGGCCGGGCGTCGACCTCGACGGTCCCGCCGGGGTGGGAGCGGGTGATCGCCGTGGTCAGCAGGAGGTCGAACATGCGGCGGATCCGGATCGCGTTGCAGTTCAGAGCCGGGCCGGGGCGGGCTTGGTACCGGAGGGTGATCCCGGCGTGCATGGCTCCGGGCCGGAACTGGGCGGTGATGTCGCGCAGCAGCTCCATCGGGTCCACCCGTTCCGAACGCAGCTCCAGCTCGGGAGAGGCCGGGTCGGCCAGCAGGGGCAGATCGTTGAGCAGCTCGGACAGGCGCAGGGCGTTGCGCTCGATCACCTTCACGAACTCGCGCTGGTCGGTGGTGAGCGGCCCGGTGTCCGGATCGGACAGCAGGCCGGCGTAGGCCAGGATCGGCGTTATGGGAGTGGCCAGGTCGTGCACGACCTGGCCGATGAACTCCGTCTTCGCCTTGGCCAGCGTGGTGTCGGAGGAGGAGTCGGCGCGGGTTTCCTCGTCCCGGCGCCAGATCGCCTCCAGGGCCGCGGCCAGGCAGGAGAGCGCCTCGGGGATCCCGTGGCCGTTGTAGCCCTCCTCCAGGACCACGGCGAGCAGCCTGCCGGGTCCGGCAGGCCAGAACAGCTCCCCGTCGGGTGGCGGGGAGGCGTCGGCCGGCCGCAGCTCCGCGGAGGAGATGCCGGGAACGCTGCGCAGCCCGGACAGCAGCGTCGTGTCCGTGCTCACCCCGCCGGAGTCGTCGGAGCCGCGCAGCCGTTCGCTGAGCAGGCCGAGGATCGCCCGGGTCGTGTCCGAAGCATCAGGCCGATACGAGGCGGTGCGACCAAGACGATCACCGCTGTTCAGCATGCTGCCCCCCACAGGCTCCCCCGGCGCCTCACGGTCCTCCCCAGAACCTTGAAGCTTCATCACATATAGCGATTCACCCCAAACAGAACGTTATCAACCCTGTTCATGTGGTTGTGACCGAGGCTTTGAATTCGCGTGGCCTCCCCGGCAACGGATCTGCACCCGTGGAGCAACCGAACGCTCATCCCGCATGACCGAACGTCGGTTCGATGGCCGATCCGGCCCCCGGCGCGCGCTGAACCCCTGCCCGTCACCGGTATCGGGCCCTCCCCCTCTCCTGGTCGTGCCCGCGGGACCGCCCGTCCCCCGGGCGAACCCGACCGGCTCACGCCCCCACGACCTGTACCACCACGGCAGATGACCACACGCCAGGAGAAGACGATGCAGCCAGACGCCTCCCTCCTGAAGAGGGCGACGGACCGGAGGCGGCGCGGTACGGGCATCCGATCCCGCCTCTGGCTGGTCTTCCTCCTGGCCGGTGCGGCGTTGAGCGTCGCCGGCCTGCTCCTGCCGGACCAGGCCGGGGTGATGACCAGGCTGCTCGTGTCGATCGGCGCCGTGATCACGATGGTCGCCGGGATCCGCCGGCAGCGCCCGGCCGCGGCGGCGGCGTGGCGGCTGCTGGCCGCGGGCCTGGCGGCATGGGTCGGCGCCGACCTGTTGTGGACGGGCTGGTACCTGAGAGCGGACGGCGGTGAGGTCCCTCCGTGGATCGACCTGGCCTACCTGGCGGCGTACCCGCTGCTGATCGCGGGCCTGGGGAAGATGCCGGGCAACTCGATCCGCTCCAGGAACGTCGGCGTGATGCTGGATGCGATGGTCATCGTGCTGGGGCTGCTCTTCGTGTACTGGACGATGTCCTTCAACCCTTACGGGGGATTCCGGACGCTGTCGGGCCGGGACCTGCTGCTGGCGTCGACGTTCCCCTTCGCGGACATGATCGTCCACTTCATGGCGGTCCGGCTCTGGTTCACGCACGGCCTGCGCAACCCGTCCTACGCGATGCTCAACCTGGGCCTGGCCGGGATGCTCTTCGGCGACGTGACCTACGCCATGATGCTCCAGCGCGGGGAGAGCTGGAACTACGGCCTCCTCGGCAACGCCGGCTGGCTGGTGTGGTTCGTCCTCATGGGCGCGTCCGTGCTGCACCCCGCGGCCCGCGGCGCGGAGACCCGCGCCGCCCGCCTCACCACCGCGCGGAGCCTCACCTTCCTGGTGGCGGCCTGCGCGGGACCGCTCTCCCTCGCGTTCAACATGGAGCCCGGCACGGTGGTGCGGCCGTCCGAACTCGTGGTGCCGATGGCCATCTTCATCGTCCTGATGGTGTTCCTGGTCTTCCGGCTGATCACCAACACCAATGTGGCCGAGCGCCGCGCCTCGCTGCTCGACGAGCAGGCCGCCGAACTCTCCCGGGCGCTGGAGGAGCAGCAGGCCCTGCAGCAGCTGCTCAGCCACCGGGCGATGCACGACCACCTGACCGGCCTGGCCAACCGGGCGCTCTTCCACGACCGGCTGGAGCAGGCCACCGTCCGGCGCGCGCCCGAGGCCAGGCACGCCCTGCTCATGCTCGACCTCGACGGGTTCAAGCACGTCAACGACACCTACGGCCACCCGGCCGGTGACCAGCTCCTCGTCCAGGCCGGTCACCGGCTGGGCGAGATCCTGCGCGAGGCCGACACGCTGGCCCGGCTCGGCGGAGACGAGTTCGCCATCCTGCTGGAGGACGTGAGCGCCGAGGAGGCGGGCCACGTGGCCGCGCGGGTCGTCGACGTGATGGCCCGGCCCTTCGCCGTGGGCGAGCACTCCTTCCACGTCACCGCCAGCGTGGGCCTGTACATGATCGCCGAGTCGGCCGCGGCGCAGGACGTCATGCGCGACGCGGACCTCGCCCTGTACGCGGCCAAGGCCGCGGGCAAGAACCAGATCAGCGTCTTCCACCCGGGCCTGCGCGTCGAGCAGCTCGGCCAGGCCCGCCTCACCGAGGGTCTGCGCCGTGCGCTGGAGCGGGAGGAGTTCGTACTGAACTACCAGCCCGTGGTGGACCTGGCGACCGGGCAGGTCCAGGCCGTCGAGGCGCTGCTGCGCTGGCAGTCCCCCGACGGGATCGTCCCGCCGGACGCGTTCATCCCCACCGCCGAGGAGACCGGCCTGGTCGTGCCGATCGGCGCCCAGGTGCTCCGCCGCGCCTGCCGCGACGCGGCCCTCTGGTACGAGCGCTACGGCATCGCCGTCAACGTCAACGTCTCCGGCCGGCAGCTCCGCCGCAAGGAGTTCGTCTCCTCGGTGCTGACGGCGCTGGAGGAGAGCGGTCTGCCGGGGGACGCGCTCATCCTGGAGATCACCGAGACCGCGCTGCTCGCCACGGGCCGGGAGGAGACCGCCCGGGTCATCGGCTACCTGTCGGACCTGCGCCGGCACGGCGTGCGGATCGCCATCGACGACTTCGGGACCGGGTACTCCTCGCTGGCCTACCTGCAGCACCTGCCGGTGGACGTGGTCAAGATCGACGGCGCCTTCACCACCCTCGAACGCGGGACGGACTCCGACTCGCGCCAGCGGCACGCCTTCACCAAGGCGATCCTCAGCCTCTGCGAGAGCCTGGACCTGCCCGCCATCGCGGAGAAGGTGGAGACCAGCGAACAGGAGGAGTTCCTGCGGGACATGCACTGCCCGCTGGGTCAGGGATACCTCTTCAGCCGGCCGGTGCCCGCCGCCGAGCTGGGCCGGCTGCTGACCGAAGGTGAGATCGAGGGCCCGTCCGGGCGCCGGTCCCCCCTCGGCGGGCCCGAGCCCGCCGGAGGCGAGCGGCTGGCCGGCTGACGGAGCCGCGCGGCGAGGGCTCGGCCCTACCGGGGCGGCACCGTACGAAAATCCCGGGCGCGCGGGTGGGAAAGCCTGTTCCCCGGCTCAGGTCCTTCTCCCCTGTGCCGATGAGGGGTCGGGCACCTATGACTAAAACGCCGCCCGGAGCGGCTTGAGGAGTGACAGTGGAAGTGAAGGGACCCTGGCGGCTGCTGGCGGACCGCCGGATCAGCACGAAGATCTTCATGGCGGTGGCGATCCTCGCCCTGACCGCCGTGGTCACCGGGGTGACCGGCCTGATGAAGATCAGCGCCCTGCAGGACGTGCACAACGAGCAGTTGCAGAAGTCCGTTCCGTTCATCACCGGCCTGCAGAAGGTCGCGCTGACAGCCAAGGCCGCCGCCAATGACGAGCGCGGGTTCCTGATGACCGGGGACCCCGGGTTCAGTGACGAGGTCGCGGAGCGGTTCGCGAAGATCGATGACGCTCTCGGGGAGACCGCCGCCTTCGCCGACTCCCCGGCGCAGAGCGCGCAGGTGGAGGAGATCGCCGACAGCATCGGCGCGTGGAAGGACGCCCTGGCCGCCGAGTTCACCCTCTACGCCACCGACAAGGCGGCCGCGACCGAGGCGGCCCTCGGCGCCAACCGGGCGCTGCGCAAGGCCTACGAGGAGAAGCTGGACGCCGCCCTGGAGGAGGCGACCGCCAAGCTGTCCGCCAGCGCCGAGTTCAACGAGACCGTGGACTCCGCCCGCTTCCTCGTCATCCTTCTCCTGGCCGTCGGCATGGTCTGGGGGGTCGCCAGCGCCCTGGTGGTCTCCCGGGTGATCGTCGGCCCGGTGCGCTCGGTGGCCGACACGCTCAAGCGGGTCGCCGCCGGCGACCTGACCGGCCGGGTGGGGGTCCGCAGCCGGGACGAGGTCGGCGAGATGGGCGTTGCGCTCAACCAGGCGATCGAGTCGATGCGGAGCGCGGTGCGCACCATCGACGGATCGTCGACCTCGCTGGCCTCGGCCTCGCAGGAGCTGACCGTCACCAGCACCCAGATCGCCGCCAGCGCCGAGGAGACCAGCCTGCAGGCGGGGGTCGTGACCGCCGCCGCCGACGAGGTCTCCCGCAACGTGGAGACGGTCTCCGCCGGCGCCGAGGAGATGGGCTCGGCGATCCGCGAGATCGCCCACAGCGCCAGTGAGGCCGCCAAGGTGGCCGCGCAGGCGGTGACCGCGGCGCAGTCGACCAACGAGATCGTGGGCAAGCTGGGGGCGTCCTCCGCGGAGATCGGCAGTGTGATCAAGACGATCACGAGCATCGCCGAGCAGACCAACCTGCTGGCGCTCAACGCCACCATCGAGGCCGCCCGCGCCGGCGACGCCGGCAAGGGCTTCGCGGTCGTGGCGGGCGAGGTCAAGGACCTGGCCCAGGAGACCGCCAAGGCCACCGAGGACATCGCCAAGCGGGTCGAGGCCATCCAGGCCGACACCAGCGGCGCGGTGGCGGCGATCGCGGAGATCAGCGACATCATCGCGCGGATCAACGACTACCAGCTCACCATCGCCAGCGCGGTGGAGGAGCAGACCGCCACCACCAACGAGATGAACCGCAGCGTGGCCGAGGCCGCGGCCGGTTCCGGGCAGATCGCCGGGAACATCTCGGCGGTGGCCCAGGCGGCCCAGCTCACCAGCTCGAGCGTGGGCGACACCCAGCGGGCCTCCGAGGAGCTCGCCCGCATGTCCGAGGAGCTGCGCGCCGTCGTCGGCCGCTTCTCCGTCTGACGACGACCCCGCCTCCCCCGGATCGCTGTCCCCCGGCGGTCCACCGACGGCTCCGGCTCCCCGCCGGAGCCGTCGGCGTGTCCGCGCCCGCGAACACTCAGGGCCCGCCGCCCCGTGCCGATGGACCTGCGGAGGACGGAGCGCCCGGAGCCTTTGGGGCCCGCGTGCCGCACGACCGCCCTCCTGCGGCGCCGGCACGTTGTGGCGCGACTCGGCGGGGTGGGCACAGCGAAACCTCTCGGCCGTGAGTATCCGGAGAGGAAGAACGACCTTGTCGTCACGGCCCGACATGCTGCGTGCCCTGCGCAACCACAACTACCGCCTGTGGGCGGGAGCCGACTTCCTGTCGGTGGCCGGGACGTGGATGCAGGTGCTGGGGGTCAACTGGCTCCTGCTGTCCATCTCGCACTCGGCCACCAGCCTGGGCTTCGGCCTGTTCCTGCAGTCGGTCCCGACCCTGCTGCTGGCCTTCGTCGGGGGCTCCCTCGCCGACCGTCTGCCCGCCCGCCCGCTGCTGCTGACCGGCCAGGCCCTGCACGGCCTGCTCGCGGCGGCCCTCGCGGTGATCGCGTTCTCCGGCACGCAGAGCCTCTGGCCCATCTACGCGGTCGCCCTCCTCGGCGGGGTGGTCTCCGCCCTGGACGGCCCCACCCTGGGCCGCTTCGGGGCGGAGGTCGTCGGTCCCGAGGACCTGTCCAACGCGCTGGCCCTCGGTTCGGTGATCAGCTCCGCGGGGCGCATCGTCGGCATGGGCCTGGCCGGCGTTCTCATCCCCCTCACCGGCGCCGGAACGCTCTTCCTGCTGAACTCGCTGAGCTTCGTCCTGGTCATGGTCACGGTGCTGTGCATGCGCGGCGGCGAGATGCACCCCCTGCCGCGCGCGGCGGCCGGGGAGACCGGCATCGCGGCCGGACTGCGTTACATCGGGCGGACCCGGTGGCTGCTCGTCCTGCTCGGCCTCGCCTTCGTCCTCGGCGCGCTGGGCCGCAACTACCAGGTCACCATGGCCTCGATGAGTGACGGGCCCCTGGCGGCCGGCGCCACCGGCTACGGGATCCTGTCCGTCGTCTTCGCCGTCGGCGCCGTCCTCGGCGGCCTGTACGCGGCCTCCCGGCCGAGCCTGACGTTCCGGATCCTGTTCGCCGCCGCGCTGCTCACCAGCGTGGGGCAGGCCGTCAGCGGGGTCGTCCCCGGACTGGTCGGCTTCGCCCTCGTGCTGCTGCCGATCGCCGCCGGCGCGGTGGTCCTCGACACCACGGTCAGCACCCGTGCGCAGCTCGGCACCGAGCCGTCGATGCGGGGTCGCGTGCTGGCGGCGCAGTCGATGGTCGGGGCGGCCTCGGGGGCCGTCGGGGGCCCGCTGCTCGGCATGCTCTGCGACACCCTGGGGCCCCGTACGGCCCTCCTCCTGGCGGGCCTGGTGACCACCGCGGTGACGTGTGCCGCCGCGGTGCTGCTGGCGCGCTCCCTCGGCCACAGGCTCCCGGTCGCCGCCACGATCGTCGCGCTGCGCGGCTCCCGGCGGATCCGCCGGGCGACCCCCCTCCGCCGGCCGCAGGCGTCCCGGAACGGCCGGCCGGCTGCCCCGTCCCGTCCCGGCCCGGCCCCCGCCCCGGCGCGTGCCGGAACCCGCCGCCCGGCCCGCCGTACCCGCGCCTGACGGCCCGGCGCGTGCCGGTCCGGCACGCGCCGGTGACAGCAAGGCATGCTCCCGGCAAGGACTCCGCCTGCGACGCCATGTCCGGCCCTGCCCCGGCCGCTCCGAGTGGTAGCCCCTTGTAATGGTTCGATGTCGCACTGTGGTCGCGACGCGATATCGGATCGGTCATATCCGTCTTCGCGGAAGTCCGGCGAATCCTTATCCCCGCGCCCTGTCTGTCGATAGGAAGCGCGACGGACGGGCGGTGACACATGTCCCGCTTCTCGCACAGGAGGCACTCGCGTGGTATCAGTTCTGGTGGTCGACGACTCGGTCGTCGTCCGGCGTCTGATTGTCGACGCGCTGAGTGCGGATCCTGGCATCCAGGTGGTCGGCACCGCGCCCAACGGCAAGGTCGCCCTCTCCAAGATCGAGATGCTGAAGCCCGACATCGTCACGCTCGACATCGAGATGCCGGTCATGGACGGGCTGACCACGATCAAGGAGATCCGGAAGGTCCATCCGCGCCTGCCGGTCATCATGTTCAGCACCTTGACCTCGGTCGGCGCGTCGGCGACCCTGGAGGCCCTCTCCTCGGGCGCCAGCGACTACGTCACCAAGCCGGCCAACGTCGGCAGCGTCGCCGAGTCGATCAAGAGCGTCCGTGAGCAGATCATCCCGCGCATCCACGCGCTGTGCAGGACCGGCGGGCCGCCTCGGCCCCCGGTCCGCCTCGCCCCGCGTCCGGCACCGGGCACCGCGCCCGGTGCCGGGCCCGGTGCCGGGCCCGCGACGCGTCAGGCGGTCGGGACGGGAGCCCCCCAGGTGGTCGCCGTGGGATGTTCCACCGGCGGACCGGACGCCCTGACCAAGGTCGTCAGCGTGCTTCCCGCCTCGTTCGCGCTTCCGATCGTCGTGG
Organism: Planomonospora sp. ID67723; assembly: GCF_015711605.1. Lineage (GTDB taxonomy): Bacteria > Actinomycetota > Actinomycetes > Streptosporangiales > Streptosporangiaceae > Planomonospora_A. Next base: position 113,635 of record NZ_JABTEZ010000007.1, on the reverse strand, counting down.
TCCAGCACATGCCGCAGGTGTTCACCAAGATGTTCGCCGAGCGTCTCGACCGCTCCGCCGCGCTGAGGGTCGTCGAGGCCCAGGCCAACATGCCGGTGCAGCCGGGAACGGTGTACATCGCCCCCGGCGACTACCACCTGGAGGTCGTGCGGCGCGGTGGCGGCGTCTTCACCCAGCTGCAGCAGGGCCCGCCCGAGAACTTCTGCCGTCCCGCCGTGGACGTGCTGTTCCGGTCGGTCGCCACGGTGTACGGCGGGGCGACGCTGGGCGTGATCCTGACCGGAATGGGCCAGGACGGCAAGCGCGGAAGCGAGTCCCTGATCGCGAAGGGCGCGGAGATCGTCGCCCAGGACGAGGCCACCTCGGTTGTCTGGGGGATGCCGGGAGCGGTGGCAGGCGCGGGCCTGGCCCACTCCGTCCTCCCGCTGAACGAGATTTCCCACCATCTAATCAACCGTGCGGCCGGTGGCCGCACGGTCAGGCCCCGAGGATGACCCGATGGCTCTGACCCAACAGGAGTTCGCCTTCGTAAGCGGGCTCGTCCGGCGCGAGGCGGCGATCGTCCTCGAGACGGGCAAGGAATATCTGGTAGAGGCGCGGCTGCTGCCGCTCGCCCGGCGGACCGGCACCCCCTCGGTGTCGGAGTTCGTCGCGCGGGCACAGCGCGAGCGCGCGCTCGCCGACCAGATCGTCGATGCTCTGACCACCAACGAGACGTCGTGGCTGCGCGACCGTGAGCCGTTCAGCGCGTTCACCGACATCGTGCTGCCCGGCCTCATGGAGCAGCGCACACCCATGCAGAAGCTGCGCGTCTGGTCGGCCGCCTGCTCCAGCGGTCAGGAGCCGTACGGCCTGGCCATGCTCCTGGAGGAGACTCTGAAGAGCAGCCGGCAGTACGAGATCCTCGCGACCGACATCTCCGCGGAGATGCTCGAGCGGGCGAAGAACGGCCGCTACAGCCAGCTCGAAGTGAACCGGGGACTGCCTGTCCCGATGCTGGTGAAGTACTTCCAGCGAGCGGGTACGGAATGGCAGGTGAACGACGCGCTGCGTCGCAACATCACGTTCCAGAAGGTGAACCTGGCGGCGCCACTGCCGCCGGTGCAGCCCTTCGACGTGGTGTTCCTGCGCAACGTCCTCATCTACTTCGATCTGGAGACCAAACGTTCCGTGTTGCGGCGTATCCGCAGCCTGATGCGTCCGGACGGCTGGCTCTTCCTTGGAGCGGCCGAGACGACCATCGGGATCGACGACGGGTTCGAACGCGTCGTCGCCGGGCGCGCGTCGGCATACAGGCCACGCGCCGCGACCACTGCGCCGGTCGGCGCAATGAGAAAGGGGTGACACCGCGGTGCACGCCATGGTGATCGACGACTCGCGAGCGATGCGCCTCATCCTGCGCCGCATCGTCACGCAGCTGGGCTTCGAAGTACACGAAGCCGGCAATGGCCGAGAGGCCCTGGACCTGCTGGAGTCGATGAGTGAGCCGCCGCAGGTGGCGCTCATCGACTGGAACATGCCGGAGATGAACGGGCTGGAGTTCGTCTCGGCGGTCCGCTCCCAGGAGCGGTTCCGGCAGATAACGCTGATGATGGTGACCACGGAGAGCGAGCACGGGCAGATCGTCCGCGCGCTGGCCGCCGGGGCGCACGAATACGTCATCAAGCCGTTCACCCCCGACGCCATTACGGAGAAGCTGGCCCTCCTGGGCCTCGTACCGAGCGGAACCCTGTCATGACCTCTCCCACCACTGACGACCTGCAGGCCATCACCGAGCAGGTCTGGCTCTCCTACCTCGATCCCGAGGGGATCAACCCCTTCCTCCCCTCGGAGGAGGCCCCGGGCATGCCCTGCGTGATCGCCGCGGTCTCGGTGACGGGCGCCTGGGAAGGACATGTCGTCATGTCCTTCTCCGAGCCGGCCTCCAAACTGGCGGCCTCCGCGCTGATGGGCATGGAGGACGAGGAGGTCACCCGCGACGACATCGCCGACGCCGTCGGCGAGCTGGTGAACGTGATCGGCGGCAACGTCAAGAGCCTTTTGCCCGACGGCTCCCTGCTCTCCCTCCCGCACGTGGCGACAATCGACGAAGGTGTCAATAAGTGGCCGGCGGCGGTGGAGGTCTGCCACCTGCGGGGTAGCTGGCAGAACGAGCCGATCGCGATCAGTGTGTGGACCAGCAAGAGCACTGGGTAAGGAAACCTCACATCATGAAGATTCTCATCGCTGACGACAGCCGGGTCATGCGTCAGATCGTCACGAGGACCCTGCGTCAGGCCGGTTTCGGCGGGCACGAGCTCGTCGAGGCGGCCGACGGTCGCGAGGCTCACGACCTCGCGATCTCCGAGAAGCCCGACCTGGTTCTCTCGGACTGGAACATGCCAGAAATGACCGGCATCGAGGTTCTGCGGGCACTGCGAGCCGGTGGGGTGAACGTGCCGTTCGGGTTCGTCACTTCGGAGGGCACTGACGAGATGCGGCAGATGGCCGAGCAGGCCGGTGCACTCTTCCTGATCACCAAGCCGTTCACCGCGGACAATTTCACCGACGTTCTCGGTCCGATCCTGGGGTAGATGCCTGCCATGTCGACACTTCCGGTCCCGAAGAACATCAAGGACCTGTTCGAGGACCTGCTCGGCCGTCCTGTCACCGTGGGCGCAACCGACCCCGCGGTCACCGCCGACCTGAACAAGGCGGTCGTAGCCCTCTACGTCGACAACTCGAGGAAACTCACGGCAGTGGCAGGCATGGACCTCAAGCTCGCCTCCTACGCCGGGGCGGCCATCGGCCTGATCCCGGCCGGCGGTGCGGAGGCGTCGATCGAGGACGGGGAGCTGACCCCGATGCTCGCGGACAACGTGCGCGAGGTCTGCAACATCATCACCGGCATGCTCAACCAGTTGGACTTGCCTCACCTGAAGCTGTACGAGTCGTACATGCCCGGCGAGACCGCGCCGGCGGACGCCATCGCCCGCCTGCTCGCCCTCGGTGCCCGCCTCGATCTGGTGGTCGAGATCGGCGGGTACGGCAAGGGGAAGTTCTGGCTCTCCCTGGCCGGCTGACCGGCCCGCAGCCCGGCCGGACAGGGAGTTCAACCCGCAAGGCGCCGTCCCCCTCCCGTGGGGGGCGGCGCCTTCGGCGTTCCCGCGTTCCGGTACGGCCATGCGGAGATCGACTGCCGGATGTCGGCTGGAACCTCCTGGAGGTCGGCACGAAATTGACTTCGCCGAAAAAAGTGCTCAGTGGATGAGCACTTTGAAGCGGAGAATGATCTGTGTCAGTCACCACGGCGGATCCCGCCGCGACCCAGGGAGCACAGATGCTGCGAGGACTCACCACCGTCTCGTTCTACGCCGACGATCTGGAGGCGGCCAAGCGGTGGTACACCGAACTGCTGGGCCTGGAGCCGTACTTCAACCGCCACGGACCGGACGGCAGCCTGGGGTACGTCGAATTCCGCCTCGGCGACTACCAGCACGAGCTGGGCATCATCGACAGCCGCTACGCGCCCTGGCGCCCGTCGTCCGGTCCGGCCGGAGCCATCGTGTACTGGCACGTCGACGACGTGCAGGCGGTCTTCGAGAAGCTGCTGGCCATGGGGGCGGTGGAGCACGACAGGCCCGTGGACCGCGGCAAGGGGTTCGTGACGGCCTCGGTGACCGATCCGTTCGGCAACATCCTGGGCGTCATGTACAACCCGCACTACCTGGACATTCTTGGATCATTCCGGCAGGCATGACCGGCCGCGGGGCCGGGGAGAGGCGCGTCCGGCGAGAAACATGCGGGACGCCGTCCGGCGGGGTGCCTCCCGCCGGACGGCCCCGCGCGCTCAGGACTCCCGGATCAGGTGTTGGCCCGGACGACCCAGACGGACACGTGGTCGTCGCCGTAGGTGTAGCGCAATGTGAAGGAGTCCGTCACGATCTCGAAAGCGGCCGGGATCATCCCGTACGGCCGCGTGCCGAGCGGCTCGGGCTCCTCCGGCAGGGAGTAGACCGTCTCCAGGACGGCCGCGCGCAGGCCGAGCGGCAGCTTCAGGACCGACTCCTCGGCCTGGGAGCTCCACAGAACGGTCCGCATCAGTCACGTGTGCCCGGCAGCGGCACGCCGAAGTGGGCGTAGGCCGCCTCCTTGCCGGCGAAGCCGGTCAGCCGGGCCTCGCCGCGCTCCACGGCCGCCATGCGTTCCTTCATCTCCGCGACCTCGGCTTGCGCCCGGAGCCGCTGGAGCTCGGCGTACTCCTCTTCGCCGATGAGCACGGCGTGCTCGTCGGCCGAGCGGCTGATGCGCACCGGGATGTGGCCGTGCACGGCGCGGGACACCAGGGTGCCCAGGCGCTTACGGGCTTCGACGATCCCGATCTGCTCCATCTCCATGTGGACACATTAATGCATGTGCTCATTGTGTACACCTAGTCGGCCCCGCCGGAGGAGCTCACGGACTGGTGGGCGGCGGCCAGGCGGGCGGTGCGCGCCAGCAGGACGTGGACCGGGTGGTCGCCGGGGAGCGCGGCGGGGGCGAGGTCGGCCAGGAGGAGGCGCAGGCGGGCGGCCAGGTGGCGGATCCGGGTGACGCGGCCGGGGTGGCCGGGGTCGTCCGGGACGCGGGAGAGGGACTCGGCCAGCTCGTCGAAGGCCTCGGCCAGGTCGGGGTCCGGAAGCCGCGCGGGGTCCGGAGCGGGGCCGGACGCGGCACCGGGGGGAGCGGCGGGCGCGGGGCCCTCGGACGGGACGCCGGGTGCGGGATCCGCGGAGGGGGAGCCGGTGCTCGCGGTGGCGAGCAGGTCGCGGTGCTCCAGCAGCCGGGCGGTGCAGGTCAGCAGGGCGGCTCCGTTCCGGTCCAGCCAGGCCCGCTCCCGCGACTCGGTACGGCGTGCGGCCCGCTCGGCGACCTCGCTGCGCGGCCCGCCCCGTTCGGCGGCGGCGTGGCGGAGGATGCGGTGCTGTACGGCCTGGCGGGAGCGGAGCCCCAGCGCGCCCGCCAGCTCCCCCAGACTCAGCCCGGCCTCGACACCGAGGGCGAGGAGCCGGGACTCCAGCCGGTCCAGGCGGCCGGGCAGGGCGGGGATCGCGCGCCTGCCGTACTCCAGCAGGACCAGGGCGTCCAGGACGTCGCGCCGGAGCACCTCGCCGGGCACGCGCCGGTGGGCCGCCACGTAGGAGGCCACCTCGAGCGGCCCGTCGGGAAGGGCCTCCAGGTCGGGGTCGTCGCAGCGGGAGCGCCGAGCGATGATCTCCTCGACGCGGCGCAGGGCGTCGGACTCCGGTACGGCGCGGATCGTTCTCGTGGGCACCGTCAATACTGTATTGACGACGGTCGGCGGCCGCCACCGCCCGGTCCGGCGGCCACGGACCCTTCGATCCCGGGCCGGCGGACATGGAGATCAGCCGAGCCCGAGCCGGCCCGGCACCGTGCCCGTCACGGGGACGGCGGCTCTTGCCGGCCTCCTGGGCCCGGAGGCCGCAGCACTGCGGATGGTCGCGGTGGATGAGGCCGGGTGCGCCTCGGTGGATGCCCCGGTTCGTGGGCGAATTCCAGGAACCGGGACATCCACCGGCGACTTCGGGTCAGAAGCGGAACCGGCCGACCAGCCGGCGGAGCTCGCCGCTCATCGTGGCCAGCGCGTCGGCGGACTGCTGCGACCGCTCGGCGCCCAGGCGGGCGCGCTCCACGACGGCGGAGACGCCGGAGATGCTGGCAGCGATCTTGGAGCTGCCCCCGGCGGCGCTGGAGACGCCGCGGTTCATCTCCTCGGTGGTCGCGGTCTGCTCCTCGACGGCCGCGGCGATGGTCTGCTGCGCCTCACTGATCTTGCTGATCACCGAGGCGATCTGGTCGATCGCCGACACCGCGTCGGCGGTGTCGGCCTGGATGGCCTGCACGCGCCTGGAGATGTCCTCGGTGGCCTTGGCGGTCTCCTGGGCCAGGTCCTTGACCTCGCCCGCCACGACCGCGAAGCCCTTGCCGGCCTCGCCGGCGCGGGCGGCCTCGATGGTGGCGTTGAGCGCCAGCAGGTTGGTCTGCTCGGCGATCGAGGTGATCAGCTTGACGACGTTGCTGATCTGGGCGGACGACTCGCCGAGACGGGCGACGGTCTCGGTGGCGTCGTTCACCTTGGCGACCGTCGCGTCGGCGACGGACGCGGCGGCGGAGGTGTTGCGGGAGATCTCGCTGATCGAGGCCCCCATCTCCTCCGAACCGCTGGCCACGCTCTCCAGGTGGTGGGAGACGTCCCCGGCGGCCGAGGCGACCGAGGCGACCTCGACGGAGGCCTGGGCGGAGTCGCCGTTGAGGCTCGCGGCGAGCCCGTTCAGGTCGCCGGCCGCGTGGGCGACCTGGTCGGTGTTCTCGGCGATGCCCCGCAGGGTGCCGGAGATCCGCTCCAGCGCCTCGTCCAGCGCCGTGCTCATGCGGCCGATCTCGTCGCCGCGGTCGATCCCCAGGCGCGGGGTCAGGTCGCCGCCGGCGACCTTCTCCAGGATGTCGACGACGCGCTCGACCGGCTTGCGCACCGTACGGGTGAGCAGGACGGCGCAGGCCGCCCCGAGCAGGACGGCCACGGCGGCGAGCAGGCCGGCGCGCCGGTTGGCCGCGTCGCGGCTCTCGGCCAGGGCGGCGAGCTGGGCGTTGCGCTCGGCCACGACCGAGGCGTCGAACGCCGCGGCGGCGTCCATGGCCTTGAAGTACGGCGGGCCCTCGACGTCGTTGCTGAGGCGGACGGCCTCCTCGCGGTCACCTGACCGCATGGCCGTCCACACCTGCTCGTCAATTCGGATGAACTCATCGAATCCATCGCGGATCGTGGCGACGGCCTCGCGCTGCTCTCCGGGGGAGGCCATCGCCTCGACCTCCTCGACCAGCGCGGCGGCCTTGTCACGGGCCCCGATGAAGAACTCGCGCTTGGCGTCCCTGGACGCCTCGGAGGCCGTGTAGGCGGTCTGCAGGCCGTACATGTCGGAGAAGCGGAACTGCAGCAGCGCCACCGTCCGGGCCTTCGGATCGATCTCCTCGGCCACCCGGCGGGCCTGCTCGTTGAGGTCGTCGCGGACGGCGAAACCGTCGGCGACCACCACGATCAGCAGTGCCAGGACGATGCCGAACCCCGCGCGGAGCTTCCAGCCGAGTGACAGGTCTCTTACAAGTCGACGCATCATGGCACCTTTTCGAGGTGGTGAGATATTTCTCATCCCATCGGCACCAGCCGCCCTTATCTGAGGGGCGCTCCCGAGCCGGGCCTCCGTCCGGGGAACGACCGCCTCGACCCGCCGCCCCGACCCGCCGACGCGACCGGGGCCGCTTCCCTGCGGGGAAGCGGCCCCGGTCGGACGCCGTGTTGCGCCCGATCTCAGAGCGCCGTCGTGGTGCCCCGGCTCAGCGCCCGGCCACCACGACGTCGGCCACCTGGCTGAGCTGCGCGGACTGGTCCCTCAGCCGTGCGGCGGCGGTGAGCACGGTCTCGGCCGCCTGGGCCGCGGCCTGCCCGGAACCGGCGACCGAGGCCATCCCGCGGGACATCTCCGCGCTGGTCGCGCTCTGCTCCTCCACCGCGGCGGCGATCAGCGTCTGCTGCTCGGCGACGGCGTCGATCAGGCTGGCGATGCCGGAGATCCCCGCGGCGGCCTGGGTGCTCTCCGCCTGGATGCCGTCGATCATGTCGGTGATCTGGGCGGTCGCCTCGGCCGTACGGGCGGCCAGGTCCTTGACCTCGCTGGCCACGACCGCGAAGCCCTTGCCCATCTCACCGGCGCGGGCGGACTCGATGGTGGCGTTCAGGGCGAGCAGCTTGGTCTGCTCGGCGATCTCGGTGATCAGCTTGGTGATGCTGCCGATCTGCCGGCTGGACTCCTGCAGCTGCTCCATCCTGCGGGTGGCGTCGCGGGCGGACTCCACGGCCGTCGCGGTGCTGGATGCGGCGCTGCTGACCCCCTGGGAGATCTCCTGGATGCTCTCGGTCAGCTCCGTGGAGCTGTGCGAGACGGTCTCCGCCTGCCCCGCGCTCTCCCCGGCGGTGCGCGACAGCTCCTCGCCGGCCTCGGCCAGGAGCGCGCTGGTCGCGGAGAGCTCCTGGCTCAGCTCCCGCACGGCCTTGTCGGTCCGCACCCGATCGGTCGCGTCCTCCCAGGTCACGATGTAGCCGCCGGGAATCCGGTCGAAGCCCATCGACCCGTAGGTCGTCTGACCTTCGAGGTCCAGGGTGGACAGCGAGGTGTACGGGAAAGAGGACGCCTTGCGCAGGTGGGTCTTGAGGCTCTCGGCCAGCATCATCAGGGCCTCGATCCCGTAGGTCGCGATCGTGTCCTGCATGAGCTTGTCAGCCGCCTGGTTGCGGTACAGGACGTCCCCGGCCTCGTTGACGATCAGCAACACCGCGGGGGCCTTGTCGAGCGCTGCCATCAGTGAGTCGTGGGACTGCACCACCGGGTGGACGTCCGCGCTCTTGCGGCGAGACCGCCACCATTTCATCGTCTTCAGCTCCTTCAATCGACTCTAGGAGACAGATCGGTAGCGCGAGGCCGAAGTTGAGGGTCCCGGCCGGAGTGCCGTCCCGCCCGCCGCACGGCGGGCGGGACGCGGAGAAGAGAGGCGCGGACCGGGCGGCCGGTCAGGCGATGCCCGCCGCCGAGCACGCCTCGGCGTACGCGCCGGCGCACAGCGCGCCCGGGGTGACGTAGCCGTCCTTGATCACGGTCTCCTCGATGGTGTCCCTGGTGACCGTGACCGGGTCGAGCAGGAGGGACGGCACGGCACCGGCGCCGTTGTCCACCGTGTCGTCCATCTCCGGGCGCTCGCCGCCGAGGAGCCTGAACGCCAGCTCGGCGGTCTTCTCCGCCTCCAGGCGCACGGCCTTGTAGACGGTCATGTGCTGCTGCCCGGCGAGGATGCGCTGCAGCGCGGCGACCTCGGCGTCCTGGCCGGTGACCGGCACATCCGGCAGGCCGGCCGCCTTCAGCGCCGCGATCGCACCGCCCGCCGTACCGTCGTTGGCCGCGTAGACGCCGACCAGGTCGCGCCCGCGCAGGGACGGCAGCGTGCGCGCGGTCCAGGCCTTGGCGTTGTCCGGGTTCCACTCGGGGGTGTCGAATTCCGCGGCGATGCGGACCTTGCCGTCGAGGGTCTCGTGCGCGCCCTTCTTGAAGAGGGTCGCGTTGTTGTCGGTCGGCGAGCCGTTGATCCACAGAATCTCACCGGAGCGCGCCCGGTCGCCCAGCGCGGCCAGCAGCGCCTCGGCCTGCAGCCGGCCGACCTTCGCGTTGTCGAAGGAGACGTAGTAGTCGACGGGCGTGCCGAGGACCAGCCGGTCGTAGGAGATGACCGGCACGTCGCGCTCCCTGGCCCGCTCCACGATCTTCGCGGCGGCGGCGCTGTCGACCGGGGTGAGCACCAGTACCTTCGCGCCCTCTTCCAGCGCCTCCTCGGCCTGGGAGAGCTGCTCGGCCGCGTCCTGCCCGGCGTTGCGGTAGTCGATCGCGCAGTCCGGGCAGAGCTGCTTGAGCCGCTGGGAGAAGTACGGCGCGTCCGCCGCGTCGTAGCGGCTCGCGGCGCGTTCCGGCAGCAGCAGTGCCACCCGCCCGGTGGCCGCGCCCGGGACGCCTCCGGCCGTGTCACCGTCGTCGGACGCCGGCAGGATGCCGCAGCCGGCCAGGAGCGTTCCGGCGACCGCGGCGGTCACCGCCGCCAGGATCCGTCGGTATGTGCGCATGATGTTCTCGTCTCTTTCGACAGGGCCGCTGGCCGGCCGGATCAGTACGTGAAGCGGGACACGAGCGTGCGCATCCGCGCCGCCATCCCCGCCAGCTCGTCGATGGCCTCGGCGGTGCTGGCCACGCCCTGCCTGGTCATGTCGGTGGCCTCGGCGACACCGCCGACGTTGGCCGCGATGCCGCCGGATCCGGCGGCGGCGTCGGAGACGCTGTGGCTCATCGCCCGGGTCGTCACCGCCTGCTCCTCGACGGCGGCGGCCACGGTCTCCTGGTACTCGCTGATCTGCGCGATCACGCCGGTGATCTCGCTGATCGCGCAGACCGCCGCATCGGTGTCGGCCTGGATGGCCTGCACCCGGTGGCCGATGTCCTCGGTGGCCTTGGCGGTCTCCTGGGCCAGCTCCTTGACCTCCTGGGCCACCACCGCGAAGCCCTTGCCGAACTCGCCGGCGCGGGCGGCCTCGATGGTGGCGTTGAGCGCCAGCAGGTTGGTCTGCTGGGCGATGGAGGTGATGGTCTTGACGACGTCGCCGATCTCCGCACTGGAGGTGCCCAGCTTGCCGATCGTCTCGTTCGCCGACCTCGCGATGCCCACGGCCCGGCTGGCCACCTCGACCGCCTCGGTCGTGTTGCGGGAGATCTCCTGGATGGACGCGCCCATCTCCTCGGCGCCGGCGGCGACCGCCGCCACGTGCGAGCTGACCTCGGCCGCCGCGCCGGCGACCCCGTCGGCGCGGCCGGATGCCTCCTGGGCACTCGCCCCCATCTGCGTGCTGATCGCCGACAGCTCCTCGGAGGCGGCGGCCAGCGACGCGGAGTTCTCGCCGAGCGCCCGGACGGCGTCGCGCGTGCTGGCGGTCGCGATCGCCAGCGCCTCGGCCATCTCGCCCACCTCGTCGCGCTGTACGGCCTGCACCTCGGCGGTGAGGTCACCGGCGGCCACGGCCTGCAGGACGCGGCGCACCCGCCGGATCGGCTTGACGATCAGGCCGGAGATGTAGCGGCTGAGCGCGAGCGCGACGACCAGGCCCGCCAGGAGGGTCGCGACCATGACGGTGCGCGCGGTGTCGTGGGCCGAGTGCGCCGCGGCCGCCGCGGCGGCGCCGCTGGTCTGCTCGTAGCGGAGCAGCTCCTCCAGGGCCGTCATCGCGTTGGCGCTGGTGATCTGCCCGTCGCCGAGGTAGGCCTGCTGGAAGGCGGCGGCGTCGCCGGACTCGGCGAGCGGGAGGAGACGGTGCTCCAGGATGGTGCGGTAGGCCGTCCACCAGATGTCGAACCGGTCGACCAGCTCGCGCTGGGCCTTCTCGCTCACCGACGTGCGGTAGGCCTCCAGGGCCTGGGCGAGCTGCTCGTCTGCCTCGTCGATCCCGTCGCGGAAGGACTTCCTGGCGACCTGCCCGTCGGACAGGGCCAGGTTCGCGATGTTGTTCTGCACGCGCAGCGCCGCGGAGTTGATCGCCGCCAGCCGGGCCGAGGGCTCCAGGTTGCCGCGGTAGATGTCCTCGACGCGCTGGTCGACGCTGCCGAGGCCGGACAGGCCGACCGCGACGACGACCGTCGCGACCGAGCAGCCCAGGGCCACGAGCAGCAGCAGCTTCCGCGAGATCGCCATGTTCGCCACGACCCGCCGGAGTCCTCCCCCGTGCGTCGCACCCGCTGCCGGAGCACCGGCGGCCCGCCGGGCGGTCTCGTCTGAGGCGTCGTTCATCGGCCCCGTGTTCCTTCCACTCATGGCCGGCGACAACGCGCGGCTGTCGGAAGATCGGCCGCGTAGGGCGTCGGTTGAGGATTTCGAGGAGCGGAACAGTCATATTTCAGGAGCAGAGACGGCGGCGTGCGCGCGGCGGGCAAGCGCCGCGGACCGCGGATCCCGAAGGCCCGGGAAAGCCCTCCGGGACGGGGAGACCCGCGAAGACGGGAAGATCCCCGCAGACGCCGGAGGCTCCCGGGGGCGGGGACCGCCGCCCCCATCGGCGGCGGAGACCGCGATCTGAGATCCCGGTGCCGGCCCCGCCGTCCCGCCCGCACCGACGACTTCCGGCGGGCGCCGGATCTGGCTAAGCAACGCCTGCTTTCTGCCGATCGGAAGGCGCGGGATCGCTGCGGCACGCCGTTCTCGGTGTCCCGGCAACCCGTGACTCATCCCACACGGTCAGGAGTTCCGGCGATGTCCGCGATCCACCCTCCCCTGCGACGGGGCCGCATCCGTGCCGCCCTCGTCCTCGGGACCCGGCCGGAGGCGATCAAGCTCGCCCCGGTCCTGCGCGCGATGAGCGCCTCTCCGCTCTTCGAGCCCATGGTCGTCTCGACCGGACAGCATCGGGAGATGCTCGACCAGATGCTGAGCCGGTTGCGGATGGACAGCAGCCGCGACCTCGCCGTCATGCGCGACCGCCAGCGGCTGTCGGGGCTGACGGCCCGCCTGATCAGCGGTCTGGGCGAGGCCGTGCGGGCCGACGAACCCGACGTGGTGATCGTCCAGGGGGACACGACGACGGCGATGACCGGAGCGCTGGCCGCGTTCTACGAGGGCGTGCCGGTCGCGCACGTGGAGGCGGGGCTGCGCACCGGAGTCATCGGCAACCCCTTCCCCGAGGAGCTCAACCGCCGCCTCGTGGCGCCCATGGTGCGCTGGCACTTCGCGCCCACCGAGGGCTCGGCCGCCAACCTGATGGCCGAGGGCGTCGACCCCGATCAGGTCGAGGTGACCGGCAACACCGTGATCGACAACCTGCTGTGGGTGCTGGAGCGCGGCGAGGGCCGCTCGGCGTTCACCACCTCCGGTCTGCGGCGGGTGCTGGTGACCCTGCACCGCCGGGAGAACCAGGGCGAGACCATGCAGGGCATCGCCACGGCGCTGGGCGAGCTGGCCGGCCGGTCCGATGTGGAGATCGTGCTGCCGCTGCACAAGAGCCCCGCCGTGCGGGACGCCCTGCTGCCGATCCTGGGCGACCACCCGCGCGTCCGGCTCGTCGAGCCGCTGGACTACTTCGACTTCGCCGCCACGCTCGACGCCTGCGATCTCGTGCTGACCGACTCGGGCGGGGTCCAGGAGGAGGCGCCCACGCTGGGCAAGCCCGTCCTGGTGCTGCGCACCACCACCGAGCGTCCCGAGGCCGTGGACGCCGGGGTCGCCCTCCTGGTGGGCACCGAGCCGGGCGAGGTCGCCGCCGCGGCCCACCGCCTGCTCGACGACCGCATCGCCTACGGGCGGATGGCGTGCGCGGTCAATCCCTTCGGGGACGGGCGGGCGGCCGAGCGCATCGTGCGCCGGCTCGCCTTCGACCTGACCGGCCGTACCGAGCGTGGTGAGGACGACCTGGCCGTCGCCTGACCCCTCCCCGGTGGAGCCGCGGCGCGCCCTCGCATGCGTCGCGGCTCCACCGGCATGCCCTTTTTCTCGCCGGGCCTCGCGGAAACCCTCAGGAGGATCCGGCGGCGGCCGATGGGAGAAGTCGCCAGGACGGCAGCGTGGTCATGGAGCAGACCTGCGGAAGCGATCCAAGCCAGAAGCGGAGGGGGCACCGCATTGCCTAAAGGCCTGAGCCAGATGGCCGTTCCCATCGGTGTCGTCCTGATCGTCGTGATGATGGTCATCCCGATGCCGACGGTCCTGCTCGACATGCTCATCGCCGCCAACATCACGATCGCCCTGATCGTGGTCATGGTCAGCATGAACGTGAAGCGGCCGCTGGAGTTCTCCTCCTTCCCCGCGCTTCTGCTCGTCCTCACGCTGTTCCGGCTGGCGCTCAACATCAGCGCGACCCGCCTGGTGCTGCTCGACGGCTTCGCCGGCAAGGTCATCGAGGCCTTCGGCCACTTCGTCGTCGGCGGCTCGCTGATCGTCGGAATCGTGATCTTCACGATCCTGGTCATCATCCAGTTCATCGTCATCACCAAGGGCGCCGAGCGCGTCGCCGAGGTCGGCGCGCGCTTCACCCTCGACGCGATGCCCGGCAAGCAGATGGCCATCGACGCCGACCTCAACGCCGGTCTCATCGACGAGGCCGAGGCCCGCAAGCGCCGCCACGAGGTCACCGCCGAGGCCGACTTCTACGGCTCGATGGACGGTGGCTCGAAGTTCGTCAAGGGCGACGCCATCGCCGCCATCATCATCACCTTCATCAACCTCGTCGGCGGCTTCACCGTGGGCGTGATCCAGAACGGCATGCCGGCCGGCGAGGCGATCCAGACCTACAGCCTCCTGAGCATCGGTGACGGCCTGGTCTCCCAGATCCCCGCGCTGCTGCTGTCGGTCGCGACCGGCCTCATGGTGGCCCGCGCGAGCGGCGAGGGCGACATGGGCAGCTCGGTCACCAGCCAGCTCGGCGCCCAGAAGCGCGCGCTGCAGGTCGGCGGCGGAGCCGCCCTGGCCCTGGTCCTCATCCCCGGCCTGCCCAAGCTTCCCTTCCTCGTCATCGGCGGCATCGTCCTGTTCATCGCCCAGCGCGCGCCCTCCGCCCCGGCCGAGGAGTCCGAGGAGTCCGAGGCCGCCGCGATCGCCGGTCCGGCGCCGGACTCGCCCGAGTCCCTCATGGGAGAGATCCGGGTCGACCCGCTGGAGCTGGCTCTCGCCCCCGACCTCATCGATCTGGTCGACGCCGCCGGCGGCGACCTGCTCGACCGGGTGCGCTCGCTCCGCCGCAAGATCGCTCTGGAGACCGGCATCATCATGCCGCCGGTGCACACCCGGGACGACCTCGACCTGCCCCTGTCGACCTACGTGGTCCGCGTCAACGGCGTGGAGGTCGCCCGCGGCCAGGCCCCGCCCGGCACGGTGCTGGCCATCGGCGACGGGCTGGAGAGCCTGCCGGGCCGGGCCGGCCTGGAGCCGGTGTTCGGCCTGGAGGGCAAGTGGGTCCCGGCCGAGCTGCGCCACCAGGCGGAGCTCACCGGAGCGACCGTCGTCGACCGCGCCTCGGTCATCATCACCCACCTGTCGGAGGTGGTGCGCGCCAACGCCAGCCGCCTGCTGGGCCGCGAGGACGTCCGCGCGCTGGTCGAGGCCGTACGGCGCACCCACCCGGTCGTGGTGGAGGAGCTCACCCCGGCGCTGCTGAGCCTGGGCCAGATCCAGATGGTGCTGCAGTCGCTGCTCGACGAGGGAGTGTCCATCCGGGACCTGGTGCGCATCTTCGAGGCGCTCTCGCTCGCCGGCAAGAACACCTCGGACCTGGACACGCTCCACGAGGCCGTCCGCAGTTCCCTGGGCCCGGCCATCGCCGCCCAGCACGCCACCCCGGAGGGCGGCCTGCCGGTGCTGACGCTGGACCCCAGGCTGGAGCACTCGCTGCTGGAGTCGCTGCGCCCCACGGAGCACGGCATCCAGCTGATCATCGACTCGGCCCGGGCCGAGGCCGTGATCATCCAGTCCCAGCGGCTCGTCGAAGCCGCGGAGCAGCAGGGCATCGCGCCCGTCCTGGTCTGCTCGCCCCAGCTGCGGATGCCGCTGCGCCGGATGCTGAAGCTGTCCGCCCCCCGCCTGCCCCTGCTGTCCTACAACGAGATCGCGGAATGCACGTTCCGCATCGAGACCCTGGGAGTTGTGACCGATGCCGAAGCGCTTGCTGCTTGAGGGAACCGACATCGAGGAGCTGCTGACCCGGGTTCGCGATGAGCACGGGCCGAACATCTCCATCGTGTCGGCCGACCGGGTCCGCACCGGCGGGTTCGCCGGGTTCTTCGCCCGTCAGCGCTACGAGCTGACCGTCGAGGTCAACGACGAGCCCGACCTCCCGGCCGCCCGGCCGCAGGTTCCCGCCGAGCAGGCCCAGGCCGGCCAGGCGCCCGCCGACCCGATGGCGATGCTCCTGGCCCAGGCCGAGGAGCAGGAGCGCCGGCTGGGTACGGCCGCCAACCTGGTCCCCGCGGGCGTCCCGCAGCAGCTCACCGCGGCGGCCAGGCCCGCCTCCCAGGGCTTCGCCGCGGCGGCGCAGAGCTTCACCGCCCCGGTCCAGGCGGCGTCCTTCAACCCCGCGCAGGCCGTTCCGGCGCAGGTCTCGGCGCAGATCAAGACCGCCGCCGCCCCGGTTCCGCCGGCGGCGCCCCAGAACTTCGTCGTCGAGACGGGCACCGAGAACCAGGCGTTCGCCGGCATGCTGGCCGCGCTCCAGCGCGACGGCGCCGCCGCTGCCGCCACCGGCTCCGGTGCGATGGTGGCGCGGGCCTACCAGCCGCCGGCCGTCGCCGAGGAGCAGCCCTCCACCGAGGTGGCGCGGGCCTACCGGCCGCCCGTGGTCCAGGCGGAGCGGCCGTTCGCGGGTGCGCTCATGGAGCTCGGCATGCCCGAGCACATGGCCCGCAAGGCCGTCGGGCCCGACATGTACGGTGCGGTCAAGCAGGCGCTCGCGGACCTGCCCGAGGCCCCCGACGCCCCGAGCCGCCCCGGTGACGTGCTCGTCATCGCCGGTGAGACGCACGCCGCCCTGCGCATGGCGAAGCAGGTAGCCCGCACCCTGAACGTGGGCGCCGGGCAGATCCTGCTGGCGGCCCCCTCCACGGCCGGCACCGATGTCCACAGCTCCCGCCGCCTGTCCGGCCCGAGGGCCGCCATCCAGAAGGCCCGCAAGATCCACCGGGACGACGTCCCGTATGTGGTCGTCGTCGCCACCACCCCGGAGGACCGCAACGGCGAGTGGGTGAGCGCGGTCGCCGACGGCCTCGGCGCGACCGCGGTGTGGGCCGTCGTCGACGCGACCCGCAAGACCGCCGACACCGCGCGCCACCTGGGCTCGCTCGGCAAGGTCGACGCGATCGTCGTGAACGCACCCGACGCCACCGGTGACCCGGCGAGCGTCCTCGAACTGAACCTGCCCGTTTCCTACCTGGCAGACCGTCCCTCCACCTCCCAGGCGTGGGCCGCGCTGCTGTGCGAGCGACTGGAGGAGATGCAGTCGTGACATTCATCGGCCTGCCCGACGTCAACGCGCTGGTGGAGATCGCCTTGCCGGACGGCAGGGTCTATCCCACCAGGGTGGAGGACACCGACGGCCTCATGCTCAAGGTCGCCGCGCCGCGCGGCGCCGGAGACATCGACGTACCGGAGCTCGGCACGGAGGTGGCCGTCCGCTGGACCGGTCCCCGGGGCCTGTACACCGCGCCCGGCACCTTCACCGCCCTTGAGCGCTCCCGGGTCAGCCTCTGGACGATCGAGGCCGAGGGCAGCGTGGACTACTTCAGCCGGCGCAACGCCGTACGGGTGTCCGCCGGTGAGCCGATCCGGCTGCTGGACCTCGACGGCGGCGAGGAGGTGTTCCACGGCCGGTTCATCGACATCTCCGAGCGCGGCGTCCGATGCCGCGGGACCGCGGCCGGGGTCTCCTCCGAGCAGACCGTCCTGGTCAAGATGGTGCTGGAGAACAACCTCCTGGCGGTGGAAGGCGACGTGCTCACCACGACGAGGTCCAGCGGGGAGGGCGTCACCGTGGTGGTCGTCTACGACCCGCCGGAGGCCCAGGCGAAACTGATCCGCCGCTATGTGATGAACGCGCAGATCCGAGCCAGGAAGGCGGCCACCGATGGTACTTCTCGCTAATCCCCTGACGCTGCTGATGGCCCTGGTCCTCGCCGGTCCGGCGCTGTGGCACGCGTTCATCCTGGAGGACCTCGAGATCGCCACCGCCCTGATGCGGTATCTGGCGGCCGTGGTGGTGAGCGCCTTCATGCTCGGCGTGCTCCACAGGGTCACCTCCTCCTACGGGCCCGGGGACGAACCGGAGAGCGACGCGGACACCCTCACGGGGAGGGTCACGACCGTGTCGGTGGACAGGGTGCCGACGGGGGGCAGGCGGGTGGCCGACCGGGCCGACGCGCCGGCCCAGGCTCCCGTCGGGGAGCTCACGGCCGCGGGGTCCCCCTCGGCGGAGACCGCGGCGCTTCCTCCGGGCGGCTGACGCCCGCGGGACCCGGCAGCCATCCGGCGTCGTCACGGGTCAGCCTCAGATCGGGCTCCGCGCGGCCGATGGGCACCTTGGACATCCATCTTCCGTTGCCTCGCAGCGCTACCGGTCTCGCACTGGAAAGGACCTGATCGTGACCGATCACCATGTTGACCCCGTACGGCCCGCGGTGACCGCTCACCGCAACGCGCTGCTGGGCTGGTTCGCCGACCGGCGGATCAACACCAAGATCCTCGCCGCGGTCGGCATCGTCGCCGTCCTGGGCGGCGGCATCAGCACCGTCGCGATGAGCCGCATGGCCGAGCTCAACAACGACCTGCACGCCATGGAGCAGGGCAACGTCCGCCGCCTCATCCACCTCAACGAGCTGAACAGCCGGTTGTCGCGCATGTACGACGTCGGCGCGGGCTATGTCGCCGTCACTCAGCCGGCGCTCAAGAAAGCCACTCTCGACAAGCTGTTGGAGAGCACCGACGACGTCACCGCCGCCTTCGAGGAGTACAAGGACAAGGCCGCTTCCCAGGAGGGCGTCCAGAAGGCCGTAGCGGACTTCGAGGAGGGCTGGGAGGCATACCAGACCCTCCGCGGCGTCGTCTTCATGGGGCAGAAACCGCCGGCCGGGCTCACCGTGAGCGCCGACCCCGCCCAGCTGCTGTCGCAGTTCGCCGCCGCCTCCGAACGGCTCAACACCAACATGCAGGAGATGGCCGAGCAGGAAGAGGCGGACGCCAAGACGGTCGCCGCGGAGGCGACCTCCGAGTACGAGGACGCCCGGACGCTGCTGCTGATCCTGGTCGCCGCCGGTCTGCTGCTGGCGCTGGGCGTGGCCTTCCTGGTCTCCCGCCTGATCACCGGCCCGCTGAGCGCGGTCTCGCACGCGCTGGGCGGAATGGCCAAGGGCGACCTGACCCAGAAGGTCGAGGTCGCCTCCCGCGACGAGGTCGGCCAGATGGCGATCGCGGTCAACCAGGCCAACGACTCCATCCGTCAGGCCATCCAGGCCCTGGCCACCAGCGCCGACACCCTGGCGGCGAGCTCGGGCGAGCTGTCGCAGGTCTCCGAGCAGATCGCCGCCTCCGCCGACGAGGCCTCCTCCCAGGCCGGCAACGTCGCCGCCGCCGCCGGACAGGTCTCGCAGAACGTGCAGACCGTCGCCGCCGGCAGCGAGGAGATGGGCGCCTCCATCCGGGAGATCGCCCACAACGCCAACGAGGGCGCCAAGGTCGCCTCCCAGGCGGTGGCGGTGGCCGAGTCCACCAACGAGACCGTCGCCAAGCTGGGCACCTCCAGTGCGGAGATCGGCTCCGTGATCAAGGTCATCACCTCGATCGCCGAGCAGACCAACCTGCTGGCGCTCAACGCCACCATCGAGGCCGCCCGCGCCGGCGACGCCGGCAAGGGCTTCGCCGTGGTCGCCGGGGAGGTCAAGGACCTGGCCCAGGAGACCGCCAAGGCCACCGAGGACATCTCCAAGCGGGTCGAGGCCATCCAGGCCGACACCGAGAGCGCGGTCGCCGCGATCGCCGAGATCTCCTCCATCATCGGCAAGATCAACGACTACCAGCTCACCATCGCCAGCGCGGTGGAGGAGCAGACCGCCACCACCAACGAGATGAACCGCAACGTCGCCGACGCCGCCCAGGGCAGTGCCGACATCGCCACCAACATCTCGGTGCTGGCCAGCGCCGCGCACGTCACGGCCGAGGGCGTGACCGAGAGCCAGCGGGCCGCGGCCAACCTGGCCGAGCTGTCGACCCGCCTGCACGACCTGGTCTCCCGCTTCCGCTACTGACACCTCCCCTCCGCCCCGGCCGCACCGCGGCCGGGGCGGACCCCGGTGCGGGGCCGCGGCACGAGGGCCGCCCACGGCATGACCGCGGGCGGCCTGATCCATTTATCAGGTAAAACGCGCATTTTTACCAACTAAATGTGTTGTGCTTAGAACGCACTGTGATAATTGGTAATAAAAACCGTGATCAGTTGGGTGCAAAGCCTTACCAGGTGTAACACTGCTTGCATGTATTCCCTGGTCAGTGCCCCCGTCCTCGGTTTCGACCTGACGCGGCTGGATGGCGGAGCGGCAACCGCCGCCGTGCTTTCCCGCGCCCTCCGCCTCGACTCCGGCGACCTCGTGGCGCTGGCCCGCAGGCTGCCCGGTGACGAAGTCCGCGCCCAGCTCTGGCAGGACATCCACGCCGCGACCGTCCTGCGCCCGACCGTCCGAGGCCTGTCCCAGCAGGACCCCGACGGTGCGCTCGCGCTGCTGGAGCGCGCCCCCATCGGCACCCCCGACGCGCTGCTGCACTGCATCCGGCACGACGTGCTCGGCTGGACCTGGCGCGAGGAGGACGGCGTCCGCCGCCAGGACGACGTGGCGGCCCGCGCGACGTCGGTCGTCTGCGACGCGGTGATGGCCACCTATCTGCGCGAGCTGCTCCCGGCCGACACCCGGCGCCGGCTGGCCGTGGGCTGGCTCGGCGGCATCCGCGACCTGGTGGACCGGCCGGTCGACACCGGCCCCCAGCACGAGGCGGTCATGGCGCTGTGCCGCCGGGTGGAGACGCTCGGTGCCTCCGAGGTGGAGCGCCTGTCCGCTCTCGCCGACCGGGCCCGCCCCGAGACCAACGCCTGGTCGCAGGCGGTGCACGGCGCCTCGTGGGCGGTGCACATGTCGGACCGCGTCCGTGCCGCGGCGACCGCCCAGTTCGAGCTCGTCCAGGCCGTCGACGCCGCGGGGATCCCGGTGGCAGAGCGCGCCGGCGGCGTGTGGAACCTGCTCAGCGGGGCCGTGCACGCCCTCACCGTCGCCGACCTGCTGGAGGCGGCCCTGCTGGAGCGGCTGCTCGACCCCTGCCTGTCCGTGCTCGGCCTGCCCGTCTTCGACTGATCACCGCTCCGGCCGTCCCCGTCTCGTACGGCGCCCGCATGCCGTACGAGGTGCGGGAACGGAGCGAGAGCGGTGTTTTTCGGTTTTTCCCTCAAGCGGTCCTTCCTCGTGCCGATCGGCATCATGTAGTCGCTATCGGTAGCCGAAAGAGGACGTTGTGTCGAACATCAGGAAGAGCTGGACCGCGCTGCTGCTGGCCGCCGCGGTGACCGTGAGCGTGCCCGTGGCCGCAGGCACCGCGAACGCCGCTCCGAAGAGCAAGACCACGAAGGCGGCGACCACCAAGGCCGCCGCCGCCAAGGCCAAGGCCGCCGCCCTCGCCAAGGCCGCCGCCGCCGCCAAGGCCAAGGCCGCCGCCGCCCGGGCCAAGGCCGTGCAGCCCTTCGCCGCGGTCGGCACGGTCACCGCGGTGGACGCCACGGCCCGCACCATCACCATGGACGTGACCAGCGGCTCCAAGCTCGCACGCGGAACGGACATCGTCATCCGCGTGACCGCCACCACCAAGATCGTGAAGGACGACGTCAAGGGCGGCTTCGACCTCCTGGCCGTCGATGACGTGGTCACCGCGAACGGTGTCAAGAGCGTGACCGGTTACGCGGCCGCTCACGTCAACGCCCACGACCCCGAGCCCGAGCCCGAGGAGCCGGCCGAGCCGACCGACCCGGCCGAGCCCACGGACCCCGCTGAGCCCACGGACCCCGCTGAGCCCACGGACCCGGCCGAGCCGACCGACCCCGCTGAGCCCACGGACCCGGCCGAGCCGACCGACCCGGCCGACCCCGCGGTCTGACGCACTCCCCGCCGGTCGACGGCGGCCGCCCGGCGGCGGAGCAGGCCCCCCAGCGCGCCTCGGGGGTGCGCTCCCCCGCCGGGTTCTCTCATTCCCCCGGACGCCTCCCCAGGTAGGAGAACTCCGGGTGCGGATGCATCAGGAAGTCGTGGTGGGAGATGTTCCAGGCATAGGCCCCGGCCATCGCGAATTCCACGACGTCACCGCGCTCCAGCGCGACCGGCACCCTCCTGGCCAGCAGGTCCTTCGGGGTGCAGAGCTGCCCGGCGATCGTGACCGGCTCCCCGGCCCGGCCGGGGACGACCGGCTGGTCGTGTCCCTTGGTCGCCGGGGTCCGCAGGTGGTGGGTGCCGCCCGCGACGATCGCGAACAGTTCGCCGTGCACGCGCTTGACGTCGATCACCCGGGTCGCGTACCGCCCGCAGTAGACGGTCAGGGACCGGCCCGGCTCCACCCGGAGCGTCTCCCCCTCGCGGCGCAGCTTGGCCAGGCCCTCGCCGTACGCGATCCAGTCGAACCGCGCCTCGGGATCGTCGTAGGAGACGGCCATGCCCCCGCCGAGGTTGATCTCGGTGGCCCCGATCCCCCGCGCGTAGTCCAGCACCGCCTCCGCCAGCTCCAGGAGCTGCTGCGCGTCCAGGCCGCTGGCCAGATGGGCGTGCACGCCGCGCAGCCGTACCCGATCCTGCCCGGCGAGCAGCCCCGCGCACGCGGCGACGCCGGCCGGATCCATGCCGAACGGGGTCGCCCCGCCGCCCATCGCCAGCGACGCGCCCTCGACGGGGACCTCCAGGTTGACCCGGAGCAGCACGTCGGCCCGGCGGCCGGAGGCGAGCAGCCGCTCCAGCTCGCCGGGGCTCTCCACGTGCAGCCGGTGCACCGCCGAGGCCAGTTCCGCGTCGGTCTTGCCCGGCCCGCCCAGCGCGACCGGCATGTCCGGGAACAGTGCCCGCACGTGCGCCAGCTCCCCGCCCGAGGCCACCTCGAAGCCGTCCACCTGCCGGGCCAGCACGCGCAGCAGCTCGGGGTCGGGATTGGCCTTGACCGCGTAGTACAGCTCGACGCCGCCCAGCGCCCGCCGTACGGCCGCCACGTGCTCGTCCAGCCCCGCCAGGTCGTAGACGAAAGCGGGCAACCGCCCCGCCGCCGCCAGCTCGTACGCCCGCTCGGTCATGGCATCCATGCCGTACCCCGATTCGCGTTGGACCGTCCCCGGTCGGATCACCGTTGCGGCCCACATCGTCGCGGACACAGGGGGCATCGTCGACCCTGAGAGTGCTGCCCAGCTCGGTGACATGCGAGGCCAAGAGGCGGGAGAAACCCTGACATGATCAGTATGCATACCGTATGTTGAATGTATGAACCGAATCAGTGTCGCGATACCTGAGGACCTTGAGGCGCACGTGCGCGAGCTCGCCGGCGGCAACATGTCCGCCTACATCCTGGACGCTGTACGTGCTCGCGTGGACAAGGACCTGAAGGTGCGCGCCTATCACGCCAGCATCGGTGGCAAGCCACACCTCAGCGACAGCGAGGAAGACCAGGCGGCGGTGGCGCGCATCCGCTCCTTCCTCCAGTTGCCCGAGTCGGCGTGAGCGTTCTGGGCCGAGGCCTGGTTCTGGACGCCAGCACCGTCCGGCTCCATCTGTCCGGTGACGTCTACACCGCTGCCATGATCGGTATGGCACTGGAGACCGAACGCCCGATCGTGGTTCCGGCCCTCGTGCTGACCCAGGCCTACCGCGAGGCCGTACCCGGCCCGGCGCGGGAACGTCTGATCGGTTTGGTCTCTGTTCTCAGCGCGCCTGAGTTGTTCGATGACGTCAGTCGGGTGTCCGCACGAGACATCGGCACAGTCTGCCAGCTCACCGGAGTCGACGATCTGTCGATGGGTCACGCGCTGTGGGCCACCGTCGAGCGCCGCAACCAGAGCGATCCCCTCTACGACTGGGCGATCGTGACCGAGCATCCCGAGGTGTACCGGAAAGTGGTCCCCGGCCTGCCGACCGGCTGGCGCTGACCTCAAGGGTTGCCCGGTCTCCAAGGCCAGGGCCTGATCCGTCAGCTCAGCCCGCCGGATCCACGCTGGTCTCGGAAAGAGCCACGAGATCCTCATTCACCCTGGTCACCTCGACCCCGGCCGCCCGTCCCTGAATGATCGCGGAGGCGATCGCCTCCGCAGCGGTGGTGGCCTCCCGGTCGAAGACGGCGATCCCCACCCCGCCCGTGTGCGGGTCGAGTGAGACCGTGGCATCGTCCCATCCGGCCTCGTACAGCGTGTCGATCACCACTTCACCGGCCGGTGCCGTGAAGTTCACCTCGAAGCTGTAGACGGTCATTCAGATTCCATCCCACGATCTGAAGATCGGGGGCCGTTTCAGGGTCGCGCGAGGTCTCGGCGAACGACCTGTTCCCTGCATCGTGAGCATGCTGCTCGCGCAGGGCATCGGCGATGTAGGCCGAGGTGTTGCCGGAAGCCCGGGCCGCGTCGGCGAGATCCTGATCCGCCGCGCGCTCGACGTGCTCCGCAACGAGGGCCTGGTCGAGTCCCGGCAGGGATCCGGCACTTATGTGCGAGCCCGTCCACCTGTACGGCGCATCTCGATGGACCGCTATCGGGCCGACGCCGGGCCGCAGGACACACCCCGGACCAGCTTCACCGCCGATCAGGGCATCACCTGGAGCGAGTACCGCCTCGACAAGGCATTCCGATGGACCGAGGCCGACGAGCGTCTGGCCGGTCTGTTCGGTGTCGAACCCGGGACGCGGATCCTGGAGCGCCGGTTCGTCTTCTACTCCCAGGACGTCCCGAGCCAGATGTCCCGTTCCTGCCTGCTCGCCGCCGACGTCGAGGGGACGCCGGTGGCCGACCCGCACAACGAGCCGTGGCCGGGCGGGAACATCGGCCAGCTCCGCACGCTCGGCATCGAGGTCGACGACATCACCGAGGAGACCGCGATCCGCATGCCCATCCCGGAGGAGTCGTCACGGCTCGGCATCGGCGCCGGAGTCCCGGTGTTCTCCATCACCCGGCTCATGTACTCCCGCGGACGGGTGGTGGAGGTCGCGGACCCGATCGTCATCCCGGGAGACCGCGCGATCCGATCCGACCGGATCACGCTGTGACGACTCAGACGTGCAAGGAGGTCCAGGCGGTGTGGTCATGGACGGTGGTGTCGGCCCCGAAGGCATGAATTCGTCGGTTGTGCTCTGTAGGCTCTCGGGCAGGGAGAGGAGTCGTTCAGCATGACTGCGCAGCCGCAAGACCTTTCGCCCTTCAGTCCCTCCGCACCGGAGAAGAGCCTGCGGGCCATCCGTGCCGCGCTGGTCACGCCGCAGGACCGTGAAGCGTTCGACGCCGGACTGAAGGCCGTGCTGGACGAGGTCCGGGTCAGTTTGGATCTCGGCGTGCTGAACGCTTTCCTGCACCGCTGGTGGATATCCGCGTGCGACTCGGTGAAGGATCCCGAAGGGCGCCGCCGGATGCATGCCCGGGCCGAGCAGATCATCGCAGGTGAGCCGGTCCCGCAGGGGAAGCCGTGGCGTGAGCTTCTCGCTGCGCGAGGGGTCGACCTGTAGGTGTACAAGGTCATTACCGACCCGATCGCCGAAGAGCAGATCGCCGCGATTCCGTAGGAAGCGCTCCGTCCTCTCGCGGAGCTGTTCACGCTGCTGCAGGTGGCGCCCTGGAGCGGTCAGCCGTACAACCCGGCCAATCCCAAGGCGAACATGCTCACCCACGCCTTCGGCGAGCGCGGCCTGGCGACGTATGTGGTTATGGACGAGCAGCGCGAGGTGTACCTCATCCGCCTCGAATGGCCATGATCATCACATGATCCTTGAGCTGTACGGCACCGCATGACGGCCACCGGGAGAACGGCGGATCAGGGGCGGAGGGCGGTCCAGGCGGCGTAGTCGTGGACGGCGATGCCGGCGTAGGCGGGATAGGCCGCGGCGGCGGCGTCGACTTCGGCCAGCGCGGCGGTCAGGGCCTGGCGGCTCTGCCCGTAGAAGGTGCAGTGCGGGCAGTCGGGGAGATCGAGGGTCTCGGCGCCGAGCCGTACCGGGCGGCCGGCCTGTTCGCCGCGGCGCAGCATGTCGGCGGAGATCTCCATGATCGAGCCGGTGCCGGTGGCGGTGTCGCGGTAGGACATGACGGTCACCGCGTCGACGCGGGCCAGGACCTCGTCGGCCAGGGTGCGGGTGCCGGACGGGACGGTGTGGTACCAGAACGGCACGTCGGCCTCGAGCGGCCGGGGGTCGGCGTCGCGCAGCTTGGCCAGGAGCGCGGCGAAGGACGCGGCGGTCCCCGCCTGGTCGGTCTTCCAGGCGGGCAGGTGGTACGGCTCCACGTCGACGTGGGCGGCGTGGAACAGCCCGGTGCCCATGGCGGTGCGCTGCCAGGCCAGCGCGGCGGCGTGGTCGAAGGCCCACTCGGGGGTGCCGCCGAGGGCGGCCAGCCTGATCCCGGCGGCGTCGGCGCCCTTCTTCAGCTTGGCCAGGCGGGTGCGCTCGCTCCCGCTGAGCTTCGGCGGCACGTAGGCGAAGATCTCGCTCACCTTCTGGGCGGTGGCCCACCGCACCACGGCGGCGGGGTCGGCCTTCTGCCACAGCCACATCGCCCGCGTCCCGGCCGGGGCTGCGCAGGCGGCGGCGGGGGCGAGAGCGACAGCCGCCACGACGAGTACGGCGAGCGTCCCGGCGGGTCCGCGCAGGCGACGCCTCGGCCGCGGGCTCCGCAGCGGTGCCGGTCCGTCGGTCAGGCCGCCGTCCGCCGGAGGTCGTCGCCCCATGTCGTCTCCATTTCCGCGCCGGTTGCCGTTGGTTACCGTACGGGTCCACCGGCCGGGGAGTACGGTCACGCGCCGTGGATCACTTCTCCACGGAGATGTGCACGTGGTCGAAGTGGTTGGCGGTCACACTGCCGCGGTCGCTCATCAGCCGCCATCCTTCGCCCGCGCGGGAGGGGCTCCAGATGTGCTGGGCGAAGATGATGTACTTGATGCCGAGCTTCTCGGCGTTGTCCTTGACGTAGTTGGCGGTCTCCCAGCCCTCCTTGAGCTTGGCCGGGGAGGGCATCTTGCCGCCGGAGCTCAGCATGAAGTCCGCGGCCTTGCCGGTGGGATGGTCGCTGCCGGGCATGCCGCCGTCGGCCCGCCACGCGCCGATGGCGGGGAACGGGCCGAACTTCGCGTCGACGGCGTCGATCACCTTCTGCATGGTCGGGGTGATGCGGTCGCCTCCGCCCAGGACTTTGGAGTGCGCATGCGCCTTCTCGGCGCCCGTCGCGGCCGAGGTGCCCGTCGTGGTGGCGGTGCCCGTCGTGCTGGCCGTGGGAGTGGACGGCGTGGAGACGGACGGCGTGGAGACGGACGGGGCGGTGGTGGCCTTGGTGGCGGTGCCGGCCTTCTGCTGCGCGGCGGTGAGCTGGGCCGCGAACTGCTGGCCGGAGACGCTGGGACGCGCCGACAGCTGGCCGAACTGGCCCTGCAGTTCGGTGATCCGGCTGTGGATGGCGCTGATGCCTTCGGTCATTCGGGCTCCCCTCGCTGGACATGGCGGGCGTCTGCAGCATCGGCAGGACGCCGTCGTCACCTGAGGACTTATGCCGGAGCTGACAGCGAAGGACGGAAAAGTTCTCAGGACCTCTCCGCGCCGTCCGATGAGGAGACCTGAGCAGGGAGTGCTCACCCCGTTACGCCATGGATCGGCGGTCGTAGAGAAGAGCGAACGGAGTCTGTTCGTGCTCGAGGACGTCACCTCCAGCGTGGTAAACGTCGCGCTGAAGGGCCTGGCCCAGCGCCAGCGTGTCATCGCCGACAACATCGCCAATATCGAGACTCCCGGTTTCCTCGCCGGCCGCGTCCAGTTCGAGGACGCCCTGCGGACCGCCGTCAGCACCAAGTCGTCCCCGGGCCGGGTGGAGCCCTCCGTCGCCCGCTCCCTCGAGCCCACCCGGGAGAACGGCAACAACGTCAACCTCGACCACGAGACCTTGTCGCACATGGACACCGTGCTGCGCTACCAGACGATGTTGAAGGCGCTCGACGCCAAGCACGGACTGCTCCGCACCGTCATCAGGGGAGGCGCGTGACCATGGGTCCCTTCAGGGCAATCGGCATCGCCGGCACGGGTGTGACCGTCTACCGCAAGTGGCTGGACGCCGTGTCGGACAACATCGCCAACATGAACAACGTCAGCCCCACCAGCGGGGAGGCGTTCCGCGAGCGCTTCGTGGTCGCCCAGGCGGTCGACTACGGCTCGGGCACCGGCGGCGCACAGGTCGGCGGGATCGTCCTGGGCAACGCGGAGGGCCGGATGGTCCACGAGCCCGACCACCCCCTGGCCGACGAGAACGGCTACGTGCGCTACCCCGACATCGACCTGGGCGCGCAGATGGGGCAGCTGATGATGGCGCAGCGCTCCTACCAGGCAAACCTTTCCGTCGTCGACCGTGCCTATGACGCCTACCAGGCCGCACTCCAGCTCGGGAGGAATGGATGAGCATCGACTCGATCGGGCCGATCGCCGGACCGCTGCGCATCACCGCCCCCACCGGCCCCGCCGGTGCGGAGGCGACCGGGAACGCCGCCGACGTCTTCGGCGGCCTGCTCACCCAGAACATCGAGACTCTGCAGGCCACGCAGTCCAAGGCCGACGGGCTGGCCGTCAAGGCGGCCACCGGCGACCTGCAGGACGCCCACGACTACATGGCCGCCAGCATGGAGGCCGCACTCGCCACCCAGCTCACCGTCGCCATCCGTGACAAGGCCGTCGCCGCCTTCACCGAGATCATGAGGATGCAGGCCTGATGCAGGAACGCGCGCTCGCCGCCCTTCGCAAGGCCCGTTCCACGTTCGGGTCGTTCAGCACCGGCCAGAAGGCCGTCACCATCTCCATGGTCCTCGCCCTCGCGGTCGGCGGGTTCTTCTTCTCCCAGTGGGCCTCCCAGCCCTCCTACGCCACGCTGTACTCCAACCTGTCCGGCGCCGACGGCAACGCGATCGTCGAGAAGCTCACCGCCGACGGCGTCCCGTACCAGCTCACCGACGGCGGCAGCACCATCCAGGTCCCCCAGGCCCAGGTCTACGACCTGCGCCTGCAGATGAGCGGTGAGGGTCTGCCCACCCAGGAGGACGGCGGCGGCTACTCCCTGCTGGACAAGCAGGGCATCACCACCTCCGACTTCATGCAGCACGTCGGCTACCAGCGCGCCCTGGAAGGCGAGCTGGCCAAGACCATCAAGTCGATCGAGGGCGTCACCTCCGCCAGCGTGCACCTCGCGATCCCGCAGAAGGACGTCTTCACCGACGACGCCGCCAAGCCGACCGCCTCGGTCCTGGTGAGCACCCAGGCCGACAAGCCCATGACGCACAGCCAGGTCAAGGCCGTGGTCAACCTGGTCGGCTCCAGCGTCGAGGGCATGGACCCGGTCGACGTCACCCTGGCCGACTCCACCGGCAAGGTGCTGTCGGCCGGCGGCGAGCAGGCGCTCAGCGCCTCCGGCGACGAGCGCGAGCAGCAGACCCAGGCGTTCGAGCAGCGGATGAGCGGCTCGATCCAGCAGATGCTGACCCAGGTCCTCGGTCCGGGCAAGGCCGTCGTCAAGGTCACCGCCGACCTCGACTACGACCAGACCGAGACCAAGAGCCAGCGGTACGTCAACGACCCGACCCTGCCGCCGCTGTCGTCGACGACCAAGGAGGAGTCCTACAGCGGCGGGGGCACGCCGACCGGCGGTGTCCTGGGCCCGGACAACATCCAGGTGCCGAGCAACCAGACGGGCAACGACTACAAGTCCACCACCGAGACCCGCGACAACGCGGTCGGTCTGGTCACCGAGTCTCGCAAGACCGCCCCCGGCAAGGTCCGCAAGCTCGACGTCGCCGTGATGGTCGACGGCCAGGCGGCCGTCGGGATGGACGTCGCGGAGATCCAGCGCATCGTCTCCTCGGCCGCGGGCGTGAGCGCCCAGCGCGGAGACACCATCGCCGTCGCCGCGATGCCGTTCGACAACAGCGCCGCCGAGAAGGCCGCGGCCGAGCTCGCCGCCACGCAGAAGGCCGAGCAGGACGCGCGGACGACGGAGCTGATCAAGATCGGCGGCGCCGGCCTGATCATCGCGCTCCTGTTCATCGTCGGACTGCTGCGCGGCCGCCGCAAGCGCCGCTCGGCGCTGTCGAAGAAGGAGCAGGCGAGGCTGGCGGAGCTCCAGGCCGAACTGGAGCGCGTCCGGGTCGAGGCGGCCCAGGCCGCCATCGAGGCCGCCGAGCGCGAGGCGCTGACCGCCGGGACCGGCAACCAGCCCGCCGAGCCCGACGCGGACAAGCGCGAAGAACTGCGTGAAGAGATCGCCGGGATGGTCGAGCGCCAGCCCGAGGAAGTCGCCCAGGTGCTGCGCAGCTGGCTCGCGGACAGGAGGAACTGACCATGCCGATGACCGAGACCATGTCCGGCCTCCGCAAGGCCGCCGTCCTGCTGGTGCAGATGGGCAAGGACGACTCGGCGAAGGTGCTCTCGCAGCTGCGCGAGGGCGAGGTCGAGGAGCTGACCGCCGAGATCGTGCGGCTCGGCACCGTCGACCCCGGCGACGCCGTGGAGATCCTCTCCGAGTTCCGCGACCTGACCACCGCCTACCGCTACGCCGGGCAGGGCGGCATGGACTTCGCCCGCGAACTGCTGGAGGCGTCGCTGGGCCGGGAGCGGGCCAGCCAGATCGTCGAGCGGCTCTCGGCCTCCCTGGTCGACCTGCCCTTCAGCTTCCTGCAGCGGGCCGACCCCCGTCAGGTGCTCTCGTTCGTCCAGGACGAGCACCCGCAGCTCATCGCGCTGGTGCTGGCGCACCTTCCGGCGCACCTGGGCGCGCAGATCCTCTCGGGGCTCAGCGCCACCCTGCAGGCCGACGTGGCGCACCGCATCGCGGTGATGGACCGCACCTCGCCGGACATCATCCGCCAGGTGGAGTCGATGCTGGAGCGCAAGCTCTCCTCGGTGCTCCAGCCGTCCGACCTGTCGGCGGTGGGCGGTCTCCAGCCGCTGGTGGACATCATCAACCGCGCGGACCGCGTCACCGAGCGCCTGATCCTCGAGGGCCTGGAGGGGCGCAGCCCCGAGCTCGCCGAAGAGGTCCGCAGCCGGATGTTCATGTTCGAGGACGTCGTCCACCTCGACGACCGCGCCGTCCAGCTCGTGGTCCGGCAGGTCGAGACCGCCGACCTGGCCACCGCGCTCAAGGGCGTCGGCCAGGACGTGCTCGACAAGATCACGCGCAACCTGTCCGAGCGGGCCGCCGAGAACCTCGTCGAGGAGATCGAGCTGCTCGGCCCGGTGCGGCTGCGCACGGTCGAGGAGGCCCAGGCCAAGATCGTCCACGCGATCCGGGCCCTGGAGGAATCAGGTCAAATCATGATTCGTCGAGGGGATGAGGATGAGTTCGTCGCCTGAAATGGTTGTACGAGGAGCACAGGCGCGAACCTTCAGCACGGCGCGGTTCGCCACCGACTTCAACGTCGTCACCAACGTCCCGGCCGAGGTCATCGAGCGGACCCGGGCCGAAGCCCAGGCCACCGGCTACGCAGAGGGCTGGGCCCAGGGCCGCGAGGAGGCCCGCCAGGCCGCCGCGGCCGAGGTCCGGGACGAGGCCGAGCGCGTCGCCCGGGCCGAGGCCCGCAAGATCGCCCGGCTGGAGAGCGCTCTGGCTGCGATCACCGCTTCGGCTGACCGGCTGGAGCGACAGACCGCCCCGGCCGCCGCCGAAATCGAGGAGCTCATCGTTCAGACCGCCTACACCCTCGCCGAGGCCGTGCTCGGCAGGGAGATCGCCCACAGCCCCGAGCCCGGCCGCGAGGCCCTCACCCGGGCACTGGAGCTGGTGCCCGAGAACCACCCCGTGCTCGTCCGGCTGAGCCCCGCCGACCACGCCGCCATCGTCGGTGCGGGGCAGAACAGCTTCGACATGGACGGCCGGAACGTGACCATGGTCGTCGACGCCCGGCTGAAGCCCGGCGACGCCGTCGCCGAGTGCGACGCGACCGCCGTCGACGCCCGCCTGTCCACCGCCCTCGACCGCGTCAAGGAGGCCCTGGGCCTGTGATCTCGCTGCTCAACTCCCGCATCACCGCCGCCGCCCAGGCCGCGAGGCCCGTCGTGACCGGCCGCGTCTCCGCCGTGATCGGCCTGTCGGTCACCGTGGAGGGCGTGTCCGGCAAGGTGGGCGACCTGGTGTACCTCGGGGAGGGCCTCGCCGCGGTCCCCGCCGAGGTGGTCGCGCTCGACAGCGGGCGGCTGAGCTGCCTGCCTCTGGGCCCCCTGACCGGCATCGGGGTGGGCAGCCCCGTCATCGCCACCGGTGACGCGCTGCGGATCCCGGTCGGCGAGGCGCTGCGCGGACGGGTCCTGGACGGCCTCGGCCGCCCGCTCGACGGCGGCCCCTCCCTGGCCGGGCTGGAGATGGTCCCGGTGGAGAACGAGCCGCCGCCGGCCCTGCAGCGCCGTCGCATCTCCGAGCCCA
This sequence comes from Planomonospora sp. ID67723, assembly GCF_015711605.1. Classification (GTDB taxonomy): domain Bacteria; phylum Actinomycetota; class Actinomycetes; order Streptosporangiales; family Streptosporangiaceae; genus Planomonospora_A. The sequence continues at coordinate 81,846 of NZ_JABTEZ010000007.1, read as the reverse complement.
TGCCGCTGGGCGTGCGCGCCATGGACACCATGATCACCGTCGGCAACGGGCAGCGTCTCGGCATCTTCGCCGGCTCCGGCGTCGGCAAGTCCAGCCTCATGTCCATGATCACCCGCGGCACCGAGGCGGAGATCACCGTGGTGGCCCTGGTCGGCGAGCGCGGCCGCGAGGTCCGGGAGTTCCTGGAGAACGACCTGGGGCCCGAGGGACTGGCCCGATCCGTCGTGATCGTGGCCACCTCCGACCAGCCCCCCATGGTCCGCCTGCGGGCCTGCTTCGTGGCCACCCGGATCGCCGAGTGGTTCCGCGACCAGGGCCGTGACGCCCTGCTGCTGATGGACAGCCTCACCCGGGCCGCCATGGCCCAGCGCGAGGTCGGCCTCTCGGCCGGCGAGCCCCCGGCGACCCGCGGCTACCCGCCGTCGGTGTTCGCGATGCTCCCCCGGCTGCTGGAGCGGGCCGGACCCGGCGTCAACGGCAGCATCACCGGCCTGTACACGGTCCTCGTCGACGGCGACGACCACAACGAGCCGATCGCCGACGCGGCCCGCTCGATCCTGGACGGCCACGTCGTCCTCGACCGCCGCCTGGCGACCGCCGGGCACTTCCCGACGATCGACGTCCTGGAGTCGGTCTCCCGTGTCGCCGGTGCGGTGACCAGCCGCGAGCAGCGCTCGGACGCGACCGCGTTGCGCCGCCTGATGGCCGCCCACCGCGACATCCGCGAGCTGGTGGAGATCGGTGCCTACGTGCCCGGCACCAACCCCGACGCCGACCTGGCGCGTGCGCTCTGGCCGCGCATCGAGGCCTTCCTGCGTCAGGACATGGACGACCAGACCCCGGCCGCGGAGGCCTGGGACTCACTGCGGGCCCTGCTGGGCTGAAGGGCCGCTCCCGCCGCCCCTTCCCCGGTCCGAAGCACTGAACCTCCACACTGAGGAGTCTCGATGAGCCGATTCCGGTTGTCCTCGATCCTGCGGGCCCGCAAGGCCCAAGAAGACGCCGCCAAGGGCGGCGTGCTCCGGGCCCGGGCCGAGGCCAGAGCCGCCGCCCAGCGGACCGAGCAGCAGGCGGTCGAGCTGCAGAACCGGATGATCATGCCGGACCCGTCCGACGCCGCCGCTTTCGTCGCGGCGATGGCCGCGCGCCGTGCGATCGCCGGCGAGCTGTCCATCCGGCGGCAGCAGGCCGAGGAGGCCGAGCGGCGGGTCGGTGCCAAGGTGGAGAACTGGAGCGCCGCCTCCCAGCGCCGCCGGATGGTGGAGAAGCTGGCCGAGCGGCACGAGACCGCCCGCCGCCAGGCCGATGCCGCGGCCGACCAGCGCGCCGTCGACGACCTTTCGACCACGCGCAGGCCGCAGACGGGCCGAGGGACCGGCCGTTGAGCATCGCGGAGACCGCGGCGGTCCCGCTCGCGGTTCCGCCCTCCCCGACCGGCGCCGGGTACGGCATGCGCGGCGAACCGCCGGCCGGATCCGGACCGGACACGGCACGGCCGTGATCGGCTCCAACGGAATGGACGTTTTGCCGCAGGTGCCGTGCGGTGCTGCCGATGAGCTGAGTACCGGCTTGTCCGCTCAGGTCCAGGCCTACCGCAGCACCATCCAGTCGACCGTGAACGGCATCGGATAACAGGAGAGACGATCTTGACCGTGCCTTCGATCCCCCTCGCGGGGAGCCCGTCGCCGATGACGGCGCCCTCAGGCGCCTCCGGTGAGGGGCAGACGGGCCAGAACGGGGCGGGAGACGCCTTCGCCGCCCTGCTCGCCCTCCTCGCGGGCGGCGGGCCGCTGCCGCAGGGAGTCCTCCCCGGCCTCGACGTCCCCACCGGCTCCACCGGCTCGGCCCAGACGACGGCCCCGGTCGCCACGACCGCCTCATTCCCGGCGCAGACCCTGTTCGCCGCCCAGGCGCAGGGCCTGGTCCTGTCGGCGGGCCAGGAGCAGGGCGTCCCGCTCCTCCCGGCCCAGCTCACCGGCCAGCTCGCCGGCCAGCTCGGCCTTCCGGCGGCCGGGCAGCTCTCGGCGGAGGGGGCGCAGGCCGTGCCCGCCGCGCTCCTGGCCGGAGCATCCACCACGACGGCCACCGACGCCGCGGCCCTCACCGCGCTCGCGGCGGCCGCCAACGCCAACGCCAACGCCGGCACCGACGTCAGCACGGGCACCGACGCGCTCATCGCGCAGTCCACCGCCTCCGCCGTACCGGCCGCCGACGCCGCTCCGGCCGACCCGCAGCAGCCGCAGGCCGCGACGGGCCCGGTCGCCACCGCCCCGGCCCAGACCGCGGGCTCCGGCGCAGGCATGGGAACGGGGACGGGCGAGGACGGCTCCCGCCGCTCCGACACCGGGTCCGGACCGGTGGCCGAGGCCACCGCCCCGGCCGTGCCGGCCGCACCCCAGTCCTTCGCCACCACCCAGGCCGCCGCGGTGGAGCGCGTCTCCGCGCCCGCTCCCCAGCAGCCCGCCCCTCCCGCCTCGCAGATCGCGGTCCACGTGCTGCCGCTGCGTCAGGACCCGGACGGGATCCACCGGCTCACCATCCACCTGCACCCCGTCGATCTCGGCCCGATCAGCGTCGTCGCCGAGCTTCGCAACGGCGCGGTGCACCTGCAGCTCGCGGGGACCAGCGACGTCGCCTTCGACGCGCTCCGCTCGGCGCTGCCGGACCTGAAGCAGGAGCTGGAGGAGGGCGGCTTCTCCTCCTGCACCCTGGACCTGCAGCGCGAGGCTCCGAACGGCGGTCAGCCCGGCCAGGACCGGCGGGCGCTCGACCAGCAGGGACCGGCCTCCGGTGGGAGTGCCCAGGCGGGCCGTACCGGGGACGCCTTCGCCGCCCCCGCCGACGAGCCTCCGCCCGTCCGCCCCGGTTCCCGTCTGCTCAATGTCCGTCTCTGATCCGTCTCCCGCAAGGAATCGCACGTGACCAACTCCGTGGGTGGGGCGACGTCCCCGATCACCGCCGCCACGACCGCCACGTCCGCCGCGGCCCCGTCGGCGACGGGCAACAGCCAGCTCGACAAGGACACCTTCCTCAAGCTGCTCGTGGCCCAGATGCGCTACCAGGACCCGAGCAAGCCGGCCGACACCTCCCAGTTCCTCTCACAGACGGCGCAGTTCACCGAGGTCGAGCGGATGGAGCAGCTCGTCAAGCAGCAGGGCGACCTGCTGGCGGCCCAGCTCCAGCTCTCGGCCAGCAACCTCGTCGGCAAGACCATCGGCTACACCGGACCAGACGGCACGGACGCCGTCGGTGTGGTCACCTCCGCCTCGTTCGGCAGCACCCCGACCCTGCGGGTCGGGAACACGGATGTACCGCTGTCTTCGGTCAAGGAAGTCACCAGCGCCGGCCGGCCCGGCACCGAATCCACCGAAGGAAACTGAAATGCTTCGCTCCCTGTACTCGGGCATCAGCGGCCTGCGCGTCCACCAGACGATGATGGACGTGACCGGTAACAACATCGCCAACGTCAACACCACCGGCTTCAAGTCGTCCCAGACCACGTTCCAGGACACCCTGAGCCAGATGATGCGCGCCGCGGGCGCCCCGCAGGTCGCCGACGGCGTGAACCAGGCCGCCGGTGGTTCCAACCCGGCGCAGGTCGGCCTGGGCGTGCGCCTGGCCGGCATCGAGACCAACTTCGGCCAGGGCGCGGCGCAGACCACCGGCCGCAAGACCGACCTGATGGTCCAGGGCGACGGCTTCTTCGTCGTGCAGAACGGCGCCGAGCAGCTCTACACCCGGGCGGGCTCGTTCAGCTTCGACGCCAACGGCACCATGGTCACCCCCGACGGCAACTTCGTCCTCGGCTGGAACACCGCCGACGGCACCTTCGACACGACCGACCCGGTGACGCCCGTGCAGCTGCCGATGGACGGCTCCCTGGAGTCCTACACCATCTCCCAGGACGGCACCCTCGTCGGTGTCATGACCGACGGCACCAAGCGCCCGATCGCCCGGGTCGCCATGGGCAACTTCGTGAACCCGGGTGGTCTGGAGAAGGCCGGCGGCTCGACCTACCGCGCCACCGTGAACTCCGGTGACGCCGCGGTCGGCACCGCGGGCACCGGCGGCATGGGCCTGATGCAGACCGGCGCGCTGGAGATGTCCAACGTCGACCTCGGTCAGGAGTTCACCAACCTGATCATCTCCCAGCGCGGTTTCCAGGCCAACACCAAGGTGATCAGCACCTCCGACGAGCTGCTGAACGACCTGGTCAACCTCAAGCGCTAGTCTGCGCCTCCCCGCATGCGGGGATCGCACCGGCCCCGGGCACGCACCGCACGCGTGCCCGGGGCCTTTCGCTTCACCCGCGCGGTGCCGTACGGCGGCGCGGAGATCGCGGTCTGAAAGGGCCGTGCCCCGGAGCCCGCTCGGAAGCGAGGTCATCCGGGGCACACGCCGGTCGTCTCACTTGCGGTGGTTCTCGAAGAAGGCGCGGACGTCGTCGGCGAACAGGCCGGGCTGCTCGGCCGAGAGGAAGTTGCCGCCCCGGGGGAGCTCCGTCCAGTGGACGACGGGCGCGTCCCGCTCCGCGTACCGGCGGACCGTGATGTCGGTGACGCCGAGGGCGACGCCCAGCGGCACGGCCGACTTCTCCTTCGGGGCCCACGCCGACGGGTCGTGCGCGCCCTCCCAGTAGACGTTGGCCGACGAGCCCGCCGTCCCGGTGAACCAGTACAGGCTCACGTTGGTCAGCAGCAGATCGCGGTCGACCGCGTCCTCGGGCAGCTCGGCCGACGGGTCCGTCCACTCCTTGAACTTCTCGACGATCCAGGCCAGCTGTCCCACCGGCGAGTCGTGCAGGCCGAAGGCCAGGGTCTGCGGCCGGGTCGACTGGATGGCGTTGAAGCCCATCTTGTCGTCGCGGAACTCCTGCAGCCGCTGCAGGCGCTCCTGCTCGGCCGGGGTCAGGTCCGCGAAGTCCGCCGGGTCGTCCGAGGGGAAGGTCACATGGCCGTTGACGTGGACGCCGATGACGTGGGACGGGGCCTGGCGGCCCATCTCCACCGCGATCCAGCCGCCTCCGCCGGTGCCCTGGACGCCGTAGCGGTCGTAGCCGAGGCGAGCCATGATCTCGTTGAAGGCGGCGGCCGCCTTGCCGGTGTTCCAGCCGGGCGCCGTCAGCGGGCCCGAGAAGCCGACGCCGGGGTTGCTGGCGAGCACGACGTGGAAGTCGGCGGAGAGGGCCTCGATCACCGGCAGGTAGAGGACGAACGACGCCGGCCAGTCGTGCGTGATCAGCAGCGGGACCGCGTCCGGGTTGGCGGAGCGGACGTGCGCGAAGTGCAGGGTCTGGCCGTCGACCTCCGTCAGGAACTGCGGCAGCTCGTTGAGGCGGGCCTCCGCGGCGCGCCAGGAGTAGCCGTCGGCCCAGTACTGCGCCAGGCCGCGCAGGTAGTCGACCGGCACGCCGCGCGACCAGCCCTGGCCGGGGATCTCGGTGCCCCAGCGGGCGCGGACGAGCCGGTCGCGGAGGTCGTCGACGTCGGCCTGAGGGATCTCGATGCGGAAGGGGCGGATCGCGCTCATGCTCAGTCCTCACGTCCGGGAACAGAATGTTTCGTTCTGTTCCAGAATAGCAGATCGGAATGATCTGTTCCACTATTTGCGGAAGGCGGCGAACCGCGCTCCGGGTGCGGTCGTACGGCAGGCGCCTGCCGTACGACCGGATTCAGGACGGCGTCGGTTCAGGAGGCCGGGGCGTCGAGGATCGGGATCAGCTGCTCCTCCTCGTAGGTCAGGTGGCTCTCCAGCGCATCGGTGAGCCGCTCGACCTCGGAGAGCACCAGCAGCGGGTCGGCGCCCTCGGCGGAGATGACCTTCTGCAGGTCGTCGAGGAGAGCCGCGATCTTCAGGTGCTCCTCGCCCAGCCGGTCCAGGACCGGGGCGAGCTCGGGGCGCTGCCCGGCGAGGGCCGGGAACATCCCGGCGTCCTCGTTGGTGTGGTGGTGGTGCAGCCCCCGGCAGAAGGTCAGGCAGTTCACCCGGAGCTGGGCGCCCAGGCCGGGGCCCGATTCGGCGATCTCCTTGCGGATCAGGGCGAGTTCCCGGCGGAACGCGTCGTGGATCAGCTTGAGGGCCGCGCCCCACGACGACGCGTTCGGCGGCCCGCCCGCGACCTGCCGGAGGGCGACCACGGGGATGACCCGCGAGGTCTTGGCCTGGTAGTCGGCCCACGCGGGGTCGGCCTCGACGGCGCGGGCGAAGGCCTGGTCGCGCTCGGCGCCCTGAAGGACGACGGCCTCGGCCTCGTAGGTGAAGACGCCGTCCTCGACGGTGACGCGGGGGTCGGCCACCAGGTTGTGGAACCAGGCGGGGTGGTTCGGCGCGCCGCCGGCCGAGGCGATGATCAGGACCCGCTCGCCGCCGTCGGGGAAGTAGCCGACCGGGGTCGTGTGCCGGGTGCCGGACCGTGCTCCGGTGGTGGTCAGCAGCAGCAGCCGGGCCCCCTCGAACATGCCGCCGACACGTCCTTGGTTGGCGCGGAACTCTTCGATGATCTGCTGGTTGAAATCGTTCGGCATTCTCTGCTTTCTGGTCGGGATCGGTGGTCCCGCGGGCCGTTCGCGGGCATGACGGACAACCGCCCGGCGGGCGGTAAGGGCTCACCACGGGCGGCCTCGGCCGTGGTGCAGGAGTGGTGGCGTGCGGAAACCAGGGGGGCGGCGAAGGCTCGCCGTGCATCCGGCGGGCTCGCCGACGGTCCCCGGAAGCGGCGGCGGCGCGCCGCCGAGCACGTGGAGACCTCACGCGGGAGGCGCGGGAGGAGAGAAGAAGGCGGACCTCTGGGCCGCCCGGCGCTCACTCGGCGGCCGGGTGCCCTACTCGTCGTTGGCCCATGGCCGACCCGGCAGTCACGTTTTCGATCTTAGTGCCACGACCGTGCCGGGGGCAACGCCGAAACCGGGCGGTCCGCGCGGACGGGGACCTCGGCCGCCGTGTTTCCTCAGGCGGGACCGGCGGCGGCCGATGGGGAAGACAGCGCGGTTCAGGGATGGCCGCTCGCTGCCCGCCGACGACTTCAAGGGACGGACCCCAGTGATACTTCTTACGCGCCTCAACGGGCCGGAGTTCGCACTGAACCCGGACCTGATCGAGCGAGCCGACCAGACTCCCGACACGGTGATCACTCTCGTGGACGGGACCAAGTACATCATCGCGGAGTCCCTGAGCGAGTTCCTCGGCCTGGTGCGCCGTTACCGCGCCGAGCTGATCGCCGACGCCGAGATCCTCGTCTCCTCGGGCACGCACCGCCTGCCGTCCACCGGTTCCGCCGAATCCGATCAGGCGCGTGTCGTGCGCCTCCACCGGCAGGAGCGATAAATGGATCCGGCAACCCTGGCAGGTATCGGCATCGCCGTCGTCTCCATGCTGGCGATGATGCTGCTCGAGGGCGCCGACCCGATGTCGATCATGCTCCCGGCCCCGCTCATCCTGGTCTTCGGCGGCACCTTCGGTGTGGCGATGGCCGGCGGCGTCCTGCGCGACAGCCTCGGCATCGGCAAGCAGATCCAGCGGGCCATCAAGTCCAAGCCGGTGCCCGGCACCGAGCTGGTCGAGTCGATCGTCAAGCTCGCCGAGCGCGCCCGCCGCGAGGGCCTGCTGGCCCTGGAGGACGCGATCAAGGAAGTGGAGGAGCCGTTCCTCCGCCGCGGCCTGGAGCTGGCCATCGACGGCACCGACCCCGAGGAGCTCCGGGAGATCCTGGAGGCCGAGGTCGAGGCCAAGCGCAAGGCCGACAAGTCCGGCGCCAAGATCTTCACCGACATGGGCGGCTACGCCCCCACGATCGGCATCATCGGCACCGTCATCAGCCTCGTGCTGGTCCTGGAGAACCTCAGCGACCCCTCGAAGCTCGGACACATGATCGGCGCCGCGTTCGTCGCGACGCTGTGGGGCGTGTTCAGCGCCAACGTGATCTGGCTGCCCATCGGCAACCGGCTCAAGCGCCTCAGCGAGCTGGAGTGCGCCCAGATGGAACTGACCATCGAGGGCATCGCCAACATCCAGGCCGGCACCAACCCGCGCCTGGTCTCGCAGAAGCTCAGGAGCCTGCTTCCCCCGGGTGAGGCCGAGGAGAAGAAGGCCGCCTGATGAGCACCAAGGTCCGCCGACACAAGAAGCACGCGGGAGGCCATGAGGAGGAGGCGCACGCCGACGAGCGCTGGCTGGTCACCTATGGCGACATGCTGACCGTGCTGATGGCCCTGTTCATCGTGCTGTTCGCCATGAGCCAGGTCGACCAGAACAAGTTCAACGCGCTCAAGTCGAGCCTGTCGATGGCCTTCGGCAACCCCTCGGTCACCTTCGCCGCACCGGGCTCTGCGGTGGCCGGCGACGCCGGCGGCGGCGACTCGGCCCCCATGGACATCTCCGCCCCGGCCACCAAGGAAGAGAAGGAGGAGGCGGAGAAGCAGGCCCGTGCCGCCCTCGCCGCCCTCGACCGTGCCAAGGCCTCCGCCCGCGCGAAGAACGCGGAGAAGGAGGTCGAGAAGTTCGACCGGATCAAGAAGAAGATCCAGGCGGCGCTGAACAAGCAGAACGCCTCCGACAGCGTGCAGTTCCGCGTCGACGAGCGCGGCCTGGTCGTCACCGTCGTCACCAGCTCCGTCGTGTTCGGCAACAACAGCGCCACGCTGCTGTCGGACGGCCGCAGGATCATCGACGCGATCGCTCCGGCCCTGCGCACCGAGAAGAACAAGATCGAGGTCGACGGGCACACCAACTGGCTGCCGGTGAACTCGGGCCCGTACCCGTCGAACTGGGAGCTGTCGACCGCGCGGGCCTCCACGGTGGTCCGCAGGCTGATCACCAGGGGCCTTCCCGCCTCGCGGGTGAACGCCTCCGGCTACGCCGACCAGCGACCGCTCTACCCCGACACCGACCCCCGGTCGGTGACGCTGAACCGCCGGGTCGAGGTGGTCGTCCTGTCCGACCTCGACGCCCAGACCAAGGCGCTGCTGCCCGCCGCCGCGGGCGTGCCCAGCACGAGCCACTGACACCCAGGAGAGAACCATGGCCACCGCAAAGCTCAAGGCCGCGCCCGACGCCGAGGAGGCGAAGGACGGCGGCAAGAAGTCGAAGAAGAAGCTCTTCATCATCGCCGGAGCCGTACTCGTCGTCGTGGCGGCCGCGGCGGCCTACTTCCTGCTCTTCGCCGGGAGCGGGGAGCCGGCGGAGGAGCCCAAGCCGGAGCCCGGCGCCGTCGCGGCGCTGGACGCGATCACCATCAACCTGGCCGACGGGCACTTCCTCAAGCTCAAACTGGCCCTGCAGGCGACCAAGGAAGTCAAGGAGGCGCCTGACGGCAGCAAGGCCCTGGACCTGGCCATCAACCAGTTCAGCAACAGGCCGGTCGACGAGCTCTCCTCGGACAAGGCGCGCAACCTGGCCAAGAAGGAACTGCTGGAGAAGGTGGAGAAGGCCTACGAGGGCGAGGTCATGGACATCTACTTCACCGAGTTCGTGATGCAGTAGGCGCCCGCCGTACCACCTGCCCGGGCCGGCCGGCCCGGGCAGGACCACCCGGGCCGGCCGGCCCGCGAGACCCCCTCACACCCGCCGCACCGGGCGGAAAGGAGCACCTGAAGCAGGGAGAGAACAGAACATCGGCGGGGCGCGGCCCCGCGGGACACGGGACCCTCCGTCACGAGGTGAACCCGATTTCCGGCATTTCCTCATACGGGGAGAAGCGTCGCCGATGGGTGTTTCCGTGAGCGAGACGCAGACTTCGGCCCCGACGCATCGCCTGCTAGGACGCGTGTCCCGACGGGCGAAGACCTCTGAGCCGCACACCTACGACTTCCGCCGTCCGATCAAGCTGTCGCGTGAGCACACCCGCACGCTTCAGATCGCCTACGAGACCTTCGCCCGCCAGTACACGACGCTGCTCACCTCCACGCTGCGCGTCGTGTCGCAGGTGTCGCTGGTCTCCATCCAGCAGCTCACCTACGACGAGTACATCTCCGGCCTGTCCAACCCGACCATCGTCGCCACGCTGACCCTGGACCCGCTGCCCGGCGCGGCCATCATGGAGTTCTCGCTCAGCAGCGCGATGGCCAGCATCGACCACATGCTCGGCGGCCCCGGCGGCCCCCAGATCGAGCGCCCGCTGACCGACATGGAGCTCCCGCTCCTGCGCGACCTGCTCAACCGGGTCCTGGACGAGATGCACTACGCCTTCGAGTCCATCACCGACTTCCGGCCGATGCTGGGCGCGATCGACTACAACCCGCAGTTCGTCCAGGCCGCGGCCCCCGCCGACGCCGTCATCGTGGCCACCTTCACGATGGCCGTGGGCAGCGAGGAATGCCTGATGACGTTCTGCCTGCCGTTCACCTCGATCTTCCCCAAGCTCCAGAGCAGCGGCACCGACATCACGCTCAGCGACTCCCAGCGCAAGACGCGCGAGGACGCCCACCGCAGCATGGTCGCCGCGCTCGGCACCACGCCCATCGAGGTCGCCGTCCGCTTCGACTCGGTCCAGCTCAGGCCCGACCAGATCGTCAAGCTGGAGCCGGGCGACGTCGTGCCGCTCAGCCACGCGGTGACGGCCCCGCTGACGGTGACCGCCGCCGACATCATCTTCGCCCACGCAGTGCCCGGCAGCCAGGGTCCGCGCCTTGCCTGCCTCGTCGTGCCCACGCCGCAGAACGAAACGGAAGTCCAGTCATGACCACCACGATCACCGTCGCCCCGCGCGTGGCCTTCGCCCTCGACGCGGCCGAGGCCGCCCTGGCCCTGCTGCCCGCCGGCGGAACCCTGGAGGCCGGCGCGCCCGTCACCTCCATCCCCGCCGAGATCCCGGCCGGTCAGGCCGTGTGCGCCCGCTTCTCCGGCAGCGTCCAGGGTGAGGTCGCGGTCGTCGTCGGCCAGGACCTGGTCGACGCACTGAAGGACAGCCCGCTCGGCGAGCTCGACCTGGCCAAGGCCGTGCAGCCCGCCCTGGAGGCGGCCGCCAAGGTGCTGGGCCCGGTCGTCGTCGCCCCCGCCCAGGCCGTCGAGACCCAGGTCGGCCTCGGCGCGCTCGCCAACCGCGGCGAGGCCATCTTCGTGCCGCTGCTGGAGGACGGCGACGTGCGCGCCGTCCTGGCCCTGGTCGCCCTCCCGTGGCCGGCGGCTCCCGGCGCCGCTCCCGCCGCCTCCGCCCGCAAGGGCGGCCTGGAGATGCTCCACGGCGTGGAGATGAGCGTCACCGCCGAGCTCGGCCGCACCCGGATGACCGTCCGCGAGCTGCTGTCGCTGGCCCCCGGCGCCGTGGTCGAGCTCGACCGCGCCGCGGGAAGCCCCGTCGACCTGCTCGTCAACGGCCGCCTGGTCGCCCGGGGAGAGGTCGTCGTCATCGACGAGAACTTCGGCATCCGCATCACCGAGATCATCGCGCCCACCGGCGACCGGCCGTAACCGGCCACAGCGGGGAGCACCCCGCCCCGACGACCGAGACCGCCCCCTTCTAGGAGCAGCCCGAAATGATCGAGACCGTCCTGAGAATCACGTTCTCGCTCCTGGTGGTCCTCCTCCTGGTGTGGGGGCTGTCCAAGGTCGCCCGCAAGCCGCTGGCCGGCCGCGGCGGAGGACACCTCTCCGTGATCGCCCGCCAGCAGTTGACCCGCAACTCCTCGGTGGCCATCGTCCGGGTGACCGACCGGGCCCTGGTGCTCGGCGTCACCGAAGGCCAGGTCACCCTCCTGACGGAGACGGACCTGGAGGCCCTGGAGGCCGCAGCCGAGCAGCGCGGGCAGGCCGAGGAGCGCATCCCGGTCTCCCTGTCGGCCGCCGCCACGACAGCCGCCTCCTCTCCGGCTGACGACGCGGCGGCCGCCCAGGGCCCCTTCAAGGGCCCCCTGGCAGGCTCCGCGCTCTCGCCCCAGACCTGGAAGAGCGCCCTGGAAATGCTCCGCGAACGGACGGCTCGTAACTGATGAAGCGGATCCTCAGCCTGGCCGTGACCGGCCTGGCCGTGGCCGGCACGCTCGTGCTCGGCGCCTCGGCCGCCTCGGCGGACGCCCTGGCCACCCAGCCGGTACGGCAGGCGGCCCCGGCCGTCTCCGCCCCCGCCGCTTCGGCCCCCGCCTCGGCCCAGACGGCCGACGCGCCCGCCGCCCTGGCCGCCCCCGTCCTGGCCTCGCCCTCCGGCCCGGGCGGCGCCAAGGGGCCGAAGGGCCCCAGCGACGACACGCTCACCATCGACCTCAACGGCGTCAACGGCAAGCCGAGCCAGTCCATCGTCCTGATGCTGGGCATGACGGTGCTCTCCGTCGCCCCGGCGATCCTGCTGCTGTGCACCAGCTTCACCAAGATCTTCGTGGTGCTGAGCATCACGCGCAACGCCCTCGGCCTGTCCAACGTCCCGCCCAACCAGGTGCTGGCCGGCCTGGCCATCTTCATCAGCCTGTTCATCATGGGGCCGGTCGCCTCCGAGGTGAACGACAAGGCCATCCAGCCCTACATCAAGGGCGAGAAGAGCGTCTCGCAGGCCGTCGAGGCCGGCACCCCGCCGGTGCGCGAGTTCCTGACGAAGCACACCCGCAAGGACGACCTGGCGCTGTTCACCAAGGTCTCCGGCCAGGGCAAGCCCGCCAACGCCGACGCCGTGCCGATGACCACCCTGATCCCCGCGTTCGTGCTCTCGGAGCTGCGCGCCGCGTTCATCATCGGGTTTGTCATCTATATACCGTTCCTCATCATCGACCTGGTCATCTCGGCCGCCCTGATGTCGATGGGCATGATGATGCTCCCGCCGGTCACGGTGGCGATGCCCTTCAAGCTCCTGCTTTTCGTACTCGTCAACGGCTGGGGACTCATCGTGACGTCCCTGGTCGGCAGTTACCAGTGAGGATCTGAACCGTGACCGACACCCAGGTGCTGCACATCGGCACGCAGGCGATGGTGCTCGCCACCAAGCTCGGCGCCCCCATCCTGATCACCGCCCTGCTCATCGGCTTCGTGATCTCCCTGTTCCAGTCGGTGACCCAGATCCAGGAAGTCACCCTCTCCTTCGTGCCCAAGGCGGCCGGAGTGGCCGTGGCGCTGATGTTCAGCGGCAACTGGATGCTGCACGAGCTGATGTCCTTCACCACCAACCTGTTCGACCAGGTACCCCAGCTCATCCACGGCGGCTGAGGCCCATGACGGGACTGGTCTCCGCGCCCACCCTGGCCGCCCTGCTGCTGGGCTCGCTCCGGGCCGCCGCCTGGCTTCTGATGAGCCCGCCGTTCAACTCCAAGGCCATCCCAGGAGCGGTCAAGGCCCTGCTGGCCCTCGCGATCGCCCTGCCCTCGGCCCCGCAGCTGGCCACGCAGCTCCCCGAGATCACCGCCGTCACCATGCTGGTCGGCTCGGTCGAGCAGGTCGTCGCCGGCGTCGCCCTCGGCTTCCTCACCTCGCTGGTGTTCGCCGCCGTCCAGGCCGCAGGCGACCTGCTCGACATCTTCGGCGGTTTCTCCCTGGCCACCGCCTTCGACCCCCTGTCGATGGCGGCCAGCTCGGTGTTCGGCAAGTTCTACAACCTGCTGTGCACCACGCTGCTGATGGTCAGCGGCGGCTACCAGTTCGTCCTGCTCGGTTTCACCCAGACCTACAAGGCCCTGCCGCTGGGCGGCACGCTGTCGCTGGAGACCCTCAGCAACCTGATCACCGGGGGCCTGGCCGACCTGTTCGTCGCCGCCCTGCAGATCGCCGGCCCGCTCATCGCGGTGCTGTTCTGCGCCGACCTGGCGCTCGGCCTGCTCAGCAAGGCCGCTCCCGCCCTCAACGCCTTCTCCCTCGGATTCCCCGTGAAGATCTTCCTCACCCTCAGCCTGGCAGGCATCGCCATCGCGGTGCTGCCCGGCGTCATCGACGGCCTGACCGACCAGGCCGTCCGCCTGATGATGGGCCTGGCGGGCGCATGAGCGGCGGAGGCGGCGGCGGGGAGAAGACCGAAGAGCCCACAGCCAAGAAGAAGAAGGACGCCCAGAAACAGGGGCAGGTCGCCCAGACCCCTGATTTCGGGGCGTGGGGCTCGATGCTGGCGGCCGGGATCATCCTGCCGATGGTCCTGGAGAACGCCGTGGGCGCCGCGCAGCGTCTCATGCTCCAGCTCGGCGAGATCGTCCGGGACCCCGACCCGAGGATGGCGCTCGACCTGCTCATCACCGGTCTGAAGGACGGCCTGCTGGCGATCGCGCCCATCGCCGCCGCCACCGTGGTGGTCACCCTGCTCGCCGCCGGCGGCCAGACCGGCCTGAAGCCGGCCTCCAAGCTGTTCAAGCCGCAGTTCAAGAAGCTCAACCCGTTCTCCGGCCTGAAGCGCATGTTCGGCCCGCAGGCGCTGTGGGAGAGCGCCAAGGCGCTGATGAAGACCGCGGCGCTGACCGGCGTCGCCTACATGGCCATCCGCGACCTCATCCCGGTCCTCATGGCCTCCGGCTCCCTGCCCCTGGGCGTGCTGCTGTCGACCGTCGGCGACGCGATCCTGTCGCTGCTGCGCTTCGCCGGCGCCGCCGGAGTCGCGCTGGCCGCCGCCGACTACGCGATGGCGCGCCGCCGTATCGGCAAGCAGCTCAAGATGACCAAGCAGGAGGTCAAGGAGGAGTACAAGCGCTCCGAGGGCGACCCGCACGTCAAGGGCCAGATCCGCGCCCGCCAGCAGGCGATGAGCCGCAACCGCATGATGGCCGACGTCCCCAAGGCCGACGTGGTCCTGGTCAACCCCACCCACGTCGCGGTCGCGCTGCGCTACGACCCCGAGAAGGGCGCCCCGCGCGTGATCGCCAAGGGCTCCGGCACCGTCGCCGCCAAGATCCGCGAGATCGCCTCCGAGAACCGCATCCCGATGGTGCAGGACGTCCCGCTGGCCCGCGCCATGTACAAGAGCTGCGAGGTCGGCCAGGAGATCCCCGCGGAGATGTACGGCGCGGTCGCCAAGGTGCTCGCCTTCGTCATGACCCTGAAGGCCAAGGGCTCGGCCGCCGGCTTCCACCGCCTCGCCGCCTGAGGGGAGCCCGGAACCGCCTCGACGGGTTCCCGGCGCGGGCCGTACGGAGTCAGCCGCCCAGCGGGCGGCCGTCGAGGCTGACGGCGGTGAAGTCGGCGACGGCGTCCTCGGCGTACAGGCCGACCGCACCCCGCACGTAGGGGTCCTGCCCGTCGGTGTAGTCGACCACCTGGCGGCCGTCGACCCAGGCCGTCATGCGGGCGCCGATCTGCCGTACCCGCACCTCGTACCATCGACCGGTCGGGAACGGGCCCGGGCCGGTGGCCAGGAAGCGCTGGGCACCGCGGAAGGCGGGATCGGCCTTGCCGAGCTCCCAGCCGTTGGGCTTGAGCAGCAGGTAGTAGAAATTCTGCGGGCCGGTGTAGTGCCACACCGCCCAGGCGACCTCCCAGACGTTGGGGGCGGCGCGGGTCTGGCGGAGGGTGCGCAGGCGCAGGCGCAGGTCGGGCGCGCCGGTCGTGGCCGTGGAGACGATGAGGCCGGCGTGGGTCTCCCCGGCGGCGGACGGCGGCGGGGTGTCGATCCGGATCGTCCCGCCGGGCGCGCGGCCGGTGAACCCTCCCCCGTCGAAGACCACGCGCCAGTCACCGTGGACGCTGCCCTCGGCCCAGCGCTCGCCGTCCCCGTTGCCGCTCCCCTCACTGCCGCAGGAGCCCCCGGCGGTGAGTATCACGGCGGCCAGGACGGCCAGAGCCAGCGTCTTCCGCACCCGATGAAGATCCACATTCGTAACAATAAGTGACCATCACGCTACGTAATATCTTTGACGCCGTGTTTGCCATTTTCGTGACTCAGGGTTAACGTGATGGCGAAGCCGCAGGTAGGGGCATATGCCTGCGGCCTTCACGGGTACGTGATGATCCGAGACGGCCTCAACGACGCGACGCGACGCAGCGTGCGCACGTAGAAATTCGGCCGCCTAGCCGTCTCGGGGAGCGAATGGCGAGACCGCACCCATCACCTTGTCAGGTGACATCCCGTCTTCGGATGTCCGGGTCCGTTTCGTCGTGAGGGTCCCATGCCCGCTCGCCCCGCGCTGCCGTTCCACGGCCACCCCAGCGCCATCGTCCTCCCCGGCGCCGTTTTCCTCAGCGCCGTCCTCCCCAGCGCCGCAGTCCTCCCGGCCCGCCCGGCGACGGCGGAGGGTGCCTGAGATGTACGCCAACAGCGCCCTCGCCTTCACCGGGACCGGGATGAGCGTGGCCGCCTCGACCGCCCTGCCGTCCGCCTCCGACCTGGCCCTGCCGGGCACCGCCGCCGCGGACCTGACCACCTCCGCGGTGGAGACGGCCCGCGTCATGCTCATGGTCACCGGTGCGGGGTTCGGCCTCTTCCTGCTGGCCATGGTCGCCCTGCTGGCCGCCGGAGCGGTCCTGCGCGGCGCCGCCGCCGGCCGGCGGCTCTCCTCGCGCGGAGACCGGGACGGCCGGCGCGGCCTCGCCCCCCGGGACGACCGGCACGGCCTGACCGCGCGGGTGACGCGATGAACGCCCCGGTCACGACCGCCCTGCTCTGGCTGAGCTCCGCCGTCATCGTGCTCGGCCTCGGCTACACCGCGATGATGTTCCTGCTCTCACGGGGCGTGCGCCGCCCCGCCGCACCCGCCGAGCCCGCGCCCTTCTTCGTCTTCCTCATGGCGTGCCTGGACGAGGAGAAGGTGCTCTCCGCCAGCCTGGAACGGCTGCGCTCCCTGCCCGGCGAACTCGCGGTACTGGTCGTCGACGACGCCTCCTCCGACGCCACCGCCGACATCGTCCGCGCCGCAGCGGCCGAGGACGACCGGATCTGGCTGCTCCAGCGCACCCTGCCCAACGCCCGCCGCGGCAAGGGGGCGGCGCTCAACGCGGGCCTGGCCCACCTGACCACCTCCGGACTGCTGGCCGGACGCGACCCCGCGCAGGTCGTCGTCTGCGTGCTCGACGCCGACGGCCGCCTGGACGCCGACGCCCTGGACGAGGTCGCGCCGTACTTCGCCGACCCCGCCACCGGCGGCGTCCAGATCGGCGTGCGCATGTACAACCGGCACGCCGGACTGCTGGCGCGGATGCAGGACATGGAATTCGTCGTCTACACCGACGTCTTCCAGAACGGCCGCCGCCACCTGGGCAGCGTCGGCCTGGGCGGCAACGGCCAGTTCATGCGCCTGAGCGCCCTGGCCGACCTCGGCGCCGACCCGTGGAGCGACTGCCTGACCGAGGACCTCGACCTGGGCGTGCGGCTGCTCGCCGCCGGCTGGCGCAACCGGTTCTGCCACACCACCGCCGTCCACCAGCAGGCCGTCCTGTCGCCCAAGCGGCTGGTACGGCAGCGCTCGCGCTGGTTCCAGGGGCACCTGCAGGCGGGCAGGCTGCTGCCGCTCGTCATCCGCCGCGCCCCGGCTAAGGCCGTACCGGACCTGGTCTACCACCTGATGAGCCCCTGGTTCCTGCTGCTCACCTCGGTGATGCCGCTGGCCTTCGCCGCCTCGGGCCTGGCGCTGGTCGCGGCCTCGCTGCAGGCGGGGCACAGCGTGGTCTCGCCCGGCATGTTCGCCCTCTGGTACGGCCTGTCCTTCGGCGTCGCCCTGGTCTACGGCTACGTCTACTGGCGGCGCGACCGCGAGCTGGGCCTGCTGCGCTCGCTGCTGATGGGGCACCTGTTCGTGCTCTACGGCTACCAGTGGTTCGCCGCGGGCTGGTGGGCGGTCGGACGCGCCGTCTCCGGCCGTCAGACCTGGCTCAAGACCGCCCGCACCTGACCCTTCTCCCTGTGGACACCACTCCGTACAGGTCCCGGACCGGCCCCGGACAAGGAAAGCCCATGCCCCTCTCCACCCGCTCCCCGTGGCGACGCCGTACGGCGACCCTGACGGCGTTGGCGTTCCTGGCCGCCGGCGCGTTCCTCGCCGCCGGCCTGCTGTGGCCGCAGCCTCCCGCCGCCGCGGGACCGCAGCCCCCGGTCGGGACCGTGAGCGCCGCGGCACCCGTCTTCAAGGGGGGTCTGGCGGGCACCGGCCGCTCCACGCTCGTGCTGTACGACACGACCGGCCGGTGGCCTCAGGCCGGCGAGCTGTACGCCACCCAGGCGGTCAACCTCACCGGGCACTTCGGCACGTTCACCGCGATGCCGGTCTCGGCCTACACCGCCGGTGCGATGAAGGGCTTCACCGCGGTCGTCTACGTGGGCTCCACCTATGACGAGCCGCTGCCGCAGGCGTTCCTGGCCGACGTGCGCACCGCCGACCGCCCGGTGATCTGGCTGAACCACAACATCTGGCAGCTCACCTCCTCCACCCCCGACTTCGCCGCCGCATACGGCTGGATGCCGTCCCAGCTGGAGCGCGGAGCCATCGGGCAGGTGCTCTACAAGGGCCGCACGCTCACCCGGGACACCGGCAACGAGGCGGGCCTGATGGGCTACGCCGCCGTCGACGGGAGCAAGGCCAAGGTGCTGGCCAGCGCCGTACGCGCCAACGGCACGCAGCTTCCCTGGGCGATCCGCTCGAAGAACCTGACCTACGTCGGCGAGATCCCCTTCGCCTACACCTCGGCCTCCGACCGCTACCTGGTCTTCGCCGACCTGCTGTTCGACGCGCTGGCCCCGCAGACCCCCGAGCGGCACCGCGCCATGGTCCGCCTGGAGGACATCGGCCCCGCCGCCGACCCCGCCGGCCTGATGGAGATCGCCACCGAGCTGGCCCGCCGGAAGATCCCCTACTCCTTCGGCGTCTACCCGCTCCACAGGGAGCCCGAGAAGGGCGTCGAGATCCGGCTGCGGGACCGGCCCGCGGTGGTCGAGGCTCTCAGGTACATGCTGGCCAACGGCGGCACGATGATCATGCACGGGTACACCCACCAGTACGCCGACAAGCCCAACCCCTACAACGGGGCCAGCGGCGACGACTTCGAGTTCTACGCCGCCCACGTCGACGACAAGGACTACGTCGTCTACGACGGGCCCGTCGCCGGCGACTCCGCCGACTGGGCGCGGGGCCGGATCGACGCCTCGGCCGCGGAGTTCAGGGCGGCGGGCTTGCCCGTGCCGACGATCTTCGAGTTCCCGCACTACGCCGCCTCGGCGGAGGACTACAAGGCGGCCAGGTCGCGCTTCGGCACGCGCTACGAGCGCAGCCTCTACTTCGCCGGGACGCTCTCCGGTACGGCGCCGCGCTACGACCATATGGCCGGGCAGTTCTTCCCCTACACCGTCACCGACGTCTACGGCTCGACGGTGCTGCCGGAGAACATCGGCAACCTGATCCCGAAGGGCTACAACAACCACCCGTCAGTGCTCCCGGCCGACCTGGTCAAGGCGGCCGAGGCCAACCTCGTCGTCCGCGACGGCGTCGCCAGCTTCTTCTACCACCCCTACCTCGGCACCGAGCGGCTCGGCGAGACCATCGACGGGATCGAGCGGCTGGGCTACACCTTCGCGGCCCCCGGCTCCCTCTGACCTCCCGACCGGTCCGGGAACGAGGGAGTCCCGGACCGGTCGCGTACCCCTCCGGATCACACTGGGTAAAGGTTTTCCGAGTGGTTTGCCCGTTTGATGACCCAGGGTTACCCTGAAGGCGAACCCGCAGGTAGGGGCATATACCGCGGTAGTTCATCGGGGATGCGATGATCCGAGACGGCCTCAACGACGCGACGCGGTACC
Organism: Planomonospora sp. ID67723; assembly: GCF_015711605.1. Lineage (GTDB taxonomy): Bacteria > Actinomycetota > Actinomycetes > Streptosporangiales > Streptosporangiaceae > Planomonospora_A. The sequence goes on along the minus strand of NZ_JABTEZ010000007.1, from coordinate 62,234 downwards.
GCTCGCGCACGTAGGAATTCGGCCGCCTAGCCGTCTCGGGGAGCCAATGGCGAGACCGAACCCACACCCTGTCATGCGACGTCCTGACCGGCGTCGGTTCGCTTCGTTGTGGGGGTCTTTCTCCTATGCCCGTTTCCCGCTGGCGCAGGGCCGTCCTGTCGGCGCTGACGGCGTTGCTCTCGGCCACGCTGCTTTTCACCACCGGCTTCGCGCCGCAGGCCGCCGCGTCCGCGACCGCGTCCGCGGCCGCCCCGTTCAAGGGGGGTCTGGCGGGCACCGGCCGCTCCACGCTCGTGCTGTACGACACGACCGGCCAGTGGGGCTGGCTCGGCGAGCTGTACGCCACCCAGACCGCGAACCTCACCGGGCACTTCGGCACGTTCACCGCGATGCCGGTCTCGGCCTACACCGCCGGTGCGATGAAGGGCTTCACCGCGGTCGTCTACGTGGGCTCCACCTATGACGAGCCGCTGCCGCAGGCGTTCCTGGCCGACGTGCGCACCGCCGACCGCCCGGTGATCTGGCTGAACCACAACATCTGGCAGCTCACCTCCTCCACCCCCGACTTCGCCGCCGCATACGGCTGGATGTGGTCGCAGTTCGACTTCACCACCGTCGAAGGCGTGGTCTACAAGGACCGGGAGCTGTCGCGCGACGCCGTCAACGCCTCCGGGGTGATGGACTACGCCACCGTCGACGAGAGCAAGGCCAAGGTGCTGGCCAGCGCCGTACGCGCCAACGGCACGCAGCTTCCCTGGGCGATCCGCTCGAAGAACCTGACCTACGTCGGCGAGATCCCCTTCGCCTACACCTCGGCCTCCGACCGCTACCTGGTCTTCGCCGACCTGCTGTTCGACGCGCTGGCCCCGCAGACCCCCGAGCGGCACCGCGCCATGGTCCGCCTGGAGGACATCGGCCCGAACTCCGACCCGGTCGAGCTGATGAACGTCGCCAAGCTGCTGGTCGCCAAGAAGGTGCCCTTCTCCTTCGGCGTCTTCCCCGTGCACAAGCAGCCCGGCACGACCGTCCGGCTCCGCCAGCGGCCCGCGGTGGTCAAGGCCATCAAGTACATGCTGGCCAACGGCGGCACGATGATCATGCACGGGTACACCCACCAGTACACCGACAAGCCCAACCCCTACAACGGCACCAGCGGCGACGACTTCGAGTTCTACACCGCCCACGTCGACGACAGGAACTACGTCGTCTACGACGGGCCCGTCGCCGGCGACTCCACCATCTGGGCGGCGGGCCGGATGGTGGCCTCGGCCGCGGAGTTCCGCCTCGCGGGCCTGCCCGTGCCGACGATCTTCGAGTTCCCGCACTACGCCGCCTCGGCCGCGGACTACAAGGCGGTCAGGAACCTGGGCTTCAAGGCCCGCTACGAGCGCAGCCTCTACTTCGCCGGGACGCTCTCCGGTACGGCGCCGCGCTACGACCACATGGCCGGGCAGTTCTTCCCCTACACCGTCACCGACGTCTACGGCTCGACGGTGCTGCCGGAGAACATCGGCAACATCGAGCCCGAGGCGTTCAACAACCACCCCGTGGTGTTGCCGGACACCCTGGTCAAGGCGGCCGAGGCCAACCTCGTCGTCCGCGACGGCGTCGCCAGCTTCTTCTACCACCCCTACCTCGGCACCAAGTGGCTCGAGGAGACCGTCGACGGCATCAAGGGCCTGGGCTACACCTTCGTGTCGCCCGCCTCGATGCTGCGCAACCGCTAGACCCGGATGCGAAAGAGGGGCGCGGCCCGTAGGCCGCGCCCCTCTTTCCCATATGTCAGGCGGTGTACTGCGGGTAGCCGTACCCGGTGACCTGCGACTTCGGCCGGACGCGCTGCTCGACGTTGCCGTTGCCGGTGTTGCCCTCGATCGTGGTGATCGTGCCGTCGCCGTTGTCCTTCTTCACGAAGCCGACGTGGTCGATCCCGGAGGTGTCCTTGCCGCCGTCCCAGTCGAAGAAGACGACCGCGCCCGGCTTGGCCTCGGCGCCCCAGCGCTTGTTGGCCTTGAACCAGTCGGCGTGGGCCACGGTGTAGGCGTCCCAGCCGACGGTGGGCCGCAGGCCGGTCTGCTCGCCGACCCAGGAGACGAACATGTCGCACCAGGGGGCGTTGGCGTAGGACTTCACGCTGCCGCCGTCGCGGGCGATGGTCTCCTTGACGCGGGGGGAGTCCATGTACCAGGCGTGGAACTTGGTGCCGCCGCCGGCGCCGTTCTCCTTCACGCCGACCTGCTCCTCGGCCACCTTCAGCAGCTGCGCGGCGCTGACCTTCGGCATCTGCTTCTCCGCGGCGGACGGCGCGGGAGCGGCTTCGGCGTGGGCGGCGCCCCCGGCGGCCAGGGTCGCGGCGGTGGCGGCGGCCAGGCCCAGGGTGGCGGTGAGGAGGCGGGCGCGGGTGGTGAAGGAGGCGAAAGTCATAAAGGCAGATCCTTTGTGCGGCGGCAGGATGTCCTTGGCCAGAGGGGTGAAACCGGGGGTGGTGGCCCTGAAAGCCCTGCTGTAGCGGCCTTCGACATCCATTAAGCCGTCCGGGCGTAGCGGGAGAAGTGCACGAAAGGTGCCGTACGGTTGCCGCCGTCAGGAAACCCTCATGTCCGGCCGGAACACCATGCCGAGGCCCTTGCCGCAAGGGCGGAGCGACTGCCGGAAGGCCCCGGGAAACCACCGCCGGAGGCGGTGGGGAGGCACGGGGCAGGAGCGGCCCGGACCCCTGACCAGGGGCGTGCCACGAAGAGTGATCGTTCGGATATTTTCCGCGACTCGCCGACGGCGCTACTGGATCGCAGATTCGCCAATTCGATATAACGGCTGTCATGAGTGGTAGCAAGCGCGGACCTGACCCCAAGTGGGGGCCGGTGAAGCAGCACCCGCTGCGGGTGCCCGTTGAGCTTCTCGGCGACATCAAGACATTCGCCCGGCAGCGCGGATGCTCGGTGAACGAGTACATCGTCACGGTGCTGGCACGTGAGCACGACTTCGTTCTGGCCCCGCCGCCGCGCCCCGCGGAGCAGGACCAGCTCCCGCTCATCGAAGGACGTCAGGGGGCGGCTGCGTGAACAACGCGATTCGCCCGCGAAAGGGGACGCCGAGACGTTAACCTGAACCGCCGCCGACGGGCGGCTCCATAAATGCGGAAGCCCCCGCGCTGATTGGCCTCAGAAACCGATGCGCGAGGGACTCCGACCAGAACGAGTAACTCGAAGTTCCGACCCGGGCAGTCAACCAGGCACTAGCCGTTGCCGGCTGGTACCTGTCAGACCGCCGAGGTGTTACCGGTTCGACATCCACCGGGTGTTACCCAACATCCATCGGGCGTTACCGGTTCAACGTCTACCGGGCGTTAGTTACCGGCTCAACATCTACCGGCGACAGTCGGACCTTTTGTATGCCGAGTTACAAGCTCAACATCTGGAGACCACCATAGACGACCGGTCCCCGGGTCGGCTACTCACACGCGAAAATCACTCCTTCCGCGTGTCCCGACCCGTCACACGTAATATCGGGTTCCGTCCCGCTAAGCCTGGTTTCAGTAAAGCCCGCCCCATGGGGAGCCTTAATGAGGTAATTCCCGAGCGCCTCGCCGCAGCGTCCTCTCCGGTGCTCTGGCTGCGGGCCGTCGAGCTGATCCCCGACGCCGAGCGCCGCCGCGCCGACTGGCGCCGCAACCTGCTGAAGGTCGCCTGGGTGCTGGTCACCTGCGTCGGCCCCGACATGGTCACCGCGCCGCACCGGGGCGCCACGTGGGAGCTGCTCGCGGCCAGGGCCGGGGTCTCCCGCAGGACCTTCGCCGACCGGCTGCGCTGGCTGCGGGAACACGGCCTGCTGCTCACGCTCGTCACCGGCTCGACCCCGAGGCTCCGCGCGAGCTGCTGGGGAGGGCGGGTCGACGACGGCCTGGGCAACCTCGCCGCCGAGTACCTCCTCACCGTCCCCCGCCCGATGCTGGACTCGATGGACGTCGAGGAGCTCGACCGGCTGGATCTCCCCGCCCGGGCCCCAGCCCCGGCGGAAGATCACTGGCAAGATGTGCCCTGGCCTGTGGAAACACTTCCTGTGGAAGTAAGTCGCACTCCAATGGGTTTCATGGTTCCCGTAGAGAAAGAAGATCCGGTCCCCGTACGCGCGCGCGAGACTCCGTCTCCCACGAAACCGGAGCGGACCTGGTCAAGCACCGTAACGCCGGGCAATAAGGACGAAATGCTCCAAGCGTGCGAACGGCTGCGCACCGACGACCTGCTTCTCCGGAAACTGTCCGCCAGGCACCTGCGGTCGTTGCTACGGTTGCTGTTCGCGGCCGGCGCCACGGTGAGCGACATCAAGCACCTGCTCCACTTCCGGCCGGACGGCACCTTCTGGGCGGTCGGCCTGCCCCGCCGACCGGGACCCTGGATCCGCTGGCGCCTGGGAGCGTGGATGGACTACGAGACCGGGGCGCTCAGAGCGCCGCTGCCGTCGCAGCGGCAGGCGGAGGCGAACCGGCGGAGGCTGCGCGAGCAGGCGGAGCTGGCCGACCGGACGGCTCGGCTGCGGGCCGGCCGTGGCGCCCCCGATCCGGCGGCCATGACCGAGCTGCGCGCCCGGCTGGAGGCCGTACGCGAGCGGGCTAGACGGCCCAGGTACGGGGCCGCGTGAAGGCGGCGGACCTCGTCTGACGAGTTGTGCGATCCATGCTTCTTTACAATGTAAAGGAGATGGGATCGGACAACTCAGCCGTACAGCAGGCCGATCACCGAGCTCGCCCAGCGCATCCGCTCGCACACCAACTCCGGGTGCTCGCCGAACTCCTGCGCCAGGGCGGCGACGCAGCCGGCCTCGCCGCCGTGCTGGGCGATCGCCTGGCGGATCGCGCTCTCGGCGGCCTGGCGGTCCAGCAGGACGGCGGCGGACACCGGTGCGAGGGCGAGCGCCTCGGCCCGGACAGTGTTGCTGATCTCAGTGCTCATGAACGTCGTCTCCTCCTCCGTCGGGGGTCCGGGTCAACTGCCCCCGGGACCTGCTCTTATTTGCTGTGACGTGGGTCTCGTAATCGGTGGCGGCAAAGGTGCGGGATGGTTGCACCCGGTGCCTCCGGCGGGGCATCGCCAGAGGCACCGGGCACGATCGGGGTGGTGGCGGCGGTTACGAGAACCGCACGCTCCACGAGTCGAGGTAGCCGTTGTTCCGCAGCGGCCAGAGGGTGTGGACGCGCAGCTTCCAGCCGCCGTCGAGGGCTCTGCCGGTGACCGGGACGGTGTAGACGGCGTCCAGGTCGGCGCCGCGGTCGCGCGGGTTGAGCCTGCGGAGCTGGACCGTCGCGCCGTCGGGCAGGACGAGTCCGACCATCAGGTCCGCGCGGCTGGCCCGCTTGATCGTCACGGTGACGGTGGCGGTCGAGGCGCCGCCGGACATCCCGCGCACGGTCAGGCTGCTGGTGGAGCCCTTCCACGAGCGGGAGAGCGGCAGGTCGATGTCGTTGACGAAGTGCGTCTCGGCGGGCGGCTCGGGTTCGGGGGCCGGGGGCGCCGGGACGTCCTCGGTGCCGCTGTAGGCCAGCAGGTTGGGCGAGCCGGTGCCGGCGCCGCCGACGATGCCGGGGGTGGCCTGGCCGGTCAGGGCCGCGGAGACCTGGGCCGGGGTGGCGGCGGGGTGGGCGGCCAGGTGCAGGGCGGCGACTCCGGCGACGTGCGGGGCGGCCATCGAGGTGCCGCTGATCGTCCGGGTGGCGGTGTCGCCGGTGTGCCAGGCCGAGGTGACGCCCAGGCCGGGGGCGAACAGGTCCAGGCAGCGGCCGTAGTTGGAGAAGGAGGCGCGCTTGTCGCCGGTGGCGGTCGCCCCGACGGTGAGGGCCTCGGGGACGCGGGCCGGGGAGGTGGCGCACGCGTCGGCGGCGCTGTTTCCGGCGGCGACGACGTAGGTGACGCCGGCCGCGACGGAGCGCCGGACCGCGTCGTCCAGGGCGGTGCTGATGCCGCCGCCCAGGCTCATGTTGGCCACCGCCGGGCCGGTGGCGTTCTGGGTGACCCAGTCGACGCCGGCGATCACGCCGGAGAGCGAGCCGCTGCCGTCGCAGCCCAGGACCCGGACCGGGTGCAGGTCGACGCCCTTGGCCACGCCCCACTTCTGGCCGCCGACGGTGGCGGCGACGTGGGTTCCGTGGCCGTTGCAGTCGCCGGTGCCGTAGCCGTCGCCGACGGTGTCCACGCCGCCGCTCACCCGGCCGCCGAAGTCGGTGTGGGTCGGGCGGATGCCTGTGTCGACGATGTAGACGTCGACGCCGGGGGCGGTGGTGCCGTAGGTGTACGAGCCGTCGAGGGTGCCGGCGCGCTGGTCGAGGCGGTCCAGGCCCCAGGCGGGACCGCTCTGGGTGTCGCTGGCGCGTACCCGGGCGTCCTGCTCGACGTAGGCGACGGCGGGGTCGCCGGCCAGCATGCGGGCCTGGGTCTCGGAGGCGCGGACGGTGAAGCCCTTGATGCCGCCGGTGAAGGTGCGGGCGACCTTGCCGCCGCGGCGGGAGGTCAGCGTGCCGGCCTGCCGGCGCACCGCGCTCGCGGTGGAGGTGGCGGTGGTGCCGTTCTTCAGGACGACGATGTACTGGTCGGAGATGAGCTGCCCGGTGGGTTTGCGGATGGGGCCGGGTTTGCCGGTGGTGCCCGCGTGTGCGGCGATGCTCGTTCCGCCCAGGAGCGCGAGGGTCAGCAGTCCTACCGTCGTGGCCGTCGTCACCGCGCGGGCGGATCCGTGTGGCCGACGCTTGCCGATACGGCGCATCGTCGTCCCTTCCGTGGCGCCCGGGTGGTCCCACCGCGTGCGGCGTCCTTGCCGCTGCGGGCGGCGGACGTGGGGACGGCCGTCGCGGGCTGAGCCAGAAAGCTCTGGTGTCTTCCCATCGGCATCCGGCGGGACGCCCTAAGGGAAACCAGGCAAACAGGAGGAAGACAGATAGCCGGGTTCGCGGAGTTCCTCAGGTGCCGTCGGCAGCCGCCGATGAAAGGGCTGCCTTATAAGAGAGGGAGAGGAACGTCGTGGACGAGTTGGGCGACATCATCCAGGAGTTCCTGGTTGAGAGTCACGAGAACCTGGACCAGCTGGATCGGGACTTGGTGGCTCTGGAGCAGGATCCCGGCTCCCGGGAGATGCTCTCCAGTATTTTCCGGACAATCCACACCATCAAGGGCACGAGTGGATTCCTCGCATTCCACCGCCTGGAGACGGTGACCCACGCGGGTGAATCGCTGCTGTCGCGGCTGCGCGACGGTGCCCAGCAGATGAACCCGGCCAGCGCCGACGCTCTGCTGGCCATGGTGGACACCGTGCGTACGCTGCTGGGCTCGATCGAGGAGACCGGTGGCGAGGGAGATGTCGACGTCGAGTCGGTCATCGCCCAGGTGACGGCCTGCATCGAGGACCCCTCCGCGCCCAAGGCGCAGGCGGCTCCGGCGAAGCCCGCCGCGCCCGCCGCGGCCGAGAAGACTTCCGCGCCCGCCGAGGAGGTCACGCCGGAGCCCGTCGTGGACGCCGCGCCCGAGAAGGCTTCCGCGCCGGCCATGGTCGCCGCGGCCGAGGAGCCCGCCGCGCCCGCCGCCGAGCACTCCCCCGTGACCCCGGCTCCGGCCGTGAAGGAGCCCGTGGCCGAGGAGCCCGGCCAGAACGCCAAGCGCAGCATCGCCGACAGCTCCATCCGGGTGGACGTCGACCTGCTCGACACGCTGATGCGGCTGGTCGGCGAGCTGGTGCTGACCCGCAACCAGATCGTCCGCGGCGTCAGCGAGGTCTCCGACCCGGTGCTGGCGCGCACCACCCAGCGGCTGAACCTGATCACCAGTGAGCTGCAGGAGAGCGTCATGAAGACGCGTATGCAGCCCATCGACCACATCTGGTCCAAGCTGCCGCGCGTCGTGCGCGACCTCAGCGGCTCCCTGGGCAAGCAGGTGAAGCTGGCGATGGAGGGCAAGGAGACCGAGCTCGACCGCAGCCTCCTGGAGGCCGTCAAGGACCCGCTGACGCACCTGGTGCGCAACGCGGTGGACCACGGCATCGAGACCACCGCCGAGCGCGTGGCCAAGGGCAAGACCCCGCACGGCACGCTGACCCTGCGCGCCGCGCACGAGGGCGGTCACGTCATCGTGGAGATCAAGGACGACGGTGCGGGCATCGACGTCGAGCGGGTGGCGCAGACGGCGCTGGACCGCGGCGTGGTCACCCGGGACCAGCTGGCCCGGATGGAGTCGCGCGAGATCATCGCCCTGGTCTTCCAGCCGGGCTTCTCCACCGCCAAGAAGGTCACCAACGTCTCCGGCCGCGGCGTCGGCATGGACGTGGTGAAGACCAACATCGAGCAGATCGGCGGCGCCGTCGACGTGGACTCGACCTTCGGGGTCGGTACCACGTGGCGGCTGACGATCCCGCTCACGCTGGCGATCATCCAGGCGCTCACCGTCGAGTGCGGCGCCGAGCGCTACGCCATCCCGCAGGTGGGGGTGGACGAGCTGGTCTTCGTCGACGGCCACTCGGGTCAGATGATCGAGCACGTGTCGGGTGCGCCGGTCTACCGGCTGCGCGGCAAGCTGCTGCCGCTGGTGCGCCTGGACGAGACGCTCGGGCTGCCGGTCCGCAACAGCGACCGCGACGTCTACATCGCGGTCCTGCAGGCCGACGGCCGCCGGTTCGGCCTGGTGGTCGACCGGGTCCTCAACACCGAGGAGATCGTGGTCAAGCCGCTGACCGGGCGGATGAAGGACGTCGGCGTGTACGCCGGCGCCACCATCGTCGGTGACGGCAAGGTCGCGCTGATCCTCGACATCCCGTCGCTGGCCCGCCGCTCGCACCTGGCCGCCGAGGCCGCCGAGCGCGCCCAGGTCGACCAGGTCGACGCCCGTCTCCGCGGCGGCGACATCGAGCGCCTGCTCATCGCCGGCATCGGCGAGCGCCGGGTGGCGATCCCGCTGGACATGGTCACCCGTCTGGAGGAGTTCCCGGTCGAGCGCATCGAGCGGGTGGGCAGCCGGGAGGTGGTCCAGTACCGCGATCACATCCTGCCGGTGATCCGCCTGGCCTCGCTGCTGGGCTGCTACGACGTCTCCGAGGGCGAGACGGTGCCCGCGGTGGTCTACACCGAGCGGGGCCGCAGTGTCGCCCTGGTCGTCGAGCAGATCGTCGACATCGTCGAGGACCACATCGAGTCCCGAAGCGACCTGGACGACGACGGCCTGACCGGTTCGGCCGTCATCCAGCAGCGCGTCACCGAGCTGCTGGACGTGCGGCGGGCGATCCTGGCCGCCGACCCCCGGTTCTACTCAGAAATGTCCGACTACAACGACTCGATGGTGGGAGCCTGAGAATGCCCAGCCGCCAGTACGCCACCTTCGAGGTGGCCGACCAGCTCTTCGGGGTGGACGTGGCACAGGTGCAGGAAGTCCTGCGCTTCCACGAGTACACCCGCGTCCCTCTGGCGCCGACCTCGGTCGGCGGCCTGTTCAACCTCCGCGGCCAGGTCATCGCCGCGGTGGACCTGCGGGTCCAGCTCGGCCTGCCGGGCCGGGACCTGGACGTCCCGGCGATGAACGTCATCGTCTCGGTCGACGACGAGTGGGTGAGCCTGCTCGTGGACCGGATCGGTGAGGTCATCGAGCTCGACGACGAGGCCTTCGAGCCGCCGCCGGACACGCTCGCGGGCGCCTACCGCAATCTCATCGTGGGCACGTTCAAGCTCCAGGACCGCCTGATGCTCGCTCTGGACGCCCGGCGTGCGGCCGACACGACCGTCCCGGTCCCGGTCCAGCACACCGACGAGGGACGCCTGGCGCACTCCGCCTGAGCCGTCCTCCGCCGTAAGGGGGCGGCGCACCGGTCACCGGTGTGCCGCCCTCTTCCCTTTCCCCATGCCGGGGCACTACTGGAAAAATCGCCTCATTTCCATAAGTAGTCGGCCGATCACACAGGCATGACCTATCTCCGCACCTGGTGGCTGGTGGTGGCCGCGGCGCTGGCCGGCGTCGCCGCCTCGACGACGGCCGACAGCGTGACCGGTGAGGTCGTCTACTTCGGGGCCTACGCGGCCATATGCGCCGCCGCCTGGTGGGCGGCACTGCGTCCCTCCGGGCGTCCCTCCGCGAGCCCGTCCGCCGGCGCGTCCACGCGCCGCACCGGCCGCTCCGAGCGGTGGCCGTGGCCGCTGATCGCCGTGGGCCAGACGCTCCTGCTGGTCGGCGACGCGGCGGCGGCGGCCTTCTGGTACATCTCTCCGGAGACCGATCCGACCGGCTGGATCGACGCGCCCTGGCTCGCCGGATACGCCGCGATCGGTGTCGCGATCATGATGATGGCCCGCCGGCGGGCCCAGGAGCAGCTCCGCGAGCCGCTGCTGGACATGCTGACCCTCACCTCCGCCGCGTCACTCGGCCTGTGGCGGCTCATGGTCGCCCCGGCGTTGAAGGAAACCGGTGGCCTCTACACCACCGGCATCGTGCTGGAAGCCTCCTACATGGTCGGCGACGTGCTGATCATGGCGGCGGTGCTGCTGCTGGCGCTGTCCCCAGGGGTGCGCGGCGCCTCCACCTACCTGATGATCGCGGCGGGTTCCTGCCGGATCGTGGCCGATGTCTGGCGCGTGCTGCTGCAGGACTCGAACACCGTTCTGCTGATGAACGGAGTGGTCCTGTTCGGCAACGCCCTGATGGTGATCGCCGTCATGCGCCCCGACCGGGCCGAGCTGATCCGCCCCGGCCGCCGGACCCGCACCCTGCACCCGGCTCGCATCGTCTTCCTCGGCCTGGCCCTGCTGACCGCCCCGGCCATCGCCGTGGCCGAGGGATCCGGCTCCAGCGGTGAGCGCATGGCCCTGCTCGTGGCCACCGTCGCGGCCAGCTGCTTCGTGCTGTCGCGCTTCACCGTGGCCGTGCGCCAGCAGGAACGCGCCGAGCGGCTGCTGACCTACCAGGCCTCCTACGACCCGCTGACCGGCCTGGCCAACCGGCGCACCCTCTTCACCCATCTGGAGGACTGCGCCACCGGTGACGCGCTGTTCTACCTGGACCTGGACGGGTTCAAGGCGGTCAACGACACCCACGGTCACGAGGCCGGCGACGCCCTGCTCGTCGAGATCGGCCGGCGGCTGCGCGCCGCCGTACGCGAAGAGGACCTGGTCGTACGGCTCGGCGGAGACGAGTTCGCCCTGCTGTGCCCGCAGGCGGCCTCCCACGAGGAGCTCGCCGCGCTGGCCGAGCGCCTCCTCGAGGTGGTCGCCGAGCCCGTCTCCCACAACGGTCACGAGCTGCGCGTGGGCACCAGCGTCGGCGTCGCGGTCTTCGACCAGGCCGCCACCTCCCCCGGTGACCTGGTCCGCAACGCCGACGCCGCCATGTACCAGGCCAAGCGCGGCGGCCGCGGCCGCTGGGTGCTGGCCGGCCCCACCATGGGCGGCCCCTCCCTCGCCCTGGCCGGCTGACCCCGCCGGGAGCCGTCAGCGCTCATCGGCGCCCGTGTGCCGGCCCGCACGCGGGACGGCGTTTCTCACAGGAGGACGGGCGCGGTGCCGATGAGGCTGGTATTCCGAACGGGGCCTGGAGGGCACACATGGCGGCACGGCTGGCCAATCTGAGCGTCACGCAGCGGCTGACCTCGATCGCCGCCACGGGGGCCGTGACCGTCGGCGCCGTGATGGCGATCGGCATGTGGTCGCAGAACCAGCTGGTCACCGAGGCCGGGGAACTGCGCACTCTGGAACAGGCCAAGGCGGCCCTCAACCACCTCGACACCCGGGAAGCGGAGCTGAAGGTCAACGCCTACCGGTCGGTGATCGAGGCGGACCTGAGCGACGTGCTCGAGGACATGCCCGACGACGTGGCGTCGGTGTCGGAGGCCGTGGCGCGCCTGGACGCGCTCGCGCTGCCGCCGGAGGCCCGTGCCCGCCTGGACGCCGTGCGCCCGGACATCGAGGAGTTCAGCACCTTCGTGTCGGCGTTCGTGCAGCAGGCCGGGCAGGACAAGGCCGCGGCGCGGGAGCGCGAGCCCGAGATCGCCGAGCGCAACAGCGCGGTCGACGACAAGCTCGAGGCGGTGCACGCCACCGTGGACACCGCGATCGAGGCCGCCCGCGCCGGCATGGACGACACCACCGCGAACACCCGGCTCATCTCCCTGCTGATCGGCCTGGGAGGCGTGGTGCTGCTGCTGGGGCTGTGCATCCCGCTGGGCCGTTCCATCATCCGGCCGGTGCGCCGGATCGGCGAGACTCTGGCCGCGGTGGCCCAGGGCGACCTGACCACACAGAGCGACATCGCCACCGACGACGACCTGGGCCGCATGGCTCAGGCTCTGAACCGGGCCATCGAGCACATGCGCACAGCCGTGTGCACCATCGGGGCCTCCGCCGGGGAGCTGGCCTCCGCCTCGGAGGAGCTGACCGTCACCAGTACCCAGCTCGCCGCCGGTGCCGAGGAGACCAGCGCCCTCGTGGACACGGCCTCCACCGCCGCCCAGCAGGTCTCCGGCGACGTGCGCACGGTCGCGGCCGGGTCGGAGGAGATGGGCTCGGCGATCCGCGAGATCGCCCAGAGCGCCAGTGAGGCCGCCAAGGTGGCCGCGCAGGCGGTGACGGCGGCGCAGTCGACCAACGAGATCGTGGGCAAGCTGGGGGCCTCCTCCGCGGAGATCGGCAGTGTGATCAAGACGATCACGAGCATCGCCGAGCAGACCAACCTGCTGGCGCTCAACGCCACCATCGAGGCCGCCCGCGCCGGCGACGCCGGCAAGGGCTTCGCGGTCGTGGCCGGGGAGGTCAAGGACCTGGCCCAGGAGACCGCCAAGGCCACCGAGGACATCGCCAAGCGGGTCGAGGCCATCCAGGCCGACACCGAGAGCGCGGTCGCCGCGATCGCGGAGATCAGCGACATCATCGGCAAGATCAACGACTACCAGCTCACCATCGCCAGCGCGGTGGAGGAGCAGACCGCCACCTCCAGCGAGATGAACCGGGGCGTGGCCCAGGCCGCCTCCGGCACCGACCAGATCGCCGAGACCGTCTCCGGTGTGGCCACCGCGGTCCAGCTCACCAGCGGCGGCGTCAGCCAGGCCCAGCGGGCCGCCGAGGACCTCGCCCGCATGTCGGCCGACCTGCAGGCCCTGGTCTCCGGGTTCCGGACCTGACGGCACCCGCACCGTCGCGGCCGACGCCGGCGGGCGCGGACATCGGAGAGGGCGGGAACATCCGGCGACGGCCGGTGGTTACATCTCCTCGTGGACGGTGTGCCCAGTGTCCCCGGGCCTCACCAATCTGCCTTCGCGGACTACCGTACGGCTGGAGCCGCGTTGTGCCTTTCGCCGAGAGGCGACCTGCACACCGCCCCACGCACGCCGACGGCCCCGCCGGGATCCATCCCGGCGGGGCCGTCGGCGTTCTCCGGCCCGGTGCGGCCGTCGGGCGTCAGGTTCCGAGGAGCTCCATGATGCGCAGGGCGCCGGGGCCGATGATGATGACGAACAGCGCCGGGAACAGGCAGAACAGCAGCGGGAAAAGAATCTTGATGGGGACCTTCTGGGCCGCCTCCTCGGCGCGCTGGCGGCGGCGCAGCCGCATCTCCCTGGCCTGCTCGCGCAGCACGTTGGCGATCGGGATGCCCAGCTCGCTGGCCTGCACCACCGCCGAGGCGAAACTGCGCAGCTCCATCACGGTCGTGCGCTCGGACACCGCGCGCAGCGCGTCGGTGCGGGGCTTGCCGAGCTGCATCTCGCGCAGCATCCGGGCGAACTCCCCCGCCATCGGCCCCTCGGCGTTGGCCCGCACCTGGGCCACGGCGGCGTCGAAGCCCAGCCCGGCCTCCACGCTGACGGTCAGCATGTCCAGGATGTCGGGCAGCGTCCTGGCGATCTCCTGCTGACGGCGCACACCCAGGTTGTAGACCAGCAGGTCCGGCAGGAAGAACCCGGCCCCCGCCCCCGCCGCGATGCCCAGCACCGCCGTCGCGCCGCCCAGGCCGGAGCCGTACAGCAGGCCGATGAAACCGCCCGCCAGCAGGCCCAGGCCCTTGGCCTGCATGACCCGCTCGACCGGCCACTTCGGCGGGTTCCCCGCGTAGGTGAGCGAGCGGTTCATCCGGCCGACCATCCCGGCGGGGGTGAGCCTGCGGGCGAGCCGGCCGAACCGGGCGCCCAGCGGGCGCAGCACCCGGTCGGCGAACGGCTCGGCCGGCGCCCCCGGAGCCGCCCCGCCCGCGCCGTAGACGCGCTCGACGGCCTCCAGCCGCCCGGCCGCCAGCCGGGAGGTGCGGCCCGCGGTCAGGGCCCGTACGGCGAGCACCACGGCGCCGGTCAGCGCGCCGACACCGGCCAGCATCAGCAGCAGTCCCACCGGCTCAGACCTCCACCTTGATCAACCGGCTCATCCAGAAGGACCCGACGGCCACCAGCAGCACCGCCGCGCTCAGCATCGCGATGCCCAGCGGCTCGGTGTACAGGGGGCGCACGTACTCGCCGCGGATGAGGAACATCCAGCCGCCGATGCCGATCGGCAGCGCGATCAGGACGTAGGCCGACAGCCGGCCCTCGGCGGTCAGCGCGCGCACGTGGCGGCGGAGGCGGGCGCGCTCGCGCATGGTGTCCACCGCGGTCGCCATAATCTCGGCCAGGTTGCCGCCGACCTCCCGCTGGATGCGGATCGCCATCACCAGCCAGGACAGGTCCCGGCAGGCGGTGCGCTCGGCCGCCTTCTCCAGGGCGTCCTCCAGGTCGACGCCGAGCCTGGTCTCGGCCAGAGCCTTGCCGAACTCGGTGCTGACCGGCTCGGCCGACTCCCGCACCAGGGCGGCCAGCGCCTGGCCCAGGGAGAAACCGGACCTCAGTGAGCCGACGACGAGCTGCAGCGCGTCCGGGAGCTGCTCGGCGAAGCGGCGGGCCCGGGCCGCGGCGCGGCGACGCCGGTAGAACGCGCAGCCCGCCCAGCCCAGGCCCGGCCCGAGCAGGATCCCGGCCACAGGTGACAGCAGGAGGGTGAGCAGGACGGCGCAGGCGAACGCCACTCCCAGCCGCAGCAGCGTCCACTCGTGCGGCAGCAGCCGCATCCCGGCCTGTTCCAGTTCGACGGCGATGCGCTCGTGGCGGCCCCGGGCACGCACCACCTTCTCGGTCAGCGCCAGCGCCGCGCCCGGCACGCCGAGGACCCCGCCGCCCGCGCCGCCCGCGGGCCCGCTCCCGTACGCCGCGAGGCGCTCGAGCTGGGCGAGCCGCCCGCCGTCCAGGCCGTGGTGGGGCCGGACCAGCACCGCGGCGACCATGACCAGGGCGGCCAGCAGCGCGCCGCCCCCGGCCGGGTACAGCCAGGCCGGGGGCCCGGCGACCGTGACGGCGGCCGGGGGCGCGCCGGGCCCGCCCGTGCGGGGAACGGCCGCGAAGGTCACCGTCACGGACGTGCTCGCGGTCCCGCCCGAGCCCGCGACCGGGGGGGTTCCCGTCCGCGAGGGGGTGGCCGCAGGGGCGGGTGCGGCCGTCGCGGACCCGCCCGCCCGCGCCTCGACCGTCATGCGCGCGGTCCGCCCGGCGAGCTCCGCGGGCACCTGCACGGTGACCCGCACCGGCGGGGAGAACGCCGCCGCGGCCGACAGGAACGCCCCGGCCAGCTCCCGGCCCCCGGTCGCGCGGTGGACCCGTCCCCCGCCGCCCTCGGCGATGCGCCGCAGCGCGGCGCCGTCGGTCCTCTCCCCCAGGGCCACCACGTCGACGGCGGCCCCGTCGCGGCCCAGCCGTACGACCAGCCGGTCCAGGGAGGTCTGCGAGGAGGTGTCGGCCCCGTCCGACAGCACCAGCAGCCGCCGATCGCCGTCCTCCCCCGCCAGCAGTTCCCGGCCCGCCATGACCCCGTCGTACAAGGCGGTGCTCCCCCGCGCCCGCACACCGCGCACGGCCGCGGTGAAGGCCGCCCGGTCGGCGGTGGGCGCCAGCAGGGTCTCGGCCCGCTCACCCACCCGGACCAGGCCGATCCGCACGTCGGCGGGGACCGCGCGGGCGTAGTCCAGCGCGGCGTCCTGTGCCTGGTCCAGGGGCGGGCCGGACATCGAGGCGCTGGCGTCGAAGACGATCACGACGGACCGGGCCGGGCCGTCCCCGCCCGTGCCGGGGGTCCCGGCCGGTTCGACGGTCACGGGCAGCACCGTGCCCCCGCCCGTGCCCCCGCCCGTGTCCTCGGCGCGCACGGTGACCCGCGCCGTCTCCAGGGACATGCCCGGCGGCAGGTTCCTGGCGGTCAGGTAGAACTGCGCCTGCCCAGGGGTGGTCCGTACGGCGCCGACCGCCAGCGACGGCTCGCCGTCGGCCCACGCGGCGGGTGCCGGGACGGCGCCGAGGACCGTGGCGGTGAGGACGGCGCAGGTGAGCAGGACGGCGAAGAGAGCGGAGAGGACCCGGACGGCGGGCCGTACGGGAACGGGCGGGAACCTCACCGATCTCACCAGGTGCCGCCGAAGGTGCCCGGCGGGATGGTGACGCCCGCCTTGGCGATCTCGTCGAGGAAGCGCGGCCGCAGCCCGGTCGGCACCAGCGTGCCCCGGTAGCGGCCGGTCTCGTCCATGCCCGCCCGGTAGTCGAACACGAAGATGTCCTGGAGGGTGACCACCTCGCCCTCCATGCCGGTCACCTCGGTGACGTGGGTGATCCGGCGCACACCGTCCTTCATCCGGGTGACCTGCACGATCACGTCGATGGCGGAGGCGATCTGCTCCCGGATGGCCCGCGCCGGCAGGTCCACCCCGGCCATCAGCACCATCGTCTCCAGGCGGGCCAGCGTGTCGCGCGGGGTGTTGGCGTGCACGGTGGTCAGCGAGCCGTCGTGGCCGGTGTTCATGGCCTGGAGCATGTCGAGGGCGGCGCCGTCGCGGACCTCTCCGACCACGATCCGGTCCGGGCGCATCCGCAGCGCGTTGCGGACCAGGTCGCGGATGGTGACCTCGCCCCGGCCCTCGGTGTTGGCCGGGCGCGACTCCAGGCGCAGCACGTGCTTCTGGCGGAGCTGCAGCTCCGCGGCGTCCTCGATGGTGACGATGCGGTCGCCCGAGGGCACGAAGCTCGACAGCACGTTGAGCGTGGTGGTCTTGCCCGAGCCGGTGCCGCCGCTGATCACCATGTCGAGGCGGCCGCGCACGCACGCCGAGAGCACCTCGGCCACCGGCCGGGTCAGCGTGCCGAAGGCGATCAGGTCCTCGACGGTGTAGGGGTCCTTAGAGAACTTGCGGATGGTCAGGATCGAGCCGTCCAGCGCGATGGGGCTTACCACGGCGTTGACCCGGCTGCCGTCCGGCAGCCGGGCGTCGACCATCGGGCTGGCCTCATCGACGTGGCGGCCGACCCGCGAGACGATGCGGTCGATGACGCGCCGCAGGTGGGCGTCGTCGGCGAAGCGGGTCTCGACCTCCTCGATGCGGCCGGAGCGCTCCACGAAGATCAGGTCCGGGCCGTTGACCATGATCTCGCTGACGTCGGGGTCGCGCAGCAGCGGCTCCAGCGGGCCGTGTCCGAGGATGTCGTCGGTGACCTCGTCGGCGATCCGGGCCCGGTCGGCGGCGGTCAGCGGCGTCTCCTCGGCGGCCAGCACCTCGGCGACGGTCTCGCGCACCCTCCGCCGCAGGTCGTCGTCCCCGCCCACGTCGGCGTACATCTGCGGGCCGAGCACGTCCAGCAGCGCCTGGTGCACGCGGCGGCGCACCCCGGCCAGCGGGTCGGCGGCCCGGACCGCCGCGACCGTGCCGGTCTCGGTCCCGGCCGGGCCCGGCTCCCGCTCGGCGGTGTCCTGCGGTGCGGCGCCCGCGCGCCGCCGGGCGATGCGGTCGTTGAGTCCCACCGCCTCAGCCCCTCACCCTGCGCAGCAGCCCGCGGCGCCCTCGCTCGCGGCGGGACCGCTCGGCCGGTACGGCGTGCAGGTAGCGGGACGCGATCTCGGAGATGGCCCGGCTGACCGGGTGGGCCGGGTCGTCGGCGGTCAGCGGCACCCCCCGGTTCAGCGAGAGCGGCACGTCGGCGCTGGAGGGGATGTGCGCGTGCGGCGGCACCCGCAGCACGCGCTCGACGTCCTGCGGGGTCAGCCCGACCGGCGAGCCGGAGCGGTTGAGCGTCACGATCCGCCGCTCGGCGGGGTGGCCGAGCAGTTCGAGGGTCTCCAGCGCGATGCGGGTGTTCTTCAGAGTCAGCACGTCGGGGGCGGCCAGCACCAGGAAGTGGTCGGTGACGTCCAGCGCGGCCAGCGCCGGGTCGGAGAAGTGCGGCGGCGTGTCGACGACGACGTAGTCGAACATGTCGCGCGCCAGGCGCAGCACCTCGCCGACCAGCGGGCCGCCGACCTGCTCGCCGTCGGTCGGCCGGACCGGGGCCAGCAGCGTGTCCAGGCCGGGCCGGTACGGCGTCAGCAGCGAGCGCAGCCCGGTCTCGTCGAGCCGGTCGGCCATCGCGACCGCGTCGGCGAGGCCGCGCTCGGGGGTGAGCTGCAGCGCGATCGCCACGTCGCCGAACTCCACGTCCAGGTCGACCAGGAGGACCCGGTGCCGGCCGCCGGCGGCCAGCGCCACCGCCAGATTGGTGGCGACCGTGGTCTTGCCGCAGCCGCCCTTGGTGGCCAGCACCGTGACGATCCGCCCGGGCTGCCCGCCGGGTGCCTCCCGCCCGCCGTACGGGCCGGGCGAGAGGTCCGGCGGGGCGCCGCCGTACGCCAGCCGCTGCGACAGCTCCAGCGAACGCCCGCACGCCTCCAGCACGGCCACCGGGTCATGCGGGTCGGCGACCTCCCGGATCCCGGCCCGCAACGCCTCCCGCAGCAGGTCCGCACCGGCGTCGGCGCGCAGCAGCACGACGCCGGTCGCGGGCCCGCGCAGCCGCTGCTCGGCGGCGAAGGCCGCCGCCTCGGCGGGAGCGGCTCCCGGGCCGAACACCACGAGCGGCTCGCCCGGGTTCTCGGCCAGGATCGCGGCGAGCCCGACGGGGTCCGCCGCCGTCCGGACGGCGTGCCCGGCCTGCCCGAGCAGCGCGGCGAGCTCGGCGGCCGTGACGGGCCACGGCTCGTACAAGACGGTCAACGTCGTCTCCTTGCGGTCATGCGTGGTCAGCGGAAAAGCGAGTGGTTGTCGACGCCGGGGCCGGGGCCGACGTCGGTGGTGTCGGTGAGCAGGCCGAGGTAGAGGGTGCCGGTCTGTGCCGCGTGCACCAGCCGTTCGGCCTCGTCCTGGTTGACCGCCACGGTGATCAGCAGCGTCCTCTCCTGCTGCCGGTCCTGCTCGGCGGCCTCGGCGGGTTCGGCCGCGGAGGCGGCGGCGCGGCGCGGGCCCACGGCGAGCACCTGGACGCGCGGCAGCAGCACGCGGGTGGCCCGGTTGAGCTCGTGGCCCTCGGCGAGCCGGTCGCCGGACGGCACCCCCGTCCTGCCCTTCAGCAGGTTGAAGGTGTCGAAGACGACCACCTGGGTGTCGGGACGCACATACCCGGCGACGTCGGAGGCCGCGGTCATCTCCACCGAGATCGCCATCTTGCCCTGGGGGATCGCCAGCCCGCCGGTCGTCTTCTCCTGCACGGCGAACATGCCGCGCAGCAGGAGCTGACGCGGCTGGATCGCGGCGGTGAGCGCCAGCGTGTCCAGCCCGGTGTCGACGGCGCCCAGCGCGTCGGCCGGGACGGTCTCGGCGGGCATCCGCACCAGCTCGGCGAATCCCCCGGTGCGCACCTGCTCGCCGGTGGTCCCGGCCGGGATGGCCTTCTTCGCCACCAGTACGGCGACCGCCTTCTTGCCCGCCAGCGCCCGCTCCTCGGCGCCGGAGACGTAGACCAGCACGGCGGCGGCGCCGAACAGGGCCAGCGCCAGCGCGGCCAGCAGCGTGAGCATGCGCGATCTCAACCTGTCTCCCCTAACCGATCAACGTCACGATGGCGGCGCCCAGGTCCGGCCCGCCGATCGTGCCCTTCGCCGGCACGAGGGCGCGGGTGAAGTAGCCGTAGACGCACTTGTCGGACCCCCCGCAGTGGCTCAGACCGGTCAGCTCCGAGGGCTCCGAAGCGCCGGGCAGGGCGTAGCCGGTGATCACGAAAGGGGCGAACCCCTCGATGGTGTAGCGGGTGTTCTGCCCGGTCCCCGCGACCTCCCGGAAGATCGGCAGGTAGGTCAGAGTCCGGTTCTCGCGGGCGTCGGCCAGGACGGTCTCGCACTCCCTGGAGGGCGAGACGCCCGGGTCGCCGCCGTAGGTGCCGTCGGCCTCGACCATCACCGAGCAGGTGTCGTCGAGGTCGTCCAGCCAGCCGAACCCGCCGGGGTTGTCGCCGCCGGAGCCGCGGGTCGTGCACGATCGGGCCGTGGTGGTGTGCAGGTGGAGCACGACCTCGGCCGAGCCGGGCACGGCCGCGGGCGGCGGGGGCGCGAACGCCGTACCGCCGGCGGTCGCCTCGCGCCACTCGCACAGCGAGACCGTCAGGCCCAGGCCGCGGGCCCGCAGCGGCGGCCCCCAGGCGGCGCGGGCGCAGGCCCGCACCTCGGCCCCGGCGTAGCCGTCGCGGCCGAGCAGGGTCTGGGCGAGGATCGGTGGCAGCAGCGTGCTGCCGTCGGGCATCCGGGACCGGGTGCGCGTCTCCACGTACACCGCGGTGACCGGCGGCTCGCCGATGCAGGCGGTCAGATTGGCGGCCGGCGGCGGGCAGCCCGGCAGGCCGCCGCCTCCGGTCCTCCCGCACAGGGTCTCCACCCCCGACGTGCCGTCCTTGGCGTTGGCGTCGGCGTAGCGCTGCGCCGTGGCGGCCGGGGCGGTGCCGCACCGGCCGGCGTCGCGGGCGCACTGCTCGGCCACGGCCATGGCGGCGGAGTCGGCGCCGCTCTGCAGCTCCTCGCGCTCGGCGTAGAGCCGGCCGACGTCGACGGCGAGGGCGCCCATACCCAGCAGCACCCCGCCGGCGATCAGCACGCAGACGAGGACGGCGATGCCGCCTTCGTCGCCGCCGTGCGGGATTCCGGCGAAACGCCGCCGGATCCGCCGCAGGGCCCGGGCGGGCCGCTTCAGCCCAGGCATGGCATGACCCCCCTGCCCGACAGGGTGATCGGCCCGTCAAGGCCGCCTCCGAACAGCGCCGCGAGCCCGGCCACCGGGGTGATGAACTCGAAGGAGTGCCTGACCTCGACGACAGCGTCGGCGTCGGGGTCAGGAGCGGTGGGGCAGGAGGTGACCGTGCTGGACAGCGGGGTCAGCCCCTGCGCGGCGGACTCCACCCGAGGCCCGGCCAGGTGGCCGAGGGCGACGGCCCGTGCGCCCTCCCGCGCGGCCTCGGTCAGGGTGATCTGTGCGTTGAACATGCGCCCGAAGTCGATGACCGCGAAGAGAAGGAAGAGGATCACCGGGAGCATCAGCGCCGTCTCCACGGAGGCGGCGCCCCGCTCCCTCGCGCGTGCCGTACCGCGTGTACGGCCCGGCTGCGCGGGAACGCCCAGCCGGGACACGCGATCAGCCGATCTGGTTGAGGATTTCGCTGAACTTCAGGTCGAGGCCCTGCCCGAGCAGGATCACGGTCCCGACGATGACCGCCGCGATGAGCGCCACCATGAGGCCGTACTCCACGGCCGTGGCGCCGCGGTCACGACCGGAGTCGTCGAGCAGGGCCTGGAGCTTGAGGTAAAGACCGATCACGGGACACTCCTCCATGAGCTACCGGCCACCGACGGGGTTCCACCGGCGATGGCTTTCCGTAAAGTAGCTGCCACGGTAAGTGGTGATCAGGTGCAGGGAATGGTGCAGAACGGGTGCAGAAGCGTTGCTTGTCACCTTTTGTACTTATATAAGTACAAAAGGTGAAGCATTCCTGGTCGGCACCCTACCGATCGCAGACCGATGCCCCGGCCTCCGCCCCGGAGACGCCGATCAGGGGCGGGTCCGCGCCAGCAGCGCCCCCACGCGCACCGCGAGCTCCCGAGGGCTGAACGGCTTGACCATGTAGTCGTCCGCGCCCGCCCGGAAACCCTCCTCCACGTCGGCCTCCTGCGCCTTGGACGTCAGCATGAGCACCACCACGCCCTCCATGCCGGGCATCGCGCGCAGCCTGCGGCACACCTCCGGCCCGGACAGCCCCGGCATCATCCAGTCCAGGATCACGATGTCGGGGCGCTTCTCCGCCAGCGCCGCCAGCGCCTCCGTTCCGTCGCCCGCCGTCCGCACCTCGTGGCCGGCCTGCTCCAGCCGGAACAGGGTCAGATCTCGGATGTCGAGATCGTCCTCGACGATCAGAACGCTGCTCATGGTCACCTCGTGCCGTTCCCCCAGAAGAACCCCTGGTCAGCGTTCATACCCGCTTCCGCGGTTCTAGGCCTCCGAGCCGGGGCGAACCGTATTCCGCCGCCCGGCCGTTCCTCAGCTCCACGCCCCGGCTTCCGATGGGGACAAGGAAGTCCAGGAGACGTGACCGCTGGGAGACACCGATGAGCAGGCTGGACCGCGACACCGCCGGAGTTGTGAGGTCTGCCGCCCGTTCCCGCATACTCGGACGGCTCGGCGGCACCGGCGGAGTGGCGCTGGCCTGCGCCATGCTGGCGGTCGGGCTGATCCTCACCGTCGTCGCGGCCGGCGCGCTGGCCGACGCCCAGCGCAGGGAGGCCGACGAGCGCATGGACCGCCACCTGGAGGTGGTGCGGACCGTGCTCGCCGGCGAGACCTACCGTCGCGTGGAGCTCCTCGGCCACCTCTCGGCCGCGGTGGGCACCCAGACGAACCTGACCGCGCAGGACTTCGAAGCCCTCACCTTCCGGCTCTCCTACCGGGGTCTGGCCGGGGTCAGCGAAGTGGGCTTCGTCGTCTCCGCCGACGACGCGCACGTGCAGGCCGTACAGCGGGCCTGGCGCGGCAGGGGGGTGTCCGACCTGACCGTGCGGCCCGTCCGGGCCGACGAGCACCGGTTCGTCGTGCTCACCCGCAGCCTGGACGGGCTCTCGACCGCGCTGGGTCTGGACCTGGCGGCCGCCTCCGAGCCCACCGGGGCCATGGACACCGCCCGGCGCACCGGGCAGGTCGCCGCGAGCCAGGCCTACGTGCTGCTGCGGGACCGCATGCTGCCCACCTCCCGGCAGCAGATCTCGTTCATCCTCGCCGCGCCGGTCTACGCCGCCGGAGGCACCGCCGACGCGGGTCTCCTGCGCGGCTGGCTGCTGATGGGCGTGCGCGGCAGCGACTTCATCAACAACACGCTGCAGCCGGCCTCCCAGGGCGTCCTCAACGTGACGCTGACCGACGTGTCCGTGCCCGGCCAGGAACGGCGGATCGCCGATGTCCACGCCGGAGCGCCGCTCGCCGACGCCCGCCTCCACCGTGAGACGACGCTCGACGCCGCAGGCCGGCGCTGGAAGCTGGAGATCCAGCCCACCGACCGGTTCGCCTCCACCGGCGACGACCGCCTCCACCTGGTGGTCCTGGGCTGCGGGGCGCTGGCCAGCCTGCTCCTGGCCGGGCTGGTGCTGGTCCTGGTCACCTCGCGCGACCGGGCCCTGGCCCGCGTGGAGCAGGCGACCGCGGCCCTCCAGGCCGACATCGAGCAGCGGCAGGAGGTGGAGATCCGGCTGCGGGAGCGGGAGCGGGAGCTGGAGGGCTTCGCCGCGGTCGCGGCCCACGACCTGAAGTCCCCCCTCACCGTGATCATGGGGTACTGCGAGCTCGTGGAGGACCGCCTCGCCGACCGCTCCGACCAGCAGGTGAACACCTGGCTGTCGCGGGTGCGGACCGGCACCCGCAGAATGCAGCACCTCATCGACGACTTGCTGAACTACGCCGCCGCCGGGAACGGTTCCCTCGAACTGGCCGAGGTCGACCTCAACAAGCTCGTCGGCGACATCGTCACCGAGCGGACCTCCCACCTCGAACACGACCGGCCGCACATCGAGTCCGGCCGGCTCCCGGTGGTCGTCGCCGACCCGGACCGGCTCCGGCAGGTCCTGGACAACCTCATCGGCAACGCGATCAAGTACGTCCGGCACGGCACCGCCGCCCAGATCGACATCAACGCCGAGCAGGACGGGCCGATGTGGCGGATCTCGGTCGCCGACCACGGCATCGGCATCTCCCCCGACCAGCGCGACGCCGTCTTCGGCGCCTTCAACCGGGCCCGCGGGAGCGAGGGCTACCCGGGCACCGGTCTCGGTCTCGCCATCTGCCGCCGGATCGTGAACCACCACGGCGGGGAGATCCGCGCCGAGGACAACACGGGGGGCGGCAGCCGCTTCGTCTTCACCCTGCCCGTGGCGCCGGACCCGGCCGGGCAGGACCCGGCCGTGCCGGGCGGGGAGAACCCGGCGCTCTCGGCATCCAAGTAGGCCGGAGCCGTCCGCCCGCCGGACGAGACCGGTTGCGACGAGCAGCGGCGGCCCTCTCCCCATGATCGGGAGAACGGCCGGACGAGGCGGCCCCGGCGGTGGCCGCATGAGGCCGGGGGAACCGCGCAATGCCGGTGGCGTCGGCCTCCGCGTGAATCCGTCTCCCGGCGGATGAGGTATTTCTCCCCGCCCCTGTGCAGATCCGTTCCGCACGGCTCCGCTGTCCGATATCTTTTGCCGCGGAGAGTAATCGTCCGATAGCGATACGTTCAAGTTGGCGGTGCTTGGCCGGGAATCCGCGCGTTCGGATCCCACGCGACCGGAGGTCTCTCTGAAAGCCCCCCCGCTTCACGGAGAGACTCATGGCTAGCCTTTTTGCCCTTGTTGACCGGTTCGTCCGCGACGAACGCCACGAATTACCTCGTCTGGCCCGACACGCCGGACGGGACATGGCTTTCCGATTCGAGTTCCAATAGGGTTCAGCGCTATGAGTGGAGGCAAGCCCGGGCGCCCGTCCAAGGGGCCCCGAACCGCGCAGACCATCCGGTTCCCGAACGATCTGCACCAGGCGATGAAGCAGCGCGCCGCCGAGCTGGGATACGACAACTTCCAGGACTACGTCGTCGACTTCCTCGTCGCCGCGCACGATCGTTCCGTGAAGGTACCGGGCCCCCGCCGCAAGCAGGAGCCGCTTCCGCTCGCGGGCTGAGCCCCTCAACTGTCGTCGCGCAGGCCGTACGGCGTGCGCTGGAAGGAGTCACCGAGGGAAAGCAGGCCGCCCAGGATGGCGGACCCTCACAAATAGAGAAGGCCCCCGCGCCGTTCCACCGCCAAGAGGAACGCAGGGACCTCTCTCCCAAAAAACATCGACCCGGCTCGTGTCGGCGGAGGCTTTCGCGTGCCTGGCCGGTGTCCTGATGTCTGGAGACCACGATAGACGATGGGTCCCGGGCTCTGCCAGTCATGCCTGAATCCGGCGTGTCGCATTCAGGTGATAGTGGCCTAGCCCCACATGTACAACGCAATTGCCGCATATCTCCCGGGAGCCGGGCCGCCCGGCCCCGTCGCCGCCGTACGGCCCGCTTCGAGGATCCCGACCGGCTGCCCTCGGTCCCGACCAGGGTCTGGTTCCGGGTGTTCAGCCTGCAGTGGTGGCGCGACGAGATCTCCGACCACTGCGCGCACCGGATGGCGTGCCACCTCACGCACTGGGCGGACGAGCACGGCGGGCTCACCGACATGCCGCGCGTCATGCGCGCCTACGCCGCCACGCACGACCTGAGCGTGCGGACCGCCTGGAAGGACCTGGGCCGGCTGACCGGCCTCGGCCTGGTCCGCCAGGTGCACGCCGCCGCCCCCGGTCGCCCCGCCCGTTACGCGCTCTGCCTGGACCTGGCCCGGTTGCCCCCCGACTTCCCCAAGGACCTCGGCCGTGCGATCGAGAAGGTCGCCGACGACCCGGTCGAGCGGGCCAAGGGCAGGCCGACCCTCGCCTCCACGCACGCCGCGCTCGCCCGCTGCGTGCTCGTCCAATACGGCGGCGCGCTCAGCCGGGAGAAGACTGTCTCGTTCGGCTGCGGACTAGTTCACACGTCTCCTTATATTGGAGAGGGTTCCACCCCTCCCCGAGCAAGATCTCCCCGGAGAGGCGGCCGGGACGATCACCGGCGGGCGTCCGGGGGCAGGAAATCCAACGATGGCCAGCCGACCCCGTGGTGGAAAGAGCACGGCTACGACGACCTCCAGGACGCCCGTGACGTGCTGCGGGCGTGCCAGCGGCACTGGCGGGTGCAGCGAACGGGCCGGGTCGCCCCCGGCACGGAGGTCCCGTCCGACTCGGAGCTGGCCCGGCTCGAAAATTTCGTGGTGCTGCTGAGGCGGTACGTCACCTTCGGCGAGAGTGTGGAGATCCTCACCGACCAGATCGCCTCCGCCAGGAACGTCGCGGGTGTCGTCCGCTACCGCATTGGCCGCTTGCTGCGCTCGTTCCGGCGGCGCCAGAACATCAAGGTCGACGAGGACGGCGAGGGCTACCTCGAGATGCAGGAGCGGCTCGCCGCCGCACGTGCCCAGTCGAGCCCCGAGGTACGGCGGGAGGCCGTTGCGAAGGCACACGAGATCGCCGCCCGTGCGGCGCTCAAGGAGGATGTCGTGCGGGCCCGGCGCATCGACCGGGAGGTCGAGGAGATGCTCCAGGCCGAGCGGGAGAAGAGGCGCAGGCAGGGGGAGGGGGAACTCCTGCGGACCGAGGCGGCCGCGCTGGCCGAGGAGCAGGCCGAGGCCGAGAGGAAGCAGAGGCACGACAGGGAGGAGAACCGCCGGCTGGCCATCATGCGGGCCCGCAGGGAGAAGGCTCTGCGGAACTCTCAGGGCAGCGCCCAGGACCCCGCAGGCGAGGCCGCTCCTGCGGCACCCGAGCGGCCCGGACCCGCCCCTGAGCCCGGCCCCGCTTCCGGCTCAGGCCCTGTCGCCGCCGCGCCCGCCGTTCCCCCGCAGGCCGTTCCGGTCATTCCCGCCCAGCCCCCTCCAGCCGACGGGCTGACCCCGGTCCGCTGACCCCGGTCCCGTGCGGGCCGTACGACTCGCAACCGGGCGGCACCTGTTGCGATCCTCTCCCGCTACGTCGTTTCGGCCAAATGGAGACAGGTGACCGGTTCCTCGGTCGCCGATCCGCGGAAGGGAGCGCGCCGTACGGCCGCTTCGGAAGCACCTACCGGCGTAAAAGCGGCAGACCTTCTCATCTGTCGCCTCAAACAGCCGATGGTGCGACGACTGACCGTGGAAACCAGATACGAACGCATAGGGGTTGAAATATGACGATCACGACGGAGAGGGTCCTGCAGAGCGACCCGCTGAAGATCGCCGACCGGTGCGACCAGTGCGGTGCCCAGGCGTTCGTCCGCGTCGTCTTCGGGCCGAGCCGTGACCTGCTGTTCTGCGGTCACCACTACCACCGCCACGAGCCGACCCTGGTGGCGCGGCACCCCTACATCACCGTGCGCGACGAGCGCCACAAGATCAACGAGAAGCCGAGCCTGTCCGCCAACGCGGACTGACGCTCACCTTCTCGGACAAGCCCGCGACACGCCGCGTGACGCCGTGACGCGATGACGACGTCTGCAGGGCGGGCCGCCCAGAGACATCCTGTCCCCGTCCCCCACCGGGACGCTGTCGACCCGCACCTGTGAGGAATCATGTCCACGCTCACGCCCCCGTCTCAGCGCCGCGGCCACGGTGGGCGGTCGCTGCTCGACCGCTGCCGTGATCTGCCGGTGACCGCGAAGATCTTCACCGCCGTTGCCGCGATGGCGGCCGCGTGCCTGCTCGTGATCGGCGTGAGCGTCAACGGGCTCAACACCGCCGACGACAAGTCCCAGGACATCTACCGGCAGGGCGTGCAGCCCATCGAGACCCTGGCCCGGCTCCACAGTGACGTGCTGAAGGTCCGCACCCTGGTCCTGAACTACTACATGTCCGACGCCGAGTATCGCGTCGTCAACGCCGAGGACATGAAGAAGCTGGACGCCGAGATCGGCAGGAACGCCGCGGCGTACGCTCCGATATCGGCCGACAAGGCGGCGGCCGAGAGCCTGTACGCCGAGTGGGCCTCCTACGTGAAGATCCGCGACGAGAAGATCCTGCCCGCGGCCGCCAAGGGCGACCTGGACGGGTTCTGGGACGGCTTCAACGAGGCCGAGCCGATCAACGAGAGCATCGACAAGGGCTTCGAGGACCTGCGTGCCGTGCAGGCCAGGACCGCCGTCGCCAGCGCCGCCGAGACCCACGACGCGGTCGGCGAGGTCATCACCCTGGTCAGCGTCATCGGCGGCCTGGGCCTGGCCGGCGGCCTCGGCCTGGCCTGGCTGGTCGCCCGCGGCGTGGTCGTCCCGCTGCGCCGGGTCACCTCCGTGCTCGACGACGTCGCCCGCGGCGACCTGACCCGCCGCGCCGACATCACCACCCGTGACGAGGTCGGCACCATGGCCGCCGCCCTCAACCGCGCCACCGACAGCATGCGCGAGACCGTCTCGGTCATCCGCACCAGCGCCGACTCCCTCGGCTCCTCCTCCCACGACCTGGCCGCCATCAGCGACCAGCTGTCCGGCAACGCCGGCGGCACCGCCTCGCGCGCCGCCGACGCCCGGGAGGCCGCACAGGAGGTCACCGACAACGTCGCCACCCTCGCCTCGGCCTCCGAGGAGATGGGCGCCTCCATCCGGGAGATCTCCTCCAACGCCTCCGACGCGGCCACCGTCGCCGTCGAAGCGGTCACCTCGGCCAAGGACACCACCACCGTGGTCGGCAAGCTGGGCGAGTCCAGCGCCGAGATCGGCAACATCCTCAAGGTCATCACCTCGATCGCCGAGCAGACCAACCTGCTGGCGCTCAACGCCACCATCGAGGCCGCCCGCGCCGGCGACGCCGGCAAGGGCTTCGCCGTGGTCGCCTCCGAGGTCAAGGAGCTGGCCCAGGAGACCGCCAAGGCCACCGAGGACATCGCCACCCGGATCGAGACCATCCAGACCGACACCGCCGCCGCGGTCACCGCGATCGACAAGATCTCGAACATCATCGGCACGATCAGCAACTACCAGACCACGATCGCCGCCGCGGTGGAGGAGCAGACCGCCACCACCAACGAGATCAGCCGCAGCGTCTCCAGCGCCGCCCAGGGCGTCAACAACATCGCCGACAACATGGTGGCCGTCGCCGCCGCCGCGCAGCAGACCAACGAGGGCATCTCCACCTCCCGCCAGGCGTCCGAAAGCCTGGCTCGGATGGCCGCCGACCTCAACCAGTTGGTCACCCGCTTCCGCATCTGACCGTGACGCCGGAGCCCCCGGCCGGCACCTGATCCCAGGTACCGGCCGGGGGCTCCGGCGTACGGCGGGGCATGGCCGTGCGCGGCGGCGACGGCGGCCGGGCATCCGCGGTCCGCGGTCCGCGGTCAAGGGCCCTGACGCGCCTCGTCCGAGGTCCCGCCGGTCGGTACGGGCAGGGTGAAATAGAAGCGGGAGCCGCCGCCCGGATTGTCCTCGACGCCGATCGAGCCGCCGTGGCGCTCGACGATGCGCTTGCAGATGGCGAGACCGAGCCCGCTGCCGGTGTAACCGCTCTTGGCGTGGGCGCGGTGGAAGTTCTCGAAGACGGCCTCGTGCTGGCCCGCCGGGATGCCGATGCCGCGGTCGGCCACCTCCACGCGGATCAGGTCCGGCCCTTCCCTGGTGGAGGTGACGGTGACCTCCGGGGTGGCCCCGGGCGCGGTGTACTTGACGGCGTTGCCGATCAGGTTGTCCATCAGCTGGCGCAGGAGCGCCGGGTCGGCTCGCACCTCGTGCAGGTCGCCGAGGTGGAAAAGGGGCGCCCGCTCGCCGGCCAGATGGGCCGGCAGGTCGCCGCGCGCGGTGACGACGTCCCGCACGACGTCTTCGAGGCTGACCGGGACGGGGGCGATGGCCGCGTCCCGGGCGGTGGTGTAGGCGAGCAGGTCGCGGATGAGGTTGCGCATGCGGGCGGCGGCCCGCTTGATGCGGACGACGCTGTCGCCGACCATGTCCAGGTCGGGTGTGCCGCCGGGCTCCGGATCGACGGCCTCGGCGAGGACGTCCACCCAGCCCTCGACGGTGCTCAGCGGGTTGAGCAGGTCGTGGGAGACGACGCCGGCGAACGCGGCGAGCTCGTCGCGGTGCCGGCGTTCTGCGGTCACGTCGTGCAGGACCACGATCGCCCCGCCCCCGGCCGCGGGCAGCGGGATCGCGCTGACGTTGAGCACCCGGCCCTCGGGGACGCCGTGATTGCGCACGACCATGTCCATGCTGGGGACCTCGCGGCCGGCCAAGGCCTGCCGGAACGGCATCTCCTCCTCGCGGACGGGCCTGCCGTCGGGGTGGAACAGGCCGTAGTACTGGCTGGAGGCGAGGGCGCCGGTGGAACTGGTCACCCCGCCGAGCAGGTGGCCGGTGGCCGGGTTGCGCATGACGAACCGCTCGTCGGCGTCGATCACGGCCACGCCGTCGTGCATCGAGTCCATGATCGTGGTGAGGAGCCTCGCCTGCGCGGACGCCGACTCCTCGGCGGCGGTGGCCCGGCCCAGGAGCGTCTCGCGCTCGTCGCGGCTGAGGGCGAGCGCGAGCCCGACGATGGCCACCAGCCCGACGAAGATCTGCGCCACCAGTGCCCGGGCGGGAGCCGAGCCGATCGTGGCGAACGGGCCGTAGCCGTTCAGGGTGAACAGGATGGCGGCGACACCCGCCAGCAGGTCGTGCAGGACCACGAAGGTCGTGCTGAAGCGCAGGCCCGCCCAGACCGTCACGGCGAGCAGCGGGAAGGCGAGGGGAAGCCCGTGGCTCATGGCGAACGCCACGATGTACGCGATGGCCGTGGTCGCCATCAGGGCGAGGCACTCGGCGATCCGCCAGCCGCCGAGCTTGCGCAGCCCGGCGAGGGCGTCGGCCCACATGCCGGGCTCGTTGTACGGGCGGGAGCCGAAGAGACGGCCCAGGCGGAGGCCGACGGCGCCGATCAGCACGATGCTCACGGTGTTGCGCGCCATCCACACCGCCGTGGTCATCCACGACCACTGGCCGGAGAACACCCACACCGACGTCGGGCCGAAGGCCGTGCCGCACAGCGTGCTGGCGGCCGCGACGAACAGCAGCCGCCACAGGTGGTTCACCCGGGCGAACTTCCCCCAGCCTCTGGCGCTCCACAGGTCGGGGCACAACCGTTCGAAGAGCCACAGGAACACCCAGACCTGTACCAGGTTCGCCACCAGGAAGGCGGCTCCGAGGACCGCCGGGGCGCCGGTCAGCACGTTGACGACGAACGTGACCCCCGACAGCGCCACCACGTCCGGCCACCAGGACTTCTCGTGGCGCTGCGCCATGAACCACAGCACCGCCACGCCCGCGGCGGGCCAGACCAGGCTCAGGCTCGCGCCCTCGATCACGGTCAGCCGCCCGGCGACCGTCGCGACCAGGTACAGCGCCGTGAACATGACGGTGCGGCGCAGCGCGGTCGGCCCGGGCATCAGCGGACAGCCCGCCGTGCCGTACCCGGGCCGGCCGGAACCGGCTCCGCCGCGGCAGGAAGCGGCTTGAGCGTCTTGAACAAGGTCACCGAGACCTCATCCCCCGCCGATGACCGAGGGTAACGGTTCGGTCGGCCAGGGTAAGCAGCTCCGCGGTCGATTACCGGTAGCGTCGTCGTTGTCCGTGCGGGTGCAGAAACCGTGTTCGATCCGGGAGATTCCTCACATGCCGTCCTCGGCCGACGATGTATGTCACATGCACTCCGCCGGCAGGTCAGTCGAGCACGGTTGGCACCGCATCCACATCGGCCGTCAGCCGATCCACGATGAGACCGGTGCCCTGGTCGCCTATGAGCTCCTCTTCCGTTCCCATTCGCAAGCCCAGGGAGCGACGGCGCGGGGCGCCGAGGCGACCAGCCAGGTGATCGTCAACGCGTTCAGCGAGTTCGGCCTGGAACGCCTGGCCGGCCCGCACCTGTGCTTCATCAACCTGACGCGCGAGTTCCTCGTCGGGGAACTGCCGCTGCCGTTCGACTCCGGATCGGTCGTCCTGGAAGTCCTGGAGACCATCGACATCGACGAGCAGGTGGTCTCCGGCGTGCGGAAGCTGTCGGAACAGGGCTTCGCCATCGCGCTGGACGACTTCGTGCTCGGCAACGACCACGAGCGCCTGCTGGAGATCGCCTCCTACGTCAAGCTCGAGGTCTCCGGAGTGGACCCCGAGGTTCTCCGGGCCCGCGTGGAGGTCTGCCGCGGCTACGAAGGGCTGCGCCTGGTGGCCGAACGGCTGGAGACCCAGGAGGACATGGACCTCGCCCGCGAGCTCGGGTTCGACCTGTTCCAGGGCTACCTGCTGGGCAAGCCCCGGGTGCTGTCACTGGACACGCTGGAGCCCAGCAGGCTGCGCCATCTCGAACTGATCAGCAAGCTCGCCGACGACGAGACCGACCTGGACGAGGTGGTGTCGATCGTCACCGCCGACCCCGCCCTGTCCTACCGGATCCTCCGTGCCACGAACTCCGCGGCGTCCGGCCGGTGGCAGCGGGTCTCGTCGGTGAACGACGCGATCGTGGTCCTGGGCATGGAGCGCCTGCGGCACTGGGTGACGCTGATGCTCCTCAGCGACGTGGTCGGCGCCGGCGACGGCGTCGACACCGACCGCATGTCCCACGTCCTCATGCGGGCCCGCCTCTGCCAGCTGCTGTCGAAGCCGCTGAGCCTGCCCAGCGACAAGGCGTTCACCGTGGGCCTCCTGACCGGCATCGCGGACCTGCTGGGCGTGCTTCCGGAGGAACTGATCGCCCACCTGTCGCTCAGCCAGGAGGTGTCGGCCGCGATCATCGACGAGCGCGGCCCCCTCGGCTCGGTCGTCACCACCGCCAGGGCCTACGAATCGGGGAAGATCCCCGACCGGGGAGACTCGGCGGGCAACCTGGCGCACGCCTTCCTGAGCGCCATCGACTGGTCGATGAACATCGTCACCAGCGTCTGAGATCGTCACCAGCGTCTGAGACGGCCCGTCCGGGGCGGTGGCGGCCTTTCCCGTCCCGGAGCCGTGCAGGCACCGGGCGGGAAATCACGACGGGCCGTCGCGTCCGGTGGCGGGGCCGGGGGCACTGCCGGGGGCGAGTGCGGCCAGCACGGCCGCCAGCTCCTCCACGCGCGCGTCCCGGGCCTCGGCGGCGCTCAGCGCCGTCCGCAGCTCCTGAGCCCGGGTCTCGGCGGCCTGCCGTACGGCATGCGCCTGGGCGGCCTCGGCGCGCGCCTGGGCGGCCTCCTGCCGGGCCCGTTCGAGCTCCCGGAGGTTGCGGCCCAGGTCGGCGCGCGTGGCCTCAGCGTCCCGTCTGGCGGCCTCCGCGTCGGCCAGGGCCCGGTCCCGGGCGGCCTCGGCCGCCTCGGCGCGCTCCAGCAAGAGCCGGGCCTGCTCGTCGGAGTGCTGCGACTGCCGCCGGGCGGCGCGGGCCTGCTCGTCCAGGACCGCGTTCGCGGCGACGGCCTCCGCCAGCTCCCGCTCCGCACCGGCCAGACGCCCGGCCTGGCGGGCGTGGTCCCGCCTCAGCTCCTCCATCGCCTCTCGTACGGCGCGCAGCTCGGCGGCCAGCTCGGCGCGGGATCCCTCGGCGGCCTCGCGGGCCGCCTCGGCCCGGCCCCGGGCCCGCTCGTGCTCGGCGACCTCCTGCCAGGCCGCCCGCCGCGACTCCTCGGCCTCCGCCCGGGCGCGAGTGGCCAGCCGTTCGGCCCGGTCGCGGGCCTGGCGGTCCTCTCCGGAGGCGTTCAGAGCCTCCCTGCGCCGCCGTTCGGCGGTCTCGGCCTGCTGCAGGGCCTCCTCCGCCTCGATCCGGGCCTGCGCCGTCTCGGCCTCGGCGGCGGCGATCCTCGCGAGCGCACCCGTCTCGGCCGCGTCCAGGCGCTCGATGAGGCCGGCGAGCATGCCGCTCAGCTCACCGGCGGCGGGCAGCAGCCGCTCGGCCAGGGAGAAGGCCTCGGACAGGGGCTCGGCGACGGCCGCGGCCTGCTGGGCCCGGCGGGCTCGTGAGGCGGCGTCGGCACAGGCTTTCCTGCAGTAGACGCGGGGCCGTCCGCCCTTGCGCCTTCCCTCCTCGTCCAGGGGCTCGGGCGGCAGCGGCTCCCCGCAGTGCACGCACGCCGCGCTCCGGTGCTCCTGGGCCTCCGGGGAGGGGGACCGGCCGGGCCCTTCCTGCGGGAGAGAGTCTCCGATCATGCCCGAGAGCGTAACAGCAAAAGCTTTAGCGCCGCGTGAAAGTGATTCGCGCAACGCTAAAGCTTTTGCTGTTACGCTCTTGAGTTGCGATAACACCCGGTTAACGCAATCCAGAAACTCCCGGTCCGGATCGACGGCACGCCCGCCCGGCGTCGCGCCTCGTTGGACTCGAGGCACGGGAACTCCCTGACCTGTGGTGCCTCGGATTGATGAGGCAGCGCCGGGCGGAATGTCTCGCCGATCGACGCCTACGCGGCCAGACCGGCGAAGATGACGGCGAGTGTCCGCTCCTGCAGCTTTGCGTCCCAGCCGCCCTGCAGGGCGCCTTGGCAGACGCTCACCAGCAGCGCCATCACCTCGGGCGGATGAACGTCACTCCGTACCGTGCCGGCGGCCTGCGCCTGGCGCAGCAGTCCGCCCACCGCCTCGCCCAGCTGACCCACCGCCGCCGGGACGCTGACACCGGCCAGGTCGACCACCGTGCGCTTGGCCGCTGCCTGCCCGACCAGCCGGCGGAAGAAGACGTGCAGGCCATCCGCCCCGCCGAGCGTGGCCGCGTCCTCTGCCAGCCGCGCCAGCAGGCGTTTCAGGATCGCCGCCAGCAGGTCGTCCTTGGTCGGGAAGTGCCGGAAGACCGTGCCGATCGCCACGCCGGCCAGCCGGGCCACCTCCTCGGTGGACGCCGAGGCGCCACGGCGCGTGAACACCTCCTCGGCCGCGTCGAGGATGCGTTCCTGGTTGCGTTGCGCGTCCGCCCGCACGCCGACCCCCTTGGAAAAATGAGTCTCTACTCATTATCGTAAGTCGAGTTCCCACTCATTTTATTCTGGAGGCAGGCATGACCCCACGCGAGGTCTTCGACCGCATGCGTGAGCACTGGATCGCCAATGAGACCGTCTTCGACGACGACTCGCTCACCGGGGACGTCATCTTGGAGATGCCGTTCGCCCCACCCGGACGGCCCAGCCGGATCGAGGGCCGGGCTGCGGTACTGGCCTTCATCCGCGCCGGGCACGCCGACCTGCCGTTCCGCTTCGACGACTGCCGCGCGCTGGCCGTGCACGACACCGCCGACCCCGACACCATCGTCGTCGAATACGAGCTGACCGCGACGATGACCGCGGCGGGAGTGTCCGCCGCGGCCCCGTTCATCGGCGTGCTGACCGTCCACGAGGGACGGATCGCCCGCTGGCGGGAGTATCAGAATCCGCTCGCGGTCGCCTGGGCGCTGCAGGCCGCGGAGTCTTGAGCGCCACCGTCCGCGCGCGACAGCGGCGGAGCGCCCACCCCCGGGCCCGGGGCCCAAGCATGACCGACGCGTCAACGTCGGCTGGGAAGGCGCCGCCCATCCCCCACCCCGAAGATCACTCGGGTTGGTGATCGACACCTTGGCGATCATGCTTCAGGCGAGAGAGGCGGGCAGCGGAACGCCTCATGACCGATGAGACTGCCTCAAGTTCAGTGAGACAGGGCACCCGGAACGGCTGCCGGCCTCCCCTGCGGCCTGTTCCGCTCCGGCACTTGATCAGGTGGCCGACTTCGACCACAGTGAATTCGATCTCTTCGGTCGGGTGCCGGCTGTCGGCGGCTGCCGGCCGGTGACGCGCCCGCCGGAGGCATCGGTGCGTGGTCGCCGGCTGCGGAGTTCCGGAGCGCTTTTTCGAGGGGCCGGCGGCAACGCCTGGCTGTGAACCCGGCCCCTGGTTTGCCGCTGCCGTACCGTCCGTGGAACGCTTTAACCAGCGAAAACAAAAGGAATAGGGTGATGCCGGATGTCATCGGGCACTGGGGGATCGGCATGGCGGCGCTCCGGCCGGGCGGCCGTCCTGGCGGCGGGTGCGGCGATGGCGCTGGCCTTGGCGAGTTGCTCCTCCGGCACGCCGGACCGGGCGGCTCCTGACGGGAAGGGGGCGGCCACCCCGTCGGCGGCGGTCTCCGGCACCGCGATCCCGAAGCCCCCGGCGGTCGACCCGGCCTGGCCGCGCTGGGGGTTCACCCACACCGGAGTGAGCGCCAACAACGTCACCCAGCGGTTCGAACAGGACGTGTCCCGCGCGCTCGCCAGGACCCCGATGCTGCAGAACCAGCACATCATGGGCTTCGGGGTGCTCAACCCCGAACCGTATCCGGGGCAGTTCTTCTGGGAGGACCTCGACAGCCGCAACAACCTCGTCAAGCAGTCCCGCGGCACGTCGATCATCACGCTGTGCTGCGCCCCGGACTGGATGAAGGGCGGCCCGCAGGGGCCGACGGAGGAGTCGGCCTGGGCCGAGCACCTGGAGGACGCGCCCTACCCCGAGCACTTCGACGCCTTCGCCAAGCTGTCGGCGGCCGTCGCCACCAGATACCGCGACGTCGAGTACTTCATGGTCTGGAACGAGTTCAAGGGTTTCTGGAAGGACCACTCCAAGCCCGCGGACTTCAAGGGCTACACCGAGCTCTACAACAAGGTCTACGACGCGGTGAAGGCGGTCCGGCCCGACGCCAAGATCGGCGGCCCGTACATCGGCTTCGACAGCAACCGGACCGGCACGTCCGAGCTGCGGGGCTCGTGGGGGGTCGTCAACCAGAACGTCCTGGACGCCTTCGAGTACTGGTTCAAGAACAAGAGGGGCGCCGACTTCGTCGTGGTCGACGGCGCCTCACTGACCGACGCCCACGAGATGCTGCCCGACGCGTTCGGCGCGCTGGAGAAGTTCGGCGCGATCACCACCTGGCTGCGCGAGAAGACCGGCGACCTGCCCGTCTGGTGGTCGGAGTGGTACTTCGTGCCCGAGGACGGCACCACCTGGGCCGAGCCCAAGCGGCTCGCCGTCCAGGCCGCCTCGATGATCGAGTTCGCCGAGAGCGGCGCCACCACGGCTCTCTACTGGAACCCGCAGGCCAAGCAGGGCGCCTGCCCCGGATGCATGTGGCACCCGAAGACCGGCGCCATACTGCCCACCGGCAAGCTGGTGAGCGATTTCGCCCGATGGTTCCCGGCCGGAGCCGAACTGGAACGCGTCGCATCGTCCGACGCCGGCGTCCGGGTGCTGGCCCAGCCGGAGAAGCTGGTGATGGTCAACACCACCGACGCGGAGATCACCGCGACCGTGGACGGCAAGGAGGCCACCCTCCGGCCCTACGAGATCAAGTGGAGTGACCGCTAGCGCCTCGGCGGCCGTGCCGCGGACGGCTCCGCACCCGGGCCCGTCCCGCCGCGGGCGGCGCCGGCGGTCCGTCCTGCCGGGCCGTGGCGCCGCACCGCCCGCCGGGCCGGCGAGTGGACTACGGTGCCTTTCCATGATCGAGCCGCCTTTCCTGAGCACCACCCGGACGGCCTACGACGCCCGCGCCGCCGAGTACGCCGAGCGCTTCAGCGCCTCGCTCGATTCCCGGCCGCTGGACCGGGCGATGTTCGCCGCGTTCGCCGACCTCGGGTGCGGTCCCGGCCATGGGACGGCGCACCTGCACTCCCTCGGACTGACCGCCTTCGGCGTCGACCTGTCACCGCGGATGATCGCCCTGGCCCGCCGGGCGCATCCGCACCTGCGGTTCGACGAGGGCTCGATGACCGCCCTGGACCTGCCGGACGGCGCTCTGGGAGGCGCCGTGGCCTGGTATTCGACCATCCACACCCCGCCGGAGCGGTTGCCGGAGGTGCTGGCCGAGCTCCATCGGGTGCTGGCCCCGGGCGGCCACCTGCTGATGGCCTTCCCGTCCGGAGACGAGCTGCTGGTCCTGCCGGAGCCGTTCGACCACAAGGTGACGCTCGCCTACCGGTGGCCGCTCGGCCACGTCGCCGGGTTGCTGTGCCAGGCCGGGTTCACCGTGGTTGCCCGGCTGCTGTGCGACGAGGGCGATCGTTTCCTGCAGGGCTGCCTCCTGGCCCGCAGACCCGCTGAGGACGAAGGCCGCTAGACCGGACCGGGCCGTCACCTCTCCGCTCAGGCGGTGACCGCCTGCGAAGCGAGGTCTCCTTCAGTCCTTGACGTCCCGGCTTGAGCGCGTCGTCCGCGCTGCTCGCCGGAACCGGGGCAACCGCAGGGCGGGAGCGTCGTCGTGCCCCGGGGTCAGCGGGGCAGGGAGGCCAGCCGGTCGAGGACCTGGGTGGACAGGCTCCGGATTGCGGCGACCTGGTCGCCGGTGAGGGCGTCGAAGAACAGGCGCCGGACGGCGTCGACGTGGCCGGGGGCGGCGGTCTCGATGGCCCGGCGGCCCGTCTCGCTGAGCACGACGAACGCCCCCCGGCCGTCGGCGGCGCACTCCTCGCGTCCGACGAGGTCGCGGCGCTGCATCCTGGTCAGGTGGTGCGACAGGCGGCTCTGCTCCCACTGCAGGTTGCGCTGGAGCTCGTACGGCCGCAGCCGCCCTCCGGGAGCCTCGGTGAGGTGGACGAGCACCTCGTAGTCGGCCAGGGACAGGCCGGAGTCCGCCTGCAGCTGCCGGTTGAGCCGGGCGGTCAGTTGTCCCTGCAGCTGCAGGAAGGCACGCCAGGCCTGCTGCTCGTCCTCGTCCAGCCATCCCGTGTCGCTCATACCGTCCAGCCTAACAAATAGATGACTTGTCATGCAGATGGGAATGGATGATGTGTCATGTATGTTGAGGACCATGTGGATGACGCATCATCTACATGGACGATCGGACCCAGGAGGCAGACATGACCACGACCACCGGCTTCGCGCAGCTCACCGGCACCTACACCCTCGACCCCGCGCACACCCGGATCGGGTTCGTCGCCCGGCACGCGATGGTGACGAAGGTTCGCGGCGCGTTCAACGAGTTCGAGGGCACCGCCGTCCTCGACGGTGACAACCCGGCCGGCTCCACCGCCGCCGTGACCATCAAGGCCGCCAGCATCGACACCCGCAACGCCCAGCGCGACGAGCACCTGCGCAGCAACGACTTCCTGGGGATGGAGACCTACCCGGAGATCACCTTCACCTCCACCTCCGTCCGCCAGACCGGCGAGGCCGACTTCGAGGTGACCGGCGACCTCACCATCAAGGGCGTCACCAACTCCGTGACGATCCCCTTCACCTACGAGGGCGCCGCCACCGACCCGTTCGGCAACGTGCGCGTCGGCTTCGAGGGCTCGGTGACCATCAACCGCAAGGACTACGGCGTCACCTGGAACGCCGCGCTCGAGACCGGCGGCGTCCTGGTCAGCGACAAGATCGTCCTGGAGTTCGAGGTCTCCGCGGTCAAGAACGCCTGACCCGCCCGGCCCATCCGGTCGTCCCGCCCCCGGCCGTCCCGTACGGCCGGCGGCACGGCCGCCCCACCCCGAGCACCGGCATCCGACGGAAGGACGTCCCATGACCATGACCCTGCCGCGCCCCAACCTGGACATCCGCCGTGCGGACGAGCGGTTCGCCACCGCGATCTCCTGGCTGGACTCCAAGCACTCGTTCTCCTTCAGCGGCCACCACGACCCGCGCAACACCCACCACGGGCTGCTGCTGGTCAACAACGACGACGTCGTGCGCCCCGGCCACGGCTTCGACACCCACCCGCACCGGGACATGGAGATCGTCACCTGGGTGCTGCAGGGCTCCCTGGTGCACCAGGACTCCACCGGCCACAACGGCGTGATCTACCCCGGTCTGGCTCAGCGGATGAGCGCCGGCACCGGCATCCTGCACTCGGAGAAGAACGACTCCTGGCGGCTGCAGGGCGGTCCCGACCACGATGAGCCGGTCCACTTCGTGCAGATGTGGGTCGTGCCCGACGAGAGCGGCGTCACCCCCGGATACGAGCAGCTGGAGATCGACGGCGAGCTGCTGGCCGGAGGCCTGGTGACGGTCGCGTCCGGCATGCCCGAGCACGCCGACGCCGCCGCCATCCGCATCAGGAACCGCTACGCCGCGCTCCACGCCGCCCGCCTGAAGCCGGGCCAGAGCGTGCAACTGCCCGAAGCGCCGTTCCTGCACCTGTTCGTGCCCCGCGGCGCCGTGACGCTCGAAGGCGCCGGCGCTCTCGGCACCGGAGACTCCGTGCGCTTCACCGCCACCGGCGGGCAGCGGGTCATCGCCACCGAGCCCGCCGAGATCCTCGTGTGGGAGATGCACGCGACCATCGCCGCCTGAGGGTCTCACGCTCGGAGGGCGACGCCTCCTCCCACCAGGCATCGCCCTCCGAGCACGCGGAATCCTGCGCGCAGCCGTACGGCGTCAGCGGTCGACGGCGGCGCGGAGCGCCGGAGCCTCCCTTTCGCCGTCGCTCCCCCGATGCGCTTGGCGGCGATGGCGTCGTTGAAGACAGCGGCCACACTTGTCGCTTTGCCGCTGGCGACCAGATGTTCGGCGTATTCCACGACGTCAGGGTCCACGGTGATGGTGATCCGGGCCTTCCTGCCTCCGCTCATACTCGGAGTCATACTCACGCGGTGCCGGGCTGGATGGAGGAACTTCCACGGATACCGAGGCCGGGCTGACGATCGTCAACCCGGCCGCAGCGACGGTGGGTACGGCCGGCGGCGCGGATGGCGGCCAGGGGCCGGGTGCCCACTCCGCCGGATCGGCGGACGCACCGATCCGGCGTCCTGCGCCGGTACATCGAGCGGCAGGAACCAGGTCTGCGCCGACCTCTCCGAGGACGCCGGCTGCCGGTGCTAAGGCTTGGTGGGAACGGTGATGGCGCCGTCGAGGATGAGCTGGCGCAGCGCGTCCACCTTCCGGCGGACCGGGGCCACCGCCTTGTCGTTGGAGACCGAGTAGCCGACGCCGTCGGTCTTGAGGTCGAAACGCTTGACGCCCCCGGCCCGGTCGCCCTTGATGAACGCCTGGATCTCCTGGAAGACCGCGTTGTCCACCCGTTTGACCATGGAGGTCAGGATGGCGCCGCGGACACCGGGGTCGGCGGTCTGGTACTGGTCGGAGTCCACCCCGACGGCCCAGCTCCCCGTGCGGGCGGCGACCGCCTTCAGTGTGCCCGCGCCCGATCCGCCGGCGGCGGTGTAGACGACGTCCACCCCGTCGGCGAGCATCCGCCCGGCGATCTTCTCAGCCCGGTCGGGGACGCCGAAGCCGCTGAAGTCCGGCGGCTCGGAGAGGTAGTCGACGCTGACCCGCACCCCGGGCCGCGCCTTGGCGGCACCGGCCGCGAAACCGGCCTCGAACTTCTGCAGCAGCGGGATGCGGACCCCGCCGATGAATCCGACGTGCCCGGTCCGGGACTTCAGGGCGGCCGCCGCCCCGGCCAGGTAGGAGCCCTGCTCCTCGGCGAAGACGAGGGAGACCACGTTCGGGGCGCTGAAGGAGTCGTCGTCGACGATGGCGAAAGTGGTGCCGGGGAACTCCGCCGCGACCGTCTGCACGGCCTTGGCGTACAGGAAGCCGACCGCGACGACCGGGTTGCGCCCGTCCTTCGCCAACTCGCGCAGCTTGGCGGCCCGCTCCTCCTCCGTCTCCTCGGAGAGCGTCACCTCCTTGCCGTCGACCTCCAGCTCCTTCTTCGCCCGGTCCAGCCCCGCGGCCGCCGCGTCGTTGAAGCTCTTGTCGCCCCGCCCGCCCTGGTCGAACGCGAGCCCGACCCGTACCTGCTCAAGGCCCAGCCCGTCGAGGCCGGCGGCGGCGAGACGAACCGGCGGCTCCGCACCGGCCCCGCACCCGGCCAGGACCGTGACGGCCGCCGCGGCCAGTACGGCCGGCGCGATCCTTCTCCTGTTGCGCACTGTGGTCTTCCTTCTGCCTCGTGGATGCCGACGGTCTCGGCGCTCTCTGGTCCTGGGGTCTTCGGATTCACGGAGGGGCGGCCGGGGGATCGCCGTGGACACCCCGGATCCGCCGGCGAACGCTCGGCGGTGTTTACGCCGTAAACGCTCACGGGACTCCCCGGCGGGGCCTCGCAGGTGTTTACGCCGTAAACACCTGCGAGGCCCTCCGGACGAGGAGGCGGTGTCCACGGTGTGAACCTCGCCGGGCCCGGCTAGTAGCGGAACTGACCGACGGCCTCCCGCAGCCGCCTCGACACGCTGGTGAGCTCGGCGACGCTCCGGCGCGAGCGGGCGACTTCGGCGTCGACCGCCGAAGCCGAGGAGGCCACGGCGGTGATGCTCTCGGCGATCCGGGAAGCTCCCCCGGCGGCGTCGGCGACGCTGCGGTTCATCTCGTTCGTGGTCGCGGTCTGCTCCTCCACCGCGCTCGCGATCGTCGTCTGGTAGCCGCTGATGCCCGCGATGACGTCACCGATCCTGCCGATGGCGCCGACCGCGGCGGTGCTGTCGGACTGGATGGCCTGGACGAGGCGGCCGATCTCCTCGGTCGCCGAGGAGGTCTCCTGCGCCAGGTTCTTGACCTCGTGGGCGACCACGGCGAAGCCCTTGCCGGCGTCGCCGGCGCGGGCGGCCTCGATGGTGGCGTTGAGCGCCAGCAGGTTGGTCTGCTCGGCGATGCTGGTGATGAGCTTGACCACGTGGTTGATCTCCGACGAGGACGAGGTGAGCTGGGTCATCGTGGTGTTGGCCGACTCCGCGGCCACCACGGCCTCCGCTGCGACCCGGGCCGCGTCCGCGGCGTTGCGGGCGATCTCCTCGATGGCCCCGCCCATCTCGCGCGAACCCTCCGCGACCTCGTGCACGCTGCGGCTCACCGCCTGGGAGGCCTGCGCCGCGGTCCCGGCCTGCTCGGAGGCCTGGGCCGCGCTGTCGGCGAAGGCTCCGGTGACGGTGTCCAGTTCGGCGGACATGTCCGCCAGCGTCCCGGCGTGCTCGGCCACATCGGCGACGACCGTGCGGATCGCCGCGAGCGCCTCGTTGAGCGCCACGGCCATCTGCGCCGGCTCGTCGTGGCCCTCGGCGGGCAGTTCCACATCCAGCTCGCGGCGGGCCACCGTACGCAACGCGTCCCGGGCCGCGGTGACCGGTGCGACGATGCTGCGGGTCACCGTGTAGGCGAGGGCGCAGCCCAGCAGGAGCGCCAGCGCCGCCCCGATCGTGATCGCCCGCTGGGCGGAGGCGGCCGCCTCCGCGGAGGCCTCCACCGCCGCCTGGCTGCGCTGGTCGACGGACTGGGCGAGCTGCTGGGCGGCGCGCAGGATCCGGTAGTAGGTGTTCCAGCTGTCGTACACGGCGAGCTGGTCGCCCTTCCACAACGAGTCGGGGGTGCCCGGCCGGAACGTTTCGACGATCTCGTCGTTCACTGCGAAGTACGTCCCGGACTCGGCGGTGATCCGGTCGAACAGCTTGCGCTCTGCGGCGTTCATGACGTCGGTGGCGACCTGCGGGAGGAACTTCTCGAAGCGTTCGCGCTCCTGCTCCCAGGCCTTGTGGTTGACCGAGTCGCCGCCGAAGGCACGCTTGGCGCCCAGGCGGTGCACGTCGGAGATGTAGGCGCTCTGCCAGCCGCTCATGCTGGCCGCGTAGAACTTGATCTCCTTGACCTGGCTGGTGAGCACCTGCAGGTCGCGTACCTGCGAGGCGGTCTGCCGCTGGTCCTGAATGGCGGACAGGGCGATCGCCGCGATCCCCGCGAGGAACGCCAGCAGGACGGTGAAAGCCACCCCCAGCCGTACTCCGATTCTGACGCGGCGCATGCTCATCCTCCGTGACCGACAGTCCACCGCGTATCCATCGGCGGGCGGGAACCGGAACTGAGAGGGTCCGTTCACCCCGGTGACGCGCCCGTCACACAGTCTTCCGGCCCTCTCCGGTGGAAGGACACGTGCCCGCTCCTCCCCGCGCCCGGAGGTGTTTACGGCGTAAACACCTCCGGGCGCGGGGAGGGCGTGAGATCTTCCACCGGCCCGCCGCCCGGTGCCCCCGGCCCGATCGCCTGGCAGACTGCGAGGGCGAGCACGGCGGCGGAACAGGAGGGCGATGAGCGGCGACGAGCGTACGGACCCGCCTCCCGTCCCGGCCGTCCCCGCGACCCGGGCCGTCCTGGCCGTGGACGCCGCGACCGATCCGGTCCCGGTGGTCATCCGGGGCGTTCCCGCCGGAGCGGCCGACGCGGCGGTGTCGGCCTCGACCGCGGCCCGCATCGCCGCCAGCGTCCCGGAGGCCACCCGCCGCGCCTACGCCGGAGACTGGAACCGCTTCACCGACTGGTGCGCCCGCGCGGGCCGTACGGCGTTGCCCGCCTCCGCCGAGACCCTGGCCGAGTACGTCTCCGCCCTCGCCGACCAGGGCAAGGCACCCGCCACCATCACCCGGGCCATCGCCGGGATCCGCACCGCGCACCGCGTCAGCGGTCTCGTCCCGCCCGACACCACCGCGGCCCGCGCCGTCCGCAAGGCCTACCGGGGCGAGCGGGCCGCCGCCGGCATCCCCAACCAGCGCCAGGCCGCCGCGCTCGCCGTACCCCACCTGCGGCGCATCGCCGCCGCTCTCGACACCGGGGCCGCGATCGACCTGCGCGACCGCCTGACCGTCGTGCTCGGCTGGGCGATGATGGCCCGCCGCAGCGAGCTCGCCGGGCTCGACCTGGCCGACGTCGCCGAGGTCGAGCAGGGTCTCGTCGTGACCGTGCGCAGGTCCAAGACCGACCAGGCCGCCACCGGGCGCCAGGTCGCCATTCCCTACGGTTCCGACCCGCTGACCTGCCCGGTACGCGCCCTGCGCGCCTGGCGGACCCTGCTGGCGGAGTGCGGCTCCGCCTCCGGGCCGCTGCTGCGCCGCATCGACCGGCACGGTGCGATCGCCGGCGTCCCCGGGGCCCGGCCCTCCGGCAGCGGATCCGCCGACGGCCGCCTCAGCGGGTACGCCATCAGCAAGATCCTCACCCGGGCCGCCCGCCGCGCCGGGCTCCCCCTCGACGACCTGAGCGCGCACAGCCTGCGTGCCGGAGGCGCGACCGGCGCCTACACCGCCGGAGCCGACCTGGTCTCCATCGGCCGCCACGGCGGCTGGCGCGACGGCTCATCCGAGCTGCTCAAGTACATCCGCGACGTCGACCGCTGGAAGCACAACCCGATGCACGGCGCCGGCCTCTGATTCGGCCCGGGTGGTGTTCACGCCGTGAACACCACCCGGGCCGGCGGTG
The DNA here is from genome assembly GCF_015711605.1 of Planomonospora sp. ID67723. Taxonomy (GTDB): domain Bacteria; phylum Actinomycetota; class Actinomycetes; order Streptosporangiales; family Streptosporangiaceae; genus Planomonospora_A. Next base: position 17,241 of record NZ_JABTEZ010000007.1, on the reverse strand, counting down.
ACAGGGCGTGGAGACCTCGCCGTCGAGCGGTCCGCGAAGCGCCGACCACCCGAGGCCGCCTGAACGCGTCTCGGCCATGGGGATTTCCCGCGTTCAGGCATGGGGCGCACGTCGACATCTGGGATAGTGGGTCCCCTGATCCGAAGTACCACCTCGGGAAGCACACGGAACAGGAGCCCCACGTGGCCAGAGTGCACGTTGTCCTCAACCAGAAGGGCGGCGTAGGCAAGTCCACGCTCGCCGTCAACCTCGCCGCCGTCACCGCCGACACCGTCGGGGGAGTGGCGGGGGAGAACCCCCCGGTCGTCACCGTCTCCATCGACCCGCAGGGCTCGGCCGTCTGGTGGTCGGAGCGGGTCGGCGAGGCGCTGCCCTTCGACTTCGTCCAGGCCCACGACGACATCGACGGGCTGGCGAACCTCCGCCACATCCCGCACGTCACCGATGTGTGGGTGGACACCCCCGGCTGGCTGGACCTGTCGGACGGGGCCTCGTCCGACGACCCCCTCGGCGACGGCAGGGCCGCGGACGCGCTGCGCGCGGTGCTCGACAACGCCGACGACGTGATCGTCCCCATCGAGCCGGAGCCGCTGTCCTTCCAGCCGACGTTCAACACGGTCGAGAAGGTCGTCAAGCCTCGCAAACTGCCGTACCTCGTGGTCGCCAACAACTGGGACCCGCGCGACGGCCGCGCGGACCTGGAGGACACCCTGCAGTTCGTCCGCAACCAGGGCTGGCCGCTGGCCAACACGGTGATCCGGCACTACAAGATCCATTCTCGGGCGTCGGCCGAGGGCCTGGTCGTCACCCAGTACCCGAAGAACCGGGTCGCTATGGAGGCCCGCGAGGACTTCTACCGGCTCGCGCTGGAGCACGGGCAGCTGACGAACGGGCGGCGTTGATGGCGGGTAAGAGGACGAGTCTCGCGGCGCTGATGGTCGGCCAGCCGGTCGAGCCCGAGGCGGAACCCCTGATCACGGCGGAGCCGGCCGCGCCGAGGTGGCCGGACACCGTCCGGCTGGAGGACCTGGCCGACAACCCCGACAACCCCCGGGACAGCCTGCGGGACCTGGAAGGGCTCGCCGACACGATCCGCGACGAGGGCCTCCTGCAGGACCTGGTCGTCGTCCCCCGGGACGTCTGGCTGGCCGCCTACCCGCATCACGCGGAGGCGGTCGGCGACAGGCCGTACGTCATCCAGCACGGGCACCGGCGCCGCCACGCGGCCGCGCTGGCCGGGCTGACCGAGGTGCCGGTCAAGGTGCGCGACTCCGCGGAGTCCGCCGAGGAGCGCACCCTGATCGAGAACTTCCAGCGGGACGACCTGACGCCTCTGGAAGAGGCCCGGGCACTGCAGCGGCTGATGGAACTGCGCGAGATCTCCCTGCGGGAGGCCTGCCGGAAGGTGGGCAAGTCCGCAGGCTGGGGTTCGCAGCGGTTGGTGCTGCTCAAGCTCATCCCCGAACTGCAGCAGGCCCTGGTGGACGGCGTGCTCAGGGTGGAGGACGCCCGGGAGATCGGGAAGCTTCCCCCGGAGGAGCAGGCGATGCCGGCCGCCCCGTCCGCGGTGGAGGCCGTAGCATCCGCCGAGGGGGGGAACCGGGTCTCGGAGGAGGGTGTTTACGCCGTAAACACTTTGCGGGAGAGACCGGCGGGCAGGGAACGGGCTGCGGGTGGGCGGCGCGATCACGGCGTGATCCCGCTGGGTCCTCCGGAGTCGATCGCGGCGGAGCTGCGTGCCCGGCTGTCGCTGGAGGACCTCGAGAAGCTGGTGGAGTTGCTGTCGGTGGCGGTGGCCCGGTGAGGTAGGGCGTGCGTGCGGGGGCGAGGGTCTCCGGCGCGGAGAAGCCGGGTGTTCACGGTGTGATCACGGTCGGGGGTGTTGGCGGCTGGGGAAGAGGGGGCCGGGGTGGGGTCGGGAACGCCGTCAGGCCGTCACCGGGGGTCGGTGACGGCCTGAGGGGCGGGAAGTGGCGGGGTGGGGCTGCTTTGCGGTGGGGTCCGCTTTGCGGTTCGCGGGGGGCGTCGGCAGGGGTTTTGCTGGGTGTGGCGGTGGCGTCTCATACGGCCATGATGGCTGCGCTCTGGGCCTGCGGCTTGGGCTTGGTGAGGGTGAGGGGCTTGGCGGGGTTGGTGTCCTTGACCGACCAGGCGCCGGTGGAGAAGGGCTTGGGGTGGTTCTTGGTGCCGACGCCCTTGCCCCACTTGGTGATGACGTAGGTGACCTTGATGTGGCCTTCGCCGTCGATGCCGTCGACGCTGAGGGTGTCGGGGTTGAAGGTGCCGCCGGTCAGCTGGGCGAAGGTCTTGGCGTCGAGGTCGAGCATGATGCCGCGGTTGGAGGGGGTGCCGGGGCCGCGGTCGCCGACGAAGAAGGGGGCCTTCTTGCCCTTGTAGAGGACGTAGCCCTCGGTCATCAGGGGCCAGGAGGGGGAGGCGGCCAGGCCCTTCTGCATGGGCTTGCCGGAGGCGGGCAGGCCGGTGTCGCCGTTGCGGCCGGAGGAGTCGTCCCAGTAGTAGGAGGCGGTGGTGGCGCCCTTGAGCATGACCGTGTCACCGGTGGTGTCGGTGTCCGCGTGCGCTGCACCGGCGGTGGCCATGCTGATTCCGGCGGTCAGGGCGAGGCCCAGGGTGGCGGTGATCAGGCGGGCGCTGGTGGTCAGGCGAGCGGAGAAGGTCATGAAGGCGATCCTTTGTGCGGCGGCAGGGCGTCCGGCTTGGCGGCCGGTGAAGGCCCTGCTGTAGCGGCCTTCGATATCCAGTAAGCCGTTCGGGCGTAGCGGGGGGAGTGCACGAAGGGTGCAGGTGGGTTGCCGCGGTCGGGAAAGGCTAAAGTCCCGTGTCCGTCGGGGTTGGCGCGTGCCGGGGATCGGGCCGGGAGACGGCTGCGCCCGTGTCCGTGTCCGTGTCCGTGTCCGTGTCCGTGTCTGCGGGGGCGGGGGCGGGGGCGGCTGTGGGGGTGTGTTCGGGTGCGGTGCAGGGGCCGCCGGTGCCCGGGGCCGGGTGGCTGCGGCCGGTTGACTGGGGTGCGTCGCGGGGCTTCGCGCGGCGGGCGTCTGGGTCCGGTGGCTGGGGGTCTGCGGGCGCGGGGACGGTTGGCGGGGGTGTGTCGTCGGAGTGTTTACGGCGTAAACGGTTGCGGTTGCCGGTGCGGGGAGAGCGGTGGGGTGAGGAGTCCTGGCGCCCGGCCGTCGGAGTGTTTACGGCGTAAACGCCTTCAGCCGTGCATGGGGCGGGTTCTGCGGGCGGGGGCCGTACCAGCCGGGGTGCCCACGCCGTGAACACCCCCTGAGATAGCGAGGGCTCAACGTGATCAGACCGACCCCGGGCTGTCTGTGACGACGATCCTCCCCCGCAGTGAGATCTCGCCGGCGACGCCAATTTCCTATGTTGTGCAATGCGTCCGCACTACGCTGGGTGTATGAGTCATGAGCCCCTTCCGGCGGACCTGCTCGCCGAAGCCAGACAGTGGATCGCTGAGACCGGCCAGGACATCACTCCCACTGAGTACATCGCCCAGGCTCTCCACCGGCAGATGCAAGAGGATTATCGAGCCGCGAAGCAGCGGGAAGCACGTCGTATCGAGGCGATCCGTGCATCCAGTCCTGAGGGGTTCGCAGCCGGCGAGCGTCGCGCCGAGGAACTGATCGCCAAATACGCCGGTCGAGCCACAGCGTGAGTTCCAAGTTCATCCTTGACACCTCACTCATCACTGCCTACGCACAAGGGCACGATCAGGCGGTCGGCATGGTTCACGCGATCAAGCGTCGGATCCCCGGCGGCCTCCTGCTGCCCGTCACCTCGGTGATCGCGGCACGAGCGGGCCTGTCGATCGACCAACGCGAATATCTGGATGCAGAGCTTCTGGCCCGTAGTCCGAAGCCTGGTCCCGACGAGATCGTTATCCAGCTCGGCGTCGGCTATGACCCCGTCAAGGTTGACCTCGATGGGGACGCCCAGCGAGGAGTCTCCGGCACATGGGCAGATCTCGGAGTGGACACCGTGCCGATCGACGTGGCTGAGACCGCCTACTGGGGCAATCGGACCGATCGCACTGTGCTGACCCTTGCCGGTAAGTACATCTGGGGGCCGCTCTTGGCCGACCTGCCGGGAGTGAGTTTTGAGGATCTCCAAGACGGCCCACCGGAGAACTGGAGCTGACGGTGGACATGGCTGATGGGGCTCCTGATCAGATGATCACTACGTCATTGAGGTTGCCCAAACCGGTGATGGACGCGGTGCGAGCTCGGGCGGCGGAACGGGGCATCAAGCCGACCGCTCTGATCCGGGAGGCGATCGTCGCGAGTCTTGCGGACGCTCAAGCCGTGATCCCTGTGAGTGTGCTGCTCGCGGCAGCGGAGGAGTACACCAAACGTCAGCCGATCGCTTGATGTCCTGTGGTTGCACACGAGTAGGAACCGGTCGGGTGTTTACGGCGTGAACACAGCGCGGCCTGCCGCCGCTTCCCGTCGTCGCTCAATCGGCTGGAAACGTTTCGAGAGCTGCCACCTTCTTCGCGCGAGGACCATACGGGCAGTTGCATGAGCGCCGTCGCCGCGGACAAGGACTTCCATGCCTACGTCCGGCAGCAGATCGGGCAGGGACGCGTCCAGCCCATGTCGGACTATTTCCGCGAAGCCGTGGCCCGGCGGATCGAAACGGAACGCCGTGCGGACGCCGCCTGGCGGGCGGCGGTCGAGAAGGCTCAGGAGGATCCGGAGGTGGTCACCAGGGCTCGGCGACGAGCACGCAAGGCCCAGGAGATCCTGCGTAACCGCTGGTACGGCGTTCGCTCCGGACACGGTGTCCGTCGAGGCGGTGTGGGGTGACCGGAGCAGGCCCTGGGGCCCGCTGGTGTTTACGCCGTAAACACCAGCGGCGGTTGGGTGGTCGGGCTCGGCTTCGTGCTTGGGGCCCTTCTTCGGCCGGAAACATGACAAGGCCGCCACCGGGGTCCGGTGGCGGCCTTGTGCCTGTCTGCCGTGGGTGTCTGCCCGTGGGGCGGGTCAGGCGTTGGTGCGGACGAAGCGCTCGCGGAGGGTGTTGCGGCCGGCGTAGGCGCCGCCGATGGCGATGAGCGCGGCGCCGAGGGCGATGCCGGCGGGGATGCCGGTGGTGTCATCGGTGGTGGCGGCGACGGCGGCGGTCTTCGGGGTGGTGTTGACGACCGGGGCGGGCTGGGCGGCGGCGGAGGCGGCCTGCACGGTCTCGGTCTTGGCGGTGGTGGTCTCAGCAGCCTTGGGCTTGGGCTTGGTGAGGGTGAGGGGCTTGGCGGGGTTGGTGTCCTTGACCGACCAGGCGCCGGTGGAGAAGGGCTTGGGGTGGTTCTTGGTGCCGACGCCCTTGCCCCACTTGGTGATGACGTAGGTGACCTTGATGTGGCCTTCGCCGTCGATGCCGTCGACGCTGAGGGTGTCGGGGTTGAAGGTGCCGCCGGTCAGCTGGGCGAAGGTCTTGGCGTCGAGGTCGAGCATGATGCCGCGGTTGGAGGGGGTGCCGGGGCCGCGGTCGCCGACGAAGAAGGGGGCCTTCTTGCCCTTGTAGAGGACGTAGCCCTCGGTCATCAGGGGCCAGGAGGGGGAGGCGGCCAGGCCCTTCTGCATGGGCTTGCCGGAGGCGGGCAGGCCGGTGTCGCCGTTGCGGCCGGAGGAGTCGTCCCAGTAGTAGGAGGCGGTGGTGGCGCCCTTGAGCATGACCGTGTCACCGGTGGTGTCGGTGTCCGCGTGCGCTGCACCGGCGGTGGCCATGCTGATTCCGGCGGTCAGGGCGAGGCCCAGGGTGGCGGTGATCAGGCGGGCGCTGGTGGTCAGGCGAGCGGAGAAGGTCATGAAGGCGATCCTTTGTGCGGCGGCAGGGCGTCCGGCTTGGCGGCCGGTGAAGGCCCTGCTGTAGCGGCCTTCGATATCCAGTAAGCCGTTCGGGCGTAGCGGGGGGAGTGCACGAAGGGTGCAGGTGGGTTGCCGCGGTCGGGAAAGGCTAAAGTCCCGTGTCCGTCGGGGTTGGCGCGTGCCGGGGATCGGGCCGGGAGACGGCTGCGCCCGTGTCCGTGTCCGTGTCCGTGTCCGTGTCCGTGTCTGCGGGGGCGGGGGCGGGGGCGGCTGTGGGGGTGTGTTCGGGTGCGGTGCAGGGGCCGCCGGTGCCCGGGGCCGGGTGGCTGCGGCCGGTTGACTGGGGTGCGTCGCGGGGCTTCGCGCGGCGGGCGTCTGGGTCCGGTGGCTGGGGGTCTGCGGGCGCGGGGACGGTTGGCGGGGGTGTGTCGTCGGAGTGTTTACGGCGTAAACGGTTGCGGTTGCCGGTGCGGCTGGGACAGCGGGCAGCCGAAGCGTTTACGCCGTAAACACTTCGCCTTCAGGCGAGGGCGGGGTGAACGGCCGCCCTGCGGGCCGCCGTTCACCCCGCAAACACCTTCACCTGTCCCGGGACAGTCTTCGAGTGCGGAGCCGCGCAGACCTGCCGTACTCGATCGGCTGGAAACGCTTCGCGAGCAACCGCTTTCTTTATATGATGAACATATGAGCACTCGCCCGATCACCATCACCGTGGAAGAGGATTTCCACGAATACGTTCAGCAGCAGGTCGAGCAGGGACGTGTCCGATCCGTGTCGGCCTACTTCAATGAAGCCGTGGCCCGGCGGATCGAAACGGAACGCCGTGCGGACGCCGCCTGGCGGGCGGCGGTCGAGAAGGCTCAGGAGGATCCGGAGGTGGTCGCCAGGGCTCAGCGGCGGGCACGCAAGGCCCAGGAGATTCTGAATGGCCGCTGACCCGGCCTTCGTCCTGGATGCGATGGTGCTCACCGAGGTGGCACGTGGCGATTCCGACATCATCATCCTGCTCCAGCAGCTCGACGCCGACAAGATCACTTTGATCGTCCCCGCTCTGGCAGTCACCGGCGCCGCCATCGACATCGGTGCCAACGATGAGCAGATGGCGACTGTGCGGGGCGTCTGTCGTCTGAACTCCGCGAAGTTCGCGGGTCTGGCGGCCTTCGACGACTCTTCGGATCTCGCCCGCCTCCGGTTGGAGGTCGAAGCGTTCGGCGAGCTGTGGGACGTTCAGGCGGCCGTGCAGGCGGTCCTGCACGGGTGCCCCATCCTGACCACCGACTACGGACGGTGGAAGGATGCGGTGCGGGAGACGCGAGGAGAGTTCGCCGTCGTCGAGGTGGCCGAGCTCGACGACTGAGCGGTAGGACCTCCACCGGCTGATGCGGGGCGCTCGAGAGAGGCGGCGGAAGCCGTCCGCTGTGACAACAGGAGTGTTTACGCCGTAAACACTTTGCGGGAGAGGCCGGCGGGCAGGGAACGGGTTGCGGGTGTTGGCGGCTGGGGAAGAGGGGGCCGGGGTGGGGTCGGGAACGCCGTCAGGCCGTCACCGGGGGTCGGTGACGGCCTGAGGGGCGGGAAGTGGCGGGGTGGGGCTGCTTTGCGGTGGGGTCCGCTTTGCGGTTCGCGGGGGGCGTCGGCAGGGGTTTTGCTGGGTGTGGCGGTGGCGTCTCATACGGCCATGATGGCTGCGCTCTGGGCCTGCGGCTTGGGCTTGGTGAGGGTGAGGGGCTTGGCGGGGTTGGTGTCCTTGACCGACCAGGCGCCGGTGGAGAAGGGCTTGGGGTGGTTCTTGGTGCCGACGCCCTTGCCCCACTTGGTGATGACGTAGGTGACCTTGATGTGGCCTTCGCCGTCGATGCCGTCGACGCTGAGGGTGTCGGGGTTGAAGGTGCCGCCGGTCAGCTGGGCGAAGGTCTTGGCGTCGAGGTCGAGCATGATGCCGCGGTTGGAGGGGGTGCCGGGGCCGCGGTCGCCGACGAAGAAGGGGGCCTTCTTGCCCTTGTAGAGGACGTAGCCCTCGGTCATCAGGGGCCAGGAGGGGGAGGCGGCCAGGCCCTTCTGCATGGGCTTGCCGGAGGCGGGCAGGCCGGTGTCGCCGTTGCGGCCGGAGGAGTCGTCCCAGTAGTAGGAGGCGGTGGTGGCGCCCTTGAGCATGACCGTGTCACCGGTGGTGTCGGTGTCCGCGTGCGCTGCACCGGCGGTGGCCATGCTGATTCCGGCGGTCAGGGCGAGGCCCAGGGTGGCGGTGATCAGGCGGGCGCTGGTGGTCAGGCGAGCGGAGAAGGTCATGAAGGCGATCCTTTGTGCGGCGGCAGGGCGTCCGGCTTGGCGGCCGGTGAAGGCCCTGCTGTAGCGGCCTTCGATATCCAGTAAGCCGTTCGGGCGTAGCGGGGGGAGTGCACGAAGGGTGCAGGTGGGTTGCCGCGGTCGGGAAAGGCTAAAGTCCCGTGTCCGTCGGGGTTGGCGCGTGCCGGGGATCGGGCCGGGAGACGGCTGCGCCCGTGTCCGTGTCCGTGTCCGTGTCCGTGTCCGTGTCTGCGGGGGCGGGGGCGGGGGCGGCTGTGGGGGTGTGTTCGGGTGCGGTGCAGGGGCCGCCGGTGCCCGGGGCCGGGTGGCTGCGGCCGGTTGACTGGGGTGCGTCGCGGGGCTTCGCGCGGCGGGCGTCTGGGTCCGGTGGCTGGGGGTCTGCGGGCGCGGGGACGGTTGGCGGGGGTGTGTCGTCGGAGTGTTTACGGCGTAAACGGTTGCGGTTGCCGGTGCGGGGAGAGCGGTGGGGTGAGGAGTCCTGGCGCCCGGCCGTCGGAGTGTTTACGGCGTAAACGCCTTCAGCCGTGCATGGGGCGGGTTCTGCGGGCGGGGGCCGTACCAGCCGGGGTGCCCACGCCGTGAACACCCCGGCCCCGGCACGGGAACCCGCCACGTCATCGGCTCCGCATGCCGCGTCCCCGCGTTCTTCCCACACGACGCCGGAAGCGCGTCCTACTTGCCGGAGGGGCGGGCCCGTACGTGCATGCGCTCGCCCTGCGGTCCGAAGAGGCTGAGGAACTCCACCGGCTCGGGGCCGGGGTTGCCGAACCAGTGCGGGACGCGGGTGTCGAACTCCGCCACCTCTCCCGGCGTCAGGATCAGGTCGTGCTCTCCGAGCAGCAGGCGCAGCCGTCCGGACAGGACGTAGAGCCATTCGTAGCCCTCGTGGGTCTTCTGTTCGGGGTCGCCTGTCTGCCGGCCCGCCGGGATGATCTGCTTGTAGGCCTGGAGTCCCCCGGGCCGGCGGGTCAGCGGGATGAACGTCATGCCGAACCGGCTGATAGGGCGGGGCCGGATGCGCGGATCGCCGGTCTCCGGCGCGTCGACCAGCTCGTCCAGGGGCACCTGGTGGGCCCGGGCCAGCGGGAGCAGCAGTTCCAGGGTGGGCCGCCGCTGCCCGGACTCCAGGCGGGACAGGGTGCTGACCGAGATCCCGGTGGCCGCGGACAGCTCGGCCAGCGTCGCGTCGCGCTCCTGGCGCAGGGCCCGTAGCCGCGGCCCCACGGCCTGGAGGACGTCGTCGAGGTCGGATGCGTCATCGCTCACCCTCCTATTTTGCTGTTTCAGCAACGAAGTTTGTCAACTCTTCCGCCTCTGGCGCATAGTTCCGCGCAGGGACGGCTGCGGCCGTACGGATGAGCGGAGGAGTGCGGGCGATGGATGCGAGATATGACGTCGTGGTCGTCGGCGGGGGCGCCGCAGGGCTGAGCGGGGCGCTGGTCCTGGCCCGGGCGCGGCGCTCGGTGCTGGTGGTCGACGCCGGCCGGCCGCGCAACGCCCCGGCGGCCCACGCCCACGGTTACCTCTCCAGGGACGGCATGCCGCCCCTGGAGATCCTGGCCGCGGGCCGGGACGAGGTGACCGGTTACGGCGGCGAGATCGTGGAGGGCACCGTCATCGAAGCGGAGCGCTTGGCGGACGGCGGGTTCCGCGTCGTCCTCGAAGACGGGCGCACGGTCGTGGCGGACCGGCTTCTGGTGACCACCGGCCTGGTCGACGAGCTGCCCGAGGTGCCCGGTGTGGCCGAGCTGTGGGGCCGTGACGTGCTGCACTGCCCGTACTGCCACGGCTGGGAGGTGCGCGACCAGCCGATCGGCGTCCTGGCCACCGGGCCGCTCGCCGTCCACCAGGCCCTGCTGTGGCGGCAGTGGAGCAAGGACGTGACCCTCTTCCTGCACGACGCGCCCCCGCTCGGTGACGACGAGCGGGAGCAGTTGACCGCCCGCGGCGTCGCCGTGCTGGACGGGGAGGTGACGGGTCTGGAGATGACGGGCGGCCGGCTCACCGGCGTACGGCTGGCCGGCGATCGGGTGATCCCCCGCCGGGCCCTCGTGGTGACCCCGCGTCTCACCGCCCGTTCCGGCATCCTCACCGGCCTGGGCCTGGAGACGACCGAGCAGGAGATGGGCGGGCACTCGATCGGCAGCTACATCGCCGCCGACCCGTCCGGAGCGACGAAGGTTCCCGGGGTATGGGTGGCCGGGAACGTGGCGAACCTGACCGAGCAGGTCATCGGAGCCGCCGCCGCGGGAGTGCGCGCCGCCGCGGCGATCAACGCCGACCTGGTCGCCGAGGAGACCCGCCGCGCCGTCACGGCCCGCCGGGAACCCCTCTCCGCATAGCTGCCGCGAACACCTGTCCGGCGGCCGCCGGACACGCCCGCGCCCCCGATCGAGACGAAACCACAAGGAGAAAACCGATGACGGACGAGAAGCTCTCGGAAGAGGAGTTCTGGGACGCCCGCTACGGCGAGAGCGAGCGGATCTGGAGCGGGAAACCCAATGCCGTCCTGGTCGATGAGATCAGCGGTCTGGAGCCGGGCAGCGCCCTGGACCTGGGATGCGGTGAGGGGGGTGACGCGATCTGGCTCGCGCGGCAGGGCTGGCGCGTCACCGCGGTCGACATCTCCCGCGTCGCCCTCGACCGCGCGACCCGGCATGCGGCGGAGGCAGGTGTCGCCGACCGCATCGACTGGCAGCGGCACGACCTCGGAGCGTCCTTCCCCGAGGGTTCCTTCGACCTCGTCTCCGCCTGCTTCCTGCACTCCCCGGGTGACATGCCCAGGGAGAAGATCCTGCGGGCCGCCGCCGCGGCCGTCGCGCCCGGCGGGATCCTGCTCATCGCGGGACACGCGGGGTTCCCGAGCAAGGAGCAGCACGATCGCCATCCCGACGTGCACTTCCCCACAGCGCAGGAGGTCCTGGAATCCCTCGGTTTCCCGGACGGGCAGTGGGAGGTGCAGCGCAGCGAGGAACACGAGCGGACTCGGACCGGCCCCGACGGGCAGTCCATCACCCACGTGGACAACGTCCTCAGAGTCCGCCGCCTGGACGACCGGGCGGAACCGGGGGCCTGACGGGTTTTCCGGATCGAAGACCGGAGCATCGGCCCACGCTCTGGGAACCGGTCGGACCAGTCGAGGTGTTTACGCCGTAAACACCTCGACCCGGCTGTCCCTGCTCTCCTGAGCGGGGACAGCCTGCGGAGAGGAGTCTCCTGCAGGCGGCCCACACGTGATCGATGACCGGAGTGGTCCCGCTTCCCCCCTCTCCGCTCGGGAGCCGGGCCAGGTGGAGTACGACGGAAGAGTGCGCGAAGCTCCGGCGGCCGCCCGGCTCGGCGATGCCGGCCATCGAACGGCGGCACCCGGTGGGAGGGCAGTCGGTCGAGGCCGCGGACATCGTCCTCCTCTCGGATCTGTTCCTGCCCGTCTACCGGGTTCGTCCGCAGTGCTCCGGCCTTCAGGCGAGGGAGGAGTTCAATCGGGCCCTGTCGGGAACTCCTGATCCGGACTTCTCCGATCACAGAATGACTCGATGCCATAGTTGGTATGCTCGGTTTATGGCGTCCAAGATCACAATTAGCATCCCCGATGAACTGCACGATCAGGTCAAGGAATGGGCTGAAGCCACAGGCGGCACCGTCTCGGGGTTCTTCGCCGACCTCGCCCAGCAACGGCTGGACGCCGACCGGTCATCGCGTGAACGTCTCGCTGCGATGATCGCGAAAGATCGTGCCGTCGATCCCGAGGCCTATGACGAGCGCAGGGCGGAGCTCCGTAGGCGCATGCATGCCGCGAAAGACGCTGCCGTCCGTAAGAGGGCCATGGCAGACAAGGAGAACACCGCCGCGTGATCGCCGGCTATGTGGCGGACCTCACGGCCACTCTCCGCATTCTGTCCGACGACGAGCGGAGCACCGACATCCGCTCCGTGCTCGGTGTGCTCACCAGCGAAGGTGACACTCTCCTACTGCCTGTCACCACCCTCACTCAGGCCACGATCATCGCCGATCCCGATCCCGAAGACCTCATGTGGTTGCTCGGGTTCCGGGCCTGTGAAATTGCGAACTTGACCAATAAGGACGTATTTCGCGTCGCTCGGCAGGCCCGGCACGCTGCACGCCCCCACGACACGCAGCTTCACCACGCCCACACCGCGTACCTCGCCATGACGCGCGGCTGGCCCGTCCTCACCGCGGATCCGGCCGGGTGGGCCGGGTACGGTCACCTGGAGCTCGTCGAGATCCCCTGAGCCGGGCGACCGCGGAAAAGATCAGGCGGCGCAGTTGATGTAGACGGGGCGGGGGGCGCCGTCGCTGCCGGACTCGACACGGGCGAGCATGGCGGCCTGGCGACGGTTGACCGTCATGGCGAACGCCATCGCCTTGGCCGCCTCCAGCTGGCGAGCCAGAATCGCGTCGGCGCGGGGCCGCAGGTCGAGCGGGAGCGGGCCGAGGTTCTGGGGAGGCGACCATGGGGTCGCGGGTGCGAGCTCGCGCTCGCGGTGGTCGCCGGAGATCATCGCCTCGGCGGCGGCCACGTCCATCTCCAGAGCGTCCAGCGCGCTGGACCATGCGGCGTGCCAGTCGCCTGCCGTGGGCGGCTGCGCGCCCACGGTCAGGCCACCCGGGCGGCGGAGGCGAGCGATCCGGCCTCGGCGACAGCGGTGCGCCAGGCATCGCGCAGCGGCTCGATCATCGACCTGCACGAGACCACCAGCTCGGCGTCGCCGCGCACGTTGGCCTGGATGAGCTGGGTGAGCAGGAAGCCGTAGAGCTCCGAGAGGCCCGGGGCGCCGTCCCAGACATCCGTCTTGAGCGAGGAACGCAGCTCGATGATGATGTCCTGGGCGTGCATGAGCTGCTGAGCGGCGCCTTCGCGGTCGCCGCCGCCCAGTGCCTCCTCCGCCCGGGTCAGGTCGAGAACGAGCCGGTCGTAGAGCATGACGAGCAGTTTGCCGGGAGAGGCGGTGGCCACCGTGTCGGCGATGTACCGGGCCCGCATGGAAGGGTTGTTCATGACGCGCTATCCGTTCTCAGCTATTCGGGCGTGGGCAGGCTGGAGATCTGACCGGCCAGCCAGGTCGACTGCTGGTTCAGCTTGCCGAGGGAGACTTCGAGGTTGCTGAACTGCCTGCGCAGTGCCGCCTCGCGCTTTTCCAGGCGCAGGTCCCAGGCATCGATCCGCTTGTTGAGGTCGGTGACCAGGCTTTCGCTGCCCTTGATGGCGTCGGTGATGACGGTCTTGCCGTTGTTGGCGGCGATCGACAGTCGCTCGGCGAGTCCCATGACGGGGGTCAGCTTGGACTTGGGGACCGTGTAGCCGTTGGAGTCCGTGGTCGGCTGGACCGCCGGGTCCTCGGCCATCACCGCGTCCATGACCTTGGCCGGGTCGGCGGCGTAGGCCGTGAGGAACTTCGCGCGGTCGAAGGTGAGCTTGCCGTACCGGTCGAGCTGGACACCGAACTGGGCGAAGCTCCCGTAGCCGTCCTGGCCGGTGCCGATCTGCCCGAGGACGGTCTGCGAGATCTGGCGGGCGGTGGAGTTGCCGGCCAGCGGCTGCTTCGTCTTGGAGCCGACGGTGGAGGTGGTCTGGGTGCTGATCTCGGTCAGCACGGAGTTCGCCGCGTCGACGAAGGCCTTCATCTTGTCGGCGACGGCCTCGTTGTCCGCGTCGACCGTGACGGTGACGTTGTTCTCCAGCTTGGTCACGTTGACGGTCGTGCCCGTCAGGACGCCGTTGAAGGCATTGCTGCTGCTGGTGACGGTGTAACCGCCGGCCGCGAGGTTGCCCACCTCGATGACGGCGTCGTCGGCGAGGGTGATGTCGTCGGGGGCTCCGCCTGCGAGTCCGGTGACGGCGAAGCCGTAGTCCGTGCCGGTCTTGGTGGAGCTGAGCTGGAGAACGGTGCCCTGGTCGGTGGTGAGGACCGAGGCGCGCACGGTCAGGCCTGCGGCGTTGATCGCGTCCGCGACGCCCTGCGGGGTGTTCGTGGTGACGTTGACATCGGCGGCGGCGGCGCCGCCGATCGAGATGCCGACCTTCGTGACGCCGCCGGCCAGCGCGGGGTCGGTGGCCGAGGCGTACTTGGCGGTGCTCACCTGCGCCTTGGCGACGCCGGTGACGTTGAAGGTGACGCTGCCGGGAACGGTGCCGGGCGTCGTGGTCGCGGTGACCGAGGACGAGGAGGACGTCGCCTTTCCGAGCTGCCAGGAGGTTTCCTTCAGCATGTCGTCGGCGGCGGTCTTGAGCGAGGCCAGCTTGGTGTTGATCGCCTGGAAGGCGGTCTGGACCTTCTGCTGGGTGGTGACCTTGGACTGGAGCTGGGTCTGGGGAACCCGCTCCACCTGCATGAGCTGAGCGATCAGGGAACTGGTGCTCATGCCACTGACAAGGCCGTCGACGGTGCTGCCAGCCACGTATACGTGTCCTCTCTAGGTTGCCCGCCGCGAAGCGGGCGTTCACTCCCTCCCAGGGGTGGGAGGCCGAACAGGCAAGGGGCGGCCGACGGGTTACGCCGGCCGCCCCTTCGTTGATGCGTCACCGCTCGTCAACGGGCGCGGTTAGCGCCTGCCGATGATTAGCCCAGGAGCTTCAGCACGGACTGCGGCGCCTGGTTGGCCTGGGCCAGCATGGAGGTGCCGGCCTGGGTCAGGATCTGGTTGCGGGTGAAGCTCACCATCTCCTGGGCCATGTCGGTGTCACGGACGCGCGACTCCGAGGCCGACAGGTTCTCGATGGACACGTTCAGGTTGTTGATCGTGTGCTCGAACCGGTTCTGGATGGCGCCCAGACCGGCGCGGGTGTCCGACACCGTCTGGATGGCGGTGTCGAGCAGCTCGATCGCAGCCTGAGAGGAGGCGACGTTGCTGGCGATGGTGGCGTCGTCGGCGGCGCCGGCACCACCCAGAACGTTGTCGACGCCGTCGGCGTCATACAGCACCGCGCCGGTCAGGCCCAGGGTGGCCGCGTCCTGGTTGGTGATGGCCACACTGATGCGCTCGGCGGCCTCGTTGCCGTTGGAGCCGACCTGGAAGGTGCCGTTGTAGGTACCGTCCAGCAGCTTCTGGCTGCCGAAGGCGGTGGTGTCGGAGATCCGGTCCAGCTCGGTCTTGAGAGCCTGGAACTCCTTGTCGGCCGCCTGCTGCGCCTTGGCGTCCTGGGAACCACCGTTGGCGGACTGGACAGCCAGGTCACGCATGCGCTGAAGGATGGCGTGCGTCTCGGTGAGCGCACCTTCAGCGGTCTGCACGACCGACACACCGTCCTGCGCGTTGCGAACGGCGACCTTCAGGCCACCGGTCTGGGCGCGCAGGCCCTCGCTGATGGACAGGCCCGCAGCGTCGTCCGCCGCCCGGTTGATGCGGAAACCACTGGAAAGCTTCTCCAGCGACTTCGACATCGAGCTGTCGTTGACCGACAGGTTCCGGTACGAGTTCATCGCGGCGATGTTCTGGTTGATACGCAGACCCATGGTGATTTCCTCCTTGACGGGGTCATGCCGGTCCATCCGTGGCCCGGTCTGCCCCTCTCATCGGGAGGAGGGTGGGGATGCTGAGGGATCCCAGTGGCTTTTCCAGGATTTGTTGCGGATGAGCCCGCTCTGATCTTTCCGTACGGTGCGGTCCGTTCCCGTGCGGTGGGTGGGAAAGCGGAAGGGCGGCCGGCGGGGTACGCCGGCCGCCCTTCGCGGGTGCCGTTCGCCTACGGGACGCCGGTCAGGCGCCCGGGGGCGGGATTAGCCCAGGAGCTTCAGCACGGACTGCGGCGCCTGGTTGGCCTGGGCCAGCATGGAGGTGCCGGCCTGGGTCAGGATCTGGTTGCGGGTGAAGCTCACCATCTCCTGGGCCATGTCGGTGTCACGGACGCGCGACTCCGAGGCCGACAGGTTCTCGATGGACACGTTCAGGTTGTTGATCGTGTGCTCGAACCGGTTCTGGATGGCACCGAGACCGGCGCGGGTGTCCGACACCGTCTGGATGGCGGTGTCGAGCAGCTCGATCGCAGCCTGAGAGGAGGTGACGTTCTCGGTGATGATCGAGCCGTCGTCCGCGTTGCCGACGGTGTTGTCGGCACCGTCGCCGATCAGCGTGGCGCTGCCCAGGCCCAGGGTGGCCGCGTCCTGGTTGGTGATGGCCACACTGATGCGCTCGGCGGCGTCGTTGCCGTTGGAGCCGACCTGGAAGGTGCCGTTGTAGGTACCGTCCAGCAGCTTCTGGCTGCCGAAGGCGGTGGTGTCGGAGATCCGGTCCAGCTCGGTCTTGAGAGCCTGGAACTCCTTGTTCGCCGCCTGCTGCGCCTTGCCGTCCTGGGAACCACCGTTGGCGGACTGGACAGCCAGGTCACGCATGCGCTGAAGGATGGCGTGCGTCTCGGTGAGCGCACCTTCAGCGGTCTGCACGACCGACACACCGTCCTGCGCGTTGCGAACGGCGACCTTCAGGCCACCGGTCTGGGCGCGCAGGCCCTCGCTGATGGACAGGCCCGCAGCGTCGTCCGCCGCCCGGTTGATGCGGAAACCACTGGAAAGCTTCTCCAGCGACTTCGACATCGAGCTGTCGTTGACCGACAGGTTCCGGTACGAGTTCATCGCGGCGATGTTCTGGTTAATACGCAGACCCATGGTGATTTCCTCCTTGACGGGGTCATGCCGGTCCATCCATGGCCCGGTCTGCCCCTCTCATCGGGAGAAGGGTGGGGATGCTGAGGGATCCCAGCGGTTTTTCTGGGATTTGTTACGGACCGGACCGCTCTGATCCTTCCGCGGTCCTTCCGTACGGTGCGGTCCGTTGCCGTACGGCGGGCGGGAAAGCGGAAGGGCGGCCGGCGGGGTACGCCGGCCGCCCTTCGCGGGTGCCGTTCGCCTACGGGACGCCGGTCAGGCGCCCGGGGGCGGGATTAGCCCAGGAGCTTCAGCACGGACTGCGGCGCCTGGTTGGCCTGGGCCAGCATGGAGGTGCCGGCCTGGGTCAGGATCTGGTTGCGGGTGAAGCTCACCATCTCCTGGGCCATGTCGGTGTCACGGACGCGCGACTCCGAGGCCGACAGGTTCTCGATGGACACGTTCAGGTTGTTGATCGTGTGCTCGAACCGGTTCTGGATGGC
>NZ_JABTEZ010000006.1 GCF_015711605.1 Planomonospora sp. ID67723 | reverse complement strand
GCCCCGACTGCGGCTCGGCTGGATCCCCAGCACCTGGCCTACGTCATCCACACCTCCGGCAGCACCGGCACCCCCAAAGGCGTGGCCATCACCCACGCCAACCTGACCGGCTTCCTGCACGCGATGGACACCCTGCACCAACCACACACCGCCCCGCAGACCTGGCTCGCCCTGACCAGCGCCAGCTTCGACATCTCAGTGCTGGAACTGATCTGGACGCTGAGCGCGGGCTGTCGCATCGTGCTGCCCGGCGACACCGACCTGGCCACCGTGATCCGCACCCACCAGGTCACCCACCTGCAGACCACCCCGTCCTTCGCCACCCGGCTGCTGGAAGACCCCGATACCCGATCCGCCCTGAGCTCGCTGCAGACACTGATGCTGGGAGGCGAGGCCTTCTCCCCCGCCCTCCTGACCCACCTACGGGAATTGCCCGCCACTCAGATCATCAACGGCTACGGGCCGACCGAGGCCACCGTCTACGCCACCACCCATGAGCTGGCCACCCCACCCGAAGACGCCCCGATCGGCCTGCCCCTGCCCGGCACTGAGGCCTACGTGCTGGACCGGCACGGCCAGCCCGTACCCACCGGCACCCCCGGCCACCTCTACCTATCCGGCACCAGCCTGGCCCGCGGCTACCTCAACCAACCCGCCCTCACCGCCGAACGCTTCACCCCCAACCCCCACGGCACCCCCGGCAGCCGCCTCTACCACACCGGCGACCTCGCCAAACACCGCCCCAACGGCACCCTCGACTACCTCGGCCGCACCGACCACCAAGTCAAAATCCGCGGCTACCGCATCGAACTCGACGACATCAACGCCACCCTGCTCACCCACCCCCACATCACCGCCGCCCACACCACCACCCACAACAACCAACTCATCGCCTACATCACCACCACCCACCCCCACGACCTCCACCCCATCCACACCCACCTCCGCACCCACCTGCCCACCTGGATGCACCCCACCCACCTCATCCCACTGCCCCACCTCCCCCTCACCCCCAACGGCAAAATCGACCCCACCCAACTCCCCCCACCCCCCACCACCACCGCCACAACCACCACCCACCACCCCCCCACCACCCCCACCCAACAAGCCGTTGCCGAGATCTACCGCCACATCCTCGGCACCCCGGAACCGAGCATCCACGACAACTTCTTCGACCTGGGCGGCCACTCCCTGGCCGCGACCCAGGCCATCTCCCGCATCCACCACGGCCTGCACGCCGACCTCCCGCTGCGGGCCATCTTCGAACACCCCACCATCGCCGAACTGGCAGAACTGATCGATCAGACACGAGCGGAGAACCCGCCCGCATCGACCTTGGAAAACCCGCCTTCGCTGACCTTGTGGCAGGGTGCGCGGCCCGAACGGATCCCGCTGTCATCGGCCCAGCAACGGCTGTGGTTTCTGGATCAACTCACCCCCGGCACCACCACCTACACCGTGGCCGGCATCCTGGCCCTGCCCGCCACCGTGGACCCGACCGTGCTGCAGGCCGCGCTGACCACCATCACCACCCGGCACGAAAGCCTGCGCACCAGCTTCCCCACCGACGCCCACGGCCCCTACCAGCACATCCAGCCCCCCCCCCCCCACCTTCTGCCCCACACCCGCCTGGAACACCCCGACCAGCTCCACGACCTGGCCACCGAGCTGATCGCCCAACCCTTCGACCTGGCCACCGGCCCCCTGCTGCGCACCCACCTGGCCAGCACCGGCCCCACCGACCACCACCTGATCATCGCCGCCCACCACATCATCTGCGACGGCTGGTCACTCAACGTCCTCCTGGACGAACTCACCACCCTCTCCACAGACTTCGGCACCCAGCACAACACAGTGCGACCACTGGCTCCTTTGCCGATGCAGTACGCCGAGTTCACCCTGTGGCAGCAGCACTGGCTCACCAGCCCCGAACGCGAACACGAACTCACCTACTGGCACCACCAGCTCGCCGACCCGCCCCCGGCCCTGGACCTGCCCACCGACCGGCCCCGCCCGGCCATCCCCAGCCACCGCGGCGCCACCCACACCCACACCCTGCCCACCGAACTCAGCACCGCCCTCACCGACCTGGCCCAGCAGCGCGGCAGCACCCTCTTCATGACCCTGCACGCCGCCTTCGCCGTCCTGCTCTCACGCCTCAGCGGTCAAGAAGACCTCATCATCGGCACACCGATCGCCAACCGCACCCACCCCCACCTCGAACCCCTGATCGGCTTCTTCGCCAACACCCTGCCACTACGCACCCGCCTGAGCGACGACCCCACCTTCCACACCCTGCTGGAGCGCACCCGCACCCACACCCTCAACGCCTACCACCACCAGCACCTGCCCTTCGAGCACCTGGTCGAGCACCTGCCGCTGGACCGCGACCCCACCCGCAACCCGCTGTTTCAGGTGATGTTCACCCTCAACCCGGCCCTCCCGGCCACCATCACCCCCCTGACCACCGCCACCGCCAAATTCGACCTCACCCTGACCATCACCCCCACCCCCACCGGACTGCACACCGCCTGGGAATACAACAGCGACCTGTTCGACGCCGAAACCATCACCCGCTACGCCCAGCACTTCCACACCCTGCTCACCCACCTGACCACCCACCCCGACCAGCCCATCACCACCCACCCCCTGCTCACCCCCGCCCAACACCACCACAACCTGCACGCCCACAACCTGCACGCCCACAACCCCGCCCACAACCCCCGCCCCGACACCCCGGCCTTCGCCCACGACCTGATCACCGCCCAGGCCAGCGCCCACCCCCACGCCACCGCCCTCATCGACGACAACGGCCACCACCTCACCTACCACCAGCTCAACCAGCAAGCCGACCACCTGGCCGCACACCTGACCGCCGCCGGCGCCGGCCCCGACACCCTGATCGGCCTGCACGCCCCCCGCAGCCCCGAACTCATCATCGCGCTGCTGGCCACCCTCAAAGCCGGCGCCGCCTACCTCCCCCTCGACCCCACCTACCCCCACCACCGCCTCACCCAGATCACCACCAACGCCAAACCCCTGCTGATCCTCAACCACGCCACAACACCACCCGACCACACCCCCACCCTCGACATCACCACCCTGCTCACAACCCCACCCCCACCCCCGGCCCCGGACCTGACCGCGACTCCGACCCCGACCGCGGACCCAGATCCGACTGCCACCTCGGACCCGACCGCGACACCGGCCCCGACTACGGCCCCAACCCCGACCCCGGACCTGACCGCGACTCCGACCCCGGCCCCGGCCCCGAACCCAGATCCGACTGCCACCTCGGACCCGACCGCGACACCGGCCCCGACTGCGGCTCGGCTGGATCCCCAGCACCTGGCCTACGTCATCCACACCTCCGGCAGCACCGGCACCCCCAAAGGCGTGGCCATCACCCACGCCGGCCTCAGCGCCTCGACCGCCGCGCGCAGCCTGGTCTACGACCGCCCGCTCCGAGGCTTCGTCCTCCTGTCGTCGGTCTCCTTCGACACATCGGTGGCGTCGATCTTCTGGAGCCTGTGCAACGGCGCGGTCCTGCACCTCCCGGCCGAGGGCAGGCAGTTGGAGCTCGACCATCTGGTGGCCCTGGCCAAACGGGACGACGTCAGCCACCTGGTCTGTCTCCCGTCGCTGTACAAGCTCCTGCTGGAGCGCATGCGGGGGGAGCAGGTGGGCCTCGAAACGGTCGTCGTGGCGGGTGAGGCCCTCATGCCCGACTTGGTCGAACGCCACTACGAGCTGCTGCCCGCCGTATCGCTCTACAACGAGTACGGCCCGACCGAGGCGACGGTCTGGAGCACGGTGGAGCTGTGCCGCCCGGGCGACCCGCGGGGGAAGGTGCCGATCGGCCGCCCGATTCCGGGCATCCACGCCTACGTGCTGGACCGGCACGGCCAGCCCGTACCCACCGGCACCCCCGGCCACCTCTACCTATCCGGCACCAGCCTGGCCCGCGGCTACCTCAACCAACCCGCCCTCACCGCCGAACGCTTCACCCCCAACCCCCACGGCACCCCCGGCAGCCGCCTCTACCACACCGGCGACCTCGCCAAACACCGCCCCAACGGCACCCTCGACTACCTCGGCCGCACCGACCACCAAGTCAAAATCCGCGGCTACCGCATCGAACTCGACGACATCAACACCACCCTGCTCACCCACCCCCACATCACCGCCGCCCACACCACCACCCACAACAACCAACTCATCGCCTACATCACCACCACCCACCCCCACGACCTCCACCCCATCCACACCCACCTCCGCACCCACCTGCCCACCTGGATGCACCCCACCCACCTCATCCCACTGCCCCACCTCCCCCTCACCCCCAACGGCAAAATCGACCCCACCCAACTCCCCCCACCCCCCACCACCACCGCCACAACCACCACCCACCACCCCCCCACCACCCCCACCCAACAAGCCGTTGCCGCCGTCTGGCAGGGCCTCCTCCACACCACCACCCCTCACCTCGACGCCAACTTCTTCGACCTGGGCGGCCACTCCCTCCTGTTGATCGAGGCGCACGAGCAGTTGAGGGCGCTCAAGCCGGATCTCCAGGTCATGGACCTGTTTCGCTACCCGACCCTCCGGACCTTGGCCGCCTATCTGGACGGAGACACGTACACCGGCCCCACGGCCGAGAACCTCGACGAGCGGCGCGCCGGGATGTCGCGGCTGAAGCAGCGCCGCCGGCGTCTGCGCGATGAGCCGAAGGAATAGGACACGTGGACCACGAATACGACGACTACGACGACGACTTCATCGCCGTCATCGGCATGGCGGGCAGGTTCCCCGGAGCTCCCGACGTGCGCGCGTACTGGGACAACCTGCTGCAGGGCGTGGACTCGGTCTCCGCCGCCCCGCGGTCCTGGTCGACTCCCAAGGGAGTGCTGGCGGACCACGACCTGTTCGATGCGGAGTTCTTCGGCTTCAGCCCCAAAGAGGCCGAGCGGACCGATCCGCAGCAGCGCCTGTTCCTGGAGTGCGCGTGGGAGGCGTTGGAGCACGCGGGGTACGGCGACGGCGCAGACCGTCCGGTCACCGGGATCTACGCGGGTTCCTCCACCAGCCGGTACATGCTGGACGTCCTGTCCAGCCCGCACCACCGGGACCTGCTCGACGACTCGCAGCTCCTCATCGGCTGTGACAAGGACTATCTGACCACCAGGACGGCGCACAAGCTCGACCTGCGAGGACCGAGCGTGGTCGTGCAGACGGCCTGTTCCACATCGCTGGTCGCCGTGCACATGGCCGTGCAGGCGCTGCTCGCCGGTGAATGCGACATGGCGCTCGCGGGCGGCGTCGCGGTCCGCGGGGCCGAGGGTCTCGGTCGGGGCTCCATCCGGCCCGATGGCATGCTCTCGCCCGAGGGGCGCTGCCGTGCGTTCGACGCGAACGCCACCGGGATGGTCAACGGCGACGGGCTCGGCCTGGTCGTGCTCAGGCGTCTCGAAGATGCGCTGCGGGACGGCGACACCGTCTACGCGGTGGTGCGGGGTTCGGCGATCAACAACGACGGCGCGCTCAAGGCCGGTTTCACCGCACCGGCCATCGAGGGTCAGGCGCGGGTGATCCGCGCCGCCCACGCCGCCGCGGCGGTGGACCCGGCCACGATCGGGTACGTCGAGGCGCACGGGACGGGCACCCGGCTCGGCGACCCCATCGAGGTGGCGGCGCTGGCCGAGGCGGTCGCGGGGGTGGAGCCGGGCGACCGGTGCGCCCTCGGCTCGGTGAAGACGAACATCGGGCATCTCGACGCCGCGGCGGGCGTGGCCTCGCTGATCAAGGTCGTGCTGTCCCTTCGCAACCGCGTCATCCCGCCGACGCTGCACTTCGAGCGGCCCAATCCCGAGCTCCGCCTCGACTCCACCCCCTTCTTCGTGAACACCGAGGCCAGGCCGTGGGAGCCGATCTCCGGCGTACGGCGGGCGGGGGTCAGCTCGTTCGGTATCGGAGGCACGAACGCGCACGTCGTGCTGGAGGAGGCACCCGCCGTACCGCCGTCGGACCGGGGCCGGCCCTGGCAGCTCATCCCCGTCAGCGCGCGGACCGCCGCGGCGCGGGACCGGGCCCTCGCGGCTGTGGGCGATGCCGTACGGGATATGGACGGGCCGGGGTTCGCCGACGCGGCCTACACGATGCAGGTGGGCCGGCATGGGTTCGGGCACCGGGGCGTGGTCGTCGCGCGGTCGGGCGCCGAGGCCGCGGCCGGCATCGCGGCGGGCGACCGTCGGCGGGTCGTCGTGGGCGAGTCGCCTGCGGCGTCCGCTCCGCTGCCGGTGGCGTTCATGTTCTCCGGCCAGGGGACGCAGTACGTGGGCATGGCCCGCGGCCTGTACGAGGCGGAGCCGGTGTTCCACGATGAGCTCGACGCGTGCCTGGACCTCGTCGCCGCCGCGGGCGTGGACCTGCGCGGGGTGCTGTGGCCGGCCGGGGCGGACCTCGACGCCGAGCTCGCCCTGCAGCGCACCTCGATGACCCAGCCCGCGCTGTTCGCGATCGAGTACGCGCTGGCCAGGCTGTGGATGTCGTGGGGGATCGAGCCGGCCGTGCTGATCGGGCACAGCATCGGCGAGCTGGTCGCCGCCTGCGTCGCGGGCGTCATGTCGCGCGAGGACGGCGTGCGGCTGGTCCTGGCCCGCGGGCACGCGATGGCGGAGAGCCCGAACGGTGCGATGACGGCCGTCACGCTGGCCGAGGAGCAGGTGCTCGCCGGGCTGCCGGACGGGGTGGAGATCGCCGCGGTCAACGCGACGTCGCAGACCGTGGTCGCCGGCGACGCCGCGGCGATCGCCGCGCTCGAGGCGGACTACCTCGCGCGCGGTATCGGCTACCGGCGGCTGCGGACCTCCCACGCCTTCCACACTGCTGCGATGGACCGCGCCGCCGAGGCGGTCGCGAAGGCCGCGGCCGGACTGACCCTGTCGCCGCCCCGGCTGGTGGTGGTCTCCAATGTCACCGGCCGGCCGCTCACCGCGGCCGAGGCGACCGACCCGGGCTACTGGGGCCGCCAGGTGCGCGCGACCGTGCGGTTCGCCGACGGCCTCGACGCAGCGGCGGCGGCCGGTGCCCGGCTGCTGGTCGAGATGGGTCCCGGCCGCGCCCTCTGCGATCTGTCGTCCGTACGGGATCCGGCGGTCGCGTTCGCCGCGGCCGTGCCCTCGCTGCCGGGGCCCGCCCGCACCCGGGAGGATCTGGAGGTCATGCTGGGGTCGGCCGGGCGGTTGTGGCTGCACGGTGCCGCCGTGGACTGGACCGCCCTGCACGGCTCCCAGCGGCGCCGCCGGATCGCCATGCCCGCCTACCCGTTCGAGCGCCGCCGCTACACCGTCGAGGGCGGTGCCGATCCGTGGCCGGACGGGGAGGCCGAGACGGCCCCGGCGCTGGACGTCGCCGGATTCAGCGAGACCGAGCAGGTCGTCGCCGGGGTGTGGACGCGCCTGCTGGGCGTCGGCGGGATCGGCAGGGACGAGTCGTTCTTCGACATCGGCGGCCACTCGCTGCTGGGCATGCAGGCACTCGACGAGCTGTCCCGGCTGTTTCAGGTGGAGCTCCCGCTGGCCGCGTTCTACGAGCACCCGACGATCGCCGAGCTCGCGGTCCTGATCGAGGACACGATCCTCTCGACGCTGGATGTGAAGGCATGAGCGCGGTGGAGCGGAGCCGTACGGAAGGGGCACGTGCCGAACTCGCCGCGCGGCTGCGGCAGGCGCGGCTGCGCAGCGCCGGACCGGCCGCCGTCGGTGAGACGATCACGCGCCGCGGCGGCGGGCCGGCGCGGCTGTCCCCCACCCAGGAGCGGTTCTGGCTGCGGCAGAAGCTCTTCCCCGGGGACGTGGCGGGCAACGTGTTCATGGCGCTGCGCCTGCGGGGACCGCTCGACGTCGCCGCGCTGCGTCTGGCCTGCCAGGAGCTGACCCGACGGCACGAGGTGCTGCGGGCGAGGTTCGTGGAGGTCGACGGCGTGCTCACGCAGCAGGTGGCCGACGCGGACGGCCTGGTCGAGAAAGAGTCGGCGGAGGGAGAGCTGGCGCGAATCGCCGCCGAGGAGGCGGGGCGGCCCTTCGATCTGGAGACCGGCCCGCCGTTCCGGGCGGTGCTGGTGCGCGTGGGCGACGACCACCACGCTCTGATGATCACCATTCATCACATCGCCACCGACGCGTGGTCCAACACCGTGCTGCTGGAGGAGCTGGCGGCCTGCTACGCCGCCGCGCGGGACGGACAGCGCGCGTACCCGCCCGCGCCCCGGTTGCAGTTCGCCGACTACGCCGAATGGCAGCGGCGGCGGCTCGCCCCCGAGGACTCGGCCCGCCTGGCGGACCACTGGTCCGAGGTCCTGGCCGGGGCGCCGGGGACCCTGGACCTGCCGACGGACCGCCCGCGGCCGCCCGGTGGGACGAGCCGTTCGGGACGAGTGATCACGACCGTCGACCCCGAGGTGTCGGACCGGTTCGGGCTGTTCTGCGGTTCGATCCGCGTCCCGCTGTTCGCCGGACTGGCGGCGGCGCTGCAGGTCCTGCTGCACCGCTACTCGGGGGCGCGGGACTTCGTGGTCGGCGTGCCGTTCGGCGGGCGGCGGCGGCCCGAGCTCGCCCGGGTCGTCGGCCCGCTGTTCACGACGCTCCCGCTGCGGGCCGACCTGTCGGGGACGCCGTCCTTCCGGGAGCTGGCGCTCCGGGTGCGGTCCTCGGCGGCAGATGCCTTCGCCCACGCGGACGCGCCGGCCGATCCCGCGCCGGTGCGGGGTGCCGAGCGCGCCGCACCGTACGACGTGCTGTTCGCTCTGCAGGACGCGCCGCTGCCGCTGGTCGAGGTGGCGGACCTGGCGGTCGAGCGGATCGAGCTGGGGCCCGGCACGGCCCAGTGCCCGCTGACCTTGTCGATCGTGCCCGAGGCCGGCGGCCTGCGGATCACCACGGACTACGACCGGGAGCTGTTCGACCAGGAGACGGCCGAGCGCGTCGCGTTCCACTACGGCCGCCTGCTGGAGACGCTGGTCACCCATCCCGACACGCCGGTCGGGCGGGTGCCGCTGCTCAGCGAGGACGAGCGCGACACGACGCTGCTGAGCTGGAACGAGACTGCGGCGCCCGCCGGCGATCCGGCCGTGATCCATGAAGCGTTCCTGCGGCAGGCGGACCGGACGCCGGACGCCCCCGCGCTGCGCTGCGGGACCGCGCGCCTGTCGTACGCCGAGCTGGCGGGACGGGTGCGGCGGCGAGCCGGCGAGCTGGTGGCGCTCGGCGTCGGCCGCGGCGACGTCGTGGGCGTGCACGCGGAGCGGACGCCGGAGCTGGTGACGGCGCTGCTCTCGGTGATGGCGGCCGGCGCGGCCTACCTGCCGCTCGATCCGGCCCATCCCGCCGAGCGGAACCGGCGGGCGCTGGCGGACGCCGGCGCCCGGTTCCTGATCGTCGGGCGGGGCCCGGGCACGCGGCTGGACGCACCGGGGGTCCGCGTGCTGGACGCGGCCGCCTCCGGCGGCCCGCGGGCGGACCTGCCCGCCGTGAACGGGCGGGATGTGGCGTACGTGATGTACACCTCCGGCTCGACCGGATCGCCCAAGGGCGTCATGGTCGCGCACGACGGGGTGTGCAACGACCTGGAGTGGCGGCGCCGGGTCACCGGCATCGGCCCCGGCGACCGGCTCCTGCACACCGTCTCGTTCTCCTTCGACCCCTCGGTCTGGCAGCTTTTCGGACCGCTGGCCGCGGGGGCGGAGGTGGTGCTCGCGGGCCAGGAGGACGCCGCCGACCCCGCGTCGGTCGTCTCGCTGGTCCGCGAGCACCGGATCACCGTCTGCGATTTCGTGCCCTCGACGCTGGCCGGGGCGCTCGACGCGGCGAGCCCCGGTGACCTGGGCTCCCTCACCCACGTGTTCTGCGGCGGCGAGCGTCTCCCCCGCGACCTGGCCGCGCGTTTCCACGGGCGGCTGCAGGCACGGCTGTTCAACCAGTACGGCCCGACCGAGGCGACCATCGACACCACCTCGCACCCGGTCACCCCGGCCGACCCCGGCCACGAGACGGCCATCGGCCGGCCGATCGGCAACAAGCGGGTCTACGTACTGGACGACGAACTCCAACCGCTGCCGGTCCGGGTGCCGGGCGAGCTGTGGATCGGCGGGACGGGGCTGGCCTATGGCTACATCGGTTCGCCCTCCGCGACCGCCGACCGCTTCCGCCCCGACCCGTACGGTCCGCCGGGCTCGCGGATGTACCGCAGCGGTGATCTGGCGCGCCACCGGCACGACGGCACGCTGGAGTTCCTGGGCCGCGTCGACGACCAGCTCAAGCTGAACGGCGTACGGATCGAGCCCGGGGAGATCGAGAGCGCGCTGCGCCGGCACCCGGACGTGACCGACGCCGTGGTGGTCCTGCGGGACGTGCGCGGGCGCCCGGCGCTGGTGGGCTACGTGGTCTCCCCCCGCGAAGGGTCCTTCGAGACGTCCTCGCTCCGCGGCCACCTCGTGGAGCGGGTGCCGCCCTCCTTCGTACCCGCCCATCTCGTCCGGGTGGACGAGTTCCCCCGCGGCGTCACCGGCAAGGTCGCCGCGGCCCGGCTGCCCGACCCGCCGGCCGCCGCACCGGTTGCGGGGAACGGGCCCGCGCCCGGCTCCGTCGAGTGGACGCTGGCCGAACTGTGGGCGGAACTCCTCGGCACGGAGACCGTGCCGGGCGACGCCGACTTCTTCCAGCTCGGCGGCGACTCGATGCTCGCCGTACGGCTGGTCGCCGCGGTGCGCGACCGGTTCGCGACGGAGCTGGCTCTGCACGAGTTCTTCACCGCTCCGACGCTGGCGGAGCTGGCGGATCTGGTCCGGGCCAGGGGTGCGGACAGTCGACGACCGGCACCCGCGCCGGTCAGGAGGGATGCCGGCCGGGTCCCGCTGTCGTACGCGCAGGAACGCGTCCACCGGCTCGCCGAGGCGGGCGCCGGAGCCGAGGAACTCCACGTTTCGCTGGTGGCCGGGCTGCGCGGTCCTCTGGACCTCGACGTGCTGCGCCAGGCTCTGGAGACGGTCGTCGCCCGCCACGAGGCGCTGCGGGTCGCGGTCGTGCCTGCGGCCGGCCCCGGCCGCCCGGCCGAGCAGGTCGTGCGCGAGCCGTACCCGGTCCGGCTCGGGCCTGACGCGGCCGAGCCGTCGCTGGACAGCGGTGAGCTGCTCACGGCGCGGGTCACCCGCCTCGGCCCGGACGAGCACGAGCTCGCGCTGACACTGCACCGCATCGCCGTGGACGGCGCCTCGACCGCGATCCTCGTCGAGGAGCTCGCGGCCGCCTACGACGCGCTGCGCGCCGGCCGTACCCCGGAGTCGGCGGAGCTGGGCCTCCAGCACCCGGACTACGCCGCCTGGGAGCGTTCCTGGCTGACCGGGGACGTCGTCGCGGAGGCGGTGCAGGACTGGCTGTCGGGGGGGTGGTCCCCCGCCCCGCCCCCGGCGTACGGCGCCCGCAGGCTGCATCGGGTCTTGACGCTCGACGGCGACACGACCCGCGCGCTCGGCGCGCTGGCCAGAGAGCGGCGGTGCAGCCTGCGCACGGTCCTGCTCACCGCGTGGGCCACCGCGTGCGCCAGGACACTCGGCCGCGACCCGATCGTGTGCGTGCCGGTGAGCGGCCGCGACCACCCGGACTTCCAGCGGGTGATCGGCCGGTTCGTCAACCTGGCGGTCCTGCGCATCGAGCTGGACGGTACCGAGGACCTCGCCCTGCGGATCGAGCGGGTGCGGGCCGCCGCCGTCGACGCCTACCGGCGGCAGGGCTCGCTGCCCTTCAGCGCCCTGGAGCTGGCGGTCGGCGGCGGGCGGGCACCGCTGTTCCCGATGATGTTCGACCTTGACGACCGGGCGACCGGCCTGCCCCGGGTCGGTGGCCTGGACATCGTCGTCCGGCCGCCGCGGGAGCACCGGACGGACTTCGGCCTCGCCCTCCACGCACACCACCACTCCGACACCTTGGAGCTGACCATGCTGCACGACCCGGACGCCCACGGTCCCGAGCCGATGGCCGACCTCTTCGACGAACTCCGCGCGACGCTCGGCCGTGAGGACAGCCGATGACGGCGCCCAGGACGCGACTGGCGGAGATGCTCGGCGGATACCGCCGGACCGCCCTGGTCCACCTCGCGACCCGGCTCAGCCTCCCCGACCTGCTGGCCGGAGGGCCGCGGACCGGCACGGACCTCGCCGCGCTGACCGGCGTCCGCGAGGACCGGCTCCACCAGGTCCTCCGCGCCCTGACCGCCCTGGGCCTCCTCTGCCAGGACGACGAGGAGCGGTTCGCCCTGACCGAGGTGGGCGAGCTGCTGCGCACCGACCATCCGGAGACGTTCCACGGCCAGGCGGTCTACTTCGGTGGCCTCAGCTACCGGGCCTACGCCGGGCTGCCCGAGAGCCTGGCCGACGGCGGCATCGCCTTCGACCACGTCTTCGGCACGGACTACTACGACCATCTCGACCGGCACCCCGACCTGGCCGAGCACTACCACAAGATGATCGCTCTGGCTCCGGGAGCGGCAGAGCTGATCGGCGGCCTGTTCGACTTCACCCCGCACCGCACCATCGTCGACGTCGGCGGCGGCAACGGGTCGCTGCTGGCCGAGATCCTCTCGCTGAGCCCGGCCTCGCGGGGGGTCGTCTTCGACCTGCCGCTCAGCGCGGCGGCCGGAGAGGAGACGCTGGTCGGCCGCGGGATCGGCGACCGCTGCGAGGTGGTGTCGGGCGACTTCCGCGTCTCCGTGCCGCCGGGCGGCGACGTCTACATCCTGTCCCGGGTGCTGGCCAACTGGCCGGACGAGACGGCCGTGAAGATCCTGTCGAACTGCCGGGACGCGATGGGCTCCGACTCGACCCTGCTGGTCTTCGAGCTGCTGATGCCGGAACGCGTGCGGGAGGCGACGTTCGCCGTCGACGGCGACATCAACGCGCTGGCGCACTTCGGCGGTGCCGTGCGCACCCGCCCGCAGTTCGAACGGCTGCTCGCCGAGAGCGGATTCCGCCTCGACGAGGTCAGGGAAGTGGTCGAGGGCACCCACTGGTCGCTGCTGCGCTGCACGCCGGAGGCCGCCCGGTGAAGAGGTTCTCCGGCCCCCCGCTGCTGGGGCTGAACCATCGTTTCCTGCGCGACCCGATCGGCATGTTCATGGAGGCGCACCGGAGATACGGCGACCTGGTGGAGCTCGACCTGGGGGTCTCCGGGCCGCTCTACGCCGCCTTCCATCCCGACGGCGTCAAGCAGACGCTGCTGAAGGGGCGGCGCGTGCACCGCGCGCTGCTCAGGGAGCTCCTCGGCAAGGGACTGTTCACCTCGCCGAGCGGCGACGACTGGCTGCGCCGCCGCCGCCTGATCCAGCCGCTGTTTCGCGAGGACCGTCTGGCGGCGATGGTCCCGCTCCTGCTGCGCTCGCTCGACGAGGTGCTGGAGGGGCACTGGCGGCAGTCCCGCACGATCGACCTCGCCAAGGAGATGAAGCGGGCGACGGTCGCGATGATGATCGACGCGACCTTCGGCAAGCACGGCGACTTCGACCGCCGGGTCGCCCGCGAGGAGCTGAGCTTCCTGCTCGGATACGTGGATGAGCGGCTGTTCACCCTGGTCAAGCCGCCCAGATCCTGGCCCACCCCGGACAACCGGCGCTACCGGCGGTCGATCGGCACGCTCCGCGCCGTCATCGCCGAAGCGGTGCGCGACCGGCGGCGACGCGGCGGGGACGAGCCCACGTTCCTGGACGGCCTGCTGGAGAGCAGGGGTGCCGACCCGTCGGTGCGGTTCTCCGACGAGGAACTCGTCGACGAGGTTCTGTCGATCTTCATCGCCGGGACGGAGACGACCGGCACGGCGCTGACCTGGTCCCTGCACCTGCTCGGCGACGACCCCGCCGTCTCGGCCGCCCTGCGGGACGAGGTGCGGGACACCGTCGGCGGCGGGCCGCTCACGGCCTCGGCTCTCAGCCGGCTGACCTGGCCCAGGGCGGTCGTCCAGGAAGCCGTGCGGCTCTACCCCCCCGCGTGGGCGCTGCGCCGCGTGATCGACGAACCCGTCGAGATCGACGGGGTCGAGCTGCCCGCCGGATCCCGGCTCATCGTCTCGTCCTACGTCACCCACCGGCACCGGGAGGTGTGGGCCGAGCCCGAGCGGTTCGATCCGGCCCGCTGGCTGCCCTCCCGCGCGAACGAACGCCCCCGCTTCTCCTATTTCCCCTTCGGTGCCGGAGCCCACCAGTGCATGGGCAACATGTTCGCCCTGCTGGAGGGCGAACTGATCATCACCCGGCTGGTCCAGAACTTCCGCATGGCGCCGTGGGGAACCGCGCCGGCCGGCACGCGCCCGGCGATCGCCCTGGCCCCCGTCCCCGGTCCCCGACTGGAGGTGACCCCCCTCTGATGAGAACACCGTTGAGCACAAGCGAGGTCTCGCACGCCGGGCAGGTCCTGCAATGGCTGCGCTCGTACGTCTCCGAACCGCACCGGGAGCTCGGGCGGAGCGGTCCCGTCTGCCCTTTCGTGCCGCTGTCGCTGAAGACCGGCGCGCTGACCTTCGTGGTGCATGAGGAGATCGACGGCTCCGACCCGCAAGCGATGTCGGACCTGCTGCGCGCCTACATGGCCGACTTCGCCGCCACCGCGCCGGAGTCGAGCACCGAGCTCAGGCGGAGGAGCCTGATGATCGTCGTACCCAACGTCCCAGACGAGCGCCTGCACGTGCTCGACCTCGTCCACGGCGAGATCAAGGACGAGATGGTGCGCAACAGCCTCATGCTGGGTCAGTTCCACCTCCGGTGCCCCGACACCGCCGTCCGCAATCCCGAATTCCGGGTGTCGATCGCACCGCTGCCGTGCTTCGCCATTCGCCACATGGCGCCGCACGACATTCTTTTTCTGCACGACGAGAAGAGCTGGTTCGTCGAATACAGGCGGAAATTCGGCAACGAATATCTCCTGGGCAGGATAAAGGACCCCCTGATGCTCGACCTCTATCACAGTGCTCAGAACCGACTGGAGGAAGAATGACCCCCACCGCTGGTGCCTTCGATCGGGCACGACTGCCCGTCGTCGGCGTCGTCGCCGCACTACTGCTCTCGGCTTGCGCATCGCTGCCGCCGGAGACCGAGTTCGGGCCCTCGGCCTCGATCACCGCCGGCATGGGCCCGGCAGGCCTGGTGAGCGCCGACGTCAACGGGGACAACAAGCCCGACCTCATCACCGCCGACTTCGGGTCCAACACCATCTCGGTGATGCTGACCAGCGGCAACGGCGGCACGGCCAAGCGCGCGAAGTTCTCCGCCGGTGTCGTTCCCTCCGACCTGGGAGTGGGGGACTTCAACGGCGACGGCAACATCGACGTGGTCACCTCGGACTTCGGGCCGGACAGCGTGTCGGTGCTGCTGGGCGACGGCAAGGGGAGGTTCCGCCCGCCGAAGGCCTACCGGACCGGTGGCGGCGACCCCAACCGGATCATCGTCGCCGACCTCAACGGGGACAAGAACCCCGACGTGGCCACGACCAACTTCCACACCGACAACGTCTCGGTGCTGCTGGGCGACGGCAAGGGCGGGCTCGGCAAGGCGACGGAGTTCCCCGTGGTCTTCGACCCGATCCGGATCGTGGCTGCCGACATCGACGACGACGGCGACTCCGACATCCTGACGGCGAACTTCGGCTCCGACGAGATCGGCATTCTGCTCGGCGACGGCAGCGGCGGTTTCAAGGCCGGGGAGAGCCTGCCGACCGGTGGCGACCCGTCGGCGCTCCTCGCCGCCGACGTCAACGGGGACAAGGTGCTCGACCTGGTCAGCGGCAGTTTCGACGAGCACGACCTGTGGGTGTACCTGGGTGAGGGCGAGGGCCGGTTCTCCTCGCCCTCACGCTACGCGACCTCGGGCAAGGCCCCGTCGGCGCTCCTCGCCGCCGATCTGAACGGCGACGAGATCGTGGACCTCGCGACGGCGAATTCGGCCTCCAACGACGTGAGCGTGCTCCGCGGCGACGGGAACGGGCACTTCAGCGAGGGGGCGACGTTCCCCATCACCGGCAAGGACCCGCGCGGCGGAATCGTGGCGCTCGACCTGGACGGCGACGGCTCCCTGGATCTGGCCACCGCCAATCACAACTCCAACGACGTATCACTTCTCCTCAATCAGGGATCAAGCGACAAGAAGTAACAGCTTTCAGACATATCGGAGTTAACAGTGCACATCGGCGAGCAAGATCCATGTAAAGTCGTGGTCAACCACGAGGGCCAGTACTCGATCTGGCCTCCGGCTCAGGAGAACCCTCCCGGATGGAATGACGCCGGAAAAGAAGGAACGAAGCGGGAATGTCTGGAATGGATTGACGTGAACTGGACAGACATGCGCCCGCTGAGCCTGCGCCGACTCACCGAACCGGCCGAACACGTCACCGGAAACCCTCAGTGACCGACAGGGACGTGCCCCCGGCCGCAGTCCCCAAGCCGAGGAGAGAACAGAGCATGTCAGCCTCTGATGCAAGCGCGGGAACCGAGGAGCAGCGGGCGGGCGCACTCCGCCTGCTGCGCGACAACCCGGGATTCCTGTCGCTGTGGTCGTCACGGGTCGTGTCCGTCAGCGGCGACACGCTCAGCCTCGTCGCGCTGATGCTGCACGTGGCCGAAACGACGGGGCAGGCGATCGCGGTCTCCTTGCTGTTGCTCGTCGGGGATTTCGTCCCTTCCCTGCTCGGCCCGATCACCGGCGCGATCAGCGACCGGTTCGACCTGCGGCGGGTGATGATCACCTGCGAGATCGTCCAGGGCGTGGTCCTGCTGCTGATCGCGCTCTCGCTCCCTCCGCTGCCGCTGCTGCTGGTTCTGGTGGGGGTCCGCGCGATCGCGGGGCAGGTGTTCCTGCCCGCCTCGCGGGCCGCGATCCCGGGCCTGGTCAGGGACAGGGATCTGGAGACCGCCAACTCGACGCTGGGGTTCGGCACCAACGCCGCCGAGGCCGTAGGACCGCTGATCGCGGGCCTGCTGTTCCCCTTCATCGGGGTGCGCGGCGTCCTCCTGGTCGACGCGGTCTCGTTCCTGCTGGCGGGAGCGATCCTGCTCACGCTCAAGTCGCTCCCGCCGGTGCCGGCGGAGGACGGTGAGCGGCTGTCGCTCCTGCAGGACGCCAAGTCCGGCCTGGGCTACATCTGGTCGGCCAAGGCAGTCCGGATCATCGCCCTGGGCTTCTGCGCCATCGTCGCGTTCAACGGCGTCGACGACGTCGCCCTGGTGCTGCTGGCCAAGGTGACCTTCGCGGCCGGGGACTCGGCGGTCGGCCTGCTGCTGAGCGCGGTCGGCATCGGACTGCTCCTCGGGTACGCGCTGATGGCCCGCTACAGCGCCCGCGTTCCGCTGGTGACCCTGCTGGTCGCCGGCTTCGCGGTGAGCAGCCTGGGCAACCTCCTGACCGGTGTGGCCTGGGCGGTCGCCGCGGCGTTCACCACCCAGTTCATCCGGGGGTTCGGCATCGCGGCGATGGACGTGGCCACCAACACGCTGGTGCAGCGCATGGTCCCGCCGCAGATGCTCGGCCGGGTGTTCGGCAACTTCTACGGAGCCGTCGGCGTGGCCGCCGCGTTGTCCTACATCGGCGGCGGCTTCCTGCTCGACGCCACCTCGGCGCCGACGACCCTCATCGTCGCGGGTGCCGGCGGCATGGTGGCGACCGTGCTGGTCGCCCTGACCCTGCCGGGGGTGATGCGCAGGAATCCCCCGGCGATGCAGGACGACCAGCGGAAGGTCAGGGAGTAGCGACGCGCCGCAGGGCTGCGGCGAGCTCGCCGCAGCCCCGGTAACGGTCATCGGGATCGGCCGCCGTCGCCCTGGCGACGATCCGGTCCACCTCCGGCGGGAGGTCCGGGCGCAACGCGGTGAGGGAAAGCCGCCGCGCGCCCTCACGGAAGGGAGCCGCCGCAGTCAGACACGCATAGAGCACGCACCCGAGGGCGTAGACGTCGGCCCGGCGGTCCACCGCCTGCGCGGCCGTCTGCTCGGGCGCCATGTAACCCAGTGATCCGACGAAGAAACCGGACAGGCCGGCTCCCGGCCTCCGCGCGGCGGCCTCGCTCGTGGCGATGCCGAAGTCGCAGAGGTGGCAGTAACGGTCCGCACGCGTGTCGACCAGGATGTTCTCCGGCTTGACGTCCCGGTGGACCAGTCCCCGGGCGTGGAGGTGCTCCAGCGCCTCACCCGTCTGCGTGATCACCGACGCGGCCTGCTGCAGCCGGAGCGGGCCGCGCGACCTGAGCAAGGACCACAGATCTCCACCGTGAATATAGGGCATGACCGCATAAAGCGATCCGCCCGCCTCGCCAAGACGATGGACCGTAATGATGTGAGGGTGGCGGAGAGCCGCCGTCGTGCGCCATTCACGGAGAAACCGCTCGCGAAACATATCGTCCTCCGAATAGGCCGGAAGCAGTGCCTTCACGGCCACCCTCCGACCCAGATGCACGTCTTCTGCCAGGTAGACGGCGCTTGTCGCTGATCGGTACAGCTCTCCTTTGACCAGGTAGTCGGGAGACAGAAAACCACCGTCAGCCATCGAGTTCAATTTGGCAACCCTTCTTTATCATTACAGATGTGCAGGCCGTACAAAATCCTTGAATTCAATTCGAAGGCTATGCAAGGCATTATTCTTGCGCTTAAACTGGCGCCGAAAAATGGCACCGGAAGAGTGGAGGTGGCGATTGTCGCCCGTGCGTAACAAATTATCCCCGGCCGAGCGGGCGGAGTCGGCGACGGACCGCGATGCCGGCGACCTCTCCCCCGAGCTGCTGTCGTCGCCGGTGTGGACGGAGGAGCAGCTCACCCGGGCCGGCATCCCCATCGTCGACGCCCCCTTCGTGAGCATCGGCGGCGGCATGGGGTCCTTCGCGATGGTGGACCTGCTGCGGATATCCGGCTTCCCGCTGGAGTCCGTCAAGGTCCTGACGACCCTCGACTACCCGTGGGAGAACTACGAGTACCTGACCGGGGTCGCCCAACTCCCGCCCGGGTACCGGATCCGCTCCGACTCCGCCTCCTGCCCGGACAACATCTGGGGTTTCCCCAGCTACGCGGTACGGGCCGCCTTCTCCGCCCGCTCCCTCGACGGGTTCATCGCCCCCTTCTGGAACGTCTTCACCGAGAACCTGCTCACCGACTACTGGACCCCGCTGGCGGGGCAGGTGTTCGAGAGCCTCAACCGTGAGGCCGACCGCATCGGCTACTGGCAGACGATCGCCAAGGGGCAGGCGCGGATGGTCCGCAGGCGGGCCGACGGCGGCTACTTCTCCATCCTGACCGTGACCGAGGGCGGCGTCCGCAGGGTCGCCTACCGCAGTTCCTTCGTCCACCTGGCCGTCGGCTACCCGAGCGTGCGCTTCCTGCCCGACCTGCAGTCCTACCGGCAGAAGTACGGCGATGCCTACCGCTTCGTCAACTCCTACGAGCCGCACGAACACGTGTACGACGACCTCGTGAAGCAGCCGGGCACGGTCCTCGTGCGCGGCGGCGGCATCACCGCGTCGGCGATCCTGCACCGCCTGCTCAACGATCGCGAGCGGCTCGGCGCGCAGACCCGGATCGTGCACCTGCTGCGTACCCACGTCGACTCATCCCACGGCCCGTCGATCTTCATGCGGCGGCGGGGCGGCGACGGGTGGGCGTACCAGGGGTTCAACTGGCCCAAGTCGAGCTGGGGCGGGCAGCTCAAGGTCCGCATGGAGAAACTCGACGACGAGGAGCGGCTGCAGCTGTGGAAGACCCTCAAGGGGTCCACCACGCCGTACCGCAAGGGCTGGCAGAAGCAGCTCCGCAGGGGAAGGGCCGAAGGCTCCTACCACACCATGGCCGGCCAGATCGACCATGTCGAACCCGGTCCGGACGGGAGCCTGACCGCCTTCGTCTGGCAGAACGGCTCGGGCGGGGCCACCAGGCTCGACGTCAACTTCATCATCGACGCGACCGGCCTGGTGGGCGATATCAAGGAGCACCGCGTCCTGGCCGACCTGCTCGACCACTCCGGCGCCGAGCGCAACGGCCTCGGGAAACTGCAGGTGTCGCGCACCTTCGAGGTGACCGGCGCCCGCAACGGCGGCGGCCGGCTCTACGCCGCCGGCGTCACGACCGAGGGTTCCTACTACGCCCCCGTGGACTCACTCCTCGGGTTGCAGTACGCGGCCCTGACCATCTGCGACGACCTCGCCCGGCAAGGGTTCTGTCGCCCGATCGGCCCGATCAGGTCGGTCGCCCAGTGGTGGAAGTGGATGAGGAACGTGGCGCCGTGACCCCTACACTCGCAGGCCGCATACAGTCGCGGATCTTCCTGCTCTGCACCGTCGGGCTGGTGTGGACGCTGCTGATCACGCTGGTTCTGCCGGTGGGGTTCGCCCCGCTGAGCCGGACGTACATGGCGACCCTGACCGCGCTGGCCCTCGTCGGGGTACTCGGCACCTTCCTGTGGGAGCCGCTGTACCACCTCCTCCAGCAGTTCCGCTGGGAGAAGGACTGGCCGGCCGTTCTGATCCTCCTTCAGGGACTCCCGGAGGGCTGGCTCGTCTACGTGGTGCTGCGGAACGTCGTCGGCATCCCCGTCGACGTGCTGCCGTTCGTCATCCACTTCGCGACCACCTGGTTCGTGGTGTTCGCCTGTCTTCACGGCCCCCTACGTGTCCCCTTCATCCGTTGGCGCTTCCGTGGCGGGAGATTGATTTGAGAATCGACGAGTACAAACTGTCCGTACAGCCGGGCGAAGGCATCATCGGGCGCTTCCCCTCGGCGGTGTTCCTGCTGGTGAGCGAGGACGACGCGGCCGAGCCCGACAAGCTCATCAGCCTCTTCGACGGCCCGGCGGGACCGGTGGAGGATCTGGGCGACCGGCTGGAGGAACTGCTCACCGCGGACGGCTCCGACGCCATCGCCGCCTTCGCCGCACTGGTCGAGACCGACCAGCGCATGTCGCTGTACCTGCACGGCCCGGTCGAGGTCGTCGCGGACGGGCCCAACGTCGACTTCCGCGCCTGGGGGCCGGGCGAGCGGCCGCTGCTCAAGTACGAGGTGCCAGGCGCCGCAGGATCGCTGTCGGTCCGCTACACCGAAGGTTCGGCGACCGAACGGACCTGGGCCTCTCTCGACTTCCGGGGCGGCGCCGTACCGGGCAACGGATTCGTCCTCAAGCGGCTCGACATGGCCCCATCAGACATGGCACAGCAACCGGACATGATGGACACGGCGATGCTCGCTCCCACCCCCCTCGAGGAGATGACCAGGGAGCAGCCCCGGCAGATGACCAGGGAGCAGCCCCGGCCCGTCCTCCCGACGCCGAGCCGAACGCGGCAGCCGTACATCACCCCGTCGCCGCAGATTTCGCAGACCCTCCCGACGGCTCTTCCGACAGCTCTCCCCGGCCCTGCCGCCTCCCAGGAGACGGTGACGACCGGGCACCCCCGACCCACCTACCTGTCCCGGCTGCTGTCCCGCCTGCTGGTGTCGGCCACCGTCGGAGCCGCATGGACGGCCGCCGTCGCGCCCTTGCTGCCCGGCGGGTTCGCCCCGCTGAGCGAGATCTACACCATGGTGACCATCTCGCTGGGACTGCTGGTGGTGCTCGGGATCGTGCTGTGGGACCCGATCTACACCCTCGCTCAGCGCTCGCGGCGGGAGAAGGACTGGCCCGCCGCCCTGTTTTTGCTGCAGGCCGTACCGGAGGGACTTCTGGCCTACGGCGTGCAGGCACTGGTGCTCGACGCCTTCGTGGTCAGCCAGCCGACGCTGGTCGTCCATCTGGCCACGACGAGCATCCTGCTGGGGCTCGGGCTCTTCTGCCTGAAGTTCCTGGGGTTCGCCCGCCGCAGGCTGCTGCGCTCCGAGACCACGCAGCCGGCGACCATGATGCCCGGGAACACCGCGGCGGCGCCCAGGACAGGCATCTCCCCCGACCCCGCCCAGGCCCCCCTGGTCTGGGGCGTCAACTGCCAGCAGGGACACTTCAACCGGCCGGACGCGCGTTACTGCGGCTCCTGCGGGACCGCCATGCACGGCCTCACCAGGGAACCGTTCCAGGCTCCCCGCCCGGTCCTGGGATACCTGGTCTCCGACGACGGGACCGCGTACGCGCTCGACGCCGACTACGTCGTGGGCCGGGCGCCGCAGTCCGACGAGAAGGTGCGCGACGGCCGCGCCAGAGGCCTGGTCACCGACGGCGACCTGACCGTCGGGGAGGCCCACGCGGACGTGGCTCTCGACCAGTGGGACGTGCTGATCACCGATCGCGGCCAGGGCGTCGGCACCTTCCTCCGCGAGTCGGACAGCACCAACTGGATCCGGCTGACGCCTGGCCAGGCGTTCGCCATGCAGTCGAGCACTCAAATCAGAATCGGCAACCGCGAGTTCGTCTACCACGCCATCAACCGTCGCTGAGCGAGGAGCACCGATATGACCGCAACGTACGACTCCAGCACCACCAAGTCCTTCTACAACTCCTGGGGTTCCAACGAGTGGGAGCGGCTGGAGAGCTCGCTGGAGAACCGCATCAACTACCGGATCCACCGGACCCTGCTCGCCGAGCACGTCCGGCCCGGGGACAAGGTGCTGGAGGCCGGCGCGGGCCCCGGCAGGTTCACCATCGAGCTGGGCAAGGCCGGCGCCGAGGTGACGGTCTGCGACCTGTCCGACGTGCAGCTCGGCATCAACCGCGAGAAGGTGGCGGAGGCCGGGCTCACCGACCGGGTCACCGGCTGGCACCAGGCCGACATCGTCGACCTCTCCCAGTTTGAGACGGCCGCCTACGACGCGGTCGTCTGCGTCGGCAGCGTGCTGAGCTGCGTGCTCGACCGCGTCCCCGACGCCCTGGCCGAGCTGGCCAGGGTGACCAAGCCGGGCGGGGTCGTCATCGTCAGCGTCACCTCGCGCTACGGTTACCTGCGCGCGGGGCTGGGGCCGATCCTGCAGATGGCCGCCGCCGGGCAGCTTCAGGCCATCGACGACGCGGTGGCCAGCGGCGACATCGTCGGGATCAACGCCGAGATGGAGCTGCTGACCACCCACTTCTTCACCTGGGACGAGCTGCGCGGCGCCTTGGAGGACGCCGGCCTCGAGATCGTGACGGCCTCGGCTTCGAACTTCCTGTCCGCGGACTCTCCCGAACTGCGGGCGGAACTCCTGGAGGACCCCGAGGTGATGGAGGCGTTCGTCCGCTGGGAGCTGGAGGCCTGCCGTGCCCCCGGCGCCGTCGACGGGGGCACGCACATCATCGCCGTGGCCCGTCGGCGCGGATGACCGGGGAACCCATCGTGCACGACTACGAGAAGGCGACGTACGGCGAGCGCATCGCCGACATCTACGACGACTGGATGCACAGCGCCTGGGAGCCCAGGGAGACCGTCGACGCCGTGGCGGAATGCGCCGGGGGTGGCGCGGTACTGGAGCTCGGCGTGGGCACCGGCCGGATCGCCCTGCCGCTGGCCAGGGCCGGTCTCAAGGTGACCGGCGTCGACGTCTCCCCCGCGATGCTCGCCAAGCTGCGCGAGAAGGACCCCGACGGCCTGGTCGAGGCGGTCGAGGGGGATTTCACCGAGCTGCCCGTGGACGGGGCCTTCTCCGTCGTGTTCGTGGTGAACTCCCTGCTGCAACTTTCCGATCCGGCCGACCAGATGCGCTGCCTGGTCAAGGTCCGCGAGCGGCTCGAACCCGGCGGCGTCTTCGTCATGGAGGAGGCCAACCCGGCCGCCTTCACCGGCGGCGGGCTCCAGGTGGCCCACATGACCACCGACGAGCTGCACCTCATCGCCTCCGAGTACGACTCCGTCCGACAGCTCTACCGCGCCCAGCACGTGATCCTCCGGAACGACCGGACCCGGCTCAACCCCGTCACCCTGCGCCTCACCTCCCCCGCCGAGTTCGACCTCATGGCGGAGAAGGCGGGAATGCGCCTACGCGAACGCTGGGGCAACTGGGCACGCACCATCCCCTACCTGGCTGAGAGCCGAGCACACATCTCGTTCTACGAGGCCGTGTGAACCCCCCGACAACACAGGAGCACCTCATGACCGCGCAGGACTACGACGCCCTGATCAAGCAGTACGAACAGCTCACCGACATCTCCCAAGTCATCCTGGGCGACAACCTGCACGTCGGCTAC
Source organism: Planomonospora sp. ID67723 (assembly GCF_015711605.1). Taxonomy (GTDB): domain Bacteria; phylum Actinomycetota; class Actinomycetes; order Streptosporangiales; family Streptosporangiaceae; genus Planomonospora_A. The sequence continues at coordinate 425,217 of NZ_JABTEZ010000006.1, read as the reverse complement.
TGGGAGGGCGCCGACGGTGACGACTCGATGCAGAACGCCACCGACCGGCTGACCGACCTGCTCATCTCCAAGCTCGACGTCACCCCGGGACAGCGGGTCCTCGATGTCGGCTGCGGCACCGGGCGGCCCGCCGTCCGCCTGGTCAGGACCCGGCAGGTGCGGGTCGAGGCGATGGACCTGGGCAAGCACCAGGTCGAGCAGGCGATCGCCCGCGTCCGCGAGGAGGGGTTGGAAGACTCCATCACCGTGCGGCACGGGGACGCGATGGACCTGGAGGACTACCCCGGCGCGTCGTTCGACGCCGCCTGGGCCATCGAGTCGCTCCCGCACGTGCCCGACCGCGCGCACGCGCTGCGCGAGATCGCCAAGGCGCTGCGCCCCGGCGGGCGCCTGGTGTTCACCATCTGCGTGGAGCTCGTGCCCACCACCGGGGACAAGCGCGCGTTCCTCGACAACTACTACCGGACGTTCAACGCCTCCTACCCGGCCTTCGACAGCCTGCCCGGGCTCATCGAGCAAGCTGGCCTGGAAGTCGTCGAGCTGCTGGAGATCGGCCGGCACGTCTTCGACAAGACGATGGCCGCCGTGGCCAAGGGCTTCCGGGAGAGCGCCGACGAGCTGGAGCGTAGCGTGGGCCTGCCCACCGAGCGCACCGAGCTGATGGCCGAGTCCGCGCTGCGGTTCGGCTCGATGGCCGAGACCGGTTACGCCGTCGCGGTCGCGCGCCGACCGGTCGCGTAGCTCCCACCCCTCCATCTCGTACGGCTGCGCGGCCCGCCCCCGCGGCGGGCCGCCACCTGAGGAGCTCCCCCATGACAGAACACATCGCCCCCGCGCGACCCCTCGGCGCTGCGCGAAGCGACACGCGACGCCACCGCCCCGGCGTCGCGCTCGCCCTCATCCTGACCGCCCAGCTCATGTTCGTCCTCGACGCGATGTTCGTCACCATCGCCCTGCCCGACATCGGCAGAGATCTCGGCATGTCCGCGAACGGCCTGTCGTGGGTGCCCAGCGCCTACGCCCTGGTCTTCGGCGGGCTCCTGCTGCTCGGCGGCCGGGCGGGGGACGCCTTCGGCCGTCGGCGAGTGTTCGCGGCCGGCGTCCTGGTGTTCGCGGTCGCCTCGCTGCTGGCCGGGCTGGCCCCCTCGGCGCCCTGGCTGATCGCGGCCCGCGTGGCGCAGGCGGTGGGGGCGGCGTTCGCCGCGCCCAGCGTGCTGGCTCTCATCATGACCGGTTTCCGAGAGGGCCCCGAGCGCAACCGCGCGCTCAGCGTGTTCTCCGCGCTGTCCGGGTCGGGCATCGCCATCGGCCTGATCGTCGGCGGTGTTCTGACCGACCTGCTGTCCTGGCGGTGGGTGCTGTTCATCAACGTCCCACTGGGCCTGGTCACGGCCGTGCTGACGCCGCGGTTCGTTCTGGACTCCACGCGCCTGCCCGGCCGGCTCGACGTGACCGGCGCGCTCACCTCGACGCTGGGCGTGGCGTCACTCGTCTACGCGGTCATCCGCACCTCGGGCAGCGGGTGGACCGATCCCCTGACCCTGGCCGCCTTCACGGGGGCCGTGCTCATGCTGGGGCTGTTCCTGATCGTCGAGACCAGGGCGAGCCAGCCGATCATGCCGTTGCGGCTGTTCGCCGACCGCGGCCGGGCCGCGGGCTTCCTGGGCATGCTGCTCATCCCGGCGACCATGGGCAGCATGTTCTTCTTCCTCACGCAGTTCCTGCAGACTGCGCTGGGATTCAGCCCGATCCGCACGGGCTTCGCCTTCCTGCCGTTCGCGGTCGGGTTCATCGCGGTCTCCACCGTGACCCCCTGGCTCTCGGTGCGGCTGGGCGCCAGGCCCGTCACCCTGGCGGGCACCCTGCTGGTGGCCGGCGGCACAGCCTGGCTCACCCGGATCTCAACCGCCAGCCAGTACTTCCCCGATCTCGCGGTGCCGATGGCGTTGATCGGCACGGGCTCGGGCGCCGCGTTCCTGGCGCTGAACATCGCCATCATGACGAGCGTGCCCGCCGCGGACTCGGGCGCGACCTCGGGCACGCTGCAGGTCCTGCAGAACGTGGGCGCCTCCCTCGGGCTGGCGATCCTCGTGACGGTGTTCGAGGCCGGCACCCGGGCCGCCACCGGTCCGGCGAACCAGGTCATGGCCGACGGGCTGAGCCGGGCGTTCGGCGTCGGACTGGTCTTCGCGGCCGGCGCGATCCTGGTCGCCCTCACCGTCAAGTCCCGGCCACCGGCCACGTGAGAAACGGAGACCGGTGGATCAGGCGCTTCGGCATGGGCGACGAGGCCCGTGTCCGGCTGGTCTGCTTCCCGCACGCCGGGGGCGCGGCCGGCTACTTCCACGGCCTGGCCGCCGCCGTGCCGTCGGCGGTGGACGTGCTGGGCGTGCAGTATCCCGGCCGCCAGGACCGGCTGGCCGAACGCCCGGTCGACCGGGTCGAGGAACTGGCCGAGCGGATCGCCGAGCGGCTGCTCCCATGGCGCGACGTCCCGCTGGTCCTGTTCGGGCACAGCATGGGCGCGCTGGTCGCCTCCGAGGTGGCCAGGCGGCTGGACCGGGACCCGGCCGGGCTGATCGTCTCCGGTCGGCCGGCGCCGTCGTCCCGGCCGGAGACGGTCTTGCCCGATCGGGACGACGAACTCCTCGCCCACCTGGAGGAGCTGGCCGGCACCGACGCCCGCTTGCTGGCCGATCCCCAGATGCGGCAGATCATCCTGTCCGCGCTCCGTGCGGACTACCGGGCGATCGATGCCTACGAACATGTGCCGGGACCGCCGGCGGGCTATCCGATCAGCGTGATGGTCGGCGCCGCCGACCCGGCGGTCACCCCCGCCGAGGCCGGAGGCTGGCTGGGCCACTCGTCGGCCCCGCGCGCCCTCCGTGTGTTCTCCGGCGGGCATTTCTATCTCGACGCGTGGCCGGCCCCCATCGTCGCGGCCATTGTCGCCGATATTTCAAGTTTCATCGATTTCAATCCGTAGGTTCGGGCCCGGGTCCCAGGCGCCCTACCACCCGACTCCTCCGATCGTTCAGTCCCCCAGGGTGGCGACCATGACGGCCTTGATCGTGTGCAGACGGTTCTCGGCCTGGTCGAAGACGATGGACCGGGACGATTCGAAGACCTCCTCGGTCACCTCCAGCGCCTCGTGGCCGGTCCTGGCGAACAGGTCCCGGCCGACGGCGGTCTGGCGGTTGTGGAAGGCCGGCAGGCAGTGCATGAACTTCACCGCCGGGTTGCCGGTCGCCTCCACCAGCGCGGCGTTGACCTGGTACGGCATCAGCAGCTCGATGCGCTCCTCCCACACCTCCTCGGGCTCTCCCATGGAGACCCACACGTCGGTGTAGAGGAAGTCGACGTCGCGCACGCCCTCGGCGACGTCCTCGGTGATGGTGATGCGTGCGCCGGTGGTCTCGGCCAGTTCCCGGGCGGGTTCGACGACGGCGACCTCGTCGGGCCACAGCGAGCGGGGCGCCACCAGCCGCACGTCCATGCCGAGCATCGCGCCGGTGACCAGCAGCGAGTTGCCCATGTTGTTGCGGGCGTCGCCGAGGTAGGCGTAGGAGATCTGGTGCAGGGGCTTGTCGCTGTGCTCGGTCATGGTGAGCATGTCGGCGAGCATCTGGGTGGGGTGCCACTCGTCGGTCAGGCCGTTCCAGACCGGCACGCCGGAGTGGGCGGCCAGTTCCTCGACGTGGGCCTGCCGGTGGCCGCGGAACTCGATGCCGTCGTACATCCGCCCCAGCACCCGGGCGGTGTCCTTGACCGACTCCTTGTGGCCCATCTGCGAGCCGGACGGGTCGAGACAGGTGACGTGGGCGCCCTGGTCGAAGGCGCCGACCTCGAAGGCGCAGCGGGTTCGGGTGGAGGTCTTCTCGAAGATCAGGGCGATGTTCCTGCCCTTCAGCCGCTGCTGCTCGGTGCCGGCGTACTTGGCGGCCTTGAGGTCGGCGGCGAGCCTGATCAGGTGACGGAACTCCTCCGGGGTGAAGTCGAGTTCCTTGAGGAAGCTGCGGTTGCGCAGGTCGAATGCCATCTCGTGTGCTCCGTGGCGGTGCGGGGTCAGATGCCGTCGCGCTCGATCGGGCAGCTCATGCAGCGCGGACCGCCCCTGCCCCGGCCGAGCTCGCTGCCGCGGATGGTGATGACCTCCACCCCGTTGGCGCGCAGGTGGTTGTTGGTGGTGGTGTTGCGCTCGTAGGCCACCACCACCCCGGGCTCGACGGCCAGCACGTTGCAGCCGTCGTCCCACTGCTCGCGCTCGGCGGAGTAGACGTCCTGGGTGGCGGTCAGCACCCTGATGTCGTCCAGGTCCAGGGCTCGCGCGATGGCCTTGTGCATGTCCTCCGGAGCGTGATCGGTGATCTTGAGTTCCTTCTCGTTGTCACCCGGTTCGATCGTGTAGGAGGGCAGCATGCCCAGACCGGCGAACTTGGTGAAGACGTCCGCGTCCACCTGCGTCATGACCGTGTCCAGGTGCATGAACGCCCGCGCCTTCGGCATGTTCAGCGCGACGATCTTCCTGGCCGCACCCTGGGAGAACAACCGGCACGCCAGCATCTCCACGGCCTGGGGCTGGGTGCGCTCGCTCATCCCGACCAGGACGGCGCCCCGCCCGATGACCAGGACGTCCCCGCCCTCGATGGTGGCCGGGGCGGCGGCCGTACCCGGCATCCAGACGTGGTAGCCGCCCTCGGTGTCCGGGCGGTCGTAGCCGGAGGCGAACATCGGGTGGTAGCGGTAGACGGCCTCGTAGTTGACGGTCTCGCGCTTGCGGGCCTTCTTCTTCATCGCGTTGATCGAGACGCCGCCGTAGATCCAGCAGGAGGTGTCACGGGTGAACAGGTGGTTGGGCAGCGGAGGCAGCACGAAGTCGTCGGCCGTCATCGCGTGGAAGACGACGCTCTCCGGCTCGCACCCCAGCTCCATGATCTCCCGCTTGGTGATGCCGCCGGTGAGGAACCGCGCCAGCATGACGGTGTCCAGGCCGTCCAGGGTGTTGCGGATGGCGTCGGTGGCCATCGGCCCGAGGTAACGCTCGTCGACGCTGCCGTCGAGGATGTGCTTGCGCGCTTCGGGGATGTCGATCGTGGTCCGGATGAGGTCCGACAGCATGTGGACGGTGACGCCGCGGTCGCGCAGGACCTGCTGCCACTCCTCGTGCTCCTCCACCGCGCGCTGCACCCACAGAACGTCGTCGAAGAGCAGCTCGTCCTTGTTGGAGGGGGTCAGCCGCTTCAGCGACAGCTCGGGCTTGTGCAGGATGACCTGGCGCAGCGTGCCGACCTCGGAGTCGACGTGGAACGTCATCGGAGTCCTCCCGTGGTTCGCTTGATTTCCCTCGGCCGTACTCGCCGCGCGAGGCCTTGACCCGGATCCGGACGGGGGTGCCGGCCAGGAGCGTGGGCGTCCCCCGGAAGACCGCGTCGCCGTCGCCGGCGGGGCATGGACCGGATCCGCTGCCGGATCACCCGGAGTCAGCCTCTCATCGTGCATCTCTCCCACATACCCCGAAAAGCGATCACACTTCGCGACCGCCGCCGTCCCCCCTCCTCCCCGTTCCCCGAGGAGGCGGACGGTCCGCCGCTCGGATCCCGTCAGGGCCCGCCCGCCTCCTCCGCCTGACCCGGATCGTCGCTGATGACCACGGCGTTTCCCTTTACGGTGTAGATCAGGTCCTCCTGGCGTCCGCCACCGAGCCCCGTCCCCCAAAAGTTGGGCCTTACCGGAAAGAATCTTTACTATTAACCTCGCCGTGTGGAACTAGAAGTTCGTCATCTACGAGCGATATGCACCATCGCCGAGGCCGGCAGCATCTCCCGGGCGGCGGTCGTCCTGAAGATGTCCCAGCCCGCCCTCGCCGCGCAGCTTCGCCGCATCGAGCGGATGTTCGGCGGACCGCTGTTCGAGCGCGGGCGCGAGGGCGCCCGGCCCACCCAGCTGGGCTCGTGGGTGCTGATCCGGTCCCGATCCCTGCTGCCCGCCTTCGACGAGCTGCGGCGCGACGGCATGCGCTACGCCGGGCAGGCCGCCGAACGCCCCAGGATCCGGGTCGGCTGCATGTCGAGCCATCTGGCGATCACCGTCATCACCTGCCTGAGCGAGCTGTTCCCCGGCGCCGACGTCCTCGCGCGCACCGAGGAGGCCATGGACCTGCTGCCCGGGCTGCTGGAGTCCGAGCGGCTGGAGCTCGCCACCCTCGGCGACTACCCCGGTCACGAGCTCTCCCCGCCGCCGGGCGTGTCCTACGCGAGCATCGCCGACGAGCCGATCTTCGTCGGGCTGGCCGCCTTCCACCCCCTCGCCGGTCGGGAGGAGATCGAGCTGCGGGACCTCGCCGACGAGGACTGGGGAATGCACGCGCTGGCCGAGGCGGGGCACCGCGAGCACTTCTGGACGGCCTGCGCCCTGCAGGGTTTCGAGCCGCGGGTCGCCTACTCCGCCGACCTCAGCCTGGCGCTCGACCTGATCGCCTCGGCCAGGTGCGTGGGCATGTTCCAGGCGACCAGCAAGGGCTATCCCGGAATCGCCATCCGCCCGCTCGCCGGAACCCCGCTGCGCTTCCGGCACCTGGTCGGCTGGACCGAGCAGGGCCCGGTGGCCCGCCTCGCCCCCGAGCTGGTCACGGCGGTCACCACCGCCTACTGGGCCGAGGCGCGGCAGGCTCCCGTCTACGCCGCCTGGCTGGACCGGCACGGCCCTCTGCCCGCACCGGTGTGACGCAACCGTCCGCCCGCCATATCGCGGCGTTATGGAATTTCGTGGGCTACTCGGCCGCGCACTCCCGATGTCAGCTTTGGTCCAGCCCGAACCGTCGGGGGAACGCCCGGCCGGGCGCGGTCGTCGCGCAGTGCGGCCTGCCCGGCCGGGCTCCCCAGGGCTCCTTGCATCCCTCCACCCCCCAAGGGACATCGAGAGGAGTCACCCCGAGTGAATCCCAGAGCTCGGACGGGCGCGGTCGCCGTACTGGCCGCCGTCGCCCTGACCACGACCTCGGCCGTGAGCGCCACAAGCGCGACCGCGGCCCCGGCGGGGCCCGGTACCCCCCGCACCGCCGTCCAGGCACCCCCCGCACCCGACCCCGAATCCCGCAGGCGCGCACTCGCCAGCGCGCAGAGCGCACTGATCGTCGAATCAGCCGCCCTCCGCAAAGGCGCCGGCGACGAATTCCGGCTCAAGGACACCGCCTCGGGCCCCGGCGGCCTGCAGTTCCTGAACTACACCCGGACCTACCGCGGGCTGCCCGTCCACGGCGGCGACGTGATCGTCGCCACCGACGGCACCGGCCGGCAGGTCGGGCTCGTCGACACGGCCCAGACCGTCGAACTGAAGCTGGACACCGCGACCAAGGTGACGGCGGACGCGGCGGCGGTGACGGCCCGCGGGCGGCTGGCCTCCGTCGAGAGCACGGGCACGCCCGCCCTGGTCGTGCACGCGACCACCGCCAAGCCCCGCATCGCCTGGGAGGTGGTGGTCACCGGCCGCACCGAGGAGGCCCCGAGCGTGCTGCACGTCTTCGTGGATGCGAAGACCGGCAGGGTCATCGACTCCTGGGACGAGGTTCGGGCCGGCACCGGTCACGGCTTCTACAACGGCCCCGGGCTGAACGTCACCACCTCCGGCTCGGGCGGCTCCTACTCCATGACCGACGCCACCCGTCCGGGCCTGCGCTGCGGCGGCCAGAACGGCTCGGCCTACACCGGCACCGACGACAACTGGGGCAACGGCCAGGGCACCAACCTGGAGACCGCCTGCGTCGACGCGATGTACGCGGCGCAGAAGGAATGGGACATGCTCCGCGAGTGGTTCCAGTACAACGGCTTCAACGCCGGCGGCGGCGCCTTCCCCGCGCGGGTCGGGCTCAACCAGGTCAACGCCTTCTGGAACGGCTCCTACACCAACTTCGGCCACAACCAGGCCAACAACCAGCAGGCCACCCCGATCGACGTGGTCGCCCACGAGTACGGCCACGCGATCTTCCAGTTCGCCGGAGCCGACGGCGCGGGCAGCGGCAACGAGGCCGGCGGCCTCAACGAATCCACCGGCGACATCTTCGGCGCGCTGACCGAGCACTACGCCAACAACCCCAACGACCCGCCGGACTACCTGGTCGGCGAGGAGGTCAACCTGGTCGGGCAGGGACCGATCCGCAACATGTACAACCCGGGCGCGCTCGGCGACCCCAACTGCTACAGCTCCTCGATCCCCAACACCGAGGTGCACGCCGCGGCCGGCCCGCAGAACCACTGGTTCTACCTGCTGGCCGAGGGCACCAACCCGCCCGGCAAGCCCGCCAGCACCGTCTGCTCCGGCCCGTCGACGCTGACCGGCATCGGCATCCAGAACGCGGGCAAGATCTTCGTGGCCGGCCTGGCCATGAAGACCGCCGGGTCGCGGACCCACGCCCAGGCGCGCGCCCACACGCTGGCGGCCGCCAGGCTGCTGGACCCCAGCTGCGCCCAGTTCAACGCGACCAGGGCGGCCTGGACCGCGGTCAACGTCCCGGCCGGCGCGAACGAGACCTGCACCCCGCAGGGCGGGAACAACGACTACTCGGCCTCGATCAATCCGGCCTCGGCCACCGTGGAGCCGGGACAGTCCGCCACCGCCACCATCAGCACCACGGTGACCAGCGGAAACGCCCAGTCCATCACGCTGCGGACCGGCGCCCTGCCGGCAGGCGTGACGGCCTCCTTCAGCCCTGCCGCCATCAGCTCCGGGCAGACCTCCCGGCTGACCCTGACCACCTCGCCCACCACGCCGGCCGGCGCGCACTCCGTCACGGTCACCCTCGACGGAGCGGACGCCGACAAGCAGCTCGGCTTCAGCCTGGCCGTCGGCGGCGGGCCCGGCGGCGGTGCCCCGGACATCCCGGTCGCCAACGTCACCGCCCACCTGAACCAGCTCCAGTCGATCGCCACCGCCAACGGCGGGACCCGGGTCTCCGGCGGTGCGGGCTACACCGCCTCCCTGAACTACATCAAGGGCAGGCTGGACGCGGCCGGCTTCCAGACCAGGACCCAGCCCTTCACCTCCGGCGGCCGGACCCACACCAACCTGATCGCCGACTGGCCCGGCGGCCCGGCCGGCCAGACGATCATGCTCGGAGCGCACCTGGACAGCGTTCAGACGGGCCCCGGCATCAACGACAACGGCTCGGGCTCGGCCACCCTGCTGGAGGTCGCCCTCGCCCTCTCCGCCCAGAACCCCACGCTCACCAAGCACGTGCGCTTCGGCTGGTGGGCCGCCGAGGAGGCCGGCCTGGTCGGCTCGACCTACTACGTCCAGAACGGCGGGGCGTCCGGCGTCGAGGCGTACCTCAACTTCGACATGACCGCCTCCCCGAACCCGGGCTACTTCGTCTACGACGACGACCGGACGATCGAGGGGCACTTCAAGGAGTTCTACACCTCGATCAACGTCCCGACCGAGATCGAGACCATGGGTGACGGCCGCAGCGACCACGCCCCCTTCAAGAACGCCGGGGTCCGGGTCGGCGGCGTCTTCACCGGAGCCGAGGGCCTCAAGTCCTCGGCCCAGGCCGCCAAGTGGGGCGGCACCGCGGGCCAGGCCTTCGACCGCTGCTACCACTCCGCCTGCGACACCTCCGCCAACATCAGCGCCACCGCACTCGACCGCAACGCCGACGCCACCGCCCACGTGCTGTGGAAACTCGCCGTCGGCGGCACCCAGGAGCCGGAGGACGACTACTCGGTCTCGGTCACCCCGGCCGCGGCCACGGTCGAACCCGGCCAGTCGGCGACCGCGACGCTGAGCACCACCGTCACCTCCGGCGACGCCCAGAGCGTCACGCTGACCGCGAGCGGCGCGCCCTCCGGCGTGACCGTGGCCTTCGGTCCGGCGACGATCACCTCCGGCCAGTCCTCCGCGGTGACGGTCACCACCTCGGCGGGCACCCCGGCCGGGACCCACCGGATCACCCTCAACGCGGACGGCGCCAGCGCCGACCGGTCAGCCACCTTCACCCTCACCGTCGGCGGCGGGCAGGGCGAGACGGACTGGGCGCCGTGGAAGCCGTACGCCGTGGGTGACGTCGTGACCTACGACGGCGTCAGGTACCGGTGCCTGCAGGCCCACACCTCCCTGCCGGGCTGGGACCCGCCGAACGTCCCGGCGCTCTGGCAGCGGATCTGACCGGGACCTGACGCGTCCGGGGACGGCCCCGGACGCGTCAGGCCGGCGGGCCGGTACGGCGGGCGGGCATGGCCGCCCGCCGTACCCTGCTTTCCGCCCTTCGAACTCCGGCGGGGGAGGAGTCCGCTGCGGCCCGGGGGAAGCCGGCCCCCGGCCGTCCCGGCGGTGGCCTACGGTTTCGGCGCCGGTGGGGCCAGCAGGGTGACGTGCACGCAGGTGCCTTGGTGCGGGGTGCTGGTCATGTGCACCTGGCCGCCGTGCAAAGCGATGATCTTCTTGACGATGGACAGGCCCACGCCGATGCCGCTGATCGCCTGGGACTCGGCCTCGGACGTGCGGTAGAAGTCGTCGAAGACGCGCTCGACCTCGCCGTCGGAGACGCCGATGCCGGTGTCGTGGATCTCCACCGACGGAACCGGCCCGTCGGTGACGAGCACCTCGATGCGGCCACCGTCCGGGGTGAACTTGATCGCGTTGTCCAGCAGATGCACCAGGGCGTGCCACAACCGGCCCGCATCGGCCCAGGCCATCACCGGTTCCGGTGCTTCCAGGGTCAGGGTGTGGCGCTTGTGGCGGGCTTTGGCGTCGGCTTCGGCAACGGCCGTGCCGACCAGGGCGACCAGATCGACGACCTCGGGGGCGAACGCGACGGTCTGGGCGCTGAGGCTGGCCATCAGCAGCAGTTCGTCCAGTTTCTCCAGCAACCGGTCCGAGTTGCGTTCGATCACGGTCAGGAACTGTTCGGTGGTGGCGGCGTCCAGGCCGCCGTCCTGGATCAGGTGCAGATAGGAGCGGATCGAGGTCAGCGGGGTGCGCAGCTCGTGGTTGACGCTGCGCAGAAACAGCTGTTTGAGGTCCTCGACGTCCTCCCGATGCCGACGGGCGCGATCGGACTGGTGGTCGTGGTGGTGGCGTTCGACCAGCGCGGCCACGCAGGTGGCCAGCGCCTTCAGCGCGCCGCGCTGTTCGGGGTTCAACCGGCGGGAACGCCGGTCCATCACGCACACCGTGCCCAGGGCGTGGCCGTGGCTGCTGACGACCGGCGCTCCGGCGTAGAAGCGCACGTCCGGGTCCCCGGCCACCAGCGGATCGGTGCAGAACCTCGGGTCGGCCAGGGCATCGGGGATCTCCATCAGCCGCCGGTCGCAGATCGTGTACGGGCAGAACGCGATGTTCCGGTCCATGACCTCCATGCCCACTCCGATACGGCCTCGCAGGTGCTGAAGACGCTCACTGATCAGGTTGACCAGCGCGATCGGGGTGTGGCAGATCCGCGCGGCCAGCTCGGCGACCGCCGTCAGGATCGACTCCAGGGGCGCCTCGACGGCCTCCAGCTCGGCCAGCTCGCGCAGTCGCTCGATCTCGTCGGCCGGGGTCGGGGGCGGTGTGCTCGCCCCCCGGCCGGCGCCTGCGGCGCAGCCGTCCTCTCCCCCACCGGGCTGATCGGCCGTGCTCACCCGCGCGCCAGCCGAGTGCGGATGATGCGGCCGGCGACGGCGTGCGCCCGGTGACCGGCCCGTTCCCGGGGGAAGGCGGTCGGATTCCGGATGCCTGCGTCGTCTTCGACGACCAGCACACTGGACATGGTCTCCTCACTCCCGGCTCCCGACGTGCGCCGCCCCGGGCCCCTGCCGGATAGAGCCGGTGTACCCGGATGATCGACTCACGCACGGCCTGGAAGGTCAAAAATCTTCCTGATCATCCGTCCGTTCCGGGCCGGGCGGCGACCGCCGCTCCCCCGGCAGGATGGCTACGCTGACCTGCCATGCGCATCGCATTGATCGATTCAGGGCTGGGACTGCTGGCGACCGCGGCCGCGTTGCGCACCGCACGCCCCGATGCCGATCTGGTGCTGTCGATGGATCCCGATGGCATGCCCTGGGGCCCTCGCACGCCCGGCGAGGTGATCGACCGGGTCCTGGCCGGAGTCGAAGCGGTCGCCGGCCATCACCCGGACGCCATCGTGCTGGCCTGCAACACCGCTTCGGTGACGGCGCTGGACCGGGTCCGGGAGGAATGCGAGCCGGACGTGGCCGTTGTCGGCACGGTGCCCTCGATCAAAACCGCCGCCGGCGGCCGGCCGGTCGCGGTCTGGGCGACCCCCGCCACCACGGTCAGCGCCTACCAACGCGACCTTGTCGACCGCTTCGCCGCCGGCGTCGACGTCACCCCGGTCTCCTGCCCGGGGCTCGCCGACGCCGTTGAGACCGCCTCCGCCGAGGCGATCACCCTGGCGGTCGCGGCCGCGACCGCCGCCACTCCCTCCGACGTCACGGAGCTCGTGCTCGGTTGCACCCACTACGACCTGGTCACCGACCGGATTCGAGCCGCCTTCGGCCGCGAGATCCGCATCCACACCTCAGCGGCCGCGGTCGCGCGCCAGACGCTGATCCGCATCGGCGCGGAGCCCAAGCCGCAGGCCCCGCCCGTCGGCACGCTGACCGTGCTCCGCAGCGGCCGTCTCACCGCGCTGCCCCAGCACGCCCTGGCCTACCCCGAAGGGCGGCTGCTCTGCCCGCGGCACTGACCGACGCGGGGAACGGTCACCGCCACGCCTGCGGACGAGCCGGCGGGGTGAAACCCGCTGCCGCTCGGCGTGCGGATGACGCCGGCGTCGTCGACCGGTACCGTCGAGGCACCGGCGCCGCCGGTGCCTCGACGTCCTGCGGCATCCCCGCCTATGCCGCGTCCTTGCCCGGCCCCTCCCAGCCCCGACCGCACGAGTCGCTCAGCACCCGGAAGGTGATCCCGGCCCGCCGGAGGCGCTCGATCAGGGCCTCGCCCATCGCCACGGCGGTGGTCACCTGGCCCGAGACATCCGGAAGGTCGTCTTCGGCGAGGCAGAGCGCCGACTCGCCGAGCATCTTCGCGGTCTCGCCGTAGCCGGGGTCGCCGCCCGCGACCTCGGTGACGACCCGCTCGCCGCCGCCCCGCCCGTCGAAAGTGACCTTGAACCAGCTCGCGGCCCGCTGCTCGGGGGTGGGTCCCTCGCCGGGCCGGACACGATCCAGCAGCCACGACCTGGCCGGCGGCAGCTGGGCGAGGGCCGCCAGCGCCCCCGCTCCCGCGGCGAGGCCGAGGGCGGCGGGCAGACGCCTGACCGCCACGTGGTGCCGGTAGGCGAAGTCGGGACCGTAGCGTTCCAGGGCGCGGGCGGAGCGGCCCACGATCTGCGGGTCGATCGTGGGCAGCGGCAGCGCCCAGCCGCCCACGTAGCGGAACGTCCCGGGCATCCCCCGCGCCCTGCGCCCGGAGGGACGATCTTCCACCCTGCGCCGGCCGAGCGCGGCCCGCGCGGTCTGCCGGGCGCGGGAGAGCGCCGTGACGGCCGAGTGCACGGTCCCGCCCGACGGCCTGCCACCGGCCCGCAGGTAGCCGTCGACCCGGATCGCCGCGTCCTCCGGGAGCCGGCCGACGGTGAAGTAGACCCCCAGATCGTGCGGGATCGAGTCGAACCCGCAGGCGTGCACGAGCTTGGCGCCGGTCTCTCTCGCCTGCTCGTGGTATCGGGTGAACATGAGGTCGACGAACTCCGGCTCGCCGGTGATGTCTGCGTAGTGGGTGCCCGCCCGGGCGCAGGCGGCGACCAGCGGCTCGCCGTACGAGATGTAGGGGCCCACGGTGGTGGCGACCACGCGGGTCTGCCGCGCGAGTGCGGCCAGGGAGGCCGGATCGGTCGCGTCGGCGTGCAGCAGGGGGAGGTCGGGCAGGCCGATCCGCTCCCTGACGGCCTCGAGCCCGGCCCGGTTGCGGCCGGCCAGCGCCCAGCGGCGGCCGGGACCGGCACTTCGGGCGAGGTACTCGGCGGTGAGGCCGCCGGTGAACCCGGTGGCGCCGAACAGGACGATGTCGTACGGACGGTCGTCGGTCATGGATGAGAGTCTCCCTCCTCGATGACCACCTTGGTACACGGTCGCCCGAACTCGTCCCAGGAGATCACCGCTTCCCGGCGGGCTCCGGCCGCCGGACGAGTCCACCCCGGCAGCCGGAATCCGCCGGGGTGGCGGAGGGTTCAGCGTTCACGGCCGGGGACCGGGACGGGCAGCCGGGGCAACGCCGCCATCGCGTCACCGCCCGACTCAGGGTCATCGAAGTTGATGACGGAGCGGGCGGGCGGGGCCTTGACCCTGACCTCGGCCCCCCAGCCGCGGAACGTGGCGGTGCTGGTGAAGACCGTGCGCCACCGGTCCCCGCCGGGAGTGCCCGCCGACGCCTCGGTGTAGGAGCCGGTCAGCTTGCGCGTGTTCTGCTGGGCGTCCTGCCACAGCCTCCACCGGATGGCCAGACTGCCCGCCAAGCCGCGCGGCCTGGCTCCCCTCATCGCGCGGTAGGTCGGCGAGACGGCGTACAGCCGCCGGGCCGTGATGGTGCCCTGGTATCGGGTGGTGGACACACCGCCCACCTGCCCGCCCGGGCGCACACGCCGTGTGGTGGCCAGCAGTCCCCTGAGCGTGGCGGGCTCCAGAACGTTGATCATCTGGATGGAGAGCAGACCGGGGTTCTCGAGACGCAGCCAGCTCGTACGGCGGGGACGGTTCGGCAGCAGGCCTTCCATACCGAGGTAGATCCCCTTGCGCAGCAGGATGATCCGCACCGGTTCGTTCAGGTCCCTGACCTCCGGGGGAAGGGTGCGGGGATCGGTCCTGTGCGTCAGGCGGGAGGCGACCACGCCGGAGCGGCCGAACCGGTAGACGCCCTTCACCCGATATCGGTCCACGCCGACTCGCCGGCCGCCGATGAAGTGCCGGGTGGTGACCTTCTCCCGGAACCTGACGCCATGGCCGGCGACGAACTGACTTTTGAGCGCGGCGACCGGTCCCGGCTCGTCGGGACGCGCATGCGCGGACACCGCCGATGCAGACGCGGGCGCGATCACCCCCGCGGCGGTCACGGTGGCGGCGACGGCGACGGCGACGGCGACGGCGATCCACCGCCTCATGAATGTGCTCCCATGGGGCTCCATCCTCCCCGCAGCGATCGCTCCGGCCGGGTGCACCGGTCCCAAGGCCCGCAGACATGTGCTCAAAGAGTTGACCACGACGGCTCCTGGAGGCTCTCCGTCCTCTCCCTCCGACGGGAGGAAGGCCGCCGTCGGCGTGAACCGCCCCGGTCTCCGGTACGTCATGGTCATTGGCGGTCCCGGCAATTCCAGGAGGTCTCATGCGCCGCGTTCTCGGTCTCGCCGCAGGTCTGCTCCTCACCTCCACCGCGCTGGCTCCGGTCGCCCCGGCCGCGGCGGCTCCGGCCGGAACCGCTCGCGACGCGGCCGCCTGCCGTACCGCCGCCGGGAAGTGCGAGCGCGACCCGTTCATCGGCATCACCGTGAAGGTGCGGGCCACGCCCGTGGCCCGGGCCGGAGGCAAGGTCACCTACGTCGTCGACTACTCCCAGGTCTGGACGCCGTCCTTCGCCCCCTACTGGGGGGCGTTCTGGGTCGGGGGCAGGTTCCCCGCGGGAGCGCGCGGCCCGGCCAGGGCCGTCCTCTACGACACGGCGGGCAAGCGCCTGGCCGTCCTGCCGTGCCGGCGCCACGCCGACGGCACCTGGTGCGACGCCCACGTCCAGATGCCGCACCAGGGACGGGTCGTCATGACCGTCCGCCTGCCCGCCGCGGCGAGGGGGAAGGCCGCGGCAAGACTGGGCTTCGACAGCTTCGAGACGCTGAACGAGGCGGAGTACGCCCGGCACTACGGCAGGAAGAGACTGCGGGAGAAGTTCTGCGAGTTCCGCTTCACCAAGACCGCCACCACGAGGGTGGTCGCCGGCTGACCCGTCCCGTGCACCGCCGGGCCGCGGCGCCCGCACCTCGCGATGCCTCCTTGCGGGTGCCGCACCGGCCCCGCCGCAGGCCGGGCCGGTGCGGCACGGGAGCGAACGCGCGCACACCGGTTGGTAGTTTCTTGGTGAGACGACCGGCACAGGGACGAGCGGAGGATCGGCGCGGTGGAAGTCGAGCAGACGGTGCTGCCCGGGATAGGACTGCGGCACGAGTTCACCACGCGCGCCGGACGGCGGATCGGGATCGTGTCCCACCGCACCGGCCGCCGCGATCTGGTGATCTACGATCTCCATGATCCGGACCAGGCCTGTGAGACGGTGAAGCTGAACGACGAGGAGGCCGACGCGCTGGTCGAGCTGCTGGGCGCCCCGCGCATCGTGCAGCGCCTCAACGCCCTGCACCGCGACGTGGAGGGGCTGGTCAGCCTGCAGCTGCCGATCCCGTCCGGCTCGCGTTACGCCGGGCGCCCGATGGGCGAGGCGCGGGTGCGCACCCGCACCGGCGCCTCCATCGTGGCCGTGGTCCGCGCCGGCCAGGTCGTCGCCAGCCCGGGGCCGGAGTTCACCCTCGCCGGGGACGACGTCGTGGTCGTGGTGGGCAGCCCGGAGAGCACCGCCGCCGTCGCCGACATCTTCTCCCACGGATAAGGGCCGCGGGTGCACCACACGGCAATTCTGTTCCTGGAGTTCGGCGCGGTCCTGCTGGGCCTGGGCATTCTCGGGGCGCTGGCCCTGCGCGCCGGCATCTCGCCCATCCCCCTCTACCTGATCGCCGGGCTGGCCTTCGGCACCGGCGGCATCGTGCCCCTGGCCACCAGCGAGGAGTTCATCGCCACCGGCGCCGAGTTCGGCGTCATCCTGCTGCTGCTCACCCTCGGTCTGGAGTACAACGCCGACGAGCTGGTGACCAGCCTGAAGAGCAACGCCGCGGCCGGTCTTGTGGACCTGGTGCTCAACGCCGCGCCCGGCGCGATAGCCGCGCTGCTGCTGGGCTGGGGGCCGGTCGCCGCCGTGGCCATGGCCGGCGTCACCTACGCCACCTCCTCGGGCATCACCGCCAAGGTCCTGTCCGATCTGGGCTGGATCGGCAACCGCGAGACCCCGGTGGTTCTCTCGCTGCTGGTCTTCGAGGATCTGACCATGGCGGTCTACCTGCCGGTGCTGACCGCGATGCTGGCGGGGCTGAGCTTCGCCGGCGGGGCTGCCACCGTGGGCATCGCGCTGGCCACCGTCAGCGTGGTGCTGCTGGTCGCGCTGCGCTTCGGACGCTTCATCGAGGCGTTCGTCTCCAGCCCCAATTCCGAGGTGCTGCTGTTGAAGGTGGTCGGGCTGGCGCTGCTGGTCGCCGGGATCGCCCAGCACCTGCAGGTCTCGGCCGCGGTGGGGGCGTTCCTGGTCGGCATCGCCCTGTCGGGGGAGCTGGCCCACGAGGCGCAGGCGCTGCTGGCCCCGCTGCGCGACCTGTTCGCCGCGGTCTTCTTCGTCTTCTTCGGCCTGCAGACCGACCCGGCGAAGATCTTGCCCATGGCGGGGCTGGCCGCGGCGCTGGCGCTGGTCAGCATGGTCACCAAGCTGCTCACCGGCGTGTACGCGGCCCGGCGGGCGGGCATCGGCCGGGCGGGCCGGGTGCGTGCGGGCATCGCGCTCATCCCGCGCGGCGAGTTCAACATCGTCATCGCCGGGCTGGCGGTGGCCGCCGGAGCCCACCCCGACCTGGGCCCGCTGGCCGCCGCCTATGTCCTGATCCTGGCGGCGTTCGGCCCGCTTGCCGCCCGCCTGGTCCAGCCGTTCCTCACCGCCATCGCCAAACGCGCCTGAGTCCCTTCCGCCCACCACGGGCCGCGGGCGGAAGGGACTCCACGGAGCCGGATCTCACGGTGGGTCGTCCTCCGCCCACGTTCCGTCCGTATCCCGGCCCGGGATTCCTCAGGGGGGCCGCGATCGTGCCGATGGTGACTTCACGACAACGGTCCGCACGACGACGCAGGAGGGAAGGCGATGGAGAGCACGCTCTTGACCCTGCTCTTCCTGCTGTCCACGATCACGGCCTCCGCCGTGGCGGTGGTCGGGTGGCGTCGGCGGCGGGTGACCCACGCGGTCGGCACGCTGGCGGTCGTCGCGGCGGCCATCGCCGCATGGGCCGCCACCGACGCGTTCCTGATCGCGGCCGACGTCCTGGCGACATCCCATCTTGCGCTGACGGCCAAACTCCTCCCGGCGTGCGCCGTCACGGCGGGTTTCTTCTGCCTGTCGCAGGCCGTACTCGATCGCACCTGGCGGCTGTCACGCCGCACGGCCCTGTGGCTGGCGGTGGAGCCCGCGCTCATCGTGACCACTGTGGCGAGCGACCCCTGGCACCACCTGCTCTTCCCCCCGACCGGCCCCGGTCTGCAGGACGTCCGGCAGTCGGGGATCGCCCCGCTGTTCTGGGCGCACACCGCCTACAGCTACACGCTGCTCGCCATCGGCCTGGCGGCTTTGCTGCGGGCGTGGATGCGGGGTCCGCGCTCGCAGCGCGAGCTGTACGGCCTCGTCCTGCTCGGCACCGTCCCCCCGCTGCTGATCAACGTCCTGAGCACGGTGGGGTTCGTGCGGCCGCATCTGACCCCGCTCGGGTTCTGCGTCACCGTGGTCGTGGGTTACTGGGCCCTGGTGCGCCGCGCCCTGCCCGAGCTGGTCTCGGTGGAGCGCAGCCACCTCTTCGACATGATCAGTGACATGGTGATGGCGGTCGACTGCTCCGGCCGGCTCCTGGACCTCAACCCGTCGGCCGAGCGCATGCTCCGGGACCTGGTGCCGGACCTGCCCGAGCGGCTGGCCGGGCTGCCGGTCACGGGGATCCTGGGCGATCCGCCGCTCGGTGACGACATGGAGACCGACTCCACCGTGACCGACGTCAACGGGCGCCGCGTGGACCTGAACGTGCGGGTCAGCGCGCTGCGCAACGGCCAGGACGAGCATGTGGGCTGGGCTCTCGTGACCAGGGATGTGACCGCGCTCAACGCGCAGCGCCGGGAACTGCAGGAGACCAACGATCAGCTGCGCGAGCAGGTGCGCACCGTCGAGGCGCTCCGGGCCGACCTGGCCGAGCAGGCGGTGCGCGACACGCTGACCGGGCTGCACAACCGCCGCTTCCTGATGGAGTCGCTGGGACGCGAGATGAAGCTGGCGGCGGCCGAGGGGACGCCGCTGAGCGTCGCTCTGCTGGACATCGACCACTTCAAGCAGATCAACGACCGTTACGGGCACACCGCGGGCGACCAGGTTCTGATGCGCTTCGCCAAGCTGCTGGGCGGCCGGGTACGGCAGGGCGACGTCCTGGCGCGCTACGGCGGCGAGGAGTTCGTGGTCGTCCTTCCCGGGGCGACGGGAGAGCAGGCCCAGGCGCGGGTGGACGAGCTGCGGCAGTGGGTGACGGCCGGACGGATACCGGCGGGCGGCCACACGCTGTCGGTGACGTTCAGCGCGGGGGTGGCGGCCCTAGACGCGGGGCAGAACCCGGGCGAGTTGCTGCACGTGGCCGACGAGGCGCTGTACGAGGCCAAGCGAGCCGGACGCAACCGGGTGCAGCTGGCGGCTCCGGAACCGGATCCGTCCGCCGCGGCCGCCTGACGGCTCGCGCCGCCCGGATCTGGTAGGCATGGGCGGGTGATGCGCTTCCTGGCCGCCCCGGCGGCCGTCATCCTGGCCCTGACCGCCGCCCCGGTTCCCGCCGCCGGCTCCTCCCCCGGCAAGCCGAGGGTCCCGCCCGGGACGACCGCCGGATACGTGGTCTTCGACCGTCAGGCGGGCAGGATCGTCGCACACCGCTCCGCGCACCGGAAGTTCAGGTCCGCCTCGGTGGTGAAGATCCTGATCGCGATCGACTACCTGGAGTCGCACCCGGCCGTGCCCGAGCGCGACCGCACCCTGCTCAAGGTCATGCTGCGGGTCAGCGATGACGCCGCCGCGACCGTGTTCTGGAACCGCGGCGGCCAGGGCAGGATCATCACGCGGACGGCGCGCAGGCTGGGCCTGACCGACACCGCTCCCCCGCCGGCCGACAAGCCTGGATTCTGGGGTTACACCTCGCTCAGCGCGCTGGACGTCGCGCGTACCTACCGCTACCTGCTCGACCGGGCGGACCCGGAGGTGGGCGAGCTCATCTTCGGCCACCTGCGCCGGGCCGGGCGGTGCGGCTCCGACGGCTTCGACCAGTTCTTCGGGATCCCGCGCGCGGTTCCCGGCCCGTGGGCGGTCAAGCAGGGCTGGTCCGGGTACGGCTCCACGCCTCCGGTCCGCTGCGTCCGTGCGGCCTCGGCCCCTGCGGTCCCTCTCCCGGCACCCGGCCCCGGGACGCGACCTCCCGCCGCAGCCGGGTTCGCGCCGGTCTCCGCCGCGCACGCGCCGGTCGCCCCGGCGGGCGTGCCCGTCCCCGACCTGGGACGACCGGTGCTGCACACCACCGGCCTGGTCGGCCCGGGAGAACGGTGGATCATGGTGCTGCTCACGGCCCATCCCGCCGGGATCGGCTGGCAGCGCTCCACCGAGCGGACCACCAAGCTCGCCGGGGAGCTCTACCGCAGCACGACCGGCTGAGGCCCGTCAGCCTGCGCCGGCAGAACAGGATTGTCAGCACAGGCTGACACAATGGAATTGTCAGCGTAGACTGACATCATGGAAGCGGTTGACGAACTCGCCCGGGCCGCGGGCGGCGGGGACCCGGTCGCCGGCCTGGCGGCTGTGACCGCGCTGCGGCGGCTGCTGGAGGAGCTCGAGGCGGCGCATGTGGTCAACGCCCGCGCGCAGGGCGTGTCATGGGAGACCATCGCCGGCGCCCTCGGCGTGAAAAGACAGTCCGCGCACAGGAAGCACGCACATCGGATCTTCGACGGCGGGAGCTGAACATGTTCACGAGATTCACTCCGCAGGCACGCCGGACCGTGGTCAGGGCCGGTCTGCTCTCCCGAGACAGCGGCAGGGCCGCCCTCGACGAGGACATGATCCTGCTCGCCCTCTCCGAGGACTGGCCGGGGCGGAGCACGGGCGTCACCCCCGAGGCCGTCCGCGCGGAGCTCGCGGAGCCCGGTGCCGGACCGGGCGAGCGCGAGCTGCTCGCCACGCTGGGAATCGACCTGGACGAGATCCGCCGCCGCATCCCGGTCCGCCGCGACGATCCGGCGGTCTGGCGGCTGCGCCGCTCCCGGCTCCGCCCTCTGAACGTGACGCTCGTCGGCCCGGCCGGCGACATACCGCTCACTCCCCGGGCCCGGAAGGTGATCGAGGTGGCGATGTCCCTCGGCGCCCCGGCGACCCGTGAGGATCTGCTGAAGGGGATGCTCGCGGACGGCTCCAACCGCTCGGTCGCGATCCTGCACCGCCTCGGCGTCGATCTCCCCCGGCTCGCAGGGGAGCTGGGTTTCCTCCGCCGACCTGCCTGATCATCGCTGGCAGCCGCCCGCCGTACGGGCGGGAGACGCCGGCCGGCGGGCGGGACCGGGGCCCGGTGCGCCGAATCACTTGGGCCCCTGGACGTCAACCGCTGCGCAGACCTGGTAGGACAGAGGCAGCCCGCCCTGCCACCCGCGGGCGGAGGAGTATGGCATGCCCTTTTTCACTGTCTCATCGGATCTGTACGGCACAACACTCGTAGTCCACGCCAGCGGCGAGCTCGACTACGGTCATGCCCCCGTCTTCCGCAGCGAGATGACCAGGGTCTGGGAGACCGGGGCCCCGGCGACGGTCGTCATCGATCTCACCGCGCTCACCTTCTGCGACTCCGCCGGAGTCGCAGAACTGATCTGGAGCCTCCAGCGGAGCCGCGCCCTGGGCACCCGGCTGATCCTCGCCGGCGTGCACGGCACCCTGGAGCGGATCCTGGCCATCACCGGTCTCCGCCCCTCCTTCGAGGTCTCCCCCACCGTCGAGGAAGCCCTCCGGGAGAGCTGATCCGGCCCGGAGGGATGCCCGGAGAAGTACTCAGCCCTTGCGCTCGATCTTCTCGGCCCCCAGCACGCGCGGCGCGTCCACGATGACGTCGGAGAAGATGTCGACCAGCAGGGCGATCACACCTCCGACCGCGACGATGCCCGCGCCCGCCCAGACCAGCGGCCAGTTGGGGCCGAGGCACAGCGCCACGCCGCCCACCGTGAATCCCGCCAGGATGACGATCACCGCGAGCCAGGACTTGGGGCTTCCTGCGTGACTTCCAGCCATGACGTCTCCCTGTTCCTCTCAATATGAGTCAGATGTCCGCGCCGTTCGCGGCGGCGCCCACCCGGGTCGGCACCCGGCGAGGCTCCTGCGGCTCACAGGCTCCACACGCGGACGCACCACGATCGTAGGCGGTGGGTGCCCCGCCTCGCTCCGCAGGTCCCTTCACCGCGAGCGCCGGTCGCGCGGAGGGCCGTCCGCGACCCGTCCGCGGTCCGTCCGCCGCGGCACCGCGGTGTCCTCGCCCCGGCCGTGACGGTGCCACCGGATGCGGGGGGCCGCCTCCGGGAACGCGGGGAGAGCCTACCCGGATCGGGCGCGGGCAACCCGCCGGGCCCCTCGCGGATGCCGTAAGTTCCCCAAGTATGCAGGACATATGATATTAGGGGGCAAACCACCCGTATCCCCATACCTGGCCGGCTCGAGGAGCTCCATGTTTCACAGCAAGTCCATCGAGGAGCGGATCGCCGAGCGGCAGGCACAGCGTTCCCCTCTGAAAGAGGGCAAGCACTTCGAGCATGGGCCCGCGAAGTTCCTCTTCGTTTTCATCATCGTGTTCGTCGTCGTCGGCCACCTCGCAGGGCTGCTCTTCCTTATGGCCATAGGCGTTCACTGATGGCCGCAGGCGTTCACCGACTCGCCGTCCTGCCGTCCGGAATGTGATTTCGGACATGAGAGGATGATGATCCGGTTGGCCGGAGTCGCACCACCCGTCCAGATCAGGAGGTCCGCATGTCTGACGTCACACCGGAGCCCGAGGGCTCCGAAGACGAACTGAAGCGCAAGTTCCGCGAGGCCCTGGAGCGTAAGAAGATCGCCCAGACGGAGGCGAACGCCGGCAACCGGGGGAAGGGCTCCTCGAAGATCCACGGCGCCCACGGCCCCGTCGGGGGCAAGCGCTCCTTCCGTCGCAAGAGCGGCTGAGCCGGCCCCGCCGCCCGCCCGGGCGCCGCTGCGGCGGGCGGCGGGCGGCGGGCGCCCCCGCCCGCGGCGACCGGGCCGATCGTCGGCCGCGGCGCCCCCCGGGTCGGTGAGTCCTGCCCGCTCTCAGGTCGTGTCCTCGATGATCTGGAACGCCGCGGTGGAACCGGAGGCGGCCGCCTCGATCGCGCTCTGCTCCTCGGTGGTGAGATCACCCGCGGCGTAGAGGCCGGGCACGTTGGTACGGCAGGCCGCGTCGATCTTGACGTAGCAGTCCTCTCGCACGGCCAGGCCGAGGTTCTCCATGAGCCGGGCCACCAGGGGGACCGGCCGCTGGCCGGGCTGCCAGAGCAGGGTCTGCCGGACGACGACCCTGCCGTCGTCCAGTTCGACCGCGTGCAGGTCCCCTTCGGTGTGGTGCAACGTGCGGATCTTGCCCTCCACCACCTCCACGCCGTGCTCCCCCTCCGGCATGGCGCCGTCGGAGAAGACCACCACGTTGTCGCTCCAGGCGGCGAACCCGGCGGCGGCGGTCCGCGCGAACTCCGGGTCGGAGGTGACAACCCCCCAGGCGCGGTCGCGGTTCTCCCAGCCCATGCAGAGCGGGCAGTGGATGACCGTCCTGCCCCAGCACTCGGCGAACCCCTCCACATCGGGGTGAATGTCGGCCACACCGGTGGCGAGCAGCACCCGCCGGGCCCACACCGCAGGGCCGTCCTCGACGGCCACGTCGAATCCGCCCGCCGCGGCGGGCGTCACGTCGGTGGCCACCGCCTCGCGCAGCTCGGCCATGCCGTACTTCTCCAGGTCCTCCCAGGCCCGGCGGCGGTACTCCTCGTGGCTCACCCCGTCCAGCCCGACGATGCCGTGCACCCCGTGGGAGGCGGCGTTGCGCGGCGGCGTCGGCGTCTCCAAGACCACCACGCGGCGCAGGGACCGGCTGAGCGTCATCGCCGCCGTCAGCCCGGCCGGGCCGCCGCCGATGATCGCGACGTCATAGTGCTGCATGCCGGTCTCCCTGCCCGCCCCCGGGCGACCGTCACCTTTTTGAGCCAAGCTCATATTTCTATTGACTCGTTCCTTGACAGGGCAGATCATGAAGCACCCCAGCCCATCCGTGCGCCCAGAGGTGCCCATGGCCATCATCACCAGGCTCACCAGGTCTCTTGCCGTCGCATTCGTCCTCGTCGGGGCTCTGACCATGGCGGGAACCGCCGCCACGGCCACCCCCGCCCCTCCCGAGTCGGAGGTCGGCACCATCGGCGAGCCGCCGGGAAGCGCCGACCCGGTCCGCGGGTTCGTCGACGGACACACCCACCTCATGTCGTATGAGGCGTTCGGCGGCATGCTGCTGTGCGGCAAGCCGTTCGACCCCGACGGCATCGACCACGCCCTGACCGACTGTCCCGACCACTTCCCCAACGGGGAGGCCGCCTGGTTCGAGAACTTCACCCGGACCGGCTCCCCCACCGGCACCCACGACCCGGTCGGCTGGCCGACCTTCCGCAGCTGGCCGGCGAACGACTCGCTCACCCACCAGCAGACCTACCACCGCTGGGTCGAGCGGGCCTGGCGCGGCGGCCTCCGCGTCCTGGTCAACCACCTGGTCGCCAACCGTCAACTGTGCGCGATCTACCCGCTCAAGCGGAACGCCTGCGACGAGATGGACTCACTCCGCCTCCAGGCCCAGCGCACCTTCGAGATGCAGGACTTCATCGACGCCCGCGCCGGCGGCCCCGGCCGGGGCTGGTTCCGGGTCGTACGGTCCCCCGCCGAGGCCCGGCAGGTGATCGCGGCGGGCAAGCTCGCGGTGGTCCTCGGCGTGGAGACCTCCGAACCCTTCGGCTGCCGCCAGACCCTGGGCATCCCGCACTGCACGAAGGCGCAGATCGACCGGGGCCTGGACGAGATGCAGTCGCTCGGTGTGCGCAGCATGTTCGTCTGCCACAAGTACGACAACGCGCTGTGCGGCGTGCGCTTCGACTCCGGCACCCAGGGCGTCATCGTCAACCTGGGCAACCTCCTGTCCACCGGCAGGTTCTGGAGCGCCCGGACGTGCACCGGGCCGGAGCACGACAACACCATCGAGAAGGCCGGGGTGCTCCCGCCCGAGCTGGCCCGGCTGCTGCCCCGGGGCGTCGGGCTGCCGCTGTATCCCCCGGCCCCGCACTGCAACACCAGGGGTCTGACGAGCCTGGGCGAGTACATGGTCAAGGGCATGATGCGGCGCGGGATGATCATCGAGATCGACCACATGAGCGTCAAGGCCGCGGGCCGGACCCTGGACCTGCTGGAGGCCGAGGGATACGCGGGGGTGGTCTCCTCGCACAGCTGGACCGACCCGGGCTACCTCCGCCGGATCTACCGGCTCGGCGGGATGGTCACGGCCTACGGCCACCAGGCCGAGGAGTTCGCCGCGACCTGGCGGGCGAGCCTGCCGCTGCGCCAGGAGTTCGGGCGCCCCGGATACGGCTACGGCCTGGACGCCAACGGCCTGGGCTCGCTGCCCTCGGTCCGCCCCGGCGGCACGGCCGGCCCGGTGACCTATCCGTTCACCTCCTTCGACGGCGCGGTCACGCTGGAACGGCAGCGCACCGGCGAGCGGGTCTGGGACGTCAACGTCGACGGGGTCGCCCACTACGGCCTGGTCCCCGACTGGATCGAGGACATGCGGCTGGTCGCGGGCGACGAGCTCGTCCAGGACATGGCAGCCGGAGCCGAGGCCTACCTGCGCACCTGGGAGGCCGCGGCGTCGCGGGCCCCGTGAGGTGACACGGCCGACCGGCCGGGAAAGCGCTGGCGCCGCCCCGGCCGGTCGGCTACCGTGGCGGGCATGAAGCGCGCCCATGTGACGACGACGCCGGAGACCGTCCCGGCGCGCTGACATCTGTCGTGAAACGAAGCCCCGGGCGAGCGCCCGGGGCTTCGTCGTTGGTCGCTCGCCTTTCCCGAAGCGAGGAGACCGCCATGCTCGACCACCAGTCCGACCAGCACCGGCCCGACCACCGCCGCCTGGGCCGCGAGCTCGACCTGTTCGACACCGACCCGCTGATCGGCAAGGGCCTGCCGTTCTGGCTGCCGGCGGGCGCCGCGGTACGGCACGCGGTGGAGGACTACGTCCACCGGGCCGAGCGGCGCGCCGGCTACCGGCACGTCCACTCCCCCGTCATGGGAAAACGCGAGCTGTACGAGATCTCCGGCCACTGGGCGCACTACCGCGAGGACATGTTCCCGCCGATGACCGTCGGCGGCGAGGAGTTCGTGCTGCGGCCGAGCCTGTGCCCGCACCACGCGCTGATCTTCCGGTCCCGGCCGCGCAGCCATCGGGACCTGCCGCTGCGCCTGGCCGAGCTGGGCGGCATGCACCGCGCCGAACTGTCGGGGGTCCTCGGCGGGCTCGCGCGGGTGCGGGCCGTCCAGCTCAACGACGGCCACGTGTTCTGCGCCGCCGAGGACGCGGGCCGGGAGGTGGCGGCCGCGCTGGCGATGATCGAGGAGGCCCACCGGGCGCTGGGCGTCACCGCCTCCGGTCACCGGCTCTCGCTGCGGGGCGGCGGGGGCAAGTACATCGACGACCCGGCCATGTGGGGACGGGCCGAGGCGATCCTGCGCGGGGCGCTGGAGGAACGCGGCCTGCCGTACGAGGAGGCGGCCGGGGAGGGCGCCTTCTACGGCCCGAAGATCGACGTGCAGGTCACCGATCCGGCCGGGCGCGAGTCGACCCTCTCGACTGTGCAGGTGGACCTGTTCCAGCCGGGCCGGTTCGGCCTGGAGTACATCGGCCCCGACCAGCGCATGCGCCGGCCGGTGATGGTGCACCGCAGCGTGGTCGGCAGCCTGGAGCGCCTGGTCGCCCACCTGATCGAGCTGTACGGCGGGGCGTTCCCGGCCTGGCTCGCCCCGGTCCAGGTGGTGGTGCTGCCGGTCTCCGAGGCCGAGTTCCCCGCGGCCGCGGACTTCCTGCGCTCGTGCGAGGAGGCGGGGCTCCGTGGCGAGCTGGCGGGACCGGAGCACGGCACCCTCGGGGCCCGGGTCAGGGCGGGCAGGCTGGTGCCGTACCAGGCGGTGGTCGGGCCGAGGGAGGCGGCGGCCGGGCAGGTCTCGCTCCGCCTGCGCGACGGCTCCCGCCTGGAACCGCGCCCCGCCGCCGAGGTGGTCGCCCTGCTCCTGCGGGAGGCGGCCCCTCGCTGACGCGGCACGGGTGGCGAGGCATCACACGGGTAATACCCCATAGGGCGTGAAAGCACACAAAAGGCATGCGGTTCTGGGGGAGGGGATCATCGTGGGAGCAGCCAGCATGGGCCGGACCGCATACCCGTCGGCTGCCGGGCTGCGGGACGGGCCGGTGGCCGACGGGCTGCATCGGCTGGTCCGCCTCACCGCCGCCTCGCTGCACGCCCCGGCTGCGGTCGTCTCCCTCAGCGACGGCGGCGGTCAAGTGGTGGTCGCCGCGACGGGCATCGACGACACGGCCAGGCCTGTGACGGCGTCGGTGTGCGCGCGTGTCGCGGCCCGTGACGCGGCATCGGTCGTCACCGACGCCCGCGTCGGCCGGCGTGAGCGGGCGGCGCAGGGGAAGGGCGCGGCCGCCTGGGCGGGGTTGCCGCTGCACGACGCCGACGGGCGCGTGCTGGGAACTCTGTGCGCGCTCGACACCCGGCCGCACGTGTGGGACGCGGCGCAGCTGGCACTGGCCGATGATCTGGCACACCTGGCCGAGGACGAGATCGTGGCCCATCGGCAGGTCTACCGGTTGCGTGCGGTCCTGGAACACGCCTACGAAGCGGTGGTCGACATCGACGCCGCCGGGCGGATACGCACCTGGACCTCGGCGGCCGAGCAGCGCTTCGGCCGGTCCGCGGCCGAAGCGCTGGGCCGGCCGCTGGGTGAGCTGGTCTTCGTGTCCGCTTCGCGGCCGACCTGGCAGTACGCGTTGCAGCAGGTTCGCGCCGACGGCACGGACGTGTCCGTGGAGGCGACGCTGTGCGACCGCGACGGACGGGCCTTCCCCGCCGAGGTGAGCGTCCGCACCGGCATCGCCCCCGTCGCAGCCGACGGGTTCGGCGGGCAGGCCGGGCCCGTGCTGTCGGTGTGCGTGCGCGACATCAGCGACCAGCAGGCCGCCAAGCAACTGGAGGAAGAGCGCACCTTCCTCCGCGCGCTGCTCGACAGCCTGGACGTGGCGGTGATCGCCGCTGCCCCCGATGGACGCGCGGTGTTCGCCAGCCGGACCATGCGGCAACTGCACTCCCACGCGCCGCTGCCTCCCACCATCAAGGGGGCGGCCGCGTCCCTCCACCTGTTCGAGGCCGACGGGCGCACCCCGCTGCGCGACGAGCAGACCCCCCTGGCCTGCGCCCTGGCCGGCCAGTACCTGCAGGGCCGGCAACTCGTCACCCGCCCGCCCGGCCAGACCTCGCGCTACCTGTCGGTCAACGCCCGTCCCATCACCGGTGACGACGGCCGGACGCTGGGAGCGGTGATCGCCGTGCACGACATCACCGCCCAGCGCCGCACGCAGATGCTTCGCCAAGCCCAGCACTCGGTTGCCCAGGCGCTGGCCGAGGCCGCCGACAGCGAGCAGGCCGCCACCGGAGTGCTGGCGGGGGTGGTCCAGAGCCTGGGCTGGGTGTGCGGCGAGTACTGGGAGGTCGAGATCGGCGGCGACGCCATCACCCGGCTCGCCTCCTGGAACACCCCCGGATGGGATGTGTCGCGCTTCACCGGCGACCGGACGCTCACCTTCGAACGCGGCCACGGGCTGGCAGGCCTGGTGTGGGCGCGCGGCGAGGCGATGTGGTCGGCCGACCTGCCGGCCGACCGGCGCGACGTCACCCGCATCCGGCAAGCCCTCCAGGCGGGGCTGCACACCGCGATCGGACTGCCGGTCCACAGCGGGGGCCAGAAAGTGCTGGGCGTACTGACCTTCTTCACCGACGCCGTCCAGGAACCCGATGCCGACCTGACGGACATGCTGAAGGGCATCTGCGCCCAGATGGGCCGTTACCTGGAACGCCGCCACGCCGAGGAGCTCACCGTCGCCCTGGCCGAGAACCGCCGCCAGTTCGAACGTCTCGTCGCCCAGGTCAACGACAACATCTGGACCGCGGAGATCATGGCCGACGGCAAGGCCCGGCCGGTCTACATCAGCGCCTCCGGCCTGGGCGTGCTGGGACAGCGGGTCGCCACCGAGAGCGACGACATGATCGACTTCCTGACCCGCCTGGTGCACCCCGAGGACCGGCCGGCCTTCGACGCCTACTGCCGCACGCTGCGCGGAGGACGGCCCGCCCAGCTGGAATACCGGCTCACCGGCCTGGACGGCCGCACGCGGTGGATCTGGACCCGCGCCCTGCCCCGCCGCGAAGGGGAGCGGTTGTTCGTCGACGGCGTCTCCACCGACGTCACTTCCCGCCACCTCATCGCCGAAGAGCGGGAACGCCTGCTGGCCCGGCAGCAGGAGCAGGTGCGGCGACTGCGCGAGCTGGATGCGATGAAGGACGAGCTGATGGCGCTGGTCACCCACGAGCTGCGCAATCCCATCGGCGCCATCCGCGGCTACGCCGAGATGCTCGCCGACGATACCGGCCTCACCTCCGGGCAACGGCGCTTCGTCGAGGTCATCGACCGGAAAACCGCCCATCTGCAGCACCTGGTCGACGACCTGCTGGAGCTGGCCCGCTTCGAATCCGGCTGCATCGCCCTCACTCCGCAGCCGGTGGCGCTGGGCGAACTGGTCGCCGACGCCGTCGTCGAGCACCGGCCCGCCGCCCAGGCCAAGCGGCTCACCGTCACGGCCGAGGTGGCCGGCGAGCCCACCGTGCACGGTGACCCGGTCCGGCTGCGCCAGGTGCTCGACAACCTGCTGTCGAATTCGATCAAGTACACCCCCGGCGGCGGCAGCGTCGCCGTCACCGTCCGCAGCGACGACAACGGCGGTGGCGGGGAGGACGCCCGTCCTCAGGTCGTGCTCAGCGTCGCCGACTCCGGCATCGGCGTCCCTCCCGAGCAGTACGACCAGCTGTTCACCCGGTTCTTCCGCGCCTCCACGGCCCTCGATGCCGGCATCGAGGGCACCGGCCTGGGATTGTCGATCACCAGGGCCATCGTGGAGGCGCACGGCGGCGCCGTCGCCGCCGCCCCGGGTGCGCAGGGCGGCACCGTCTTCACCGTCCGCCTGCCCGCCGCCCCCGTGGCGTCGTCCTCGCACTGACGGCGTCGGGCCGGGGCCGGGGGTGCCGGAGGCGCACGTCGCAGGTCCGCCTGCTCCGAGATCCCCGTGGATGTCCGTCCCTGCGCGTTCCACTCGGCCTGTCACACCTCTTGTTTTCCCACACACTCGGGTGTAAACAAATGGGAAACAACATGGAAATGGCGGTGAATCACAACTATGTACGCCGAGGAGCGGCAGCAGGAGATCCTGCGGCGCGCGCGGGAGGCCGGGCGGGTCGACGTGGTGACGCTGGCGGAGGAGTTCGCCGTCACCACCGAGACCATCCGCCGCGACCTCACCGCGCTCGAGCGCGCGGGTGTGCTGCGGCGGGTGCACGGCGGCGCCATCCCGGTGGAGCGGCTGGGCTTCGAGCCGGCCCTGGCCGCCAGGGACGAGGTGATGACCCAGGAGAAGGAGCGCATCGCCAAGGCCGCCCTCGGCGAGCTGCCGGACGACGGGGCGATCATCATCGACGCCGGGACGACCACCGCCCGGCTGGTCCAGGCCCTGCCCGCCGACCGGGAGCTGACGGTCATCGTCAACTCCCCGCCCCTGGCCACCGTGCTGGCCGTCCGGCCCAACCTGAGCGTGATCATGCTGGGCGGCCGGGTCCGCGGGCGGACGCTGGCCACCGTCGACGACTGGGCCCTGCGCCCGCTGGCCGGTCTGCACGTGGACGTGGCGTTCATGGCGACCAACGGCTGCTCGGCGGCCAGAGGGCTGACCACGCCCGACCCGGCCGAGGCCGCGATCAAGCGGGCGATGATCGGCGCGGCCCAGCGCAGCGTGCTGCTGGCCGACCACACCAAGTTCGCCAACACCTACCTGGCCCGATTCGCGGACCTGCCCGAGATCGACGTCGTGATCACCGATACCGGCCTGGACGCGGCGATCGCGGCCGACATCGCGGCGGCCGGGCCCGAGGTGGTGCGGGCGTGATCGTCACCCTCACCATCAATCCCAGCCTGGACCGGACGATCGAGGTCGGGTCCCTGACCCGCGGCGCGGTCATCCGCGCCGCCGCGGCCCACCTCGACCCCGGCGGCAAGGGGGTGAACGTCTCCCGCGCGCTGCTGGCCAACCGGGTGCCGTCCTGCGCGGTCGTGCCCTTCGGCGGCGACGAGGGCAGGCGGCTCGTCACCCTCCTCTCGGCCGAGGGCATCGACATGGTGACCGTCCCGGTGACCGGACCGACCCGGTCCAACGTCGCACTGGCCGAGTCCGACGGCACGGTGACGAAGGTCAACGAGCCGGGCACGGCCCTGTCCGCGGCCGAGTTGGACGCGGTGGCCGAGGCGGTGCTCGGCGCCGCGCGCTCGGCGGACTGGGTGGTCGCCTCCGGCAGCCTGCCCCCGCGGGTCCCGGCCGACCTCTACGCCCGGCTCTGCCGCCGCTTCGCCCGCGCCGGGATCCTCGTCGCGGTCGACACCAGCGGGCCCGCCCTGACCGCCGCACTGCCCGCCGGACCCGCGCTGGTCAAGCCGAACCGCGAAGAGCTCGCCGAGGCGACCGGCATGGCGATCACCACGCTCGGCGACGCGGTCGAGGCGGCGCGCAGGCTCCGGGCGATGGGCGCGCGCACGGTCCTGGCCAGCCTCGGCGCCGACGGCGCGGTCCTGCTCCAGGATGACGGGACCTGGTACGGCGAGGGCCCGGTCTCCGAGCCGCGCAGCACCGTCGGAGCCGGCGACGCCATGCTGGCGGGCTTCCTGGCCGCCGGGGCCCGCGGTGAGGAAGCCCTGGCCGAGGCGCTGGCCTGGGCGAGCGCCGCGGTGGCGCTGCCCGGCAGCCGGATGCCCGGCCCCGCGGACATCGCCGCCGTCCGCCGCGACCGCATCCGCACCTCCACCGCCGACCCCGCCCTGCCGCTGCGGCCCGGGGGCTGACAGCGCCGCACCACCACCCCCCTGACCGGTCCCCCCGCCGGTCGCCCCGGAAGGAGCACCACCATATGACCACCGACTACACCCCGGCCGTCCGGGGAACCGGGATGAGAGCCTCCATCCAGCGCTTCGGCGGGCACCTCGCCGGGATGATCATGCCGAACATCGGCGCCTTCATCGCCTGGGGCCTGATCACCGCGCTCTTCATCCCCACGGGCTGGCTGCCCAACGAAAGCCTCGCCGCCCTCGTCGGCCCGATGGTCACGATCCTGCTTCCCGTGCTGATCGGCTACACCGGCGGACGGATGGTCCACGGCCAGCGCGGCGCCGTGGTGGGCGCGATCGCCACCATGGGCGTGGTCGTCGGCTCCGAGGTCCCGATGTTCCTCGGCGCCATGATCGTCGGCCCGCTCACCGCCTACCTGCTCAAGCTGGTGGACGGCTTCACCGAGCAGCGCACCAGGGCCGGCTTCGAGATGCTGGTGGACAACTTCACCGCGGGCATCGTCGGCGGCGCCATGGCGCTGCTGGGCGTGTGGGGCATCGGCCCCGTGGTCCGGGCGGTCACCGAGGCGGCGGGCGACGCCGTCGGCTGGCTGGTGGGCAACAACCTGCTCCCGCTGGCCTCGATCCTGATCGAACCCGCCAAGGTCCTGTTCCTCAACAACGCCATCAACCACGGCGTGCTCAGCCCGCTGGGCGTGGCCGAGGCCGCCGAGCAGGGCAGGTCCATCCTGTTCATGCTGGAGACCAACCCGGGCCCCGGCCTCGGGCTGCTGCTGGCCTTCCTGTTCTTCGGCCCCCGTGCGCTGCGCCCCAGCACCCCGGCCGCGATGATCATCCACTTCCTCGGCGGCATCCACGAGATCTACTTCCCGTACGTCCTCATGAAGCCGCGCCTGATCCTCGCCGTCATCGCCGGCGGCGCCGCGGGGATCCTCACCTTCCTCCTCACCGGCGGGGGCCTGGTGGCCCCGCCCTCCCCCGGTAGCGTCTTCGCCTACCTCGCGGTGACGCCCAAGGGCGGCTGGTTCGCCTCCGTCGCCGGAATCCTCATCGCCACCGCCGTCTCCTTCGCGGTCGCCGCAGTGCTCATGGGCTTCGGCCGGGGCGAGCGCGAGGCCCCCGAAGAGGACTCCGCCCAGGGGCCGGCCGAGCCCGCGACCCCGTCCACCAGCAAGGAGGCATGATCCGTGAGCGGCATCGAGCGCAAGGACATCCGCAAGATCGTCATAGCCTGCGACGCGGGCATGGGCAGCAGCGTCATGCTCGCCACCCAGGTCCGCAGGCAGCTCAAGGGAGAGGGGATCGAGGTGGTGCACACCCCGGTCAACTCCATCCCCGGCGACGCCGACGTGGTGCTCTGCCACGCCGGCCTGGCCGCCCGCGCCAGGGCCGTGATCTCCGCGAAGGCCCCGGACACCGTGCTGATCCCCTTCCAGGTCTTCATCGGCGACCCCGCGGTGACCCGGCTGATCGACGCGATCAAGAAGGGCGGGACCGTCGATGCCTGAGACGGCCCCGCTCCCCCTCGACCCGCGTGCCGTACGGCTGGACGCCACGGCCTCGGGCCGCGACGACGCCATCCTGCAGTGCGGCCGGGCCCTGCTGGAGGTCGGTGCGGTCGAGGCCCCCTACCTCGACGCGATGCTGGAGCGGGAACGCACGATCTCGACCTACGTGGGCGAGGGGGTGGCGATCCCGCACGGCACGCTCGCCGCCAAGGACGTCGTCCGCCACGACGCGATCTGCGTGCTCCGTTTCCCGGAGGGCGTCGACTGGGACGGCGAGCGGGTGACGGTCTGCGTCGGCATCGCCGCCCGCGGCGACGGCCACGTGCGGCTGCTGTCCGAGCTCGCCCGGATCCTGATGGACCCCGGCCGCGCCCGGGCCCTGCGCGAGGCCGCGGAGGTCGCCGAGGTGGTCCGGCTGCTGCAACCGATCGAGGAGGACCAGTGAAGGTCGCCCGTTTCCACGCCCCCGGCGACATCCGCATCGAGGACGCGCCCGAACCCGTGGCGGGCCCCGGCGAGCTGCGGATCCGCGTGCGGAACTGCTCGACCTGCGGCACCGACGCCAAGATCCTCAAGCACGGCCACCACCACATCAGGCCGCCGCGCGTCATGGGGCACGAGATCGCCGGTGAGGTGGTCGACGGGACCGGGCCCTGGGCGCCGGGCGACCGGGTGCAGGTGATCGCCGCGATCCCCTGCGGGACGTGCGGGGAGTGCCGCCGGGGCCGGATGACGGTCTGCCCGAACCAGGAGTCGATGGGCTACCACTACGACGGCGGCTTCGCCGAGTACATGGTGGTGCCCGCGAAGGTCCTGGCCGTGGACGGCGTCAACCGCATCCCGGACGAGGTCGGCTTCGCCGAGGCGTCGGTGGCCGAACCGCTCGCCTGCGTGCTCAATGGCCAGGAGCTGGCCCGGGTCGGCGAGGGCGACGACGTCGTCGTCATGGGCTCGGGTCCCATCGGCTGCCTGCACGTACGGCTGGCCCGCTCACGCGGGGCGGCCCGGGTCTTCCTGGTGGACGTCAACGCCGAGCGGCTGGAGACGGCCGCGGCGCTGGTGCTGCCGGACGCGGCCGTGCACGCCGAGGGCGGTGACTCCGCCGTGGAGCAGGTCCTCAAACTGACCGAGGGCCGGGGCGCGGACGTGGTCGTCACCGCGGCGGCCTCCGGGGCGGCCCAGGAGCAGGCACTGCGGATCGCCGCCCGCCAAGGGCGGATCAGCTTCTTCGGCGGCCTGCCCAAGGACGATCCGATCATCCGGTGTGACTCCAACCTGGTGCACTACCGGGAGCTGACCATCGTCGGAGCCAACGGCTCCAGCCCCGCGCACAACGCCCAGGCGCTGCGGCTGATCGCCGACGGGGCGGTCCCGGTCACCGACCTGATCACCCACCGGCTGCCGCTGCCCGAGGTACTGGACGGGATCGGCATCGTCAGCCGCGGCGAGGCCATCAAGGTCACCGTCGAGCCCTGACCCCGGACCGGGACCGTCCCCCGATCCCCCGAACCACTCCCGGAGAGGAGATCCCAAGATGCCGGAGAGGACAGTCACCGTCGCATCGCGCGCGGGCCTGCACGCCCGTCCTGCCAAGCTCTTCGTGCAGGCCGCGGCGGCCCAGGAGGTGCCGGTGCGCATCCGCGTCGGCGACGGCAGGCCCGTCCCCGCCACCAGCATGCTCGCCGTACTGGCGCTCGGCGTCGTGCGCGGGACGCAGGTCACCCTCGACGCGGAGGGACCGGGTGCGGAAGCCGCGCTCGACTCCCTGGCCGGGCTCCTCGCCCGCGACCTCGACGCCGAGGAGATCTCCGGTGGCTGAGACGAGCGGGTTCCCTGCACCCGGGACCGGACCCTCCCCGGCGACCGGGACGGAGCGGGGCCCGGCGACCGGGACACTGCGCGGTCTGGGCGTCAGCCCGGGACGGGCGGCCGGCCGGGTCTGCCGGATGGCGGGCCCGCCGCGCCTGCCGGACCCGATCGCGGTCGCCGACCCGGCCCGGGAGCTCGGCCTGGCGCTGCGCGCTCTGGAGACCGTCGCCGCGGAGCTGTCCGCGCGTGCGAAGAAGGCCGCGGACTCCGAGGCGGCCGCGATCCTGGACGCGCAGTCGTTCATGGCCGCGGACCCGGAGCTGCGCCAGACGACCGAGGAGAACGTCGCGGCGGGGATGGACGCCGGGCACGCCGTCGACGCCGCGTGCGCCCACCACCGGGAGGCGCTGCTGGCCGCGGGCGGCCACTTCGCCGAGCGCGCCGCCGACCTCGACGACGTCCGCAACCGGGCCGTCGCGGCGGTGCTGGGGCTGCCGGTACCCGGCATCCCCGATCCGGGCCACCCCTTCGTCCTGGTCGCCGAGGACCTCTCCCCCGCCGACACGGTGACCCTGGACCCCGGGACCGTGCTCGCCCTCGTCACCGAGAGGGGCGGGCCGACCAGCCACACCGCCATCCTGGCCCGCGCCCGCGGCCTGCCCGCCGTGGTCGCCTGCCGGGGCGCCATGGAGATCGGCGACGGGACGTGGGTCGCGGCCGACGGCACGACCGGGAGGGTCGAGACCGGCATCGGAGAGGAGACCGCCGCGGGCGTCCGGCGGGAGGCCGCCGCCGAGCGCCGCCGCCTGGCGGCGAGCTCCGGTCCCGGCCGGACCTCCGACGGCCACCCGGTCGAGCTGCTGCTCAACATCGGCTCGGCCACCGACCTGGGCGGCGGAGTGGAGGCCGAGGGCGTCGGACTCTTCCGTACCGAGTTCCTCTTCCTGGGCCGCCGGGACGCTCCCGGGTTCGAGGAGCAGGTCGCCGCCTACGAGGCGGTGCTGCGGGCCTTTCCCGGCGGCAAGGTCGTGATCCGCACACTCGATGCCGGGACGGACAAACCGCTGCCCTTCCTCGGCCTGCCCGAGGAACCCAACCCCGCGCTGGGCGTGCGGGGGCTCCGGGTCGGCCGGGTGCGGCCGGACGTGCTCGACGTCCAGCTCGACGCGATCGCCGAGGCCGCCCGGGCCTGCGGCTCGCGGCCGTGGGTGATGGCACCGATGGTGACCACCGCGGCCGAGGCGGCGGCCTTCGCCGTACGGGCCCGGGAGCGGGGGGTCACCCGCGTCGGGGCGATGGTCGAGGTCCCGGCCGCCGCGCTCTGCGCGGACCGGCTGCTGCGGGACCTCGACTTCCTCAGCATCGGCACCAACGACCTCAGCCAGTACGCCTTCGCCGCCGACCGCCAGCACGGAGAGCTCGCCGACCTGCTCGATCCGTGGCAGCCCGGCCTGCTCCGGCTGGTCGGCGGGTGCGTGCGGGCGGGCCGGGCTGTGGGCAAGCCCGTCGGAGTGTGCGGAGAGGCCGCGGCCGATCCCCTTCTGGCCACGGTCCTGGCCGGCCTCGGCGTCACCAGCCTGTCCATGTCGGCGCCGGCCGTCGCGGCGGTGCGCGAGGCGCTCGCCCGGCGCTCCCTGGCCCGGTGCGAGGCGGACGCCCGTATCGCCCTCGACGCCGACGACCCGGCGGTGGCGCGCGAGGCCGTGGCCCGGGAGGAGCCGGCGTAGACCACCGATCCCCTGAAGCCTCGCGGGAGGGAGACACCTGCCTCCGTTGGCGCTGACCGCCCGGCAGCCGGAGCCGGAGAAGATCGGATTCCATGCCTGAGAGGCGCTGCCCCTCCCGGCGGACGACGGGCGAGGGGCGGATCAGCCCGCGGAGGCCGTACGGACCGGGCCGAACACGGCGCGGGTGTCGATCACCTTGCCGAAGGGCGACCAGCGGCCGTCCTCGAACCTGGACAGCATCATCGACTCGATCGGGAAGCCGTCCCCGGGACCGGTGGAGAGTGTGATCCCGGGAAGCAGGGTGTCGACGGGCACGTCGTCGAGGTGGCGGACCGCCTCGCGCAACCCCTCGCGGGTGGGGCACCGCATCCGCTGGAGCGCCTTCACGAACGCCTGCGCGGCGGTCCAGCCGAACATGGCCTGCTGGCTGGCGGGATCCGCCTCGGGGGCGTACCGCAGCAGGCTCTCGCGGTAGGCCCCGACCGCGGGATCGTCCGCCCACTTCGGATCGGCGGCGTCCTTCTGGTAGGCGGCGCTCATGATCTCCCCCACCTTCCGCACGTCCACACTCGCCATCACGGCCGGAGAGACGGCCACGCTGTTGACGATGTGCAGGGGGTTCCAGGAGGTGATCGCGGCGTCGACGGCGAACGCCTGCGCGGCGAACTTGGGCGTGGTGACGCTCAGCAGGACGTCCGCACCCGAGGAGGCGAGGTTGGCGAGCTGCCCCTGCACGCCCGGATCGGTGACCTCGTAGCTCTGCTCCGCCACGACCCGCACCCCGCTGTCGCGGACCGCGTCGGCGAAACCGTCGCGCAGATCCCTGCCGAAGTCGTCGTTCTGGTAGAGCACCGCCACCGTGGCCTGCGGCGCGGTCTCCTTCAGGTACTGGGCGTAGACCCTGGCCTCGGCCACATAGCTGGGCTGGTAGCCGATGGTCCAGGGGTGCCCGGCGTCGACGCCCCACCGGGAGGCCCCGGTCGCCACGAAGACCTGCGGCACCCGGCGGCGGGCCGCGTAGTCGCGCACTGCCGCGGTCGACGGGGTGCCGACCGTCTGGAAGATCGCGAAGACCTCCTCCAGCTCCACCAGCCTGCGGGCTTCCTCCACCGCGCGGGCGGGCTGGTAGCCGTCGTCGCGGACGACGAACTCGATCCGCCGGCCGTCCACCCCGCCGCCGGCGTTGACGTAGCCGAAATAGGCCCGCACACCCGAGGCGATCGCCCCGTAGGCGGAGGCGGGCCCGGACAGCGGGTAGACGCCTCCCACCCTGATGGCGTCCCGGGTGATGCCGGTGCTCTGCTGCCCGGCGCAGGAGCCGGTGCGGACGACCTCGTCCGCACCGGCCAGACGGCACCCGCCCAGAAGGAGGGCCGGGAGGAGCACGACGACCGCCGGAAGCATCCGCGCTCCGGTTCCTCGCAGCATCCGCGCTCCGGTTCCTCGCAGCATCCGCGCTCCGGTTCCTCGCAGCATCCGCGCTCCGGTTCCTCGCACGGTCACTCCCTCCCGAGCCGGCGCGCCACCGCACCGGCGGCCATGCGCAGCAGCCCGGCCAGGCCGGCCGGGGCCGCGCAGACGACCAGGATGATCACCAACCCCGAGACGAGGCCCGGAACCGCGTCGCCGGCCCCCTGCGCAGCGGCCGGGACGAACGTCATGAAGATCGCGCCCAGCAGCGGCCCGGCCGGCGAGTCCGGCCCGCCGACCACCGCCGCGGCGAGCAGCACGATCGAGAGCGTCACGGTGAAGGAGTCCGGGGAGACGAACCCGACGACCCACGCGTAGAGCGTCCCCGCCACGCCCGCGTACATCGCGCTCCACGCGAACACGAGGGTCCGGTGGGCGGCGATCCGCACACCCAGGACCTCGGCCGCCTCGGGGTTCTCCCGGATCGCCGCCAGTGCCCGCCCGGCACGCGAGCCGAGCAGGTTGCGCACCGCCGCGAACGCCACGGCGGCCACGGCCAGCACCAGCAGGTACAGCCACTGATCGTCGGCGAGCCCGCTCCAGGACGGCGCGGACGGCGCGGACACGGACAGCCCCATCGAGCCGCCGGTCACGGCCCCGAACCTCTTGATCACAGGTGGCACGACGACGGCGATGGCCAAGGTCACCACCGCCAGATACACCCCGCGCAGCCGCAGGGCGGGCAGGCCGAGGGCCAACCCGAGCCCGAAGGCCAGCAGCGCCGAGAGCGGGAGGGCGACCGGGTGCGGCAGGCCGAGCGGGCCCGTCGCGACCGCCGGGACATAGGCGCCGAGCGCGAGGAACGCCCCGTGCCCCAGGGAGATCTGACCGCTCTGGCCGACCACGAGGTTCAGCCCGAGAAGGGCGACGCCGTACACGAGCACCATGGTCAGTTGGAAGACCCGGTACGGGTTCAGCAGGAACGGCACGGCGCACGCGGCCACGGCCAGCACCGCCAGCGTCAGCCGCGGCCAGGGCCACACCTGCCTGCGGTCCCCCGCCTCCCACCCGACCGCCAGCCTGCGCCTGCCGGTCCGCTCGGCGATGTTCACCCCGCCCTCACCCCGCCCTCACCTTTCCCTCACCTTTCCGGAGCCGTCTCCGCCGCGCGCCGGGGCAGCAGCAGGACGGCGACGATGACCAGCAGTGGTACGGCCACCTTGAGGTCTGCGCCGACGAACCCCACGTAGGTTCCGGCCAAGGTCTCGGCGACGCCGAGCCCCAGCCCCGCCGCGACGGTCACCACCGGGTCCCTGAAGGCGCCCAGGACGGCGGCGGCCAGGGCGTATACCAGGACGCCTCCCATCATGTTCGGCTCCAGGAACAGCAGCGGGGCGACGAGCACTCCGGCGACGGCCCCGACCCCGGCGGCGAGCCCCCAGCCGAGGCCGAGCACCCTGCCGACCCGGATGCCGGCCAGCCGGGCCGAGACCGGGTCGGCCACGACCGCCCGCATGATCAACCCGGCACCGGTGTGCCGGAACAGCACATAGAGCGCTAGCATCACGACGGCGACCACGCCGAGCACGCCCAGCGCGGAGAACCCGCTCTGCGCGCTGCCGAAGCCGAGCGCCGCGGGAAAGGGGTTGGGGAAGGAACGGACGGCGAAGGACCACACGAGCCCCGCGGCCGCGTTGACAAAGATCAGCAACCCCACCGTCACGGCCACGAGCGTCAGTTCCCCGCCGCCCTCGACCCGCCGGATGACCAGCCGCTCCACCAGCATGCCGCCGGCGACCGAGACGGCCAGGGTGACCGGAAGCGCAGCCCAGAAGGGCATGCCCGCATCGAGGAGCTGCCAGGCCACGTACGTCGAGAGCATGGCGAGCTCGCCCTGCGCGAAGTTGACGATCCCGGTGAAACGGTGGACGAGCACCAGCGCCAGTGCGAGTCCCGCGTAGACGGCCCCCAGACTGAGCCCCTGGACCACCTGGAGCAGCAGATCGGACATCGGCGGTCACCTCCGCGGGCCGAGGTAGGCGGAGGCGACCCGGCGTCCGGGGCCGAGCCGCCCCGCCTCGCCGGCCAGGGCCAGCCGTCCCGTCTCCATGACGAGGGCGCGGCTCGCGAACTCCAGCGCCAGTTGGGCGTTCTGCTCCACCACGATCACGGTGACCCCGTCGTGGAGGTTGACCGCGCGCAGGACGTCGAACAGCCGCCGGGTGGTGACGGGCGCCAGCCCCCGGGACGGCTCGTCGAGCAGGAGCAGCCGGGGCTGCGCCATCAGTGCGCGGCCGACCGCGAGCATCTGCTGCTCGCCACCGCTCAGGCTCCCCGCGGGCTGGCGCAGGTGAGCCTGCAGGAGCGGGAAATAGGCCAGGACGCGGCGCATGTCCTCGGCCACGTGCGACCTGCGCCGCAGATGCGCGCCGATCCGCAGGTTCTCCTCCACGGTGAGGGGGGCGAACGTGCCCCGCCCCTCCGGGACGTGCGTCACCCCCAGGCGGGCGACCTCCTCCGGAGCCTTCCCGAGGATCTCGGTTCCGCGCAGGCGGACCGAACCGCGGCCCCGCACCATGCCGGACAGCGCTCGCAGCAGGGTCGTCTTCCCCGCACCGTTCGGTCCGAGGACGGCGACCATCTCCCCCTCCCCGACCACGAGTTCGATCCCGTTCAGGACCCGCGCGGGGCCGTAGCCCGCGCGCAGCCCGCTCACCCGGAGGAAGGGCGGCCCGGCGGGCCCTCCGCCCGCCGATGGATCGTTCCCACCCTGCGGGCCGCCATCGGGGAAGGCAGCGGAACGCCTCCGCACCGCGCTCACGGGACGATCCCCAGGTACGCGTCGACGACGGCCGGGTCACGTCGCACCCTGCCCGGCGTCCCGTCGGCGATCTTCTCCCCGGAGTCGAGGCAGACGACCCGCTCGCAGAGGTCCATGACGAACCCCATGTGGTGCTCGACCACGACGATCGCGACGCCGGACTCGGCGTGCACCTC
This sequence comes from Planomonospora sp. ID67723, assembly GCF_015711605.1. GTDB lineage: Bacteria > Actinomycetota > Actinomycetes > Streptosporangiales > Streptosporangiaceae > Planomonospora_A. The sequence continues at coordinate 383,615 of NZ_JABTEZ010000006.1, read as the reverse complement.
CTGGATGACGCGGGCGAATTCCACCACCTCGTCCTGCGTGAGGCCGCTGACCGGCTCGTCGAGCAGGAGCAGACGGGGCCGTACGGCGAGCGCGCGGGCGATCTCGATGCGTTTGAGCGTCCCGTGCGGAAGGTGCCCGGCAGGATGATCGGCCAGCGGGAGCAGGCCCATCCGGCCCAGGACCTCGTCGGCGATCTCCCTGAGCCGCCGCTCCTCCCGCCGCATCCAGCCCGGCCTGAGCACGGCCGCGCCGAATCCGGAGCGCCCGTGGCGGTGGGCTCCGATCATGACGTTCTCCCGCACCGAGAGCCGGGGGAAGAGGCCGAGATGCTGGAAGGTCCGGGCGATCCCGCGCCCGGCGATCTCGTCGGGGGGCAGCCCGTTCAGGTCCCTGGCCTCGAAACGCATCCGGCCCGACTCCGGGACGCGCCGCCGCGTCAGGCAGTCGAACAGGGTGGTCTTGCCCGCCCCGTTCGGGCCGATCAGGCCGACCAGCTCACCGGGGCGGACCGTGAGGTCGATCCCGGACAGCGCGGTGACGCCACCGAAGCGCACGGTCAGCCCGTCGATCTCGAGTGTCACCGTCTCTCCTGAGGGATAACGACCGGGGCCGGGGTGACGGAAAGGATCAGGGAATTGTCGGGGTGCCGCCCCATGCCGCGCATCGGTGAAATCACCAGTCCCACGAGCACCCGCACCGATGCCGGAGCCGCCCGGCAGCCACCCGACATCGGCTCTTCTCAGACACGACATCCGCGCGTAACACTGGGCCATGCTCTCTGCCTCTCCCGCCACCCGGGCGACCGCGCTGCACGGCCGTGACACGGAGCTGGAAACTCTTCACCGGCTGCTCGGCGGCGCCCTCTGCGGAGCGGGCGGCGCGCTGTTCCTGGCGGGCGCCCCGGGAACGGGCAAGTCCGCGCTGCTCGACTTCGCGGACGCTCTCGCGGCGCGGCTCGCCCCCGAGTTCGTCGTGCTGAGGACCCGTGGAGTCCGCGAGGAGGAGCGCCTGCCGTACGCCGGGCTGCACGCCATGCTCCGCCCCGTCGCCGACCGGCTGCCGTCGCTGCCTCCGGCGCAGGCCGCGGTGCTCCTCGAGGCGCTGGAGCTGGGTACGGCCGGCAGCGGGCTGGCGCTGCCGGCCGCCGTCCTCAATCTGCTGCTGGCCATGGGCCGCCCGGTCCTGGTCTGCGCCGACGACGTCCACCGTCTCGACGCGCCGAGCCGCGAGGCGCTGTTCTTCGCGGCCCGGCGCCTGAGCGGGGGGCCGGTCGTGCTGCTGGCCGCCGGGGAGGACGACGGCGTCCCCGGTGACATCCCCCGGATGCCCCTCGGGGAGCTCGGCGAGGAGGCGGCCCGGCAGGTGATCGACGATCTCGCGCCGGGACTGACCGACGACCTGCGGGCCTCGCTCGCCCAGACCGCCCGGGGCAACCCGCTCGCTCTGCGCGAGCTCGTCGGCTCGCTGAGCCCCGAGCAGCTGAGCGGCGTCGCCCCGCCGCCGGAGACGCCGCCGCCCGGCGGGCGGCTGTGGCGGGCCTACGCCGACCGGATCTCCCGGCTGCCCTGCGACACCGCGGACCTGCTCCTGCTGGTCGCGGCCGACCCGGACCTGGACACGGCCACGCTCCTGCGTGCCGCCGGCCGGGAGGCCGGCGAGCCCGCCGTACCGGGGGCCGCCGGGCCGGGCCGCGTTCTCACCGCCCTGGAGGCGGCCGAGAGGGCGGGGGTCGTCGCTCACCTGCCCGGAGATCGCTACGGTTTCCGGGAACCGGTGATGCGGTCCGTCGTGTACGGCGAGGCCTCCCTCGCCCGGCGGCGCACGGCGCACCTGCTGCTCGCGAGCGTCCTGGACCAGGGCCACCAGCGCCTGAGGCGGGCCTGGCACCAGGCGGCCGCGCTGGACGGTCCCGCCGAGCGGCTGGCCGACGAGCTGGTGGAGGCGCTGGACGGCACGGCCGGGCGCCAAGGCTGTTTCCCCGAGCCGTTCCGCGCCTTCGAGCGCGCCGCCGAGCTGACGGCCCGCGGCGACGTCAGGGCGGCCCGCCTGGCCGCCGCCGCCCGGCACGCCTGGCACGCGGGCCTGCCACAGCGCGCCCGCTCGCTGCTCGCCCGCCTGAACTCCCTGACGGTCTCCGAGGAGGTGCGGGGCCGGGCCGAGCTGGTCCGGGGCAGCCTTGATCTGCGCAGCGGCCGTACGGCCAACGCCTGCAACGAGCTGCTGGCCGCGGCCGAGTGGCTGCTCGACCGCGACCGGGAGCAGGCCGTGCGCGCGCTCATCAGGGCGAGCGAGGCGAGCTACCTGGCCGGTGACACCCACCGTTTCCTCGCCATCACGCGGCGCGCGGCGGCGCTGCGGCACCCGGACGACCCGCCGGCCACCCAGCTCATGTACGAGTACCTGGCGGGCATGGCGGCCACCTTCCGCGGGCGGCACCAGGAGGCGGCCGCGCCGCTGCGCCGCGTGCTGGAACTCGCCCCCTCGGTGGACAGCCCCTCCGTCCTGGTCTGGGCCTGCGTCTCCAGCCTCCTGCTGGGCGACGACGCCCAGGCCCTGAAGCTGTCCACGATGGCCATCGAGACCGCACGCGCCCAGGGAGCGATCTCCATCGTGCCGCAGGTGCTGGAGTTCCTGATCCAGGCGGAGTTGTGGATGGGCCGCTACACCTCCGTCACCGCCAACGCGTTGGAGGGCCTGCGGCTGGCCCAGGAGACCGGCCGGCTCAACAGCGCGGCCCAGCACCTGGGCTGGCTCGCCCTCACCGCCGCCGTGGAGGGCGACGAGGAGACGTGCCGGATCCGGGCCAGGAGCGCGATCGAGCTGGCCGACGCCCACGGCCTGGGCGTCGCCGGCGCACTGGCTAACTGGGCGCTGGCCCACCTGGACGTCGCCGCGGGCCGCCACGCGAGCGCGGCCGGCCGGCTGCGGGCGACGGCCCGGGCCGACGGGACCGGCGGCCACCTGGTCGTCCGGGTCATAGCGACCCCCCATTTCGTCGAGGCGGCCGTACGAACCGGCGACGTCGAGCAGGCCCGGGCGGCGCTGGCCGTACTCGACCGGTGGGCGGACAGCACGGGCAACCCGGACCGGCTGGCGCTGGCCGTGCGCTGCCACGCGCTGCTGGCCGATCCCGGCGAGGCCGAGGAGCGTTTCCGTGAGGCGCTGGAGCTGCACCACCGGGGTTCCTGCGCCTTCGAGACAGCCCGCACGCAGCTGCTGTTCGGCGGCGTGTTGCGCCGCAACCGGCATCCCGGGGCGGCCAGGGAGCACCTGCACGGCGCACTGGAGACCTTCGAGCGTCACGGCGCGCGTCTCTGGGCCGAGCAGGCCCGCGGCGAGCTGCGCGCCTCGGGAGAGTCCCTGCCGTCGGCCCGTTCCCGGACCCGGGCCACCGGGGTGCCGGAGGAGTCGTCCGCGGCCCGGGCGCTGACGGCGCAGCAACTGCAGATCGCCCGGCTGGTCGCGGACGGGGCGACCAACCGGGAGGTGGCCGCCCAGCTCTACCTGAGCCCGCGCACCGTCGAGCACCATCTCAGGAACGTCTTCACCCGGCTCGGCATCCGCTCCCGGGTCGAGCTGGCCCGGATGCTGTCGGGGTGAAGCCCTCGCCGGGGCGGTGAAGGGCTCCGGCGGGGTCCTCTCCTGCTGATCCATACGGCAGACCGGTGATTTCACCGATGCACTGCCGGCTCTGACAGCGCGAAAGTATCCCCGTCAACGATTCCGCAGGAACCACTGAGCATCGTTGCCGCAGGCCGTCGCATCTGGCGGCCGAACGTGCCGGACGGCCGTCAGCGCGGACGCCCGTCACGTGGTTCCCCCTATGACAGGGAGTACGTCACCGTGCAGTCACACCCCCCGATCTCCGCGAGCCGTCCGATGCGGATGCTCGCCAAGCTGACCCTGGCGCTGGCCCTCGTCGGCGGCACCGGTGCGATCGCGCCCACCGCCCAGGCGGCGGCCGGCTACGAGCGCGGCCCGAACCCCACCAGCTCCGCCCTCGAGGCCACCCGCGGCCCCTTCGGCATCGCCAGCACCACCGTCTCCTCGTTGTCCGCCGACGGCTTCGGCGGAGGGACGATCTACTACCCGACGGACACCAGCCAGGGGACCTTCGGCGGCGTCATCATCGCCCCCGGGTACACCGCGAGCAGGTCCACCATGGCCTGGCTCGCCGAGCGGCTCGCCTCCCACGGTTTCGTGGTCTTCAACATCGACACCAACAGCCGCTACGACCAGCCCGACAGCCGCGGCCGGCAGATCCTGGCCGCCGCCGACCACCTGGCCGAGGAGAGCAGCAGCACGGTCCGCAGCCGGCTCGACGCGAGCCGTATCGGCGTCATGGGACACTCCATGGGCGGCGGCGGCACCCTCGCCGCGGCCGACAGCCGCCCGTCCCTGCAGGCGGCCGTCCCGCTCACCCCGTGGCACACCGACAAGACCTGGGGCGACGTCCAGGTGCCGACGATGATCATCGGTGCCGAGAACGACTCGATCGCCCCGGTGGGCTCACACTCCGAGCCGTTCTACGCCAGCCTGTCGGCCGCGCCGGAGAAGGCGTACCTGGAGCTCAACGGCGCCAGTCACTTCGCGCCGAACAGCGACAACGACACGATCGCCAAGTACGGAATCTCGTGGATGAAGCGCTTCGTCGACGACGACCTCCGCTACGACCAGTTCCTGTGCCCCCCGCCCGCACGTAGCACGACCGTCGAGGAGTACCGCTCCTCCTGCCCGCACTCCTAGAGACGACTGACGGCGGCGGCCGCCCTGCCGGGTGGCCGCCGCTTCCGCGTGCTCTCAGGTGAGCAGCCGGTAGAACCGCCAGAAACCGAAGTCCTCGATCGGCAGGACCTCCACGTCCCGGAACCCGGCTTCGACGGCGTAGCGGCGGAGGGTGTCCGGGCGCATCACCGTCCCGGTGCCCGCCGAGGGCTGGTGGGCCATGCCGTCCGGCAGGCAGACGAGCAGGCTGAAGCCGTACAGCAACCGCTCGGTGTCACCGGCCGGGGCGGTGAAGGCCTCGGCGGTGGCCTCGTCCATGACGACGACCGCGCCGCCGGGCCTGATAGCCCGCCGCACCGCGGCCAGGGTCTCCACCGGCCGGGACATGTCGTGCAGGCACTCGAAGGCGAAGATCGCGTCGTAGCGGCCCTCGCCGAGCAACGTGGCGTCGCCGTGGTGGAAGGCGAGGCGCCCCTCGTCGAGGCCCGCCTCCTTGGCGTTGCGGGCGGCCAGCTCGATGGAGGGCGCGTCGACGTCGACGCCCTCGACGGTCGCCTCGGGATAGGCGCGAGCCAGGGCGATGGAGGACCAGCCCCCGCCGCAGCCGACGTCGGCGACCCGCGCGCCGGGACGGCGGAGCACCGCGTCGAGGTCGGCCACCCCGGCCAGGGCCGCCGGGAGCGCGCGCTCGTACCAGGGCCGGTTCATCTCGGCCTGGGATTCACGCATGTCCGCCCCGAACGTGGCCCAGCCGACGCCGCCGCCGTGCCGGTAGGCCTCCAGGAGAGCCGGTGTCTGCACCGCGGCCCCGGCGAGCATGCGGGCCAGAGGGGCGAGGTAGGCCAGGCTCGACTCGTCGGTCAGCACCTCTGCCGCGCCCGGGGGAAGGGCGAAGCGGCCGTCGGGGTCCGCGGTCAGGATGCCGCTGACGGCCTGCTGCTCCAGCCACTCGCGGGCGTAGCGCTCATGGCCGCCCGCGCGGGCGGTCAGCTCCGCGGGGGTGGCGGGACCGTGCGCGGCCAGCGCGCGGTACCAGCCCAGACGGTCGCCGAGGTGGATCGTGAGGATCTCGATCGCACCGAGGGCGGACCGGAACAGGCGGTCGGCGAACTCTTCCGTGGTCACGGGAACGGGCGTGGTCATGGTCGTCTCTCCCTGGGTCATGTCGCTTCGCCGATGGTGGGGAGAGGCACTGCCGAAACGCTGCCACCAGCCTTTCACAGCCGTCCCGCCGTGCGATGCAGGTGTCCGGAGTTACGGCCGGTGCCGTAGTGGCAATAGGGTTTACGAGCTATGACCGGGAACGTAGACAATCATCGAGGTAAGCCCCTTTTGCGGCTGCTTGTCTTCACCGGTACGGCGACGCTTCTGGTCAGCGGAAGCACCGTCGTGACCGGGCCAGCCGCCCCGGTGGCCGCCCCGGTGGCCGTCCCGGTCCTGGCTCGGACCACGCCCCCGCCACCCGCGACATCGCTGCCCTCCCCGCCCACGACGGCCCCTTCGGGGACGCCTCTGCCCACGGGATCCCCGCCGGTGGCCGCTGCTCCCTCCGCCACCGTGCCCTCCGCCACCGTGCCCTCTGCCGCTGTGCCCTCCGCCACCGTGCCCCCGTCCGCCGCCGTCGCCCCCTCCCCCACCGCCACCGCCCTCGCCCCGGTGACCCCCTCCGTCACCGGGCCTCCGGTGCTGGTCACGCCGACCCCGCCGCCGGAGCCGACCACCGGCCCGCAGGGGACGCGCCTGTTCGCCAACGGCCGGCGGCAGCCGCGGCAGGTGTCGGTGCCGGCCTCCGCGAGCGGCCGTTACCGCGTCGCCCCCGGCGAGTCCCGGCCGCCCCGGGGCAAGGGGAAGGTCGTCCGCTACGTGGTCGAGGTCGAGCGGGGCCTCCCGTTCGACCGGAAGGAGTTCGCCCGGGAAGTGCACCGGATCCTCAACGACCGGCGCGGCTGGGGCTTCCGCTTCCACCGGGTTTCACGCGGGCCGGTGCGGATCCGGGTCTCGCTGTCCAGCCCGGCGATGACGGACCGCCGGTGCCTGCCGCTGCGCACCTTATCCATGCTGTCCTGCTGGAACGGCGGGCGCGCGGTCATCAACGCGGTGCGCTGGAACGAGGGCGTACCCGGCTACCGGGGCGACATCGCCTCCTACCGCGAGTACGTGATCAATCACGAGGTCGGCCACGGCCTGGGGCACGGCCACGTCCCCTGCCCCGGCCCCGGCCGGCGCGCCCCCATCATGCTCCAGCAGACCAAGTCCCTGTACGGCTGCCGCCCCAACCCCTGGCCCTTCCCCAAACGCTGACGCCGGGCGCGCGAGGATCCCCGCGCCGGGCGTCCCGCGCCGGGTGTCAGAGCGCCTTGGCGAAGCAGAACGTCGTGGGCACGTTCACGTACTTGCCATAGGGCGGGATCGGCTCATAGCCGGAGCCCCGGTACAGCCGGATCGCCTCCGGCTGGAGGTGGCCCGTGGCCAGGCGGAGCACCGCGTGCCCCTGCGCCCGCGCCAGATCCTCCAGCGCGCCCAGCAGCGACCGTGCGACCCCCCGGCCGCGGTGGTCCGGCACGACGTACATCCGCTTGAGCTCCCCGGTCGCGGAGTCCACCGGCTGCACGGCCCCGCACCCCACGGCCCTGTCGCCGGTCACCGCGACGAGGAAGCGCGCCTCGGGATGCACCCCCGAGCGGCCCTCGGCGCCGTACTTGGCGACCAGTTCCTCGAAGGCCGCGGACACCAGACCGGAGAGGGCGTCGTCGTCCGCAGGCCGTTCCTCGATCAGCATGGTGATCATTTTAGGGATGTCCGCCCACCGGCGCCAGCAGGCCATTCCTCCGGGGATCTTGTCTGTCCGGCCGTCGTCCCCCTTAGATTGATGGATCACCCCAGAGGGAGGATTCGTGGACACAGGGGAAGACGCCGAGATCCTGGACAACCCTACGGACTGGGTGGCCAGGCACATCCGCTCCTACGTCGAGTCGGACGGCGCCAAGGGCCATCTCTACCAGGGCATACCGACCCTGCTGCTGACCACCCGCGGGCGGAGGTCCGGCAAGCTGCGCCGTACCGCGCTGATCTACGGCAGGGACGGCGACCGGTATCTCGTCGTGGCCTCCAACGGAGGGTCGGAGAACCACCCGGCCTGGTACCTCAATCTGGCGGACGACCCGCACGTCGGGGTCCAGGTCGGCGCGGAGAGGTTCGCCGCGCTGGCCCGCACGGCCACGCCGGAGGAGAAGGCCGGGCTCTGGCCGGTGATGGTGGAGGTCTTCCCCACCTACGACCGCTACCGGGCCAAGGCCTCCCGGGACATACCCGTCGTCGTTCTCGAAAGGGCTTGAGGGGTCACCCCCGGGGGGTGGGCTGCAGCTCCCCGCTCGCCAGCCCGTCGAGCACGAGCCGCCCCAGCAGCTCGCCCGCCTCGTTCGCGCGGCGGAGCGCGCTCTCGAAGCGTTCCAGCTGCCGGAACACCTCCCCGTACCGCCGCTGCTCGGCGAGGGAGAGCCGGGGCAACTGCGCGCGGCGTACGTCCATCCGGGAGGCGCCCGAGAGGGAGCCCGCCGACTGCCGGGCCGAGACCTTGAGGAACCCGGCGACGAAGTAGGGGTCGAAGAAGTCCGGGTCGGGCCGGACCAGGGCCAGGTGGGAGCCGAGCGTGATCTCCTCCTCGACCACCCTGGCGGCCGGGGCCCGGCCCGCCACCGACACGACGACGTCGCCCGGGCCGGCGACGACCAGGCCGGGCTCGTCGCCGCCCCGGCCGGTCGGGCTCCGGCCGAGCAGCACGTCCTGGGCGGTCAGCAGTGTCAGCTCACCGCCGGAGGTCTCCATCCGCATCGGGGTCTGCACGATCTGCAGGCTCCCGGCCCTCGCCAGCTCGCCCAGGGTGGCCATGGAGAACGGCTCGTGCGGTGACTCGACGGCCGACGGCGCCAGACCGGCCAGCTCGGCGGCCAGGCTCAGCAGTTCCTCGCGGGCCCTGCCGACGCCGCCGGGGCTGACGGCCGACCGGACCAGGTAGCGCGCGGGGGTGAGGTCGACCTCGTCGTCGAGCAGGTCGATGACCGGGACGGCACGGCTGCCGCCCGCCGTCTCGCGCTGGGGGTCCGCCACGAAGGAGTGCCAGGCCGAGATCACGGACTCCCGCGACCCGGTGGCATCGATCATCAGAACGTGCGAGGGGATCCGGTCACCGGAGTCCGGCCGCCGCAGCAGCCACAGGTGGGGAGGCATGGCCGACTGGGGCGCCGCCCCGGAGGGCAGGGCCACCACCGCGCGCAGAGCTCCGGTCCGGATGAGCTGGGAGCGGACCCGCCGGCCCGACCTGCGGTTCGCCGCCGCGGGCGGCATGAGGACCACCACCTGCCCGCCCGGCCGGGCGTGGGCGAGGCAGTGCTGGACCCAGGCCAGCTCGGACTCCCCGCGCGGCGGCAGGCCGTACTGCCAGCGCGGGTCTCCGGCGAGCTCCTCGTATCCCCAGCCGCGCTCGCTGAACGGCGGGCTGCACAGCACCGCGTCGGCCTGCAGGTGGGGAAATCCGTCACCGGTCAGAGCGTCTCCCGGCCGAACCTCGGCGTCGATGCCGCGCACCGCCAGCCGGGCGCCCGCCAGCCGGGCCGAGGCCTCGTCGCGCTCCTGGCCCACGGCCCGGATCCTCCCGGGGTCGCTCCCCGCGGCGATCAGGAGCCCGCCGTGGCCGCAGGAGGGGTCGAACACCTCGGTGGCCCGCGGCTCGACGAACGCCGCCATGAGCCGGGCGACCTCGGGGGAGATCGCCTGAACCCGGCGCGAGTGCGCCTCGGCGTAGCGGGCGTAGAGGAACTCCACCATCTCCTCCGGCCCGCGGGCCTCGGCGAGCGCGGCGGTGGCGCGGATCAGCGGGACGTCGCTCGTGCCCACCACCAGTTCCGGCAGGGCCTCGGCGACCTCGGAGTCCTCCCCCCGCAGGAGCGACCCCAGCCTCCGGTGCGCGATGGCCGCCGCCAGCCTGCTGACGAGGGAGAGCAGGTGGAGGTCGTCGGCGGAGTTGCGGACCTGCTGCCAGAGGAGCTCGTCTTCGGGGAGCTCATGAAGCTTTCCCTGGGCGCGCAGCCACGCCTCGACCTCGGCGAGTGAGAACAGCGGGCTCGACGCGGTGCCGCCGACGGGTTCGGGGAAGTCACCGAACCGCCTGCGCCAGTTGCTCACCGCGGCCCTGCCGACCCCCGCCAGTCTGGCGATGTCGCCCGCAGTCACCGTCGCGCCGTCCTCCGTGGCCACTCTCACCCCTCCAGTTGATCGGCAGTCTTGGGCCGAGATCCTCGCCGCGATGCCGTACCAACCCGAATACTGGCCGACGAAAGCGGTTCAGGCGTGCATCTTCGCACTCTCCGAAGCCTCTTTCACATCGTTTCGTACCGGTTCAGACAACGGTGGGCGGGGCGGGATCAACGGCGGTGGACGACCGTCCTCTTCGCGCCGCAGGGGAAGACGGGCGATCGGAGCCGCACCCTACCTACTTGATCGATCCCGCGGTCAGACCGCCGACGACCTTCCTCTCGATGAGGGCGAACAGGATGATGACCGGGATCGTGGCGATCACCGAGCCCGCGAAGAGATTCTGCCAGTCGACCTGGTACTGGCCGATGAAGGAGTTCAGCGCCACCGTCAGCGGCTGGTTGGCCGGGGTCGTGGTCAGCGTCAGCGCGACGACGAACTCGTTCCAGGCGGCGATGAAGGTGAAGATCAGCGCGGTCACCACGCCGGGCATCGCCAGCGGGAGCGTGACCCGGAACAGCGCGCCGAAGCGGCCGTTGCCGTCGATGAACGCCGCCTCCTCCAGCTCGCGCGGGATGGAGGAGAAGTAGGCGTGCAGGATCCACACCGCGAAGGCCAGGTTGAAGCCGCTGTTGACCAGGATCAGCGACCAGACCGAGTCGACCAGGCCGAACTGGTAGAACTCCCGGTAGATGCCGACCAGCATCGCGGTGGGCTGGAACATCTGGGTGATCAGCACCAGGACCATGAACGCCGTGCGCCCCCGGAACTCATGCCGCGCCGTGTAGTAGGCGGCGGGCAGGGCCACCAGCAGCACCAGGAGCGTCGATCCGGCCGCGACCTGCAGGGTCACACCGAGATTCTGGGCCAGCCCGCCGGTCCAGAAGTTCGCGAAGTTGGACCAGGCGAACGTCTGCGGCAGGTAGGTCGCCTCGCGCAGTTCCTCCTGCGGGCGGAGGGCGGTGAGGATCATCACGAGGTAGGGGAAGAGGAAGACGAACGCGATCAGGTAGGCGCTTCCCGCGACGAGCGCGGTCCGGGCCGACGGGAGCCGCCGCGCGGGAGCGGGCGGCCGGACCGCCTTCGGGCGGGCCGCGGGGGCGCTCTGGGTGAGGGTCATGAGAGCTCCTTCGCCGGCCTCGTGACCAGGGTGCCGTGCCGGTTGATGACCTCGCTCCGTTCGGTCATGAGACTTCCGTCTTCCACTTGCTGACCTTCAGGAAGATGACGGTCAGGACGATCACCATGCCGAAGTTGACGACGGACATGGCCGCGGACTCCCCGATGTCGGAGCCCTTGAGGATGTACATGAAGATGGTCGAGGTGGCGGTGGAGTAGCCGGGCTGGCCGTGCGTCATGGCCCAGATGATCGGGAAGCTGTTGAAGACGTTCATCACGTTGATGAGCGTCGCCACGACCAGGGCGGGCCGGAGCAGCGGCAGCGTGACCGACCAGTAGGTGCGGAACCTCGACGCTCCGTCGATCTTGGCCGCCTCGTAGACGTCGGCGGGGATCGCGGAAAGGCCGGCCAGCAGCGCGTAGGTGGTGAACGGCACCGAGACGAAGACCGCGACGAAGATCAGCCACGGCATCGCGGTGGCGGCGTTGCCGAGCGGGTCGGCGCCGGCGCCGCCGAGAGCGTCCAGCAGGCCGAGATCGCGCAGGACCATGTTGATCAGGCCGACCTCGGGGTCGAGCATCCACTTGAAGATGATCGCCGTCATGAGCACCGAGGCGGCCCACGGCGCGATCAGGGCCCAGCGGGCGAGGCGGCGGCCGGGGAAGCGCTGGTCGAACAGCTGTGCCAGACCCAGGGAGATCAGCACGGTGATGGTCACCACCGCCACCACCCACACCAGGCTCCTGGCCATGACGCCGCCGAAGTCCGGTTCGGCGAACAGCTTGGTGTAGTTGTCGGCCCCGTTCGCCCCCTGGACCACGCCGAACCGGCTGATCCTCAGGAACGACGACTGGATCATCACCACGACCGGCCAGACCACGACCACGCCGATCAGCGCCACGGCGGGGCCGATCCAGGCCAGCGGGGCCAGCGCGCGCATCACCCGAGCCGGGGTGAGTGTCTGCTGCATAAGTCCTGCTTTCGGTTGGCGCCGGTACGGCATGCGCCCCGAGACGCACGCCGTACCGCTCGCCGGGGATCGGGGCGGGTGGTCAGTTGGCGGTCGCGACCTTCTGGATCGCGCCGAGGACCGCCTTCGGGTCACCGTCGATCGCGCCACCGATGGTCTGCTTGATCTGGGTGTTCACCTCGGACCACTTCGGGTCCTGGAACGGGTAGAACGTCGCGTTGGGCAGGGCGTCCAGGAACGGCTTGAGCTTCTCGTCCGACGACAGCTTCTCGATGCCGGACTTGGTGACCGGGAGCAGCTTGTAGGTGTCACTGATCTTCTGGGCCGCGGTGCCGCCGTAGAAGAAGTCGAAGAACTTCTTGATCTCCTCCTTGCGGCCGTTCTTGTTGAACGCCATGATCCAGTCCTCGACGCCGAGGGTGGTGTCGAGCGGGCCGGTCTTGCCCGGGATGGGCGCGACGCCGAAGTTGGTCAGGCCGCCCTTCTCGAAGATCGGGATCGACATGGGGCCGCCGTTGACCATGCCCACCTTGCCCGCGGCGAAGTCGGCCCAGACGTCCTTGCGGTTCTTGGTGCCGGGGTTGGGGGTGGTCAGGCCGGCCGAGACCATGCCCTTGAGGTACTCGAAGGCCTCGACGTTGGCCGGTGAGTCGATCGCCCAGTTGCCGGAGGCGTCCTTGTAGCCGCCGCCGTTGCCCAGGAACCACAGGAACGACTCGGCCTGGGCCTCCTCGTTGCCCAGCGGCAGGCCGAACGGCTGGGTGACCCCGGCGGCCTTGAGCTTCTCGGCCGCGGCCTTGACCTCGTCCCAGGTCTTGGGGGCCTCGGCGATGCCGGCCTTGTCGAACAGGTCCTTGTTGTAGAACAGCGCGCGGGCGGAGGAGACGAACGGGATGCCGTAGCCGGTGCCGTCGACCTTGCCGAAGTCGGCGAACTTCTCCAGCAGGTCGGAGGAGGTCGCCGGTGAGAGGACCTCGTCGGTCTTGTAGAGCAGGCCGTCCTTGACGAAGCCGGAGTAGTCGCCGGTCTGCAGGATGTCGGGCACCTGCCCGTTCTGCACCATGGTGGCGACCTGCTTGTCGATGTCGTTCCAGTTGATGACCTGGACGTCGACCTTGATGCCGGGGTTGGCCGCCTGGAACTCCTCGACGACGCCCTTCCAGAACTTGTCACCGCTGTTGTCGGCGGTGGGGCCGTCGCCGTAGTCGGCGGCGACGAGCTTCAGCCTGACCTCGCCGCCCGCCGTCGCGTCCCCGCCGGAAGGGCTCTCGGAGCCGCAGGCGGTCAGGACCAGTGCGGCGGACAGCCCGAACGTGACCGCGCCGACGAGTCTCTTTTTCACGTGACTACCACCTTGATCGCTATACGGGCCATACTGGTCCGTACCAGTTGGGATGCCGAGAGACGTCTCGGCCCGTGATGTTTCTGCGATACAGCCGTTCAGAGCTTCGACTGAGAGACCTGAGCCTCTGTGATGCGGACCACGCTAGGCGGCGGCAGTCGATTGGTCCATACCGGGCGGTATCAGTTTCGCAACATCGCACCCCCATTCATAAAACTGGTCTATACCAGCTAGAAGCGAGGCTTGTGATTCCTTGTTTGTTTTTGCGTTGAGGGGCACAGGTTCAATCACTTCTGAGCAGCAGGTCCTCGATGAGACGGACACCCCGGTACCGGCCCCTGCTCGTCCAGCGGGTGGAGCGACCACAGCCGCCGCATCTCCGGACGGGTCTCCAGCAGCCCGGCCTCGGCGAGCACGGCCCGCAGGCGCTCGTCGCCGGGCTCCGGCCGGAACAGCGTGAGGTTGTCCCGGACGGTGGCGGCGAACACCTGCACGTCCTGGGTGACGACGCCGATCCTTGCCCGGACCGACGCGGCCTCGGTCTCGCGCAGGTCCAGGTCCCCCACCCGGACGGCGCCCGCCGTCGGGTCGTACAGGCGGTCCGCCCGGCGGACAACCGGTTATTCGCGGGTCTCCGGCGGGGGCCCGCGGCCCGCGGCCCCGGTCTCCCGCCGCGCGGAGCGAGATCCCCGGGTGAGATGTCCCGTCGTCCGGGCAGGGACAGGCCATGACGACGCAATCTTTCTGGATCGACTCCGCGGCGGGCCAGCCGTACCCGGCGCTCACCGGGGACATCGAGGTCGACGTGGCCGTGGTCGGCGCGGGGATCGCCGGGCTGAGCACGGCCTGGGAGCTCACCCGGGCGGGGCGGTCGGTGGCGGTGCTGGAGGCCGGGCGGGTGACGGAAGGGGTCACCGGGCACACCACGGCCAAACTCTCGGCCCAGCACACCATGATCTACGCGAAGCTGAGCAAGTCGGCCGGGGCCGACGCGGCCCGGCTCTACGCCCACTCCCAGCAGGAGGCGATCGAGCACGTGGCGCTGACCGCCGCCGAGCTCGGGATCGACTGCGAGCTGGAGCGGGTTCCCGCGTTCACCTACTCCGAGTCGGCCGACGGGACCGCGGAGCTCCGCGCCGAGGCGGAGGCCGCGGCGGAGGCGGGGCTGCCCGCCTCGTTCACGACCGAGTCACCGTTGCCCTTCCCGATCACCGGGGCGGTCCGGGTCGACGGCCAGGCCCAGTTCCACCCGCGCAAGTACCTCCTCGGCCTCGTCGAGGCGATGACCTCCCGGGGCGTGCTCGTCTTCGAGGACAGCCGTGTCGTGGCGCTCGACGAGGGCGAGCCGTGCCGGCTGCGGACCTCCGGCGGGGTGACGGTCACGGCCCGGGACGTCGTCGTCGCGACCCACTACCCCGTCTTCGACCGGGCCCTGCTGTTCACCAGGATGGAGCCCCGGCGCGAGCTGGTGGTCGCCGCGGACGTCCCTGCAGGACGCGACCCCGGCGGCATGTTCATCACCTCCGAGCAGAACACGCGCTCGGTCCGCACGGCGCCGTACGGGCAGGGGCGGCGGTTGCTCATCGTCACCGGCGAACCGTTCAAGCCCGGTTCCGGCGGGGTGGAAGAGCGCTTCGAGCGGCTGGCCGCGTGGACCGCCGAGCGGTTCGGCGCGACCGACATCGCCTACCGCTGGGCGGCCCAGGACAACAGCACCACCGACGGCCTGCCCTTCGTCGGCCCGCTGCACCCCGGCGCCCGGCACGCCTACGTCGCCACCGGCTTCGGCGGCTGGGGCATGAGCAACGGCGTCATGTCGGGCCTGCTGATCGCCGAGCTGATCGCCGGACGGGAGCTGCCCTGGGCCCGGCTGTACGATCCACGGCGGCTGCACCCCCTCCGGGAGGCGGGTCCGGCGCTGAAGATGCAGGCCTCCGTCGCGGCGCACTTCGTCGGGGACCGGCTGGGCGCCGGCCCTGCCGACGAGGTGGGGCGGCTCGGCCGCGGCCAGGGCGCGATCCTCAAGGTGGGCGGGAAGCGCTGCGCGGTCTACCGCGACGAGGACGGCCGGGTGCACGCCGTCTCGGCGATCTGCACCCACCTGGGATGCGTGGTGGGTTTCAACGACGCCGAGCACACCTGGGAGTGCCCCTGCCACGGCTCACGGTTCGGCGTGGACGGCTCGGTCCTGCAGGGACCGGCCACCAAGCCCCTCGACCGGTTCGACCTGCCGGACGGCGAAACGCAGGGTGAAGTGGTCGAGTGAGTACGGCAGGTCACGGTCGGATGCGAGCGACCCCGGGGACTCGACCCGGAAACGACCTCTCGCGAGCAGCGCGGCGAGGGTGCCCGTGGTGACGTCCAGGACCAGGTTCTCACCCGCGCACCGCGCCCCGCCCCGGCTGAAGGGGACGATCGACCAGCGGTCGGCGGCGGTGCCGTTCAGCCAGATGTGCGGGGTGAACCGGTTGGCCGACGGGTCGCTCTCCTCGTCCCGGTTGACGAACGCGCTGAAGATCAGGAACGGGGTCTGCCTCGGCAGCGTCCCACCGTCCCAGTGCGTGGCCGAGGTGCTGTCGCGCAGGATCGCCAGCGTGGTCGGCCAGAGCCGCACCGACTCCTGGACGCAGGCGCGCAGGAACGGCCTCTCGGCCGGGGGGCCCGCTTCGCCGGACGGACCGCCCGTCTCGGCGCGGGCGCTGTCCTCGTGCTCCGGGTGGACCGCCAGCAGGGCCAGTGCGCGGAAGAGCGCGATCCCCGCGGCGTCGAAGGCGAACAGCCAGTGCGGCACCTGACCTTCCGGGCGGGTCCGCTCCGAGACGGGGGCCTGCGCCACGAGGGCGGCCAGGCTGCCCGGTTCGGCCCGGTCGAGGTGGATGCGGAGGCGGGAGGTGAAACGCCGGTACGTCCCGCTCCGCCGAGGACGGGCGTAGGACCAGTTGGCGTCGGCCCGCAGCCGGTTGAGCAGGTCGGTGAGCTCGGTGTCGTCGCGGGCGCCGTCGCCCAGCACGATCCGCCGCACGGCGCGCCACCAGGCGGGGGCGAACTCCGCCCAGGTCAGGGTCGGCGCCTGCGCCAGCGGCCCGACCTCCTCCCGGATCACGGCCTGGAAGGTGTCCGAGAGCCGGTGCACGATCCGCCCGCTGTCCAGGACGGTCTCGTTGAAGCGCCGCCGGTCCTCGCGCAGCCGTCCGTGCGAGACCAGCACCGCGTCCGGCTCGAAGTGACCGAGCGCGGCCCGCTTCTCCCGGTTGTCGGTGGCGAACGGCTCGGGAGTGTCGGTCAGCACCCGCCGCACGTCCTCGGGGGTGAGGACGAGGGCCAGGGGCCGGAGCGGGATGCGCACCAGCAGCGGCCCGCCGCCGTACTTGGTGCGCATCCGGTGCAGCAGGCGTACGGCCCGGCGGTCGGCGTCCAGGGCCTGCGCCAGGGCCGTCATGCGAGGCCGCCGCAGGATGACGCCCTGGGCCAGCACGGGCGCCAGGACCGTCGCCCCCAGCCGCAGGCTGTCCACCACCGATGCTCGAGCAATACGTCCCACATCTCCCCCTTATCACCTTGAATGCGATACATCACCTTGAATGCGACACGCGAGATCCGTACCCGGGAACATCGGGCCCACACAACGGGACATCACCCTCGGTTCCGCCCTCCGCGCTCTTGACCGGCGTGCCGGGCGGTCGCATTATTGACATAATGTCTAATAAAATTCCGGAGAAGCCCGTGGCCGCGCGACGGGTCGAGGGCGACGGCGTCGGCCTGGCCGTATACGAGCGGGGCGACCCGGCGCGGCCGACCGTGGTCCTGGTGCACGGCTATCCCGACGACCACCGGATCTGGGAGGGGGTCGCGGCGGAACTCGCCGGGCGCTTCCACGTGGTGGCCTACGACGTCCGGGGGGCGGGGGCCTCCGACCGGCCGCGCGGACGGGAGCCGTACGTCCTCTCCCGTCTGGTCTCCGACCTGCGGGCGGTGGCCGACGCGGTGCGCCCCGGCGAGCCGGTGCACCTGGTCGGGCACGACTGGGGATCCATCCAGGGCTGGGAGGCGGTGTGCACGGCGCCGGACCGCTTCGCCTCCTACACCTCGGTCTCAGGGCCGTCCCTCGACCACGTGGGCCACTGGATGCGGGAGGCGAGCCCCCTGCGGACCCTCCGGCAGGTGCTGTCGTCGTGGTACATCGGGTTCTTCCGGTTGCCGCTCCTGCCGGAGCTGGCCTGGCGGTCCGGGCTCGGCGGGCTGCTGCTCTCCCTCGCCGAGCGGCACCGCCCCTCCTCCCGGCACGACGCGGTGGCGGGCCTGGAACTCTACCGGGCCAACGTCCGCCCGCGCCTGCGCCGCCCGCTGGAGCGGCGCACCGGGGTCCCGGTGCAGCTCGTGATCCCGGCCCGGGACGCCTACGTCACGCCGGAGGCCGCCGAGACCGCCCTCCGGTGGGCACCGGGAGCACGGGTCCGCCGGGTACGCGCCCGGCACTGGCTCCCGGCGACCCACCCCGCCCTGCTGGCCCGGCTGGTGGCCGAGCACGTCGAACACGCCGTCGCGGACGGGCGGACCGCCTGATCCGCGGGCGCTCGACGTCAACGGGGCCGGGATCCGCCCTTCCACCGCGACGAGCGGAACAGGTCGCGGCGCTGCAGGAGGTAGGCGAGCTTGGCGGCGGCGACGCGGACGGCCTCCTCGTGACGGGGGCGCTTGGCGGGGACGGCGGTGCTCCAGCGTTCGAGCACGCGGGTCATCTCCTCGGCGACCTCGCCGATCACGCGGTAGCGGGTGCTGAAGGCGTAGAGGTCGCCGTGGACCTCCTCGACCAGTTCCTCGTCGACCCGGCGGGTCAGCGGCTTGATCTTCTGGAGGATGCCGGCCTCCATCGCCGGGGTCACCGGGGCGCGGCGGGCGTCGTCCTCCGGGACCATGATCAGCGCACGTACCCGGGCCAGGGCCAGGGCTCGCTCCGGCTGTGGGGTCGCGGCGTGTCCGGCGAGATCCAGCAGGCGGCGCAGGGTCTCCTGCGTCTTGTCGTCGAACATCAGAAAACCCGTCCCCGTCGCGTGGTGTCGGTAGATGTTATTCGACCAGGGCGCAGCGGGTTCCGGTGCAGGTGGTCGGCATGCATCGGTTGCGGTGGGCGCACGCCGAGACGGCGGCCCTGCCCTTTTACCCGGCAGGCGCCTGGGAGCAAGAGGCGCCCGGCGAGGGCGGCACATCGTAGACGACGGGGCGCTCCAGGTCTCGCCATCCATCGAATCCGGCATTCATAACCTAATCGCCCTTCTTATCCACGTTTATCTGAATAAAGTTCGGCGTTATCGGACGGTGACCACCCCCTTCGCTGAAGGGCGGAGGCGAGGGGACGGAGCGGCGGACGGCCATGGATCCGATCGGCGACGATCTGCTGAAGGTCATGGTGGCGGAGCTCGGATACCGGGAGCGCCCCGGACAGCACACCAAGTTCGGCGAGTGGTACTCCACCGAGGTCGTCCAGGACGCCCAGTACCGGACGGCCCCCTGGTGCGACATGTTCATCGCCTGGGCGGCGGAGCGGGCGGGGGTCGAGCAGTACGTCGGCCAGTTCGCCTGGACTCCCTCCCACGCCCGCTGGTTCGAGACCCAGGGCGCCTGGTCCAGCACGCCGGAGCCGGGAGCACTGGTCTTCTTCGACTGGGCCGGGGGCGAGGACATCAAGGGCATCGACCACGTCGGCGTCGTCGAGCGGGTCGAGGGTGGAACGATCCACACCATCGAGGCCAACGTCGACCGGGTCTGGCTCAAGCGCAAGGTCCGCGACGAAAGCGACGTCGTCGGCTACGGCCTGCCGCGCCAGATCAAGGAGCGCCTCTCACAGAGCTCCGCCCAGGAGGTGCGGGAGCCCGGCCCGAAGGCGGTGGAGGTGCACTCCTCTCCCGCCGCCGACTCGGTCTCACTGACCCTGTACAACCCCGGGGGGACGTTCCCGCTCCTGGAACCCGGGCCGCTGGGGACGCTGATCGCCCTCGTCCTGGGCTGGACCTTCCTCGTGGCCCGCTGGCAGCCCCGCCCCCCGGGCGGCGGCAGGCATCGCAGGCACGCGCAGCGGGCCCAGCGGCCCCGCGTCCCGGGCGGATCCGCGAGCGCCGAGGAGACCCGCAGGGGCTCCGGAACCGGGAAGGACCGCACGGGTTCCCCCGCCCCTCCCGAGTTGATTAATTAGGATAGGCAAAGCTAAGTTGCTCTCACCGGCATCTCCGAGTGAAAGCAGTCATCGTGAGCAGCGAGCAGACCCTGGAGCGGGCCGCCGAAGGCGCCGCGCAGGAGGCGGCGGAGATCCCCGCCTACCGCCCCTTCCACCTGCAGGTCCTGCGGACGTCGCGGCTCAGCCCGAGCTTCGTGCGGGTCACCTTCACCGGCGACGACCTGGCCGGCTTCGCCGACAACGGCTTCGACCAGCGGATCAAGGTGATCCTCCCGCTGGCCGACGGCACCTTCACCCCGCTCGGCGACGGCGCCGACTGGTACCTGCGGTGGCGGGCGCTGCCGGAGGCGCTGCGCAACCCGATCCGCACCTATACCGTGCGCGCCCTGCGGCAGGCGCCGCGCGAGCTCGACGTGGACTTCGTCCTCCACGGCGACATCAGCCCCGCCTCCCGCTGGGCGACCTACGCCGCCCCCGGTGACCGGGTCGTCGTGGTCGGCCCCAACGCCGCCTGCCATGGCCCGACGGGCGGCCAGGAGTGGGCTCCCCCGCCCGGGGCGGCCCGCCTGCTGCTGGCCGGTGACGAGACCGCGGTCCCGGCGATCGCCGCGATCGCCGAGTCCCTCTCCGGGGACGTGCGGGCCCGGGTGCTGCTGGAGGTTCCGCAGGCCGCCGACGCGCTCCCGCTCAGCGTCCCGCCGGGGGTCGAGGTCGCCTGGCTGCCCCGCGAGGGGGCCCGCCACGGCGAGCTGCTCGTGCCCGCCGTACGGGAGGCCCTCTCCGGGCTCCAGGCGTCCGGCGGTGCGGCCGGCCCGCTGGAGGACGTCGACGTGGACGCCGAGATCCTCTGGGAGGTGCCCGAGCCGGTCTCCCACGGCGGCGACGGGTTCTACGCCTGGCTGGCCGGGGAGGCCGGGGTGGTCAAGGCGCTGCGCCGCCTCCTGGTGCAGGAGGCGGGGATCGACCGCTCGTCGGTGGCGTTCATGGGCTATTGGCGGCAGGGCCGATCCGAGGCCGGCTGACGCTCCTCCCCGTCGGCGGGGCGAGCGGCTCGATGGGGGCCCGCCGTTCTCGTCCCGCGCCCACGGCTCCGGACGGGTCCCGCCGTTCCCGCGGCCACCCGCAGCCGGCCCCCGGCGGCGATGACGGAGTCCGCGACGCGGAGCGGACCGCCCGCGAGACATGCGCGTTCACCGGGAAGCCCCCCGCGCTCGCCGCAGCAGACGCACCCACAACGACCAGCGTGCGGGACGGCGGCTGAGGCGGCCGGCCGCGATGCGTTCGGCGTTGTCGAAGAGGTCGTGCATCAGCGCCTCGTGCATCCAGCGGATCACCAGTGGCCACAGCATCCTCATGCGGCCCTGCGCGGTGCCGGTGAGCGTGTGGGTGAGGCGGCAGCGCTCCGGGCCTTCGGCGGTGACGAGGAGTTCGTGGTAGCCGTCGATTCCCGTAGCCGGATCGAAGGCCAGGCGGACGCGGCGGCCAGGTTCGTAGTCGGTGACGCTGTAGCGGATCGGGCCGTGACCGCCGCGCGAGCCGGGAGTCAGGCCCGCGTCGAGGATGAGAGGCGGCCACGCCGGTTTCGGCCAGAGCCGGTCGCCGTCGGTTCCCAGCCGGTCCAGCAGTGTGCTCAGGCGCTCAGCGGGCGCGTCGATGAGCCGGTGCTGGATGTTGCGCATCCGAATCCTCCATACGGTGGCGTATTCATACGGTACCGTATTGTCGTGACCTCCAGACGTCGGCGGTTGTCCGCCCACGACTGGGCGGAGGCGGCCCTCGAAGCGCTCGGCACCGGCGGGGTGGCGGCCGTCGCCATCGAGCCGCTGGCCGTCCGCCTCGGCACCACCAAGGGAAGCTTCTACGCCCACTACGCCAACCGCGAGGCACTCGTGTCCGCCGCGCTGACGCTGTGGGAACAGCGCTCCACCGAGGCCGCGATCAGCACCCTGGAGACCGAGCCGGATCCCGAGGCGCGGCTGCGGAGATTGCTGACCCAGGCGGCCCGCCGCGCCGGCCAGAACCTGAGCGAGACCAACATCATGGCGTCGGCCGGACACGAGCCGGTGGCCGCCGTCGTGCGACGGGTGATGCAGCGGCGCGTCCAGTACCTGGTCTCGCTGTTCGAGCAGGTCGGGTTCCCCCGGACCGAAGCCGTCCACCGCGCGGCGCTGGCGCACACCGCCTATGTCGGGCTCATCGAGATGATGGCCCGCCTGCCGGGCGCACTGCCCATCGACAGCCCCGGCGCAACCGCCGGGTACGTCGAGTCCGTCGTCGCCCTGCTCCTGCACCGCACAGGAGGCGGCGACCCGCAGGAGAAGCCCGAAGGGCTCCTGCCCTGAATGCGGGCAGCGGACGGGTGATGTCGCCGGCCACCGCCGCGTCCCCCCTGCAACAGGAGGACGAGGTCATGGTGCTCTGCGGTGCCGGATTTCACCGGGGAGTTCGAGACGCGTCCAACCGTACGGCCGGGCGGCGGTGAGGCCGATGACGAGCCGTTCCGCCGCCGGGTGCGGGATTCTGGCCGGCGACCGATGGACGCACCGGGACTGATCGGCCCGGAGAGGCACCGGCTGCGGTCGCGTGAACCCGCGGACATGTGCGCGTCGACCCGGAAGACGAAGGTTCAGGTTTCCTGCACGGCCCGGAGGGCCGCAGCGACGAGCATCTCGACGGCATGCTGCTGGTCCTGCGTGGTGCAGCCGAGTTGCTCTGCGTATCTGCTGGTCAGCAGGGTCCACGTCGCTGCGGGGCCGTACTGGGCGAGAAGCCTCTCCGCCTCCCCGACCACCAGGTCGAAGCCGCTGCTCGCCTCCTGGAACTGCTGGCCGGCCACCGCGAAAGCGACGGCGAGCCCATCCCTGTCGTCTTCCATGCGCATCTCCCTTCGAGGCCCTCATCCTGACAGCCTGGCAGCGGTGCGGTCCCAGCGGCTCCGGAGGAGCCGGTGAACGACAGGTGCGCGGGGCTGAGCGGCACGGTGCGGGCCTGTCGGCGCTCGGCGCGAGCGAGGCCCGAGGGCGAGGGCGATCTGGCAGACCGGGCTGGACAGAGTCCTGCCCCAGCGGGTTGACCTTCCCCCAGGTCCGGTGTCCGTTCTCAAACGATCTGAGCCACGAGCCAGGCAACGCTGTGACCCGCGGTGGCTCAGATCCCGCGAGAAACACACCGGCCGTCCTTCTCATCCGGTCTGAGCCATTGGGGCAAGACTCTTCGGCCGGGCACACCGGCAGGCCCGCAGCAGGAGACGCCGCCCGTCACCGCTCCACCGGCAGGGCGACGGTGAAGACGGTGCCGCCGCCCTCCCGAGGGGCGGCGGTGATGGTGCCGCCGTGGGCGGTGACGATCGAGCGGACGATGGCCAGGCCCAGACCGGTGCCCTTGATCCCGGCGTCTTTGGCGGTGGAGGCCCGGAAGAACCGGGAGAACAGGTGCTCGTACTGCTCGGGCGGGATGCCGATACCGGTGTCGGCGACGGCGAGCACGGCCATCGCACACTGATCCTCGTCCTGGCCGGAGTCCTGGCTGGCGTTTCCGACGGCCGCCGCGGTGGCGGTGACGGTGACGGCACCCTGGTCGGGGGTGTACTTGATCGCGTTGGACAGCAGGTTGTCCAGCACCTGGCGCAGCCGCAGCGGATCGGCGTGGATCGGCAGCCGCGCCGGTAGCCCGGCGGTGAGGGTGAGCTGTTTGACCTGGGCGGCGGGCCGGTGGTCCTCCAGAGCCTGACGGGTCAGCCGGGCCAGATCGACCGGCCGCAGGTCGATGGACAACTGGCCGGTGTCCAGCCGGGCCAGGTCCAGCAGGTCGTCGACCAGACGTTGCAGCTGGGCGCTTTTACGGTCGATGACGTCGACGAACGTCTGCTGGCCCGAGGTCAGGTCCGCATCGTCGGCCAGCATCTCGGCGTAGCCGCGGATGGCGCCGATCGGGTTGCGCAGCTCGTGGGTGACCAGCGCCATCAGCTCGTCCTTCATCCGGTCCATCTCCCGCAGCCGCCGCACCTGCTGTTGCTGCTGGACCAGCAGTTGCTCGCGCTGCTCGGCCAGGCGGTGGCGTTCGGTCACGTCGGTGGAGATGCCGTCGATGAACAACCGGCCGTCGTCGCGGCGCGGGGTGGCACGGATCCAGATCCACCGGATGACGTCGTCCAAGCCACGGATGCGGCACTCGATGTCGGCCCGCTCACCGCGGCCCAGCGCCGCGGTGAAGGCGGCGTAGGCGGTCCGGTCGTCGGGGTGGACGCGGCGGGCCAGCACCTCGGCCAGATCCGCGTCCTCGGGCAGTGGGCGGCCGAGCAGCGGGGCGGCGTTCTGGCTCTGGTACACCGAGTGCATCGAGCCGTCGGGGGCGACCTCGGCGGTCCACACGTTGTCGTTGATCTGGGTGATGACCTGTTCGAAGTGGCGGCGGCTGGTGGCCAGCGCCGCGGCCAGCTCCTCAGCCCGGCGCCGTTCCATGTACCGGCTGACGTGGGCGCAGATGCCATCCAGCAGCCTGGTCAGGTCGTCCTCGGCCGGCTGGACGGTGTCGGTGAAGAAGGTCAGCACACCCAGCACCTGACGCCCGCTGCGCACCGGCAGGCCGATGGCGGCCCGCAGGCCGGCCTGCAGCGCCTGCTGTTTGCTGATGATGGCGCGCGGATCATCGGCCAGGTCACTGATCCACAGCTCATGGCCACCGGCCCACGTGGTGCCGGCCACGCCCTGGCCGGGGTGCATTATGTCCGGCCGGCTGGCCAGGAAGGCCGACAGATCCCGGCCCGGCGCCGTCCAGGAGCCGATCCGGGCGATCGCCGCCTGGTCGGGGGTGACCTGCCAGTACTCGCCGCAGCTCCAGCCCAGCGCCTCGGTGACCGCGGCGACCACGGCGACGGCGGCCTGCTCGGCGGAGGTGGCGTCGGCCAGCACGTGGGCCACCGCGTGCTGGGCATCGGCCAGCACGCCTGCCCGGTGGGTCTCGGTGATGTCGTCCAGGACCACCATCGCGCCCAGGCGCTGCCCGTCCGGGGCATCGATGGGCCGGCCGGTGACGGCGAAGCGGTGCGGGCGTCGGCCGGGCGGGTGCACGGTCACCTGCTCAGCGTTAATGTGTTCCCCGGCCAGCGCCCGCGCCAGCGGCACCTGCTGCGGCTTCAGCGGAGTGCGCCCGTCGGCGGCATACAGGTGAAAAGCGGCGGCGATGTCGCGGATGTGCAGGCCGGGGATGTGCGGGCGGGACTGGCGCATCGGCTGGTTGAACACCACCACGTACCCGTCGGCGTCGCAGGCCACCACCCCCGAGGCCAGGCTGTCGAGCAGGGTGTGCAGGAACATCTGCTGCCGCTCCGGCGGCATGCGGGCTAGGGCGGCAGGATCCGGTTCCCCTGCCGGTGCCTGCGGTCCCGAAGGATCCAGCGGCCGATCCTCATCCTGCTCTGGCTGCCCGCCCATGACGCTCATCCCCCCGACATCACCAGCACCCTTCTCGTCCCCCCTGCCCCCGATCGCAACCCCACCGCTCAGCCACGGCGTCTTCTGCGCTCAACAAGTGGCTCAGATGGCTGACAAAACCGGCCCTATGACTCAGATCGAGTGATAATGGTCAACTTTCCATAAAATGGACACTTTAGGCCTCGCAGTCGGATACATCCCTCTTTGCTAGCTAGCTGGCTTGGAGTATGCAGTTCACAGCGTTGCCAGCAGACGGATCAGAGTCCCCTGTCGGCGTCCCGACCGTCGTGCTCGGCGGCACGGAAGCCGAAGCGTTCGAGGTCATCGGCCGTGCCGCCGCGTTGACCGCCGCGGGCATCCCGTTCGGGCACCGCGACGACGACCACGACCGGTCGATCCAGCTCGTGTTGGCCGGGCGCGGACCGCTTACCGCTTGGTGTAGTCCCGGGTGTACCAGCGCTCCGGGCGCACGCGGACCATGACCATGGTGCCGGCGACATCCTTCGTGGCCTCAAGGTACTGCGCGGCGCCTTCGGGGCCCAGGTAGCGCTCGGCCAGCGTTCTGCGATCTTCCGGCCGTACCGGGTCCTGGACCGCCACGACCGGCCCTCCACCGAGGCGTACCGGTAGGACGGCTCCCCGTCCTGCGCGACCAGGCTCACCCGGCCCGCCTTCCGGACCAGCTCCATCTTGCGACTGTCCCGGGCGGTGATGAAGGCGATGTCGCCGCCGGGCTCGTACAGGTACCAGACCGGTATCGCCATCGACGCTGGGTTCCGCTACCCCGTGCCGAACTGGAGAGGAGATCCCGTACCTCGTCCAGTGCGGCGGCGGATGGGGGATCCGTACTGACATCAGCCAGGCACATGATCACTGGCAACAACCGGGTGGGCAACAGTGGCTGGGGTCGCCCGCAGCGATGTCCCAGGATCCCGGCTGGACTCGAGCAGGCCCGCCACCCACGGCCGCCGCCAGGTCGCCCCGAGGTCTGGCTCCACCAACGCATCCGGCGCCGCGAGCAGCCCGGGGCCGGCCTGCTCAGTGCGCTTGCTACCCGCTCCGGAGCGACGCATCCGGCCGGCGGACGGCACCCTCGTTTGAACGGTCTCACATCGAGTAGGCGCCGGAGGCGAGGGCGATGACGCCGACCACGGTCATCAGCAGCGCCGAACCGGGGTGCATGGCGATCGAGATGCGGATGTCCTGCTTCTTCCAGGCGAGCCAGACGCCCGGGTAGAGGAAGACGAGCTTCGACAGGACCGTCCAAGGCGCCCAGAAGTGGTACACCGAGAAGAAGAAGGTGTTGAAGAACGGAGCCCACTTGCCGAGCTGCGGGAGGCGGGGCAGCAGAAAGCCGCGGAAGTAGTACTCCTCGAGCAGGGGCAGGGTGAAGCCGGTGAACGGCGCGCAGATGAGCAGCGTGGTGAGCACGAGTTGCTGGGAGTAGCCCTGCAGGTAGGCGGTGCCGTCGGGGCCGGCGCCCTGGTAGTCCACCCAGGTGAAGAACCAGTCGTAGACGATGGCATCCAGCGGGAGCAGCGAGAGCGAGACCACGGTCATCCACACCAGGCACACGGCCCCGAGCCAAAAGACCTTGCCGCGCGAGACCGGCTTGTCGCGGTAGTGGATGACGCCCTTCATCGTGAAGCGGCCGGTCTGCTTCCTGCCGAGCCACAGCAGGAATAGCTGGAGCGGGAAGAGCACAACCGCAAGGGCGATGGCCCAGGCCAGGAAGATCGGGAAGTCCATCGTCCGGACCAGGGGAGCGGCGATGAACGCGTACACCGCGACGATGACTGCGCCGGGTGCCAGGTGCAGTGCGATGGAGAACGGGATGGAGTGACGCTCGGCGAGGAGCTTGGCGACGAAGCCTGTTGGCTGGGCGCCTCGGGTGTCGGCCGAGGGCCGCATTGCTGTATCCATGCCGAGAACTGTGGCCCTATCACCTAACACGGACCTGACATCGCTCTGATACGGCGTCGAGTCGCCGTGGAAGGCACAAGTCATGGCGGGTGCGGCGATCAGTGGTGCCGAGCGTCATTGACATCAACCGGCGCACGACACGACGACGCCCGGCATCACTGACGACAAGTCCGCGCGAGGCACTGACGACAATCGGCTCTGGCCCGCTTTCGATGATTGGGCGACAGAGCGTGATGCGGGGTCAGCGATAGTGGAGTACGCGGATGCGGAGCAGGCCGAAGGTGACGCGACCGAACATCCGACGCTCCAGAAATTTGATCTTGTTGACGATGCCCTCGACCGCGCCGCTGCGGTAGGGGCGGTGTCAGCCCGGCGGCCACCCCGGCGTGGTCGCGGCGCAGGCCCGGCGAGGCGCGACAGCGAATGTCAGTAGTCGGCGAGCGTTGACGGCCTCACCGGATGTCGAAGCCGGTGAGGCCGTCAGCAGGCTCGTCATCGGAGCCGACGCGCGGCTATCCGACAGGCGTGAAGGTGATCCGGGATCGCACGGGTCGGAAGCCAGCGCGTTCCAGCCCGGCCACCACCCCTGCGAGGCACGCGTCCACGTCGGCCACCACCTCGTGGGCGCCGCCGGCGTGCAACACTGCGACGACGTCGGCCAGCAGCGCGTCCAGCGCGTCCGGATCGGTCAGACCGAGATAGGCGATCATCGGGTGACAGACGTCGCCCGCAGCCGCTGCGAGGCCAACCGGTGCACCGTCGCGCAAGGCGACCCGCCAAGTCTGCGGCGGACCGGGAAGCCACGCCAACGGGGCGGTGGCCAAGTCGATACCGGCAACCGCCCGGGCCGTCTCCGCCCCGGTCAGAATCTGCGGGGCAGCGGTCCTGGCAACCAGTGTGGTGATCTCCGCACGGTCGGTGGCCGGGCGGAAAGCGTACCGGCCCGGTGGCACCGCCCTCGGCGTACCGGTCCAGGCAAAACGCAGCCGTTCGCCCTGCTCGGCCAGCCCGGCGAGCCGCGCGGCCGCCATCGGCGGCATGGCAGCCGGCTCGTGCCGCCAGTTCGGTGGCATCGCGGCGTGGTAGAGCGTCGGACCGCCGAGCGTCGCGTGCGCAGCTCGCAGCAGCTCGGCGCCCACTTCGGGCTCGGCGCTCAGATCGAACCATTCCAGCCACGGGCGGCCGACCGAACCCGGCGGCAGGACCCAGGCGGCGCGGCCGACCACCTGGCCGCCGCGCAGGGCAACCCAGGTGCGCTCCGGCCGATAGCCGCCGCTGGCGATGCCGTCGATGTAGCTGTTCTTGGGCACCTCGGGCAGTGGGTCGGGCATTGATGTGAACAGGTTTTCCTCGCCCGCGACGAGCGGACGTATGACCAGATCGGTCAAGGCGTGATCCTTTGGCAGCGAGCGCCCCGGTCAGACCCGCGAGTACGCCGGGATGCGGGAAGGGCGCAGAACATCGGACATGGTGTTCTGACCTCCTTCCAGCTCATCGGCGTGCCAGAAACCTACTCGATGACCGCTGAGGAGAACAATCCCCCATGGGGGAGCTCACCCTGGCCACCGATCACCGAGAGCGAGCCAGAGCCCGAGTTCTGGCCCCTCCTCGACGACGGTCACGTGCTCATTACCGTCGCCCGCCGAACTGCCAGTCGTGGACCTCGATGTCGGCGTACCGGTCCAGGGTCAGGATGGCGCGTGCCGCGTCCGGGTCCGGCGCCCGGACCAGTGCCGCCGTACCCAGCCAGGTGGTGCTGTCGTCGGACAGCAGCGGCCCGTACGCGATCAGCTCGTCCCGGTCGGGCGGCGGGACAAGGTCGGCAGCCTGTCCGGAGCCGAGGCCCAGCACCAGATACCGGTTGCCGCCGTCCCTGCCGCCGGGGAAATCCCACATGGTGCGCCCCAGCACGTTGCGCCATCGGCGCAACACCACGTCCCGGTACACACCGGCCTGGTAGTTGGGCTCATCGAAGACGAATGCGCGTGCGGTGGCGAGGTCCGGCAGGTCGACGATGTGCACGCTGCCGGTGGCCGTCTCGCCGTCGGGGGTTAAAGTGGGGCCGCGGGCGATCAGCTCCGCTGAGTACCGGTCCATGTAGGACCAGTGCTCCTCCACCAACTGGTCGCGGAGGGTCGCGGAGCCGGGGCGATCACGGTGGTAACAGAAGAACTCCATGCCGAGTAGCTACCATGGACCGCAGCGACATCTCCATTCCGGTCATCTGAGCCATCGGCCGTCCGCGGTGGCCGTACTGCGCCCTGGGCGAGGCGATCAACGGTCCCGGCGGCTACTTCGGCTGGAACCTCGCCGCGCTCGATGACTGCCTGCGCGGCCGGTGGGGCGCCCGGCCGCCGTTCCGGCTCATCCGGCGCCACGCCGAGGGGGCCCGCCGCCACCTCGTGCCGGGCTATGACCGTCCGCCCTACACCCAGCGGACCTGGGGCCCGGCGATCGGCCTGCAAGAGGCGGTCCCCCGGTGAGGCGGCCGCGCCGGTCGCGTCCTGCGATCGGCGCGGCCCTCGGATCCGTGCGCATGGGTGCCGGGCTCACCCGGCCGTGCAGGACACCTGGGGAGCGGCGGGGGCGGAGCCTGCGGCGGTGAAGCCGAAGGAGGTGCTCGTCCCCGCCGCCAGGGAGCCGTTCCAGGAGACGTTCTTCGCGGTCACGGCGGAGCCTGACTGCGTGACCGTGGCGTTCCACACCTGACTCACCCGCTCCTCACCCGAGGTCCAGTTCGCGGTCCAGCCGGTGATCGGCGAGGTGCCCGTGTTCTTGACGGTCACATCGCCCTGGAAGCCGCCCGGCCACTGGTTGACGACTTTGTACGTGGCCGTGCAGCCACCGCCTGTGGTGGGGGTGGCCGTGGGAGTGGGGGTGGGGGTAACGGTCGGGGTGGGGGTAACGGTCGGGGTGGCCGTCGACGCGGGCCCGAGCAGGGGGGTCAGAGCGGGGAACCACCGGTCGGCGATCTTCCGGTCCCCCGACGCGTCGGGGTGCACGCCGTCGCCGGTGTCGGTGGAGGTGTCGAAGCCCGTCCACTGGTCGACCACCACGATGGGCGACCTGGCGGTGGTCTTGTCCGCGGCCCAGCCGGGGATCGCGGCGTTGAGCGCCGACACGCGCCGGGCGCATTCGCCGCACGAGCTGGGGTTCATAGGGATGATCTGGGCGACCAGGACCTTCATGTCGGGGTTGCTCGCGCGCATCTGGTCGACCAGCTTGCCGTAGGCGGCCAGGATGGTCGAGGGAGAGCGGTTGCTCCACACGTCGTTGGTGCCGAAGTGCATCAGCACGATGTCGGGACGGGCGGCCGACAGCCAGGCGGGAAGCTGGTTCTGGTCGGCCACATTGGTGACCAGGGCGCCGCCGTGGCCCTCGTTCTCGCCGTCGTGGGCGAAGCCGCACCCCTGGGGGGGGCAGCGTGCCGACGAAGTCCACGTCCGTGAGGCCTGCCGCCTGGAGCCGCTGCCAGAGCAGGGCACGCCAGCAGCCGGGTGAACCGGTGATCGAGTCTCCCAACGCCATGATCCTGGTCGCCTCGGCCCCGGCGGACAGGGCGGTGCTCGCCGTACCCGCCAGGAGGAGTCCGAGGCCGGCGACCGCCGCCGCCAGAACCGTCGCAATCGCCTTACTCCATCGCATTTCCGCTCCTTGCCGTCGCCCGCGCCGATGGTAGGCAGCCCATCGGGAAACGGGAAGCGGCCGGTCCACCGGCATCGCGCCGACCTGCGGCGCGGTCTGCCGAGGGCCTGTAAGTTTCAGCCGTCCCCGCCCGGGCGACAGGGTGACGCCCCCCGGAAGGCTCGGGCGGCTCCCGGCCGGCGGCTCCGCCGCGCCCGGCACCCCGTCGAGCCCGCCAGTCCTTGATCTACTTCTGACGCGGCCCTCGGGCCCGGCGGGCGTAGTCGTCGAGGCGGGCGGCCAGCTCCTGCGGGCGGGAGAGCATGACCATGTGACTGCCGCCGATCTCGTCGGGTGTGATGCCCAGGCGCTCGCGTGCGACCTCGCGCATGAACTCCGGGCGGAAGAACCGGTCGTCGCGGCAGATCAGGAGCCTGGTCGGCACGTCGGGCCAGGCCTGCAGCGGCCAGGGCTCGACCAGCGAGCGCTCGGCGTGGCCCTGGCCGCGTCCCATGACCTCGGCGGCCAGCTCCGGCGGGAGGTCGTGGCAGAACGTCGCGACCGGGTCGTCTCCCCCGGGGTCCTCGAAACCGGTCTCGGTCCACCAGTCGCCCGGCGGCTCGCCCGGCGCGGGGATCATGCCCGCCAGCAGCACCAGCAGATCGGCCCGGACCCGGTCGCACACCAGCGGGCCGACGAACCCGCCCCAGGAGTGGGCCACCACGACCAGGTCGGTGCGCTCGCCGACGGCGTCGACCACCGCGTCGGCGAGCTCGGCCAGCCCCGCCGTCTCCTCCGCGAGCGGCAGGTCGACGGCGACGACCTCGTGCCCCCGTGCGCGCAGCTCGGGATCGAGCAGGTGCCACTGCCAGGCGACGCCCCCGCCGCCGTGGATCAGAACGAACGTGGCCATCGTCTTGCCGTCCTCTCCGGTGCGAACGGCGGAGCCTCCCGCCGTTCCGTCGCGCGTGGGACGATTCTGGCCGCCGCCACCGACAGTTCCGCGCCGCCGCCCGCGCCGGGAGCCGCCCGCCTGCGCCGTCCTCATCACTCCGCTCCCCGCCGGGCGTCCCGGACCGGAGGCGTGGCTCACCAGGCCAGAGGGAGCCGCTCGGGTGAGCGGTGGAGCATGGTCGGAGCCATGGTGACCGGCTCGTTCCCCGCCGGCCGCAATCCCGGCAGCTCGCGGACGAGCAGTTCCAGGGTGATCCGGACCTGGTGGCGGGCCAGCTGCGAACCGGGGCAGCCGTGCACGCCGTGCCCGAAGGACAGGTGACGGGCGGAGGACTCGCGCGTGATGTCGAACCTCTCCGCGTCGTCGTGCACGGCCTCGTCCCGGCCCGCGGAGCCGTACGCCGCGAAGACGACGTCACCTGCCTTCAGAGGGGTTCCCGACAGCTCCAGCGACCGGGTGACCGTACGGCGGAAGCCCTGCACAGGGGCGTCGTAGCGGGCGGCCTCCTCGATCGCCGCGGGGATCAACTCCGGCCGTTCGCACAGCAGCTCCCACTGGCGGCGGTCGCGCAGCAGGTGAAGCAGGCTCGTGCCGAGCAGCGCGGTGGTGGTCAGGTGTCCCGCGAGCAGGAGGTTCTGCAGGTTCGACACCACCTCCCCGCGCTGCTCGGCGGTCGGCTCGCCGTCGCCCGGCGCGAGCGCCCGCACCATCTCGCTGGTCACGTCCTCGCGCGGCTCCCTCCTGCGGCTGCGGGCGTAGCCGTCGAGAAGCCGCTGCAGGGCGACGACCCTGCGCGCGGCGTCCACCTGCTCCTCCTCCGCCAGGGGCCGGAACAGCAGATCCTCGGCGTGCTCGCCGCCGAGGATCGCCTCCTGCACGTCGCCCGGGTCCAGGCCGAACAGGTGGCCGATGACGTCGGCCGGAAGCGGCCGGGCGTAGGCGGACATCCACTCGACCTTCCCGGCGCCGGCGAAGGAGCCGATGAGCGCCGCGGCGCGCCCGGCGACGAACGGCAGCGCGGCGGCGACCCGGGCGGGCGAGAAACCTCTGGTCAGGGGCCGGCGCAGGCGCTGGTGTTCGGGTCCGTCGGCGGTGAGCACGACCTTCCCCCCGCCCACTCCCCCGGCCAGTTCGGCGAGCGCGGCCCGCCCCGGCACGACGTCCGGCCGCAGCGCGCCGGCCGAGGAGAAGTCCTCCGGCCTGGACAGCACCTCGCGCACATCGGCATGTCTGGCGACCAGCCACGCGTCGAGTTCGGGGACGAAGGTGAGACCCGGTGCCCGCCTGGCATCGGCGTAGACGGGGTAGGGGTCACGGTAGAACGCGTCGAGTCTGTCCACGGCCTCCATCCTGGGCGGCGACGTGCGAGCCGTACAAGATCCGGAATTTCCTGACTCGTCGTGAGATGAGTAGGCGAACCAAGCGATTCGGCTCAAGGTTCCCGGCGCGGCGCGGAGTCACCCGCGCCCCTCCTCCAGGTCCCCCTCCGCCTTGAGGTAGACCTCCTGGAGGCCGGCCAGGATGTCGGGATCCGGCTGCTGCCACATGCCCCGTTCGGCGGCCTCCAGCAGGCGCTCGGCGATGCCGTGCAGCGCCCACGGGTTGGACTCGGCCAGGAACGCCTGGTTCTCCGGGTCCAGCACGTACGCGGCCGCGAGCCTGTCGTACATCCAGTCGGCGACGACGCCGGTGGTGGCGTCGTAGCCGAACAGGTAGTCGACGGTGGCGGCGAGCTCGAAGGCCCCCTTGTAGCCGTGCCTGCGCATGGCGGCCAGCCAGCGCGGGTTCACCACGCGGGCGCGGAAGATCCTGGAGGTCTCCTCCGAGAGCGTCCGGGTGCGCACGGCCTCGGGGCGGGTGCTGTCGCCCACGTAGGCGGCCGGGGCCCGTCCGGTGAGGGCGCGGACGGTGGCGACCATGCCGCCGTGGTACTGGAAGTAGTCGTCGGAGTCGGCGATGTCGTGCTCGCGGGTGTCGACGTTCTTGGCCGCCACGGCGATGCGCCGGTAGGCGCTCTCCATGTCCTCGCGCGCCGGGACTCCGTCGACGCCCCGGCCGTAGGCGAACCCGCCCCAGACCGCGTAGACCTCGGCGAGGTCGGCGTCGTCGCGCCAGTTGCGGCTGTCGATGAGCGGCAGGAGCCCCGCGCCGTAGGCCCCGGGGCGGGAGCCGAAGATCCGGTAGGCGGCCCGGTCCCCTCGGCCGGCGTCGGCCAGCACGTGGGCCCGGACGTAGTTGTCCTCCTCGGGCTCCTCCAGCGCGGCGACCAGCCGCACGGCGTCGTCGAGCATGGCCACGACGTGCGGGAACGCATCCCGGAAGAAGCCGCTGATGCGGACCGTGACGTCCACCCGGGGACGGCCCAGCTCGCCGGCGGGGATCGCCTCCAGCCCGGTCACCCGCCGCGAGGCCTCGTCCCAGACGGGCCGGACGCCGAGCAGCGCGAGCACCTCGGCCACGTCGTCGCCCGCGGTGCGCATGGCGCTGGTCCCCCACACCGACAGCCCCACGGACCGGGGCCACTGGCCCGTGTCGGCCCGGTAGCGCTCCAGCAGCGAGTCGGCCATGGCCTGCCCGGTCTCCCACGCCAGCCTGCTCGGCACGGCCTTGGGATCGACCGAGTAGAAGTTCCGGCCGGTGGGCAGCACGTTGATCAGCCCGCGCAGCGGGGAGCCGCTCGGCCCGGCGGGCACGTACCCGCCGTCGAGCGCGTGCAGGATCGCGCCGATCTCGTCAGTGGTCCGCGCCAGCCTGGGCACCACCTCGGTCGCGGCGAACCGCAGGATCCGCTCCACCGCTCCCCGATCCGCCAGGTCCGCCCGGCCGCCCGTGAGAACGGCCTCGGTCACCCCGGCGGCGGCGCCGGGATCCCAGCCCCGGGCCTCCATGGCCTCCACCAGGGACCGGGCCACGGTCTCGGCCTCGTCGACGCCGGTACGGCTCGCGGTGCCGTCCTCCGCCAGGCCCAGTGCCTCCCGCAGGCCGGGAAGCGCCTGGGTCCCGGCCCAGAGCTGACGGGCCCGGAGCATGGCCAGGACCAGGTCGACGCGGGCCGGGCCCTTCGGGGCCGCGCCGAGGACGTGCAGGCCGTCGCGGATCTGGACGTCCTTGACCTCGCAGAGCCAGCCGTCCAGGTGCAGCAGGAAGTCGTCGAACTCGGCGTCGTGCGGGCGGCCCTCGACCCCGAGGTCGTGGTCGAGCCTCGCCGCCTGGATCAGGGTCCAGATCTGGGCGCGGATCGCGGGGAGCTTGGCCGGGTCCATGGCGGCGATGGAGGCGTGCTCGTCGAGGAGCTGCTCCAGCCTGGCCAGGTCTCCGTAGGCGTCGGCGCGGGCCATCGGCGGAACCAGGTGGTCCACCAGGGTCGCGTGCGCGCGGCGCTTGGCCTGGGTGCCCTCACCGGGGTCGTTGACCAGGAACGGGTAGATCAGCGGCAGGTCGCCGAGGGCGGCGTCCGGTCCGCAGGAGGCCGACATCCCGGCCGACTTGCCGGGCAGCCACTCCAGATTGCCGTGCTTGCCGACGTGCACCACGGCGTGCGCGCCGAACCCGTCGGCCAGCCAGCGGTAGGCGGCCAGGTAGTGGTGGCTGGGCGGCAGGTCCGGGTCGTGGTAGATGGCGATCGGGTTCTCGCCGAAGCCGCGCGGCGGCTGGACCATCACCACGACGTTGCCGGCCCGGAGCGCGGCCAGCACGATCTCGCCCTCGGGGTCGCGCGAGCGGTCCACGAACAGCTCGCCGGGGGGCGGGCCCCAGTGCCGCTCGATCCCGTCGCGCAGGTCGCCGGGGAGCGTGCCGTACCACTCGGCGTAGGCTCTCGCCGCGATGCGCACCGGGTTGGCGGCGAGCTGCTCCTCGGTGAGCCACTCCTGGTCCTGCCCGCCGGCGGCGATCAGCGCGTGGATGAGCGCGTCGCCGTCCTGCCCGGCCACACCGGGCAGCTCGCCGTCCGCCCCGATGTCGTAGCCGTGCTCGCGCATCGCGGCCAGCAGCCGCACCAGGCTCGCGGGCGTGTCCAGGCCGACGGCGTTGCCGACGCGCGAGTGCTTGGTGGGGTAGGCCGAGAGCATCAGCGCGATCCGCCGCTCCGCCGCCGGGACGTGCCGCAGCACGGCGTGCCGGACCGCGATCCCGGCCACCCGCGCGGCCCGCTCGGGGTCGGCGGCGTAGACCGTCAGCCCGTCGGGATCGATCTCCTTGAACGAGAACGGCACCGTGATGATCCGGCCGTCGAACTCGGGGATCGCGACCTGGGTGGCGGCGTCCAGCGGCGAGAGGCCGTCGTCGTTGGCCTCCCACGCCGCGCGGCTGCCGGTCAGGCAGAGCCCCTGCAGGATCGGCACGTCCAGCTCGGCCAGCGCCCCGACGTCCCACGCCTCGTCGTCGCCGCCGGCCGACGCGGTCGCCGGGCGGGTGCCCCCGGCCGCGAGCACCGTCACCACCAGGGCGTCCACCTGCCGCAGCGTCGCGAGCAGCTCCGGCTCCGCGCTGCGCAGGGAGGCGCAGTAGACGGGCAGCGCGCGCCCGCCCGCGTCCTCGATCGCCGCGCACAGGGTCTCGACGAACGCGGTGTTCCCGGCCACGTGGTGGGCCCGGTAGTACAGGACGCCGACGACCGGCCGCCCCTCTCCCCCGCGCGGCTCGCGCTCCAGCACCCCCCACGGCGGCGTGGGCTCGGGCGCGGCGAAACCGTGGCCGGTGAGCAGCACGGTGTCGGACAGGAACCGGTGGAGCTCGGCGAGGTTGGCGGGGCCGCCGTGGGCGAGGTAGGCGTGCGCCTCGGCGCAGACGCCGCCGGGCACGGTGGACAGCTCCATCAGCTCGGCGTCGGGCGCCTGCTCGCCGCCGAGCACGACGACGGGCCGGTCTCCGGCCAGCAGGGCGTCCAGGCCCTCCTCCCAGGCGCGGCGGCCGCCCAGCAGCCGGACCACCACCAGGTCCACGCCCTCCAGCAGCGGCGGCAGGTCCCCGGCGGCGAGCCGGGCGGGGTTGCCCAGCCGGTAGGCGGCGCCGCTGGCGCGGGCGCTGAGCAGGTCGGTGTCGGAGGTCGAGAGCAGGAGGATCACGCGCCACGCTCCACAAGGGTCGCGGCGGGGGACGGCGAAAAGCGCACAGCGGGTTCCTCCCTCGGGGTCCTCGCCCCGGGTCGTCGTCGGACGCGACGGCTGGAGTCTCCTGGCTCCCGGATCAGTGCTCCCCCCGGCCTTCCCACCCGTCCGGGCGGTGGCCGTGGTGGGGTTCGCTCCCCGGTCACAGTGGCGGGACCGCGCCGGATTCGCACCGGCTTCCTCCCTCTGCCATCGATCACCATGAGACTACGGCAGACCGATCCTCACAAGAAACTGGCATTAGCATCCCCTCCGTGGTCAATGTTGACTTATCCGGACGAACCCGGCTTGACGCATGTCCGGGAGCCCTCCAGGTCCATGCCGCCGCCGACGGGGGGCTGGCGCGCGTCCGGGTTCCCGGAGGCAGACTCACCGCAGCCCAGCTGCGCGAACTCGCCCGGGCCGCCGCCGGGCACGGTACGGGCGTCATCGAGCTGACCTCCCGGGCGAACGTCCAGGTGCGCGGTCTGCGAACCGGGACGGGCACCGGGGGCGTTCCGGAGGACGGCGAGCGGCTCCCCGAGCCGGACGCACGGATCCCGTCCGGATTCGCGGCCCGGATGGCGCGCGCCGGGCTGCTGCCCTCTCCCACCCACGAACGGGTCCGCAACATCCTGGCCTCCCCGCTGACCGGCTGCGACGGGGCGGGCACGGTGGACGTCGGCCCGCTGGTCTCCGAACTGGACCGGCTGCTGTGCGCCCGTCCCGCCCTGGCCGCCCTCTCCGGCAGGTTCCTGTTCGCTCTCGACGACGGGCGGGGGGACGTCGCCGGGCTCGGCGCCGACGCCGGGATCCTTCCCGTCGGCGCGGACGGGACCGGACTGGTCGTCGCAGGTGCCGACAGCGGCCTTCGGGTTCCCCTCGACGCAGCGGTGCCCGCCCTGCTCGCCGTGGCCGAGGCGTTCCTCGCGGAGCTCGCGGAGCTCGCGGATTCGGCCGACCGGGAGGTCACCGCCTGGCGGATCAAGGAGCTCCCGGACGGCCCCGCCCGCGTGACGGCCCGCGTCCGCGCCGCTCTGAGCGCGCGGGTCCGGGAGCCGGTACGGCTCCGCCCCGCCGTCGCGGGGCCACTGGGCGTCCTCCCCGGCCGGGACGGCCGCGTCGCCCTGGGGGTGGGGGCGCCGCTGGGACGCCTGACCTCGGCCCAGGCGGAGCTGCTCGCGGACCTCGCCGGTTCCGCCTCTCCGGACGGCGCACGCTCCGGCGGCGAGGTACGGCTCACGCCGTGGCGCGGAGTGGTGCTTCCCGGTCTGGCCGGCCACGAGGCCGGCGCGGCGATCACCCGGCTGGCGGACGCCGGGCTGGTCACCGGCCCGGGGTCGCCGTGGGCCGGTGTGAGCGCCTGCACCGGCCGTCCCGGCTGCGCCAAGTCCCTGGCCGACGTCCAGGCCGACGCGGCTCTCGCGGTCGCGGCCACCGCCGGCTCCGGCTCCGGGCACGGGGGCGGTACGCTCCCGGTGCACTGGGCGGGCTGCGAACGGCGCTGCGGTCGCCCCAGGGGGCGGGTCGTGGAGGCGGTCGCGACCGGTGACGGCTACCGGGTGGAGCTGGGCGGCCAGAGCCTGGCCTGTGCGGACATCGAGCAGACCGCGGCCGCGGTGGCGGCCGCCAGAGGGGAAAAGTGATCGACTACATCCGCGACGGCGCGGAGATCTACCGCCGTTCCTTCGCCACCATCCGCGCCGAGGCCGACCTCGCCGGGCTGCCCGGGGACGTCGCCCAGGTGGCGGTCCGCATGATCCACGCCTGCGGCATGGTGGATCTCGTCTCCGACCTCGGCTGGTCGCCCGGCGTCGTCGCGACGGCCCGGACCGCGCTGCGCGCCGGGGCCCCGGTGCTGTGCGACGCCATGATGGTGGCCTCCGGGGTCACCCGCCGCCGCCTCCCCGCCGGGAACGACGTCGTCTGCACGCTCGGCGATCCGCGGGTGCCGGAGCTGGCCGAGCGACTGGGCACCACGCGCAGCGCCGCCGCCCTGGAACTGTGGCGGGACCGCCTGGAGGGCTCCGTCGTCGCGATCGGCAACGCGCCGACCGCGCTGTTCCGGCTGCTGGAGATGGTCGAGGAGGGCGCCGGGCGGCCGGCCGCCGTCCTGGGCGTCCCGGTCGGCTTCATCGGCGCCGCCGAGTCCAAGCAGGCTCTCGCCGAGCATCCGGCGGGCCTGGAGTACCTGGTCGTGCACGGCCGCCGCGGCGGCAGCGCGATGACCGCCGCCGCCATCAACGCGATCGCCTGCGAGGAAGAGTGAGATCGGTATGACTGACCAGATTGCGGGCCGGACTGCGGGCACGGCGGGGCGGCTGTGGGGAGTGGGGCTCGGGCCCGGCGATCCGGAGCTGGTGACGGTCAAGGCGGCCCGGCTGCTCGGCGAGGCCGACGTGATCGCCTACCACAGCGCGCGGCACGGCCGGAGCATCGCCCGCTCGGTCGCCGCGCCGTACCTCCGCGAGGGCCAGATCGAGGAGGCCCTCATCTACCCGCTCACCACGGAGACCACCGACCACCCCGGCGGTTACCAGGGAGCGATCGACGACTTCTACGCCGAGTGCGCGCTGCGGCTGGCCGCCCACCTGGACGCCGGGCGCGACGTCGTGGTGCTGTGCGAGGGCGACCCGCTCTTCTACGGCTCCTACATGCACATGCACAAGCGCCTGTCGCACCGGTACGTCACCGAGGTGGTCCCCGGCGTGACGTCGGTCAGCGGGGCGGCGGCGGTCCTCGGGCGGCCGCTGGTCGAGCGGGACGAGACGTTGACGATCCTGCCGGGCACCCTCTCCGCCGAGGTGCTGGCCGAGCGGCTGGCGGCCACCGACTCGGCGGCGATCCTCAAGCTCGGCCGGACGTTCACCAAGGTCCGCGGGGCGCTGGAGAAGGCGGGCCGCCTCGGCGAGGCCTGGTACGTGGAGCGCGCCACCACCGGCGCCCAGCGTCTGGCCCCGCTGGCCGAGGTGGACCCGGACAGCGTGCCGTACTTCTCGCTGGCCCTGATCCCCAGCCCGGTCAACGCGGCGATGCCCGCACCGGATGCCGGACCGGCCCGTACGGCGGACGCCGGGACGGACGGCCGGGGCCTGTCCGGTGAGGCCGTCCGGGCGAGCACGGCGGGCACGGCCGGGCGGGGGGCCGGGGCCGGCGAAGTCGTGGTGGTCGGGCTCGGCCCGGCGGGGAGGCCGTGGCTGACCCCGGAGGCGCAGGAGGCGCTGGCCGCCGCCGACGAGCTCGTCGGGTACGGCCCCTACCTGGACAGGGTCCCGCCCAACCCGCGCCAGCGCCGCCACGCCACCGACAACCGGGTGGAGGCCGAGCGGGCCGCGCACGCGCTGGAGCTGGCCATGGCCGGGTCCCGGGTCGCGGTGGTCTCCTCCGGCGACCCCGGCGTGTTCGCGATGGCGAGCGCCGTGCTGGAGGTGGCCTGCGAGCCCCGTTTCTCCGGGGTCCCGGTACGGGTGCTGCCGGGCCTGACCGCGGCGCACGCCGTCGCGAGCCGGGCGGGCGCGCCGCTGGGGCACGACTACTGCGTGCTGTCGCTTTCGGACCTGCTCAAGCCGTGGGACGTGGTGGCGGGACGGATCAGCGCGGCGGCCAAGGCCGACCTGGTGCTGGCGATCTACAACCCGGCGTCGAAGAGCCGGACCTGGCAGGTGGCCGCCGCCCGCGACCTGCTGCTGGAGCACCGTGCGCCGCAGACCCCGGTCGTCATCGGCCGGAACGTCGGCGGGGCGAAGGAGAGCGTGACGGTGACCACCCTCGCCGACCTGGACCCGGCGGCGGTGGACATGCGCTGCCTGCTGCTGGTCGGC
This sequence comes from Planomonospora sp. ID67723, assembly GCF_015711605.1. Taxonomy (GTDB): domain Bacteria; phylum Actinomycetota; class Actinomycetes; order Streptosporangiales; family Streptosporangiaceae; genus Planomonospora_A. The sequence continues at coordinate 343,193 of NZ_JABTEZ010000006.1, read as the reverse complement.
TCCTCGACCACGCGGGTGGCCGACCGGGGTGACGGCCGCCGGGTGGTCTTCACCCCCCGGCGCTACCCGGCATGACCCGCCGCGCTCCCCACGGCCTCCAGCCAGCCGGCCGCCGCTTCGACGGTCTGCACCGCGGGCACGCCCGCGGGCACGGGCGGGCGCCGTACGACCACGACCGGCAGGCCGAGCTCGCGGGCGGCGTGCAGCTTGGCCGTGGTCATCCGCCCGCCGCTGTCCTTGGTGACCAGCACGTCGATCCGGTGCTCGCGCATCAGGGCGAGCTCGCCCTCGACGGTGAACGGGCCCCGGCTGAGCAGCACCTCCACCCGGCGCGGGAGCGGGGGCTCGGGCGGGTCCACCGAACGGGCCAGGAACCACAGCCCGTCCAGCCCCGCGAAGACCGGCAGGCTGCGGCGTCCGGTGGTGAGGAAGACCCGCTCCCCCAGGGCGGGCAGCAGCTCGGCCGCGGCCTGCAGCGACGGCACCGGACGCCAGTCGTCGCCGGGGCCCGCCTCCCAGCCGGGCCTGCGCAGGATCAGCAGGGGAAGCCCTGTCATCCGGGCCGCCTCGGCCGCCGAGGCGCTCATCCGGGCGGCGAACGGGTGCGTCGCGTCCACGACGGCGCCGATCCGGCGCTCCGCCAGCCAGGCCGCGAGCCCTGCGGAGCCGCCGAAGCCGCCCTCGCGCACCTCGCCCACCGGCAGTTTCGGATCGCGCACCCGTCCGGCCAGCGAGGACACCACATGCGTCCCGGGCCGCCCGTCGAGCGCGGCGGCCAGCCGCCGCGCCTCGTCGGTACCGCCCAGCACCAGGACGTTCAGCACCCCGCCACCTCTCTCCCGCCTCCTGCCCCGCGGAACGGCCGGGGCCTTCCGCGTTCCCGCAACTCTGGGACACCATTGCGGCCCCGCAACTCTGGGACACCATTGCGGCCCCGCAACTCTGGGACACCGTACCGGCAGGCGGACGGACCGTGAGCGCGCCCCTGCGCCACGGCTGGACCACCGGCGCGTGCGCCACCGCGGCGACCACCGCCGCCTACACCGCGCTGCTGACCGGCGGCTTCCCCGACCCGGTGGAGATCACCCTGCCCCGGGGACAGCGCCCGGCGTTCGCGCTGGCCCGCGAGGGCCTGACGGACGGTACGGCGACGGCCTCGGTGGTCAAGGACGCCGGTGACGACCCCGACGTGACGCACGGCGCGCTGATCTCCTCGACGGTGCGGCACGGCGCCCCGGGCACCGGCGTGGTGTTCGCCGCGGGTCCCGGCGTGGGGACGGTCACCAAGCCGGGCCTGCCGCTGGAGGTGGGCGAGCCGGCGATCAACCCGGTGCCCCGGCGGATGATGCGCGAGCACGTGGCCGCGGTGGCCGCCCGGCACGGCGGGACCGGGGACGTGGTCGTGGAGATCTCCGTCGAGCACGGCGAGGAACTGGCCAGGAAGACCTGGAACCCCCGGCTGGGCATCCTGGGCGGGCTCTCCATCCTCGGCACGACCGGAGTCGTGGTGCCGTACTCGTGCTCGGCCTGGATCGACAGCATCCGCCGCGGGATCGACGTGGCCCGCGCCGCGGGGTACACGCACGTCGCCGGGTGCACCGGGAGCACCTCGGAGCGGGTCGCGGCCGAGCTGTACGGCCTGCCGGAGGACGCCCTGCTCGACATGGGCGACTTCGCGGGCGCGGTGCTGAAGTACCTGCGCAGGCATCCGGTCCCCCGGCTGACGATCGCGGGAGGCATCGGCAAGCTGTCCAAGCTCGCCGACGGCCACCTCGACCTCCACTCGGGCCGCTCCCAGGTCAGCCCGGAGCTGCTCGCCGAGCTGGTACGCGAGGCGGGCGGGGACGGGGAACTGGCCGGGCGGGTCCGTGCCGCCAACACCGCCCTGCACGCCCTGCGCCTGTGCCAGGAGGCCGGCCTCCCGCTGGGGGACCTGGTCGCCGCGCGTGCCCGCCGTACCGCCGAGGGCGTGCTCCGGGGGGCCCCGGTCGCCGTCGACGTCGTGGTCATCGACCGTGCGGGCGTGATCGTCGGCCGCGCCTGACGGTGCTCGCCCGGGCCACCGCGCCTCGAATCCGCACCGGGCTCGGCGGCGGGCGTTTCACCCTGTACAGCCGTTGAGACCGGACTAGGATGCCCTCGAACTAGTGTCCGATGCCCGTGGATGCGAGGCAAGGACGTCGCCGCCCCCGCCGCCCGGCGTCACGAGCCTTGAGAAGGAGCGATCGCATGACCGAGTCCGCGACCCACACCCTTGAGGTGCCCGGTGCCGTCGTCCGCTACGACGTACGGCAGGCAGAGGGGGACGCCGCGCCGATTCTGCTGATGATCGGATCGCCGATGGACGCCAGCGGGTTCACCACCCTGGCCGGGCACTTCCGGGACCGTACGGTGGTGACCTATGACCCGCGCGGGGCCGGGCGGAGCGAGCGGACCGACCGCGGCGGCGAGTCGACCCCCGATCAGCATGCGGACGACCTGCGCCGGCTGATCGACGCTCTCGGCGGCGGGCCGGTGGACATCTTCGCCAGCAGCGGGGGCGCCGTCAACGCGCTGGCGCTGGTGGCCCGGCACCCGGAGCAGGTCAGCACGCTCGTGGCGCACGAACCGCCGGCCGTCCAGGTCCTGCCGGACCGGAAGCAGGCGCTGGCCGCGGTGGCCGACATCCGCCGGACGTACGAGCGGGACGGCTTCGGACCGGCGATGGTGAAATTCATCGCGATCACCAGCCTGCGCGGAGAGGTTCCGGCCGACTTCGCCGGTCTGCCCGTTCAGAGCCCGGCGGATTTCGGGATGCCGACGGAGGACGACGGCTCCCGTGACGACGTGCTGTTCGGGCAGAATCTCATGACGTGCACGCACTACGAGCACGACTTCGACGCGCTGCGCGGCGCGTCGACCCGCATCGTCGTCGCCGTCGGAGCCGAGTCGGAGGAGACCCTGGCCTACCGCGCGGGCGTGGCGGTCGCCGAACGGCTCGGCGTGGAGCCGGCGGTCTTCCCCAGCCACCACGGCGGTTTCCTCGACGGTGAGTTCGGCATGAAGGGAGACCCGGACGCCTTCGCCGTCGCGTTGCGCCAGGTCCTGGCCGAGTAGGACCGCGACCGGCGGCGATCCGAGCGGGCCGGGGTGCCGAGGTCGTCCGCCCTGAGGGGATGCGCGCCCCGCCCGATCGACTGCTCGGCCGGGAAGCCGAACCGGCGCTCGACCCGGCTGGCCGCCACGAGGCGAAAAGGCCGCGGACCGCACCGGATGAAGGCCCCGGTACGGCGGACCACGACCCGGCCCGGTTTCCCACCGGCCTGTTATGACCGGAATCGACAGGGAACCGAGGGGAGGGTAGAGGAAAACCGCAGGCAGGAGTGACTATGAGGGAGCACGCGCCGGAGCACGATCCTCATTCGCGGTTCGAGGACGAGGGGATTCCGGATCTGCAGGACGGCACTCCGCAGCAGCAGTGGGCGGTGGACCCGCAGGAGGCTCCGCTGCCCGGGGACCGGCCCATGGCCGTCGACGATTTCGGGACCACCGTCGACGAGCAGATCCAGGGCGAGTCCCTGGAGGGCCGGATCCGCAGGGAGGAGCCCGAGGAACAGCCGATGTTCGGGGTCGCCGACGAACCGGCCGGCGGGCCCCGCGGTGACCGGGACGACCTGGAGATGGGGTCCGAACCCCGCCAGACGGCCGAGAGCGGCCTGGGCGTGGGCTCCGACCTCGACACCGACTACGAACCGGACACCGGTGTCGACCAGGACTGGCCCGCCCAGCCCGAAGAGCCGTCGGGCGCCGTCTGGGACGAACCCCGCCAGGCGGGCCGGCTGGTCGCCCCCGATGAGGGCGTCCGGCAGGACACCGAGACCGACCTGGTAGCCGAGGAGGTGGGCCCGGACGCGGGCGGCTACTCGGCGGAGGAGGCCGCCATGCGGGTGGAGCCGGAGTGAGCGGCGCGCGGGACGGCCGTCGAGCGGGAGGGAGCACCGTGAACGAGGACAAGCGGGAGAAGGAAAGGGAGAGCCTGAAGGGCACCACCTTCGACCCCGAGCTGCACAACATGGGCGGCGACATCGGCCCGGCGTCGATCCGCGGCTCCAACGCCAAACCGGGTGGGCGCCCCGATGACGACGCCGAGCCCAAGAGCGGCTGGTCCCGGTCGATGGGGTACGTCGCCGGCCGCGACGACGAGCAGCCCGGGACGGCGGGCTCGGACGAGAAGGCGGTGGGCGCGCGGACCGACGAGATCGAGGGGCACACCGAGACGGTGGCCGGCCCGAGCCCGCGTCCCATGCCCGGGGACGAGGGCGAGCCCTTGGACAACCCGGACGCCGGACGCCGGGCGAAGGGCCCGGTGGAGGGCGGTCCGGGCGACGACGGGCCTCTGCCTGGCCGTACGGCCTCGCCCGCCGGCGGGCAGGTGGGAGCCGACCTGGACTGGGTCGCCTCCGACGAGGAGGATCCGGACGCCGGATCCGGCCGGACGGCGGAGGACGACGGCGGCTACCTGCCCGGCGAGGGGACCGGCCGCCCCGTCACCTGAGCGCGGACGGGTGCGGCGGCGCGGCGGAAGCGGCCGGCACTCCGCTGCGCGGCCCGCCCGAGGCAGGCGTGCCCGCAGAACCGGCGATCAGGGGGTCAGGCCGTGTCGCCGTCCGGCGCCCGCCTGCGCGGCAGAGCCCGGCGCCGGTCGCGAAAGCGCCTCAGCGCAGCGTGATCCCCTTGATGATCCCGGCCAGTTCCGCGACGAGCGGCTCGCTGGCCATCACCGTGATCACGACTCCCTTCCGCTCGACCCAGCCGGCGTACCGTCCGTGACCCAGCGCGCCATCTCCTTCCTTGGTGAGCACCGTGCGCCCGCCGATCCTGATCTGCCGCATATCGTCCGAGAAGGTTCCCTCGACGAAGGGGACCCCGCTCAGCTGGGCCGGTCGGGCGGCTTCGGGCCAGCACGCGACCCGCACCCACAGCAGCCTGTGCGCCCGATCGGTGTCGTCGCGGTCGTCGGACCAGACATAGCCGTACTCACCCAGGCCGTCGTGCTTGTAGACGTTGACCCGCCCCCAGGAGAAGCCTTCCGGGATGCGGCCGACACGAAGCCCTCTGACCGCCTTCGCACCCCTCGGCGGCCGGTCGACCCGGTTCTTCGCGGATCGCTGGACGTCGGCCTCGGCAGGGACCGGACAGGCGGACTCCGTGCCGGCCCGGGCCGGTGATGCGGCCACGATGCCGCCCATGGCCAGCGTCAGCGCGGCCAGGGCCTGACATGTTCTTCTCATGGATCGTTTGGACTGCGGCGCGCGGCGAAAGGTTCACCGTTCGGGGTCCGGGCGTGTCATCGGAGAGCGGCGGGCGCCTGCGACGGTCAGGGCCTCGCGGTCAGGAGTCCCGCGGTGGGTCGGGGTGGCCGGCGGCTCGTTCGGGGAAGGGGCCGAGTCCGGCCAGGTAGCTGCGGCCGACCGCGACCAGGATGAGCGAAGACGTGCTGCGCGATTAGTCGCGCATGATTCGCGAGACCGCTCGAGACGAATGCACACCGAGCACGGATTCTCCGATTTCCGCCTTCCCGTTCCAGCCTTCCGATGAATCGCCGAGAACCGGTCCCGCGGAAGACGAAGGAGAGATTTCACTTCTTGCTTCGCATCCCGCTCCCTCAACAACAGACAAGCTGCCGACCTGGGTATATGCAACCCCATGAACCGCCTGTACCGTCGCGTCGATGGGCGTGGCGGCCATTCTCCCCACCCATTTCCTCCGGCTTGCGCCTCAGGCGAATCTTTCCTCTCTGTGCAATAGGACGCAGATCGGGAGCCACTCCCGGGCTGTACTGGATTCGGGTCAGGCACCCGCGGTGAATCACCGTCGCGGGTGCACCACCATCGATGCACCAGAGAGGCAGAAATGTACCCGAACACAGAAACGCACCCGAACGCGGCGATCACCGCTCACCGGCGGTCCCGCTCGATCCGCAGGACCGTGGCCCAGGCGCTGGCCGTCGGCGCGCTCGCGGCCGTCTCGGTACTGGCGCTGGGCGGCTCCGCGCACGCCGCCACCGGCGTCACCGTCTCCGGGAGCACCTTGCTGGTCAACTCCGGAAACGTCGCCGACCGCATCACGATCAGGAAGCTGGGCACCGTCCCCGACTTCTTCGAGGTGGCCAACACCGCCGACTCGATGACCGCCGGCGGCACCTGCACCAAGATCACCTCCACCACGGTCAGATGCCCGGTCATCGGGGTGAACGGCATCCAGGTCAGCACCCAAGGCGGCGACGACATCGTCACCAACTCCTCCGGCGTGAACCTGCGCGGGTTCATGGGGGCGGGCGGCGACGAGTACACCGGCGGCTCCGGCAGGGACATCGTCAACGGCGACGACGGTGACGACCTCCTGCGCGGCGGCGGCGGCAACAACGACATCGTGAGCGGAGACGCCGGGTTCGACCGCGGCAGCGGCGGCCCGGGCGTCAACGACGTCTGCGAGACCGAGTTCCGCAGCAGCACCTGCGAACTCTGACACCGGGGCCGGCCCAGGCGCCGGGCCGGCCCTCGTCCATGGGCCCGCCGCACCCGGCCCGCCACCGTCCGGACGCCGCGGACAAGGACGGCCGCCTCCAGAACCTCCAATCGTCAACTGTGGGTTGACGATCGGTGTTCGTCAACCTATGGTTGACGCATGACGGAACCCACACGCACGACCAACGCAGTACGGCTCGACGACCTGATCGAGGCCATCAAGAAAGCGCACTCCGGCGCCCTCGAGCAGCTCGCCGGTGCGGTCGTCGCCGCCGACTACCTCGGGGACGTGGCCGACCATCTGATCGGCCACTTCGTCGATCAGGCGAGGCGCTCGGGCGCGTCCTGGACCGACATCGGCAGGAGCATGGGGGTCACCAAGCAGGCGGCCCAGAAGCGCTTCGTGCCCAAGGCCTCCGGCGAACCGTCCGGCCTCGACCTCGACCAGGGGTTCACCCGGTTCACCCCGCGGGCGAGGAACACCGTGATGGCGGCGCACAACGAGGCCCAGGCCGCCGGCAACGACGAGGTCCGCCCCGAGCACCTCGTGCTGGGACTGCTGAGCGAGCCGGACGGGCTCGCCGTGAAGGCGCTCGTCGCACAGGGGGTGCCGCCGGAAGCCGTCCGGCAGGCCGTGACCGCGGCGCTGCCCGCGGGGGTCGACCGGGTGCCCGGCCTCATCCCGTACGACTCCGGGGCGCGCAAGGTGCTGGAGCTCACCTTCCGGGAGGCCCTGCGGCTGGGTCACAACTACATCGGGACCGAGCACATCCTGCTCGCGCTGCTGGAGCTCGAGGACGGCACCGGCGTGCTCGCCGGCCTCGGCGTCGACAAGGCGAGAGCCGAAGCCGACATCGCCGCAGCCCTGGCGGCCTTCGTGGCCGCCCAGAAGCAGGAGTGACCTCCGAGCGGCGTCGGGCGGATCTCCCGGGCGGCCCGGAAGATCCGCCCCGCGGACGGCCCCCGGGTCCGGCGGCCGTCAGCCGAGCCGCTTGTAGAAGAAGCTGCAGTCCCGCAGGCGGCCCGCCGGGTCGGCGGCGTAGTCGGGGACGACGCCGTAGCGGGTCCAGCCGGCGGAGCCGTAGAGGCTCTCCGCGTGGCTGCCGGTCTCGGTGTCCAGCAGCAGCAGGGACACTCCGGCCTGGACGGCCGCCCGCTCGGCGGCGGTGAGGAGGTCGCGCCCCACACCCCGGCCGCGGGCGTGCCGGTGGACCATCAGCTTGACGACTTCGGCGCGGTGCCGTCCGTTGGCCTTGCCCTCGAAGGCCAGACTGACGGTGCCGTTGACGCCTTCAGGGCCGCGGGAGACCCAGACGACGAGGCTGCCGTCGGCCACGGCGGGCGCCCGGGTGTGCCACCAGTCGGCCGCCGAACTCCGGTCGAGGGACGCGAGGAAGCCGAGGGAGGCGCCTCCGTCGACGGCGTCGGCGAGGAGCTCGGCGAGCTCCTTCACGTTGTCGCGGAAGTCGCCGGCGGACAGGCGGGTGATCGTGTGCGTCATGCGGATCCTTCGCTGGTCACGGCAGGACGACCATCAGGGCGTAGCGAACCGGTTCGGAGCCCGGGCAGCGGAAGCGCGAGCGGCCCCACAGACGGAACCGCAGGCAGTCACCCGCCCGGACCCGGTGCGCGTGGCCGTCGGCGGTGACCTCGAGCGTCCCGTGCAGCACCCAGATGTGCTGCTCCAGCCCCGGTACGGGCGGCCCCTCGTAGGAGATGTCCGCGCCCGGGCTCAGGACTCCCTCGATGATCTCGCCGCGCAGGCCGGCGTGGGGTGGGGACACCGAGCGCCGGACGAATCCCGACGCCTCGTCCCGCCACACCGTCTGCTCCCCCGCGCGCACCAGCAGCGGCGGCTCCGGCTCCACCTCGGCCAGGAGCCTCGACATCGTCCGCCCGTAGGCGGCGCACAACCTGCCCAGCAGGGCCGCCGTCGGGCTGATCTCCGCACGCTCCAGCCGAGACAGGGTCGAGCGGCTCACTCCTGTCCGCTGCGCCAGCTCCTCCAACGACCAGCCACGCTCCACCCGGAGCTCCGCGAGGCGGGCCGCCAGCCGGACCTCGACTTCCTCGGGCTCGGGCCCCGGGGACGGCCCAGTCCTACCTTCTCTCACATGAGAGACAATATCCCAAATATGGGACACCTCTCCATGGCGGTGACCGTTGACGCGGCGTCAGGTCACGCGAACATGCGTGCCGGTGGGCCCGGTACCCCACGCCGCCTCTCTTCGCGGGTCGGGTGCTCCCAGCCGGCGACGATCCCGGCGGCTGAGGCGGTGACCCCCGTTCGGGGTGCCGGCTTTACCTCCTTCACCCCCGCCTTTCCTGCCCTGGGGTCATGGGCCGGATCGACCACCAGCGCCGACGTCCGCGAGTTCCTCAGCTCACGGCGGGCGCGCCTCACCCCGCAGCAGGCAGGGCTACCCGTCTACGGCGGCAACCGCCGCGTCGAGGGACTGCGGCGGAAGGAGGTCGCGATGTCGGCGATCGTCAGTGGCCGTGGCGCTTGCTGCTCCGTCGCCGGTACTCGTTCTTGTTCGCCCCCGACGGGGTCTTGTGGTCCGAGCCAGCCTTGGCGCTGGGGCGGTTCGGGTCCGTGGCCGCCTTGGACCGGGTTCGCTGCTTGGCGTTCGGGTCCGATGAAGTCGACTTCTGCTTGTTCATGTCCTGGGTGTACCCGCAGGGCCGGGATTCTTTCGGCAACCGTCTCCGCCAGCTCGGCACTGGCCCCTGCGGCCTCGCGCATGACGTCCGACCTGCGGTCTTCCCCTCGTAACGTGGAGACCGAACCGGAAGGGTTCAGTGGCAGCAGCCACGCGACGGCGCTTTGATCCGGGGTTCCGAGGAGCCCCCAGCAGGAGGTGACCACCGGATCCCGGCGCAGGCCCTCCCGGTGCGCTGCGGCCGGAGGCCCCGGGCGGGGGCCCGGACCGGGTCCGCACGAGCGGTCAGCGGCACTGGAGCACGGCGCCCGCCCTGGGCGTGACGGCTCCGTAGTAACGGACCTTGGCACAGTTGACGGTGTTGCCGTCGACCACGACGTCGGTGATCGGAGCGCCCGCCGCGTCGGCCCTGATCGCCAGGGCGTCACGGTCCCCGATGCCGCTCACCCGGTTGCCGGTGATCTCGACGGTCGCCAGCGGCTGGTTCTGGATCGACTTCACGTAGATTCCGCCCGCGCAGCCGGTCACGGTGTTGCCGGTGATGCGGACGTTCTTCGCGTTGAGCGTGCCGATCGCGTCCCAGCGCGTGTTGGCGACGGTGTTGTTCTCGATGCGGACGTTGGCGTGAACGTGACCCGCGTAGGCGGTGTGGGAGCCGGTGAACTGCCCCCACCCGGCCTGTGATCCCGAGGTGTCGCAGACGTTGCCGGTCAGCAGGATGTCCCGGCAGGGGGTGCGGTCTTCGAGGCCGGCCCAGGCGGTGCCCTCGGCCGCCAGGTCGAGCTGGACGGCCTCGCCGTGCCACAGACCCACACCGGGATCGGCGATCCAGCCTTTGAGGGCGCAGCCGCTGACCGTGCCGCGCCGGACGGCGTTCAGCTCGATCGCGTGCCACCACTTGACGTTCCAGATCGTTACGTTCCTGACCAGCACATCGCTGGTGTGGACGAAGGTGAGCACATTCATCGCGGGAGCCTGGGAGAGCACGCCACGCTGGACGAAGTCCCAGACCGGATCCCAGCTGCCACCTGTGACCGCGATGTTGCCGCGCCCGGAGTAGCCGCCGGTCGTGTCGGCGACCGAGTTGAGCAGCATCGTGTGCTTCACACCGGTGGCGGGGAAGCGGGCGACGATCCTGGCCTCGGTGGCGTCGAGATGGGTGCCGCCATGGATGATCAGCGGTCTGGTGAGCAGGTAGGTGCCCTTGGGCACCTTGGCGATGCGACGGCCGGCCGCGTCCGTGGTGCCTGCGCCGTCGCGGGCGGCGTCGAGCAGTCTCTGGATCACCGAACCACTGACGTAGTCGGGCAGCGCGGTGGGACCGGCGGCGCCCAGCGTGCCGGCGACGGCGACCCCCGCGGCGCCGCCGAGGAAGGCCCTTCGATTGATCATTGCTTTGAATCGCCTCCGATTGAAAGGACGGGGCCTGGCCGTATGCCGTTCGTTGCCGCTCTGGTCGCGGATGCCGTAGCGATGTGAAACAGCCGGGCGATCAGCTCGGCGATCCGGACCAGAGTCCAGCGCCGGCCTTCCGGCCGACCACGCCTGGCCGGTTCGGCCTGCAGTTCGGCTTCCAGCCGGCCGGGCTTCTGGAGACCGGCTCCCGCAGCCCCCTCCGGACTTCCAGGTCCGGCGCCAACGGCTGGCCGGACCGATGGGACCCGCGGCTGCCGGGCCGCTCGCGACATCCCGTTCGGGGACATATGGCCGCGCGTAGCCGTACCACCTCATGTCGGGTGTCAGCCGGCCATCCTCGAGATATCCCGTGAACTCGATATCAGACATCGGTTTATGGAGCGGACATGAACGACTCCGGTCATCTCACTTTCGAGTCACAGCACGTTGCGGGACCGCCTCCGGCCCCAGCCGCCGTCGAGGCAGTCCCACCGGACGGCATAAGCACCGTTGGCGGCACCGGAATTATCGGTCACCAGAAACTTGACGCTGCCGCCGTTGGCGACTCGAATTGTTTCGCTTACGGGAAGCCGTTCATCTGAGGAACTCACTCCCGCTTCGGCCGCCGGCGCCTGCGGCGCCTGTGTCGTCACCACTGCGGACGCGACGGCGGGGCGGACACCGCAGGGAAAACTTGGGCTGTCTCATCGGGTCCCTCCAGTGGGCGAGGCCTGCTGAACGCGTCTTTCCCGGCGAGCCGGCGGAGCACGCCCATTTCCGTCTCTTACCCGATGGCCGTTCAGGGAATTATCGAGAACTTTAGGGGAGGAAAGTCAGAGAAGCCATACCGCGCTAGTTTGAAAAACTCCTCCACCTAGTGGTGTACACGCCCCCTGACCGCTCCTCCTCGCCAGCGAAGAAGAGGCGTACCAGCACGTACGGGACCGGCGGCCGGCCCCGGCGCACACCACTGGGGTCTGACCGACCAGGCCCCAGGTGGTGCCGATAAACCGGGCGCTGCACCGACAGGCCCAGCTCGCGCGGCAGCCGCACGGCCGATGCCACCGACAGGGCGGTCCCGCGCCAGGCGGCGATCACCAGCGCCACCAGTGCCCGAGTCCGCAACACCACCACGCTGCCCGGCACCTGCCAGGGCGTCCCGGCGGTTGCCGTGGACACCCCGAATCCAGCTGGGATCCGCGCAGTCCTGTTCAGAGGATGAAAAGGGGGCACTGTGCTGACCTGTCGGCTGCGATGCAAGCCCGACCAGGCCCACCGCAGGTTGTCCGGAATCACCGTGCGATTTCGGGACTATAGAGAGCCTCGCCGAACGATCAAGCCCCCAGACACCAGTCGACAGGCGTCATGTCGGCGCGGTACCAGACACACGGCCAGTAGCTGTCATCGGGGAAGTAGCGGCCGCTGACGTCCTGGAAATGGACTTCGAAGTCCGCCGACCGGTACACGATCAGATTGGTGGGCACTATCGCGTCGGGGAGGCCCGCCCGCTCCTCCTCGGATTCGGTGCCGTCGACGCACCTGTTCCAGAGGAAGTCGGTGCCGGCGCGGCTGATGCGGTCGAACGCCGCCAGAAGCCGGTGGGTGTGCGGAAGCAACTCGGCGACCTTCTCCGGTCCGGCATGATCGAAGCCCACCCACAGGTCCCGGCCCGCGGCCGGGACCTGCACCGTGCCCTGCACGACGTCGTCGATGTGGTGCCCGCCCAGCATGGGCTCGGCGAGTGACGCGTACGTGCCCGGCGGTGGCGGATGAGGCGGCAGCAGGTGGGTCGCCAGGAACGCCTCTTCGAGGTGTTCCTGGTAGGAGGGATTGTGCTCCGCAGGAAGGATCTTCGGGTAGGCCGCGAACTGCCGCGGCGTGCCGTGCACGGATCGTCCGTCGGTGCTGGTCAGGATGAAGTGTTCGCGGTCGTGGTCGATGCGGTGCACCGGCCACGAACGGGGCAGTTCCACGCGCGTGATGCCACGCGGGTATGCGAGCGTTCCCTGCTGTGTTCCGTCGGCGGTGACCTCCACCAGGAACACGCTGCACAGCTCGGCGGCGATGCAGAAGACGCCGTCCGGTCCGGCAAGATCCCGCACTTGTGTGTCATCCCCGTTCAGCGCCGCGGCGAAGACGCTGCAATCAGGCGTGATCGGTTTCACCCGGCCAGGATAGTTGTCCGGCACCGGTCGTCGCGTGCCGTGACCCCTGGCGGGCACCCGGTTGGTGGGCTCTGGCCCCCTCTCGATGACGGGTGGCCTTGTGCGAGAAAACCCGTCCAGGAGAAGCCTGGATGCGGGTTTCGGCCTCCTACGGGTGCGTTTCCTGTCGCCTGGCGACCGCTCTCCCTCACCCCCGCTACCGCAGTCATCGAAAGTGGACCAGAGCCCGAGTTCCGGCGCCAGATGTCGCTGAATTCGGGCGCCAGCGAGATCTTGCCGATCTCGATGTTCGTGAGTTTCGGCGCCACCGTCACCTGGGACGCCCTCGCCCGTCGTCGAACGGGCTCCCCGCTCACCCATGGTGACGAGCCGCTCGGGCGGCCCGCATCTTGTCTGCGGTAGGTAAGGGCGTTGCCATGTGACGCCGAGCCGCCGTAGCAGCTTGATGCGAGTAATCAAGTTGACACTTTATAAAGCAGATGTTTGAGTATCTGCATGGGAACCATAGTCGAGGATCAGCAGCTCGATGCCCTGTTCACAGCGCTCAGCGACCGCACCAGGCGAGACATCGTGGCCCGGCTGAGCAAGGGCGAGGCGACGGTCAAAGAGCTGGCGGAGCCGTACGCCATGAGCATGCAGGCCGTGTCGCATCACATTCGGGTGCTCGAGCGGTCCGGCCTGATCAGCCAGGGACGGCACCGGCAAACCCGGCCATGTCGGCTCGAACCCGCGGCGCTCGAGGCCGCGCTCTCATGGGTCGAGGAGAGCCGGCGGGCGTGGTCAGACCGGATGGACCGGCTAGAGACGCACCTCGCCCGCCTGCAGGAGGGCGAGAATCAGTGAACGCCGACGAACTCGTCTACCGGCGGGTCTTCCGCGCGCCGCGCGAGCTGGTGTGGCGGTGCCTCACCGAGCCCGCCGAGCTCGCGCGCTTCTGGGGCCCGAGCGGCATGGCCACGCCGATCGACGGCATCGTCGTCGAACTTCACCCCGGTGGCCGGTTCGAGACCCTGATGCTCGGCGAGTACGGCAGCCATCGGATGGTTGCCACCTTCACCGAGATCGTCCCGCCCGAGCGGCTTGCCTGGGTCGAGTCAGCGACCGGGATGCACACCACCAGCACGCTGGAAGACCTCGGCGATGGCAGAACTGCGGTCGTCATCCACCAGCGCAACGTACCCGAGACGATGCGTACGCCCGAGTCCCGCGCTGGCTTTCTCACCTCCCTCGACAAGCTCGAGGAACATCTGGCTCACCTCATACAAGGGGAGCGATCATGACCGACCTGCAGTCCTGGGTGGCGCCGACCTACAGTGGGCTCGCCGATTCCCTCGCCGCCGCGCCCGTCGAGACGTGGGACGCCTCGTCGCTGTGCGAGAAGTGGCTGGTGCGCCATGTGATCGCGCACGTGACGATGCCGATGCGGCTGACTCCCGAGCAGTTCGGGGCTGAGATGGCGGCGGCCGGCGGCGACTTCACCGTACTTTCCGACACCGTGGCCACGCGGGACGCTGCGCTGCCCGTCGCCGACCTCCTCGTCCAGCTCCGATCGCCGAGACTGCACGCGTGGCAGCCGCCGGGCGGCGGTGCAGCCGGCGCACTGAGCCATGCCGTCATTCACTCCCTGGATGTGACGATCGCGCTCGACCGGCCCGCGATCGCACCGGCAGAGGCTGTGACCGCCGTCCTCGATCAGCTCACCGCCGCAAACGGCACCTTGTTCGGCATCGACCTGACCGATGTCCGGCTCGAGGCCGCCGACACCGATTGGAGCTGGGGAAACGGCCGGCTCGTTCGCGCCGACAGCGGCTCTCTGGTGGCACTTCTGAGCGGCCGAGCCCTGCCCGACGGCCGGACACTGCCCCACGGCTGACACCCAGGGCCGACACACCCTCCCGTGGGGACCAAGGGCATATGTCTGCAACGTCCAACACGGCCTCCACGTTGGCCCGATGTCCGCTCATCGGTAAAAGTACGCATCGACCCATCGTTCACCATCACGCTGCCGCCCACGGAGAGTGGCCTCGCAACCCTGCGCTAACCTCGTCGCTGCCTTAGCCATGGTCAACAAGTGGCGCTCGTTCTCACGAGCATTCGCGCGGGACGGGCCGGAGAGGTGGCGCCGAAAGTGACGAACATCTGGCTCCCGTTCTCGCGGATAAAATCAAGGAGCTGGAGGCCGCCCGGGATGAGATCTCCCGCCGCATGGACCTGACCCCGGACCGGCGCCAGGTCGAGCACCAGGCCCGCGCCGAGCACGCAGACCACCGGCGCCAGGCCCCGCCACCGGAGCCGAAGCGGCCCACGCCCGGCCGTACGGCCAAGCGCGGCCGCAGCGCGGAGCCATACCGGCCGCCGCACTCCCGCCGCGACGGACCCGGTCAGGGCCGGCGAAGCGGTTTCGGCCGGTAATCCGCAGGCCGTACCGCCATCGGTAAGGCCAGCATTTCTGTAGGCGGAAATGCTGGCGGTACGCATGCACGGCCGCCTCGTCACCTCTGTCCAGGTCATCCTCGGTCGTTTCTTCGGCGAGAAAGGCCCGAAGCTATTCCTCCAGGGATAAGCCGAACCGGCGGATGCGGTCTGCTTCCTCTGGATCGCCTTGATCGGCCAACGCGGTGACCAGTTGGTCGGCCAGGCGGTCGGCGGAGAAGGAGTGGCCGGCGTCGATGTGGGGGCGTAGGACGGTGATGGCGCCGGTGTAGTCACCGCGCTCGGCCAGCACGCCGGCTAGTGTCCTGAGTCAGTAGTTCGTCTAGTGTTCGGTTATGGCGCGTCCTGGACCGAAGCTCGCACCACTGGATTTGACCGCCAACGAGCGGACAGAGCTTGAGCGCTGGGCGCGGCGACGCAAAGGCGCCCAGGACATGGCCCTGCGAGCCCGGCTGATCCTGGCGTGTGATGCGCCGGCGAGGACGGGCTCCCCGTCTCCACGAAGATCGTCGCTGATCAGATCGGGGTGTCCCGGGAGACGGTGTCGAAGTGGCGCAGACGGTTCCTGTCCGACCGGCTGGAGGGCCTGTCGGACGAGCCACGCCCAGGGCGGCCGCGCACCGTCAGCGACGAGCAGATCGCCGAGCTGATCGCGCGGACGCTGGAGACCAAGCCGAAAAACGCCACCCACTGGTCGACGCGGTCGATGGCTCGGCAGGTGGGCCTGTCGCAGTCGACGGTCTTTCGGGTGTGGCGGACCTTCGGCCTGCAGCCCCACCGCTCGCAGACCTTCAAGCTGTCGACCGACCCGTTCTTCGTCGACAAGGTGCACGACGTGGTGGGCCTGTACCTCGATCCGCCTGAGCGGGCCGTGGTGCTGTGCGTGGATGAGAAATCGCAGATCCAGGCCCTGGACCGGTCTCAGCCGGTGCTGCCGATGATGCCCGGCGTTCCCGAGCGGGCCACCCACGACTACATCCGCTCGGGAACCACGACGCTGTTCGCCGCCGTCGACGCGGCCTCGGGCAAGGTGATCGGTTCCCTGCACCGGCGGCACCGGGCGGTGGAGTTCAGGAAGTTCCTGATCAAGCTGGACAAGGAGGTTCCCGCGGATCTCGACGTCCACCTGGTTTGCGACAACTACGCCACCCACAAGACCCCCGTGATCAGGAGGTGGCTGCTTGCGCACCCGCGGTTCCACATTCACTTCACCCCGACCGGCGCGTCCTGGCTGAACCTGGTCGAGCGGTGGTTCGCAGAACTGACGACCAAGTGGATACGGCGGGGCGTGCACAGGTCGGTCCAGGCGCTGGAGAAAGACATCCGCGCCTGGATCACCATCTGGAACGAGGACCCGAAACCGTTCGTGTGGACCAAGGCGGCCGAGGAGATCCTCGACACTCTCGCCTCCTACTGTCGGCGAATTACTGACTCAGGACACTAGGCCGGGTCGCGGTACATCGGTGCCGGCTCTCCGTAGTGCACCCGTCGAACAGCACCGGGCAGGGCTTTGGTCAGAGCCTGGGACGCGTCGACGGAACATCCGACGGTGAACTCGACCTCCTCGTCGACCTCGCAGGCCAGGCACCAGGCCTGATCTTCGGGCCACACGAGGTGTGGGTCTTGATAGCCCCGCGCAGAGCCGTACCAGGCGAGGGCGGGCGCGTCGCTCAGTACGTCGACAGGGCCGGTGAAGAGCAGCATCTCTCGATTCGGAATGGCCACCTGTGGCGCTTCAGGAGCCGGCGGGCGCCCGCCCCACCCCTCCCAGATCGCCGCATATCCGCTGGACGGCGTGGCCGTGTATGCCGCGAGAGTCGCGAGTGCCACGCGAACGGCGCGATCTTCTCCCTCCGGGTCGACACTCTCCACCCCATGGGCAAAGGCGATACGCACGTACACGTCGAAGCCCGGTGGGCCGTAGCGAACAAGATCCCACCAATCGACATCAGCCCGGAGCAGCCATCGAGCCGCGTCGGCATTCGGAGCGGGTCGCACCTCGGTCATGTCCTCAGTCTGTCGCAACCGCAGGCGGTAACCGAGACGGGGCTTGAAATGCGCCCGTCAGCCGGTCAGCCCTGGCGGCGGACGGGTAACGGGAAGTCCTTCCCCGTGAATTGGCTGATGCTCATTCCTGGGCGGGCGGGAACCGCTTCAGCAAGGCCAGGACCCGCGCGTGGAACTCCCGATGGCTGATCGGCTTGAGGACGAAGTCGTCGGCCCCCGACCAGGCGGCCTCCTGCGCGGCGTTGTTGACACCGTCGCTCACCCAGGCGGTCACCATCAGCACCGCCGCCTCCGCCGTCTCGGGCGCGGAACGCAGCCGCCGACAGATCTCCGTCCCCGGCAGACCCGGCAGCCGCCAGTCCAGCACCACCAGGTCTGGGCGCACCTGCCGGGCCAACTCCACGGCTTGGGCACCATCCGCCACGGCGTGCACCCGGCAGTCGGCCTGCTTCAACAGCCGGACCAGCAACTCCCGGTGATCGGGGTCATCTTCGACGAGCAGCGCAACCGGCATGTCCCTCCCGTATCCCTCCACCGGCCCCTACCCCTGCGGGCCTCCTCATGAACCCCCTGACCAGGCGGTTCCCTAGGGCTGGGTCGATACAAGCCTGAGAGGCCTGCGGGAGGCGAAGCACTCAAGGGTCCAAAGAAGCGGGGTCGTCCACCCGCTGCGCGGCGCGGGAGGGGTCACCTGCACGCCAGGCGATGCCTACCGCACCGCGACTCTTGTCTCGGCGACAGACGGCCTACCGTCCGGGGATGAGCGGGAGGCGAACGACACGGGTCCGCGAACACATCCGAAGACTCAAGGACGGACGGACGATCAGGGTGCGGGCGCATGACCGCACCATCTCCCCGGGCGCCGTGGCGGCGGAGGCGGCTTCATCATCGCGGCCCTCCTCGCCTTCGCCCTGTTCTCATCGTGCAGTGCCTCTGTGGGTGCGCCTGAGCAATCACCGATTCCAACGGTGTCCACACAGACGCAGGGGGCATCGATGCCTGATCCGACCACTGAAGCCCCGCCGCCTGAGCCATCGACCGAACCCCCGCCTCCTGATCCCACCTGACCAGCGGTTGAGCCTGGCCGCTCGGGTTGGGCTTGTGCAAGGCCGCGTACCAGCGCCCCGACACTGCAAGGTGATTCCGGACAACCTACGGCGGTTCTGTCCGGACCTACATGGCGTGCCGGCAAGAAACGTGTCATGAGCCCCAAACGAGCATGATCAGGGGAACAAGTCCCAGGATCGGCCAGACCGTTTCTCTTCAGGAAATGGCCCTTCCGCGAAGTAATGTGGCTGCATGCTGTCCTCCACCTCCAGCGCGGCGTCCCTGCTCGCCGGGTAGGATCACGCCGAAATCACTTCACGAAAGGTGGTCGGGCTTCCCGAACGCCTCGATCCGGCCGACGACAGCCTCCCAGTCTGGACGGAGCGCTACCTCGATCTCGCCGTGCGCGGAGTCCGCTCAGCTGAGGTCACCGCCAAGATCTCCCGGCACCTGGAGCGCTTCGGCGCCTGGATCACCGGCGGCCTCGGGCACGACCGGCTCTCGGCCGTCACCCCGCGCGAGATCACAGCCTGGCGCGACCACCTGGCCGCCGCCGGCAACTGCGGCCGCGACAACATGCCCGCGCCGATGGCGCCAGCGACCGTCAACAACCACCTCGCGCACCTGTAGCGCTGTTCACCTGGATCACCCCCCCGAAGGGTTGCTGCGCCACGGCGACCCGACCAAGAAAGTCCCCCGCTACCACTGCCTGCCCCGCAGCCGCGAGCGCTGGCCGCCACCCAGGTGCGCACCGTCAAGAACGTCGTGGACCGGATCGAGACCTTCCACGAGCTCAAGGGCCGCCGTCACCGCGGCGCCGCCACACCCCGGGTGCACGCCCACGCTCGCCCGCTGCGGGACCGGGCCATCATCTACCTGCTGTTCGGCACCGGGCTGCGCCGCGCGGAGCTGGTCGGCCTGGACCTGGACCAGCTGGAGCCGGCCGTCCCCGAGCGGCTGCGCCAGGCCAAGAAGGCGCGCCTTGTCGGCGTGCGCGGCAAGGGCCGCACCAGCCGCACCGTGTTCCTGGGCCGCGACGCCCAGATGCCCGACCCCGACCGCAAGCTCGGCACCCTGCGCCCGCACGACGCCCGGCACACCTTCGCCTACGGCCTGTCGCAGGCCTCCGGCCACAACCGCGCCGAACTCGAGCGCCGCCTCGGCCACGCCAACGACCGCTACCTGCGCCTGTACACCAACCCACCCGACGACATCGCCGCCGACTACGTCGAAGGCCTATGACCGCGACACCTGGTCACACCTCAACACGACGGGCAGCGTAGCCATCCGCCCAGTCGACGATCCGGTCGGCGAGTGCTATGACGGCAGCCGCGACGCCGGGAGCGCCTGGACCGCCGGCTGCGTCGATGACGCTGAGTGTGAGCCGAGTATGGAACACCGCTTGGCCTGGCGTCGGTTCGACCAAGCTGTACCGATACCACATCACCATGGTGGTGGCGCGCTCCGCGCCGGCTGCTGATCCAACTCAACCGCCACCAGATCTCGGCCCGCCGGGGCGCGATCATCTGACGCGGCCACCATCGCCAGCGCCGTTGCGTTGCTTCCTGGACTTCCCGGTGGCGCCTACGACCCCGTAGCCGATACTCGGGCGCGACGCTCAGGAGTCGCGGCGGACATTCCTTCGCGGCGCGATGAAGACGGCCCAGGCGGCCACCCCCAGGCCCGGACCGAAGGTCGAACCTAGCCCGACACCGTAAGTGAAGTTGTCGAAAAAACCCCCGACGATGACGCCGACGAGGAGGCCGAAGGCAGCGCCAAATGCGATCCAGATCCCGAGATTTGCCCAGATCCCGAGACCTTCGGCGGGCGGGGGCGTGTTGTTGTTCGTCATTGCATCTCTCCTAAGGACGGGGGCGGACAGGGCTGACAATCTGGCGGCCCATCACGGCGGATGTTGGCGTTCGCGTTGTCCGGTGTCCGGCGGCAGCTCCACCCGCAGCAGATTCCCCGGGGTGATTTCCAGCGCTTCGGCCGGCGCGCGGATGTCGGATCGCCGCTCCAGCGGGCGGATGCCGCGCTCAATCTCAGACAGCCATCCCACCGACCGGCCGGTGAGGCCGGCCACGACCTGGAGCGTGAGCCCGCGGGCCTTGCGGCGCGGCGTGCGTTCTCGCCGATCCGGCGGGCTTCGTCCTTGGGAGTGGGCGCCATGGGGGACCTCCTGCTCTGGCTCCAGACTACGCGCGGCGGGTACGGCGGCGCTGGTCTCTCGGCGCTGTCGGCCGTTCGTCGTACCGTGAAGGACGAAGTCTTCCCCGCCGTCGTCCTGGAGGTCGCCGTGGTCCGCATCGCTCCGCCGGGGGCCGGCGCCTCCGCCAGCGCCCGCTACCGCCGCGAGCTCGCGGCCGACCGTCCCCGGATGCTGCTGGTGTGCCTGCTCGCGGCGGTGTCGGCCGCCGTGGTGGTGGGCGTGCCGCTGGGCTGGGTGGCAGCGGCGGTGCCTGGGCACCGACACCGAGCACCTGGCCGTACTCGCGACCGAGCTCGCCGACGCCTGGCGAGCGGTCACCGCCTCCGCCCCGGACACCGGTGAGCCGCCCACCGGATGGGAACCGGGTCTGGCCGACATCGCGCGCCGGATCGCCTCGCTGGCCGCCACGGTCAGCAGCACCGCCCACGGCCACCAGGCCACCGCCGCCGACTACCGGCACGCCGCCCGCGTGGCCGGAATTCGTCGCGGCGAGGCCTCCGCCGCGGTGGTCGACGAAACCTGACCGGTCCGGCGATGGAATCCCGGAAATGGAAACCCGTTTATGGGCTCACCTGGACGAACGGCACAGACATGCTCCGGGGAGCCTGCCGGGACGGCTCCGGTCGACCTGCCGCCGGCCCCGAGCGACACGGCGTCGACCGGCAGGCTGTTCTTCGGTCTTCGTCTTGGTTGTTCTCTGACGTAGGTCCGCGCCATCCCGCGCATGGAGATCCGGGCATGGAATCCCGTTGATGGGCCTGGCCAGGCTCTACGTCCTGGCCAGCACCGGTTCCGGCAGACGCCGAAGCACCGTCTCCCACATCATCCGGCCCACCTCATCGCGGCTCCGCTCCCGGGTGGCGTACCCGGCCGCCAGCAGGTGTTCCAGGGCGGTGGCCAGGGCCTCGCGGCCCTCGCCGCGCATCTGGTGGCGCGCGTCCAGCCCGGCGACCCCGCCGGTGACGACCACCTGGTGGGTTCCGGCCGGGGCGTAGGCGAGCTGCGCGGCCAGCAGTCCGCGGGCCCGAATTGATCGGCCAACTTTTTGATCACCGTGCGGGCTTGGCTTGGCTGGGCAACCGCGTCGTCGTACACCCCGATGAGGACGGTGTTGCCGGTCTTCATGCAGAAGACTCCACCAGCCCCCATCTTGCCGCTGATGATGCGGTCGTCTGATCAAACGACGAAGTACTTAGTACCACCGACGCGGATACCGTCCGTGATCAGGTTCGGGTCCTTGAACCCGGAAATGATCGCCCGCGTCTCCTCGGGGCTGACAGAGAGACCGGGGCTGGTGGCCCAGACGGTGCCGTCATGTCCACAGATCGCCGCCTTGGCGATGTAGCCGCTCGCTACCAGTTGCGCCACATGCGGTTGCCAACTGTCCACGATCCCAACCTCCCTCGTGTAGGTCCTCGCCGGACGCGGGACTCGTCACATTGACAATCTCATGCTGGCGCTCGCCCGTGAGGAAGTGGCCTCCAACCCGCGCGAAGATCCGAACCCCGAACAGCTCCTAGGCCGTTACGGCAGGACGCAGTCGTAGTTGCCGCCGATCAAATCCGTAATCCTGCAGTCCCCCAGAAGATCCACAAGCGGGGTCTGGACCTGGACGTCGATGTCGACGTCGGCAGCGTGCGCGGGGCTCGCCGGTCCAATCGCGATCAAAGCAGCGGTACCCAGGACAAGGCTGAGGATGGAAACGTTACGGCTGCGCATGCAGGACTCCTCATAGGTCGGGAAGACACTTCTCGTAGTGGATCAGTAACAAAGGGTGGTCGAGGCCGCTGCTGCGCGCAAGGCCTGGAAGGTGACAGATGAATCACTAGCCAGAGCGCTGGTCCACCCGCCGCGAGCGCCCGGAGCTGGCCGCGACCATCGCCCGGATGCAGGTGGGCGACACCCTGGTCATCTACAAGCCCGACCGCATCGCCCGCTCGGTGAAGGAGTTGCTCGTCTTCCTCGAAGACGAGCTCGCGCCGCGCGGCATCAACCTGCACATCTTGTCCGGGGTGTGCGCCGGGGTGCACCGGCCCGGCGGGCAGTCCATCGCCGACAAGATGCTGTTCCTGGTCGCCGCGATGGCCGCGGAGATGGAGCGCGACCTGATCCGCGAGCGCACCATGGACGGCCTGGCCGCGGCGGCCGCCCAAGGGCGCCGCGGCGGCCGGCCGCCGGCGATCGACGCCGACACGCTGGCGGCCGCCCGCGCCCGCCGGGCCCGCGGCGAAACCATCCCCGCCATCGCGCGTGCCCTCGGCGTCGGCCGCTCCACGCTGTATCGGGCGTTCGAAGACGACGACCCGCTCGTCGCCGTCCAGCGCCAGGAGACCGCCTCCCGCCCCATCGGCGACGGACCCGCAACCGTGCCCGTGCCCGGTCCGGCCGTCTGGGATTGGGAGCGGGTACGCCCGGCGCCGCGCCGACTGGCCGACGGCTACCGGGTGGCACAGCGGTCCGGCGACGGGCGCCGCTACCTCCTGCCGCCCGGCAGCGAGGTGCCGATCGGCTACGTCGAGACCGACGGCACCCGCTGGAGGGCCCGCACTCCCGAGCACGAACCGGTCGAGCTGGACGCCGTCGACGGCGCGCACGCCCGCCAGGCCGACGCCCTGGCCGCCTTGGCCCCCGCCCTGGCCCCTCACCGCGAGGGCTGAGCGTCGACCGGGGGCCGCCCACGTGGCCGCAGCGGCCCCCGCATCCCCCAGAACCCACGACGACCCGAAGGGACACCTCCATCATGGCGAAGTTCTCCACCGTCGCGGAGATCTGCGAGATGGTGCTGATCGCCGCACGACGCTGACCCCCGGAGGCCACCGGCATCGCCGAGGTGGGGTCAAGCGACGCGTTCACAGCCAGGGCCCGGCCCTGTCGCCGCGGGCCGCCCCCCACCCACTGTCAACGACCCGTTGACAGTGCGGGTGCGGTGCGGGTGGCCAGGCGATCGGCGCGCTGGGCGGCGCCCTAGCGGGTCGTGCCCAGGGCCTCGCCGTCGCTGATCACCAGTCGGAAGGTGGCCGGCTCGACGTCGTCGACCACCTCCAGGACCAGCAGGCCGCCAGACCAGGGCTGCCCATGACCGGTCAGCCTGGCCCGAGTACCCGACCCGCGCAGGCTTGGGGGAGCTGGGGACGGGCCGGGGGGTCGCGCGGCGGGGAGTGACGACGGTGCGCATGATCGATGATGTTGGTGCTCGTGTGCTCGCGTCAGGGGACGAGTAGGTTGATGGCGACGCCGATCGGGACGGACATGGCAGCGCCGAGAGCGAAGAACAGCCACTGTTGACGGCGCTCAGCACGGATGGTGGCTTTGGTCTCGCCGACGAGGATGTGTCGGATCTTCTCGGCCTGCTCCTGGTTGATCTCTAGGAGCCGCTGCTGTTCTTCGGCCTGAGCGATGATGGCTTCGCGTGCGGCCTGCTGGGCGGCGAGGTCGCGTTGGAGTTCGTCCATGAGCCGGGCGGCCTCGGTGAATGCGGCGTTGACGGCTGCGATCCGGCGGCCGAGGCGTTCGCGGGGAGGATCTTCGATCTGCTCAAGGCGGCGCTCAAAGCGGTGCAGGAACAACACCACAACGATGACACCAAGTACAAAGATGGCGAGGCTGACGGCCCACAGGCCTCCCTGCGGGGCTTCGCTGATGACGCCGGCATGGGAGGTGGATCCTGGGCCCGCAGGTGATGCCGCGAGCATGATCAGCAGTTTCCGGCGCATGCTCTGTATTGGAGCGTGAGCGGGTCGGCGGTGAGAGCGATGTGATCGAACCGCGACGAGGTTGTTGGTCGGCCCGCGAGGGAGGGCGGTGGCGCTCCGCCGATGAGGTGGAGGGCAGGACATGGACGGCCTGGCCGCGGCTGCCGTCCAGAGCCGCCGCGGTGGCCGGCCCCCGGCGATCGACGCCGACAAGCTGGCGGCCGCCCGCGCCCGCCGACAGCGCGGGGAGAGCATCCCGGCCATCGCGCGTGCCCTCGGGGTGGGTCGCTCGACGCTGTATCGGGCACTGGAAGACGACCCGGTCCCGGTCCCGGTCGCTGCCGCGTCGAGCACGGCGCCGCCCGCGGCCGCCTCCGCCGAGGGGGCGCACGCCGACGTCATCACCTACGCCCTGCACCGGAGTCTGCGCCCCCAGGTCCGCGCCGAGGTCATGGGCGAGCTGAGCCCGCGCGAGCGCGAGGAGGTCGAGGCCGCACTCGACCGTCACCGCGAACGCCTGCACCGGCAGCGCTGAGCAGACGATTGGCCGGGGGCCGCTTCGGGAACGGCCCCCGGACGACGCAATCATTTCTCATTTCCAGAACTTGACCTCGGGATAGCGCCGGGACGGCCTCTCCAGCAGTGGTTGAGGCCGTTGGCGAAGGTGCAGGTCGACGAAGGCGCCGACGTAGTTGCGGGTGATCTCCACTGCACGCGGGCCGGGGATCGGGCCGGGGCTGATCCGGTCGGCGAGCAACGGGAAGTCGCTGAAGGACAGGTGATCCATGCCCTCGACCGTGAGCCAGCGCTTCCACCCGGTCATGCGTGGCCAGTCACGCCCCCACGTGGCGTCCCGCCCACCGGGCTTGTGGCTGTTGGCTCCCATCATGAGGAACGGCCGGGAGAGTCCCCTGTCCGGGAGCGGGATGTGCAAGCCGCCGTCCAGGTTGATGCCGGCGCGTACCCGGGCATCGGTGAGCATGGTCCATGCCGAGCTCGCGCCGCCCAGGGAATGGCCCGCCATCGCGATCCGGGACGGGTCGATCAGGCGGGCGCCCTTCCACGCGGGGTCGGGCCCGAGCAGCCGGTCGAGCACGAAGGAGACGTCTGCGGCACGGCCTTTGGTGGCCTTCTTCCCGAAGCCGGGAGAGTCCAGGGATCGGCAGGCGACACAGGTGGTGGTGTGCCCGTCGGGGAAGGTCGTTCCGGCCGACTCGTAGGTGTGGTCGATGCCCGCCACCACGTACCCCCGGCTCGCCAGGTCCTCGGCCAGGGTCGTCAGCGAACTGCGGGGCGCGCCGAAGCCGGGTGACAGGACCACCAGGGGCAGGCGGCGGTTGTGTCCGAGCGCAGGGGCGTCGGTGAAGGCGTTGGTCCGTGCCCCGCTCAGCGCGTCGGCCGGCAGGCCCTCGATGTGCTGCTCCTTCAGGTTCTCCAGGAGCAGTTGCGCCTCCCGCGCCGTCATGTACGGCGCCCGCCGCCCCTGAGCGGTTCGGGAGGGATACCACAGCGAGACCATCAGCTCGCGTACGGTCTTCTCGGCCACCCACGGGTCGGGCCGGGACTCGTCGACCAGGTGCAGGCTGGTCGTGCCCACGGGATGCGGACCGGTGGGCTCGGACAGGACCAGGGCCGGGACGCGCTCGGCGGCGGCCGCCGCAGGCGCGGTGAACGTCAGCAGTACGACAGCGGCTGCCAGAGCGCTGCGAAGAACGGATGTCGGCATGTGAAGGATCTTCGCGGCGTCCGGCATCGGACGCTTCGGCCGAATGGGCGACCGGAGAACTGCGACTTTCGTGGATGGGGTACGACGGGGGTCGCAGGCAGGCGTTGCGGGCCTTCTCCGTATGGCTCTGCAGGCGCGAGGCAGCGGACTGGACATCCGGCAGCGAACCACCCCGGGGACGAGGACCGTCCTGACCGTCATTCCCGAAGCTGCACGATGGTTCCGAACAACCTCGGGTGGCCCCCTTCGGATCCGCACCGCGGCTCGCCGGTCAGCACCCGCGAGGGGGTACAGCCTTCTGCGACCGCTCGCGTGCTGGCCGACCCATGCGCTGGCGCGGCCGTACGCGAGGCCCTAGCCAACGGCCCCAGCCTCCCCGCCGGCGAGCTGCTGGCCGTGGCGGACGGCCGGACACCGCGATCCTGCGCGAGCACGTGGCTGGCGTCGACCCCGGCGCGGACGCCGTGCTCACACCCGAGGAGGAAGCGGCCTACCAGCGCCTGGCCACCCGTCTCAACGGCGTGTGGGGGCGGGGCAGCGCCGTCGACCGGCTCTTGTACTGAGCTACCCGCACCAGACGCCCCGCCCGGCGCGAGCCGTACGGCGGGGTGTCGCCATGTCCATGACTGGACCATCGCATTCGCGCCGGACCGCGGCGCCGTACTGCTGCAGCGGGCGGCCCCCGTCGTGCGCCAGGGCGCCGAGCTGTACGCGGCCGACCCCACCCTGACCGGCGGCCCGACCGATCGGACGCGGGAGCTGGACCTGCTGAGCGAGCTGGCCCGCCAGATCATCGCCCTGGTGCGCAGCGCCGCCACCGGCGCCGCCGCCTCCCGCTGGCCGGTCGAGAACCGGTGGGCCGATCCGCGCACCGCCGTTTTCTGATCTGGTCGCGGGCCGGGGTATGGAGCAAGCTGCACCAGGTCGTGCTCGACCGCCTGGCCGTGGCCGATCTGCTCGATCTGTCCCGCGTCGTGCTGGACTCCGCCTGCGTGCGGGCGAAAAAGGGGGCGACCATACAGGTCCGAGCCCCGTGGACCGGGGCAAGCCAGGTTCGAAGATGCACATCCTGTCCGACCGGTCCGGACTGCCCCTCGTGGTTGGTGTCTCATCTGGTATCGAGCAGGCCATAAGTCTTGGTACTTGCCGGGGCGGTGGGGTCATGCTGGGAGCATGGCCAGAAAAGGTCGCAGAGCCACGTTCGAGGAGGAGATCTTCGCGCTGAGGCCGCTGGAGCAGCGGTATGTCACCGGATCGGGTGGCCGAGGCGCCGGGCGTGGGCCGCGAACCGATCTTCCGGTGGAACGCCAGGTGCGATCGGGCGGCACCGAGGCGTTGCGGATCAAGAAGGCGCAGGGCCGGCC
This sequence comes from Planomonospora sp. ID67723, assembly GCF_015711605.1. Taxonomy (GTDB): domain Bacteria; phylum Actinomycetota; class Actinomycetes; order Streptosporangiales; family Streptosporangiaceae; genus Planomonospora_A. The sequence continues at coordinate 315,983 of NZ_JABTEZ010000006.1, read as the reverse complement.
ACGACGGCTGCCACCGGACCAGGAGCAGACCCTCAAGACCGAGGGCCGGTTGCGCCTGTTCTTCTTGCCCGCCTACGCACCCGAGCTCAACCCCGATGAGTCGGTCGATCAGAACGTCAGGGCGCGGACGGCCCGCGCGGCGGTGGCCGATGAGCACGAGCCGGCCGCGGCCATGCGTTGCGGCATGCGCCGGCTGCAAAAAGCGCCCAGACATCGCGGGGGCCTTCTTTGCCGGTCCTCATCCGGCCCACATCAGCCCGTAGCGCCAATAGTCCCCAAACTTATGATCAGCTCAGTATGACTCGATTCTTGACCTGCGGGCAGAACCGGTCTGCGCTCAGCCCGGCGTGGCGCCGACTGCAGCACCTCTGGTGCCGGCGTTCGCAAATGCGGTGCCCGTAGTCGTTGCGTGCTCGGGCTGCCGGGCCCGGCGGCCGCCCCAGACGAACAGATAACGGCGGATGATCTGCACCGTCGGCGCGGTCAGCGGATGGAAGGTCACCACGATGTGCTGGCCGATGCCGTCGGGGGCTTCGCGCACGATGGTGACTTTCCCGATATGGCTCAAGACCCCGGTGCTGAGCACCACCTGGATGTGCAGCTCCTCGCCTACGGCGATGTCGGAGGCCGGCGCCCAGCAGCGCAGTGCCTTTTCGCTCAGGTCCAGCAGTGTGCTGTCGAAGGTGACGGCGGGCTGGGCGGCCAGGGTGGAGATGCGCATCTTCTCCCCGCCGCCGCCGCGCTCGTGCTGGCGGCGGCCGGCCTGGCGCGGCTCACCCAGCGGACGCAGGCGCCAGCGCTCCGATGAACCGGTGGTGATGTCCTCCAGCAGGACCGGCAGCACGACGCGACCGCCCTCGTCGATCCAGAACACCGTCAGGTGGCTACCGACCTCGGCGGCCACCAGCCTCTTGGCGTCGGCGGGCGCGGCGATGACGATCGCGTCATGGGTGATCGCCTCCAGCCGGGAGCGGTGCCCGCTGTCGTCATCGACGCAGACATACAGGGCGCTTTTCGGCAGGGGAAGCTGAGTCATGAGACGACACCCTTGTGATCACGGGGAATGAGGATGAGAGCGGAGCCTGCAGCGGGCGGCGCGGTGGCGTTGTCCGCTACCGGCCCGCTCGGCTCACGCCCCTATGGGGCCTGTCGGATGGTGCACTCATGCAGGGTAGGCGAGCACATTGTGTGCTCCGCCCATCACTTAGAGCGTTTTCCGTTCGCCCGACGCGAGGGCCGGGGGTGTTGCGGGATGTCTGCACCAACGAGCACCGCGCCCGCCGAAGCGGCGGGGCCCGCGCCGATGCGCTCCCCGCCTTCCCGCCTGTCCCGAAGACGATCACTTCAGGGGCGCCGGAAACTTTGGGACTGCTCGAGATCACCCCGAATGTGACTATAAGTGTACGAATAGCTACTAGGGGTAGCTAGAGCTGTAGACCCCCGGAACATGACAACGGCGACCTTCACAGAGACAGGGATGGCATGATCAAGATCGGGATCGTTCTGGGGAGTACCCGGCCCGGCCGCATCGGACAGGCGGTGGCGCAGTGGGTGTACGATTTCGCCGCCAAGCGGACCGATGCGAGCTTTCAGCTGGTCGACATCGCCGACTACGGCCTGCCGCTGCTGGATGAGCCGGTGCCGCCGTCGATGGGCCAGTACAGCAAGGAGCACACCCAGCGCTGGGCTGCCAGGATCGCCGAGTTCGATGGCTACGTCTTCGTCACCCCGGAGTACAACCACGGCCCGTCCGGAGCGCTGAAGAACGCCCTGGACTACCTGTACGCCGAGTGGAACAACAAGGCTGCCGGGTTCGTCGGTTACGGCAGCGCCGGAGGCACCCGCGCGGTCGAGCAACTGCGGCTGGTCATGGCCGAGCTGCAGATGGCGACCGTACGCAGCCAGGTGGCACTGTCGCTGTTCACCGATTTCGAGAACTTCTCGACCTTCAAGCCGGCCGCCCACCACGAACAGCCCTTGGCCACGATGCTTGACCAACTGGTCGCCTGGAGCCAGGCGATGAAGTCGGTGCGGGGACAGCACCACATGGAAACGTACCGCTCCTAGCCCACGCTCGTGACGCCTGCCCCGGCGCTTACACGACGGTGCCGCGCCCAGTCGCAGGGCCTGCCTTCACGCAGAGGGCCGTCCTGAGAACGTTGGATTCCGGGCCGGCGCACAGGCAGGTGAAAGACCGATCAGCGCCGTCCGGCCATCGGTGCCACACGGCCGGCTGCGACGTCGAAGCCGAGTATCGGGTACCGGGAGAAGCCCTCTGGGGTCATCAGCACCGGTTTGCCCAGACGACGGCCGATCGCCCGCAGGAAGCCGCACAGCACGTCCAAGCGCTCCTGGCCCTGCAGGTCCCGGAGGTCGACATCGAAGTCGATGTGCTCTTCCGCGTGGGGAAAGAAGTTCACCAGGATGCCGGGGTTCGGCCAGACCTTCAGCACGCGGCCGGCCTGGTCACGCACGGCGAACATCGCTTCCGCAGGGGGAATCCGAAGCACGATGCCGTCGACCGAGTATTCGTGCCGCCAGCCGTTGGAGCGCACGAGGTCGAAGACGGCCTGCCAGTCCTCAGCCGAGGTGCCCGGGACGCGCCCGTCCGGCAGCACGCCGTTCGTCTCGGGGTCGAAGAGGTCCTCGATCTCCTCCCACCGCAGATCCGTCACCGCTTCATCATGCCGGACGCCGTCAGCGGCCCGATACCACTCTGCTCGGTACTCGCGGGCTGTCGCCGGCCCGGAGCGGTCGTCACAGCGCATTCATCCCCTTGGGATCGGTGGCTGTCGGGGCCGGGCCCGAACAGAGCTCGACTGCTTCGTTGACGCGCCGGATGCGGCACGGACAGGCCACCGTGACCAGAAGCGGTCAGCGCCTGGGGTCTTCTGCGTTCTCGTTCACCCCGGTGGCTCGCGGCCGGCGGAGGGCCCCGCAACCGCATGCGCGTCCACCAGATGGACCGCCACGACCAGGGCCTGGGCGTGGTTGCCGGAGGAGACCGTTACCGGCCCGCTCGCCCGTGTACGCCCGGCGCCCCGGCCGCGACGGGCCAGCCGGCGAACGCAGATGTGACTTTTTTCACGCCCACCCTGGGATCCGCAGCCTTCGAATCGGTTGCGGTCGATAACGCCGTATTCCAAGCTCGACGAGGATCCACAGACGAAAGGCGGCCCGCATGCGCACCCTCAGCCCGGACGAACTCGACCGCCTGATGCGCTCCCACCACCGCCTGAGAGTCTCGATGCTGGTCACGATCGCCGTGATCATCGCCGTGCTCGTCCTCCTGGTGCTCGCCGACGTGCCATTCCCCTCCGGAGTCGGTGTGGGCCTCGGCGTGGGCGTCGGGTTGCTCCTGCTCGTCCCGCAGCGGCGCCTGCTGAAGGAACTGGGGCTCAGCAATGTGCAGGCGAAGGCGATCATCGAAGCCGAGCGGGAACGCCGCAGCGGCCTCGCCGACCTTCCGCCGGAGGCACGGGCCAGACGTGAGGCGCGGCGGGCGGCGGTCTTCCTGGCCGCGGGCCTGGTCCTGGTGGCCGTCTTCGCCGTCTCGGCCGTCTACTTCGTCGGCCAAGCCGGCCAGACGGTGGAGGAGGACGCTCCGACCGACCCGTGGTTCGCCATCAGCTTCTTCGCGGGCTTCGCCGCCCTGTGCACCGGACCCGCCTTCCTCTGGCAGGCGAAGCTGCACAGGGAGAGCGCCGGCTCCTGGCGTGCGGCGGCCGGGGACGACACCCCCTGACGGACCCGGTCTCACATCCGCGAAGCGGGGCCCGCTCCGGACGGTCCCGGCGAGCCGGGCCCGGATCGAAAACGGCCCGCACGCCCCGGCCATCCCTCACGCCGTCGACGAGCGATTCGGTGACGCGACACCGGGATGTCGAGCTGGGCAGCCGACGACTACTACGGCGAGCATCCCCGCGCACCCGGTCGCCCATCATCAGGACGGAACCGGCGGAGGGGCGGACCAGGTGAGCCGGAAAGGGGCGCGCCGCAGGTCGGACGAATGTACGGCGTGCGGATCACCGACTGCCCGATTCCGCCTCGGCCGCCCGGACGCGAGGTTACTGCCGGTCCTGGGTGTCCCCGGAGGGGTGGGCGTGCGCGAGGGCCGCGCCAAAGCAGAGCGACAGCGCGAGCCCCAGGAGGAGGTTGTGGAGGGCGGCGCCGAGGCCCATTCCGATCGCGAGGCCGGAGGCCATGCCGGCGGTCCGGTCGGGGACGGTGTTCTTCGCCGTGTCCTTGCCGGGGTTCTTCGCGTTGTTCGTCATGGCTCGATCTTCGGAGAGGAGGACGGGCCCGGCGTAGACGTCGAAATCACCAGTAGGTGATGACAAAAGTCATGACGCTCGCCGTACGTTCGCCTGACCTGCGGCGTACCCCTTTCCGACCTACGCTCACCGATTTCCCGTCTTCCCGGCTTGACCCTGCCCCTAGGTCAGGGTTCGACGATGGCTTCATGACCAACAACGCACTGCACACCGTCGAAGCCCCCATCCGCGAGCGGATCGCGGCCTACTGCGAGGCCAACGGCGTTCCCGGGTTCGTCACCGGCGTCTACCACGGCGGCGAGCAGATCATCGTCGCCCACGGCGCCGCGAACGTCGCCACCGGCGCACCGATGCTCCAGGACACCGGATTCCTGCTCGGCTCCGTCACCAAGGTCCTGACCACCACGCTGGTCCTGCAGCAGGCCGATCGCGGGCTGCTGGACCTCGACGCACCGGTCGTGAAGTACCTTCCCGAATTCGCGCTGACCGTACCGGGTGCGGCGGACAGGATCCTGGTCCGGCACCTGATCGGCCACACCAACGGCATCGACGCGGACCTGTACTTCCCCGGCGACAAGGGCCACGACGCCCTGAAGGCCTACGTCAAGGGCCTGGCGAGCAGCTGCGGCACCCTGTTCGAGCCCGGCGAGCAGCTCAGCTACTCCAACGGCGGCATGATCGTCGCGGGCCGCCTGCTGGAAGTGGTGACCGGCCTGCCCTTCCACGACCTGCTCGCACGCGAGATCTACGCCCCGGTCGGCATGAAGGACTCCAGCACCTCCGCCGAGCAGGCCATCCTGCGCAGCACGGCAGTCGGCCACTTCCTGGACCTCGAGACCATGGCGCCCAAGCCCACGAACATGTTCACGCTCCCCGACGCCTGGGGCCCGGCCGGTGGCACGCCGATCGGCACCGTCGCCGACCTGCTCGCCTTCGGGCGCACCCACCTCGCGGGCGGGGTGTCCCCGTCCGGCACGCGCGTCCTTTCGGCCGAGTCGACCGCCCTGATGCGGCAGGTCTCGTACGACATGGACAGCCCCAACACCCCGCCGATCGGCCTGGGCTGGGTGCTGTACCCGTTCGGCGACACGACCGTGCTGGCCATGTCGGGCGCCTCGCCCGGCGGTGTCTCCCTCCTGTGCGTGCTCCCGGAGCACGACCTGGTCTTCACCGCCTACGGCAACAACCCGGGGGCGATCATGCTGCAGGACCAGATCCTGCAGTGGCTGCTGAGCGAGCACCTCGGCGTCCGGATCCCCGCTCTGGTCACCGGACCGGAGCAGGACATCGATCTGACCCCCTACGTGGGCACCTACCGCTCCAACCAGCTCCGCGTCGACGTCAGCATCGTCGACGGCCAGATCGAGGAGCGGACGACCTACGAGCCGGCGGACGAGTCGCAGGAGCGCATCTTCACCGAGTTCGCCGGCGGCACGACCTCCGCCCCGCCGCAGCGCTACGTGCCGATCCGGCCGGGCCTCTTCGCGCCTGCCGGCTACCCGCTGGAGGCGTTCGACGGCTACCTGCGGCTGCTGCTCGTCTCCTTCCACGACGTCCGCGACGGCCAGGCGCGCTTCCGCAACGGCGGCGGCCGCCTGACCCGCCGGACGTGACCCCTCCGCGTGACAGGATGTCCTGCATGCTCACGATCGGCCAGCTCGCGGACTACGCCGGAGTGACCATCAAGGCCATCCGCCACTACCACGAGCGCGGTCTGCTCACCGAGCCCGGCCGCGACTCGTCCGGCTACCGGCGCTACACCGCCGAGCACGCCGTCAAGCTCGTGAAGATCAGGACGCTGGCGCACGCGGGGGTGCCGCTGGCCCGCATCAGGGGCCTCCTCGACGCCGACACGGCGACGTTCGCGGCGGCCGTCGCCGAGATCGATCACGACATCGAGGAACGCATCGCGCAGCTGGGACGAACCCGCGACCAACTCGTCCAGCTGCGCGGCGGCGATCGGCTCTTCGTCTCCCCCGAAGTCGCCGACTATCTCGACGACCTGCGCGAACTCGGCGTCAGCGAGCGCGCGATCCGCGTGGAACGCGACGGCTGGATCCTCATGCAGACGGCCTCGCCCGAGGACGCCTCCCTGTGGATCGCCGAGAAACGCGAGCTGATGGCCAATCCCGAGTTCTGTGCCCTCTATCTCGACTATGACGCCGCCTATGACTGGTCGCCGGACGATCCCCGCCTGCCCGACCTCGCGGACCGTACCCGGAACTGGTTCACCGATCACCCCGGCCGATCCGAGAACGGCCCCGTCCACAACCCGGCCATCGCCCGGTTGGCCGCGCAATCCCAGCCCGGAGCCTCATCCCCGGCGTGGGACCGCCTGGCTCAGCTCATGACGGGCTAGCCTCGATTGTGTGCTGCGCGGTCGGGAGTGTCTGATCTCCGGCGGATCTCATCTCGGCCTGACCGGCCGAGCGTGATGGCGCAGCAAGCCGAACGACCAGGACGATAGACCCCCAGAATCTCCGAAATCTCATCGGCACCCGATCGTCCCCGTCGGGGACGGCCTGTTCGGCCGGGACGCCGGGTGCTCCGACGGCGACGTCGGCTCGGTGCCGCCTGCGCCGCGGCCCGACGGCTCCTCTTCCAGCCGGCCTGGCGAGCGCCGGAGAGCGTCTCACGCTCGGCGGGGCTGAGCGGGCTGGACGGCACCGTGCCCGGACGGCCCGGATCGCGGTCGTCCACCAGTACGACCGCGATCCCGGGCGCGGTCTTCGGGAACGCAGGACCTCAACGAGCGCGCAGCCGGAGCGGACCCGGGGAAGAGCAGGCAAGCCAGGAGAGCCGGTCCGGTGGCCGCTCGTGTGCCGGTACGGCGCTCCGGCTCCACCTCGGTTCGATGAGGCGGGTTCGCCGCGATCAGCGAAGTCCGGTAAAGCGCCGAGCGGCCCGGGCCGGCCGCCTGCCACGCGTTCCTGACGGCCGGAGACACGCCGGTAGCGCCCTCGCCGCGGCGGCCGCGTACATCCGCGGGCTCGTCGCCGCCGGCATCCACGAGGGCCGGGCCGTTCGGCGCCCGTCCCGAGCCTGCCATGGAGCCTGACGCGCCGGACCGCAGCTCGGAGAACCCTCCGCCGGCCTGGGGCCGCGAGCTGTCGCTTCGCAGGGGCACCGAGAGGCATCCCGGCCAACCCTATGAGTCTTCCGGCGTACTCGACCCGCCCTCTCAAGCGTGCAGCCCGCAGGAGCCGGTTGACAACGCATAGGACGCTTGTCCTAATATCCCGGCTAGGACAAGCGTCCTAGGAAGATTCCATGAGAGGCCCGCAGCGAGGAGGTACGAGGCAGTGGGCGGTGCGACAACCCGAGCCCATATCGTCGAGGCAGCCGATCAGCTGTTCTACCGGCAAGGTTACGAGAACACGTCCTTCGCGGCGATCGCGGAGGCCGTTCACATCTCGCGGGGGAACTTCTACTACCACTTCAAGTCCAAGGACGACATCCTGGACGCGGTGATCGCCGTGCGGTTGGACGGTACACGGCGGATGCTCGAACAGTGGGAGGCCGAGGAGGCCGACCCCGCCGACCGCATCCGCAGGTTCGTCGAGATCGTGGTGACGAACCGCGCCGACATCCAGAGCTACGGCTGCCCGGTGGGCACCCTGACCACGGAGCTGGCCAAGCTCGGCCACCCCGCGCTGGGCGAAGCCAATGGCCTGTTCACGCTTTTTCGGGCATGGCTGCGCGAGCAGTTCACGCAGTTGGGGCACGAGACGGAGGCCGACGCGCTGGCGATGCACGTTCTGGCCTTCAGCCAGGGCGTCGCCACGCTGGCGCACGCCTTCGGGGACGAGGACTTCATCCGCCGCGAAGTGCAGCGGATGCATGACTGGCTGAGCCAGTACTCCGCGGGCGCCCGGCGCACCACACACGCCGCGTCCGAGGACACCGCGTCGGCGAACGCCTGACGCGACCGAGTTCAACGATCTGAGAGGGATCACATGTTCGTGGTGTTGCTGCGGTTCTCCGCCAACAGGGGTGCTGCCGAACAGCACATGTCCGGCCACCAGGAGTGGATCGAGCGCGGTGTCGACGACGGCGTGTTCCTGCTGGTCGGCGGCATCCAGCCCGGGCTGGGCGGCGCGATCGTGGCACACGACACGTCCCGGCCGGAACTGGAGGAGCGCGTGGCGGCCGACCCGTTCGTCGCAGAGGACATCGTCAGCGCGGAGATCGTCGAGATCACGCCATGGCTGGCCGACGACCGCCTGAAGTTCCTGCTCGCCTGAACCCGACGCGGCCGGGCCGCCGCATGCGCCCTGCCGGAACCGGCCTGACGCCACCTCGGCAGGTGGCCGGTTCCGGCAGGGCGACGACCGGAGGCGAACCGGACACCGGCGTCTGCGGGCCGGGCGCGGGACGCCGCCGGAGCCTGTGCTCGCCTGTTATGACGCAAGGACCGTGATGAGATGACCGTACCGATGCCCGACCCGGGCATGCCGCGCTGCTCGTGGAGCGGTGCCGCACCGGAGTTCCTGGCCTACCACGACACCGAATGGGGCTTCCCCGTCGGTGATGACCGTCGCCTGTTCGAGAAACTGTGCCTGGAAGGCTTCCAGTCCGGACTCAGCTGGCGCACCATCTTGGTCAAGCGGGAGAACTTCCGCGCGGCCTTCGACGGCTTCGACATCCCCAGCCTCGCCCGCTTCACCGAACACGATGTCGAGCGCCTGCTGCAGGACGCCGGCATCGTACGGCACCGCGGCAAGATCGAGGCGGTGATCGGCAATGCCCGCCGCGCCGAGGAACTGCTGGACCGGGAAGGATCGCTGGCCGCCTTCGTCTGGCGCTACGAGCCCGCTCCGGCGGACCTGCCCGAACCCCAGAGCGTGTCCACCTCCCCCGCATCGACCGCCCTGTCGAAAGACCTGAAACGCAAGGGGTGGAAGTTCGTCGGGCCCACGACGATGTTCGCGTTCATGCAGGCCATGGGCCTGATCAACGATCACGTCGAAGAATGCGTGATCCGCGCCGAGGCCGAGCGGCGGCGTGAGGCGTTCACCCGTCCCGGCCGGTGAGGCATCCACCGAGAACCACGACCAGAAAAGGTACGCCGTACATGACTCGCAAGCCGACCATCGCCATCGCCCACCACTCCGGCCATGGCCACACCGAGCGCCTGGCCGAGGCGGTCAGAGCCGGCGCCGTCGACGCCGGCGCAGACGTCACGACAGTGCGCGTCGACCACGTCACCGCCGAGCAGTGGCAGGCCCTCGACGCAGCCGACGCGATCATCTTCGGCTCGCCGACCTACATGGGCACCGCTTCCGGGGTCTTCCACGCCTTCGCCGAGGCGACCAGCGGGCGCTGGCAGGCCCAGGCCTGGAAGGACAAGCTCGGCGCGGGTTTCACCAACTCCGCGTGCAAAGCCGGAGACAAGCACTCCACCCTCGCCTACTTCGCCACTCTCGCCGCCCAGCACCAGATGACCTGGGTGAATCTGGGTCTGCCCCCGGGCTGGTACACCAGCGCCGGAAGCGAGAACGACCTCAACCGCCTCGGATACTTCAACGGCGCCGCTGCGACCACCCCGGCCGACCTGCCGACCGACGCGGTGCACAAGGCCGACCTCGCGACCGCCGAGCGCCTCGGTGCCCGGGTCGCCCATCACGCCGCCGTCGTCCTCGCCGGCCGCGCGGCCTTGGGTGTCTGATCGTCCGTCCGACCGACACCGCCTCGACCGGGACCCGGCCGGGACCCGATCGGACCGGACCGACGGCGGGTGCTCCCGCGTCCGCCGTACGGCGGCGGCCGCGGCTCAGTCCGTCACCGCTCGTCCGGCTCCCCGCTCCGCCCCTCCTCGACCGGTTCGGGCCCGAGGCCGAACGTCGTGTCCGCCAGCTCGTCGTCGGGCACCCGGCCCGTCGGCGGCTGGCCCGCCGTACCGCCGGGGCCGCCCCCGCCCGTGGTGCCGATCCCGCCCACGCCCGCGCGGCCTGCGATGTCGGCGTCCGCCTGCTCGGCGGAGCCCTGCCGGGTCGCCCGGACACCGGGCGTGCGGTCCTTGAAGCGAGGGTCGTCGGATGCGTCCGTCGCGAGTTCCTCGGCGAGTTCCTTGGCGCTTTTCTCCTGAGCCATACCGGCGCCCTACCCGGCGGCTCCGCCCCGTACCGCCGTTCCACCCTGGTTTGACCTGAGAAATCCGAAAGCTCTACCGCGGGAACCGCCCGCGCACGGAGGCCAGAGCAATGAGATCGCCGCCGGAAGAGAAAACTTCGTCGTTCCCGCCGCGTCCACCGTGCGCTCCACCGGCTCCCTGTGATCTTTTCGGCGGGTGACGCCGCCGGGAACCGGCCGGCGGGCGGCGCCGGGACACCGGTTTCAGGACGGATCGCGAGGCTCGCGGAGAGCACGGAGGGGGAGATCGCGCTGGCCGGTGGACCGGACACGCACGACGTCGACGAGGTGCTCCAGCAGGCGCTGTCCCGGTTGACGCTGCTCAGCGAGGTGACGGCGGCCTTGTCCAGCACGTTGTCCACCGACGAGGCGGTCCGCAGGCTCTGCCGGATCCTGGTGCCGCAACTGGCCGACTGGTGTGCGGTGGACCTGCTGGACGAGCACGAGCACCTGCAACGGGTGGCAGTGGCGCACCGGGACTCCGCGCAGGCGCCCACCGGCCGGTTCGAGGGTCCGCTGCCACCGGTCCGCGAGGACACGACCGGTCCGCTGGTCCAGGTGCTGCGCGGGGCCGGGCCGCTGCTGCTGACCTCCTTCCCGACCGCGCGGCAGGCCGGTGACCCGCTGCACGCCGTACAGGCGGAGCTCTTCCAGCGCATGGGTGCGAACAGCGCGATCATCGCCCCGCTGCGTGTCCGCCGGCAGGTACTCGGCGCGCTGACCGTCGTCCGGATCCGCCCCGAACGGCCGCTGACCGCCGACGACCAGTCCCTGGTCCAGGACCTGGCGCACCGCGTCGCCCTGGCCGTGGACAACGGCCGCCTCCACCAGGCGGTCCAGCACATCGCCGAACGGCTGCAGCGCTCGCTGCTGCCGGACCGGCTGCCCGAGGTCGGCAGGCTCCGTCTCGCCGCCCGCTACAGCCCGGCCCACGAGACCGCCGAGGTGGGCGGGGACTGGTACGACGCCTTCGTCGTCCCGGGAGGTGAGCTGGCTCTGATCATCGGAGACGTGGCGGGCCACGACCTGCCCGCCGCGGTGATCATGAGCCAGCTGCGCAACATGCTCCGCGCCCTGGCCTGCGACCGCCAGGAGCCGCCGGGAGAGATCCTGCGCCGCCTGGACGCCGCCAACGAGATCCTGTACGGCATGCACACCGCCACCTGCCTCTACGGCCTGGTCAAGGGGGGCGAGGACGGGCCGTGGGAGTTCCGCCATTCCAGTGCCGGCCACCTGCCGCCGCTGCTGGTGACCGGTGAGGGTGAGACCTGCTACCTGGAGGACGGCGCAGGGCTCCTGCTCGGCGTGGACCCGGGCGTCTCGCGGCGCAACGCCTTCGACGCGCTGCCTCCCGGATCCACCCTGCTGCTCTACACCGACGGACTGGTCGAACGTCCGGAGGAGCACCTGAGCCACGGCATGACCCGGCTGCGCCAGCACGCCGCCGCCCTTGCGCGCGAGCCCGTGGAGACCTTCTGCGACGGGATCCTCTCCGCCCTGGGCACCTCGAACGACGACATCGCGCTCACCGCCCTGCGGATCCCGCCCGCCGGGCCCTGACGGCCGTCAGGGCCCGGCGGGCGGCCCCCGACGTCTCAGTCGCGGCAGCGGGCCGCAGAGTACAGATGGCTGTCGGGGAACTCCGAGGCGGTCAGGACCCGGCCGACGACGATCACCGCGGTGCGCAGTACGCCCGCGGCCCGGACCTGTTCCGCGATGTCGGCGAGGGTTCCGCGCAGGACGACCTCGTCGGCCCGGCTGGCCCTGGCCACCACCGCCACCGGGCAGTCGGCGCCGTAGTTGGGGACCAGGTCTCGGGCGACCTCCTCGATGCGCTGCACCGCCAGGTGGAGCACCATCGTCGCCCGGCTCCTGCCGAGCGTGTCCAGGTCCTCGCCCTCGGGCATGGGAGTGGCCCGCGCCGAGGTCCGGGTCAGCGTGATCGTCTGGCCCACGCCGGGCACGGTCAGCTCCCGTTTCAGCGTCGCCGCGGCGGCGGCGAAGGCCGGCACGCCGGGGATCACCTCGTAGGGCACCGCAGCCGCGTCGAGCCTGCGCATCTGCTCGGCCATGGCGCTGAACACCGACGGGTCGCCGGAGTGCAGCCGGGCCACGTCCTGCCCGGACCCGTGGGCGGCGAGCATCTCCGCCACGATCTCCTCCAGCGTCATCCGCGCGGTGTCCACCAGCCGGGCGCCGGGCGGGCAGCTCTCCAGCAGCTCGGCGGGGACCAGCGACCCGGCGTAGAGGCAGACCGGCGAGGCGGCGATCGCCCGCTGCCCCCGCACGGTGATCAGGTCGGCCGCACCGGGTCCCGCTCCGATGAAACGGACCGTCATCGTTCGTCCTCCGGCTTGACCGCGGTCCAGATCGTCACGGGCATCAGGGGCTTCCACCCGGTGAAACCGCCCACCGGGGCGGCCCTGCTGACCGCCAGCCGCACCAGGTCCCCGCCCAGCTCGCCGTACCAGGAGGCCAGGACGGCCTCGGACTCGACGGTGACCGCGTTGGCCACCAGGCGCCCGCCGGGCCGCAGCGCCGCCCAGCACGCCTCCACCACACCGGGCACGGTCACCCCGCCGCCGACGAAGACGGCGTCGGGCGGTTCGAGCCCGGCCAGCGCGGCGGGGGCGGAGCCGTTCACCACGTTCAGCCCGGGGACGCCGAGCCCGGCCGCGTTCCTGGCGGCCCGGGCGGCGCGCTCGGGGTCGCGCTCCACGGCCACCGCCCGGTTGGCCCGGTGGCCGCGCATCCACTCGATCGCGACGCTGCCCGCCCCGGCGCCGACGTCCCAGAGCAGCTCACCGGGGACGGGCGCCAGCCGGGAGAGGGTCACCGCGCGCACCTCGGCCTTGGTGAGCTGGCCGTCGTGCTCGAACGCCCCGTCCGGCAGGCCGGGCACGCACGGCAGCGGCACCGCCCCGGGCTCCGCGCGGCACTCCACGGCGACGATGTTCAGGTCCTGGGCCGCCGGCAGGGCCCAGCGGGCCGCCGTGCCGGAGACCACCCGTTCCTCCGGGCCGCCGAGCCGCTCCAGGACGGCCATCGGGCTGGGGCCGTACCCTCGCGCGGTGAGCAGGGCCGCGACCTGTGCGGCGGAGCGCCCGTCGGCGCTGAGGACCAGGATCCGGCGGCCCTCGTGCACGGCGGTGTGCAGCGACTCGACCGGTCCCGTCACCAGGCTGACGACCTCGACCTGATCGGCGGCCCAGCCGAGGCGGGCGCAGGCCAGCGAGACGGAGGAGGGATACGGCAGCACCCGGACCCGTTCCGGGCCCAGCAGGCGGACCATCGTCGTGCCGATGCCGTGGAACATGGGGTCGCCGCTGGCGAGCACGCACACCCGGCGGCCCTGGTGGGCGGCCATCAGGGCGGGCAGGGCGGGCAGCAGGGGCGAGGGCCACACCACCCGCTCGGCGGTGGGCTCGGGGACCAGGGCGAGCTGGCGCGCGCTGCCCATGAGGACCTCGGCGGCGTGCAGCTCCCGGCGGGCGGCCTGCGACAGGCCGGCCCAGCCGTCGGCGCCGATGCCGACGACCGTGACGGTGCCCGCAGCGGGTACGGCGAGGGCCCGGGAGCCGGCCACGGGCCCGGTGACGGCCTCAGACATTGCCCATCACCCGGGTGACCCGGATCTCGATCACGACGCGGGACGGGTTCTCCCTGGGCGGCTTGTAGCGCTCGGCGTAGCGGCGCTCGGCGTCGGCGACCGATCCGGAGTCCGCGCGGACCACCGCGCGTCCCTCCAGCGTCGACCAGCGCCGCCCGTCCACCTGGCAGACTGCGACCACCGCCCCCTCGGCTCCGGCGGCCAGGACGTTGCGGACCTTCCGGGAGTCCTTCGAGGAGATCACCCGGGCCGTCGCGGTCTCCGGGTCCAGAGTGACCCCCACCGGGACGACGTGCGGGGTGCCGTCGGCCCGCACGGTGGTCAGCGTGCACAGATGACGCTCCCGCCAGAAGGCGCGGAACCCGCCTCCGAGATCGTTCAACACCGGCCCTTCCCGTTGTCACGGTTCAGGGCGACATGTTAGCCGTCGTACCGATCTCCCGTTTCCCCGCCGAGCACGTCGGCTCCGGGGCGCCCGCCTCCGCGGGAGACCGCGGAGGCGGGCCCGCGCGGTTCAGCTCCCCGGATTGAAGATCATCTTGTCGGGGGCGATCCGGACCGTGATGCGCTGCTCGCCCGGCTGACGGTAGGGATAGGTCTCCACGCCCAGATATTTCTTGGCCAGGCCGTCGATGACCTCGTCGGCGCCCTCCAGCTCCAGCCGGGCGGTTCCGGAGACGCTCACCAGGTGGAAGGCGTCCTTCGGGTCCAGGACGCTCACCGAGACCTGGGGGTTGGCGCGCAGGTGCCGCTCCTTGGCCCGGCCGACGGCCGTGTTGAACACGACGTCGTCGCCGTCGACGTCCACCCAGACCACGGTGCTGTGCAGCGAGCCGTCGGGGCGCAGGGTGGTCGCCCAGCCGTGCACCGGCTGCCGGAGCAGTTCCTTGGCTTCCTCGGTCAGCTGTCCCACGGGAACCTCCACGATTTCAGTGTCATGCGTGCGCGACGATCGAACCTCGCGGGACGGTGACCCGTTCCGCTCCGCCACGCGTTCCGGATACCCGCATTCCCCTTTTCCACCCCTCCGTTTACGCGAGCCGTCCGGCGCACGCCGTACGGCTCGCCCGAGCGGCAGTCGCACGCCCGTCCTCATACGCGGCCTCCTCCTGGGTAGAGGGGGGCGGTGACAGAGCTTCGCCAGAGCGATCCCGCCGAACCCGGCATCCGCCGCCGCCGCAGGGGCCGGGGCTTCAGCTACCACCATCCGGACGGACGGCAGGTCCGCGACCGGCGTACCCTCGCGCGGATCAGGGCACTGGCGCTCCCCCCGGCCTGGACCGACGTCTGGATCTGCCGCACGCACGACGGGCACATCCAGGCCGTCGGCACCGACTCGGCCGGGCGGCGGCAGTACCGGTACCACGACATCTGGCGCACGGAGCAGGACCGGATCAAGTTCGACCGGGTGCTGGAGATGGCCGAGCGGCTGCCGGCGTTCCGCGAGCGTGTCGCCGGGCACCTGGAGGGGACGGAGCTCTCCCGCGAGCGGGTGCTCGCCGCAGCGGCCCGGATGCTCGACATCGGCTTCTTCCGGGTGGGCGGCGAATCCTACGACTCGTTCGGGCTGGCCACCCTCCGGATGGAGCACGTCACCTGTACGGCGGGCCGCGTCGTCTGCTCCTACCTCGCCAAGGGCGGCAAGCCGCGCGAGGTGACGATCGCCGACCCGGACGTGTGCGCGGTGGTCTCCTCCCTGCGCGCGAGCGGGGAGGAGGGGGAACTGCTGCGCTACGAGAACGGCTCCGGGTGGACGGACGTGCGCAGCTCCGACATCAACGCCTACCTGCGCGAGACGTTCGGGTGCGAGGTGTCGGCGAAGGACTTCCGCACCTGGCACGCGACTGTGCTGGCCGCGGTGGGCCTGGCGGTATCCTCCCCGGTCCGGTCGAGGACCGGCAGGCGGCGGGCGGTGTCCAGGGTGATGCAGGAGGTGGCCGGCTATCTGGGGAACACCCCGGCCGTGGCCCGCGCCTCCTACGTGGACCCCCGCGTCGTCGAGGCCTACGAAAGGGGGCGGACCATCGACCGCGCGCTCACCGCGCTCGGCGCCGAGGCCGATTCCGGGCAGCTGGCCACGCGGGGCGGCGTGGAGCGGGCAGTCATCTCGCTGCTGCGCCGGTCGCGATCCGCCGCCTTCACCAACCGCCGATCATGATTTCCCCGCCCCGATTTTGCCGACTTTTCTCCCCCCAAATCGTATGAAGCCGACAGGCAGGGGCATCCGAATGAGCAGTTGGGCCGACGGTAGTCGGGTTTCTCCCGGACTCATTGGATTCGCCATGCCTTCTCACACTGATATTTCTTTCATCACTCACTGGTCCCGCCAGGCCGCCTGTCTCAGCGAGGATCCGGAGCTGTTCTTCCCCATCTCGCCGCAGGGGCCGGGCCAGATGCAGCACGAGCACGCCAAGGCCGTCTGCCGCCGCTGCCCGGTGCGCGCGCAGTGCCTGGACTACGCGATCAACACCCACCAGGCACACGGGGTGTGGGGCGGAACCAGCCCCGACGAGCGGGCCGCCACCGCCCTGTCCAGAGCCGGGCAGAGAACCGGCACGTGACACCCGTGCCCCGGCGCATCCCGGATCCGGTCACGGACCCACGGGACGGCCGTTACCCGTCGACCCAGGCGAGGGTGCGCTGCACGGCTTTCTTCCAGTTCCGGTACTCCCGTTCCCGGACCGCCTGGCCGATCTGCGGCCGCCACTCGGCGGCCTTGTGCCAGTTGCCGCGCAGACCGGCGATGTCCGGCCAGTAACCGACCGCCAGCCCCGCCGCGTACGCCGCCCCCAGACAGGTGGTCTCGGCGACCATCGGCCGCACCACCGGGACCGCGAGCACATCGGCCAGGGTCTGCATGAGCAGGTTGTCGGCCGTCATACCGCCATCGGCCCTGAGCACCGTCAGCGGCAACCCGCAATCGGCGTTCATCGCGTCCACGACCTCGCGGGTCTGGAAAGCCGTGGCCTCCAGCGCCGCCCGGGCGATGTGGCCCTTGGTGATGTAACCGGTCAACCCGGCGATCACACCCCGCGCGTCGCTGCGCCAATAGGGGGCGAACAGGCC
The DNA here is from genome assembly GCF_015711605.1 of Planomonospora sp. ID67723. Classification (GTDB taxonomy): domain Bacteria; phylum Actinomycetota; class Actinomycetes; order Streptosporangiales; family Streptosporangiaceae; genus Planomonospora_A. Next base: position 298,901 of record NZ_JABTEZ010000006.1, on the reverse strand, counting down.
GGAGAAGGCGGGGACGAAGTAGCAGCCGCCGTTGTCGTGCACGGTTTTGGCCAGCGTCTCGATCTCCGCGGCGCTGGAGATCAGGCCGAGGTTGTCGCGCAGCCACTGCACCAGCGAGCCGGTCACCGCGATCGCGCCCTCCAGCGCGTAGGCGGCCGGGGCCTCACCGATCTGGTAGGCGACGGTGGTGAGCAGGCCGTGGTGGGAGGCGACCGGCTCGGCGCCGGTGTTCATCAGCAGGAAGCTGCCCGAGCCGTAGGTGGACTTGGTCTCCCCGGGGGAGAAACAGGTCTGGCCGAACAGCGCCGCCTGCTGGTCACCCAACGCCGCAGACACCGGGATCTCACCGAAGTATCCGTACACCTCGGAGGAGGGACGGATCTCCGGGAGCATCGCCCGCGGCACGCCGACGGCCTCGAGCAGCTCCTCGTCCCACCGCAGGCTGCGCAGGTCCATCAGGAGCGTACGGCTGGCGTTGGTCACATCGGTGACGTGGCGGCCGGTGAGGTTCCAGATCAGCCAGCTGTCCATGGTCCCGAACAAGACGTCGCCGCGCTCGGCGCGCTCGCGCAGGCCCGGCGTCTCATCCAGCAGCCAGCGGATCTTCGGCCCGGAGAAGTAGGTGGCCGGCGGCAGGCCCGCACGCCCGCGAAACAGCGGCTCGTGACCGGCCAGGTCGCGCACCAGCGCGTCGGTCCTGGTGTCCTGCCAGACGACCGCGTTGCAGACGGGCCGGCCGGTGCGCCTGTCCCACAGGACGGTCGTCTCCCGCTGGTTGGCGACGCCCAGCGCGGCGATCCGGCCGGCGTCGAGGTCACAGCGGGCCAGGGCGTCGTCGAACACGCCCCGCACCGCGGCCCAGATCTCCTCGGCGTCGTGCTCCACCCAGCCCGGCCGGGGGAAGATCTGCCGGTGCTCGCGCTGGGCGACGGAGACGATCCGGCCGTCCCGGTCGAACACCATGCACCGGCTTGACGTGGTGCCCTGGTCGATGGCGGCGACATACTGCGACACGGACCCCTCGCATGGTGGCTTGAATGTTCGGCATTACCGAACAGCACGGAAATGCTATGGAATTATCGCCCCGTGTCAACCGCCACGCGAGCGTCCGCTCCGAGGCGGCGGAATCCGGGCGGGGACTATCTGTCCAGGTCATGAGTGATCGCTCTGGCCGCGTCCCGCACGTAGGACAGCAGGTCCATGCGAGGCTCGCCGTCCAGGACCAGCCGTTCGACGGCCCCGCGGATGCCGATCGCGCCGACGGTGACGCCCTGCCCGCCCCGGATCGGGGCCGCCATCGAGACCTCGCCCTCCACGAACTCCTCGAGGTCGGCCGCCCATCCGCGCCGCCGCACCCGTTCGAGGTCCTCCTCCAGGTCGCCCGCGGTGACGAGCGTGCGCCCGGTGAGCCGTTCGAGCGGGTCGGGGACGGGGACTCCGTACGGGTCGAAGGCGAGCAGGGCCTTGCCCAGGGCGGTGGCGTGCACCGGCAGGAGAGCGCCCACCTGCAGCGCCTGCATGCTGTCGTCGGGCCGGAAGACGTGGTGGACGACCAGGACCTGCCCCTCGTGCAGGGTGCCGATCCACACGCTCTCCCCGCTCCGTCCGGCCAGCGCGTCGGCCCAGTTGAGCGAGCGGGTGCGCAGCTCGTTGACGTCGAGGTAGCTGCTGCCCAGGTGCAGAAGCGTGCCGCCGAGACGGTATTTGCCGGTCTTGCCGTCCTGCTCGACGAAACCGACGTGGACCAGCGTGCGCAGGATGCCGTGGAGCGTGCCCTTGGGCAGCCCCATCGCCCGCGCGAGCTCCACCACGCCGAGCTGCCGGCGCCCCGCGGCGAGCAGTCGCAGGATCGCCGCCGCGCGCTCGACCGACTGAATCGTCTCCGCCACGATCTACATCGTAGTGCAGTTCGGCTTTGCCGAACGATTCACCGACCGTCGGATCACATCTCGATCCAGGTGGCCCGAGCGGCTCCGACCAGCCTGCCGTCCACCTCGTACACCGCCGAACTCGCGAAGAGCTTACGCCGCTCCCGTCCCTCCTTGCGGGCGACGACCACGTAGGTCCTGCCGGGGACGGCCTGCCGGTACGTCCGGGCGGTGAGCCTGCCCAGCATGGCCGCCTCTCCCGGTTCGAGGTGCGCCCAGCCCGAGGGACAGTCGAGCGCTCCCCACACGTGGGTCAGCGGCAGGGTCGCCGACCACTCGGCCAGCCCCGGATGGGCGAACCAGGAGGCGGCCACGGTGTCCGGGCCGGAGGCCCCCGGGCGGATCCGCAGCCCGTCTCCGGGCTCCCGGTGACCGCAGACGAAGCAGCCGGGGAACGGATGCTCGACGGCTCCCACGAAGTTCCGTTCCGCCTTCGTGGCTTGATAGAGCGAGACGAACGGCGGCGCCACCGGGTCCTCGTCCACCGGCCGGGCCTCGGCCAGCCGCTCCGTCCCGTGGAAGAGCCCGACCCGGCCGCCCTCGCGCTCGATCCGCAGACCGGTGCCGGGCGGCGCCGGGGCCAGCAGCGTCACCTCGACGGCCCTCCCGGCCTGCAGGTAGCTCGCCATCAGGCCCGAGACCCATCCCCCGTTCACCACGCCCGCCGGACCGCGGTACCGGTCCGGCACGCTGAACTCCTGCATGAGGGCCTTCATCGCCTTCCCCTCCATTCTCACCGAATGGTGATCAGGGTGGCCTCGCGTGCTTTCATCCGGCTGTCACGCCGCTGTCGCACCGGCGCCGCCGGGCCGCGCGGTCTCCTTCCAGCCTCGCACCCGGCCGGAGACGGACCGAACAGGGGCGGCCGTTGCGGAATCCGTGCCCCAAACGTTCACCTCCATGTGATGACGAGCCCTGCTCACAGCGGGCATACTCCTCCACGTGCAGCGCCGTTACGCCTTCCTCGATCATCCGGGCCCGCTCGCCTTCGCCCACCGGGGCGGGGCCTCCGAGGGCAGAGAGAACACCCACGCGGCCTTCGCGCGCGCGGTGGAGCTCGGTTACACCTACCTGGAGACCGACGCCCACGCCACCGCCGACGGCGTGCTGCTGGCCTTCCACGACCACACGCTGGACCGGGTGACCGACCGGAGCGGCCGGATCGCCGCGCTGCCGTACCGGACGGTGCGCCAGGCACGCATCGGCGGGGTGGACGAGATCCCGCTCATGGAGGACCTGATCGGTTCCTGGCCGCAGGCGCGCTTCAACATCGACGTCAAGGAGGCCGAGGCCATCGCGCCGCTGGCCGAGGTGGTCAGGCGGACCAACGCCTACGACCGGATCTGCCTGACCTCCTTCTCCGACGAGCGGCTGGAGCGGGCCCGCGCCGCCATGGGCCGCGACGTGTGCTCCTCGCTCGGCCCGCGTGGCGTCGCCGCCCTGCGCGCGGCCGCCGCCACCTCCGCCTACGGCCGCCTGCTCACCCGCCTGGCCCGCGCCGGGGTGCCGTGCGCGCAGGTGCCGGTCGGCTTCCGCGGCCTGCGGGTCACGACCCCGGCCCTGATCCGTACGGCGCACGCCCTCGGCATGCAGATCCACGTGTGGACCGTCAACGACACCCGGCAGATGGAGCGCCTGCTCGACATGGGCGTCGACGGCGTGATGACCGACAACATCTCCGGCCTGCGCGCCGTGCTCACGTCGCGCGGTCAGTGGCATCCGGGACGGCTCGCCGCCTGACACCGCGGCGCGGGCCGCATCGGCCGCGACGCCCCCCGGCGCTCCCCACCCGGTCGCGCCGCCCCCCGACCCCCGAGCGAACCGAGGACCCCCCCATGACCGCCGCACCGGCCGTCGAAGAGACCCCCCAGTCCCGCCGCCGCGAGCAACGCGGCTGGTACTGGTACGACTGGGCCAACTCGGCCTTCCCCACCACGGTTCTGACCGTCTTCCTGGGGCCGTACCTGACGACGGTCGCCGAGTCCGCCGCCAAGGCCGCCGGGTCGCCGTACGTCCCGGTGTTCTGGTTCGACGTGCGGCCCAGTGCCTACTACTCCTTCGTGGTCGGCGCCGCCGCCGTCCTGCAGATCATCCTGATGCCCATGGTGGGCGCCCTGGCCGACCACACCGGCCGGAAGAAGGAGATCATGGGGGCCTTCGCCTACCTCGGCGCGGGGGCGACGGTCTGCTTCTGGTTCCTGTCCGGCGACCGCTACCTGCTGGGCGGCGTGCTGTTCCTGGTCGCCAGCGTCGCCTTCGCCGCGGCGTTCGTCGTCTACAACTCGTTCCTGCCGGAGATCGCCACCGCCGACGAGCGCGACGGGGTCTCCGCGCGGGGCTGGGGCTTCGGCTACCTCGGCGGCGGCCTGCTGCTGGCGATCCACCTGGCGCTGTTCCTGAAGCACGAGTCCTTCGGCATCGCCGAGGGCGACGCGGTGCGCCTCGCGCTGGCCTCCTCCGGCCTGTGGTGGGGCGGTTTCACGATCATCCCGATGCTGCGGCTGCGCAACCGGCGCATGCCCGACCGAGGCTCCGAGACCACCGGGCAGGCGCTGACCGGCAGCTTCCGGCAGCTCGGCCGCACCCTCAGGGACCTGCGCAACTACCCGCTGACGCTGGCCTTCCTGGTCACCTACCTGATCTACAACGACGGCGTGCAGACGGTCATCTCCTTCTCGGCCACCTACGCCGACAAGGAACTCGGGCTGGACCAGACGGTGCGGATCGCGGCGATTCTGATGGTGCAGTTCGTGGCCTTCGGCGGCGCGCTGCTGCTGGGCCGGCTGGCGGCGTCCTTCGGGGCCAAGCGGGTCGTGATGTCCGCCCTGGTGGCCTGGACCCTCGTGGTGGCCGCGGCCTACTTCCTGCCCAAGGGGTCGGCGACGGCGTTCTTCGCGCTCGGCTTCGCCATCGCGATCGTGATGGGCGGCACCCAGGCGCTGTCGCGCTCGCTGTTCTCCCATGTGATCCCCAGGGGCAAGGAGGCGGAGTACTACAGCCTGTACGAGATCAGCGACAAGGGCTCGACGTTCCTGGGCTCCTTCACCCTCGGCCTGGCGCTCCAGCTGACCGACAGCTACCGGCTGGGCATCCTCACACTGGTGATCTTCTTCGTGGTCGGCCTCGCCGGCCTGGCCGCGATCAACCTGCCCCGGGCCATCCGCGCGGCCGGAAATCCGGTCCCGGAACGCATCTGAAACCCGCCCGAAAAGGGCTCCCCGTGGATCCCATGGAAAACACGCGATTGGATCACGTCGTGTGTGGGAATCCACACACGGTATCAAGCGTTGTACGCCGTGGGAGACGAACCCCTCACGACGGGGCCCTCAGGAGGCATTAAGACATGGGCGAGCGTGCGCTGCGCGGTACCCGACTCGGGGCGACCAGCTACGAGAACGACCGCAACACCGATCTGGCCCCGCGCCAGGAGGTGTCCTACATTTGCCCGAAGGGCCATCGATTCGACGTCCCGCTTGCGGCCGAAGCCGAGATCCCGGCGACGTGGGAGTGCCGCATGTGCGGCGTGACCGCCCTGCGGGTGGACGGCGAGCTGCCCGAGGCCAAGAAGTCCAAGCCCCCGCGGACCCACTGGGACATGCTGCTGGAGCGCCGCACGATTGAGGACCTGGAGGAGGTGCTCAACGAGCGCCTGGCGATCCTGCGCGCCCAGCGCCGCAAGAGCGCCTGACCCTCCGGGCGGCGGGTCACAGACCGGAGAGCCTCCGGCACCCTCGTGGTGCCGGAGGCTCCGGCTTTTCCGGGGCCTTTCCGCGGGGTCACGGGGGCTCTCCCGAAGTCGCGAGGGGCCGAAGGAGGCCGCCCACCGGGACCGCTCCTCCCGGCGCCGCTCCCCCGGGTCCGCAGGGCGGGCGCTGCCCGCACCCCGCACCGGCGGGTCAGGGAGCAGTGGCCCGCTGGTGCGGGTACACATGGTCCAGCAGGTGACCGGGGGGCAGGACGCACCGGCGGCGCGCCTCCTCGTGGGGGCAGCGGGAAGCCTCACCGCGGCGTGGCAGTGCCACGGACTCCGCGATCCCGGACACGCCGCGGACTCCGTTCTCGACATCCGTCATGAACGCTCCCAACCGAATGACCCAGCGGCGGTGGCCGTGGACGTGAAAGCCTAACGTCGCCCGGAAGAAACCGCCATAACATCCCGTTTGACGGGATCCGCAACGACCGCTGTCAGAGAGGGCCCTGCTTGGCCCGCCGCACGGCGGGAAATGATGCGGGAGTGATCCCTGCTGTCATCAGCGTCTCGGTGGAGGCGGAGGCGAGCCCCGCGCGGGTGTTCGCCGTACTCACCGACTGGCCCCGCCACGACGAGTGGATGGTCCTGACCCGCGCCCGTGTCACGGCCGGTGACGGCCGGAGCCCCGGGAGCAGGCTGGCGGCCTTCACGGGAGTGGGACCGGTCGGGTTCCTGGACCTCATGGAGATCGTCGAGTGGGACCCGCCGGCGGCAGTGGCAGTCCGCCACGCCGGACGGCTGGTGCGCGGCACCGGGATCTTCCGGGTGCTGCCGCGCCAGGGCGGTGGCAGCACGATCATCTGGGAGGAGGAGCTCGACCTGCCGTTCGGCCCGGTCGGGAGGGCCGGCTGGCCGCTGCTGCGGCCGGTCTGCGAGGCGCTGTTCCGGCTCTCTCTGCGCCGACTGGCCGATCTGAGCACGGACTGAGGCACGGCGGCTTCTGGATGGCGCTCGGCGCGACCGCGGGGCTCTTCGGGCCGCTCGCCTTCCTCTGGGCGGTCGCCTGGGCGGGCCCGGGCCGATGACACCTCGCGACGTCGTCGAGCCCTGATCGGGGAGGTCACGCATCGTCCGGCAGCGGTTCGCCGGTCTCCAGCAGCGACTTCAGGCTCGCCACCACGTTCGGCCAGCCGTGGCTGACCATCTCGGCCAGGTTCGATCCGGGCTCGAAGCCGTCGTGCACGACGGTGAGCTTCACGACCTGCGCGGCCTCCTCGATCGTGAAGGTGACCTTCGAGCGGGCCTCGCCGGACAGCCGGGCGAGCAGCTCCTCGTCCCAGCCGAAGCGCTTGGCGAGCTCCGGGGTGATGGCGTGCCAGGTGTAGGAGAGCCGGCTGTAGGGTTCGGCCTCCAGCACGACCTGCTCCGGGTCGCTGATCAGCACGCCGTGGTTGTCCCAGGTCATCGGCGAGCCGACGGACCAGTCCGTAGTGAACTCCGTGGCCCAGTAGCGGCGGGTGAAGGCGGGCTCGGTCAGCGCCTGCCAGAGCTTCTGCGGGGTGGTGCGGATGTAGGTGGTGTAGACGAAGGTCGGCGCGTCCATCGGGGTCTCCTCCAGGGCGAGTTTCAGGTCCGCCAGGGCTTGGACCCTGGCCCGGTCGTAGCGGCTGATCCACCGGTGGGCGATCTCGTGCACGGGCGCGGCGTTGAGGTAGTGCAGCTTCTCCCGGCCCCGCCGCACGGTGGTGACGAGCCCGGCCTCCTCCAACACCGCGAGGTGCTTGCTGACGGACTGCCTGGCCATGTCGAGGCCGGCGCACAGCTCGCGCAGCGTCTGCCCGTTGCGGGCGTTGAGCGAGTCGAGCAGCGCGCGCCGGCTCGGATCGGCCAGCGCCTTGAACACCTCGTCCATGCCCGCCCCCGTACCCAGGTTCCGCCTACCGATATGCAGCCCTTTGGCTGCCTTTAATTTAGGCAGCCGGAAGGCTGCATGTCAAGACGCGCGGCTACGGTGGGCGGGTACGGGAGCTGATCGTCCTCGGCGCGTCCTCGCAGGTGCCGGCGTGCACGCGCACACCCGGCGGCCGGTCGTCGGACTCCGGGCCGCTGCAGGTTCGCCCCGACTTCGTTCACGGGCCTTACGTATGCTTCACCCGGTATCTCCTCGAACAGCGATCGTCCCCCTCGCGTGGAGAAGTGACCGACGCGCACGCCCCTCCACGTGCGGCCGTCACCTCGTTCGGATGGCCGCTCCCGGGCCGGCCGTTGACGGCCACGTAGCGCGGCTGACCGAGGCCCATCAGGCCGAGCTCACACGACACACGCTTAACAACCTCTGACGAAGACGGATGACGTGGCAGCGCGACGATGCACACGCCGAGGTTGAGGAAGGCTTCATGGATGCCGGTGCGGCGTCCGCATCAGAACCAGTTCATACCGTATGCGTCAGAGGTTCTAGCCGTTCGGGAGGTCCCGGCCCTCCCGGGTGGCCTGGCCGGTGGTGTCCTCCCGGATGACCTCGCCGTGGATGACCGGGCCGGAGCCGCCCGGCCGCGCGTGCGCGGCCGCGTCGAACACCTCGAAGGGCGACCGGGCCGAGCCCGTCGGGCCCGCACCGAACGGCATGCCGAGACCGGGCCCTCCCCCGGCCCCGGCCAGGGTCCGGACCCGCCGGGCGAGGAACCAGGAGCCCAGCCTGCGCATCAGCGGCCGGGTGAACGGCAGCACGAGCAGGAAACCGACGATGTCGGTGAAGAAGCCGGGGGTGAGCAGCAGCGCGCCGCCTGCGATGATCATCGCACCGTCGGCGAGCTCCCGGTCGGGTATCCGGCCACCCCGCAGCGCCGTCTGCAGACCCTGCCAGGCCCGGCGGCCCTCCCGGCGGACGATCCAGGCGCCGAGGAGGCTGTCGGCGAGCAGCACCGCGATCGTGAGCGGACCGCCGATGATCTGGCCGACCTGGATCAGTGCCCAGATCTCCAGAACGGGGACCACCAGGAACGCCAGGAACAGGAGAAGGCGCATCGTTTCCTCACTAGGGCGGAAGCCGTACGACAGTGACAACGCCTGGGGACGCCGCCGCGTTCCGCTGTGTCCATGGCGACGCTGCGCGTCGCGGCTCGGGGGCTGGTAACCGGCTCCCGCCCTCGTCACGTCCTCACTCCGCTGCGGGCGCTCCTCCGTTGGCTCACCGGCGCCCCGAGCGGGCTGCGGGCGCTCAGCGGGTACGGCGCAGCCTCCGGGGCAGACCGGAGACTCCCCACACCGTGACCCGCCACAGGGCCTCGGTGATGACGCTCCTGCTCATCTTGCTGGCGCCGACGGTGCGTTCCACGAACGTGATGGGCACCTCGGCCACGCGCAGGCCGTGCCGGGCCGTGCGCAGGGTCAGGTCCACCTGGAAGCAGTAGCCCTGCGAGTCGACGTCGTCCAGGCCGATCTTCTCCAGGGTGGAGGCGCGGTAGGCGCGGAAGCCCGCCGTGGCGTCGCGGACCGGGAGGCCGAGCATCATCCGGGTGTAGACGTTGGCGCCGCGCGAGAGGAACTCCCGGGAGTGCGGCCAGTTGACCACCTTGCCGCCGGGGACGTAGCGGGAGCCGATCGCCAGGTCGGCCCCGCCGGTCAGCGCCTCCAGCAGCTTGGGCAGTTCCTCGGGCTGGTGCGAGCCGTCGGCGTCCATCTCCACCAGGACGTCGTAGCCCTCGGCCAGACCCCAGCGGAAGCCCGCGATGTAGGCGGCGCCCAGCCCCTGCTTGCCCAGCCGGTGAAGCACGTGCACATGGTCGTCCTGCGCCGCCAGCCCGTCGGCGATTTCGCCGGTGCCGTCAGGGCTGTTGTCGTCGGCGACCAGCAGGTGAGCCTCGGGAACCGCCGAGCGCACCCGCTCGACGATCATCGGCAGGTTCTCCCGCTCGTTGTACGTCGGAACGATGACGAGCACCCGGCCGAGCGTCCGCTCCATCACGCGTCTCCCACCTGCTGACCACCTTCTCGGTTCGCGGAGCGCGCCAGGCCTCGCCTCCGGAGCACCGGAGCCGCGCCCGCCGCGACTGTACCCACCAGTATCAAGGCCCATTCGGGCAGCGCGCCAACCCTGGTTGCCACCGTGGAGGCCGTACGGACCGGAACGGTCAGCACGGTCATGTCGGGGACCAGCTCGCGGGTCTGCCAGACAACCTCCCCCTCCGGGGTCACGGAGGCGGAGATACCGGTGATCGCCGCGGTGACCACCGCGCGGTTGTGCTCCACGGCACGCAACCGGGACATGGCGAGCTGCTGGGCCGGCAGGTTGGTCAGCGCGTAGGTCGCGTTGTTGGTCTGCACCACCAGCGGGCTGGCGCCGGTCCTGGCGGTATCCCGGACCACGCCGTCGAAGGCGACCTCGTAGCAGTTGACCGCCCCGACGGTCACCGGCCCCATCTTCAGGTCGCCGTCGCGGGTTCCGGGCACCGACTGCTTGCCGACCAGCCCCGCCCGCTCGAAGAGGGCGAGGACGAGCTCCTTCATCGGTGTGAACTCGCCGAACGGCACCAGCTTCTGCTTGTCGTAGTAGGCGCCGGGGCCGGTGACCGGGTCCCAGACCAGGCTTCGGGTGGCGCGGTTGCTCTCCCCGATCCCTACCACGGCACCGACCAGGACGGGCACCCCGATGTCCTTCACCGCGGCGTCGATCTCCTGGCGGGCGAGGGCGCTGCGGTAGGGGTCGATGTCGGTGGAGTTCTCCGGCAGCACGACCAGGTCGGGGCGGGGCATCCTGCCCTCCCGTACGGCTCGCGCCATCTCGTGGAGCTTGGTCGTGTGGTTGCGCAGGACCACGGCGGGCTCGTCTCCCAGCGGGTGCATGCCCCGGCCGGGCACGTTGCCCTGGATGACCCCGATGGTCACGCTCCTGCCCTCGTCGCCCGGACGGGGTACGGCGAAGGCCGCGGCCGGGACGGCCAGCGCCCCTGCCAGGGGAAGGGCGAACGCCCGGTCCCAGCGGCGCGACGGCCCGGCGGGCCGCTGGGACCGGGAACCGGGGAACCGAAGCGCCCGCGAGGCGGCGAGGGCGAGCAGGCCGCCGCAGAGCACCACCGCGAAGCTCACCAGCGGGGCCCCGCCGAGCGCGGCGTACGGGGTGAAGACCGATCCGCCCTGGCTGAAGGCGACCCGCACCCAGGGGAATCCGCCGAAGGGGAACACGCCGCGGGCCCACTCCATCGCCACCCAGAGCGCGGCGCTCCACAACGGCCACAGGGGCAGCCCGGCGACCAGGGCCGCACCGGCGCCCCAGGCGGCGTAGAAGAGGACTTCCACGGCGACCAGGCCCAGCCAGGCGTCCACACCGATCGGGCTGACCCAGTGAAGGCCGGGCAGGAGCAGGCCGAGCCCGGTGACGGCGCCCAGCCAGGCGGCGCGGCGGGGACGGGCGCCGTGCACCGCCAGGACGGTGAGGGCCGCACCGGGCGGTGCGAGGAACCACAGGCCGAGCGGGGGGAAAGCGAAGAAGAGCAGCAGTCCTCCGGCGGCGGCCATCGCCGCCCTGACGGGGGCGTCCCGCAGCGGAAGGCGGACAGGAGCCGTTCGCGGACCGCCCGGAGGCTCCTGCGCCGCAGCGGTCCCGGTCTCCCGGCTCCCACCGGCGGCCCCGGAGGCGTCCGCGGGTTCCGCCACGGATCCGTCCCCCGACGGGGGGGCCGTCTTCTCCTGGACCACGGGCGGGGCTCCTTGCGATGGCGGGCTGGCTAGCCCGAACGGTACCGCCCCGCCCGGCCCGGCCCAAAAGCGAGCCTCACATTCCATGCGAGGGGGCGCCGGTGAGCCAACGGAGGAGCGCCCGCAGCGGAGCGAGGACGTGACGAGGGCGGGAGCCGGTTACCAGCCCCCGAGCCGCGACGCGCAGCGTCGCCATGGACACAGCGAGGACGTGACGAGGGCGGGAGCCGGTCACCACAGCTACGGGGCGGCCTCCAGAGCGGACGGATGCCCTGGAGACCACCCCGGCACCTGCGGCGTGGCACGGGAGCGGGAAGAGGGTCCGGACGGACCCTTCGGACCGGTTCCGTCCCGTCGGCGGCGGGCGCGGATTGCCGTTGTCTACTGGGTGTCCAGACCCCTCCTGGGTCCAATTCCCCCGCCCGGCTGGGGTGCCCCGACCCGGCGGATCTCCGGCTCTGCACCTGGCTGTACGGGCGGAGCGGTGCTCCGCCGCGGACGCAGGAACCGGCGATGCCGGGGACGGCCAGCCGGCCAGTCCCGTGCTGGACTGGGCAGCAAACTACCGACCCGGGTCCAGATGTCAACCCCGTCACCAACTGCGGAAACGTCAGGTTTCCGCAGCTAGGACATGATCGACGAGAGCTACCAATGCTCTCATGCGATCCGGCGCCGCTCAAGCCGGGCGAGCGGTTCGGGCAAAGCGGTGTCGTGGATCACACCAAGGTGCCGGGTGGCCCGGGTCAGGGCGACGTAAAGGTCGCTCGCCCCCCGTGGGGACTCCTCCAGCATCAGGCCTGGTTCCACCACGATGACCGTGTCGAACTCCAGCCCCTTGGCGTCGGCGACGCTCAGGACCGCCGCCGGGGCGTCCAGGGCGGCCATGCCGGGCCCGGCGACCGCGCCGGGCACCGAGGCCGCCACCAGCGCGCCGAGCTCTTCCTTGAGGGACTCGGGGACGAGCACGGCCAGGCGCCCGCCCTCGGCCACCCCGGCCCGGACCGCCGGCACGAGCGACTCGATCGGGGAGGCGGCCCAGGGACGCGCGCCGGTCTCCCGGACCGAGGAGGGCGCGCTCAGCCCGGGGCCGACCAGCGGCAGCACCGCGGCGGCCACGGCCATCAGCTCGGAGGGGGTGCGATAGTTGACGGTGAGGCTCTCGGCGCGCCAGCGCCCGGACACGTAGGGGTCGAGCACCTGGCCCCAGGAGCGCGCCCCGGCGGGCGAGGCGGTCTGCGCCAGGTCGCCGACGATCGTCATCGACCGGGTGGGGCAGCGGCGCATGACCATCCGCCAGTCCATCGGCGAGAGCTCCTGCGCCTCGTCCACGATGACGTGGCCGAAGGCCCAGGTACGGTCGCCGGCGGCCCGCTCGGCGGTGGTGAGGTAGAACTCGTCGCCCAGGTGGCGCGCGGCGAACTTCTCGGCGTCCATGATGTCGGACAGACCGGTCAGCTCGAGGACCTCCTTGGCGTAGGCGAGCTGGGCCCGTCCCTCCTCCTGCTCGGCGGCGCGGGCCGCTGCCTGCTCCTCCTCGGCCATCCACGCCCCGGCCCGCAGGACCGCGGGGTCGATCTCGCCCAGCAGCTCGGCGGCCTCGTCCAGCAGCGCCACGTCGGACTCCGACCACCAGTTCTCGCCCTTGCGGGGCGGCTCGCGCAGCAGCAGCTCGCGCTCGTCCGCGCTCAGCTCCGTGGCGGCGTAGTCGAGCCGCTCACGGGAGGTGAACAGCCCGATGAGGAGCTGCTGCGGCGTCGTGTAGGGCCACAGCCGGTTCAGCGCGGCCTTCACCGGCTGCTCGGTGCGCAGATCCTCGCGGAGGTCGGCCAGCTCGTCATCGTCGATCATGCCCTTGCCGAGCTGCTTGGCCGCCTGCCGGGCGAGCGCGTTGAGCAGGTGACGGACGAAGACCGCGCGGGCCTCGTTGTGGGTCCTGCGCGAGCGGGCGGCCCGGTTGCGGGCGGCGTCCAGGGTGCGGCCGTCGAGCCGGAGGGTGTATCGGTCCAGCTTGATGTCGATGGGCTTGCGCGGCACGCGCTGACGCTCCCGTACGGCCCGGGCCACCACCTGGACCATCCGCTCGTCGCCCTTGAGCGCGGCCGTCTCGGGCCGCTCCCTGACCGCCGGGGTGACCCCCGGATACAGTTCGCCGACCGTGGACAGCAGCACGTCGGTCTCGCCCAGCGAGGGCAGGACCTGCTCGATGTAGCGCAGGAACGTCAGGTTGGGGCCCAGGATGAGCACGCCCCGGCGGGCCAGCTTCTCACGGTGGGTGTAGAGCAGGTAGGCCGCCCGGTGGAGGGCGACCACGGTCTTTCCCGTGCCGGGGCCGCCCTGCACGACCAGCACGCCGTTCAGGTCCGAGCGGATGATGCGGTCCTGCTCGGCCTGGATGGTGGCCACGATGTCGCGCATCCTGCCGGTACGGCGGGCACCGATGGAGGCCAGCAGCGCGGCCTCGCCGTTGAGCGTGGCCACGTCCTCGTCGGTGAGGCCGTCGAGGTCGAGCAGGTCGTCGTCGACGCCGATCACGGTGCGGCCCTTGGTCTGCAGGTGGCGCCGGCGGGTGACGCCCATCGGCGCGGCGGGGGTGGCCCGGTAGAAGGGCTGCGCCACCGGGGCCCGCCAGTCGATCAGCAGCCGCCGCTGCTCGTCGTCGGCCAGGCCGATGCGCCCGATGTAGAGGGAGATGTGGTCGGCGTTGTCGAGCCGCCCGAAGCACAGGCTGTTCTCCACCGCCCAGAGCCGGGCCAGCCGCTCGGCGTACATCCCGGCGAAGGTGTCGCGCTCCGAGCGGTTCTGGTGGGTGCCGCCTCCGCCCTGGGCCAGCACTTCGTCGAGCTGTCGCTGAGTGCGTTCACGCAACAGGTCGAGTCGCCCGTAGAGGGAGGTGACGTACTCCTGCTCCCTGGCGAGCTCGATTTGACGGGGTGCCGTCGCTCCATTATCGTTGATAGTAATGGGGTACTCCGGGCTAAGTTAGCTTATTGTGCTGAGCTGGCTGATTGTGCTGGTTGTTGTGACAAACCATCACCTTAGCAGGTCCGTTGAGACGCTTGCATTCCCTTCCTCTTGCTGACGCCATCACAGGTTGATTGCGGCCACCCTTTGGTGCTTGACGACTTCACCTGGGGCTCCTTAGATTCATCCGAAGTTAGGAAAGTTTCCTAACTCTGGTGAACCAGATGAATCTGGAGGGGTCGTGGCACAGCCGACACCGGGCACACCGAGTCTGCTCCGCGCGATCAACGACCGCGCCGCCCTGCAGGCGCTCCTGGAGCGCGGGCCGCTGACCCGCCCGGAGATCGGCACCCTGACCGGCCTGTCCAAACCCACCGCCTCCCAGCTCCTCGCCCGCCTGCAGGACGCGGGGCTCGTCGTGCTGGACGGCGTCCGCGAGGGGTTGCCGGGCCGTACGGCCGAGGTCTACCGCCTCAATCCGGCGGTCGCCTACGTCGCGGCCCTGGACGTCACCCCCTCGCGCATCGAGGCCAGGGTCGCCGACATCACCGGGTCGGTGATCGGCGAGCACCGGCTGCCCACCCCGGGGCGCTCCGGCGGGGACATCGTGGGCAGGCTGCGCGCCGCACTCGACGGCGCCGGGGCCCCGCACGACCTGCGGCGCGTGGTGATCGGCATCCAGGGTGCCCTGGACCCGGTCACCGGGAGGCTCGGCTACGGCGGGCACATCCCCGGCTGGCACATCCCCGACCTGGTCCCCACCCTCCGCGACGGTCTCGGCGTCCACGTCGACATCGAGAACGACGTGAACCTGGTCGCCCTGTGCGAGCAGGCCCGCGGTGTGGCCCGGGACCGCCGGGACTTCGTGCTCCTGTGGGCCGACGACGGCCTCGGCTCGGCGCTGGTGCTCGGCGGGCGGCTGCACCGCGGCGCGACCGGCGGCGCGGGCGAGGTCGGCTACATGCCCGCGCTCGGAGCCCCCACCGTCCGCGACGTCGGGCGCAGCGCCGACCACGGTTTCCAGGCCCTCACCGGCGGCCCCGCCGTGCTCAGGGTCCTCCGTTCGTACGGCGTGCGCGGCGCCGACTTCACCTCGGCCGTGCGCAACGCCGTACAGGCCTCGGAGGGCACCGGGATGCGGGCCGATGACGCCCGTGCCGGGCTCCGCGACGTCGCCACCCGTCTCGCCGTCGGCCTGGCCGCGATCACCGCGGTCGTCGATCCCGAGCTCGTCGTGCTGGCCGGGGGCACCTTCATGGCCGGCGGCGAGACACTCCGCGAGCTCGTCGAACACGAGCTGCACACCCTGACCATCCCCCGTCCCCCGTTGCTGCTGTCGGCCGTCGAGGGCAACCCGGTCCTCGCCGGTGCCCTCGACCTGGCTCTCGCCACCACCCGCGACGAGGTCTTCAGCTCCACCGTCCCTTCCTGATCCTCCCGATTCCCCCCATACGCGAGGAGGCGACTGTCGTGAACCGACGGTTTCTCACCTTCGCCGTGGCCGCCGTCGCGGCCACGGCCCTGACCGCCTGCACCGCGGGCAAGGATGGCGCACCCGCGCTCGGCTCCCAGCCCAAGGCCTCGGGCTCGGCCGCCGCGGCCCTGCCCGCCGCGACCATCGAGCTCTGGCACGGCTTCACCGCCGACAGCGAGGTGAAGGCGTTCGAGGACGCCGTCGCCGGGTTCCGCTCGAAGTTCCCGCAGATCACCGTCAAGCTCACCAAGGGCGTGCAGGACGACCAGATCACCCAGGCCGTCCGCGGCGGCAGTGCGCCCGACGTCGCGGCCTCCTTCACCACCGACAACGTGGCGCAGTGGTGCCGGAGCGGGGTGTTCCAGGACCTCACCCCGGTGATCGAGCAGGACGGCATCGACCTGAGCGTGCTGCCCGCGGCCTCGCGCTCCTACACCGAGTTCGACGGCAAGCGCTGCACGATGCCGATGCTCGCCGACGCCTACGGCCTCTACTACAACAAGGCGCTGATGAAGGGCGAGCAGCCGCCCAAGACCCTGTCCGAGCTGACCGAGCTGGCCAAGAAGCTCACCGTCCGCGACGCCGACGGCACCATCAAGGTCGCCGGATTCATCCCGAGCGTGCAGTACTACGAGAACTCCCCCTCCCACCTGGGTCCGATGGTCGGGGCGAAGTGGTACAACGAGGACGGCACCTCGGCCATCGGCTCCGACCCTGCCTGGAAGAAGCTCCTGACCTGGCAGAAGGAGCTCATCGACTGGTACGGCCACGACAAGCTCGACAGGTTCCGCAAGGGCCTGGGCGACGAGTGGAGCGCCGAGCACCCCTTCCACAAGGGCAAGGTCGCCATGGTGCTGGACGGCGAGTGGCGCAACGCCATGATCGCCAACGACGCCGAGGACCTCGACTACGGCACCGCCCCGCTGCCCGTCGCCGACGACAGGCCCGAGCTGTACGGCAGCGGCTTCACCGCGGGCACCGTGATCGGCGTGCCCAAGGGCGCCAAGCACCCGCAGCACGCCTGGGAGCTGGTGAAGTATCTGACCACCGACACCCGGGGCCTGGTCACCCTCTCCAACGCGCTGCGCAACGTGCCGACGACCAAGGCCGCGATGGAGTCGCCGGACCTGAAGAAGGACGCCAACTTCCAGACCTTCCTCGACATCTTCGCCCACCCGAAGACCAGCACGCTTCCCTCGAACGTCAACAGCGTCTTCAACCAGGAGGCCTTCACCACCTTCATCGCCGAGTGGGAGAAGGGCTCGGTGAAGGACCTCGACGCGGGCCTGGCCGGGGTCGACAAGCGCATCGACGACAAGCTGAAGCTCTCCGGGGGCTGATCCTCGATGAGCACCCAGACGACCCGGCGCAGCGAACGCGGCGCACCGGGGGGAACGAGCCGGGCGCGCAGCGAACGAGACGCGGTGAACGACCGGTGAGCGCAGTCCTCGCGGCGCCGCGCGCACGGCGCCGCGAGGGCCTGCGGGCCCTCGTGTGGCTGTCGCCCTGGCTGGTGGGATTCGCGGTCTTCTTCGCCTATCCGCTGGTCGCGACCGTCTACTTCTCCTTCCACCGCTACGACCTGTTCACGCTGGAGTTCATCGGCCTGGACAACTACCGCTACCTCCTGACCGACGAGCGGGCCCTGATCTCCATCGGGAACACCCTGTGGCTGGTCGCCTTCATGGTCCCCGCCCAGTTGCTCTTCTCCCTGGGGCTGGCCCAGCTGGTCACCCGGCTGAAGGCGGGCGCGGGCTTCTTCCGGACCGTCTTCTACCTGCCCTCGCTGATCCCGACGGTGGCCGGCACGGTCTCGTTCGTGTTCCTGCTGAATCCCGCGACCGGCCCGGTGAACCAGTTCCTGGAACTGGTCGGGATCACCGGTCCCGACTGGTTCGGCGACAGCGACTGGTCCAAGCCGAGCCTGACCCTGCTGGGCCTGTGGGGCGCGGGCAACACCATGGTGATCTTCCTGGCCGCCCTGCTGGACGTGCCGAAGCACCTGTACGAGGCCGCCGCGCTCGACGGGGCGGGGGCCTGGCGGCAGTTCCGCAGCATCACGCTGCCGACGATCTCCCCGGTGCTGATGTTCTCCGCGGTCACCGGTGTCATCTACGCCCTGCAGTACTTCACCCAGGCGATGATCGCCGCCCGGGTCGCCTCGGGCTCCACCGACTCCCCCGGCAGCGCCTTCGTGCCCGGTTATCCGGAGATGTCCACGCTCACCCTGCCCCAGTGGCTGTTCCACGCGGGCTTCCGCGACTACTCCATGGGGTACGCCTGCGTGCTGGCCCTGCTGCTGTTCGCCGCGTCGATGGCATTCACACTGATCCTGCTGCGCCGCTTCCGCGCCTTTGACCGGGAGGTCTCGTGAGCACGGCACTGGCCACCCGCTCCCCCGCACCGGCCTCCCGTTCCCGAGCCCGGCGCGCCCCGGGCACCAGGGGCCGCAGAACCCTGTACTGGATCGCCACCCACGCCCTGGCCCTCGCACTCGCGATCATGTTCGTCGCGCCGCTGTTCTTCATCGCGCTCACCGCGCTGATGACCGACCAGCAGGCGCTGACCAGCGAGCTGTGGCCGAAGACGTGGAACTGGGACAACTTCGTCACGATCTTCACCGGTTCCCCGCTGCTGCGGTGGATCGGGAACACGATGCTGTACGCGGGCCTGGGCACCGCGTTCATGCTGCTGTCGTCGATCCCGGTGGCCTACGCGCTGGCCCGCTTCCGCTTCCCCGGACGCAGGCTCGCCTTCCTGGCGGTCATCGCGATGATGATGCTGCCGCCGCAGGTGGTCGCCGTCCCGGTCTACCTGATCTGGGCTCGGGCCGAGCTGACCGGCACGCTGTGGCCGCTGATCCTGCCGATGCTGCTCGGCGACGCCTTCTCCATCTTCCTGCTCCGGCAGTTCCTGCTGACGATCCCCA
Source organism: Planomonospora sp. ID67723 (assembly GCF_015711605.1). GTDB lineage: Bacteria > Actinomycetota > Actinomycetes > Streptosporangiales > Streptosporangiaceae > Planomonospora_A. Next base: position 280,224 of record NZ_JABTEZ010000006.1, on the reverse strand, counting down.
AGGACTACACCGACGCCGCCCGGGTGGACGGCTGCTCGGATTTCACGACGCTGGCGCGCGTCATCCTTCCCATGGCCCGGCCCGCGATCGCCGCGGTGGCGCTGTTCCAGTTCTTCTACTGCTGGAACGACTACTACGGCCCGCTGCTGTACGCCTCCACGAACCTGGACAACTGGACGCTGTCGATCGGACTGGCGTCGTTCAAGGCCCTGCACAGCGTGCAGTGGAATCTCACCATGGCGGCGACCCTGCTCGTCATGGCACCTGTGATCATCGTATTCTTCCTCGCCCAGAGAGTCTTCATCGAGGGCGTCACCTTGACAGGAGTAAAAGGTTGAAACTCGCCGTTGTCGGGGGCGGCTCGACGTACACGCCCGAGCTGATCGACGGATTCGCGCGGCTGCGCGACGAGCTCCCGCTCACCGAGATCGCGCTGGTCGACCCGGACGCCCACCGGCTCGACCTGGTCGCGGGCATGGCCCGCCGGATGCTGGCGCACGCCGGGCATCCGGCGAAGGTCGTCGCGACCGCCTCGGTCGAGGAAGGGGTCGCCGGAGCCGAGGCCGTACTGCTGCAGTTGCGCGTCGGCGGCCAGGCCGCCCGCAACGTCGACGAGACGCTCCCGCTGGAGTGCGGCTGCGTCGGCCAGGAGACCACCGGTGCGGGCGGCCTGGCCAAGGCGCTGCGCACGGTGCCGGTGGTGCTGGACATCGCCGAGAAGGTCCGCGAGCACGCGCCCGGCGCGTGGATCGTCGACTTCACCAACCCGGTCGGCATCGTCACCAAGGCGCTGCTGGACGCCGGGCACCGGGCCATCGGCCTGTGCAACGTGGCCATCGGCTTCCAGCGCCGCTTCGCCGCCAAGCTGGGCGTCGCCCCCGAGCGGATCTCCCTGGGCCACGTCGGCCTGAACCACCTGACCTGGGAGCGCGCGGTCCATCTCGACGGCGAGGACGTGCTGCCCGCGCTGCTGGAGTCGCACGGCCAGGAGATCGCCGACGACGTCGGCCTGCCGGTGGACCTCATCCGCCGCCTGGGAGCGGTGCCCTCCTACTACCTGCGTTACTTCTACGCCCACGACCTCGTGGTGGAGGAGCAGCGGGCCAAGCCCTCGCGGGCGGCCGAGGTCGCGGCGATGGAGGCCGAGCTCCTGGAGCTGTACGCCGACCCGTCGGTCACCACCAAGCCGGAGCTGCTGGGCAAGCGCGGCGGCGCGTTCTACTCCGAGGCCGCGGTGGCGCTGATCGCCTCGCTGCTCGGCGACCGGGGCGACACCCAGGTGGTCAACCTCCGCAACGACGGGGCTCTGCCGTTCCTGGCCGACGACGCCGTCGTCGAGGTGCCCGCCACCGTCACCGCCGCCGGGGCCGTGCCGCTGGCCGTACCGGCGGTCGAGCCGCTGTACGCCGGCCTCATCGCGCACGTCACCGCCTACGAGACGCTGGCGTTGCGGGCCGCGCTGCACGGCGGCGAGGACCGGGTCGCCGACGCGCTGCTGGCCCACCCGCTCATCGGCCAGGCCTCACTCGCCGACGACCTGGCCCGGCGCCTGATCGAGGCCAACCGCGGGCACCTGGCCTGGGCGAGCGCGTGAGGACCGTCCTGGCCGTCGACGGCGGCAACAGCAAGACCGACGTCGCGCTGGTCGGCGAGGACGGCTCGGTCCTGGCCACCGGCCGGGGTGCGGCCTTCGAACCGCAGAGCGCGGGAGTGGGCGTCGCGGTCGACGTGGTCGGCGAGATCGTACGGCGCATGCTGGGCCCGGAGACGGCCGCGCCGTACGCCGACCATGTGGCCGCGTACGTGGCCGGGGCGGACCTGCCGGTCGAGGAGGAGACCCTCCGCGACGAGATCCTCGCCCGGGGGTACGGCCGGAACGTGGTCGTCGGCAACGACACCTTCGCGCTGCTGCGCGCCGGGGCCTCCGGTCCCTCGGGGGTGGCCGTGGTCTGCGGAGCGGGGATCAACGCGGTCGGGGTCTCCCCCACCGGCGAGATCGCCAGGTTCCCCGCCCTCGGGAAGATCAGCGGTGACTGGGGCGGCGGCATGGGACTGGGCGAGGAGACGCTCTGGCACGCCGTGCGCTCCGAGGACGGCCGCGGTCCGGCCACCGCCCTGGAGCACGCGGTTCGCGAGCACTTCGGCGCCCGCACCGTCGAGGAGGTCTCCCTCGGCCTGCACTTCGGCGACCTGCCCCACCTCAGGCTGCACGAGCTCGTGCCGGTGCTGATGGCGACCGCCGCCTCGGGCGACGCGGTGGCGCGCTCCCTCATCGCGCGCATGGCCGACGAGGTCACCGTGCTCGCGGTGGTCGCACTGAGCCGCCTGGACCTGCTCGGCACCCCGATGGAGGTGGTCCTGGGCGGTGGCGTGCTGACCGCCCGCGACCCGCTGCTGAGCGAGATGCTCGAGGAGCGCTTCGCCGAGCGGGCGCCCCAGGCCAAACTGGTCGTCGCCGACGTCCCGCCGATCGTGGGCGCCGCCCTCCTCGGCCTGGACGCCCTCGGCGCGGGCGAGGAGGCCAAGGCCCGCCTGCGAGCCCGCTTCCACGCCATGGCATGACGCGAGGGGCGGGAACGGCGGCCTGACACGCCGGAGCGGCGGGCCCGATCCTGCGGCCGTGCCTCGCATGGCCGCAGGAGGCCGCCGTCTCTCACGGTCGGGGTCGCCGGGCCCCCGCGCCCGGCCGCATGAGAGGCCCCCGCAGCCGGAAGGGCCGACGGGTGGGGGCAGATCATCGGCCGCACACCACCGGAGTTGAGAACTTCCTGGCGGTAGCAACCTTCCTGCACCTTTTGCGCACTTCTCCCGCCACCTCCGGCGGGCTTACTAGAAAGCGAAAGGCCGAACCGCGGCCACGCTCTTCCAGCCAAGGGGCGCCCAGAAGGACCGCAAAGGATCACCGAAATGACCGCCATCGCCACCCTCGCCACCGTCTTCCGCATCCTGACCGTCGCGCTCGGCCTCCCGCTGGCCGTCGCCGCGATCATGGCTTTCGGTGACGCGGCCGGTGAGCGGTCGTCCGTGACCCACCCGCAGGGCCAGGTCGAGGCGGCGGTCCTGCTGACCGCCGACGACCTGCTGGAGCTGACCGAGAAGGAAGTCGTCGAGAAGCACAAGACCAAGGGCGGCTCCAAGACCCGCGCATGATCCCACCTGTCCGGACCGCGGGCACCGGTCCCGCCCGGAGCCCGGCAGGATCGGAGCCCGGAGGGTTACGCCTTCTCCTCCTCGGACCCCGCCTCGATCAGCTCGGGGGCCCGGTGCTCGTACGGCGTGCTGAGGACGACCGTGGTCCGGGTGGAGACGTTGGCCGCGACGCGGATCTGGCTGAGCAGTTCTTCCAGCGCGCCGGGCGAGGCCACGCGCACCTTGAGGATGTAGCTCTCGTCGCCCGCGACGCTGTGGCAGGCCTCGATCGCGCTCAGGTGCGCCAGCCGTTCGGGGGCGTCGTCGGCGGCGGCGGGGTCGATCGGCTTGATGGAGACGAACGCGGTGAGAGGGAGCCCGACCGCCTCGTGGTCCACCAGCGCCGCGTAGCCCCGCAGCACCCCGCGCTTCTCCAGCCGGCGCACCCGCTGGTGCACCGCCGACACCGACAGCCCCGTCTCCCGGGCGAGGTCGGTGAAGCTCATCCGGCCGTCCTTGGCCAGCAATGTCACGATCCGGCGGTCGATCTCCTCCACCCGCCCAAGGTAGCGTGATCCCGGACGCCCTGTGACCGGCCCATGGTCACGATCCGGCTCCGTCGCACGTCACCCGCCGCCCGCCGCGCACAGGACGGGCGCGCTCCGAACCCTCCCAGGCGTCCGCGCCCCGGCACCGGCGGCCCGCGGCCCGAAAGGGGTGAGCGCCGTCCCGGGCCCGAGGGAACAACCCCGCCCCCGAACGCGTCTATAGAGGTAGTCGCGTAGGCGCCGCCGTCCCGGTGGCGCCCGACCGCAGGATGTCATACCGTGCCCGAAGAAGGGTGCCTGGCGTTCGCCCCGATTGGAGGTCCCGCGTGGACCTATCCGTGATCAGTCACGAGAGTCCCGCCGTCCACCGGGTGAGCGGAGAGATCGACATCTCCACCGCACCCGTGCTCCACGCCCGCCTGCAGAGCGCGCTGACCGCCGGCGGCAGGCTTCTCGTCGACCTGTCCGGAGTCACGTTCATGGACGCCCGCGGCCTCGGCACGCTGGTCGCCGTCAACAACACGGCACGCGAGCTCGGCGGCACCGTCCAGCTCATCGGCGTGCCGGCCGCCGTCCGGCGCCTCCTGCGCCTGACCGGCCTGAACCGCCTGTTCACCCTGGAGCCCGCCCTGCTCTGCGCCTGACGGCGCGTACGTCCCGGCGCTCCCGGCCGCCCAGGTCGTGGCCGTTCGGGTCCGCTGCGCCCCGGAACCCGGGCGGCAGCCGTGAGCGCCCGCGGTCCCGGTCCGGCGCGGCCCTCAGAGCGATCGGGTCAGAGCGATCGGGCGAGCCTGAAGCCGAGGTCGTCGATGCGGAGGGCCGGGTGACTCTTGCGGCGGCACGACGCCCGGCATCCGCGGGGCAGGTCGGACCAGCTTCCCCCGCGGAAGACGCGGTAGGGGCCGTAGACGCCGGGATCGTAGAGGTCCCAGCACCACTCCCACACGTTGCCGATCATGTCGTGGAGGCCCCACGCGTTCGGCGCCCTGGTCGCCACGTCGTGCACCTCGCCGCCGGAGTTCCCGCGGTGCCAGGCGATCTCGTCCAGCTCGCCGTAGCGGACGCCGGAGGTCCCGGCCCGGCAGGCGTACTCCCACTCCGCCTCGGACGGCAGCCGGTAGCCTCCGGCCTCCCGGTCGCAGACCACGTCCTGCCCGTCGGGGTCCTCGCCCGGCGAGTAGCAGCGGTCGAGCCCCGTCGTCTCCGAGAGCAGGTTGCAGAACCGGACGGCGTCCTTCCAGGAGACCTCGGTCACCGGCGTCCGAGGCCCCGCCGGACTCGCCGGGGCCTCACCCGTGACGGCCTGGTACAGCTCGCGGGTCACGGGGTGCGGCGCCAGCAGGAAGGCCGCGACCTCGACCCTCCAGTTCGTCCTGGTGCCCTCGTCCCGCAGGTGGACCACCCCGGCGGGGACCTCGATCATGCGCTCGGCGGCGGGGGCCGGCCCCGCCGAACCGCCGGATCCCACGGGTGCTATCCCTTGGCGAGGGCGCGGCCGATGACCAGGCGCTGGACCTGGTTGGTGCCTTCGACGATCTGCAGGACCTTGGCCTCGCGCATGTAACGCTCGACCGGGAAGTCCTCCACGTAGCCGTAACCGCCGAGCACCTGCACCGCGTCGGTGGTGACCTTCATGCACATGTCGGTGGCGAACAGCTTGGCCATCGCCGCCTGCGTGCCGTACGGCCGGCCCGCGTCGCGGGCGCGGGCGGCCTCGAGATAGAGGGCGCGGGCGGCGGCGATCTGGGTGGCCATGTCGGCCAGCATGAAGCCGACGCCCTGGAAGTCGACGATGCGGGAGCCGAACTGGCGGCGCTCCCGCGCGTAGGAGGCGGCGGCGTCGAAGGCGGCCTGGGCCAGGCCGACGGCGCAGGCGGCGATGCCGAGCCTGCCGCCGTCCAGGGCGGCCATGGCGATGCGGAAGCCCTCCCCCTCGGCGCCGATCAGCGCGTCCGGTGCGAGCCGCACCCCGTCGAAGCGGACCTGCGCGGTCGGCGAGGACTTCATGCCCATCTTCCGCTCGGGCTCGCCGAACGACAGGTTCTCGGCGGAGGCGGGCACGTGGAAGCAGGAGATGCCGCGCGCCCCGTCGGGGGAGGTGCGGGCCATGAGCGTGTAGAAGTCGGCGGCGCCGCCATGGGTGATCCAGGCCTTCACACCCTCCACGGCGTAGCCGCCGGCGTCGCGCACGGCCCTGGTGGTCAGGGCCGCGGCGTCGGAACCGGAGTGCGGCTCCGACAGGCAGTAGGCGCCCAGCAGTTCCCCGCCGAGCATCGCCGGCAGCAGGCTCTCGCGCTGCGCGTCCGTGCCGTAGGCCGCGACCGGGAAGCACGACAGGGTGTGCACCGAAAGGCCCAGGCCGACCGCGAGCCAGCCCGCGGCGAGCTCCTCGATCACCTGGAGGTACACCTCGTACGGCTGCGCGGCCCCGCCGTGCTCCTCGGGGTACGGCAGGCCCAGGAGCCCGGCCGCGCCGAGGGTGGTGAACACCTCGCGGGGGAAACGCGCGGCGGACTCGTCGGCCGCCGCGCGGGGCGCGACCTCCTTGCCGATCAGGTCACGGACCAGATCCAGCAGGTCGTGGGCCTCGGGGCTCGGCAGGACACGCTCAACGGACATCTCCGCACACTCCAGATCATGGGCGTGGAACACGAAAGAGACGGGGCGACCGGGATCGCCGGTCACCCCGATTGTGGCATCGGGCGCCCGCTTCCCGAACCGCCGGGGAACACGGGCGGAGACGGCTCCTAGACGATCACGAGCTCGCGGGGACGGTGGTTGACCCGCTCGCCGCCGTCCTCGGTGCAGATCAGGATGTCCTCGATGCGGGCGCCGTGCGCGCCGGGCAGGTAGATGCCCGGCTCGACGGAGAAGGCGAAGCCGGGGGCCAGCGGCTCGGCGTTGCCCGTCACGATGTAGGGCTCCTCGTGGGTCTCCAGGCCGATGCCGTGACCGGTGCGGTGGATGAAGTACTCGCCGTAGCCCTCGGCGGCGATCACCTCGCGGGCGGCGGCGTCGATCTCCTCGCACGGCACGCCGGGCCGTACGGCGGCGCAGGCGGCCTCCTGGGCGCGCTGGAGCACGTCGTAGTACTTCAGGAAACCCGCCGGCGGCTCCCCGACCGAATAGACCCGGGTGGAGTCGGAGCAGTAGCCGCTGGGCATCTGGCCGCCGATGTCGACCACGACCGGCTCGCCGGCCTGGATGACCCGGTCGGACAGTTCGTGGTGCGGGCTGGCGCCGTTGGGTCCCGAGCCGACGATGACGAAGTCGACGGTCGCGTGGCCGGCGGCGATGATGGCGTCGGAGATGTCCCTGCCCACCTCGCGCTCGGTCCGGCCCGCCTTCAGGAAGGCGGGCACCTGCGCGTGGACGGCGTCGATCGCGGCGCCCGCCTCCCGCAGCGCGGCGGCCTCGGCCGGGCTCTTGCGCATGCGCAGGCCCCGCAGGACGGTCCCGGCCAGTACCTGCTCGGCGCCGGGCAGGGCCTCGCGGAAGCGCAGCGACTGCATCGCCCACATGCGGTCGGCCAGCCCGACCCTGCCGACCGCGCCCAGCCGGGCGGCCACGGCCGCGTAGGGGTCGTCCGTCTCCTCCCAGGGCACGAACTCGACGCCGAGCCGCGACGCCGGGGAGTGCTCGGCGGCGGCCAGCTCCAGGCGAGGCACCATCAGGAAGGCGTCGCCCTCGGCGGGCAGCACCAGGCAGGTGAGCCGCTCCAGCGGCAGCGCCTCGTAGCCGGTCACATAGCGCAGGTCGGGGCCGGGGGTGAGCAGCAGCGCGTCGAGCCCGGCGGCGGCGGTCGCCTCCCGGGCGGCGGCCAGGCGGGCGACGGGATACAGGTCAGAGGACTCCTTTGTCACATGGACCAATCTAATCCGGGAGGGATCAACGACGCACCGCCCCCGGCGCCACGGCTGAAATCCCGAAAGGTTGGCGCTGGTACGAACCCGTCACTACACTCCGTGCAATGACGTTCACGTTTCGCCGACAGAGCGTCCGCGTCGACCTCCCTGGCTGAAGGCCCCGAAAAGCTTCGACGGCCGTGAAGACAGGGCACCACCCCCGCAGAGCGGTCCCGGAAGCACCCGTCGCCGGCGTCTCCGTCCGCCCCGGCGCGCCACCGGCCACATCCTCGGCACGAACAAGGACGAACCATGCAGACCGTATGCCTGGCCCTCCCCGGCCCGGAGACCCGCCCGTACCCGGTGGTGATCAGGTGACCGGTCCGGCGTCCCCGGCCACCGTCCCCACGATGGAACGGCCCGGCGACGAGCCGGCCGGGCGCGCGGCCGCCGAGAGCGGGGTCCTCGCCGCCCGGCTCGCCTGCGCCGAGCGGGCCGCCTCCGACTCCCGGCAGCGGCTCCTGGAGATCAGCGAGCAGGCGGCCGAGGAACGGCACGTGAGCACCGCCCTGCGCGAGGCGGTCATGCCCGGTCCCGGCACCACGATCGACCTCCCGCACGCTCGTGTCACCGTCCGCTACGTCCCGGCCAGCGCCCGGACGGGCCTCGGCGGCGACTGGTACGACGCCGGCCTCCTGCCCGACGGGCGGGCGGTGCTGGCCATCGGCGACGTGGCGGGGCACGGCCTGCCGACGATCGCCCGGATGACCCGGCTCCGCCACGCCCTGACCGGCCTGGCCATGACCGGCGCGTCCCCCGGGCGGCTGCTGGCCTGGCTCGACGGGCTGGTCCTGCAGCGCATGCCCGAGACGACGGCCACCGCGGTCGTCGGGCTCCTCGACCCGGCCACCGGCGTGTTCACCTGGGGGCAGGCCGGGCATCCGGCGCCGGTCCTGGTCCGCGACGGAGCCGCCGTCCAGCTCGACCCGCCCGCCGGGGTGCTGCTCGGCAGCGGCTGCGGCCTGCCGTACGAACCGGCCGAGGTCCGCCTGCGCACGGGGGACCGGCTGCTGCTGTTCACCGACGGGCTGGTCGAGCGGCGCGCCCGCGACATCGACGAGGGCCTCGCGCTGGTCCTGGACGCGGCGGAGGGTCTCCCCCGCGGCGATCTGGGCACCGGGCTGGACCGGCTGATCGAGACGGCCTGCGGGGGCATTCCCGAGGATGACGTCTGCCTGCTGGCGGTCGACGTGCTCGGATAGCGCCCGGACGGCAGCCCGCCCGGGGCCGCGAGCCCGTCACCGGGGGCGGCTCCGGCGTCCGGGGCCGCGCCCGCTCTCCGGGACCCGGCCCCGGAGCGCCTCCCGGATGTCAGCGCCGGTTGGTTGAATGGGCGCCATGCCCGGACTGATGATTCTCGACACGCCCTCCCTCTACTTCCGCGCCTTCTACGGGGTACCGGAATCGGTGACCGCCCCGGACGGGATGCCGGTCAACGCGGTCCGCGGCCTCGTCGACATGATCGCCATGCTGGTCCGGGACCACTCCCCCGACGAGCTGGCCGCCTGCATGGACGCCGACTGGAGGCCCGCCTTCCGGGTCACGGCCATCCCGTCCTACAAGGCTCACCGGGTCGCGGCGGACGGCGGGGAGGAGATCCCGGACACGCTCGCCCCGCAGGTGCCGGTGATCGAGCAGGTCCTGGACGCGGCGGGCCTCGCCCGCCTGGAGGTGGCCGGCTACGAGGCCGACGACGTCATCGGCACGCTCACGGCCCGCTCGGCCGGCGGGGTGGACATCGTCACCGGTGATCGGGATCTGTTCCAGCTGGTGGACGACGTCCGGCCGGTCCGCGTCCTTTACACGGTGAGGGGAGTCAAGAACGTCCAGCCCGTCGACGAGGCCGCCGTCGCCGAGAGATACGGCATCCCGGGCCGCGCCTATGCCGACTTCGCCGTCCTGCGCGGGGACCCCAGCGACGGCCTGCCCGGCGTCCCCGGGGTCGGCGAGAAGACCGCCGCGGCGCTGATCACCCGGTTCGGATCGCTGACGGCCCTGCTCGCCGCCGCGGACGGCGACGGCGGCGGGCTGACCGCGGCCCAGCGGGCCAAACTCGCCGCCGCACGCGACTACCTCGCCGTCGCCCCCGAGGTGGTCCGGGTGGCGGCCGACGCGCCGGTCCCGGAGATGGACCTCGTCCTCCCCGTCAAACCCCGCGACCCGGGGGCGCTGGAGGCCCTCGGCACCCGGTACGGCCTCGGCGGCCCGCTCAAGCGGCTGGCCGCCGCCCTCTCCTGGCAGGACTGACCGACCCGGCCGGCCCTGCGGCGGGCCTGTCCGGCGCGGCCCGGGGCGGACCCACCCGGCTCAGCCCAGGCGGGCGAGCGCCTGCCGGGCCTCGGCCGCCACGCCGCGGCGGGCGCCCTCGTCCCCGAGCTCCAGCACGTGCCGCAGGGCCAGGCCGTAGGCGTGGTCGAAGGCCCGCTCGGCGGGAAGGTCGATGTCCGGGGCGATCCCGACGCCCTCCCAGTTGGTGCCGGTGACCGGATTGATCGCCCGGCCGGAGGGCACCGCCGACTTCAGGTGGGCGTCCACCCGGTAGCGCACGCCGGGATGGGCCCCTCCCCTGGTCCGCTCGCCGACGACGGTGGCGCGCTTGCGGGTCTGCAGGTCGTAGGCGAGTTCCTCGGCCCCGGAGAAGGTCGTTCCGCTGGTGAGCACGTAGACCGGCTTGGTGCCGCCGAAGCGCGGTCCCGGCACGAAAGGCAGCGTCCAGGACTGGGCGGTGTCGCCGCTCGGGCGGTCGTAGATGTCGTTGAGGTGGGTCGCCTCGTCGAACAGGTAGCTGCACAGCAGCGCGACCATCGCCGGGTCGCCGCCGCCGTTGCGGCGCACGTCGATGATCAGTGCGTCGGTGAAGGCCACCAGGTTCATCGCGGCGATCGCGGCCTGCCCGGCGACATCGGCGCGCGCCATCTGCCGGGTGTCGAGATAGCCGACGTTGCCGTCGAGCCGCTCGACGCGCGCGAACCCGTGCCCGGCGAGCTCGGTCTCGGCACGGTAGAGGGCGGCGTCGAAGAACTCGTCGCCCTCCTGCTCGGGGATCGGGTCGACGCTGTAGAGCAGGCGCAGGTGCTTGTCCCCGTTGACCGACTGCAGGTCCTCGGTCACCGCGGCGGCGAAGGCCTCGTCGTCCGCCAGTCCCGCGTAGCGGCCCTCGTCCAGCCGGGCGCGGAGCACGCCCACGATGTCCCGGGCCACCTCGGGGAAGACGTAATAGGTGAGCACCTGGTCACAGAGAAGATTGATATGACCGGATCGGCGATCTTTAGGCATGAGCGTTCACCTTAGGGGCATCCGAGGGAAGTCAGCCAGCGGATTACCCGCCCATCCAGAGTGTCCGATGAGGCCGACATGACGAGGAACGGTAGGTTGATCGCCGTGCCGTACACGAGCATCCGAGTGTCCGGAGAGTCCCGTCCGAGACTCGACGATGGTTTCGAGCGGATCCGCCGGGAGCTGAAGCTGCCGGCGGAGTTCCCCCGCGCCGTGATCGACGAGGCCGAGTGGGTCGCCGAGGTGCCCCGGCTGCCCGGAGCCGACCGGACCGACCTGCCGTTCATCACGATCGACCCGCCCGGTTCCATGGACCTCGACCAGGCCCTGCACCTGGAAGAGCGCCCCGGCGGCTACCGCGTGTGGTACGCCATCGCCGACGTCGGCGCGTTCGTCCGCCCGGACGGGGCGATCGACCGCGAGGCGCGCGAGCGGGGTGAGACCGTCTACCTGCCCGACGGGCGGATCCCGCTGCACCCGCCCGTCCTGTCGGAGGGCGCGGCCAGCCTGCTGCCCGGCGCGACCCGTCCGGCCGCGCTGTGGTGCATCGATCTGGACGCCGAAGGCCGGACCGTGGGCGCCGACGTGACGCGGGCGCTGGTGCGCAGCCGAGAGCGGCTCGACTACGACTACGTCCAGACGGCCGTGGAGACCGGGACCGCCGACGGCACGCTGCGGCTGCTGGCCGAGATCGGCAGGCTCCGGCTGGAGCTGGAGCGGGCCAGGGGCGGCGTCGCGCTGCCCACCCCAGAGCGGAGGGTGGTCCCCGACGGGGACGGCTACCGGGTGGTGGTCCGCAGGCCGCTGGAGTCGGAGGCGTGGAACGCGCAGATCTCCCTGCTGACCGGCATGGCCGCCGCCACCATGATGCTGGACGCCGAGATCGGCCTGCTGCGGGTGCTGCCGCCCGCCCCGGACGCCGAGGTGGCCCGGGTCCGCCGGATGGCCGACGCCCTCGGCGTGCCGTGGGCGTCGGAGGACTCCTACGGCGAGGTCGTGCACGCCCTCGATCCCGCGGTCCCCGAGCATGCCGCGTTCCTGCAGGAGTCGATGGTGCTGCTGCGCGGGGCCGACTACGTGGCGTTCAACGGCGAGCCCCCGGCCGAGGCGGCCCACGCGGCGGTGGCGGCGCCGTACGCGCACGTGACCGCCCCGCTGCGCCGCCTGGCCGACCGCTACGCCACCGAGGTGTGCCTGGCGATCGCGGCGGGCGAGCCGGTCCCCGACGAGGTGCAGCGGGTCATGGGAGGGCTGCCGGAGAGGATGCGGGCCACCGGGCGACGCGCGGGCGCGGCGGAGCGGGCGTGCGTGGACCTGGTGGAGGCGTTCGTGCTGCGCGAGCGAGTGGGCCAGACGTTCGACGCGGTGGTCATCGACACCGAGGAGGGCAGGCCGGGAGGTCAGGTCCAGATCTCCGACCCGCCGGTGGTCGCCCGCTGCGACGGCGAGCGGCTCCCTCTGGGCGAGCGGGTCCGGGTACGGCTGACGCGCGCCGACCCCGCCACCCGCGAGGTGCGTTTCAGCCTGGCCTGACGCGGGAGCGGCCCCCTTCCGCGGTCGGGCCCGTCCCGCACCGGCGGACGGACAAGGCCGCGTCCGGGACTCCGGACGCGGCCTCGTTCAGCGGGGGTCGGACTCTCTGGCGGAAGCGCTCCTTTCGTGGGTGGATCCGATGGGGTGGATCTCTCGGGGCCGATCCGGCGGGACGGGGCAGGGCCGGCCTGATGGGGCGGATCTCTCTGAAGGAAAACGAACCGACAGGTCTCGACATGGGGATTTCCGCTCCGGCCCGCCGGAAAACAGACCTCGGGGTTACGTTGCGCTCACTCTGCGTGACAAGGTGTTGGCCGGACGGCCACAGCCGACCACCACGAGGCGCGGCCCGCCCCCGGCCGCCGGTGACCTCCCGGAAACCGGGAGACGCGGTCGCCCCGGCCCGGGGGACCGGTCAGTTGACGGAGGAGTAGGCCACCACGCCACGCCGGAGCGCGTCCATCGCCTTGCCCGCGGTCTGCCTGATCTTGCTGTCCCGGGGGGCCGCGTCGGAGATCTGGCCGAGCAGGTCGAGCAGTTGCTTGATCCAGCGCACGAAGTCGCCCGCGGCCAGCTCCGAGCCGTTGATCCCGTCACCGAGCACGGCGTCCAGGCTGTGGCCCTTGGCCCAGCGGAAGGCCGCCCAGGCGAAGCCGAAGTCGGGTTCCCGGATGAACGACAGCCCGTGGTCGCTCTCGATCGCCTCCAGCTCGCCCCAGAGACGGACCATCGTCGCCAGCGCCTGCTGGGCGCCGCCCGCCGGAATCCTCGGCTGGCGGGCCTCGTCGGCCTGGCGGGACTCGAAGACCAGCGAGGACACGCAGGCGGCCAGCTCGGCCGGGTCGAGATCGTTCCAGAGTCCGGCGCGCAGGCACTCGGCGGTGAGCAGGTCCAGCTCGGTGTAGAGCTGGGCCAGGCGGCGGCCCTCGGCGGTGACGGTCTCGCCGTCGAGGTAGCCGAGCTGGTCGAGCACCCCGCAGACCTTGTCGAAGGTGCGGGCGATGACGTGGGAGCGCCCCTCGACCCTGCGGCGCAGGCCCTCGGTCTCGCGCAGCAGCTTGTAGTAGCGCTCGGCCCAGCGGGCGTGGTCCTCCCGGTCGTCGCAGCCGTGGCAGGGGTGCCTGCGGATGTCGCGGCGCAAGCGCAGGATCTCCTCGTCCTCAGCGGCGTGGTCGCGGGCGCGCGGCGGCTTGCCGAAGTCGCGGTCGCCGATCTTGGCGTGCATGGAGGAGACCAGGTTGGCCCGCTCCTTCGGGGAGCGGGAGTTGAAGTTCTTCGGGATGCGCAGACGCTCGACCGGCTCCACCGGGACCGGGAAGTCGGCCGCCGAGAGCTTCTTGACCTGCTTGCCGATGGTGAGCACCAGCGGGGACGGCCCCTCGCCCCGGGAGTTGAGGCCCGGGTCCAGCACGACCGCCAGCCCGGCGCGGCGCCCGCCGGGGATTCGGATGATGTCGCCGGGGCGCAGCGCCTCCAGTGAGCGCAGTGCCTGCGTCCGGCGGGCCGCGCCGCGCTGGCGCGACAGCTCGGCCTCGCGGTCCGACAGCGCCCTGCGCAGCGCGGCGTACTCGGGGAAGTCGCCCAGGTGGCAGGTCATCGCCTCCTGGTAGCCCTCCAGCGCCTCCTCGTGGCGGCGCAGCTGCTTGGCGATGCCGACCACCGCGCGGTCGGCCTGGAACTGCGCGAAGGAGGACTCGAGCAGCGTCCTGGCGCGCTCCCGGCCGACCTGGCCGACGAGGTTGACCGCCATGTTGTAAGAGGGGCGGAAACTGGAGCGCAGCGGGTAGGTGCGGGTGCTGGCCAGGCCCGCGACGTGCAGGGGGTCCATGCCGGGCTGCCAGTGGACCACCGCGTGACCCTCGACGTCGATGCCGCGCCGCCCGGCCCTGCCGGTGAGCTGGGTGTACTCGCCGGGAGTGAGGTCGGCGTGGGTCTCGCCGTTCCACTTGTCGAGCTTCTCGATCACCACGGAGCGGGCGGGCATGTTGATGCCCAGCGCGAGGGTCTCGGTGGCGAACACGGCCTTGACCAGACCGCGGGTGAACAGCTCCTCCACGACCTCCTTGAAGGTCGGGAGCATGCCCGCGTGGTGGGCGGCCAGGCCGCGCTCCAGGCAGTCGCGCCACTCGAGGTAGCCGAGCACGGCCAGGTCCTCGTCGGGCAGGTGGGCGGTGCGCTCGTCCACGATCTGCCGGATCTCGTGGCGCTCGGCGTCGGTGGTGAGCCGCAGTCCGGCGTAGACGCACTGCAGGACGGCCGCGTCGCAGCCGGCCCGGGAGAAGATGAAGGTGATCGCGGGCAGCAGGCCCTCCGCGTCGAGCCGCTCGATGGCCTCGGCCCGGTTGGGCGGGCCGGGCCGGCGCGGGCGGGGGTAGCCGCGGCGGCCCCTGCCGTAGGCCTGGCGCTCCTCGTCGCGGGACAGGCGCAGCAGGTTGGGGTTGACCAGCGGCCGCTCGCCGTGCTCGTCGGTGACGAACAGGTCGTAGATGCGGTGGCCGACGAGCATGTGCTGCCACAGCGGGACCGGGCGGTGCTCGTCGACGATGACCGACGTGTCGCCGCGGACGGTGCCGATCCACTCGCCGAACTCCTCGGCGTTGCTGACCGTGGCCGACAGGGCGACCAGCCGCACCGACTCGGGCAGGTGGATGATCACCTCTTCCCAGACCGCGCCGCGGAACCGGTCGGCCAGGTAGTGCACCTCGTCCATGACCACGAAGCCGAGCCCGGTCAGGGTGTTGGACCCGGCGTAGAGCATGTTGCGCAGCACCTCGGTCGTCATGATGACGATCGGGGCCTCGCCGTTGACGCTGTTGTCACCGGTCAGCAGGCCGACCTTGGCGGCGCCGTACCGCTTGACCAGGTCGTTGTACTTCTGGTTGGAGAGCGCCTTGATCGGGGTGGTGTAGAAGCACTTGCGCCCCTGCTCCAGCGCCAGGTGGACGGCGAACTCACCCACGACGGTCTTGCCGGATCCGGTGGGGGCGGCCACCAGCACCCCGTCGCCGGCCTCCAGCGCGCGGCAGGCGTCCAGCTGGAAGTCGTCCAGCTGGAAGTCGTAAAGAGCCCGGAACGAGGTCAGCGCCGGCCCGCTCTCGGCCTGGCTCTGACGGAAGGCGGCGTAGCGTTCCGCAGGCGTCGTCATACCTTCAGCCTACCGATATCGCAATTCCGGTCCGTCCGCCGTGCGACGGGACCGGCGTTCACACCGGAGGGCTCAGGTCAGCACCCGCAGCGCGCCGGGGACGGCCTCGCAGACCAGGGGGGTCGGGCCGATCCGCTCGCCGTCGGCGTAGGCGACCACGTCGGGCGCCTGCAGCTCCACCCTGCGGGCCCGCGTGATCGTGACGGCGGGGTGGCCGACGTGGGTGCCCTTGTAGACGCTGGGGAAGGCGCGCAGGAACCGGCCCTTGGGCACGGCGCCGAGGATCATCACGTCCAGCAGGCCGTCGTCGGGCACGGCGTCCGGGCAGACCCGCATCCCGGCGCCGTAGGAGCGGGTGTTGCCGACCGCGACGAGCATGGCCTCGCGCTCGACCACCTCCCCGTCGAGGTCGATCCGGAACGGGATCGGCGTGAAGCTGCGCAGTTCCTCCACCAGCGCCACGAGGTACTTGGCCATGCCGGGCGGCCAGGACAGCCGGTTGGCCCGCTCGTTGACCCGGGAGTCGAAGCCGCAGCAGAGCACGCTGGCGAACCACTCGTCCTGGCCGACCCTGGCGGCGTCGACCGTGCGGACCCGGCCGCGCAGCACGACGTCGGCGGCGGCAAGGGGGTCCTTCTTCGGCAGGCCGAGCGCGTCGGCGATGTCGTTGCCGGTTCCGGCGGGGATGATGCCCAGCGGCACGTCGGTGCCGGCCACCGCCTGCACGGCGAGATGGACCAGGCCGTCGCCGCCGAAGGCCACGAGCGCGTCGGGCCGCTCGGCGACGGCGGTGCAGGCGCGCTCCAGGGCGTCCTGGGGGGAGTCTCCGACGATCACCGAGACCTCGGCGCCGCCCCGCCGGAGCCGGTCGAGGGCCGGGGCGAGCAGGCCGCGCGAGCGGCCGCCGCGGGCGGCGGGGTTGACGAGGACGGCGATCTCTCCGGGCACAAACCGGAACTTATCGCCTACCGGGCCGGATCGGTGCCGTTCGTATTCAAATCGAGAGGAGAGTCATCGCCCGGGAGGCCGGCGTCGTCCGGGAGCTCGGAGGCCTCGTCGTCGGAGAGGTGGGAGAAGTCCTCGCCCTTGGGAGCCCTCTTCTCCCGCAGGTGCATGACCCCCTCGGCGAGGGCGAACAGGATCACCATCGGCAGCGCCAGCGCGATCATCGTGAACGGGTCGCCGCCCGGAGTGGCGATCGCGCCGAAGACGAACATGATGAAGATGACCATGCGCCGGTGCTTGGCGACCGTGGCGCGCGGCAGGACCCCGATGACGTTGAGGAAGACCATCAGCAGCGGCAGCTCGAAGGAGATGCCGAACACGATGAGGAGCACCAACACGTAGCCGAGGTACTCGTCGAGCGTGATGGTCGTGACCGCGTTGTCCGGCGCGAAGCCGAGCAGGATGGCCAGGCCCGTGTCCATCACGAAGTAGGCCAGGGCGGCGCCGGCCAGGAACAGGGGGACGGCGATCGCCAGGAACGTCAGCGAGTAGCGCTTCTCGTTGCGGTAGAGGCCCGGCGTGACGAACGCCCAGATCTGGTAGAGCCAGAGCGGGGAGGTGACGACCAGTCCGAACATCGCGGCGACCTTGAGGTTCACGAAGAACGACTCGAAGACGCCGAGGATGAGGAACGTGCACTCCCCCCGCAGTTGCTGCGACTGCTGCAGGCCGCAGTAAGGCCCGGAGACGAAGGTCCAGATCGGGTCGAAGAAGACGAACCCGAGGACGATCCCCGCGACCAGGCCCAGCAGGGCGACGACCAGCCGGTTGCGCAGCTCGCGGAGATGCTCCATGAGCGGCATGCGCCCTTCGGCCGCGTCCTCGGACGACACGGACCCGTTACGGCCCGGCTTGGGCCATTTCAGCAGTGCCATTCGCGAATCCCGCTCCGAGGAGTGAAGTGATCAGGTGGTGGGCTGAAGCCTACTGCGGCTTCTGGGCACCGGCCTGAGCGCGCAGCCTGGCGGCCTGCTCCTCCAGAACGCGGGCCTGCTCCTCGGCGGACGGCTCGGCGGCCGGCGCCGGGGTCGCGATCTGCTGCGGAGCCGGGGCCACCTGCTGCGCCTGCACGACCGTGGCGGGCTCGTCGTCGTCGCGGAGCTTGGCGGTCTCCGACTTGAAAATGCGCAGCGACCGGCCGAGCCCGCGAGCGGCCTCCGGCAGCTTCTTGGCACCGAACAGCAGCACCAGGATCAACCCGATGATGATCAGCTCAGTGGTTCCCAGGTTGGGCATGACACATCCTTAAGCCGAGCGACATGCAGTCTCTGTGCCGATCGTACGCTGCCCGGGGTGCAGTCTCACCCCTCCCGCGCCTGAATTGTCCCCTTATTGCTGATGAACCCCCTCTACCGGGATGAGGAAAGCGGCGGTAACGATTCGGTCCGGGCCGGGAAAACCGGCCCGCGACGGCCCGCCGTCGTCTCGGAGCCCCGTTCCCCGCTCTTCAGCCCGCCCTGCCGGAGACGGACTCGTAGCGGCTCAGCGCCGCCGCCGCGGCCTCCCGCACGGTCTCGGCCAGCGAGACGGGGGAGACGACCCGGCCGGTGTCCCCCAGCCGCAGCGCCAGCCGGAGCAGCCAGCCCTGGTCACGGGCGCGCAGCGCCACCCGCAGCCGGCCCTCGCCGAGTTCCTCGACGTGCTCGCACGGGTAGTACTCCGCCACCCAGCGGCCCGCGGGGGTGAGCTCCAGTTCCACCAGCTCGTCGGTGGGCGAGGGCCGGAACACCCCGGGCGTCACCTCGTCGGGGACCGCGTCCGCCGGCGGCGCCGCGGTCACGTCGAGCACCTCCACCGAGAGCATCCGGTCCAGCCGGAACAGGCGCACCGCCTCCGCCCGGTAGCACCAGCCCGACAGGTAGGAGCGCCCGTCCACCACGACCAGCCGCATCGGGTCGACCTCGCGCGGGGTGATCTCGTCGCGGCCCGGCACGTAGTAGCGCAGCGAGAGCCTCCGGCCGCGCCGCAGCGCCTCGTTGACCGCGGGCAGCGCGTCGGGGGTGGCGTCCACCTCGACCGCGACCTGGCTGCTGACCGTGGCGGCGCCCTCCCCCGCGGCCTGCTCGAACTTGGCGATGACCCGCGAGAGCGCGTCGCGCTCGCCGAACTCCGGCATCTCGGCGAGCATCCGCAGCGCCACCAGCAGCGCGCTGGCCTCGTCCACCCCCAGGCGGAGCGGGCGGGCGATCGTGTCGGCGTTGTCGATGACGATCTCGCCGCCGTCCCAGGAGACGTCGATCAGGTCGCCGGGGGTGTGGCCGGGCAGCCCGCACATCCACACCAGCTGCAGGTCGTCGATGAGCTGCTTCTCGCTCAGCCCGAAGATCTTCGCGACCTCGGGCACCTGCGCCCCCGGATGGGACATCAGATAGGGCACGAGGGCCAGCAACCTCGGCAACCGGTCGGCCGTGCTCATCTCGGGCTCACCGCGCCGCTCACCGCACCGGTCTCCCTCGGGCTCTTCACTCGCTCGCACTCCTCGTTCGCTGCGGCCGGGCCGTTCACGCCAGGGCCCCCTTCAACCGGCGGATCACCGCATCGCGGGCGTCCGGCGGCCCGATCACCTCGGCGTCGGCGGCGAACCCGGCGACCCACCCGGCCAGCCGCTCGGAGTCGGAGAAGGCGAGCTCCAGCTCGTCCCAGCCCTCACCGGCGGGCCGTACGGCCTTCGCCACCTGGCGCAACCCCTGGCAGGCGCCCTCGCGGACCCGGATGACGGCGGCGCGCTCCACCATCGGGCCGTCGTCACGGTAGCCGACCATCTCCTTGAGGTCGACGCCCTCGGGCACCGTCACGGTCCCCGGGCGGCCCGCGGGGACGACCGGCCCGCTGATCCGGCTGAGCCGGAAGACCCGGGGCGCGTCGCGGTCGCGGTCGTGGCCCACCACGTACCACCGGCCGCGACGGCTGACCACCCCCCACGGCTCCACCGTGCGGGTCAGCACGCTCTCGCCGGCCGCGACGCGGTAGGGGAAGCGGACCGGACGGCGGTCGCGCACGGCCTCCCACAACGCCGGGAAGGCGGGATCCTGGGTGTCCACCCGCAGCTCCAGCGCGCCGCCGAGCATGCCGCCGGTCTCGTCGGTCTCCACTCCCCCGGCGCGCAGCTTCAGCAGCGCCCCGCTGGCCGCCTCGGCCAGGCTGGCCCGCTGCCACACCCGCGCCGCCAGGCCCACCACGGCGGCCTCGTCGGGCTCCAGGGTGATCTCCGGCAGCTCGTAGGCCTGCCGGACGATCCGGTAGCCCGGATCCTCCTCCCAGGGGTCCTTCTGGACCTCGATCGGAATGCCGATCTCGCGCAGCTCGTTCTTGTCCCGCTCGAACATCCGCTGGAAGGCCTCGTCGTTGGCCGAATCGTAGCCGGGTACGGCATGGCGGATGTGCTCGGCGCTCAGCGGCCGCCTCGTCGCGAGCAGGCAGATCACAAGGTTCAGCAACCGCTCGGTCTTCCGGCGCGACATCCGGCCTCCCTCCCTGTTCAAATGACGCTACTCTGCCCCCCGTGATCAGATGGCGCAGGGGCGAGGTCGTGCGGATCCGGCGCGAATGGCCGGGGGCGGTGGAACTCGACGTCGTCACCGGGGAGGGCGGCGCGCGTGCACTCGCCTATCCCGCCCTGGTCGGACGCCCGGAACCCGGCGACACGGTCCTGTTGAACACGACCGCGCTCGCGATGGGTCTCGGTACGGGAGGTTACGCCATGGTGGTGGCGATCCCCGACCGATTGCCGGAAGATCCAGACGGACCCGGACATCTGGTGAAGGCACGCTACACCCCGCTGCAGGCCACCGTGCTCGGCGCCGACGAGCAGGACTCCCCCCACCACGAGGTCCTGAGGGAGGCCGACTCCCTGGACGGCATGCCGGTCGTCGTCGCCGACCTGCACTCGGCGCTCCCGGCGATCCTGTGCGGCCTGTACGGCTCCCGCCCGCGCGCCCGCGTCGCCTACGTGATGCTCGACGGGGGCGCGCTGCCCGCGTGGTTCTCCATGTCGTGCGCGCAGCTGAAGGAGGCGGGCTGGCTGGGCGGGACGGTGACTGTCGGCCAGGCCTTCGGCGGTGACGTGGAGGCGGTCACCACGCACACCGGCCTGCTGGCGGCCCGGTACGTCCTGGGGGCGGACGTGGCGATCGTCACCCAGGGGCCGGGCAACCTGGGCAGCGGCACCCGCTGGGGGTTCTCCGGAGTCTCGGCGGGAGAGGCGGTCAACGCCGCCGCGGCGCTCTCCGGCCGCCCGGTCGCGGCGCTGCGGGTCAGCGAGGGTGACCTGCGCGAGCGGCACCTGGGCCTGTCCCACCACTCTCTGACCGCCTACGGCCGGGTCGCCCTGGCCCCCGCCCTGGTGGCGGTGCCGGAGCTGCCGGGCGACTTCGGCGGCCGGGTGGCCGAGCAGGCCCTGCCGCTGGGTGATCGGCACGAGCTGGTCCCGGTCTCCGTGGACGGGCTGCACGAGGCGCTGAAGGACTCACCGGTGCGGCTGTCCACCATGGGACGGGGCCTGGAGGAAGACCTGGCCTACTTCCTGACCTCTGCCGCGGCGGGCAGGCTGGCGGCCTCGCTGCTGCCTCCGGCGGACCCGGCGGCCTCCGCCTCGTAGAAGTCCTTGAAGGTGAAGGCCTCCGGGGTGGGGCCCTCACGCCTGAGCAGCTCCAGCCGCTCCATGCCCTCCGCGAGGGAGGGGATGTACCCCTCGGGGATCCACCACATCACCGAGTACGGCTCCGCGATGTGCAGGAACCACTCCCTGCGCCGCTGCAGCACCGGCAGGTGCGCGCTGCGGTAGACGAAGTTCCACAGGGCCTGGCGCGACTCCCAGACCGAAAAGTTGATCACCAGGTCGTCACCGTAGTCGTGGTGGACCGTCTCCCGGGGGTCCTCGCTCTCCTTGAGCCGCCACACGAACCCGGGCGCCTCGTCGGAGACCTTGTTGATCGGTTCGAGGAGGTCGACGAACTCGGCGATCTCCGGGGAGTCCAGGGGAGCCCGCAGACGGGCGGCGTTCAGCTGTGCCAGATGCATGACCTCAGCAGACCATCCCCGGGCCTTCTATGTCAATTCTCATTATTTATAGAGAAGCTCACGCAGCACTCCCCCGGCCGCGGATCGAGTCTGGCCCGCGCGGGATCGGTCCCGATCCCCTCCAGCAGCCCTTGGCAGAGCGCCAGGTTCATCGAGCAGACCAGCAGCGGGTGCTCCTCGGACAGCACGTGGAACGGGCAGTTGCGCAGGCGCAGGCTTCCGTCCTCCTCGTAGGGTTCGTAGCCGCGCCGGCGCAGCGTCTCGCCGAGGTCGTCCCCCCGGCCCGCGAGCCTGCCGCCGGCCTTCCGCGCGGCCTCCTCCGCCCGCTCGTCCCCGCCGAGCAGGTCCACCACCTCGGCCAGCACCAGCGCGAGCGTGCGGTAGTCCCTGGCCGGGACGCTCACCTGCCACTCCCCCGCCGCCCGCCGGTAGACCTTCGCCGGGCGCCCGCTGCCCGGCCCCGTCTTCTCTCCCAGCCGCTTGAACCCCGCCTCCAGCAACCCCACCTCGACCAGTTTGTCCAGGTGGAACGCGGCGAGCGTGCGCTGCACCCCCACCGCCTCGGCGGCCTCGTTGCGTCCGACCTCCCGCCCCCGGGAGATCACGTACTCGTAGACCGCCCGCCGTACGGGATCATGCAGGGTCGCCACCGCGCCGAGGTCATCGCTGCTCACAGCCCGGAGTCTAGGCCCGCCCGGCCGTACGGCGGGCGGGCCGCGTCCCCGGCGGCCCTCAGTAGGCCGCGAGGACGTCGACGACGAAGACGAGGGTGTCAGCGGGCTTGATCAGAGGCGGCAGGCCCTTGTCGTAGCCGAGCCCCGGCGGGAGAACCATGACGACGCGGCTGCCCACCGGGACGCCGGTCAGCGCCCGGTCCCAGCCCTTGATGACGCTGCCGTTGCCGATCGTGAAGGATTTGGGCCGCCCGGCCGCCCAGGTGGACTCGAAGGAGGTCGCCGCTCCCCAGACCCTGCCCTCGTACTGGGTGACGACGAGCTGCCCCGGCTTGACCTTCGCGCCCTTGCCGTGGACGAGGATCTCGGCCCGGAACCCGGCCGGGGGCCCGGCCTTCGGGAGGGTGAGGGCCGGGCGCTCGCCAGGGCCACCGGTGACCCTGACTCCGGCCAGCTCGCCGGGGCCGCCGGCGCCGGTCGCGGCGGCCCCGGGAGAGAAGGCACCGAGCACGTCGATCACGTAGAACAGCGCGTCGCCGGCGGTCATCCCGCCGGGCGGGTTGGGACCGTAGCCCTCCCCCGGCGGGATGGCGGCGACGACGCGGCTGCCCACCCGGTGGCCGCGCAGCGCCTTGCTCACGCCGGTGATCGACTGGCTCAGCGGGAAGGAGGCCGGGGCTCCCTGGTTGAAGCTGGAGGCCAGCAGCCGGTTGTCCTCCCCGTCCCACACGTGCGCGGTGTAGTGGGCGACGACCAGGTCGTTCGCCTCGATCACGTTGCCGGTGCCGGTCATCTGCTCGCCGACCTGCAGGTTCACCGGGGGCTCGCCCTCAGGGAAGGTGATCGCCGGCTTGGCTCCGAAGGAGCTCTCGGCCCGCACGCTCTGGGCGACCTCGCCGTCACCGGACGTGCAGCCGGCGGCGGACGCGAGGAGGACCGCGGCCACGGGCGCGGCGAAGCGCCTGCGGGAGGACCTGACGGGGAGCACAGCGGAGGGCGCAGCGGTGGACACGGCGGGGGGCACGGCGGGGGGACCACCGGAGGGCACAGCGGTGGACACGGCGAAAGACGCGGTGAGCAGGGCCCGAATACGCATCCGACTCCCCTGGTTCGGCGGATCCGCTCACCATAACGCCCTATTGGGAGAAATGTCAGTAGCCCGGCCGCGCCGAGGCGCGGCCGGGCTACTGGGGCCGGGGGCGGGCAACCCGGCAGGGCGCCGGAGCCCCGCCGGGCGCCCTGCGTCACGACGGGCCGGAGGGACGCCGGGCGGGCGCCCCTCCGACTCCGGGATGCTCAGTAGGCGCCGACGATGTCCACGAGGAAGACGAGGGTGTCGGTGCCCTTGATGTCCGGAGCGCGGCCCTCGGCGCCGTAACCGAGGTCCGGCGGGATGCTCAGCAGCACCCGGGTGCCGACGGGCAGGCCGACCAGCGTGTCGTCCCAGCCCTTGATGACCTGGCCGACGCCGATCCCGAAGGTCGCCGGCTCACCGCGGTCCCAGCTGCTGTCGAACTGCTTGTCGGTGCCCCAGATCTTGCCGATGTAGTGGGCCATGAGCTTCTGCCCGGACTTCACGACCGGGCCGGTGCCCTTGATGACGACCTTGCTGACCAGTTCCTTGGGAGCCTTCTCGCCGGTCTTCGTGGTCAGTGTGGGAGCCTTGCCGGCCTCGGGGTTCTTCACCGTGATCCCCTTGACTCCGGGGTCGACGGCCTTGCCCTCGACGGTGACGGGCTTGGGCGCCTTCGGCTCCAGCCCGACCATGTCCAGCACGAACACCTGGGTCAGCTTGTCCTGCCCCTGCTGCTTGGCGGTCTCGAGCTGCTCCTTGGTCAGGCTGTCGGGGGCCACGACCGCGAGGTGACGGCCGCCGGGCTTGGCTCCGACGAACACGTCCTTCAGGACCGACGGCAGCTGCTCGCTGACCGCGATGGTCTCCGGGTTGCCCGCGTCGTAGGTGGAACCGACGGGGGCGTTGGTCTTGCCGTCCCAGGTGAAGACCGTGTAGTTGACGAGGACGCTGTCACCGATCTTGAACTCCGTGCCGGAGCCGTCCTTGACCGTCTCCTCGGAGGACTTGGTGGCGGGCGCGCCCGACGGGAACACCACGCTCGGCTTCTTGCCGATCTCACCCGTCACCTTCAGGCCGCTGCCACCGGCGGGCCGGTCAGGCTCCTCGGTGCCGCACGCTACGGCGAACAACAGGGGCACGGCGGCCAGTACGGCCAGGCTGCGGCGGCGCATTCGGTATCCCTCAAGCAGACGTCAGGTTCGCGCCACCCTATCCGACACCGGTGTACGGGCGCGGTAAGGAAAAGGGAGGGCATCGCGGCCCGGCCGCCGGCCCGGGCCGCGGCGGCCGTCACATGCCCGCGATGAGCTTGTCCACCCGCTCGTCCACGCTGCGGAAGGGGTCCTTGCAGAGCACGGTGCGCTGCGCCTGGTCGTTGAGCTTCAGGTGCACCCAGTCGACGGTGAAGTCGCGCCGCTTCTCCTGCGCCCTGCGGATGAACTCCCCGCGCAGCCGCGCCCGGGTGGTCTGCGGCGGCACCGACTTGGCCTCGAAGATCTTCAGATCGGAGGCCACCCGCTCCACCGCGCCGCGCTTCTGCAGCAGGTAGAACAGGCCGCGGCGGCGGTGCACGTCGTGGTAGGCCAGGTCGAGCTGGGCGACCCTGGGGCTGGAGAGCGGCAGGTCGTACTTTCTGCGGTAGCGCTCGATCAGCTGGTATTTGGTCACCCAGTCGATCTCCCGGGCGACCAAGTCCAGGTTGCCGGTCTCCACCGCCCTGAGCGTGCGCTCCCACAGCTCCAGCACCCGGTGGCTGATCTCGTCACCACCGCGCCGGTCGACGAAGTCCCGGGCCTTGGCGAGGTATTCCTGCTGGATCTCCAGCGAGGACGCCTCCCGCCCGTTGGCCAGGCGCACCCGGCGGCGACCGGTCATGTCGTGGGAGACCTCGCGGATGGCCCGGATCGGGTTCTCCAGCGACAGGTCGCGCATCACGGTGCCCGCCTCGATCATGCGCAGCACCAGATCGGTCGCGCCGACCTTGAGCAGCATGGTCGTCTCGCTCATGTTGGAGTCGCCGACGATGACGTGCAGGCGGCGGAAGCGCTCGGCGTCGGCGTGCGGCTCGTCGCGGGTGTTGATGATGGGGCGGGAGCGCGTGGTGGCGGAGGAGACGCCCTCCCAGATGTGCTCGGCCCGCTGGGAGACGCAGTAGACCGCCCCGCGCGGCGTCTGCAGCACCTTGCCCGCGCCGCAGACGATCTGCCGGGTGACCAGGAAGGGGATCAGCACGTCGGCCAGGCGGCCGAACTCGCCGTGCCGTCCCACGAGGTAGTTCTCGTGACAGCCGTAGGAGTTGCCGGCGGAGTCGGTGTTGTTCTTGAACAGGTAGATGTCTCCGGCGATGCCCTCCTCGCGGAGCCGCTTCTCGGCGTCCACGAGCAGGCCCTCCAGGATGCGCTCGCCCGCCTTGTCGTGCGTGACGAGTTCCACGACGTTGTCGCACTCGGGGGTGGCGTACTCCGGGTGGCTGCCCACGTCCAGGTACAGGCGTGCGCCGTTGCGGAGGAAGACGTTGCTGGACCGTCCCCAGGAGACGACCCGGCGGAACAGGTAGCGCGCGACCTCGTCGGGCGACAGCCGCCGCTGTCCCCTGAACGTGCAGGTGACGCCGTACTCGTTCTCAAGCCCGAAGATGCGACGGTCCATCATTCTCCTAGCGAGGGGACTGCCGGGTCCGCCCGGCAGAGGAATCGCTTCCCTGTTGCGGTCCACACCTTTGAAACGGTCAGGGTCCGGCCGTCGCCTCCCCCGGTCGAAGGTGGCGAGAAGCCGCTCCCTGCAGGGAGCGGAGGGGTCACTGCCTCACACTATTCGCCGAGCCTCTCGCGTGGGAGGGATGAGTGGGGTTTTCGGTCGCGGATCTTATGCCCCCGCCAACGGGGGCGTAAGCAGGTTCACGGAGGGGAGATTCTCCTTTTCCCACCGGCCCCTGTGAGGTCCGGCCTGCCGCGAGCGGCGCGGCGGTGGCACGACGGGGGCCCGGTGGGGGCACGACGGGGGCACGACGGAACCCGCCGCACCCCCCGCCGGGCAGGTCAGGCGCCGGAGCCGGTGTCGATGTCGCCCTCGGGACCGGTGGCCGGGGTGTCGGCCGCCCCGGAGCCGGTCTCGGAGACCGTCCCCGAAGCGGAGGCGGGCTCCGCGGGGGCGGCCCCCGCCTGGGAGAGCAGTTGCTCCAGCCTCGGACCGCTGAGCCGCTGGAATTTGCGGTGCGGCCGGTTGCGGTCGAGCACGGCCACCTCGAGCTGGTTGACCGGAGGGCGCTCGCCACCCGGCTCGGTCAGCGCGACCAGCGCCGTCTCCAGCGCCTCGGCCAGCACCATGCCGTCGCGGTAGCGCTCCTTGAGGCGGGTGCCGACCGCCTCGGCCTGGCCGCCCATCGCGGCCGTGCCGTGCTCGTCGAAAACCGAGCCGTCGAAGGTCAGCCGGTAGATCGCGTCGCCCTCGGGGGTGTCGCCGACCTCGGCGACGACCACCTCGACCTCCATCGACTTGATCGACTCGGTGAAGATCTGCCCGAGGCTCTGCGCGTACAGGTTGGCCAGACCGCGCGCGGTCACGTCCGTGCGGTCGTAGGTGTAGCCGTTGATGTCGGCGTAGCGGATGCCGCCCAGCCGCAGCGCCTCGAACTCGTTGTAGCGGCCGACCGCGGCGAAGCCGATCCGGTCGTAGATCTCACTGATCTTGTGCAGTGCCCGGGAGGGGTTGGGCGCGACGAACAGGATGCCGTGCTCGTACTGGAGCACGACCACGCTGCGGCCTCGCGCGATGCCTTTGCGCGCGTAGTCGGCCTTGTCCCGCATGATCTGCTCAGGGGACGCATATCCAAAAGGCATGGACACCGGGGTGGTCTTCCTCTCGTGTTAGCGCAGCGGAGCGACGGGGCCGTCGGGGTCGGTCATCCGGGCGTCCACCGTCGTGCGCACGTGTTCGGCGACCTCGTCGTCGGACAGGCGGCGGAAGCCGTCGGCGGTGATCACCGCGACCACCGGCCAGATCCTGCGGGTCACGTCCGGCCCACCGGTCGCCGAGTCGTCGTCGGCCGCGTCGTAGAGCGCCTGGATGAGGGTGAGCACGGTGTCCTCGGGGGAGGACCCCTCACGGTAGAGCTTCTTCAGCGCACCGCGCGCGAAGATCGAGCCGGAGCCGATCGCGTGGTGGTGGAACTGCTCGTAGGGCCCGCCGCCGACGTCGTAGCCGAAGATCCGGCCCCCGTCGACCTCGGGGTCGTAGGCGGCGAACAGCGGCACCACCACCAGACCCTGCATCGCCATCGCGAGGTTCCCGCGGATCATCGTGGCGAGCCGGTTGGCCTTGCCCGCCACCGAGAGTGTGCGGCCCTCCATCTTCTCGTAGTGCTCCAGCTCCACCCGGTAGAGGCGGGCCATCTCGATGCCGGTGCTCGCCGCCCCGGCGATGCCCATGCACGAATAGTCGTCGGTGCGGAAGACCTTCTCTATGTCCCGCTGGGAGATGATGTTGCCGGAGGTCGCCCGGCGGTCACCGGCCATCACCACGCCGCCGGCGCAGGTCGCCGCGACGATCGTGGTGGCGTGTGGAATCCGGTCGCCGACCGGGGCCGCCAGAGTGTCGTTCCGGCCGGGCAGCAGCTCCGGCGCGTAGGACCCGACGAACTCGGTGAACGAGGAGTTGCCGGTGTTCGTGAAGATATGACTCACCATGCCGGCGGGCAGGTCCCTGTGCGATGCCACGCGACTCCCTCCAAAGGTGCATTCCTTTAAGGTCCGACCCTACTCACGTTGCTGTGGTGCATGCACTTCCCTCGATCAGCCCAGCGCGAACCCTCCCCGTTCGCGTCCCGGAATCTTTACGCGCGAGTACGCCCGTGTAATTGTCGAGTTGTCGTGACATGCCGCACCTCCCTGGGAGGTCACCGTGAGACGCTCGCCCCGATCCGCCCCCCGACCCACACCGGTCGCGGCACTGACCGCGGTCCTGGCGGCGGCCGTCCTGGCTCTGGCCTCCTGCGGATCCGACGCCCCGGCCGAGGACGGCTCGGTCACCCTGACCATCACGGCCAACGCGATCTCCGGCGGCAAGAACGCGGCGAGCGCCGACTGGATCAAGCAGTGGGTGATCCCCCGGTTCGAGGCCGCGCAGAAGGCCGCCGGGCGCGACGTACGGGTGCTGTTCCAGCCCAACGGCGTCGACGACGAGCAGTACAAGACCAAGATCGCCCTGGATCTGAAGTCGAGGACCGGCGCCGACGTGATCGACGTCGACGGGATCTGGGTTGGCGAGTTCGCCCAGGCCGGATACATCAAGCCGCTCGCCGAGGTGGGCGGGCCCGGCGTGGACGCCTGGGAGGGCTGGAGCCAGATCCCGCAGGCCGTACAGGGGCTGGGCATCTTCGACGGCAAGAAGTACGGCCTGCCGCAGGGCACCGACGGCCGGGTCCTCTATTACAACAAGCGGCTGTTCGCCGAGGCGGGGTTGCCCGGCTCCTGGCAGCCGAAGAGCTGGCAGGAGATCATCGACGCGGGCACCGCGCTGAAGAAGCTGCCCGGCGTCACTCCGATCCAGATCAACGCGGGCACCGCGATGGGCGAGGCGACCACGATGCAGGGCGCGCTGCCGCTGCTGGCCGGGACCGGCACCGAGGTCTACTCGAACGGCAAGTGGACCGGCGCCTCCCAGGGGCTCAAGGACGTGCTGGCGTTCTACCGGCAGATCTACGGCGGCGGCCTGGGCGACCCAAAGCTGCAGCAGGAGGCCAAGGGCCGCGACAAGTCCTTCGCCGAGTTCGCCGACGGGAAGATCGGCATCCTGGCCGAGGGCGACTACTTCTGGCGGGCCGTCGTCGAGCCGAAGGCGGGCGTGGCGCCGATGGCCGACCGGGACCAGGTCGTCGGCTATGCCAAGATCCCGGCCAGGGAGCCCGGTGCCGGGATCCGCGGCCAGGACTTCGTCAGCATGTCCGGCGGTGCCGTACGGGTGCTGAACCCCTTCTCCAAGAATCCGCGGCAGGCGTGGGAACTGCTGGCGTTCATGCACTCGGCCGAGGCGCTCAAGGCGGAACTCGCCGGGGCGGCCCGCGTCACCTCCCGCACCGACGTCAACGCCGAGGTCCTCTCCGGTGACCCGATGCTGACGTTCATCGCCGATGAGGTCCTGCCCGTCACCGCCTACCGCCCCGGTCTGGCCGTCTACCCCCAGGTCTCGGCCGCCCTGCAGGAGGCCACCGCCGCCGCGGTCTCCGGCACGCCGCCCGAGGAGGCCGCGAGTGCCTACCGGGCCAAGGTGGAGGGGATCGTCGGTGGCCCCGGCAACGTCGCCGACTGACCCGCGAGGCGCAGCGTCGCCGTGAACACAGACGCGGCAGGGCTGGGGAAGAGGCGGGCCGTCGGGTTCGTTCTGCCCGCGCTCGTGCTCATCGGGGTCTTCCTGGTCTTCCCGGCACTGTGGACGATCTATCTGGGGCTCACCGACTACCGGCTGACCGGGCTGGCCGCCGCCGACCCGCAGGTGGTGGGGGTGGAGAACTACACCACCGCCCTCGGTGACGACCGGTTCCGCAACTCGCTGTGGCTGAGCGTGCAGTACGTGCTGGGCTCGGCCGTGATCGGCCAGGCCGGGCTGGGGTTCGCGATCGCGTGGATGCTGCGCGGCCGGCGGGGGCCGGTGCGGCGGGTCGTCGAAGGGCTCGTGCTGCTCTCCTGGATCCTGCCGAGCTCGGTCGTGGCGTTCCTCTGGATCGCTCTGCTGGACCGCGACGGCGGCACCCTCAACGCCCTGCTGGGCACCCCGGGCGCCGCCTGGCTGCTCGACCACCCGATGCTGTCGATCATCGTGTTCAACACCTGGCGGGGCACCGCGTTCTCGATGATGCTCTACGCCGCCGCGCTGGAGACCGTGCCCCCGTCCCACCTGGAGACCGCCCGCCTGGCCGGCGCCTCCGCCTTCCAGCAGCTACGCGATGTGGTCCTGCCCCGCATCAAGGGCCACGTCCTGACCAACATGCTGCTGATCAGCCTGTGGACCTTCAACGACTTCACGCCGTTCCTCATCACCGCGGGCGGTCCGGAAGGGCGCTCGGAGATCCTGCCGTTCTACGTCTACACCACCGCGCTGCGCGGCGGGCAGCTCGGCTTCGGCGCCGCCGTCTCCTTCCTCATCCTCCTGATCAACCTCGTCTTCGCGCTGGCCTATCTGCGCCTGCTCCGCAACCGCGCCCCCGCCTCCGCCCTCGCCCCCGGCCGCCGGGAGGCCTCCGGATGAACGCCGTCCGCCACGCCCTCGGCCGGATCGCCGCGGCCGTCTTCCTCGCCCTCGTCGCCGCCTTCTTCGCCCTGCCGATGCTCTGGCTGGCCTCCGCCCCCTTCGACGCCCACCCCTCCATCACCGTCTCCATCCCGGAGTTCACCCTCGCCAACTTCCGCGCCGTCCTCGACAACCCCTACGCGCTCGGCTCCATCGGCAACTCCGTCATCCAGGCCGGCGGCGCCGCGCTCATCGTGGTCGTCCTGGCCGCGCTGGCCGCCTACGCCCTGTCCCGCGTCCGGGTGCCCGGCCGTGACGTCCTGCTGTACGTGCTGCTCCTGCTCTCCTCCGTCGTCACCGGCACCGCCGCGATGGTGCCGATCTTCGAGCTGGCCTCCCGGCTCGGCCTGATCGACACCCATCTCGGCGTGATCCTCGTCGTCTCCGGCGGCCTGCTCCCCGCGGCGATCTTCATCCTGAAGGACTTCATGGACGCCACCCCCACCTCCTACGAGGAGTCCGCCCGGGTGTTCGGCGCCTCGCCGCTGCAGATCCTGCGGCACATCGTGGTCCCGGTGGTGCGTCCGGGTCTGGCCACCATCGTGGTCTGGGCCGTGGCCAGCGTCTGGGGCGGCTTCCTGATGCAGTACATCCTGCTGCGTGATCCGGCCAAGTCGCCCAGCGCGGTGATCCTCTACACCCTCTACACCGAGGGCGGCCAGCCCAACCTCGACCTCATCTCCACGTTCTCGCTGCTCTACTCGCTGCCGGTGGTGGTGATGTACCTGTTCGTCAGCGGCCGGTACGGCTTCCGCCTCCACGGAGGGCTCAAACAGTGACGATCTCCCTGCACGGCCTGACCAAGGTGTTCACCGGCGGGGTCCGGGCGCTGGACTCCCTCGACCTGGAGGTCGGCGAGGGCGAGTTCTTCGCCCTGCTGGGCCCCTCCGGCTGCGGCAAGACCACGCTGCTGCGCAGCATCGCCGGGCTGGAGACGCCCACCTCCGGCACGATCGCC
Organism: Planomonospora sp. ID67723; assembly: GCF_015711605.1. Lineage (GTDB taxonomy): Bacteria > Actinomycetota > Actinomycetes > Streptosporangiales > Streptosporangiaceae > Planomonospora_A. The sequence goes on along the minus strand of NZ_JABTEZ010000006.1, from coordinate 248,673 downwards.
ATCGGCGGGACCGACGTGACCGCGCTCCCGCCGGGCCGGCGCGACGTCGCCATGGTCTTCCAGGACTACGCCCTCTTCCCGCACATGGACGTCACCGCCAACATCGCCTACCCGCTGCGCATCCGCAAGGTGCCGCGCGCCCGCCGGGAGGCCGCCGCGGCCGAGGTCGCCGGCCGGCTCAGCCTGTCGGAGCTGCTCGGCCGCCGTCCGGGGCAGCTCTCCGGCGGCCAGCAGCAGCGCGTCGCCCTGGCCCGCGCCATCGCCTGCCGCCCCAAGGTGTTCCTCTTCGACGAGCCGCTGTCCAACCTCGACGCCCGTCTGCGCCTGGAGGCCCGCACCTTCCTCAAGCGGCTGCAGGACGAGCTCGGCGTCACCACCGTCTTCGTCACCCACGACCAGGGCGAGGCCCTGGCCCTGGCGCACCGGATCGCCGTCATGGACGCCGGGCGGATCACCCAGGTCGGCGCCCCCGCCGAGATCTTCCACCGGCCCGCCACCACCTTCGTCGCCTCCTTCATCGGCTCCACCCCGATGAACCTGCTGCCCGGCAGGGTCGTCGGGGGAGGCTCCGGTCGCGCTCTCCACGTCGCGGGAGCCGTCCTGCCCGCCCCGCCCGGCCTGCCGGACGGGGCGGAGGTCGTGTACGGCGTCCGCCCCGAGTACGCCGACCTGTCGGCGACTCCGCGCCCGGACGGCTTCCCCGGCTCCGTCGCCGTCCTGGAGAGCCTCGGCCCCTCGACCCTCGTCACCCTGGAGAGCGGGGACCGGCTCGTCCAGGTCGTCGTCCCCGAGGGGGAGGAGCCCTCGATCGGCGCCCCGGCCTGGGCCGTTCCCCGGCCGGGGCGCGCGCTGGTCTACCGCGACGACCGGCTGGTCGGCCCGGAGGAGAACGCCGAGGCAGGGGGGCGAACGTGAAGGCGCCGAGACGTGGGGGCCGACGTGAGAGCGCCGACGTGAGAGCGCCGACGTGAGGGCCCGCTACGAGGGTGCTGGCATGAGGGCGCTGTCATGAGGGCGCTGCGCCGCACCGGCCACTGGGCTCTCGCCGACCGCGTCGCCGGCCCGGTCCGGGGGGTTCCGTTCGAACTGCCCGCCGACGCGCGCGCCTTCACCGTCCGCCTCGCCTACGACCGCACGGCGGGCGTGCTCGACCTCGGCTGCCTCGGGCCGCAGGGGTTCCGCGGCTGGTCCGGCGGAGCCCGCTCCGAGTACACGATCACTCCGGCCTGGGCCACTCCCGGCTACCTGTCCGGTGAGCCCGAACCCGGCGTCTGGCACGTCCTGCTCGGCCTGCACCGCGTCCCGCCCGGCGGCCTGCCGTACCGGCTGCGGATCATCCCGCACCTGTCGCCGCCCGCCGTCCCGCCGCCGCTCCGGCGCGGCCTGCGGCCCCCTCCCCCGCTGCGCGAACCCGCCGCGGCCCGGCGCGGCCTGCCCGCGCTGGGCGGGCTGCGCTGGCTCGCCGGGGACCTGCACACCCACACCGTGCACTCCGACGGCTCCCTCACCGTCGCCGAGCTGGCCTGCCTGGCCGCCGACAGGGGCCTGGACTTCCTCGCCGTCACCGACCACAACACCGTCAGCCACCACGCCGAACTGCCCGCCGCGGCCGCCTACGCCGCCATCACCCTCCTGCCCGGGCAGGAGATCACCACCGATCTCGGCCACGCCAACGCCTTCGGCGACCTCGGCTGGATCGACTTCCGCGAGCCGCCCGGCGCGTGGGCGTCCACCGTACGGGAAAGAGGCGGGGTGATGTCGATCAATCATCCCGTCGCGGCCGACTGCGCCTGGCGCCACCGCATGGCCGAGCGGCCCCCGGTCGTCGAGGCCTGGCACTGGAGCTGGCTCGACCGCACCTGGGGCGCGCCGGCGGCCTGGACCCAGGCGTGGACGGAGAGTCCCGTCATGATCGGCGGCAGCGACTACCACCGGCCGGAGGAGGGCCATCCGCCGGGCGAGCCGACCACCTGGGTCCTCTGCGGCGACTCTCCCGGCGGGCTCCTCGACGGGCTCCGCGCCGGTGCCACCGCCGTCTCCGCCACCCCGGACGGGCCGCTCCTGCTCCGCCACGGCGACGACTTCCTCGTGCTGGACGCCGACGGTCTCGTCCTGCGCGGCCCCGTCACCCAACGGGTGATCATCGGTGACCGGGCCGTGCTCCCCGCCCGGCCGGGCCCCCACCGGCTGGAGACCTTCCGCAACGAGGTGATGGCCCTGTGCAGCTGAACTCCGCGCACCCCGTGAACGTCGCGGTCGCCGGCCTGGGCGTGGCGGCGCAGGTGATGTACCTGCCGCTGCTGGCCAGGCGGCCGGAGCTGTTCCGCGTCACCGCCGTGTGCGATCTCGACCCCGCCCAGGCCGGCCGCATCGCCCGGTACACCGGCGCGCTGCCCTTCTCGGACCCGTGGGTCATGCTCGGCCACGGCGGGTTCGACGCGCTCATCGTGCTCACCGCCGGGTCCCACGGACCGCTCGTCGCCGCCGCGCTCGCCGCCGGCACCGCCGTACTGTGCGAGAAGCCCCTCGCCTACAGCCGCGCAGAGGCGACCGCCCTGAAGAACGAGACGCGGCTGATGGTCGGCTACATGAAGCAGTACGACCCCGCCGTCCGGCGCGCCGCCGCCCTCCTCGGCGGACGGGCCGTCCGCCACCTCGACGCCGCCGTCCTGCACCCCACCGGCGAGGCCCAGCTCGCCTTCGCCCACGTCCACCCGTCCCGGCCCTCCCCCGAGGCCCTCGAACCGTGGCTGCGCGCCGACGAGGAGGCCCTCGACGCCGCGCTCGGGCCCGCCGCCCCGCAGTCCTGGCGTTCCCTCTACGCCGATGTGATCCTCGGCAGTCTCTGCCACGACCTGGCCCTCATGCGGACCTTCAGCGGCCCGCCCGTCACCGTCGAGCACGCCGCCGTCTGGGAGGGCCCCTCCGTGGAGGTCTCCGGCGCGCTGGAGCAGGGCCGGTACGGCCTGCGCTGGCACTACCTGCCCGGCCATCCCGCCTACCGCGAGACCGTCACCGTCCATCACGAGGAGGGCTCGCTCGAGCTCGTCTTCCCCTCCCCCTATCTGATGAACGCCCCCACCGTCCTGACCTCCACCTCCCTTTCCGGGACGACCGAGGTCAGGGCCGTCCACCGCGACGTGTCCGAGGCGTTCGAGCTCCAGCTGGAGGCGTTCCACGCCCTGGTGACCGAGGGAACGCCCCCGCTCACCGGACGCGACGGCGCCCTCGCCGATATCGTGACCGCGCAGCGAATCGTCGCAACGGCCGCCGGAGACGCCATAGGGGGCGAGGCACGTGACTCCTGAACCTGTCGCCGACCCTGTCGGCGAGATCGTGGTCGTCCCGCACACCCACTGGGACCGCGAGTGGTACCTGCCGTTCCAGCGTTTCCGGCTCGGCCTGGTCCGCATGCTCGACGAGGTCCTCGGCGTCATGGCCGCCGACCCCGGCTACCGCTTCACCATGGACGGCCAGCTGGCCGCGCTGGAGGACTATCTGGAGATCCGGCCCGAGCGGCTGCCCGAGATCAGGTCGCTCGTCTCCGAGGGCCGCCTCGCCGCCGGGCCGTGGCTCATCCTCGCCGACCAGTTCCTGTGCGCCGGGGAGACCCTCATCCGCAATCTCGAGTACGGCGTGCGCGGCGCAGAGGCGCTCGGCGGTGCGATGCGTGTCGGCTACCTGCCCGACCAGTTCGGTCACTGCGCCCAGATGCCGCAGATCCTGCGCCAGGCCGGCTTCGAGCACGCCTGTCTCTGGCGCGGCGTGCCCGCCTCCGTCGACCGGGACGCCTTCGCCTGGACCGGTGCCGACGGCACCACCGTCCGCACCCAGTATCTCCCCGGCGGGTACGGCAACGCCGTCGCCCTGTTCAGCGGCCCCGCCGAGGCCATGCCGGACCGGCTCGCCGCCTTCGCCGGGACCCTGCGCCCCTGGCACCCCGACGGCCCGCTGCTGGCCATGTACGGTGCCGACCACAGTGCCCCGGCCGCAGGCATCACCGCCGCCGGGCTCCGGCTGGCCACCCTCGGCGAGTACGTCACCGCGCAGGACCCGTCCGCCACCGGCCTGCCCGCCGTCACCGGCGAGCTGCGCTCCCACGCCCGTGCCAACATCCTGCCCGGCGTCATCTCGGCCCGCGTCCCCGCCAAGCGGGCCATGGCCCGCGCCGAGCGCGTCGTCACCCGCTACGCCGAGCCGCTGGCCGCCCGCTGGCTGCCCGGCGACACCGCCGCCGCCAAGCTCCTGGACATGGCCTGGCGCCGCCTCATCACCTGCAGCGGCCACGACTCCATCACCGGCTGCGGCGCCGACGAGACCGCTCAGCAGGTCGCCGCCCGCATCGCCGAGGCCGAGCAGATCGGCCAGGCCGTCGTCGACATGGTCAGCGCCTCCCTGGCCGACCGGGCCGCCCGCGACGCCCTCGTCGTGGTCAACCCCTCGCCCTTCACCCGGACCGCGCTGGTCCTCGCCGACCTGCCCGAGAGCCGGGCCCGCCTGCTCACCTCCGGCGGCGGGCAGGTCCCGCTGCAGCGCCTCGGACTGGCCCCCACCCTGCTCGACGAGAGCGTCATGGACGACCTCACCCGGCTTCTCGGCCGGATCCACGAGCGCGAGCTGTTCGGCCAGGAGATCATCTCCTGGGACGTCTCCGGGAGCACCCCGGACGCCGCCGGCGGCGGTGAGAACGTCTTCACCATCGTGGTCGGCCGTCACGCCACCACCGGCTACGACTACGCCGATCTGCGCCGGTCCGTCCTCGGCGGCGCCACGGCCCACCCCGGCCCCTGGCGCGTCCGCACGCTCGCGGAACCCGTCGTCACCGTCGCCGCCCACGTCACCGTCCCCGCGCTCGGCCGCGCCGTCCTCACCTCCGCGCCCCCGTCCGCGGGCGGGGACCTCCCCGGTCCCCGCCGCGACGGCGCGGCGGGCGACCCCGGCACGGCCCCCGCGGGCGCCGAGGGCGCTCCCGCCGGCGTGGCGCGCGCCCCCGGCTGGTCGCGGCCCGGCGGCGACGCCGTCCTCGACAACGGCCTCCTGCGCGTCGCCGTCGCCCACGACGGCACCCTGTCGCTGCACTCGCTCCTCCCCGGTGGCGCCGAGGCCCGCGGCGTCGGCCGGATCGTCGACGGAGGCGACGCCGGCGACACCTACAACCACGCGCCGCCCCGCCGCGACGTCCTCTCCGACGCCCCCTCCTCCGTCGAGATCGAGAGCGTCCACGCGGGCCCCCTCGTCTCGGTGCTGGAGATCCGCCGGACCTACGACTGGCCCGTGGAGTCCTCCGAGGACGGCCGTGCCGCCACCACCGAGACCGTCACCGTCACCACCCGCGCCGAGCTCCGCGCGGGCGAGCCGTACCTGCGGCTGGAGACCTCCTTCGACAACCGCACCCGTGACCACCGCGTCCGCTGGCACGCGCCGCTGCCCCGGCCCGCCACGGAGTCCTTCGCCGAGGGACAGCTCGCGGTCGTACGGCGCGGCCTGACCGGCGAGGGCGGCTGCGGCGAGGAGCCCCTGCCCACCTTCCCCGCCGAGGGGTTCGTCTCCGCCGGAGGCCTGGCCGTCCTGCTCGACCAGGTCACCGAATACGAGCTGACCGGCGGGGAGCTGGCCCTCACCCTGCTGCGCTCCGTCGGCCACCTGTCCAGGAACCGCAACGCCTACCGCGACGAACCCGCCGGCCCCCAGCTCCCCACCCCGGACGCCCAGTGCCCCGGCCCCACCACCATGCGCTTCGCCGTGCTCCCGCACGAGGGTGCCTGGGACGAGGCCGGCCTGCCGCGGCTGGCCGAGGAGTATCGTCATGAGCTGCTCGCCGTCCCAGGCTCGGGCCGGAACGTCGCCTCCGGCCGTGAGGACGCCCCCCTCGACGTCGGAGGCGACGGTGTGGTCCTCACCGCCCTGCGCGAGCGCGACGGCGCCCTCGAACTCCGCCTCGTCGCCGAGCACCCGGCCGCCACCGAGGCCGTCGTCCGCGGACCCTTCACCGCCACCCGCCGCGCCGGCATCCTCGGCACGGCGGGCGAGCGGCTGGAGATCACCGGCGGCGCCGTACGGCTACCGCTGCGCCCTTTCGAGATCGCGACCGTCCACCTGACCCCCGCCCGCTGACGGACCGGTCATCCGGCGGCGCCCCGCCTCCTGCAGTGAGGCGCCGACCCGTCCTCGGCCGCCTGCCGCTCTCGGCAGGACGCGGCGTCATGTCCGCGCAAGCGCGGTTGCAGTACGACGCCGGTCCGTCAGGCGACCGCTTTCGACGTCAGAACGCACCGGTGTGCTTCCGCCTGCTGCGGTCTCCGCAGATCGTGGAATTGACCGGCGCGTTCGGCGAATTCGCCCTCCCACCCGCCTCCTGATGCCTGCTTACCCTACTGTCCACCTTTTTGGACGTAGCTGCGCACGAATTCCTCTGCGTTCTCTTCGAGAACCTCGTCGATCTCGTCCAGGATCGCGTCCACGTCGTCAGAGAGCTTCTCGTGGCGCTCCTGAACGTCCGTGGTCTCCTCGACCGCGACCTCATCGACCTCGCGGTCGCTCCGGCCGGTCTGCTTCTGCCCGCCGGTGTCCTTGCTTGCCATCTACGGCACCTCCGCCTGGGGGACGTCTGTAGTTCATATCTTCCCCGAACCGGCAGACATTTCGCGCGGATCGCTCCACGATCTTCGCCGGCCGTCCCGGGATCCCTGACGCCAGACAACCTCCCCCGCGACCTCCAGGGCAAATCCTTTCTCCCCTTGACTAGATAGGAGCACTATCCAATAATTGGCTAGCGTAGCTATCCAACAGGAGGACCTCTCATGTCACCCTCATCCCTGACCACCGCCGGCACGCTCCTGATCACCGTGCCCGCCGTCGCCTTCGGCGGGGTGTCGCTGCTCGCCCACATCACGCGCAACATCCCCGGCTACCTCGACAACCCCGTACGGAGGGGCCTGTGGCGGGCCGGGCACGCCCATGCGGGCGTGCTGGTGCTCTTCGCGCTGGTCGCACTGCTCTACATCGACCAGGCGGACCTGTCCGAGGGGCTGAGGAGCCTCAGCCGGATCCTGATCGTGGCGGCGCCGATCCTGATGCCGCTCGGCTTCTTCCTGTCGGTGGTGCGCCCTTCGGACACCAGGCCGAGCAAGCTGATCTGGCTGGTTCCGCTGGGCGGGGCGTCCCTGGCGGCCGGAACCCTGATCTTGGGGATCGGTCTCGTCTGAGCTCCCTTACGTTGTAGATTCATGCCCATTTGGCAGGATCTACCCGTTTTGGACCGTTCCAAGTAGGCCTTCGGTGCCGATTGCTGAGATCATGCCCTCGTGAGCCCCATCATCGACAACCGCTACCAGCTCATCGCCCCCGTGGGAAAGGGCGCCACAGGCGTCGTGTGGCGTGCCTACGACCTACTGCTGGAGCGCGACGTGGCGCTCAAGGAGATCGCGCTGCCGCCGGGACCGGGTGCCCGCGAGCGGCGGCGGAAGGTGGTGCGGGAGGCCCGGATGGCCGCCCGGCTGAGCCATCGGGGCATCGTGACGGTGCACAATCTGGCCGAGGAGGCCGAGCGGCTCTGGATCGTGATGGAGTTCCTGGAGGCGCTGACGCTGCACGACACGCTGGTCCAGGCGGGCCCGCTCCCGGTCGAGCTCGTGGCCAAACTCGGGCGGCGGCTTCTGGAGGCGCTGCGGCACGCCCATGACGGCGGGGTGGTCCACCGGGACATCAAGCCGGCCAACATCATGCTGACGGGCGACCGGGTGGTGCTCGCCGATTTCGGGTTCGCGGCGTTCGAGGGCGCCGCGACGACCTCGATGCGCGGCACCCCGGCGTTCATCGCCCCGGAGATCCTGCAGGGCCGGGGCGGGACGCGCGAGGCGGACATGTGGTCGTTCGGGGCCACGCTGTACATGGCGGTGGAGGGCAGGACGCCGTTCCGCACGGTGAACTCGATGGCCGCGCTGATAGAGGCGCTGCAGGAGCCCCCGCGTGAGCCCCGGCGGGCGGGCGCGCTGGAGCCGGTGCTGCGGGGCCTGCTGCGCAAGGATCCGGCGGCCCGGCTGAGTTCCGAGCAGACGTATGCCATGCTCGTGAATCTGCGCAGGCACAGCGCCGCGTAAGGCGTTTCCGGCCGTTCCTTCCGGCAGTCCGCTCCGGGGCGGAAAATAAAATAATACTCCACCCGCGCATGCGACTGAATTGTTATGCGTAACACCTGGGGCCTTCACCCCCTGCACCGTTCCAGATGAAAATATGAATCGACCGTGAGACCCGGTTTCTAGGCGTGTCAGGTGGTTCATGGAGACGGGGATGGGGAATTCGCGACCACTCGGGGGACGTTATCAGCTGCTTTCCCCCGAAGGCAGGGACGGCGTGGGCATCATGTGGCGCGCGCACGACCTGCGGCTCCGCCGGGATGTTTCGATCAAGGAGATTCAGCCGCCGTTCCGCGCCGACCGCGCGGACCTGCACGACGCGCGGCGCCGCGCCCTGCGTGAGGCGCGCTCGGCGGGGCGGTTGAGCCACCCCGCGGTGATCTCGGTGCACGACCTGCTGGAGGAGCGGGGGCGGCTCTGGATCGTGATGGAGTCCCTGGAGGCTCTCACCCTTGAGGAGACGGTCGGCCACCTGGGTCACCTGCCGATCCACTGGACGGCGTGGATCGGGTTCCAGCTGCTGGCGGGGTTGCGGCACGCGCACGGAGCGGGCGTCCTGCACCGGGACATCAACCCCGGCAACATCCTGCTGACAGGTGACCGGGTGGTGCTTTCGGACTTCGGCATCGCGGCGTTGAACGGCGATCCCAGCGCGTCGACGACGGTGCCGATCAGCCGCGCTCCGGGCTACGTCGCCCCGGAGCGCCTGCGCGGCAGGCGGGCGAGCCCGGCGGCGGATCTGTGGTCGTTCGGGGCCAGCCTGTATTTCGCGGTGGAGGGCCGCCCTCCCTACGAGGGGCAGGACGCGCTGGCCGTGCTGGGCAGGGCGATGGCCGGAGATCCGGATCCCCCGGTGAAGGCGGGACCTCTCCGCAGGGTCCTGAAAGGGTTGTTGCGGCGTGATCCGGCCGATCGCATCACCGCCGACCACGCGGCGCGCATGCTGTCGGAGATCCTCCGGCTGGAGGGGGTGACGGTCGCCCCGCCCCGGCTGCCGGCGACGCGGCTCCCGCCGGGCACCTTCATCGTGTAGGCCGCGGAAAACCGCTCAGGAGCCGCTCCCACGTGCCGATGGACACCTCCGAGGAAGAATCGCCGGTACCGGGGGGATGAGGCATGAGAGCCGCGCAATGGCGGCGCGTCACGGCGCTTCGCGACGTCTTGGCCCGCACCCTGACGGACCCGTTGTTGTCCGTGCTCGCCGTGCTGGTCGTGTTCGCCGCGGTGTGGTTCGCCGTCAACTTCGCTCGCCCCCTGGCCTTCCCCGTCGTGGCGTGGACGCCGGGGCCGCTCTCCTTCACGCTGGCCGCGTTCGCGGCCGCACGCGCCGGAAGGACCGTCGCGCTGGCCGCACCCGCGCGGTCGTTCTGGCGGCGTCTCAGCGTGGCCGCGGGGCTGATAACGGTGGCTCTGATCAGCAACGCGCACGACGCGCTGACCGGGTCGGGCCCGCAGATCCAGTACGTCGGACCGCTGACCATCGGGTTGTATCTCGGTGGCGTCCTGGTCGCGCTCTGGGCGTTGGCGCGACTGCCCGAGGCGTCGCGCTCGCGTAAGACGCAGTTGACTTTGGGACTCGACGCGGGTGTCGTCATGCTCGCCGCCGCACTGTTCGCCGGCTACTTCACGGTGCGCAGCTCATCGCAGCTGTCCGCGCTGACGGGCTCGGTCTGGTGGGGCCTGACGGTCGTCACTCTGGGTTTCGTCACGATACTCGCCGCGGTCAGGCTGGCACTGGCGGGAAGCGCCCCGCTGGACCGCCTCGCCCTCTCGGTCCTGGGGCTGGGAGTCCTGGCGGGGGCGCTGGGTGGCGCCCTCACGCCTCTGGTCGAGGCCAAACCCCATCTGCACGTCGGGCAGGTCAGCGTCCCGATCGCCGCGTTCCTCTTCGCCCTCTCAGCCGGGCTGCAGCGGAGCGTCGCGGCCAGGCCCGCGCCGCTCCCGCGGCGGCGGCGGCCGTTCAGCCTGCTGCCGTACGCCGCCATCGCGGCGACGGACGCCCTGCTGCTGTTCTCGACGTGGCCGGCGGGCCCGGAGATCCGGGTGATCGTGATCGGCGCGATCACCCTCACCGGGCTCGTGGCGGTGCGCCAGATCACTGCCTTCTACGACAACGCGAACCTGCTGGCCCGGCTGGACGCCAGCATGCTGGAGCTGGGCCGGCACGAGCAGCGGTTCCGCTCACTCGTGCAGAACTCCTCCGACGTCATCACGATCAACGATGTGAGCGGGAAGTACACCTACATCAGTCCGAGCGTCGAAGCCATCCTCGGCATTCCGACCGATCAGTGGCTGGGCCGGTCCGTGCACGAGTTCGTCCACCCGGACGACCGCGGAGTCATGCGGGAGATGGGCGACCTGCTCCGGAAGCGCCCCGGCACCACCGCCACCTGCCAGGTCCGCATGCGCCACGCGGACGGGAGCTGGCGCTGGGCGGAGGTCGTCAGCACGAACCAGATGGACGATCCCAGCATCCGCGGCATCGTGAGCAACACGCGTGACATCACCGAGACCAGGCGATTCCAGGACCAGCTGGCCCATGAGGCCACCCACGACGCGCTGACCCTGCTGGCCAACCGGGCCCTGTTCACCGAACAGGCCGTGGGCGCGCTGGCGGAGTCCCCGCACCGCGGCGTCGCGCTGGCCCTGATCGACCTGGACGACTTCAAGACCGTCAACGACCGGCTCGGCCACGCGGTCGGCGACGCCCTGCTGGTGGCCGTGGCCGACCGGCTGCGCGAATGCGTACGGCGCGGCGACACGGTGGCGCGGCTGGGCGGCGACGAGTTCGCGGTGCTGCTGCGCGACGTCACCTCCGCCGAGGCCGACCGGATCGCTCAGGAGATCATCGCGGCGCTCGGCGCCCCGGTAGGTGCGAGCGGTCACGAGCTGCTGGTGCAGGCCAGCATCGGCCTGGTCGACGGCGGGTCCGGCATGGACGCCAGCGAGCTGCTGCGCCGCGCCGACGTGGCCATGTACGCCGCCAAGGAGCAGGGCAAGAGCCGTTATGTGCGCTATACCGACGACATGGACACCCGGGCGGTGGAGCACGCCCGGGTGGGCGCGGAGCTGCGGCACGCGCTGAGCGCCGGGGAGCTGTTCCTGCTGTACCAGCCGGTGGTCACGCTGCCCGGCGGGGGGCTGTCGGGGGTGGAGGCGCTGGTGCGCTGGCGCCATCCCGAGCGGGGTCTGGTCTCTCCGGCGGAGTTCATCCCGGTGGCCGAGCGCACCGGGATGATCGTGGAGGTGGGGGCCTGGGTGCTGGGTGAGGCCTGCCGGCAGATGGCGGCCTGGAAGCAGCGCTACGGCGATGCGGCGCCGGCGAAGATGAGTGTGAACGTCTCGGCCCGGCAGTTGCGTGAGCCGGCGTTCGGGCAGACGGTGGCCGAGGCGCTGGAGGCGACCGGGCTGCGTCCGGCCGACCTGCTGCTGGAGATCACCGAGACGGCCGTGTTCGACGGCGGGCCCGCGCTGGAGACGGTGCACACCCTGCACGCGCTCGGCGTCAATCTGGCGCTGGACGACTTCGGCACCGGGCACTCCTCTCTGGGCCTGCTGCGCACCTGCCCGGTGGACGTGCTGAAGGTCGACAAGCTGTTCGTCGACGGGGTGACCGGCAGCGTGGAGCAGGCGGCGATCGCGACCTCGATGGCGCACATCGCCCAGGCGATGCGGCTGCGGGCGGTGGCCGAGGGCGTGGAGACCGCCGACCAGGCCCGGCGGCTGTACCAGCTGGGCTACCGGCTGGCCCAGGGCTTCCACTTCGCGCGGCCGCTGCCGCCCGAGGAGATCGAGCCCTGGCTGGCCGAACGCGCGGCCGGCGACGGTCCCGACAGGTGGGCGCCGTCCTCCCTGGCCGGCTGAGCCCCGCCCACGGCGGCGGCGCGCGTCACGGTCCGGGAACCGGTGACCGGCATGCCCGGGTGAACCGGGTGGCCAGATGCGGGCTGCCCGCCCAGTGCAGGTGCAGGTAGGAGGCGGTGACGCGGCCGGCGGCGAACCCCTCGGCCCCGCCCCGCCAGCGGAACAGCGGCCGGTCGGGGGCGGGGGCGACGGCGGTGCGGTGGAATTCGTGGCCGCGGTACCGCTCGCCCTCCCTGGTGAGCACCGAGTCACGTACGGCCACCGCGTCGCGGTAGCCCAGGGTGAGCGTGCCGGTCATGGCCGCCTCGGTCTCCAGGATCCCGCACATCGGCTTGCCGTCGAGCGACCGCGCGAGGTAGAGCAGACCGGCGCACTCGGCCGAGATCGGGCCGCCGAACGCGGCGACCTGCGCGCGCAGCGGCTCGTTGGCGGAGAGCTCGGCCGCGTAGACCTCGGGGAAGCCCCCGCCGATGACGAGTGCCTGCGCGCCCTCGGGCAGGGTCTCGTCGGTGAGCGGGTCGAAGGCGGCGATCTCCGCTCCGGCCGCGGTCAGCAGCTCGGCCTGTTCGGTGTAGCCGAAGGTGAAGGCCGGTCCTGCGGCGACGGCGATCCTGACCCCTCCGGATCCGGTGACGGGCTCGCGGGGCTCGGGACTCCACGGGCGGGCGGCCAGGGGCGGAGCCGTACGCGCCAGCCGCATGAGCTCCTCCAGGTCGCAGGAGGCGGCGACGAGGGCCTCGGCGGCGTCCATCGCCTCGTCCGCCCTGGCGCGGCGCTCGGCGGCGGGGACCAGGCCCAGATGGCGGGAGGGCGTGGCGACGGCGTCGCTGCGGCGGAGCGCGCCGAGGACGGGCACCCCGCTCTCGGCGAGGGCCTCCCTCAGGAGTTCCTCGTGCCGCTCGGAGCCGACGCGGTTGAGGATCACCCCGCCGAACCTGAGCCGGGTGTCGTAGGAGGCGAAGCCGTGGACCAAGGCCGCCACGGAGCGGCTCTGCCGGGCCGCGTCGACCACCAGGACGACCGGGGCGTCCAGCAGCCGGGCCACGTGCGCGGTGGAGGAGAACTCGCCCGAGCCGGCCCCGTCGTACAGGCCCATCACTCCTTCGACGACCGCGACGTCCGCGCCCGCGGCGCCGTGCAGGAACAGCGGCGCGACGAGTTCCTCGCCCACCAGCCACGGGTCGAGGTTGCGTCCGGGGCGGCCGGTGGCGAGGGCGTGGTAGCCGGGATCGATGTAGTCGGGTCCGACCTTGTGCGGGGAGACCGCGTGGCCGCGGCGGGCCAGCGCGGCCATCAGTCCGGTCGCGACGGTGGTCTTGCCCGCGCCGGAGGCCGGCGCCGCGATCACCAGTCTCGGTATCGGCTCGGGCCGGATCACCATTCGATGCCCTTCTGCCCCTTCTGACCGGCGTCCATGGGGTGCTTGACCTTGCCCATCTCGGTGACGAGGTCGGCGGCCTCGACCAGGCGCGGGTGGGCGTCGCGGCCGGTGATGACGACGTGCTGGTTGCCGGGGCGCGACGCGAGGGCGGCGATCACGTCGTCGACGTCGATCCAGCCCCACTTCACCGGGTAGGTGAACTCGTCGAGCACGTAGAGGCGGAAGGTCTCGGCCGCCAGGTCGCGCTTGATCTGCTCCCAGCCCTCGCGCGCGTCGGCGGCGTGGTCGGCCTCGCTGCCGGGGCGCTGGATCCAGGACCAGCCCTCCCCCATCTTGTGCCAGGAGACCGGTCCGCCCTCGCCCGACGCGCCGAGGACCCGCAGCGCGCGTTCCTCCCCGACGCGCCACTTGGCGGATTTGACGAACTGGAACACCCCGATCGGCCAGCCCTGGTTCCACGCGCGCATGGCCAGGCCGAAGGCCGCTGTGGACTTGCCCTTGCCCGGCCCGGTGTGGACCATCACCAGCGGCCGGGTACGGCGCTGCCGGGTGGTCAGGCCGTCCTCGGGAACGCTGACCGGCTTTCCCTGTGGCATGTCATGCCCCCTTCTGCGTGCTCATGCGGCGGTCCGCCGCTCCCGGACCAGCCCGGCGAGATCGGTGAGGTCGTCGAGGCGCACGGTCTCCGCGCCCATCCGGCGGGCGAGGGAGCGGGCCAGGCCGAGGCGGACGTGCCCGCTCTCGCAGTCGACCACCACGCTCGCCACCCCGGTCAGCAGCCCGGCCGCGCGGTGCGACTCCTCGACGGTGCCGGAGGTGGCGCGGCCGTCGGTGACCAGGACCAGCAGCGGCCGCCGGGCCGGGTCGCGCAGGCGTTCGGTGCGCAGCACCTCGGCTGCGCGCAGGAGCCCGGCGGCCAGCGGGGTCCGCCCGCCGGTGGGCAGCTCGCGCAGCCGGGCGGCGCCGGCCTCGACGGAGGAGGTGGGCGGCAGGACGAGGTCGGCGCGAGCGCCGCGGAAGGTGATGAGGCCGACCTTGTCGCGGCGCTGGTAGGCGTCGAGCAGGAGGCTGAGCACGGCCGCCTTGACCGTTTGCATGCGCCGGCGTGCCGCCATGGACCCGCTGGCGTCGACGACGAGCAGCACCAGGTTGCCCTCACGGCCCTCCCGGACGGCCTCGCGCAGGTCGTCGCGGCGCAGCAGCAGGCCGGGGCCGGTCCTGCCGCGTTCCCCCTGGTACGGCGCCGCGGCGAGGACGGTCGCCGGCAGATGGACGGAGGCGGGACGGCCGTCGGGCACGCGGGCTCCGATGGTGCGGCCGAGGGGGGTCCGGGCCCGGGAGCGGCGGCCCGGGGCTCCGGCGCCGACTCCGGGGACGGTGAACAACCGGGTCCGGCGCAGCGGCCCGGCCTCGGCGATCCGCTCACCGTGTCCGTGCCCGGTCTCCGGATCCTGGGCCGGCGGGCGTCCGGCGGCGCAGTCGTGGCCCGCCGTCTCGGACGGGTCTCCGTCCCCGTCGGCCGGAGGCCCCACGGGACCGTGCTCCGCCGTCGCGGGCGGGTCGTCGTGCCCGCCTTCGGTCTCCGGGGAGACCGCGGCGTCGCCTCCGCCGGATGCCGGGGCGTCGTCTCCGGAGGAGGGGGCGCCGTCCGCCCCGGGCGACCGGCCGGTCTCCGGGCCGCCGTCCTCGGTGGGGCCCCCGGCACCGGGACCGCCCTCCGGGCCGTCGTCCTCCGGGTCGTCGGGCACCTGGGCGAGGAGGTCGTCGAGGCGGGACTCGTCCAGGCCGGGGGCGTCGAAGGGATCGCGGCGGCGGCGGTGCGGAAGGGCGAGCCTGGCGGCCTCGCGGACGTCCTCGGCGGTGACCCTGGTACGGCCCTGCCAGGCGGCGTGCGCGATGGCCGCGTTCGCGGTGACCAGATCGGCGCGGAGGCCGTCGACGTCGAATCCCGCGCAGACCGTGGCGATCCGCCGCAGCGCGGCGTCGGGCAGGACCACGTGGGGGACGCGGGCGCGAGCCTGGGCGATCCGGGCCGCCAGCGCCGCCTCCTGGACGGCCCAGTCCGCGGCGAAGGCGGCAGGGCCGGCCTCGAAGGCCAGGCGGCGCCGTACCACCTCGGCCCGTTCCGCCGGGTCCCGCGAGGCCCTGACCTCCACGGTGAGGCCGAACCGGTCGAGGAGCTGCGGGCGCAGCTCCCCCTCCTCGGGGTTCATCGTGCCCACCAGGAGGAACCGGGCGGCATGCCGTACCGAGACGCCCTCGCGCTCGACGTAGCAGGTGCCGAGCGCGGCGGCGTCCAGGAGCAGGTCGACGAGATGGTCGTGGAGGAGGTTGACCTCGTCGACGTAGAGGACGCCGCGGTGGGCCCCGGCGAGCAGCCCGGGCTCGAAGGCTTTCACTCCCTCGGTGAGGGCGCGTTCGATGTCGAGCGAACCGGCGAGGCGGTCCTCCGAGGCGCCGACGGGCAGCTCGACCAGGCGGGCGGGGCGCGGGCTCGCGCCCCCGGTCCCGTGCGGCCCGTCGGGGCACCCGGGATCGGGGGCGGCCGGGTCGCAGGAGAAGCGGCAGCCGCGCACGACCTCCACGGGAGGCAGCAGCGCCGCCAGCGCCCGCACGATCGTGGACTTGGCGGTGCCCTTCTCGCCCCGGACGAGCACGCCGCCGACGCGCGGGGAGACGGCGTTGAGGATCAGGGCGAGCTTGAGGTCGGCGAGCCCCACGACCGCGGTGAAGGGGTAGCGCGCGTCCCGCGCCGCCGAGGCCGTGACCGGGGCGGCCGTCGAGGTCGCTGCGGAGGTGTCGGGCACCGTCGGGGTCTCCTTGAAGTTCGTCATTCGGGGTAGCCGAGCCGCCAGCGGCCGCCGCGGCCGGTGAGCGTGACGCGGGCCAGCGGCGCGACGTCGACGCGCCAGAAGGACCGGGCGGGGGCGTCGAGGGCGTGGACGACGGCGGCGCGGATGACCGCGGGGTGGGTGACCGCGACGGCCCTGCCCGGTGCCGCTGCGGACAACCAGTCCGCCACCCGGCTGATGAGCCCGAGGAGCGGCTCCCCGCCGTGGGGTGCGGCGGCGGGATCGGCGAGCCAGGCGGCGAGCGCCTCAGGCTCGGCGGCCTCGACCTCGGCGAGCGTCATGCCGCGCCAGCGGCCGTAGTCGCAGTCGGCGAGCAGCGGATCGGGTTCTCCACCGGCCGGCAGGCCGAGAGCCGTCGCGGTCTGGACGCAGCGCCGCTCGGCGGCGCAGGCCACCCGGACGCCTCCGGACCGCGGCGCCAGGCCGCCCTGCCCGGCCTGTGCCTCCGGGTCCCGCCCCGCTTCCGCCGCCAGGCCGATGAGGGGGGCCAGGGCTGCGGCCCGGCGCAGGCCGCGCTCGTCGAGCGGCTCGTCGCCCGGGAAGGCGGCCCGCGCGATCGCCCGGGTCGAGGCGTGGCAGACCAGCGTCAGGCGGGCGACCCCGCCGGCCCCCGTCACGCCGCGGCGGACGCGGGCGGTGCCGGGGTCCGCTCGCGCGAGGCGAGAGCGAACAGCGTGCCGACACCGAGCCAGAACACCGCCTGGGTGCCCAGCGAGGCGATCCGGAAGTCCCACAGCAGGTCGGCGGGGAAGCCCGCGGGCACCTCGGCGATCTCCGGCAGCAGGATCCAGGCGGCTGCCACGGGCAGCAGCGTCACCGCGCCCGCGGCGGGCCAGCGCACCCGGGGGTCGGAGTCCGCGGCCAGGCGGTGGGTGGCGGCGCCCGCGGCGGCGGCGAGGATCCCGACGGCCACGGCGACCAGGTAGAGCACGGTGCGCTGGTCGATCGTATCGGGGTCGCCGACCGCGGGCGGGTTGGCGGGATATTTCAGGAAGGGGACGAGGACGACGGCGGCGAACGCGGCGGCCGCGAGGACGACCGCGAGCGCCGGTTCGGAGCGGGGTCCGGCCCGGCCGCGCACGGCCGCGTAGACGAGGGCGAACAGGCCGCCGATCGCCACGCCGTACAGTGCCAGGGCGAGGAAGAGCCCGAAGCGCTGCCCGCCCCTGCTGACGAGGGCGTCCTCGCCGTGGGAGTGGTCTGCGGGCTCGGCCGCCGGGTGGGGGTGGGCAGCGGTTCCGGCCGCCTCCTCCAGCGCGACGGCCCGCTCGATGTGCGGCTCGCCCACCGCGTAGGCGAAGACGGCCGCGAGCAGCCCGGCGAGCAGCCCGGCGAGCATGCCCCGGACCAGGAGTCTGGTGATCACGTGTGGCTCAGTGGCACGGCACGCCGAGCAGGTGGCGCCCGTCGTGCATGAGTTCGTGCAGGTAGTTCCCGGCCTGCGAGATCGCGCCCTGGTCGAAGGCGACCAGGTAGGCGACGAGCAGCAGCACCGGTACGGCGAGCAGCCAGCGGGTGAGCGAGGTCCACGGAATGGGCCGGGTCTGCGGAGCCGAGATCTGGCTCACGGCTACCTCCTTCAGGGATTGCGCGTCCCTCTCGTCGGTGGTGGCGGCCGAGTGACCTGGCTCCCGCCCCTGAGGGCTGGTTACAGTGGCGCGACCGCACCGGAATCTCACCGGATTTCCCTCGCGCCGCCACAAAACATCCGGAACGTATCCCGTGATCCTCTTCCCCGTCAATCCACCCCGCTCACCATAGGGGTGACAAAAACGACTTATGACATCAATTCCGACCTATCGGACTACAGCGGGGGTCCTGCCACGCCCGGCGGCTTCCGGAGGCCGGACGGCGGCGTCCCGCGCAAGCGCGGGCAGGCGGAACCCGGGGACCCGCGTGGGCCCCCGGGTTCCGCCTCGGCGGCTCGCTACTCGCCGGTGAGCGCGGTGACCAGCTCGGCGGCGGTGCGGCAGCGGTCGAACAGCTCTCCCACGTGGGCCTTGGTGCCGCGCAGCGGCTCCAAGGTCGGGACGCGCTGCAGGGACTCGCGGCCGGGGATGTCGAAGATGACCGAGTCCCAGGAGGCGGCGGCGACCGAGTCGCTGTACTGGCTCAGGCAGCGGCCGCGGAAGTAGGCGCGGGTGTCGCTGGGCGGGACCTCGACGGCGCGCTGCACCTCCTCCTCGCTGACCAGGCGCTGCATCCTGCCCCGGGCGACCAGGCGGTTGTAGAGGCCGCGGTCGGGGCGGATGTCGGAGTACTGGAGGTCGACGAGTTGCAGCCGGGGGTGCGACCAGGGGAGGCCGTCACGGTTGCGGTATCCCTCGAGGATCTCCAGCTTGGCCACCCAGTCGAGCTCCCCGGCCAGTTGCATGGGATCGTCGGCCAGGCGGGTGAGAACCGACTCCCAGCGGTCCAGGACGTCCTTGGTGGGCTCGTCGGCGCCGTTGCCGCTGCGGGTCTCGGCGTACTTCCTGGCCAGCTCGAGGTACTCCATCTGGAGCTGGAGCGCGGTGAGCCTGCGCCCGTCCCGCATGGGGATCTCGTATTTCAGCGTGGGGTCGTGGGAGACCGCGCGCAGCGCCTGGACCGGGTTCTCCACGGCGAGGTCGCGGGTGAAGTAGCCGTCCTCGATCATCGCCAGGATGAGGGCGGTGGAACCCAGCTTCAGGTAGGTGGAGATCTCCGACATGTTGGCGTCGCCGATGATGACGTGCAGCCGCCGGTACTTCTCCGGGTCGGCGTGGGGCTCGTCCCGGGTGTTGATGATCGGCCGCTTGAGCGTGGTCTCCAGGCCCACCTCGACCTCGAAGAAGTCGGCCCGCTGGCTGATCTGGAAACCCTCGCCGCGCGAGTCCTGGCCGATGCCGACCTTGCCTGCGCCGGTGACGATCTGCCGGGAGACGAAGAACGGCGTCAGGTATCTGACGATGTCGGCGAAGGGCGTGGCCCGCCGCATCAGATAGTTCTCGTGGCAGCCGTAGGAGGCGCCCTTGTTGTCGGTGTTGTTCTTGTAGAGCTGGATGGGGGCGTTGGACGGGATCGCCGAGGCGCGGACGGCGGCGTCGTGCATGACCCGCTCCCCCGCCTTGTCCCAGATCACCGCGGCCCGCGGGTTGGTGCACTCGGGCGTGGAGTACTCGGGATGGGCGTGGTCGACATAGAGCCGCGCACCGTTGGTGAGGATCACGTTGGCCAGGCCGAGGTCCTCGTCGGTGAGCTGGCTGGCGTCGGCCACCTCCCGGGCGAGGTCGAAACCCCGCGCGTCGCGCAACGGGTTCTCCTCCTCGAAGTCCCACCGCGCCCGCCGCGCCCGGGCCGCCGAGGCGGCCAGGTAGGCGTTCACGACCTGAGAGGAGGTCACCATCGCGTTGGCCCCCGGCTGTCCGGGCACGGAGATGCCGTATTCGGTCTCGATGCCCATCACTCGCCGTACCGTCATGCGCACCCTCTGTTCATCCGGGGCTATCTTGTCCGCCGTGTATATCCCCGAGCCTAGACCTTTCACTATGCCCTGTGGTCGGACAGTTATGGCACCGAAGCCTTTTCGCCCGGGGCGCGCGGCATCGGGGGGACGACGGCCCGGTCGGCGGCCCGGCGCCGCCGCCATGCCTTGACCAGTTCCTGGACCGGCCGTTCGGCGATCCGGTAGACCGCGTACGAGAACGCCGTCGCGGCCAGGACGGTGACGGCCGCGGTGAGCCAGGGCGGCAGCGTCTCCCGGAGCGCCGGGACGATCAGTACGGCCGCCGCGGTGTGGAACAGGTAGAGCGGGTAGGTGATCGCGCCGAGGACGATCAGACCGCGCCAGCGCAGCCATCCCAGCCAGCCGAGCGCCACCATGGCCATGAGCGCGTAGAAGGCGATCACCGTGGCGACGACGGCCCACGCCGGCACGGGCATGGCGGCGTAGCCGACCAGCTCGATCCGGCCGGCGACCCGGTCCAGAGCGGCGCTGACGGCCAGGCCGGCGCTGATCCCGGCCGCGCACCACAGCACCAGCCGGGGACCGTACCTGGTCATCAGGTAGAAGGCCATGCCGCCGACGAAGTAGGCCGCGTATTTGGGCATCACGAGCAGCTCCACCCAGTAGTCGTCGCTGCCCGCGAAGAACCCGGCCGCCAGCAGCCAGACGCCCATGAAGACCAGGCACCGGCCGAGCGTCACCCCGAAGACCACCAGTACGGAGATCAGGAGGTAGAACCGGAGCTCGACCCAGAGCGACCAGTACACACCGGTGGCGTCGTAGACGCCGAGCAGGCGCTGGAGCATGGTCAGGTTGACCGCGTACCCTCCCGCGTCCAGCTTGGGGTCCAGCGCCGTGGCCGAGGTGAGGCCGTACAGGGCCGCGGTGGCGCCGACGCTGACCCAGTAGGCCGGGTAGAGCCGGACCACGCGGGAGAGCGCGAAGGAGCCCAGGCCCCGGCCCCAGATGCTCATCAGGATGACGAAGCCACTGATCATGAAGAACAGCTCGACGCCGAGGATGCCGAGGCCGGACACCGTGGATATCGCCGGGAACAGCTCGGCGGGGGTCTCACCCCAGATCGAGCGGAAGGCGATGAAGTAGTGGAAGGCGAGCACCGCCAGCGCGGCGACGAAGCGCAGGAGGTCCAGCTCGGCGAGGCGACCGCCGCCCTCCCCGGCCGCTCCGCGGGATCGCGTACCGGTCAACGGGCAGCCCGCCCGAGATGTTCACGCACGCCCCTTGGACGGAGAGCCGATCAGTTGGGTTCCCTGTGACGCTGTTCCACTTTTGTGACGGATGTGAAAGTCCGCAGCCCTGGAGGGCGGAGCGGCGCGGCTCGGAAAACGGAGCGGCGCGGCTCCCCGATCGGGGAGCCGCGCCGCCCTGACGGCACCGCCGGCGGCGCAGAACGCCGCCCGAAGCGCGTTAGAGGTACTGGCCGGTGTTGGCCACGGTGTCGATGGAGCGACCGGCCTCGGCGCCCTGCTTTCCGGAGACGAGCGTGCGGATGTAGACGATCCGCTCGCCCTTCTTTCCGGAGATCCGGGCCCAGTCGTCCGGGTTGGTGGTGTTGGGCAGGTCCTCGTTCTCGGAGAACTCGTCCACGCAGGCGGTCAGCAGGTGGTTGATCCGCAGACCCTTCTGCCCGGTCTCGAGGAACTGCTTGATCGCCATCTTCTTGCCGCGGTCGACGATGTTCTGGATCATCGCTCCGGAGTTGAAGTCCTTGAAGTACAGGACCTCCTTGTCACCGTTGGCGTAGGTGACCTCCAGGAAACGGTTCTCCTCACTCTCGGTGTACATCCGCTCGACGACCCGCTGGATCATGCCCGCGATCGTGCCCTCCCGGTTGCCGCCGTGCTCGGCGAGGTCGTCGGGGTGGAGCGGGAGATCGGGGATGAGGTACTTCGAGAAGATGTCCTTGGCCGCTTCGGCGTCCGGCCGCTCGATCTTGATCTTGACGTCCAGGCGACCGGGCCGCAGGATCGCCGGGTCGATCATGTCCTCGCGGTTGGAGGCGCCGATCACGATCACGTTCTCCAGGCCCTCGACACCGTCGATCTCGCTCAGGAGCTGGGGAACGATCGTGTTCTCGACGTCGGAGGAGACGCCCGAGCCGCGGGTCCGGAAGATCGAGTCCATCTCGTCGAAGAACACGATCACCGGGGTGCCCTCGGAGGCCTTCTCACGAGCCCGCTGGAAGACCAGGCGGATGTGCCGCTCGGTCTCACCGACGTACTTGTTGAGAAGCTCGGGACCCTTGATGTTGAGGAAGAAGCTCTTGCCGGACTGGCCGGTCTTCTCCGCGACCTGCTTGGCCAGGGAGTTGGCGACCGCCTTGGCGATGAGCGTCTTGCC
Organism: Planomonospora sp. ID67723; assembly: GCF_015711605.1. GTDB lineage: Bacteria > Actinomycetota > Actinomycetes > Streptosporangiales > Streptosporangiaceae > Planomonospora_A. The sequence goes on along the minus strand of NZ_JABTEZ010000006.1, from coordinate 226,614 downwards.
GCAGCCGGGCGGGCCGTACAGCAGCACGCCCTTGGGCGGGCGGAGCTTGTGCTCGCGGAAGAGGTCGGCGTGCAGGTAGGGAAGCTCGATCGCGTCCCTGATCTGCTCGATCTGCCGCATGAGCCCGCCGATCTCCTCGTAGGAGATGTCGGGCACCTCCTCCAGGACGAGCTCCTCGACCTCGGACTTGGGAATGCGTTCGTAGACGTAGCCCGAGCGCGGCTCCAGAAGCAGCGAGTCGCCGGCCCGGATCGGCTGGTCGCGCAGCGACTCGGCCAGCTTCACCACCCGCTCCTCGTCGGCGTGCGAGATCACCAGCGCGCGCTGGCCGTCCTCAAGGAGCTCCTTGAGCATCACGATCTCGCCGATCTCCTCGAAGCCGAGGGCCTCGACGACGTTGAGCGCCTCGTTGAGCATGACCTCCTGGCCACGCTTGAGCGCCTCGACGTCCACCGCCGGGCTGACGTTCACGCGGAGCTTGCGGCCCCCGGTGAAAACCTCCACCGTGCCGTCTTCTCTGGCCTCCAGGAAGACACCGAAGCCGGATGGCGGCTGCGCCAGCCGGTCGACCTCCTCCTTGAGGGCGACGATCTGGTCCCTGGCCTCCTTGAGGGTCGCCACCAGACGCTCGTTCTGTCCGGTGACGGCCGCGAGGTTCGCCTGGACCTTGTGGAGGCTCTCTTCGAGAACCCTGACCTGCCGGGGAGACTCCGTCAGCTTCCGACGCAGCGCGGTGATCTCCTCCTGCAGGAAGGAGACCTGTGTTGTGAGGTCGGCGACCTCCCGTTCGCGCTGCGCGGCTCGAGCCTCAGCGTCGTCGCGAGCTGCCACGCCGTCACCTCCTTCCCAGTCGAGACCGACTACTTAAGACCCTACCCATCTGAGGGCTGTCCGTTACCTGGCCGGGCAGTGTTCGTATGGCTACGTTAAGCGATCAATGATTAATCCCTTATGGTGCGTTTAGCGCTGAGAGCATGAGAACACGACGTTCCGTTCCCTGTATACCCCGACATATGGCGTGGCCGAATTGTCATGAGACGGGCATCACGGAGAGGTCGTGGAATCCTCCCCATATGCCCCCTTCGCCGGCCGCCTGCGCCGGGGTGGTGGGGTCACCCCGTCCGCCATGCGACGGGCGGTGACGAGGAACCCGGTGTGCCCGACCATCCGATGGTCGGGTCGTACGGCGAGCCCTTCGACATGCCAGTCGCGAACCAGGGTCTCCCACGCGTGGGGCTCGGTGAAACTCCCATGTTCGCGCAAAGTTTCCACCGTGCGGGAGAGCTGCGTCGTGGTGGCCACGTAGCAGCAGATCACGCCGCCGGGGGTGAGGGACTTGGCCGCCGCGTCCACGCACTCCCAGGGGGCGAGCATGTCCAGGATGATCCGGTCGACGTCGGTCTCGTCGAGCGCGTCGACGAAGTCGCCGACGACCAGTCGCCACTGGTCCATCGGCCCACCGTAGAACTTCTCCACGTTCTTGGTGGCGACCTCGGCGAAGTCCTGCCGCCGCTCGTAGGAGGTGACCTTCCCCTCCGGGCCGACGGCGCGCAGCAGATAGCAGGTCAGCGCACCGGAGCCGACCCCGGCCTCCACGACGCGCGCGCCCGGGAAGATGTCGGCCATGCCGACGATCTGGGCGGAGTCCTTCGGGTAGATGACGGCCGCGCCCCGCGGCATCGACAGCGTGTAGTCGGCCAGGAGGTGCCGGAACGCCAGATACTGGGTGCCGCCGGAGGAGCGCACCACCGAGCCCTCAGGCTGCCCGATCAGGTCGCTGTGCGGGATGAAGCCCTTGTGCGTGTGGAAGACCCCGTCCTCCTTCAGCGTCACCGTGTGGCGCTTGTTCTTGGGGTCGGTGAGCTGAACCTGATCCCCGGCCTGAAACGGCCCATGCCTGCGAAAACCCATGTCCGCAAGGGTATCGGCGCGCGAACGCCGCCCGGCCCGCTGCGCCGTCCCCCGCTACGGCGGAGCCCGCCGAAAAGAGGTCGCCTGTTTCCGCCCGTTCCTGGTACCAGTGGGGAATGTTCCCTCGAGAACCCGTTCCCGCCGGCCCCGTCCTCTTGCGCGGGCACGGCCCCGCCGATGCCGACGAGATCGCCCGCGCCTGCGCCGATCCCGGGATCGCCAGGTTCATCCCGGCCGTGCCGGCGCCGTACACCCGCGACGACGCGCTCTCCTACCTGAAGTCCGCCGGGCAGACGTGGGAGGCGGGAGGCGCCGAGTTCGCCGTCGCCGACCCCGGCACCGGCGCATGGCTGGGCAACATCGGGCTCAAGCCGCCCGGCGCGCGCGGCAACGCCGAGATCGGCTACCTGGTCGCGCCCTGGGCCCGGGGGCGCGGGGTGGCCACGGCCGCCACCCGGGCGCTGACCGCCTGGGCCTTCGCCCACGGGGTGCACCGCGTGGACCTGCTGGCCGCCGTGGAGAACCTGGCCAGCCAGAGGGTCGCGCTCGCCGCCGGGTTCCAGCGCGAGGGCGTGCGGCGCGGGGACGAGCCGCTGCGCGACGGCTCCCGGGGCGACCTGGTCTCCTTCGCCCGGCTGAGCACCGACTCCGGCGAACCGGTCCGGCCGTACCTGCCCTTCCTGCCCGGCGGCTCGCTCTCCGACGGGGTGGTGCGGCTGACGCCGCTGGGGCCCGCGGACGCCGCCGGCTACCACGCGCTGGAGAACCTCCCCGAGATCGTGAAGCACAGCGTCCCCCCGGAGGCTCCCGGCATGGCGGAGGCCGAGAAGTCCTGCCGCGAGGCGGGCATGCTGTGGCTGGAGGGCTCGCGGGCGGAGCTCGTGATCCGCGACGCGGGCACCGGCGCGTTCGCCGGGCACATCCAGCTCAGCAACGTCGTCCCGCCGCTGGGAGAGGCCATGACGGGCTACAGCCTGCTGCCGCAGTTCCGCGGCAGGGGTTTCGCCACCCGCGCGGTGGGCCTCCTGGTGGAGTGGGCCTTCACGCACACCTCCCTGGCCCGGATCGTCGCGGGCACCTCCCCGGAGAACATCGCCTCGCACCGGGTGCTGGAACGGGCGGGCTTCACCCGGGAGGCGCTCGTGCGCGGCCGGCTGCCGGGCTCCGGCGGCACCCGGCTCGACGACCTGCAGTGGTGCCGTCTGCGGCCCGCCGGCTGATCGCCGGCCCCGGGGCGCAGCCCCTTCCCTCACTCGGTCCGCCGTCCCACCGCCGGGCGCTCCGCCCCCCTTCCGTCCGGCGGCCGGCCATCCGGCTCACCAAACTCTTCCGTCACACGTGTCCCACATCCCGCATCCGGGCTGGCCAAGAGCGATTTGCGGGGTAATACTCCGAATCGCGCCACCCCGGCCCACCACTTCGGTGGGTGCACCCGGCTCGACGAAGAGAGGGAAAGGGATGAGCATCACCCATCAGATCGGTTTGGATCCCGGCGCCGTCCTGTGGTGCGACGGGCCTCAGGACTCCTTACGGGGCCTGATCGAGGTCTTCTCCGGACTCGACGCCGAGAGCATGATCGAACAGGTGGTCGCGGCGGCGGCGACGGTGTGCGCCACCGGTTACGCGGGGCTCGTCGAGGTCGATCCGGTGGAGGAGCGCGCGTCCCTGGTCCACCTGCACGCCCCGCCCGGCGACCCGCTGGCCGTACGGCGCTGGCTGCGCGACGGCACGGCGCTCAAGACCCTGGCCACCCGCCACCGCCCCGTCTCCCTCTCCAGGGACCCCGCCCTGGGCCATCCCGGCTTCCTGGCGGTCCCCGTGCCGCTGACCACCCGGGGAGGGGCCTCCCTGTGGGTGGCCGGACGCCCCTTCGACCACCGGGACGAGGACCTGCTCGTCCGGTTCGCCACCGCGGCCGGGCGGGCCCTGGAGGCGGCCCACGGGTTCGAGGCCGCCACCCGGATCCTCCGCTCGGTGCACGCCTTCACCCGCCCCGCTCCGGGGCCGGAGGATTCTTGATCAGTCGGCGCCGAACTTGGCCCTCAACCGGGCGAAGGCGGCGTCGGTGCCCTGCAGGGCCCGGTCGATGTCGGCGTCGGTGTGGGCGGCGGAGATGAACCAGTTGTGCCAGGGGTGGAGGTAGACGCCCTCCTCGAGGCAGGCGGAGGACCAGAACATGCCCTTCTCCAGGGTCGCGTCGCTCTCGAAGGAGAGCCACGGGATCTGGACCGGGCCGGTCTGGCTGATCACGAAGCCGTGCGCGGCGGCCTGGGCGGCCAGGCCCTCGCGCAGGCGGGTGCCCGCGCGTTCCATGAGGGCGACGCCGCCGATGGCGTGCAGGGTCTCGATGGTCGCCTTCGCCGCGGCCATCGGGGCCGCGTTGAACCAGAACGAGCCGGTGGAGTAGATCGTCTGGGCCGCGTCGCGCAGGGCGTCCGCACCGGTGACGGCGGCGATCGGGTGGCCGTTGGCCATCGCCTTGCTGAAGGCGTACAGGTCGGGGCGGACCCCCAGGGTCTCCCAGGAGCCGCCGAGGTCCAGCCGCCAGCCGCCGCGCACGTCGTCGATCACCAGGGCCGCGCCGAGCCGGTCGGCCAGGGCGCGCAGGCCCCGGGCGAACTCGGGCCTCGCGAGCTCCTGGTCCTCGAAGGAGTCGTGCTTGAAGGGCGTGACGATGATCGCGGCGATGTCCGGACCGCCGGCTCCCTCCGCCTGCGCGGCGGCGGCCTCGGCGCTGGCGAGGTCGTTGTAGGTGAACTCGATCAGGTCGGCCCGCTCGCTGGGCGTGGTGCCCGACGGGCTGGGTGTGCACCAGGGGTCGGCGCCGTGGTAGGAGCCGTGGGCCATGAGCACCTTGGTCCGGCCGGTGGCCGCACGGGCGACCATCAGAGCCTGGGTGGTGGCGTCGGTGCCGTTCTTGGAGAACATCACCCAGTCGGCCTGCGGGATGGTCTCCACCATGAGCTCGGCGAGCTCCACGTAGACCGGGCCGGGGCCGTTGAGGCAGTCGCCCTCGGCGAGCCGGGCCGCGACGGCGGCCTCCACCGCCGGGTGACGGTGGCCGAGCACGATGGGGCCCCACGAGCACATGAGGTCGACGTACTCCCGGCCGTCGGCGTCGAACTGGCGGCAGCCCTCGCCGCGGACGAAGAACTGGGGGTAGCCGGGACCGTGCAGGGCCGCGTTGAGGTGGCCGTACATGCCGCCGGGGACGACCCGGGCGGCTCGTTCACGGAGGTTCGCATCGGTGGACATCTCTCGGGACATCGCCTTTCGTGTCGTCGCCTGTCGGATGAGCGCGTCTGGCGCGCCGGGGCCGTACCGGAGCGGGCCGGGTCGGTACCGGATGAGGGCCGGATGAGGGCCGGATGAGGGCCGGATCAGAGCCGTGACAGGTCGAGGCCGTCCAGACCGGCGTCGGAACCGAGGCCCCCGGCGACGCGGGCGGCCACCGCGGTGCCGAGCGAGGCCGCGCCGAGGACGTCGCGCCCGGCGGCCAGGCCGGCGATGAACCCGGCGCAGTAGGCGTCGCCGCAGCCCGTGGTGTCGACCACCGGCACGTCGAGGGCCGGGATGCGGGCGATCCCGGAGGCGGTGGCGACCAGGCTGCCCTCGCCGCCCAGGGTGACCAGCACGCCCTTCGGCCCGTCGCCCAGCAGCTTGGCGGCGGCCTCCTCCGCGTCGGCGGCCCCGCTCATCATGAGCGCCTGCTCCTCGTTGGGCAGGAGGTAGTCGACGTGGCGCAGAAAGACGCGTGCTCCCTGCATCAGGTCAGGCATATTGGACAGTAGGTCCATTGTGACGACCGTCCCCGCGCCCCGAGCCTCGTCCAGCAGGGCGAGGAAACCGGGGTCGTGCAGGCCCCAGGTCACGTCCATGCCGCCCAGGTGCAGGATCTTCGCCCCCCTGATGCGGGCGGGATCCAGGTCGGCCGGGGACAGGCCGAGGTTGGCGCCGGGCACGTGGAAGGAGGGGCGCCCGCCGTCGGGCCGGATCGGCAGGATCGAGGCGGCGGTCTGCTCACCGGGCTTGCGGACGATCCCGCTCACGTCCACCCCGTGCCGCGCCATGACCATCAGGAGGAAGTCGCCCAGCTCGTCGTCGCCGACCGCTCCGGCCGAGGCGACGGCGACCCCCAGTTTCGCGAGGTCGACGGCGGTCCCCGCCGCCGCGCCCGCCGCGGTGATCCGGATCTGCTCCAGCAGCCGGGTGTCCTGCCCGTCGGGGATCGACTCCACCGGGCGGGCGAGCACGTCCACGATGTGCACCCCCAGGGTGACGACACTCATGACGAGCCCTCCTCATGTCCAAGGTCCTGAGCGGATAATAGACGGGCGACCGAATACCATGTCAACGAGCAAGCGGGAGGAGCGGGAAAGTGCCGAAGATCGTCAATCACCGGGAGCGCCGCGAGGAGGTCGTCGAGGCCGCCCGCCGCATCATCCTGCGCGAAGGCATCGAGGCGGCGACCACCAGGGCCATCGCCAAGGAGGCCGGCTACTCCAACGGAGTGCTCACCCACTACTTCGCCGACAAGGACGAGATCATGCTCTCGGCGCTGCGCTCCTCGCACCGCCGCATCGTGGAGCGGCTGCGCGCCAAGCTCGCCGGTCTCGCCGGTCTGGCGGCCCTGCGCGAGCTGCTTCTCGACAACCTGCCGCTGGACGACGAGCGCGCCCGGGAGAGCGGCCTGGAGGTCGGGTTCTGGGGCCGGAGCCTGACCAGCCCCGCCCTGCTGGAGGCCCAGCGGGCCGAGGCCGGCGAGCTGCGCTACCTGGTGCGCAGCCTGCTCGGCGCGGCGGCCGCCGACGGCGAGATCGCCACCGGCGAGGACCTCGACGACGTCGCCGAGCGGTTGCTCGCCCTGGTGGACGGGCTCAGCCTGCATCGGCTGCTCTACCCCGACCGCCTGGGCGCCGAGCGGGCGCAGCGGCTGCTGGAGGCCGAGCTGGACCGGCTCCGGCGCCCCGCCGGGCCCTGAGGCGCACGAGCGCCCTCAGGGCCCGGGGAACCGGCGGCGGACACCGGAGACGGGGGTCAGATCAGCGCGTAGATCCGGTCGGCCACACCCCTGGCCGTGGGCCGCTTGACCGCGTCCCCGATGCAGGACCGGACCAGATCCTCCAGCTCGGGGCCGAGCTCGCCACGGACCTCGGGCGGAGTGCTGTTGATCTTGCGCAGGGTCAGCAGCGGGTCGTGGACGGGCAGTTCCCCGTAGAGCCCCGTACCGCCCGCCGCCCAGTGGAGCGTCGCACCGAGCGACCACACGTCCGAGGCCGGGGTGGGCCTGTCTCCCTGCAGCACCGCCGGGTCGGTGAACTCCACCGATCCGAGCCCGCCCATCCCGGTCACCGTCGCGCCCGGCGCCAGCACCTGCGACAGGCCCAGGTCGGAGAGCTTGCCCCCGGTCTCGGTCAGCAGCACGTTGCCGGGGGTGATGTCGCGGTGCACGATGCCCTCCTCGTGCAGCGCCTGCGCGGCGTGCGCGGCGCAGGCGACGGCGCGCAGCGCCCCCTCCCGTGAGGGCGGCTCGGCCGGGCGGCTCAGCGAACCCGCGGGAAGATACTCCATCGAGTAGTAGAACACCCCGCCCTGCTGGCCCGCGTCATAGAGCGTCACCAGGTACGGCGAGCGCACGGCGGCGAACGCCTTCAGCTCGCGGGTGGCCCGCCGGAAGGCGTCGGCCCCGGTGCCGCCCAGGACCTTCACCGCGACGAACTCGGCGTCCACCGGCAGCCGGTCGGGCTTCCTGGCGAGATGGAACTCCCCGTGGTTGCCCTCCCCCAGCGACCGGATGAACTCGTAGTCGGCGATGCCCTCCACCGGCGCTCTCCCCTCCGTGTCTCAAACGACCCTCCCGACGACATCCCTCTCACGGTAACGTCGCCATGGTCATTGTCGGGGCTTTTCTTTGCTTACGGGAAGGTGCTCGCCATTGCTGCGCATGGACCTGCTCCTGCTCGATCTGGTGATCGTCTTGACCGCTGCGCGGCTCTTCGGGGCGGCGGCCAGGCGGCTCGGCCAGCCGCCGGTGGTCGGCGAGATCCTGGCGGGCATCCTGCTCGGACCCACCCTGCTCGGCCCGTTCCTGGGCGACGCCCTGTTCGGCCCGGAGATGAAACCCCCGCTGCAGGCACTGGCCAATGTCGGGCTGGTGCTGTTCATGTTCGTCGTCGGCCTGGAGCTGGACCAGAAACTGGTGCGGGGCAAGGGCCGGATCGCGGTGACCGTCGCCCTCGGCTCCACGGTGCTGCCCTTCGCGCTGGGCTGCGGGCTCGCGCTGGTCATCGCGGACGAGCACGTCGGCGGGGAGAAGACCCTGCCGTTCACCCTGTTCATGGGTGCGGCGATGGCCGCGACCGCCTTCCCCGTCCTGGCCCGCATCCTCACCGACCGGGGAATGCAGCGCATCACGCTCGGCGGCCTGTCGCTGGCCGCCGCCGCGGTGATCGACGTGCTCGCCTGGACCGTGCTGGCCGTGGTGGTGGCCATCGCCGGGGCCGGCGACGCCGAGGGGCAGTGGAAGGTCGCGCTGGCGCTGCCGTACGCCCTGGTGATGTTCCTGGTGGTCCGGCCGCTGCTGGCACGGCTGGTGCCCGCCCACGAGAAGGCCGGGCGGCTGACGCCGGCCCTGCTCTCGCTGGTGCTCATCGGCCTGATCGGCTCGGCCTGGGCCACCGAGTGGATGCACGTGCACTTCATCTTCGGCGCGTTCCTGTTCGGCGCGGTGATGCCCCGCGAGGGCGCCGAGCGGCTCAACCACGAGATCCTGGAGCGCCTGGAGCAGCTCGCCGTCCTGCTGCTGCTGCCGATGTTCTTCGTGGTGGCCGGGCTCAACGTCAACCTGCGGCAGCTGGACCTGTCGAGCCTCGGCACCCTGGCCGCGATCCTGGCGGTGGCGATCGGCGGCAAACTGCTGGGCTCCTACGCCGCGGCCCGGACGCAGGCAGTGCCCGAGCGGCAGTCCTGGGCGCTGGCCACCCTGCTGAACACCCGCGGGCTCACCGAGATCGTCATCCTCACCGTCGGCCTGCAGAAGGGCGTGCTCGACAACGAGCTGTACTCGCTGATGGTGGTGATGGCCCTGATCACCACCGGGATGACCGGCCCGCTGCTGCGCAGGATCTACCCCGACCGGCGGGTGGCCCGCGACATCGCCGAGGCCGAACGCGCCGCGCTGGGCACGACCGCCGCGCACCGGGTGCTGGCCGTCGTCCCCGCGCCGCCCGCCGAGCAGGGGGCCCTGGTGGGCCTGGCCGCCGACCTGGCCCGCGTCGCCTCCCCCTCCGAGGTGGCCCTCACCCACCTGCGCCCCTACCCGAGCGGCCGGTTGGAGGTCGGCACCGGCCTGTCGTCGGAGCTCGCCGAGATGGCCGGGACCCTCCAGGAGCTGGAGGAGCTCGCCGTCGTGGTCCGCGCCCGGGGCTCGGAGGCCCGGGTGGTGAGCCGGTTCGCCACCGACGTGGCCGCAGAGCTGTCCGAGGTGGTCGCCGGGGCCCGGCCCGACCTGCTGGTGCTGCCCGCGGACACACCCGGCCACGCGGAGATCCGGGCCGCCGCGGAGTGCCGGGTGGTGACCGTGCTCTCTCCCGGCGATCCCGGGGCCGCCGGCTCTGAGACGGGGCCTGTCGCGGTGCACGCCGGCCGGGGAGGCTCCGACGCCGCCGTCCACGTTGCGCTCGTGCTCGCCCTGCTGAGCGACCGGCCGCTCGTGCTCACCGGCGGCCGCGCCTCCGGACTGACCCGGCGGCTGGCCGGGTTGGGGGTGGCGGCCGTCGAGGGCGAGGTCCCGCCCGGTGCGCTCGTCGTGGCCCCCGACACCTCAGCCGCCCCGGCCGGCACGCACCTGCTGGTCCGCGCCGAACAGGATCCCGACCCGGTCGACTGGGCCGCCGCGGTCGCCGCCCTGCGCCCCGCGGCCGCGCCGGCGCCGCGCCCCTGACCGCGACCCGGCCGGCGGGGAGGGTCACGGCCCTCCCCGCCGGCTTTCTAGCCGTTGCGGTGCGACTCGTAGCGCATGGTGCGCGAGACGCCGATCCGCACGGTCGTGCCGGGCGCGACCGTGACCGGCTCGTTCGGCGGGATGTCGTAGAAGTTCGGGTCGCCCGGGGGCTGGATCTGGGTGCCGTTGACCGATCCCAGGTCGACCAGGTTGACGTCCCAGCCGTCCAGCGCGACCCGCAGGTGGCGGCGGGAGACCGAACCGTCGGGGCTGGTCACCTTGGCCGGGCGGACCGAGCCGTCGGCCACCTCCGGAGCCCGCTCCGGATCGCGGCCGAGCAGGTAGTCGGTGTCGAGGCGCAGCGTCATGCCGTCGTCCAGCAGGAGCACGCCCAGCGGCGGGCGCGGCCCCTTGTAGGGGACGAGCGTGCGCTGGACCAGCGCGATTCCGCAGACCGCGCAGTACGGCACCCGCGGGTCGTTGAAGTGGTCGTTCTTGCAGTCCACCCCGTAGACCAGGGGGCGCGACTCGGGCTCGGGCTGCGCCGGCAGGTCGGGCGCGGTCTGCGAGGGGCCGCCGGGACCGGGGGTCAGCAGCTCGTACTCGAACGATTCGTTGCGGAAGTCGACGGGGTCGCCGCCCATCCCGTTGGCGCGGGCGGTCTCGATGTCCTCGTGCCCCGCCATGACCGGGCCCGGGCCGGAGACCGCGCCCTGCGGCGGGATCTGCGGCATGGGCTCGGAGTGCCATCCCTGGGCGACGGGGGCCTGAGGCTCCATGGAGGGCGCCGAGTAGGGGTCGGCGGGGCCGAGCGGGTACGGCGGCGGTCCGGGCGGGGCCGTCTCCATCGGAGGCGGAGGCGCGGACCGCTCCATCGGGGGCGCGGACTGCTCCACGGGGGCCGGACGGGGGTCCACGGGCGGCGGTCCCCAGTCGGGAACCGGCGGAGGGCCGGGCACGGCGGCCTCCGCGGAAGGCATGGAGGACTCGGGCGCGGGCTGTGCGGCGCGCGCGGGAGGCTCGGGAGGGGCGGTCATCGGCTGCTGCGCGGGCCGCGGCGCCTCGCCCGCCTCGGACAGGTCGCACTGGACCCCGCCTCCGACGATCACTCCGCTGTCCAGCCGGGCGAGCCGCCGCGCCTCGCCCGCCTCGGGCAGGCGCAGCTCCACCCGGGTGACCGGGCCGGGCACCAGCCGGTCGGACCAGGTGAGGGCGTCGCGTCCGGCGAGCCGGACCTCCCCGCCGGAGCCGGTGACCGACGCGAACGCCGGGCCACTGACCAGCACGGCCACTCCCTCGGGCACGGGACCGGCGACGGCGCACGCCACCGGCTCGCCCATCATGGAGGCCAGCAGCTGGGCTACGCGCCGGGCCAGCGCCCGTCCGTCCCCGCCCGAGGCGGCGGTCTCCCGGACCGCCCCCAGCAGGTCCTCCGCCACGGCCTCGGCCGCGTCGCACACCAGCAGCAGCCCGCCCACATGGGCGACCAGCCCGTTGCCCGGAAGCGGACGCACCGCTCCGAAGCCCTGGTCGGTCACAGAACTCTCCCTCCCCGGAAACGCCACCGGATGAACGGCACCCTCATCGGACCGTTCGCCACCAGCCACATCGATACCCAGACGACCGTGAAGTGTGTCCAGAACGCAGCCGACGGGATCGGATCGATGAAGTCGACCGCACCGGACCGTAGCAAAAAGTACAGCAGAAGACCTTCGGGTACGAGCGTCAGCAAACCGAACATGGTCGGCCAGTCCTTCTCCCACCGGAACTGCATGAGGAAGTGGTAGAGAAGTTCCCAGGCGATGCCCAGGACTCCCACCGCCACCAGGACCAGCAGGCCGGTCGTGTAACGCTCGCCGAGCGGCCCGGTCACGCCGGGCACGATCGGCATGACCAGCAACGTGATGACCACGCCGACGGTCGCCAGCAGGAACAGGCGCGTCTGGATGCGCCCGATCAGGGTCGGAACCACGGAAACACCTCTTCCTCACACCGGCGAGTTGATGACCCACTTGAACCACTGCGCGGTCGAGCGCAGCGGTCCCATCTTCCGGACGAACTTACGCCTGGCCAGGTCGTCGGCGATCTCCTGGGCCGCGATCTGCAGGCCGAGGAAGGTGTCGACGCCGGGGAAGTAACCGCCGAGGGTGGCCGAGCCGGAGGCGTACAGGGCGCCGTCGCCGTTGGCGGTCCCCTTCACCTCGAAGTGGCGCTCCACCTCCAGCCGCCCGATCGGGTTGCGGAAGGCCCCGCCGTACTTGAGCAGGTCCGCGAAGACGCGGTGCTCGGCGATGTCGGCCTCCAGGCCCGTGCAGTCGATGATGTAGTCGGCCACCGGCTCGCGGACGATGCCGTCGCTGCTGCGCACGTAGCTGACCAGCCGGCCGTCGGGGGCGCGCTCCACCCGGTCCACCGTACCCTGCACGGCGTGGTAGTAGCCGCCTTCACGCCCGGCGCGCATCTGCTCCTGCCAGCGCCGCCGGTAGGGGGTGTTGGTCCCGCCCATCTCCTTGTACTTCTTCGCCCGGTCGGCGCCCTCCAGCTTGCGCATCTGGGCCTTGAGCTGGCCGCCCCACACGGACTTGGGGTAGTTGAAGCCCTGGTAGGCCCAGCCGTTGCCGCCCTTGCGCCGCGACCACAGGTTCGGTCCGTGGGAGCCGGTGACGAAGGTCCGGAAGATGTGGATGATCTGGGTCTTCAGACCGAGCCTCTCCCTGTCGTCGAACAGGCGCTGGAGCACCCGGGAGGCGACGATGCCGCCGCCCCGGATGACCACCGTGCCGGGCCGGGTCTTGAGGAACTCGTAGACCTGCTCGTGCGGCTCGTAGGCGTTGACCACGTGCTGGTAGTCGGAGTGTTTCGTGCGGAACTCCTGCAGGTCGGGCAGGAACTTCAGGCCCGGGTAGCCGACCGCGATGTGCACGAACCGCGAGCGGAAGACGATGCGCTTGGTGGGCGCGGCGCCCTCGGGCGGGGTGACCACGGTGAAGTAGCCGCCTCCGGATCGGCGGCGCACCATCCGGACCTGCCCCTTGACCAGCATGTCCCAGTAACCGATGCGCTTGGCCTCGCGCTCCAGGTTCTCGAAGACCGTCCCGGCGCGCGGCGTCCAGTAGTCGTTGAGGAGGGGCTCGGTGAGCAGCTGCCACAGGTAGGCCGGGTTCTTGTCCTTCCAGGCCTCCTCCAGCGCGTAGGAGGGGAACCCCCAGAGGTTGTCGGGGCGCGAGGAGGAGTCGGAGCGGATCCGCTCGCTCCGGGGGATCTGAGAGCACCTGGTGAGGAACTCGTAGGTCTGCCACGGGTGGTCGATATTGGACACGACCCGCATCTGCGAGGTCGGGACCCCGTAGATCCGCAGGTAGTCGAGGGTCACGAAGGAACCGATGCCCCCGCCCACGGTGAGGAAGGGGATGTCGTACATCGGGATTCCAGCGGACGCGACCATCTGATCCGTCCATTCCGGAGCGTCGAGCAACTCCGGCGTCAGGTCACCGGCCGGGGCCGGCGTGTGGGGGGGTACCAATTGATGCGTCCCTTAGCTCCGTGGCCAACCGGGTCAGTTGACCAGAACATTAGTGCCGGTGCGCGCCGAAAACGAGGGGACGAACAGGGCACTCTCCCCCGATCCCGATCTCCCGTCGTCCGCTGCCGTTTCCCCGCACCTGTTCAGACGCCCGGGGGACGCGCGAGGTTCGCTCAGACACCGGTGAACACACGGTTCACGTCCGAGGTGGCGAGCACGCCGAAGATCTCCCCGCCCCGCTCGACGAGGAGGTACTCTCCGGCGGGAGCGCCTCGCATGGCGTCGATCAGGGACTCTCCCGTCAGGTCGGCGGGCAGCACCAGTTCCGGCTGGAGGCTGCGCGCCAGCGAGCCGACCGTCACCCAGGGACGGCGGCTCTCCGGGGTGGCCTCCACGGCGACCTCGTTAACGATCCCGGTCGGGCGGCCCTCGTGGTCCACCACGACCATGGCCCCCGCCTGCGCCTCCGCCGCACGGCGCAGCGCCTCCGCCAGCGGCACGTCGGCGGTGACGGCGATGGCCCGGCGGGCGAGGGCGCGGGCGTTGACCTGCGGCAGGCGCGCCCGCATCCGGGCTCCGCGCAGGGCCTGGGTGGCGCCGAACCAGATGAAGGAGGCCAGCAGCACCGACCAGATGAGCATGCCCCAGCTCGGCTCCTGGCCGCTCATCAGCGACAGCACGATGGGCCAGGCGACCAGCAGGACGGCGAGGAACCGGCCCACCCAGGCCGCCGCGACCGTCCCGGAGCCGGAACTGCGGGTGACCTTCCACACCCCTGCCCGGAGCATGCGGCCCCCGTCGAGCGGAAGGCCGGGCAGCAAGTTGAAGATCCCGACGATCAGGTTGGCGAGCCAGAGCTGGAAGGTCAGCACGCCGAGGATGGTGTTGGGGTCAAGGAACTGCTCCAGGGCGTAGCCGGCGCCGCCGAGTCCCAGCGACAGCAACGGCCCGGCGAAGGCCACCATGAACTCCCGGCCCGGGGTCTCCGGCTCGCGCTCGATCTCAGAGACGCCGCCGAGCAGGTAGAGCGTGATGCGCCGGACCGGCAGGCCGTAGGCCTTGGCCACCACGCAGTGCGCCAGCTCGTGCAGCAGCACCGATGCGTACAGCAGCACCGCGAAGGCGAGCGCCACCACGTAGGACAGCTCGGTGCTCAGGTCGGGCAGCCGCGACAGCACCGCGGGCTGGAAGGTGAAGGTGATGAACGCCGCCACGATGAACCAGGTCGGCGAGACGTAGACCGGGATGCCGAACGGGCGCCCCATCCGCAGCCCCGGGTTGTCCTGGCGCGGGCTCTCGCTGCTCACCGCTGGCTCACCACTCCTCGGCTCACTTCCTCGGCTCATTCAGCCTTCCGGCCTCGATGCTACGCGCCTGCGGGCGCCCTGGCCGCACGGTGCCGCGACGCGGAAGGCGAACCATGCCGCGATGCGGGGCGCGAACTGTCACCGGGGTGACCTACAGTGCGGACATGTCGCTGACCGAGCCCACGATCATCGGAGCGCTGTCGCCGTCCCGCGCCGGTGACTTCATGACGTGCCCGCTGCTCTACCGGTTCCGGGTGATCGACCGGCTGCCCGAGCCGCCGTCGCCCGCGGCCGTGCGCGGCACGGTGGTCCACTCGGTGCTGGAACGCCTCTACGACCTGCCCGCCCCGGCCCGCACCGTCGCCGCGGCCCTGGACCTTCTGGAGCCCCAGTGGAACCGGCTCCTGGACCAGGAGCCCGCCTACGGCGAGATGTTCTCCGGCGAGGAGGAGCGGGCCGCGTGGCTGGACCAGGCCCGCGCCCTGCTGAAGCGCTACTTCGCGCTGGAGGACCCCAGCCGCCTGGAGCCCGCCGAGCGGGAGCTGTACGTCGAGGCGGTGCTCGACAGCGGCCTGGTCCTGCGGGGTTACATCGACCGGCTGGACGTCGCGCCCACCGGCGAGGTCCGCGTGGTCGACTACAAGACCGGCAGCGCGCCGGGGCCCGCCTTCGAGGCCAAGGCGCTGTTCCAGATGAAGTTCTACGCGCTGGTGCTGTGGCGGCTGCGCGGCTCGGTGCCCCGTCTGCTCCAGCTGATGTACCTGGGGGGCGCCGGCGAGATCCTCCGCTACTCCCCCGACGAGGCGGACCTGCGAGCCACCGAGCGCAAGGTGCAGGCCCTGTGGAAGGCGATCGAGCGGGCCCTGGACACCGGCGAGTGGGTGGCCAGGCCCAGCCGCCTGTGCGACTGGTGCAACTACAAGGAGCTGTGCCCGGAGTTCGGGGGCACTCCCCCTCCTGTGCCCGCACGGCAGCCGGGCGACACGGTGCGCAGCACCCGTGGCTCCCGCGGCGGCCCCGCGCCCAGGGCCGCCACCGACGAGATCTGAGCGCCGGGTCCGCCCCCGCGACCGGCCGGGCGCCTGGTCCGGAGTCATCCGCGGGGATGAGGGGGATATCCCCCTCCAGCAGGGTGGCCCGGGAGGCAGGACGCCTAAATTGATTGTGTGCGCAACACCCTGGCCGGCCGGCGGCCCTGGCTCCGTGACCGTCCCCTGATCCCGGACGCGATCCTCGCGGTGCTGCTGGCGGCCGCCTCGGTCCCCTTCGCCCGCACCGCCACCCCTCTCGGCGGCCCGCCCGTCCCGGTCGAGCCGAGCCTGCCGGCCCTGGTCCTGATCGTGACCGGCTGTCTGTCGACGGTGCTGCGCCACCGCCGTCCGTTCACGGCGCTGTTCCTCGTCACCTTCATCGAGGTGGTGCTGGCGGTCTTCTCCCAGGGAGGCTCCCTGCTCTGGCTCGCCTCGCTGGTGCTGGTCTACACGGTCGCCGCCGGCCGCGGCCTGGCACTCAGCCTGTGCGCGCTCGCGGTGAGCTTCACCGGCCGCCTCGTCACCGCGACGGCCCGGGGTGATCTCGGCGACTGGACCGCGCAGCTGCTCGTGGCCGTCCTCACCATGGTCTTCTGGCTGGTCGGCCGGAGTCTGCAGCTTCGCCGGGCCTACCTGTCGGAGCTGCGCGACCGCGCCGACCGGACGGCGCGCGCCAGGGAGGCCGACACCCGGGCGGCCAGGGCGGAGGAGCGCTCCCGCATCGCCCGCGAGCTGCACGACGTGGTCGCCCACCACGTGAGCGTCATGACCGTGCAGGCCGCCGCGGCACGCCGGGTGCTGCCGAGCAACCCGGACGGGGCCCGCGAGGCGCTGTCGGCGATCGAGGAGACCGGCCGGGCCGCGATGGCCGAGATGCGCAACATCGTGGGCGTGCTGCGGACCGACCCGGCCTCCCCCGCCGAACGGGGGCCGCAGCCGGGCGTGCAGGAGGTCCCCGCGCTGGTGGAGCAGATGTGCGAGGCGGGCCTGCGTACGGACCTGCGCGTGGAGAGGGCCGGGCACGACGGCGCCCAGGAGAGGTGCGACACCCTGGACGGGCTCCCGCCGCTGCCTCCGGGGATGGACCTGGCCGCCTACCGGCTGGTCCAGGAGGCGCTCACCAACAGCCTGCGGCACGCGGGAGCGGACGCGCGCGCCTGGGTGACCGTACGGCACGGGCCCGGCGAGCTGGTCGTCCACGTCGAGGACGACGGCCAGGGCCCTCGGGCCGCCCGGGCCGCCGGCGGGCGGGCCACGGCCGAGCGGATCGGGCACGGGCTGGTCGGAATTCGCGAGCGGGTCGCCCTCTATGGTGGAATCCTGAGGATCGGCCCGCGCCCCGGGGGCGGATTCGAGGTAAGAGCCCGCTTCCCGATCAAGGACTAGTGATGACGATCAGAGTGCTGCTGGTGGACGACCAGCCACTGCTGCGCACCGGTTTCCGCCTCATCCTGGAGGCCGAGCCCGACATCACGGTGGTCGGCGAGGCGGGGGACGGCAAGGCCGCCCAGGACCAGTCGCGGGCGCTGCTGCCCGACGTGGTGCTGATGGACATCCGGATGCCGGGCGTGGACGGCATCGAGGCGACCCGCCGGATCGTCCGCGAGGCCGTCGGCGGCGCCCACGTGCCCAAGGTGCTGGTGCTGACCACCTTCGACCTGGACGAGTACATCGTGGAGGCGCTCCGCGCCGGTGCCAGCGGCTTCCTGCTGAAGGACGTCCCCCCGGACGAGCTGGTGCAGGCCATCCGGGTGGTAGCCGCGGGCGACGCCATCGTCGCGCCGAGCGTCACCCGGCGGTTGCTGGACAGGTTCGGCTCCCGGCTCCCCTCCGCCCACCAGCAGTCCACCCCGGCCCGCCTGGACCGGCTCACCGACCGCGAGCTGGAGGTGTTGCGGCTGATCGCGCGCGGCATGTCCAACGCGGAGATCGCCGCCGAGCTGGTGGTGAGCGAGACGACGGTCAAGACCCACGTCGGCAACGTGCTGACCAAGCTGAGCCTGCGCGACCGCGTCCAGGCCGTCGTCCTCGCCTATGAGACCGGCCTGATCACTCCCGGCGCCATCCCCTAGCGACTCGGCGCCCTCACCGCCGCCCCGCGCTCCTCGGAGACGACTCGGCGCGGCGGTCTGGCCGGACGGGCCGGCGGATCTTCGCCGGCGCTCTCCAGCAGCCGTTCCACCAGCGGGTTCCGGTCGTTCACCCGCCAGGCGACGGCGGCCCGCGTGCGAGCGGCGCTGGACTCGATCCTGCGGAAGGCGACGCCTTCGAGGCGGATGCGCCGGATGCTCTCGGGGGCCAGCGAGACGCCCAGACCGGCTCCCACCAGCGCGCAGACGGTCTGCCACTCCACCGCGCGCTGCGCCACCCGGGGAGTGAAGCCCGCGGCGTGGCACAGGTCTGCGATCTGGTCGTGGAGCCCGGGTCCGACCGCGCGGGGCAGGAGCACGAAGGGCTCCCCGGCCAGCTTCGCGACGCGGACGGAGCGCTGGGCCGCCAGCGGATGCGCGGATGGCAGGACGGCCACGAAACCCTCGGTCAGCACGGTTCTGAAGCCCAGACCGGGTTCGTCGGACGGCGGTTCCCGCAGGAGGCCGACGTCGATGGTCCTCTCGTGCAGGGCGGCGATCTGAGGCGCGGTGGTCATCTCGTGGATGTCCAGGCGCACACCGGGGAATCGCTCCCGGTAGGTGCGCAGCAGGCCCGGCAGGACCGTGAGGGCCAGTGAGGCGGCGAAGCCCAGCCGGATCCGGCCCGTCTGCCCGCTGGCGGCCGCCCGTGCCGCCGCCAGGCCGCCGGCCAGCTCCGTGATCGCCCGCCGGGCGGCGGGCAGCAGCTCCCGGCCCGCCGGGGTGAGGGTGACCCGTCCCGGCCCCCGCTGGAACAGGGGGTGGCCGATCTTGTTCTCCAGGCGGCGGATCTGCTGGCTCAGCGGCGGCTGGGCGATGCCCAGGCGCCCGGCCGCGTGGCCGAAGTGGAGCTCCTCGGCGAGCACGACGAACGCGTGCAGTTGCGGGAGGGGCAGTTCGGGGCGTTCCATACCTCTAGAGATATCAGCCCATGGCAATTGCTGTATTGGACGTATAACCGCTGATCACTTAGCGTTCGGCCCATGACAGAGCGACGTGCGATCCTCAGCGGTTCGGCCTTCGAGGAGCAGATCGGCTACGCCCGGGCCGTCGTCGACGGCGACTGGGTGCACGTGTCGGGGACGACCGGTTTCGACTACACGACCATGACGATCTCCGACGACGTGGTGGAGCAGGCCGAGCAGTGCCTGCGCAACATCGAGGCCGCGCTGGGCGAGGCGAAGTGCACCTTCGCCGACGTCGTGCGGGTGCGGTACCTCCTGCCGGACCGGGCGGACTTCGAGCCCTGCTGGCCGGTGCTGCGCCGGTGTTTCGGCGAGGTCCGGCCGGCCGCCACCATGCTGGTGTGCGGCCTCGCCGACCCCAGAATGAAGATCGAGATCGAGGTGTACGCGCGGGCGGCCGCATGGCGCTCTCCGTGACCGGCGCGGGAACGGGGCCTCCCCGCGCCGGGGAAGGCGGGCCTCAGTACCGCGGCAGGTGCGGGAGGCCCGCAACGATGCGGGTCAGGGCCGGGCGGCTGTCACCGCGGCGCCAGGCGACGGCGGTGGTGCAGCGGCGGTCGCCCGTGAGCCTGACGAACACCACTCCGCTGCGGGCGTAGTGCTCGTCGGTGCCCTCCGACAGCAGCGCGATGCCCCGGCCGGCCGCGACGAGCTCCAGGGTCTCCTCCAGCGCGTCGGAGCCGACCTCTCCTGCCACGTCGTCCACCCCGATGGAGCCGGGATGGCGGAAGGCCCGCCAGACCGGGTCGGGGCTGCGGGGCACCACCCAGACCCGGCCGTCCAGCTCGGCCGGATCCACCTCGGCCAGCCCGGCGAGCGGGTCCCCGACCGGCACCGCGACGGCCCGCCGGTCGGTGCCGAGCAACCGCACCTCCAGGATGTCGCCGGTGGTCAGAGGCGGCCACACCACGGCCAGGTCGCTGGCTCCGGTCAGCAGGCCGCAGGACGGGTCGGCGAAGTCGAAGCGGCGCAGCCGCACCTCTCCGTCGCAGGCCCGCCGTACCAGGCCGAGCAGCCCGGCGGTGAGCGGGCCCGCCGCCTCTCCCATGAATCCCACGGTCAGCCCGGGGGCCTCCCCCGCCAGCTCGGCCGCCAGTTCGTCGGCGGCGCCGACCAGCGAGGCCGCGCGGGCCAGAACCCTGCCGCCCAGCTCGGTCGGGCGCACGCCCTCGCGGTCGCGGACCAGCAGGGGCCGCCCCGCCGCGGCCTCCAGGCGTCTGACGGCGGCGCTCACGGTCGGCTGGCTGACTCCGAGAAAGAGCGCCGCCTCCCGGAAGGATCCGGAGCGGGCGACGGCGACGAACGCCCGCACGGCGGGGAGAGTGATGTCCACCCTGTAAAGATAGCCATCGGCTATCGCCATAGCCGCAAACTATTGAGCAGGGAGGGCACCGTTCTCCGACAATCGCCTCATGCCAGAAATGATCCGTGAACTGACCGTTGACGACCTGGAAGCCTGCCTGGACCTCGCCGACGGCCGCAACTGGGGCCGGGAGGAGCGCAAGTGGCGGTTCCTGCTGGAAGGCGGGGAGGGATACGGGATCACGACCCCCGCAGGTGAGCTGGCGGCGACGACGGTCCTGACCCGGTACGGCCTCCGCACGGCCGCGATCAGCATGGTGCTGGTCGCCGAGCGGTACGGCAGGCAGGGGCTGGGCGGGCGGCTCGTGAGCCACGTGGCCGAGCGGGCGGACGGGGCCACCGTGTTCCTGAACGCGACGGCGATGGGGCGTCCGCTCTACGAACGGCTCGGCTTCCGGGCGACGGCCGCGGTCGCCATGCACCTGGGCGTCTTCACCGGCCGGGCGGCCGGCGTCTCCCGCCCGGCCACGCCCGGGGACCTGAAGGAGATCGCCGACCTCGACGCGGAGGTCATGGGCGCCGACCGGTCGGCGCTCCTGACGAGGTACGCCGCGTTCGCCGAGGAGCTCCGGGTGATCGACGACGGCCGGAAGATCACCGGTTACGCCGGAAGGTGGCGCAACGTGAACAACACGGTCATCGGGCCTGTCGTCGCCGCGGACCTCGCCGGAGCCCGAGCCCTGATCGCCGACCTCGCCTCCCGGACGGAGGGTCCGGTCCGGGTGGAGGTGGAGGAGGACCGCGCGGAGCTGGCGGCGTGGCTGGACGACCACGGCATGCCCGCGGGCATGCGGACCTCGGACATGGTCCTGGGCGGCGGGCCGCTCCCGGGCGACCGGAGCCGGTTCTTCGCTCCGGTCATGTCCGCGCTGGGCTGAGCGGGAGGCGAGCGGGGAGACCGTCCTCCTCCGGGGCGGCCGCGCAGGCGGGTCCGCGGGCCGAGGGCCGAGGGCCGAGGGCCGAGGGCAACCGTTCCGCAACCGTCCCGCTACCGAAAGTGCGGCCCTCCGGTGTTTGCATGGACGGATCTCCCCGCCGTACGAGTGTCCCCGCCCGCGTGTGGCGGTCGCGGCATCACCTGGACAAGAGGCCATGAACCGTTCGCCCACCACCGCCACGTCCGCGCGGGTACCGGAGCCGCCGCGGTCGCGCGGGCTCCCGGCGTGGATCTGCTGGCTCGCGCTCGGCACCGCCCTGGTCGGCCTGCACTACGCGCTGCCGCTGCTCGGCGCGTCCGAAACATGGCAGGGGATGGTGTACTGCCTGGTCAGCGGAGGTTCCGCGGTCGCCATGGCCGTCGGGATCCGGTCGAGGAAGCCCCGGGCCGCGTCCGCCTGGTGGCTGATGACGGCCTCCCAGGTCATGTTCACCGCGGGTGACGTCTCGTACTACGTCGTCACGGCGCTCGGCGACGACGCCGACTACTCGCCGCTGCCCAACACCCTGTACCTGCTGCAGTACCCCCTGATGGTGCTGGCGCTGATGGTGCTCATCAGAAGCCGCACGCCCGGGCGCAACCTTCCCGCGGTGATCGACGCGGCCATCATCACGGTCGGCGCCGCCCTGCTGTACTGGATGTTCCTGATCGGCCCCATGGTGACCGCCTCGGACATGTCCGTGATGGAACGGCTCGCCACCGTGGCGTTCCCGGTGATGGACCTGCTGGTACTGACGGTGGCGCTGCGCCTGATGTTCGGCGGGGGCTCCCGGGGAGGCTCCTACCACCTGCTGATCGGCTTCCTGTGCCTCGTCCTGCTGACCGACACCGTGTACGGGCTCCAGACCCTGGTCGGTGACTACGTCTCCGGCACCTGGCTCGACCTCGGCTGGCTGACGGGCTACCTGCTGCTCGGCGCGACCGGCCTGCACCCGTCGATGGCGCGGCTGGGCGACCGGCAGGAGCAGCAGCCCGTGAACGCCACCGGCTACCGCCTCGCCCTGCTGGCGAGCGCGACCCTCATGGTTCCCGTGGTCCTGATCGTGCAGTTCCTCCAGCACGGCGACTTCAACCTGCTGATGGTGGCCTCCGCCTCCACCGCCCTGTTCCTGCTGGTGCTCGCGCGCATGTCGGGCCTGCTCGCCGCACAGCGGCGGCTGGCCATGACCGACGTGCTCACCGGCCTGCACACGCGGCGGTCCCTGCAGGAGAGGATGGCGCGCGAGGCGTCCCGCCCGGGCCGCCGGAGCACCGCGCTGGGACTCCTGCTCGTCGACGTGGACCACTTCAAGCGGGTGAACGACACCTACGGGCACCCGGCCGGGGACGAGGTCCTCACCGAGACGGCCCGGCGCATCCTCGCCGCCTGCCGTACCGAGGATCTGGCGGCCCGGTTCGGCGGCGAGGAGTTCGCGGTCCTGGTCCCGCGTGCCACGGCCGAGGGCCTGGCACTGCTCGCCGAGCGCATCCGCGCCGCGGTGGCGGACGAGCCGGTGACCGTCGGCGGGGCCGTCCGCATCTCCGTCACCGTGTCCGTGGGCGGAGCGGTCGTGCCCCTGCACGCCGCGACGGCGGACGAGCTCGTCCAGGTGGCGGACGGCGCTCTCTACAAGGCCAAGCACTCGGGCCGGAACCTGGCCCTGATCGGCCCCGTCGCCGGCGGGTGCGACCCCGCGGACCGCAGGTTCCGCCCGGCGGCCTGATCCCGGAGCCGTCAGGACGGGAGTCCTCAGGGCGACGGGGTGCCGACCTCGGTGGCGGTGGGGTCGTGGGCGCTGGCGGCGGCCCGGATGGAGCCCGCCGCGATCTCCTCGGCCCAGTGGCAGGCGACCTTCCGGCCGGGACGCGCCTCCCGCAGGCCGGGCGGCTCGTCGGCGCACCGCGTGGGCTGGCGGAACGGGCAGCGGGTGTGGAACCGGCAGCCGGGCGGGATGTTCATCGGGGACGGCAGGTCGCCGGTGAGCAGGATCCGCCGCCTGCGCTCCTCCACCTCGGGGTCCGGGATCGGGATCGCCGACATCAGGGCGATCGTGTAGGGGTGCAGCGGCTGGGCGTACAGCGCGTCGGAGGAGGACTCCTCCACCAGCGCGCCCAGGTACATCACCCCGATGACGTCGCTGACGTGCCGGACGACGGCCAGGTCGTGGGCGACGACGACGTAGGTCAGGCCGAGTTCCTTCTGCAGGTCCTCCAGGAGGTTGACGATCTGCGCCTGGATGGAGACGTCCAGCGCGGAGACGGGCTCGTCGGCGATGATCAGCTCGGGGTTCAGGGCGATCGCCCTGGCGATGCCGATGCGCTGACGCTGCCCTCCGGAGAACTCGTGCGGATAGCGTCCGGCGGCTCCGGAGGGCATCCCCACGAGGTCGAGCAGCTCGCGCACCCGGCGTGATCTGTCACCGGTGAAGCCGTGGGCGCGCAGCGGCTCGGTGAGCGCCGACTCCACGCTCTGCCGGGGGTTCAGGCTGGCGAGCGGGTCCTGGAAGACCATCTGCATGTGCCGGCGGAGCCGGCGCATGTCTTCGGGACTCTGACCGCCGATGTCGGCGCCGTTGAACAGGACGGTTCCGGAGGTGGGCTCCACCAGGCGCAGTACGGCCTTGCCGAGCGTGCTCTTGCCGCAGCCGGACTCCCCCACCAGGCCGTATGTCATGCCGCGGGCCACGTCGAGGTCGACGCCGTCCACGGCGCGCACGTGGCCGGCGACGCGCCGCAGCAGCACGCCCCGGTGGACGGGGAAGTGCACCTTGAGACCCCGGACGGACAGCAGCGGCTCGCCGGACGCCACGGGATCGGCCGGGGAATCACTCGGGAAGCTCATCGAGGGACCACCTTCGCCTCCGGGGCGGATCGCAGCGGGTTGACACAGCGCAGGGCGTGACGCTCCCCCACGAGCTCGGGAGCCTCGGGGGTGCACGCCTCGATCCGGTTGGGGCAGCGGGGCGCGAACGCGCAGCCCGTCGCCCACGGGATGGTGTCGCGCGGTGATCCCTTGATGGGCTCCAGGCGCGCGCCGCGCGGCTGGTCCAGGCGGGGCACCGAGGCGAGCAGGCCACCGGTGTAGGGATGGCGGGGATCGCGGAACAGGTCGTGCCGGGGCGCCCGCTCGACGATGCGGCCGGAGTACATGACGTGGACCGTGTCGCACATCCCCGCGACCACCCCCAGGTCATGGGTGATCAGGATGAGGGCGGTCCCCGACTCGGCGACCAGCGTCCTGAGCAGTTCCAGGATCTGCGCCTGGATGGTGACGTCCAGGGCGGTGGTGGGCTCGTCGGCGATCAGCAGCCTGGGGCGGCAGGCCAGCGCGGTCGCGATGAGCGCGCGCTGGCGCATGCCCCCGGAGAGCTGGTGGGGGTACTCCCGCAGTCTCCTGGACGGGTCGGGGATGCCCACCCTGCGCAGCAGGTCCGCCGCCTCCCGGCGGGCCTCGCCGTTGCTCAGGCCCCGGTGGCGGGTCAGCACCTCGGTCACCTGCGTGCCGATGGGGACCACGGGGTTGAGGGAGGTCATCGGGTCCTGGAAGACGACGGCCAGCTCCCGGCCGCGCAGGGCGCGCAGCTTGTCGGGGGGCAGGGCGAGCAGTTCGGTCCCGTCGAAGGCGACGCTCCCCTCCACGCGCACGCCCCGTTTCGGCAGCAGGCCCATGATCGCCAGAGAGGTGACGGACTTGCCGCACCCCGACTCCCCCACCAGGCCGACGGTCTCGCCGGGGGACACGGAGAAGCTGACACCGTCCACGGCGCGCACGTCGGCGCGGCCCCGCTGCCGGAAGACCACGGTCAGGTCCTCCACGTCGAGAAGGCTCGCCGGACTCGTCGGGCTCACCGCGTCACCGCCGGTACTTGGGGTCGAGGGCCTCGCGCAGCGACTCCCCCAGCAGGGTGAAGCCGAGCGCGGCGACGATGATGGCCAGCCCGGGGAAGACCGCCAGCAGCGGCGCGCTGGACAGGTACCGCTGGGTGTCGGCCAGCATCCGGCCCCACTCGGGAATGCTCGGGTCGTTGCTGGACAGGCCGAGGAAGGCCAGGCCCGCCGCGTCCACGATGGCCGTCGCCAGGGTGAGCGTGCCCTGCACGATGACCGAGGTCAGCGAGTTGGGCAGGATGTGGCCGAGGACGATCCGGCGCCGCCGCACCCCCACCGCGGTGGCGGCCAGCACGTAGTCGGAGCCGCGCTGGGCCAGCATCTGGCCGCGGAGCAGCCGGGCGAAGATCGGCATGTTCACCACCGCGATGGCGATCATCACGGCGTCCAGGCCGGAGCCGAGCATCGCGGCGACGCCGATGGCGAACAGCAGGCCGGGGACCGAGAGCATCATGTCGACCAGGCGCATCACGACACCGTCGACCCATCCGCCGAAGGCCCCGGCGAGCAGGCCGAGCAGCAGCCCGCCGGTCATGCCGAGCAGCAGCGAGACCACCCCGATGACGAGGGACCAGCGGGCCCCCCACAGGACCCGGGTGAACTCGTCGCGGCCCAGGTCGTCCAGGCCGAACCAGTGTTCGGCGGACGGGCCGGGGATGGAGGTGGGGGTGACCTGGCCGACCGGTTTGTCCGGCGGGTACGGCGCCAGCCAGGGTGCGAGCAGCGCGACGGCGACGAACAGCACGACCAGGACCGCGCCCGCGATCGCAACCGGGTTGCGGCGCAGCCGCCGCCAGGCGTCCCTGCCGAGGCTCCCGCCCGCCTCCTCCGGCGCGACGGCCTCCATCTGGGCCAGGCTCATGCTCTCCTCCTCTCCCGGCGGCCGTGCCCGCTCACGCGACCTCCTCCGGCGCTCGCGCTCGCGACGCCGCTGCGCCCATGACTTGCTCGCTCACGCCGCCCTCACCCTCGGGTCGATGAGCCCGTAGGCGACGTCCACCAGCAGGTTGACCAGCACGAAGATCACCGCGGTGAACAGGATGAACCCCTGCAGCACCGCGTAGTCCCTGGCGACGATCGAGTCGGCCATGAACTTGCCGAAGCCGGGGAAGGCGAAGACGGTCTCGGTCAGCACGGCGCCGCCGAGCAGCAGCCCGACCTGGAGCCCGATGATCGTGACGACCGGCAGCAGGGCGTTGCGCAGCACGTGCCGCCCGCGGATCGTCGCGGGCGCCAGCCCTTTGGCCTCGGCGGTGCGCACGTAGTCCTCGTGGAGCACGTCCAGCACCGAGGCCCTGGTGATGCGCACCACGATCGCCAGCGGGATGGTCCCGAGCGCGACGCCGGGCAGCACCAGGTGGGCCAGCGCGTCCCCGAGCGCCTCCGGGTTCCCGGTGACCAGGCCGTCCAGCACGTAGAACCCGGTCGGGTGCTCGGCGTCGAGCAGCGGGTCCTGCCGCCCGTCGGTGGGCAGGATCCCCAGTTTCTCGGCGAAGGCGAACTTGAGCATGTAGCCGAGGAAGAAGACCGGGATCGTGATGCCGAACAGCGATCCGGCCACCGAGAGGTGGTCGAGCCAGGTGCCGTGGCGGCGGGCGGCGAGGTAGCCGACCGGCACGCCCACCCCCACCGCGAAGATCATCGCGGTGAGGGCGAGCTCCACGGTGGCGGGGAAGGTGCGCAGCAGCTCCTCGACGACGGGGTGCTGGGTCCTGCTGGACACCCCGAGGTCGCCGCGGAAGACGTTGCCCACCCATGTGAGGTACTGCTCGTACCAGGGCCGGTCGAGGCCGTAGAGCTTCTTGACCCGCTCCACGGCCTCGGGCGTGGCCCGCTCCCCCAGCAGGGCCTCGGCGGGCCCTCCCGGCAGTGCCCTGACCCACAGGAACAACAGGACCGACAGGCCCAGGAGGATCGGCACGAGCAGCGCCAGCCGTCTGACGACGAACCCCAGCATCGATCAGTTCAGCGAGATCGAGGCGAACTTGTCGTTGAGCACCGGACTCGGCACCCAGCCCTGGACGTTCTTGGCCGCGGCCGAGAACGACGGGCTCTGCGCGTACGGCACGCCGGGCACGAATTCGGCGATCAGGGCGTTGGCCTTCTTGTACAGCGCCTCCCGCGCGGCCTGGTCCGGTTCCTTCTCCGCGTCGGCCAGCACCTTGAAGATCTCTTCGTTCCTGAACGACCACTGGCTGGAGAAGGACTGGAAGAACGTGCCGAGGAAGTTGTCGGGGTCGCCGAAGTCGCCGTTCCAGCCGAGCAGGAAGAGCGGGCAGTCACCGGCCTGGGTGGTGTTGAGGTAGTCCGGGCTCCACGGCGAGGTCTTCGGTGTGACCTTGAAGCCCGCGGCCTCCAGGTCGGCCTTCATCAGCTGGAAGTTGCCGGCCGGGTCGACCATGTAGGCGCGGCTGACGCCGCTGGGGTAGCAGAACTCCAGCGTGGGGGCGGAGACGCCCGACTCGGCGATGAGCTGCTTGGCCTTGTCGACGTTGTAGTCGTACTTGGTGAAGTCCTCGGTGTAGCTCCACAGGCTGTCCGGCATGAAGGCGTTGGCCACCTTGGCGCCGGTGCCGTACTTGGTCTTCACGACGTTCTCTCGGTTGATGGCGTGGGCGATCGCCTGGCGGATCTTCTGGTTCTTCATGATCTCGGTCTTCTGGCTGAAGCCGAGGTAGCCCATGTTGAACGGCGCCCGCTCCAGTACCTGCGCCCCGGAGCTCTTGAGCGACTCCAGGTCGGCCGGGTCGGCGTAGTCGAAGGCGTGGACCGAACCGGCGCGCAGCGCCTGCGCCCGGTCGGCGGCCTTCTCGATCGGCCGGAATATGATCTTGCTGAGCTTGGCCTTCTCGCCCCAGTAGTCGTCGTTGCGGACGAGTTCCAGCTTGTCGCCCCGGGTCCAGCCGCCGAACTTGAACGGCCCGGTGCCGACCGGGTGCTCGGTGCCGAAGGTCCCGGTGAACTGCGGCGACTCGGCGGTTCCGCTCACCTCGTCGGCCTTGTGGTCCTTCAGCGCCTTGGGGCTGGCGATGCTGAACGACGACAACGTCAGCGCCGACAGCACCACGGCGGACGGCTCGGTGAGCTTGAGCTCGACCGTGCTGTCATCCTTGGCCGTGCAGCCGCCGTACAGGCTCTTGGCGAGGGTGTCGGACTCGTTCTTGGCGAAGCCCCGGAAAACCGTCACCCAGTAGTAGGAGACCGAGTCCGCCTGCGCCAGGCCGGTGAAGTTGTACCAGCGGTCGAAGTTGGCGCACACGGCCGCGGCGTTGAACGCCTCGCCGTCGTGGAACTTCACCCCCTGGCGAAGCTTGAACGTGTAGGTCCTGGCGTCCTTGCTGACCTCCCAGCTCTCCGCGAGCCCGGGTGCGACCCCCGTACCGCCCTCCTCGGTGGCCACCAGCGTCTCGAAGATCTGGTTGGTCACCCGGGAGGACTCGCCGTCGCTGTGGAAGGCCGGGTCGAGGATGGCCGGGTCCGCCGAGGAGGCGAAGATGAGGGTCGAGCCCTCCGCCGCCTCCGTCCCGGTGGCTCCCGGCTTGGGATCGTCTCCTCCGCCGCACGCCGCCGCCGGGATGACCAGGGCGAGGCCCGCCATCACCGCCGCCGTCCTGCGCAGGGGCATACCGTCTCGTCGCATGCTGCACCTCATCGCCGTGTCGCGGCCGGATCCGGCCGCCGTGCGGACTCCCCGTGATCGCAGGATCTACGCGGGCGGCAGCTCTGACCACCCCCGGCATGAGGCTGTGGCGTAAATGTGACAGTCGGTTGACCTGAACAGTAAGCAAGCGTTTCAACCGGTACGGCACCGGACCCCGGACACGCGGACGCCCGCCGGGCCGGGGCTCGTGTGAGCCGCGACCCGGCGGGCGTCCTCGGGATGAGCGGAACCGGGCGTGCCGGACGCTCAGCCGACCACCTTCTTCGGGTGCAGGGCGTCTTCCACGTTCTGGGCGATCTTCGCGGCGGCCGGAGCCGACACCTTGTCCGCGTTCTCCGGGAAGTGGCAGGCCACCTGGTGGCCGGGGGCCAGCTCCACCAGCGGCGGCTCCTCCGTCTTGCAGATCACCTGGGCCTTCCAGCACCGGGTGTGGAAGCGGCAGGCGGGCGGCGGGTTGAGCGGGCTGGGCACGTCGCCCTGGAGCCGGATGCGCTCGCGGTCCTTGCGCCGGGCCGGGTCCGGGATGGGCACGGCGGACATCAGCGCGTTGGTGTACGGGTGCATGGGCGACTCGTACAGGCTCTTCCGGTCGGCCAGTTCGACGATCTTGCCGAGGTACATGACCGCGACCCGGTCGCTGATGTGCCGGATGACCGACAGGTCGTGCGCGACGATGACGTAGGTCAGGCCGAGCTCGTTCTGCAGGTCCTCCAGGAGGTTGACCACCTGGGCCTGGATCGAGACGTCGAGGGCGGAGACCGGCTCGTCAGCGATGATCATCTTCGGCTTGAGCGCGAGGGTGCGGGCGATGCCGATGCGCTGGCGCTGACCGCCGGAGAACTCGTGCGGGTAGCGGTTGTAGTGCTCGGGGTTGAGCCCGACCAGCTCCAGGAGCTCCTGGACCGCCTTCTTGGTCCCCTGCTCGGTCTGGACGCCCTGGATGCGGTAGGGGGCGCCGACGATGGCGCCGACCGTGTGCCGGGGGTTCAGCGACGAGTAGGGGTCCTGGAAGATCATCTGGATGTCGCGGCGGAGCGGCCGGATCTTCGCCTGCGACATGTGGCTGATGTCGTGGCCCTCGAAGAAGATCTTCCCGGCGGTGGGCTCCATCAGGCGGGTGACCAGGCGGCCCGTGGTGCTCTTGCCGCAGCCGGACTCGCCGACCAGGCCGAGCGTCTCGCCCCTGCGCACGTCGAAGCTGACCCCGTCGACCGCCCTCACCGAACCGACCTGACGCTTGAGCAGGCCCTTGGTCACCGGGAAGTGCTTCTGCAGGCCCTGGACGGACAGCAGCGCGTCGGGAGCGTTCACGCCCTCGTCCCCCTTGTCGGCCCTGTGGCTCACTGCCCCTCCATCATCGGCTTGATCTCGTTCTCCCAGATGCCCCGCCGCTCCTCGCGCGGCATGTGGCAGCGGACCAGGTGACCGCCGTCGGTCTCCAGGAGCTGCGGCACCTCGGTGGTGGCCTTGCCCGCCGTACGGCCCGAGTAGGGGCAGCGCGGGTTGAAGGCGCAACCGGACGGCACGTTGATCAGCGAGGGCGGGGAGCCCTTGATCGGCAGCAACCGCTCGGTGGGCTCCCGGTCCAGGCGCGGCATCGATCCCAGTAGACCCCATGTGTAGGGGTGCTCGGGCCGGTAGAAGATGTCGTCCGCCGAGCCGTACTCGATGCACTTGCCGCCGTACATCACCAGGATGTCGTCCGAGAGCTCGGCGACCACGCCGAGGTCGTGGGTGATTACGATCAGCGCGGAGTTGAACTCGCGCTGCAGGTCCAGCATGAGGTCCAGGATCTGCGCCTGGACCGTCACGTCGAGCGCGGTGGTCGGCTCGTCGGCGATCAGCAGCTCGGGGTCGCACGACAGGGCCATGGCGATCATGGCGCGCTGGCGCATGCCGCCGGAGAACTCGTGCGGGTAGCTGTCGACGCGCTTGTCCGGCTGCGGGATGCCGACCCGGCCGAGCATGTCGATCGCGTGCTTGCGCGCGACCGCCTTGCTGACGTTGTGGTGGATCCGGTACGCCTCGATGATCTGGGCGCCGACCGTGTAGAACGGGTGCATCGACGAGAGCGGGTCCTGGAAGATCATCGCCATCTTCTTGCCGCGCAGCGTCCGGACGTGGTCCGGGCTGGCGCCGACGAGCTCCTCGCCGTCCAGCCAGATCTCACCGGAGATCTTCGCCCGGCCGCCCTTGTGCAGGCCCAGGATGCCGAGGCTGGTCACGCTCTTGCCGGAGCCCGACTCCCCCACGATGCCCAGGGTCTTGCCCCGTTCGAGCTTGAAGGACAGGCCGTCGACGGACTTGACCAGGCCGTCCTCGGTGGGGAAGTGGATGCGCAGGTCGCGCAGTTCCAGGAAGGAGCTGGGCGGAGGAGTGCTCATGACAGCCTCACCCTCGGGTCGACCACCGCGTACAGAACGTCCACGATGAGGTTGGCCAGGACGATGAAGAACGCCGCGAACAAGGTGACGCCCAGCACGACGGGCAGGTCGTTGCCCCGGATCGCGTCGATGACCAGCTTGCCGATGCCGGGGATGGAGAAGGTGCTCTCGGTGAGCACCGCGCCGCCCAGCAGCAGGCCGAGGTCGAGGCCGAAGATGGTGAGGATGGGGGTGAGCGTGGCGCGCAGGGCGTGCTTGGTGACGACCGTGCGCTCCTTGAGACCCTTGGCGCGGGCCGTACGGATGTAGTCCTCGCCCATGGTCTCCAGCATGCCCGCCCGGGTGAGCCGGGCGTACAGGGCGGCGTAGAGGAAGGCCAGGGTGATCCAGGGCAGCACGAGCGCCTGGAACCACATCACCGGATCCTCCGTGAAGGCGGTGTAGCTGCCGCCGCCGGGGAAGATCCCGAGCGTGTAGGCGAACAGGGAGAGCGAGACCAGGCCGGTGAAGTAGATCGGCAGCGAGACTCCCGCCAGCGCCACCGTCATCGCCGCCCGGTCGACCGCGGTGCCGCGTTTCAGCGCCGAGACGACGCCGATGCTCACGCCGGCGACGACCCAGGTGATCGCCGCGCCCAGGGCCAGCGACACGGTCGCGGGGAGCCGGTCGAGCAGCGTCGGCCAGACCGGCTGGTTGTTGTTGAACGAGAAACCGAAGCAGGGAGCCGGGCACTCGGCCTTCCTCGGCCCGAGCGAGTAATCCTGGCCGGCGACGATGCCCTTGGCGAACCGCCCGTACTGCACGATGAGCGGGTCGTCCAGGTGGAGCCTCTTGACAGCGCCCTGGATCGCCTCGGGTGTGGCGTCCCGCCCGACGTAACGCGACGCCATGCCCTCGGGGGTCTGTCCCAGGGCACGCGGGATGAGAAAGAAGATCGCGAAGGTTGCCACGCTGACGATGACGAGCATCAGCACAGCGGCGATCACGCGGCGGACGATGAAAGCGACCACGATCGTTCGGCCGGGGCGCCCGGGAGGATCACTCCCGGGCGCCCTAGGCCTTCACCTGCCTTTGGCTAGCTAGGGAGGACTACTGCTTGACGCCGAGCCACGTGTAGTCGTACATGCCGTAGGCCGGGTGCACGTACACGTTGGTCAGGCTCTCCGGGCGGAAGAGCAGGGTCTTCTCGTAGACGAACGGCAGGAAGGCCGCCGACTCCATGACCTTCTTGTCGACCTCGGCCCAGATCTTGTTGCGCTCCGCGGCGTCGGTGGTCTGGATGCCCTTGTCGAGCAGCTCGTTCACCGCCGGGTCGTTGAGCTCCATCATGTTGTAGTTGCCGGAGGCCTTGATGAAGCGGCCGTCGACGATCTGCGACAGGAAGCCGAAGCCCGAGGGCCAGTCGGCGCCCCAACCGGCGATCATGATGCCCAGGTTGTTCTTGTGCACGAAGTCCGGCTTGCCGGCGTACTGCGCGCTCCAGTCACCCGAGGGGTACTTCTTGATCGAGGCCTTGATGCCGACCTTGTCCAGCGAGGCCTGCAGCGCCTCGGCGACCTGGACCTCCTTGGTCCGGTCACCGCGGACCGCGATGTTGGTCTCGAAGCCGTCGGCCTTGCCGCAGGCCGTCAGGGCCTCCTTGGCCTTGGCCACGTCGCCCTTGTTGTCGGCGCCGTTCGGGAACAGGTCGAACTGCTGGTAGCCGACCGTGGTCGGGGTCATCAGCGTGCTGCCGATGTCACCGCCGAGCGGACCGCCCCACGGCGCCTGGGTGGCGACCTGGTCGGTGGCGTACTGCACGGCCTTGCGGCACTCGATGTTGTCGAACGGGGCGACCTTGGTCGACATCATCGCGTAGCGGTTGAAGGGCGTGTACGGGTTGTCCGTGGAGTCCTTCAGCTTGGGGTCGCCGACGATCTTCGCGCGGGCGGCGGTCTGCAGGCCGGTGCCGCCGAGGTCGACGTGGATCTGGCCGGCCAGCAGGCGCTGGTCGATGTCCTCGGCGCTCTGCTTCATCTGGACCTCGATGCGGTCCGGGAGCTGCTTGCGCGTGGTGTCGGTGGCCGGGTCCCAGTGCTCGTTCTTGACGAGGTTGAACTGCTTGCCGACCTCGTAGCTCTCGATCTTGTAGGGACCGGTCGAGGCGACGGTCTTCTCGTACTCCAGGCCGGTGTCCTTGGCCTGCGGCACGGGAGCCGACTGCGGGTTGGCGACCAGGAAGTCGAACTCCGAGAACGGGGCCTTGAGCTTGAAGACGATGGTGTAGTCGTCCGGGGTCTCGATGCCCTTGAAGTTGTCGAGGTTCTTGTCCTTGTAGGGACCCTTGTAGTCACCGGCGTCGAGGTACTCGGCGAAGTACTTCGGACCGTCGGTGAGCTCAGCGGAGAAGTTGCTCCGGGCGATGGCGTACTTGACGTCCGCGGCCTTGACCTCGGTGCCGTCGTCGTACTTGATGCCCTTCTTGAGCTTGTAGGTCCAGGTCTTGCCGTCCTCGCTGGCCTCGCCCAGGCCCTCGGCGAGGTCGGGCACCAGCTTCAGGCCCGCCTCACCCGGCTCGGCGGAGTAGGTCAGCAGCGGGCGGGCGTACAGACGCGTGAAGTTCCAGTTGAACGCGTAGTAGGTGTTGCCCGGGTCCATCGAGTCGGGCTCGTCGGAGTAGGCGAACTTGAGCGTGCCGCCCTTGGCGTCGGAAGCGTTGACGACCTTGGTGTAGCCGTCGTTGTGCTTGGCGGCCGAGGTCCCGGTGCCGGTGTTGCCCGTCCCGGTGTTCTTGTCGCCGCCACCACCGGCCGTGCCGCCGCAGGCGGCGAGGCCCATGGCCAGCGCGGTACCCAGCGCGGCGAGCGCCAGAGCGTTGGTCTTCCTCATCGTGGTTGTACACCCCTTGTCATGAGTGACGGTGATATCGAGGCGCGGAAGCGTTGTCGCGCTACCGGGCTCGCGGGTCGAGGGCGTCCCGGAGCCCGTCGCCCAGGAGGTTGAAGGCCATCACGGTAACGAAGATCGCGAGGCCCGGGACGATCATGAAGTGTGGTGCGATCTGGTAGTAGTCGACCGCGCGGGTGAGCATGCCGCCCCAGGAGGCCTGAGGCTCGGCCACGCCCACGCCCAGGAACGACAGCGCGGCCTCGAAGAGGATGTTCGAGGGGATGAGCAGCGTCGAGTAGACCAGGATCGGCGCCACGAGGTTCGGGAAGACCTCGCGGAAGATGATGTAGCCGTTGCCCGCGCCCAGCGACCGGGCGGCGTCGACGAACTCGCGCTCGCGCAGCGACAGGGTCTGGCCGCGCACGATGCGTGCGATGTAGGGCCAGTTGAAGAACCCGATGATGAACACGATCACCGCGACCCGCAGGCCGTTGCCGCTGAGGCCGAGCGCCTTGTCGGGAACGGCGCCGACGATCGCGATCGCGAACAGCAGCAGAGGGAAGGCGAGGAAGACGTCCATGAGCCGGCTGATGAGCGTGTCGACCCAGCCTCCGAAGAAGCCGGCGAGCACGCCCAGCAGTGAGCCGATCACCACCGAGACCAGCGTGGCGAGGAAGGCCACCAGCAGCGAGATCTGCGCGCCGGACAGGATCCGGGCGAACAGGTCGCGGCCGTTGACCGGCTCCAGCCCGAACGGGTGCTCCAGGCTCATGCCGCCCCAGGTGCCGAGCGGAGCGCTGGTCATGGGGTCGATGAGATCGTTGTTGGGCAGGTTCGGCGGGTCGCCGAAGAGCGCGATCAGCCCGCCGAACGGACGCTCGGCGAAGATGGCGATCAGCGTCAGGAACACCACGACGAAAGCGCCGACAAAGGCCGCTTTGTCGCGTTTCAGCCGCATCCATGCGATCTGACCGAGCGAACGGCCTTCGATGGCCTTTCCGCCCGCCCCTTCAAGCACGGCCTCCGGCTGGGCCTCCATGGCCTGCCCGGAGACATCGAGCGGTGCGGTCATACAGTGGCCCCCTGGATCCCAGACGACGTTGTCCGAAGAACGCGCCCCCGGGTCGGGGTATCGCGCCCTGAGTCTACGGTCCTGTTTTGGTAGTCCCGTTCCGGAGAATCTATGGGCTGATCTGCGCTGACCAGTACTTTAGGGGGCTATGTGGCTTAACTGTGATTCACGTGAAATTCATTCGTTCTGATCTTGGTTCGAATGTCTGGAAGACGTTCCGCTTCTGTCGCGATTTTGTGACACACCGGTGGCGGCGGGAGGATCGAACGTCCCGGAGTCATCCGATCCCCCGACGCTTGAGGATCGCCTCGATGTCGGAGAAGTCGTCGTCACCCC
Source organism: Planomonospora sp. ID67723 (assembly GCF_015711605.1). Lineage (GTDB taxonomy): Bacteria > Actinomycetota > Actinomycetes > Streptosporangiales > Streptosporangiaceae > Planomonospora_A. The sequence goes on along the minus strand of NZ_JABTEZ010000006.1, from coordinate 191,319 downwards.
TGGAACCGGCCGCCTGCCCCGGCTTGGGCGCGGCTCCGGGGACGCGCTGCGGCAACGGCTGCGTGACGGCCTCCTTCTTCTGCACGGCGGGGGCCGCCGGAGCCGCCGGAACCGAAGAGGGCGCGGACTTCCGAGCGCGGCCCGTACGGCGGGCCCGCAGCACGCCGGAGACCAGGAACAGCACCACCGAGACACCGGCCAGGGCCACCCCCGCCCACACCATCGGGTTGAGCACGAGCCCGGCGACGAACCCGGTGACCGCCGTGCCGATCTGCCAGACCGTCGGCAGCGCGCCGGTCAGGTAGGCCGCCAGCGGCAGCAGCGACCACGCCGCCATGCGCAGCCCGGCCGCGGCCCCCCGGCGGCGCAGCAGCAGGAAGCTCAGGACCAGCCCCACCCCTGTCAGTCCGGCGCACAGCGCCAGCCACGGAATCTGGGCATATGTCAGCATGGCGGAACCACCCCTCGTATCGGCTTGCCTTCCTCCATCCTGGCATGCCGAGGCGCGGTGGATCCTCCTCCTTTGGGAGGGATCATCCCCTAGGGGTCGCGGGTTCTCCGCCGGGTGGAGGGCCGGGGCCGGCCTCCGGGTCACATCGCCTGCGCGAACAGCTCCCGCAGGGTCTCGACGCCGATCTCACGCAGCGACGTGACGATGAGGCGGCCGGGGGCGTGCGGGACCGGCAGCACGCTCGGCACGGCCACCACCCGGCAGCCCGCGGCGGTGGCCGCCGTCACCCCGTTCGGGGAGTCCTCCAGCGCGACGCAGCGGACCGGGTCCGCACCGAGCAGCCGGGCCGCCGTCAGATAGGGCTCCGGGTCGGGCTTGGTCCTCGCCACGTCCTCACAGGTCACCACCTGGTCGAAATGGTGCCTGCCGATGGCGCCGTCCAGGCACGCGTCGGCGATCACCCGGGCCGAGGAGGTGACCAGGGCGGTGGGCAGGCCCGCCTCCCGTACGGCCGCCAGCAGCTCGGCCGCGCCCGGCATCATCTCCACGCCCTCGGAGAGCCTGCGGATCATGCCCGCCAGCAGCCAGGCCTCCACGTCCTCCGGAGCGGCGGCGGCGCCGGAGACCCGGAGCATGTAGGCCACCGTGGACGGCATGGAGCCGCCCACGAGGTGCTCCTGGTCCGCCGGGGACCAGTCGCCGCCGAGCCGCTCCATCACCTCGGTCTCGACCTGGAACCAGATCTTCTCGCTGTCCACGAGCAGCCCGTCCATGTCGAAGAGGACCGCGTCCATCCCCGAAGGTCCTCTCTGGTCAGACGTTGAAGTAGTTGGCCTCGGGGTGGTGGACGATCAGAGCGGAGGTCGACTGCTCGGGGTGGAGCTGGAACTCCTCCGACAGGTTCACCCCGATCCGCACGGGGTCGATCAGCTCCATCAGCTGGACCTGGTCCTCCAGGTTGGGGCAGGCCGGGTAACCGAAGGAGTAGCGGCAGCCGGTGATGTTGACCTTGAGCATGTCCTCCAGCGCCTCGTCGCCGCCGATGCCCAGCTCCGAGCGGACGCGCGCGTGCCAGTATTCGGCCAGCGCCTCGGTGAGCTGAACCGACAGGCCGTGCAGCTCCAGGTAGTCGCGGTAGGCGTCCTTGGCGAACAGCTCGGCCGTGGCCTCGGAGATCTTGCCGCCCATCGTGGCGACCTGGAAGGCGACCACGTCGACCTCGCCGGAGTCCTTCGGGCGGAAGAAGTCGGACAGGCACAGGTGCCGGTCGCGGCGCTGGCGCGGGAAGGTGAAGCGGGTCCGCTCGTTGCCCGCCTCGTCCAGGATGATCAGCGAGTCTCCGTCGCTGACGCACGGGAAGTAGCCGTAGGCGACCGCGGCCTCCAGCAGGCCCTCGGTCTGCATCCGCTCCAGCCACATCCGCAGCCGCGGCCGGCCCTCGGTCTCGACCAGCTCCTCGTAGGAGGGCCCCTCGCCGCCGCGGGCGGACTTGAGGCCCCACTGGCCCATGAAGGTCGCCCGCTCGTCCAGGAACGCGGCGTAGTCGGCCAGCGGGATGCCCTTGATGATCCTGTCGCCGAAGAACGGCGCGGCGGGCACCGGGTTGTCGGCGGCCACGTCGGAACGGGCCGGCAGGTCCTCCACCGCGGTGCGCTGCAGGACCGCGCCGGTCTTGACCCTGCGCTGGCGCAGCGGCGGCAGGGAGGCGCCGTCCTCGCCGCGCTTGACCGCCATGAAGGCGTCCATCAGGCGCAGGCCCTCGAAGGCGTCCCGGGCGTAGCGGACCTCGCCCTGGAACAGTTCGGCGAGGTCCTGCTCGACGTAGGCGCGGGTGAGGGCGGCGCCGCCGAGCAGCACGGGGAACTTCTCGGAGATGCCCCGGGAGTTCATCTCCTCGAGGTTCTCCTTCATCACCACCGTGGACTTCACCAGCAGCCCGGACATGCCGATGACGTCGGCCCTGGCCTCCTCCGCGGCCTCCAGGATGGCCGATACCGGCTGCTTGATGCCGAGGTTGACGACCTCGTAGCCGTTGTTGGACAGGATGATGTCGACCAGGTTCTTGCCGATGTCGTGCACGTCGCCCTTGACGGTCGCCAGCACGATGCGGCCCTTGGTCTCGCCCTCGACCCGCTCCATGTGCGGCTCCAGGTAGGCCACGGCGCTCTTCATCACCTCGGCCGACTGCAGCACGAACGGCAGCTGCATCTCGCCGGAGCCGAACAGCTCGCCGACGGTCTTCATGCCGTCCAGCAGGACGTCGTTGACGATCTCCAGGGCCGGGCGCTGCTCCAGGGCCGCGTCGAGGTCGGCTTCCAGGCCCTTCTTCTCGCCGTCGACGATGCGTCGCTTGAGCCGCTCCCACAGCGGCAGCCCGGCCAGCTCCTCCGCCTTGCCCGCCTTCATCGCGGCCGCGTCGACGCCCTCGAACAGCTCCATGAAGCGCTGCAGCGGGTCGTAGCCCTCGCGGCGGCGGTCGTAGACCATGTCGAGGGCGACCTGGCGCTGCTCGTCGGGGATGCGCGCCATCGGCAGGATCTTGGAGGCGTGCGCGATCGCCGAGTCCAGCCCGGCGTTGACGCACTCGTTGAGGAAGACGCTGTTGAGCACCATGCGGGCGGCGGGGTTGAGCCCGAAGGAGATGTTGGACAGCCCGAGCGTGGTCTGCACGGCCGGGTAGCGCCGCTTGATCTCGGCGATGGCCTCGATGGTCTCCAGCCCGTCGCGCCGGGTCTCCTCCTGGCCGGTGGCGATCGGGAAGGTGAGGCAGTCGACGATGATGTCCTCGACCCGCATCCCCCAGTTGCCCGTGAGGTCCTCGATGAGGCGGGTGGCGATGCGCACCTTGTCGTCGGCGGTGCGCGCCTGGCCCTCCTCGTCGATGGTCAGCGCGACCACCGCGGCGCCGTGCTCCCGGACCAGCTCCATGATCTTGGTGAAGCGGGAGTCCGGGCCGGCTCCGTCCTCGTAGTTGACCGAGTTGACGACCGCGCGCCCGCCGAGCATCTCCAGCCCCGCCTCCAGCACGGCGGGCTCGGTGGAGTCGAGCATGATCGGCAGCGTGGAGGCGGTGGCGAAGCGGAACGCCAGCTCCCGCATGTCGCCGGCGCCGTCACGGCCGACGTAGTCGACGCACAGGTCGAGCAGGTGCGCGCCGTCGCGGGCCTGGGCCCGGGCGATCTCGACGCACTCCTCCCAGTTCCCGGCGAGCATGGCCTCGCGGAAGGCCTTGGAGCCGTTGGCGTTGGTCCGCTCGCCGATGGCCAGGTAGGAGGTGTCCTGCCGGAAGGGCACGTGCTGGTAGAGAGAGGAGGCGCCGGCGTCGGGCCGCGGGCGGCGGGCGGCGACCTCCTGGCCGCGGACCCGCTCGACGACCTTGCGCAGGTGCTCGGGGGTGGTGCCGCAGCAGCCGCCGACGATCGACAGGCCGAAGGCCCGGGTGAAGTTCTCGTGCGCGTCGGCCAGCTCGTCGGGACCGAGCGGGTAGTAGGCGCCGTCGGAGGTCAGCACCGGCAGCCCGGCGTTGGGCATGCAGGAGAGCCGGACCCGCGCGTGCCGGGCCAGGTAGCGCAGGTGCTCGCTCATCTCGGCCGGACCGGTGGCGCAGTTGAGCCCGATCACGTCGACGCCGAGCGGCTCGATCGCGGTCAGCGCCGCGCCGATCTCCGAGCCGAGCAGCATCGCGCCGTTGGTCTCGATGGTGACCTGGGCGATGATCGGCACGTCCCGGCCCGCGTCGGCGATGGCCCGGTGCGCGCCGACGACCGCGGCCTTGACCTGGAGCAGGTCCTGCGAGGTCTCGATGATCAGGGCGTCGGCGCCGCCGGAGATCAGGCCGGCCGCGTTGTCGTAGTAGGCGTCGCGCAGCTCGCCGTACGGCTTGTGCCCGAGGGTGGGCAGCTTGGTGCCGGGGCCGATGGAGCCCAGCACGAAGCGGGGCCGGCCGGGGGTGGACCAGTGGTCGGCGGCCTCGCGCGCGACCCGGGCGCCCGCCTCCGAGTAGGCGAAGACCCGCTCGGAGATGTCGTACTCGCCCAGCGCGGCGAGGTTGGCGCCGAAGGTGTTGGTCTCCACGCAGTCGACCCCCACCTCGAAGTAGGCGTCGTGCACGGCCCGGACGATGTCGGGACGGGTGACGTTGAGCACCTCGTTGCAGCCCTCGTGGCCCTCGAAGTCGTCGAGCGTGACGTCGTGGGCCTGCAACATCGTCCCCATGGCCCCGTCGGCGACCATCACTCGCTCGGCCAGGACTTCACGGAAGGACGGCGCGTTTGTCATGGGGCAAAGCTTACTGGGAACCGGCCGGGCGCTATCGTTCATGGTGGCAATTGAACTCCAAGTCCAATTACCCTCCCCGTGAGCGCGCTCCGGGCCCGATCCCCTGCGAGGTACCCGATGGCGACCTACCAGACCATCCTCGTCGGCACCGACGGCTCCGCCTCCTCCTTCCGGGCGGTCACGGCCGCCGCCTCCCTCGCCGCCGCGACCGACGCCACCCTGGTCCTGGCCTGCGCCTACCTTCCGATGCGCGAGCGCGACCGCAGCGCCGCCGCCGACGTGCTCGGCGAGCTGTCCTACAAGGTGAGCGGCTCCACCCCGGCCGACGACGCGCTGCGCGCCGCCCGCGAGCACGCGGTCGCCGCCGGGGCACGGAAGATCGAACTGGCCGCAGAGGAGGGCGAGGCGGTCGACGCGCTGGTCACCCTGGCCGGCAGGCACCGGGCGGACCTGCTGGTCGTCGGCAACCGGGGGCTCAACAGCCTCGCCGGGCGGCTGCTCGGCTCGGTGCCCTCGGCGGTCTCCCACCGCGCCGGCTGTGACGTATTGATCGTCCACACCACCACCGGGAGGTGACGCGGAGGCCCCCTCACCGCATAGGCTTATGCCGAGGTAGGACGAGGCGGCAAAGAGGAGGCGGCGCGTGATCGAACTCGAAGGTCTACCCGAGCTCGTCGACCCGGTGCTGATCGCCGCGTTCGAGGGGTGGAACGACGCGGGCGAGGCCTCGAGCGGAGTGGTCGCGCACCTCGAGAGCGAGTGGAAGGCCACCGAGCTCGTCTCCCTCGACCCGGAGGACTACTACGACTTCCAGGTCAGCCGCCCGATCGTCGAGATGGGCGAGGGACTGACCCGCTCGATCACCTGGCCCACCACCAGGCTCCTGGTGGCCAGGCCGCCGGGCAGCAGCCGCGACGTGGTCCTGCTGCGCGGCATCGAGCCCAACATGCGCTGGCGCTCCTTCTGCGCGGAGATCGTCGCGGTCTGCCGCGAGCTGGGCGTGGAGCTGGCGGTGCTGCTCGGCGCGCTGCTCAACGACTCGCCGCACACCCGCCCGGTGCCGGTCGTCGGCGCGGCGACCGACGAGGGGCTGGCGCGGGCGATCAACCTGGAGCTGACCCGCTACGAGGGCCCCACCGGCATCGTCGGCGTGCTGCAGCAGGCCCTCGGCGCCGCAGGCCTGCCCGCGGTCTCGCTGTGGGCCTCGGTCCCGCACTACGTGGCCCAGCCGCCCAACCCCAAGGCGACCCTGGCCCTGCTGAGCCGGATGGAGGACCTGCTCGACATCCCGATGCCGCTGGGCGATCTGGCCGAGGAGGCCAGGGCCTGGGAGCACGGCGTCGACGAGCTGGCCGCTCAGGACACCGAGGTCGCCGACTACGTCAGGGAGCTGGAGGAGCGCAAGGACGCCACCGAGCTGCCCGAGGCGAGCGGGGACGCCATCGCCGCGGAGTTCGAGCGCTACCTGCGCCGCCGCGACCGCGACACCGACGGCTGAGGGGCACAGGCGGCCGAGCGGCCCGGGCCCTCCGTGGCCGGGTGCCGCCGGGCACCCGGCGGGGCGGCGGGCGGCCGTGACGGAGGCGGCCGAAACACACAGCACATAGTTACCATCGTTTACACCATTTCTCCCTGGTTTCGGGTAATAATCAGTCTCCAGCCGCTCCGCCCGGTTCACCCGGAGCTCGGAACGCCCGTCCACAACGCTTTCGTAACCAGGAGAAACACGTCTCGATAAACATCGATGAATGGCGCCATCACCACGCCGACCCTTGTCCATGTGACTGCGCACGTTAGGGCAACCATGGCGACTCCCCAGCTCGACCCGCACCAGAAAGCACAGGAGACGCGACGCCGCGTTCTTGAGATGGCCGTATTCATGAAGCGCGAGGACGGTGAGGCCGGCATGCTCCAGGGTTCCGGGCCCTATCCGGGCCTGCGGGGGGCCGTCACCCCCGGGCAGGCGGTCGACATGTTCCTCGCCCTGCTCCAGGACCGGCTCCCGGTCTGGCTGAAGATCCTCGACGACCTCATGCACCTGGTCGGCAAGGGCCGGGTCGGCGAGAACCTCCTGCCCATCGCGCGGGCGGGCATCGACTACTACGCGGAGGTCCAGTCGGCGGCGCTGCCCGCCTTCACCTCCCCCTCGGTCACCGTCCGCTTCCGCGAGGCGATGAAGGACACCGAGCTCGGCCCCATGTCGGAGGTCGTCCCGCTGACCGAGTACCTGGCGGCCGAACAGCGCGCAGGGCGGATCGCTCCCGGCGTCGACCCGCTGGCCAGCGCCCGCCTGTTGCTCGCCGGCTGTTTCCGGCACGCCTACTACGAGTTGTTCGTCGGCACCGACTTCGTCCCCTCCCGGGACGACAGCGCCGAGGAGATCGTCAGAGAGCTGCGGCTTGAGCCTCCCGATCACAGGCCAGCCGATACCCCCGCTTGACGACCGTCTCGACGATCCCGGCCGGGCCGAGGGCGCGGCGCAGCCGGGTGACGGCCATCTCGACCGCGTGCTCGGCCGAGTCGCGCGACGGCCCGCCGGGCAGGACGGTCCGCAGCTCGGAGCGGGCCACCACGTGACCGGGTTTGTCGGCCAGGCGCTTGAGCACCGCCATCGGGGCGGGCGGCAACGGCCGGAGCTCGCCGTCCACGACGACGGCGTGGCCGCGGATCTCCAGCGTGTGACCGCCGGCGACCAGCCGGGTGACACCGTGCTCGGGCAGGTGCCGGGCGAGCGCGCGGGCCAGCGAGCCCAGGCGGGAGCGTTCGGGCTGCACGGTCGGCACGCCGCGGGTCTCCAGCGGCTCCGCGGTGACCGGGCCCACGCAGGCGGCGACCACCCGGCCGGCGAAGGCCGCGAGCAGCGCCTCCTCCAGCCCGTCGGCGCGGGCCGCGCCGAGCATGGCCAGCACCGCCGGGGCGCTGGTGAAGGCCACCGCGTCCACCCCGCCGGAGATCGCCTGGCTGATCAGGCGGCGTAGCGGCGAGGGGTCGCGGTAGGGCAGCCACCGGTAGACCGGGACCTCGATGACCTCGGCTCCGGCCTCGCGCAGCGCGGCCACGAAGCCGGTCAGCGGCTCCCCGTGCAGCTGCACCGCGATCCGGCGGCCGCGCAGGTCCTGGGCGAGCAGGTGCTGCTTGACCTCCTCGCACGACTCGGTCGCCGGGGTCCAGTGGTCGTTCAGCCCGGCCGCCCTGACCGCGCCGCGCGCCTTGGGCCCCCGGGTCAGCAGCCGGGCCGAGGCCAGGTGCGCCGCGAGGTCGCCCGACAGGCCCCAGCCCTCGGCCGCGGCCATCCAGCCGCGGAACCCGACCCCGGTAGTGATCACCACGTCGTCGATCGGACCCTCCAGGCTGGCCCGGGTCGCGGCCAGCAGGTCGGCGTCCTCGGCCAGCGGCACCAGCCGGATCGCCGGCGCCGAGACCACCCGCGCGCCCCGCCGTTCCAGCAGCGCGCAGAACTCCTCCCGCCGCCGGGTCGCGGTGACCCCGATGGTGAATCCTGCCAGCGCGTCGGATGCCGTCTCGGGCGAGGTCCCGCTCCCCTCCGGGACGGGGACGCTCACGGCGCGCTCACCTCCACCGTGCCGCCGGCGACACGGACCGGATAGGTCGGCACGACCACCTCCGCGTCGTCCAGGCACACGCCGGTGAGCAGGGAGAAAACCTGCTTGTGCATGGGCGAGGAGACGGTCGGCTCCTCGCCCCGGGTGCCCACGATGCCCCGGGACAGGACGTAGGCGCCGCTGAACGGATCGTAGTTGCCGAGCGCGTACAGGCTCCCGTCGAAGGTGCGGAACACCGCGATCTGGCGCCCTCCCACCAGGACGCAGGCTCCGCGCTCGGGCATCAGGTCGGTGTAGGCGCAGACCGGGGTCCAGCCGGTGCTCCGCGAGCTCTCGCGCAGGTCTCCGTGCAGGTCTTCGCTCAGAACGGTCATCGGGAATCCTTCCTTACTCCGGTCGGTGTGGGTCGGGCGCGTCAGGACCGGACCGGCTCCAGCGGGATCAGGACCGGCTTGACCTGGTCGCGCTCGGGCACGAAGGCGATCGACGGGTCCGGCGTGCCGGGCGCGTTGACGAAGGAGACGAAGCGCCGCAGCCGGTCCTGGTCCTCCAGGACCGCGCGCCACTCGTCGGCGTACCCGGCGACGTGCCTCTCCATCTGCGCGTCCAGCTCGGCGCAGATGCCCAGGGAGTCCTCCAGGACGACCTCCTTGACGTAGTCCAGGCCCTGGTTCTCCAGCCAGACCGAGGTGCGCTGGAGCCGGTCGGCGGTGCGGATGTAGAACATCAGGAACCGGTCGATCACCCGGATCAGCTCGTCGGTGGACAGGTCGGAGGCGAACAGGTCGGCGTGCCGGGGGGTGAAGCCGCCGTTGCCGCCGACGTAGAGGTTCCAGCCCTGCTCGGTGGCGATGATCCCGAAGTCCTTGCCCCGGGCCTCGGCGCACTCGCGGGCGCAGCCGGAGACGGCCGACTTCAGCTTGTGCGGCGAGCGCAGTCCCCGGTAGCGCAGCTCCAGCGCGATGGCCAGGCCCACCGAGTCCTGCACGCCGTACCGGCACCAGGTCGAGCCGACGCAGGACTTCACCGTGCGCAGGGCCTTGCCGTACGCGTGGCCGGACTCGAAGCCGGCGTCGACCAGGCGCTTCCAGATGAGCGGGAGCTGCTCCACCCGGGCCCCGAACAGGTCGATCCGCTGTCCGCCGGTGATCTTCGTGTAGAGGCCGAAGTCACGGGCGACCTCACCGATCACGATGAGCTTGTCGGGGGTGATCTCCCCGCCCGGGATGCGCGGGACCACCGAGTAGGTGCCGTTGCGCTGGATGTTGGCCAGGAAGTGGTCGTTGGTGTCCTGCAGGGCGGCCTGCTCGCCGTCGAGGATGTGCCCGCCGTGCAGCGAGGCCAGGATCGAGGCGACGGTGGGCTTGCACACGTCGCAGCCGCGCCCGCTGCCGTGCTCGGCGATGAGTTGCGAGAACGTCGTGATGCCGCGCACGCGCACGATGTCGAACAGCTCGGCCCTGCTGTAGGTGAAGTGCTCGCACAGGGCCTTGGAGACCTCGACGCCCGACTTGACGAGGATCTGCTTGAGCATCGGGATGCAGCTGCCGCAGGTGGTGCCCGCGCGGGTGCACTCCTTGATCCCCGCGACGTCGGTGAGGCCCTTCTCGGCGATGGCCGAGCAGACCTGGCCGTGGGTGACGTTGTTGCAGGAGCAGACCTGAGCGTCGTCGGGCAGGTCCATGTTCGCCGGGCCGCCGGTGAACAGCAGCTCGCTGGGCGAACCCGGCAGCTCGCGGCCGACGAAGGGCTTCAGGGTGTTGTACGGCGTGGCGTCGCCGACGCAGATGCCGCCGAGCAGGGTGCGGGCGTCGTCGCTGACGAACAGCTTCTGGTACACGCCGGTGACCGGGTCCATGAACGTCACGTCGAGCGCGCCGTCCATCGCGCCGAACTGGGCCACCTCCACGCCCAGCAGCTTGAGCTTGGTCGACAGGTCCGCGCGGGCGAAGGCCCCCTCGCCCCCCAGGATGCGGTCGGCGGCGACCTCGGCCATGGTGAAGCACGGCCCCACGAGGCCGTAGACCACGCCGTCGTGCAGCGCGCACTCGCCGACGGCGTAGATCGCCGGGTCGCTGGTGCGCATGCCGTCGTCCACCACGATGCCGCCGCGCTCGCCGACCGCCAGCCCGCTGGACCTGGCCAGCTCGTCACGGGGGCGCACGCCCGCGGAGAAGACCACGACCTGTGCCTCGATCGTCTCCCCGTCCGGCTTGACCAGACCGGTGACGCGGCCCTCCGGCCCGGCCACGATCTCCTTCACCCCGGCGCCGGTGTGCACGCCCAGGCCCAGCGCCTCGATGTGGCCGCGCAGCACGGACCCACCGCCCTCGTCGACCTGGCGGGGCATGAGCCAGCCGCCCATCTCCACCACGTGCGTCGACAGTCCCAGCCCGCGCAGCGCGTCGGCCGCCTCCAGTCCGAGCAGCCCGCCGCCGATCACCACGCCGGCCGTGGCGCCCCGCGAGGCGTCCCTGATGGCGTCCAGGTCGTCGAGGGTGCGGTAGACGAAGCAGCCCTGGAGGTCCTTGCCCGGCACCGGCGGCACGAACGGGCTGGACCCGGTGGCCAGGACGAGGATGTCGTACGGCTCGGCGTGCCCGTCGGCCGTCGTGACGACCTTTCCCTCCCGGTCGATCCCGGTGACCCGGGCGCCGAGCCGGAGCGTGACGCCGTCGGGAACCGGATAGGTGAGGTCCTCGGCGCTCTTGCCCGCCAGGTAGGAGGTCAGCGCCACCCGGTCGTACGCGGCCCGGGGCTCCTCCCCCAGCACCGTGATCGCCCCGTCGAACCCCCGGTCCACCAGCGTCTCGATCAGCCGGTACGCCGTCGGCCCGTGTCCCACCACAACCAGCCGTGCCCCGGTCGCGCTCGCCTCCTCATTCGCTCCGCTCACTGCGTCGGCTCGCCGCTCCGGCGTCATGCTTGCGCTCTCCTCACCGCGATCCATGGTCGCGCTCGTCTCGTCGGTCCCGCTCAGCTCCGTCATGCCGAGACCCCTTCCTGTTCGCACAGCCAGCCGATGATGCCTTCGACCGCGTCGCGGCAGCCGCCGCATCCGGTCGTGGCACGGGTGGCGGCGGCCACGGCCTCCACGTCACGGGCGCCGGACTCCCAGCAGGCCCGGATCTGTCCCTTGGTCACGTTGTTGCACTGGCAGACCTTGGCCGCGTCCGGCATGCGGACCGGACTGTCGGCGACCGACGCCCCGGCCAGGCCCGGGAACAGCAGGCCCGCCCGGTCACCGGGAAGCGGCCCGCCCCGGTCGAACAACTGGGTGAGCGTGCCCACCGCCGCGGTCTCCCCGAGCAGGATCGCGCCGACCAGGCGGCCGTCGCGGATGACGAGCTTGCGGTAGGTCCCCCGGGCCCGGTGGCTGAACCGGACCACCTCGGCCGAGGTGTCCGACGCCTCGTCCACGTGGGTCTCGCCCATCGCGGCCAGTTCCACACTCTTGGCCTTCAACCGGGTCACCAGCCTCGACCCCCGGTAGCGCGCGCCCTTGTCGGCGCCGCTCACCAGGTCGGCGACGACGGAGGCCTGCTCCCAGGCCGGGGCGACCAGCCCGTAGACGGTGCCCGAGTGCTCGGCGCACTCGCCGATCGCGAAGATCGACGGGTCGCTGGTGCGCAGCTCGTCGTCGACGACGACCCCGCGCGCCACCTCCAGCCCCGCCGCCCTGGCCAGGCCGGTCACCGGCCGGACCCCGCACGCGAGCACCACCAGATCGGCCTCGACGGTCTCGCCGCCCGCCAGCCGCACGCCCTCGTCCAGGATCTCCTCGACCACGACACCGGTCCGGATCTCCACGCCCAGCCCGGCCAGGGTCTCCCCCAGCACCAGCCCCGCCTCGGCGTCCAGCTGCCGCTCCATCAGGTGCCCGGCCAGGTGGAGCAGGGTCACCGGGAGCCCGCGCCCGGCCAGCCCTCGGGCCGCCTCGATGCCGAGCAGCCCGCCGCCGACCACGACCGCGCGCCGCGCCGCGGAGGCCGCGTTCAGGATCGCCTGGCAGTCGTCCAGCGTCCGGAAGGCGATGGCCCGCTCCGCACCGGCCACCGGCGGCACGATGGCCTCGCTCCCGGTGGCCAGCACCAGCACGTCGTACGGCTCCGCGTGGCCGTCGGCGGTCCTCACGACCCCGGCCTCCCGGTCGATCTCCGTCACCTCGACGCCCAGTCCGGCCGTCACGCCGTGGTCGGCGTACCAGGCCGGATCGAGCAGCCGCACCTGGTCCGGGACCATGGTCCCGGCCACCACGTTCGACAGCAGCACCCGGTTGTACGGCTGCCAGGTCTCGGCGCCGAAGACGGTCACCTGCACGTCCTTGTCCCGGGCGCGGACCTCGCTCACCAGACGGGCGCCCGCCATCCCGTTGCCCACCACCACCAGCCGGGTCATCCGACACGCTCCACTCTCACGGCGCACACTTTGAACTCCGGCATCCGCGACACCGGGTCGAGCTCTGGGTTGGTCAGCAGGTTCGCTCCGGCCCAGTGGAAAGGCATGAAGACGGTGTCCGCCCGGATCGCCGGGTTGATCTTGACCACGCCCTCGGTCTCGCCGCGGCGGCTGACCACGCGCAGCATCTGGCCCGCCGACACCTCCAGGCGTTCGGCCAGGTCCGGGTGGACCTCCACGAACGTCTCGGCGACCACCGCGTTGAGCGCGGCGATCCTGCGGGTCTGGGCCCCGCTCTGGTAGTGGGCGAGCACCCGGCCGGTCGTCAGGTACAGCGGGTACTCCTCGTCGATGTCCTCGCCCGGCGGGCGGTGCTCGACGGGGACGAACCTGGCACGGCCGTCGGGGGTGGCGAAGCGGTCCAGGAAGGGCCGGGGCGTGCCGGGGTGGCCGGTGTCCGGGCAGGGCCAGAAGACCCCGGTCTCGGCGGCGATCCGCTCGTAGGTGATTCCGGCGTAGTCGGCGATCCCTCCGGCGCTCGCCCGGCGGAGCTCGTCGAAGACCTCGCGCGGCTCCGTCGGGAAGGCCCGCACCGGGTCGAGCGAGGCGGGGGCGCCCAGCCGTACGGCCAGAGCCTGGATGATCTCCAGGTCGCTGCGCACCTCAGGCGGCGCGGCGAGGGCACGGCGGCGGAGCAGGACCCTGCCCTCCAGGTTGGTCATCGTGCCGCCCTCCTCGGCCCACTGGGTCGTGGGGAACACGACGTCGGCCAGGGCCGCGGTCTCCGACAGCACGAGGTCGGAGACCACCAGCAGGTCGAGGGAGTTCAGCCGTTCGGTCACGTGCCCGGCCCGGGGCGCGGAGACCACCGGGTTGGAGCCGAACAGCAGGAGCGCGCGCGGGCCCGCCTCGGTACCGAGGGCGTCGAGCAGCTCGTAGGCCGAGCGCCCGGGACCCGGGAGGTCGTCCGGGTCGACTCCCCAGACCCGCGCCACGTGCTCGCGGGCGGCGGGGTCGTCGATCTTCCGGTATCCGGGGAGCTGGTCGGCCTTCTGGCCGTGCTCGCGTCCGCCCTGGCCGTTGCCTTGACCGGTCACGCATCCGTATCCGGATCCGGGGCGGCCGGGCAGCCCGAGGGCGAGCGCCAGGTTGATGAAGGCGGTCACCGTGTCGGTGCCCTTGGCGTGCTGCTCGGCGCCGCGTCCGGTGAGGACCGCCGCCCGGCGGGCCCGGCCGAGGACCGCCACCGCCCGGCGCATCAGGGAGACCGGTACCCCGGTGAGCCGCTCCACCCGCTCGGGCCACCAGGCCGCGACCGAGGTGCGGACCGCGTCGAAGCCGTTCGTCCGGGCGGCCACGTAGTCCTCGTCGACGTGGCCTTCGGTGATCACCAGGTGCAGCAGGCCGAGTGCGAGCGCCAGATCCGTGCCGGGAGCCGGCTGCAGGTGGAGGTCGGCCTGGCGGGCGGTGGCGGTGACCCGGGGGTCGATGACGATCAACTGCCCGCCGCTCTCGCGCATCGCGCTCAGGTGGCGGACGAACGGGGGCATGGTCTCGGCCATGTTGCCGCCCGCGAGCAGGACAGCGTCCGCCCCGGCCAGGTCGGTGATCGGGAAGGGCAGGCCGCGGTCCATGCCGAAGGCGCGGTTGCTCGCGGCGGCCGCCGAGGACATGCAGAACCGGCCGTTGTAGTCGATCTGGCTGGTCCGCAGCACCGTCCGGGCGAACTTGCCGAGCAGGTAGGCCTTCTCGTTGGTGAGCCCGCCTCCGCCGAACACGGCCACGCCGTCGGGGCCGTGTTCGGCCTGCACCGCGCGGATCCGGCCGGCGACGAAGTCCAGCGCCTCGTCCCAGCCGACCGGCTCACCGTGCAGGAGCGGGGTGGTCAGCCGCTGCCCACCGGTGAGCAGCTCTCCGGCGGTCCAGCCCTTCTGGCAGAGTCCTCCGGCGTTGGCCGGGATGTCCTGCCGAGGGGTGATGGTCACCGTCCCGTCCGGGCCCTGCTCCGGCGCCTCCACGGCGACGTTCATCCCGCACTGCAGCGCGCAGTACGGGCAGTGGGTCGCCGTCGGCGCCTTCACAGGCGTCAGGACGGGAAGTGAGAGCGGCATGCGTCCGATAGTGCTTTCGAGCGGTTTCACCGCGGGGTCCCTTCTGTTACCGCTGTGCTACAAGCCGCCAACCGCGTTCACATTCGCGATCCGCCGGCGGTGAGCCCGGAGCCGGTCCGGGGGCGCCCGGACATGTGCGGCGGGCTCAGACGCGCGCGGCGGCCAGGCTCGGCACCGAGCCGACGGTCCGCAGGTAGCAGGCCCAGGTCAGCACCGCGCACAGGCCGTAGAAGGCGGCGAAGGCGGCCAGCGCGGCGCCCGCGCCCCCGGTGGCGGCGATGGAGCTGCCGAACCCGCGGTTGATGAAGAACCCGCCGAAGGCGCCGACCGCGGAGATGATCCCGACCGCGGCGGAGGCGTTGCGCTTGCCGACCGCCAGGGCCTCCTCGTAGGCGAGCGTGCCGGGGGCGATGCCGGCGGTGGCCTTGGCCCGGAAGATCGCCGGGATCATCCGGTAGGTGGAGCCGTTGCCGACGCCGGTCGTGGCGATCAGCAGCATGTAGGCGCAGAAGAACAGCGTGAAGGAGCCCTGGGCCAGGCCCTGCCACACCAGCGCCACCGCGCCCGCCATCGCGCCGAAGTTGACGAGCGTCACCCGTGCTCCGCCGATCCGGTCGGCGAGCCAGCCCCCGGCCGGACGGATCAGTGAGCCGACGAGCGGGCCGAGGAAGGCGAGGGTGATCAGTGAGGCCTGCTCGGGGAACTGGCTCTTGATGAGCAGCGGGAAGGCGGTGGAGTAGCCGATGAAGGAGCCGAAGGTGCCGATGTAGAGGACGGCCATGATCCACGTCTGGGCCCGGCCGGCGATCTTCAGCTGCTCCCGGGGGTTGGCCTTGGCCGAGGTCAGGTTGTCCATGAAGAAGTAGGCGCCCAGGGCGGCGGCCAGGATGAACGGGATCCAGAACAGCCCGGCGGCGGCCAGGCCGAACGCGCCGATGACCAGCGGCATGACGAGCTGGACGGAGCTGACGCCGATGTTGCCGCCCGCGGCGTTGAGACCGAGCGCGGAGCCCTGCTTGGACTGCGGGTAGAAGTAGGTGATGTTGGCCATGCTGGAGGCGAAGTTCCCGCCGCCCAGGCCCGCCGTGGCCGCGATCAGCAGGAACACCCAGTACGGCGTGGCGGGGTTGCCGACCGCCACGGCCAGCAGCACGGCCGGGATGAGCAGCATCAGCGCGCTGAAGACCGTGAAGTTCCGGCCGCCGAATTTGGCGGGGCCGAAGGTGTAGGGGATGCGCAACGCCGAACCGATCAGGTTGGGCAGGGACACGATCCAGAAGAGCTGGTCGGTGCTGAACTTGTAGTCACCGAGCTTGACGGTCACGATGCTCCAGACCGTCCAGAGCGTGAACCCGAGGTGCTCCGCGAAGATCGAGAAGATCAGGTTCCGCCGCGCGACCTTCTTGCCGTCGTTCTCCCAGAAGCCTGGGTCGTCGGGCCGCCACTCGCTGATCCAGCGCTTCGCCATGGTTCCTCCTGCTGCGGTTTTCGGGGGATCGGTCCCGAAATCTAGGAGGAAGGGATTACGCACGTTCACTCAATGTGATGGTGCGGGGTTACGTGTGCCTAACCGTTGTAATAAGCAATGCATACGTCGCACGCCCGCAACATTCCGGAAACATGACCGGAACCCCAGGCCGGGTTGAAGGAGACCGACAATGGGAATCATACGCACGCCGTTTCGTCGTCCCGGGGAGTGCGCGTGACCGTCCAGCCGATCCGCCTGTTCGGCGACCCCTCGCTACGGACCGTAGCCGAGCCCGTGACCGCCTTCGACCGCGAGCTGCGCGGGCTGGTCAAGTCCCTCATGGCCACCATGCGCGCCGGCGCGGGCCGCGCGGGCCTGTCGGCCCCGCAGATCGGCGTCCCGCTCAGGGTCCTCGTCTACGAGTTCGACGGCAGCTCCGGCCACCTGGTCAATCCCCGCCTGGAGCTGTCGGAGCGGAGGATCGTGGCCGACGAGGCCTGTCTGTCCGCCCCGGGCCTGTGGTGGCCGCTGGAGCGTTCCTACATGGTCACCGCGCGCGGCCGCGACATGTTCGGCAAGCCGGTGACCGTGCGCGCCCTCGGCGTGCTCGCCCGGGTTCTGCAGCACGAGGCCGACCACCTCGACGGTGTGCTGCTCGCCGACCGCCTGCCCGCGGAGGAGCGCGCCCGCTTCCTGCAGGCGGCCTCCTCCTGAGCGGCCCCGGGCCGTCCCCTCCGGGCGGCCCGGGGCAGTGCCGGCCGGTCACGTCCCGGCCGGCGTCACACCAGGCGGTGGGTCGTCATGCGGTGGGTCGTCATGCGGTGGGTCACAGTCCGACACCGAGCAGGGCGTCGGCGACGTCCCTGACGAGGGCGGGCGCCTGCGGGTCGGTGCCGCCCTCCGACAGCGCCCGCTCGGCCCAGCCGTCGACGACGGCCAGGGCGCCGGGGGTGTCCAGGTCTTCGGCCATCCGGGCGCGGACCTCCCGCAGCAGGCCCTCCGCCCCGGGGCCGGTCTCCAGACCGGTCGCCGAGCGCCAGCGCGCCAGCCGTACCTCGGCGGAGGCCAGCTGATCGGCGGTCCACTCCCAGTCGGCGCGGTAGTGGTGCGCGAGCAGGGCCAGCCGGACGGCCATCGGGTCGGTCTCCCGGCGCAGCCGGGAGACGAAGACCAGGTTGCCCTTGGACTTGGACATCTTCTCGCCGTCGAGGGCGACCATGCCGGCGTGGACGTACGCCTTGGCGAAGGGCCACTCGCCGGTGGCGACGTGGCCCTCGTGGGCGCCGCACTCGTGGTGCGGGAAGATCAGGTCGGAGCCGCCGCCCGCGACGTCGAACCCGCTGCCGAGGTTGGCCAGCGCGATCGCGGTGCACTCGATGTGCCAGCCCGGCCTCCCCTGCCCGAGCGGCGAGGCCCAGGACGGCTCACCCGGACGCTCGGCGCGCCAGAGCAGCCAGTCGAGCGGGTGCTTCTTGCCCTCCCGGCCGGGGTCGCCTCCGCGCTCTCCGAACAGGGCGAGCATCCGCTCCTCGGAGTAGCCGGAGACCGCGCCGAACTTGGGGGCGGCCGCGGAGTCGAAGTAGACGTCGCCGTCGAGCTCGTAGGTGGCGCCCTTGTCGCGCAGGCGCTCGATCAGCGCCGCGACCTGGCCGATCACCTCGGTGACGCCGACGTACTCGCGCGGCGGGAGGATCCGCAGCGCCTCCATGTCGGTCCGGAACAACTCGATCTCGCGCTCGGCGAGCTCCCGCCAGTCCTGGCCGGTCTGCTCGGCCCGCTCCAGCAGCGGGTCGTCGACGTCGGTGGCGTTCTGGGTGAAGTGCACCTCGTGCCCGGCGTCCTTCCAGACACGGCCGACCAGGTCGAAGGCGAGATAGGTGTTGGCGTGTCCCAGGTGGGTGGCGTCGTAGGGGGTGATGCCGCAGACGTACATCCGCGCGGTGGGGCCGGGCCGGGTGGGGACGACCTCTCTCACAGCGGTGTCGAACAGCCGCAGCGGAGCACCAACACCGGGAAGCCGAGGGACCTTCGGCGCAGACCACGATCTCATGTAGCGAGCCTATCCAGCAGACAGACCACCCGGATCATCCCGGGCGGTTGAGGGCATTCACCACAACCTCCGGGACGGGCCCGATCATTCCGGCAGGGTGATCCGGCGGAAGGACTGCGGGTCGTGGGGGGCGCCGGTGAAGTCGTAACGGATCCCGGCCGGGGTGACGGCGAGCAGGGTCACCGAGAGGGAGCCGTAGACCCTGCCGTCGGGGAGCTCGCGACGGACGATCATCGCCCGCGGGTCCTCGGCCGCCAGGCCCGCCCCGGTGGCGAGGAACGCCCACTCCTCCCAGGGGCCGTCCAGCGCCGAGGGGCGGGCGGCCTCGGCGAACAGAGGGCGGAAGAACGCGACGCGCCCGTTCTCGTCGCCCTTCTCCCAGCCGCTGTTGACGATCATGTGGGTCCCGGCCGGGAGCCGCTCCTCCCGGAGCTCGGCGCCGTCCCAGTGCCACATGCATGCCCCGCCCGGGTCGGCCAGCACGAGGTGGAAGGGGTCGTACCGGGCCGGGTCCAGATCGGGCAGCCGTCCTTCGGCCGCCACCAGCAGCGGGAGCTCGCCCCGGGAGCGGCGGCCGGTCTCGGGGGCGAGCACGCCGTGGCCGTTGAGCAGCGCCCCGGCCCGCCTGGCCGCCGGATCGACCGCCAGCCAGGTCCCGCCCGCCTGGAGATCACGCCCGCCGACCAGTCCGGGCCAGTGCTCGGCAGGGGGCAGCCAGGGGCGGCCGGTGAACTCGTCGCGGACCCCGACCAGGATCAGGGGGATCTCGGCGTCCGGATCGATGCTGACGGCGACCGTGCACATGCCCGGCAGGTTACGCCTCCCGCCGCAGGCCGCCTCGGACGGGTGGCGAGGCGGCGCGGAAGGCGAGGTCAGATGGGGGGCCAGGGGATGGCGGGCCAGTCCTGCGAGGGACGCGGGTGCACGCCGGTGTCCAGAAGCCTGCGCACCCGGGCCCAGGTGGCCTCGACCTCGGCGAGGGTGACGAGCTCCCGCAGCCGGCGGCCCAGGCGACCGTGCTCCAGATCGCGCTCCAGGCGGGCCAGGACGTTGACGGCCTCGCGGGGCAGGGGTTTGCCGCGCCACTGCCACAGCACGGTGCGGAGCTTGTCGTCGGTGGAGAAGCAGACGCCGTGGTCCACTCCGTAGACGTGGCCGTCGGCGAGCGGCAGCAGGTGGCCGCCCTTGCGGTCGGCGTTGTTGACGACGGCGTCGAACACGGTCATCCGCCGCAGGGCGGGCTGGCGGCCGCGGATCAGGGCCATCAGGTCGGCCTCGGGATCGGTGTCGATCCACAGCTGGCACATCCCCGGGCCGAAGGGTCCGTCGCGGTAGACCGTCGGCGGGACGATCCGCCAGCCGGTCGCGGCCGAGACCTCGAAGGCGGCGACCTCGCGGGCGGCGAGGGTGCCGTCCGGGAAGTCCCAGAGCGGCCGCTCGCCCCGCACCGGCTTGTAGACGCAGGCCGCCGCGAGCCCGCCCAGCCGGACCGAGCAGTAGAGGGTCATGTTCGTCGCCTCGACCAGGCGGCCGGCGACCTCGATGTGTCCGTCGCGCAGCAGCCGCAGCGCCGTCTCGTCGTCCAGGCCCGCCGCCGGCACCGCGCTCAGCGTGGGTTCGCTCTCCGCGCTCATCCGCCTCCTCCACCCGATGAAGCGCTCTTACCCCGGTAACCGTTGAGCCGCACACAGATATGCCCGTCGGCGTCGAGCGGCTGCCCGCACAGCGGGCAGGGCGGGCGCCCGGCGGCGACGAGGGCCAGGGCGCGCCGGCTGAAGGCCCTGGCCTCGGCGGGGCCGATGCGGACCCGGAGCAGCGCCGGCTCGGCGAGGGGCGGCTCGAACTCCTCGTCCTCCGGGACGGCCTCCTGCGCCTCGATCACCACCTGGGACGTCTCGGCGTCCCAGACGAGGGTCATGGTGCCGACCCGGAAGTCCTCACTGATCGGCACGTCGAGGGGGGCGGTGTCGGCGGGGCCGGCCGGGGCCGCGGGAGCCGGGGCGCCACCCCGCCGCACGACCTCGTCGAGCAGGTCGTCGAGACGGTCCGCGAGGGCGGCCACCTGGAACTTCTCCAGCCCGACGGTCGTCAGGCGGCCCTGTCCCCGCGCCTGCAGGAAGAAGGTCCGCGCGCCGGGCTGCCCCACGGCACCGGCGACGAACCTCTCGGGTGGGTCGTAGTCGAACACCGGCATGTCTCGACCTTACGTGGTCCCGGATCCACCGCCGACTGCGGCATCGCTCCCGGTGATGTTTTCTCCCCCGTCCGCGTGATCCGAACCCTCGGCGGGCCTCAGTCCTGTCGTATCTCCGCCCGTGTCGTTGAGCCTGAGGACGAAGGGGCGCACGGGGGTGTAGCGAATGGCGGTGAGCGAGGCGGGGTCGGCCGCTATCCGCTGGAAATGGTCAAGGTGGAGGCCCATGGCGTCGGCGACGATCGCCTTGATCACGTCTCCGTGGGTGCAGACGAGGTAGACGGCGCGGGGTCCCAGCCGGTCGTTCCACTCCCGTACGGCGCTCACCGCGCGGTACTGCACCGAGGATAGGGATTCTCCCCCGGGGAACGTCACCGCGCTCGGGTGGGCCTGCACGACCGGCCAGAGCGGGTCCTTGGCGAGCTCGGCGAGCGGGCGGCCGGTCCAGTCGCCGTAGCGGCACTCCCCGAACCGGTCGTCGGTCAGCAGCTCCACGGAACGCCCGCCGGCGACCGCGCGGGCGGTCTCCTGGCAGCGCTCCAGCGGACTGGAGACGATCGCGTCCAGCTCCAGGGGCGCCAGCCGTACGGCCAGCGCCTCCGCCTGGGCCCTGCCCGCCTCGTTGAGGTGGACGCCGGGCGTCCAGCCGGCGAGCACCGGGCCGGTTAGCGGGGTCAGACCATGTCTTGCCAGCAGCAGCGTCGTCACGGCGCCAAGTCTTGCAGCAGTCGCTCCCTCATTTTTAACCACCCTGGCGGTAATCTGGCCTGATCATGGAGCATCGCTATGTCGGCCGGAGCGGCCTGTCGGTGTCCCGCCTCGGGCTCGGGACGATGACCTGGGGACGGGACACCGGTGCCGAGGAGGCCGCGGCGCAGCTCCGCGCCTTCGCCGAGGCGGGCGGCACGCTCATCGACACCGCCGACGTCTACACCGCCGGTGAGGCCGAGCGGCTGCTCGGGCGGCTGATCCGCGACACGGTTCCGCGCTCGGAGCTGGTGCTGTCCACCAAAGCCGTGCTCACCCCCGCCGGGCGGCGCCCGCGCGACGCCTCCAGGAGGCATCTGATCTCCGCCGTCGACGCCTCCCTGAACCGCCTGGGGGTCAACGAGGTGGACCTGTGGCAGGTGCACGCCTTCGACCCGGAGGTCCCGCTGGAGGAGACCATGGCCGCGGTGGACGCGATCGTCTCCTCCGGGCGGGCCGCCTACGCCGGGGTCTGCGACTACACCGGCTGGCAGCTCGCCGCGGCGGCCGTCGGCCAGCGCTCCGTTCCCGGCAGGGCGCCCATCGTCGCCGCCCAGGTCGAGTACTCCCTGCTGGACAGGGAGCCCGAGCGCGATCTGCTGCCCGCGGCCGAGCACGTCGGCGCCGGGGTGCTGGCCTGGTCGCCGCTGGGCCGCGGGGTGCTGACCGGCAAGTACCGCACGGGCATCCCCGCCGACTCCCGGGCGGCGACCCCGCACTTCGCCGACTTCGTCACGCCCTATCTCGACGAGCGGTGCCGCCGGGTGGTGGAGTCGGTGACGACCGCGGCCGAGGGGCTCGGGGTGTCGCCGCTGGCGGTGGCCCTGTCGTGGGTCCGGGACCAGCCGGGTGTGGCCGCGGCCATCGTGGGCGCGCGCACCCACACCCAACTGGCCGGGATCCTCGAGACCGAGGATCTGACGCTGCCGGTGGCGATCAGGGAGGCGCTGGACGACGTGTCGGCGGACTGAGGCGGGGATGAGGCCGGAGAGAAGCCGGGGCCGGGCCGGAAAGGGATCGTCCGAACGAGAGTCTTTCTCGCGTGTCACTAGTCGATACCGAATCGCAACTTTCCGTGGAAAAACCCGGCCTCCACACAAAACTGTCATTCAGGTGACAGGAGGGGTCAGCCGGGTAGCGGCGCGGTTCCGTCGTTGATGTGCGGAGGGGGAAAGGTGCGATCTGCGATCTCAGCCGGTGCGCTGGCGCTGGCTCTGGGCGGTGGGATCCCCATGATCGCGGGAGTGCCCATGGACGCCGCCCGGCAGCCCGACTGCGGCAACGGCGGCGGATTGCTGGGCGGGCTCACCGGCGGGCTCTGCCAGGTCGTGGACGCGGCCACCGACGTCGTGGACGGGCTGACCGACGACTCCCTGGCACCGGTGACCAAGGGCGTCGACGGCACCACCGGGGCGGTCCTGGGCGGCGGCGAGAGCGCGCCGCGCGAGGAGCCGAAGGCCACGACCCCCGCGGCTCCGGACGTGGCGGAGAAGCCCGCCGAGAAGAAGGGGCTGCTGCCCAAGGTCCTCGGCGGCACCTGCCTCCCGTTGGTCGCCTCCTCCGGGTGCGACGCCTCCGAATCGGCTCCCCCGCCGGACTCGGCGGCTCCGCCGGACGCCGCCGAGTCCGGTTCCACCCGCGACGGCAGGACGAAGAAGGACAGGGGACCGGAGCGGGAACGGAAGACGGTCCCGCCGTCCCAGGGCTCCCCCGCCCGGCCCGAGACCCGGACGCACACCACGGAGGTGAGCGATCCCGTGCTCCCCGAGCCGCCCGTCATCGACATCGAGGCGCCCCGGCTGGACTCGCTGCTGCCCGGACCGCTCATCCAGGAGTTCCAGAACCGGATGCCGGGCAGGCAGACCGTCACCCCCACGCGGCGGTCCGACCCGCTGGGGACCGCCCTCACCACCGCCCTGCTGGTGGCGGCGGTCCTGGCCGTCCGCATGATGTACGGCAGGCGGGCCGCCGGGAAGTCGTCGATCCCCTTCGAGCCCCTCAGCGCAGGCCGCCACCGCGTCGCCTGACGAGCAGGATCCCGCTCCCACGCCGACGTGGACCGTTCCACCGCGCCGCGACGTCACCGAGACGTCACCTGGACATCCCTGCGGCGTCCCTGCTGCCGCCCGCCGTACGGCGGTCCGGAGCGGCCGGTCCGCCGTACGGCGGGCGCCCTACGCGCCGATCGCGTGCACGCCGCCGTCGACGTGCACGATCTCGCCGGTCGTCGCCGGGAACCAGTCCGACATGAGCGCGAGGCAGGCCTTGGCCGCCGGGACGGTGTCGGTCAGGTCCCAGCCGAGCGGCGCCTTCTCCGGCCAGCTCTCCTCGAACTCCTTGAAACCGGGGATGCTCTTGGCCGCCATGGTGCGCAGCGGGCCGGCCGCGACCAGGTTCACCCGGATGCCGTGCTTGCCCAGGTCGCGGGCGAGATAGCGGGCGCAGGACTCCAGACCCGCCTTGGCGACGCCCATCCAGTCGTAGACGGGCCATGCCTTGGTCGCGTCGAAGTCCAGGCCGACGACCGCGCCGCCCTCCTTCATGAGGGGCAGGCAGGCGACCGCCAGCGACTTGAACGAGTAGGTCGAGACGTGGACCGCGGTGGCCACGTCCTCCCACGGGGTGTTCAGGAAGTTGCCGCCGAGGCAGCTCTGCGGGGCGAAGCCGATCGAGTGGACCACACCGTCGAGTCCGTCCAGGTGCTCGCCGACCCGGTCGGCGAGGGAGTCCAGGTGGTCGGTGTTCTGCACGTCCAGCTCGATCACCGGCGGCGGCTCCGGGAGCCGCCTGGCGATGCGCTGGACCAGGCTGAGCCGGCCGAACCCGGTCAGCACGATCGTGGCGCCCTCCTCCTGGGCCAGCTTGGCCACCGAGAAGGCGATCGAGGCGTCGGTCAGGACGCCGGTGACCAGGAGTCGTTTGCCTTCAAGGATTCCCATGAATGCCGTCCCTCGTGAGTGTGGGGTCGTTGTGTTCCGGCGGGCGGGGGGCCGCCCGTCTCCCGTCTTCGCTCCGAAGGCGGGAGGCCGCTCCCCGGCGGGGGCGGGGAGACGCTGTCAGTGGCCCATGCCCAGGCCGCCGTCGACGGGGATCACGGCCCCCGTGATGTAGGCGGCGTCCGGGCCCGCCACGAAGGCGACCACCTTGGCGATCTCCTCGGCGGTCGCCTGCCGGCCGAGCGGGATGTTCTTGCGGATCTGCTCCTGGTAGGCCTCGTCCAGCGCGGCCGTCATGTCGGTCTCCACGAAACCGGGGGCGACGACGTTCACGGTGATGCCGCGCGAGCCCAGCTCCCGGGCGGCCGAGCGGGCGAAGCCGATCATCCCGGCCTTGGAGGCGGCGTAGTTGGTCTGCCCGGCCGAGCCGAGCATCGCCACCACCGAGGAGATGAGCACGATCCGGCCGCGCCTGAGCCGGAGCATGCCGCGGGTGGCGCGCTTGGCCACCCGGTAGGCGCCGGTCAGGTTGGCGTCGATGACGTCGGTGAAGGTCTCCTCCTTCATCATCGGCAGCAGCGTGTCCTTGGTGATGCCGGCGTTGGCCACGAGAACCTCGACCGGGCCGTGCTCGGCCTCGGCTTTCTCGAACGCGGCGTCGACGTCGGCCGTGCTGGTCACATCGCACCGCACGCCGAACAGCCCCTCCGGGGGCTCTCCGGAGCGGTAGGTCACGGCGACGGCGTCACCGGCCTGGGCGAGTTCACGGGCGATCGCGAGGCCGATACCGCGATTGCCACCGGTTACGAGAACAGATCGGGCCATGGAACCGACGCTATCGGCTACCCGGCGGTAGTCCTCTTGTCCGTGAGGGACAAGATCACAGGGCTAGGATCGTTGACATGCGCCAGATCGATCCCGACTTCCTCGCCCTGCCCATGAGGCGGATGGCGGACGCGGCCCTGCAACGCGCCCGTGACCTCGGTGCCGAGCATGCCGACTTCCGGCTCGAGCGCGTCCGTGCGGAGACCCTGCGCCTGTCGGACGCCAAGCTCGAGGGCTCCATCGACGCCGACGACCTCGGCTACGCCGTACGGGTCGTCAAGAACGGCACCTGGGGTTTCGCCGCAGGCATCGAGCTCACCCCCGAGGCCGCGGTGAAGGTGGCCGAGCAGGCGGTGGAGGTCGCCGTCATCTCCGCCGCCGTCAACCGCGAGCCCATCGAGCTGGCTCCCGAGCCCGTCCACTCCGGCGTCACCTGGGTGTCGGCCTACGAGGTCGACCCGTTCGACGTGCCGCTGCCCGACAAGGTCGCACTGCTCGCCGACTGGTCGGCCGGCCTGCTGAAAGACCCGCGGGTGGACCACGTCCAGGCCTCGCTCATGCAGGTCAAGGAGCAGAAGTTCTACGCCGACACCGCCGGCACCTCCACCACCCAGCAGCGGGTGCGCCTGCACCCGGAGCTGGAGGTCATGCGGGTCGAGGGCGGCCTGTTCGATTCGATGCGCACGATCGCCCCTCCGGTCGGCCGGGGTTACGAATACCTCACGGGGACCGGCTGGGACTTCCCCGCCGAGCTCGCCACCCTCCCCGAGCTGCTGGCCGAGAAGCTCAAGGCGCCCTCCGTCGAGGCGGGCGTCTACGACCTGGTCATCGACCCCTCCAACCTCTGGCTGACGATCCACGAGTCGATCGGGCACGCCACCGAGCTCGACCGCGCCCTCGGCTACGAGGCGGCCTACGCCGGCACCAGCTTCGCCACCTTCGACCAGCTCGGCAGCCTGGTGTACGGCTCGCCGGCGATGAACGTGACCGGCGACCGCACGGTCGAGCACGGCCTGTCCACCATCGGCTACGACGACGAGGGCGTGGCCACCCGGCAGTTCGACATCGTCTCCGGCGGCATCCTGGTCGGCTACCAGCTCGACCGGCGGATGGCCCTGATGCAGGGGCTGGGCGCCTCCAACGGCTGCGCCTTCGCCGACTCCCCCGGCCACATGCCGATCCAGCGCATGGCCAACGTCTCGCTCCAGCCCGCGCCGGGCGGCCCCTCGACGGAGGAGCTCATCTCCGGCGTGGAGCGCGGCGTCTACATCGTGGGCGACAAGAGCTGGTCCATCGACATGCAGCGCTACAACTTCCAGTTCACCGGGCAGCGGTTCTACCGCATCGAGAACGGCAGCCTGGCCGGGCAGCTGCGTGACGTCGCCTACCAGGCGACCACGACCGACTTCTGGCGCTCGATGGAGGCCGTCGGCGGCCCGCAGACCTACGTGCTGGGCGGCGCGTTCAACTGCGGCAAGGGCCAGCCCGGCCAGGTCGCCCCGGTCAGCCACGGCTGCCCGTCGGCGCTCTTCCGCGGCGTCCGCGTCCTCAACACCGTGCAGGAGGGCGGGAAGTGAGCGAGCAGGCCGGCAAGCAGAGCACTCTGGCGAATGCCTCGACGAGCCACCAGGCGAGGAGCGGAATGAGTCCCCAGGAGATGATCGAGAAGGCGCTGGAGCTGTCCACAGCCGACGACACCGTCGTCATCGTGGACGAGGGTTCCAGCGCCAACCTGCGCTTCGCGGGCAACACCCTCACCACCAACGGCGTCGCCCGCTCCTCCCAGCTGACCGTGATCTCGATCGTCGGCAGGGGCGTGGGCGTGGTCTCGCGGGCGGCGGTCCGTCCCGACCAGCTCGCCGACATCGTGGCCGCGGCCGACCACGCCGCCGAGGACGCGCAGCCGTCGGAGGACGCCCGGCCGCTGCCCTCCGGCACGGTCTCCGCCGACTGGGACGTCCCCGCCGAGCCCACCACGATCGCCGTCTTCGGCTCCTTCGCCCCCGCGCTGGGCGAGGCCTTCGCCGCAGCAGAGGCGGGCGGGCGCAGGCTGTACGGCTTCGCCGAGCACATCGTCACCACGACCTTCGTGGGCACCTCCGCCGGGGCCCGGCTCCGGCACACCCAGCCCACCGGCCGCCTGGAGCTGAACGCCAAGTCGCCCGACATGAAGCGCTCGGCCTGGACCGGGGTGGCCACCCGCGACTTCACGGACGTCGACGTGACGGCGCTGGACGCCTCGCTGGCCCGGCGGCTGGAGTGGGCCAAGAACCGCATCGACCTGCCCGCGGGCCGGTATGAGACGCTGCTGCCGCCGAGCGCTGTGGCGGACCTGATGATCTACATGTACTGGACGGCCGGGGCCCGCGACGCCCTGGAGGGCCGCACCGTCTTCTCCAAGCCGGGGGGCGGCACCCGCGTCGGGGAGAGTCTCTCCGGCATCCCCGTCCGGCTGTACAGCGACCCGGCCGCCGCGGGCATCGAGGCCTCGCCGTTCGTGGTCGCGCACGCCTCCAGCCGGCAGAGCTCGGTCTTCGACAACGGGCTGCCGCTCACCCCGACCGACTGGATCGCCGACGGCACCCTGGCGCGCCTGGTCCAGACCCGCCACTCGGCCGAGCTGACGGCGATGCCCGCGACCCCCGCGATCGACAACCTGATCATGGAGGGCCCGTCCGGCGGGAGGTCCCTGGAGGAGATGATCGCCTCGACCGAGCGGGGGCTGCTGCTCACCTGCCTGTGGTACATCCGCGAGGTCGACCCGCAGACCCTGCTGCTCACCGGCCTGACCCGTGACGGCGTCTACCTGGTGGAGAACGGCGAGGTCGTCGGGGAGGTCAACAACTTCCGCTTCAACGAGAGCCCGGTCGACCTGCTCGGCCGCATCACCGAGGTCGGCTCGGGCGAGCAGACCCTGCCGCGCGAGTGGAACGACTACTTCACCCGCACGGTGATGCCGGCGGTCCGGGTGCCGGACTTCAACATGTCGACGGTCAGCCAGGCCAGCTGAGAGGGCGGCCCCCGGGCGGGCGTCAGCGCTGGACGAGCGGGATGGTGTGCACCCGCCCCCAGCGCTTGGCGGTCACCACGCGGGCCGTGGCGTCCGCCAGGTCGTAGACGACCGACCAGCGGGTGTGCCCCTGGGCGACCCGCTGGAGCAGGGCCATCCCGTCCCGCCAGCTCCGCGCGGCGGGAAGGCCCTCGTCGAGCTCGCGGTAGCGGGCGTCGGCCGCGCGCTCCCGCTCGCCGGTCCCGGTCATGGTGAAGTTGGTCAGCACCCGGTCGTCGATGACGCTGAGCCTGCCCTCGGCGTACTCGACGACCGCCGATCGCCCGGTGGCGTCGGCGATGAGGTAGTGGAGCTGCGGGCCCCCGGTGAAGTCGACGTCGTAGCGGCGCACGATGGCCAGGGCCTCCTCCACGGTGGCGGCCCTGTCGAGGATCATCCGGATGATCCGTACGCTGCCGAGGGCCGGGCGGCCGGCCGTCCGGGGCGGGAGCTCGCCGTCGGGGACCGCGGCCATGCCGACGGCCAGTCCTTTGTCGTTGACCCCGTCGAACGGGATGAGGACGGCGTGGGCCATCCGGCGGCGGGCGCGCGGGTCGTCCAGGTCGGGCGGAGTCGCGCTGCCGAGCGCGTAGGACAGGTCGACCAGGGAGAGGGAGGCGTGGCCGCCGGGCGGGTCGGCATGCACGACCATCGCCGGGCTGGGGTTCCAGTCGAAGTTCCGGCCGAACAGCGGCCGGTCTCCCGGCCCGGCGGCGGGCAGGGAGAACAGCGAGCACGCCCAGCCGTCGGCGGGCGCGGCGAGCTCCTCCTCGGTGAGCGGCGCCTCCACGTCGTAGGACCCGTGGAAGGTCATCTCGTACAGCGGGAGGTCGTCCACCCGCCGCAGGCTCTCGACCGTCCGGCGGATGTCGGCGGCGCTCTGCGTGAGAGGCCCTCCCCGCCGCTCGGTCCCGGTCTGCGTGGAGCCGGTCTGCGTGGAGCCGGCCGGTACGGCGTCGCGGGCCGCAGGTGCCGAGCAGCCTCCGGCCGTCAGCACGGCCAGCGCGGCCAGCACGGCGCCCAGGCTCTGGCGCGGGTTCCCCATGAGGATCAGTCTGCTTCACCGGGAGCCCGCCGTACAAGGTGTCGGCGGGAGGGCTCAGCCGTCCTCGAGGCGGAAGCCGACCTTCATGCCGACCTGGAAGTGACCGATCTCGCCGTCGACGATGTGGCCGCGGACCTCGGTCACCTCGAACCAGTCGAGGTGGCGCAGGGTCTGCGAAGCACGGCGGATGCCGTTGCGGATGGCCGTCTCGAGGCTCTCCCCCGACGTGCCGACTATCTCAGTCACCCGATACGTTCGATCTGTCATGTTCCCTCCTTACCCGGAAGCCACGAGCACATGACCGTTCGCGCCCGATCGATCAGAGGTCTACGTTGGAAAGTGTGAAGGGGTGGCACAGGCATCAGGTGGTTCACCAGGTGACCGATGCCCGGCCCTCGCTGAGCGAGGACATCGGCAGACGGGAGCGGAACTACCTGATCAAGATGGGGATCCGGCTGCTCTGCCTGGTCCTCG
Organism: Planomonospora sp. ID67723; assembly: GCF_015711605.1. Lineage (GTDB taxonomy): Bacteria > Actinomycetota > Actinomycetes > Streptosporangiales > Streptosporangiaceae > Planomonospora_A. The sequence continues at coordinate 161,730 of NZ_JABTEZ010000006.1, read as the reverse complement.
CCTTCACCGTGCCCGCTCCCATGCCCGTGCGGATCCTGCTCTTCGCCGGCGCCGTCTTTTTGCCGTACGTTGCCGTGATCGGGGCCAACGCCCCCCAGCGCAGACCCTCCGCCGACTCCGGCTTGACCGAGACCGGCCAGAACGAGATCCCACGGCACCGACGCGAGATCGGGTCGTGACTAAGTCTTGACGCATCTCAGGGGTTGTAGGTGTACGCTTTAGACAAGTGCCCTGGTCCCCCGTCGGGGCACGTGCCGGCGTTCCGGGCCCCCGTCGGAACGCCGATGAAGCGGCGCCGGGTGGTTTGCCCCCGTAACCACCCGGCGTCGCCCTTTTCTCCAGGTTTTCGCGCGGCCCAGCCCTCGTCGCCGCCGGGCTCTACTGGTCGCCCAGGGTCTCGGTGGTCGCCCGCTCCCAGTCGCCCGCCATCCTGACCAGCCGCTCCACCGCGTCGGGCGGTGCAGTACCCGCTCCCTGCGCCAGGCCCAGCAAATAGGCCGTCAGCGGCGCGGCGGGGCGGGCCACACCGTGGGCGACCTCCTTGGTCAGGTCGAGCAGCACGTCCCGGTCCACCTTCGCCGGGTCGACGCCGAGCTCTCTGCAGACCAGCGCGGTCCACTCCGCCAGCACGTTCACCTTCTGCTCCTCACATGCTCCAGATCGTCCAACGTGTCGCAGTCGAACCACGGCTCCCCGGCGAGATGGACCGGGACCGGGTCCAGCGGGCCGAGGAGACCGTGCAGCGACCGCCCCCGGTAGCCGTCGAGCGCCTCGGCGAGCACCGCCGTGCGCCAGGCCCCGGCCAGCCACTGCATCCGCCCGGTGTCGTCGACGAGCACCGCTCCCGCGCCGCCGAACTCGCCCGCCGCCTCGAGCAGGGCCGAGACGTGCCCTGCGGCCAGGAGCGGCAGGTCCGCGGCGAGCAGCACCACCCACGGAGCCGTCACCTCCGCCAGTCCTGCCCGCAGCGCCGGAACCGGCCCGCCCCCCGGCGGGTCCTCCTGAAGGAGGATCGCGTGGTTCAGGCCGGGACGCGCGGGGCCCACCACGACCAGCCGGTCGGCCCCGGACGCCGCCCCCGCGACCCGCTCGATCATCGGCATGCCGCCGACCACCATGCCGGGTTTGTCCCGCCCGCCGAGCCGTGAGGCCCGCCCGCCCGCGAGGATCAGCGCGTCGTAGCCGCTCATGGTCCGAGGCTAGCCGCCCAGCCGATCACACCTCGCACCGGGCTCGCGTGATCTCCGTCTGGCAGGACCCGGACGTGGAGGGTCCGCCGACGACCGTCTGGCGAGGCGCTGCTAGTGAGCCGGTCTTGAGATCCTGTCGCAGTAGCGGCAGATACGGTCGATGATCTGGTCGGCAGTCTTGGTCCACCGGAACGGCTTGGCATTGTCGTTCCAGAACGCGATCCATTCCTCCAGAGCGGTCGTCAGCGCCCCCAGGGAGCAGAACACCCCACGCTCCAGGCAGCGTCGCTGCAACTCGGCGAACCAACGTTCGACCTGGTTGATCCACGAGGCATAGGTTGGGGTGAAATGCAGCGTGAAGCGTGGATGGGCCAGCAGCCAGCGGTGCACCAGCGGCGCCTTGTGCGCCGCGAGGTTGTCGCAGATCACATGGACCTGCAGGTCGGGTTCGACCTGCAGGTCCATCTCGGCCAGGAAGTCGCGGAAGTCGATCGCGCGGTGCCGGGCCGACAGTTTGCTGATCACCTGGCCGGTTGCGGTGTTCAGCGCGGCGAACAGGTCCACAGTGCCGTGCCGGATGTAGTCGAAGCTGCGCCGCTCCGGGGTCCCGGGCAGCATCGGTAGGACGGGCGCAGTCCGTTCCAGGGCCTGGATCTGGGGTTTTTCATCCATCGAGAACACCACCGCGCCGGCCGGCGGGGCCAGATACAGTCCGACCACGTCCCGGATCTTGTCGATCAGCAGCGGGTCCGGGGAGATCTTGAAGTCCTCGGTCCGCCACGGTTGCAGGCCGAACGCCCGCCAGATCCGCAGCACACTGGTCGGGGAGATGCCCACCTTCCGGGCCAGCTCGCGTTTGGACCAGTGGGTGGCTCCGGCAGGGACTTCTTCCAGCGTGCGCACTACCACCTCCTCGACCTGGGCGTCGGTGATGGTGCGCGGCACGCCGGGCCGGGGCTCGTCATGCAGTCCGTTCAGCCGGGCGGACAGGAACCGGCTGCGCCAGCGGGCCACGGTTTTACGGTGGATCCGTAAGCGTCCGGCCACCGCCATGTTGCTGCCGCCCTCGGCGCAGGCCAGCACGATCCGTGCCCGCAGTGCCAAGCCCTGCGCGGTCGTACGGCGTTTCACCCACCCCTGCAACGTCGAGCGTTCGAGCTCGGTCAGCACCAGCGGCTCCAGTCGTGGATCACTCATCCCTCCAGCAGAACGCGGCGCGGAGGTCTCGTCACCTCGCGCTGCGGCCTGAAACACAATTCACCTCATGTGGTGACACCACAGCTCAAGACCGGCTCACTAGCCGCCGATGGCCGACATCGGACGAGACGGCTGCAGGAACGAGGGATCGTCGATGCCGTGTCCGGCCTTCTTGGTCCGGACCGCCGCCGTCCAGCGCTCGGCGAGCTCGTCGTCGGAGGCCCCCGCGCGCATCGCCCCCCGCAGATCGGACTCGTCGGTGGCGAACAGGCAGTTGCGGATCTGGCCGTCGGCGGTGAGCCGCACCCGGTCGCAGGCGCCGCAGAACGGCCGGGTGACCGAGCCGATCACTCCGACCCGGGCCGGACCGCCGCCGACGAGGAACAGCTCCGCGGGAGCGCTGCCACGCTCGGCGGTGTCGTCCTCGGCCAGGTCGAAGGCGTCCTTCAGCATCACGAGGATCTCGTCCGCCGTGATCATGTTCTCCCGGCGCCAGCCGTGCTGGGCGTCCAGCGGCATCTGCTCGATGAAGCGCAGCTCGTATCCCCGCTCCAGGCAGTAGCGCAGCAGCCCGGCGGCCTCGTGGTCGTTGATCCCGCGCATCAGCACCGCGTTGACCTTGACCGGCCGGAGCCCGGCGGCGTCGGCCGCGGCCAGGCCGTCCAGCACGTCGGCCAGCCGGTCGCGGTGGGCGAGCTTCTTGAACGTCTCCCGGTCGAGGGTGTCGAGCGAGACGTTGACCCGGTGCAGGCCGGCCTCGGCGAGCGGGGCGGCCAGCCGGGCCAGCCCGATGCCGTTGGTGGTCAGGGAGACCTGGGGGACGGGCGTGAGCGCGACGGTGCGGGCCACGATGTCGACCAGCTCACGACGGAGCAGCGGCTCACCGCCGGTGTAGCGGACCTCGGTGATGCCCAGGCGCTCCACGCCGATCGTCACCAGCCGGACGACCTCATCGGCGGTCAGCAGCTCCGGCTTGGGGAGCCAGTTGAGCCCTTCCGGAGGCATGCAGTACGAACAGCGCAGGTTGCACCGATCCGTCAGAGACACCCGAAGATCGGTCGCCACCCGCCCGAACGAGTCCTGCAACACGGGGCGTCCCCTCCATCCATCCTGGCCTGACAGGAAGCCAGCCTACGGCCGCCCGCCCCTCTCGCCCAAACACATGTTCCATCCGCTGACAACAGTCCCGCCGGACGGATGATTCCTTGGAGGATCACCCGAGCCGCGCCGCGCCCGGCCCGCCGTCACCGGCGGAGATGTGACCTGCCCCTGGGACAATAGGCCGATGTGACCGGATCATGGGGGTGGGACCTGCTGATCGCCGTGGTGATCACGCTGTCGGCCACCTGGCTGGTGCTGATCGCGGCGCTGGCCGTCGCGGCGCCGCGCGGCGGCCTGCTGCGTGAGGCGCTGCGGCTGCTGCCCGACGTGCTGCGCCTGGTGCGCCGCCTGGCCGCCGATCCCGAGCTGCCGCGCGGCGTGCGTGTGCGGCTGGCGCTGCTGCTGGCCTATCTCGCCTTCCCGATCGATGTGATACCCGACTTCATCCCCGTCCTCGGTTACGCAGACGACGCCGTCATCGTCATCGCGGTGCTGCGCTCGGTGGCCCGCCGCGCCGGACTGCACGCCGTACGGCGGCACTGGCCCGGCACCGACGAAGGCTTCGCCGCCCTGGTCCGGGTGGCCGGACTCGGCGAGCCGCCCACGGCCTCTTGACGAATCGCGCTTCGGCCCCGCACCGCCCTCAGCCGTACAGTCGACGATCTGGCCGGCGCCGGCTGACGGCCCGCCGTCGCCCGGGAGCCGCCTGGGCGGAAGGGCGGTGGATCACTGCGCGGTGCGCCCGTCACCGGGTCCGCCGACGGCTGCGGCCACGGTTACGGCTGGGACGGGGTGCCCTTCGAGGCGCTCCACCAGGTGCAGGTCGACCTCCGAGTGGCGGCGGGAGCGGTTGGGCAGAGTGTTGGTGACCAGCACGATCAGGCAGCCGAGTCCGGCGTACAGGCCCAGTGTCAGCAGCGGGCCGCTGATGTCGGCGGTGGGAAAGTACATGCTGTCGCGCACTGCGCTGACTCCGGCGCCGGGCGGTAGCGCCTGGCCGATGGCGCGGGCGGGGTCGGGCAGGAACTCGGGCAGGACGCCGGCGCCGGAGATGACGGTGCCGACGGTGAAGTAGCCGAGGCCCAGGAGCGCGCCGGCCGGGCCGATGAGCGCGACCGCCCCGGCGGTGGAGGCGGTGATCGCCAGGGAGATCAGGGTGAACTCGGCCAGCAGCCGCCCGGCATCGGCGCCGGTGCCGACGTCGAACCAGCTCATCGTCCACAGCACCACCGCGGCCGAGCCCAGAGCGTAGACGACGAGCGTGGCCACATGTCCCAGCCCGCGCTGGTGGGAGCGGGGCGTGAGGGGGATGAGCCGGCCCAGGCCGGTGGAGGCGATGGTGCCGCCCAGGACCAGCGCCTGGACCAGGAAGCCGAGGGCGGCGCCGTTGCGGTCGGCGGCGGGCAGGGGGACGACGTCGGTGACGGCCGGTGGGGCGGTCAGCGCCGCGACGGTGGCGGCGGGGACCGGCCGGCCCTGGTCGACGAGGGTTCGGACCTGCTTGCCGGTCTGCTCGGCGATGGCGGTGATGAAGGTGGTGCGCAGCAGATTCGCCGCCGACGGCCCGGCGGCCGAGGCGAGGTACAGGGTGGGGCGCTCGGCGGTGAGGTCCACGCCGCCGTAGACGTCCTTGCCGCGGATGGCGCCGGTGAGCCGTTGCGGTGAGTCGTAGACGGTGACGGCGAACGCGCCGTCCTTTTCCAGCTGTGCGGTCAGCGCCTGCCGCTGGGCGGGAGCGCCGACCACACCGACCGGCAGGTCGTGCGGGGAGGGAGCATGCCCGACGCTGAGGTAGTAGGCGTTGAGTGCGAGCTGCAGCATGATGCCCAGGACGGACACGGCCAGGGCGAAGCGCGTGAACTGCCGAGCCGAGGTGATGCGGCCGGTGTCGGTTTGACGGCGCGCGGGCTCGGGCGCGGTGGCGGAGGTCGGCATGGCGGCGGGCTCTTTTCCGTGACGGAACACGAACATTCTGTCACGGACAGTAGCAATTGTGTGACAGGCCGTTTCCCTGGCCCGCTCCTCGCCGCCCCGGCCGGCTCTCGGGAGGAGAACCGGCCGGGGCCCCGACGGCTACTCGATGGAGCAGATGGGAGCACCGTCGTAGAAGCAGGTGGCGTTCTCGACGCTGGAGAACTTCGTCCACTTGAACGCGGAGACCCACTGGCTGCTCGTGCCGCCCCACCGCTCGACCTTGTAGCGCTGCTCCACCATGACGGCGTCGGTGTCCCAGTTCCTCCCGTTGATCTGGTCGTCGGACTTGCCGGAAGGCAGCCAGTAGGTCCGGCAGTTGTAGGTCGCCCCGCCGTCGACGGAGCACCGCTCGTTCAGATTGGAGCCGGAGAATGTAGCGATCTTGACGGTGTACCCGGAGGAGAGCCGGTTGGTGACGTCACCGTCCAGCGCGCCGGCCTGGGCCTGTGCCGGGCTGAGGATCGCGGCGGGAAGGCTCACGCTCGCGATGGCGAGAACCGTCATCAGCCTCTTCTTCATCTCTATCTCTCTTCCTTGGGGATCCCTGGTCGTTTCGACACGAGATGTGGAATTTCCTCTTACCTGATGTGAAAGGCTGCCCTGCCCGCTGATCAACCCGCAAGCGATCGCGCCGATGCGGGACACCCGGGACAGTGGAGCGGCCGCCGACCTGGGGTGATCCGAAGCCCGTGGGACAGCGACCGGGTGGGGAACGGGCCGCCGGGAGGGCGCCGGGCTCCGTCGAGGATGTGCCGCCACCGGCTCAAAAGCCGATCGGCGAGCGCGGCTTCCCGGGCAGCGGATCCCGCCCCTTGCGGCGTCCGCCAGGACCGCTCCGGAGATCGGCCCGGGAGGACGTGATGACTCATGCCACAGGGCGGGGCCCGTTCAGGGTGCCCCCGGCGTCCTGACGGGAGGCGGCACCGGTCGCACCGGCGCCGTCGAACGCGCCGGGGACCGCAGGCCCGGGCCGGTCACGCAGGACCGCCGCCGAACCCGATCTCGTTCCCCTCGGGGTCGCGGTAGATGACCTTCCGCACGCCGTTGGAGTAGGTCTCCCGCTCCGCGGGGTCGAGCCCTCGCTCGGTGATCTGCGCGACGCGCGTGTCGAGGTCGTCGACGAAGAGCGTGTGCATGGCGTGACCGGCGTGCCCGGGCCGGTGCTCGACGAACACGAACCGGTGCTCCGCGAGCTCCCACACCGCCTCGGTGTCGTTGGGGAAGAACGTCGGCGGGGAGCCCAGCAGCCGTTCGTACCATTTCAGGGCCGCCGCGTACTCGCCGACCGGGATTCCTGCGAACAAGTCGAGGGCCATGCCGCGATCCTACGGAACCCCGTGCGCTTCGCCCGGTTCCCATGCCCCCGCAGGCCCGGCCGTGCCCGGATCATCACATACGCCCAGCCGATGGGCAACGGCCGCCGTGCCGCTCCAGCCCGGGAAAGCCGGGAGCTCCGCAAGAGCACGTTCCGGACACATGACTAGCCGGCCGTGAAGGCCCCGTCCAGGACGCTCCGGTAGACGGCGAGCGTCTCCTCGGTGGTCCGGTTCCAGCTCAGCCGTTTCCGGACGAACCGCTCGCCCTCGACCGCGAGCGACTCCCGCGCCCCCGGGTCCGCCATGAGCTCGATCACGACCCTGGCGATGTCGTCCGGATCGTCCCCGCGTACGAAGCGTGCCGCGGGACGGGCCGGGTCGCCGAGAAAGATCCGGGAGAAGCCGTGACCGAGGATCGTCGGCTTCCCCATGGCCATGGCCTCGGTCGCCACCAGGCCGAACGGTTCGAAAAGCGAGGGGAAGACGCAGGCGTCGGCCATCTCGTAGTACTCCAGCAGGTCCTCGCCACCGACCCACCCGCCGGATGTGCGGACGTGCCCGGCCAGCCCCGCCTCGGTGACGATCCGCTGCACACCCTCCTCATCGCCCTCGCCGACGATCACCAGGCGCAGCCCCGGCACCGCGGCGACGATCCGCGGCATGGCCTCAAGCAGCTGGTAGATCCCCTTCTGCCGTTCGATCCTGCCGACGAACAGCAGAGCCGCGTCACCGGACCCGATGCCGAGCCGGGCGCGCAGGCCGTCGGCTCGCGCCCGCAGCGCCTCCGCTCCCGGCCCGTCCCCGGTGAGCAGCCGCTCGAACGTGCCGCCCAGGCAGACCACTTCGATCGACGAGCGGTCCCAGCCGGCGGCGGCGAGCTGGTCGCGCACCTCCGGGGTGGGGACCACGATCCGGCGGGCGACGCGCGCCAGCCACCGCTCGACCACGGCGAACAGTCCCCTCGCCCCTGCGGTGCCGTGGCTGCGGTTGACGCCGTACTCGGTGGTGTGAACGTGGAAGACGACGGGGAGCCGCAGCAGGTGGTGGCAGAGGAGGCCGGCGAGGAAGTTGGTGGAGTCGTGCACCACCACCAGGTCGGGCCGCCCGTTCCGCCCGGCGGAGAGCAGACGCAGGAAATACCGCCAGTTGCTGACCACGACGTTCAGCGCGAGCAGGGCGAAGTCGAGCCTGCGGGTGCGGTTGAGCCGGCGGCGACGGCTGATCGCGCCGAATATCCGGTCTCTCGGCCGGTGAACGACCACGCCTCCGACGCGCTCGAAGGCCGGCAGGCGGCCGTCGTTGAGCGTGAAGACGATCAGGCGGTGCCCCTCGGCCATGCGGGGGGCGATCTCCGCGATGTAGCGGCCGAGCCCCGCGGTGATGTTCGGCGGGAACTGGTTGATGATGTGAGCGATCTTCATCGCCGGACCTCCGAATGGCGGACGCTCGGCGTCTGCGCCCGCGGCCGGTACACCCGGGCGGAGACGATGACCACGACCGCGATGAGAGCGAGATTGCACAGGATGAACGCCACCAGCCCGCCGACCAGGCCCTGCCAGGCGATGAGCGCGGCCTGGCAGGCGAGCACGGGCGGCGCCGCGGCGGCCTGGGCGATGATGAGCGCCTTGGCGCCCCGCACCCCGTCCATCGACAGGGCCGCCGAGTAGAGGTTGAAGACCGTGTGGGCGCCGATGCCCAGGGCCGACAGGGCCATGAGGCCGAACGAGTACGGATACTCGTCCCGCAGGAGGAGGAAGAACACCGCGCTCGCTGCGAACGACAGCAGGGCCGTCGCCGCGAAGACGGCCGGGGACAGCCGCCCGATGCGCCGCAGCGCCGCGGAGGTGTCCATGACGGCCAGCGTGGGCAGCAGGACCAGGCCGATGCCGTCGGCGACCACCACTCCCAGGAGCCGCTTGGGAAAGTTGTTGTAGATCGAGTACACCCCGACCTCGGACGGGTCCGCCCAGTGGTTGAGGAAGATCACGTCCACGCCGAAGAGCACGGCGCTGAGGCCGCCGAGGGCGGTGAGGTAGGCGCCGTGCCGGTACAGCGAGCGGGCGAGCGGGCGCGACCAGGAGCGCGGGTCGATCCGGAAGCCGATCGCGGAGACGAGGGCGAAGAGCAGGTTCGTGCCGATCAGCGCCAGCAGGTACCAGTCAACGCTCCTGACGTCGAGCACGAACAGGCAGTAGGCCGAGACTCCCAGGTAGACGAAGGCAACGACGATCTTGAGTCCGGAGGTGAGGCCGTACTTCCGCAGGCCTCGCAGGAAGCTCTCTGTGAGGTAGTTCACCGCCATCGCCAGGGCGAGGGCCAGTGCGAGGCAGAGGGTGCGCAGGTCCACACCCAGCACGGTGGTCAGGGCGGGGGCGGCCAGGAGACCCGCCAGGGCCAGGCCTGTGCCCAGCACGAGGGTGGACAGCAGTGCCGTGGTGATCAGGGCGCGGTGTTCCTCCGTCCGGGCTCGCGGGAGTTCCTGGTACATGACGAAATGCAGGCTCATCACCATGCCGACGGTGACGATCAGCGCGATCGACAGGACCAGGGTGAAGCGCCCGAACTCGGCGGCGCTGACTCCCCAGGCGACCAGCAGCGTGGTCGAGGCCGAGACGCCGCTGGCGATCGCGTTGACGGCCATCGGGGCCGCGACGGCCCAGCGCCGCCCGCCGAGCCGGAGGGGCGTGCGGGAGGTCACCGCGCCGCCCCGGCGCAGAAAGGCAGCGATGCCGCCCCGGCGCCGGGAGATCACCGTGCCGCCCCGGTGCGGAGAGGCCGCCGCGCCGCCTCGGCGTAGGCGGCCAGGGTCCGCTCGGCCGTGCGGGACCAGCTGTAGCGCTCCCGCACGTACGCGGCGCCGCGGGCGGCGAGCCGCGCGGCCTCCGCCGGATCACCGAGGCAGTGCGACAGGGCGTCGGCCAGTTCACCGGGGCGGTCGCGCGCGTAGCGCAGCGCCCCGTCCCCCACAACCTCGGGAGAGTAGCCCGGGCCGACGACCACCGGCCGGGCCAGGGCCATGGCCTCCACCGCGACCAGCCCGAACGGCTCGTACACGGACGGGAAGGCGCACACGTCGGCGGCGAGGAAGTGCGCGAACAGCTCGGCCGAGTCGAGGAAGCGGTAGTCGGCGACCACGTGCTCGCCGGCGCCGGTCTCGTCGATCAGCTGCGCGACGGCCGCGTTGTCGTCGGTCTGCGGCAGCTGCGTGCCGATGATCACAATCCGCAGGTCGCCGTACTTCTCCGCCAGCAGCGGCACCGCCCGGAGGAGGGTGTGCACGCCCTTGTGCGGGGACAGGCGCCCGGCGAACACCACCAACCGGCCCTCACCGCCCGGCAGGTAGCGGCGCCGTACCCGCGAGGCGATGCGGGCGCGCTCGTCGCCGGGCAGCGCGGCCAGCCGCAGCAGCTCCGGCTCCTCGAAGCCGTGCGGCAGGACCCGCAGCCGCTCCCCCGGCCAGCCGCGGGCCGCGAGATCGTCGCGGACGCTCGCGCTCGGCACGATGATCAGGTCCGCCAGGCGGGCCTGCGCCGCCTCCACCGCGTCGAGACAGGCCGCCTGCAGGGAGGGGCCTGCGGACGGGTCGGCGTTGAGTTCCCGGGTGTGGACGTGGAAGACCACCGGCAGGCGGCCGAGCAGACGGCACAGGATACCGGCCGGGGAGCCCATCCAGTCGTGCACGGCGACGACCGTCCCGGACCGCTCGGCCCCGGGCCGGCCCGCCTCGGCGCGAAGGATGCGGCTCGCGACGCGCACGTTGAAGGCGAGCAGCCCGGCGATCCTGGCTGCCTGCCGGAGCACGCGCGGGGTGCGCGAGTTCCTGGCGTGGTCGCTGCTCGCCGTGGTCAGCCGGTGCAGCGTGACGTCGCCGCGGCGCTCGATCCGGGGCGACCGGCCCCTGCGGGCGGTGCCGTACACCGTGACGGGGACCCCGCTGCGGCGCAGGGCGTCCATCATGCGTTCGGCGTAGCGGCCGAGCCCGCCCACGACGTCGGGCGGGATCTCCGAGCAGACGACATGGACCCGGCGGAGGGTCCCGGGGCCGGAGGTCAGCTCGTGCATCGCAGGTACGCCCTACGGGTGAACTCCAGGTCGGCGGGGGTGTTGATGCCGCGGGCCTCGTCGGGGTCGGTGACCGGCACCACCGTGGTCCGCCAGCCGAGTTCCCGCGACAGGTACGGGAGGAACGGCAGGAAGTTGACCTCGCCGGTGACCGTCCCGGTCCTGGCCGCAGCCAGGTAGCGCGGCCAGGACTGGGCCAGCCCGTCCACGCTGAGGCAGAAGACGCCGACGTCGCTGAGCCCGCCGGGGCGGCACTCGTCCCCCTCCCTGGACATGCGCACCCGCAGCAGGGCCGACGAGTCCGCGTCGTATTCGTACTCGACGTAGGGGTCGGGCAGCGCGACCAGCGGAAGGGTGAGGCCCGGCCCTCCCGCGGCGGTGCTCTCGCGATGTGCCCGCACCACCTCGCCGACCGTCCGCGAGGACAGGTTCGCCTGGTCGCCCCAGACGACCAGCATCGCGTCGTGGCCCGCCCAGTACGGCACAGCGGCCCCGAAGACGGCGTCGCCCATGCCCGTGGGCTCCTCCTGGACGCTGACGGAGACCTCTCCCCGTTCGATCGCCTCGGCCGCCAGCCTCTGGAAGGGCGCCTTCCCCGCCGGGGAGAGCACCACGTGGACGTGCTCCGCCCACGGCGTGAGGCGGCGGCGCAGCAGGTCCCACACGGTGACGCCGTCGGCTATCTCCAGCATGATCTTCGGGATGCCGAGGCCGAGCCTGGACCCCTGCCCCGCCGCGGGGACCACCGCGCAGACACGTTCGTCACCCAAGGGTGTTCTCCTCCATGTCCGGAGACTCCATATCCGAAGCCTCCATGCCACTTATGCCGTCTGTATCGCTCATATCGCTCACGCCGAGAAGGGAGATGATCTCTTCCAGGTCCCGTACCGGCACCGCCCCGGCGGCCGGGGCGGTGCCGTGCACCTGGAGCGTGAGAAGACCCGCGCCGACGGCGGAGGCCACCCCGTGGGCGGAGTCCTCCAGCACGACGGCACCGGCGGGATCGACCGCCCACAGGTCGCACGCCTGCCGGTAGAAGCCCGGATCGGGCTTGCTGCACGCCACGTCGTCGGCGGTCAGCACGCCGCGGAAGTATCCGGTCAGCGCGCATGCCTCCAGGACGCGGGTGACCGAGTCGCGGCTCCCGCTGGTGACGAGGTAGGCCGCGTGCCCACGGTCGGCCAGGAGCGTCAGCAGCCGGTACGCCCCGGGCAGGACCGCCACCGCCCCGTCCCGGACGTACGCCCGGTACAACCGCTGCTTGCGCCTGATCACCCCCGTGACGAGGAGCGGATCCACGCCCAGTCCCTCCACCACCTGCCGGGTGCTCGCCCCCATGTGGGCGCTGTAGTCGAAGGAGCCGGGCAACTCGGGGGAGATCTCGGCAAGCGCGGCGCGGAAGGCGGCCTCGTGGGCGGGGGCCGAGTCGACGAGTGTGCCGTCCAGGTCGCACAACCAGACGCGCCGCCCGGCGAGCGCCGCGGCCGTGCGACGCGCGACCGCGTTCATCCGGCACCCAGCAGGGAGGTCTCGCCGACGATGCGGGCCAGCGCGGCCACCGTGCGGGTCCCGGAGTGCACACCGGGCCGCCGCGGGTCCTCCAGATCGGCCGTGATCCATCGTGCCCCCGCTCCGTCCCCGCAGTCCCCCAGCTCTCCGGAGCCCTCGGCGCCCTCGGCGCCCTCTGTCCTGACGGGTCCCGCGCGGTGACAGAGGACATGGGTGACCATGCGCCGCTCGTTGCGGGGATCGCCGAGGTAGCGCAGGGTTCGGTCGACGAGTGCGCGGGCGTCGAGGCCCTGGACGTCGTGGTCGTCCCTGACGTTGACGACGAACACCTTGGCGGTGGCGCGGCCGGCGGCGATCGCGTCGGCGATCCCGGGGGTGAGATAGCTCGGCAGCAGCGACGAGTGCGGTGTGCCGGGCCCGTACACGATCAGGTCGGCACGCACGATGGCGTCCCTGGCCTCCGGATTGAGGGAGACCTCGGCGCCGCCGCGGGCCAGGGCGCGTCGCCGGTGCTCGTCGGGGAGCGTTTCGAGTACCGCCCGCCGCCGCGGGGTGATCGGCCTGTCGAGGAGGAACAGGTCGGAGATGGCGACCGGGTCCTGCGGGGCGACGATGTCGGCCTCGTCCGCCAGGAGCCGGCCGTCCTTCTTGAGCGCCACCAGGAAGGCGTTCTCGCCGCCCGTCACGTTGACGAGCCGCGCCGGCGACTCGAACGTCTCGGTGCAGGAACGGATCGCGGCGTTGAAGTCCCGGCCCAGCCTCAGGTACGCACCCGCGAACACGAGGTTGCCGAGCGCGCAGTCCCCGAGATCGAGTCCGGGCCGGCCGTCGAGCATTCCCGTCATGACGCGGAGGTCGCGCACCACCGCTGCCCTCGTGTGCGGCGGCAGCATGCCGTACACCCTGCTCCGGGCCAGCCCGTCCACGAGGTCGTGGAGATCCTGCCGGGTGGCCCGGGCGGGCAGCCGGTGGTCGAGCACGCCCCTCAGCGCCGCCTGACGCGGATCGTCCCCGTGGAGGTGCAGCAGGAGGTTCTTGCGGAAGTCCGAGGGGCCGAGCATGCCCGGCAGGTAGCGGCGCAGCGCCCCGGTGGACTGCCCGTTGTCGTATCCGTTGATCACCACGGACAGACCGAGGTCCGGCACGCGCAGCAGGCCGCGGGCGATGCTGGCGCCGCCTCGCCCTCCGCTGAACAGGACCACCGACGCCCGGTCGAGGTACGGCGTGGTCATCGGACCTCCAGCGCAGGGTCGGCGTGTTCGCCGGAGACGGCGGGCACGGCCGGCGGCCGCAGCACGCCCAGGCGGAGCAGCCAGCGCCGGTATCCCAGGTAGCCCACGAACAGGGCCCGGTCGCGCGCCCCCCGCCAGAACCGCCACCCCCGGCTGCCGCCGCCGCGCTGCCGGTGTTCTATCGGGATCTCGATCCAGTCGTGGCCGGCCTCGACGACCCGGGCGGTGATCTCGGTCGAGCAGTTCATCCCGCCGGATTCCAGCGGCAGCGCGCGGAAGAGCGGGCCGTACACCACCTTGAAGATCGAGTTGAAGTCGCGGTACCGGGTGCGATGGAGCAGATTTCCGATGGCGCCGCTGAGCGCCGACCCCCACCGGTACGGCAGGCCGTCCGCCTTCCGGATCCTGGCCCCGGAGAAGGCCGCTCCTTCGCCGTCGCGGATGCGGTCGAGAAATCTACCCAGATTGGCGATCGGGAACTGACCGTCGGAGTCGAGTAGCACGACCCAGTCGAGGCGGGTGGCGGCGATCGCGGCGGCGATCGCCGCGCCCGCGCCGCGGTTGTGCTCGAAGCCCACCACGACGAGCTCGGGGCATCCCTTCCTCAGGTCTTCCAGGATCGCGCGGGTGGCGTCGGTGCTGCCGTCGTCGCAGACGACGATCTCCCACGCACCGATCGCCGGGTGGCCTTCCAGGTAGCTGCGCCACTCCTCCACCGCCGCCGCGATGTTGTCGGCCTCGTTGAAGGCGGGTGCCGCGACCGAGAGCCGGACTGTCCGGGATGCGATCGGGACTTGCGACATGTGCTCGCCCTTCGTGGTCATTCCGGGCCGCCGTCCGATGCGGCGCCGAGCAGGGAATCGATCCGGCGATTGATTGGGAGCGCTCCCACAAGCGTCACGGCGGAGCCGCCGGTCATGTGGAACCGCCTGCCGGTGCGACGCCGGGCAGGGAGTCGGCCCGACAGCCCACTGGGAGCGCTCCCAAAATGGTCATGACGGAGCCGCCGGTCATGTGGAACCGCCTGCCGGTGCGAGGCCGAGCAGGCGATCGATCCAGCGGTCTACTGGGAGCGCTCCCACAAGAACGATGGCGGGGACGTGGGCCAGGGTGAACAGAACGGTCGCCCCATAGGAGATCGGCCCGCCCGTGAAGATCGAAATGTGCGGCGCGTCGATGACCCGGGGCAGCTCTACCGGGTTGACGAGGAACCACATCAGGTCGAGGAAACCGGAGAACACGATGACGATGCCGTTCACCGCGATCTTCAGGCAGGCACCCGGACTTCCGCCCCCCAGCCGGTAGGCGGCCGCGACGGTGAGCACGATCCCGGGATAGAGGAGCAGGTAGACATGCGTGTAAAAGCTGTCGCCCTGGGCGCGCGCCACATCCCCGTAGTAGAAGTAGCTGATCCGAGGGATGACGTATCCGGTGAAGAACACGAAGGGGACGTACAACAGCCAGTGGAGGCGCGGCGCCGACCAGGGAAAGAACGCGATCGCCGCACACAGGCAGGCGAACGCGGCCAGCTTGACTCCGAGTTCCCATACCGCTTCTATCTCCCGGCCGTGCGGTGTGGCCAGCCACGTGAACGCGGCTCCGGCACTGCCGGCGACCAGGGCGACCCACCACAGGTGCCGCGCCCATGTCCGCTCCGACCTCAGGACGGCGCCCTGAGGATGCCGCGGAGATCCGGTGTCCGAAGCGCCGCCGCGGAGGAGGCCGAGGGAAGGAGTCCCCCTCTTTACTGCCATGACTTCAGCGCCTTTCTTCCGTCGCCAGCGCTCTGGCACCCTTTCGGACCTGAGACGCCGGCCGCCCCGCCGGGACCCGAGAGAAGATCACGTCCGCGGTGTGCGGTGGCCGAGGTGCCGAGTGGGGCGTGGACGGGGGGTGTTCGGCTCCGGCCCCTCCGGAGAGGTCCGGCTGATGGGTGAGACAGGGGGAGCACCGAGCGAAGGAGTGCCTCACTCGGCATTCCGCGAGAAAGTTGCCGCAAAAGATCATAGTGCTTTCAGTAACTTTCGGAAAGGCCCGACAATCCAGACTCTGCCGGAATGCATCCTTCCGTAAGTCCACACTGATGTCTCCCGAATTGGGCGAATCTTCTGGATCTAGATAACCCTATAAATCAGGACAAAAGGGTATTGTGGCAAGACTCGGGCATCGTCCGTCCGGGCGCTCCCCGGAGGCTGCGAGGGCATGGCGAGTGAAACGCGGACTCTCACCGCAGGTCCTCACAGGGCCGCCGCCACACCTCGTCACGTGGCGAGTCCGCGAGAGCACACGACGGGCCGACGGCCGCGACAGCGCGCACACCGGCAGGGCCTGAACGCGAGCCGTCAGGAGGTGCCGCCGATGCGCGAGGGCTGCGCCTCGAACCGTTCGGCGGCGGCGTGCGTACCGAGGTCACCCGCGGTTCCGGTTCCCGCGTGGCAGCCCTGACGATGACGTTCGAGCCCATCGAATCCGCCCGGCAACGCCGGCGCTTGGTCAACGCGCCCCGCATGGTCGCTGTCGTGCGTGCCGGAGCCCGCTTCGAACGCGGCGCACCCGTCGAACGTGACGGGATCGGCGCGGCATGACCGTCCATGCCGAACGCCCGCTGCTCTTCCTCGACGTCGACGGACCGCTTCTCCCGTTCGGCGAGGACCCGCAACACCCACCGCGGGGTACCGCACCGGATTCGCGCTTGGCGCGGCTCACCTCCGAGGTGGGGCGTCGGCTGGCGGCGCTGCCGTGCGAACTCGTCTGGGCGACGACCTGGGAAGAAGAGGCGAATACCGAGCGTTCGCGGTGAAGCGTTCACCGTCCGCTGAGGCTGTGGCGGCTCCGGTGCCGTGGCGGCAGAATGCTCGCATGCAGCCGATCTTCATCCTCGTGCACAGCCCGTCCGTCGGCCCTTCGACCTGGCATCCTGCCGCCGAACAGCTGACCGCGGCTGGACATCACGTGCGTGTGCCGTCGCTGCTGCACGTAGGTGCCGGTGATCCGCCGTTCTGGCCCCGGGTCGTCAGCGCCATCCGCAACGACCTCGAACGGCTTCCGGTCACCAGCCCCGTCATACTGGTGGCGCACAGTAATGCGGGTTTGTTCCTCCCGGCGATCCGCTCAGCCCTCGACCATCCGGTGACCGGCTCGATCTTCGTCGACGCCGCACTGCCGGCACGGACCGGGCCTACCCCTGTCGCCTCACCTGCGATGCTGGAGTTCCTCCGCCCGATGGCCGTGAACGGCGTGTTGCCCCGCTGGACCGACTGGTGGGACGAAGCGGACGTCGCGCCCATGTTCTCCGATCCGGAGATGCGGCGGACGGTCGTCGGGGAACAGCCCATGCTGCCGCTGTCCTACTACGAGCAACGCATCCCGGTCCCCGACGGCTGGGACGACCATCCCTGCTCCTACCTGCTGTTCGGCCCCCCGTACGACGACCTTGCCGCCGAGGCACGTGAACGCGGCTGGCGTGTGGCACACCTGCCCGGTGCGCACCTTCACCAGATCGTCGACCCCGCCGGCACCGCCCAGCACCTCATCGAACTCGCCGCCAGTCGTTGATCCACTTCTGAAACAGCCCCCGGCAGCGCACGCCCGATCCACTTCTCCGGCATGTGTGGAAGCTGTCGGAGACCCTCTTCACCCCTCCGGACTCCGCGATGCCCCCCTCGTTCGTACTGCTCGCGCTGGAATGCCACGGATGACGGATGTCACGACGACCCGGTCCGCGAGCGTGAGAACCGGCAGCGACACCACCGCGGAGAAGGCCGCGCAGCCCGCCCTGTCTTCTCCCGTCGCGCCCGTCCTGACCGGAACCGGCTCAAGAACGCCGGCCCAGCGGACCACTCAGTCGCCGTCCGCCCGAACGGCCCGACCCCAGCCCCGGCCACGGGTCACCCCCGGCTGTCGACCCTCTGGAACGTCCGGACGACCCGCTCGGTGATCTCGTCGACCCGGGCGTGGTCGAGGTCCCTCAGCCCGCCTGCGGTGACCTCGATCTCCTTGTCACCGTCGACGATCCTGACACTCACCTCTCCGGTCCGGGTGCGCAGCCAGGCGACCACCACCGCGGACGTCGAGGCGAGCGCGCCTCCCGATTCCAGCAGGACCTGCAGCGCCCCGGTGACCGGTCCCGGCGTCCCGGGATCGGGGGGCCGCTCCTCCATCACCACGCGTCCGCGCAGGTCCGTCTCCTCTTGCAGCCACGCGTACAGATCCCTGAGCTGGTCATCGCGCCCTGTCTCGGCGTTCACCATGACATGCATGACATTTCCCCCGTCTCATCTCCAACGTAGACAAGGGCACAGCCGCGAGTGAACTCCACCCCCGTCACGGCGCGGTAAAGAGGTCCCCTCACAGCGGCGTGAAGAGGTCCTCGGCATGGTCGGCGGCGCCGAGCCGGTCGCCCGCCTTTGCGCACTCTCGATACACGCCCGAGACGCAACATCACTGTGCGGAATCAGTGTCACCGATCCAGACCGAGGCGTTCCCCCGCCGTCACGGCCCGAAAAGGTGGACCACATCGCGAAGCCACCGGCCTGCCTGGAACCGGACCAGGCGAGCCGAGGGAGGACCACCTCATCATCAAGGCCTGCGTAAGGTTCAGCATGAAGGCCTGCGTAAGGTTCAGCATGAAGGCCTGCGTAAGGTTCAGCATGGCTGCTTCCCTGGTCGTCGATTCCCCCCGCACGTCGCCGCGGCGTAGCTGGTGGCGGTTGGTGCTCATCGGGCCGGTGCTCGCCGCGTCGGTGCTGACGGTGCTCGCTGCGGCGACCCCCGGCGGCAACACCCCGCTGATCATCGCGGCCGTCCCCGCATGGCTGCTGTCCTTCTGCGCGTGGGTGGCGCTCCTCGCGGTTCGTCCCCACGGACGTGACCGGCGGCTCTGCCTTCTGCCGCTTGCCGGCGGACTGGTCTTCGCCATTGCCGGTTCAGGAATTCCGCTGCACGTCGCCTTCGCGATGTCCGAACCCGCTCTGACGAGGTACGCGGCCTCTCTGCCGGAACGGCAACGCTGGATCTTCCACGAGGAACAAGCCGGAGCATTCACGATCGACCAGGTCCGACGCTGGAATGGGGTCACAGAGCTCGGTACGGCGGGCTCCGGCGGGATGCTGGAGCAGTGCGGATTCGTTCACGTCCCTGCCGGGCGCGTGCAGGAGCTCGGAGCATCTCAGATCACACATCTGACCGGCGACTGGTACGCCAGGTGCGTCGACTTCGACTGACCGTCCTCCCCGATGCCGTACCCGCAAGCGCCCATGCGCCGAGGACACAGCGACCAGGCACTGCTTCACAACTCATCACATAGGGCTTGATCTGGGATTTCTCCGGAATGTCCATGCGGCTCGGTGGTACTCGTCGGCCAGCCCGCCGATCTCGTCGCGATCACATACGAAGCGATGAAAGACGCCGAGAGCCCGCACCGCAGGTCAGCGGGGGTTCCACCGCTGCGGCGCAGGTTCTCAGACCTTGTCAGCCCTTGATGCAGATGAGCTGGCGCAGGTGGGCGACGACCTCGACCAGGTCGGTCTGGGCGGCCATGACCGACTCGATGTCCTTGTACGCCCCGGGGATCTCGTCGATCACCCCGGTGTCCTTGCGGCACTCGACGCCCTCGGTCTGGGCCTTGAAGTCCGCCAGGGTGAACGTCTTCTTGGCTTTGTTCCGGCTCATCCGGCGACCGGCACCATGTGAGGCCGAGTTGAACGCCGCGGCGTTCCCCCGGCCCTTCACGATGTAGGTGCCGGTCGCCATCGAGCCGGGGATGATGCCGAACTCGCCGGATCCCGCGCGGATCGCGCCCTTGCGGGTGACGAGCACATCCACGTCGTCGTACCGCTCCTCGGCCACGTAGTTGTGGTGGCAGGAGATCGGCTGCTCGAAGGTGATGCCCGGCAGGTGGCGGCGGAGCACGTCGCAGACCAGGGCCATCATGACCGCCCTGTTGCGGCGCGCGTAGTCCTGCGCCCAGAACAGGTCCCGCCGGTACGCCTCCATCTGCGATGTGCCCCCGACGAACACCGCGAGATCCCGGTCCGGCAGATCCTGGTTGTGCGGCAGCCCTCGTGCCACCTCGATGTGATGGTCGGCCAGTTCCTTGCCGATGTTGCGCGAACCGGAGTGCAGCACGACCCAGACCACGCCCTCATCGTCGGCGCAGACCTCCAGGAAGTGGTTGCCTCCCCCGAGGGTGCCCATCTGCACTTCGGCCTTCTCCCGCCGGCCCCGCACGGACGGGGCCAGCTCGTCGAAGCCCTTCCAGAACTCCGCCCAGCCCGCGCCCTTGAGCTCCTGCAGCGTGGTCGGGTCGACCGGCCGCTTGTGGTGCCCGAATCCGACCGGGACCGCCCGCTCCAGCTTCGAGCGCAGGTATCCCAGGTTGTCGGGCAGGCTGTCGGCCGTGTAGGAGGTCTTCACCGCGGTCATGCCGCAGCCGATGTCCACGCCCACCGCCGCGGGCGAGACCGCGTCGCGCATGGCGATGACCGAGCCGACCGTGGCACCCTTGCCGTGGTGCACGTCCGGCATCACCGCGACGCCGTGCACCCACGGCAGGTCGGAGACGTTGCGCAACTGCCGCATCACGTCGGGCTCGACTTCGGCCGGCTCGGCCCACATGCGGATTGGCGCCCGGCCACCTGTCACCTCGTTGTACGTCATCCTCACGTCGCCTCCCTCCGGCACGTCAGTCGGTCGCGGACGAGGTCAATAACGCCAGAGACACACTGCCCACGCAACTGAATTAACCACTCACAATGGCCGTGAACAGCCAAAACGTCCTTAAATCTTCCTGTACGGCCCCGCCGGAGCACGTCTGCACGCCCGCCGCCGGACCTGCTGCTCGCCGACGCGGTGTCCGTACCGTTCCTGGTGTACGGCGTCTCCTGGTGTACGGCGTCCCGGTCGCGGTTCGGGCCGCGGCGGGAATTCTCACCGAGGACAACGCAGAGCGCCTTCGCCTGCTGAGGCAGTGGGTCGACGCGGCCGGTGGTGCACCGGAGCCCGGCAGGATCAGGGCGCGGTGATCCCGGTGCCCTGTGCGAGCAGGAGGAGGACGTCGACGGCGGCCACGGCGATGGCCGCCGCGAACGGGGCCCGGGGTGACCGCCCTCCCAGCAGCGGGCCCGCGGCCGCGAACGCGCAGGCCGCCGCGAGGGCGGCCCAGCCCGCCGCGCCGGGCGAGCCGTCCGGGGCCAGGACGAGCAGACCGGTCGCCGCGAGCAGCGGGAGCGGGATCAGCGCGCGGACCCGCGCGGGGCCGAGCCGCTGCGGCCAGCCGCGGACCCCGGTGGCGAGGTCGTCGGAGATGTCGGGCAACACGTTGGCCAGGTGGGCCCCGCAGCCGAGCAGCGCCGCCGCCAGCACCGCCCACCAGGCCGGCCACGGCCTCTCCGGCAGGCCGAGCGCGACGAACGCCGGTAGCGAGCCGAACCCCACGGCGTAGGGGACCCAGGACAACACGGTGGCCTTCAGGCCGAGATCGTAGGCCCAGGCGGCACCGACGCCGGCGAGATGCACGGCCCCGGCCGCCGGGCCGGAGGCGAGGGAGAGCGGCACGCAGAGCGCCAGGGCGACGATCGCGGCGGCCCACACCGTCCGGCCGCCCACCGCGCCGCCGACGATCGGCTTGTCCGCCCGTCCGGCCGCGCGGTCCCGTCCGGCGTCCACCGCGTCGTTGCACCAGCCGATGGAGAGCTGCCCGGCGAGTACGGCGGCGGCCACCGCGGCGCACCCGGCCGCGTCCCGCCCGCTCGCCGTGGCCAGCGCGGCGGTCAGGACGGTGACCGCCGCCGTCGGCCCGGCATGGCAGGCCCGCGCCAGTCCCAGGGCCGCCGTCAGAGGGGACCGATGGCCGCGACCGCGCCGGCTCGTCGTCACGGAGCCGATCCTAGAACGTCGTACGGCGAAGGCATGACGTCCGGCCGGATGGGCACAGTGCCGGTGTTCCGCTGTCCGTCCATCCGGGGGTGCCCAGATTGAGCCGTATCGCCGCCGTCCGGGGGGCGCTGCCGCCGAACCGCTATTCCCAAGACGAGATCGCCGACGCCTTCGCCCGGATGTGCCTGCCGGAGGGGACCGGCCGGGCCCTGCTCGACCGGCTGTACGCGGGCGCGCGCGTCGAGCACCGCCATCTGAGCCTGCCGCTCGACCGGTACGACAAGCTCGACGGGTTCGGGGCGGCCAACGACGCCTTCATCGAGACTTCCCTGGAACTGGGCGCGGAGGCGGTCTGCGGCGCGCTGGAGGCGGCCGGGCTCGCACCGGAGGACGTCGACATGATCCTGTGCACCTCGGTGACCGGCATCGCCGCGCCCTCGCTGGAGGCCCGGCTGGCCGGCCGGATCGGCCTGCGCCCCGACGTCAAGCGGGTGCCGGTGTTCGGGCTGGGGTGCGTGGCGGGAGCGGCGGGGATCGCCCGCGTGCACGACTACCTGCGGGGCTGGCCGGACCACGTGGCCGTGCTGCTCTCGGTCGAGTTGTGCTCGCTGACGCTGCAGCGCGAGGACGCCTCCGTCGCCAACATGGTGGCGGGGGCGCTGTTCGGCGACGGCGCGGCCGCCGTGGTGGTCTGCGGCGCGGAGCGGACCCCCGGGCCGCACAGGCCGCCAGGGCCGGCGCGGGTACCGGAGCCGCCCGGGACGGCGGGTTCGTGGGGACCGACCGTGGTGGCCGCCCGCAGTCACCTGTACCCCGGCTCGGGGCAGGTGATGGGCTGGGAGGTCCGGGACACCGGTTTCCGGGTGGTGCTCGACGCGGGCGTCCCGGACGTCGTGCGCACCCATCTCGCCGCCGACGTGCACGGGTTCCTCGCCGACCACGGACTGACCTCCGGCGACGTCACGGCCTGGGTCTGCCATCCCGGCGGCCCCAAGGTCCTGGAAGCGGTCGCCGAGACGCTGGAACTGCCGCCCGGCGCGCTGGACGTCACCTGGCGCTCCCTGGCCGAGGTCGGCAACCTCTCCTCCTCCTCGGTGCTGCACGTCCTGCGGGACACGATCGCCCTGCGGCCGCCGCCGGGCACCCCCGGGCTGATCATCGCGATGGGCCCCGGCTTCTGTTCCGAGCTCGTCCTGCTGCGCTGGTAAGGGTCGTCGATGCACTGGTATCCGGCACTCATCGTCCTGATCGCGGCCGAGCGCCTCGCGGAGCTGGTCGTCTCCCGCCGCAACGCCCGGTGGAGCCTGGCCCGCGGCGGGACGATCGCCGGGCGCGGGCACTATCCGTGGATGGTCGCCCTGCACACGGGCCTGCTGGCGGGCTGCCTGGCCGAGGTGTACCTGGCGGGAAGGCCCTTCGTCCCGGCGCTGGGCTGGCCGATGCTCGTCCTCGTGGCCGCCTCCCAGGCGCTGCGCTGGTGGTGCGTGGCCACGCTGGGGCGGCAGTGGAACACCGAGGTGATCGTGGTCCCCGGTCTGCCGCGGGTGACCGGCGGCCCCTACCGGTTCTCCTGGCTGCCCCACCCCAACTACGTGGCGGTGGCCGTGGAGGGAGCGGCACTGCCGCTGGTGCACGGGGCATGGATCACCGCCCTCGTCTTCACCGTCTGCAACGCCGCGCTGATGGCGGTGCGGATCCGGTGTGAGGACGCCGCGCTGTCCGCGCTCGCACCGGCGTCGGACCCGGACTCCGCCGGCTCGCAGGACGGGGGCGCAGGCCGGGCGCGTCCTCGGGGCACGGGCCAGGCCGGCGGCCGGGCTCCGGTGTGATCGACGTACTGGTCGCCGGCGGCGGCCCGGCTGGCCTGGCGACGGCCATCCACGCGGCCGCGGCCGGCATGGAGGCGGTCGTGGTCGAGCCCCGCCCCGGGCCGGTGGACAAGGCGTGCGGCGAGGGCCTGATGCCCACCGGGGCCGCCGCCCTGCGCTCGATGGGCATCGATCCCGGCGGCCGGCCGCTGCGGGGAATCCGCTACCTCGACGGGCGCCACGAGGTGCAGGCGGCCTTCCGCGGCGGCCACGGGCTGGGCGTGCGCCGTACCGCGCTGCACGCCGCGTTGTCTCGGCGTGCAGCCGAACTGGGCGTGCGGATCGTCCAGGGGCGGGTCTCCGCGGTACGGCAGCACTCGGGCGGCGTCGAGGCGGCCGGATTCCGGGCCCGCTGGCTGGTGGCCGCGGACGGGCTGCACTCTCCGTTGCGCGCCCAGTTCGGGCTGGAGCTGCCCGCCCGGGGAATGCGCAGATACGGCCTGCGCCAGCACTATCCGATCGCGCCCTGGACCGACTTCGTCGAAGTCCACTGGGCGGCGGACGCCGAGGCGTACGTGACCCCGGTGAGCGAGAACCTGGTGGGTGTGGCGGTGCTGACCACCCGGCGCGGCGGTTACCTGGACCGCCTGACGGCGTTCCCCTCGCTCCTGGCCCGGCTCGACGGGCCTGCCGCGACCCGGGTGCGCGGTGCCGGTCCGCTGCGCCAGCGGGTCCGGGCCCGGGTCGCCGGGAGGGTGCTGCTGGTCGGTGATGCCGCCGGTTACACCGACGCGCTCACCGGCGAGGGGATCTCGCTCGCGCTGCTGTCGGCGCGGGCCCTGGTCCGCTGTCTGCGGGCGGGCGCCCCGCAGGACTACGAGACCGCCTGGCTCCGGTTGTCGCGGCGTCACCGGCTGCTCACCGGCGCGCTCCTGTCGGCCCGGCGGCATCCGGCGGCGGCCCGGCTGATCGTCCCGGCCGCGCAGCGGATGCCGGCCCTGTTCGGCGCGGCGGTGCGGGCGCTGGCATGACCGTCCGCCGTCGTCCGGTGGCGGGAAGAAGAACCGCCCGGCATCCCTGCGGGGATGCCGGGCGGTCTCCGGTGCCGGGCTTCGCCCGGTCAGATCAGGTGAGGGCGGGTCAGTGGTAGACCTTCACCCAGTCCCTGGCCTCGGCGCCGCTCAGGCCCCTGGCACCCTCGAAGATGACTCGCCAGGTGCCGGAGACACGGGCCGGGAGCTCCGTGTAGAAGCGCCCGTCGGGACCCGTCCCGATCGACTCGACGTAGTGCCACTTGTGCTTGCCGGCGACGCGGAACAGCACGACGATCTTCTGTCCGCCCGCGTTCCCGTTCCAGGTCCGCCTCGTGCGCTCGTCGCACGGGACGTGGACGGTGGTCACGTCCGCGCCGCGACCGCGCTCGGACGGGGTGCACTCCTCTTCGATCTGGAGCTGGCCCGCCAGCGAGATCTTGTGGTGCCTGCGGACCGGGTTGGGGTCCGCGTGGAAACCGACGATACGAGTGGTCGTGTCGTACTGCGGGTGCCCCGCGGTGGCGGCCGCGGCCTGCGCCGGAGCGGCGATCGCGAGCGCGGAGACGCTCAGGGTCGCCGCGGCCAGAGCCGTGGCAAGGCGTCGCATCATATGGAAACTTCCTCTCCCCGTGAAGAGGCGCGCCCCGGGACGGAGCACGCCTACCGTCAAAGACGCTTCAAGGTAGAGAAAAGTTGCCGCAAAGGACAGGTAAAACTATTCCATTTTGGAAACGTTGGTTAAGTTTTGTGACTATTAATGGTTAATTGTCCCTTTTGTCGACCCGGAGAACCCGGCTCGAGTCGGCGGCGAAACGCCCCGTCCCCGGGAAGCGGACCCGCCAGTCCCCCCGCCGGTGCCCCTCCACTTTCCTGACGAAATAGCCCAGACGGTCCGTCACGGCCCCGGCCACCCGCCCCCATGCCTCCTCGCCGTCCCGCCGATACAGGATCTCCACCGGCTGACCGGCGAAGGGGGCGTAGTCCGTGTACCCCTGAGGATCGACCCGCCGCAGCACCCCGCCGACCCGGACGCCCCCTTCTCCCCTCACAACCTGGACCGACGTGAGCACGGTCGCCCGTTTCAGCCAGAACTCGGCGTACCGGACGGCCGTGGCGCCCTCCGCACCCCTGGCGGTGGCGGTGATCGTCCAGCGTCCGGCGGGGTAGCGGCGGTTCAGCCGCCGCTCCGGCAGGAAACGCCAGGTCTCCCACTCCGCGCCGGTCCGCCCGAGGCGCACCGGCGCGCCCTCCACCCGCGGGACGGCCACCCGCCCTGAGGCCGTCCGGGAGTCTCCGGATCCACGGCCGGCCGGCGCGTCCGTGCCGGGCACCGCGCCGGGTTCGACCTGGATCGTCACGCCGTCCGGGCCGGAGACCCCACGGGCGACCACGTCGATCACCAGCCGTACGGCGCTGCCCGGGCGGACCACCGGCGCCGCGGGGCTCAGGGTGATCGAGCGGATCACCGGCCCGGTCGCGGGGGGCCGGGCAGCGGCCACCGGGACGGTCGCGGTCGCCGCACCCGCGGCGGGCAGCGCACAGGCCGCCGCGGCCAGGAACGCGAGAAGAGCTCTAACGGTCATGATCAGGACGCTAGGAACCGGCCGGCAATGACCATGGGAGCGACACACGCCCGGTTGGGCAAAACAGCGGAAAAGGCGCCCGGCCTTCCCGAGGAGGAGGCCGGGCGCCGCGCGAGCGGCCGGTCAGCCCTCGTACATCCCGGCGATGACCTCGGCGTACTTGGCGTGGATGACGCGCCTCTTGAGCTTCAGGCTGGGGGTGAGCTCCTCGGTCTCGGCCGTCCACTCCACCGGGAGCAGCCGCCAGCGCTTGACCTGCTGGACTCGGGCGAGCTTCTCGTTGGCCGTCTCTATCGC
The DNA here is from genome assembly GCF_015711605.1 of Planomonospora sp. ID67723. GTDB lineage: Bacteria > Actinomycetota > Actinomycetes > Streptosporangiales > Streptosporangiaceae > Planomonospora_A. Next base: position 135,552 of record NZ_JABTEZ010000006.1, on the reverse strand, counting down.
GGCCTCGACGGCCTTGAGCACGTCGGGGTGCTCGGCGAGCTCGGCCAGGGTGGTGAACTCGATGCCGTTGGCCTGCGCCCAGCCGGGAGCCACCTCGCCGTCGAGGGTGAGGATCGCCACCGGGTACGGCCTGCCGTCTCCGAAGGCGAGGGCCTGGCCGATGAGGGGGTGCTCCTTGAGGTAGTTCTCGATGTTGGCCGGGGAGATGTTCTCGCCGCCCGCGGTGATGATGAGTTCCTTCTTCCGGTCGACGATCTTGACGAAGCCGTCCTCGTCGATGGAGCCCACGTCACCGGTGTGCAGCCAGCCGTCCTCGTCCAGCAGCTCTGCGGTCGCCTCGGGCCGGTTCAGGTAGCCGGCGGTGTTGAGCGGGCTGCGGGTGAGGATCTCGCCGTCCTCGGCGATGCGGACCTCGACTCCGGGCTCGGCGCGGCCGACGGTGCCCAGCTTGTAGTGCTCGGGGCTGTTGGCGGTGAACGCGCCCGTCGTCTCGGTCATGCCGTACACGTCGAGGATCTTCAGGCCGAGACCGGCGAAGAACCGCTGGACCTCGAGCGGCATCGGGGCCGCGGCGGTGGCCAGCCAGCGGGCGTTGTCGAAGCCGATCATGGACCGGATGATCGACAGCAGTGCGGCGTCGGCCTGGTCGTATGCCTGCTGGATCTCCGGCGTGACCGTGTGACCGTACTGGCACGCCTCGACGTAGGCCAGCCCGGCGGCCATGGCCGCGCGCACGCCCTCCTGCTGCTCCTCGGGCTGGGTCGCCAGCAGGGCCTGCAGGCGTGCCATCATCTTCTCCCACACCCGGGGGACGCCGAAGAACATGACCGGCTTGACCTTCCCGAGCGTCGCGCCCAGGCTCGCCAGGTCGGTGCAGAAGTGCACGTGGGAGAGCTTGAACAGCGGCAGGTACAGGCTGAGCACCCGCTCGGCGATGTGCGCGTAGGTGAGGTAGGAGATCTGGGTGCCGAGGGTGGGCAGCGAGGTCATCCGGTCGGTGGCCCCCACCTCGAAGCACACGTTGGCGTGGGTGAGCGGCACGCCCTTGGGATTGCCGGTGGTGCCCGAGGTGTACAGGACCGTCAGGACGTCGCCGGCCCCGACCGCCTGCCAGCGGGCGTCGACGGCCTCCGGGTCCTCGGCCAGGCGCTCGCGGCCCAGTGCCAGGAAGTCGTCCCAGCCGATGAACCGGTCGTCACCGGTCGGGGCGCCCTCCAGCATCACGACCTTCGCCAGGCCGGGCAGCTCTCCGAGGACCGGCTCCCAGCGGGTCAGCTCGGCCGGACCGCCCAGCACCGCGACCTTCGCGCCGACGTCGCCGGCGACGAAGGCGACCTGGTCGGGGGCGAAGGTGGCGTAGACCGAGCACGGCACGGCCCCGGCGTGCACGGCGCCGAGATCGGCCAGCACGTGCTCGCTCCGGTTGACCATCATCAGCGCGACGGCGTCACCGGGCCCGACACCGAGGGCGGCGAACCCGGCCGCGATCTCCAGGACCCGCTGCCGCGCCTCGGCGTAGGTCAGGGTGGTCCAGCCGTCGCCGGCGGGATCGGAGTAAGCGGGCGCGTCGGGATGACTTTCGGCCGCCTCCTTCAGCTGTGCGCATACGGTACGGCCTGCGATCGTCTCCTCGATCGACGTGCGTTCCGCAAGGACATCACCCATGACGCGCCTCCAGAAAGTGCTTACTTGCACGGTGGGATGCATCGCACCACACCCGGTCAGCGCAGGCAAGAGCCGCGAGGCAAGAAGCGGCGAGTCCTCCGGGGAAGGCTTCACCGCGACACGTACAGTCACCTTCCGGATGCGGCGCGGAGTCGCCGGGCCGACTCCCTCCGAAGAGGGCGGGCAGGCACCTTCGGCAACCATAGGACCAATCATGGGATGATTGTTCTGTGAACCAGCTGCTCGATCTCGTGGGAATCTTCGTCTTCGCGCTCTCCGGCGCCCTCGTCGGCGTCCGCAGGCGGCTGGACGTGGTCGGCATGGCCGTGCTGGCCGCGATGACCGCACTGGGCGGCGGGATCCTGCGGGACCTGATCCTCAACGTGCCGCCCGCCGCGTTCTCCAGCGTCGGCTACGTCCTCACCCCCCTGATCGCCACGGCGATCGTGTTCTTCTGGCATCCGCAGGTGGAGCGGGTGATGCCCGTCGTGAACGTGTTCGACGCGGCCGGTCTCGGCCTGTTCTGCGCGGTCGGCACGGAGAAGGCGATGGACTACGGCCTCAGCCCGCTGCACGCCGTCCTGCTCGGGGTGACCACGGCGGTCGGCGGCGGCGTGCTGCGCGACATGCTGGCCGGCCAGATCCCCACCCTGTTGTACGACCGCCAGTTCTACGCCGTGCCCGCCATGCTCGGCTCCGCGGTGATGGCCGTGCTCTACGCCCTCGAACTGCACGGCTGGCCCGCCACCCTGGCGGCGGCCGTCCTCGCCTTCGTGCTCCGGATCGCCGCCGTGTACTTCCGGCTCCAGGCTCCCCTCGCCCGGGGCGTCGCGGCGCGGGATTGAGCCGCCCGGCGCGGGAACGGGGCACCCGCGCCGGGAACCGGCCGCCGGCGCGGGGAGCACGGGAGCACGGGAGCACGGGGAGGATGTCACAGCGCGGGGGTGAGCGGCTCGGCCGGGCGGGCGCCGTACGAGCCTCTGATCCTGGCCTCGGCGATGCGCTCCACCGCCTCGGCGACGATCTGCGGCGGCTGGGTGAACGGCAGGCGGAGCCGGCGCTCCAAGGCGCCGTCCACGCCGAACCAGGTGCCGGGCGCGAGCCGTACCCCGTGGCAGGCCGCGGCGTCGGCCAGCGCGCCGGCCGACGGACCCTCCAGCCGGACCCAGAGCGAGCCGCCGCCCGCCGGGACCGTGAACCTCCAGTCGGGCATCCGCTCCCCCAGCGCCGACACCAGCGCGTCCCGGGAGACTCTGAGGGTGCGCCGCCGCTCGGCTCTGGTCTCCTCCATGTCCTCGAACAACCGGGTCACGACCAGCTGCTCGAAGAGAGGGCTGGCGATGTCCACGGCCGCGCGCAGCACCGCCAGGCGGCGGACCACGGCCGCGCCGGCGCGGACCCAGCCGATGCGCAGCCCTCCCCACCACAGCTTGGACGCCGACCCGACGCTGATCACCCGGTTGTCGGTGTCGAACGCGGCCAGCGGCGCGGTCCGGGGCGCCTCGTCGATCGCCAGTTCGCTCCAGGTCTCGTCCACGACCAGGGTGGTGCCGTGCTTGCGGGCCGCGCCGACCAGCCCGGCCCGCACGGCGTCGTCCATCAGGTGCCCGGTCGGGTTCTGGAAGTCGGGGATCACGTAGGCGAGGCGCGCGGCCGACTGGCTCATCGCGGAGGCGAGCAGGTCCAGGTGCCAGCCGTCCTCGGCGAGGCCGACCGGGACGATCCGGGCACCGCGCATCCTGGCCAGGTCGATCACGTGCGGGTAGGTGGGCGACTCGATCACCATCGGGTCGCCGGCCGAGAGGAACATCGTGATCAGCAGGTGGATCGCCTGCTGGGCCCCGGTGGTGACGAGGATCTGCTCGGGCCGGGTGGCCAGCCCGCGCGCGGTGTAGCGGGCCGCGATCGCCTCGCGCAGCGGCGCGATGCCGACCGGGTCGTAGCCCATGCCCAGCGCGTAGCGCGGGTAGTGCTCGCTCGCGTGGGCGATCGCCGCGGGCAGCGCCGAGGTCGCGTGCGGCGCGGCGCAGTGCAGCGGCAGCAGGCCGTCGTCTCCGGCCGCGATCCACGGGTTCTCGATGCCGAGCGCGCCGGGGTCGGGCAGCGCGGTCCAGCTCCCGGCGCCCTGGCGGCTCTCCAGGTAACCCTGCTCGCGCAGACGGTCGTAGGCGGCGGTCACGGTGGTACGGCTGACGCCCAGGGCCTCGGCGAGGTGCCGCTCGGCAGGCATCCGCACCCGGACCGGAAGCCGGCCGTCGAGGATCAGCGAGCGCACGGCTCCGGCCAGCACCCGGTAGTAGGGCCGCGCGCCGGGGTCGATCGCGAGGAGGCGGGCGAGCTGGGGTCCACTCAGGTACCGGTCCATGCGGGCCAGCATAAAGCCACTTTCGCTGATTGGACCTTTCAGTCATGATGGATAACCCGGACGATTAGCTCATTATGAGCGAACTCTCCCTGCCCACCCTCGGCTCCCTCCCCAACCGCCTCGTCCGCCTCTACTCGGGACTGGCGCTCTACGGCGTCGGCATCGGCCTGCAGATCGAGTCCGCCCTCGGCGGAAGCCCCTGGGACGTGTTCCACCAGGGCCTCTCGACCCACTTCGGCCTCTCGGTCGGCACCTGGATCATCATCGTGGGAGCGTTGGTGATGGTGCTGTGGATCCCCCTCAGGCAGCGGCCGGGCATCGGCACCCTCAGCAACGTCGTCTTCCTCGGACTGTTCGCCGACGCGGCCCTGTGGCTGGTCCCCACCCCGGAGCCCCTCGCCGTCCGCTGGGCCTGCCTGCTGGCCGGCGTCGTGGCCACCGCCGCGGCGACGGCCCTGTACATCGGGGCGGGCCTGGGCCCGGGCCCGCGCGACGGCATCATGACCGGGCTGGTCCGCCTGGGCCTCTCGATCCGCCTGGCCCGCACCCTCATCGAGGTGACCGTGCTGGCGACCGGCTGGCTGCTCGGCGGCACCGTGGGCGTCGGTACGGTGGTCTTCGCCCTCGCCGTCGGCCCCCTCGCCCAGTTCTTCATGCCGCGGCTGAGTTTCTCCCGATCGACCGCGCAGGACTGACGATCACCGTCGCGGGTATTAGCGTCGGATCATGCGGATCGAGGACTACGCCCTCATTGGCGACATGCAGTCGGCCGCCCTCGTCGGGCTGAACGGCTCAATCGACTGGCTCTGCCTCCCCCGGTTCGACTCTCCCTCGTGCTTCGGGGCGCTGCTCGGCGACGAGGGCCACGGGCAGTGGTGGCTCGGCCCCGCGGGTTCCGGCCATGCCCCCGCGACCCGGCGGCGCTACCGGGGCGAGACCCTGGTGCTGGAGAGCGAGTGGGACACCCCCGGCGGCACCGTCCGGGTGATCGACTTCATGCCCGCCCGGCAGACCAACCCCGACCTGGTCAGGATCGTCGAAGGCGTCTCCGGCACGGTGGAGATGTCCACGGAGATCCGCATCAGGTTCGACTACGGCCGGATCGTGCCCTGGGTGCGCCGCGACGGCGACCTGCTGCACGCCGTCGGCGGCCCCGACTCCGTCTGGCTGCACTCCCCCGTGCCGCTGCACAGCGACGGATACTCCCACGAGGGGACCTTCCAGGTCTCGGCGGGCGAGCGGGTGGCGTTCCTCTTCACCTGGCACCCCTCCCACGAGCCCCGGCCCGTCGAGATCGACCCGTTCGAGCAGCTGACCGAGACCGAGGCGCTGTGGGCCGAGTGGGTGGAGCAGTGCTGCTACAAGGGGCCCTGGCGCGAGGCCGTGGTCCGCTCCCTCATCACGCTCAAGGCGCTCACCTACGCCCCCACCGGCGGCATCGTCGCGGCCCCCACCACCTCCCTGCCCGAGGACCTGGGCGGGGTCCGCAACTGGGACTACCGCTTCTGCTGGCTGCGTGACGCCACCATGACCCTGGAGGCCCTGATCGGCGCCGGCTACCTGCAGGAGGCCCGTGACTGGAGGGCCTGGCTGCTGCGCGCCATCGCCGGCCGGGCCGAGGACCTGCAGATCATGTACGGCGTCGCCGGAGAGCGCCGCCTGCCGGAGATGGAGATCGGCTGGCTGCCCGGCTACGAGGGGTCCCGGCCGGTCCGGATCGGCAACGGCGCGGTCAACCAGCTCCAGCTCGACGTCTACGGCGAGGTGATGAACTCCCTGTATCTCTCGCGCACCTCGGGCATGGAGCCGGACCGGCGGGCCTGGACCATCCAGCGGCGGCTGATCGGCTACGTCGAGGACCACTGGGACGAGCCCGACGAGGGTCTGTGGGAGGTCCGCGGGCCCCGCCGCCACTTCACCCACTCCAAGGTGATGTGCTGGGTCGCCCTGGACCGGGCGATCAAATACGTGGAGGTCCTCGGCCAGGACGGCCCGGTGGAGCGCTGGAAGGAGGTACGCGCCCGGATCCACGCCGAGATCTGCGACAAGGCCTTCGATCCGGTGCGGGGCACCTTCACCCAGGCGTACGGCTCGCAGGAGCTCGACGCCGCCCTGCTGCTCATCCCCATCGTCGGCTTCCTGCCGCCGGAGGACCCGCGCGTGATCGGGACCATCGAGGCGGTCGAGCGCGAGCTGCTGGTGGACGGGTTCGTGTTGCGCTACCCGGTGGCCAGGGACAACGACGTGGACGGCCTGCCCGGCGGTGAGGGCTCCTTCCTGGCGTGCAGCTTCTGGCTGGCCGAGGCCCTCGCGATGATCGGCCGCAGGGAGGATGCGGTCGAGCTTTTCGAGCGCCTGCTGGCCCTGCGCAACGACGTCGGCCTGCTCTCCGAGGAGTACGACCCGCGCTACGGCCGCCTGGTCGGCAACTTCCCGCAGGCCTTCAGCCACGTCCCGCTGATCCACACCGCCCGCGCGCTGAGCTGAGGCGGGGCTCCGTGCCCTCGCGCGGCACGGGGCGCCGCGGGACATCCCGGCCGGCGCGGACAGCCGTTCGCGGCGCACGGGGGCGCCGATGGCGGAATACACCCCCACCGGGACCCGCTGGTCCGGCGGCCGCGCCCTGGCCGCGGCTGCGCGACAGGCCCTGCGGCCACGGCCCGGAGTACGCCAGGCGGCGACCCGTGGCGAACCGGCCCCCGGTCGCCTCCGGAGGCCCCGCCCTCCGCCGGGGAAGGCGTTCGGAAAAATCTTGAAACCCGCTGTAACAATCCGCCGCGGTCGCCACTCTTATCTGACGAACCCACCCTGAACAGAACGGAACACCAGGTCATGAGCGACTTCGACGTCACCACCACCGACTACGTCGACTACGACGGCGACGGCGCCACCGACGCCCAGCTGATCGACACCGACGGCGACTTCGTGGCCGACGAGGAGCGCTACGACGTCAACCACGACGGCGTCACCGATGTCGTCTACCTCGACCACGACGGCGACGGCTACGTCGACGAGGTCCGCGTCGACCTCAACGGCGACGGCGTCTCCGACTACACCGAGTACCAGAGCCCGTTCCCGACGGTCTGATCACAGCATCCGGCATGAGCCCGTGCGGCCCGGCTCCGGGGAATCCGGAACCGGGCCGCACGGGCCGCCGACGAGGAAGGCGACCGATGACAGACCGACGTGCGCTCCTCCCCCTGTTGCTCCTGGGCGGCCTCGCACTGACCGGCTGCGGCCCGGCGGGGCCCGGCGGAGGCGCGGCGGGTCCGGGCGGGGAGGCCGTCACCGCGGTCACGCAGCCGGCGCCCGCCCCGACCGCCGAGGCGGACGGGGGCGGCGTCGCGCCCCTGCTGCCCAGGGGCGAGACCGGTGTGGCGCAGACCCCCGGCGGGGCGGGGGCCGCGCAACCCCCCGGCGAGGCCGGGCGGCCGCCGGAGAAGCCGGCCGACAGGCCCGGCGTCCAGGAGGCGCCGGGCCTGTTCGGGCTGCCGTTCCCGGCCCTGATGCTCGCCCTGGCGGTGGGAGCCGCCGTGCTGATCGCCGCGGCGGTCCTCCTGTGGCGGCGGAACAGGGACGTTCCCTCCACCGCCTGGCAGGGCGGGCCGGGGCTGCCGGAGCCCCCGAGGCCCGCCGCCGCACCGCCCGCCGTACCGTCCAGCCCGGCCGTACAGCCCGCTTCGCCCGTCAGACCGTCCGAAGCGCCCGTACCGCAGGGATCACCCGTACCGTCTGGAGCACCCATGCCGTCCGCCGTACCGGCCGCAGAGCCCGGTCCCGCCGCGTCCGACCCGCTGCAGGAGGTCCTGGAGGAGGTCGCCGGGAGCGGGATCAGCCAGGCGCTCACCCAGCAGGTGGAGCGCCTGTTCGCCGGTGGCCGCCCGAGCAGGGAGGTCCTGGTGGAGGCCTGCATCGGTTACCGGGACCAGATCGCCGAGCGCCACCCCCGGCTGGCCGGCACGCTCCTGGACGGGCTGAACCGGGCCGGGGTCCGGGAGATCGTCGCAGACGGGCAGCGCTTCGACCCGCGCCTGCACGAGGCGTTCGGCACCGAGCCGACCGACCGGCCCGAGTTGCACGACATCGTCGCGGAGACCGTCAAGCACGGGTACGCCGACGGTGACCGCGTGATCCGCGTGCCGCAGGTGGCCGTCTACCGCCACGAACCGGCCGCGGCACCCGACTCGCCCGGGGCCGGGCGGTGAGCGGCTCAGCCGCCCCCGAGCTCGGCCTGGAGCCGCTGCCTGGCCCGGTGGATCCACACCTTCACCGTGTTGATCGGGACCTCCAGTGCGGCGCCCACCTGCTCATAGGTGAGCCCGCCGGCCCACAGCAGCAGCGCCTCCCGATGGGAGTCGGGCACCGTGGCCAGTGCCCGGCGCAGATCGGCCAGCTCGGCGACGGTGTCCTCGAAGGGCTCGGTGACCGCCGACTCCTCGCCCACCTCGTCGAAGATCATCCCCATGGGGGCACGGCGCCGTACCACCGCACGCGCGGCGTTGCGCGCGATGGCGAGGACCCAGGCTCGGAAGGGCGCCTTGCCCTCGAAGGAGGCCAGGCCCTTCCACGCGGCGAGCTGCGTGTCCTGCAGCGCGTCGAGCGCGTCGGCCCGGTTCTCGGTGAGGTGGTAGCAGACGCCGAAGGCCTGGCGCTGCGCCGTGGACCACAGTTCGGCGAAGGCGGACTCGTCACCCGCCCGCGCCGCGACGACGAGAAGGCTCTCGTCGTCAACGGCACTGCTCAACGACCCGCTCGTCATCGGTCACCCGTCCTCCCGAGGTGGAAATCAGCCAATGACATCACGCCGCACGTTTGCCCGGTATGAGGTAGGCCGCCATGATATTGGACCGTAACAATACAGAGTTCGGAGCGGGCTCCGATGAGTCAGACGACCTGACTGAGCTGCATCGACTCCTCTTCGAGACGGTTCCCGGGCCGACCGAGGAGGAGAGCGCGGACATGTTCGCGCAGACGTTCTCCTCGGACGAAGCCGACCTTTCCCTCCTGCCCGGCCAGGACGTCTTCTCCGGCGAACCCGCCCCGGACGCCGGGGAGCCCGGCCCGTTCGGCGAGGACGGGCCCTTCGGCGAGGGGAGCCCGTGGGAGGTCCGGGACGCCGGCCACGAGGACTACGCGGATCACGGCGACGACCCCTATTCCCCGGACGACGCCCACGACGGCTGGGATCCGGTCTTCGGAGGTGACGTGTGACCACGGCCGGACCCGCGGAGCTGCTGCGCCGCCTGTGCGACGGCACCTCGGCCAGGCTCGCCGGAGCGGAGCTGCGCGAGCGGGTGGCGCGGGTGCGCGCCGACCTCGACGCGCCGCTGCGGGTCGCGGTGGCCGGCGCGGTGAGCAGCGGGAAGTCGACCCTGGTCAACGCCCTGCTGGGACTGCCGGTCGCCCCGGTGGACGCGGGCGAGTGCACCTTCGTGGTGACCCAGTACGAATACGGCGAGGACGACGGGCGCATCACGGTCGAGCTCGCCGACGGCGGGGTGGCCTACTCCCGGCTGCTGCCCGGTCACCGGCTGCCCTCCGACCTCGGTGTGGACGTGGCCCGGATCCGGCGGCTGCGCGTCGCGCTGGACCTGCCGTCGCTGCGCACGGTCACCATCATCGACACCCCCGGCATGAACACGGTGACGGCCGTCAACGAGCGGGCGGCCCGGAGCATGCTCTTCGGCTCCGGCGACGAGGACGACCGCGCGCAGGCGATGATCTACGTACTGCGCTACGTTCAGAAATTCGACGACACCACCCTCGCCGAGTTCCGCGGCCTCACCGACGCCTGCGGCATGAGCTGCGTCAACACCCTCGCCGTGCTGGGTCAGATCGACCGGCGCGGTGACGAGGACGACCCCTGGCCGACCGCCCGGCGGCTGGCCACCGGCGGCTACCGGGACCTGCGCACCTCCGTCTTCGACGTGGTGCCGGTGATCGGCCTGCTGGCCGAGACCGCCCGCGCCCGCCCGCTGGACGGCGAGGAGGTCGCCGCGCTGTCCCGCCTGGCCCAGCTCGACGAGGACGATCTCGAGGACTACCTCCTCGACATGGAGGACTTCCGCACGGCGCCCGACCTGCCCGTCCCGGCGGAGGTACGGCACCGCCTGGTGGAACGGCTGCACCGCTACGGCATCCGCGTCGCGGTGGACGCGTTGCGCCGGGGCGAGCTGAGCGACGCCGCCGCGCTCACGGCCCTGCTGCTGGAGCGCTCGGGATACGCCTCGGCGGGGCGTGCGGCGACGGGTTCGGTCGCCGCGGGCCTGGCCCACTTCGCCCGCCGCGCCGAACAGCTCAAGTCACTCGACGCCGTGACCCGGCTCCGTCAGATCGCCCGCGCGCCCGCGCTCGGCTCAGACCGCGCCACCCTGGACACCCTGGCGGCCCAGCTCGACGAGAACCGGCCGATCGCGACCGCCCTGGGCGGCCTGCGGATCTTCACGGCGGCCGAGGCGCTCGGCAGGGGAACCCTGGTCCTGAGCGAGGACATGACCGCCGAGTTGCTCCGACTGGCCCGCCACGACGACCCCGCCGGGCAGTTCGGCCTGCCCGCGGGGGCCTCCCGGCAGGAGATCGCCGCCGCGGCCACGGCGGCGACGACACGCTGGCGCACGCTCGCCATGATGAACGAGGGCCGCACCGCCGGGCACCGGGCCAGGGACGTGCTGACCGTCCTGGAGGACATCGTCATCGCGGCGCTGGAGGAGGACACCGGCCCCGCCGCGGCGGCGGGTGACCCGCTCCCCCCGGTCCGGGTCGACTCCGCCGCGATCGAGGTGCTGCGCGCGGCCCCGATGGTCCCCGCCGACGACAAACGGGCGCTGGAGCTCCTGCTCGCCGGGACCGAGCTGGCGACCCAGCTCGGCGCTCCGCCGGGTGCTCCGCGTGCCGAGGTCGCCGGCTACGCCGCCGCGCTGGGCGCCCGGTTCCGCGCCCTGACCCACCGGCCGATCTCGCTGCGGCAGCGGCGGGCGGCGGAGGCCCTCTGCGACACCTACGAGGCCATCTGGTCCCGCTACCACCAGGACGGCGCGTCCTGACCTGGTGATCACGAGCCCCGCCGGTCCCGACAGGAGAGACAACTTGACCTCCTCCCCATGGATGGATCCAGGGGATTCCGGCCCTCACGGGTCGAGTTTCCCGCCTCACCGCCAGTTGCCCGCCGGGCGTGCGCCCTTGGGGTCGTGCCCCGGCTCCCCAGGCGTTTCACCTCTCCGCCGGTCCGGCGGAGAGGGCAAAGCAGATCGTGCATACGGCGGCTTGGTTGTCGCCGCCGTCGAGCACGCCACCGAACTCCGCAGAACTGCGCCGCGTTTCCTACCCAGAGCTGAAGCCTGGGATATCCACGCTGGAGGAATCCGATGACGACCCCCGACCAGAACGGCCCGGTGGCCCGGTTGCTGCGCTACGCCAACGAGGTCCACTCGCTGGCGAGCCGGTGCGGCCGGGCGGACCTGGCCGAGGTGCTTGCCGCCTGCGCGGCCCGGTGGAAGGACGAGTGCACCGACATCGTGGTCGCCGGTGCGCAGAAGCGGGGTAAGAGCCGCCTGCTCAACACCCTGGTCGGCCATCCCGACCTGGTCCCGGTCGACGCCGACGTCGCCACCAACTGCTTCCTTTCGCTGCGCCGCGGCCCCAAGCTGGCCGCCGTCGTGCACCGCAGCACCGAGAACGGGCCCGTCCAGACCCCGATCACCATCGAGTCGATCCCCGACTACGCCTCGATGCGCGGTGACGCCGGAAAGCGCCGCGACGTGGTCAGCGTGGACATCACCCTCGACAACCCCCTCCTCGACGGCCTGCGGCTGCTCGACACCCCCGGGGTGGACAGCCTCACCGTCGGCCACCGCCAGGTGACCGTCGCCATGCTCCAGCGGGCCGACGCCCTGCTGTTCACGCTCAGCGCGCAGGACCAGCCCGTGCTCCGCCACGAGCTGGAGTTCCTGGCCGAGGCGGCCGAGCGGGTACAGGCGATCGCGTTCGTGCTGACCAAGGTCGAGGACTCGGCCAACTGGCGGAGCCTGATGGAGGAGAACCAGGCCCGGCTGCGGACCTTCGTCAACGAGGCGGTCGCGGAGAACCCCGCCCGGGCGGTGACGCTGAACCCGCTGCTGTCGGCTCCGTGGATCCCGGTGAGCTCCAAGCTCGCCGAGGCCGCCGAGGCCAAGCGCCGGGAGGGACGGCAGGAGCGCGCCGACGCGCTGCGGGCGCGCAGCGGCATGGACGTGCTGGAGCGGCACCTGCGCGGGTTCGCCGAGGGCCGCGACTCCGCCCGGGGTGCCACCGTGGTCGCCGCCGCGCTCTCGGTGCTGGGTTCTCTGGCGACCGGGGCCAAGGACGACGTGGCCGTGGGCTCCGACGACGAGGGCGATATCACCGCCCGGCTCGCCGAGGTGGAGGCCGGGCTGGAGCGGCTCACCGAACTGGCCGCCAAGCGCCGGGCGGGCGCGGTGGCCAACACCTTCCTCGGCCGCGAGGTGGCGGGCATCGTGGCGGCACGGGTGGCCGAGGTCCGCCAGCCGTACGAGAACGCGATCTCCACGCTGAAGAAGCAGGAGCAGATCGACCGGTACATGGCGGAGCTGCCGCTGAGCGTGCAGCGCTCGCTGGAGGCCATCTGGTCGCAGATCGTCTACGACGTGGAGATGCTCTCGCGCACCACACTGGACGCCTTCGCCCGCGACCTCGGCCTCGACCCGGTGGACCTGGAGGCCGACCGGCGGATGCTGCCCAACCTCTCGCAGGTCCAGGTACGGGGCGACATGGCCGCGGGCGCCCCGGAGAGCGTGGACATGGTCCGCGACGTGCTGCCGTCGGCCTCGATCGGCCTCTCCCTGGGCGGTTTCGCCGCGACCCTGCTCGGCCCGGTGGGCTTCATCCTGGTCGCCCCGGCGATCGGCGCGGCCATCTTCATGGGGCGCCGCTCGATGGAGAAGGTGCAGCGCAACCAGGCGGCGCTGCGCAGCGCGCTGCGGGACCAGTTCTCGCTGGTCTCCCGGGAGATGACGCTCGACCTGGAGCGGATGGTCGCCACCTGGCGGGTCAACGTCGAGCAGGTCGCGGACGAGAGCCTCATGCGGCGGCGCAAGGAGCTGGAGAGCCGGCGCGCCGAGCTGAAGGCCGCCTCCGCGCGCTCGGCGGAGGACCGCCGCAAGGCGCGGCAGTCCGGGCAGGACCGGATCACCGCGATCGACACCCTCACCAAGCGCGGTCACGAACTGCGCAAGGAGCTCGCGACCGCAGTGGCCGCCCTGGGCGGCGGCGTCTAGGGCCTGCCCCGGCCCGATCGCCGGCGGCCGCGTCACCGGGAACCGGTGCGCCGCCCCCGCCGCCGGCGATCCCCGGGTGAACGGCCTCGCGGCCGCGATACGCGAGGCCGTCACCGCCCTCCGGCGCCGTGATTGCGCTTTCCGGCCTCGGAGACGTGAGAAAAGTCTCAGACCGTCGGCTCCCGTGCCGAGAGAGAGGCATGCGATCCGCCACCATGCGAGCTGCCGGGACGGGCTCACGCCTGTTCGCGGCGTTCGCGGTGGTGAGTCTCGTGCCGGTGATCCTGCTGGGCGTGATGCTGGTACGCGGCCACACCGAGGACGCGGTGACGGAAGGGCTGCAGCGCGGGCGCGCCCAGGCGGACCTCATCCAGGACATGGTGATCTCACCGGCGATCACCACCGACGATCTCGCCCTGTCCGCCGCGGAGCGGCAGCGGATGCGCGCGGCGATCCGGGCGGCGGTCTTCCACGGGTCGGTGGCCCGGCTGCTGCTGCGCGATCTCACCGGGCGCGTGGTGATCTCGGACAGCGAGTCGCCCCATGCGGCGCCGTCCGACGCCGACGGCCTGGCCGCCGCGGCGGCGGGACACACCCGCGTCTCCGTTCTCGGCGATCCGCTGGCCCGCTCCGGCGCGCCCGGCATGATCTGGGTGGCCCGGCCCGTGCGTTCGATCGCCGGCGACAGGGTGATCGGGACACTGGAGCTGTACCTGCCCTACGACGCCATCGCCGCGCAGGCGCAGGAGCGGCTCCAGCACGCGTACTGGCGCCTGGGCCCCGGCCTGGTCGGCCTGTACGTGGTGCTGATCGCCATCGCCTGGTGGACCAACCGGAAGCTGCGCCGCCACGCCCGGCAGCACGAGCACGCCTCCCTGCACGACCCCCTGACCGGCCTGGCCAACCGCAAGCTCTTCCTGCAGAAGGCCGAGCACGCCCGCAGGCGGGCGGCGCTGGAGGAGCACGGAGCGGTCGTGCTGGTGGACCTGGACTATTTCAAGCAGGTCAACGACACCTTCGGCCATCCTGTCGGTGACGAGCTGTTGCAGGCCGTCGCGCAACGCCTGTCGGCGGGGCTGCGCGGCAGCGACACGGTGGCCAGGCTGGGCGGTGACGAGTTCGGGCTCCTGCTGCCCAACGTGCCCGACGCGGATGTGGCGGTGCGCCTGGTGGAGCGCATCCGCGCCCGGCTGACGCAGCCGGTGCAGGTCGGCGCCCACACGCTGCCGGTGCACGCCAGCTTCGGCATAGCGCTCTATCCGGAGCACGGCGACACCGTCGACGCCTGGATGCGCTGCGCCGATACGGCGATGTATCGGGCCAAGCGGGGCGGCATCGTGCTGCACGACCCCGACGTGACCGGCGGGGACGGCCCGCACGACGAGGACGGCTCCGTTCGGCTGCCGGTCCCGGACGGCCGGCAGGAGATACCGGCATGAAGCGCTTCCTGGGATCGCTGGGACTGATCAGCGTGCTGCTGTGCGCGGGCTTGACGCTCCCCTCCGACACCTCTGCCGGGCGGCGGGACCGTCCCACGGTGCGCATCGGCCTGCACTCCTGGGTCGGCTACCACGCCAACGCCCATGTCGTGAAACATCTGCTGCAACACGGGCTCGGCTACCGCGTGGAACTGGTGCCCCTGGACGAGGAGCAGGGATGGCGGGCCCTGGACGCGGGCTCCATCGACGCCCTCGTGGAGAACTGGGGCCACGACGACTGGGCGGCGCGCTACATCCGTCAGCGCGCGACGGTGATCGACGGCGGTCCCACCGGGAACACCGGCACCATCGGCTGGTACGTGCCCGACTACCTCGTCGAGCAGTACCCCGACATCACCGACTGGCGCAATCTCAACCGCTACGCCCACCTGTTCGCGGCTCCGGAGAGCGGCGGCCGGGGGCGGCTCCTCGCCGCCTCCCCGACATACGTCACGCACGAGCAGGCGCTGATCAAGAACCTCGGGCTGAACTACACCGTCGTGTTCGCCGGTTCCGAGACCTCTGAGATCGACAGGGTCCGGCAGCTGTACGCCCGGCGCGAACCCATGCTGTTCTACTTCTACGAGCCCCAGTGGCTGACCTGGCGCCTGCAGTTCCAGAAGATCAAGCTGCCGGCCCACCGTGCCGGGTGCGACGCCGACCCGGCGGCCGTCGCGTGCGACTATCCCACCTACCGGCTCAACAAGCTGTTCAGCCGCGCCTTCGCCGACGGCGGCGGCCCCGCGTACCACCTGCTGCGCGAGTTCCGCTGGACCAACGCCGACCAGGACATGGTCGCCGCGTGGATCGCCAGCAAGCGCATGTCCCCGGAGAAGGCCGCCGAATACTGGGTCCGTGCCCACGAGGACGTGTGGCGGCCCTGGCTTTCGGCCGCGCGTCGAACGGCGGCGGGCGACGGGTGAACCCGCCGAGGTGTTCGTCACCGCGGCGGGCCTTCCTACAGCGGCAGGTGCACCAGGGCGGCGGGCTGGTCGCGCGCGGTTCCCGTGGCGTCGTCGGGGTTGTGCAGGCAGAGCAGGCCGGTGGCGACCCGGGCGACCGGCTCGAACGTCCCCGAGGTGCGGTGCACCTCCCGCGCTCCGGCTGGGGTGACGTGCAGGAGCCTGCTGCGGCCGGCGTCCCGCATCGTCATCCACATGGAGTCGCCGTCGGCGACCATCCGCGGGCGCTCCCAGCGGTACCGGGAGGTGAGGTGACCCGAGAGGGTGGCCGACTGCTTGCCCATCAGGAAGGCCACCGAGTGGGAGCGCTCGTCGAAGACCCCGACCGACCAGCCCCTGGCGGGGCTCACCTGGTCGGTGCCGACCGCGTAGATCTGGTTGCCGGCCGGGAACCAGCGCAGCGCGCCGGCCCGCGGGCGCGGCAGGACCGGCACGGTCCGGCCGTCCGCGGTGTCGGCCTCCAGCCCCGCCGAGCTGGCCGTGAACCACCTGCCCTTGTGCAGGACGACCTGGTGCAGCCAGCTCTGCCCGGCATCGCGCACCGTCGGGCGCACGATGCCGCCCGGGTCGATCAGGCACAGTACCTGCCACGGCCTGAAGTTCTGGTGCTGGTTGGCGAAGAGCGGCTTGGTGCTGCTGAACTGCCCGAGCACCACGGTGCAGCCCGGCGCCCCGACCGAGGGCGACGGCTCGGTGCCGCCGGGTCCCTCCTGGTCCAGCAACCGCCGGGACCGGTTGTCCTCGTTCACGAACCACTGGGCGTAGGCGCCCAGGTCGCGGGGCCGGGGCTCCTGGAAGAAGAACCCCCCGCCCAGGTCGAGCTCGATCATCGCCAGGTGGCCGGTCTCCCCCCAGGGCAGCCCCATCGTGCCGTCGACCGAGAGGACCTGTCCGGGCTGGTAGAAGACCCAGGCCGTGGGACCGTGGGCCAGCACGGTGGGGTTCCCCCACATCTGCAGCGGGTGCGTGGAGCGCACGGCCAGCTCCGGGGTGAGCGTGCGGGCCAGCGTCTGCGCCGGGCCGACCTGCTCCACCGTGACGACTCCCTCGCTCGAGGCGGCCCACTCCACCAGCCGGCCGAAGGCGAACTCGCGGTCGTGGCGGCCACCGAGCCCGTCGAGCCTGCGCAGGAAGTGGCCGTTCTCGAACGCCTGGTGCACGAAGACCCGGCCGCCCTCGACGCTCGCCTCCAGCACGCCGTCCATCACCTTCTCGATCCCCTTGGCGGTGGGGCCGCCCGGAGCGGGAGCCGTACCGGCGGGGAGGTGATGTCCACCGGTCTGGCCGCCGCTGGGACCGGTGAAGGCCTGCTGGCCGCCGCTGGAGCCTGGGACGGCCTGCTGGCCCCCGGTCGGGCCCGGGACGGCCTGGTGCCCCCCGGTCTGGCCGGTCCGCCCGGTCACGGCCAGCGCCACCCCGCCCGTCGCCCGCGGGCCGGTGGTGTCGGGCCTCTCGACCTTGAGCTTCCAGGCGAGCTGCGCGGCGCCGTAGGCGACGACGATCTTCGGGTCGTCGTAGGTGCGGACCAGCTCCCCGTGGCGATCGCGCACGACCTGCTGGACCAGCGGCATCCTGCTGGCGCCCCCGGTCATGAAGACCGCGCCCAGTTCGTCGCCCCGGATCCCGGCACCGCGGATGGTCTCGTCCAGGATGTCGACCGTCTTGACGATCTCCTCGCCGATGAGCCCCTCCAGGTCGGCCCTGCTGATGTGCACATCCTCGTTGATGCCGACCACGTAGTGGGAGGAGGTGTCGAACTTCGACAGGGCCTCCTTCGCCTCCCGGGCCATCTTGAACAGGTCGGCGGCGTAGCTCAGGTACCGCCGTTCCGCGCTGGTGGTGACCTGCTGCCACCACTCGGCGTCGAGCCGCTCGATCTGCGTCCCGAGGAACGCGAAGACCTGCTCGTCGAAGCTCTCGCCGCCGATCTCGTCGTGTCCGCCCGGCTCACCGACGACCTTGAAGTCACTGCCGTCCACGGTGAGCACGGCGGCGTCGAACGTGCCGCCGCCGAGGTCGTAGACGGCCAGGTGGGATCCCGGGGCCACCCGCCCGGAGGAGGCGAAGTAGCGGGCCGAGGCCACGGGCTCGTCGATGAGCACGATCCGCACGCCGCGTACCACCTTCTTCGCGGCCGCCACCAGCACCGCCTTGCGCTCGGCGCTCCAGGCGACCGGGTGGGTCAGCGCGATGCAGTCGGGCGCGGCCCCGTCGAAGCGCCGCCGGCCCTCGCTCACGAACAGCTCCAGCAGCGCCGCCATGGCGTCGGTGACGTCCACCGGGACCCCGCCGAGCAGCATGCGGCCACGGCCGACGTAGCGTTTGGGGTTGCGCTCGACGCGCTCGGGGCTGATGCCGATCCCCCGCTGGGCCACCCTGCCGGCCACCAGCGTCCCGCGCTCGTCCAGCATGACGGCGGAGGGGATGCGCCGTTCCCCCTCCACCTCAAGGATGTCGAAGCGCCCCTCGGCTGCTATCACCCCGGCGGAGAAACTCGTCCCGAGGTCGACACCGAGGCACCACTGCGCCATTTCTCACTCCTCGTCGATGCGAACCCGATCACCCCGCACCACCACCGCATTCCCTCGCGGGCGGGCACCCGGGAACGATCCAGGGTATGCGAAAGGACTGTCGGCACGGATTCGGAGCAGGAGACCATCTTCCTACGATCTGCGGAGAACTCGTGATTTCCCCGGCTCCGGAACCCTCAGCTCCCCGGAGCCCCTCCGCCGAGGCGGCCGGCCAGGGCGGCGAGAACGCGGGCGAACTCCGGGGGCGGGGACACGACCAGCCGGGTCTGCCCCTCCTGGTTGACCAGGTCGGCCCTGATCAGGGCGAGCCGGCCTCCGTGCCACCAGTAGACCTGGGAGCTGAGCGGATCGGTGCCGCGATCGAACTCCCGCTGGGCCAGCAGCCGCAGCCGCTCGATCGCCCGGATGACGCCGATGCCCTCAACCGGGTGGACGATCAGGGTCCGCGGGTCGGGCAGGGTGACGAGAACGCCGTCGTCGGGGACCGGCAGGTAGTCGGCGAGGCGGCGCAGATGTGCGGCGGCGCTGGAGGTGGGGCCGGTCAGCCTCAGGATCGCCACCCCGTCGAGGTCGCCGGCGTCCACCGAGAGCAGCTCGTCCCGGCAGGCGTTGTCCAGTGCCAGGTCCAGGGCCTGGGCCGCGGTGATCGGCCAGCAGCCGGCCTCCTCCGGGCGGACCGGGCGCCCGGCGGCGCCGTACCCGACCGTGAGCACCTCGACCAGGTCGGCGGTGAGGTGGCGTCCGACCACGTGGCCCGAGACCAGGTCGTCGTCACGCTGGACGCGGGTGCGCAGCAACGGCCGGACCTGGGCCAGGTCGCAGGCGTCCAGCGGCTCGTCCGCCGTGATCAGGGTGTGCGACAGGTGCTCGGAGACGAGCATCGGCCAGTCCTCGCGGGAGCGGCGGGCGGCCTCGGCGCGCAACCCGGCCAGCCGTACGGTCACCTCACGCGGGCCCGACAGGACGAGGGTGCGGCCGTCGGGAGCGAAGGAGCAGGTGTAGCCGAGGGAGTCGGCGACGAGCCCGAGCAGCGAGTCGAGGTCGACGTCTTCGATCGCACGCGGCGGTGCCTCGGACGGCGCCCCGGATGGGGTCCCCGACCGCCGGTCGCGATGCCGCCGGAACAGCCTCACGCGTGCATCCCCTCTGCCGGTTTTCTCCCCTTTCTAGACTGCCCTCTCGGAAGTGTGGATTGACCAGGCCAGAGAGCACGATTCCGCATCAATAGCACCAAGTGCCCCTAACGGCAGGCTGAGCTGCGGCATCCCGTGCCCAACCGGCAGCCCGGCGATCACCGGCACGCCGAGCGGCGCGAGCCGCTCCTCCAGCACCGGGTAGGGGTCGCCGCAGTCCAGCCACGAGCCGAGCACGAACCCCGCCGCCCCGTCCAGCGAGCCCGCCTGGAACAACTGGGTGAGCATCCGGTCGATCCGGTAGGGCGCCTCGCCGACGTCCTCCAGCAGCACGATCCGCCCTCGTGCGTCCATCTGGTACGGCGTGCCGCACAGGGCGGCCAGCAGCGACAGGTTGCCCCCGGTGACGGGGGCCGCGGCGGCGCCTCCGGCGATCACCCGGTCGCCGGTGACGGGCGGGGCGTCGGCGAACAGGGCCGCGGTGAAGTGCTCGAAGGTGCGAGGCTCGGGCCCGCCGGGGTCGCTGAACGTGGCGCAGGCGGGCATGGGGCCGAACCAGGTCATGACGCCGAGCTCGACGGCGAACGCCCGGTGCAGGGCGGTGACGTCGCTGGAGCCCGCCAAGGTCTTCACTCCGGCCGCCCGCATGGCGTCCCAGTCGACCAGGTTCAGGATCCGGGTCGCGCCGTAGCCGCCCCGCGCGCACAGCACGGCCGCCACCGCCGGGTCGCACCAGGCCTCCTGCAGGTCGGCCGCCCGCGCGGCGTCGGACCCGGCCAGGTAGCGGTCGCGTTCCAGCACGTGCGCCCCGGTGACGACCTTCAGGCCGAGCCCCCGCAGCACGCGGACGCCGCGCTCCAGCCTCAGCGGGTCGGGCGGCCCGCAGGGGGCCACCACCGCGACCGTGTCACCCGGGCGCAACACGGGCGGAACGGCCGCGGCGGGCGTGGTGATCGCGGCACCGGGGTCCCGGGCGAGCGCGAGGCCCGCCGCCTCCACCCTGGCCTGCATGGGCGTGGCCGGTTCGTTCACCCGGGAAACGGTGCCACACTGGGGTCAGATATGCGACCTCCGACCCACATCCTCGTGGTCAACGGCATCAAGGTCCGCCGGCCGGTGTTCGTGCTCGCCGCCCCGCACTCCGGCGCGGACCTGCTTGCCCGCGCCCTCAAACGCTCCCCGGGCTTCCACGTCACCATGGGCCGTGCCGCCGTGGCCCACGTCGTGCACGCCTTCGCCCGCCGCCCCTCCATCACCCGGCGCGGTCTGGGCGCCACCCGCGTGCTCCGCGACGCCATGGCCGAGTCCTGGCAGATCCTGCCGGGAGCCTGCCGCGAGTGCCCGGCCCCGTGCCGGGAGGCGGGCGGCGTGACGGGCACGGGTCCGTGCGCCGTCCCCGGGACCGTCGCCCGCTTCGGCGACGCCAGCCCCGACCTGCTCTACAGCGCTCAGGTGCTGCTCCAGGCCTTCCCCGACGCCCGGTTCGTCCAGCTCATCCGGGACGGCCGCGACGTGGCCGCCGACATGCTCGCCGACCCGGCGGCCCTGTCGTGGTTCAGACCGGCCATGCTGAGCGACGAGACCGAGTTCCCCAACGCCTTCCTCGGCGTCAACTCCGCCGGGAACGTCGACCGGTGGAAGACCATGTCCACGGCCGGCAAGTGCGCGCTGCGCTGGCGCGGCGCCGTACGCCTCTCGGCCGAGCTCCACCAGGAGCTGCCCCGCGAGCAACTGCTGACCCTGCGCTACGAGGACATGACCGCCTCCCCGGGTGAAACGGTCGACGCCCTCTCCCGCTTCCTGGAGACGCACGTGTCCAAGGTGGCCCTGTACGGCAGGAGCGTCCCGAAGGTCGGCATCTGGCGCACCCGCCTGCGGCCCGAGGACGCCGCGCTGGTGGAGAAGGTCGCCCGCGAGGAGCTCGCCCGCCTGGGCTACCGGTGACCGGCCCGCCGGGCCTCCCCTCAGGCCGGGCCTCCCGGCCTGTCAGTGCTCCCGGCTGAACTGGGTGCGGTAGAGCTCGGCGTAGACGGCGCCCTTGGCGAGCAGCTCGTCGTGGCGGCCGCGCTCGACGATCCGGCCGTCGGAGACCACGAGGATCTGGTCGGCCTCGCGGATCGTGGACAGCCGGTGCGCGATGACCAGCGAGGTCCGCCCGGCCAGCGCGGTCTTCAGCGCCCGCTGCACCGCGGCCTCCGACTCCGAGTCCAGGTGCGCGGTGGCCTCGTCGAGCACCACCACCCCGGGCGCCTTGAGCAGCAGCCTGGCCAGGGCCAGGCGCTGTTTCTCGCCGCCGGACAGCCGGTAGCCCCGGTCGCCCACCACGGTCTCCAGCCCTTCCGGCAGGGACTCGACCAGTTCGGCGATCTGCGCCGCGCGCAGGGCCTCCCAGATCTCGTCCTCGCTCGCCCCCGGCCGGGCGTAGCGCAGATTGGCCCCGATGGTGTCGTGGAACAGGTGGGCGTCCTGCATGACGACGCCCACGGTGTCGCGCAGTGAGCCGAGGGTGACCTCCCGCACGTCCACGCCGTTGATCCGGACCGCGCCGTCGTTGACGTCGTACAGCCGCGAGACCAGCGAGGTGATGGTCGTCTTGCCCGCGCCCGAGGGACCGACCAGCGCGACCAGCTCGCCGGGGCGGGCGGTGAAGCCGATCCCGCGCAGCACCTCGTGGCTCTGCCCGGCGTCGGGCCTGGCCACCGCCTCCAGCGAGGCCAGCGAGACCTCCGAGGCGGCCGGGTAGCGGAAGAAGACGTCGTCGAACTCGACCGTCGCCGGCCCCGCGGGGACGGGCCTCGCCCCGGGCTTCTCGGCCACCATCGGCTTCAGGTCGAGCACCTCGAAGACCCGGTCGAAGCTGACGAGCGCGGTCATCACGTCCACGTGCACGTTCGACAGACTGGTCAGCGGGCCGTACAGGCGCATCAAAAGCGCGGCGAGCGCGACCAGGGTGCCGACCTCGAAGGCGCCGTTCACGGCCAGCACGCCGCCCGCGCCGTACACCAGCGCGGTGGCGAGCGCGGCGATCAGGCCCAGGGCGACCCGGAACACCGTCCCGTACATGCCGACGGTGACGCCGACGTCCCTGACCCGCCCGGCCCGGCGCCCGAAGACGGCCGCCTCCTCGTCGGGCCGGCCGTACAGCTTGGCGACCATCGCGCCGGCGACGTTGAACCGCTCGGTCATCATGGAGCTCATCTCCGCGTCGAGCTCCATCTGCTCGCGGGTGAGCCCGGACATCTTCCGACCGACCCACTTGGCCGGGAAGATGAAGATCGGCAGCAGCACCAGGGCGACGGCCGTGATCTGCCAGGACAGCGCGATCATCGCGCCGAGCACCAGCACCAGCATCACCACGTTGGACACGACCGACGACAGCGTGCTGGTCAGTGCCCGCTGCGCGCCGATCACGTCGGTGTTCAGCCGGGAGACCAGGGCGCCGGTCTGGGTGCGCATGAAGAACGCGACCGGCATGCGCTGCACGTGGTCGAAGACCTCGGTGCGCAGGTTGTAGATCAGGCCCTCGCCGACGCGGGCGGAGAACCAGCGCTGGGCCAGGCCGAGCGCGGCGTCCACGACCGCGAGCCCGGCGATGACCAGGGCGAGCCTGACGACGAGTCCGGCGTCCCCCTTCTCGATGCCCTCGTCGATGATCGCCTTCATCAGCAGCGGATTGGCGATCACGATGACCGAGCCGAGCACGACCAGCGCCAGGAAGGCGACGATCTGCCGGGAGAAGGGGCGCGCGTAACGGGCGATCCGCTTCACCGTGCCCGGCGCGAGGCGCTCCTTGGTCACCGAACTGTCGCGCCGAAGCGAGCGCATCGCCTGGGGGCCGAAACCCCCTCCCATCATCGCCATCAGGCCTCCTCTCCCGGTGCGAGCGCCGCAGGAGACCACGCGATTCCCCGGTCAGCTCCGGGCGAACACGATCACGCGGCTCCGCGGGCACGGACCGTGCCCGCGGAGAGCGGGGTCAGCCGAAGAGCGCCTTGATCCGCGCCATCTGCTCCTGGCGCTCGGCGGCGCACTGCTCCTCCAGCGTCCGTCCCTGGGCGCCCTGGAGCAGCCGCTTGGTCGCCGTCGCGGCGTCCCTGTTGGTCGCCAGCAGCGCCGCCGACAGGTCGCGTACGGCCTGCCTCAGCTCGCCGGGGGCGACGACCAGCTCGGCCAGGCCGATCCTGGCCGCCTCCTGTGCCTCCACGACCCGCGCCGTGAGGCAGATCTCGACGGCGCGGGACAGCCCGACCAGGTCGACCAGCGGCTTGGTCCCCGTCAGATCGGGGACCAGGCCGAGCGCGGGCTCCTTCATGCACAGCTTGGCGTCGTCCGCCAGGATCCTCAGGTCACAGGCGAGCGCCAGCTGGAATCCGGCGCCGACGGCGTGTCCCTGAACGGCCGCCACCGAGACGATGTCCGGGCGCCGCAACCACAGGAACCCCTTCTGCGCCTGCGCGATCCGCTCGTCGAAGGCCGCGCCGCCGAGGGTCGCGGTGCTCGCGAACGAGCCCTGACCCGGGACACCCTCAGGGGTGAACATCCGCAGGTCGATGCCCGCCGAGAAGGACGGCCCCTCACCTTGGACCACGACGACTCTCACCTGCTGCGGCAGGTTCTCACCGATCTGGGCCAGTGCCGACCAGGTGGCGAACGTCTGTGCGTTCCGCTTGTCCGGCCGGTCCAGCGTGATCGTCGCGATCTCGCCGTCCACCTCGTAGCGCAGCCCGATCTCCGCGAGGGAGATCTCCTCCGCACTCCCCCCAGGTGCCACGTCCACCATCGCTCGCTCTCCCATACAGGTCGCCGTCCGTTCCGCCCGAGCCTATCGAACTCTCCAGAATGAGGTTCTACAGGCTCGGGCGGACGGCTTGGACGAGCGGCTGCGGTCGCGCGTTCCGATGCGGGGTCAGCGCTTGGACTTGCCCCGGGTGGCGCCGCCGCGCCCGCGCAGAGTCACGCCGGACTCGCTCAGGATGCGGTGGATGAAGCCGTACGACCGGCCGGTCGAAGCGGCGAGCGCCCGGATGCTCTCACCCGAGCTGTAGCGCTTCTTGAGATCGGCGGCCAGTTTTTCACGGTCGGCCCCGGTCACCCGGGTGCCCTTCTTAAGAGTCTCGGCCACGAGTACCTCCTGTAGTGCCAGACTTCCGCAGCGTTACTCCGCCATGATCAGTCATTTCTGCGGGATCGGCTACCTACTCCCAGGGAAAAGATCCGTACCCGCTCAAAATAAGATCAGGCAAGTGCCACAAGATCGGAAAATTCGTCGCTCCACGCGTCTTCAACTCCGTCAGGCAGCAAGATCACCCTATCGGGCTGCAGAGCGTCCACAGCACCCTCATCGTGCGTAACGAGCACAATCGCCCCAGAATAGGACCTTAGAGCCGAAAGAACCTGCTCACGGCTGGCCGGATCGAGGTTGTTGGTGGGCTCGTCCAGCAGCAGGACGTTGGCCGCCGAGAGCACCAGCGTGGCCAGGGCGAGCCGTGTCTTCTCCCCGCCGGAGAGCACACCCGCGGGCTTGTCGACGTCGTCGCCGGTGAACAGGAACGAGCCCAGCACCTTGCGCAGCTCGACGTCGGGCAGCTCTCCCCCGGCCGAGCGCATGTTCTCCAGCACGGTGCGCTTCGGGTCGATCGTCTCGTGCTCCTGGGCGTAGTAGCCCAGTTTGAGCCCGTGACCGGGCCTGACCTCACCGGTGTCGGGCTTCTCGATGCCGCCCAGGATGCGCAGCAGCGTGGTCTTGCCCGCGCCGTTCAGGCCCAGGATGACGACCCTGGACCCCTTGTCCACGGCAGCGTTGACGTCGGTGAAGACCTCCAGGGAGCCGTACGACTTCGACAGGTCCGTCGCCGTGATCGGAGTGCGCCCGCACGGCGCGGGCTCGGGGAAGCGCAGCTTGGCGACCTTGTCGCTGCGCCGCTCCACCTCCAGGCCGGACAGCAGCCGCTCGGCGCGGCGCTGCATGTCCTGCGCAGCCTTGGCCTTGGTGGCCTTGGCCCGCATCTTGTCGGCCTGCGCCATCAGCGCCGTGGCCTGCTTCTCGGCGTTGGCGCGCTCGCGCTTGCGGCGCTTCTCGTCGGTCTCCCGCTGCGCCAGGTAGGCCTTCCAGCCGACGTTGTAGGTGTCGATCACCGCGCGGTTGGCGTCCAGGTGCAGGACCCTGTTTACCGTCGCTTCAAGGAGGCCCACGTCGTGGCTAATAATGATCAAGCCACCCTGATGCGACCGCAAAAAGTCACGAAGCCAGCTGATCGAGTCCGCGTCGAGGTGGTTTGTGGGTTCGTCGAGAAGGAGAGTCTCGGCCCCGCTGAACAGGATCCGGGCCAGTTCCACGCGCCTGCGCTGGCCTCCGGAGAGGGTCTCCAGCGGCTGGACCAGCACCCGGTCGGGCAGGCCGAGGCTGGAGGCGATCGAGGCCGCCTCCGACTCCGCCGCGTATCCGCCCAGCACGTGCAGCCGGTCTTCCAGCCGCCCGTAGGCGCGCACCGCGCGGTCCCTGGTGCGCTCGTCCGCCGAGGACATGCCGAGCTCGGCCTCACGCAGCTCGCGCAGCACCTCGTCCAGCCCGCGCGCGGACAGGATGCGGTCACGGGCGATCACCTGCAGGTCACCGGTGCGCGGATCCTGCGGCAGGTAGCCCACCGAGCCGGTGATGGTCACCGTGCCCGCCGCGGGGATGCCCTCGCCGGCCAGCACCCGGGTCAGCGTGGTCTTGCCCGCGCCGTTGCGGCCGACGAGCCCGATCTTGTCACCGGGGTTCACCCGGAACGACGCACCCTCGATGAGCAGGCGCGCCCCGGCGCGCAGTTCGATGTCAGAAGCTATGATCATGGTTGGGGAACACTCCCAGACTGGAGATACACAGGTATACGTCGCTGTGACCGAGCCCGCCGCGCCCTGTGTCTCCCGGCTCTCGGCTCGGCCCCGGCCGCCTCGTCACGGGTGGCGTCAATCGGGGGTGCGCATACCGATCAGTGTACGGCGCGCGCACGCCCCTCATCCCCTCGATCAACCGGGGTCGACGACCTTGATCCTGACCGCGCGGAACTGGGCGGGGGTTCCGGTGAGCACCGCGAGCCTGGGGTCGGGGACCGTCAGGAAGGGCTCGGCCTCCAGCGCGAAGACCGGAGCGAGGCGGCGATCGGCCCGCAGCGCGTCCACCGCGCGCCGGTCGCCGCCGAGGATCACCGCCTCCAGCTCGGCCACGTGCGGACCGAGGATCCGCAACGCCACCTCGGCCGCCGCGTCGTGCGCCAGGTCCACCTGCTTCTCCCTCCGCCGGGCGAAACGCCGCTGCGACCAGCCTCCCGCGGCGCTGCGGCCGTGGACCTGCCGCGAGCCGACCTTGGAGGAGACGAGCTCGTCGCCCTGGAAGATCCCGGCCGCGTGACCGCCGAGCCGCACCAGCAGCACGCCGATCCGGCGCTCCCTGCGCGCGTGGGTGGTCAGCCTGGCCAGCGGGCCGCCGCCGGCGGCGGTCAGCGGGGGGAAGGGCACCAGGCACTCGGCCACCGCCCCGTCGGCGCCCTCGATCCGCACGGCCTCCTCCCCTGCGGTCACCGAGATCGGGCCGTGCCGCTCGGCGAAGCCGTCGATCCAGCGGCCGAGCCGCTCCGGCCCCACAGAGACCCAGCGTCCTCCCCCGGCGGCCGGTCGTGACGTCATGCCCCGGACCCTACCGGCCCGGCGGTCCCCGGCGGCTCCCGCCTCCAACAGACGGAGAACTATGGATGAACAACGCTGCACAGCACTTATGCAGGAGAAGGGGAATGTTCCATCCTCTCTACGTGTCGACCAATACACAGCTTCTCCCGCCGTCGGCGACGGCGACCACGGCGACGCCCGGAACGGCCACCGCAGCGGCCCCTCCGGTCACCGTCGCGGGCGTCACGCCGATCGTCGACCTCGACACGGGCGGAGTCGTCGCGCTACAGGCGGTCGGCGGCGACCTGGGAGACGGCGGCTCAGGCCACGGAGACGTCGTCGCCCTCGCCAGGACCGTCCTCGACGTCTCCAGGAGCGAGGCGCTGCTCCCCCTGGTCCTCACTCTGCCCACCGCCGCGGTGATCAGCGGCTCGGCCGCGCTGGCCCCGCTCCACGAGGCCCTGCGCCTGTCCGGCCGGCGTCCTCGGGAGATCATCCTCATGCTCCGGGGCGGGTTCGCCGAGACCGACCGGCGGGCCCTGGTCGTCGGGCTGGACGGCCTGCGCGCCATCGGGTACCTGATCGCGGTGGGCGACCTGGGCACCGCGCACCTCCCGCTGGACCTGCTCACCGACACCTCGCCGTACCTGACGGTGCTCTCCCCCCGGCTCATGGCGCGGATCCCGCACGACCCGCGGCGCGCGGCGCTGGCCGGGTCCCTGGCGGCCCTCGCCAGGAGCGTGGGCGCCCACGTGCTCGCCCCCGGCGTGACCGGGGAGGCGCAGCTGTCGGCGGTCCGCTCCTGGGGGGTGCGGCTGGCCCAGGGCCCGCTGCTGGCCCCGGGCCCTTCGGGGCGGATCCACGTGCCGCCGCCGGTCGTCGAGGCCGAGCCGGCGCAGCTCCTGCTCGGCCCGCGCGTCCAGGAGTTCCTGCTGCCCGCGGTGACCCTCCCGGAACAGGCCACCTCCGAGGACGCCGTGGAGGTCTTCAGCAGCGAGCCCTCCATCACCAGCGTGATCCTGGTGGACGAGTACCAGCGTCCCAAGGGCAGCCTGGACCGCAGCCGTTTCCTGCTCTCCATCGCCAGCCGCTTCGGCCACGCCCTGCACGGCAAGAAACCCGCCGTCCGGCTGGCCGACACCGTCCGCGCCGTCCCCAAGACCACGCCGGCCATCGCCGCCATGCAGGTCGCCGGGCGCGACGCCGAGCGCGTCTACGACGACCTGGTGGTCACCGACGAGGTCGGGCGCTGCATGGGCATCGTCCGCGTCTCCGACCTGATCCGCCAGGTGGCGGGCATGCAGCGCTGAGAGGGGCGCTTCCCCCGGGAACGCCCGGCCCGGGAGCCGCGAATCTCCGGGCATCGTCACCGGCACCGTCCTTTACAATGTAGATTCTCAGCTCGGGATCGCGGATCCGCCCGCCGCGCCGCCCCGGGCATCCCCCTCTCCCCTTGGCAGCCCCGCATGATCCCGGTAGGAAGGGACCACAGGCGCCGCAGGCGGCCGCGGACGGCCGCAAGGGACGGCAGCGGGAGACAGGGGAACTGCCACGATGCGAGAGCGCGACCCCTCCGTGGGACGCAGGGCCCTGCTCGGCGCGGGACTGGCCGCCGGGGCCGGGGCGGCGCTGGCGGCGTGCACCTCCGGTGGGCCCGCGGAGCCCGCCGCCGCGTCCACGCCGCCGGTCGGCTCCGCGCCGCCGTTCGACCCGGCGAGCTGGGAGTCGGTGCGCGCCCAGTTCTCCCTCGACCCGGCACACGCGCAGTTCGCCGCCTACGTGCTCGCCGCCCATCCCGCACCGGTACGGCGAGCCGTCGAGGAGCACCGGCGCGGCCTGGACACCGACACCGAGGCCTACCTGAACGGCGCGGACCGCGACGGGGCCGTGCGCGAGGCCGCCGCGGCCTACCTGGGCGGCCGGGCCGACGACGTGGCGCTCACCGACAGCACCACCATGGGCCTGGGCCTGCTCTACGGCGGCCTGCGTCTGCTGCCGGGCCAGGACGTGCTCACCACCGAGCACGACTTCTACGCAACCCACGAGAGCCTGCGGCTGCTCGCCGAGCGCACCGGGGCCGAGGTCCGCCGGGCGCGCCTGTACGGCGATCCCGCCGCCGCCTCGGCCGACGAGATCGTCTCCCGCCTGAAGGCGACGCTGCGTCCCCGGACCCGGGTCGTCGCCGTCACCTGGGTGCACTCCGGCACCGGGGTGCGCCTGCCGATCCGGGAGATCGCCCGGATGGTCGCCGAGGCCAACGCCTCCAGGGACGACAGGGACCGCGCCCTGCTGTGCGTGGACGGCGTGCACGGGTTCGGAGCGCTGGCCGACGGGGTGCAGGACCTGGACTGCGACTTCCTGGCCAGCGGCACCCACAAGTGGCTGTACGGCCCGCGCGGCACCGGCGTCCTGTGGGGTCGCGCCTGGGACGCCCTGCGGCCCGTCATCCCGAGCTTCTCCCAGCCGGCCTTCTCGGGATGGATCGGCGGGCACGACCCGTCCGGTCCCGGCGGGATTCTCGGCACTCCGGGCGGCTACCACAGCTTCGAGCACCGCTGGGCGCTCGGCGAGGCCTTCGCCTTCCACCAGGCGATCGGCAAGGACCGGGTGGCCGCGAGGATCGCCGAGCAGGCCACCCGGCTCAAGGAAGGACTCGCCGCGATCCCGAGCGCCCGCCTGATCACCCCCAGGGACCCCGGGCTCTCGGCCGGGCTCGTCTGCTGCTCGGTCGCCGGCGTCAATCCCGGCCTGGCCGTGGCCCGCCTGCGTGAGGAGCACCGGGTCATCGCCAGCGTCACCCCGTACCGCGAGACGTACCTCCGCTTCGGCCCCGGCATCGTCACCACGCCCGAGGAGGTCGACCGGGCGGTCAGGGCGGTCGCGTCGCTCCGATAGCCGTATGCTACGACTTAGGTATACCTAAGTCGGACGACGGGGGAGCGCACATGGCAGAGGGCAGGCCGGCCCGGAAGGCGACCCGGGGCGAGGTGCTCCGCACCGAGCGGATCACTCCTCACATGATCCGGGTGGTGCTCGGCGGCGAGGGGCTCCGCGGCTTCGGCGCGGGCGAGTTCACCGACCACTACGTGAAGCTCCTGTTCGCCCCGGAGGGGGTGACCTACCCGTCCCCCTTCGACATGGAGGCGATCCAGCGCGACCTGCCCCGGGAGCAGTGGCCCACCACCCGGACCTACACGGTCCGCGCATGGGACCCCGAGGCGGTCGAGCTGACCCTGGACTTCGTCCACCACGGCGAGAGCGGCCTGGCCGGGCCGTGGGCCGCCCGAGTCCAGCCGGGTGACGAGATCTGGTTCTTCGGCCCCGGCGGCGCCTACGCGCCCTCTCCGGATGCGGACTGGCACCTTCTCGCGGGCGACGAGAGCGCGCTGCCCGCCATCGCCGCCTCCCTGGAGCGCCTGCCCTCCGGAGCCCTCGCGCACGTCTTCGTCGAGGTGGCCGGCCCCGAGGAGGAGCAGCGGCTGGACTCCCCCGGTGACGTGAAGATCGTCTGGCTGCACCGCGGCGACGCGCCGATCGGCGAGGCGCTGGTCGCCGCCGTCCGCGAGCTCGACTTCCCCGCGGGGACCGTGCACGCCTTCGTCCACGGCGAGGCGAACTTCGTCAGGGCCCTCCGCCGCCACCTGCGCGCAGAGCGCGGCATCCCGCTCTCCCAGCTGTCCATCTCCGGCTACTGGCGGCTCGGCCGCGACGAGGACGGCTGGCAGTCCTCCAAGCGCGAGTGGAACAAGCAGGTCGAGGAGGAAGAGGCCGCGGCACTCTCCTCGTGACCGCGCCGCGCGCCCGGCTCGCAGGCCTCGGCCGTGCTCCGTCCCCGGAACGGTGGTGACGACCGCTCTCCGGGGGGACGGGCCCGGCCGAGCACACAGCGCTGAGCACACAGCGCTGATCCAGGAACCCGGGCGGGGCGGGTTCCCCGCCGTGCCGGCCCCTTCTCGGCGCCGCATCGCGGCGGTCAGCGTGCGGTCACAGCCGGGCCGCGTAGATGGCGGTGACGAGGATGGCCTTGGCGCCGATCTCCCAGAGCTGGTCCATCACCTGCTGGTGGCCCTTGCGCGGCACCATGGCCCGGACCGCGACCCAGCCCTCCCGGTGCAGCGGGGAGACCGTGGGGCCCTCCATGCCGGGGGTGAGCGCGATGGCCTCCTCGATCCGCTCGACCCGGATGTCGTAGTCCATCATCACGTAGTCGCGGGCCACCAGCACGCCCTGCAGGCGGCGGACGAGCTGCCCGACCCCCTGGTCCTCGCCGGTGTCCACCGGCCTGATCAGCACGGCTTCCGAGTGGGCGATCGGCTCGCCGAACACCTCCAGGCCCATGTTGCGCAGGGTGGTCCCGGTCTCCACGACGTCGGCGACCGCGTCGGCCACGCCCAGCCGGATGGCGGTCTCGACCGCGCCGTCCAGCTTGATCACCCGGGCGTCGACGCCCTGCTCGGCGAGGTAGCCCTCCAGCAGCCCGGCGTAGGCGGTGGCGATCCGGCGGCCCTTCAGGTCGGCGACGGACGCGAAGCCGTCCGGCGGGGCGGCGAAGCGGAAGGTGGAGCGGCCGAAGCCGAGCGGCAGGACCTCCTCGACCCTGGCGCCCGAGTCGTGGAGCATGTCGCGGCCGGTGATCCCGGCGTCCAAGGTGCCCTCGCCGACGTAGACGGCGATGTCCTTGGGGCGCAGGAAGAACAGCTCGCAGGAGTTGTCGGGGTCGATGACCACGAGCTCCTTGGTGTCCCTGCGCGGGCGGTATCCGGCTTCCTTCAGGATGGTCTGGGCGCCCTCGGAGAGGGCGCCCTTGTTGGGGACGGCGAGACGCAGCATGGCGGGGGTTCCTTACCTGGACGGGTCTGCTCTGTGAGGCGGGAGGCCGGGCTCACCGGCTCACAGATGCTTGTAGACGTCGTCCAGCCCGATCCCCTTGGCGATCATGAGGACCTGCACGTGGTAGAGGAGCTGGGAGATCTCCTCCGCGGCCCGCTCGTCCGACTCGTGCTCGGCCGCCATCCAGCTCTCGGCGGCCTCCTCCACGACCTTCTTGCCGATGGCATGGACCCCGGCGTCCAGCGCGGCCACGGTCCCCGACCCCTCGGGCCGGGTGCGCGCCTTGTCGGACAGCTCGGCGAACAGCTCTTCGAAGGTCTTCATCGTCTCTCTCGGCGGTCGTCGGATATGCCTGCCAAGCCTAACGGCCCCTCGCCCTGCCACGTACGCCGGTCCACACAGTGGGACCGTTCACGACGCGCAGCACCGGGTGGCCGACGAGCGCCTCCGGGTCGGGGGAACCGGTCACGCGGAAGGCGGCGGTCTCGCCGGGCAGGAGGGTGAGGAGCATGTCGTCCACCTCCGAGGCGGGGTCGAGACGGTCGGGGAACAGGCACAGGTCGCGCAGGACGGTCCGGGCGGTGACGGTCACCTCCAGGCCGCCGGGGACGGGGGCCGCCTCGGCGTCGTAGGCGGCCGGCGGGAAGGCCACCTGCGGATCCTCCGCGAAGAAGCGCACGGTCCGCAGATCTCCCAGGCGTACGGCCAGCAGCTCGGCGGCCGGGTCCCGGGGCACGGCGACGGAGGCGGGCAGCGGCACCCGCTCCACCGAGCGCGGGGCCGCGTCCACCGCGGCGGAGGCTCTGGCCAGCACCTTTCCGGTGAGGCTGTGCCGTACCAGGGAGAGATTCCCCGTCCACGGCTCGTCGGTGTCGTTGACCACCGCGACCGCGCCGTCCTGGACGGTGAGCAGGCGGTCGGCGTAGGCGCGGCGCAGCGCGTACCACAGCGGCTTGCGGCGGCCCGACCCGTCGATCGCCGACCACGAGACCGCCGGCCAGCAGTCGTTGAGCTGCCAGACGATCGTCCCCGCGCAGTACGGCGCCAGCGCCCGGAACCGTTCGATGCCGAAGGCCACCGCCCTGGCCTGGTTGAGCTGGGTCAGGTAGTGCCAGTCGTCGAAGGTCTCGGGCCGGGGCAGGTGGCCGCCCAGGCCGGCCAGGAGCTTGGCGTGGCCGTCGGCGGCCTTCTGGTGGTGCGCCAGGCCGGGCGAGTCGGGGGTCAGCGGGTCGTCGGAGAGCGCCTCCCGCAGGGTGGCGAGGACGGGCGGGCCCTGGAAGCCGAACTCGGCGACGAACCGGGGGGTGTAGGCGGCGTAGCACGTGTAGTCCTCGCGGTTCCACACGTCCCAGATGTGCACGGTGCCGCGGGCCGGGTCGTTGGGCGGCAGGTCCGGGGCGCCGGAGTAGGGGCTGCCGGGCCAGTACGGCCGGGCCGGGTCGACCTCGGCGAGCACGGCGGGCAGCAGCTTGTAGTAGAAGCCCGCCCCCCAGCTGCGCTCCCCCAGTTCCCGCTGCCAGCCCCAGTCGGCGTGGCCCTCGATGTTCTCGTTGTTGCCGCACCACAGCACCAGCGAGGGCCGCCGGGCCAGCCGGGCCGCGTTCTGCCGGACCTCCGCCTCCACCTCGCTCCAGAACGGCTCCTCCTCGGGGTAGGCCGCGCAGGCGAAGGGGACGTCCTGCCAGACCATCAGGCCCAGCTCGTCGGCGAGGTCGTAGAAGTCCTCGCTCTCGTACATTCCCCCGCCCCAGACCCGCAGCAGGTTGACGTTCGCCTCGGCCGCCCGGCCGAGGCGGGCGGCCAGGCGGTCGCGGGTGACCCGGTGCGGGAAGCAGTCGTCGGGAATCCAGTTCGCCCCGCGCACGAACACCGGCACCTCGTTGACCAGCAGGGTGAAGGCCCCACCGGCCCTCTCCAGCCGGACGGAGCGGAACCCGATCAGCCCGCGCCATACGTCCAGCGGCCGGGTCCCGCCTCCGGCCCGGGTCTCCTCCGGATCGAGGCGGACCGTGAGCTCGTGGCGGTGCTGCGGGCCGTACCCGCGCGGCCACCACAGCCGCGGCCCCGGAACCTCGACGGTGATCACGGCCTCGGACTCGCCGGGCGCCAGCCGTACCGCCGCGGAGGCCTCCGGGACGCCCGTGATCCCGGCGGTCACCGTGAGGGGCGTCCGCGCCGCGCGCTCGACCCGGACGCGCGCCTCGACCCGGCCGGCCCCTCCCTCGGCGCTCGCCAGGGCGACGACCTCGGCCAGGCGCGCCCCGCTCCAGGAGTGCAACCCGATCGGCCGCCAGATCCCGGCCGTGACCAGCGCCGGGCCCCAGTCCCAGCCGAAGTTGCAGGCCATCTTGCGGATGAACTGGTAGCGCTCGGCATAGGCTCCGGGCCGGTCGCCGAGCTCCGCCCGGCGCTCGGCGATGTAGTCGTACGGCGAGCCGAAGTGCACCCGGAGCGTGTTCTCCCCCTCGCGCAGCAGCTCCCGCACCGGGAAACGGTAGGACCGGTGCTGGTTGGCGGTGGTGGCGACCTCGGTGCCGTTGAGGACGATCGTGGCGACGGTGTCGAGCCCCTCGCAGACCAGGTCGGTCCGCTCGTGCCCGTCGGGGGCCCAGGTGAAGGTCGTCTCGTAGCGCCACGCGGTGCGGCCGATCCAGCCCAGTCGGTTCTCGTTGTCGTCCAGGTAGGGGTCGTCGATCAGCCCGGCCGCCAGCAGGTCGGTGTGCACGCATCCGGGCACCGTCGCCGGGACGGCGCGGAGCTCCCCCGGCGCCGCCTCCGTTCCGGCCGTTCCCGTCACGGCCGACAGCGTCCAGCCGTCGTGCAGCGGCCGCAGCGCTCCCGGGGGCTGCGGGATCTGCGGGGTCCGGAGGGACTCGGCGGTACGCGGGATCGTCAACTCACGCTCCTCAGCTCCGGCGCCGGGACGCGCCGCACGAAGTGGCCGGGTTCGGCCTCGACCAGGACGGACGGCTCCGGCGTGTCCGGGACGGGCTCCTGCGGGACGCCGTCCCAGCGGGCGGTGAGCCGCGGCACCGAGTCCAGCAGCCTGGCCGTGTAGGGATGCAGCGGGTTGCCGAAGACCAGCCCGGTCGGACCGGACTCGACCACCCGGCCGCGGTGCAGCACCACGGCCCGCTCGCTGACGTAGTTGCCCAGCGACAGGTCGTGGGTGACGAACAGCACGCCGAGGCCGCGGGACTTCAGGTCGGCGAGCAGGTTGAGCACGTCGATGCGGGTGGAGGCGTCGAGCATGCTGGTGATCTCGTCGGCCACCAGGAACCGCGGCCCGAGCAGGAGCGCCCGGGCGATCAGCAGGCGCTGCAGCTGGCCGCCGCTGAGCTGGTGCGGATACTTGCCCAGGACCAGGGCGGGGGCGAGCCGGACCGCCTCCAGCGACTCGGCGACCTTCTCCTCCCACTGCGCGCCCGCGGTCCCGGGGAAGTACTCCTCCCGGATCATCTGGAGGACCCGGTCGACCTTGAAGATCGGGTTGTAGCAGCTGAAGGGGTCCTGGAAGACGCCCTGGACCTGCCGGTAGTAGTCCTTGCCCGGCCGTACGGGAGCCCCGTCGAGCGTGATCGATCCGCCGGAGACGGGGGTCAGTCCGAGAATCATCCTGCCGACGGTGGTCTTGCCGCTCCCGCTCTCCCCGATGAGCGAGACCACCTCGCCGGGGACCAGGTCGAGGCTCACGCCGTCGACGGCGGTCAGGGTCCGCCCGCCGAACGCCCCCACCCGGTAGGTCTTCGTCACCGCGTCGAGTCTGAGCATCATGACCTCCAGCAGGAGACGTGGTGGCCGGGGGCGACCTCGACGGCGGGGGGTTCTTCGGCGCACCGGTCGAACGCCAGGGGGCAGCGGTCCCGGAAGCGGCACCCGGCGGGCGGGTCGAGGAGCGCGGGCGGGCTGCCGGGGATGCCGGAGAGCCTCCGGTCGGAGTAGCGGACTCCGACCTCCGGCAGCGAGGAGATCAGCAGCCGCGTGTAGGGGTGCCGCGGCCGGGTGACGATCGTGTCCGCGGGAGCCTTCTCGGCGAGCTTCCCGGCGTACATGACCATGATCGTGTCGGCGATCTGGTAGGTGAGCGAGATGTCGTGGGTGATGAAGACCATGCTCCTGACGAACCCCCGTTCCCGGAACTCCGTGAGCGTCCTGGCCACCGCCTTCTGGGTGGAGACGTCCAGCGCGGAGGTGATCTCGTCGGCGATCAGCAGCGAGGGGTCGAGCAGGGTGGAGATCACCATGACCATGCGCTGCTTCATGCCGCCGGACAGCTCGATCGGGTAGCGCTCCAGCACCGTGTGAGGGAGCTCCACCAGGTCCAGGCGGCGGCGCAGCTCCGCGCCGTCCGGCTCGGCCCCGCGGGCCCGCAGCAGTTCGTCCACCATCCGGCCGATCTTCCTGGTGGGGTTCATGGCGCTCATCGCGTACTGCGGGATGATCGACACCTCGCGGAACCTGAAGCGGTCCATCGCCCGGTCGTCGCCGATCGGCAGCTCCGCTCCGTCGAGCTCGGCCGTGCCCCCGGCGTGCCTCATCCGGCCGTCCATCCGGATGAGGCTCTTGCCGAGGGTGGTCTTGCCGCACCCCGACTCCCCCGCCAGCCCCAGGATCTCCCCGTCGCCGACCTCGAAGGTGACGCCGTCGAGCGCCTTCACCTCGCCCTTCAGGGTCCTGTAGTGGACCCGCAGGTCGTTCACCCGCAGCGCCATGGCCCCTCCTCCGCCCGCGGCCCGTCCGGTCCGCCCATCACAACTCCCGCAGCCTGGGGTTGAACACCTCGTCCAGCCCGACGTTCATGACGTACAGCGCGCCGACGATCACGGTGATCCCGGCCCCCGGCGGGATGAACCACCACCACATGCCCAGGTGCAGAGCGCTCCACCGGGCCGCGTTGTTGAGCATCAGGCCGAGAGAGACCCCCTGGGTCGGCCCCAGGCCGATGAAGTCGAGCGAGGCGGCGATCAGGACCGACCCGCCGAACAGCAGGATGAACGTCATGAACAGGTAGGAGCTCATGTTCGGCGCGATCTCCCGGGTGATGATCTTCCAGGTGCGCACCCCGCTCAGCCGGGCCAGGTCGACGAAGTCCCGTGAGCGCAGCGAGAACGTCTGGGCGCGGATCGCCCTGGCCGCCCACGGCCAGGAGGTGAGCCCGATGAACAGCGCCTGCACGCTCACGCTGCGGACGCCGAGGTAGGCGTTGACGACCAGCAGGACGGCCAGCGCGGGCAGGACGAGGACGATGTTGGTGAGCATGTTCAGCACCTCGTCGACCAGCCCGCCCCGGTAGCCGGCGGTGAAGCCGACGGCCATGCCGATGAGCGCGGCCAGCCCTCCGCCGAGCAGCCCGACCAGGAAGGTGACCCGCAGGCCGTACACGAACTGGGCGAAGACGTCCTGGCCGAACATCGTGGTGCCGAACCAGTATTCGCCCGAGGGTGCCTGCGCCGGGGTGCCGACGTAGGCGTTGGGGTCGCCCTCGGCGAGCGCGGGGCCGAGCAGGGCCAGGGCGAGCAGCGGCAGGAGCACGGCCAGCCCGACCAGGAGCTTGCCGTTGCGGACGGCGAAGTGCAGCGCCTCGCGGTTCACGCCGCCTCGCCTCCCATCCCGGTCCTGATCCGCGGGTCGACCAGGACGTAGACGACGTCGATGACGAAGTTGGCGATCAGCACGCCCACCACGATGAACAGGAAGGTGCCCTGCAGCAGGAAGAAGTCCTGGTTCTGGATGGCCTGGAGGATCAGGTGTCCCAGGCCGGGATAGGAGAAGACGATCTCGGTGACCAGGGCTCCGGCCACGAGCACGCCGAGCTGCAGGGCCAGCCCGGTGATCTGCGGCAGGACCGCGTTGCGGAAGGCGTAGCGGCGGATCAGCCGCCGCGGCGCGCCGAGCGCGGCCAGGTAGTTGGCGTAGTCGGCTTCGAGCTCATAGATGATCATGTTGCGCATGCCGATCGCCCACCCGCCGAAGGCCACCAGGAACAGCGAGAGGAACGGCAGGACCCAGTGGAGCGCCAGGCTGCCGAGGAACTCGGCCGACCATCCGGGCCGGAGCGCGAAGCCGTAGCCGCCCGCGACGGGGAAGATCCCCGCCACCACGCCCAGCCCCCACGCCATCAGGATGGCCAGCCACATGTACGGCGTCGCGGTGAGCACGTAGCCGACGGGCAACGCCGTGTTCTCCAGCCACCTGCGCCGGGCCGCGAACGCCCCGAACCGGTTCCCCGCCCACCAGCTCAGCAGGATGGCCGGGACGAGAAGGGCCAGCGTGTACGGCACCGCCCGGACGATCACGTCGGTCACCGGGGTGGGGAAGAGCCAGACGCTGATGCCCAGGTCGCCCCGGAAGAGCGCGGCCCAGAAGTTGGCGTACTGCTTCCAGAGCGGCAGGTCGAACCCGAACAGGCTCGTGTAGTGGGCGCGCATGGCCTCCACGGCGGCGGGCTGCGAGACGTTGGCCCTGGCGATCATGCTCTGCACGGGATCGCCGGGCATGAAGCGCGGGATCATCCAGTTGACGGTGACGGCCACCAGGAAGGTGAGCCCGTAGACCAGCAGTTTCCTGCCGAAGTAGCGTCGCAAGCGATCCTCCGGAATCGGCGCGGTGAGGGCTCCGTCCCCGCCGGCGAGTCCCGTCCGGGAGCGGAGGTGAGGATCGCGGAGGTCAGCCTCCGGCCGGCTTCAGCTCGGTGAGGGTCAGCACGCCGCCCAGCTCCAGCCAGTTGCGCCACATCGTCGGCGGGGACTTGGGCGTGCCCGGGGCCGAGGAGGGCCAGTTCGTCCAGACCGCGCTGCTGGTCTGGGCCCACAGGCCGTTGTACCAGAGCGGGATCACCGGCATGTCCTCCAAGTGGATCTTCTGCAGTTCCGAGGCGACCCGCTTCATCCCCTCGACGTCGCCGACCTTCTTGCCGTCGAGCTCCTGGACGAGCTCCCAGGCCCTCTTGTTCTCGTAACGGCCGAAGTTGACGGTGTTCTGCACCTTGTTGACCGGGAGCTGGAAGATGTAGTCGTAGTACATCCACGGGGTGTTGGACAGCTGGCGCTCGTTGTTGAGCAGCATGTCGAACTTGTTGTTCCCCCGCTGGTCGACCAGGGCGTTGAAGTCGGGGAACTCGGCGGTCAGGTCGATCCCTGCGGCCTTGGCCCCCTCGGCGATGACCCGGGCCGCCTCCATCCAGTCGGTCCACCCCGCCGGGACGATGATCTTCAGTGAGGCCTTGGAGCCGTCCTTGTTCTCCACCAGCCCGTCGCCGTCGGTGTCCTTGTATCCTGCGTCGGCCAGCAGCTTCCTGGCCTTGGCGGTGTCGAAGGAGAAGCCCTTCTCGCCCACCACGGCCCGGTCGACGTACTTGTCCCACTGGGGCAGCAGGCCGGTCGGGCTGGCGGCCTTGACCAGGTTGCCGTAGACGCCTTCGACGATCTTCTTGGTGTCGACGGAGT
Organism: Planomonospora sp. ID67723; assembly: GCF_015711605.1. Lineage (GTDB taxonomy): Bacteria > Actinomycetota > Actinomycetes > Streptosporangiales > Streptosporangiaceae > Planomonospora_A. The sequence continues at coordinate 96,224 of NZ_JABTEZ010000006.1, read as the reverse complement.
TGGCGACGGCCTTGCGGAAGGCGGGATCGTCCATCGGCTTCTTGGTGGTGTTGAGGACCAGCCAGGCCGTGTTGGCCGAGAGCATGTACGGCGGCTCGGGATAGTAGGTCTGCACGCCGAAGTCGCCGCCGGCCAGGTTGGCGATGCCGGGCAGGAAGTTGTTGCTGAGATCCAGCCCCTTCTGCAGCAGCAGGCCCATCGCCACCTCGTTGCTGGAGTTGACGATGTCGACGATGTACTTGGGCTTGACGTCCTTGCCCAGGGCCGCCGTGGCCCACCATCCGTCGCGCTTCACCCACGCCATGCGGTCCTGGTCGTGGCTGTGGTAGGCGTACGGCCCGGTGCCGACGGGCTTGTCGTTGGTCCCGTTCATCACCTCCTCCTCCGAGCGCCCCTCCCACAGGTGCTTGGGCACGATCGCGTTGTTGTAGACCCAGTTGGCCCACTGCTGGTGGTTGGCCTCGGAGAAGGTGAAGCGCACGGTCGCGGCGTCGACGGCCTCGGCCTTCTCCAGCCAGGTCCACAGGTTGGCGTAGGGGACCGTCTTCATCTTGCCGAGCTCGACGGTGAAGACCACGTCGGCGGCGGTGAAGGGCTTGCCGTCGGCCCAGGTGACGCCCTTGCGGAGTTTCAGCTCGTAGGTCTTCTCGCCGGTCCAGGCACCGCTGTCGGCCAGCCAGGGGGTGAACGTGTCGGTCTGCGGGTCGTACAGGAACAGCGTCTCGTAGACCAGCCCCTTGGTCCCGGTGGCCGAGTCCCAGGTCCGCAGCGGGTTCCAGTTGGCGGGCGGGCCCCACTGGGTGCCGCTGGTGTAGAGGGTCTCGTTGCGCGGGAACGCGCCGCCCCCGCCGCCCGGCTGGGGGGCCGCGCTCCCGGACGCCGCGGGCGCCGTGCTGGGAGCCGAGGGCCCGCTGGAGCCGTCCGTGCAGCCGGCCGCGGCCAGGCAGCCCACCACGCCGAGGACCAGGAACCGCCGTCGAGTCCGCATCGTGCTCTCCTCTCAGCATGGGAGCGCTCCCACCGATACACGCGACCGCATGCGATCCTGAACCGGGTAAGTACCGCGACCGTAAGTTCCCTGTGGATGCGTGTCAATAGGGAACTGGACCGGTTCAGTTACACTCGGGCCGACACGAGGAGGGGCATGAGAAGACCGACGATCGCCGATGTCGCCCGGCAGGCGGGGGTCTCCAAGGGGGCGGTCTCCTACGCCCTCAACGGCCGGCCCGGCGTGTCGGAGAGCACCAGGGCGAGGATTCTGGCGGTCGCCGAGGAGATCGGCTGGCGTCCCAGCAGCGCCGCCCGCGCCCTGAACGGCGCGCGGGCCCACAGCGTCGGGCTGGCCCTGTGCCGCCCGGCCCGCGTGCTGGGCATGGAGCCGTTCTTCATGGAGCTGATCAGCGGCATCGAGGGCGAGCTGGCGGCACGCTCCTACGCGCTCATGCTGCAGGTGGTGGCCGACCACGGGCAGGAGGTGGCCGTCTACCGCCGCTGGTGGGGCGAGGGCCGCGTCGACGGTGCGATCCTGGTCGACCTGCACCTGGACGACCCCCGCGTGCCGGAGCTGGAGGCGCTCGGCCTGCCCGCGGTGGTGGTCGGCCACCCCTCCCACGCCGGTTCCCTGGTGCCGGTGTGGTCCGATGACGGCGCCGCCGTACGGGAGACGGTCGCATATCTCCTCACCCTGGGACACCGCAGGATCGCCCGTGTCGCCGGCCTGCCCGAGCTGGTGCACACCGCCCTGCGCGACCGGGCGTTCACCGAAGCCTGCGAGGGCCTCGCCGAGCACGTCACGGTGCACACCGACTACACCGGCGAGGAGGGCGCCCGCGCCACCCGGCGGCTGCTCAGCTCCCCCGCCCGGCCCACCGCGATCGTCTACGACAACGACATCATGGCTCTGGCGGGCCTGTCGGCCGCGCAGGAGCTGCGCCTGGACGTACCCGGCGACCTGTCGATCGTCGCCTGGGACGACTCCCCCCTGTCGCAGGTGGTGCGGCCGCCGCTCACCGCGCTCAGCCGCGACATCCCGGCGTACGGCGCGCACGCCGCCCGCCGCCTGCTGGCGCTCGTCGCCGGAGAGGAGCCGGGCCCCTTCGAGGACGCCGCGGCCCGGCTCACGCCCCGGGGCAGCACCGCTCCCCCGCCCGGTCTCCCGTGAGATCCGCCGCCGGCCCCGGCGCCCGCCTCCGGCGATCGCGGCAGGCCCGCCGCACCTGGCCGTGAACGGCCGGAAGGGCCGGTACGGCGGGTGCCGTACCGGCCCTTCCGGGTCCGGTCAGATGGTCAGCGGCCGTAGCGGGCACCGCCGGAGTGGTCGCCGTGCGGGCGTCCGCCACGGAAGCCGCGGTTGTCGCCCCGGCCCTCGGAGCGGCCCTCGGCGCGGAACGGCTCACCGCTGCGGTAGCCGCCGCTGGGACGCTCGGAACGGTAGCCACCGCCACCGCCCTGGTAGCCGCCGGAACGCTCGCCCGCCGGGCGCTCGGAACGGTAGCCGCCGGAGCGGCCCTCGGCGCGGAACGGCTCACCGCTGCGGTAGCCGCCGCTGGGGCGCTCGCCACCGCGGTAGCCGCCGCTGGGACGCTCGGAACGGTAGCCGCCGGAACGCTCGCCCGCCGGGCGCTCGGAACGGTACTGGCCGCGCAGCTCGTTCACGTTGCCACCGCCGTTGCCGCGGTAACCGCCCTGGCGCTCACCGCCGCGGCCGTCGTCGCCCCGGTAGCCGCCGCGGTCCTCGCCGGCGGAACGCTCGCGGGGCTGGTATCCCTCACCGCCGCCGTGACCGGGACGGTCGCGGAACCGGCGCGGGCCGCGACCGCCGCCGCCGCCGAAGCCCTCACGGCGCTGGCGCTGCTTCGCGGCGGGGGCCGAGGGCTCCCAGACCGGGATCGACTCGCCGCTGGGCGTGCGCGCCCCGGCGACCTCCTCCAGGCGCGGGTGGCCCGGGGTGGCCTTGAGGCGGAACGGCTTGATGCCCGCGCGGCGGGTCATCGCGTCGGTGGAGCGGCGCTCGTTGGGGAGCACCAGCGTCATGACGGTGCCCTTCTCCCCGGCGCGGGCCGTACGGCCACCGCGGTGCAGGTAGCTCTTGTGGTCCTGCGGCGGGTCGACGTGCAGCACCAGGCTGATGTTGTCGACGTGGATGCCGCGGGCCGCGACGTCGGTGCAGACCAGGACGTTGATCGCACCTTCCTTGAACTCGGCCAGGATGCGGGTGCGCTGGTTCTGGCGCTTGCCGCCGTGCAGGCCGCCGGCCTTGACGCCGACCTGGGCGAGCTGCTTGCACAGGCGGTCCACGCCGTGCTGGGTGCGGACGAAGATGATCGTCCGGCCCTCGCGGTTGGCGATCTCGGCGGTCACCGGGAACTTGTCGTCGCGGTGCACCTCGAGGACGTGGTGCTCCATGGTGTCCACCGAGGAGGCCGCCGGGGCCATCGAGTGGGTCACCGGGTCGGTCAGGAATCGCCGGACGAGCTTGTCGACGTCGCCGTCGAGGGTGGCGGAGAACAGCAGGCGCTGGCTGTCGGCCGGGGTCTGCTGCAGGATCGCGCTGACCACCGGGAAGAAGCCGAGGTCGCACATGTGGTCGGCCTCGTCCAGGATGCTCACCTGGACCTCGTCCAGCGCGCACTCGCCCTGCTGGATCAGGTCGGTCAGGCGGCCGGGCGTCGCCACGACGACCTCTACCCCGCGGCGCAGGGCCTCGATCTGGCGGCCCATGGACATGCCGCCGACGACGGTCTTCATCCGCAGGGACAGGCCGCGGCCGAGGGGCTCGAGCGCGTCGGTGACCTGCATGGCCAGCTCGCGGGTCGGCACCAGGACGACGGCGAGCGGGTGGCCCGGGCGGGCCTTGCGCCCGGAGATACGGGCCATCATGGGAAGACCGAAGGCCAGCGTCTTGCCGGATCCGGTCTGGCCGCGGCCGAGCACGTCGATGCCCGACAGGATGTCGGGGATGGTGGCGCGCTGGATCGGGAAGGGGCTCTCGATGCCCTGGCGGGAAAGCCCGGTCACGAGGGGCTTGGGCAGGCCGAGCAGGGTGAACTCGGACACGCCGGCGGGAGCCTCGGTGAGCTCGGTGTTTTCGGGCAGGGCAGCGTCAAGCATGGTCACGAAGGTTCGTGCCTTTCGATAGAAGAACGGGGCACGTCACTTCTGCGAAAGGACGAGCCTAGAGCGCGCGGCAATGAGCCGCGCTCGATCGACGCCCACATGAGGGGCGGTAGTGCGGTGCAAGTCGAGGCGCACCGCACGGGGCGGGTCTAGCTTACCCGCACGCAGTCAAACCACGATCAAGCATTCCCGGCGTTCGCAGTGCCAGGTCGGTCGGGGCGTCCGCCGTCAGGCGGACGCTTGTCCGTCGGTGGAGTCAACACTCCGAGCCGGGTTTTTCTTCCCGGCATCGGGCACATCCTCTCACACAATCCGGTACGGTTCACAACTCACGAGGTGCGAACCGTACCTCGAAGGGCCGGATCAGACGTTGAAACCGAGCATCCGGAGCTGGTCACGGCCCTCATCGGTGATCTTGTCCGGGCCCCACGGCGGGAGCCAGACCCAGTTGATCTTCACGTCGGAGACCATGCCGTCCAGCGCGGAGTGCGCCTGCTCCTCGATCACGTCGGTCAGCGGGCAGGCCGCGCTGGTCAGCGTCATGTCGATGGTGGCGATCGGCGGGGCGCCGGCCTCGGCGGGGTCGAGGTTGACCCCGTAGATCAGGCCGAGGTCGACGACGTTGATGCCGAGCTCGGGGTCCACGACGTCCTTGAGGGCCTCCATGACCTCGTCAAGGGTGGTCTCGCCGTCGTACGCCGAGGTCGGCGTCTCCACGGGCTTGCTCATGATGCACTCCTCACAACCGCGTCCTTGTAGGCCATCCACGCCAGCAGCGCGCACTTGACCCGCGCCGGGAACTTGGCGACCCCGGCGAACGCCACGGCGTCGCCGAGCACGTCCTCGTCCGGCTCAACCTGGCCCCTGCCCTGCATGAGCCGGGTGAACTCCTCCACCACCGCGAGCGTCTCCGGCACGGTCGAGCCGGTCGTCAGCTCGTGCAGGACCGAGGCGGCGGCCTGGCTGATCGAGCAGCCCTGGCCGTCGTAGGAGACATCCTCGACCTTGCCGCCGTCGCCCACCTTGACCCGCATGGTGATCTCGTCCCCGCAGGTCGGGTTGACGTGGTGGACCTCGGCGTCGAAGGGGTCACGCAGACCGCGCCCCTGAGGATGCTTGTAATGCTCCAGGATCAGCTCCTGGTACATGGACTCGGCGATCATAGGCTTGGGCTCACTCGTCCGTTCGGCTGCTCCGGCATCGCTACGCGAACACCTTCCGCACGTGGTGGAGGCCGCGGACCAGGGCGTCGATCTCGGCCGGGGTGTTGTAGAGGTAGAAGGAGGCCCGCGTGGTGGCGGGGATCCCGAACCTCAGGTGGAGCGGACGGGCGCAGTGGTGTCCCACGCGCACGGCCACGCCGAACTCGTCGTCCAGGATCTGGCCGACGTCGTGCGGGTGGATCCCCTCCAGCGTGAACGAGACCGTTCCTCCGCGGTCTTCCAGGCCGGTCGGGCCCACGACCTTCAGACCTGGCACCTCGCCCAGTTCCTGGAGCGCGTAGCGGACCAGCTCGCGCTCGTGGGCGGCGATGGCCTCCATCCCGACCGACGCCAGGTAGTCCACCGCGGCGCCGAGGCCGATGGCCTCGACGATCGGCGGGGTGCCCGCCTCGAACTTGTGCGGCGCGGGCGCGTAGGTCGAGCGGTCCATCCAGACCGCCTCGATCATCTCCCCGCCGCCCAGGAACGGCGGCATCGCCTCCAGCAGCTCCGCCCGGGCCCACAGCACGCCGATGCCGGAGGGACCGGCCGCCTTGTGCCCGGTGAAGGCCAGGAAGTCCACGCCCAGCGCGGCCACGTCCACCGGCTTGTGCGGGACCGACTGGGAGGCGTCCAGCATCATCAGCGCGCCCACCTGGCGGGCCCGGGCGAGCACCCGGGCGACAGGGTTGACCGTGCCGAGCACGTTCGACTGGTGCGCGATCGACACGATCTTCGTGCGCTCGGTGACCAGCTCGTCGAGGTTCGACAGGTCGAGGCGGCCCTCGTCGGTGACGGAGAACCACCGCAGCGTCGCGCCGGTGCGCCGCGCGAGCAGCTGCCACGGCACGATGTTGGAGTGGTGCTCCATCTCGGAGATGACGATCTCGTCGCCGGGCCCCATCATGAACCGGGGGTCCTCGTTGATGGGGTTGCCGAAGGCGTAGGCCACCAGGTTGAGCGCCTCGGAGGCGTTCTTGGTGAAGACGATCTCGTCACGGCTCGGCGCGCCGACGAAGGAGGCGACCTTGTCCCGGGCCGCCTCGTAGGCCTCGGTGGACTCCGCGCCCAGCACGTGCATGGCCCGGCCGACGTTGCCGTAGTGCATCGACAGGTGCTCGCGCATGACCTCGATCACCTGGGCCGGCTTCTGCGAGGAGTTGCCCGAGTCGAGGTAGACCAGGGGTCTGCCGCCGGGCAGCTCGCGGGAGAGGACCGGAAAGTCCTTCCTGATCCTCTCCACGTCGAACTCTGTGCTCATCGGTCGCTCACCGCTCCTCATTCGCTTCGCGGACGGCCTCGTCCCTCAGCCGGCCACTCCGCTCACCGCGTCGGCCTCGCTCCGCGCTCATCGGTCGCTCACCGCTCCTCATTCGCTCCCAGGCTTACGCGGAGGCCTTGGTGTAGGCCTCGTAGCCCTCGGCCTCGAGCTTGTCGGCGAGCTCGGGGCCACCCTCCTCGACGACCCGGCCGGCCGCGAAGACGTGGACGAAGTCCGGCTTCACGTACCGCAGGATGCGGGTGTAGTGGGTGATGAGGAGCACACCGGTCTCGCCGGAGGAACGGAAGCGGTTGATGCCCTCGGAGACCACGCGCAGCGCGTCGACGTCCAGGCCGGAGTCGGTCTCGTCGAGGACGGCGATCTTCGGCTTGAGCAGTTCCAGCTGGAGGATCTCGTGGCGCTTCTTCTCGCCTCCGGAGAAGCCCTCGTTCAGGTTGCGCTGGGCGAAGGCCGCGTCGATGGACAGGGCGTCCATGCCGGCCTTCAGGTCCTTGGCGAACTCGCGGAGCTTGGGAGCCTCACCGCGCACGGAGGTGACCGCCGAGCGCAGGAAGTTGGAGACGCTGACGCCGGGGACCTCGACCGGGTACTGCATGGCGAGGAACAGGCCGGCGCGGGCGCGCTCGTCCACGCTCAGCTCCAGCAGGTCGACGCCGTCCAGCAGGACCTGTCCGCCGGTGACGGTGTACTTCGGGTGGCCGGCGATCGCGTAGGCGAGCGTGGACTTGCCCGAGCCGTTGGGGCCCATGATGGCGTGGGTCTCGCCGGCCTTCACGGTCAGGTTGACGCCGCGCAGGATCTGCTTGTCCTCGACGGCGACCTGGAGGTCGCGGATCTCAAGAGTGGACACTTATGACTCCTTCGAGAGCGAGACGAGCACGTCGTCGCCGTCGATCTTGACTCGGTAAACGGGAACAGGCTTGTTGGCGGGCGGGCCGGTGGGCTTGCCCGAGCGCAGGTCGAAACACGAGCCGTGCAGCCAGCACTCCAGGCTGCCGTCGTAGACCTCTCCCTCGCTGAGCTTGACCTCGGCGTGGGAGCACACGTCGTGCAGGGCGTAGACCTCCTCGCCCTGGCGGACCAGGGCGACCGGGGTCGTGCCGACCTCCACGCCGATCACGCCCCCGTCGGGGATGTCGGCGACCTTGCAGGCTTTCTCGAACGTCACTTCTCGAGCTCCGCCTCAACCTTGGCGAGCACCCGCTCACGAAGCTCGGGAAGCTCGATCTTCTCCAGCAACTGTGCGAAGAAGCCCCGGATGACCAGGCGGCGGGCCTCGTCGAACGGGATGCCGCGGGCCTGGAGGTAGAAGATGTGCTCGTCGTCCAGGCGGCCGGTGGCGCTGGCGTGGCCCGCGCCGGCGACCTCGCCGGTGAGGATCTCCAGGTTCGGCACCGAGTCGGCGCGGGCGCCGTCGGTGAGCAGGAGGTTCCGGTTGAGCTCGTAGGTGTCGGTGCCCTCGGCCTCCACCCGGATGATCACGTCGCCGATCCAGACCGCGTGGGCGTCGTCGCCCTGCAGCGCGCCCTTGTAGACCACGTTGCTCTTGCAGTTGGGCTGGGAGTGGTCCACCAGCAGGCGGTGCTCCAGGTGCTGGCCGGCGTCCACGAAGTACAGGCCGGTCAGGTCGGCGTCGCCGCCCGGGGCGGAGTAGGAGACCGACGGCGAGAGCCGGACCACGTCGCCGCCGAGGGTGACCACGAAGCCGCGGAAGGTGGCGTCCTTGCCGAGCCGGGCGTGGTGCTGGGAGACGTGCACCGCGTCGTCGGCCCAGTCCTGCAGGCTGACGACCTTGAGGGTGGCTCCGTCGCCCACGACGAACTCGACGTTGTCGGCGTAGACCGCGCTGCCCCGGTGGTCCAGGACGACGACGGCCTCGGCCATCGGCTCCAGCCTGACCACGGTGTGGCCGTAGGCCGTGCCGCCGCCGCCGGTGAAGGTGATCACCGTCGGCTTGGAGGCGACCGCCTCGCGCGGGACCGTGATGACGGTGGCCTTCTCGAAGGAGGCGTAGGCCTGGGCGCTGACCCGGTCGGAGGGCACGTAGGCCTTGCCGATCCGCTCGTCGTCGCGGCCCACGGTCTCCACGACGGCCTCGGGGGCGGCGTCCACCGAGACGGCCACGGCGCCGGAGGCGGCGGCGGTGCCGTCGTGCAGGCCCTTGAGCCGCGACAGCGGCGTGAAGCGCCACTCCTCCTCCCGGCCGGTCGGCACCGCGAAGTCGTCCAGCTCGTAGGAGGACTTGCGCTGGAGGGTCGACGAGGGGGTTGTTGCGAGACCCATCAGCCGACGGCCCCTTCCATCTGCAGTTCGATCAGGCGGTTCAGCTCCAGGGCGTACTCCATCGGGAGCTCGCGGGCGATCGGCTCGACGAAGCCGCGCACGATCATCGCCATCGCCTCGTCCTCGTCCAGACCGCGGCTCATCAGGTAGAAGAGCTGGTCGTCGGAGACCTTGGAGACGGTGGCCTCGTGCCCCATCGAGACGTCGTCCTCGCGGACGTCGACGTAGGGGTAGGTGTCGGAGCGGCTGATCTGGTCGACCAGGAGCGCGTCGCACTTGACCGTGCTGGCGCTGCCGTGGGCGCCCTCCTCGATCTGGACCAGACCGCGGTAGGAGGTACGGCCGCCGCCACGGGCGACGGACTTGGAGATGACGGTGGAGCTGGTGTTCGGCGCGAGGTGCACCATCTTGGCCCCGGCGTCCTGGTGCTGGCCCTCGCCGGCGAAGGCGACGCTCAGCGTCTCGCCCTTGGCGTGCTCGCCCATCAGGTAGACGGCCGGGTACTTCATCGTGACCTTGGAGCCGATGTTGCCGTCGATCCACTCCATGGTCGCGCCCTCGTAGGCCACGGCGCGCTTGGTGACCAGGTTGTAGACGTTGTTCGACCAGTTCTGGATGGTCGTGTAGCGGCAGCGGGCGCCCTTCTTCACGATGATCTCCACGACGGCGCTGTGCAGCGAGTCGGAGGAGTAGATCGGCGCGGTGCAGCCTTCGACGTAGTGGACGTAGGAGTTCTCGTCCACGATGATCAGGGTCCGCTCGAACTGGCCCATGTTCTCGGTGTTGATCCGGAAGTAGGCCTGGAGCGGGATCTCCACGTTGACGTTCGGCGGCACGTAGATGAACGAGCCACCGGACCAGGTCGCGGTGTTGAGCGCGGCGAACTTGTTGTCGCCGACCGGGATGACCGAGCCGAAGTACTCCTTGAAGAGCTCCTCGTGCTCGCGCAGGCCGGTGTCGGTGTCGACGAAGATGACACCCTTCTCCTCAAGGTCCTCACGGATCTTGTGGTAGACGACCTCGGATTCGTACTGGGCGGCGACGCCGGCGATCAGGCGCTGCTTCTCCGCCTCGGGGATGCCGAGCTTGTCGTAGGTGTTCTTGATGTCCTCGGGCAGCTCGTCCCAGGAAGCGGCCTGCTTCTCGGTGGAGCGCACGAAGTACTTGATGTTGTCGAAGTCGATGCCGGAGAGGTCGGATCCCCAGCTCGGCATGGGCTTCTTGCCGAAGAGTCGCAGGCCCTTCAGACGCAGGTCCAGCATCCACTCCGGCTCGTTCTTGAGCGCGGAGATGTTACGGACGACCTCCTCGGACAGGCCGCGGCGGGCTGCGGCGCCGGCCACATCAGAGTCGGCCCAGCCGAACTTGTAATTCCCGAGGCCTTCCAGCTCCGGGCGGTCGGTGACAGTCACCTTCCGGTCTCCTTGCTCGATTCGTCGATCGTTCTAGGACGGGGTGGGCTCACGTGGGTGGTGCACACCCCGTCGCCGTGGGCGATGGTCGCGAGCCGCTGCACTGGCGTGCCGAGAATTTGCGCGAACGCCTCCGTCTCGGCCTCGCACAGCTGCGGGAACTCCGCGGCCACGTGCGCCACCGGGCAGTGGTGCTGGCACAACTGCTCGCCTCCGAGACTGGCCTTGCTCGCCGAAGCGGCGTAGCCGTCGGCCGAGAGCGCCTCGGCCAGGACGCGCACCCGCTCCTCAGCGGGGACGTCGTCCATCTCGGGTCGCAGGCGGCCGACCAGGCCGGACACCTGCGACCGGGCGAACTCGGCCACGGCTTCCTCGCCCGCGCGCTCGGCCAGGAAGCGCAGGGCGCTCCCGGCCAGACCGTCGTAGGCGTGTTCGAAGGCGCTCCGCCCGGCATCGGTGATGGCGAACAGTTTCGCCGGTCGCCCCCGTCCACGCTGGCCGCGCGGGCGCGCCGTACGGGGCTCGATCATCCCGTCGGCGAGCAGCGCGTCCAGATGGCGGCGGACGGCGGCGGGGGTGAGCCCGAGCCGTTCGCCGAGGGCGGCGGCGGTGATGGGTCCGTGTTCCAGGATCAGCCGGGCGACACGCGCTCGCGTGCCGCTCTCGGCGGACACTCCGGAGGACCGCGCGACGGCGGTCTCCTCGGTGCCCGGAATCCCTTCCACGTATTTCACAACATCAGTGTGGCGTAATTCCTTCCCCGCTGCCAAACCGGTGGAGGTTTCCAGGAAATGCAATTCATCACCCAGGTAAGCCTTACCTAAGCTGCGGAAACGGCCCCCGTCGGCCTGCGCAGCCCGGCGAAGGCGGCGAAGGCCGCCACCGCGAACCCGGCCAGCACGGTGGCCATCGGCAGTGCCGACCCGTCGCCCAGTCCCACCAGTGGGGCGGCGAGCGCGCCGAGCGCGAACTGCAGGACGCCCAGCAGCGCCGAGGCGCTCCCGGCGACCTGCGGGGGCTGGCCGGCCAGCGCGAGCGCGCCGGCACCCGGCAGCACGAGGCCCGCGCCGCACATCATCACGAACAACGAGGCGACCAGCGCCGCAAGCGGGAGGTCGAGGAGGGCGGTGACGGTCACCGCGCCCGCCCCGGCCACGTAGGCGAACAGGCCGATCACGATCAGCCGCGCGGGCGCCACCCGGCGCCCGGCGAGCCGGCCGCCGATCTGGGCGGTGACCGTCAGGCCGATCGCGTTGAGCGCGAACACCAGCGAGAAGGTGCGCGGCGAGGCGCCGTACACCTCCTGCAGGACGAACGGCGAGCCGGAGATGTAGGCGAACATGCCGCCGAACCCCAGCCCGCCGGCGAGCGCGCTGGACATGAAGGGCCGGCTGCGCAGCAGCTTCCCGAAGGTGGCCAGGGTCTTCCTCAGGCCGCCGGCCTCGCGCCTGTGCGCGGGGAGCGTCTCCCGCACCCCGGACAGCGCGGCGGTCAGCAGCACCAGCCCGCCGGCGCTCAGCGCCACGAAGATCCCGCGCCAGGAGGTGTGGGAGAGCAGCTCCGCGCCGAGGATCGGGGCCAGGATCGGCGCGAGCCCGCTGACGAGCATGAGGGTGGCGAAGATGCGCGCGATGGCGGCGCCCTCGTAGAGGTCGCGGACGACCGCGCGGACGATCACCAGCGCGGCGCCGCCCGCGATCCCCTGGAGCAGGCGGAACCCGATCAGCCCGTAGACGGTCGGGGAGAACGCGCACAGCAGGGAGGCCGCGGCGTAGGCGGTGATGCCGGCCACCAGCGGGACGCGGCGCCCCCGCACGTCGCTGAGCGGGCCCGCGATGACCTGCCCCGCGGAGACGCCGACGAGGCAGGCGGTCAGCGTGAGCTGCACCTGGGCCTGACCGGCGCCCAGTTCCCCGGCGATGGCGGGGAAGGCCGGCAGGTACATGTCGATGGAGAGCGGGCCGATCGCCGAGAGCGCGCCCAGGACGAGCAGGAGCAGCGTCCGGCGGCGCCCGCCCGATGAAATGCCGGACTCCTCCGGCGCGGCGTCGGCCGCGGTCATTCCCGATCCCCTATTCCTCACAGGCCACGAGGACCCGTAAGGGCCAATGCTCCGTAACGGGGATAAGGTCTGCCTATATTCCCTAAAGCGGATTTTCCCGGAAAACGATCAGGGGATCCGCTCCCAGTCCAGCACGACGACCGCGAAGATGGCGAACTCCGGATCGGCCATCACCGCGACCGCGCCCGCCGGGGTCATCACCGGCTCGGTGAAGATCCGGCCCCCCAGCTCGCGGACCTTCGCCACGGTGGCGTCGGCGTCCGCGACCGCGAAGTAGGTCCTCCAGTGCGACGGCACCTCCGCCGGGACGTCGGGGCCCATCGGCACCATGCCCGCCGCACGGCTGCCCTGCGCCCGCCACTCGGTGTACTCCATGCCGGCGACGCCGGCGTCTCTGGCCTCCCAGCCGAAGACCGCCTGGTAGAAGGAGCGCGCGATGACCGTGTCCCGGCAGGACAGCTCGCACCAGGCGAACGCGCCCGGCTCCGAGACGAGCTCGGCGCCGTGGTCCTCGCCCGGCTGCCACACGGCGAGGAAGGCGCCCAGCGGATCCTGGAAGGCGGCCGTCACGCCCCTCTCCCGGATCGCCACCGGCTCCAGGACCACCTCTCCCCCGGCCGCGCGCACCCGCGCCATCGTGTCGGCGGCGTCGTCGACGGCCACGTAGGTGTTCCAGGCGGCGGGCGCGCCCGGGCCGAGGCTCGGCGTGATCCCGGCCACCAGCCTGCCGTTCTTGGTGAACCTGCCGTACCCGCCCGACTCCGGCTCGGCGTCGAACATCGCGTCCCAGCCGAAGAGCTCCCGGTAGAACCCGACCGACAGGGCGACGTCGGTGCTGGAGAGTTCGACCCAGCACGGGACGCCGGGCCTGTGACCGCTGCGCTCTGGCACCCGACCTCCTCGATGTCGCAACCCGGGACGGGGACAGCGTGACATGCGCCGACGAGGGCGGCAGGGGGACGATCAGCGGACTTGGCGGGATCGGCCCGAAGCCTTTTACCGGACATGGGGCGGCCCGGGCGGAAGGGCGGGAGCGGACCCGGCCGGAGGAGTCCCTAAACTCGTGGCCATGGACTCCCCAGCCGTCGAGATCATCGACCTGGTCAAGAGGTACGGCCGAACGACCGCGCTCGACGGCCTGACCCTCAGCGCCGCCCGCGGCGCGGTGACCGCGATCCTGGGCCCCAACGGCGCGGGCAAGACCTCCACCGTCGAGATCTGCGAAGGCTTCCGGCGGGCCGACGGCGGCACCGTGAACGTGCTCGGCCTCGACCCGTCCAGGCCGGAGCTGCGGGCGCGGGTGGGCGTGATGCTCCAGGCGGGGGGCGTGCCCCCGGCCATGCGCTGCGGGGAGTGGCTGCGGCTGATGTCCCGTTTCCACACCAGCCCGCTCGACCCGGCGGCGCTGCTGGAGCGGCTCGGGATGACCGAGCACGCCCGCACGCCGTACCGGAGGCTCTCCGGTGGCCAGCAGCAGCGCGTCTCACTGGCGGGGGCCGTCGTCGGCCGTCCCGAGCTGGTCTTCCTCGACGAGCCCACCGCCGGGCTCGACCCGCAGGCCCGGCACGCCTGCTGGGAGCTGGTGGGCGATCTGCGGGCCGCCGGGGTCTCGGTGGTGCTCACCACCCACCACATGGACGAGGCCGAGAAGCTCTCGGACCACGTGGTGATCATCGATCACGGCAGGGTGGTGGCCGAGGGCACGCCCGCCTCCCTCACCGGAGCCGAGCGGCAGCTGCGCTTCCGCGCCCGGCCGGGGCTCGCCCTGGACGAGCTCCTCACCGCCCTGCCCGCGGGAAGCGCGGCCAAGGAGTCCCCTTCGGGGCACTACATCATCGAAGGGCAGGTCGGCCCCGAGTTGCTGGCGACCGTGACGGCCTGGTGCGCCGCCGAGGGCGTCACGGCCGACGATCTCAGCATCGAGCGCCGCACCCTGGAGGACGTCTTCCTCGAACTGACCGGCCGGGAGCTGCGATGACCACGACCACAGGACCGGCCGGGGCCGGCAGGCCGGACCTCACGCCGGCTCCGGGCGCCGCGCCGCTGTCCCGGATGGTGTCGGCCCAGGCGGGCGCGGAGATCCGGGCGATGCTCCGCAACGGCGAGCAACTGCTGCTCACCATGATCATTCCAGTGCTGCTGCTCGTCGGCTTCTCCGCCGCGCCCCTGGTGAACGTGGGCGGCGGTCCCCGGGTCGACTTCATGACCCCCGGCGTGCTCGCACTGGCCGTGATGTCCACGGCCTTCACGGGGCAGGCCATCGCGACCGGCTTCGAGCGCCGGTACGGCGTGCTGAAGCGGCTGGGCGCCTCCCCGCTCTCGCGGAGCGGGCTGCTGCTGGCCAAGACGCTCGCGGTCGTCGCGGTCGAGGCCGTCCAGGTCGCGATCATCAGTGGAGTGGCGCTGGCCCTGGGCTGGCGGCCCGGCGGCTCGCCGCTTGCGGCGCTGGCGCTGATCCTGCTCGGCACCGCCGCCTTCAGCGGGCTGGGCCTGCTGATGGCCGGCACGCTGCGCGCGGAGGCCACGCTGGCCGGGGCGAACCTCGTCTACCTGCTCATGCTCGGCTGCGGCGGGGTCATCTTCCCGCTGGAGGCCTTCCCCGACTCGGCGGAGCCGGTGCTGGCGCTGCTGCCGATCTCCGCGCTGGCCGGCGGCCTCCGGGCCGTCCTGGCCGACGGCGGCGGAGTGCCGTTCACCGCCCTGGCGATCCTGGCCGGCTGGGCCGCGGGCTCCCTGCTGCTGGCCTCCAGGACCTTCCGCTGGGAGTGACCTGAATCACGCCGCGGGGATGAAGGAGATCTTTTAGCATCCCCCGGGTGATCACTACCGGAACGCGGCCCGCGGCCGCTCCGGCGACACGACACACGGGGCGGACTTTATGGCCGTACGCGGCCACGGGGATCATCGCAACGCTCGTCGCCGTCGCCGGCTCATCGACGGCATCGCTCTCCTCGGACGAGCTGGCCACCCACAGCGCGGCCCGGCGGGGCCTGGCCGGGTTGTGGGAGCTCGCGCAGCACATCGACGGGCACTTCCTGCCCTACTACGGGTTCATGCACCTGTGGCTGCAGTTCGGCCAGGCCGAGTGGTGGATGCGGCTCCCTTCGGCCCTCGCGACCGGCGCGGCGGCCACGCTCGTGGCGGCTCTCGGCCGCCGCCTGCACTCCCTGCCCGCCGGGCTGCTGGCCGCCGCCGTCTACACGGCCCTGCCCTCGGTCTCCTACCACGGGCAGAACGCCCGCTCCTACGCCTTCGCCGCCGCCGCGGCGGTCCTGGCCACGTGGGCGCTGCACCGCGCGGTCGCCGAGCCCGCACGCCGGGGCCGGTGGGCGGGCTACGCCGCGGCCGTCGCGCTGCTCGGCTCCACCCAGGTGTTCGCCCTCCTCACGCTCTCGTCCCATCTGATCGTCGCGACGCTGTACGGCAGGGGCGTGCTGATTCGGATCCTGCCGGCCATGGCGGCCGGCTGCGTTCCCGGCGCCGTGTGGCTGGCGGTCGGGTTCGCCGAGAGGCACGCGATCAGCTGGATCAGGCTGCCGCAGCCCTCGGTGTTCCTGGCGCTGCCCAAGATGGTCGGGGGCACCCCCACGGCGGGCTGGGTCCTGCTGGGGATCGCGCTCCTCGCCCTGCTTCTGCGGGCACTGCCCGCCGTGGGGGGCCGGGCCGGGGGCGGGCCGCGCGCGCCCCTTCCCTGGCTCGCGGCCCTGACGGGCTGGGCCCTGCTCCCGCCCGTGCTGCTGTTCGCCGCGTCCCACCTGATCTCCCCGGTCTACGTCGACCGGTACCTGTTCGCCACCGTGCCCGCGTACGCGCTGCTGGCCGGGATCGCCCTCGCCTCGGTCCCCCGGCCCGTCACGGCGCTCGCGCTGGCGGGCGTCGTCGCCGGGGCGGTGCCCGGGCAGTTGGACGTCCGCGAGCCGGACGGGCGCCACGAGAACTTCCCCCGGGCCGTGCGCCTCGTCCAGCAGCAGGCACGCCCCGGTGACGCGATCGTCTACGGGCGGTCCTCACTGCGGGAGGGCTTCCTGTACTACGACGGCGGCACGCTGCCCGACGACGTGCTCCTGACCGGGTCCGATCCCCTGCCGGAGTCCTTCCACTACCCGGAGCGGGACGACGTCTCCGCCACCGTCGAGGGGCGCGAACGGGTCTGGGTCGTCTGGCGCGGGGGCAGCGAGGCCGCGGCGGGCGTCGGGAGGGTCGCCGCGCTGGTCGAGGCGGGGTTCACCCGGACCAGGGCCTGGCGCACCGGACGGGTGCCCGGCATGACGGTCGCCCTGTACAGCAGGGAGCCCGAACGCGGCCGATGACCTCGCCGGCCGGGCGTCCCGTCTCGCATCACGGACGCCCGGCCGGAGGCGACCCCGGCTCCAGTAAGGTGTGTGGAACCATTTAGGACATGTCTTGCAGATCGTGCCGCGGTGGGCCGCCTCCTGGACGACCGCCGCAGGCAGCAGACCCGGCAAGACCCGGCAAGCACGCCCGAACCTCAGGAGGAGTCCCGTGACCGCCGACGCCCTGACGGGATCCGCCGAGCCGTACCGGCGGGGCCTGCCCCGGCCGGGCGCGCTGCTCAGGGCGGCCTCCGACGCCGTCCCCCCGTCCGGCCTGGTCCTGCTGGCCATCCTGTCGGTGCAGATCGGCGCGGGCTTCGCCAAGGAGCTGTTCTCGCAGCTGTCGCCGAGCGCGGTGGTGTTCCTGCGGATCGCGATGGGCGCCCTGGTGCTGGGCGTGGTCGCCCGGCCCCGGCTGAAGGGGCTGACCCGGGCCGACCTCGGAGTGGGCGTAGCGTTCGGCGCGACGCTCGGCCTGATGAACCTGTCGTTCTACGAGGCGCTGGCCAGGCTGCCCATGGGGATCGCCGTGGCGATCGAGTTCCTCGGCCCGCTCGGCGTGGCGGTGGCCGCCTCGCGGCGGCGGCTGGACCTGCTGTGGGTGGCGCTGGCGGGCTCCGGCATCGCCCTGCTCGCGCCCTGGGGCCAGGCGGCGGGCCTCAGCCTGGTCGGGATCGGCTTCGCGCTGATCGCCGGAGCCTGCTGGGCGGCCTACATCCTGCTCTCGGCGGCCGTGGGGCAGCGCTTCCCCGGCACCGGGGGCGTCTCCTTCGCGATGATCGTCGCCGTCCTGCTGGTCGCTCCCGTCGGGATCGGCATGGGCGGAGCCGACCTGCTCCAGCCCGAGCTGCTCCTGATCGGCCTGGGCGTCGGGCTGCTCTCCTCCGCCATCCCCTACGCGATCGAGCTTGAGGCGCTGCGCAGGATGCCCAAGCGGGTGTTCGGCATCCTGATGAGCCTGGAGCCGGCGATGGCGGCGCTGGTCGGGCTGGTCGTCCTGGGCGAGGTGCTGAACGTGCGCGAGTGGGCCGCCATCGGGTGCGTGGTCATCGCCAGCGTGGGCGCGACCCGCAGCCCTCACTGAGCGCCCCGCCCGCCACGACGGGCCGCCGCCGGTCGCGACCTGCCCGGCGCCACGGCATGGCGAGCGCCGCGACATGGCGAGCGCCGGGGCATGGCGAGCGCCGCGGCGCGGTTCACACCTCCTGCGGGCCGTCGGCCCAGATGCCCCGGACGTGCCGGATGTGCTCGCGCATGAGCCGCTCGCAGCCGCCGGTGTCCCCGGCGGCGAGCAGGTCGAGCAGGTCGAGGTGCTCGCGGGCGGAGTCGGACAGGACGCCCCGCTCGCGCAGGGCACCCAGGCCGTACAACCGGGCCCGGGTGCGCAGGTCGCGCACCACCTCGACCAGGTGGGCGTTGCCGGCCAGCGACAGCAGGGCGAGGTGGAAGCGCAGGTCGGCGTCCACGTAGCCGAGCAGGTCGCCCTGCTCGGCCGCCTCGACGATGCGACGGGCGAGCGGGCGCAGCTCCTCGAAGCCCTCCGCGCGGGAGGCGTCCGCCAGCCGCGCCACCGTGGGCACCTCGACGAGCCGGCGGATCTCGGTGAGTTCGTCCAGGTCGCGCCCGGACAGCTCGGTGACCCGGAAGCCCTTGTTCCTCACCGCCTCGACCAGGCCCTCCTTGGTCAGGTCGAGCATCGCCTCGCGGACGGGCGTGGCGGACACGCCGAACTGGGCGGCCAGCGCCGGCGCGGAGTAGACCACGCCGGGGCGCATCTCCCCGGTGATCAGAGCCGCTCGCAGCGCGTCGGCCACCTGCTCCCGCAGGCTCTGCCGCCCGCCCACGACCGGCAGGTCGAGCCGGTCATGTGCCGTAGGAGCCATCCCAGCGCCTCTCATCTCCTCGCCTCGCGTCCCGCGGGCGGCGGCCATTGTCTCAGACGAGCCGGGGGAGGGATCAAAGGAGAAACCCCTCGGGGAAGGGATCGCGGGGGTCGAGGAAGTACTGGGCGGTGCCCGTCACCCACGCCCGGCCCGTGATGGCGGGGATCACCGCGGGCCGGCCGGCGACGGAGGTCTCCCCCACCAGCCGGCCGGTGAACCGGGTGCCGATGAACGACTCGTTGACGAAGCCGTCACCGAGGGCGAGTTCGCCGCGGGCGTGCAGCTGGGCCATCCGGGCGCTGGTGCCGGTCCCGCACGGGGAGCGGTCGAACCAGCCGGGATGGATGGCCATGGCGTGCCGGGAGTGCCCGGCGTCCGAACCGGGGGCGGCGAGGTAGACGTGGTGGCAGCCCCTGACCCGCTCGTCGAGGGGGTGCACCGGCTCGTCCGCCTCGTTGACCGCTTCCATGATCGCCAGCCCCGCGTCGAGGAGCCGCTGCCCGTGCGCGCGGTCGAACGGCAGGCCGAGGTCCTCCAGCCGGACGATCGCGTAGAAGTTGCCGCCGTAGGCCAGGTCGTACACCACCTCGCCGATCCCCGGCACCTTGACCACCCGGTCCAGACCGACGCTGAAGGAGGCCACGTTGGTGATGGTCACCTCGGTGGCGGCGCCGTCCTCGACCCGCACCTCGGCGACGACCAGCCCTGCGGGGGTGTCCAGGCGGACGACGGTGACCGGCTCGGTAACCTCGACCATCCCGGTCTCCACCAGGACGGTGGCGACGCCGATGGTGCCGTGCCCGCACATCGGCAGGCAGCCGGAGACCTCGATGTAGAGCACGCCGTAGTCGGCGTCGGGCCGGGTGGGCGGCTGCAGGATGGCCCCGCTCATCGCCGCGTGGCCGCGCGGCTCGTACATGAGCAGCGTGCGGACGTGGTCCAGGTGCGCCATGAAATGCTCGCGCCGCTCGGCCATGGTCGCGCCGGGGACGACTCCCACCCCTCCGGTGATCACCCGGGTGGGCATGCCCTCGGTGTGGGAGTCCACCGCATGGAAGACCCTTTTCGTCCTCATTGTCGCTCTCCTTGCGCGATGTGCTGCTAGCGGAGTCCCTCGGCGAGGGCCTTCTCGGTGGCGGCGCGGACGGCCGCCTCGTCCTCGGGGGCCAGCGGGAGCCGGGGCGGGCGGCACGGGCCGCCCCGGCGGCCGGCCAGGTCCATGGAGGCCTTGATGGCCTGGACGAAGACGGTCTTGGAATCCCAGCGCAGCAGCGGGTGCAGCGCCCGGTAGAGCGGGAGCGCGGTCGCCAGGTCCCCGGCGGTCGCGGCCCGGTAGAGCGCCGCGCAGGACTCGGGCAGCGCGTTGGGGTAGCCCGCCACCCACCCGGCCGCGCCGGCCACGGCCAGCTCCAGCAGCACGTCGTCGGCGCCGGCCAGCAGGTCCAGGCCGGGGGCGAGTTCGGCGATCTCGTAGGCCCGCCGGACGTCGCCGCTGAACTCCTTGACCGCCACGATCAGGCCCTCGGCGTGCAGCCGCGCGAGCAGCGCCGGGGTGAGGTCCACCTTGGTGTCGATGGGATTGTTGTAGGCGACCACCGGCAGGCCCGCCCGCGCCGCCTCGCGGTAGTGCCCGATCACGGCCCGCTCGTCGGCCCGGTAGGCGTTGGGTGGCAGCAGCATCACCGCGTGGCATCCGGCCTCGCGGGCCTGCTCGGCCCAACGGCGGGCCTCCAGGGCGCCGTAGGCGGCGATCCCCGGCATGACCCGGTCTCCGCCGACCGCGGCCACCGCCACCCGGACCACCTCGGCCCGCTCCTCGGGCGTCAGGGTCTGGTACTCGCCCAGCGAGCCGTTGGGCACCACCCCGTCGCAGCCGCCTTCCACCAGCCACCGGCAGTGCCCGGCGTAGGCGTCGTAGTCGATCGAGAGGTCGTCGTTCATCGGCAGTGCGGTCGCCACCATCACCCCGTGCCAGGGTTTCACGCGGCTCGTCATCATGGTCGTCCTTCCGGAGAGGGGGTGGGGGAGGCCGGCGGGGCGAGGCCCCCGGCCGAGGAGGGAGGGGGCGTTGCGGGAGGCTCGCCCGCCGGAGGGTCCGTGGCGAGCCGGGCGAGGTCGCCGAGCCGGACGGGCTGGGCGATCGCCCGACGGGGCGCCGGCGGGCTCCCGCCGGGCGGGGAGTCCTCCCCGGCCAGGCACGAGACGGCGTAGCCGCACATCCGGCCCTGGCACCAGCCCATCCCGGCGCGGGACAGCAGCTTGACCGAGCGCGCGTCGGTGGCCCCCAGCTCCCGCGCCTCGCGCACGGCCGCCAGCGGCACCTCCTCGCATCGGCAGACCAGGGTGTCGTCGCGGAGCCACTCCCGCCAGCCGGGGCGTACGGGGTAGGTCTCCAGCAGCACCCGGGCGAAGGCGGCCAGGCGGTCGCGCCGCCGGGCCAGGGCGGGGTCGGGGGGGATCCGGCGGCCCAGGTCGGCGGCCGCCGAGCGGCCCGCCAGCCTTCCTTCGGTCTCGGCCAGTACGGCGCCGCCGACGCCGGTGGTCTCCCCCGCCGCGTAGACACCGGGCACGCTGGTGCGCATGCCCGCGTCCACGGCGACGACGGGGTCCCCGTGACCGGCCCCATGCCCGCCCTGGTCGACGCGCAGGGCGCAGCCGAGCTGGACGGGCAGGTCGAGCCGGGGGACGAAGCCGTACCCGGTGGCGAGGGTGTCGCACGCGACCGTGCGGGTGCCGACCGGCCGCCAGTCCCGGTCCAGGTCCGCGATCGTGACATGGGTCAGCTCGTGCTCGCCGTGCGCCTCGACCACCGCCTGGCGGCCCCGGTACGGCACCCGGTGCCGGGCCAGGCGCAGGCCGTACCCGAGCGCCTCGGCGGCCTTGCCCGCGGCGAGGAACGGGTGTCCGGCGAGGCCGAACCGGCCGGCGGCCTCGTGCACGCCGAGCACGCGCGCGCCCGCGGCGGCCAGACCGGCGGCGACCGGGAGCAGGAAGGGCCCCGTCCCGGCGACGACGACCCTGCGGCCCGCGACGACGAGGTCGCCCTTGAGCAGCGCCTGGGCTCCTCCGGCGGTGAGCACGCCCGGCAGGTCCCAGCCGGGGAAGGGCAGCGGCCGGTCGTGCGCGCCGGTGGCGATCAGCAGCCGGCGTGCGGTGATCGTGCGGGGCCGCTCCTCCCGGTCCCCCTCCATGCACCGTACGGCCAGCGTCCCGCCCGCCTCCGCGTCGCGCTCGACCGCCCAGACGCGGTGGCCGGTCAGCACGTCGGCCCGGGCGGCGAGGCTCTCGCACTGCCGGGTGAACCGGTCGAGTCCGCCGGAACCTCCGGGGGCGGGGTGGAGCGCGCCGGGACGGGCCGCGCGGAACCCGCCGGGAAGGCGGCGGAAATACTGCCCGCCCAGACGCGGGGCGGCGTCGAGGAGGACCACGCCGAGCCCGGCGAGCGCGGCCGTCAGCGCGCCCGCCACCCCGGCGGGCCCGCCGCCGATCACCGCGAGGTCGTAGTCGGGGGTCATCGCCCGCCCTCCCGGTTCCCGCCGCCATCGCCGGCACCATCGCCTGCACCTGTGCTCGCACCGCCACCGCCACCGGCGCCCTGTGCCTCCCCGCCGCCGGTGGTCACCCGGTCGCCGGGCCGGGCCTCGGTCTGACAGGCCCGCAGGGACGGGACTCCGTTGACCGTGACCAGGCAGTCGAAGCAGACGCCGATGCCGCAGAACAGACCGCGCGGGCGGCCTCCGAACCGGGTGGTCCGCCAGGAGCGGACGCCCGCGCCGTACAGGGCGGCCCCGATGCTCTGACCGGGGACCACGGGGACGGCCGCGCCGTCCACGCTGATCTCGAACTCCGGCTCGGGGCGGGCCCGCACCAGCCGGAGGGAGGGGTTCACGGGCGCCCCGTCCCGGGGGCCGGGTCCTGAGCGGTGCCACACGGTCACGGGCGTTCCTCCTCGTCGAAGCGGTCCGGGCGGAAGGGGGTGAGATCCAGGTCGGGGCGGAGGCCGGCCAGGGCCTGGGCCAGCAGGTGGCCGGTGGCCGGTGCCAGGCCGATGCCCGCCCCCTCGTGGCCGCAGGCGTGGTAGAGGCCCGGGGCCCGGGGGTCCCGGCCTATCACCGGCAGGTGGTCGGGGCAGTAGGGACGGAAGCCGCAGTAGGCCCGGATCGCCCGGCGCTCGGCCAGGGCGGGGAAGAGGGCGACGGCCTGCGCGGCGAGCCTGCCCAGCACGGCCGGCGAGACGGTCCGGTCGAAGCCGGCCCGCTCGCGGCTGGCGCCGATGAGCACCGGCCCGGCCGGGGTCCCCTCCACGACGGCCGACGTCTCCAGGCCCGCGGAGTCACTGGCCACCGCGGTGACGTACGCGGCGGTGTAGACCTTGTGCCTGATCAGCGGCTCCTCCAGCGGCTCCGTGACCAGGATGAAGCCGCGTCTGGGCAGCACGGGCACATGCGTCCCGGCCAGCGCGGCGACCTCACCGCCCCAGGTCCCGGCGGCGTTGACGACGGCTCCGGCGGAGATGTCGCCGCGGTCGGTCCTGACACCGGTGACCCGGTCACCGGCGCGGACGAACCCGGTGACGGTGACGCCGGTGCGCAACGTCAGGGCGCCGCGGCCGAACCTCTCGGCCCCCCTGCGGATCAGCTTCGCGGCGGCCAGCGCGGGCTGGACCTGTGCGTCCTGCGGGTAGAACACGCCTCCGGCGAGTCCCCCCGCCAGGTGGGGCTCGTAGGCGCGCAGCCGGTCCGGCGTGACGGTCACGTGCTCGACGCCCTGCCTCGCGGCCAGGTCCACGAGGGACTCCATCGCCCGCGCCGTCTCGGCGACCACCAGGCCGCCCTTGGACTCGAACTCGAACCCGCCGCCCGCCCCGGCCCCCGGGAGCCTTCCGCCGGCGCCTCCGGAGGCCGCCGGGCGGTCGTCCTCCTCCGGCCCGGAAGCCGCCAGCTCGCGCCAGAGGCGGTTGGAGAGCAGGGCGAGTTCGAGCTCGGGGCCCGGCTCCTTGTCGGAGACGAGGATGTTGCCCTCGCCCGCGCCGGTCGTGCCGCCCGCCACCGGCCCGCGGTCCACGACCGCCACGTCGAGCCCGGCGCGCGCCGCGTAGTAGGCGCACGCGGCCCCGACGATCCCGGCACCGATGACGACGACGTCCGGCACGTCCCACCTCTCTTCCACGGCTGGCCCTCAGTAAAATGTCACATACTTCTGCTGGGATCAATAGGGCGGGGCGACCGGGTCAGCGGCGGGACCGCCGCCTCCGCCGCCTACGATGTGAGCCGTGAAGCAGCTCCTCGACCCGATCCGTCGGCACGCCGCGAACCTGTTCCGGACCGTCTGGTCCCCCACGGCGGCCACCATGCGGTGGTGGGCCCTGGCCGCGGTGGTCGTCAACGCGGGCATCACGGTGACGGGCGCGGTGGTGCGGGTGACCGGGTCGGGGCTGGGCTGCCCCACCTGGCCCCGGTGCACCCCGGACAGCTTCGTCCCGGCCGCCCACGACGGGATCTCGCCGCTCAACACGGCGATCGAGTTCGGCAACCGGCTGCTGACCTTCCTGGTGCTGGTCGTGGCGGCGGCCTGCGTGGTCGCCGCGCTGCGGCTGCCGTCGCGCCGCCGCGACCTGGTCCGCCTGGCCTGGGTGCAGCCGGTCGGCGTGGCCGTCCAGGCCCTGTGGGGCGGCGTGGTGGTGCACAGCGCGCTCAACCCGGTCACCGTGAGCGTGCACTTCCTGTTCTCCGTCGGCATGATCGCCGCCGCCTGCGCGCTGTACGCCCGGACCGGGGAGGGCGACGCTCCGGCGCAGCGGCTGGTCCACCGCGACGTCCGCACGCTCGGGCACGTCCTGGTCGGCGCGGTGCTCCTGCTGATCATCGCGGGGATGGTGGTGACCGGCACCGGGCCGCACTCCGGCGACGAGACGGCCTCCCGGTTCGACTTCGACATCGAGACCGTGGCCAGGATCCACGCCGACGCCGCCTACCTCGTGGTGGGGCTGACGTTCGCGCTGCTGTTCGCGCTGCACGTGACCGACGTGCCCGGACGCGCCCGGCGGGCGGCGCTGACGCTGCTGGCCGTGGAGCTGGCCCAGGGCGTCATCGGCTACGTCCAGTACTTCCTGGCCGTCCCCGCGTTCCTGGTGGGCCTGCACGTGCTCGGCGCGACGCTGGTGTGGATCTGCACGTTGCGGGTGGTGTTCGCGATGCGGACCCGCGGCCCGCTCGACGCCCCCGCCGCCGGGGCGGACAGGCTCGACCCCGTCCCGGCATAGCGAACGGAGCTGCGCCGTCCCGGTGCAGCGGACAGAACGGCGAATCCGATGCCCTTTTCGCGGAAGGTCCCCCTCTCACGCAAGGTCCTGCGCCGCTCCTACCAGGCGGCGGTGCTGCTGAGCGTGCTGGCGATGGCCCCGCTCACCTGGGCCTGGCTGTCCAGCTCGGGACACCGCGCGGTCGCGGGATCCTCCCCCGGCTGGATCTCGGAGGTGCCCGAGGCCCCGGCGGCGCTGGTGCTCGGCGCGGGCGTTCACGGCGCCCACCCCTCCGCCATGCTGGCCAGCCGGCTGGACATCTCCGCCGAGCTGTACCGGGCGGGCAAGGTGCGGGCGATCCTGCTCTCGGGTGACAACAGCAGGAAGGACTACGACGAGCCGACCGTGATGCGGGACTACCTGATCGCGCGCGGCGTCCCCGCCCGGGCGCTCGTCCTGGACTACGCGGGCTTCGACACCTGGGACTCCTGCGTGCGCGCCCGCGACGTGTTCGGCGCCACCAGGGTCACCGTGGTCACGCAGGCGTTCCACCTCCCCAGGGCGGTCGCGCTCTGCCGTACGGCGGGCCTGGAGACCTTCGGCGTCGGCGACGACTCCGCCAGGCGGTGGGCCGCCCTCACCTACGGCTACGCGGCCCGCGAGTTCGTCGCCTCGGCCAAGGGCTTCCTGGACTCCGTGGTGCTCGACTCCGCCCCCGTCTTCCCCGGCCCCCGAGAGACGACCCTGGAGGCGGCGCTCCGGCCGGAGGACCCGAGCGGCCCTCCGGGGGTGCCGGCCCCCCTCGGCCGGCCCGGGACCCCTCAGCCGGGGGCCTGAACGCCCCGCCCGGAGGCAGGGAAGCTCCGCCGGGCCTCGGCCATGCACGTCAGCAGCGCGTGCTGCTCGTCGTTGAACGTGCGTTCGTCGATCACGCGGCGGACGGCCCGCTCGTGGAGCAGGCCGAGCTCGGTGGCGGCGAGCTGGTAGTCGCTCATCGCCCGCAGGCCGGGCCGTCCGCCGTAGGTCCTGGCCCACTGCCGGGCCTGCCGCCGCCCGGGCAGCGAGGAGAGCATGTGCACGTCGTACGGGGCGACCAGGCCGGTGGCCTGGTAGGCGGGCAGGTAGCTCTGGATCAGGCCGACGATGCGCTGCCGGTCGCGGACGACGACCGCGACCAGCACGAACAGCACCACCATCAGCAGAAGGTAGGCGAGAGCCAGACCGGCGAAGCCGACATAGGAGGCGAAGCCATTCCAGATGCCGTGCAGCAGCATCGCCCCGATCCAGCCCGCGGCGATGACGCCGGCCCTGCCGGGACCGTGCCGCTGCGCCGCGTAGGCCACCGCGACACCGATCATGGAGGTGAACAGCGGGTGCGCGAACGGCGACAGGATCCCCCTGAGCACGACGGTCACCGCCAGGCCCCGCGCCCCCGTCTCGTTGAGGGCGGACACGTAGTAGCTGACGTTCTCGCTCATCGCGAAGCCGAGGCCGACCATGCTGGCGTAGATGACGCCGTCGGTGGGCCCGTCCAGCTCCGCTCTCTTGAACCTCAGCAGGCCCAGCAGGACCAGCCCCTTCATCGTCTCCTCGACCACCGGGGCGCCGAAGGTCGCGGCGAGGTTGTACGCGTCGGCCTGCTCGATCATGACGGTCTGCCGGAGATAGAACAGGTTGAGCGAGTTGATGACGCCCGCCACCAGGACGGCCACGCCCGCCCCCCAGCCGAAGGCGAAGACCAGGTTGCTGCGCGGCTCGGGTTCCATCCGGTCCAGCGCGAGCACCGCAGCCAGCAGCACCGGGACCGGCGCGAGCGCCAGCGCCAGCGCGATGAAGAAGCGCACCGGATCGCCGTTGAGCACGTCGAAGGAGAGCGACGCCAGCCCGCACAGCCCCGTCACGACGAGCCCGGAGATCAGTGCGACGGAGGGGCGGTCCTTGAACACCCACCGAGGATCACGGCTCGACATGGAGAAACCGTAACCGATCGCCGACCCGGTGTCCCCTGCCCGGCCGGGACGGGAGTCCGCCCCGGCGTCGTCCGGGACCGGCCCGGACGGGCTCAGACGAGCATGGAGTCGATCGCGACGGCGAGGAAGAGCAGCGCGAGGTAGGCGTTGGACCAGTGGAAGAACCGCATCGGGCGCAGGTCGACTCCGGTCCGCCCTGCGTTGAGGCGGCTCAGCAGCCCGTGCGCCTCCCACAGGCAGACCGCGCCGAGCACCGCGGCCACGACCGGGTAGAGCGGCGTGGTGCCGGCGACCGGCCACAGCAGCAGCGAGCAGGCCACGGTCGCCCAGGTGTAGGCGATGCTCTCCAGCACCACTCGGCGCTCGGTGGCGACCACCGGGAGCATGGGGACCTTCGCCGCGGCGTAGTCCTCCTTGTAGCGCATGGCCAGGGCCCAGGTGTGCGGGGGCGTCCAGAAGAACACCACGCCGAACAGGACCACCGGTGCCCAGCTGAGACCGCCGGTGACGCCCGCCCAGCCGATCAGCACCGGCATGCAGCCCGCGATCCCGCCCCAGACCACGTTCTGGGCGGTGCGCCGCTTCAGGATCATCGAGTAGACGAGGACGTAGAAGAGGTTGGCCGCGAGCGAGAGACCGGCGGCGAGCCAGTTGACCGTCAGGCCGAGGCCGAGGGTCGACAGCACGCCCAGGACGATGCCGAAGATCAGCGCGTTGGCCGGCGGGACCTGCTCGCGGGCGAGCGGTCGGCGGCGGGTGCGGCGCATCGCGGCGTCGATGTCGCGGTCGACGTAGCAGTTCAGCGCGTTGGCGCTGCCCGCCGAGAGGGTGCCGAACACCAGGGTGTTGACGGCGGTCCAGAGCGGCGGCAGCCCCTTGGCCGCCAGGAACATCACCGGCAGCGTCGTGATCAGCAGCAGCTCGATGATCCGCGGCTTGGTGAGTGCGACGTAGGCCTTCACGACCTCGCCGAACGAGCGCGGCGCGGCGTCGGCCGCCGCGCTCTCCTCGAGCGGGGACGCCGGTTGCTTGTCGGTCAGCACCATCTAGGGAGCTTCCAGCACGTGCGGGGTCAACGCGTAACCTCTGATCAGACGGATCCGTGATGCGGGCGGTGGTACGGACGGCGGCCGGCTCGAGGGCCGGCTCGGTGGCCGGACTGCGGCCGACTTTCGTGCACCTCACTGTAGTTGCACCGGTGGCCGGTCCCGGCACGGGGGCACGGGCCGCGTGACACGGCATCCGATATGCGGTGTTTTATCCATGCTCCTCATGGCTCCTGGCGACTCGCCCCGGCTGGACCTTGCGCCACGGTGGCGGGGCCGAACCGTTAGGGTCCGGTGTGGGCGGGAAATGCCAAACCAACGGCACCATCACAACTAGATCCGGAGATCGAGCACTTGAGCAGCGAACTCGTGCCAGCCCTCGAATGGAGCGACCTGGACCGACAGGCGGTCGACGTCGTGCGGGCCCTGGCGATGGACGCGGTGGAGAAGGCGGGTTCGGGTCATCCCGGCACCGCGATGAGCCTGGCACCCGCCGCATATCTGCTTTTCCAGCGCACCATGCGACACGATCCGTCCGACCCCACGTGGCCGGGCCGGGACCGTTTCGTTCTGTCGTGCGGCCACACAAGCCTGACCCTCTACGTCCAGCTCTACCTGTCGGGATACGGCCTGACCCTGCACGACCTGGAGATGCTGCGGCAGTGGGACAGCCGCACCCCGGGTCATCCGGAGTACGGCCACACCGCCGGCGTTGAGACCACCACCGGCCCGCTCGGGCAGGGCATCGGCAACGCGGTCGGCATGGCGATGGCCGCCCGCCGCGAGCGCGGCCTGTTCGACCCGGACGCCGCGCCGGGCACCAGCCCGTTCGACCACATGATCTGGTGCATCGCCTCCGAGGGTGACATCGAGGAGGGCATCAGCCACGAGGTCAGCGCCCTGGCGGGCCACCAGAAGCTGGGCAACCTGGTCGTCGTCTTCGACAGCAACCACATCTCCATCGAGGACGACACCCAGATCGCGCTGAGCGAGGACGTCGTCAAGCGCTATGAGGCGTACGGCTGGCACGTCCAGACCGTCGACTGGACCAAGACCGGCGAGTACGCCGAGGACGTCCAGGCGCTGAACCAGGCGCTGGAGGCCGCCCGCGCGGTGACCGACAAGCCGTCGTTCATCCGGCTGCGGACCGTCATCGGCTGGCCCGCGCCGAACAAGCAGAACACCGGCAAGATCCACGGTGCGGCGCTGGGCGCGGAGGAGATCGCCGCGACCAAGAAGATCATGGGCATGGACCCGCAGAAGTCCTTCGACGTCCCGGACGAGGTCCTGGAGCACGCCCGCAAGGTCGTGCAGCGGGGCCGCGCCGTCCGCGCCGATTGGGACAAGGCCTTCGCACGCTGGCGGGAGGCCAACCCCGAGCGCGCCGCCGAGTTCGACCGGATCTCCAAGCGGGAGTTCCCCGAGGGCTGGTGCAAGGCGCTGCCGACCTTCGAGACCGGCTCGTCCGTCGCCACCCGCAAGGCCTCCGGCGAGGTGCTCACCGCGCTCGCGCCGGTCCTGCCCGAGCTGTGGGGCGGCTCCGCCGACCTGGCCGAGTCCAACAACACCACGATGAAGGGCGAGCCGTCCTTCATCCCCGAGGAGTTCCAGACCAGGGAGTTCCCCGGCGGGCCGTACGGCCGGACCCTGCACTTCGGCATCCGCGAGCACGGCATGGGCGCGATCCTCAACGGCATCGCCCTGCACGGCGGCACCCGCCCCTACGGCGGCACGTTCCTCGTCTTCAGCGACTACATGCGCCCCGCCGTACGGCTCGCGGCGCTGATGAAGCTGCCGGTCACCTATGTGTGGACGCACGACTCCATCGGCCTGGGCGAGGACGGCCCGACCCACCAGCCGGTCGAGCACCTGTGGACGCTGCGCGCCATCCCCGGCCTGGACGTGGTCCGCCCGGCCGACGCCAATGAGACCGCCGCCGCCTGGCGCATCATCCTGGAGCACACCGACCGCCCCGCCGCGCTGGCGCTGACCCGGCAGAACCTGCCGGTCTACGAGGGCACCGCGGACGCCTGCAAGGTCGCCAAGGGCGGTTACATCCTGCAGGACGCCTCCGACGGCCAGCCGCGGGTGGTCCTGATCGGCACCGGCTCCGAGGTCGAGCTGGCCGTCAAGGCCCGCGAGATCCTGGAGGCCGACGGCGTCCCGACCCGCGTCGTGTCGATGCCGTGCGTCGAGTGGTTCCAGGCCCAGGACTCCGCCTACCAGCAGACCGTCCTGCCGCCGTCGGTCCGGGCGCGCGTCGCCGTCGAGGCGGGAATCGCCCTGGGCTGGCGGGAGTTCGTCGGCGACGAAGGGGTAGTGGTGAGCCTGGAGCACTTCGGCGCCTCCGCCCCCTACAGGACCCTTTTCGAGCAGTTCGGCCTGACTGCCGAGCGCGTGGTGGCCGCAGCCAAGGGCAGCCTCGCCAAGACCGGTGCCGACAAGGGCGAGACGACGGGAAACTGATCATGAGTGACATCCTGAAGAACCTCTCCGGCCACGGCGTGTCCATCTGGCTGGACGACATCAGCCGCGAGCGCCTGCGCACCGGCAACCTCGAGGCCCTGATCCGCGACAAGAGCGTGGTCGGCGTCACCTCCAACCCGACGATCTTCGCCTCCGCGCTGAGCAAGGGTGACGCCTACACCACCCAGCTGCACGACCTGTCCGTCCGCGGCGTGGACGTGGAGGAGGCGGTCCGCGCGATCACCACCTACGACATCCGCTGGGCCGCCGACGTGCTGCGCCCCGTCTACGACGCCACCAGCGGCGTCGACGGCCGCGTCTCCATCGAGGTGGACCCGCGCCTGGCCAGGGAGACCGACAAGACCATCGCCGAGGCGCGCGCGCTGTGGTGGATGGTCGACCGGCCCAACCTGTTCATCAAGATCCCGGCGACGGTCGAGGGCCTGCCCGCGATCACCCAGGCCATCGCGGAGGGCATCAGCGTCAACGTCACGCTGATCTTCTCCCTGGAGCGCTACCGCGCGGTGATGGACGCCTGGCTGGCCGGTCTGGAGCAGGCCAGGGCCGCCGGCCTGAACCTGTCCACGATCGAGTCGGTGGCCTCCTTCTTCGTCAGCCGCGTCGACACCGAGATCGACAAGCGCCTCGACAAGATCGGCTCGCCGGAGGCCGCGGCGCTCAAGGGCAAGGCCGCGGTCGCCAACGCGCGCCTGGCCTTCGCCGCCTTCGAGGACGTGATGAACTCTCCGCGCTGGCGGGAGCTGCAGGCCGCCGGGGCCCGCCCCCAGCGCCCGCTGTGGGCCTCCACCGGCACCAAGGACCCCAACTACCCCGACACCCTCTACGTGGACGAGCTGGTCACCGCGGGCACGGTCAACACCATGCCGGAGAAGACCCTCGACGCCACCGCCGACCACGGCAGGATCACCGGTGACACGATCCGGGGCTCCTACGAGCAGGCGTGGAACACCATGGCCGCGCTCAAGGACGCCGGCATCGACTACGACGACGTCGTGCGGGCGCTGGAGGAGGAGGGCGTGCAGAAGTTCGAGGCGTCCTGGACCGAGCTGCTGGCCACCGTCAGCGCCGAACTCCGGAAGGCGTGAGTCCCATGGCAGTGCCCACGGCATCCGTGACGTTCAACGAGGACCGCCTGGCTGAGCAGACCGCCGAGCTGGCCAGGACGCTCGTCGCCGAGCAGGTCCACGAGCGCCTGGCGGGCGGCGACGCCGCCCTGTGGGGCGAGGAGGCGCAGGCCGAGGCGGCCGTCCGGCTCGGCTGGCTCAACCTCCCCCTCACCAGCAGGGAGCTGCTCCCCGAGATCGGCAAGCTGGTCGAGCGGGCCCGCGCCGAGGGCCTGGACCACGTGGTCCTCGCCGGGATGGGCGGCTCCTCCCTGGCGCCCGAGGTCATCTGCGCCACCGCCGACGTGCCGCTGACCGTGCTCGACACCACCGACCCCGGGCAGGTGCGCCGCGCCCTGGCCGACCGGCTCGACCGGACCATCGTCGTGGTGGCCAGCAAGAGCGGCGGCACGGTCGAGACCGACAGCCACCGGCGGATCTACGAGAAGGCCTTCCGCGACGCCGGGATCGACCCGGTCGGCCGGATCGTCGTCGTCACCGACCCGGGTTCGCCGCTGGAGCAGGCCGCGATCGAGGCGGGCTACCCGGTCATCCTGGCCGACCCCAACGTGGGCGGCCGGTACAGCGCCCTGTCGGCGTTCGGCCTGGTGCCCAGCGCGCTGGCCGGAGCCGACGTCGAGAAGCTCCTCGACGACGCCGCCGCGGTGCAGCCGCTGCTCTCCCAGGGCGAGGGCAACCCCGGCCTGGAGCTCGGCGCCGCCCTGGGCGCCGCCGCGATCAACGGCCGCGACAAGCTCCTCCTCGAGGACAGCATGTCGGAGATCAACGGCCTGCCCGACTGGATCGAGCAGCTGGTCGCCGAGTCCACCGGCAAGTCCGCCAAGGGCATCCTGCCGGTCGTCGGCGCCGACCCCAACGAGGCCGACGACGAGCTGGTCGTCGGGATCGAGTCCGACGGCGCGGTGACGGTCAGCGGCCCGCTGGGCGCGCAGTTCCTCGTCTGGGAGTACGCAACGGCGATCGCCGGACGGGTCCTCGGCATCGACCCGTTCAACCAGCCGAACGTGACCGAGTCCAAGGAGAACACCGGCGCGCTGCTGGCCGCCGGCGAGCTCCCCTCGGCCGCGCCCGCCCTGGTCGACGGTCCGGTCGAGGTGTACGGCGCGCAGGCCGAAGGCGCCAAGGACCTGCCGGAGGTGCTCACCAGGCTGCTGGAGGCCATCCCCGACGACGGCTACCTGACGATCATGGCCTACCTCGACCGGGAGGCGGCTTTCGACGCCCCCGTGGCCGAGGGCGCCTCGTTCGAGGCCATGACCGACGCCTGGAGCGCGGCCGACCCGGCCACGCTGCGCAGCCTGCTCGCGATCAGGACCGACCGGCCGGTCACCTTCGGGTGGGGCCCCCGGTTCCTGCACTCCACCGGCCAATACCACAAGGGCGGCCCGCAGAACGGCGTGTTCCTGCAGATCACCGGGGCGAACGAGAGCGACCTGGAGGTTCCCGGCAAGCCGTACACTCTGGGCCGCCTCCAGCTCGCCCAGGCCCTGGGCGACCAGGGCGCCCTGGTCAAGCGCGCCCGCCCGGCCGTACGGCTGCACCTGACCGATCGCGCGGCCGGAGTCGCGCGCCTGCTCGCGGCAGCGCGGGAGGTCTGATGACGGAGGGAAGCCCGGGGAGGCTCCCCGAGCAGGCGGCGCACGTCGAGGAGGCCGTACTCGCCGCCTCGACGGCAGCGGTCGCCGCCACCACCGATGCGGTGGTGGCGGCCAACCCGCTGCGCGACCCCAGCGACAAGCGCCTGCCGCGGGTGGCGGGGCCGTGCGTGCTGGTGCTGTTCGGCGTGACCGGTGACCTGGCGCGCAAGAAGCTGCTGCCGGCGATCTACGACCTGGCGAACCGGGGGCTGCTGCCCCCGGGCTTCTCTCTGGTCGGCTTCGCCCGGCGCGAGTGGCGTGACCAGGACTTCGCGCAGCTCACGTATGACGCGGTCAAGCAGCACGCGCGGACGCCGTTCCGCGAGGAGGTCTGGAAGCAGCTCTCGGAGGGCATCTTCTTCTGCCCCGGTGAGTTCACCGACGACGGCGCGTTCGACGCGCTGGCGATGATGCTCAAGGAGATCGACGAGACCCGGGGCACCGGCGGCAACTACGGCTTCTACCTGTCGGTGCCGCCGAAGTTCTTCCCGGTCGTGGTCGAGCAGCTCAAGCGGACCGACCTCGCGCACGGCCCGGACTCCTCCTGGCGCCGGGTGGTGATCGAGAAGCCGTTCGGGCACGACCTGAAGAGCGCGCACGAGCTGAACGCGATCACCAGCGCGGTCTTCCCGGAGAGCTCGGTGTTCCGCATCGACCACTACCTGGGCAAGGAGACCGTCCAGAACATCATGGCGCTGCGGTTCGCCAACAACCTGTTCGAGCCGATCTGGAACCGGGGATACGTCGACCACGTCCAGATCACGATGGCCGAGGACATCGGCATCGGCGGCAGGGCGGGTTACTACGACGGCATCGGCGCGGCCCGCGACGTGATCCAGAACCACCTGCTCCAGCTGCTGGCGCTGGTCGCGATGGAGGATCCGACCTCCTTCGAGGCCGACTCGCTGCGCCGGGAGAAGGAGAAGGTCCTCAAGGCGGTACGGCTCCCGCAGGACCTGGCCCGATCGACCGCGCGCGGACGCTACGCGGCGGGCTGGCAGGGCGGCCAGCCGGTCATCGGCTACGCGGAGGAGGAGGGCATCCCCGCCGACTCCATCACCGAGACCTACGCCGCCATCAAGCTGGAGATCGCCAACCGGCGCTGGGCCGGCGTCCCGTTCTACCTGCGCACCGGCAAGCGGCTGGGCCGCCGGGTGACCGAGGTCGCCGTGGTGTTCCAGAAGGCGCCGCACCTGCCGTTCAGCAAGGACGACACCGAGATCCTGGGCCACAACGCGCTGGTCATCCGGGTCCAGCCGGACGAGGGCATCACGGTGCGGTTCGGCTCCAAGGTCCCGGGCACCGCGATGGAGGTCCGGGACGTCTCGATGGACTTCGCCTACGGCGAGTCGTTCATGGAGTCGTCCCCGGAGGCCTACGAGCGGCTCCTGCTGGACGTGCTGATCGGCGACCCGCCGCTCTTCCCGCACCAGCGGGAGGTGGAGCTGTCGTGGAAGATCCTCGACCCGATCGAGGAGTTCTGGGCCTCGCAGGGCGTGCCGGAGGACTACCCGGCGGGCACCTGGGGTCCCGCCTCAGCCGACGAGATGATGGCCCGCGACGGACGCGTCTGGAGGAGGCTGTAGATGACGAGCTTCATGCTCAGCGACACGACCGCCTCGAAGATCTCATCGCAGCTCACCCATCTGCGCCACCAGATGGGCAGCCCGGCGGTCGGCATGGTGCTGACGCTGGTGGTGGTCTGCGACGAGAGCGACCAGTACGACGCGGTGCGCGCCGCGACCGAGGCCGCCAGGGAGCACCCCTCCCGGATCCTGGTCGTCATCGCCCGTGATCCCGCCGAGCCGAACCGGCTGGACGCCGAGCTGCGCGTCGGCGAGTCCACCCCGGGCGAGGTCATCCTGCTCCGCCTGTACGGCGAGCTCACCCGGCACGCCGACTCGGTGGTCAGTCCTCTGCTGCTCACCGACACCCCGGTGGTGGCCTGGTGGCCGCGGGAGTGCCCGGACGTCCCGGCCAAGGACCCGATCGGGGCGCTCGCCCTGCGCCGGATCGTCGACGCCCGGGCGGCGGCGGGGCCGGTGAAGGCGATCGCGAGCCGTGCCGGCAGCTACGTCCCCGGCGACACCGACCTGGCCTGGACCCGGCTGACGCCGTGGCGCAGCCTCCTGGCCGCCGCGTTCGACCAGCCGGTGGGCAAGGTGAAGAAGGGCGTGGTGGAGGCCGCGGCCGGCCACCCCAGCGCGCCGTTGCTGGCCGCCTGGCTCGGCGAGCGGCTCGGCGCCCCGGTGAAGGTCGTCGAGTCCGACGGCCCCGGGCTCACCAGGGTGATGCTCTCCACGGTCGACGGCGACATCACGATCATCCGCTCGGAGGCCCGGCTGGCCAGGCTGTCCCGTCCGGGCCAGCCGGACCGCCAGGTCGCCCTGGCCCGTCGTGCGACCTCGGAGCTGCTCGCCGAGGAGCTTCGGAGGCTGGACCCCGACGAGGTCTACGAGGCCGCGATCCGGCGGATCTCGAAGTCGAGCAGGTCGTCGTGACGTGAGGAGCGCCCCCGATCCGCCGCGGGCGCTCCCACCGAGTTTACGGATCTTCGCATCCCCGAGCCCGAGAGAGAACGTGCAGTGAGTGTTCCCAACGTCGTCGTCCACCGTGACGCCGACATGCTCGCCAAGGCCGTCGCCGCCCGGGTGATCACCCGCCTCGTCGACGCGCAGTCCGCCAAGGGCTCGGCCTCCCTGGTCCTGACCGGCGGGACCGTGGGCATCGCCACGCTGGCCGAGATCGCCGCCAGCCCGGCCCGCGACGCCGTCGACTGGCGCAACCTGGACGTCTGGTGGGGTGACGAGCGCTTCCTGCCGTCCGGAGACGCCGAGCGCAACGAGACCGGCGCCCGCAAGGCCCTGCTCGACCACGTCGACCTCGACCCGGAGCGCGTGCACGTGATGCGCGGCCCCGACTCGGGGATGACGGCCGAGGAGTCCGCCGACGCCTACGCCGAGGAGCTGCGCCGCGCGGCGCGCCCGGAGGACCACGGCCCGGCGCCCTCGTTCGACGTGCTGCTGCTGGGCATGGGCCCGGACGCGCACGTCGCCTCGCTGTTCCCGGAGATGCCCGCGCTGCACGACACCCGCCCGGTGGTGGCCGTGCACGGCTCCCCGAAGCCGCCTCCCACCCGGATCTCGCTGACGCTGCCGGTGATCCAGGGGGCGCGCGAGGTGTGGGTGGTCGCGGCGGGCGCGGACAAGGCGGGGGCCGTACGGCTGGCGCTGTCGGAGTCGGGGCCGATGCAGGTCCCGGCGGCGGGGGCGCGCGGCCGCCGGCGCACCCTGTTCCTGCTGGACCGCGGCTCCGCCGCCAAGATCCCCGCCTCCCTCGGCCGGATCTCCTCCCCCTGACCGCGCTCTCCCGGCGTCCGCGGGCCGCTCCAGGGGAGCGGGTCCCGGCGTGGGAGGAGTCAGCTGCCGACGATGGCCGCGGTGACGGCGTCGGTCAGGTGTTGCCCGGCGTCGTGGGCGCTCATCCCGCAGTCGATTGTGAGCTGTTCCCAGACCGGGACCGAGGTCATCGCCCAGGCCAGGTCGGCGGCGGTCTCCGGGGCCAGGCCGGGCCGGAGCAGGCCGGCCCCGCCCAGCCTCCGGGCGGCGACCAGGAAACCCTCGCGGAGCTCGCCCATGCGGTCCTCCCAGGCCGCGGCGGTGTCGGGGTCGTCGCGGCGGGAGGCGAGCAGCGCCGAGGCGACCGGGCGGATCCGGGCCGCGTAGCGGAGCCAGGCGAACAGGAACGCGCGCAGCGCCTCGACGGGGTCCGGGACGGCCAGGGCCCGTTCGCAGCGCGGGCGGATGCCGTCGACGTCGTCCATGTGCCGCACGAGGGCCATGAGCAGGCTCGCCCGCGAGGCGAAGTGGAGGTAGACCGCCTGGCGGGAAACGCCGGTCTCGCGGGCCACGTCGGCCATCGTGAACCCGGCGCCGTGCTCGGCGATGAGCCGCTCGGCGGCCTGGAGGATGCGGGCTTGCGTGCTTGACACGCGTCAAGCATACCTCTAGCTTGACACGCGTCAAGCAGTGTTCCGGCGGAGGGGGACCCATGAGCAGCACTCACCCGGCGGCCGTCGCCGCGCTCGCCGCGATGGAGGCGGTCGGCGCCGGCGACCGGGACGCCTGGCTGGCCTGCTACGCT
Organism: Planomonospora sp. ID67723; assembly: GCF_015711605.1. GTDB lineage: Bacteria > Actinomycetota > Actinomycetes > Streptosporangiales > Streptosporangiaceae > Planomonospora_A. The sequence continues at coordinate 59,002 of NZ_JABTEZ010000006.1, read as the reverse complement.
CCGGACGCCGTGCTCCACGACCCGGTCGGCGGCTCACCGCTGGACCCCGGGGGGACGGGGCTGGCGGGGCGGGAGGCCCTCGAACGGTTCTGGGAGCTCACCGTCGCTCCCAACGACGTCCGGTTCGACGTCACCGCCATTCATCCGGCGGGCGACGAGGCGGCGGTCGTGGCCTCGGTGGCGATCCGGTTCCCCGGCGGCGCCGAGGTGCACTACGACGGCGTCTTCGTCTACCGGGTCGGCGGCGACCGGCGGATCAGCTCGGTGCGCGCGTACTGGGATCTGCGGCGGGTGCTGTCCGCGCTCGGCCTCTGAGCCCCGCCGGACCACGGGCGGTCGCGGCGGGCACGGACAGGGGGGCACGGACAGGGTGGGAGCCGGCCGTCAGGCGTCCCGGCGGCGTGATCTCCCGTGGTGGTCCAGCAGCCGGGCGAGCAGCTCGGTGAACTGGCGGCGCTCGATCCGGGTCAGCGGGGCGAGCACGTCGTCTTCGATGGCGGCGAGTAGTTCGTCGAGCCTGTGCAGCTGGCGGCGGCCCTGCCCGGTCATGGTGATGACGTTGCGGCGGCGGTCGGCGGGGTCGGGCGCGCGTTCCACGAAGCCCCGGTCGGCCAGCTCGTTGATGACGGCGACCAGGTCGCTGCGGTAGATGCGGGTACGGCGGCTCAGCTCCGCCTGGCTCGCCGGGCCGGACTCCTCCAGCGTCGCGAGAACGGCGTAGTGCCACTGGCGGGCGTCCGCACCGGCCAGCCCCTCCGTCACCAGGCGGTCGGAGTGCAGCGCGGTCAGCGCCAGGAGCCGGGTGGGCAGGTTCCTCAGCCGGGCGGGGGTGGCCTCCCCGCCCGAGAGGTCCGCCGTGTCGGGCGCGCCGCTGTTCATGCCGGTGATCCTACCCCGTTGCGTTAGTCCGGCTAACAATATAAGTTCGTTCGTGCGACGAACGTTAGCCCGACGAACAAATGGAGAGGACACCCATGCCTTCGATCGACGTGCTCGACGCGGCGATGTACTACGAGGACAGCGGGAGCGGCGCCCCCTTCGTCTTCCTGCACGGCAACCCCTCCTCCTCCCACCTGTGGCGCAACGTGCTGCCCGGCGTCGGCGGGCCCGCCCGCCTGCTCGCCCCCGACCTCATCGGCATGGGCCGCTCCGGCAAGCCCGGCGGGCCGTACCGCTTCGCCGATCACGCTCGCTACCTGGACGCCTGGTTCGATCGGCTGGGGCTGGAGGACGCGGTGCTCGTCGGCCACGACTGGGGCGGGGCGCTCGCCTTCGACTGGGCGGCCCGCCACCCCGGCCGCGTCCGCGGCGTGGCCTTCCTGGAGACCTTCGTCCGGCCGATGTCCTGGAGCGAGCTGGGTCAGGGCCCGCGCTCCCGGGCCGAGGCCGTGCGGGGCCCGCAGGGCGAGTCGCTGGTCCTCGACCAGAACTTCCTGGTGGAGACCGCGTTCACCGGAGGGGTGCTGACGCCCCTGAGCGAGGAGGAGATGGAGCCGTACCTGGCGCCGTACCCCACCCGCGAGAGCCGCCGCCCGCTACTGCAGTGGGCGCGCTCGCTGCCGCTCGACGGGGAGCCCGCCGACGTGGCCGGGCGGGTCGAGCGCTACGGCGCATGGCTCGCGGGCAGCGACGGCGTCCCCAAGCTGCTGCTCACCTTCGACTCCTCGCCCACCCTGCTCATCAAGGAGGAGATGGCCGCCTGGTGCGCGGCGAACATCGCCGGCCTGGAGATCGAACACTGCGGTCCGGCCGGTCACCACGCGCCGGAGGACCAGCCCGAGGCCATCGCCGCGGCGATCACCGCCTGGGCGGCGCGGCACCGGCTGGGAGAGCCGGCACCGGGAAAGACGGCTTCCGCGGGCGCTTCCACGGGGACCACCAGTTCGCATGGCCGGCCAGGCGCATGACGGCCGGCACGAGCAGCGCGCGGATCAGCGTGCAGTCCAGGAGTACGGCCAGCGCCAGGCCAACCCCGACCATCTTGAGCAGGACCAGGCCGGAGGTCGCCAGGGAGGCCATCACCACGGCGAAGACCACGGCCGCCGAGGTGAACAGGCGGCCGGTGTGCTCCAGTCCCAGGGCCACCGCGGTGACGGTGCTCCCGGTCCGCCGGTACTCCTCCGTGATCCGGGACAGCAGGAAGATCTCGTAGTCCATGGACAGCCCGAAGGCGATGCAGAACATCAGGACGGGCACCAAAACGTCGATCGTACCCGTCACGGTGAAGCCGCCGACCAGCCAGCGCAGGTGGCCCTCCTGGAAGACGTGGACCAGCGCGCCGAACGTCGCGCCCAGACTGAGGACGTTCAGCAGCAGGGCCTTGGCGGCCAGGACCACGCTGCCGGTCATCCCGGCGATCAGGACGAAGGTGGTCAGAGCGATCAGGGCGAGTCCCGTGGGCAGGGTGTCGGCGATGGCGAGCCGGATGTCCCGGAGCTGCGCCCCCGGGCCGCCCACCAGCGCCTCCGCCGGAGCGGGGACGGCCCGCAGGTCGCCGGCGAGCTCGCTGTTGTCCACCGAGTAGGGCTCGTGCGCGGTGGAGACCGAGAGCCAGGTTCCGGCGGGGCCGGTGAAACGCTCCGGCGGACCGGCGGGCAGGCCGGAGAACCTGCCCCCGGAGTACGAGCCGGTGACGGTGTCCACCTGGGCCACGCCCCCCAGGGCCGACAGGCTCCGCGCGTAGGCGTCCAGCGAGGTCGGGGACGTTCCCACGGCGGCGCCGGCCGGGCCGGGCAGCATCACCATGGTCGCCGAGACGTTGCTGCGGACGTCGAAGTCCCTGCGCAGTTCCTCGCCGGCCCTCGCGGCGGGCGCCTGCGGCGGGAGCAGCCGGTCGTCGAAGACCCCGAAACGGGCGTCGAGGAAGGGCGAGGCCAGCGCGGCCAGCAGCAGGACGGTGGGAACGGCGACGGCCAGGGGACGGCGCATCACGGCCGTGGCGATGCGGAACCAGCCTCCCGGCCCCGCCGCGGGAGTCCGCCCGGCCCGCCACGGCCCCGGCACGGCCAGGCTGTCGACGCGGCCGCCGAGCACGGCGAGCACCGCCGGCAGCACCACCAGGCTCCCGGCCGCGGCCAGCAGGGTCACCGCGATGCCCGCGAAGGCGACCGAGCGGAACATCATGAACGGGAAGAGCAGCAGCGCCACCAGGGACAGCGCCACGGTGAACGCCGAGAACGCCACGGCCCTGCCGGTGGTGCGCATGGTGACCCGGACCGCATCCGCGACGTCGCGCCCGCAGGCCAGTTCCTCGCGGAACCGGGTGATGAGGAAGAGGCTGAAGTCCACCGCGAGGGCGAACCCGAGAGCGCTGGCGATGCTCATCGCGAAGACGGAGATCTCGGTCAGCTCGGTGAGCAGGCGCAGCACCGCCATGGTCCCGGCCACCGCGAACACGCCGACGAGGACCGGCAGAACGGCGGCGGTGAGGCTGCCGAAGACCAGCAGCAGGATCGTGAAGGTCAGGGGGACGGTGATGAGTTCCACCGTGCGGAGGTCCTGCTCGCTGCGGCGCTGCGTCTCGACCCTGACCTGGGCCTCCCCCGTGACGGAGACCGACAGCGGCCCGTGCGCCCCGGCCAGGCCGGGCGTCAGGCGGGCGGCCGTGGCGACCTGCCGCATGCCGTCGCCGCGCAGGCGGGCCAGGATGAGCGCGGCCCGTCCGTCCCGGCCGCGCAGGGCGGGTGAGCGGGTGTCCCAGTACGAGGTGACGTCGGCGACGCCGGGATCACGGGCGAGCCGGGTCGCGACGGCCGTGCCGGCCGCGGCGACCTGGGGTCGGTCCACCGGCTGCGCGCTCCTGACGATCAGGACGAGGTGAGGGTTTCCGGTTCCGAACCCTGTCTCCAGCAGTTCGTCCGCGCGTTCCGACTCCGCGCCGGAGGCCGTCGCGCCTCCGGACACCAGACGGTCGTGCACGTCGTGGCCGGCGAGTACGGCCAGCGCGATGCCGAGGACGGCGAGCCACAGGATCAGGCGCCGGCACCGGACGAGGAGACCCGAGACGTGCGCCGCCTCCCGCCCGGCCCGGACCGCGGGCGGCTCGATCGTGGTGTCCGGGTGGGTACGGGGCACCCCTCCTCCTTCACGATGGGACCGTCCGGCTCGGGCGGGCCGGACGGGAGGTTCCCGGCGGAGGCGGAGCGCGCTCCGGTCGCCACACTCCACCACTCGGCGCACCCGTTAATTACGGACAGTCACAATAGCGGTGGGTGCGGCGCTAGCGGGGGACGCGGGGGCCGCGCGCCGTCAGGGCAGGGTGCCGATCTCGGCGAGGAGGGCCTGCTTGGCGGCGGGGTCGAGATAGGAGGCGGTGACGGCGTTGCGGGCGAGGGCGGCCAGGGCTGCGCGGTCGAGGCCGAAGACGTCGGCGGCGACGCGGTACTCGTCGGTCAGGGTGGTGGCGAACATGGGCGGGTCGTCGCTGTTGACGGTGACGAACAGGCCCTCGTCGAGCAGGCGCGGGAGCGGGTGGTCCTTGATGTGGGCGACCTGGCCGGTGCGGACGTTGGAGGTGGGGCAGACGTCCAGGGGGATCTGCGCCTCGCGCAGGTGCGCGACGAGGCGGGGGTCGTCCAGGCAGGAGATGCCGTGGCCGATGCGCTCGGCGCCGAGGTGCTCGACGACCTCCCAGACGGTCTCGGGGCCGGTCATCTCCCCGGCGTGCGGGACGCTGTGCAGGCCGGCGGCGGTGGCGGCGCGGAAGGCGTCCCGGAAGGCGTCGCGGTGGCGTACGCGTTCCTGCTCGATCCCGGCCAGGCCGAAAGCTACCAGTGCCTGGGGAGGTTCCTGCAGGGCGTGGTCCAGGGTGATCCGGGCGGCCTCGGCGCCGTACTCGCCGGGGATGTCGAAGATGTAGCCGATCCGCACGCCGTGCTCGTCGAGGGAGCGCCGGGCGGCGAGGTCCAGTGCCTCGGTGACGGCTCTCATCGGCATGCCGACGACGTGATGGGCGTACGGCGTGACCGTCACCTCGGCGTAGCGCCCGTTCTGCCCGGCCAGGTCCCTGGCCAGGCCGACCACCAGGGTCGCCACGTCCTCCGGCTCGCGGACCAGGGCGTTGACCGCCTGGTAGACCCGGGCGAAGTCCTCGAAGTCACGGAAGACGTAGAAGGCCCGAAGCTCCTCCTCCGTGGTCGGCACGCGGCTGCCGGGGTGGCGGCGGGACAGCTCCAGCACGGTCGGCAGGGAGGCGGAGCCGACGAGGTGGACGTGCAGCTCGACCTTGGGAAGCGCGTCGATGAAGGCATGGGTCGTCATGTCGCGACCCTACGCACGGCACGCCGCGCCGGACCAGAGAGAAGGCACAAATCTCACATGAGAATGTAAGGATGATGAAGACGAGGGCGGCCGAGAGGGGAACACCGCGACGAGACCGCCGGAGTATGCGGGATTTGCGGCGGTATGTCCTCCCGCAGGCCAGGCCATCTGACGCATAGTGGGGTGAAGGGCAACTCGATCCCCCCTCCCGGAGGCCCCCGTGTTCGAGCGCTTCACCGACCGTGCCCGCCGCGTCGTGGTCCTCGCACAGGAGGAGGCGCGGCGGCTCAGCCACAACTACATCGGCACCGAGCACATCCTGCTCGGCCTGGTCGGGGAGGACGACGGTGTCGCCGCCCGCGCGCTGCGCTCCTTCGACATCAGCCTCGAACAGGTCCGCCAGGACGTCGAGGAGATCATCGGGCAGGGGTCGCGCGGACCGACCGGCCACATCCCGTTCACCCCGCGCGCCAAGAAGGTGCTGGAGCTGTCGCTGCGCGAGGCGCTCAACCTGCATCACAACTACATCGGGACCGAGCACATCCTGCTCGGCCTGATCCGCGAAGGGGAGGGCGTCGCAGCCCAGGTGCTCACCGGGCAGGGGGTGCGGCTGGAGGCCGTACGGGCGCAGGTGATCGAGCTGATCGGCCGGGGCACCCGCTGGGACCGGGCCGGAGGCGTCGAGGAGGCCCTCTTCGCCGGAGGGCCGTCGCTCAGCGGGAGGCTGGACCGGATCCAGGAGAGCCTGGACCGGATCGAGCGGCGGCTGGACGCCCTGGGGGCGCCGCCGGACTCCGGGGATCCGGGGAAGCCCGGGGAAGCCGGGGAACCCCCGGAGCGGGAAGGCCGAGCCGGAGGTGGATGATCCCCGATCCGGGAGCCCCTGAGCTCTCCCGGATCGGGGGGACCGCGTGACGGGTCAGCTCGGGGATGCCGCCGCCATCACACCTATCGCCAGCCTGGCCTCGACCACCCCGGGGTCGTCGGTGTGGCTCAGGGTCGCGCCGAGCGAGACCAGGAGCCGACGCATGCGCGCGTTGTCCGACAGCAGGCTCGCCTTCACCTCGGCGAAGCCCAGGTCACGGGCCTCGGCGAGGACCATCCTGGCCAGCGCCGTACCCAGCCCCTTGCCCTGCCAGCGGTCCTCCACCAGGAAGGCCATCTCGGCGATCCCGGGATCCGGGGTGAACATCAGGTTGGCCAGGGCGATGACCTGCCCGTCGTATCCGGCGACCAGGGAGTGGCCGCGGGTGCGGTCGCAGAGCCGGTCGAAGATGCGGGGCGGCAGCGTGGGCATCGAGGTGAAGTAGCGGAAGCGGCGGGTCTCCGGCGAGCAGCGGTCGTGCAGGTCGCGCACGGCCTCGCGGTAGAGCCGGGTGAGCGGCCTGATCTGCGTCTCGGTGCCGTCGGTCAGCTTGACGGCCCGCTCGGCGGTGCTCACCGGGTCGGCCGCGGGCTGCGCCAGCCGCACGAAGGAGGCGGCACGGGCGGCCTCGGTCAGGGTGAAGGGCAGTTCGGTACGGCGCAGCCTGATCGCCCGGCGCGGGGCGACCGGCACGGTCAGCAGGGTCGGGTCGGGCAGGTCGCTCATCTCGGAGCCGTAGACCCAGCGGGCGTCGTCGGCGCGCAGCAGCTCGGCCAGGAGCTCGGGCAGCCGCCAGGGCGCGGTGCGCAGCCGGGAGGCGAGCAGGAGCACCCGGGTGGGCTCGTCGGTCAGCTCGTGGGCGGTGGCGGCGACGACCTGGACCCGGCGCCCGCCCGCCGCCTCCAGGGCCTCGCGCACGACCTCCGGGGCCGCCGGGATCTCGGCGACGAACTCGTCCACCGTGCCGTCGGCGTCCGGGTGGACGCTCAGGCCGAGGATGTTGCCGCCCTTCTCCGCGAGTGCGGCGGCCAGGGACGCCAGCCGTCCCGGCCGCTCGTCCACCGTCGTGCGAATCCTCAGAAACCCCATCAGCACGCTCCCTCCGTCACGACGTAAGACTGACGCAGCCCTGTTACGGTGCCGCTACGTCAGAGTGAGGCCGCCGTTACGTCCGGGAAGATCGCGCATGACGCGGTTGTACAACGGTTTCCGTGGGAAGCTATGGCCAGATTGACGGATATAGCAGGATATCTGGCCATGAGCACGCGTGTCCCTCTGTCTGACGGCTTCGTTAATGGAGACGTCTCGTTCTGGTTCCGCTCCTCCGGTCTTCCCGTCCCGGGCGCCCCTCTCGACGGCGACCTCGCGGCCGACGTGGCGATCGTCGGCGCGGGCTACACCGGGCTGTGGACCGCGTACTACCTGAAGAAGGCCCGTCCGGCCCTGCGCGTCGTCGTGCTGGAGAAGGAGTTCGCCGGGTACGGCGCGTCGGGGCGCAACGGCGGCTGGCTGGTCGGCGAACTGGCCGGGACCCCCGAGCGCTACGCGAAGACCCACGGCGAGGAGGCGGCCAGGCGCTTCCAGCGGGTGATGTTCGGCTCGATCGACGAGGTCGTCTCCGTCGCCGGGGAGGAGGGGATCGACGCCGACGTCGTCAAGGGCGGCGTCACCACGGTCGCCACCAACGCCGCCCAGGACCGGCGGCTGCACGCGGTGCTGTCCCACGCCCGCCGCTGGGGGTGGAGCGAGGACGACCTGCGGCTGCTGGAGCCCGCCGAGCGGGAGGAGCGCCTGCGGGTCAGCGGCGCGGTGAATGCGATCTGGAGCCCGCACTGCGCCCGGATCCAGCCGGCCAAGCTCGTCCGGGGGCTGGCCGAGGCCGTGCGGAGGCTGGGCGTGGAGATCTACGAGCGGACCCCGGTCGTCGAGATCGCCCCGCGCACGGCGCGCACGCCGTACGGCACCGTCCGCGCCGAGCACGTCATCCGCGCCACCGAGGGCTTCACCGCCGAACTGCGGCAGTATCACCGGGCCTGGCTGCCGATGAACAGCTCGATGATCGTCACCGAACCGCTGGGCGGGCTCTGGGAGTCCATCGGCTGGGAGGGCCACGAGCTGCTCGGGGACATGGCCCACTACTACATGTACGCCCAGCGGACCGCCGACGGGCGCATCGCCTTCGGCGGGCGCGGCAAGCCCTACCTGTACGGCTCCCGGGTGGACGACCGGGGCCGCACGCACGAGTGGACGATCGAGGCGCTGTGGGAGCTGCTGACCGGGATGTTCCCGGCGGTACGGGAGTCCCGGGTCGCGCACGCGTGGTCCGGGGTGCTGGGCGTGCCCCGCGACTGGTGCTCGACCGTGCACCTGGACCGCGCCACCGGGATCGGCTGGGCGGGCGGCTACACCGGGCACGGGGTCACCACCGCCAACCTCGCCGGCCGTACACTGCGCGACCTGGTTCTGGGCGAGGAGACCGAGCTCACGCGGCTGCCCTGGGTGGGGCGGAAGGTGCGGAGCTGGGAGGTCGAGCCGCTGCGCTGGATCGGCGTGCACGCCATGTACGACCTGTACCGCCGCGCCGACGCCCGGGAGAGGGGCGGGCTCGGGCGCACCTCCGTGCTGGCCCGCGTGGCCGACTCCATCACCGGCCGCTGACCGGGCGGCCGAGGATGGAGGCCATGAGACGGAGACGGTGAGACGGAGACGGTGATCGCCGAACCGGCTCCCAGCCCCGCCCGGAGACCTGCCCATACGGATGAGAAGGAGAGACCGTGACCCACCTGCCCCACTCCCCCGCCCCGGCGGTGAGGGCATGACCGACCTGCTGTTCCGCGGCGGCCGGGCGTTCCTGCCCGGCGGCGCCTTCGCCGAGGCGGTGCTCGTCCGCGACGGCCGTATCGCCGCCGCGGGCCCCGAGCCCGACGTGGCGCGGCTGGCGGCCCCCGGCTGCGAGACCGTGGACCTGGGCGGCGGCCTGCTGATCCCGGGCGTCACCGACGCCCACATGCATCCGGTCCAGGCGGGTCTGGAGCGGGCCAAGTGCGACCTGTCCGAGGTCTACGGCCTGGACGCGTACATCGCGAAGGTTCACGACTACGCGGCCTCCCACACCGGCCACGAGTGGATCGACGGCGGCGGCTGGGACATGTCGGCCTTCCCCGGCGGCCTGCCGCACCGCTCGCAGCTCGACTTCCTCGACCGGCCGGTCTACCTGATCCAGCGTGACCACCACGCCGCCTGGGTGAACACCCGCGCGCTGGAGGTCGCCGGGATCACCCGGGACACCCCGGATCCGGCCGACGGCCGGATCGAGCGCGACGCCGACGGCACCCCGAGCGGCGTGCTGCACGAGGGCGCGATGGACCTGGTGGGCCTGCTCACCCCGCGCCCGACGGAGCGGGACCTGATGGACGCGCTGATGGACGCCCAGGCGCACCTGTTCTCGCTGGGCATCACCGGCTGGCAGGACGCCATCGTCGGCTCGTACGCGGGCTCGGACGACCAGTTGCCCACCTACGTCGCGGCGGCGGCCTCGGGGAAGCTGCGGGCCCGGGTCGTGGGCGCGCTCTGGTGGGACCGGGCTCGCGGCGCCGAGCAGATCGGCGAGCTGGTCGAGCGCCGCAAGTCCGCCGACGGGCTGGAGACGTTCCGGGCCACCTCGGTGAAGATCATGCAGGACGGCATCACCGAGAACTTCACCGCCGCGGTCATCGAGCCGTACTGCCGCTGCGGCGGTACGGGGCTGTCCTATGTGGACCCCGCGCTGCTGAGGGGGTACGTCGCCGAGCTGGACCGGCACGGCTTCCAGGTGCACTTCCACGCCATCGGCGAGCGGGCCGTCCGCGAGGCGCTCGACAGCATCGAGGGCACCGATCCGGCCACCCGCCATGAGCGCCGCCACCACATCGCGCACCTGCAGATCATCGAGCCGTCCGACGTGCCGCGCTTCGCCCGGCTCGGGGTGACCGCGAACCTGCAGCCGCTCTGGGCCACCCACCACGCCCAGATGGACGAGCTGACCATCCCGTTCCTCGGCGAGGAGCGCTCGGCGTGGCAGTATCCCTTCGCGGACCTGCTGCGGGCGGGCACCCGCTTCTGCGCGGGCAGCGACTGGCCGGTCTCGAACGCCGACCCGATCCAGGGCATGCACGTCGCGGTCAACCGGACCGAACCGGGAAGCTCGGTGCACGCGGACTACCCCACGGCCCAGACGCCGTTCCTGCCGGGGCAGCGCCTGGACCTGGCCACCGCGCTGACGGCGTACACGGCCGGATCGGCCTGGATCAACCACGACGACGACGCGGGGACCATCGCGACCGGCAACCGCGCCGACCTGGTCGTCCTCGACCGTGACCCGTTCACGGAGCCGCAGGCCGACATCTGGCGGGCGAAGGTGGCCATGACGTTCGTCGGCGGGGAGCAGGTCTACCAGGCGTGACCGCCCGCCCGGCGGACCGCTCCGCACCGGGCGCGGCGGCCCGCCGGGGGTGACGGTGCGCCGTCGCGCCCGGCGGGCCGTCCGGCGGATCAGCCGCGCCGGCCCCTGCGCCTCCTGAGGCTCATCCGCACGATCGCGCGGACGGTGAGCAGCAGCACGACGCCGACGATCTGGCCGCCCAGGACGATCCGGTTGACGTCGATCGCGGGCTGCCAGCGCACGTCGCCGTCCTTGATGACGAACACCCCGGCCGGGGTCGCGCTGAGGCCGTACCCGCCTCCGGAGCCCTCTCCCGGGCGGTCGCCGCCCTCCTGCTTCCCGCGCCCGCCGCCCCCGCCGGTGGCGACCTTGGCGACCGGGACGACCGTCACCCCCTCACGGGTGATCGGCTCGCCGAAGACGCGGCTGACCGTGGCGTTGTCCTTCGCCTGGTCAATCACTTCCATGATGTCCATCGCGACTCCCCTGGGCTCGTCTCCGGCACGGTGTTCCCATACCCGACCCGCTCCACGCTAGCCAATGGGATGCCCGCCGGACAGACGTCGCCCTGACGCGATCGTGACGCCCCGGGTCAGGCGTCCCCGACGCGGACGTCGAAGGCTGTGGCGTCCGGTTCCAGGAAGCGCAGGAGCGCCCGGCCTTCCTCCGCCAGCTCGGAGACCGCCTTCTCCGGCAGCGGTTCGAAGGCCGCCAGGTGCAGGACGGCGGTCCTGCGCTTGAGTTCGGCCTGCCAGGTGCCGCGAACCGAGCCGTCCCACAGGAACGTGGCGCGCACGCGCAGGTTCTTGGTGGTGACCCGCCCGCGGTGCTCCTCCGCCATCAGGCGCGTGCGGTCGGCGTGGGCGAGGACCAGGTTGTCGAAGTCGGGCAGGAAGCGCGCCGGGGCGGGCTCGTCCTCCTCCGGGCGCGGGGCGCCGGGCAGATCGAACAGCTCCCGGCCCTTCTCGTCGCGGAAGGCGGCCAGCCTCGGGCGCAGGCGGTCGAGTACGGCGCGCAGCCCCTTGATCCCCGACCAGGTCTGCGCGTCGGCGGCGGTGGCCGGGCCGTAGGCCGCCAGGTAACGCAGCACCAGTTCCTCCACCGGTTCCCCGGGCGCGACCGCGCGGGAGTCCTCCGCCAGCCAGCTCTCCGCCAGGGCGAAGTCCGCCTTCGGCGGGAAGGCCCACCGGTCCCCGGTGGGGACCATGACCAGCGGCAGCCGGGTCCGCACCGCGTAGCCCAGCGCGCGGTCGTTCGCCTCGGGGAACCGCTCCTGAAGCAGGGCACGCAGCGCGGTGAAGTCGCGGGGCCCCTCCGCCAGGATCTCCCGGGCGGCAGGGAGGAGCCTGTCCAGGTCCAGCCCGGCGGCCAGCTCGCCGCGCCCGCTCAGGGCCGCGGCGAGCACGGGGTCCAGCGCGGGGCGGAACCGGGCGTAGTCGGCCGCGCTCACCAGGTGCAGCGTGGCCCGCATCATCATCGCCCGGGCGACGGATCGCCCGTGCAGCGCCCGGTGCAGGTCCTCCCGGCGGAAGCCGTCGACCCGCGTCCACAGGCCGGTGAAGGGGTGCCTGGGCTCCTGCGCCTGCATGCCGCCGAGCCGCTCCACCGCCGTCACGACATCGGTCTTCTCCCTGGCGAGCAGCATCTGCCGGGCCAGCGTCGCGCGGTTGAGCCGCCGTACCGTCAGTGTCTCCATGCGCTCATCATCTCGGCCGTACCTGACAGATCGCGGCAGGTACGGCCCGGCGGCGCGGGAACCCGTGAGCCGCCGGCCCCGGGAGCCCGGCAGCAGCGCACACGGCCCCTGTGGAGCCGTCGTGGAGCCGTCGTGGAGCCGTCGTGGAGCCATTGTGGACCGGGCCCACAATGTGGTTTCCTGCTTCGCCGGGCCCGGGACGCACCTCCCTGTCCCTGAAAGACCTCCCGAAAGCGAGCTCTCCCATGGACGGACACCAGCGGCTCCCGTCGTACGGCTCCCGCGTCCGGGGCTGCCTGCTCGGCGGCGCCGTCGGCGACGCCCTCGGCAACCCCGTCGAGTTCATGTCCCTGGCCCAGATCCGCTCGGAGTTCGGGCCCGCCGGGCTCACCGACATGATCAAGACCGATGTCACCGACGACACCCAGATGACGCTGTTCACCGCCGAAGGGCTGATCCGCGCCCGCCTGCACGGAGGTGACGCCGTCACCTCCGTGCACCGGGCCTACCTGCGCTGGTTCGACACCCAGAACCGCCCGGTCCCGGCCCCCCAGGACGGCGGCTTCCGCACCGGCTGGCTGCGCACCCAGGAGTGGCTGTACGCCCGCCGCGCCCCCGGCAACGCCTGCCTGTCCGGCCTGCGCTCCCGCATCACCCCGCGCCCGCCCGGCTCCCCGCTCGGCCACGGGCCCATCAACCCCGACTCCAAAGGCTGCGGCACCGTCATGCGCTCGGCCCCCTTCGGCCTGCTGCGCGGCCCCCGGGCCACGGGTCCTCACCCTGCGGACGACCCGGTCACCCTGGCCATCGCCACCGCCCGCCTGACCCACGGCCACCCCACCGCCGCCATCGCCTCCGGCGCCCTGGCCCACCTCGTCGACCGGCTCGTCCAGGGCGACTCACTCGCCGAGGCCGCCGCGTCCACGGAGTCGATGCTGTCCGCCTTCGACGGCCAGGGCGCCGAGCACCGGGAGACCGGCGACGCCCTGCGCGCGGCCCGGCGCCTGGCCGGGGCGGGCGAGCCCACCGCGGAGAAGGTCGAGAGCCTCGGCGAGGGCTGGATCGCCGAGGAGGCCCTGGCCGTCGCGCTCTACTGCGCCCTGGCCGAACCCGATCCGCGCGCGGCGCTGCTGCTGGCGGTCAACCACTCCGGTGACGCCGACTCCACCGGCGCCATCTGCGGAAACATCATCGGCGCGGCGTACGGCGAGGCCGCCCTGCCCGCCGACTGGGCGCATGCGGTCGAGGGCCGCGAGACCATCCTCCAGCTCGCCGACGACCTCGCGGCGGTCTCCGGTCTCGCCGCCCGTCACCCCTCGGACTGATCCGGCGTACGCCGTACGTCCCGCCGAGGATTCCCGCGCCCCGAGAACGTCCCGGCCGTCCGCGCTCCCGTCAGCCGTACGCCTGCTGCAGGTCATGAAGCCCGAAGCCGCAGACGATCCCTTCCGTCGCGTGCTTGAAATGGTTTTCCGCCGGATGCGGCGCAAGCGGCCGCTCCCAGCCGTACCGGTGCTCGCGGGCGTCATCGTGGTGCGGCACTGCCTGCTCAAGCGGTCTCCGGTTGCCTGCGGCCACTGAGCGCGACCAGACCCCTTGGGCTCGTTCACCTCGAGCGCGGCTCGCGCAGCGAGGCGGCGATGGCGGATGCGGGTGGCCGCCGGAGCGACGAAGGCGGAGAGGCGCCGACGATCGGGGCAGCCGCCTCCGGGTCCACGCCTTCGGTGCACCGAAAACATTCAACCTTTTAGTTGTGGATTAGAGGCGCGAGCCTTATCCTCAACCATATGGTTGAGGATAAGGGGATGCTGGACGCCGTGTTCCACGCCCTGGCCCACGACGCGCGGCGCACCATGCTGCGCCGCCTCGCCGGGGGGGAGCTCTCGGTCGGCGAGCTGGCCGCGCCGCTGCACATGTCCCTGGCCGCGGCGTCCAAGCACGTGAGGGTCCTCGAACAGGCCGGGCTGGTGCAGCGCACCATCACCGGACGCCGGCACGTGTGCCGGCTGCGGCCCCGCCCGCTGTCCGACGCGGTGGCCTGGCTGCGCTTCTACGAGCAGTTCTGGGACGCCCGGCTCGACGTCCTGCAGCACGTCCTCGACTCGCCGCACCCATCCGTCAGTGAGGAGCCACCATGACGTCCGACCTCGCGGCCTTCCCCGCCGTACGGCGCGAGCGCGTCCTGTCCGCGCCCGTGCACGCGGTCTACCGGGCCTGGCTGGATCCCGCGACCCTGCAACGGTGGCTGGCGCCCGGGTCTCTGGAGTGCGTCCGCGCGCTGGTCGACGAGCGCGTGGGCGGCCGGTACCGCATCTGGCAGACCGACTCGGACCAGCCCGTCGGCGGCTTCGACGCGCAGTTGCTCGAACTCGTGCCGGACCGGCGCATCGTCTGGCGCTGGGGCTTCATCGGCCCCGACCGCGACGCCGGTCCGATGTTCGACTCGCTGCTCACCGTCACCCTCGACGAAGCCCCGCAGGGCGGGACCCGTCTGGTGCTCGTGCACGAACAGCTCGACGCGCTGGCCGCCGCGATGCCCCACGTCGCCGGACAGGTCGGCGCCGGCTGGGACAGTGTCCTCGACCGGCTCACGGAGACGATCTGACCATGACAGCCGACCTGCACCCCGCGACCGCCGCGCTCGCCGCCCTCATCGGGCAGGTCCGCGACGACCAGCTCACCGCGCCCACTCCCTGCGGCGGCATCACCGTCGGCGAGCTGCTCGACCATGTCGACAGCCTCTGCGTCGCGTTCACCGCGGCCGCCGCCAAGACGCCCCTTGCCGGCGGTGGCCGCGCCCCGGTACCCGACGCGTCCCGGCTGGGCGGGGACTGGCGCCGCCGCCTCCCGGCCCGGCTGGGCGATCTGGCCCGGGCGTGGCGGGAGGAGTCGGCATGGACCGGCACCACCGAGGCCGGCGGCAACCGGCTACCGGCCGCCGCAGCAGGGGCGGCCGCACTCGACGAGGTCATCGTGCACGGCTGGGACCTCGCCGTCGCGACCGGACGGACCTACCCCGGCGCCGATCCCGCGCTGACCGAGGCCATGACCGCCGCGTACCGATGGGTCGGCGCCATCGTCGCCCAGCACCCGGACGGCAGCCCCGGGCTGTTCGGACCGCCGGTGCCCGTACCCGACGACGCACCGCTGCTGGATCGGCTGCTCGGGCTGACCGGCCGCCGTCCCGGCTGGCGCCCCGGCGACGCCGGTCCCTGACGGGACGGCCTCCCCCGCGGCCGATCCCCGCCTGCGCGTGATCTCGGGCGACACACCGGCCCAGCATCCGCGCCCGTGGACGGATACCCGCTTAACCTGCATAAACAGGATTCCGCGAAGGTCTGTTCACGCACCACTCCGCTGGAGGTGACGGGCTGTCTGATCATAATCATGGAGGACGACGATGAAGCATGCGGTTGTCCGGCGGCTGGGCCGTTCGGTGCTGGTGGCGGTGCTGGCCGCAGGGATGCTCCTGGCCGCCGCGCCCGCGGCGGTCGCCGAGCCCGACGCGGCCACGAAGAGAAAGCTGGGTCCGTTCGGATATCGCGGCGTGAAGCTCGAAATGAGCGTCGAGGAAGCCCGGGCGACAGGAAAGATCGTGCGCAGGACCCACTCGCGCCCGTGCTCGGCGTGGGACTTCAGGACGCCTCCGCACCGCAGCGACGGGTCGGACCTGTTCATCTCCAGACGGTACGGCGTGGCCGCCATCTTCGCCCCCGAGGGCGTCAAGACCCGTCGGGGAATCGAGATCGGTTCCACCAGGCGGCAGCTGGAAAGGGCTTACCCCCGTCTGGAGCGGAACATGAGCGGCTACTTCACCGCCCCCGTCCCGAAGAATCCGAGGGCCTACTTCTACTTCTTCCTGTCAGGCGGGAGGGTCGCCGACATGGGTCTGATCCTCAACCACCAAGACTGCGCCAACTGAGGGCCGTCTCGGCGGAGAGACGCCGGACCGCTTCCCGGGCGGTCCGAGCAGCAGTGCTCGGGACCGGACGCGGCCGGGGCCGAGGGCGACGATCACCCCTCGGCCATGACCCTGGGCGGGCTGCCCACGAGCATCCGGTCCACGTCGAGGATGACCGGTGCGCCCGGTGGCTGCACGGACGGGACCGGCAGCCACCGCGGGACACCGTGGACTGGAAGGCCGTCCCCGACGGGGACTGGCACCCGGCCGCCGGGGACGCCTCCGAGCGGCTCCGCGCGCCCTGGCAGGACACCGTGGCCCGCTCCCTGGTGGCGGAGACGCCGGCCGACGGCGGCCCGGCGCGCCCGGCCCGGCGGCCGCGCACAGGGCCTGAGGTCAGCGCCGCCGTTTCCTGCCGTGACCGCCGGGGCGCCCCCGGGAACCGGGAGCCGCGCGCACCAGGCGGCGCGGGCGGCGGTGGACCCACATCGGCTCGGCCACCAGCAGGCGGAACTCCTCCAGCGCCGCCTCCGCCGGATGCCCCGACCGCAGAACCTCCTTGGCCACCTCCGGCGCCTTCCTGCCGGCCATGGCATCGAGCTCCTTACGCACCTCCTCGGGCCGGCCGAGCTCCAGGAGGGTCAGCAGCCCCTCCGCGAGCACGAGCGTCTGCTCACGGTCGGTGAGATCGTCCACCTCGAGGACGCCCGTACGGAGGAGAGCCTGGATCGCGGTCGGTCCCAGCACGGGGTCGTGACGCAACCGCTCAAGGATCGCGTGCCCGTCGTCGAGACAGTCGACCAGGACGTCCAGCATGGCTGCGGCACGGGTGCGGAACGGGCATTCCCGTACGGCCCGCAGCAGCGGCTCGACGTCTTCGCCGTGCGCGGCCAGCCACCTGTCGACCTCCGCCCTGGCCGTCTCCGGCGGGTAGTGGTCGGCGACCGTGCCGAGCAGCTCGGCGGGGGCGGCTGCGACAAGCTCCCCGACCAGCGGAAGGTCCCGCCCCCAGGCGAGCATCCGTTCGCGCACGGCCCACGTGCCCAGCGGCGTCAGCCGCACCAGGGGCGGGGGCTCGGGAAGGCAGGCGAGGACCGCCTCGCGGATCTCCGGGGAGAGCGGGCCTTCCCGTTCGTACTCCTCGAGCGGATCGGCGCCGGACGCCTCCGCCGTGTCCGGGCTCAGCTCCACCACCCCCAGCCCGGCCAGCAGCGTGAACGCCCGCTCCAGGTCCTGGTCGAACCGGATGCGCCAGAGGAACTCCTGCTGCGGGCCGTCCGCGCCGGGGTAGCGTCGGAGGCGCCCCTTCCAGGCGCACCACGCCGTCTCCTGGATCAGGGTCATCGGCACGGGGCGCGGCCAGCCGTAGGCCAGGTCCAGCGCGTAGGAAACGATCTCCCCGGGCCAGATGGCGAGCAGCGAGGGCCCGGCCCCTTCTCCGGGGGGCACGCAGATGGCGCCTCCCAGCTCGAAGAACGCCTCGAAGGCCCGCCACCACAGCGCCCGCGGATCGCTGAGCAGAGGCGCGGACCGGGCGACCCTGCGCAGCCGTCCCCGGCTCACCCGGACCAGAGCCGTCTTCTTCGCCCATTTCAGCAGCAGATCGGTCTCGGCGTGCGCCCCGGCCCCGGACCCGCCGATTCCGAGCAGTTCCTCCAGCAGGAAGGCGTCCTGCGGCTGCAGTTTCCCGCCGGTGAGCGGGCGGCCGTCGGCGCCCGCCCATCCGGTGATGGACACCAGGTCGCGGACCACCATGCTGCTCGCGGCCGCCTCGTCGATCTCGCTGTCGGACGCCAGGCTCACCGGAGGCCGGACGGCCGTCCGCTTCTGGCCGGGCCCCGGCTCGAGCGTCTGCCACCTCACCAGGTAGCCGAGCACCCTCTCGTCGTATCGCACCCGTCCCGCTTCGACATCGCGCTGGAACTCGGCGAAGGCCCTGTCGTCGGCGGGGTCGACACCGTGCTCCCTCGCCGTCATCGCCCAGAACTTCACGAGCCCCCACCGATAGGGATTGACCACCGCCTCGGGGTACTCGCGTGCCGTCTCGGTGACGGCCCTGCCCAGCTCGGCCAGCGTGGCGCCGCGCGGATCGAGGAGCCCGGAGCTGGCGAGGTAGCACAGAAGCGTCCTCAGGCTCTCCGGAGCGGATCCCAGCTCACCGGGGTCGGCGGTCATCTGGCGGGGCATCCACCTCAGCAGCGTCTCGCGCACCTCCCGCGGCGTCCAGTAGCCGAGCCGCCCGTCCGCGCTGTGGTGCCGGGAGTCCAGCGCGACCGAGAGGGCCAGCTCGCCGGCCTCCATCCGGTGCCTTCCGGCCCAGGCCGTGCACCGGCGGATCAGCAGATCTTTGACCGCCTCGAACTCCTCGGCCTCTTCCGGGTCGAAATGCATCCGCACCGGCCGCGTCCCTTCTCTCACGCCACTACCTCGCGTGATCATTCCACAACGGAGTGTGCGGCATGGGGGTGTTGGGACAACCCTGCTCCCGGCCGCCTCCGGCGGGAGCCGCCGGCCCGCAGATCCGCCCGGAGCGCGAGTTCGAGCCCGCCACGGCGTGGTACGGCCGCCGCCCGGCGCGCCGGCTGCGGCACACAGCCTGCCCGCGTCAACGGTTCCGCCCTCGATATCCGGGCAGGAAGCGATGGATCGGACAATGTCGTCACATGCGGCATGACCTGTGACACGATGGACAAGGAGGCGTCCCATGGCGCTCATCGACCGTGAATGCGTCCGGAAGCTGCTGGAGTCACCGGACCCCGAGGCGACCCTGGTGTTCGTCCGGGGCGAGTGCGTGGTCCTGCCCGACGGGGAGATCGACGACGCCCACCGAGGGCTGGTCATCGCGAGCCGCAGGGAGCTGACCAGGCTGCTGCCCGGCGGTGACACGCTCACCGAGCAGCAGCTCGACACGCTGGCGGACCGGCTCGACAACGTCGTCCGGGACCTGGGCGCCTGACCGGAGCGCCGGCCCGCGCCGGACCGGGGCAACCGGCCGGCGCCGCCGGGCGACCGGGGCCCGGGTGGGCGGCGGGCGCGTGCTCCCGGACCGCGTGCCGGGCCTGCCCGGACCGGTCGCACAGGGCAGCCGGGTCAGTCGCGCGACACCATCCTGACGAACTCCTCGAAGGAGAACCGCCCGTCGCCGTCGGAGTCGGCGTCACGGCTCAGGGAGCCGATCGCCTCCGCCGGAAGGTCCGGGAAGTGCCGGACGAGCTCCGCCTCGGTGATGAAACCGTCGCCGTCGCCGTCGATGGCGGCGAACGTCTCCCGCAACTCGGTCAACCGCTCCGCTGACATGTGTTCCGCCTCTCGCAGTCCTGATCAGCAGACAAGGTATGAGATTTCCGTGCCGGTGAGAAATGCCGCCCATCGGCAATGATTGTGCAGTGCACAATGATATGCCGCGAACGTGGCGCCAGACGGTGAGGCCCCCTAGCTTGACCAGCGTGTTCGACATGCTCATCCTCGGCGGCCGCGTGGTCGACGGCACCGGCGCCGCGCCGTACCCCGCCGACGTCGGTGTCCGCGACGGCCGCATCGAGGCGGTCGGCGACCTCTCACCGGCGGACGTCCCCGGCGCGGCCCGGATCGACGCCACCGGCAGGCTGGTGGCCCCCGGCTTCATCGACACCCATGTGCACGGCGACGCCACCGTGCTGGACCCCGAGGTCCAGCACGCGGCGCTGCGGCAGGGCGTCACCACGTTCGTGCTCGGCCAGGACGGCCTGTCCTTCGCACCGTCCTCCCCGGAGACGCTGCGCTTCGTCACCCGCTACTTCGCCGCGATCAACGGCGCCCACCCGCTGCTGGACGGCGGGCCGGTGAGCGTGGCCGGGCTGCTGGACACCTACGACCGGACCACCGCGCTCAACACCGCCTACCTGGTCCCGCACGGCACGGTCCGGCACACCGCCGGCGCCGATCCCGGCGCGATGCTCCGCCTGGTGGAGCGGGGCCTGGAGGAGGGCGCGGCCGGGCTGTCCAGCGGCCTGGAGTACATCCCCGGCCGGTACGGCGACGCCGCCGAGCTCGCCGCGCTGTGCGCGCCCGTCGCCCGGGCCGGCCTGCCGTACGTGACCCACATGCGCGGCTACGAGGAGGCGGCGGCCGCCGGCATGGCCGAGGCCCGCACGATCGCCGAGCGCTCCGGGGCGGCGCTGCACGTCTCGCACTACCACGGCCCCGGCGCGCAGCTGGCCGGGATGGTCGACGACGCCCTCGCGGCCGGCCTGGACGTGACCTTCGACAGCTACCCCTATCTCAGCGGGTTCAGCATCCTGGCGATGGTCGCCCTCCCCCGTGACCTGGACGACCCGGACCTCGACCGCACCGTGGAGCGCCTGCGCGATACGGAGGTACGGCGCCGCCTGGCCCGCGAGACCGACCCCACGCTGTGGCACCGCGCTGTGCTGGCGCACGTCCCCTCCGCGGAGCTGGGCTGGGCCGAGGGCAGGAGCATCGCCGCGGCCGCGGCCGAGGCCGGCCGGGAGCCCGCCGCGTTCTGCGCGGACCTGCTGATCGCCACCGCGCTGGCCGCGAGCTGCGTGTTCGCCCAGCCGCCGGGCAACGACGACGCCTCCATGCGCCTGCTGCTGCGCCACCCGGCCCACCTGGGCGGGTCCGACGGCATCCACCTCGGCGGCCGCCCGCATCCCCGGGCCTTCGGCGCCTTCGCCCGCTTCCTCGGCCGGCATGTCCGCGAGCTGGGCGACTGGACGTGGCAGGAGGCGGTCGCGCACCTGTCCTCCGGTCCCGCCCGCCGGTTCCGCCTGCCGGACCGGGGGGAGATCCGCCCCGGCATGGTCGCGGATCTCGTGGTGATCGACCCGGAGAGGGTGGCCGATGCCGCCGACTACTCCCGGCCGCGCGTCCTCGCCGAGGGAATCGACGACGTGCTGGTCGGCGGTGTGCCGGTGCTGGCGGGCGGCGCCCTCACCGGTGCCCGCCCCGGCCGCCCGCTGAGGCCGCGATGAGCGCGCCTGCCCGTGATCCGGGCCGGACGGCGGGCGGGGAGCGCAACCAGTCGGCCTCGCTCCGCCGGGCGCTGGCCGTACTGGAGTACGTGCGCGACCACGCGGGCGCCGGGCAGGGCCTGTCGCTGTCGCGGCTGGCCGAGGCGCTCGGCCTGTCCAAGAGCACCGTGCTGCGGCTGACCGTCCCGCTGGTGGAGGCCAGGTTGCTGGAGCGCGACCGCAGAAGCGGCGCCTACCGCCTCGGCCACGGCACGCTCCGCCTCGGCCAGGCCTACCTGTCCACGCTCGACCTGCGCTCCGTGGCCGCCGAGGAGACGCGCGAGCTGATGCGGGAGGTCCGCGAGACCGTGCACCTGGTCGTCTACGAACCGCCGTACGTCGTCTACATCGACAAGGTCGAGGACGAGAGCAAGGTCCGCATGGCCTCGCGCGTCGGCAGCCGCGGGCGGCTCTACTGCACCGCCGTCGGCAAGGCGATCCTCGCCTGGCAGCCGGAGGCGGTCGTGGCGGAGACCGTGGCGGCGGGGATGCCCGCCCTCACCCGCCACACGATCACCGACCCGGTACGGCTCCGCACCGAGCTGGCCCGGATCCGGCAGCGCGGCTACGCCGTCGACGACCGGGAGAACGAGCCCGAGGTCCGCTGCGTCGCCGCGCCCATCTTCGGCCACGACGACTCCGTGTCCTCCGCCCTGTCCGTCTCCGGCCTGACCTCGCGGATCACCGCCGCCCGGGTGCGCGACCTGGGACCGCTGGTGGCGCGGGCCGCCCTTCGCATCTCGAGAAAGCTGGGATCCCACCGATGACCGATCTGGTGACGCTCGGCGAGACCATGGCCCTGTTCACCGCGCGCCGCGTCGGCCTGCTCCGGCACGCCCGCGAGTTCGACCTCGGCGTGGGCGGCGCGGAGTCGAACGTGGCGATAGGCGTCACCCGGCTGGGCCTGCGGGCGGCGTGGATCGGCCGGGTGGGGGCCGACGAGCTCGGCGAGCTGGTCCGCTCGACCCTGACCGGAGAGCACGTCGACACCTCCCGGACGGTCCTGGACCCGGACGCGCCCACCGGATTGATGATCAAGGGGAGGCGCACCGCGGACCTGGTGGACGTGGGCTACTACCGCTCGGCGAGCGCAGGCTCCCGGCTCCACCCGGACGATCTGGACCCGGAGCTGATCCGCTCGGCCCGCCTGCTGCACGTCACCGGGATCACCCCCGCGCTGTCGGCCTCGGCCCGGGAGGCGGTCCGCGCCGCGGTGACCGAGGCCCGCGCCGCCGGGGTGCCCGTCTCCATGGACGTCAACTACCGCCGGGCCCTGTGGCCGCCCGCCGAGGCGTCCGCCGTATTGTGCGAGATCGTCAAGACCGTCGACGTGCTGTTCGCCACCGAGGCCGAGGCGCGGCTGCTGGCCGACGGCGAGGGGCCCGCCGGGCTGGCCTCGGCCCTCACCGCCCTGGGTCCCCGCCATGTGCTGATCAAGCTCGGGGCGCGCGGGGCGGTGGAGCTCTCCGACGGCACGGTACGGCAGGCCGCGCCGTATCCGGTCACCGAGCTCGACCCGGTCGGCGCCGGTGACGCCTTCGCCGCCGGGTGGCTGGCCGACTGGCTGGAGGGGGCGGACCCCGAACGGCGGCTGGCCACCGCCTGCGCCGCCGGGGCGTTCGCGGTGACCGCGAACGGCGACTGGGAGAGCCTCCCCCGCCGCGCCGACCTGTCGCTCCTGACCCGGTCCGAAGCGGTGGACCGTTGACGCGCTCCCCCGGCTGAAGGTCCGGGCAGCGCCGACGGGCGCCGGGCGGCGTCCGGGCTGTACGGGTTGGTCCCGGACGGCACGACCCCGCCGATCCGGTCGGGTGCCGCGGTCGGAGCGCCTGCTCTCCGCGGAACGCGAGAGGCCCCCGTGGTGATGTCCACCACGGGGGCCTCTCGCAGGATCGTACGGCCGGGGCCGTACCGGCTAGTAGATCGGCCGGGAGGAGGAGCGCAGGCGCTCCAGTGCCTCGGCCAGGATCTGCGCGCCGTCCTTGTCGCTGCGACGCTCCTTCACGTAGGCGAGGTGCGTCTTGTAGGGCTCGTTGCGCGGAGGCGCGGGCGGGTTGGCCTCGTCCTGACCGGCCGGGAGACCGCAGCGCGGGCAGTCCCAGAACTCGGGGACGGCCGCGTCGCTGGCGAAGCTGGGGCGCGTCTCGTGCATGTTCGCGCACCAGAAGGGGACCCTTACACGGGGAGCCGCCTCGCCGCGCTCCGCCTCCCCCATCGGGCCGGCGCCGACACGGCTGCCACGGATCGCGTTGCCACTACCCACGGATGAACTCCTCGCTCGATGGCCCCACCGCCCGGGATGCGGGGGGGCTGTACCACTGTCACGCTTCCGGCAAGCCGAATCAGGGCTTCAGGAGCAGACCCAGCGCGATGATGCACACGAACCAGACCACCCCGGTGATGATGGTGAGCCGGTCAAGGTTGCGCTCCACCACCGACGAGCCTCCGAACGACGACGAGAAACCGCCGCCGAACAGATCCGACAGACCACCGCCCTTGCCCTTGTGGAGCAGGACGAGCAGGATCATCAGCATGCTCGACAGGATGAGGGCGATGGAGATTCCGATTGTCACCGTTGACCTGTTTCCTTATTGCGCGCGACCCGCGTCCGGGTGCGACCCCTTTGTATGACGCCCTGCGGCGTGACGATTCGAACTTGCTCTAAGAGGGTACGACCTGCTGTCAAGTCGTACCCTCCGAACGGCCCAGTCAGCCGGACATTTCACTGAACCGGCAGAGTTTGACGAACTCTCCCGGGTCGAGGCTCGCGCCGCCGACCAGGGCTCCGTCGACATCGGGCTGGGCCATGATGCCGGCGATGTTGTCGGACTTGACCGAGCCACCGTAGAGGATGCGGACGGCCGCGGCCACCTCGCCGTCGTACAGCTCGGCGAGCCGGGCGCGCAGCGCCCCGCAGACCTCCTGCGCGTCGGCCGGGGTGGCCACCTCCCCGGTGCCGATGGCCCAGACCGGCTCGTAGGCCAGGACGATCGAGGCGGCCTGCTCGGCCGGGACCTCGCGGAGCGCCCCGTCGAGCTGCGCGACGCTGTGCGCCACGTGGCCACCGGCCTGGCGGACCTCCAGGCCCTCTCCCACGCACAGGATCGGCGTGAGGGAGTGCCGGTAGGCGGCCCGTACCTTGGCGTTGACGAGCGCGTCGTCCTCGCGGTGGTACTGCCGCCGCTCGGAGTGGCCGATCGTGACGAAGGTGCAACCGAGCTTGGCGAGCATGGCACCGGAGATCTCCCCGGTGTAGGCCCCGCCGTCGAACGCCGACAGGTCCTGCGCGCCGTACACGATCCGCAGCTTGTCGCCGTCCACCAGCGTCTGCACGCTGCGCAGGTCGGTGTACGGCGGCAGCACGGCGACCTCGACCTTGTCGAAGTCCTTGTCGTTCAGCGCGAACGCCAGCTTCTGGACGGTGGCGATGGCCTCGAGGTGGTTGAGGTTCATCTTCCAGTTGCCGGCGATGAGGGGT
This sequence comes from Planomonospora sp. ID67723, assembly GCF_015711605.1. Lineage (GTDB taxonomy): Bacteria > Actinomycetota > Actinomycetes > Streptosporangiales > Streptosporangiaceae > Planomonospora_A. The sequence continues at coordinate 34,371 of NZ_JABTEZ010000006.1, read as the reverse complement.
CTGCGCTCCATCTGCTATGCCTCCAGGGCGGCGAGTCCGGGCAGGGTCTTGCCTTCCAGGTATTCGAGGCTGGCCCCGCCACCGGTGGAGATGTGCGAGAACCCGTCCTCGGGCAGGCCGAGCCGGCGCACGGCCGCGGCCGAGTCGCCACCGCCGACGACGGTGAACGCCTCCGAGGCGACCAACGCCTCGGCGACCGCGCGAGTTCCCTCGGAGAACGCCTCGAACTCGAAGACGCCCATCGGGCCGTTCCAGAACACCGTCCTGGCGTCGGCCAGCTTGGCCGCGAACAGCTCGCGGCTGCGCGGGCCGATGTCGAGCCCCTGCCGGTCGGCCGGGATCGCGGTGGCGTCGACCACCTCGTACTCGGCGTCCTCGGCGAACTCGTCGGCGGCCAGCACGTCGACCGGGAGGATGAGCTCCACGCCGCGCTCGGCCGCCTCGCTGAGGAAGCCGCGCACCTGGTCGAGCTGGTCCTCCTGCAGCAGCGACTTCCCGACCTCGAAGCCCTGCGCCTTGAGGAAGGTGTAGGCCATGCCGCCGCCGATGAGCAGCCGGTCGACCTTGGTGAGCAGGTTGGCGATGACGCCGAGCTTGTCGGAGACCTTCGCCCCGCCGAGCACCACGGCGTACGGCCGGGCCGGGTCCTCGGTCAGCCGCCTGAGCACCCCGACCTCGGTCGTGATCAGCCCGCCCGCCGCGTGCGGCAGGATCTCCGGCACGTCGTAGACGCTGGCGTGCCTGCGGTGCACCGCGCCGAAGCCGTCGCCGACGTAGAGCTCGGCGAGACCTGCCAGCCTCCCGGCGAACTCGGCCCGCTGGGTGTCGTCCTTGGCCGTCTCACCCGGCTCGAAGCGCAGGTTCTCCAGCAGGGCCACCTCGCCGTCGCCCAGACCGGCCACGATCGACTGGGCGGAGGAGCCCACCGTGTCGGAGGCGAAGGCGACCTCGACCTCCAGGAGCTCGCCCAGCCGCCTGGCCACGGGGGCCAGGGAGTATTTCGGGTCGGGCGAGCCCTTCGGGCGGCCGAGGTGGGCGCAGACGATCACCTTGGCGCCGCGCCCGGCCAGGTCCCTGATGGTCGGGAGCGAGGCGCGGATGCGGCCGTCGTCGGTGATGACGTCCCCCTCCAGGGGGACGTTGAGGTCGGCGCGCACGAGCACGCGCCGGCCCTTCACGTCGAGCTGGGACAGGTCCTTCATCAGAGGTCGGCGCCCACGAGCTCGATGAGGTCGCCGAGGCGGTTGGAGTAGCCCCACTCGTTGTCGTACCAGCCGACGACCTTGACCTGGTTGCCGGTCACCTTGGTGAGGCCGGCGTCGAAGATGCAGGAGGCCGGGTCGGTGACGATGTCGGAGGAGACGATCGGGTCCTCGGTGTAGGTGAGGAAGCCCTTGAGCGCGCCCTCGGCGGCGGCCTTGAGCGCGGCGTTGACCTCCTCGACGGTGGTGTCGCGGCCGACCTCGACGGTCAGGTCGGTGGCCGAGCCGGTGGGGATCGGCACGCGCAGCGCGTAGCCGTCGAGCTTGCCCTTGAGCTCGGGCAGGACCAGGCCGATGGCCTTGGCGGCGCCGGTGGAGGTCGGCACGATGTTCAGCGCGGCGGCGCGGGCGCGGCGCAGGTCCTTGTGCGGCGCGTCCTGCAGGTTCTGGTCCTGCGTGTAGGCGTGGATGGTGGTCATCAGACCCTTCTTGATCTCGAAGGTGTCGTGGAGGACCTTGGCCATCGGCGCCAGGCAGTTGGTGGTGCAGGACGCGTTGGAGATGACGGTGTGGTTGGCCGGGTCGTACTTGTCATGGTTGACGCCCATGACGATGGTGACGTCCTCGTTCTTGGCCGGGGCCGAGATGATGACCTTCTTGGCGCCGTTCTCGGCGTGCACCCGGGCCTTCTCGGCGTCGGTGAAGAAGCCGGTGGACTCCACGACCACGTCCACGCCCAGGTCTCCCCAGGGCAGCTTGGCGGGGTCGCGCTCGGCGAAGGCCTTGATCGCCTTGCCGCCCACGATGATCTCGTCGGCGGTGCTCTTCACCTCGTACGGCAGGCGGCCGAGGATGCTGTCGTACTTGAGCAGGTGGGCGAGCGTGGCGTTGTCGGTCAGGTCGTTGACCGCAACGATCTCGATGTCCTTGCCACTGGCAGCGACCGCGCGCCAGAAGTTGCGGCCGATGCGGCCGAATCCGTTGACGCCTACGCGGATGCTCACGGTGCCGGTCTCCTCGTACGTCGGTGCGCCGGGCCGGTTGGACCGGCGACATTGGCGGGCTGGTACCTCACCGCGAACCCTATCGGACCTGGATTGGTTTAGACCATTGGTGGTCCCCTGTTCGCTGACCCCTGCATGTTCTGCAAATAACCCGCTTTTGTCGGACTTTTCAAGTAAAGTCCCCCACTCGTCGCAGTAAGCACCTTCACCTCATCAGGAAGCGCAATGACACCCACCACCCCCAGCCTCGCAGCGGTCTGGTGCCCGGCATCGTCGTCGGGCTCCTCGCCGCGGTCCTGGGCGCCGCCGCCTACGGGGCGTTCATCTTCGTCACCGAGATCGAGCTCGGCCTCGCCGCCATCGGCGTCGGCGTTCTCGTCGGCCTGGCCATGATGGCCGTCAAGCCCTCCAGCCCGGTGCTGCCCGCCTTGGCCGCGCTCTTCTCCCTCGCGGGCGCCGCCCTGGGCACCTTCATCGGCGCCGTCGGCCTGCTGGTGAAGTTCAACGGCGGCGCGCCGGCCTACGGCGACGCCGTGAGAGTGGTGGCGGAGGTCTTCCCCGATGCCGTCACGGAGGATCCCAAGACCCTGCTCTTCTGGGTGATCGCCGGCGCCGCGGGCTTCAGCTTCGTGAACAAGCGGGTCAAGGCCGCCCGCGAGGCCCTCGCCGCCCCGTCCTACCCGCAGCAGGACGAGGCGCCGGTGGAGAACTTCAAGCCGCGCAACCCGGCGTAGCAGGCGCAGGCCGTACGGCGCCGCGCGGACGGCCGGGGAGCCTCAGGAGGTGAGCATGTCCACCGTGAGATTCGCCTCGGTGTTGGGGATGCCGATGTCCTGGGCGCGCTTGTCGGCCATGGCGAGCAGGCGGCGGATGCGCCCGGCGATGGCGTCCTTGGTCAGCGGCGGATCGGCGAGCTGGCCGAGCTCCTCCAGAGAAGCCTGCTTGTGCTCCACCCGGAGCCGCCCGGCGATCACCAGGTGCTCCGGGGCCTCCTCCCCGAGGATCTCCAGAGCGCGCTGGACCCGGGCGCCGGCGGCGACCGCGGCGCGGGCCGAGCGGCGCAGGTTGGCGTCGTCGAAGTTGGCCAGGCGGTTGGCGGTCGCGCGCACCTCGCGGCGCATGCGGCGCTCCTCCCAGGCCAGCACGCTGTCGTGGGCGCCCAGGCGGGTCAGGAGCGCGCTGATCGCGTCGCCGTCGCGGACCACGACCCGGTCGATGCCGCGCACCTCGCGGGCCTTGGCGTGGATCTTCAGCCGCCGCGCGGAGCCGACCAGCGCGAGCGCCGCCTCGGGCCCCGGGCAGGTGATCTCCAGCGACATCGAGCGGCCGGGCTCGGTGAGGGAGCCGTGCGCCAGGAAGGCTCCCCGCCAGGCGGCCTCGGCGTCGCAGGTCGCCCCGGCGACGACCTGGCGCGGCAGGCCGCGGACCGGCCGCCCGTGATTGTCGATCAGCCCGGTCTGCCGGGCCAGGGCCTCCCCGTCGCGGTAGACCCGCACGACGTAGCGGGAGCCCTTGCGCAGCCCCGCGGGAGCCAGCACGAGCACCTCGGCCTTGTGCCCGAACACCTCTCCGATGTCCTTGATGAGCCGCCGTGCCGTGACGTTGGTGTCCAGCTCCGCCTCGATCACGATCCGCCCGCCCACCAGGTGCAGTCCGCTCGCGAACCGGAGCAGCGTCGACACCTCGGCCTTGCGGCAGCAAGGCTTGAGGACCGGCAGCCTGCTCAGCTCGTCCTTCACTACACCTGTCATCGCCATGCGCGTTCGTCCTCCCCCATGTGAACCCCGTGCGGCCCGGGATAGACCAGGCTCACAGAAGTTTCTCGCACTCCGGGGCCGCTCCGGCCAGGATCATCGCTTCTCATGGAAAATCTCGTCCAGGACGGAGGCAAGACGCCGTGCATCGTGCCGCGGCGAGCCGTCCGGGGCCGCGACGTCGGCCAGCACGAGCCGTCCGCCCAGCCCGGCGGCGGCCTTCTCCAGCTCCCCGGGATCGTCGACCACGCCGGTGTCGGCCAGCACCACGTCGATCTCCAGGGCGGGCGCATGCCGGTGCAGCACCTCCAGATGCTGCTGGGGGGAGAAGTCGTCGGTCTCCCCCGGCTGGGGTGCCAGGTTCAGCGTGACGAGGTGCCGGGCGCGGGTGGCGTGCAGGGCCTCGGCCAGCCGGGGCACCTTCAGATGCGGCAGGACGCTGGTGAACCACGATCCGGGGCCGAAGACCACCCAGTCGGCGTCCAGCACCGCCTGGACCGCCTCGGGGCAGGCCGGAGGGTTGTCGGGGACGAGCGAGATGGCCTGGACCCGGCCGGGGGTGAGGGCGCAGGCCACCTGGCCGTGCACGGTGCTCAGCTCGCCGTCCAGCTCCACCTCGGCGGCGATGTCGAGCGGGACGGAGGACATCGGCAGCACCCTGCCGTGCGCGCCGAGCAGCCGTCCCAGCCAGTCGAGCCCGGCGACCGTGTCGCCGAGCTTCTCCCACAGCGCCACGATCAGCAGGTTGCCGACCGCGTGGCCGTGCAGTTCGCCCTCGCTGCGGAAGCGGTGCTGGACGACCTCGCTCCAGGTCCGGCCCCACTCGTCGTCGCCGCAGAGCGCGGCCAGGGCCATCCGCAGGTCACCCGGAGGCACCACGCCGAGCTCCCGGCGGAGCCGTCCGCTGGAGCCCCCGTCGTCGGCCACGGTGACCACCGCGGTCAGCTCGGAGGTGACCCTGCGCAGCGCCGACAGCGAGGCGTAGAGCCCGTGCCCCCCGCCCAGCGCGACGACCCGTGGGCCCTCCCCCGTGCCGGAGCCTCCGCCGGGGCCGCCGCCGGACTCTCCCGCGGGTACGGCGCCGCCCCGCGGCCCGACGCCCGCGCGCGTTCCCGCCCTCTCCGGCCCGCTCACTCCCGGCCCACATCCCGGTGGCTGACCTGCACGTCCATGCCGCCCCGGTCGCGCAGCCGGCCGGCGATCTGCTCGGCCATGGCCACGCTGCGGTGTTTGCCTCCGGTGCAGCCGACGGCGAGCGTGGCGTAACTCTTGCCCTCGCGGGTGTATCCGGCGGCGATGATGCTCACCACCTCCTCGTAGGCGTCGAGGAGCTCCTTGGCGCCCGCCTGGTTGAGGACGTACTCCCGCACGGGGGTGTCCAGGCCGTTCATCGGGCGCAGCTCCGGAACCCAGTGGGGGTTGGGCAGGAAGCGGCAGTCGACGACCAGGTCGGCGTCCACGGGCAGGCCGTACTTGAACCCGAAGGAGACCACGTTGACCCGCAGGCCCGGCCGGTCCTCGCCGCCGAAGAACGCGACGATCTTGCCGCGGAGCTCGTGGACGTTGAGGTTGGAGGTGTCGATGACCAGGTCGGCGTTGGCCCGGACGTCGCGCAGGATGCCGCGCTCGCGGGCGATCCCGTCGACCAGCCGGCCGTCTCCCTGGAGCGGGTGGGGGCGGCGGACGTTCTCGAACCTGCGGACCAGCTCCTCGTCGCTGGCCTCCAGGAACACCACCCGTACGGCGATGCCGCGCCCGTCCAGCTCTCCGATCGCGGCGTTGAGGTCGGTGGTGAAGGCCAGGCTGCGCACGTCGACCACCGCGGCCACCTTGTCGGCGGCCAGCTTGACCCGGCCCGCCTCCTCCGCCATGGCGAACAGCAGCCCGGGCGGCAGGTTGTCGATGACGAACCAGCCCAGGTCCTCCAGGGCCTTGGCCGCCGTGCTCCGCCCCGCCCCGGACATGCCGGTGACGATGACGAACGCGGGCTCTCTCTCACTCACGCTGGGTTCTCCCCCTTCAGGGCCGACACGATCGTCTCGGCCGTGGCGGGGCCGATTCCGGGAACCTGGCAGATCTCGGCGGCGGTCGCCTCGCGCAGCCGTTTCACCGATCCGAAATGCTTGATCAGGGCCTGCCTCCGGGCCGGGCCGAGCCCGGGAACGTCGTCCAGGGCGCTCTCCCGCACGCTCTTGGAGCGCTTGGAACGATGGTAGGCGATGGCGAAGCGGTGCGCTTCGTCACGCACTCGCTGCAGAAGGTAAAGGGCCTCGCTGGAGCGGGGGAGGATGACCGGCAGATCCTCCCCCGGCAGCCACACCTCCTCCAGCCGCTTGGCCAGGCCGCAGACCGCGACGTCGTCGACGCCGAGCTCGTCCAGCGCCCGCCGGGCGGCGGCCGCCTGGGCCGGGCCGCCGTCCACGACGACCAGGTGCGGCGGATAGGCGAACTTCCTCGGCCGGCCCGTCTCCGGGTCGACGGCCGACCCCGCCGCGGGCCCGGCGCCGTCCTCCGCGCCGGGCCCGGTGTCGAGCTCCGGGCCCGTCTCCGAGCCGGTCTCCGGGCCGGGTCCCGCCACGGGCTCGGTACCCGGCTCGACGTCCAGCTCGCCGGTGGCCGAGCGCTCCTCCAGGTAGCGTTTGAACCTGCGCGAGATCACCTCGTGGATGGAGGCGACGTCGCCCTCGGCCGATCGGACCGAGAACCTGCGGTATTCGCTCTTGCGGGCCAGGCCGTCCTCGAACACCACCATCGAGGCCACCACGTTGGTGCCCTGCAGGTGGGAGACGTCGTAGCACTCGATGCGCAGCGGAGCCTGGTCCAGGTCGAGCGCCTCGGCGATCTCCTGCAGCGCCCTGCTCCGCGTGGTCAGATCGCTGGACCGCTTGATCTTGTGCTGGGTCAGCGACTCCTTGGCGTTGCGCTCGACGGTCTCCATCAGCGACCGTTTGTCGCCCCGCTGCGGCACGCGGATCTCCACCCGGGCCCCGCGGCGTTCGCCGAGGAGCGCGGCGACGGCGTCCGCGTCGGGCGGGAGCACCGGCACCAGCACCTCCCTGGGCAGCGTCTCGGAGGTGGCCTCGCCGTACATCTGCAGCAGGAAGTGCTCGACCAGCGCGGCCGGCCCGGCCTCCTCGACCTTGTCGACCACCCAGCCCTGCTGGCCCCGGATCCGCCCGCCGCGCACGTAGAACACCTGGACGGCCGCCTCCAGGACGTCTTCGGCCAGGGCGATCACGTCGCAGTCGGTGCTGTCGCCCAGCACCACCGCCTGCTTCTCCAGCGCCCGCCGCAGCGCCTCGACGTCGTCGCGGAGCCTGGCCGCCCGTTCGTACTCCTGCTCGGCGGCGGCCTGGCGCATCTCCCCCTCCAGCCGCTTGATGAACCGGCCGGTGTTGCCCGCCATGAAGTCGCAGAAGTCCTCGGCGAGCGCGCGGTGCTCGGCCTCGGTGACCCGGGAGACGCACGGCGCCGAGCACTTGTCGATGTAGCCCAGCAGACAGGGCCGCCCGATCTGCGCGGCCCGCCGGAACACCCCCGACGAGCAGCTCCTGATCGGGAACACCCGCAGCAGCAGGTCGACGGTCTCCCTGATCGCCCAGGCGTGGGAGTAGGGGCCGAAGTAACGGGTGCCCTTGCGCTTGGCGCCACGCAGCACCTGGACCCGGGGGAACTCCTCGCCCATCGTGACCGCGAGGTAGGGGTAGGACTTGTCGTCGCGGTATTTGACGTTGAAGCGCGGGTCGTACTCCTTGATCCAGGAGTATTCGAGCTGGAGCGCCTCGACCTCGGTGCCGACGACCGTCCAGTCGACGCCGGCGGCGGTCGTGAGCATGGTCTGGGTGCGCGGGTGCAGACCCGCGAAGTCGGCGAAGTAGGAGTTGAGCCGCTGCCGCAGGCTCTTGGCCTTGCCGACGTATATGACCCGGCCCTCGGGATCCCTGAACCGGTAGACGCCGGGGGACTCGGGGATCGACCCCGGACTCGGCCGGAAACTCACCGGACCGCCTGCAGATCTTGCCACGCAATCAAGCCTATCGGCCCGCACCGACAGGGATCCCTGTCTCCGGATCCCCGTCCCCGCGGACCGCGCCGTCCGCCGTACCGCCGGGCCCCTCGTCCCGGGCGGTACGGCGCACGGCCGCTCAGGCCAGGGTGATCGACTCGCCGTCGACCTTGATGGCCTTCTCCGGAAGGGGCTTGTTGGCCGGGCCGTCGGCCACGGAGCCGTCGGCGATGTTGAACTTGCTGCCGTGGCAGGGGCAGTTGATGGTGCCGCCCTCGACGTCGGCGACGTCGCACCCCTGGTGAGTGCAGACGGAGCTGAAGCACTTGAACTCCCCGGCCTTCGGCTGGGTCACCACGACCTTCTCGGCCTTGAAGACCTTGCCGCCGCCCTCGGGGATGTCCCCCGTCTTGGCCAGCGCCTCGGCCGCGGCGCCGCCGTCACCGGAGCCCGACCCCGAACCGGAGTCCGAGCCGGTCGTCGGCGCGGACGAGGCCGCGGGCTCGCTCGCCTCGTCCGCCGTCGGCTGGCCGTAGCCCGAGCACGCGGTCAGCACGGCCGTGAGCCCCACGCCCCCGGCTCCCAGCATCACCGCGCGACGAGTCGTCGTATCTGCCATGGTCACCCTCCCAGGTCCCTTTCCTGTCGGTACGGCTCGCGTCCCGATGACGGTTCAGCATGCCGCACCCGACGTCAGGAGACTGTGAAGATTTACGCCTTCGGCGCATCCGCCTCCCGGCGTCCCGGACCGGAGCCCGATCAGGCCGGACCGGGACGGGCTCGGGCCGGGTCCTCAGACCATGACGATGCCGCCGCCCTCCACCTTCAGCGCGAACTCGACCAGCGGGGCCTGCGCCGGGCCCTTGAGGCACTTGCCGGAGACGGCGTCGAACTCGCTGCCGTGGCAGGGGCAGCGCATGACGCCCTCGCTGGGGCTGCTGACCGCGCAGCCCTTGTGCGGGCAACTGGCGTTGAACGCCTTGAACACCCCGGCACTCGGCTGGGTGATCACGATCTTCCACTCGTGGATCACCTTGCCGCCGCCCACCGGGATGTCGGCGGTCTGCGCCACGACCTTGCCCTTGACCGCCGGCGGCGGCCCGGCCGGGGCGCGTTCCCCGGTGCCGCAGCCGGTCAGCGCCGCACCGCACGCCACGACCCCCATGGCCCCGACTGTGCCGATCACATGCCTGCGCGTGGGCATGGCAGAACCATCACTGCTGCTCATTGCGGCCCTTCTCGCAACGTCCCCCGTGAAAACCGGGCTCAGGTCAAGGGTATTGACGTGGGGCCCAGGTCCCGAACCCGGGCTCGGGGGCGTCCGGTGGCACGTGGGCCACGCGGCCCGCCCCCGCCGGCCCGTCCCGCGGGCCCTTCCCGCCCCGGATGCGGCGGAGCGGGACGCGGCCCGGCGCTAGCTGCCGAGGATCTTGCGCAGGAAGCGGCCGGTGTGGCTGGCCTCGACCAGCGCGACCTCCTCGGGCGTGCCGGTGGCGAGCACGGTGCCGCCCTTGGAACCGCCCTCGGGACCCATGTCGATGATCCAGTCGGCGGTCTTGATGACGTCGAGGTTGTGCTCGATCACGATGACCGTGTTCCCGCCGTCGACGAGCTTGCCGAGCACGCCCAGCAACCGCCGGATGTCCTCGAAGTGCAGGCCGGTGGTCGGCTCGTCCAGCACGTAGATCGTCCGGCCGGTGGAGCGGCGCTGCAGCTCCGAGGCGAGCTTGACGCGCTGGGCCTCGCCGCCGGACAGGGTGGTGGCGGGCTGGCCGAGCCGGACGTAGCCCAGGCCGACGTCGTTGAGCGTCTTGAGGTAGCGCTTGATCGCCGGGATGGCGTCGAAGAACTCGAGCGCCTCCTCGATCGGCATGTCGAGCACCTCGGAGATCGTCTTGCCCTTGTAGTGGACCTCCAGGGTCTCCCGGTTGTAGCGCGCGCCGTGGCAGACCTCGCACGGCACGTACACGTCGGGCAGGAAGTTCATCTCGATCTTGATGGTGCCGTCGCCCGAGCAGGCCTCGCACCGCCCGCCCTTGACGTTGAAGCTGAAACGGCCCTTGGCGTAGCCGCGGACCTTGGCCTCGGTGGTCTGGGCGAACAGGTCGCGCACCTTGTCGAAGACGCCAGTGTAGGTCGCCGGGTTCGATCGGGGGGTGCGGCCGATCGGCGACTGGTCCACGTGCACGACCTTGTCGACCAGGTCCATGCCGTTGACCCGCGAGTGCCGGCCGGGGACCGTGCGGGCGCCGTTCAGCTCCTTGGCCAGGGCGTTGTAGAGAATGTCGTTGACCAGCGTGGACTTGCCGGACCCGGAGACGCCGGTAACCGCGGTGAACACCCCGAGCGGGAACTCCACGTCCACGCCTTTGAGGTTGTGCTCGCGCGCGCCCTTCACGGTGATCTGCCGCTTGCGGTCGCGGCGGCGGCGCTCGGCCGGGATCGCGATGGCCTTGCGCCCGGACAGGTAGGCGCCGGTGATCGACTCCTCGCACGCCAGCAGCTCGGGAACCGTGCCGGAGACGACGACCTGGCCGCCGTGCTCGCCCGCGCCGGGACCGATGTCCACCACCCAGTCGGCGGCGGCGATGGTGTCCTCGTCGTGCTCGACCACGATGAGGGTGTTGCCCATGTCGCGCAGCCGGATCAGGGTCTCCAGCAACCGCTGGTTGTCACGCTGGTGCAGGCCGATGGAGGGCTCGTCCAGCACGTAGAGCACGCCGACCAGGCCCGAGCCGATCTGGGTGGCCAGCCGGATGCGCTGGGCCTCGCCGCCGGCGAGCGTGCCCGCCGCGCGGTCCATGGTCAGGTAGTCGAGGCCGACGTCGAGCAGGAAGCCCATCCGGGCGTTGATCTCCTTGACCACCCGCTCGGCGATCTGCATGTCGCGCTCGGAGAGCTGCAGCTCGGCCAGGAACCTCGCGCAGTCGCCGATCGACATCGCCGAGACGTCGGCGATGGAGCGCCCGTCCACCGTGACGGCCAGCGAGACCGGCTTGAGCCTCGCCCCCTTGCAGGCCGGGCACGGGATCTCCCGCATGTAGCCTTCGTACTTCTCCCGCATGCCGTCGCTCTCGGACTCGGCATGGCGGCGCTGCACCCAGGGGATGACGCCCTCGAAGGTGGTGTAGTAGGAGCGCTCGCGGCCGTAGCGGTTGCTGTAGCGGACGTGCACCTGCTCGTCGTGGCCGTGCAGCAGCGCCTTCTGCGCCTTCTTCGGCAACCGCTCCCACGGGGTGTCGAGGTTGAAGCCGATCGCCTTGCCGAGGGCCTCGACGAGGCGCTCGAAGTAGTCGCTGGTGTGGCCGCCCGCCCACGGGCTGAGCGCGCCGTCCCCGAGGGTCGCCTCCGGGTCGGGCACGACCAGCTCCGGGTCGACCTCCATCCGCACGCCCAGACCCGTGCACTCCGGGCAGGCGCCGAACGGCGAGTTGAAGGAGAACGAGCGGGGCTCCAGCTCCTCGAACGACAGGTCGTCGTAGGGGCAGTAGAGGTGCTCGGAGTAGAAGCGCTCGCGGTTCGGGTCGTCCTCGGGGAGATCGACGAACTCCAGCGTGATCGTGCCGCCCGACAGCTGCAGGGCGGTCTCCACCGAGCCGGTGAGGCGGCTGCGTGCGCTCTCCTTGACGGCGAGCCGGTCGACGATGACCTCGATGTCGTGCTTCTCGTACTTCTTCAGCTTCGGCGGCTCGTCCAGCCGGATCACCGTGCCGTCGACCCTGGCGCGGGCGTATCCCTTCGCCTGCAGTTGCCCGAACAGCTCGGTGTATTCACCCTTGCGGCCGCGGATCACCGGGGCGAGCACCTGGAAGCGGGTGCCCTCCTCGAGCTCCATCACCCGGTCCACGATCTGCTCGGGACTCTGCCGGGCGATCGCGCGGCCGCACTGCGGGCAGTGCGGCTTGCCGATGCGCGCCCACAGCAGGCGCAGGTAGTCGTATACCTCGGTGATCGTGCCGACGGTCGACCGAGGGTTGCGGCTGGTCGACTTCTGGTCGATCGACACCGCGGGCGACAGTCCCTCGATGAAGTCCACGTCGGGCTTGTCCATCTGGCCGAGGAACTGCCTGGCGTACGCCGAGAGGGACTCGACGTAACGCCGCTGGCCCTCGGCGAAGATGGTGTCGAAGGCCAGGCTGGACTTGCCGGACCCGGACAGGCCGGTGAAGACGATCAGCGAGTCTCGCGGCAGCTCCAGCGAGACGTCCTTGAGATTGTGTTCGCGTGCGCCACGCACGATGAGGCGGTCAGCCACAGTAGTCCCGACGTCGATGTAGAAGGTTGAGAAGCGGTCGCGGGAAGAGTAGCGACGGGGTCCGACAATTTCGCGGAGTGTCGTCCGGGGGGCAACGGCTTCCCCGTTTTCCGGGGACAGGGTTTCCCGCCCTTTCCAGGGTACGGCCTCCCCCGTGTCCGGCGGGTCCCTTCTCACCCAAGAGCGGGCGAACCCCTCATTCATCCGTCACGTGAACTTCCGTACTCCTTCCGCGCCCGCTCGCCCTCGTCCGAACTTCCCCCGCCCCGCCCTGGTACGGCCTGCGCCACGGTGGTGAAGTGGGGGAATGGATGTCCTAGACGCGTTCCAGTCCGAACTCGCCGCCTCGACCGGCCGCCTTCTCACCACCGTGGCCGGCCTGTCCGACGCCGACCTGGCGGCGCCCTCCCGGCTCCCCGGCTGGACCCGGGGCCACCTGATCACGCACGTCGCCCGCAACGCCGACAGCCTCGTCAACCTCGCGAACTGGGCCAGGACGGGCATCGAGACTCCGCAGTATCCCAGTGTGGAGCGCCGCAACGCCGACATCGAGGCGGGAGCCCCGAGGCCCGTCAAGGAGCAGCTCGCCGACCTGGAGGAGAGCTCGGCGAGGCTCGCCGCCGCCTTCCGCGCCATGCCCGCCGAGGCGTGGTCGGCGATGGTCGGCGGGATGCAGCCGCCCCTGCACCCCGCCTGGTACCTGCTGGTCCGGAGGCTGCGCGAGACCGAGTTCCACCATGTGGACCTCGGCGCGGGCTACGGGTGCTCCGACTGGTCGGAGGCGTTCGTCCGGCGGGAGCTGCACGACGCGCTGGTCTCGTGGTCCCGGGAGCTCAGCACGGTCAGCGAGATCGTGGTGGAGGAGGTCAAGGACGGCGACAAGCACCGCCAGGTCTGGCGGGACCTGGGCTCGGGGCCGGTGGTCCAGGGCGACGCCCGGACGCTGCTGGGCTGGGTGACCGGGCGCTCGGCGGGGGCGGGGCTTAGGGTGATGCAGGAGGGGGCAACGGGTAACCAGCCCGCCGCCGGGCCGCTGCCCGCGCCGCCGCCGTGGTCGGCTCTGCCCAGCGCTCCCGGCCTTCCCTCGACACCGCCTGAGGAGTACCCATGACGTATACCGGTGACGTGCAGGTGGGCGGTCCCGCCGACGTGCGCGAGCTGCCCGCCGTGACGATCTCGAAGCTGGCCGTCGGGCCGTTCGACAACAACGCCTACCTCATCCGGTGCAACGACACCGGCGACGGCCTGCTGATCGACGCGGCCGCCGAGCCCGAACGGCTGCTGGAGTTCGTCGGCGACATGCCGATCGGCAGGATCGTCACGACCCACGGCCACGGCGACCACTGGCAGGCGCTGGAGGAGGTGGCCCGGGAGACCGGCGCCCTGGTGATCGCCCACCCGCTGGACGCCCCGGCGCTGCCGGTCCCGGTGGACCTGACGGTCGAGCACGGGGACCGGGTCACCGTCGGCGTGGTCAGCATGGACGTCATCCACCTGCGCGGGCACACGCCGGGCTCCATCGCCCTGCACTACAACGGCCACCTGTTCACCGGTGACTCGCTCTTCCCCGGCGGGGTCGGCAACACCGAAAAGGACCCCGAGCGCTTCGCCCAGCTCTTCGCGGACGTCTCCGAGCGGATCTTCGACCGGTTCCCCGACGAGACCTGGGTCTATCCCGGCCACGGCAAGGACACCACGCTGGGCGCCGAGCGACCGTCCCTGCCTGCCTGGCGCGAGCGGGGCTGGTAGGCGCTCCGGCGGGCCGCGGAGAACGCGGCCCGCCGGAGGGCGTCAGCCGATGCGCTCGGCTTCCTTGCGCTCTTTGCGCTTCTCCCGCCTGAACATCACGATGCGCAGCGGGATGGCGGCCACGATCGCCACCTGCATCGCGGCCCCGATCTTGATCAGGTTGTCGCCCCCGGCCAGGCCCGCGGCCCAGATGGTCAGGCAGGCGACATTGATCATCATCCAGGCGAGCACGGCGGCGGCCAGATTCCCCTTGGGCTTGGGATACTCGATCCGGCTCACCATGAGATAGGCGACGCCGAAGATGGGCAGCACGGTCCAGATCGACGGCGGGAACAGCAGCACGATCGCGACCACGGTCATGGCGCCCATCGGGATGGGCAGGCCCATGAAGTCACCGCTCTTGGTCTTCACACAGGCGAAACGGGCCAGCCGGATGACCCCCGCCAGCAGCACCGAGGCCGCGGCGACCATCACCAGCACGAACGGCACCTTCGGGTTGAACCCCGCCCAGATGACCACCATGAACGCGGGCGCGAAGCCGAAGCTGATCACGTCCGCGAGGTTGTCGAGCTCGGCGCCCATCGCCGAGGCGCGGAACTTGCGTGCCACCAGACCGTCGAACAGGTCGCAGGTGGCGCCGAGCAGCAGCAGCACCACCGCGGTGCCGAAGAACCGGGGATCGGCCGAGAACTTGACACCCGACTGAAGCGAGGTGATGGCCGACCAGGCGAGCACGCAGACGGCCAGGAAGCCGCAGAGCGCGTTGCCCAGCGAGAGGGAGTCGGCGGCCGAGAGCCGGAACGCCTTGCCGACGGGCCCTCGCGGCTCGTCGTCCGCCTCGTCCATCGACCAGCTCGCGTCAGCCGTGGTCAAGGCCGGTCACCCCCGCGACGGTCTTCTGCCCCACGGACACCGCCGGAGCGATGCCCTCGGGGAGATAGACGTCCACTCGCGAGCCGAACCGGATCAGCCCGATGCGCTCGGCCCTGGCCACCTTCGCGCCCGCCGTCAGGTAGGGCACGATGCGGCGCGCGACCGCGCCCGCGATCTGGACCAGCTCGATGTCGCCGAGCGCGGTGTCCAGGTGCCACACGACCCGCTCGTTCTGGTCGCTGTCCTTGTTGAAGGCGGGCACGAACCCTCCGGGCACGTGCTCCACGGAGGTGACCGTGCCGGCCAGCGGCGCGCGGTTGACGTGCACGTTGAGCGGGCTCATGAAGATGGCCACCCGGGTGCGGCCGTCCGGCCACGGGTCGATGCTCTGCACCACGCCGTCGGCGGGTGAGAGGATCCGCGCGCTGCCGGGCGTGCGCTCGGGGTCGCGGAAGAACCAGAGCATGGCTCCGGTGAGTGCGGTCAGCGGGGCCGCCGCCAGCGTCCAGCGCTTGTCGCGCCGACTGAGCAGCGAGGTCGTAGCGGCCGCCGCCACCGTCGGGAGCAACCACGGAGAGACGCCGCGCGCCAGCCGGACGCGGCCGGGCTGATGGCTTGCTGAATCGTGGGACACAGGGAACCTTTTGTGATGTCTTGCGGCTATAGACCGGTATGTCTACCCGCCCTGGGGGAGGATGCTACCGATCTCTCAGCCCTTTTACGGCGCAACGAGACAAGCAAAGCGCCTCCCCCGCCAATCCGCTAGCCCTGCTTGGTCTCCGCGGAGGTGGTGATTTCGTTGCCTTTACGAGTGTCACGCCGGGACTTGAGAAGGCTCGCCACAGTGGTGATCACCATGGTGACGCCGATGACCGACAGCGACACCGAGATCGGCACCTCCGGTGCCCACGAGACGCCGCTGGAGTGCAGTGCCTCAAGAATCAGCTTAACCCCGATGAAGCCGAGAATGAACGCCAGGCCGTAGCCGAGGTAGACCAGGCGCTGCAGCAGGCCGCCCAGCAGGAAGTAGAGCTGGCGCAGACCCATCAGGGCGAACGCGTTGGCCGTGAAGACGATGAACGCGTCTTCGGTGAGACCGAAGATCGCCGGAATCGAGTCGAGCGCGAACAGCAGGTCGGTGGTGCCGATGGCGATCATGACGATCAGCATCGGGGTGACGAGGCGCTTGCCGTCGATCTTGACGGTGACCTTGGAGCCCACGTAGTCGTCGGTGTGCGGCAGCGCCCGGCGGGCCCAGCGCAGGACCGGGTTGTCGGGGACGTCCTCTTCCTGGCCGTGCTGGCGGACCAGCCCCACGGCGGTGTAGATCAGGAAGAGCCCGAAGATGTAGAACATCCAGCTGAAGTTCGCCAGGGCCGCGGCTCCGATGGCGATGAAGATGCCGCGCATGACCAGGGCCATCAGGATGCCGACCAGCAGGACCTTGTGCTGGTACATCCTGGGCACCGCGAAGCGGGTCATGATGATGTAGAAGACGAAGAGATTGTCGACGCTCAGGCTGTATTCGGTGATGTAGCCGGCGAAGAACTCTCCTGCCGAGGTCGGTCCCGCGGTGGCCCAGAGGACGACGCCGAAGATGACGGCGAGTGTGACGTAGAAGCCGACCCAGAAGCCGGCCTGCCTCATGGAGAACTCCCGGGGCTCACCCCGGTCGACGATCCACAGGTCGAAAGCGAGAACCACGAGCAGGCCGACGATCACGGCGGCCCATGCCCAGGCAGGTATGGTCATGGTGTTATCAACCCTCCGGCGCGCATGACTGATTGCCGGAGGTCTCTCCCGCCCAGCGAAGATCGACGAAGATCACACGCGGACCGACAGCCCCGGGGGCCTCGTGGATCGAGGCGGCACCGTGATGACGAGACTGTCACGAAGGGATACTCCCCCCCTAACCAAGCCAGTATAGGGATCAGGCTCGGCGGCACCTAATCAAACCCGCGAAGGCGGCCGGTTGTTCCCGCCGTCACCGCTTTCTCACCCGGTCTCTCGTCCCGGCCTCTCACCCCGGGGTCTCTCACCTCGGTCTCTCGTCCGGCCTGTCGTCCCGGCCCGTCACGCCCGCTCATCCCAGCCCGCCGTAGACGGCCAGCACGGCCTCCAGCGCCTCCTGCTCACCGGGCAGCTCCCCGCCTCGCCGTGCGGCCTCCCGCGCGAGCTCCCGGGCGAACCCGTCGTCGGCGAGCACCTTCCCGACCGCCTCGCCCATGGCCGCGGCGTCGCCGTACGGCACCAGCACCCCGCCCCCGCCCACCATCGGCGGGATGCCGCCGACGGCGGTGGCGATCACCGGCGTCCCCGCGCGCAGCGCCTCCTGCACGCTCAGCGGTTGCCCCTCCCACCGGCTCGGCACCACCAGCGCCCGCGCCACGGCGAGCAGGTCCGCGACGTCATCGCGGTTTCCCAGCAACCGCATCGGCAGGCCCTCCGCGTCGATCCTGCGCTGGAGCTCCCCCCGCAGCGGCCCCTCCCCCGCGACCAGGAACAGCGCCCCGGCCGCCGGGCCCGAACCGGAGGCGAGAGCGGCGGCCACGTCGAGGAGGGTCTCCAGGCCCTTCTGCTGGGCGAGGCGGGCCAGCGTCAGCAGGATCGGGCGGTCCCCGGCGCCGAGCTCCGCCCGCAGCCCGGCCTGCTCCCGGCCCGACGGAGCCTGTTCGGGGGCCGGGACGACCGCGGCCTCGACACGCCGTGCACCCAGGGCGGTCATCCGGTCCCCCAGATCGGGGGAGACCACCAGGATCCGGTCGGCGAGGCGCGCCACGATCCGCTCCAGGACTCCGTAGACCGCGCCGACGGCCCCGCCCGCCGTGGCGGCGTTGTGCAGCGTCACCACCAGCCCGGTCCCGGTCCCCACCAGGGCCAGGGCCGCCAGTGCCCCGGCCCTCAGCCCGTGCGCGTGCACGGCGTCCGCCCCGCGCAACCCGCGCAACGCGCGCACCGCCCGCAGGTCGGCGCCGGGGCGGGGCCGGTCGGCGATGGGGACCGACACGAACCGGGCACCGAGCCCGCCGAACCCGAAGGACTCCCCGGTGCTCGGCGGACCGGCCACCACCACCCGGTGCCCCCGCTCCACCAGCCCGCCGGCCAGCATCGCCACGTGCCGCCCGACCCCGCCCGCGCTGGTCCCCAGCACGAGTGCCACCCGCGTTCCCGGCTCAGCCATCGCCGATCCCTTCCCTGTCCGTGATCCCGTTCCCGCCGCCCGGCGCCTTCCCCCCGTCCCCGGCGCCCGGCGCCTCCCCGGCCTCCGGGAGTCCCGTCCCCGGCTCGGGCGCTTTCCCGGCGCCCGCGGCCCTCCTGCCGTCCTCCGAGGTTCCGCTCGCGCCGTCCGCGGCTCCGTCTCCCGGAGTCCCGTCGTCCCCTCCGGTCCCGCTCCGACCTCTCCGGCGGAAGGGAATCCGCTCCAGCAGCGCTCGGGCGTCCGGCCGATCGACCATCGCGGCCACCGCGGCGAACGCCACCGCAGCCACCACCGCGGCACCCGCCCCGACCGGCACGCACATCCACTTCGACACGTCGCCGAACGCCGTCGAGACGGCCAGCCCGGCCCCGTACGCGGCGGTCCCGCCGGTCACGGCGGCCAGCAGTGCCCGCCAGGTCCCGGCGAGTGCGCCCTTCCCTCTGGCCCGAAGCACCGCCAGCACCAGCAGCGTCCCGCCCGCGGTCATCCCGATCGTGCTGCCCAGCGCCAGCCGTCCCACCACCTCGCCCTGGCCGTCGGCCGTGTGGGCGAGCACGATCTGCGCCACCAGGGCCGTCCCCCACCCGGCCACCGAGGCCAGGGCCGCCGAACGGCCCCGGCCGCAGGCGTACAGCACCCGGGCCAGCTGCAGCAGCAGCGCGTATCCGAGCAGCCCCGGGGCGAACAGTGCGACGCCCTCGGCCATCTCCTCCGGGATACCGCCCGGAGTTCCCTCCAGGAAGACGCGGGACAGCGGCACGGCCACCGCCGCCATGGCCCCGGCGGCCAGCCCCATCGCCAGCAGGACCGTCCGCGCGGTCGAGGCCGCCAGAGTGTCGAAGCCCTCCCGGTCCCCGGTGGCCGCGCGGGTGGACAGCGTGGGGAAGGAACTGGTCGCGACCGGCACCGCGAGCACCGCGAAGGGCAGCTGATACAGCGCCCAGGCGTAGGTGTAGAAGCCGATCCTTCCCTCTCCGCCCAGGTCGTTGGTGAGCACCACCACCACGGTCAGGGTGACCTGCTGGGCGACCAGGACGGCCAGGCCGGCCGTCGCCAGCCGCCGGGCCTGCGCCGCCACGCCCGGCGGGAAGGAGAGCGACGGCCGCAACCGCAGCTTGAGCCGGGCCACCGGGACGATCACGGTGACGACCATGGCCGCGGCGGCGATCGTCGCCCCGAGGGACAGGGTCAGCTCCCCGGCCATGGTCAGCTCGCCCAGGAGCTCGGCGGCGTCACCGTTGACCGACGAGAAGACCAGGTGCGAGGCGACGATCAGCAGGCTGGAGACCAGCGGGGCCAGGGCGGGCCCCATGAACCGCCGGTGCGCCTGGAGCAGGCCGTACAGGACCACGGCCAGCCCGAAAAAGATCATCCGGGGGGCGAACACGACCAGCATATCCGCTCCCGCCGCCACCACCTGGGAGACGTCGCACGGATGGGCCCCCCCGCCGCTCCCGACGTCTCCGGCGAGCAGCGAGACGACCGGACCGGCGAACGCCGCGATCAGCGCGGTCAGCGGCACCAGCGCGAGCAGCGTCCAGGTGAGCAGCGCCGAGGTGATCCGCCCGACTTCGGCCCTGGCCCGCGGGTCGTCTGCGGACCGGGAGGCCGCCGAGGCCAGCACCGGGACCACCGTCCCGGCCAGCGCGCCGCCCGCGACCAGCTCGAAGACGATGTTGGGCACGTAGTTGGCGGTGTTGTAGGCGGTGCTCAGGCAGGCGTTGCCGACGGTCTGGGACTGGACGTAGTACCTGCCGAAGCCGACGAGGCGGGCCGCGACGGTCACGATCCCGATGAGGAGCGCCGCTCCCGCGACCCCCTGACCGATCTTTCTGATCATCAGTGGGCGGGTGCCTGCTCCACGGGGCGGCGGCCGAGCATGTCGATCCGGTTGAGCACCCGGTTGCCCGCGATGACCCGGGTGAAGCTGATCTTCTCGGAGGCGGCGGTCAGCGCGACCACGGTGCCGAGCACCGCCAGCCGGCCGGGGCGGCCGAGGGTGACCGCGGCGGCCAGGCCGAGCAGCGCGCCCAGCGCGTTGGCCCCGGCGTCGCCCAGCATCGCCCGCTCGCCCAGGTCCTCGGGCAGGAGCGCCGCGGCGGCGCCGAGCGGCAGCGCGGCCATCACCGCAGAGACGGGGGCGTCGCGCAGCAGCGAGGCGGCCAGCAGCGGCGCGCCGGCGAGCAGGCCGACCTTGATGGCGCGGCCGGGACGCAGGTCGAACAGATTGGCCAGGTTGGCGCTCCCGGCGATCAGTGCGCCGTTGACCGCGGTGTCGACCGGCCCGCGGGAGGTCAGGGCGGCGGCGGCCAGACCGGTGGCGCCGATGCCGAGGATCTTCACCGCGCCGCTGGTGACCTCGCCCTTGGCCAGGGCGCCCAGGTGGCCCTTGAATCCCTTGGAGGAGGTCACGCCGTACAGGTCGTCGTAGACGCCGAGAGCTCCGCTGCCCGTCACGGCCAGCAGCACGGCCGCGCGCGTTCCGGCGGGCAGGCCGGGGGCCGCCGCGGCCGCCGCACCGGCTCCCGCGACGAAGGCCGGTCCCTCGAGCAAGGTGATCGGCTCGCCCCGGTGGTTGGTCCTGCTCCACGTCTCCAGATCGCCGACCGGCGGCCTGCGTGTGAAGGCCGCGTAGGCCGCGCGGGCGGCCACCGCGCCGAGCAGGGCACCGGCAAGGGCGCCGGCGAGAGCGCGACGAGCCATCGGGATCATCCTCCGGGAGTGGCCGTGGGCGGGGACGGGGAGGCCGTCGGCACCGGAACGCTGGGCTCGAAGGCCGAGGCGCCGGGGCCGGTGCCGTACTGGCCGGTGATCCCGGACAGCTGCTCCCGCAGAGCGTAGACCACCACGAGCCGGCCCGCGGGCGTATCGAGGGTGTCCACGCTGGAGACCTTCTCCTCGGCGACGCTCTCACGCAGCGCGGCGACGACGCCGCCGACCGCGGCCGCGCTCTGCGAACCGACCAGCACCCCGCCGCGGGAACCCTCGTCCAGGCCGAGGGCCATCGAGACGATCGCCCCCGCCTGGGTCGCGGCGCTCTCCCCGGTGTACGGCTCCGCGGGGGCGACCAGCACCGCCAGGCCGGCCCTGGCGAGCTGCCCCGGCTCGCCGCCCTGGCCGTTCGGCTCGGCGGCGACGGTGAGCAGTTCGGCGCGCTGGAAGGCGTCGATGACCCCGGCGGCGGCCGCGTTCTCCTTGGCCGCCTGGTCGGGCAGGACGGTCACGAGCGCACCGGCGAGCACCGCGGCGGCCTTGTCGTAGGGGGTGTCCTCGGCGGGGAAGACCATGTCGACGGGTTTGATCCCGGTGGCCAGCCTGTCGACGAAGACGGACTGGGCGGGGTCGACGTACTTGTCGGTGAGGGTGACCTGGCCGGTCACGGTCGCCCCGGACTGCTCGATCGACTGCCGCACGGCCTCGGTCGTGGCCGCCGCGGCGCCGGGAGCCTCCACGATCACGACGCTCTCCCCGGCCAGGACGCCCCGGGCCAGCTCGGCGGCGTGCGCGGTGACGAAGGCGTCGTTGCCCGCGTCGCGCTTGCGCAGGGTGTCCAGCTCCGCGCGGAGCTCGCTGTTGCCCTTCTGAAGAGTGTCGGCGACGGCCTCGGTCGCCTGGAGGGCGGGCTCCTCGAGCAAGGTCGTGCCCAGCACGATGCCGACCGAGAGCGCGAGGAAGATCGCGACGATGGAGACGAGGTGATAGCGGAAATCGATCACGAGAAGAGTCCGACCAACCAGAAGATGAAGGCGTTCCAGGCGTCGTCCAGCCAGATCCTGCCCACCGGGGTGGAGAAGACCGCGACCCCCATGGTGATCAGCGTGACGGCCGCGAGCAGGAGCAGGGACGGGGTGGAGATCCGGCTCCGGTAGAGCCGGCTGACGCCCTTGGCGTCGATGAGCTTGCTGCCCACCCGAAGCCGGGTGAGGAGGGTGCTGGCCATGCCCGAGCGCCCCTTGTCGAGGAACTCCTCCAGGGTCCAGTGCGTGCCGACGGCGACGAGCAGCTCGGCACCCTTGTCGTCGGCGAGCAGCATCGCGATGTCCTCGCTGGTGCCGATCGCGGGGAAGACCACCGCGTTGAGCCCGAGCTGCTCCACCCGCTCCAGGCCCGGCGCGCGGCCGTCCCGGTAGGCGTGCACGACCAGCTCGGCGCCGCAGGTCAGGGCCTTGGTGGAGACGGAGTCGAAGTCGCCGACGATCACGTCGGGCAGGTAACCGGCCTCCAGCAGCGCGTCGGCGCCGCCGTCCACCCCGATCATGATCGGGCGGCACTCCCGGATGTAGGGGCGCAGGACGGCGATGTCCTCCTTGTAGTGGTAGCCGCGCACCACGATGAGGACGTGCCTGCCCTCCATCGGAGTGCGGATGTCGGGGACGCCGACCCCGTCGATGAGCAGGTCGCTCTCGCGCCGGACGTATTCCATCGTGTTGACGGCGAACGCCTCGATCTGCACGGTCAGCCCGGCCCGTGCCTCGCTCATCGCGGCCTCGACGGACTCGGCCGTCTGCACGTCGCCCTTGCCGATCATCTCCTCGTCGAGGTAGATGACGCCCTCGTGCAGGCGGACCACGTCGCCGTCCCTGATCCGCTCGAACAGCTCGGAGGTCGCGTTGTCGACGAACGGCACCCCGGCCTCGACGACGATCTGCGGGCCCATGTTGGGGTAGCGCCCGCTGATGCCCGCGGCGACGTTGACCACGCCCGCGGCGCCGCACGCGACAAGCGCCTCCGCGCTCACCCGGTCGACGTCGACGTGATCGATGATCGCGATCTCTCCGGGCTTGAGGCGTTTGGTCAGCCTCTTGGTCCGCCGGTCGATCCTCGCCACTGCCGTCACCCCGGGAAGGTCGCTGACCTTCCTGCGGCGGAGGTAACCCGTGAGCCGGCGTTGCAGCTCTTCAGTCGGCACCTTCATCGTGACCATCCTGCCAGAGGGAACGAGCAGGTGAGCCATGTACCCGGCCGGGTGTCAACCTTGTCACAGTAGATCGTCACGTGTCCGTCTTCCCAGGACGCGTGGTCGGGCGCCTCACGCCCTGGCGGCGGCGGCCGCCGCGAGGAGCTCCTCGGCGTGCGCCCTGCCGAGCTCGGAGTCCTCCAGACCGGCCAGCATCCGGGAGAGCTCACGGATGCGGCCGTCCTTGTCGAGGGCCGTCACACCACTGCGCACCACGCTGCCGTCGCTGTCCTTCTCCACGACCAGGTGCTGGTCGGCGAAGGCGGCCACCTGCGGCAGGTGAGTGACGACAATCACCTGCGCGGTGCGGGCGAGGAGGGCCAGCCGCCGCCCGATCTCGACCGCCGCCTTGCCGCCGACTCCCGCGTCGACCTCGTCGAACACGAACGTCGGCACCGGGTCGGCACCCGCGAACACCACCTCGATGGCGAGCATGACGCGGCTCAGCTCACCACCGGAGGCCCCCTTGTTCAGCGGCAGCGGCGGCGAGGCGGGGTGCGGGGACATCTTCAGCTCGACCTCGTCCACGCCGTGCGGGCCGAAGTCGGCGGCCCGGGTGATCTCGACCGTGACGCGGGCGTGCGGCATGGCCAGCGCGGTGAGCTCCTCGGTGACGGCCCGGCCGAACCGCTCGGCGGCGGCCGTGCGGACCCGGGTGAGCTCGGCGGCCAGTTCGGTGAGGCGGCCGGTGAGCTCCTCGTGCTCGCGGGCGAGGTCGGCGATCCGGTCGTCGTCGCCCTCCAGCTCGGTCAGACGCAGCGCGGCCTGCTCGGCCCAGCCGAGCACCGCCCCGGTGTCCTCGCCGTACTTGCGGATGAGGTGGGTGAGCACGGCACGCCGCTCCTGGACGACCGCCAGCCGCGCCGGATCGGCCTCGACGGACTCGGCATAGGCGGCCAGCTCGGTCGCGACGTCGGAGATGAGATAGCCGGCCTCGGCGAGCCGGTCGGCGATCCCGGCCAGCGCCGGGTCGACGTCGCGGACCGCGTCGACGGCGGCGCGGGCCTGCCCGACCAGCGAGACGGCGTCCTGGACGCCCTGCTCTCCGGAGATCGGGTCGCCGAGCAGCGCCGTGTGGGCGCTCTCGGCGGCGGTCCTGAGCGCGTCGGCGTGGGAGAGCCGGTCCTCCTCCTCTCGGAGCGAGACGTCCTCTCCCGGCTTGGGGTCGGCCTTCTCCACCTCGTCGAGCCCGAACCTGAGCAGGTCGGCCTCCTGGGCGCGTTCCCTGGCCCTGGCGGTGAGCTCGGCCAGGAGGTCGGCGACCTGCTTGTGGCGCTTGTAGGCCTGGTCGTAGGCGCGCAGCGGCTTGACCAGGTCGTCACCGGCGTAGCGGTCCAGGGCGGCGCGCTGGCGGCCCGGCTGGAGCAGCCGTTGCTGGTCCATCTGGCCGTGCACGGCAACCAGGTCGTCGGCCAGGTAGGTGAGCGTGCCCACCGGGACGCTCCGCCCGCCCAGCCAGGCCCGGCTGCGGCCCTCGGCGGAGACGGTGCGCGAGATGATCAGCTCGCCGTCGTCGACCTGCCCGCCGACGTCCTCGACCTGCTGGGCCACCCGGCCCCGCGGGTCGATCACGAGGGTGCCCTCGACGGTGGCCCGTTCGGAGCCCGGGCGAACCCGGGCGGGGTCGGCGCGGCCGCCGAACAGCAGCCCCAGGCCGGTCACCACCATGGTCTTGCCCGCCCCGGTCTCGCCCGTGACCACGGTGAACCCCGGTGATAGCACCAGAACGGCCTCGTCGATCACGCCGAGTCCCTGGATTCGGACCTCCTCGACCCTGGGTCGCACTGGTCCCTCCTGTCACGTCGAATTCACCAGTTGCCTTCGGTGCGGCAGCCCCGGCCCTCCGGGGGTTCCTACCGAACATCAGTGCGGTGCGGGCACGATCCTACGCGCTCGCGACCGGCGCCGCCCGGACACACGGCGACCGCTCGCGAGCATGCGGCCCCGCCGTGTCACCACCGGGCGGGGCCCGGACGGGTCGGCGGTGGACCCGCGGCAGGTCCGGCGTGGGTCACGGGCGTACGCGGCCCCGCCAGCCCTGGACGGGGAGGTCGAACTTGGCCACCAGGCGGTCGGTGAAGGGCGCCCCGGTGTCCTCGACCCCGTGCAGGCGGGCGAGCCGTACGGGCACCTCGCCCCGGCGGACCTCCACCCTCGCCCCGGCGGGCAGGTCGAACCGGCGGCGGCCGTCGCACCACAGCACCGCGCCCGCCGTCTGGGGCTGGACCTCCAGCGCGAGGGCGGAGCGGGGCGAGACCACCAGCGGCCGGGCGAACAGCGCGTGGGCGCTGATCGGGACCAGCAGAAGCGCCTCCACCTCGGGCCAGACCACGGGCCCGCCCGCGGAGAACGCGTAGGCGGTGGAGCCGGTCGGCGTGGCGCAGATGACCCCGTCGCAACCCCAGCGCGACAGCGGCCGCCCGTCGATCTCGGCGACCACCTCGAGCATGCGCTCGCGCTTCTCCACGGTGGCCTCGTTGAGCGCCCAGGTGTCGGCCAGGAGCTGGCCGTTGAGGCGGGCGGTGACCTCGACGGTCATCCGCTCCTCCACGTCGTAGCGGCCCTGCACCACGCAGTCGACCGCGGCGGCCAGGTCCTCCACCTCGGCCTCGGCCAGGAACCCGACATGCCCGAGGTTGACGCCGAGCAGCGGCACCCCGGCCGGGCGGGCCAGCTCCGCGGCTCGCAGCAGGCTGCCGTCGCCGCCGAGCACGATCATCATCTCGGCGTCCTGGATCGCGGCCAGGCCCGCGGGCACCACATCGGCGCCCTCGCAGGCGACGGCCTCCGCCTCCGCGTTGAGCACACGGACGGTCAGACCGGCCTCCACCAGCCGGCTGATCACCATGCGAGCGCTGTCGACGGCCGCCTTGCGGCCGGTGTGGGCGGTGACCAGCATGGTGCGCTTTGCTGTCATTTCCTGCCCTTTCGGGGGGTTTCCACTATCGGGGGCCTTCCGCCACTGCGCGCTCGATCTCGGCGGGCACGTCCGCGACCGGCGGCGCACCCTCTCCCTTGCCCAGCCAGACGACGTACTCGACGTTGCCCGACGGGCCCGGCAGCGGGCTCGCGGTGACGCCCCGCACGGTCAGGCCGAGCGATTGCGCGGCCTCGGCCACATCCTGCACCGCCTGGGCGCGCAGCGCGGGGTCGCGGACGACCCCGCCCGCGCCGACCCGCTCCCTGCCGACCTCGAACTGGGGCTTGACCAGCATCGCGAAGTCGGCCTCCGGGGCCGCGCAGGCGGTCAGGGCGGGGAGCACGAGCCGCAGCGAGATGAACGACAGGTCGCCGACGATCAGCGTGGGAGCCTCGCCGACCACGTCGGGGGTCAGGTCCCTGACGTTGACCCGCTCCATGACCGTGACCCGCTCGTCGGTCCGCAACGACCAGGCGAGCTGACCGTACCCGACGTCGACGGCGAGCACGTGCGCCGCGCCGTTGCGCAGCAGCACGTCGGTGAAGCCTCCGGTCGAGGCCCCGGCGTCCAAGCAGCGCCGCCCCGCGACGGTCAGCCCTTTCGGGCCGAACGCCGCCAGTGCGCCGAGCAGCTTGTGCGCCCCGCGGGAGACGTAGTCGGGCCCCTCCGCCGCCTCGGCGACCACGATCGCCGAGGCGGTGTCCACCTGCGTGGCGGGCTTGGCGGCCGGCTGGCCGCCGATGGTGACCCGGCCCGCCTCGATGAGCTGGGCCGCGTGCTCGCGGGAACGGGCCAGCTTCCGGCGGACGAGCTCGCTGTCGAGGCGTGCCCTGCGGCTCACCGCGGCTGGTCCGGGGTGTCGTCCACCGAGGCGAGCACCTGCTCCAGCCCGGCGAACACCTCCTCGAACACGGCCACGTGCGCCGCTACGGGCAGGTCACCGAGCACGGTGAGGCCGCCCAGCGCGGCGTCCACCCGCTCGTCGCCGGTCTCCTGCGGCAGGTCCGTCATGTGCTCCCTCCGGAGGTGCTCCTGGTCGTTTCAGCCGTCTTCGCCGTCGTGGCGGCCTTTCGGGCACGCGGCGCGCGCGCCGTCCCGCCCGTGGATCCCCTGACCGTATCGGAACCTGCGGTCCCCGTCGCCCCGGCCGTCCCTTCGGCCCCCGCCGCGGGAGCCTCCCCGGTCTCCCGCGCCGCCGTCTTCCCCGTCCTCTTCCCGGCCGCCTTCTTCTCCTTGGCCGCCGAGGCGCTCTGCGCGGCCGTCTTCCTCGTCCGGGTCGCCGGCGCGGTCACCACGGCCTCCTTCTCCGCCGGAGCCGTCCTGGTCGTGGCACGGCTTCGCGTAGCGGCCGCCCTGCCCGCCGGCGCGCTGGCCGCGGCGGCCTTGGGCGGCCTCGACCGCGTCGCGGCGACCTTCACCGGTTCGGCGGATTTGGCCGCGGGTGCCCTGTCGTCCGTGGCGGCTTTGATCGCGGACGCCGTCTGCGCCGCGGTCGCCCCTCCCGCCGTGCCCTTGGTCGCCGTGCCCTTGGTCGCCGTGCCCCGGGACGTACCGCTCCCCGATCTGCTCCCGGATGCGGCGCCCTCGGACGCGGAGGGCCCGCCGACCGCGGCGAGCCTGGCCTCCAGGTCCGCGATCCGGGATCCGAGGCGGTCGAAATCCTCTCTGCGGACCAGGTCGAGCCTGCCGAGCAGGCCGTCCACCTCGGCTCTGACCAGCTCGTTGAGCTGGTCGCGGTTGGCCTTGCCCGTCGAGACGAGCTCCTTGGCCAGTTTGTCGACCTGGCCTGACATCTGGGACAAGCCCGTCTCCCCCGAGGCGAGCAGTTCGCGAACTATCGCGGTGGCCTTGCTCGTTGTCATCTCCGTGAGACCGGTAGCCCCCTGCACGTACCCCCGCAGTGCTTCGAACACCATGGCAGAAGCCTCCTCTTCCAGCACACCCCCGCGTGCTGGATCGCGCATTGTGTCTATGTGGAACGCTACCGTCCGTAGACGAGAGGGATTCGGGCCGGTCCGAAAAGAAAGGAGCGCCACTCGATGGCGACCGTCGACGAGTGCCGGGTGGCACTGCGGAAACTCGGTGAGCAGTTCGACGAGGTTGACCAGGAGAGCCGTGCGAAGCACGTGGTCGAGCGCACGATCAGTTGCCATATCAGTGACCTCGGGGTCACCTTCCACGGCCGCATCCACCATGGCGGCCTCGGCCCGTTCGAAGACCGTCCACCGGCCGATGGCGCGCCCGCCGAGGTGAAGCTGACCATCGGCAGCGACGACCTGGTCGCCCTGGTCAACGGAGAGCTCGACATGGGGCGTGCCGTGTTCGGCGGCCGGGTCAAGATCGACGCCAGCTTCGGGGACCTCCTCCGCCTGCGCAAGCTCCTGTGAGACCGCCGGTCTCCTACCGGGAGGGGCCGCCCTCCGGCACCGCCGTGCCGAGGAGGGACGGGCCGAGGGCGGCCTCC
Organism: Planomonospora sp. ID67723; assembly: GCF_015711605.1. GTDB lineage: Bacteria > Actinomycetota > Actinomycetes > Streptosporangiales > Streptosporangiaceae > Planomonospora_A. The sequence goes on along the minus strand of NZ_JABTEZ010000006.1, from coordinate 5,988 downwards.
ACGGCGTCCTCGGCGGCCGCGCCGCCGCCTACGGCCTCCCAGACGGCGGCGCAGGCCGCCCGCAGGCCGTCGACGGTCTTCCCCCGTCCGTCCAGGAGGAGGCCCTCACCGTCCGCCCAGCGGGCGGTCCATCCCTCGCAGTGCCACGTTCCCTCGCTTCGCTGCGGCTGCGGATACGGACGGTGCAGGGCGGACAGGTCCGCGGCGATGTAGGTCGGGCGGTGCCGGGGTCCGGCCGTCAGCAGGTCGAGCGGGCCCGCGACTCCGGTCAGCACCAGCAGGCTGTCCACTCCGGCGTTGGCCGCTCCTTCGATGTCGGTGTCGAGCCGGTCGCCGACGACCAGCGGCCGCTGAGCCGCCGTCCGCAGCATCGACTCGCGGTGCAGCGGCGGCTCCGGTTTGCCCGCGACGATCGGCTCCACCCCGGTGGCGGTGGCGATCACTCGGGTCATGGCGCCGTTTCCGGGAAGCTCGCCCCTGCCGGTCGGCATCGTCGCGTCCGCGTTCGCGGCGACGAACAGGGCGCCCCGCCGTACGGCCAGCGCGCCCTCGGCCAGCAGGCCGTAGGAGAGATCGGGGGCGATGCCCTGCACCACCGCGGCCGGCTCGTCGAGCGCGGTGGTGACCGGGCGCAGCCCGTGGGCGCGCAGCGCGCCGCGCAGGCCCATGCCTCCGACGACCAGGACCGCCGCACCCGGCCCGACCCGCTCGGCGACCAGCCGGGCGGCCGCCTGGGCGGAGGTGACCACGTCTTCCGGGTCCGCGGGGGCACCGAGCGCGCTCAGGTGCTGGGCGATGGCACCGGGGGTGCGGGAGGCGTTGTTGGTGACGTATGCGAGCCGTACGCCGCGGCTCCCGGCCAGCCGCAACGCCTCCGGTGCTCCCGGTACGGCGTCGCGGCCGAGGTAGACCACCCCGTCCAGGTCCAGCAGAAGGGTGTCGTAGGCGTCGATCAGCGTCTGTGAGTGCACCTGATCATTCCACCAGTCCGCGGGGGCACCCGCTCACTCTCCAGGTTCGTATGACGGCGTATCCGCTCACCCGATCAGTCCGTGCGCCGGATGTGCTCCTTCCAGCGGCCTTCCGGATCGTTCCTGCGGGCGTTCAGCGTGGCGCGGACGCTCTTCAGCGCCGAGACGTAGTGCCGCTGGTCGGGCCGCATCGCCACGGCGATGGCCAGCGGCTCCTGCGCGGCCTCCATGTCCCCGGTCCTCCACAGGGAGAGGCCCAGGCCGAAATAGGCGTAGTCCTCGGTCGGGTTGGTGTCGACGATCCAGCGGAAGCTGTCGGCGGCGTCGGCGTACTGATGGGAGTTGAACTGGGCGCGGGCGAGTGCCTCGCGGATGCTCCGCGACTCGGGCTCGGCGTCGGCGGCGCGTTCCAGCAACGCGGCGGCGGCTGCGGGACTCCCCTCCGACAGGAGTTTCATCCCCCGCTGAAACCAGTCGTAGACCTCTCCTGCCGGCGCACCCGACTCAGGACCGGGGGAATCAGACGGACCACCACGTCCTTGGACCATTGTGTGAGGCCTCCTTCATCGTCAGACGACCGACCTGACCGGTTCCCTAACGGACCAGGCACCGCGACGCCCACGGCGCGGCATCTGGACGTTTCGGGCCTTTATGGCAGCATGCCCCCTATGGCCAATCCTGAACTGTCGATACCCGACGGACTGGTGATACGTCCGTTCCGCGGTGTGCGGTTCGCAATCGCCGACCCAGCCGCGATGACCTCGCCCCCCTACGACCTCATCGGCGAGATCGGCATCCGGGACCTGCTCGCCGCCCATCCCAACAACGTGGTGCGGCTGATCCTTCCCGGCGCCGACCGCCACCGGTACTCCGAGGCCCGCCAGACCCTGCGCGCCTGGCTGTCCTCCGGCGTGCTGGTCACCGACGAGGTGCCCGGGATCTACGTCTACGAGCAGAGCGGCCCGGGAGTCCTGCAGCGCGGGCTCATCGGCGAAGTCGGCCTTGCCACCCCGGAACGCGGGACGATCCTCCCGCACGAGGACGTCATGCCCGGGCCGGTGGCCGACCGTCTGGCACTCATGCGCTCCACCGAGGCCAATCTGGAGCCCATCTTCCTGCTCTACGAGGGCGGCGACGGCACCGCCACCCGCCTCGTCGACGAGGTCGCCACCACCCGGACACCGCTGGTCGAGACCGTGACCGGCGACGGGCTCGGCCACCGGCTGTGGGCCGTCACCGATCCCGCCGAGATCGCCGCCGTCGCCGCCGACCTGCGCCCCCGCCAAGCCCTCATCGCCGACGGGCACCACCGCTACGCCACCTACCGCGCCCTCCAGGCCGAACACCACGCCGCCGAACCCCGGGACGCGGCCGACGGGCCCAGCCCTTGGGACTTCGGCCTGGCACTCCTGGTGGACTCCGGCTCCTACCCACCGGATCTGCAGGCCATCCACCGGGTCGTCCCGGGCCTGCCACTCGACGAGGCACTGGCCCGCGCCAAAGGGGCGTGGCAGGCACATGAGCACGCCGACCTGGCCGAAGGGCTCGCCGCCCTGCGGAAGAGCGCCGGGCCCGCCTTCCTGCTGGCCGCCGGAGGCCCCGCACACCTGCTCACCGATCCCGACCCGGACCAGGTCGGACACGCCATGCCCGCCGGCCGATCGGACCGGTGGCGGGCGCTGAGCACCTCCATCCTCGCGGAGTTCCTTCTGCCCAAGGTGTGGGGGATGCGCGACGACGAGCACTCGGTGCGCGTCGTGCACCACGACCCCGAGGCGGCCGTACGGCTCGCGCAGGACTGCGGCGGCACCGCCGTACTGATGAACCCGCTCGCCGTCGACGACGTGCTCGCGGTCGCGGCGCGGGGAGAGCGAGTGCCGCGCAAGTCCACCTCCTTCGGCCCCAAACCCCGCACCGGCCTGCTCATGCGGCTGCTCACGCCCTGACGGCCCCGTTGAGGGCCTGCTCGGGACAGCCGCTCCCGGCTCTCCGCACGACCGGATCGTCATCCGCGATCGGGACTCTTCCCCGAGTCGGGGCGCGCTCCGGCGCCTGGCCGGACGCTGGGAGGGACGCCGGAGTCTGCGCGGGCGCCGGGTTCGGCTCAGGACGGGGCGCGGGGACCCGCTCCGGAAGCAGAGGGGCACCGGCGTGCACCAGGGAGCGCAGCAGCCGGGGCGGTGGCGGAACGGGGGTGGAGTGCGGGCCGTCGGCGGGCGGCTCCCCGTCTCCGGCGGGAACCGCGGTGACCCGGTCGACGAGCCTCGCCGAGCAGATCTCGACCTCGTATCCGGACGCCTTGGACTTCTCCTTCCCCCACCATCTGCGGCGCAGGGAACCCGTCACCTCGACCATGTCGCCGGGGAGCCAGCCGGCCGCGGTCTCGACGACTCCGGGATCGAACGAGACACACGAGATGGTGTCCACCCGGGTACCGCGCCCGCGCGGCCGGCGCCGTACGATCAGCCGCCAGGCACCGAGCCTGGTGCCGCTCTCCAGTGTCCTGATCCGCACTGCCTCGGGCAGCCGGCCCGCCAGGACGACCTCGTTGCGATCCATCGAATCCTCCTTCGATCTCTGCCGATCGAGGACGACTCTTTACGATGTGGGCTGTGCCGGAATGGCCGGAACGCCGTTCTGGGGAAGCCGGTTCCAACTCTGAGGTGGCCTGTGGACAACATCACCGCCCTCGGCGGAGACGTCTATGAGATCGACACGCGAATGGCCGGTTTCTCCGGCATCACGGCCGGCTATCTGATCCTGGGAGACCGCCCCTGCCTGGTCGAGACGGGAACGTCCACCTCCGCACCGGTGGTCCGGGACGCCCTCACCTCGCTGGGAGTCGGCCCGGACGACCTCGCCACGGTCGTCGTCACCCACATCCACCTCGACCACGCCGGCGGGGTCGGGGACATCGCCGCGTTCTACCCGCAGGCGGAGATCGTCGTGCACGAGAAGGGCGCCCGCCATCTCGCGGACCCGTCACGGCTCATGGCCAGCGCCCGGATGGTCTGGGGTGACAAGCTGGACACCCTGTTCGGCGAACTGTCCCCCACGGAGGCCTCCCGCATCCGAGCGCTCGGCGACACCGGAGCCGTGGACCTCGGCAACGGGCGGACACTGAGCAGTCACTACTCCCCCGGCCACGCCAAGCACCATGTGGGGCTGATCGACTCGGCGACGGGTGACCTCTACGTCGGCGACGCCGCCGGCGTCTACCTCCCGCAGACGGGCGACCTGCGTCCCGCGACACCGCCGCCGGACTTCGACCTGCGCACCGCCCTGGACTCGATCGGGTTGTTCGAGGCGCTCGGCCCGCGACGTCTGCTGTTCAGCCACTACGGGCCGGTCACGGACGTGGAGGCGACCCTTGAGCGCTCGGCGGAGGAACTGCGGATCTGGGTCGACCTGACCCGGCAGGCCCGCTCGGAGGGCATGGACCTGGACCACGCGGTGGCCATGGTCAGGGAGCGCACGAGAGAACGCTATGCGGCGCTGAAGGCCGACGAGGCGACCGCCGAGCAGTTCGAACTGCTCAGCGGCGCCCCGTCGAACGTGGCCGGGATCCTGCACTGGCTGGACCGGGTCCAGCCCTGAGAGGCGCCCCGGCCCGGAACCGGATGCGGTACGGCGGCCTGCCGTACCGCATCCGGTTCCGGGCGTGGACCCGGCCTGGGCCGACGAGCGGTTCGCCCGCCCAGGGCGGGCTCTACTTCTCGCCGGTCTGGTCCTCGGCCTCGTCGTCGGCGTCATCGAGAATGTCGCCGAAGTCGGGCTCGATGAAGGCCGGGCCGACGCCGGTCTCGATCTTCTCCGCGGGCTTGTCGTCCGCGGCCCTCTCCTCGGCGGCGGGCGGCACTTCCTCCACCGTCTCGACGGCGGACTCGTCCTCGCCCTCCTCGAGGTCTTCCTCCAGGTCGCCCTCGAAGCCGTCTTCAGCGTCCTCGAGGTCTTCCTCCAGCTCACCCTCGAAGTCGTCCTCGACCGGACCGGTGAGCTCATCGGCCTCGTCGGCCGCCTCGTCTCCGTCCATCTCGTCGTCGAGGTCCTCTTCCAGGTCTTCGATGACTGCGCCGGTCAGCTCCGCGTAGCGCTCAGCCGCATCGGTCTCGCCGTCCTCGTCGAAGGCCATCGCCCGGCCGAACCAGTCGGTGGCCGCGCCCTCATGGCCCGCGTCGGCCAGCGCGTCGGCATAGGCGAAGGCCAGGCGGGCCGACCAGGGCTGCGGACGGCTGTCACGCAGTTCGGGGAGCCGCTGAAGCGTGACGACCGCGGCGTCCTTCTGGCCGAGGTCCCGGCGAGCGCCGGACTCCACGATGGCCAGCTCGATCTTGCCCATCCGGTCGAGACGCTCAGCCTCCTTGGAGCGGACCAGATCGAGGGCACGCTCCGGGCGTCCGAGCCCGCGCTCGCAGTCAGCCATGATCGGCAGATACGCGTCCGAGCCCGTCATCCGGCGAGCGGCGCGCAGGTCGCTGAGCGCCTCGGCGAAATGCCCGGCGTGGTAGGCGGCGATGCCGACGGCCTCCCGCACCACGCCGATCCTCGCAGCGAAGCGACGTGCGACCTTGGTGTGCTCGTATGCCTGCTCGGCGTTCTCCTCACCGAGGGCTCGCTCGGCAGCCACGAGGTGGCGGGAGATCAGATCGGCGAGGTCGAGAGGGAGGGAACGCAGTTCCTCGCGAACCTCCTTGTCGAGCTCCTCGGCGGTGATGTCCGGAGCGAGAGGAGGCAGCTCCTCACGCTCCCGGGCGGGAGCCGCCTCGTAGTTTCCGGCCTGCTGCTCCTCACGGCTGTAACGCGTGCGGGAACCGCCTTCACCGCGGTACCCGCCGGGACGGTCGTCACGGTTGAACGGACGACGCTCACCACCGGGACGGTCCTCACGAGCGCGGTATCCACCACCAGGACGGTCATCGCGTCCCTGGTACCCGCCACCAGGACGGTCATCGCGGTTGAACGGACGACGCTCACCACCGCCACGCGGCCCGTACTGACCACGCGCCTGGTCACGATC
>NZ_JABTEZ010000005.1 GCF_015711605.1 Planomonospora sp. ID67723 | reverse complement strand
GCGGGGCGTTCCATTCCGTGTCACCATCCTAGCAGATCCGCCCGTTTCGTGTCAAACTGACCCGTTTCGGGCGATCCATCCGGATCGCGACCACTCCGTCTCCGGAGCAACCCTTCAACCTTACTCCAACATCCGGTCTGTGTCCAATCGTGCTGACACACCCGAAATGTCGGGGTTTGGAGAGAAGGGGGCGCAGGGACTCGCCCTGCATCAAGAACATTAGCAGCCTTTCCGGCAGACCTGAGCCATTCGCCGGTAACGACTAGGTCTTCCCTCGGCCTGTGAGCCCCAAACGTGAGACCCCGGAGTCAATGGACTCCGGGGTCTCACTCAAGCCCAGGTTCGAGCGGCGGGCGTCAGCCGGCGGGCAGAGCGGCCAATTGGGCCGTCAGCCGTGCGATGTCCTGGTCGGCCTGGGCGGCTCGCGCCCGGACCTTGCTGACCACGTCGTCGGGGGCCTTCGACATGAACTGCTCGTTGCCGAGCTTGGCGGCGACCTGCGCAGCCTCCTTCTGTGCCACGGCGAGGTCCTTCTCGAGGCGCTTGCGCTCAGCCGCCACGTCGATCGTCCCGGCCGTGTCGATCTCCACGGCGATGCCGCCGACGTCCAGGCGAGCGGTCGCGGCGAACGACTCCGACGGCTGGTCCAGGCGGAGCAGCGAACGGATCGCCGCCTCGTGCGCGGCGAGAGCCGTACCGGAGAGCGAGAGCCGCGCGGCCACCCGCTGACCGGGCTTGAGACCCTGGTCCGAGCGGAACCGGCGGACCTCGGTGACCAGTCCCTGGACCGCGAGGACCTCCTCCTCGGCCGCCGGGTCACGCAGGGACTCCTGGACCGCGGGCCACGGCGCCACCGCGACCGACTCCCCGCCGGTGACCGCTCGCCACAACTCCTCCGTGACGAACGGCACCAGCGGGTGAAGCAGCCGGAGCAGCGCGTCGAAGACGTGTCCGAGCACCAGCCGGGTGTGCTCCTGCCCCGCCGCGAGCTGGATCTTGGCCAGCTCGACGTACCAGTCACAGACCTCGTCCCACGCGAAGTGGTAGAGCAGATCCGAGATCTTGGCGAACTCGAACTCCTCGAAGGCGGCGTCCACCGAGGCGACGACCTCCTGGAGCCGGGAGAGGATCCACCGGTCGGCCGCGGTGAGCTCGCCGGCCGGAAGCTCACCGACGGCGGCGCCGTTCATGAGCGCGAACCGGGTGGCGTTCCAGATCTTGTTGCAGAAGTTGCGGGAGCCGCCGGCCCACTCCTCGCTGATCGCGACGTCCGACCCGGGGTTGGCCCCACGCAGCAACGTGAAACGGGTGGCGTCGGCACCGAAGCGCTCGACCCAGTCGAGCGGGTCCACGACGTTCCCGAACGACTTCGACATCTTCTTGCCGTACTGGTCGCGGACCATGCCGTGCAGCGCGACAGTCCGGAACGGCGGCTCCCCGTCCATCGCGTAGATGCCGAACATCATCATCCGGGCCACCCAGAAGAACAGGATGTCGTAGCCCGTCACCAGGACTGAGGTCGGGTAGAACTTCTCCAGCTCCGGCGTGCGCTCCGGCCAGCCCAGAGTGGAGAACGGCCACAGGCCCGAGGAGAACCACGTGTCGAGGACGTCGGGGTCCTGGACGTAGCCCTCGGGTGCCTGCTCGTCCGGGCCCACGCACACGACCTCGCCGTCCGGGCCGTACCAGACCGGGATGCGGTGGCCCCACCAGAGCTGCCGCGAGATGCACCAGTCGTGCATGTCGTCGACCCAGTCGAAATAGCGCTTGGCCAGCTCCGGCGGGTGGATCCTCGTCCGGCCGTCGCGGACCGCGTCCCCGGCGGCCTTGGCCAGCGGCGAGACGTTGACGAACCACTGCAGCGAGAGCCGGGGCTCGACCACTGTCTTGCAGCGCGAGCAGTGGCCCACCGAGTGGAGGTAGGGGCGCTTCTCGGCGACGATCCTGCCCTGTTCCCGCAGGGCGGCGACCACGGCGGGACGCGCCTCGAAGCGGTCGAGACCCTCGAACGGGCCATGGGCGGTGATCACGCCGCGCTCGTCCATGACCGTCATGGAGGGCAGTGAGTGACGGCGTCCGATCTCGAAGTCGTTCGGGTCGTGGGCCGGGGTGACCTTGACCGCGCCGGTGCCGAAGGCCGGGTCGACGTGCTCGTCCGCCACGATCGGGATGCGCCGGCCGGTCAGCGGGAGCTCGACCTCGCGGCCGATCAGGTGGGCGTAGCGCTCGTCGGACGGGTGCACCGCCACCGCGGTGTCACCGAGCATGGTCTCGGCGCGGGTGGTGGCGACCACGATGGAGTCCTCGCCGTCGCCGTACCGGATCGAGACGAGCTCCCCCTCGTCCTCGCTGTGCTCGACCTCGATGTCCGACAGCGCGGTCAGGCAGCGCGGGCACCAGTTGATGATGCGCTCGGCGCGGTAGATGAGCCCGTCGTCGAAGAGCCGCTTGAAGATGGTCTGGACGGCGCGGGAGAGGCCGGGGTCCATCGTGAAGCGCTCGCGCGACCAGTCGACGCCGTCGCCGAGCTTCTTCATCTGACCGAGGATCCGGCCGCCGGACTCCTCCTTCCACTGCCACACCCGCTCGACGAACGCCTCACGGCCGAGGTCGTGGCGTGACAGGCCCTCCTTGGCGATCTCACGCTCGACGACGTTCTGGGTGGCGATGCCCGCGTGGTCCATGCCCGGCAGCCAGAGCGTCTCCTGGCCGCGCATGCGGGCGCGGCGGGTCAGCGCGTCCTGGATCGAGTGATCGAGGGCATGACCGATGTGCAGCACACCGGTCACGTTCGGCGGGGGCAGGACGATGGCGTACGGCTCGCGGTCGCTGCCCGGGTCCGCGGTGAAGAATCCCTCCGCTACCCAGCGCTCGTAGCTCCGGGTCTCCACATCGGCGGGTGTGTACTGGGTGGGCAGCTCTGGCATCGTCACGGTGTCCAATTCTAGGGACGTTCGAATGGTCGGTGTTCACCGACGGCAGCGCCCCCGCGGAGTGTTCTCCGCGGGGGCGCCGGCCGTGCTGGTGTGCGGCCTATGCCGACTTCTCGCGCGGAGTGCGCTGCTTGGTCAGCTGGTCGCGAGGTACGAGTGTCGGGTTGACGTGCTCCAGGACCGACTCGCGGGTGATGACGACGCGCGCCACGTCCTCGCGGGAGGGCACCTCGTACATCACCGAGAGGAGGACCTCCTCCAGGATGGCCCGCAGACCGCGCGCGCCGGTGCCCCGCAGGATCGCCTGGTCGGCGATGGCCTCCAGGGCGTCGTCAGTGAACTCCAGCTCGACGTTGTCGAGCTCGAAGAGGCGACGGTACTGCTTGACGAGGGCGTTGCGCGGCTCGGTGAGGATCTGGATGAGCGCCTCGCGGTCGAGGTTGTGCACGCTGGTGATCACCGGGAGGCGGCCGACGAACTCGGGGATCATGCCGAACTTCAGCAGGTCCTCCGGCATGACGTCGCCGAAGACGTCGGAGGCGTCGATGTCCTCCTTGGAGCGGATGATGGCGTTGAAGCCGATGCCCTTCTTGCCGACCCGGGACTCGATGATCTTCTCGAGGCCGGCGAAGGCGCCACCGCAGATGAACAGCACGTTCGTGGTGTCGATCTGGATGAACTCCTGGTGCGGGTGCTTGCGCCCGCCCTGTGGCGGCACACTCGCCGTAGTGCCCTCCAGGATCTTCAGCAGGGCCTGCTGCACGCCCTCGCCCGAGACGTCGCGGGTGATCGACGGGTTCTCGCTCTTGCGAGCGATCTTGTCGACCTCGTCGATGTAGATGATGCCGGTCTCGGCCTTCTTGACGTCGTAGTCGGCGGCCTGGATCAGCTTGAGCAGGATGTTCTCGACATCCTCGCCCACGTAGCCCGCCTCCGTCAGAGCGGTGGCGTCGGCGATGGCGAACGGAACGTTCAGCATCTTCGCCAGCGTCTGGGCGAGCAGTGTCTTGCCGGAACCGGTCGGGCCCAGGAGCAGGATGTTCGACTTGGCCAGTTCCAGCCCGTCGTCACGCCCGCGCTCGCCGGACTGCACCCGCTTGTAGTGGTTGTAGACCGCCACCGAGAGGGCCTTCTTCGCCTTGTCCTGGCCGATGACGTAGGCGTCGAGGAACTCGTAGATCTCTCTCGGCTTGGGCAGGCTGTCCCACTTGAGCTCGGAGGACTCGCTGAGCTCCTCCTCGATGATCTCGTTGCAGAGATCGATGCACTCATCGCAGATGTATACGCCGGGTCCGGCGATGAGCTTCTTGACTTGCTTCTGACTCTTCCCACAGAAAGAGCACTTCAGCAGGTCTCCCCCGTCGCCGATGCGTGCCACCCCAGATACTCCTTTGCGTGGGACCGCCCTGGCTGCCGCGGTCCGTTTCTTCTGACCGGCCCGATCCCGGTACGAAAAGCCATCCCGCTCAGGATTCGACGTTACCGTCTTCTGAGCCCTCAGTGAGCCCCCTGGCGGCGAGTCGCACCGGAAGGTGCCCAATTGGGCACCGTTCCGATGCAATCTACCTCCCTCAGGAGGCGACGGCCTTGGCGAGTTTCTTACGTGACGGGATGATGTCGTCAATCAGCCCGTACGCCTTCGACTCCTCAGCGTTAAGAATCTTGTCGCGCTCGATGTCCTTGCGGACCTCGTCGGACGGCTTGCCGGAGTGCCGCGCGATGATCGTCTCCAGGAGCGCGCGCATCCGCAGGATCTCCCGCGCCTGGATCTCGATGTCGCTTCCCTGGCCGCCGCCCTCGGTGGAGGGCTGGTGGATCAGGATGCGGGCGTTCGGCAGAGCGAACCGCTTGCCCGGCGTGCCGCCGGCCAGCAGGACCGCCGCGGCCGAGGCCGCCTGCCCGAGGCAGACCGTCTGGATCTCCGGCCGGACGAACTGCATCGTGTCGTAGATCGCCGTCATGGCGGTGAACGATCCGCCCGGCGAGTTGATGTAGATGCTGATGTCGCGGTCGGGGTCGAGCGACTCCAGGGTCAGCAGCTGCGCCATCACGTCGTTGGCCGACGCGTCGTCGATCTGCACTCCGAGGAAGATGATGCGGTCCTCGAACAGCTTGTTGTACGGGTTCATCTCCTTGACGCCGTACGACGTGCGTTCGACGAAGGAAGGAAGAACGTAGCGGCCGTTGATGTCTCCCGGCCGGATCAACTCACTCACGTTGTGTGCCCCTTCAGGAGACGGCGCCCTCGGAGGGCACCTGGCGGGCACTCCGGACGACGTGGTCGATGAAGCCGTAGTCCCTGGCCTCTTCGGCCGTGAACCAGCGGTCGCGGTCGGAGTCGGCCTCGATCTGCGCCAGTTCCTGGCCGGTGTGGAAGGCGATGCGCTCGGCAAGGGTCTTCTTGACGTAGAGCATCTGCTCGGCCTGGATGGCGATGTCGGCCGCGGTGCCGCCGATGCCACCGGACGGCTGGTGCATCATGATGCGGGCGTGCGGCAGGGCGTAACGCTTGCCCCGCTCGCCGGCGCAGAGCAGGAACTGGCCCATGGAGGCGGCCAGGCCCATCGCGACGGTGCACACGTTGTTCGGCACGTACTCCATCATGTCGTAAATCGCCATGCCGGCGGTCACCGAGCCGCCCGGCGAGTTGATGTAGAGCCAGATGTCCCGTTCGGAGTCATCGGCCGCCAGCAGGAGCAGCTCGGCACAGATTCGGTTGGCGATCTCGTCGTTGACCTGGGTGCCCAGCACGATGATGCGCTCACGCAGCAGCCGCTGGTAGAGCTGGTCTTCGAGCCTGAACGAGCCGTTCGGCTGGCTCATCGACTCGGGCCCGGAGCCGGTCGGCTGGTAGAAGGTCGGCGGGCTGGTCACAGCGTCACCTTCCGATGCGTCGTTATCGATTGGCTTTGCTTGTGACCTTAACGCGCGCCGCCGACCGGACATGCCCCCTCCACGTGCTGTTCGCCGACAGCGCATGATGACCCGGGCCGCCACAGGCTCCGCCCGGGGACGCTCACCGGCGTGTCGGCCTCCGGTGTCCCGGCACGGGCCGGCGCGCTCCCACGCCCCCCTCCGCGCCGGCACGGCCCCTGCAGGCGGGGACGTCCCGCCGTGAGAACCACGACGCCCCCGCCGTGAGAACCACGGCGGGGGCGTCGTACCGGAGGCCGGGAGGCCCGGAGGCTACGCCTCGGTCTTCTCCTCGGCGTCCTCGGCGGGCTCCTCGACGGGGGCCTCGCCGTTGATCTCGGTGTAGATGGCCTTGAGGTCGACCTCGTTGCCGGCCTCGTCGGTCACCTTGGCGGCGTCGCCGATGACGCTCTTGGCCTTGTCGCGGACGATCTCGACCATGGCCAGGGTGAGCTGGTCGTTGTCGGCCAGGTGCTTGGCCAGCACGTTCGGGGCGACGTTCATCTGCATGGCGCGGCGCACCACGAAGTTGGTCAGCTCCTGCTCGCTGACACCGATCTCCTCGGCCTTGACGATCTTGTCGAGCACGAAGCCCGTCTTGAGCGCCTTGGCCGCGCTCGCGTCGAACTCGGCGTGGCGCTCCTCCTCGGTGGTCTGGTAGAGGCGGAAGTACGCCTCCTTGCTCAGGCCACTCTCGGCGATCTGGTGCTCGAGGTTGTGCTTGCGGTTGTCGAGCTCGACCTTGAGCGCGCTCTCCGGCAGCGGAATGTCGATCTTGTCGAGCAGGGCGTCGAGGGCCTTCTCGCGGGCCTGTACGACCTGGTCGACCAGCTTGTTGCGGCGGGCCTGCTCGCGGATGCTGTCCTTGAGCTCGTCGAGCGTGTCGAACTCGCTCGCCAGCTGGGCGAACTCGTCGTCGAGCTCGGGGAGGACCTTCTCCTTGACGCTCTTGATGGTGATGGTCACCACGGCCTCCTCGCCGGCGTTCTCGCCGCCGACCAGGTTGGTGGTGAACTCCTTGACGTCGCCGGCGGACATGCCGACCAGCGCCTCGTCCAGGCCCTGCAGCACCGAGCCGGCGCCGACCTCGTAGGAGACGTCGTTGGCCTGCTGCTCCTCGATGTTCACGCCGTCGATGGCGGCGGCGAGGTCCATCACGACGAAGTCGCCGTTGGCCGCGGCGCGCTCGACGCCGGTCAGCGTCGCGAAGCGCTGGCGCAGGCCGTCGAGCTGGTTGTCGACGTCCTCGTCGGACACCTCGGCGACCGGGACGGTGACCTCGAGGCCCTGGTAGTCCGGGACCTCGAAGTTCGGGCGGATGTCCACCTCGGCGGTGAACTCCACCTGCTCGCCGTCCTCGATCTTGGTGACCTCGATCTCCGGCTGGCTGACCGGGAAGATGTCGCTCTCGTCGACGGCCTGGCCGTACAGCTTCGGCACCGCGTCGTTGAGGGTCTCCTCCAGCACCACCGCGCGGCCGAAGCGCTGCTCGATGATCCGGGCCGGAACCTTGCCGGGGCGGAAACCGGGGACGCGCACCTGCTGCGCGACCTTCTTGTACGCCGCCTGCATGCTCTCGCCGAGCTCCTCGAACGGCACCTCGACAGTGAGCTTGACCCGGGTCGGGCTGAGCTCCTCGACAGCGGTCTTCACGGGGTGGTCTCCTTGATCAAGCTTCGAGTGATCGCGGGCGCGCCAATTTCGTACGGCTACCGCGGCAAGCTCGCGCGCCGCGCCCACATGTGCGGCACCGGTCACAGCCGTGAGAGATGCACAAGATCAGGGCATGCTCCACCGTGGCGGGTGTCCAGCGCCGCAGTCAGTCTAGGGCAGACCCGCACCTCGCAGCGACCGGCGCACTTCAGTTCTCCTTGATTATCCGCCTGAGGGCGTCGACCGTCTCGTCCGGCGTGGTGCTCACCGCGCACAGCCGCTCCATGACCTCGCTGTAGCGGTCGACGTCCTCGCGCTTGTCCAGGTAGAGCGCGCTGGCGAGCTGCTCGACGTAGACCACGTCGGGAAGCTCGCTGTCCTGGAAGCGCAGCACGCTGAACGCGCCGCCCTCCGCGCTGTGCCCTCCGAAGCTGAACGGCATCACCTGGATCGTGATGTTCGGCTGGCGCATGAGGTCCATCAGGTGCTCCAGTTGCGCCCGCATCACGTCCGCGCCCCCGATGGGGCGCCGCAGCGCCGCCTCGTCGATGACCGCCCAGAAGAACGGCCCGTCGGGACGTTCGAGGATGCGCTGGCGCTCGAGGCGCAGGTCCACGCGGCGGGAGATCTCTTCGGGCGCGATCCCGGCGCTTCCGGCGGTGATGACGGCCCGGGCGTACTCCTTCGTCTGGAGCAGGCCGGGCACGAACTGCACCTCGTAGGTGCGGATGCGGGAGGCCGCCTCCTCGAGGCCGACGTAGGTCTGGAACCAGCCGGGCAGCAGGTCGTTGAACCGGTGCCACCAGCCGGGCTCGTTGGCCCTGTTCAGGAGGTCCATCACGGCTGCCCGCGCCCCCTCGTCGTCTACTCCGTACAAGGTGAGCAGGTCCGCGACGTCGCGTTCCCGGAGACCGACCCGCCCGAGCTCCATCCTGCTGATCTTGGACTCGGAGCCGCGGATCCGGTGGCCGGCCTCCTCGCGGGTGAGACCTCTGTCCTCACGCAACCGGCGTAGTTGGGAGCCCAGGAGGATACGCAGAGCTGTGGGACCTGATCCCTGTTGAACCTGCGTCACTTCGCCTCCCTCTTCAATTGGGCCAGCGCACACAGTGTCACCACTTCCGGCCGCTGTGACAAGGTCCCGCCTCCGGGACCGATTCGGCAAGATGCCCGCCGTAGTCGCCCATGCGGCTGCACATTGCAACTGCACGTGCATTTGGGTCTTGCAGCGGGCGGGCGTGTGACCCATGATGGCTTAGTGCATATTGGGCTAATGGTGCACAGGCTCTGAAAACAGGCTCTGAAAACTCTCAACCGCACGGAGACTCACCATGACAGCGGGAGGTACCGGCAGGATGGTGGAGGAGCCACGATCCGCCGCCGACTACCTGCAGGCGACCCGCCAGGTCGGCTTCGACGAGTTCCTGGCGGCCAACCGCTCCGACGCCACGGCGTGTCCCCTCGCCCGGCAGGCCGACTCGGTCAAGACCGCACGGGACGTGACCCGTTCCACCCTCCGCGACTGGGGCCTGTCCGAGCTCAGCGATGACGCGGCGTTAGTGGTTTCGGAACTGGTGACCAACGCGGTCCGCTACGCACTGTGCCCGCCCAGCAAGGCCGAGGCCAAGCCCATCACCCTCATGCTGCTGCGTTTGTCCGCCCACGTCCTGCTCGCCGTGGCCGACCCCAGCGACGAGGCCCCCACACCCAAGGAGCCGGACTTCATCTCCGAGAACGGCCGCGGGCTCTACATCGTGGAGACCTACAGCCAGTGCTGGGGCTGGGACCACCTCAACCGCGGCGGCAAGGCCGTCTGGGCCCTCTTCAGCGGCACCGCCTGATCCCCTTTTCCCGTACGGCACCGGCGCGGCGGCCGGGACCGTCGGAAGAACATGTCCGGAAACCGGGACGGCGGCTTCTCTCTACGCCACGATGGAACCGGGCTCCGACTGTGTCGGGGTGACAGGATTTGAACCTGCGGCCCCCTGCTCCCAAAGCAGGTGCGCTACCAAGCTGCGCCACACCCCGCGGCGTCGGGTACGCGCACGCTCCGGAACTCCGGTACGATTACGCCCTGACGACCGGATGAAGTCTAGACCAGACCAACACCGGTTCGCGCGGACGTAGCTCAATGGTAGAGCCCCAGTCTTCCAAACTGGCTACGCGGGTTCGATTCCCGTCGTCCGCTCCGACGAAGAAGGGCCAGGTCACCGGGCATCCGGAGACTTGGCCCTTCGGCTTTCAGGGGATTTTTTCGATCTTCCGTGCCACCGGCCTTCTCCGCCCTTGCGCCGGGCCTTCTCCCGCCGCCCTGAGCGCCTTGCCCCGCGCCTCGGCGCTCGCCCCGCCCGGGTCCTGACGCGCACGCCGGTGGACCGGCCCCGGCCCCCCCGGAGGGTGACGCCGGTCGAGCGTCACCACGGCGAGCCTTCCCGAAGACGGCGAGGACATCGTCGGCCCGGGGCGGCGCCCCGGCGGCGGCGCACGTCAGCCGGGAACGGAAGCGGTCCCACGCCGCGGCGCCGTAGGGGCGTGGAAAGCGGATACCGCAAGGGATGGACCACGAGGGGTGATGTGACGGACACTGTCAGCACCTACCCCTGGAGGCCCCTTGGCCGATGCGACCCGGACACCGCTCGGCGGCCCCGCCCCGCAACCGGCACGGCGTCCCGGCCGGTTGCCCGCCGCCGCTTGCCCAGGCCGGACGACCTCCTCCGATTTGACAAAACTCCACGCAGTCAGTAAAGGCAGCTACTAAACTTGAAAGCCCTGGAATACAGGGAATTTCCGCGATTTCTTTGGAGAACGGGAGACCGAACGTAGATCGTTCTTTACGCTTGTTTCAGAGCGGTAGTCAAGGGACCCGGAGGGCATCGTGACGGAGTTCGACGGCATCATCGTCGGTGGGGGCCACAACGGGCTCACCTGCGCCGCCTATCTCGCGAAGGCCGGGCTGTCCGTCGCGGTCGTCGAGCGCAACGAGGCGGCGGGCGGCGGCTGCACCACCCAGGAGCTCACCCTCCCGGGGTTCCGGCACAACACCCACAGCAACTACCACTTCCTGGAGGAGGGACCGGTCCCGGCCGACCTGGAGCTCCAGCGGTACGGCCTGCGTTACGTCTACCCCGAGGTCCAGCACGCCACCGTGTTCCGGGACGGCCGCGCCATCACGGTCTACACCGATCCCAAGCGCACCGCCGAGTCGTTCGCCCGCTTCTCCATGGCGGACGCCGAGCGCTGGCTGGAGCTGTACGAGCGTTACGCAGAGGCGGCCCGGAGCCTGATGAACGGCTTCCTGTACTCCAGACCGCTCCCGCCCCCGGTGCTGGCCGAGCGGCTCGGCGGCGAGCTCGGCCGTGACCTGCTCGGCTACGTGCCGCTCTCGCTCTACGAGGCCGTCGACAGGAACTTCGAGAGCGACCAGGTCCGGGTGCTCTTCAAGTCGTTCCTGCACGCCATCTCCATCGAGAACGTCCCCGGCACCGGCGGCTTCTTCCCCCGCCTGCTCTCCCGCATCGCCAGGCTCGGCCTGCCCGTCGGCGGGGCGGCGAACGTGGCGCACGCGCTGCGCCGCGTGATCGAGGAGCACGGCGGCACAGTGATCACCGGCAGGCACGCCGAGCGCATCCTGGTGGACGACGGCCGGGCCACCGGCGTCCGGCTCGCCGGGGGCGACACCCTGACCGCACGGCGGTTCGTGGCCAGCGCGGTGGACGCCCCGCAGACGGTACGGCTGGCGGGCCCGGACAACTTCGGCGCCGAGATCGCGGCCAAGGTCGCCGCCTACAAGTGGGCCGCGCACAGCCTGGTCTCCCTGCACCTGGCCCTGGACGAGGCACCGCGCTACCGGGCCGCCGCGTTCGAGCCGGATGTGGACCGGGCGTTCCTGTTCGTGCTGGGCGCCGACGACAGCGAGCAACTGGGCCGCACCTTCGACCAGATCCACCAGGGCCGGCTCCCGGACCGGATGGCGGGCAACGGGGCCTGTCCCACGCTCTTCGACCCCTCCTACGCCCCGTCCGGCAAGCACGTGGCCTTCTGGTGGCCGTGGGCCCCCTACGACCTCGACGGCGACCCGGCCGCCTGGGACCTGCGGCACGAGGAGATCGGCGAGCGGCTGCTCGCCGAGTGGGCAGAATACGCCCCCAACCTCACCGGCCGCACCGTCCTGGGCAAGCGGGTGTTCTCCCCGCTCGACATCGAGCGGCACTGCGTCAACATGGTCCGCGGCAGCCACCACGTCGGCGCGTACGAACCCTCCCAACTAGGCGGCAACCGGCCGGTCCCCGAGCTGGGCCAGTACCGCACCCCCGTATCCGGCCTCTATCTCTGCGGCGCCAGCAGCCACCCCGGCGGCTCGGTCTCCGCGGCCCCCGGCTACAACGGCGCCAACGCCATCGCCGAGGACCTCGGAATCACCCCGTGGTGGACGCCGGTCCCCGCGCCCCGGTGGAGCGAATGAACCGTCGTTTCGTCACCAGGTCCCCCGGATCGGGCGAGCCCCGGGTGGGCAGCCCAGCCTCCCTTCACGAGCGGCTCTCGCTGCTGAACGCGGCGAGCAGGCGGATCGGCAGCACCCTGGACCTGTTCGAGACGGGCCGGGAGCTGATGGAGGTCGCCGTGCCGCAGTTCGCCGACGCGGCGGGCGTCCTGGTGCAGGACCGGCTGGTCAGCGAGGGCGAGTTCCCGCCCCGCACGACCGACGGCTCTGCGCTGGTACGGCGGATCGCGGTGGGCGTGGCGGCCTCCACGCCGGGTGAGTACGCCACCGCGTTCCCCGTGGACGAGGTCGTCGTCTACGAGGCGTGGACGCCCTACGCCACCTCCATGGCGACCGGCACGCCGATCCTCTACCCCCGGCTGGACGCCGTCATCGCCGACAAGATCGGCCGGTTCTGGAAGCGCGACTCGGTGGCCAGGGTGCTGGAGAACAGCTCCTTCCTCGTGGTGCCGCTGAAGGCGCGCGGCCGGGTGCTGGGCTTCGTCGTCTTCACCCGCGAGCCGTCGAGCGAGCCCTTCGACGAGCAGGACGTGACGCTCGGCGAGGAACTGGCCGCCAGGACCGCGGTCTGCCTGGACAACGCGCGGCTCTACGGCCACGAGCGCCGCACCGCGCTGACCCTGCAGAGCAGCCTGCTCCCGGCCGACCTCTACCGGCCCCTGGGCCTGTCGATCGCCTCGCGCTACCTGCCGGCCAGCGATCTGGCGGGCGTGGGCGGCGACTGGTACGACGTGATCCCGCTGCCGGGCTGCCGGGCCGCACTGGTGGTCGGCGACGTGATGGGGCACGGCATCAGGGCCGCCGCCACGATGGGACAGCTCCGCACGGCCGCCCGGACCCTCGCCGGCCTGGACCTGGATCCCGGGGAGGTGCTGTTCCGGCTCAACCGGATGAGCCAGGACCTGGACCCCACCCAGATCGCGACGTGCGTCTACGCCACCTATGACCCGGTCACCCGGCGCTGCGCGCTCGCCCGGGCCGGGCACGTGCCACCGATCCTCATCCGGCCGGGCGGTGAGACCGAGCTCGTCGAGATGCCCTCCGGACTGCCGCTCGGCATCGGTGACGCCCCCGCCGAGACGGTCGAGCTGACCCTTCCGCCCGGCGCCGTGCTCGCCTTCTACACCGACGGCCTGGTGGAGAGCCGCGACCGCGACATCGACGAGGGCATCGACGCGCTCCGCGGCCTGCTCGCGGAGCGGAACGACGATCTGGAGGAGGTCTGCGACCGCACGATCGGCGCGCAGCGGCCGGGGCACGAGCGCGACGACATCGCGCTCCTGCTGGCGCGGGTGCGCGAGCTCTCCGCGGAGGAGGTCGCGCAGCTCACGCTGCCCGCGGAGACCGGATCCGCGCGGCGTGCCCGCCACTTCGCCCGCGCCACGCTCACCGGCTGGGGTCTGACCTCCATCGCCGACACCACCGAGCTGCTGGTCAGCGAGGTGGTCACCAACGCGATCCTGCACGGCGAGGGCCCGGTCGGGCTGCGCCTGCTCCGTGGCCATCGGCTGGTCTGCGAGGTGGCCGACCGCTCCCCCGTGGCACCGGTCCTGCGGGAGACCTCCGGCAGCGACGACAGCGGCCGCGGCCTCCGGCTGGTCAACCACGTCGCCCGCCGCTGGGGCTTCCGCCCGACGGCCGAGGGGAAGATCATCTGGGTGGAGCAGAGCCTGCCCTGACGGATCGTCGCAGAGCACCGCGGATGCCCGTTCAGGCCGAGATGACCATGGAACGAGTCCTGCCGCCAGGTATGACGCGAGCCGTCCGGTCATGCCCGACAAGTCCCATGACTACTGGCCGCCCAGGGGTTACGGTCGAACTGACGACTCGGGAGGGCAGCATGATCATCGACATCCGCGAGGCCTACAGCCGCGCGCTGGACGGTTTCGGCGCTCTCGTGCACCAGATCGCACCGGAGCAGTGGGAGAATCCGACACCGTGCGTGGACTGGGACGTCCGCGCCCTGGTCAACCACATGGTCGGCGAGAGTCTGTGGGCCCCCGAGCTGCTCGCCGGACGGACCGTCGCCGAGCTCGGCGACGTCTTCGACGGCGATCTGCTCGGCGACGACCCGCCCAAGGCGTTCGACGCCGCGGCCGCCGCCGCCGTCCACGCGGCCAGTTCCGACGGGGCCCTGACCTGCGTGACGCACCTGTCCTTCGGCGACGTGCCCGGTGCGGAGTACATCACCGAACTGTTCGCCGACGCCCTCATCCACACCTGGGACCTGGCCCGCGCGATCGGCGCGGACGAGCGGCTCGACCCGGAGCTGGTCGAGACCTGCGCCGCCTGGTTCGCCGGCGCCGAGGGCGGCTACCGCCAGGCGGGCGTCATCGGGGAGCAGCAGCCGCTGCCCGCCGCCCCCGACGCCCAGGCCAGGCTGCTGGCCTCCTGGGGCCGCCACGCCTGACGCCCGGCGCGTTACCGGGCCGCAGGACGCTTGCCGTGGTTGGCCTTGCGCTTCTTGCGTGCCCGGGCCTTGCGTGCTCGCCGTGCCATGCTCGACCGCCCTTTTCGTCCACCGGGTTCAGGATTTCACCGTCCCCCCGGAACGCATGCCGTACAAGGCCCAAAACGTGGGCCGTCGCCCCTCTAAGCTCCGGGACATGAGCATGGAGCTGATTGACCGCTGGCGGGCGCTGACCGGCCCGCACGCCGAGGAGCTCGGCCGCGACCTGATCGCCCGGTACGCCGAGCCGCATCGCAGGTACCACACGACCGCCCACCTGGAGGCGGTGCTCACCCACGTCGACACGCTGGTCCCGCACGCCCGCAACCCCGATCTCGTACGGCTCGCCGCCTGGTTCCACGACGCCGTCTACGACCCCGGACGCGGCGACAACGAGGAGCGCAGCGCCTGGATGGCCGAGCGGGCACTGCCCGGAACGGGCCTCGCCCCCGCGGAGGTGGCCACGGTGGCCCGGCTGGTCAGGCTCACCGTCACCCACGATCCCGAGCCCGGCGACGCGGACGGGGCCGTGCTGTGCGACGCGGACCTGGCGATCCTGGCATCCCCGCCGGAGGTCTACGCGGCCTACGCGGCGGCGGTGCGCGAGGAGTACGCCTTCGTCCCGGAGGACGCCTTCCGGGCCGGGCGGACGGCGGTGCTGCGCTCACTGCTCGACCTTCCGGCGATCTTCCGGGTAGGCGGAGAGGCGTGGGAGACGACGGCCCGGACCAACATCCAGGGAGAGCTTGAGCGGCTGTGAGCAGCTAACTCGCAAAATCAAACATGGATCCGGCCATGATTTGTGTTATTTTGGAGGAAGATGTTTGATTGAGGGGTGGATGAATGCTGGCCCAACAGCGGCAGCAGGCGATTCTGGAGCGGGTGCGCAGCAGCGGCGGGGTGCGGGTCGCCGACCTCGTCCGCGAGCTCGGCGTCTCCGACATGACGATCCGCCGGGATCTGGAGGTCCTCTCCGAGCGCGGCCTGCTGGAGAAGGTCCACGGCGGCGCCACCGCCGCCGGGCCCGGCTCGACCGAGGAGCCCGGGTTCGCCGCCAAGTCGGCCCGCCAGCAGCCGGAGAAGGAGGCGATCGCCCGGCAGGCCGCCCTGCTCGTCCGGCCCGGCACGGCCATCGCGCTCTCCGCCGGGACCACGACCTGGACCCTGGCCCACCTCGTCGTCGACGTGCCCGAGCTGACGGTCATCACCAACTCGATCCGGATCGCCGACGTCTTCCACCGCTCCCCCCGCGCCGACCGCACGGTCGTGCTGACCGGCGGCGTGCGCACCCCCTCCGACGCGCTGGTCGGCCCGGTCGCCGTGGCGGCGATCCGGGGGCTCCACGTGGACACCCTCTTCCTCGGCGTGCACGGGATGAGCGCCCGCGCCGGATTCACCACCCCCAACCTCCTGGAGGCCGAGACCAACCGAGAGCTGGTCGCCTCCGCCCACCGCCTGGTCGTCCCCGCCGACCACAGCAAGTGGGACACCGTCGGGATCAGCACCATCGCCGCCCTGTCCGAGGCCCACGTCGTGATCAGCGACTCCGGCCTGCCGGAGGAGGCCCGCGAGGAGCTCTCCGCCCAGGCGGGCGAGCTGATCATCGTCACACCCCAGCCGGAGGGCCAGGTGGCGGAACGGTGAAGCGGACGGTGACCCGCCTGGCCGACGGCCGGGAGCTGATCTACTTCGACCGGCGCGACGACGCGGACCGCGGCGCGATCGACGCACGCGAGCTGCCGCCCCGCCCGGACGCCTCCGAACTGCGCTACGACCCGCTCACCGAGGAGTGGGTCGCGATCGCCGGGCACCGGCAGGGCCGGACCTTCCTGCCGTCGGCCGCGGAGTGCCCGCTGTGCCCCTCCGGTCCCGGCCGGCTCAGCGAGATTCCCTCATCCGACTACGACGTGGTCGTCTTCGAGAACCGCTTCCCGGCGTTCTCCGCCACGTTCGGCGAGTACGGGCAGGTGGGGGGGTTGAGCGAGGTCCGCCCGGGCGCGGGCCGCTGCGAGGTGGTCTGCTTCACCTCCGACCACGACTCCTCCTTCTCCGCGCTCTCTGCCGGCCGTGTCGAGCTGGTCATGGAGGCCTGGATCGACCGCACGGCGGAACTGTCGGCGATCCCGGGGGTGGAGCAGGTGTTCTGCTTCGAGAACCGGGGCGCCGAGATCGGCATCACGCTGCCCCATCCGCACGGTCAGATCTACGCCTACCCGTACGTGACCCCGCGCACCAGGCTCACACTCGGCGCCGCCGAGCGCCACCGCGACAGGACCGGGCGCAACCTGTTCGCCGACGTGCTGGCCGCCGAGCGCGAGGCGGGCGTGCGGGTGGTCGCCGCCAACGAGCACTGGACGGCCTTCGTCCCCGCCGCGGCCCGCTGGCCGTACGAGGTGCACCTCTACCCGCACCGCCAGGTGGCCGACCTGGGCGGGCTGAAGCCGGCCGAGCGGGCGGCCTTCGGCCCTCTCTACACCGACGTCCTGCGCCGGCTGGACGGGTTGTTCGGCGTGGCGATGCCGTACGTCGCGGCCTGGCACCAGGCTCCGGTCACCGTCGGCAGGGACCTGTCCTACACGCACCTGGAGTTGTTCAGCATCCGGCGGGCCGCGGACAAGCTGAAGTACCTCGCCGGGTCGGAGTCGGCCATGGGGGCCTTCGTGAACGACGTCCTGCCGGAGGAGGCGGCGCGGCTCCTGCGCTCCGTCACGACAAGCTGATCATTTTTGTCACAAGTCGATCACTGCTTTGTATCGGCTTGGAGTCGCATGACCACTGCTTTACCACTACTATCCTTCACGCATCGGCTTCATCAGCAGATATGCCTAATCTCGGGCGCCTCGCCCGAGAGTCGGGGAACCACCGCAATTGGGGTGAACCACTCCGGTGGAAGGGCTGCTCCGGCCCGAACCCGTCAGCTAACCCGGCCGGCAGAAGGAGAGGAGAGTTCGTGGCGGCGCTGTCCCCCACGTTCCGTCGGCATGCGGTCGTCAGCGCCTGCCTGGTCTCGGCCATAGGATTCACCCTCACCCTGCCCACCGCGGGCAGCGCGGCGCCCAAGCCCACCGAGGCCGAGCTCCGCAAGGACCTGGCCAAGCTTCACAAGAAGATCGACGCGCTCATCGAGGAGTACGCGGCCAAGCGCGAGTCCCTCAAGAAGGCGCAGAAGGCCGAGAGCGTCGCCAAGGAGAACCTCCGCAAGGCGGAGGCGACCTACACCGAGGCCAAGCGCGAGGTCGACTCCATCGTCCAGCTCGGCTACCAGAGCAACTCCGGCGCCCTACCCCCCATGCTGCTGTTCTCCGGCGACATGAGCGGCGCGGCCGTGATGGAGCAGCTCACCGCCCAGCAGAGCGCCTACCTGGAGGGCTTCGCCCGGAGCCGGGAGCGCCGGGAGCAGGCCGCGGCCAGGGCCGGCAAGCTCATCGACGAGATCCGCGACGAGACCGAAGAGGTCGAGGACCGGCGCCGGGACGCCGAGAAGCTGATCAAGGACATCAAGAAGAAGCTCGACCAGCTCATCCCTCTGGGCTCGGGCCGCCGCTCCGACGGCAGCTGGATCCCGCAGTTGCCCAACGGGGTCGACAACATCACCGACCGGACCCGGAACATGCGGGAGATCATCAAGCGGCGCTTCGATCTGACCCACGTCGTCGGCTGCTACCGCTACGACACCTTCGGCGAGCACCCGCTCGGCCGCGCCTGCGACTTCATGATGAGCTCCGGCGGCGCGATGCCCTCGGCGGCCGGGACGAAGCTCGGCGACGAGATCGCCGCCTGGGCCGTCAAGAACAGGAACAAGCTGGGGGTCAAATACGTGATCTGGCGTCAGCGCATCAACCACGGTTCGGGCTGGCGCTTCATGTCCGACCGCGGCGGCGTCACCGCCAACCACTACGACCACGTGCACATCTCGATGCTCTGATCGCCGGGGCCGTACCGGCGCCGTAAAGGCGATCTTCCCCCGTCTCCGCCCGGTGTTAAACTGGCCGATGAATCAGACATACGGTCAGAAAGAGGGGCATATAGCCTGCAGGACGGCGCCCGTAAGCGACATGGAGGAGACCCCACCATGACCGAGCACCGCGTTCCCTGTCCGCTTCTCCCCTCCCACCTGGCGCGCGCCGCCGCCGGCGTGGCCCTCGCCGTGTGCGCGATCCCCGTCGGCGCCCCCGCCTTCCTGCCCGACGGTTCCGGGGAGGCCGCAGTCGCGCCATCCCGCCCGGGGGATCCGGCGGCATCGGCCGGGAAACCGTTCCGGACGGCGGTGATGACCACGGCGGATGTGCTGAGGGTCGCCGAGACCCAGATCGGCGTCACGGAGAACTCCAGCGGCGGCGGTACCAAGTTCCACGCCTGGTACATGGCCTCGCAACGGGCCCAGGAGACTCTGGCGCGCGACGGCGGGGTCATGGCGAAGTACACCGACGCCCCCTGGTGCGCGATGTTCGTCTCCTGGGTCGGCGAGCAGGTCGGGCTGCGCTCCACCTTCGGCGCGGACGCCTACGCCGTCGCCTGGGCCGGCTGGTTCCAGGACAACGGACGCTGGGGCGAGGCCGCCAGGCCCGGCGCCGTCGTCTACTTCGACCTCGACGCGGACGACGACGACGGCATATACAAGATCGATCACGTGGGCCTGGTGAAGCGGGACAACGGCGACGGCACGATCACCACGGTCGAGGGGAACACCGACAACGGCAGGGTCGAGCGGCGCGTCCGTCCCGTCTCCGACGTCATCGGCTACGGCTACCCGCAGTATCCGGCTGCCGAGGGACCTCGTCCCGCCGTCCAGGCGGCGCGCGCCGAAGCGTCCCGATGAGCGGTCAGCGGCGCCGTACCCGGTAGGCCAGAGTTCCCAGGACGACGGCTCCCAGGACCACGACGGCGGCCGTGTACGGCGGGCGCCACCAGGACTCCGGCTCCACGACCGCGACCGTGGTCGTCTCGCCCAGGGCCCCGGCGGCCGGGGTCGCCGTCGCCGTGGGGGCGGAGGAAGGGGTGACCGGGAGCGTGCCGGAGGGGAAGCCCGGCGGGCGGATCTCGCCCCAGTGGTTGGGACGATCCGTCATGCTCTCGATCGCCTTCTTGAGCTCGGGCGGGAGCGGAGCGATCTGCAGGTCTCCCGGCACCGTGAGGGTGCCGACCTCGTAGGGCGCGAACCAGCCCTGGATCGCCTTCACCTTCCAGGTGCCGGCCGGCAGGGAGATCGCCGCCGCGTAGTGGGCCGCTTCCTTCAACTCCACGCCGGGGAAGCGCACCGTCTTCTCGCCGTCGCCGAACTCCAGGGCGACCTCGCCGAGGTCATCGCCCTCATAGGGGTGTGTGCCGTGCTGGAGCATCCAGAAGCCGAGCGTGTAGGTCGTGTCGGGACGCATCGCCGCCGGGGCGGGATCCATGAAGGTGACCGCCCAGCCGCCCGCCCGCGCCGGCGCCGCCAGGGCCAGCAGGGAGACCGCGATCGCCAGGATCAGCAGGATTCTTCTCATGCCACGGATACACCGGCCGGCCACGCGGAGTTCCCGCCGGGACCGGGCACGCGCCGGGCGGAGACCGGTCCCCCAGGCCGGTCCTCCAGGCCGGGCCTACGCCTCCAGCCGGGCGACCAGGGTCTTGGGCGCGATCACGCGATAGGCCTCGGTGACGATCTCGGCGATCTCGGTCCAGTCCACCGGGACGTCAAGGTAGACGCCGAGCCAGCCACGGTGGCCGACATACGGCGGGCGGAAGTAACGGCCGGGGTCCTGGGCGGTCAGCGCCTCCTGCGTACCGGGCGGAGCCGCGCACCAGAAGGCGAGCCGGTCGTCATGGTGATGGTCGGCGAACATCACGAAGGTCTTCCGGTCGCGGACGAACCAGGTCGGCTCTCCGTGGCTGAGGCGTTCCGTGGTCTCGGGAAGCGCCAGGCAGAGCCCTCGCAGCCTTCCCAACGGGTCTTCCTGCATGGGAAAACGATATGACAGCGGCCGGGCGTCGGGACAGGATGAGCTTCCATGACCGACAACCGCATCGACCCTCCCTTCATCGCCGACGAAGCGTCCATGCTGAACTCCTGGCTCGACTGGCACCGGGAGACCCTCGCCGTCAAGTGCGCGGGCCTTTCCGAGGAGCAGTTGCGCCTGCGCTCGGCCGCGCCGTCCACGCTCTCCCTGCTGGGCCTGGTCCGCCACATGGCCGACGTGGAGCGCAACTGGTTCCGCAACGTCCTCAGCGGCGAGGGCACCTCCGGCATCTACTGGACCGAGCAGGATCCCGACGGCGAGTTCGACAACGTCGACACCGCCTCGGCCGAAGAGGCCTTCGCCACCTGGCGGGCCGAGATCGAGCACGCCCGGAAGGTCTCCGCCGGCCTGCCGCTGGACACGGTCGGCAAGTCCCGGCGCCGGGGCGAGGACGTCTCGCTCCGCTGGATCCTCGTTCACATGATCGAGGAGTACGCGCGGCACAACGGCCACGCCGACATCATCCGCCAGCTGGTCGACGGCGCCACCGGCGAGTAGGACCCGTCCGGACCGGCCGCCCCTCGATTCGAGGGAGGTCCGGGGTGTTCCCGCCCGTCCCGCGGACGGCCTACCCGGTCTCCGCGAACCCGGCGGCCTCCGGCGGCTCCCCGTCCCGGTCCGTCGCCGCGCTCTCCAGCGCCTCGTCGATCAGCCGGTCGAGGACGGCGGGGTCCACCGGACGGGCCGTGGCCGCCTCGGCGAAGCGGGTGAGCAGGCGGGCGAAGACCTCGCGGTCCGCCCGGTCCCAGTCGGCCATCAGCCCGTCGAGGTAGGAGCGCCGGTAGCAGACCACGGCGTCCAGCACCCGGCGGCCCGGCCCGCTCAGCACCAGCCGCGCCCGCCTGGCGTCGACCTCGGAGGCCTCCCGCCCGACGAGCCCGGCGGCGATCGCGTCGTTGACCAGCCTGCTCGCGGTCGAAGGATCGACGTCGAGCTGCTCGGCGACGGCTCCCACGGTCACCTCGGGAACGTCCAGGCTCAGCTTGTGCACGGCGTGCACGACCATCACGTTCGACAGCTGGACCGAGCGCGGCGACCGCTCGGCCCTGCGCGCGCGCAGCGGACGCGACCAGATCCGGCGCAGCCGGAACAGCGCCACGTCGATCGCCGCTCCGGGCGTCCCCTCGTCCACGGGCCAACCCTATCGGCGGGTACGGCGTGCGCGCCGGATCAACCGGACAGACGGACCGGGTTCACCAGGTCGGCGTACATCAGCAGGCCGGCCATGATGATCATCGTGAAGGCCAGGGCGTAGGTCAGCGGGAGGACCTTGGCGATGTCCACGTGGGCCGGCTCGGGCCTGCGGGTGACGCGGGCGAAGCCGCGTTTGACACCCTCCCACAGCCCGCCCGCGATGTGGCCGCCGTCCAGCGGGAGCAACGGGATCAGGTTGAACATGCCGATGGCCAGGTTGAAGCTGGCCAGCAGGCTGACGAAGATGCTGATCTTGTTCTCCAGCGGGGCGTCGGAGGCCGCGATCTCGCCGCCGATCCGGCTGACGCCGATGACCCCGATGGGGCCGTCCTTGTCGCGCTCCTCGCCGGAGAAGGCGGCGTTCCAGACGCCGACCATCTTCTCCGGGAACCGGAGCAGCGCGGCGGCGGTCCTGGAGGTGAGGTCTCCCATGTGCGTGACCACGGCACCGAGGCTCTGCTGCTCGATCACCTGCGTGGGGCTGACGCCGAGGTAGCCGACCCGCTCCATCTTGCCGGGCTCGTCGAGCGACTCGCGCTCCTGGTCGATGAGGGTGGCGGTGACCGACAGCCGCTGCCCGGCGCGCTCGATCCCGATCTCGACCGGTCCGGCGCCGCTGCCGCGGATGGCCCGCGTCGCCGCCTCCCAGCCGGAGGTGGACCGGCCGTCCACCGAGACGATGACGTCACCGGGGCGGAGTCCCGCCGCGGCTGCGGGGCTGGCCTTGTCGGCGGAGGTGCATGTGGGGTTCTTGGCGTATTCGGCGGCGGTCTTCACGCACGCGGGGACCGCCGAGATCTTCGGCGTGAACACCGGGATGCCGAAGCCCATGAGCACGATCGCGAACAGGACGAAAGCCAGCACGAAGTTCATCGCGGGGCCGCCGCTCATGACGATGACCTTCTGCCACCAGGGCTTGCGGTAGAAGACCCGGTCCTCGTCTCCGGGACGGACCTCTTCGAGCGCGACCTCCCTGGCGCTCTCGATCAGACCCTGCCACGGCCCGGTGGAGACCGAGCGCACCGTGCCGGGAGCATCGGTGGGCCGGGGCGGGAGCATGCCGATCATCCGGATGTAGCCGCCGAACGGGATCCACTTCACGCCGTATTCGGTCTCGCCCTTGCGCCGCGACCACATCGTCGGGCCGAATCCGACCATGTACTGGGTGACCCTGACTCCGAACCGCTTCGCCGGCACCAGGTGGCCGATCTCGTGAAACGCGATCGAGACCATCAGCCCCACGAGGAAGATGACGACCCCGATCACGAAAGACCAGTCCACAGGTTCCCCCCGGTCATGGATTCATCGACAATTCCCCATAAGAGACTAGCCGACGCCTTGACCTCCCGGCCTGTCTCCGGCCGCAGGCCTGCTACGCGGCACGCCTCCCGCGGTGCGGCAGGACGTCCCTGACCGGCGGTGCGGCAGGACGTCCTTGACCGGCGCAGCGCCCCACACGATGACCCGCACGATGACCCGTGCAGCGCCCCACACGATGACCCGCGACGGTCACCGGTGATGCAGCCGAGGGAATGCTCGGCGGAGCGGCTTGCATCGGCTTTGCCGAATGGGGACACTTTGTTGACGGTCAGCGATCGTGCGGTCACTTTGTGCCGCATCAGGGCGGAGGGAGCGTTTTGATTGGAATCCTGATTGCCGAACACCTGCCCCTGGTCCGCCTCGGCCTGGTGACGTCACTGGACGGCGAGGCCGACCTGAAGGTGGTGGCCGACCTCGACGACGGCGAGGATGTCGTCTCCGCCGTCCTGCGGCACGAGCCGGACGCGGCCATCATCGGTCTGGACCTTCCCGGTGCCGACGGGTTCTCCACGGCCCTCAGGCTGCACGAGAGGGCTCCGGGCTGCCGGGTCCTCATCCTGTCGCGCCGGCCGACCCCCGGCCAGGTCCGCCGGGCCTTCGCCGTGCACGCGCTCGGGTTCATGAGCCTGGAGACGGGGCCGAAGGAGATCGCCGACGGCGTCCGCCGGATGGCGGCCGGCCATCGGGCGATCGACTCCGACCTCGCCGTTGCCGCTCTGGAGTCTGTGGAGAACCCACTGACCCGCAGGGAACTCGACGTGCTCCGGCAGGCCGCACAGGGGGCGAGGTCGGGGGAGATCGCCGAGCAGCTCTTCCTCTCCGTGGGCACGGTCCGGAACCACCTGTCACGGATCATGTGCAAGACCGGGGCCCGCAACCGGCTCGACGCCGTACGCATCGCCTCTGACGCGGGCTGGCTCTGAGACCGGCGGTGACTCGCCGTGCCGATTGTGACCCCGTCGCGAGCTGGACGGCGGCCGCTCTGACGTGATACCTGGCCTGGCGTGACACCTGGCCACGACCGGCGCCATGAGTGCACACAGTGCCCGAAAGCTTCGATATCGACGAACGCACCGCTCGGGGCTTCCCGACGTGCAAGAGTATGCCGAGAGCTCACACCGGCCGGTGCGAGCACCGAAGATTCCGGACCCCGGAACAACCGCGCCGTTCCCCGCGGCCCGGAATCTTCGGTGCTCGCACTGTCTGAGGCATCACCGTCGGCGATGCACCGGCACCCATACTGCCAGGACTACCGTGACGGCCCTCTGCAAGAGGACCTGCGCCACAGGACGCCTACGCAGAGGCCGGCAGATCGAGGCCGCCGTCCCGCTCGTCCACCTGAAGGAAACGCGACCCTCCGCCTCGGGCATCACCCGAGTCGATGTGCCGCTTCGCCTCGCCGGGGATGCGTTTCGGCAGCCCGCCCGAGCTTGCTGCTCCGTGGTCCACCAGATGGCAGGGTCCATGGCGTTGATCCACGATATCGAGTTCCCTTTCGCCCCGTTTCCACAGGAATGCCTGGGTCTTCGGCATTCATCTGGATAGCTGCTACGAGAATCTCAGGCGGCCCCCACACTCGCCAGTGACCAGAGCCACGATCGCACCCATGTGATTCGTCACGGTCTGGAGTCGGTCACACGCTGTGCGTGACCGTCGCTACGGGCGCCAGATGAGGATGAGCGCGCAGTCGTCGTTGTGTCCCGCCGACATGGAGGTGACCAGGTTGCGTGCCCCTCCTGCGAACCCCGAGGGCAGCAGCCGCTCGGCCTCGCCCAGCAACCGGTCGAGGCCGGCGTCGATGTCGCGCCCGGGCTGCTCGATCAGCCCGTCGGTGTAGAGCATGAGCGCGTCGCCCTTGCGGAGCGTGCCCCGATCGGGCTCGCAGTGCAGGTCGGGGACGACTCCCAGGACCACGCCCTTGGCCGGGGAGACCCGCCAGGTGCCGGTGCCCGCCTCGAAGGCGACCACCGGCGGGTGCCCGGCAGAGGTGATCACGTAGTCCCCCGTGACGAGGTTGAGCCGGACGTGGACGGCGGTGACGAAGCCCTCGGTCTCGCGCTGGCGGTGCAGGTAGGCGTTGCATGCGGGAAGGAAGTCGCTCACCGAGCCCAGCAGGCCTCCGAAGGTCCCCGACAGCATCAGCGCTCGGGTGCCCGCGTCGACGCCCTTGCCCGACACGTCGACCAGGGCGAGCTCCACCGTGTCGCCCTCACGTGAGGAGACCAGGAAGTCGCCCCCGAAAGAGGAGCCGCCGGCCTGCTTGAGCACCACCTTGGAGCCCCAGTCCTTGGGCAGCGGCGGCAGCTCGCTCTGTTTCTTGAGCCGCTCGCGCAACTCCAGGAGCATCACGTCGCCGCGCAGCCCCTGCACCCCGAGCTTGCCCCGGGTGCGTGCCATCAACGCGGCCAGCACGGAGGTGAAGCCGAAGGCGGCCAGCAGTCCCGGGCCGGTGGAACCGAACTCGCCGGCGACGCCCACGTAGACCAGGGCCGCCGCGATCGCGCACAGCAGCGTGGCCAGGCTCCGCAACCGGAGCTGGAGTCCGCCGACGAGGATGATCGGGATCATGAGCGCGGGCGAGAACCACTCCGCCGAGACCTTGGCGGCGAGGACGCCGATCACCAGACTCAGCACGATCAGCGTGATGAGCAGGTTGCGGTCCCGGGCCAGCGGCCCACGACGGAGGAACCGCACCGTGGGCACCAGGAAGGGGACCCGCACTAGGAACGCACGGAGCCCTGGAGGGATCAACGGCGCCGGACGGGAACTCATGATGGGCCTGACTGTAGCGGTACGCCCCTGCTTTGGGCAGCCCACTTGACCAACGCCTAGATCATCGGGAACGGATATTGAATGGCCGGAGCGGTTTGCCGCGCCTACTGTAGGAAAATGAGTCTCACCTTGCGGCCGATGACCGAGGACGACTGGTCCGACTGGATCACAGTCGACGAAGAGGCGTTCGGTGCGCCCATCCCCCCTCACCGCGCGGACCGGTTCAAGGACAACACCGAGTTCGAGCGTTCCCTGGGCGCATACGACGGTGACCTGCTCGTGGGCGCCACCGCGGTGTGCAGCTTCACCATGACGGTGCCCGGCGGCCCGATCCCCGTCGGCGGCGTCACGGCGGTCGGCGTGCTCCCCTCCCACCGCCGCCGGGGCGTGCTGACCGCCCTGATGACCCGCCAGCTGGCCGACCTGCACGAACGAGGTGAGGCGGTCGCCGCGCTCTACGCCTCCGAGGCCGCGATCTACGGACGGTTCGGGTACGGCAGGGCCGCCGACAGCATGGTCTTCGACATCTCCACGGCCGGCGGGGCATTCCTCCCGCACGCCCCGGCCGATCCTTCGCTGCGCCTGCGGATCGTCAGGCCCGCCGACGCCAGGGAGGTCTTCGAGAAGGTCTTCGACGCCGCCCTCGGCAGCCGCCCCGGACTCTACGCCCGCACCCCCGCACGCTGGGACGGGGTGCTCTCCGACCACGAGACCGACCAGGGCGGCGCCGGGCCGCTGCGGGCCGTCGTGGCCGAGGACGACGGCGGCCCGCGCGGCTACGCGCTGTTCCGGATCAAGCCGGACTGGGGCGACAACGGCGCCCCCGACGGCGAGCTGCGACTCAAGGAGGTCTTCGGCCTCGACCCGGCCGCCTACGCGCTGCTCTGGCGGCATCTGCTGGACCGCGACCTGGTCTCGCGGGTCAAGGCCTGGAACCGCCCGGCCGACGACCCCCTGATCCACCTGCTGGCCGACGCCAGGCAGCTCAACGCGCTCTGGCTGGACGACCTGTGGGTCCGGGTGGTGGACGTCGAGCGCGCCCTGCCCGCGCGCCGCTACTCGGCGCCGGTGGACGTGGTGATCGAGGTGGAGGACCCGGTCTGCCCCTGGAACGCCCGGCGCTGGCGGCTGTCGGCCGACGTCTCCGGAGCCCGGTGCGCGCCGGTCGAGGACGCCCCCGACCTCACGCTCCCGGTGAGCGTGCTGGGCGCCGCCTATCTCGGCGGGCGCCCGCTCGCGGCGCTCCAGGCCGCGGGAGTGGTGCGCGAGGCGCGGGCGGGAGCCGTACGGGAGCTGTCGGCCGCGATGGCGTGGGACCCGGCGCCCTGCGCCGGCCTGATCTTCTGACGGGGTCCGGCCTCCCGGGGCCTCCGCGGGACGGCCCCGCCCTCCGGGGCGCCCGGCGGGTTATCGTGGCGCCATGGCACTGCAGAGCTTGCAGATCACCGCGCTCACCGCGATGCGGGCCCGGGACGTGTCCCGGCCCTCGCGAGAACAGCAGGAGGCCGCGGACCGGCGGCCCCTGCGTGACGAGACGCCGCGCAGGGAGCAGCCGCGCCGCGGCCGGGACAGGTAGGCCCGTACACGGGCCCGGCGCGAGGCCGGGCCCGTCCGACGGCCGGGGCTCGAAGGCAGCGGCGGTTCCTACGGCAGCGGCGGCAGCTCGCCCGTCGTCTCGTACGAACCGAGCTGGGCGATGCGGCGGCTGTGCCGATCCGCTCCCGAGTACGGCGTGGCGAGGAAGAGCTCGACGAACCGGGTCGCCTCCTCCTGCGGGTGCATCCGCGCACCCACGCTGATCACGTTGGCGTCGTTGTGCTCGCGGGCGAGTTTGGCGGTGTCCTCGCTCCAGGCGAGCGCCGCGCGGACCCCGCGCACCTTGTTGGCCGCGATCTGCTCGCCGTTGCCCGAGCCTCCGATGACGACCCCGAGACTGCCGGGGTCGTTCGCGACGCCCTCGGCCGCGCGCAGCACGAACGGCGGGTAGTCGTCCTCCGCGTCGTAGACGAACGGACCGCAGTCCGTCACCTCGTGGCCGTGCTCCTTCAACCAGGAGACGAGGTGGTTCTTGAACTCATAGCCGGCATGGTCGGCACCGATGTAGACACGCACCCGCCCAGTTTCGCAGGTGCGGGTGGGCGGCTCGACGCCCGCCCCGGCTAGAGTAATAGCCGGTATGCCAGCTGAGCCCTTACCCCCGCATCCTGAGGGAGCCCCCATGCGCGACATCCGAGTGATCGGGGATCCGGTCCTGCGCACGCCCGCCGAACCGGTCACGGAGTTCGACCGCGATCTGCGCCGCCTGCTCGACGAGATGTTCGCCGCGATGTACGCCGCGGAGGGCGTGGGCCTGGCCGGCCCGCAGATCGGCGTGTCGAAGAGGCTGTTCGTCTACGACTGCAGCAACCGCAAGGGGCACGTGATCAACCCCGAGCTGACGGTCGACGACGCCGCCGAGGTCCTCGACGAGGAGGGCTGCCTGTCGGTCCCCGGCCGTCAGACCGGCAAGCCCCTCTACGCGAAGACCCCCCGGGCCGCCGGGGTGACCGTCAGCGGCCTCGACCGGCTGGGCCGTCCGGTCCGGGTCAGGGCCCGCGGCCTGCTCGCCCGCTGCTTCCAGCACGAGGTCGACCACCTGGACGGCATGCTCTACGTCGACCGGCTGGCCAAGGACGCCGCGCGCAAGGTGCTGCTGCAGACGCCCTGATCCGGCGGCGCCCCGGCCCGCGGCCGGCCCGCTCCCGCGGCTGCGGGTCCGGTCACAACTGGAGCGACTTGATCTCCAGATACTCTTCGAGGCCGAACTCGCCCATCTCGCGTCCGACGCCCGACTGCTTGTAGCCCCCGAAGGGGGCCAGCGGGTTGAACTGGCCGCCGTTGATCGCCACCTGGCCGGTGTGCAGGCGCCGGGCGACGGAGACCGCGTGGTTCTCGCTGCCCGCCCACACCGCGCCCGCCAGGCCGTACGGCGTGCCGTTGGCGATGGAGACGGCCTCGTCCTCGCCCCGGGTGTAGGGGATGATCGCCAGGACCGGGCCGAAGATCTCCTCCTGCTCGATCGTCATGCCCGGCTCCACTCCCGCGAAGATCGTGGGCTCCACGTAGAAGCCCCGCTCCAGCGGGCGGTCGGTCCCCCCGGCCACCAGCCGGGCGCCCTCCTCCTCGCCCCGGTTGATGTAGCGCACCACCCTGTCCCGCTGGGCGGCGGAGACCAGCGGGCCGAGCCTGGTGCCCTCGTCGAAGGGGTCGCCGACGGTGTACTTCCCCGCGGCCTGGACGGCGAGGGCGACGGCGTCGTCGTACTGGTCCCGGTGGACGATCATGCGGGTCCAGGCGGAACAGGTCTGGCCGGAGTTGAGGAAGGCGTTGGCCACGGTCACCTTGACCGCCGCCGTCAGGTCGGCGTCGGGGAGGATCACGCTGGCCGACTTGCCGCCGAGCTCCAGCGCCACCCGCTTGACCGTCTCGGCGGCGAGCGAGGCGACCCGGCGGCCCGCCCGGGTGGAGCCGGTGAAGGAGACCATGTCCACGCCGGGGTGGGTGGCGATGGCCTCGCCGACCACCGGACCGGTGCCGCTGACCATGTTGAACACGCCGGGGGGCAGCCCGACCTCGTCGAAGACCCCGGCCAGCGCGAAGGCGGCCAGCGGCGCCACCTCGCTGGGCTTGAGCACGACCGTGCAGCCCGCGGCGAGCGCCGGCCCGACCTTGCACACGACCTGGTGGAGCGGGTAGTTCCACGGCGTGATGGCGCCGACCACCCCGACCGGCTCCCGCAGGATCCAGGAGTTGCCGATCCGCCTGGTGTCGAAGTCGTAGGACTCGGCCAGGGCGGCGTAGGAGGCCAGCACCCCGGCCGGCATCAGCGTCTGCACCTTCATCGCCAGGTTGTACGGGGCGCCCATGTCGGTGGCGATGATCCTGGCTATCTGGTCGGAGCGCTCCCGGATCAGCTCGGCCGCGGCGGCGAGGATCTTGCCCCGCTCGGCGGGGGCCGTACCGGACCACAGGGGAAGCGCGGCACGGGCGGCGGCCACGGCGGCCTCGACGTCGGCGGGCGCGCCGGCGGGCACCCGGTCGATCAGTTCCTCGGTCGCGGGGTTGATCACGTCGATGCTCTCGCTCGACGCCGACGTCTGCCAGGCCCCGTTCAGGTAAAGGTGACGCATGCCCTCATCCTCGCGCGCAGGTAATGAGAAGGCGAGAGTCTCGATGACTACGTGGCGTGTTTACTGCATCACACACGGTAGACGCAACCCCTCACCCGGCGGGCGTTCGGCCGCCTTCACCGGAAGAGTACGACGAAGCGCCTCTCATGGGACCCCGTGTCGGAGATCCTTAAAAACTCGTAATATCCGGATCGGCCCCGTGGCGGGGTGCGACCTCCCCGCCACAGGGCCCGGACGACCCTGCCGAACGGCTCAGTCGAAGATCGGCGGCCGGGTCCGGGAGCGCTTGAGCTCGAAGAAGCCGTCGATCCCGGCGACCAGCTGCACGCCGTCCCAGAGCCGTCCCGCCTCCTCGCCCTTGGGCGCCGGGGAGATGACGGGGCCGAAGAAGGCGACGTCGCCGACGGCGATCACCGGGGTGCCGACCTCCTGGCCGACCCGGCCGATGCCGTCGTCGTGCGAGGCGCGCAGCACCTCGTCGAACTCCTCGGACTCCATCGCGCCGGCGAGCGCGCGGTCCAGCCCGGCCGCCTCCAGCGCCTCCTCGACGGTCTCGCGGAGGGTGTCGAGCCGCTTGAGGGCGCCCTGGTTGTGGAAGCGGAGGCCGAGCTCGGTGTAGAGGCGGCCGACCGTCTCGGAGTCGTGCTTCTCCTGCACGGCGGCGACCACGCGGACCGGCCCGATGGCCTTGGCGATCAGCTCACGGTAGGCCTCGGGGACGTCCTTGTCCTCGTTGAGGATGTTCAGGCTCATGATGTGCCA
Organism: Planomonospora sp. ID67723; assembly: GCF_015711605.1. Classification (GTDB taxonomy): domain Bacteria; phylum Actinomycetota; class Actinomycetes; order Streptosporangiales; family Streptosporangiaceae; genus Planomonospora_A. The sequence continues at coordinate 829,662 of NZ_JABTEZ010000005.1, read as the reverse complement.
GCGCGGCTCGATGGGCCGCACCTTCTGCACTTCCAGCAACCAGCGGGAGGTCATCCAGGCGTACGGGCAGAAGGGGTCGAACCAGAGATCTACAGGGGTGCGCTCGGTCATCGCTCGGCTTTCTCGTCGCTCTTCGATGGCAGACATTCCGCATAGCAACAACCCGACGGGGGAACTCCTCTATTCCACGGGAGGATTATTGCCTTGACAGTCCACTTTATCCTCCGATGTGGTGATCAACGGGCCGACGGATTTCCCCAGGCGGCGATCTCCTGGCGCACGTGGCAGGATTCAGACAGCCCTTCGCAACGGAGCGGAGGAAGTCGTGACGAGGGAGCGGTAGTGGCAGGCAATCTGACCCGTGACGAGGCCCGCGAGCGCGCACGGCTGCTCAGCGTGCAGTCGTATGCGGTGGAGCTCGATCTGACCGAGGGCGAGGAGCGCTTCGAGAGCATCACCACGGTCCGCTTCACCAGCACCCTGGCGGGCGCGGAGACGTTCATCGACCTGGCCGGCGCCAAGGTGCGCAGGGCCGTCCTGAACGGTGCAGAGCTGGACGTGGCCACCTACGACCCGGAGACCGGCCGGCTGCCGCTGCCGGGCCTGGCCGAGAGCAACGAGCTGCAGATCGACGCCGACTGCTCCTACATGCGCACCGGCGAGGGCCTGCACCGCTTCGTCGACCCGGTCGACAAGAACGTCTACCTGCACACCCAGTTCGAGACGGCCGACGCCCACCGGATGTACGCCTGTTTCGACCAGCCCGACCTGAAGGCGACCTTCGAGCTGACCGTGCTCGCGCCCTCCTACTGGGAGGTCGTCTCCAACGCGGCTCCCGACGAGATCGAGGAGCTGGGCGAGCACCGGGGCAAGCACGGCGCGCTCCAGGCCGCCAAGCGCTGGCACTTCCCTCCGACGCCGGTGATGTCGACCTACATCACCGCCCTGTGCGCCGGGCCGTACCACAAGGTGACCTCCACCCACGACGGCATCCCGCTGGGGATCTACTGCCGCGCCTCGCTCGCCGAGCACCTCGACCCGGACAACATCTTCGAGGTCACCCGGCAGGGCTTCGACTTCTTCCACAAGGTCTTCGGCGTCCGCTACCCGTTCGGCAAGTACGACCAGCTCTTCGTGCCGGAGTTCAACGCCGGCGCGATGGAGAACGCCGGTTGCGTGACCTTCCTGGAGGACTACGTCTTCCGCTCCCGCGTCACCGACGCCCTCATCGAGCGCCGCGCCGAGACGATCCTGCACGAGATGGCGCACATGTGGTTCGGCGACCTGGTCACCATGCGCTGGTGGGACGACCTGTGGCTGAACGAGTCGTTCGCCACCTACGCCTCGGTGCTCTGCCAGGCCGAGGCCACCCGCTGGGGCCAGGGCGCCTGGACGACCTTCGCCAACGTGGAGAAGGCCTGGGCCTACCGCCAGGACCAGCTGCCCTCCACCCACCCGATCGCCGCCGACATCGTCGACATGCACGCGGTCGAGGTCAACTTCGACGGCATCACCTATGCCAAGGGCGCCTCGGTCCTCAAGCAGCTGGTGGCCTATGTGGGCCTGGACAACTTCCTGGCGGGCGTGCGCGACTACTTCACCGAGCACGCCTGGGGCAACACCGAGCTGGCCGACCTGCTGCGCGCGCTGGAGCGCACCAGCGGCCGCGACCTGTCGTCCTGGTCGAAGGAGTGGCTGGAGACCTCCTGGGTCAACACCCTGCGCCCCTCCTTCGAGGTCGACGAGCAGGGCCGTTTCACCGGGTTCGAGGTGCTGCAGGAGGCCCCGGCCGACTACCCGACGCTGCGCTCGCACCGCGTCGCCATCGGCCTGTACTCGCTGTCCGGCGACGTCCTCGTCCGGGTCAAGCGGGTGGAGCTCGACGTGGTCGGCGCCCGTACGGCCGTGGCCGAGCTGGTCGGCGAGGCCCAGCCGGACCTGGTCCTGATCAACGACGACGACCTGACCTACGCCAAGGTCCGGCTCGACGAGCGCTCGCTGCGGACCCTGGTCGAGGGCGGCATCGCGAAGTTCGACCAGTCGCTCCCGCGCGCCCTGTGCTGGTCGGCCGCCTGGGACATGACCCGCGACGCCGAGATGTCCACCCGCGACTACGTGGCGCTGGTCGTCTCCGGCATCGCGTCGATCAAGGACATCACGGTCACCCAGACCGTGCTGCGCCAGGCCCGCCTGGCCGTCCAGCAGTACGCCGACCCCGCCTGGCGCGCCGAGGGCCTGGCCATGCTCGCCGCCTCGCTGCGCTCGCTCACCGAGGCGGCCGAGCCCGGCTCGGACCACCAGCTCGCCTACCTCAACGCCCTGACCGCGGTGGCCTCCTCCGCCGAGGACCTGGCGTTCCTGAAGGGTCTGCTGGACGGTACGGCGGTGCTCGACGGGCTGACCGTCGACGCCGACCTGCGCTGGACCCTGGTCCAGGCGCTGGTCTCGGGCGGCGTGCTCGGCGAGGAGGAGATCGCCTCCGAACTGCTGCGCGACGCCACCGCCACCGGCGAGCGCTCGGCCGCGCTGTCCCGGGCCTCGATCCCCACGGCCGAGGCCAAGGCCGCCGCCTGGACCTCGATGACCGAGGGCAAGCTGAGCGGCGCGCTGCTCCGCTCGACGATCACCGGTTTCATGGACCCGCGCCACCCGGAGCTGCTGGAGCCCTACACCGACAGGTACCACGCCGAGATCGGCGGCATCTGGGAGTCCTGGACCTTCGACAGCGCCCAGAACTTCGCGACCGGCTGCTACCCGGCCCTGGCCGTCTCCTCCGAGACCGTCGCCAAGACCGAGCGGCTGATCGAGGAGACGCAGCCGCCGCACGCGCTCAAGCGGCTGCTCCTGGAAGGCGCCGACGGCGTCCGCCGCGCCCTGCGCGCCCGCGCCAAGGACGCCGCCTCCTAGGGGCCGCACGCTCCTGACGGCCGCGACGCCCCCGCCGTGCACGACGGCGGGGGCGTCGCGTCTCCCGGCCTCGCACCGCACCCCGCCACCGGGCCCCGGGCCCGCCCCGGATCGCCGGGGAACGTGAAGATGCGATCACGGATATCGTCTGATCGTGGATTCGGTACAGGACCTGCTCGTCATGCTCGCCCGGCGGCACGCCTTCGCCGACCTGGAGGCCCTCACCGACGACCCGGAGGTCGCGTCGGTCTGCGAGTTCGGGCAGCGCCTGCTCTCCCTCGACGCCGAGGACTTCGCGGTCGAGGCGCGGGAGGTGCCGCCCGCGCTGCGGCGGCGCGCCCGGGCGTGCACGATGCCCCAGACCCCCAGGGAGCAGCCACGCGGGGCGCTGGAGTCGCTGCGCCCGGCCTACGGGCTGCTGCTCGAGGTGATCGAGATCCGCTGGAACCGGCGCGAGCTCAGCCCCATGGTCGCCGCCCTGCACATCGCCAGCGAATACCTCCCGCTGCTCGCCTTCGAACCCGCGCTCGGCCACGCGGGCGACCCGGTCCGCTGGCCCGCCGGGCTCACCGCCCCGGGCAGCAGGTTCGGCGTGATCGGCGACCGCGAGTGCGACCACACCAAGGCCGAGCAGTCGGCCGCCAACCGGACCCTCCGGGTGGCCGGGGAACCTGCGGCGGGCTGGCGGGCCTACTTCGACCGGCAGCACAGCCAGGTCGCCGGGGCACTGGCCACGTGCGTCGCCGACTGCCGCAACCCGTGCGCCGCGATGGACTGGGTGGAGCCGGGCCGCGGCGACGACCTGGCGCTGCGCGCGCGGGTTGCGCTGGCCTTCGCCGACACCCCGCTGGTACGGCTGCGCCACGCGGCCCCGGTGGGGCACGGGTTCGGCGTGCCCTCCCCCGAGGAGGTCCTCGACGCCTGGCAGCGCAGCCGGCTCGTCCTGGGCAAGACCGAGGTGGGCGAGGCCGCCGCCGAGGAGGACGGCTTCCCGCTGCCCGGCCTGCCCGCCCTCTTCTCCGCGGTCGCCGCCGCCCCGGTCGCCCCGTCGACCCTGCTGGCCGACATCGCCGCCCATCTGGAGACGCTCCTGCGCGCCGGGACGGGATGAGCCCGCCTCTCCCGCCGCGGCGTCCCGGCCCGGGCCCGGGCCGGGACGCCGCGGCTCACCAGGCCGCCGGCCGCAGATCGCCCCAGAAGCCGCCCCCGGCCGCCTCGAGCTGCGCGGAGACCGAGATCAGCGTGGCCTCGTCGCCGAACCGCCCGGCCAGCATGACCCCGATCGGCAGTCCCTCGGCCGTCCAGTACAGAGGGAGGTTCACCGCGGGCTGACCGCTGATGTTGTAGATCGCGGGGAAGGCGGCGAACCGCTTCATCCGCTCGAAGGTCTCCTCCGGGTCGGCGCCCTCCTCGAACCAGCCCACCGGCCGGGGCGGGGCCGTGACGGTCGGGGTCAGCACCGCGTCGTACTCGTTGGTCACCAGCAGGCCGAACCGGGTGGCCAGTTGCAGCGCCGACTGCGCCTGCAGGAAGTCGGGCGCCGGGGTGGCGTAGCCGCGCTCGCGCAGCCAGGCGGTCAGCGGGCGGAGCCGGTCCTGCTTGGTGAGGTCCACCGGGTGCATGCAGGCGAACGCGTACCAGAGCGTGACGAACTGCGGCACCAGGTCGGCCGAGAACGGCGGCGCGATGTCGACCACCTCGTGCCCGAGGGCGGCCAGCTCCGCCGAGGCGTGCTCGTAGGCGGCGAGCACCTCGGGGTCCACCACCGCGCCGGGGACCGGCGGCTCGGCGTAGCGGGCGATCCGCAGGCGGCCGGGGTCCCGGCCGACGTGGGCGGTGAACGAGCCGAGCTCCGGCGGCGGCGCGTGGTACAGGTCGCCGGGGTTGTTGTGGGCCATCACGTCGAGCAGCGCGGCGGCGTCGGCGACGGTCCTGGCCAGCGGGCCGTTGGTGGACAGCCCCGCCAGGTCGGGGATGATCGGGGCGAAGCTGATCCGGCCCCGGGTGGGCTTGATGCCGTACAGCCCGCAGACCGAGGCGGGGATCCGGACCGAGCCCGCCCCGTCACTGCCCTGGGCGACGGGTGCCAGCCCCGCGGCGACCGCGGCGGCGGCCCCGCCGCTGGACCCGCCGGCCGACCGGGACAGGTCCCACGGCGTCCGGGTCGGCGGCGAGACGGAGGTCTCGGTGTAGCAGGGCATGCCGAACTCGGGTGTGGCCGTCTTGCCGAGCATGACCGTCCCGGCTTCCCTGAGCCGCTCGACCACGCTGTCGTCCACCGGGGCGACGAAGTCGTCGTAGGTCGCCGAGCCGAAGTGGACCGGCACGTCCTTGACCAGGTTGAGGTCCTTGATCGGGACGGGCACCCCGAGGAGGGGCGAGCCGTCCTCTCCCGCCAGCGCCCTGGCCTCGGCCTTGTGCGCCTGTTCCAGCGCCATTTCGGGAGTGACGGTCACGTAGGCCCCGACCTGGGGGTCCAGCCGCGCGATGCGGTCGAGGTAGTGCTCGGCGATCTCGACCGGCGAGATCTCCCTGCGACGTACGGCCGCCGCCTGCTCCAGAGCGGTAAGATCGTGTATGTGAGCCACGTCCCGCACAGTAGGCGGAGTCGGCGGGGTTATCTAGAGAGATGTGTATAGATACCCCCTTCCTCGCGCTGCCATGCGGATGACGGCGGTCACAAAAGTGTGAGTTGTGGAGTACTAGGCACCCTCTTTAAAGGTCAGCTACGGTGAGTCACGTGGATTCCGGTCAGGTGCCAGAAGACGGTAACACTACGTCACCGATTTGGGCCGGCGAGGGCCCGACCGACAAACGGCCGACGGCTCGTCCGGCCGTGCCCGCGTCTACGCACGCATCCGTCGAGCGCGTCTCCCTGCTGAGCCTGCTCAGGCATCCCCGATACCGCCCGCTGGCACGCCGCCTGCTGGTCGCGGTCGTCGCGGGAGTGGTCGTGGGCTTCCTGCTGCTCAGCTGGCGCGCGGGCGTCACCGCCGCGGTCCTGGCGGCGATCGCCGACGTGGTGGTGCGGGCCCGCTCACACTCGACGGTGCCCGCGTGGCGGCGCGCCTCGGTCGCGGAACGGCGCACGGAGGCCCAGCTGAAGGGCCTCGAGCGCAGGGGCTATCGCACCCTGCACGCACGCGCGATCCCGGACAGCGAGGCCCAGATCGACCATCTGGTCGTCGGGCCGACCGGGGTCTACGCCGTCGACTCCGAGAAGTGGGACAAGCGGCTCCCGGTCCGCGCCATGTCCCACCGCAAGCTGTTCCTCGGCCCGTTCTCGCAGAAGGCCCGGCTCGACGAGGCCCTGTGGGAGGCCGAGCGGGCCTCCCAGTTGATCGGCGAGGCACTCGGGCGCGAGATCGTGATCATCCCGTCCCTGGCGATCTACGGTCCCGCCGTCCCGTGGAGGGTCCTCAACGTCCGGGGGGTCGACGTCTTCGACGGCGGCCACGTCCGCAAGTGGATCACCAAGCGGGAGCGGTCGCTCACCGACGCCGAGATCGAACGGATCTACGAGATCGCCGAGCGGGTCCTGCCCGCGCGCTACCCCGAACCCTCCGCGCAGGACACCTCCGCCCGCCCTTCCCGCAACACCCAGCGGGTCTCGTCCGAACGCTGACCCTCCGGCCCTCCTCGTTCCCGCGCCCGGTGGCCCCGCCGCCGGGCGTCTCCATGTCCGCAGGGGTCCGCGTCCGGCGAGTGGACGCCGGGTCTCACCAGGCGAGCGCTGCCCGTACCATTTGAAGACCAGGTGTCGATGATGGGAGAAGCATCATGCCCGCCCTCAGGTCTCGTACGGTCACTCACGGCAGGAACATGGCCGGAGCCCGGGCCCTGCTCCGGGCGACGGGCGTAGCCGGCAGCGACTTCGGCAAACCGATCATCGCCGTGGCCAACAGCTTCACCCAGTTCGTCCCCGGGCACGTCCACCTGCGCGAGGTCGGCGACGTCGTCGCCGGGGCGATCCGCGAGGCGGGGGCGATCCCGCGCGAGTTCAACACGATCGCGGTGGACGACGGCATCGCGATGGGCCACGGCGGCATGCTCTACTCCCTGCCCAGCCGCGAGCTGATCGCCGACGCGGTCGAGTACATGGTGAACGCGCACTGCGCCGACGCGATGATCTGCGTCTCCAACTGCGACAAGATCACCCCGGGCATGCTGCTGGCCGCGATGCGGCTCAACATCCCCACGGTCTTCGTCTCGGGCGGGCCGATGGAGGCCGGCAAGATGCCCGGCAAGAAGCTCGACCTGATCGACCCGATGATCGCCTCCGCCGACGACAGCGTCTCCGACGCCGATCTGCTGGCCATGGAGGAGAACGCCTGCCCGACCTGCGGTTCGTGCAGCGGCATGTTCACCGCCAACTCCATGAACTGCCTGGCCGAGGCCATCGGCCTGGCGCTGCCCGGCAACGGCACCATCCTGGCCACGCACAAGGCGCGCAAGAAGCTGTTCCAGGACGCGGGCCGGAAGCTGGTGGAGATCACCCGCCGCTACTACGAGCAGGACGACGAGAGCGTGCTGCCGCTCAGCATCGCGACCAAGGACGCGTTCGAGAACGCCATGGCGCTGGACGTGGCGATGGGCGGCTCCACCAACACGATCCTGCACATCCTCGCCGCGGCCCGCGAGGCCGGGGTCGACTTCGGCCTCAAGGAGATCAACGAGATCTCGCTGCGGGTGCCGTGCCTGAGCAAGGTCGCCCCCGCCACCGACAAGTACCACGTGGAGGACGTCCACCGGGCCGGCGGCATCCCCGCCATCCTCGGCGAACTCGACCGGGGCGGCCTGATCCACCGCGACGCGCACACCGTCAACGGCGGCACGATGGGCGACTACCTCGACGCCTGGGACGTGCGCTCGCCGAAGGCGCTGCCCGAGGCGCTGGAGTTGTGGCACGCCGCCCCCGGTAACGTCCGCACCGTCAAGCCCTACTCCCAGGAGGCCCGCTGGGACTCCCTCGACCTCGACCGCGAGGGCGGCTGCGTGCGCGACATGGAGCACGCCTACACCCGTGACGGCGGCCTGGCCGTGCTCTACGGCAACATCGCCGTCGAGGGGTGCATCGTCAAGACCGCCGGAGTCGACGAGTCGATCTGGAGGTTCTCCGGGCCCGCCGTGGTCTTCGAGTCCCAGGAGGAGGCCGTCGAGGGCATCCTGAACAACCGGGTCAAGGAAGGCGACGTCGTGGTCATCCGCTACGAGGGCCCCAAGGGCGGCCCGGGCATGCAGGAGATGCTCTACCCGACCTCGTTCCTGAAGGGCAAGGGGCTGGGCAAGGCCTGCGCCCTGATCACCGACGGCCGCTTCTCCGGCGGCACGAGCGGCCTGTCCATCGGCCACGCCTCCCCGGAGGCGGCCGAGGGCGGCACCATCGCCCTGGTCCAGGACGGCGACCTCATCGAGATCGACATCCCGGGCCGCTCGATCGGGTTGAAGGTGGCGGAGCCGGAGCTGGCCGTCCGCCGCGAGAGGCTCCTGGCCGACCTTGGCGGCTACCGCCCGCGCGACCGCCACCGCCCGGTGACCGCCGCGCTCCAGGCCTACGCCGCGCTGACCACCTCGGCCTCCACCGGCGCCTCCCGGGACCTGTCCCAGCTCTCCCGATAGCGGCCCGCGTCACCGCTCGCCCGTGCCGGAACCACCGGCGCGGGCGAGTGCCGCGGCGTGTCTCCGCGGAGTCACAGTCTTGAGAATCCGGTATCTCTGTTCGAAAAATGTCGGTGCCGGGACCTATTCTTGAGGTATGGCAAACGTCGTGAAGTCCCCCGCCAGCCCCCTGACGACCGCCGAGATCGCCGCCCTCGCCCTCTCCCTCGCGCATCTGGGCTCGGGCCCCCAAGCCGACGCCGCCCGGCACGGTCTCCGGCACGCCTTCGAGCACCTGGAGCTCGAGGACGACGTCGTGACCACCACTCTGTCCACCCTGACCGCCCCGCTTCCCGCCCCGGTCGCCGACCGGGCCAGGACCATCGCGAGCGCCATCACCTCACGGCTCGTGATCCGCCTGCACTACCGCGACGTCTCCGGCCGGGTCACCGTGCGCGACGTCGATCCGGTGACCTGCATGGTCCACCGCGAACACTGGTATCTCGTGGGGATGTGCCGCATGCGCGGCGCGATCCGCGCCTTCCGGTTCGACCGCATCATCGCCACCGAGCCGACGTTCGTCCCCGCGCGCGCCCACCGGCCCGAGGGCTTCCTGCCCTTCCAGGGCAAGCGCGCGGCATAACACTCCGGAGCCTCCGGCGACCGGGACGCGTCCGCGCCGTCCCTCCCGCCGGGAGCGTCACGCACTCCGCGGCGGCCCGGAACACCGTGGTTCCCGGCCGCCGCCCCTCCCGAAACGGCCGGTCAGCCGCAGCAGCCTCCCCCGCAGCAACCCCCACCGCCACCGGCGGGACGGGGAGCGGCGGCACCCCCGGTCACGGCGACCGTGGACAGCAGCCGGACGGTGTCGTCGTGACCGGCCGGGCAGGCCGCCGGCTCGTCGGACTGCGCCATCGGGCGCGACAGCTCGAAAGTGGACCCGCAGGCGCGGCAGCGGAAGTCATAACGCGGCATGCCACCAGATTACCCAGACGGGCGGCTGCCGTTGCCTGGGCGGTGGGGGGATCCCGGGCCCGGGCGCCTCGGAGTCCCCGGGGCGCCCGGGAAAGACCCCTCAGGCGAACGCGATGGAGGCGTAGTCGGCGACCGCGCGATAGCCGACCGCCTGGTAGACCGAGTTGGAGACGGGGTTGGCCAGGTCGGTGAAGAGCACCACCTCGGTCGCGCCCCCGTCCAGTGCCCGGTGGGTCGCGGCGCGTGTGACCGCCTCGCCGTACCCTCTGCCCCGGAACTCCGGCGGCGTGTAGACCGGGCCGATCCGCGACATGGCGGCGATCGGTGAGGAGAAGCCCGCGAACGCGACCGGACGGCCGCCGTCCTCCCACAGGACCAGCTCCTCCCTGCCGACCCGGAGGGAGACCAGCGCGCTCCGCTCCTCCGGGGGACCGTCCAGCGCCTCGGCGTGGAAGTCCGCGAACCACTTCACGAGCAGGTCATGATCGCCGGCGGTCGCCGTACGGGAGGATCCGGCCACGGGCCGCCGGAGCGGCGCCGGGTCCTCCAGCCGGTAGAGGCGCTCGGACGTGCGCCTGCGCTCGGGCCGCCACCACGCGGAGGCGAACGCCTCGGCCCGGTCCAGCGGTCCCTGCACTTCGGGGATCACCCGCTCGGCCTCGATCAGCGCGGTGGCGAGGTCCTGCACGGTCCCGGCGGGGATGTCGGGCAGGAGGAGTCCGCGCGGCGGCGTCTGGAGCGCCGCCGCGACGGTCTCTCCGTCCCGTTCCAGCCAGCCCAGCAGCAGGTCGTCGCTGTAGACGCCGGAGCGGATCCCGCGCATGACCGTCAACGCGACGGTGTTGCGGACGGGATCGCGCAGCAGCCACGGCTCCGCCGCCCCGGCGAACACCTCGACGTCCGAGGTGAAGGTCCATGTCATGCACCGATTGTGCCGACACCGGCCCCGCCGGGGCGAACGGGTCTCAGGCCGCCTTCTCCGCCAGGTAGGGCGCCCACTGGGGATCGCCGACGACGTGCGCGCCGATCAGCCGCCAGTGCACGCCCCGTGGCACCACCGGGGCGACGTTCAGCGTCCACCCCAGTTCCTCCAGCAACCGGTCGGCCTTGCGGTGGTTGCACGTGGTGCAGGAGGCCACGCAGTTCTCCCACGTGTGGGTTCCGCCGCGCGAGCGGGGGATCACGTGGTCGATGGTCTCGGCCCGCTGGCCGCAGTAGGCGCACCGGTAGTCGTCCCGGCGCATCAGAGCGGTCCTGGTCAGCGGAATCCGCGACCGGTAGGGGATGCGGACGTAGCGGCGAAGCCTGATCACCGACGGCACGTCGAGCGTGCGGCTGGCCGAGCGGAGCACGGCACCCCGCCCGTCGCGGTGGACGACGTCGGCCTTCTCCCTGAGCACGAGCACGACGGCCCGGTGCAGGGAGAGGGTGGTCAGGGGTTCGTAGGTGGCATTGAGCAGCAGGACTTGACGCATCAGCGTGCCTTTCCCGGCGCGCGTCGCGTCTGGACAGGGGGCACGACCTCGTGTGCCCCGGTTGGCGGCCCCTCCTGGGACCCGGTCGCTTCCGTCACGATGACCTCCGCCGGACGGCCCAGCGGATGGTCACCACGGCACCGTCCTGGACCAAGTTTGGCTTCTGCGTCGGCGTGCCCGCCACCCATAAATGACTGGTGGGACTCCTGGTGTGCTTTATTCCCCCATTACCGGTTCTTCACTCCTGCCAGGACCTGGCCGGACGCCGTCGCCCGATGGGCGCCACGCCACCGGCCGGAGGTCATAGGGTTCCAGCCATGACGCGACAGCCGTACCCGCCCGCCCGCCGTGACGACGTCGTCGACGACCTCCACGGCATTCCCGTCCCCGACCCCTACCGCTGGCTGGAAGACCCCGACGATCCGGCGGCCAAGGAGTGGCTGGCGGCGCAGGAGTCCCTGTTCGCCGCCGAGACGGGTGCCCTTCCCGGACGTGAGAGATTCCGGGCACGCGTCGCCGAGTTGCTGCGCTCCGGTTCGGTCGGGGCCCCGGCCTGGCGGGGCGGGCGGCAGCTGTTCATGCGGCGCACTCCGGAGCAGGAGCACGCCGTGCTCTACACCGTGGACCCCGACGGCGCCGAGCAGGCGCTGCTGAACCCGATGGAGCTCGACCCGACCGGCCTGACCACCCTCGACGCCTGGCAGCCCGACAAGGAAGGGCGCCTGCTGGCCTACCAGATCTCGGTCGGCGGCGACGAGGAGTCCAATCTCTACCTGATGGACATCGCGACCGGAGCCCGGATCGAGGGACCGATCGACCGGTGCCGCTACTCCCCCGTCGCCTGGCTCCCCGGCGGTGAGGCGTTCTACTACGTGCGCAGGCTGCCCGCCCTGGAGGTGCCCGAGGGCGAGGAGCAGTTCCACCGCCGGGTCTACCTGCACCGCGTCGGCTCCTCCACCGAGGACGACGTCCTGATCTTCGGTGACGGCATGGAGAAGACCAACTACTACGGCGTCTCGGTCTCCCGCGACGGCCGGTGGCTGCAGATCTCCGCCTCCCGGGGCACCGCCCCCCGGAACGACCTGTGGGTCGCGGACCTCCACGCGTCCTCCCCCGAGGCCCCGGAGCTGGTCGTCGTCCAGGAGGGGGTGGACGCCCAGACCGGCCTGTCCTTCGGCCGCGACGGGCTGTTCTACGTCTTCACCGACCGCGACGCCCCCCGCGCCCGGATCTGCGTGACCGACCCCGCCACCCCGCAGGCCGAGCACTGGCGCGACCTGATCCCGCAGGACCCCGAGGCCGTGCTCTCGGACTTCGCGATCCTCGACGACCTGGACCGCCCGGTGATGCTCGTCGGCTGGACCCGCCACGCGATCAGCGAGATCACCGTGCACGACCTGCGCACCGGCGAGCGGATCGGCTCGGTGCCGACCCCGGGGCTGGGCACGATCGGCGGCATCAGCGAGCGCCCCGAGGGCGGTTACGAGGCCTGGTTCGGCTACACCGACAACACCACCCCGCCGAGCATCCAGCGCTACGACGCCCGCACCGGCGAGACCACCCTGTGGGCCGCCTCGCCCGGCGCGGTCGAGGTGCCCGCCGTCGCCACCGAGCAGGTCGTCTACCGCTCGGCCGACGGCGCCGAGGTGCACATGCTGGTCATCTCCCAGCCCGGGACCGAGGGCCCCCGCCCGACGATCCTGTACGGCTACGGCGGGTTCGGCCTCTCGATGACCCCGGGCTACTCCGCCTCGATCCTGGCCTGGGTGGAGGCGGGCGGCGTCTACGCCATCGCCCAGTTGCGCGGCGGCGGCGAGCAGGGAGAGGACTGGCACCGGGCCGGGATGCTCGCCAACAAGCAGAACGTCTTCGACGACCTGCACGCCGCGGCCGAGCACCTGATCGCCACCGGCGTCACCGACGCGTCCATGCTGGCGATCTCCGGCGGCTCCAACGGCGGCCTGCTGGTCGGCGCGGCCCTCACCCAGCGCCCCGAACTGTACGCCGCGGTGGTCTGCTCGGCCCCGCTGCTCGACATGGTCCGCTACGAGCTCTTCGGCCTCGGCGCGACCTGGAACGTCGAGTACGGCTCGGCCGCCGAGCCCGAGGAGTTCGCCTGGCTGTGGTCCTACTCCCCCTACCACCACGTCCGGGAGGGCGTCTCCTACCCGGCGACGCTGTTCACCGTCTTCCAGTCCGACACCCGGGTGCACCCGCTGCACGCCTGGAAGATGTGCGCCGCCCTGCAGCACGCCCAGTCCTCCGCGGGCACGGACCGGCCGATCCTGCTGCGCAACGAGGCCGAGACCGGTCACGGCGCCCGCGCGGTCAGCAAGAGCGTCGAGCTCGCCGCCGACCAGCTCGCCTTCCTCGCCCGCCACACCGGCCTGATCCCCTGACCCGGGAGGACGGCCAGGGGAGAACGTCGGTCGCGGTGGTTATCGTCGGATCGTGGACGACACCGCCGCGACCGGCGGCCTGACCTCCGTCGAGGGCAGGCCGGGCGCCTTCCTGCGCCCCTACGTGACAGAGCTGACGGCCTACACCGAGCGCTACGAGGAGCCGCTGACGCGTCGGCAGCCGCCGTTCGCCGGGGTGGTGGTGATCTTCGGGTTCGGTGAGCCGCTCGGACTGAGCGGGCCGGGCACGCGGGGGCGGCTGGCCTCCTTCGCCGGAGGGCTGCACACCACCTACGTCGACACGACCACGGCCGGGGTCGCCGAGGGGGTGCAGGTCAACCTCACCCCGCTCGGCGCGCGGCGGCTGTTCGGCCTGCCGATGAGCGAGCTGGCCAATCGGGTGCTCTCCCTGGACGACGTGCTCGGCCCGTGGGCGGGCACCGCCGTCGAGCGGCTGGCCGCCACCCCCGGCCGGCACGACCGGCTCGCGCTCCTGGACGCCCTGCTCACCCGGCGGATCCACGCCGCCCCCGATCCCGACCCACGGGTCCGCTGGGCCTGGCAGCGGCTCCGCGCCGCCCGGGGCGCGCTCCCGATCGCGGAGCTCACCGGCGAGCTGGGGTGGAGCCACCGCCACCTGGTCTCCCGTTTCCACGACCAGATCGGGATGTCCCCCAAGGCCGTCGCCCGGGTGATGCGCTTCGAGCACGCCGCCGCCCGCCTCCGGGCCGGGCTGCCCGCGGCCGACACCGCCGCCGCCTGCGGTTACTACGACCAAGCCCACATGAGCCGCGACTTCCGGGCCATGGCCGGGACCACGCCCCGGCAGCTGGCCGGGCTCTGGCCGGAGAGACCCATCGCCGTCTCCGGATGAGCCGCCGGCCGAGTCGGATCCTGCGGTCGGGTTCTTCAGGCCTCCGGTACCGGGAAAGGACAGGTCGGGCACCGGGGGCAAGGGGGTCCGCCAGGAGCGAGCGGGTCAGATTCGTCCAAGCCCGCGGGCCCGGCGCCGGGAGATCGTGGGCTCATCCATACGGAGGGAGACGACAATGGGAACGGTTCACCCCCTGGCCCGCTACCGGGACCCCGGCGCGGCGATCGACTGGCTGGCCGAGGCGTTCGGGTTCGAGGTCCACGAGGTCTCCAAAGGGGACGACGGCGCGGTCAAACACGCCGAGCTGCTCGTCGGCACCGGCGTGGTCATGCTGGGACCGGGCGAGCCGGGCGGGCCGGGGGTCTACGTCGCCGTGGACGACCCGGACGCCCACCACGACAGGGCCGTGGCGGCGGGGGCCCGGATCACGATGAAGCTGACGGACCAGTCGTACGGTTCACGTGAGTACGCGTGCGAGGACATCGAGGGCAACATCTGGTATTTCGGGACATATCAACCCACCACGGCACCCAAGGGCTCCCCGTGGGAGCTGATCTCCAGCTACATGCCCGCCCAGATCCTCTACGTCGCCGCCGAGCTCGACCTGGCGGCGCACCTGGCCGGCGGTGAGCGTGAGACCGCCGAGCTCGCCGCCGCGACCGGGACCCACGCCCCCTCGCTCCGCCGGCTGCTGCGGGCACTGGCCTGCCTCGGACTGGTCACCGAGACCGTGCCCGGGCGGTTCACGCTCACCGAGGCGGGCGACCTGCTCAAGGACGGCTCCCCGGGGTCGTTCCGCGCGATGGCCCGGCTGATCTGCGGGCCCGACCTGTGGGCGAGCTGGGGCCTGCTGATCGACAGCGTCCGGACCGGGGAGCCGACCTGGGAGCGGGTCACCGGCTTCCCGGCGTTCGAGTGGACGGCTCGCGACCCGGAGGGGTCCGCGATCTTCAACCGGGCCATGTCGGAGAACACCCGCAGGGTCGCGCCGGGCATCATCGCGGGTTTCGACTTCGCCCGGTTCGGGACGCTGGTGGACGTGGGCGGCGGGGACGGAACCCTGCTGTCGGCGATCCTGCGTGCCGTACCGGACCTGAGAGGAGTGCTCTTCGACCTGCCCAGCGGGCTGGCGGAGGCCGAGCGGAACCTGGCGGGTCTCCGCGACCGGTGCGAGACCGTCAGCGGCGACTTCTTCGAAGCGGTGCCGCAGGGAGCCGACGCCTACCTCCTCAAGAGCGTCATCCACGACTGGGACGACGAACGCGCGACCGCGATCCTGCGCGCCTGCCACGCGGCGATGGGCCCGCAGGCCACCCTGCTGGTCCTGGAGCCGGTGCTGCCCGAGCGCATCGACTCGCCGGCGGCCACCGGGATCGTCATGAGCGACATCAACATGCTGGTGGCCACCGGCGGCAGGGAGCGCACGGAGGCGGAGTTCCGCGCGCTCCTGACCGGCGCGGGGTTCGGCTCCGTGACGGTCACCGGGCCGTTCCCCGAGACCGAGCTGCGGATGATCTCCGCCCGGCCCTGAGGACCCCCGGTCCCCGGCGACCGGCTCCGGCCGGCGTCAGGGGCCGGACAACGCGGGGGCGGCGTGCAGCAGGTCGCGGGCGAGGCCGGGGTCCCCCTCCACCTCGGCCGCGAGTCCGGCGGGCGCTGCCCTGCCTCCCACCAGGAAGCAGAACTCGACCACGTCGCAGGTGACCGTCGCGTCGGCCGGGCCGTCGCCTCGCGCGGCCCGCCCGCCGGGGTGCAGCGGCACGTGCCAGCGCCCGCCGCCGGGACCGGTCAGCACGAGCCGTACGGCCCGGCCCTCGGGCACCTCATGCCCGCTCGCCAGCATGGTGAGGGGCATGAGCCGTACGCACAGGTCGGCGGTGGCCGTGATGTGCTCCGGGACGGGATCGGGGACCCGCAGCCCCGCCACGCCGGCGGCGTCCGAGGTGTGGATCCAGGTCTCCAGCGCCCTGGCCAGCAGGTGGTCGCGGGCCGGCAGGGTGAACCCGCTCACCTCGACCGGGGCGCCGGGCGCCAGGGGGGCCAGGTGGCGGCAGAGTGCGTCGGCCTGGGCCCGCCAGTCACGGCGGGTCTGCTCCGGCACCCGGCGGCGCTCGTACTCCTGCAGCTCCGCGGTCCTGGCGAGCGCCTCGTCCACGGTCACCGGCGGACCGAGGACGGGCGCGCCCACCGAGAGCGCGACCAGCCCGTCCTTGGCCGCGAGGTGGGCCAGCAGCTCCTGGAGCGTCCAGCCCTCGACGGTCTCCCGTCCCCAGTCCTGTTCGCCCACCTCGCCCAGCAGGGCGTCCATGGCCGCGATCCGGCCGGCGAAGGGCGCCGTCCAGCCCGAGACCGAGGCGGCGGGGCGGCGGCGGACACGGGCCGCGGTGAGCGTCAGCGGGCGCAGCGAGGCCTTCGGCGCCTCCACCGCGATCTCCTCCAGCGACTCCGCCAGCGCGTCGAGATACAGGCGACGGGTCGGATCGTTGTTCATGCGCCCTCCTCGGCCAGCGCGTCGGCGAGCCTGCGCAGCCCCAGCCTGATCCTCGACTTGGCGGTGCCCTCCGGCAGGCCGAGCTCCTCGGCGACCTGGCGGTAGGTGCGTCCCCGGTAGTAGGCCAGCTCGATGACCTCCCGGAGGTTGTCGGGCAGCTTCCCGACCGCCAGCCGCACGCCGTCGGCCTCCTGCCGGGACAGCACCGCGTCCTCCAGCCTCTCCGGCTCCGGTTCCACCAGCCGCGGGCCGAGCACCGACGCCTTGCGGCGTTCCTGCGCGCGGACGTGGTCGACCGCCCGCCGGTGGGCGATGGTGGCCAGCCAGGCACGCAGCGTCCCCCGGTCGGGGTCGAAGGCGAGAGGTCGCTCCCAGAAGGTGATGAAGACCTCCTGGGTGATGTCCTCCGAGGCCGTGCGGTCCCGGGTGACCCGTACGGCGAGGCCGAAGACCAGCGACGCGAAGCGATCGTAGATCTCCCCCAGCGCCGCCTCCTCCCCGCCCACGACCCGCTGGTGCAGCAGGCGGTCGTCCGTGACAGGTGCCTCCATGGCACCACACTCCCGATAAGTCGTCCGGAATCCGAGCTTGTCATCATCCGATGGGAATGTGGAGGGCGAGAACGGACGCCAAGGCGGCTGTGCCGTACGGCACGGTGCACACGATCAGGGGAAGCCTTCGCATCGGGTTCCTCCGGTGCCGGGGACGAGGGGGCGGTGGAGCGGCCACCCGTCATTCGCCCCCGGCCCCGGTCCGGATGCCCGCGGCCGCGCCGAGGATCCGGACGACCTCAGCGTGGGAAGACGATGGTCTTGTGGCCGTCGAGCACCACGCGCTGCTCGGCGTGCCACTTCACCGCCCGGGCCAGAGCGACGCATTCCATGTCCCGGCCGATGGCGGCCAGGTCCTCCGGGGAGTGGCTGTGGTCGACCCGGGCGACCTCCTGCTCGATGATCGGGCCCTCGTCCAGGTGGGAGGTGACGTAGTGGGCGGTGGCGCCGATCAGCTTCACCCCCCGCGCGTGGGCCTGGTGGTACGGCTTGGCGCCCTTGAACGACGGCAGGAACGAGTGGTGGATGTTGATCGCCCGCCCGGCGAGCTTCTCGCAGAGGTCCTCGGAGAGCACCTGCATGTAGCGGGCGAGCACCACCAGGTCGGCCCGGTAGTGCTCCACCAGCGCCAGGACCTCCGCCTCCTGCCGCGGCTTGCTCTCCGGGGTGATCGGCAGATGGTGGTAGTCGATGCCGTAGGACTGGGTGAGCGGGCGCAGGTCCGGGTGGTTGGAGACGACGGCGACGATCTCGATGTCCAGCAGGCCCGAGCGGACCCGGTAGAGCAGGTCGTTCAGGCAGTGGCCGTACTTGCTGACCATGATGAGCACGCGCGGTTTGACCGCCGTGTCGCGCAGGGTGACGTCCATGCCGAACTCCGGGGCCAGGACGGCGAAGGCGGCGCGCAGTTCGTCGGCCGGCACGTAGGCGGAGAACTGCACGCGCATGAAGAACCGCCCCGCGGCCCGGTCGCCGAACTGCTGGCTCTCGATGATGTTGCAACCTCGCCCGGCGAGCAGCCCGGAGACGGCGGCGACCACGCCGGGACGGTCGGGACAGGACAGGGTCAGAACATACTCGGCGGAACTCATGCCTTCACCCTCGGAGAGGTCGGATCGTACGGTGCCGTGAGGCCGGTCTGGGCAGGGTACAGCGTTCCGGCGGCCACCACCTCCGGTCCGTCCGCATGGTCGCGGGCGAGGGACGGCCGGGGACCCGTCGGGAAGGGCTTCGCACCCATCATTTACTCGATCTTGGGTACATATGCCGGTGTCAACGCGCCGCGGACCACCGCCGCCGGCCCGGCCGCCGCCCGCCGTGGGCGCCCTGCCGGACCGGTCCCGCCGGGCGCCCGGCGTGCGGCCGAGATGGAGGACCGTGAGCTCGATCGCCTTGACGGCACTCGCCGGGCTCTTCGCGGTCATCACCGGGATCAACGACGGCGGCGCGCTGCTCGCGACCGGGCTGAAGATCCCCAGCATCCGGCCGGTGACCGGCGTGCTCATGATGATGGTCGCGGTCGCGGTGGTGCCCCCGGTGACCCACCAGGTCGCCCTCACCTTCACCACCCGGCTGGCCACCATGGAGGGCCCGGACGGCCAGGTCGTCATGACCGTCGCGGTGCTCTCCGCGCTGGCCGTCGTCATGTTCCTGAGCAACCGGGGGCGGCCCACCAGCCTGACCCTCGCCGTCGTCGGCGCCCTCACCGGCGCCGACCTGGGCTGGGGCGTGCCGGTCTCCTACGGAGGCCTGCTGTTCGTGCTCGGAGCCGCGCTGGCGGCGCCGTTCGTCGGCGCGCTGCTGGCGGTCCCGGTGAGCCTGCTGCTGGCCCGGCTGGCGCGCGGCCGCGCGCTTCGCCAGTGGCACCGCGCCGGGTTCACCCTGCAGTGCCTGGCCTACGCGGCCAACGACGGCCAGAAGATGCTGGCCGTCTTCATGCTCTCGCTGGGCTTCTCCGGAGCCCCGCTGTCCACCTGTGTGGCGATGGCCGGGCTGTTCGGCGCCGGCGCGGTGTACGGCCTGCCGCGCGCCGGCCGCCTGCTCAGCCGCGAGATCATCGCCTCACGCCCGCTGCACGGAGTGACCGCCGAGCTGTCCACCGGCACCGCCGTCCTCGGCTGCGCGGCGATCGGCGCGCCGGTGAGCATGACGCAGACCATCGCCGGGGCCCTGATCGGGGCGGGTATGGCCGGCAGCTCGGGACGGGTGCGCTGGCACGCCGCCATGAAGATCGTTCTAGCCTGGATGCTGACGCTGCCGGTGAGCGGGATGCTCGCCGCGGCGGCGGCGCTCATCGTCAGAGGAGTGATCGCGTGAAACGGTTGCGCAGGGTCCGTGACCTGATGACCGGCCACATGGACAGCGCGCTCGCCGAGGCGCTGATCGGTCAGCTGGAGGCGACCAAGAAGGGCGCCTGGCTGGCCATCGCGATGATCGGCGGTGACACCCGCAGGGCCGACGCGCACGAGGAGATGCGCGAGATCGAGCATCAGGGCGACATCCAACGCGCCCGGCTGGTGGAGGAGTTGTCCGGCTCGCTGGTCACCCCGATCGACCGCGAGGACATCTTCCGCCTCTCCCGCTCGATCGACGACATCCTGGACTCGCTGCGCGACTTCGTCCGCGAGTCGCACCTCTACCGGGTCCGCGAGCAGGGGCGCTTCGCCCCGATGCTGGACCAGGTGATCGTCGGCATCGAGGCGCTGGAGACCGCCGTGCGTGACCTGGCCTCCAGCCCTTCGGTGGTCAGCAACGACGCCCTGGAGGTCAAGAAGGTCAGCGGCACCCTCCAGCGCATGTACCAGTACGAGATCGCCCGCATCTTCTCGGGGGAGATCACCGCCGAGACCATGAAGGAGCGCGAGCTGGTCCGCCGTCTGGAGATCGTCGGAATCGCGATCGGCGAGGCCGCCGACGCCATCGCCGACGGTGCGATGAAGCGCTGAGCCGGTGGCCGGCCGGCGCGTCCACCGCGGCTCCGCGTTCCCTTCGGCGGCGTGCGAGCCCGTTTCCGGCGGGTGGTAGCCTCCCCGGCCTATGGGCGACTGTGAGGTGAACGACCGGCCCGCGGCGCGGGTGGTCTGCGTGGACGGCCGGGGCAGGGTGCTGCTGATGTGCTGGCACGACGCGGTGAGCGGGCGGACCCTGTGGGAGCCGCCGGGCGGCGGGATCGACCCGGGCGAGACGCCGCTGGAGGCCGCCCGGCGGGAGCTGGCCGAGGAGACCGGTCTGCCGGGCGGGGCGGTGCTGGACCGGTGGGTGCCGGTGCGGCGGGAGTTCACCTGGCTCGGCGTGCGCTACGCCAAGACCGAGCGGTTCTACCTCGCCAGGTTCGGCGGCACGCCCGAGGTGGATCCCGGCGCGCTCACCACCGAGGAGGACAGCGCCTACCGGGGGTCCGGCTGGTTCTCTCCGGAGGAGATGGCCGCCCTGCCCGACCCGCTGGAGCCGCCGGACCTGCTCTCGGTCGTCTCCCGGCTCACGCTGCTGGGATGACGCTCTCGCTCAACCGCCTGAAGGCGCGGCCCATGACCGCGCCGCCGCCGGGCAGCTCGGCGAGGCCGGACAGGCGGTTGCGCACGGCGATCTTCCACGCCTGGTGCGGGACCATCCAGCCCGCGGCGGTGCGGCCGCTCTCCTGCTTGCCGAGGGCGAAGGGGCGCATCCGCCGCTCGTAGCGCTCCAGTGCCGCCTCGGTGTCCGCGCCGAGCAGTTCGACGGCCAGCGTGTAGGCGCCGCCCATCGCCATCGACGCGCCCTGCCCGGCCATGAGCGAGACCGCGTGGGCGGCGTCGCCGAGCAGGACGACCCGGCCCCTGCTCCAGCGGGGCATCCGGATCTGGGCGACGCAGTCGTAGTAGGGATCCTGCGGGCAGTGGGACAGCACCCGGCCGGCCAGCTCACCCATGCCCGGGTAACGGGCCGCGATCTCGGCCCGGGGATCGGCGGGCAGGGCCGTCTCCGGGCAGGCGTGCACGAGGAAGGCGGCCAGCGCGCCGTCCCGCGTCGGATAGATCCCGACCTGCCGGTCCGGCACGCTCACCAGGACCGCCCGCCTGCCGACCTCCTCGGCCAGCCCGGTGTCCCGCAGCAGGTAGGAGGCGGTGTGGTAGCCCAGCGGGCGCAGGTAACGCTCCTCGGGGCCGAAGACCAGGCCGCGGACCGCGGAGTGGATGCCGTCGGCGCCCACCAGCAGGCCGGCCCGGCTCACCGTCCCGTCGGTCAGCTCGCACTCCACCCCGCCGGGGACGTCCCGGACGGCTGCGACGCTGGTGCCGTACCGGATCTCCACACCGGAGTCCAGGCACGAGCGCAGCACCGACTCCAGGCCGCCCCGCATGAGGCTGAGCACCCGGCCGCCGAGCACCGCCCTGGCGGAGGCGTAGCGCAGGCCACCGGCCCGCCTGCCGCGGGGGTCGGTGTAGACGAGCTCGACGATGTCGGCGGCGATCTCCCGCAGTTCGCCGAGGACGCCCATCCGTTCGGCCACGTCGTACCCCGAACCGAAGAAATCGATCATGTAACCGTCGCTGCGCGGCCCGGCCGCCTTCTCGACGATCGTCACCTCGGCGCCGCCGCGCCGCAGCCACCAGGCCAGGGTGAGGCCGGCGATCCCGGCACCGCAGATCAGGACCTTCATGCGAGCTCTCCTTCCGTGCCGAACAGTCCGCCGTGGTAGATGTCCAGCACCCCTTCGGCCCACCTGACCGCGCCCTCGGGGCCGAGGGGGTCGACGCCCACCACGTCTGCGAGCTGGTCTCGCAGCAGCAGCGGCACCAGGTCGTTGACCATGAGGAAGGCCGTGCGGACCTCCGGGTCACGCCCCGGCGCGAGCAGGCCGCGCGCGACGAGCGTCTCGGTCATCGCCCGGCTGGCCGCGAACCAGTGGCGGAAGATCTCGGTCCCGGCCGCGTCTCCGCTCAGCAACAGGCGGCGCAGATAGCCGGGAACCGGCGAACCCGGCGGGAACTGCCCCAGGAACGCCTCCGCGAGGGAGGCTCCGTCCGCCACGTCGAGCTCACCCGCCGAGGCCCGGGCGAACAGGCCGTCGAACACCCCGGCCACGTGCTCGTCGACGGCGGCCCGCAGTCCCTCCTTGGACCCGAAGTGGTGGATGACGAGCCCGGGAGAGACCCCGGCGGCTGCGGCGATCCGCCGCACGGTCACCGCGTCCGGCCCCTGAGCCGCGAACAGCTCCAGGGCTCGGTCCCGGATGACGGCCCGGGCGGTGAGATCATCATGTACTGAACGCATGTTCAGTACATTAAACACTTGTTCAGCAAGAGTCAACCATCGGACCCCGAGTCCGGCACCCTCCCCACCAGGACAAGACACGCCACACCAGGAGTGGGTTATCTCCTCCCGTGGGGAAGAATCCTCACCCCGCGCGCCCGGGAAGAGGCCCCCGGATCCGGGAGAAAAAACCACACCCGGAAGAGTCGGGGGAAATCCTCTCCCGGCAGGGGGCTGTCTTCCCTCGGAGGAGAGGTTCTTTCCCCCACGGAACACCGCGGTTCCAGAGGAAGACCGGTTCTTCCCGCCCCACGGCTCCGGTCCGCGCGAGCCCGCGCCCGGAGCGGAGGACGTCAGCCGCCCAGCGCGGCCCGGATCTCCGCGTCGCCGGGGGCCAGGACGAGGGCACGGCGCAGGTCGCCCTCGGCGGACTCCGCCCTGCCCAGCTCCCGCAGCACCATGGCCCGGTTGAAGTACAGCTCGGCGCTCTCCCCGAACTCGATCGCCCGGCTCAGGTCGGCCACCGCACCCCCGAGGTCACCGGTCCGGTAGCGCAGGATCCCCCGGTTGGCCCAGGCCGCGCCGAGGCCGGGGGCCCGTTCCAGCGCGGCGTCGAAGGCCCCGGCGGCCTCCTCGAACCGTCCCGCCTCGGTGTCCAGTTGCCCGCGCACGGTCAGCAGGTGCGGGTTGCCGGGATCGAGCGCCAGACCGGCCTCGACGTCGGCCCGCGCCTCGGCCTCGCGCTCCAGCACCGCCAGCACGCCCGCCCGGTTGACGTAGGCGTCCAGGAAGTCAGGGTCCAGCTCCAGCACGCGGTCCAGATCCACCCGGCCGGCCTCCAGCTCGCCCAGGGAGAGGTGGAGTTCGGCCCGGTTGTAGTACGCCTCGGGCAGCGGCGGGCTCACCCTGATCGCGGCCTCGTAGTCGGCCAGGGCCTCCTCCGCCTGCCCCACCGAGAGCAGCAGATTGCCCCGGTCCAGGTAGTGGTCGGCGAAGAAGGGATCGATGGCGATGGCCGCGGTGTACTCCTCCAGCGCCTCCTTGGTACGGCCCAGCTCGGCGAGCAGGCGTCCCCGGTTGGCGCGCAGCACCATGCGGTGCACCGGATGCCGGTCCGCCAGCTCCGCCTGGGCCAGCCCGATGGCCGACTCGACCAGGACGAGCGCCCGGTCCGTCCGTCCCCGGCGCATCTCGATGAGCGCCTGGCCGTTGCGGTCGAAGCCCAGTTTGAAAGCCCGCTCGCGCCGGTCGGGCAGGATCGTGGAGATGGCGACGGCCTGGTTGATCCATCCGGTGGCACGTTCCAGATCCCGCCGCGCCGGATCCGGATGGCGGGCGTCGAGCATGGCCGTGCCGTACGCGCAGGCCGCGTGGACGACGGGGTCCTGGCTCGTACGGCGGGCGTGCTCGTAGAGATCGCGGGCCTCCTCCTGCCGGTTCAGGGCCCCGAGGGCGGTGGCCGTACGCTGGGTGAAGCACCACCACAGCTCCGAGCCCGGCTCGGCCAGGCGCAGGCCGCGCGGGCCCAGCTCGGCCACCGCGTCCAGGAAGCCCTCCTGCACGCAGTGGTCGACGGCGGTCCAGAGCGCCCGGACCCCCTTTCCCCGCGGGTCGGCCCCGCGCTCGCGGTGGAAGGGGACCGCCCCCAGCCGGAACGAGAACTCGCCGCCGGCCTCCAGCTCGTCGGCGCGCAGGTCGTGCAGCCGGGCCCGCTCCGCGGGGTCGGCCGCCCGTCCGCCGAACCGGTCCGGCGGCGGCCCGGACGACCGGAGCACCACGGCCAGCAGCTCGGGCTCCACCCGCCTGCCCAGGATCGCGAGCAGCTCACGGTCGGTCGGGTCGAGCTCGTGGGCGTTCTCCACCACCAGCGCGAGTGGCTCGGCCGAGCCCGGCGGGCGGCAGCCGGGCAGGCAGTCGCGGAGGAACTCCGCCACCCCGTTGGCGAGCCGGAGCGTACGGCGAGGCGCGGGCACGAGGATGCGCTCGGCGTCCTCGATCCGCGCCTCCACGGTCTCCCTTCGCGCGGCCACCCGATCTCGCAGGTCGGGTGCCACGCTCCGGATCTCGATGTCGTGCTCGGCGACCCGGTGGGGGATCCTCAGCAGAGCCTCGGGGACGACCGCCCGCAGCAGGGCGCCGCCGACGGTGTAGGGCCCGCGTGACCATCGGTGCCCGTCCACCACGAGCCATGGCGGACGGGCAGGGGGAAGCGCTCCGCTCGGCCGGGAACGTTCCATCACCCCTTGTGGATGACGCTGGAGGCACCGTTGAGCCTGGCGGTACCGGGTTTACGGACAAGGATCTTCTTCATCGCAGCCCCTGACCAAGGAACGGGTCTGAAGAACAAGTATTCTTCCGTTCCATCAGATCGCAATGCCCGATAAAGGAAAAGTCTGGTATTCCAGACCCTTAAGGCGAGGTCGACATCGCCTCAACCAGCTCTTTTTCGCCATATATCACGACACATCCGCTGCGGTCTTCCCTGCGAATCTCGCGCCAGCCGTACTTCCGGTAGAGCTCGATCGCGGCCGGCTGATTCAGCGTGGTGTCCCCCCTGAGCCGGAGATAACCCAGCTCGATCGCCCGGGTCTCGAGAGCCGCGACCATCCGGGCGCCGTACCCGCGTCGCTGGAACTCCGGATGGACACGCAGACGGCACATCTCGGCGCTCTCATCGTCGATCCGGCGGATCCCGCCCATCGCCACGACCCGCCCCCCGGAGCGTTCTCCGACGAGGAACTCCCCCCGATCAGCCAGGTAGATCTCGTTGATCCGGGGGAAGTCGTCGTCGTACCAGACCCCGTCGCCCGGCGCCAGCCCGACCTGAGCGAGGCAGATCTGGTGCAGCGCCCAGACGGATTCGAGGTCAGACCAGCGATAACGTCTGATCTCGAAGCGACTCATACGGGATCGAAGTCCCTCAGCCCCACGGGCTCGACCGCCGGGGCGGCGTGCACCGTCTCAAGGTAGTCCTTGAGACCGGGGTAGTCGGGCGCCTTGGCCTCGATGAGCTTGGCCACCTCCAGGGCCCGCCGCACGAGGATGTCGGGGCGGCACCCCTCGCCCAGGCCGACGATCGCGTCCTTCGCCATCGCCAGCGCCTCGCCGAGGTCGCCCTCGATCACCTTGCACTTGGCCCGGTCGAACCTGATGAGCGCAGGGTCGAGCCAGTCGGACGGAGCGTACTTGGTGAGCGCCTGCTCCAGGATGAGGTCGGCCTCCATCGCCTGCCCCAGCCTGACCAGAGCGTCGCCCTGGTGGAAGTAGAGCTGGCGCTCGGTGTAGCCGAAGGCCAGGTCCTCCTGGTCGACGGCGGGCATCTGGGAGAACGCCGCCCTGGCCCTGGAGAGCGCCCGCTTGGCCTGGTCGACGGCGTCCTTCTTGCCCGCGCCCGAGATCATCGCGATCGCCCGGGCCTCGACCACGGGTGCCATCGCCTGGGCCGCGCACGGGGTCTGGCCCGCCATGTCACGGCTCTTCTTGGCGAGGTTGAGCGCCTCGCGGGGGTCACCGTAGTAGAGCGGGACCAGCGCCTCCCTGGCCGTGACCCAGGCGCGCAGCGCGCGGTCGCCCGTCTCGTCCGCCGCCGTCCTTCCGGTCCGGAAGAAGGACCGGGCCATCCGGTGGTCACCCAGATTGACCATGATCATCCCGCTCAGGCCGGCCAGCTGGGCCGCCATGCGGCACAACCGCTCCTGCAGGTCGACCGGTTGCCGCCGCTCCATGGCCTTGCGGACGGAACTGAACTCCAGCAGCACGTCGCAGAGCAGCCGGAGCGGCGGTGTGTTCATGTACTGGCGGCCGAATCCGACGGTGGCCTCTTCCCACTGGTCGAGCATGGCGGGCGAGACGGTCGCCGACACCAAGGTGTCGTCCATCCTCCTGCGTATGCTCTCCACCGATCCGAGCACCTGCCCGTCCAGCGTGGCAGCGCCACCGGCCAGCAGACCCAAAAGCGTTCTCCGTAGCACGTTCTCGTCCTCCTCACCCCCGTCCGCAGAGGACTTGCCGCCGACCTGCCTGGTCAGCAACTCGTGCGGATCGGGGGAAGTGTCGGGTTTTCCCTCCTGGAGATCGCCTCGGACGACACCGGGCATCTTGTGGCCGTGGCCGCAGATGCACGGGCCCTCGTATCCAAGGGCGACCGGTTCCACCCGGTAGACGGTGCACAGGTAGTGCAGATATTCGGGGCCGGGCCGCTTCAGCCCGCTCTCGTACGCCGACAGAAGCGTCTCCCCGATGCCCGGCGCCGGCTTCGCGTCACGCTCGAACAGTGCCCTGACCTGCTCGATGACATCTGCGAGAGCGATGCCGTGCGCGAGACGGTGACCCTTGATCCGCGAGGTCCCGAACTGGGGACCGCACTTCTCGTGGATCTCCTCGGCGATCTGGGCCGAGGAGCGTCCCGCAGCCAGGCCTCGAGCCCGGATCTGCCGCGCCAACTCTGTTTCTCTGTGCTGCCTGCCGGACATACCGGCCCCTCTCTCGTGACCAGCTGGGCGGGCTGGCTCACTATGTCCCGACCGGTCCTCTCCCGCTGACTCAGTGTGACTCTCACGTCGCACTGCGCCTACCGAGAATGATGGACCACCTTTGGCTCAACCGGAACCCGCGAATAGAGCCTTCGGCTAAGGATCGTCTCCCCCCGGACTGCTTCTTTCAACCTACTTGGGAGAACGTCCACCCTGACCCCCCTATCCGCGCCGTTGACCCGTGGGCCACGGTGAGTCATCTTTGGCCAACCAGCACTGATTCGCACAGCGGAAAAGACACGAATCAGGGCAGGCAACATCAAAAGGAGGGAAAGAGGTGCAGGAAGACGACTTCGGGCACCTGGAGCGCTTGGTGTCAGAACTTGACGCACGTGGGCTTCACGCTCGGGTGGTGCGGACCCGGACGGGTCGCGTTTTCGTCCGCGTGATCAACCCGAACGCGACCAGCCTGGCGGAGAACGTCACCTGCCGAGCCCAGGCCGCCGTTCCCAGCCATCCGGATTGGTACTACTGGTGGTCCTGGGGCGAGCGGATGCACACGGCGGAGGACCCCGCCGGAGCCGCGACCAAGGTCGCACGCGTACTCGCCGCGGTGGGGGAGTGAGACAGGCGGTGATCCCGGACGGAGCGCAGCCGTCCAGGCTCACCGCGTCCACCGCGGCTCAGCGGAGCCGACGGGGTGACCGGTGCGGAGCGTCCCCGGACGCTGGACACCCCGTCGGCTCCGAACACAGACCGCCGTCCGATCTCGTCGGACGGTGAGCGGGGAGAACTCCCCGCGGAAACGGCACGGGACATGCTTCCGGGTGTGTGTCCCGTCCGTGCCGGACGTCACCGGAGCGTCAGGACTCGCCCCCCGCGGCCCCGGGTCCCGATGTCCCCGTCTTCCCCGGCGTGATGTGACGACGGCCGGTTCGGTCGGCAGTATGGGTCGTGTCGATGACGTGATCCCACAGCCGACCGAACCGATCCGGGAGGATTCTCTCCGTGTTCCCGCTGTCCCCCAGCCCTACTCCCACGCCCTCGTTGAGTCCGGCCCCCTCGCCGTCGCCGACACCCACGACGTCGATCCTGGACTTCACCACGCAGATGAGCCAAGGACTGAGCAACGCATGTAAGGGCGGCGGCGGCGAGAGTGACGTACTCTGCGACATCGTGTACTCCTTCCTGCCCGCGACCTGGGCGCCTGTGATCGCGGGCCTGATCGCCATCGTGCTCATCATGGCGATCGCCCTCATCCTCAGGAAGGTGGCTCACCGCCTCATCACACGGGTGGTACGGCGTGCGTCCTCCGGCACCGGGAGCTCGATCGCCGGGCGGTTGCGCGGCAGGCAGACCGTGCAGCCCGAGGGGCTCGACGCCGTCGCCGCCGAGCGGCGCAGGCAGCGGGCCGAGACCATCGGCTCGGTGCTGCGGCCCGTCGCCTCGATCGTCATCGTCGGCACCGCGGCCCTGACCGTGCTGGAGCGGCTCTCCGTCCCGATCGCCCCCCTGCTGACCAGCGTCGGCATCGTGGGCGTGGCCGTCGGTTTCGGTGCCCAGGAGCTCGTCAAGGACTTCATCGCCGGCATGTTCATGCTTCTGGAGGACCAATACGGCGTGGGCGACGTGATCGACGTGGGCGCCGCGGTCGGCGCCCCCACCAGCGGCACCGTCGAGGCCGTCACCCTCCGCATCACCCGCGTGCGCGACGTCGACGGCAGGGTCTGGTACATCCGCAACGGCACCATCACCCGTGTCGGCAACGAGTCCCAGGGCTGGTCGCGCGCGACCGTGGACGTGCCGGTCGCCTACACCGCCGACGTCCCCGCGGTCCGCGAGCTCCTCAGCCAGGTGACCGACGAGATCTGGGAGGACCCCGAATACCGCGACATCGTCATCGTCGAGGAGCCGCAGGTCTGGGGCATCGAGCAGATCTCCGACACCGCGATCGTCTTCCGGATCAGCGCCAAGACGATCCCGTCCTGCCAGGCCCAGGTCGCCCGGGAGATCCGCCTGCGCGTCAAGGCCGCCCTGGACCGGGCGTCCATCACGATCGCCGGCTGACGTCGCCTAGGCTGGAGTCGTGTCAGGTACCACCGAGGAACCCCAGTCCTTCTACGACGCCGTGGGCGGCGAGGAGACCTTCCGCCGCCTCGTGCACCGCTTCTACCAGGGAGTCGTGGACGACCCCCTGCTCCGCCCGCTCTATCCCGAGGAGGACCTCGCCGGAGCCGAGGACCGGCTGCGGCTCTTCCTGATCCAGTACTGGGGCGGGCCCGGCACCTACAGCCAGGAGCGCGGCCACCCCCGGCTGCGGATGCGGCACAACCCGTTCGTCATCGGCGGTGCCGAGCGCGACGCCTGGCTGAAGCACATGCACGACGCGGTGACCTCGCTCGAGCTCCCGGCCGAGCTGGAGCAGCGCCTGTGGGACTACCTCGTCTACGCGGCGCACAGCATGGTCAACGCGCCCGAAGCATAAACCTCACGGCTCGGGGGCAACTCATGACACATGGAAACCCCCTGGTGGCGTGAGGCCGTCGTCTACGAGATCTACGTTCGCAGCTTCGCCGACGCCTCTGGAGACGGCGTCGGCGACCTGGCAGGCGTCCGCCGGCGCCTGCCGTACCTCGCCGAGCTCGGGGTCGACGCCGTCTGGCTGACCCCGTTCTACCGCTCGCCCATGGCCGACGGCGGCTACGACGTGGCCGACTACCGCGACGTGGACCCGCTCTTCGGGACCCTGTCCGACTTCGACGCGATGGTGGCCGACGCGCACGCGCTCGGACTGCGCGTGATCGTGGACATCGTGCCCAACCACAGTTCCTCGGAGCATGCCTGGTTCCAGGCCGCCCTGCGCGGCGAGGGGCGTGATCGCTACGTGTTCCGGGACGGCGGGGAGCTTCCGCCCAACAACTGGCAGTCGGTCTTCAGCGGCCCCGCCTGGACCCGGCTTCCCGACGGCCAGTGGTACCTGCACCTGTTCGACTCCACGCAGCCCGACTTCAACTGGCGCAACCCCGAGGTGCACGCCGAGTTCCTCGACGTGCTGCGTTTCTGGCTGGACCGGGGGGTGGACGGGTTCAGGATCGACGTGGCGATGGGCCTGTATAAGGCCGAGGGCCTGCCCGACACCCCGGCCGAGTCCCAGGCGTTCGCGACCGGCTCCCCCATCTGGGGCCGCCCCGAGGTGCACGAGGTCTACCGGGCGTGGCGCAAGGTGCTCGATTCCTATCCCGGGGACCGGATGGCGGTCGGGGAGGTGTGGACCGACTCGATCGAGGACCTCGCCCGCTACCTCCGCCCGGACGAGCTGCACCAGAGCTTCAACTTCGCCTGGCTGGAGGCGCCCTGGTCGCCCACCGCGTTCCGGACCGTCATCGACGACACCCTGGCCATCGGGGCCTCCCCCACCTGGGTGCTCTCCAACCACGACGTGGTGCGTCACGTGACCCGCTACGGCGAGGGCCTGGCGAGCTCCACCACCGGCCTCGCCCGGGCCCGGGCCGCGCTGCTGACCATGCTCGCCCTGCCCGGATCGGCCTACCTCTACCAAGGGGAGGAGCTCGGGCTCCCCGAGGTGAAGGATCTTCCCCCGGAGGCCCGGAAGGACCCCATCTTCGCCCGCTCGGAGGGGACGCTCCCCGGCCGGGACGGCTGCCGGGTGCCCATCCCCTGGTCCGGCGTCGAGGTGCCGTACGGCTTCGCCCCCGACGGCGTCACCCCGTGGCTCCCGCAGCCGGTCGAGTGGGCCGCGCTGACCGCCGAACGGCAGGCGGGCGACCCGGACTCGACGCTCTCCTTCTACCAGGAGGCGCTGCGTGCCCGGCGGGCCTTGCGCGGCACGCTCCCCTCCCGCGTCACCTGGCTGGACTCTCCCGAAGGTGCGCTTTTCTTCACCCGCGCCTCGCTGACCTGCGCGGTCAACTGCGGCCCCGATCCCGTACGGCTGCCGCCGCACGACCGCGTCCTGATCGCCAGCGCCCCCGTGGACGACGGCGTGCTCCCGCCGGACACGGCCGCATGGCTGCACACCCCGTGAGAACGGCCGCCCGCGCCTCCCGGGCCGGGCGGGCCTCCACTCCGGCCGCCAGGCCTCCGGCGGCCGCCATGGCGGAAAGGCCGCGGCCCCGGGTCTCCTTCCGGCGAGGAAGGGAACCCGGGGCCGGCCGGTGCGTGCGTCAGTCGCGGGTGAGCTTGCGGTAGGTCACGCGGTGCGGGCGGGCCGCGTCGGCCCCCAGCCGCTCGATCTTGTTCTTCTCGTAGTCGGCGAAGTTGCCCTCGAACCAGAACCAGTTCGAGCCCTCTTCCCAGGCCAGGATGTGGGTCGCGATGCGGTCGAGGAACCACCGGTCGTGCGAGGTGATGACTGCGCAGCCGGGGAAGTCGAGCAGCGCGTTCTCCAGGCTGGAGAGCGTCTCGGTGTCGAGGTCGTTGGTGGGCTCGTCGAGCAGGAGCACGTTGCCGCCCTGCTTGAGGGTGAGCGCCAGGTTGAGGCGGTTGCGCTCGCCACCCGACAGGACCGCCGCCTTCTTCTGCTGGTCCGGGCCCTTGAAGCCGAACGCGGCGATGTAGGCGCGGGACGGCATCTCGACGTTGCCGACCTTGATGAAGTCGAGCCCGTCGGAGACGACTTCCCAGACGTTCTTGGCCGGGTCGATGCCGCCGCGGCTCTGGTCGGCGTAGGAGATCTTGACGGTCTCGCCGACGACGATCGCACCGCTGTCCGGGGTCTCACCCCCGGTGATCATGCGGAAGAGCGTGGTCTTGCCGACGCCGTTCGGGCCGATGACGCCGACGATGCCGTTGCGCGGCAGGTCGAAGCTGAGGCCGTCCATCAGGACCCGGTCCTCGAAGCCCTTGGTGAGCTTCTCGGCGCGGATGACCGTGGTGCCCAGACGCGGGCCCGGCGGAATCTGGATCTCCTCGAAGTCCAGCTTGCGGTGCCTGTCGGCCTCGGCGGCCATCTCCTCGTAGCGCTGGAGGCGGGCCTTGCTCTTGGTCTGGCGGGCCTTGGGGTTGGAGCGCACCCACTCCAGCTCGTCCTCCAGGCGCTTCTTGCGCTTGGCGTCCTTCTGCCCCTCCAGCTTGAGCCGGGAGGCCTTGGCCTCGAGGTAAGTGGAGTAGTTGCCCTCGTAGGGGTGGCAGCGGCCGCGGTCGAGCTCCAGGATCCAGGTCGCCACGTTGTCCAGGAAGTAGCGGTCGTGGGTGACGGCCAGGACGGTCCCGGGGTACTTCTCCAGATGGGACTCCAGCCACTGCACGCTCTCGGCGTCGAGGTGGTTGGTGGGCTCGTCGAGCAGGAGCAGGTCGGGCTGCTCCAGCAGCAGCTTGCAGAGCGCGACCCGGCGGCGCTCGCCACCGGAGAGCTGGGTGACCTCGGCCTCCGGCGGCGGGCAACGGAGCGCGTCCATCGCCTGCTCCAGCTGGCTGTCGAGATCCCATCCGTTGCGGTGGTCGAGGGCATCCTGGAGCTTGCCCATCTCCTCCAGCAGCTCGTCGCTGTAGTCGGTGGCCATCAGCTCGGCGATCTCATTGAACCGGTCGAGCATGGCCTTGGTCTCGGCGACACCCTCCTCGACGTTGCCGAGCACGGTCTTGGACTCGTTGAGGGGGGGCTCCTGCTGGAGCATGCCGACGGTGAAGCCGGGCATGAGCCGGGCGTCGCCGTTGGACGGCTGCTCCAGGCCCGCCATCATCTTCAGCAGCGTCGACTTCCCGGTGCCGTTGGGGCCCAGGACACCGATCTTGGCACCAGGCAGGAACGACAGCGTCACGTCGTCGAGGACAACCTTGTCACCGTGCGCCTTGCGCACGCGCTGCAGCGTGTAGATGTACTCCGGCATGCCTTCTAGCTTAGGGCCTGTCGCCAGGCCATCGCCCGCCACAAGCCGCGCTGGACCGGGCCGGAGGGTGAACGGCGGGCACGCGGGCCACGGGCGCGGACTCCAGGGCGACGCCGTTCAGCCGGACGCGCTCTCCGCGCCCGGTGGGCTCGCCGGGGGCACGGGCATGGCGGGCAGGCAGACGCGGTCCCGGCCCAGCTCCTTGGCCCGGTAGAGGGCCAGGTCGGCCGCGGCGAGCAGTTCGATGAGGTCGTTTCCGTGCACGTTCATGATCGAGACGCCGACCGAGACCGTCACGCTGATCATGGCCCCGTCGGTGGGGACCGCCATCCGGGCGATGCGGGACCGCAACCGCTCGGCCACCCTCCGGGCCTCCGTCACGTCGGCCCTCGGCAGCAGGACGACGAACTCCTCCCCGCCGAACCGGCCCACAACGTCGTAGTCGCGGAGCTGGCTGCGCAGCGTGGCGGCCACACCGACCAGGACCTGGTCTCCGACCAGGTGACCGTAGCCGTCGTTGACCCGTTTGAAGTGATCGATGTCGACGATCAGCAGGGCGAGGCTCTCGCCGCTGCGCCGGGCCCTGCCGATCTCGGTATCGGCCTCACGCTGCCAGGCGGCGGCGTTGAGCAGGCCGGTCTTGGAGTCGGTGCGGGCCGCCGCCTGGAGCTGGGCGTGCAGGAGGCTCCGCTGCAGCAGGACCACCGGCGGCAGGGCCAGCAGCAGCAACGCCAGATTGATCCCGCAGGTGATGGCCACGATGACCCCGAGGCAGAGCTCGACCACGTCGAGCGTCAGGCTCTCGCGGTTCCACAGCACCTCACGCCAGCGGCCTTCGGGATCCGCGGTGTGCGCCGCGACGGCGATCAGCGCCGTGTTGACCACGGTGAACAGAGCGGCGCAGCCGATCGCGACGAGGATCGGCGTCCCCGTGCCGGCGGTCAGCGCCGGCGGGCCGCCGGCGATCGCGTGGAACAGCACCGAGGTCACGCATCCGGCCAGCCCGATCGCCGCCGCGCTGAGGACCCTCCGGTAGACGACCGTCTCGCGCACCCGTTTCTGGAGCATGATCTGCAGCGGGATGGGCGCCAGAAGCGCGTAGACCGGCGGCAGGAGCAGGGCGACCGGGAGCCACCAGGCCGACAGCAGGTCCCTGGAGACCCCCGCGGGGATGCCGAGCCGCCGGGTCGCCTCGATGCAGACCGCGCCGCACAACAGCAGCGCCGCGAACGTCAGCAGGTCGGGCCAGCGCAGATCACGCGTGGTGACGAGGGCCGCGAACGCGGCCGCCTCCAGGGCCACGACCCCGCACAGGTAGACGACCAGCGAACGGCGTTGCCCGAGCAGAGGCCACCGACCGGCCAAGGCAGCCGCGCCGTCGCGCGCCTTGACCGAGGTGTGACTGGGCACCGCCATCCCACCCTCCTCTTTGACTAACGATGTGTAACACAATAGTTGCGGAGTGTGCGGCGCGCGATGGGAACCGCTACCTTTGCGATGTGGGCTGCCACACCAGGCTGCCCATGACTGGAAACCGCTCTCTGCGAGCGGCCCGTGCGGGAAAGGAGCAGCCATGCTGCGGGGCGTTACCTGGATCTGACGGGTGCCTCGGCGTCTGACATGGGCAGGACCATCGGCCGATCTCCCGGTGCCGCCGCACCTCATCCGCAGGGCACCGACCCGTCGGGCCGGTGCCCCCCTCCTTCCCGGCTCAGGCCACCGCACGGGCGTCGGCGGGCCACGGCGTGTCGTCCTTCTCCGGCCAGGCGAGCACCTCACCGCTGCCGTCTCCGGCACTCACCTCGGCGCTCTCACCCGCGTCGGTCACCTCATCGCCCGGATCCGCGGCATCCACGCGGCCGCCCGGCACCACTCCGCCCAGCGCCCAGTCATGGGTCTCGCGGTCGAGCTCGCTGCGTTCCTGCTGTCCCAGCGCCGGGGCCGTACCGCCGCGCTGCGGCTTGCTGAAGCTCCCCACGCCCCAGCGCAGGTCGTGCCCGAGCGAGCTGGCCTCCACCTCCGCCATGAAACGGCGCTCGCCCTCGTGGGTGAACTCGCGGATGCGCAGCCGTCCCTGGACGACGACGGGCTGGCCCACGTGGATCGACTGGGCGACGTTGTCGGCGAGCCCCCGGAAGCAGCGCACCCCGAAGTAGGTCGTCTCCCCGTTGCGCCACTGCTGGTTCTCCCGGTCGAAGTGGCGGCTGGTCGTCGCCACTCTGAGCGAGGTGACCCGCGACCCGTCGGAGAAGGTGTGCTGACGCGGCGGAGCTGCGACGTTACCGGTCAGCGTGACGTAGATGTCGTTCATCGTGCCTCCCATGAGAGCGGGCGAGCTGCCCGCGGCCTGGAAGACACAGTGGCCCGCGCCGTCACCGGCACGGGCCACCGAACCACGCTCTGTGGACAGGCCGCGCACACGCACCGGAGGCTGTGGACGGCCCTCGGATCAGCCGCGCACGCTCCGCATGGCCGCCCGGAACTCGTTGTAGCGCGCCAGCTCCCGGTCGACCGGCTCGATCACCATGCCCTCGGCGATCGCGCCGATCCGGCGGCGCATCTCGCGCTCGAGCCGGTCGCGCTCGTTGGCCGCCCCGAGCACCACGACGTTCCGGCTGGCCACCGCGGTGAGCACGCCCAGTCCGAGGACCGACACCACCATCAGCCCCACCCACGGCAGCGAGGCCGCCTCCCCGAAGACCGCCAGGCCCCCGGGGAGCTCCCCGGCGCCGAGGACGCCGTAGGCCAGGGCCGTACCGGCCCAGATCACCCCGGCGACGAACAGCAGGACCAGCAGGTACTGCCAGGCGAGGAGCAGGCGCCACCACGCGGGGACGCGGTCGAGGGAGGGCGCCACCTCGGTCAGCTCCTCCGAGAGCACCCGCGGCAACTGGGCCGAGCGGGAGCGCGCGGCGTCCCGGACGCCGTCCTGCCAGGCCTCGGGCATGCCGGTGGTGAGCCCGTCGGCCAGCGCCTGGATCGCGTTGTCCACCTCGGCGGGCTGGGCGCTCACCGAACCGCCGGTCAGGCCGCGGATCTCGTCCCTGAGGTCGCCCAGGCGCAGGCTGTTCAGCGGGTCGGGGCGGAGCTTGGCCGCCCACCGGGTGTACGGCCAGCCGACCCACTCGGCGGACCGCACGCCGTACACGTTCTCCATCGCCTCCCCGACGGCGGGCACGCCGACGGCGTCGCACAGGGCGTCGGTCAGGCCGATCCGGCGGGCGTCGTCGATGGAGGCGGGCGGGGACGGGGCGTCCTCCGCGGGCGCGATCTTCGCCAGGCGCCGGGCCAGCCGGTCCAGATCGGCCTCCAGCCGCTGGATCGCGGCCCTGCGCCTGGCCACGGTGTCGGCGAGGACCGCCTTGAGGTTGTCCACGCCCTTGCCGGTGGTCGCGGAGGTGGTCACGATCACGGGGTTCTCGACCCCCTCGCGGCGCAGCAGGTCCTCCAGGTCCGCGACGCACTCGGCCAGTTCCTCCGGGGCCAGCCGGTCGGCCTGGTTGAGCACGAAGATCGTCACCGTGTCGTGCCCGGCCAGCTCCGTCACGTAGCGGCGGTGGGTGGAGGCGTCGGCGTACTTCTGCGGATCGAGCACCCACACGACGAGGTCGGCGACCTGGATCAGCCGGTCGGCCTCGGTGTCGGTGATCGCCCGGATCGAGTCGTGGTCGGGCAGGTCGAGCAGGATCAGCCCGTGCAACCGGCTCTCGCCCTTGTCCAGCGCGCTGGCCCTGGCGAAGCGGTGCCGCCACTGGATCTGCAGCCAGTCGAGCAGCGGCCCGGCGCCCTCCAGGCCCCAGACGCAGGCATGGGTGCGCGCCGTGGTGGGGCGTCGCACGCCGGTCGGCGACAGGTCGAGCCCGGAGACGGAGTTGAACAGCGATGACTTGCCGCTCCC
Source organism: Planomonospora sp. ID67723 (assembly GCF_015711605.1). Lineage (GTDB taxonomy): Bacteria > Actinomycetota > Actinomycetes > Streptosporangiales > Streptosporangiaceae > Planomonospora_A. Next base: position 792,941 of record NZ_JABTEZ010000005.1, on the reverse strand, counting down.
GGTGCCTCCGGCCAGGGCGACCACCGTGTGGTCGGAGGAGAGCTTGAGCCGGTCGCCGGCGCGCAGCAGCAACTGGCCCGCCTCGGTGAGGAGCCTGGGGTCGGCTCTGCCCGGTCCCAGCTCCACGATCCGGGCCAGCGCCGCGAGCCTGCTGCCGAGGCCCTGGCGCGTCTGGGTGGTGCCAACGGTGGTCATGGCTCGCTCACCGCTCCTCGTTCCTCGCGCGGCCCCGTGCCGGGAGCACGCATGGCGGCCGCGGTGCTCGCCGCGCCGGTCTCACTCCTCATCGGGCCACCTCAAGGTTGTACGTCGCCTGGTAGAGGCGAGTGGCGGCGGATTCGTCGGGGATTCCGGCGCCGTCGAGCGCCTGGACGTAGCGTGCCGTCTCGTCGTCGAACAGCATGCCGATGCGGGCGCGGAGGTCGCTGCGGGCCTTGGCCCCGATGCTCCGCAGGGACTCGGCGCCGAGCAGCGCGTGCAGCAGCCGCTGGGGCAGCGCGTTCTTTCCCGCCACCTCCACCTCGGCGGTGCCGTACCCCAGCAGCCCGACCGCGAAGATCAGCGCCAGGGACTCGACGTCGAACGAGACCAGCCGGGCGACCGCCCGCTTGGTCACGCCCTCGGTGCGGATCAGCTCGACGACGTGGTCCTGCCAGGCCGACACCACCCGCCCCGCGCGGCGCAGGAACTCGTCGGACGGACGGCCGAGCGTCTGCGCGGGGGTCAGGGCCTCTCCGGCCCCGGGGCGGTTCAGCCAGCGCGTCACGGTCTCCTCCGCGGCCCGCTGCGCGGCCGAGACGACGACCGACTCCAGCCCGGTCCGGATCGCGGCCTTCAGCGCGCCCATCCGCTCGGGGCCCTGCTGGCTCGCCTTCCCGGAGAGCCGGCCGGGCTTGCGCATGTGCAGGGTGCGCATGAGGTCGCCGGAGCCGGCGAAGTCCTGCCAGCGGGCGAGCACCTCCCCGCGGAGCAGCGAGCCGTTCCTCGTCGCCTCGTCGATCTCGGCCAGCGCCCTGCCGTACGCGGCGTCCACGTCGCCGCGGAGCTCGGCCCGGAAGGCCACCTGGGCCTCCAGGTGCCTGGCCAGCGCCGGGACGCGGGTCCTGAAGCTGTCGAGCGCCCCGGCCAGTGTCGCCTGTACGGCCTGCGTCCGGCGCTGGTCGTCGACCGAGAGCTCGGCCAGCCAGAGCCTGAGCTCGGTGACCTCGTCGTCGGGGAGCATGCCGTCGGTGACTTTGCTCTCGTTGATGACGAACCGGTCGACCTCGCCGAGGCCGTACTCGGTGAGCATCCGGACGAAGTGCTTGGTGACCACCTCGCGCGATCGCGGAGGGACCCTGGAGAGCACGATCGCCAGCCTGGCCCCGCGCTCCTTGGCCAGCCGGAGCAGCCTCCAGGCAGGGGCGTCGGCGTAACGGGCGGCGGTGGTGACGAAGATCCACAGATCGGCCGCGTCGAGCATGCGGCGGGCGATCTCGTGATGCTCCTCGACGACCGAGTCGATGTCGGGGGTGTCGAGCAGCGCCACGCTCTGCGGCAGGCGTTCGGTGGCGACGAGCACGAGCTCGCCGAGTCCCGACGTGTGGCTGGGGGCCTTCTTCCGCTTCAGGCTGCCAAGCAGGTCTCCCTTGGCGAACCACTCGTAGTCGTCGGGGTGGCAGGCCAGGACGGGGGTGGCGGTGGTCGGGCGGCGCACGCCGGTGGCGCTGACCTTGGCGTTGGCCAGGGTGTTGAGGAGCGTGGACTTGCCCGCACCGGTGGAGCCCGCGACGACGATGAGCGCCGGCGCGGTGCTCATGTGGACGCGGGGGATCACGTAGTCGTCGAGCTGCGCCAGGATCTCGGCCTGGACCCGCCTCGCCTCCTCGGCCCCCGGGAGGTCCAGGCCGAAGGCGAGGTCGGCGACGCTGTCCCGCAGCGCCGCGAGGGCGCCGGTCAGCGCCGCGGAGACCTCCTCGGGCATGGGCGTCTCGCGGACCCGGTCTCCCGGCGCCGCGTCCCCCGTCCCGGCTTCGTCCTCGCCGTCCTCGGCCGGACCGTTTCCGTCCTCGCCGCCGCCGTCCTCGGCCGGATCGGCTTCGCCGTCCTCCGCCGAGCCCGCCGCGGCCGCCTCAGCGTCGCCCGCCTCGGAGTCGCCCGCCTCAGCGTCGTGCGCATCGGTCGCGGGACGGCCGGAGTCCGCGGCCGCGGCCTCCCCCTCTGCGTCCTCCCCTATGTCCTCCCCTGCATCCTCCCCGGTGTCCTCGTCGTCGTCCCCCGCATCGTCGGCGGAGCCGGGATCGGCGTCGGCCGCCTCCTCCGGCGTGCCGTCACCGGAACCGTCCGCGGTCTCGGGAGCCGGCGCGGCGTCCTCGGAGCCGTCCTCCGCGTCCCGCGCGGAGGCGACCGGCGAGACCTCGTCCCCGGCGGGCCCGTCGTCTCCTTCACCGGAGGACGTGCCCGTCGCATCGTCCGCGGGCGCCGTCTCATCGCCGGGGTCGCCGTCCCCGGCGTCCGGCGCGGAGTTCTCGTCACCGTGCTCCGCGCCAACCGCGGAGGCGTCGTCGGTGCGGAAGGAGACCACGTCGTCGTCGCGGATCGCGCGGAAGGCCACGGTCTGCTCGCCCGGAGACTCGGGATGGTCCGGGGACGCGTCACCGGACGCCTCGCCGAGCCTGGGGTCGTCCTCGCCGGGACGCGTGGGCCTGTTGGCAGCCGATTTCACGGCACCCGCTCCGCTCGAACCATCTCGACCTCCTGGCCGACCTTCACGACATCGCCGACGATCACGATCGCCGGTGGCCGGATCCCAGCCGCGGCCACGCGCTCCGCCACGGTGGACAGCGTGGCGTAAAGAGCTCGCTGGGTGGGAAGAGTACCGTCCTGTACCACCATTACGGGAGTTTCCGGCGAACGTCCTTCGTAGATCAGTGTTTCGGCGATCACCGCGATCCGCTCGACGGCCATCATGAGGACCAGGGTGCCCGCCGACCGCGCCAGGTTCGGCCAGTCGACGGTGGACCTGGGGTCGCCCGGAGGGACGTGCACCGAGATCACGTGGAACTCCTGGCTCACCCCGCGATGCGTCACGGGCACCCCCGCCGCCGCGGGCACCGCGACCGGGCTGGTGATCCCCGGCACGACGATGACCGGGATGCCCTCGCGGGCGCAGGCGAGCATCTCCTCTCCGCCCCGGCCGAAGACGAACGGGTCTCCGCCCTTGAGCCGGACCACGAACTTGCCCTGCTTGGCGTGCTCGACCAGCAGCTCGTTGATCTTCTCCTGGGCCAGGTAGCGCCCGTAGGGGATCTTGGCGGCGTCGATCAGCTCGACGTCCGGGGGAAGCTCGTCGAGCAGGGGCTGCGGGGCGAGACGGTCGGCGATGACCACGTCGGCCTGGGAGAGCAGCTGCCGCCCGCGGACCGTGATCAGCCCCGGGTCGCCGGGCCCTCCGCCGACCAGGGCGACGCCGACCGGCTTGGTGCGGTTGCGCCGGGCGTCGACCGTGCCGTCGCGGAGGGCCTCCACGACGGCGTCCCTGATCCCCGCGGCCCGCCGGGGGTCACCGCCGGCGGTGATCGCCACGCCGATCTCGCCGACCCGCCCGCTGGCCGGGGTCCACGCGGCCGAGGCCTCCTTGTCGTCGGCGCGCACGCACCAGATCCGCTTGGCCTCGGCCTCGGCGGCCACGGCGGTGTTCACCGCGTGGTCGTCGGTGCAGGCCTGCACCAGCCAGGCCCCGTCGACGTCTCCCACCTCGTACCGCCTGGCCTCCCAGGTCACGCGGCCGCTGGCGATGAGCTCGTCGAGCGCGTGCGTGACGCTCGTCGAGACGATGGTGACCAGGGCTCCGGCCTCCAGGAGGGCGGGCACCCGCCGCTGGGCGACACGGCCTCCGCCGACGACGAGCACACGCCGCCCGGAGAGGCGCAGACCGAGCAGGTAGGGCGACATGGCGACAGATCTCCTGTTCGCGACGAACGGTGAAGCACGGCGTGTTAGGAGGTAAACCTACCGGCTAACAAGACGCCGTTTGATGTCACTGTGTTAACAAGCTTGACATCATCGCGGCCGTGAAGAGCTGAAACGGTGTCAAGCCATACGAGGTCGGACCAAAAGAAGGCCCGTACCGCCCTGACCTGCCCACCGGATCAGGCCTCCTTCTCGCTGACCCCCGCGGAGTCGAAGGTCGCCACCTCGTGCATGACCCGGGCCGCCGCGCAGACCAGCGGGTGCGCGAGCAGCCCGCCGGTGCCCTCGCCGAGCCGCAGCTCCAGCTCGACCAGGGGGCGCAGGCCCAGGTGGGCGAGGGCGAGGGAGTGACCGGGTTCGGCGGAGCGGTGCCCGGCCACGCAGTGGTCCACCGCGGCGGGAGCGAGCGCCGCCGCCGCGAGCGCCGCCGATCCCGCGATCACGCCGTCGAGCACGACCGGCACCCTCAGCGCGGCCCCGCCCAGGATGAAGCCGGCGATCGCCGCGTGCTCCAGCCCGCCGACCGCCGCCAGCGTCTCCAGAGCCGGTACGGCTCCCGCCCCGCCGTCCAGCCCGTTCACGAGCAGGGCCTGGCGGACGATCCCGACCTTGCGGGTCAGGGTCTCGTCGTCGACGCCGGTCCCCCTGCCGGTCGCCTCGGCGGCGTCGCGGCCGGTGAAGGCCGCGATGAGGGCGGCCGAGGCGGTGGTGTTGGCGATGCCCATGTCCCCGGTGATCAGGCAGCGCGCCCCCTGCTCCACCAGCTCGCGGGCGACCGCGATCCCGGCCTCCAGGGCCGCCACGGCCTGCTGGGGGGTCATCGCCGGCCCCTGGGACAGGTCGGCGGTGCCGTACGCGACCTTGCTGATCGTCAGACCGGGGGCGGGGGGCAGGTCGGCGGCGACGCCGACGTCCACGACCCGCACGGTCGCGCCGACCTGGGCCGCGAAGGCGTTGGCCACGGCGCCTCCGGTCAGGAAGTTGCCCACCATCTGCTGGGTGACCTCCTGCGGCCACGGGCTCACGCCCTGGGCGTGCACGCCGTGGTCGGCGGCGAAGATGGCCAGCGCCGCGGGAACCGGGACGGGCGGCGGGCTGACACCCGCGGCGCCGGCGAGCCGTACCGCCACCTCCTCCAGCACGCCCAGGGCGCCGCGCGGCTTGGTCAGCCGGTCCTGGTGGGCCCGTGCCTCCGCGGCGGCCTGCGGGTCGCCGGGCCGGATCGCGGCGATGGTCTGCTCAAGAGTGATCATGCCGAACAGTCTCCCCGAAAACCGCTCTGCCCGGAAAAGCTCACCAGACGATGCCGGCGAGCGCCTCCTCGTACCGCTCGATGACCACGTCCGCCAGCCCTTCGCAGTCGCCGATGACCTCTGCGCAGCGCACGTCCAGGTCGGGGTGGCCCGCGGCGTAGGCCATGGCCTGGGCCCAGACCTTCTCCAGCAGGCCGCCGGCGAACAGCAGGTAGGGCACGACGATCACGCGCCGGGCGCCGAGACGGCGGCAGCGCTCGATGCCGCCGGGCACGCCGGGCGGGGTGAGGGAGGCGAAGGCGGTCTCCACGGTCATGTACTCGTGGGCGTGGGTCTCCCAGAACAGGCGGGAGACCCGGTGCACGTCGGCGTTGCAGGCCGGGGAGGTCGAGCCGTCGCCGACCAGGACCACGGCGGTCTCACCCGTCTCGATCCGTTCGGGCTCCTCCTCCAGAGGACCGCCGCCGGCGGGGACCAGGCGGAGGCTGGGCACCTCGGTGGCGGCGTCGGCCAGGCGCTCGGCGAGCAGCGCCAGGACGCGGGGGTCGGGCCCCAGCGGGCGGCCGTAGTCGCAGGTGAGCATGGGGTGACGCTCCTGCTCCAGGGCCATCAGGGCGGGGATGTCGGAGCCGATCCGCGGGTCTCCGGTGAGACTCAGCGGCAGCGCCACCATGCGGTGGTACCCGCGTGCGACCAGCGAGGCGATCGAGTCGCTGAGCCGCGGCCTGGCCTGGGTGACGTATCCGCCGGAGACGTCGGCGGCGGTCCGGTCCAGGCGGCAGCGGAGCCGGTGGATGAACCTGCCGAACTCGGCGGATCCGTTGTCATCGTGTGAGCCCTGCCCGATGAGCAGCAGCGGCGGCTTCATGAAAGGGACTCCAATGACCTTGACCTGGGATTGCGCGGCGGCGACTCGCGAGGATATCCGATGACGGCACGTCAGGAACAGGTCACGGACACATGACGTTCACCGGCTCATCCCCCGGCGGAGTACACCACGAAGATCGGGTCGGAGGCGGCGAGGCGGTGCGCGCCGTCGGCCTGGACGGTCAGCCGGGAGGACTGGAGCTGCACGCACTCGGCGTGGTAGCCGTGCTCGCGGAGGACGTCGAGCACGGTCACGACCTGCTCGACGGTCCGCAGCGCGCAGACCAGGGATCTGGGGGCGCGGGCCGCGCAGGCCGCGACCACGTCGGCCCCTCCCCCGCCGACGAAGACCGCGTCCGGGTCGGCCAGCGGCTCCAGGGCGGGGGGCGCCTGGCCACGGGTCAGGGCGACCTTCACACCGTGGGCGATGACGTTGCGGCGGAGCCGGGCGCAGGACTCCTCCTCGCGTTCCACCGCCACCACGGCCGCGCCCATCCTGGCGCACTCCACCGCGATCTCCCCGGTGCCCGCGCCGACGTCCCAGACGAGCTCACCCAGCCGGGGGCCGAGCTTGGCCAGCGCGAACGCCCGGACCTGCGGGCTCAGACGGGCTCCGTCGAAGTCCAGCGCCCACTCCCCCGGACCCGGCCGGGCCCCGGCCACCCAGCCCGGCTCGTGCGGCCGGTGCAGCGGGTCCAGGACGAGCACCACGTCGGGGTCCTTCCACGGCCGCGTGGTGGCCTCGCCCATCCGGCTGTGCGTGATCCGCTCGTCGGGACCGCCCAGGTCCTCGCAGACGATCAGCGCGCGGGGGGTGGTGGGGGCCAGTTCCCGGGCGATCTCGGCGGGACCGACGCCGGGCGTGACGAGCACGGCGACCTTGTGGTGGGCACGGCAGGCGTTCACCACCCGGTCGAGCCTCCCGCCGGTGACGATCAGGGCGTCCTCCCACGCCAGCCCGGCTCTGGCGAAGGCGAGCGAGGCGAGCGGGCGGGCGGGCAGGACCTCGGGGGTCACGCCGTGCCCGCGCAGTTCCCTGACCACGTCGAAGAAGCCCGGATCCCCCTCGGCGAGCACGACCAGCGTGCCCTCGCCCGTCTCCAGGTGGGCGTCCACGACTTCCAGGAGCGGCCCCTCCGCCCTCCTGACCCCGGCCGGCACGCCGCCCAGGCGGCGGAAGACCCGGTCCGACCCGGCGACCAGGACGGCCTCGTCCAATCTGGCCTGGGCCTCCGCAGACAGCCCGGCCCCGTCGACTCCGACAACTGTGATCATCAATGCTCACCGTCCTCGTCTCCAGAGTGACGGCTCGACGCGGATCAGGCCAGGTGCACGCCTTGTCCGCCCCTCCGGCTCGCAATGCGGGAGGCAAGACTCCTCGCGCGGGGGCAAGCCCGGGTAATCACGATGTTTGTCGTCAATCGGCCGGGTATGGGTCGTTCGAGCAGTACGGAAGGGGCGACGATCGTGCCTCCTCCGCTCCTTGCGGGGGCGGCTTCCGCTTCCCGCGAAGCGAGGCGGGCGACGGCCGGGCTCCGACCGTTTCAAGCACAGAAACCATGACAGGGAAGCGATTCCCCTGCTGGGTGAACCCGGCAGTTCCCTCCCTAGGAGAACGATGGAACGCGGAAGCGCTAAGCACGGCCCACGCCTGGACGACCAGCAGCAGCACGAGACCGAGGGGATGACCCGGGGCGGGGGCGCGACGCACGCCCAGGAGTGGAAGCAGCCCGAGCCCACGCTCGCGGCCGGGGAGGAGGGCACGGCTCCGTCGCACCGCCCGCCGGCCCACCAGCCCGGCGCCCCCAGAGGCCTCACCCCGGAAGGGGTCGACCTCCGCAGCGACCTGGCCAAGTGGATCAGCGGCACGGACGTCTTCCCCGCCGACCGCGACAGCCTCCTGTCCCGTGCCGAGATGCAGGGAGCACCGGACCCGATCATCGAGGCCGTCCGGTCGCTGCCGAACGCGACCTACACGAACATGGCCGACGTGGCGCAGGCGCTCGGATATGGCACGGAGGAGAGGAACCAGGGATGAGATTGGACGCGCTCCGGCCCCTGTACGAGCGAGCGGGGCCCTTCGCATCGGTGTATCTCGACACCGGCCGCGCCGTCCCGCAGGGCGAGCAGCAGATCGAGCTCCGCTGGAAGGCGCTGTCCGAACGGCTGGAGGAAGCCGACCCCGCCACCCTCGGAGCCTTCGAGAAACTGTTCACCTCCGTGCACGCGGCGGCGCCCGGCCGCGCGGCCTTCGCCTGCGGCGGCGAACTCGTCTACACCGAGCCGCTGGCCGACAGGCCCCGCAGGGAGACCGCCCGCTGGTCCCCGCTCCCGCACGTCATGCCGCTGCTGGCCCAGCGGGGGGAGAACGTCCCGCACATACGGGTCCTCGTCGACCACGCGGGCGCGGACGTGATCGTGGTCGGCGCCGGTTCGCCGCGCCGTACGGCGGTGCAGGCACAGGACTGGCCGCTGCAGAAGACCGGGCAGGGCGGCTGGTCCCAGCGGCGCTACGAGAGCAGCGTGGAGGAGGCGTGGGAGCGCAACGCCAAGGCGGTGGCGGAGGCGGTGGACGAGGAGGTCCGCCGGATGGGGGCCGAGCTGGTGGTCATGGCGGGCGATCCCAAGTCCGTGAGCCTGCTCCGCTCCCACCTGGGCCACGAGGCCGCCGAACGCGCCGTGGCGGTGGAGCACGGCAACCGGGCCGAGGGCAGCGACCCCATGCCGTTCGTGCAGGAGGTGGAGACCGCGATCGACTCCTGGCTGGAGCGGCGCCGTGAGCAGCTCATGGAGCGCTACGGGGAGGCCTCCGCCAAGGAGCTGACGGTCTCCGGCCTGGCCGCCACGGCCCGCGCGTTCCGCGAGGGCCGGGTGGACACCCTGCTGATGGTCGACCGGCCCGATGCGGACGGTCTGATGTGGATCGGCCCCGAAGGCGGCCAGCTGGCGACCGAGGAGAGCGAGATCCGCGAGTGGGGCGTGGAGTCCCCCCAGCGCGACCGCGCGGATGCGGCGCTGGCCAGGGCGGTCGCGACGACCGACGCCGAGCTGTGCTTCGTCCCCGAGCTCGACGCTCCGGACGAGGTCGCCGCCCTGCTGCGGTTCTGACGGGCTCGACGCGAGCCGCAGCCGGGAGGGGGCCGGACCGCCCACCGCGGTCCGGCCCCGTCCCGCTCCGGCTCCGCGTCACCCCGCGGCGGGCTTTCGGCGATGCGGGGCGAGGAAGGCGGGCGGGGGGACGGAGTCGGCGAGGCGGCACTCCGCACCGGAGCAGGCCGCCAGGGCGTCGAGCTGGCGGTCGAACTCGGCGAGCACGGCCGGATGCGTCTTCCCGGCGAGGTTGCGGAGCTGGTGGGGATCGGTTTGCAGGTCGTAGAGCTGGTACTCGCCTGTCTCGTAGCGGACGAAGGTGTGCCGGGCGGTGCGCATCGCCCGGTAGGGCGGGACGGGGGTCTGGCGGGCCGAGTCCTCGCTGGCCGGGCGGTGGAACTCGACCAGCACGTTCTGCCGCCAGGAGCCGGGAACCCAGCCGCGCAGGAGGGGCAGCAGCGAGCGGCCTTCCACGAAGTCCGGCAGCTCGGCCCCCGCCAGGTGGGCGAAGGTCGGGGCGAGGTCCAGGGTGGAGCCCAGCTCGCTGATGACGCCCCCCGGCTCGATCCCCGGTCCCCGCACGAACATCGGGACCCTGATCGCCTCGTCGAACGGGGTCGTCTTGCCCTGCGCGAGCCGGTGCTCGCCCAGGTGGAAGCCGTTGTCGGAGCCGAAGAACAGGTAGGTGTCCTCCAGCTTCCCCGCGGCCCGCAGGCTCTCCACCAGGGCTCCGACCAGATCGTCCAGGCCGAGCATGGCGCGCAGCCGGTCGCGGTAGGTCTGGTCGATCCTCTCCTGTGCCCGTTTGGTCAACCGCTTGCGCGAGCGCAGCCACGCGGGCTCGGCCGACAGGTCCGCCTGGTCGAACGAGGGGCCGCGCGGGGCGGTGATCCCGGCGAAGGCCCCGTGATGGCGGGGGGCGTGGTTGGCCGGCAGGTGCGGGGCGACCGGCGTGAGGTAGAGGAAGAACGGATCGTCTCCCTGGGAGACGAACGCGTTCGCCTTCGCGCTGAGCACATCGGTCAGGTAGTCCCGCGGCGCGGAGCCGTACGCCTTCAGCACGCCGTTCTCGTTGAGTGTGTAGCCGTACTCCTCGTAGAGGCGGCGCACCGGCACGTGCCATTCGTCCCAGCCCGGCGGCACGTGGGTGGGCGGGGCGGCGCCTCCGGGATAGTGGTTGAGGTACTTGCCCATGAGGGCGGTGCGATACCCGGCTTCCTTCATCCAGACGCCAAGAGTGGAACGTTCCAGACCGGAGTCATGAAACCTGGTGAAACCACCCTCAGGAGCCGTGTTGGTCAGCACGCCGTGGCTGTGGACGTACTGCGAGCGCAGGATGGACGAACGCGACGGGCAGCACCAGGAATTGGGGACGAAGAAGCGCTCGAAGCCGGTGCCGGCGTGGATGAACTCGTTCCAGATGTTCGGAAATTTCTCCAGATCGCCCGTGCCCAGGTCGTCGGCGAGGATGAACACGATGTTCGGTCGCTCCCTCACCTGCGCAACGGCCGGCAGACCCCCGGAGGCACCCAGGGTGAGCAGGAGTATCAAGCACAGCATCTTGCGAGCAGCGTTCAGCACAAGTTCACGTTTTCCCCAAAGGTTGACCGCCGACACTCACGTCTCGACCAAGTGAGTAGAACGTGTTCTAATTGCAGGGCCGTCCCGCACGGAAAGGCCCGATATGAGCACCGATTTGAAGCTCGGCCTGAATCTCGGCTACTGGCAGCGGCACGCCGCCGACGCCACCGAGCTCGTCCAGGCCGCCGAACGGCTGGGGTACGACTCCGTCTGGACCGCGGAGGCCTACGGCAGCGACGCCTTCACCCCTCTGGCCTGGTACGGCGCGCGGACCTCGCGCATCAGGCTGGGCACCTCGGTGGCGCAGATCTCGGCCAGGACCCCGGCCGCGACCGCGATGACCGCGATGACCCTCGACCACCTGACCGGCGGACGGCTGCTGCTGGGCATCGGCGCGTCCGGGCCGCAGGTGGTCGAGGGCTGGTACGGCATGCCGTTCGGCAAGCCGCTGGCCCGCACCCGCGAGTACGTCGAGATCATGCGCAAGGTGTGGCGTCGCGAGGAGCCGGTGACCTGCGAGGGCGAGCACTATCCGCTCCCGCTGCGGCCGGGGGCGGGCCCGGGCCGCGACGGCGGTGTCACCGGCCTCGGCAAGCCGCTGAGGCTCATCACCCATCCCCTGCGCCCGGAGATCCCGCTCTACCTGGGCGCCGAGGGTCCGAAGAACGTCGCGCTCGCCGCCGAGATCGCCGACGGCTGGCTCCCGCTGTTCGCCTTCCCCGAGAAGATCGAGCAGATGTACGGGCCGTCCCTGGCCGGGGCGGGCCCGGGCTTCGACGTCGCGGCGATGGTCATGACCGTGGTCACCGACGACCTGCGGGCCGCGCTGGACGGCGTGAAGATGATGCTCACCCTCTACATCGGCGGCATGGGGGCGCAGAACCGCAACTTCCACGCCGACATCATCGGCAGGATGGGCTACGCCGGGGCCGCCGAGGAGATCCAGGCGCTCTACCTGGCCGGCCGCAGGGACGAGGCGTTCAACGCGATCCCCGACGAGCTGGCCGACGGCATCTCCCTGCTCGGCCCGGCCGGCCGCATCCGCGAGCGCCTGCAGCTGTGGCGTGACAGCCCGGTGAGCAACCTGCTCGTCATGGGCCCCCGCGACGAGGCCTCCCTGAAGATCATCCGCGACCTGGTCCTGGGCTAGCGTCCTCCGCCCTCCGGTTGCGCCGATATCTCCGGGGCCCTCCCGCGGGCGGGTGCCGGGCCCAGGCGGCCACGGAGAAAATTCGCCCGGGCCCGGAGGCGGACCGCATGCGGCTCCGGGCCCTCCCCCGGCCGTTCAGTCGGGGCGCGGGGCCGGATCGGCCGTGACCGAGCGGAGCAGCGGGGCACTCGCCGCCCCCGCGCCGGTCACCCCGGCGAAGCCGAGGACCACGCAGACCAGCAGGATGACCATCCCGCTGACGTTCACCGAGGAGAACGCGAACGGCACGGCGCAGAACACGCCGACCGCGATGGAGCCGCCGCCCATGACCGCCAGCGGGATGAGCGTCTCGGCCCGGCGCGCCCGGTCGAGGACCTCCAGCGGGGTGCCCGCCAGGCGGAGCAGGGCGTAGGTCTGCCTGCGGTCGAGCACCGAGGAGGCGGCGGTGATCCCGGCGCTGACGATGGCGACCAGGAACGAGACCGTGAGCACGACGACGGTGCCGGTGCCGATGTCGCCGAGCAGCAGGACGCTGAACACCTCCTCGTCGGCGGCGGTGGTGGCGCCTCGGCCGGGGACCAGCCCGTCGAGCGCGGTCCTGGCCCGGTCGACCGCCGCCGCGGAGGCGGACCCCTCCACGGACCGCCCGGAGGCGGAAGCGCCCTCGCGCGCCGCCTTCTCCTCATCCTTGTCCTTCCCGGCGGCCTTTCCGTCCCCGGCTTCGTCCCCGGCGGCCTTCCCGACGGCGACGGTGAGCACCCGGCGCCCGCCTCCGCCCGTGACCTCCACCCGCGCCGGAACGCCCGCCGCCGACAGGCGCTCGCGGGCCTCGGCGGTCAGCTGGGGTGCCCGGGCCGCGGGGACCGACAGGCGCAGCGTGGTGGCGTCCGCGTCCCCGAACAGGCCGCCCGCCGGGCTGAGGAAGCCGATGAACCCCGCCACGAATCCGGTCAGGGCCACGCCGCTCACGGTCCGCCAGGCCGCCTTGGGGTCGTCCACCAGACGGCGTCCCGCCAGCAGCCGGGCGGGCCCGCGGGCCGTGCGCGCCGTGATCCTGCCGATCATCCCGACCACCCACGGCCCGGTCAGGTTGATGGCGAGGAAGGCGAGGCCCAGCACGACCGCGACGACTCCGGCCGCGGTCCCCGCGCCGAGTGCGGGTACCGCGGCCAGGGCGGCCAGCAGCGCGAGGACCCGGACGAAGCGCATCGCGGGAGGGGTCTCCCGCTTGGCCACGCCCAGCGGGCTGACCACGACCCGGCGCAGGCCCACCACCGCGGACAGGCCGACGAGCAGCGGCACGGCCGCCAGGACGGCGAGCGTGTACGGCACGCCCGGCCACATGTCGGAGGCGAACCAGGAACCTCCGGCGATCTCGATCCGGGTGAGCACCGGGATGAGCAGGCCGTACAGGACCGTGCCCGCGAGTGCGCCGCCGAACGCCGTGATCACCGCCTCGGCCACGGTCATCGCGACCACCTGGCCGGGGGTCGCGCCGACCAGCCGGAGCGCGGCCAGCCGCTGGTCGCGGCGGGCCACGGTGAGCCGGGCCGCCGCACCGCCGAACACCAGCAGCGGCACGACCATGAGCACGGTCGCGATCAGGGCGAGCGCCTGGTAGCCCTCCGCGTCGGAGGTGGCCTTCCCGGTGAAATCCGAGATCTTCGTGGGCGCGGCCCCGCCGCGCGGGTCGTCGGTGGCCGTGGCGGCCATCACCGGGGAGTCCGGCTCCTGGCCGCGGACCACGAGCAGCTCGCCCGGGTGGACCAGCCCCTCGTCCCCGATCACACCACCGGTCTTGCCGGGGAAACGGTCGGCGAGCTGGCCGTCCGGGAGCTCGCGGGCGAGCTCGGCCAGCGCCGGGGAGAACCAGACCTCGCCCGGCGCGGGGAAGCGGTCCAGTCCGGGCGGCGGGGACGCTCCGGGCTCCAGCGCGGCGAGGTCCACGACCGTGATCGGCCGGTCGCGAACATAGTCCCTGCGGACGGCCTCGACGGCCACGGCCCCCGTCCTCGCCTCCACGGGATTGCGCCACGCCTCCCTGTCAGCCCTGCCCTGGAAGGCCAGGTTGGCCGAGACGGCGAAGAGCAGCAGCGCGGCGGAGACCGCCACCGCCGCCGCGGTCAGCCCCGCGCCCAGCAGGCCGCTGCGGCCCCCGCCGCGCAGCAGCCGCCAGCTGAGTCCCAGCAGCCCGCTCACCGGCTCACCCCGGGAAACACCCGGGTCACCGCTTCACCCGAGCCGTGACCGGGATACGGCCCGCCCGGGGCGTGCCCGTCGCGGACCTCGCCGGAGAGGATCCGGCCGTCGCGGACCTCGACCGTGCGGTCGCACCAGCGGGCCACCTGCGGATCATGGGTGACGACCACGAGCGAGGCCTCGTTGCCCCGGGTCGCCTCCACCAGCAGGCGCATCGTGTCGTGGCCGGTGGCCTGGTCGAGTGCGCCGGTCGGCTCGTCGGCGAAGACCACCGCGGGCCGGGTGACCAGGGCGCGGGCGATCGCCACCCGCTGTGCCTGCCCGCCGGACAGCTCGCCGGGCCGCCGCTCCTCCATGCCTCCCAGGCCGAGCGGGCCGAACCACTCCCGCGCCCGCCGTACGGCGTCGCCCCGCGGCACCCCGCCGAGCATGAGCGGCAGCGCGACGTTCTCCTCGGCCGGCAGCTCGGGCAGGAGCTGGCCGAACTGGAAGACGAACCCGAACCGGGTACGGCGCAGGGCGCTGCGCTCCCGCTCCCGCATCGTGTCCACGCGCTGTCCGAGCAGGCGCACCTCACCGGCGTCCGGCTTCATGATCCCCGCCAGGCAGTGCAGCAGAGTCGATTTGCCCGACCCGCTCGGACCCATGATCGCCACGGCCTCGCCGCGACCGACCGCCAGCCCGACGCCTGCCAGCGCCACCGCCGCGCCGAACCGTTTCACCAGGTCATATCCCTCGAGAACAGCATTCATGGGACGACTCTCCCACGCGGGGAGGCCACGGCGGATCGGCCGGGCGTTCGATCCGCCGTGGACCTCATCGTCCGAAAGTCCGATGGCCGGACCCGGCCCGATGACTGGCAGAATCGATCAGGTGACGATTCGGGTGCTCATCGCCGACGACCAGCAGCTCGTACGGACCGGTTTCCAGATGATCCTGGACGCCCAGCCGGACATGGAGGTCGTGGCGACCGCCGCGGACGGCGCCGAGGCCGTCGACCAGGCGCGACGGCTCCGGCCCGACGTCTGCCTGCTCGACATCCGCATGCCCAAGCTGGACGGGCTGGAGGCCACCAGGATCCTGGCCGGCCCCGGAACCGCCGACCCGATGCGGGTGGTCATCGTCACCACTTTCGACCTGGACGAATACGTCTACGGCGCGTTGAGAGCCGGGGCGACCGGGTTCCTGCTCAAGGACAGCGGGCCGACACTGCTGATCGAGGCGATCCGCGCGGCGGCGGCCGGGGACGCGCTGGTCTCGCCGTCGGTGACCGTGCGGCTGCTGGAGCACCTGGCCCGGCCGCCGGCCGGCAGGACCCGCCCGCCCGCCGAGCCGCTGACCGAGCGGGAGCTCGACGTGGTCCGGCTGGTGGCCCGGGGGCGGACCAACCAGGAGGTCGCCGCGGAGCTGTTCGTCTCGCTGTCCACGGTCAAAACCCACCTGGGGAGCATCCAGGCCAAGCTCGGGGCAAGGAACCGTGTGGAGATCGCCGCCTGGGCGTGGGAGTCCGGCGTGGTGGGTTGATTGGCGCGGGGTCTCACGGGATAGAAGAAGGGCACATCCTTCAGCGCATGCCGGGGGGAGATTCACATGCGCCCTGCCCCGTCCCCGCACAAGAGGGCCACGTCCCCGCGGGGGAAGTCCGCCTCGGCCGTCTACGCGGCCCTGGCGCTCCAGGTGGCCGCGACCACCGCTCTCGTCGTGTTCGAAAGCGTCCGCGGAGAGCGGCTGGCCCAGGAGATCGTGGCGCTGGGCGGCGACACCCAGACCGCGGGGGCGCAGGCCCTCGCCGGCGCGGCCACCGTCTTCGCCCTGCTCATCCTGCTCGTGGCCGCGACCACGGTCGCCACGGCCGTCGCCTACCTGATCTGGCTGGCCGGGGCCGGGCGGCACGCCGGCTCACCGGTGACGCACGTGCTGGCGGGGTGGTTCGTCCCGGTGCTCAACCTGGTCGCCCCGCCGGTGCTGCTGGACCGCCTCTGGCGGGCGAGCCTCCCGCCCCTGGGCCAGCGGGGGCCCTGGACGGCGCTGCTCGCCGCGTGGTGGCTGAGCTGGCTCGGCCTGCTCGCCGTGGTCGTGGTGCGGCTGCCGCTCGACTCCTCCAGCGAGGCGAGCCTGACCGGTCTCGGCCCGGCGGAACTGGCCGTCGTGGTGCTGTCGGCCCTGCTCTGCGCCGCGACGGTCCGGGAGCTCACCGCCCGGCAGACCGCGAGCGCCCGCCGCCGGCGCCGGGGCCCGGCGCCGGTGGTCCGGCCCGCCCCGCAGGCCGTGCCGCACTGAGGGCCGTGCGGCGCCGGAGACCCCGCGGACCGCTCCGGCACGGGCGGGGCCGCGCCGCGGGAGGGGGCGGCGGTCAGCACTCCCATGCCCTGACCAGCAGCCAACCGGCGCCAGCGGTGTCGAAACGCAGCTCGTAGGTGCCGAGCCGCCGCCCGGGGGTGGCCTCGACCCGCCAGAAGCGGCGCTCTCCGGGGTCGTCGTCGTCGATCTTCCACCACTCGCGGGCGACCACCCAATGGTCGATGACCCGGCGGACGGCGTAGAGCCGGTCGCGCCAGACGAACTGGATGGGCTCCCCCTCGCGGGTCCACACCTCGATCGGGTCACCGTAGAGTCTGCTCAAGACGGATCTTCCCCCCGCGGCTTCGGACGAGCGCCCGGGGGAAGGCGGGCCTTGCATATCGAACATACGTTCTTATGACGACGGACGCAAGTCCCCCACCTGCCGCACGAGCGGGTTGGCGTCCACCGAGTTGCGGATGCTGAAGGTCACGCTGCCCGCGCGGTAGCGGTCGTCGGACCACTCGACCGGGCGGCCCTCATGGGTGGTGGTGACCCGCCGCTGACGCAGCAGGGGGCTGCCCCGCCGCACCTCCAGCAGCCGGGAGTCCTCGGTTCCGGCCGCGACCGCGTCGATCAGGTGCTCGCCGTAGGCGAAGACCAGCCCGACGCCGTCGTAGAGGGCCCGGGTCACCGACTCGCAGTCGGCGTCGAGGCGCTCGACGGCCGGCGCGATCCACCCGGCGTAGACGGTGCGCTCCAGCAGCACCGGCTCACCCTCCAGTGAGCGCAGCCGCAGCACCGACAGGACCGGCTCGTCCGGCCGGATCCCCAGCCGGGCCGCCTCCGCGGCGCTCGCCCCCCGGCGGCGCTGCGCCAGCACGCGACCGCTGACCCGGTGGCCCGTCGCCCGCGCCCACTGCGCGAAGCTGTGCAGCTCGGCGAAGCTCTGGCTGCGCTCGCGGCCAAGCACGATGCGCCTGGCCCCCTGCCGGGAGCCGACCAGCCCTTCGGCGGCGAGCACCGCCACCGCCTGGCGGACGGTGCCGCGGGAGGCGGCGAAGCGCACGGCGAGCTCGGCCTCCGACGGCAGATGCGCGCCCACGGCGTACTCGCCGCGCGTGATCGCATCGCGCAGCTCTGCGGCGATCCGTGCGTACCGGGCGGTCATGGCTCCCTCGCTGTGCGCACCGACCTGTCGACTCCGGCTCCACACTAAGCAAGGATCGATCACCGACAAAGAGGGGATTCCTGCATTCCACCGGCGTACTCCGGCTGTTCATCCGGCGGAAACCGGATGCCGACGCACTGGGCCTAGCTTGTTTGAACAAGTTCGCCTAGTTTCGTGACATATTGCGCGACACCCCCTCTGGGAGACAACGTGATCGCATCCCGAATCCGCTCCGCAGGCCTGGCCGCGTTCCTCCTGCCCCCTCTTCTGGCGGCGCTCGCGGCCTGCGGGGCCGCGCCTCAGACCGCCACCTCCTCGCCCGCCGCCTCCGGCGGCTCCGCGGCCGGCGTGGACGCCAGGACCGCCACCTCCGCGGCCGACTTCGGCGGGCTGGACAAGCTCGTCGAGGCCGCCAAGAAGGAGGGCAGGCTCCACGTCATCGCCCTGCCGCACGACTGGGCCAACTACGGCAAGATCATCGAAGCCTTCAAGGCGAAGTACGGCATCGAGGTCGAGGAGGAGACCCCCGACGCCTCCAGCGCCGACGAGATCAACGCGGTGAAGACCCGCAAGGGCCAGGACCGCGCCCCCGACGTGCTCGACGTCAGCCAGTCCTTCGCCATCAGCGGGGCGGCCGAAGGCCTGTTCGCCCCCTACAAGGTGCAGACCTGGGACAAGATCCCGGAGAACCAGAAGGAGCCGACCGGCCTCTGGTTCAACGACTACGGCGGCTACGTCTCCATCGGCTGCGACGCCAAGAAGATCGCCAAATGCCCGGAGACCTTCGCCGACCTGCTCAAGCCCGAGTACAAGGGCAAGGTCGCGATGAACGGCAACCCGACGCAGTCCGGTTCGGCCTTCGCCGGCGTCTTCGCCGCGGCCCTGTCCAACGGCGGCTCCTTCGACGACATCCGGCCCGGCCTGGAGTTCTTCAAGAAGCTGAAGGCCGCGGGCAACTTCAACCCGGTGGAGACCACCCCGGCCACCATCGAGAAGGGCGAGACCCAGATCAGCATCGACTGGGACTACAACAACGCCGCCTACGGACCCGTGATGGCCCCCAAGGGCGTCGACTGGAAGACCACCGTTCCGACCGACGGCAAGTACTTCCAGCTCTACGCCCAGGCGATCAACAAGGACGCCCCGCACCCGGCCGCCGCCCGCCTCTGGCAGGAGTTCCTCTACAGCGCCGAGGGCCAGAACCTCTACCTCGGCGGCTTCGCCCGCCCCGTGCTGCTGCCCGCGATGCAGGCCGACGGCACGGTGGACAAGGCCGCCGAGGCCAACCTGCCCCCCGTCGAGGGCGAGCCGACCTTCCCGACCGAGGCCCAGGTCAACAAGGCCAAGGAAGTCCTGGCCACCGGCTGGGGCGCCGCGGTCGCCGGCTGATGGTCTCACTCACCGGGGAACCCGCGGGTACGGCCGGCGCGCGTGGCGGCGGCCGTACCCGCTCGGCGGGCTGGCCCGCGGCCGTGCCCCTGCTCGCCTTCACCGCTCTGGCCTTCGGGATCCCGGCGGTCGCGCTGCTGCTGGGCGCCTTCACCGTCCGGGATCCCCGGACCCGCGCCCCGGCCTTCAGCACCGCCAACCTGACCGAGAGCCTCCAGGGCAACTACCTGGAGACCCTGGTCAGCAGCGTGCAGCTCTCGGCCGTGGTCGCGCTGCTCGGCGCGGTCGCCGGCACCTTCCTCGCCCAGGCCGTGGTCACCTCCCGGTTCCGGGCGCTGCGCGAGTCGGTGCTGACCGCCTCCGGCGTGCTGGCCAACTTCGGAGGCGTGCCGCTGGCGTTCACCTGGGTCGCCACCCTCGGCAACTCGGGCGTGGTCACCCGGGCTCTCGGGCTGGACGGGTACGGCTGGAGCCTCTACACCTTCTGGGGCCTGGCCCTGGTCTACATGTACTTCTCCATCCCTCTGATGGTGCTGGTCATGGTGCCCGCCATGGACGGGCTGAAGCCGCAGTGGCGGGAGGCGGCCGGCAACAGCGGCGCCACCGCCTGGCAGTACTGGCGGCACGTCGGCGTCCCGGTGCTGGCCCCCTCACTGCTCGGCGGCACGGTCCTGCTGTTCGGCGGCGCGTTCGCGGCCTACGCCACCGCCCGCGCGATGGTCGGCAGCACGGTACCGCTGGTCACCCTGCAGATCGCCGACGCGCTCACCGGTGACGTGCTGGTCGGCCACGAGAACATCGCCCTCGCGCTCAGCCTCGACATGATCGTCGTGGCGGGACTCGTGATGGCGGTCTACCTGCCCCTGCAGAGGAGGAGCAGCCGATGGCTGCGGTGACCCCGATCCTTCCCGGGGAGACGGCCCCGGCCGGCCCGGCGGACGGACCGGGCCCGCCGGCGGGGCGGTCCCGGCGCGTCCGGCCCTGGCGCGTCGTCGTGCTGGGCGCCGCGGCGGTCTACTTCCTGGTCCCCATGGGCGCCTCGTTCTGGTTCACCGTCCACAACGAGGAGCAGGGCTTCTCCCTGTCCACCTACGCGGAGATCCTCACCGCCGAGGGCTTCGCCGCCAGCATGCTGCTCTCCCTCGCCCTGGCCGCGGCCACGATCGCGGTGGTGCTGGTGCTCACCCTGCCCGCGCTGCTGGCCGTACGGCTCGGCGCGCCCCGGCTCCGGCCGGTGCTGGAGGTGGTCTGCACGCTCCCGCTGGTCGTCCCCCCGATCACCTTCGTGACCGGGATCAGCACCGTGCTGCGCTGGGGACCGGACTACCTGGCCGCCACGCCGTTCTGGGCGACGCTGATCGCGATCCAGGACGAGACGTTCCCCGTGGTGCTCGTGCTGGCCTACGTGGTGCTGGCCCTGCCGTTCGCCTACCGGTCGCTGGACGCCGGGCTGCGCGCGATCGACGTGCGCACACTCGTGGAGGCCGCCCGCAACCTGGGCGCCTCGTGGCCGCACGTGGTGCTGCGGGTGATCGTCCCCAACCTGAGGTCCGCCCTCGCCAGCGCCTCGTTCCTCACCCTGGCGCTGGTGCTCGGTGAGTACACCGTCGCCGCGCTCCTGGGCTACCAGACCTTCCCCGTCTGGATCGTCACGGTCTCCGGCTCGAACGGCCGGCTCTCGGTGGCCGTCTCGATCCTCAGCCTGCTGCTCACCTGGCTGCTGCTGCTGGCCCTGTCCGGCGCCGGCGCCAAGCGAAAGAAGGACCCGTCATGAAGACCTCTGGTGTGGAGTTCCGGGGGCTGCGCCGGGTGTTCGGCCGCACGGTCGCCCTGGACGGGCTGGACCTCGCCGTCGAGCCCGGCGAGCTGATGGCGCTGCTCGGCCCTTCGGGCTGCGGCAAGACCACGGCGCTGCGCTGCGTGGCCGGCTTCGAGCACCCCGACGCGGGGGCTGTGCTGATCGACGGCAAGGACGTCACCCGGCTGCCCGCCAACCGCAGGGACGCGGGGATGGTCTTCCAGTCCTACTCCCTCTTCCCCAACCTCAGCGCCCGCGACAACGTGGCGTTCGGGCTGCGGGTGCGCAAGGTTCCGGCGGCCCGGCGGCACGCCCGCGCCGCCGAGCTGCTGGAGCTGGTCGGCCTGCCCGAGCACGGCGGGCGCTACCCGCACGAGCTCTCCGGCGGCCAGCAGCAGCGCGTCGCCCTGGCCCGGGCGCTGGCGCTGGAACCGCGCGTGCTCCTGCTCGACGAGCCGCTCTCCGCGCTGGACGCCAAGGTCCGCATCACGCTGCGCGAGGAGATCCGGCGGCTCCAGCTCGACCTGGGCATCACCACGATCTTCGTGACGCACGACCAGGAGGAGGCGCTCTCGGTCGCCGACCGGGTCGCGGTGCTCCGCGCCGGCCGGCTGGAGCAGGTCGGCCCGCCCGCCCAGGTGTACGACCGCCCGGCGACCCCGTTCGTGGCCGAGTTCGTCGGCACGATGAACCACATCCCCGGCCGCCTGGCCGGGAAGGAGGTCACGGTCCTCGGGCGCGACCTCCCGGTGGACGGCCCGGTCCCGGACGGTCCCGACGTGGACGTGCTGGTCCGCCCGGAGGCGGTGCTGGTCACCCCCGAGCCCCCGCCCGGGTCCGATGCCTCCCCCGCACCCGGGTCCGGTGCCTCCCCCCTTGCACCCGGGTCCGGCGCACCGGGCCGGGGACTCGTCGTCGCCTCGTCGTTCCGCGGCTCCTCGGCCCGGCTCCGCATCCGGCTCGCCGCACCCGGCGAGCCGGAGCTCCTCGCCGACGTCCCCGGCCACGACGCGGTACGGCTCGCGCCGGGCACCCCGGTGACCGTGGCCCTCGTCCACCGTCCCGTCCTGGTCGCCGCCTCCGCCCGCGTCCCCGCCGCGTCGGAGGACCCCGCCGGTGTCGCGTGAGCTCCGCGCCGTCCTGTTCGACATGGACGGGACGCTCGTGGACACCGAGGGCCTGTGGTGGGAGGCGTGCGTGGCCGTCGCCGCGGAGCTGGGCGTGGAACTGGACGAGGCGGACGGCGAGGCCCTGCTGGGCCGACCGGTCGAGCACGCCGCCGCCCACCTGGTACGGCGAGCCCGCCCCGGCCCCGGCGCCGGGCCGGAAGCACCGGCGGAGAACGCCGCGACCACCGCGGAAGCGGTCACCGCCCGGCTCACCGGAGCCTTCTCGGACCGGGTCGCGGGCGGGGTGACCCCGCTGCCCGGCGCGCTGCGGCTCCTGGACGGCCTGGGCGCCGCAGGCGTGCCGATCGCCCTGGTCAGCGCCTCCCCCCGGCGGATCGTGGACGTCGTGCTCCGCACGGTGGGGGCGGAGCGGTTCCGCCTGGTCGTGGCGGCCGAGGACACCGAGCGCGGCAAACCGCTCCCCGACCCCTATCTGAGGGCCGCCGCCGGGCTGGGCGTGGACCCGGCCGACTGCGTGGCCGTGGAGGACAGCCCCACCGGCGTCGCGGCGGCCCGTGCGGCCGGATGCCTGGTGATCGCGGTTCCCGCCGACGCCACCGGGGCGATCGCCGCACCGGCTCCGGACTCCGGCGCGGGGCCCTACGGCACGGCGCTGACCGTGGAGAGCCTGGAGCGCGTCGACCTGCCGCTGCTGAGGCGGCTGGCCGCCGGGAAGGATCTCGGTAGGCTGAGCCCCCTCACGTGACGGCACAAGCGGCAGGTATGACGGTGAACAACCTCAGTCCGGGTGAACCCCTCCAGATCGGACAGTACCGAGTGCTCGGCCGGCTGGGCCGGGGCGGCATGGGAACCGTCTACCTCGGCGAGGCCTCCGACAGGCAGCAGGTCGCCATCAAGGTGATCAATTCGGAGTACAGCCAGCACGAGCAGTTCCGGATGCGCTTCCGCCGGGAGGCGGAAGCCGCCCGGCGGGTGCGGCGGTTCTGCACGGCGGCGGTGCTGGACACGGCGCTCGACGGCGACCAGCTGTACGTCGTCACCGAGTTCGTGCCCGGCCCCAACCTGGAGGAGGCCGTACGATCCGGCGGCCCGCTCCGCGGCTCCAGCCTGGACGCGCTCGCGGTCGGCGTGGCCACCGCGCTGACCGCGATCCACGGCGCGGGGGTCGTGCACCGCGACCTCAAGCCGTCCAACGTGCTGCTCTCCCCGGTCGGCCCCCGGGTGATCGACTTCGGCATCGCCCGTGCGCTCGACACGCTCAGCGGGGTCACCGGGACCGGTGAGATCATCGGCACCCCGCGCTACATGGCGCCGGAGGTGCTGCGCGGCGAGCCGGTCTCCCCCGCCTGCGACGTGTTCTCCTGGGGCTGCCTGGTGGCCTTCGCGGCGAGCGGGCGCTCCCCGTTCGGCGGGGAGGCCCTGCACGCGGTGCTCTACCAGGTGCTCAACACCGAGCCCGTGCTGGAGGGCATGGAGCCGGCGCTGCGCGAACTGGTCTCCTACGCCATGGCCAAGGAGCCGGGCCACCGCCCCACGGCCCAGCAGGTCCTCGACCACCTGGTCGGCCGCTCGGCCGCCCCCGAGCAGGCGGCCCACTCGGTCCAGACCGTGTGGCAGCAGAGCCCGCCCACGCTGCGCGAGACCACGCCGTGGGCGGGAGCCGTACCGCCCGGCACCGAGCCCCGGACCGGGACGCCGGCCCCGACCGGCCAGGTCGCACACGCGGGAGCCGCCGCGCACACCGGCACGACCGGGCTCGTGGCGCCGGACGCGCACCCCGACGCGCTCGGCCGGACCGGCCCCGGTTCCACATGGCCGCCGGGCGGGACCCACGTCTCGGGCACCGGGCCTGGGACACACGCCCCGGGCGCCGGGTCCTCCGGGCCGGGGCCGGCCGCGGCGCGGCGGAAGAAGACCCTCATCGGCGGGGCGGTCGCGGCCCTGGTCGCGGTGGGCTGCGCCGTCGGCGCCTACCTCGCCCTCACCTCGGGCGGTCCCCCCAAGGACCTGACCCTGCTCTACCAGGACGACTTCACCCAGAGCGGCACCGGCTGGAGCGGCGGCACCTACGACGAGGGGACGGGCGGGTACGGCTACGCGCCCG
This sequence comes from Planomonospora sp. ID67723, assembly GCF_015711605.1. Classification (GTDB taxonomy): domain Bacteria; phylum Actinomycetota; class Actinomycetes; order Streptosporangiales; family Streptosporangiaceae; genus Planomonospora_A. Next base: position 768,978 of record NZ_JABTEZ010000005.1, on the reverse strand, counting down.
GCGGCTACTACGCCCTCGACGTCGACGGCGACAACGCCGTCCGCCGGGAGACCGCCCCGATCCCCTTCACGCCCCGGCAGCCCGCCACCCCGGACCCCTCCGCCACCCCGACCCCGATCACCCCTCACCGGCTGCTGCTGGGCGTCAGCGTCGCGACCCGCAACGGCAGCACCGGATCGGGCGAGTACGGACTGTTCTGCCGGGGCGAGGACGACACCAAGGCGACGCGCTACGAGTTCCTGATCGACACCTCCGGCAAGGCCCGCATCCGCAGGACCGTCAAGAGCGCCGGGGGCGACCTGGCCGAGCCCGTCCAGCTCGACCTGCCCAAGAACGCTCCCGTCCGGCTCCAGGCCGAGTGCGCGGGCGGCCAGAGCGGCGTGCGGCTCACCATGTGGGTCGACGGGAGGCAGGTGCACTCGATCCTGGACGACAACCCGCTGCCCACCGGCGAGGTCGGCATGATCGCCCGGGTCGGGGAGAGGAGCGGCGCCGTCCTGAAGGCCTCCTTCGACAACTTCACGATGCACGGCCCGGGCACCGCGCAGAAACAGCCCTGACCGCCCGCGCCCGTCCCGGTCTCCGGGGCGGGCGCCCGCGGCGGCCCCCGGCCGCCGCCACGGCGATCTCCCTGCTCCGGGCGGGAACAACGAATGATCGGCTCCCAGTTGGGGAAGACCGAGACATCCGTCCGAGCAAGGAGCCCGTCAGATGCGCGCCACAGTCGTCTCCGCCACCGGCGGTCCCGAGGTCCTCACGTACTCCGACTGCCCGGAGCCCGAGCTCAACCCGGGTGACGTGCTGGTCGACGTCATCGCCAGCGGCGTGAACTTCATCGACGTCTACCACCGGATGGGCCGCTACCCGCTCTCACTGCCCTTCGTCCCGGGCAACGAGGGGGCGGGCACGGTCGCCGCGGTCGGCGAGGACGTGGAGGGCGTCTCCGTCGGCGACGTGGTGGCGTGGGCGAACGTGATGGGCAGCTACGCGGAGAGGGCCGTCGTGCCGGTCTCCCACCTGCTCCTCGTGCCCGAGGGGGTCGAGCCGGAGCTGGCCGCGGCCGTGACGCTCCAGGGGCTCACCGCGCACTACCTGACCCACTCGGTGCACGAGGTGAAGCCCGGTGACGACGTGCTGGTGCACGCCGCCGCCGGGGGCATGGGCCTGCTGCTCACCCAGATCGCCAAGCTCCGCGGGGCCCGGGTGATCGGCACGGTCTCCACCGAGGAGAAGGAGGAGCTGGCCCGTCAGGCCGGCGCCGACGAGGTCCTCCGCTACCGGGGCTTCGCCGACGCGGTCCGCGACCTGACCGGCTCCGGCGTGCACGTCGTCTACGACGGCGTGGGCGCGGCCACCTTCGACGAGAGTCTCGCCGCCCTGCGCCCGCGCGGCATGATGGCCCTGTACGGCCAGGCCAGCGGCCCGGTCCCGCCGGTCGATCCGCAGCTCCTGGCCAGGGAGGGCTCCCTGTTCCTGACCCGCCCCTCCCTGGGCTCCTACATCGCCACCAAGGACGAGCTCGCCTGGCGGGCCTCCGACATCTTCGGCTGGCTGGCCTCCGGCAGGCTCCGGGTGCACATCTCCCGCCGCTACCCGCTCGCCGAGGCCGCCCGGGCCCACGAGGACCTGGAGGCCCGCCGCACCACCGGCAAGGTGCTGCTCATCCCCTGATCCCGGTCCCCGTACGGCCGCGCCCTCCCGCCGTCGGGCCTTCCCGCACCGCCTCGGCCGCCGCCTCTCTCGTGAGGCGGCGGCCGTACGTCATTCCGCGGGCTCCCGGCGGGCGAGGCCGACCGGGAACGCGTCGAAGGTGACGATGACCCGGGCGGTGTCCGGGACGTCCTCCTTCCTGTCCATCGCCCTCGCGTGATGAGCGTCGATGACCTGGGAGACCTCCCGGACGAGCCCGGCGAGTTCCTCCCGGGTGAGGCGCATGACCCGGCGCAGGTCGAGGGTGGCCTCGGTCCACTCGCGGGGCGTGCTCATCGACTCCTCCAGCCAGCGGCTCAGGTCCGCGCTCCGCTGACGGATCACCTCGGCGAGCACGAACTCGGCCGCCTGCGCCGTGTCGGGGTCGCGGCGGAAACGGTCCCCGTCGAACCCGAACGGCCGGGACCGCCACCAGCGCTCCTTCCCCTTCCCCCGCTCCGGGGCCTCCTCGATGAGGCCGTGCCGGGCGAGCTGGCGCAGGTGGTAGCTGGTCGAGCCGGTGTTCTCCCCGGTCCGGGCGGCGAGCTGGGTCGCCGTGGCGGGGCCGTGGTCCTCCAGCAGCTCCAGCAGGCGGAGCCGTACCGGGTGGGCGAGCCCTTTGATCGCCGAGGCGTCCAGCTCGCGGACGGGGTGCTCACGGATCGGCGAAGTGCCGGTGTCGGGGGTCTTGTCATCCATCGCGTGCAGCCATACCTTTGCAAAGGAATATTTGCATACTTCCTTTTACACGTTACCGGAGGCACCCGTGCCTGGACGACCCTTCCGCTGGTTGTGGACCTCTTCCGCTCTCTCCAACACCGCCGACGGCATCGTGCTCATGGGTGTGCCTCTGATCGCGGTGGCCATGACCCGCTCGCCGCTCCTGGTCTCTCTGGTCAGCGTGGCGGCGACGCTTCCCTGGCTGCTGTTCTCCCTGCACGCGGGAGCACTCGCCGACCGGCTGAACCGGCGGACGATGATGGTCACCGCGACCTGGACCCGGGCGGGCGCGCTGACCGTGCTGGCGCTGGCGGCCTGGCTGGGGATACTGGACCTGCCCGTGCTGCTGGCCGGGGTCCTGCTGCTCGGCGTCGGTGAGGTCTTCGCCGACAGCGCGGCGCAGGCGGTGGTGCCGATGGCGGTGCCGCGCGACCGGCTCACCGACGCCAACGGCAAGCTCGTCGCCGCGCAGACGGTCGGCAACAACTTCCTCGGCGGCCCGCTCGCCGGAGTCCTGATCGGGATCGGCGGCACCGCGGCGCCCGGCGCCACGGCCACGCTCGGAGCACCGGCCCTCCTCTACGCGGCGGCGGGACTCGCCCTGCTCGGCATGCGCGGGCGTTTCCGCGTCGAGGCCCCCTCCTCCGGCCCGCTCCGCGCCGACATCACCGAGGGACTGCGGTACGTGTGGAACCACCGCGTGCTGCGGAGCCTGGCCGTCTTCGCGGGAGTGTTCAACTTCGCCAACGACGCCTACTTCGCGGTCTTCGTCCTGTGGGTCGCCGGCGAGGGGTCGCGGGTGGGACTCACCCCCGTCGGGTACGGCCTGCTGGGAGTGGGGCTCGCACTCGGGGCGGTCGCGGGCTCGCTGGTCGCCGAGCGGCTGGCCCGGCGCGCCGGGCAGGCCAGGACGCTGACCGCGGTCAACGTGGTCAACGGGCTCCTGCTGCTCGTGCCCGTCCTCGTCCCCACCGTCCCCGTCATCGGCGTCACCGCCGTGCTCCTCGGTGTGACCAACGCCGTCTCCAACGTCCTGCTGGTCTCGCTGCGCCAGCGGCTCATCCCCGAGCAGCTGATGGGCCGGGTGCACGCGACCATCCGCCTGATCGGCATGGGGGCCAGGCCCCTGGGCGCTGTGGCGGGCGGGATCCTCGCCACCGCGGCCGGGCTGCCCGCCGTGTTCTGCGCCGCCGCCGCGCTGTGCGTCCTCACCATCCTCCTCGTCTCCCGGGCGGTCACGACCCGCTCGGTGGCCGCCGCCGAGGCCGAGGCGGAGGCCACCACAGCGGACCTCGCCCAGGCCACCGCGGCGGCGGCCTGGGGAAGGTCCGCCGTGACCGCGGAAACCGTGACCGCGCCTGCGGCCGAGGCCCGGCCCGTGACCGCCTGAGGCCGCGTCATTTCCCGGCTTGCGAGGCGAGCGGCTGGGCGGGCCAGTCGAGGAGGCGGGCGCCCAGGACCGCCGTCTCCAGGGTGAAGCGCTGGGTGGGGTCGTCGGGCGAGAAGCCGGTGAGCCGGCGGATGCGCTCCAGCCGGTAGGTCACCGCCCGGGTGCTGATGCCCAGCTTGCGCGCGGCCGCGGTCTGGTTGCCCTGGGCGGCGAAGACCGCCTCCAGCGTGCCGAGCAGCGGATCCGGCCCGCCCCGCGCCTCCAGCAGCGGGCTCAGCACCGTCGTGACCAGGTCGTCGATGGCCTCCCGGTCGCGCAGCAGCACCGGGAAGACCAGCAGGTCCGCGGCCCTGAGCACGGCGGCCCGCAGGCCCAGCCGGTCACCCAGCTCGATCGCGTTGCCCGCCTCACGGTAGGAGGCGACCACCCCGCCGGGTCCCCGGTGCGGACGGCCCACCCCGACCCGCCAGCCGGGTTCGAAAGCCTGCCGCACGTGGTGGGTGAACTCCCCGGTGGCCGCGGCGAGGGTGCCCGGCGCGACGCAGACCAGCAGCCCGTCCCGGACCGCGATCAGCACGTTGTGCGAGCCGAACCGGGCGATCATCGCCTCCTCGATCCGCCGGACCACCGGATCGCCGTCCCACAGCGGCCTCGGAGAGGAGGAGACGCGACCGGCCGGACCGGAGCCGCCATCGGATGTTCTCGCCCGTGCGGGATCGGACGGCGGCGCACCACCGGCCGCCGGGCCGGACAGGCGGGCGACCGCGACCACGTAGGACTCGGCGAGCCGGAGGCCGAAGTGCTCGGCGCGCTCGGCGAGCCGGTCGGCCCGGCCCTGCAGCAGGTCGTCCACGAACTCCCTGCGGGCCGCCTCCTCCTGGCGGATCGCCAGCCGCTGGGCGTTCTCGTAGCCCTCCATCAGGGCGGAGACCGCCCGTCGCAGGGCGGGGAGCAACGCCGTACCGAAGCCCCGGCCCGGCCCGGCGCCGTCCGGCCCCGCAGGTCCGGCGAGCCCGGCCGATTCGGCCATGGCCAGGGCGGCGTCGACCAGCTCCCGCAGCGGCACGCCCAGCTCGGCGGCACGCGCCCCCGACGTCCGGTAGGCGTCGATAACCTCACGGCCGGGCAACCGCCCGGTGGCGACCGCCTCACCGAGCACGCGGGGGTGCCCGCCGAGCAGATCGGCGGGCACCCCCGTCACCGCCGCCTCTTCGCTCGACGCACGCCGGCTTCTGCGATCTCTGAGTTGCCGTTCAACCGCACGCCGACTTCTGCGATCTCGTCCATCAGACTCCTACGTCACGCCGGTCGAAGGCGAGGACCGCGGTGACCAGCAGCACGACGGTCGCCCCGGCCAGTACAAGGTAGTCCGCGACGGGGAAGCCCTGGTAGAGGGGCCTGCCGTCCAGGTAGTAGTGGAACGGCGAGACCCAGCGCAGCCAGGAGATCGCATCCACGCTCTTTCCCAGGGTCTCCACGACGTACCCGCCGACCGCGACCACCCCGACGACCGCCATCGCCGGTCCCTTGCGCCCGGTGGCCGCACCGACCGTCAGCGACAGCGCGCCGAAGAACAGGGCGAGCAGGAAGACGCCGGTGTGCACCGCGAGGATCCGGCCGACCGGGACCTCCATGTCGGAGACGACCGAGAGCCCCCAGGCGAGCAGGAAGGTCGCCGTCGCGACGGCGAGCAGGCCGAGGGCGAGGGCGACGAACCGCTCGAAGACCAGCCGCCTGCGGTCGATCGGGAGCGTGACGGTCAGCTCCAGCGTGCCGGACTCCTCCGGCTGGGCGATCGCCCGGTTGCCGAGGATCATCGCGCACACGATGAACAGCATCGGCCCGAACAGCTGGTAGACGACGCTGCTGAGGTATCCGATCCCGGAGGTGAAGTCCTCCATGCCGCCCATCAGGTCGCGCATCGCGCCGGGGAACTTGGCCAGGGCCTGCGGGCCGTAGATCTCCTTGTTCTCGGAGATGTTCGGGTAGAACGACAGGTAGAGGGCGAAGAAGGCCCCGATGCCGACCGTCCAGCGGACCAGCGAGCTGCGGTAGTCCCGCAGGCTCTTAGACACCAGCACGGGCATGACGGCCCTCCTGTTCGCTCTCGCTGTAGTAGGCCAGGAAGATCTCTTCCAGGTCGGGCTCGGCGCTGACCAGATGCACCACGGTGAACCGGGCCGCCGCCTTGACCAGCGCGTCGGGACGGCCGTCGATCGTGCAGCTCACGGCCGCCCCCTCGACCCGCAGGTCCCGCACGCCGGGCAGGTCCTCGAACGCCTCGCGGGGCACGGGCGCGTCGAAGTGGAGCTCCACCCGGCGCACCGCCTTCTCCCGCAGGACCGCGATGTCCTCGACCGCGACCAGCCGGCCGCCGCGGACGATGCCCACCCGGTCGGAGACCTGCTCCACCTCGGCGAGGACGTGGGAGGACATCAGCACGGTCCGCCCGCTCGCCCGCACCTCACGGACCATGGCCAGGAACTCCTGCTGGACCAGCGGGTCCAGGCCGCTGGTCGGCTCGTCCAGGATCAGGAACTCCGGCTCGTGCATGAAGGCCTGGATCAGCCCGACCTTCTGTTTGCTGCCCTTGGAGAGCTTGCCCATCGGAACCGACAGGTCGGCGTCCAGCCGCTCGGCGAGCGCCGCGATCCGGTCGCGGGACACCCCGCCCCGGGCCTGTCCCAGGAAGGCCAGATAGGCGCTCGCCCTCTCCGCGCCCTCCAGGGCCAGCTCCCCGGGAAGGTATCCGATCCGCCCGCGCACGGCCGGATCCCGGGGGTCGGCCCCGAGCACGCTCATCCGGCCCCGGGTGGGGCGGATCACGTCGAGGAGGAGCCGGATGGTCGTCGTCTTGCCCGCGCCGTTCGGGCCGAGATACCCGAACACCTCTCCGGGGCGGATCTCCAGGTCGAGATCTTCCAGCCCTCGGCGCTTTCCGTAGAACTTCGTGAGTCCCTCGGTCTCAACTACCGCTGTCATGCCCCCGATGGTGCTCCCGCACCGACCGCCCGGACCATGACTCGATCACGACACTTGCCCGCCCCTTCGCTTCCCGCTTCCGGAAGCCGCCCACCACCCGGCGATCCGGCGCTCCCGACCCGACGAGTCGAACCTCGCGTCTTTCGGAACCGGGTGGAGCCGTACAGCCGGCTTCCCGATGACGTCCTCAGCGAAGCCGCGGCTCCCCCGCTCAGGAAGGTCTCAGGCCCCTACCAGTCCTGGGAGAGGCCGGACATGCGGCGGAGGTATTCGTCCTCGTCGATCTCGCCGGCCGCGTAGCGGCGCTTGAGGATCTCGCGGGGATCGTCAGGGGCGGGCGCGCTCCTGCGACGGGAGGTGTGGACCACGAGCGCGACACCGAGGACCACCGCGGCGACCGCTGCGATGACGAAGAGGACCAGCACCATCCGGGTGATCACCGTTCACCGTCCATACCCCCATTCTGCGAGAAATCCGGGGCTTCGTGGAGGGGTCCACCCGGCGGCAGGACCGGCAGGCCCGCCGGGGCGCCGTTCTCCAGGAGGCGGAGCAGGGCATCGGTGTCGACGTTCTGCTCGATCAGGTCGCCGAGGGCGTCCAGGCGCTCCTCGCGCAGCGCGGCGAAGCAGGTGCCCGGCGCGGGGGTGAAGTCGCGGCCGGAGGCCGCGGCCACCTCGCGCAGGAACGCCCGGCGGAAGTCGTCGTTCTCCAGGGCTCCGTGCCAGGTGGTCCCCCAGACGGTCCCGGCCCGGCAACCGTCCAGGAAGGGGGCGCCGCCTTCGGCGGTCACCACGCCGTGGTGGATCTCGTAGGCGGCGACGCGGCAGCCGTACGCGCTTCCGACCGGGCGGCCCAGCGTCTTGTCCGCGGCGAACTCCACCGTCGCGGGCAGCAGCCCGAGCCCTTCGACCAGCCCGGCCCCCGACTCGACGTCGTCGCGGATGGTCCGGGCGAGCATCTGGTAGCCGCCGCAGATGCCCAGCACGACCCGGCCGGACAGCGCCTCGGCCAGGCCGGTGGCGCGTAGCCAGGCCAGGTCGGAGACCGTGGCGCGGGAGCCGGGCAGGACCACCAGGTCGGCGTCGTCGAGCTCGGCCGGGGAGGTCACGAAGCGCACGACCACGCCGGGCTCTGAGGCGAGGGCGTCGACGTCGGTGAAGTTGGAGATGCGCGGCAGCCTGACCACGGCCACGCGCAGGGTCTGCCTGCCGTACGGCGTGCGCGCCGGAGCGGCGGGCCGGTTGTCCAGGGCGAGGGAGTCCTCGACGTCGAGCCAGAGCCCGTCCAGCCAGGGCAGCACGCCGTACACCTCACGGCCGGTCAGGTTCCGGATCATGTCGAGGCCGGGTTCGAGGAGCTCGCGCGCCCCCCGGAACTTGTTGATCACGAATCCGGCGACCAGCGCCTGGTCGGCGGGCTCCAGCAGGGCCACCGTCCCGTACAGCGAGGCGAAGACCCCGCCCCGGTCGATGTCGCCGACCACGATGACGGGCAGGTCCGCGGCGCGGGCCAGGCCCATGTTGGCGATGTCGCCCCGGCGCAGGTTGATCTCCGCGGGGCTGCCCGCACCCTCGCAGACCACCACGTCGTGGCGGGCGCGCAACCGCTCCAGCGCGCCGACCGCCGTCTCCCGGAGGTGCTCCTTGACCTGCCAGTACTCCATCGCGTCGACGTCGGCCAGCGGCCGGCCCATGACCACCACCTGGCTGCGCCGGTCGCTGCCCGGCTTGAGCAGGATCGGGTTCATGTCGGCGCTCGGCTCCAGGCCGCAGGCGGCGGCCTGCATCGCCTGAGCCCGGCCGATCTCCGCGCCGTCGGCGGTGACGAAGGAGTTGAGCGACATGTTCTGCGCCTTGTACGGCGCGACCTTCACACCCCGCCGGGCCAGCCACCGGCAGATCCCCGCGGTGACGACGCTCTTGCCCGCGTCGGACGTGGTTCCGGCGACCAGCAGCGCGCCTCTCATGCCTTCTCTCCCCCACTCTCCCGCCGGACGCCGCCGGATGTCGTCACCCGCCAGGGAACCGCGCCACAGCCGCTCACGCCGGACGGCGCTCACCCGCGCGGAGCGCGACGAGGACGGCGAGTCCCGCAGCGGCGAACCCTACCGCGCGCGCCAGCCGTACCGAGCGGCGGATGTCCCGGACCGACGGCTTCGGCCCGTCGCCCATCTCCGGCCGGTGCTCCACGCGGCTTCCGTAGACGTTCGTCCCGCCGAGCGTGACGTCCAGCGCCCCGGCGAACGCCGCCTCGCACCGGCCCGCGTTGGGGCTGGGGTGGCGGTGGCCGTCCCTGCGCAGCACGGCAGCGGCCCGCCTCGACGAACCGCCCGCGAGGGGGGCGGCCAGGACGGTGAGCAGCCCGGTGATCTGGGCCGGTACGGCGTTGGCGACGTCGTCGAGGCGGGCGGCGGCCCAGCCGAAGCGCGCGTACCGGGCGTTGCGGTGGCCGATCATGGCGTCCAGCGTGTTGACCGCCCGGTAGGCCAGCAGTCCCGGCACTCCGGCCACCGCTCCCCACAGCAGCGGCGCGACCACGGCGTCGGAGGTGTTCTCCGCGATCGACTCGACCGTCGCCCTGGCGAGCTCGGGTTCCTCCAGCCGGGACGGGTCCCGGCCGCATAGGTGCGGCAGCCGCCCGCGCGCGCCGGCCAGGTCACCGGCCTCCAGGAAGGCCGCCATGGCCGCGCCCTCTCGGCCGAGCGTGGTCCCGCCGAGCACCGACCAGGTCGCCACGGCGCTCACCGCGCCCCGCGCGAGCGGATGCCGTACCCGGCCGGCGACGGCGCCGAGCAGCGCCGCGGAGCCGACGCAGAGGGCGACGTGGACGGCGCCGTCGGCGCGGGCGTCGCCGTACAGCCGCTTCTCCAGGGCGGCGGCGGCGCGGCCGAACAGCGCGACCGGGTGCCCGCGGCGCGGGTCGGCGAGGACCGCGTCGAGGGCGACCCCGGCGAGCATCCCGAGGGCGTGGGCGCTGGCGGGCGAACCGGTCCCGGAGCGTCCGGCTCCGGATGAGACGTTCCTACACGAGATGGGCATGGAGCTCATCCTGGTGGACGTCAAGCCAGGCTCCGGCCCGGCGGATGCGCGTCCCGGCGCCCTCGGCCCACACGCGGGCCCAGCCGCCACCGGAGGCGGCCCTGGTTCGCATCGCGATGTAGGAGCGGCTGAAGCGCAGACGGGCCAGGTCGAGGAGGCGGCGGCGGTCGCGGGGCGCCAGGCCGTACGCGTCGCAGAACAGGCGCAGGCGGGGGCCGACGGCCAGATCGCGCTGGAGGGGATCCAGGTCCACCGGGTCGGCGAGGGGCGCCCAGTGGCGCAGGGTCGTCACGACGTCGAAGAGCCGGGTCGTCGGCCGGGCCAGGTCGAAGTCGATGAGCGCGCACGGCAGGCCGTCACGGAAGATCACGTTGTCGAGGTTGACGTCGCAGTGCCCGACCAGCTCGGGTGCCCGGTCGTCGTTGGAGCCGTTCTCCCAGACCGCCTGCCGGGGCGGCCGGAAGGACGCGGCGGCGTCGTGGAAGCGGCGCAGCAACCCGGCGAGCGCGGCCAGCGCCTCGTCGGTCACCGCGTACGACGGCAGCGGGCGGAGCCCCGACTCGCCCTCCAGGTAGGTGAGGATCTCCCGGCCCCGCTCGTCGAGGCCCACCACCCGTGGAGCTCCGTCGAACCCCGCCGCCTCCAGGTGCCGGAGCAGCGCGTGCACGGACGGCGTGGACGGACGGGTGGGCCTGCGCACGGTGTCGCCGACGCGCACCACCCCGTCCGTCACATCACCGCCCAGAAGGGGGATCTCCTCATAGGCCGTGGTGACGAACATGCCAATTGAGCCTAGACCGGCCCGCCCGGTGGTCGGGACCGTACGGACGGGCCGGCATGCCCTGCACAGGCACCTCCGGTAGGCGCCGAATGAGCCGCCCGTCGGCGGGCACTCGATCTCGAACAGCCGCCAGAATGCGATGTATCACACGATCTGCGCGGCTGCTTCGAGACCCGACGCCCCACCGGCCCTCGTGCGATCGGCCTCGTTTCACTCCTGCACCGCCCATGCCTGCCGTCCCGGGCTTCGCCGGCCGCGACAGAGAGTGATCGACGCGACACGAGAGGAAAACCGATGCATGGGCACTCCCAGGATCATGCACAATTAGGCGGGAGCGCCCTTAGCTCAGCTGGATAGAGCACCGGACTTCTAATCCGACGGTCGCAGGTTCGAATCCTGCAGGGCGCGCTGCCGAGGCCAGGTCATTTAGCCTATGACCTGGTCTTTTGCATTCCCAGAGCTCGTCCCTCCCCTGCCGCCGCAGGCGGCCGGATGCAGCCGTATGCCACCGGTCACAGAACATACGCGGAATGCCCACGGCCCCGTTTGCCCAGGTGGGGCCGGGAGTTTCGGAGGTTCGCGCGGTGGTTCGGGGCCGGAACGCCGAAGGACCCCGAGAGGTCCCGGGGTCCTGGTGGTGCCTGCCGTCGACGTCATGCGGCGAGCGCGTCGAGGATGCGCTGGTCGGCCACATCGCGTTGGCCGTCGATGCACTTGGCGTAGACCTTGAGCATCACGTCCACTCCGTGGCCCGCCCGCTCGGCCGCTTCGGGGGCGTGCACTCCGGCGTTGAGCCAGAGGGACACGGCCGCGTGACGCAGGTCGTACGGCCGGGCCGCCAGCGGCGAGGCGACCTGATCGGGTGTGAAGGCGTAGGTCCGGGCCTCCTTCCAGACCTTGGCGTAGGCCGAACCGGAGATCAGCCCGCCCGTGCGGGTGCGGAACAGCCGGCCGTCCGAACCTGTCGATGTGGTCCCGGAGGAGGGTCACCAGCTCCGGTGGGATCGGGACCTCCCGGATCACCTTTCGGCCCCGGTGCTTGAGCCCGCGATCGTCGTGGGTCTCCCCCGAGTCGGTGAACCGCTTGTTGCTCTGCGGCCTGGTCTTCTCCAGTGTCAGTAGACCCCAGCCGGACGCGGGGAGGTGGCAGTCCTTCTTGCGCAGTCCCGCCGCCTCGGCCGGGCGCAGGCCGCCGAAGTACATGGAGGCGAACATGGCTGCCAGCATCGGCCCACGTGACCGGCCGACGTAGGTCACCGCGGTCAGCAGTTCCCTGGCTTGAGCTGGATTGACCACCGAGCGCCGGTCGGTCTCTCCCGTGGACTTGGCCTTGCGGAGCTTGACCCGGTGCAGTGGATTGGCCGGAAGCTCCTCCAGCTCCACCGCGTACTCCAATTGTGTCGGATTTCGCCGTTCAGGGCTTCTCTGGGCAGTCAGCCACCACCCATGTAGCGATCAGGTCCCGGCAGGTCACCATGACCGCTCCCGGCCGGAACGCGACCTCGTGGGTGCATCCATCAGGGTGCGACAGGATCTCGTCGAGGATCACCACACTGCGCGCCTCCGCCCCAGAAGGTGCCGCGATACCGAGCCTGGACTCCGCCACCCCTTCATAGCGGATGATCAAGTCCTCTTCGCGCTTCCAGCAGTTGTGCTTGAGCATGATCTCCATAGAGGTTTCCTCGCCGCCCTTACCGGAGGAGAGCCGTTCCAGGCACTCGACCGGACTGATGACACCATCGACAACACCACCACCGGGCAGGGTCATCGAGGCGTTGAGATCGACGTACTTCATGCGTCGGCAGCATCCGGAAGCACGCGGGTGCGACCGCTGCGGAACATACACGGAATGATCTTCACTTCACCCACCGCGCCATAGCCCATGGCCCATGGCCACCGCATTACGGAACCACCAACGGCCGATCCACGCCTAGTCCGGCGGTCGCGGGTTCGAATCCTGCAGGGCGCACTGCCGAGACCAGCGGGAACCCCCGTATGGCCTGCGACTATGTGGACGGCCGGGGTTCGCCGCATCTTGCCGCCTACGGCACCCGACAGCCGTGCTCGTGCACCACCCCACCGCCCACGCCGCCCGACCGGCCGTCTTCCGGTGTCTCACCCGAGCCTGCCGAAGAGGGCGTCCGCTCCTACCCGCCGCATGAATGGCGCCCATCGAAACAGACTCCGAGCTGACAGAAATTTGTCCGATTAGTTAAAGAAGTCATATTCTGTGACGTCATGTCAGCCGCCCGCCACGCCCTCCAGCGCCCCCGGACCGCGAGATCGGAGCGCAGGCTGGAGATCGACGGGTTACGTGCGGTAGCCGTACTCCTCGTGGTGATCTACCATATCTGGCCGCGCCGGGTCTCGGGCGGAGTCGACGTCTTCCTGATGCTGACCGGCTTCCTGATCACCGGCTCGCTCCTGCGTAACGAGCACGTCAAGCTCTTGGCCTTCGCCAGGCGCCTGGTGCTCAGGCTCCTGCCGGCCGCCGGGCTGACGCTGCTCGGCGTGCTGATCGGCATGGTGCTGATCCTGCCGAAGACGCGCTGGGACGTCACGGTCGCCGAGGTCGTCGCCTCCGCCCTGTACTACGAGAACTGGCAGCTGGCCTTTTCGGCGGTGGACTACCTGTCGGCGGGCAACGCGGTGAGCCCGGTGCAGCACTTCTGGTCGCTGGCGATCCAGGGCCAGTTCTACGTGATCTGGCCGGTGCTCCTGCTGATGGCCCGGCGAAAGCTCCGGGCCTTCGTGGGGCTGATGACCGCGGTCTTCGCGCTCTCCCTGGCGTACTCGATCTTCCGGACGGCCACCGATCAGGCCTGGGCCTACTTCGACACCGGCGCGAGGTTGTGGGAACTGGCGCTGGGCGGGTTGCTCGCCGTGGCCCTGCCGTTCCTGAAGGTGCCGAAACCCGTGCGGGCGGTGCTCGGCTGGCTCGGCCTGGCGGCACTGGTCGCGTGCGGGCTGGTGCTGCAGGTCTCTACGAGCTTCCCGGGCTACGTCGCGCTGTGGCCGACGCTGGCAGCGGCGGCGGTCATCGTGGCGGGTACGGCCGGTGGCGCGGACCGGCTGCTGACGCTCCGCCCGGTGCTGTACGTCGGCCGCATCTCCTACGCGCTCTACCTGTGGCACTGGCCGATCTTCGTCTTCTACCTCGTGGCCACGGACCGGACCGCGGCGAGCTGGAAGGGCATCCTGCTGATCCTGGCCGCCAGCTTCGTGCTGGCCGCGGTGACGACCGAGCTGACGGACCGGACGGGCAACTGGGGGCCGCTGCTGCTGGCACCCGCGCTCGTCGGGGCCGTGGTGGTGACCTTCCTGCCCCGGCAGCAGGGCAACGCGATCACGCCCGCTCCGGCGCTGGCGGCCAAGGACCGGCCCAGGTCGTACGAGGACGGGTGCGCGCAGCATCCCAGGGAGGCGGAAGTCCTCGTCTGCCACTACGGAGCGAAAAACCCGGACAAGACCATCGCCCTGGTCGGCAACTCCCACGCCGCCCACTGGCTGCCCGCCCTTGAACTGCTCGGCGAGGACAACGGCTGGCGGATCGTCAACATCACCAAGGGCGCCTGCACCCTGTCCACGACCGTGCAGCTCTACAAGGGCAGGCCCCAGCCCACATGCGATCAGTGGCAGGAGGGCGTGCTCGCCGAGCTCCGCAAGCTCGACCCGGACCTGCTGATCACCACCGCGACCGAGTCCAGCGAATGGGAGCGCGGCGAGAACATGCCCGGCGGGTACCTGGAGCGGTGGCGGCAGCTCGGCGCGATGGGCATCGACGTCCTGGCCATCCGCGACACGCCGCGGATGGGCTTCGATCCGCCCGAATGCGTGGAGACCAAGGGCGCCGCCGCCTGCGTCGCGCCTCGCAGCCTCAGCCTGGCCGAGCGCATGCCGGCGGCCGGGCCGATACCTGCCAACGTGACGGTCGCCGATTTCAACGCCACGTTCTGCCCGGACGACCGCTGCCCGTCGGTGATCGGCAACACGCTGGTTTACTCCGACAACGGCCACATCACGGCGACGTTCATGCGCTCGCTCGCCCCCGCACTGGAGAAAGAGATGCTACGGGCGCTCGCAGGCGGGCAGGCGAACTCTCAGAGGTAGTTGCCGGAATGCCTCATCACGCTCAGGCGTGGCCGCCGACGGTGACGGGACCGATGGTGAGCCGTGGCGTGCCTTCGAGGATCTCCCCTAGCCTGTCGACCTGGTCGTCGAGGTCCCGGCGCCGGGCGGCGGTGAGCGCGCCGAGCGGTTCGACGGTAATGCTGATCCTGCGGCCGGACCGGCGCTGGTGCCACAGGCCCGCGACGACGCCGTCCATGAGGAGGATCTGGAAGTTGCCGGGCAGGACGCGTTCGGCGGCACGGCCCGGATAGAGCGACGCGGGCGGCTGGTTGCCGACGCGATAGGCATAGCCGTCGAAGTAGGGAAGGAGCCGCACGCCCTGCGGCGGGTCCGCCGGTACGTCGAGATCTCCGGCGGCGACCCAGGCGCGTTCGCCTTCGACCGCGACCTCCTGGAGGGCCTCGCCCAGCGACCCGAACAGTTCCTTCGCCCATGTCGCCGGGACGCCCAGCCAGTGCGCGAACCGCTGGGGCGTGGACGGCCCGTACGCATACAGGTAGCTCGTCACCAACCAGGGCAGCGCCGTCTCCGCGTCGGCGGGCTCGAAGCCCGGCAGCCACCGCTGCGGATTGGTGTAGGTGACCTTACGGCCCCTGTTGGGAGCGAAGCACAGGACGCCGCGCATCCCGGCCAGGTGCATGGCCTGGCGCCAGCGCGGCCACTTGCCCTGGAACGCCTCCATCACCGGATCGCCCGCCCAGGGGCCCGTGCGTTCGACGACCGCCTCGGTGAGCTCGTCGATCGTCAGCTCGGCGTCGTCCAGCGCGGCGGCGACGGCCGCCACCACCTCCTCGGTCTGGTCGGGTGTGAGCCGGACGTCGGGCGGCATGGCGTTCGGCGCGGCGGGGAGGGCCGACAACGCTCCGACCCACAGCGGCAGATCCCGGGCCGGCGTGAAGTGCACCGTCCCGCGCAACCCGTAGGTCTTGACGAGGCTGCGCTCGTTCCACAGCGCCTCCCGTACGTCCAGGCGGGTGGCGCCGTCGATGCGCATCGCGACGGCCAGCTCGGCGGCCGACATGACCTGGGCATGGGTGCTCGCCATCGCGGCCACGATGTCGGCAGGCCGGGCGGTCTTCGACGGGACGGTCAGCGCATGCCGGTCCAGGCGCCGGGAGTGCACGTCGGACCAGGAGAAACGCGGCAGATCGTTCATCGGTGGTGGCTCCCCCTGCTCGGTGTCAGCGGACTTTGCCGAAGAAGGCGCGCAGGTCGCGGGCCAGGGCGTCCGGTTCCTCCATGGCGACGAAGTGTCCGCCCGGGTTGCTGTCCGGCCAGTGAATGATCTTGTTGTTCCTGTCTGCGAGGCGGCGGATGGCGGGCGGCCCGCAGTAGACGCCGGTCGGCACCCGGTCCTGACCTACGGGCCAGCGGAACTCGGTGCTCTCGTACATGAACCACGACGACGAGCCCGAGGTCCCGGTCAGCCAGTACAGCGTCACGTTGGCGAGCAGCAGATCGCGGTCGATGGCCTGGTCCGGCTCGTCGACGGTGATCGCGAACTCCTTGTTCTTCTGCATCATCCACGCCAGCAGCCCGGTGGGGGAATCGTGCCAGGCGAACGCGAAGGTCTGCGGCGCGGCGCGCAGCAGCGGGTGGTGGTCCACACCGCCGCCCACCCACTGCCGCATCTCCGCGTACTGGGCGAGCTCCTCGGCGTTCATGTCCGGGACGTCCTCGTCGGTCGGGAACCCGATGCCGCCGGTGATGTGCACGCCGACGACGTGCTCGGGGTCGGCTTCGGCGACCGCAGGGGTGATGTAGGCGCCCAGGTCACCGCCGTGCGCGCCGTACCGCTCGTACCCCAGGCGGCTCATCAGCTCCGCCCACATCCGCCCCACGTCCGCCGCACCGAAACCGGTCGCGCGCGGCGCGACGGAGAATCCGAAACCCGGGACCGACGGCACCACCACGTGGAACGCCTGCGACGGGTCGCCGCCGTGGGCGCGCGGATCGGTCAGCGGGCCGATGAGGTCCATGAACTCCACGACCGAGTTCGGCCAGCCGTGCGTCAGGATCAGCGGCAGCGCGTCGGGCTCGGGCGAACGGACGTGCAGGAAGTGCACGTCCAGGCCGTCGATCTCGGTGACGAACTGCGGGAACGCGTTGAGACGCGCCTCCTGCGCCCGCCAGTCGAAGCCGTCGCGCCAATAGCCGGCCATCTCTTTGAGGTAGACCACCGGGACCCCGCGGCTCCAGCCTTCCCCGGGCAGTTGCCCGGGCCAGCGGGTCCGGGCCAGCCGGTCGATCAGGTCGTCCAGATCGTGCTGGGGGACGTCGACGCGGAACGGGCGGATCTCGGTGCTCACGGCACTCCTCAATCGGCTTGGCCGGCCGCGATCTGCGGCGACGTCCTCGACATTAGGCGGCATATAGGACAGTTCATGGCCTAGATGCACGGCATGATGGATGTCGTGAGCGACACTCCCGCCCGGCTGCTGAGCCTGCTGTCCCTGCTGCAGATGCCACGCGAATGGCCCGGCAGCGAGCTGGCCCGGCGGCTGAAGGTGAGCCCGCGCACGATCCGCCGCGACATCAACCGGCTCCGGGAGCTCGGTTACCCGGTGGAGGTCACCATGGGCGCCGTGGGCGGCTACCGCCTGATCGCCGGCACCGCGATGCCGCCGCTCCTGCTGGACGACGAGGAGGCGGTGGCGATCGCGGTCGGCCTGCGTACGGCGGCCGGGCATCCCGTGGACGGCATCGGTGAGGCCTCCGTACGCGCGATGGCCAAGCTGGAGCAGGTGCTGCCCTCCCGCCTGCGCCGCCGGGTCAGGGCGCTCAGCGCCGCGACGGTGCCGATGGCGCCGAACGCGGGCCGGTCGAGCGTCGACCCGGAGGACCTGACCTCGCTCGCCGCAGCCGCCGCCAACCACGAGCGGCTGCGATTCGCGTACGAGGCCGCCGACGGCGGTGAGACCCGTCGGCTGGTGGAGCCCTACCACCTCGTTCCCACCGGTCGGCGCTGGTATCTGGTGGCCTACGATCTCGACCGCGACGGCTGGCGCATCTTCCGGGTCGACCGCGTGCGGGAGCCGCGTCCCACCGGGCAGCGGTACGCGCCGCGCGAACTCCCGGCCGAGGACGCGGCCGAGTTCGTGACCGGCAGGCTCTACTCACTCGTCCCGACCTACACCGCGGTCGTCACCGTGCGCGCGCCGGCGGCACAGGTCACCGGGCGTCTGGGTGACAAGCCCGGTGACGTCGAACCGATCGACGATCACACCTGCCGGGTGCGCAGCCACACCGACACGCTGCCCTGGCTCGCCCAGTCGCTGGTGATGCTCGGGCATGAGTTCGAGGTGCACGAGCCCCCGGAGCTCATCGACTACCTCAGGGAGCTCAGCGCCCGGGCCGCCCGGGGTGCGGCGCGGTCGGGGAGACCGCTGAAGATGCGGGGCCCGGCCTCGCCGTGAACAGCGACGGGGTCAGCCTGGTGTCATACCTGCGGCGTAATCGAGAGCGTTTCGCAGGATGTGAACGCCGGTGAACCTGAGTGGTCAACGCATTAGTCTGATTCCGGGGCGACTCGGACGGAGGCACGCACGCAGATGAGCGAGACAGATCCGCACATCCACGTCGAGCAGAAGGTGATGCAGTCCGGTGCCGCCTTCCGCAATGTGATCGTGTCGTCGTTGGGGCTCGTGCCCGACGCGCCGAGTGTCGTCACGACCGGCTGCGGGCTCCAGGTCCCCTATGCGATGACCTCT
Organism: Planomonospora sp. ID67723; assembly: GCF_015711605.1. Taxonomy (GTDB): domain Bacteria; phylum Actinomycetota; class Actinomycetes; order Streptosporangiales; family Streptosporangiaceae; genus Planomonospora_A. The sequence continues at coordinate 750,537 of NZ_JABTEZ010000005.1, read as the reverse complement.
CACCGTCCGGAAAGCGTCACCTGCCTGGCCTGCCGGGAACACGCTCACCGGGAGTACCTGCGCTTCGCCGAGCAGGTGGAGCGCCTGAGCCGGATGCCCGGCGCCCCCCTCACCGGCGACCAGGCGGCCGAGGCCGCGCAATGGGCCCGGGACCTCGCGAAGAGGTTCTCCGGCTAGCGCGGTCACCACGCGACAACCGGGTCGGCGTTCCCGGCGCGGACGCCATGATGATCAGCGCCCGGCGCAGGTCGCGTCCGTGGAAGTGGCCGAGGCTGCAGGCCTTGGCTTCCTTCCCTGTCCGACACGTTGGTGTACGAACCGGTCGCGACCCCAGGAGGCCGGAGATCCGAACACCGCCGCCGCTGTCGACGGCGTTCGTGCACGCCTCCGACGGGCAGATGGTGACCGGCTTCGAGACCGGCGGCCCCGACGGCCGCCACCGCATCGCGATTCGCGTTCGCTAACGGGTATGAGGCAGCCATATCGGCAGAGCGTCCAGCAGGGCGTCCCACCCCTTCGCCAACAGCCACCATGCCCCCAGAGCGAGCATGACGCCCAGCAGCAGCGCTATGGCGATCAGTCCGGTCACCTGCGCGGTCACCTGCGCGGTCACAGGGGATGGTCATCGTGTGGGTGCGCTCTCGCGGAGGCGGCCGTCACCGTCGACGGGCAGAACGGCCTGAGTGCTCACCTGCCGGTTGGCCACCCGGTTCGAGTCTGCCTGAGGCAGGCCCGTCAGCTCTCATCGGGCTCGCTGATGCTCCGATGCCGCCCTGCCCTCGCACCGGTAGACAGCTCCTGCGGGAGTGCGCTGGAGTTGACCCATGAAACGGCGGGGAGGACGGGCCGGGCGGAGGACGGCCGGGGTGGTCTTGCTCATCGCGGCCGCGTCGGCGGCCGGGGTCGCGCTGCCGGCCGGACGGGCCGGGACGGAGGCGGCCCCCTACGTCCCGGCCTGGAGTGCGCTCGCCCTGACAGCCGTGGTGCTGGCCACCACCGGTCTGGGCCTGGCGCTGGGCGGGCCCCGGCGGGGTGATCGTACGGAACTGCGCGTGCTGTCGTGGTGGTGGGTGCTGACCGGAGTCGTACTCATCGTCGTCTCCATGTGGGGCGCCACGGCGGTCCTGCTGACCCTGGCCGACACCGCGCCGGACGCCGCCAAGCGTGTCGAGCTGCGGCTGGACGCGGTCAAGACCGGTCTGACCGTGGGCGCCGGCGCCGCCGGGCTGGTGGCACTCCTGCTGGGGGTGCGCCGTCAGTGGCTGGGCGAGCGGACCCAGGCCTACCAGGAGTACGACGCCGCCGAGAAACGCGTGACCGAGCTGTACACCAAGGCCGCCGACCAGCTCGGGCACGACAAGGCCGCGGTGCGCCTGGCCGGGCTGTACGCCCTGGAACGCGTCGCCCAGCACAATCCCGAACACCGCCAGACGATCGTGGATGTGATCTGCGCTTACCTGCGCATGCCTCCTGTGCTCACCGATCCCGCACGGGCACAGTCCGCCGAGGCCGACGGCGGCCCTCCGGACCGGAGAAGACCGGATGCCCGGGAGCGGGAACTCCGGGCGCTCATCGACCCCCAGGAGCTTCAGGTCCGCATCGCGGCGCAGCGGATCCTCCGTGACCACCTGCGCTGGAGCCGATCCGAGCAGTCGCCTCCGGCCACGTTCTGGCCTGGCATCGACCTCGATCTCACCGGCGCGTGGCTGGTCAAGCTGGACCTGATCGACTGCCGGATGCGCGGGGCCGGATTCGGCAACGTCGTCTTCGAAGGGTTCGCCCGCTTCGACCGGGCCGCCTTCGGTGGAAGGACCATGTTCGCGGGAGCCGTATTCACCGGTACCGCCGACTGGGATACCGCCGATTACAAAGCCTGTTTCCAGGAGGCGCTGTTCGAGGGCGAAACGGTGTTCCGGGAAACCGTCTTCGCTCAACGGGCCGATTTCAGGGGCGTGGCCTTCACGGGCAGCGCGCTCTTCAGCCGGTCCGTCTTCAGGGGTCTGGCCGTCTTCCGCGGTGCCCGGTTCGGGGCCGAAGCGTTTTTCAGCGCGGCCGCGTTCGCCGGCGAGGCCGTCTTCCGGGAAGCGGAGTTCTCCGGCCCCGCGTCCTTCCAGGACGCCGCTTTCGATACCGCGCCCGCTCTCTGGGAGGCGCGGGTGCACACCGCTCCCGGCATCCTGCGCAGCTGGCCTCCGGGCTGGCGCGAGGTCCCCTCCCCCGACGGCTCAAGCTCCACCCGTCTCATCGACGGCGCCGCCTCCGCCGGTGAACCGCCCGTCCCTGATCACACGGTGCCGCCGGCGGACGCACCCGACGTGCTCGACGCGTGCTCGCATGCCCCGGAACACACCGTCGGTACCCGGCACGATCCATCGCCGGAACCAGCCGAATGACGAACGAGGCGTCACCGGACGGCGGCCGGGAGCCTCGGCCGGCAGCGACCCGGGCGGCACCGGCCCGCACGGGCGTGGCGGATCGTGAGAACGGCGGGCTCCCGGCATGACCCGCGCCGGCGAGGGTCGCGCTCCACGCCGCCGGTCACGCCACGATCGGGAAGCGGTGGTCCAGACCCGAGACCCGCAGCAGCCGGGTCATGAACGGGGGGACGCCGGTCAAGGCCAGCGTGATGCCCAGGGCCCGGGCGCGGCCTTGCACACCGAGCAGCACGCCCAGTCCGCCGGCGCCGCAGAAGGTGACCCGGGACAGGTCCAAGGTGAGCAGACCGGTGCTGTAGTTGAGCGTGTTCAGCAGTTTCCGGCGCAGCTGCGCTGTGGTGAAGATGTCGATGTCTCCGGACAGGTGCACGCAGGTGGGCGCCGACGCGCCCGCCCCGCCGAGCGGGGCGGTGTCGATGGCGGTCATGGAAGTCTCCTCTTCGAAGCAGATGAAATGAGCTGGATGCCTGCCGGCCGGAGATCGATTCGCCGCCGAAATGGGCGGTACCTGAACCGCTCGATCCGGCCGGCAGGCGGCACATGGGTCACACCGGCGCCGGCGGTCGTCTGACGGGGACCGGAGCCTCCTGCCCGGTTACCCGCCCGCCCTCGTCAGCCCAGGAGGCCGGGCTGGCGGCCGTCGCGCGGAAAACGGGATCGTGCGGCAGATGGGCGAGGGTGACGATGTCGTCGGGAGTCAAGCCGGTGGTGTCCTGGGCGGTGAGCTTGAGGGTGGCCTCGGCGGGGCCGGTCGCGGCACCCGGCGGGATGATGAGCAAGACGACCGGTTCGGCGGCCGCGAAGACCAGAGTGATCATTCGGGAGTCGGCGTAGCGGAACCAGCCGACCCGGATGTGCCGCCCGCGTGCCGGGATGCTGCGCGGGATGCGCTCCCACGCGTCCTGGTGCACACCGACCCGCAGCGTGACCCGACCGAGCAGCCGGTCGACGGCGGCGATGAGGCCGGGCAGTTCGGCGGTCGCGTCGTGGGAGTAGGGCCACCACGCCCCGTCCACCACCGCTCTTCGATCCAGCACCGGGTGGAGACTGAGCCGCAGCGGAGAATCGGCTTGAGGGAGGGAGGCGGAGACGGCGCCCAGCGGCGCCAGTTGCGAAGGAAGTGCTGGCGTCATGGTCGCCTGCCCCGTCCAGGCCCTTCCGAACAGGGCCGGTAGCGGTGATCGCCGGGGGCGACGCCGACCTGAGTGCCAACGCACGAGGTGTCCTCGGTGTCTCCAACCTACCTCACGATTTCCGGAATCGAGTGTTTCCGGACGCCGCCGTGCCGGGGACCCGCCTCGGCCGCGGCGAAGGCGCACGTCACGACCGTTCACCTCCCGGGCCTCGGACAGGTGTATGGTCGAAAAGTGGCTAGCACCCAGGAGGTGCACGATGAGCCGTACGGACAACACCAGACCATTCCGGTTCCTGGAGCAGAAGGGCCGCCGGTCCACCCGAGACAGCAAGTCCTTCCGGACGAACTCCGGCAAGGAGACCACCCTTCGGGAGCACCAAGCCCGGCAGCAGGTGCGGCTGACTCTCGCCCGCGGCGCTGAGCCCGAGCCCACGCGTCACCGGCACCACGTAGCGCATCGTCCGCTTTCGTGAAAGTGGCGGCGCCCGAGCCGATCGCCTGACAGGTACGTCCGCATTCGCGGTGTGAGGTCTGCGGGTGCTGAACATCCATCACACCGCCACCGAGCACGCCTGCCGGCGTTCCAGCTCCGGCGAACCCGGTCACACCGGAGAGCACCCTCGGAGCCTTCCGTCCCATCGGCGGAAGGCTCCGATCTCTTCGAGGCCAGATCGTGCCGACCGCGGAATCCGATCCAGGACCCGCGCGGCGCTCGACGCCGTCGAGGGCCGGGTCCGGCCGGCGAGCGCACCTCGTCAGGGCGGCGCCCCGTGCCGAGCGGGCCGTGGGCTTCCGGCGTCCGCGGGTGGCCTGCGGTCTCTCCGGCGCGCCCGACCGGCCTCGGATCGCTTCGAAGTCTTCATGCACGGCAGATCCACTCGATCGCGTTTCCCCTTGACGCTCTGTTCGGGGGCCCATGAAAATAGAAACCGTTATCAGTTTCCTTAGAAGGGGCGCGAGTGACTGATCCGTACGAACGGTCGGCCGAGTTCGTCGACGTCATGATGGCTCCGCACTGGGGCGACTTGGGCCCCCCGCTCGCGGAGGCGCTGCAGGGGTTCGGGCCCGGCCCGGTCGTCGATCTCGGCGCGGGCGGCGGGCTGGGCACCCTGGTGATCGCCGAAGCGCTGCCGGATGCCGAGGTGGTGGCCATCGAGCCCTCTCCCGCGCTCCGGTCGGTGCTGGCGGCCCGGGTGTACGAACGTCCCGGGCTCCGAGACCGGGTGACCGTGCTGCCCGGGGGGCTGCTGCAGGCCACCCTTCCGGCCGGGCTGGGCGGCGTGGTGGCGATGAACGTCATCGGTCACCTCACCCCCGAAGAGCGACGCGCGCTATGGCGTCTGCTGGCGTCCGGCGGCCGTGCGGTGCTGAACCTGCAGCCCCCCGCCGAGCCGGTCGAGGTGCCGATGACCCGGTTCGCCGACGTACGGCTGGGCCGGCACCGCTACGAGGGATGGGGCAGGGCGGAGCCCGCGGGCCCCGGCGGCGTCACCTGGCACATGGCCTACCGGGTCTACGAGGGGGAGCTGCTCGTCCGCGAGACCGAGACGGCCTACGCCTGGCGGGTGCTCGGCGAGCGGGCGCTCGGCGAGGAGCTCGCCGAGCACGGCCTCGGACTGACGCCGACCGGCCCGCAGGAGCTCGGAATGTACATCGTCGAGGAGGATCCGCATGTATGAGGTGATCGTGGCCGGCGGCGGCCCCGCCGGGCTGAGCGCGGCCCTGGTGCTCGGGCGGCAGCGGCGAAGGGTCCTGGTGGTCGACGCCGGCAGTCCGCGCAACGCGCCGGCCGCGGAGATGCACATGTACCTGGGACGCGACGGCGGCTCACCGGCCCGGCTGCTGGAGGACGGCCGTGCCGAGCTGGCCGCCTACCCGACGGTGGAGATCTGGCGGGGGCGCGCGGGTACGGCGAGCGGGCGATCCGGTGCCTTCACCGTCACGGTAGAGGACGGCAGGACCGCGGAGGCGGCCCGGCTCCTGCTGGCGAGCGGCCAGGTGGACGTGCCGTTCGACATCCCGGGGCTGGCCGAGCGCTGGGGCGGAAGCGTCTTCCACTGCCCGTTCTGCCACGGGTACGAGACCGACGGCAAGGTCCTGGCGGTCATCGGCAACGGCTTCGACGCGATGCTCGCCGCCTACGTGGCCGACCGGTACAGCACCGACGTGGTCCTGTGCACCCACGGGCCGAGCAGCGTGCCCGAGCCGGTGGCCGCGGTGCTCAAGGCCAGGGACATCCCGGTGATCGAGACCCCGGTGACCGCGATCGAGGGCGAGCTGGACGCGCTGACGATACGGTTCGCCGACGGCACGACCCTGCGGCGGCAGGCGCTCTACCACCGCGCACCCACCCGGCCGAACAACGACCTGGCCGTCCAGCTCGGGTGCGAGCTGCTGCCCGACGGGTGCGTCAAGGTGAACGAGTACGGCCAGACCACCGTCGCGGGCGTCTACGCCGCCGGCGATCTCGCCCACCTCGAGGCCGTCCCGGAGCCGGTGACCCTGGTGGGCCCGAGTGCGGCCGACGGCGTGCGCGCGGCGGTCTGGCTGGAGCAGGAGCTGTTCCGGGCCGGCCTTCCGGTCGACCTCGCCGCGACGTGAGCTCCGGTGCGGCGCAGACGCGGTCATCGCGGCTGCGCCGCACCCGGCAGGCTCAGATGCCGGCGGCCACGAACAGATGCTGTGCCGGCGCCGCCAGCGGCGATTCCGCGCCCGGCAGCTCGAGCAGCACCCGCAGACCCGCCTCCGCCAGCTCGGCGGGCAGTTGCCTGCCCGTGAGGAACACCCGGCCGGTCCCGCCGCGCCGGTCGCCGCTTCCGAGGTCCGGCGTCCCCTCCCGGGGGGACAGCAGGAACTGCATGGTGGCCAGCACCAGGTAGTGCTCCCTGACCGCCTCGGTCGCGATCAGCAGCCCGCCGGGGGCCAGCAGGTCCCGGATCCACCGCAGCGACCGCCCGACGTTCCGGGCGCAGTGCAGGACGTTCGCCGCCAGCACCACGTCCGCGCCGCCGCGCGGTGCGCCCTGGTCCACCAGATCGGCGTTGATGTCCAGGAGTCCGTAGCGGAGCGTGTCGCCGAAGCGGTCCTTCGCGGCCGCGGTGAAGAACCGGGACACGTCGGTGAACAGGTAGTCCGCATCCGCTCCGGCCAGCCCTCGCAGGGCCGCGGCGGTGCTGCCTCCGGCCCCCGCGCCCAGCTCGATCACACGGAGCGGTGCCGTACGGGTCCCGGCGGCCTGCCGGATCACTGAGCCGAAAGCGGCGTTCAGGTAGGTGTTGCTCACGTTGTCCTGGTCCTTGCTCAGTGACGTGAGCAGGTCTCCGTCGGGGAAGAGCAGCGCCTGGGCCGGGATCTCGTCCGCGAGCAGCTCCGGCAGCAGGGTGAGCGCCTCGCGGAAGAACGCCGTCATCTGAGGGGGGTAGCCCAGTGTGGCGCACGCCTGCGCCAGGAGCGGGCCGGACGGGTCCAGCTCGGGGCGCTTCGCGACCGGAGGGAACCGGTAGCGCCCGTCCGGATCACGCTCGGCCCGTCCCTCGGCGTGCAGGACGTGCACCCACCTGCGCACGATCCACGCGTGCCGCGGTGCCGTACCCAGCCCCGCCACGACCTGTTCGGCGGTGTGCGGGCCGTCGAAGGCACCGGCCATCAGGCGGCCCAGCGCGTGCAGCGCGATCTCGTCGAACCGGGCGACCGCGGTGGGGATCTCGTCCAGGGCGCCCGTGTCGCCGAGGGCGAGCATGCCGGCCCGGTGGGCGGCCGCGCAGTCCCGGGCGAGGGTGACGGCGTCGTGGCCGGGCCCGCTCGGCAGCAGTGCGGTCATCTCGGCGGGCACCGGTAGCCCCGCCTTGCGCAGGGTACGACGGGCCACCTCCACCAGCCGGGTCCTGGCGAACGCACCGATCGGCTCGTGCGGGCGGCCCGGCCCGGCCAGGACGTCGAGCGGGGTCGAGGCCGCCGTGGCGGGCGCGGCGACCTGGAGCAGGGCCGGATCGTCCGGGTCGACCAGGACCACGGCGTCGTGACCGGCGAGCGCGGCGCGCAGTTCCGCCCCGGTGGTCGCGCGCCGGGCGTCGGGGGCGAGCAGCCGGTTCGGGATGCCGCGCACGCGGACAGGCCCGGTCCGGGAGCCCGCGAGCCGGGCGAGTCCGGCCTGCGGGTCGGCGCCGAGCGCGTCCCACTCGTGCACGGCGGGCTCGGGCTCGTCCGGAGGCTCGACGTGCAGCACGGCGTCGAAGCGGTAGCGGGTCAGCTCGCTGTCGGCGGTCAGGGTCTTGGCGAGCAGGCTCATCCTGACCCGCCTGCCCGAGCTCGCGGCGACGGCGGCCAGGGTGGACGGGTCGAGCAGCAGCTCGGTGTCGGACGCCGCGCGCCGCTGCGCACGCGCGGTCAGCTCCGGCTCGGTGACGCCGGGGTCCGCCGTCCGTTCCAGCCATCGGCAGTGGGCCTCCAGCAGCCCCGAGTGGCGGATGTCCCCGACGATCACCGTCCCTCCCGGCGTGACGAGCCGGATCGCGTCGTGCAGTACGGCGGCCAGGTACGCCACGCTCGGGAAGCACTGGGTCACCGAGTTGAGCAGCACGCAGTCCGGCCGCTCGCCGAGCTCCGCGCGCACCGCGGCACCGCTCGTCTCATGGGCGGCGGCGCGCACCACGCGCACCTTCGGCAGGCCGAGCCCGGACAACCGCTCGACCACGTGCTCGGCGATGTCCGTGCCGACGTAGCTGTCGAGGTGGGGGTGCAGGCGGTGCAGCAGCATGCCGGTGCCGCAGCCGAGCTCCAGCAGGTTGCGCGGGCGGGTGCGCATGACGAGTTCCACCGTGCGGTCCGCCCACTCGGCCATGTGCTCGACGGGCAGCGGCTCGCCGGTGCCCGTCGCCCGCCAGCCGGACAGGTCGAGCGAGGGATCCTGCGCGTCGCGACCGGAGCGGTAGGTCCAGTCGTAGACCTCGCCCCAGTGCTCCAGGTGCTCGGTCACGAGCTCACCCAGGACGGGCGGCCCCGCGGACCGGCGCCGGACGGCCAGCGCCTCCGGAGAGGCCGTGACGACGGCACCGTCGCGGTCCGCGCGGGCGATCCACGGGTGAGTGAGCAGCGTCTGTTCGATCTGTCGCCTGGACATCGGCGGTCTACCTCCGGTCATCGGTCATGGAGCGGCCGATCCGCAGGACGCGGTCGGCTCGGGCGGCCACCGTCTTGTCGTGGGTGACCGCCAGGACGGCCAGTTCCTCCTTCTGGCGCAGCAGGTCGAGCAGGTCGAGCACCCGCTCGGCGGTCCCGGCGTCGAGCGCGGCGGTGATCTCGTCGGCCAGCAGCAGCGCCGGCCCGGCCGCCAGCGCTCTGGCCAGTGCGACCCGCTGCCGCTGCCCTCCCGACAGGGCCGAGGGGTAACGGCGTGCCGTGTCGGCGGGCAGCCCAACGGCGGCGAGCAGGCGATCGGCCTCGGCGGCGGCCTCCCTCCGGCTGAGCCCCCGCAGGAGGCGCAGGGGGCGCCGCAGCGCGGCCGAGACCGGGCGCGCCGGGTTGAGCGCGGCCAGCGGGTCCTGTCCGACCAGGGACAGCGCGCGCAGGGCGGGAACGCTTCTGCCCCGCACCGGCCAGCGCAACGGCTCGCCCAGCAGCGTGGCGGTACCCGCCCGCACCGGGTGCAGTCCCGCGAGAGCTCTGAGGAGCGTGCTCTTGCCGCATCCGGATGGGCCGAGCACGGCGACGAACTCGCCGGGGGCGATCGCGAGCCCGGCGTCGTCGAGCAGCGGCGCGCCGTCCGGCCGGTCGAGGCCGAGACCGCCTACCGCGAGCACCGGGCCGGCCGTACGCGCGCGCGTCGCGGCACGAGGGGCGGCCGGGGGCGCCGCCGCCGGGGGCATGCCCAGCCGCACGACCCGGTCAGCCAGCCCGGCCACCACGGAGCCGTCATGCGACACGATCAGCGTCGCCGAGCGGCCTTCCGCCCGGCGGCGGCGGATCAGGGCGACGGCGGTCTCCAGCGCCTCCGGGTCGAGCGCACTGGTGGGTTCGTCGAGGACGAGCAGATCGGGGTCCGCGGCCAGGGCCCTGGCCAGCGCGACCCGCTGCGCCTGCCCGCCGGAGAGCTGGTGCGGCAGGCGCTCACCCAGTTCCTCCGGGTCCAGCCCGACGTCGGCGAGCGCCTGTTCGGCACGTGCCCGCCGTACGGCGCGCGACCGGCCGAGCACCCGCAGGGGTTCGAGCACCGCGGCCCGCGCGGTCAGCAGCGGATGCAGCGCGGAGGAGGGGTCCTGCCCGAGGTAGCCGACGTGCCGGCGACGCCAGCGCCGCGTGGCGCGCAGTTCCGCGCCGTCCCACTCGACGCGGCCCGCGATCCGGGTCAGGCCGGGCGGGAGGACGTCCAGGACGGCGCGCAGGACCGTCGTCTTGCCCGTGCCGGAGGGGCCCACCAGGGCGAGCACCTCGCCGCGCGCGGTGCTCAGGTCCAGATCCCGGACCACGGCGGCTCCCGCCGGGCCGACGACGGTCAGCCCGCTCACGGCCAGCCCGCTCATGAGCGCCCGGCCAGGATGTGGGAGAGCCCCGCCACGCTCCCGGCCAGCAGCGCCAATGCCGCGGCGGGGGCGAGCACCGCGGCCGGGTTGAGTCCGATCCCCGGCAGATTCTCCCGGAGCATCGCCGCCCAGTCCGCCTCCGGCGGAGGAGGACCGAAGCCGAGGACGTTCAGCGCGGCCGACAGCTGCACGGCGAGCACCATTCGCTGGCCGAGGTCGGCGCCGACCAGTCCGGCGTGCGCGGGGAGCACCTCCCTGAACAGGACGGACAGGCCGCGCTCGCCCCTGGACAGTGCGGCCTCGACGTAACCGGTGTGCCTGGCCTGGGCCGTGGCGTCCGCCATCACTCGCAGCGTCAGCGGAGCGCCGCCGAACACCGTTCCGGCGATGACCGCCGCCGGTCCGGGCACCGTCACCACCGCCAGCATCGCCACCAGGAGCAGGGGGAGCACCAGCAGCAGATCCGACAGGGCCCTGGCCGCACGGGCGGCACGGCCCCGGCTCCAGCCCGCCCACAACCCGCCCGCCACCCCCAAGGAGGAGGCCGCACCGGCCGCGGCCAGCGCGCCCAGGGTCAGGTCGCGGCCGCCGGCCAGCACCCTGGCCAGGACGTCGCGTCCGAGGACGTCGGCGCCCAGCGGCAGGCCCGGTCCCGCGACCGCCCACGGTGCGGCCACGGTGCGGGTCGGTTCCCGCCCGGCCAGCGCCTCCCCGCCCAGGGCGAGCGCCAGCACGCCGCCGGCGGCGACCGCGACGAGGAGCACGCGGGAGACTCTCACCGGGCCGCTCCGCCCCGGGGGTCCACGGCCAGGGCGACGGCGTCGGCGGTGATCAGGCCGGCCGCGACCACGGCCGCCGCGAGCAGCGTGACGGCCTGCACCACGGGGAGGTCCCGGCCCCCGACCGAGGAGACCAGCAGCTCGCCCAACCCCGCCAGGCCGAAGAGCGTCTCCACCACCGTCGTCCCGGCGACCAGGCCGCCCGCGACCACGGCGAGCAGCCGGACGGCGGCGGGTGCGACGACGGGGAACACGTAACGCAGCGCGACGGCCGCCGCGGACACCCCGCGAAGCCCGGCGTCACGCACGAAGGGCCGGGAGACGGCGTCGGCCACCGCACCGCGCAGCAGGGCGGCGCCGTACGCGGCGGCGGGCAGGGCGAGGGTCAGCACCGGCAGCACCAGCAACGCGGGACGGCTCCAGGGCGGCTCGCCGGCGGGAAGCAGCGAGACGGGCGGCACGAGTTTCCACGCCGCGGACAACAGCGCCACCAGCAACGCCGCCAGGGCGACCTGGGGAAGCGCCGCCCCGCCCACGACGAGCCCGGTGATCACCGGTCGCAGCGGTCGCGGCCCTCCCACCGCCGCCCAGGCGAGGATCGCCATGAGCGGTACGGCCAGTGCCAGCGCGGCCGCGGCCAGCGTGAGGGTCACCGGCATCCGCTGGCCGATCAGCTCGGCGACCGGCCGTCCCGTGAGGAGCGAATGCCCCGGATCTCCGGACAGCGTCCCGGCGAGCCAGCTCACGTAGCGTTCGGCGAGCGGCCGGTCCAGCCCGGCCTCGGCGCGCAGCCGGTCCAGTTGCTCGGCCGTGGCCCGCCCGCCGCTCCGCACGACCGCGGCGTCTCCCGGCAGCGCTTCGGTGATCAGGAAGATCACTGTGGAGGCGCAGGACAGCAGCGCCCCCGCGCGCACGATCACCCGGGGGACGCCGCCGAACCTCGCCCCGTCAGCGGCCAAGGGCCACCTGATCGATGAAGCCCGCCGAGAAACCGATCCCCTCGGGCAGTCCCGTCAGGCCGGGTCCGGCCAGGTCGAGCCGGTCGCTGAGCGCCCACACGGCGTAGCCGCCCTCGTCGCGCAGCCGGGTCTGCAGCTCACCGAGCCGGGTACGGCGCTCGGCCTCGTCCGGCTCGGCCAGGGCCTTCTCCAGGTCGGCGTTCCACGCCTTGTCCTCCCAGGCTGTTTCGTTGGTCGGGGAACCGGGCTTCAGCGCGACCCGCACCACGTCCAGGAAGGGGATGCCGCCCAGGTAGCCGAGGTAGAACGGTTCCTTGCCCCACACCGTCGAGAAGTAGGTGTCCGCGGGAGCGAGCTCGACCTTCGCCCGGATACCGATCTCGCCCAGTTGCTGGGCGATCAGCGTCGCCGCGGAGTCCATGCCCGGGTACGCGGTGGTGCTGTGGAGCGTGAGGTCGACGCCGCCGGCGTATCCCGCCTCGGCCATCAGCTTCCTGGCCCGCTCGACGTCGCGGGTGCGTTGCGGCAGCCCGGTGGGGCTGGCGGGGTCCTTGGGCGTGAGAAGGTCGTTGCCCACTTCGCCGAACCCGAGGAAGGCGACCTGCAGCAGTTGCTCGCGATCGAGCGTCAGCCGTACCGCCTCGCGGACCCGGCGGTCGTCGAAGGGCTTGGTGTCGGTCCGCATGACCAGCGGGTAGAGGGTCGCGCCCGTCCTGCGCACCACCTTCACCGCGGGGTCGTCCGCGTGCTGCTTCACCAGCGCGGCGGGCACCGCCGCGGCCAGGTCCACCTGGCCGGAGAGCAGCGCCTCGCCTCGCGTCTGGGGGTCGGGGATCGCACGGACCTCGATGTACCGGCTCGGCGGCTTCGGCCCCCACCAGCCGTCGTTGCGTTCGAACTTCGCAGCCTGGGCGTCGCCGCCGGCAGGACGGAACGGGCCGGAGCCGGGGACGGGCCCGGTGAAATCGGTGCTGCCCTCGGGCACGACGAAGGTCGCGCCCTCCAGCGCCTTGCCGACCTCGGCGTAGGGCTTCCTGGTGACCAGCTCGAAGGCGGTGTCGTCGAGCACCTTGGACGCGGCCAGGTCGAACATCTCCATCCGGCCGAAGTTCTCCGCGGCCTTCTCGCCCATCCTGCGAAGGGAGAACAGCGCGTCCGCCGCCTTGACGGCCCTGCCGTCGGAGAACTTCACGCCACCGCGGATCGTGATCTTCCAGCGGGTGAGGGTCTCGTCGGGCTCCCAGGAGGTCGCGAGTCTGGGCAGCGTCTCGCCGCCGGGCCCGGGAAGGGTCAGCACGTCGTAGGTGAGGGCCATCCGCACCAGGTCGCTCTCTCCCGGCAGCAGGCCGTGCGGGTCGCTTGCGGCGTTGGACGGGGAGCCGGGGGCGGCGTAGCGGACCGTGTCCGCCGAGCCGGAGGACGCGGCCGGCGATGCCGCGCCGGGGTCGGTGCCGCCGCCGGAGGAGCAGCCGACGAGCGTCGCCGCCGCCGTGACCGCCACGGCGATCCGGCGCGATAGTGGGGAGAACATGATGGCCTTTCTCAGGAGAGCGCTCGATCGAGCTCGTCGTTGATCATTTGGGCGACCTGCCGCAGCACGGGCGGATGCAGCAGGCCGTAGTGGTGCGCGTCGACGCCGAAGACCTGGACGGGCCCGGCGAGGTACCGGCCCCAGCCGAGGTCCGCCTGGCCGGGCGGGGTGTCGTCGACGCCCATCCCGATCCCCGAATTGCGCGGGGAGGGCCTGTCCGCGCGGACGAGCAGGGTGCGCATCGCCGGGTCGGCCGCCCGGCCCGGGGTGTGCGCGGCCAGCGCGCGCAGGTGCCTGGCGAACACGCGAAGGCGTGCGTTCAGCCTCTCGCCCCGCCCCAGCAACCGGTGCGCGCGCAGCCGGTCCTCGATGGCGGCCAGCCGCCGGTCCTCCGGCAGCGCGGTGAGCGCCTCACCGGCGTCCAGGTCGATGCCGAGGAAGGCCTCCAGCGCGTGCACGTGCCGCAGCGCCACGGCCAGTTCGACCTCGCGCGCGTCCCGTCCGGGCACGTCCCTGATGAGGGCGGGGTCGTTGGAGTCGAGCATCGCCAGGAGGGCGACCCGCTCACCGTCCCGGTGCAGCTGCCTGGCCATCTCCTGGGCCACCGAGCCGCCCATGGACCAGCCGCCCAGCAGCCAGGGCCCGCGGCCCGCGGTCCTGATGGCCCGGACGTAGCGCCCGGCGATGCCGGCGATCGACTCCGGGCCCGCCGGCCCGTCGCCGGACAGCTCGGGGTCGGCCAGCGCCACGACGTCCACCCGGGGGTCGATGAGCCGGGACAGCTCCGCGTAGCACAACACGTCACCCCCCGAGGGGTGGGCCAGGAAGAGGGTGGGCCGGGCGGCGGGTCCCGGGTCGGTTCGCAGCGGGAGGAGGATGTCCTGAACCGCCGCCGCGTGCTCACCGGTCCAGGCCCGGGGGTCTTCGGCCAGCTCCCGCACCCGGGCCACGTGCTCTGCGATCACCGTTTCGAGCTCGTCGCCGGGGAGCACGCCGTCCAGCGCGTCCCACTGCAGCCGCAGCTCGCCGTCGTGCTCCAGCACCTGGTGGTCGAGCCAGGTCTGCGGGGTCTGGGAAAGCGCGTGCACCTGCTCTCCGGCCCATTCCAGCGCACCGGGCTCCTCCAGCAGGTCCTCCATGCCCAGCGCGCTGGTGAACACCACCGGCACCGATCGCACCTCACCGGTGCGGACGGCCTGCTCGGCGAGCACGTCCAGTGCGGAGAACTCCCTGTGGTCCAGTTCCTCGAACAACCGCGCCTGTGTGGCCGAGGCCCGTTCGGCGAAACTCACGGCGGGAGTCGGCGGGACCTCGTGGAGCACCAGCGAGGTGAAGTCCCCGACCACCCGGTTGACGTGGGGGTGAACGGGCGGCCGGTCGAAGAGGGTGAGGGTCAGGCTGAACCCGGCCGAGCCCGACCATCGGGTCAGCGCATCGGCGTAGACGGTCAGCAGCACCGCTGTCGGTGTGACCCGGTGCCGGGCCGCCAGGTCCCGCAGGCCCGCCCATTCCCGTCGGCTCAGCCGCGCCGAGCGGCGGACGAACCGCGGTCGTCCTTCGGGCTGCTCGCCGATCGGCAGGGCGGGCGGCCCGGGGAGGGTGTCCAGCCGGGCGCGCCAGTAGTCCGCCGCGGGTCCGGCCTCCCGGCTCTCCATCGCGCGGACGCATTCGGCCGGGTGCGCGTCGATCGGGGGCAGCTCCGCGCCGGGGTCCCGGTAGAGGGTGCGCAGTTCGGCCTCGACGATCCACCAGCTCGCCGCGTCGCAGACGAGCACGTCCACGCCGATGAACAGCCGTACCCGGCCGTCCGGTAGCCGGGCGGCCTGGATCTGCACCAGCGGCCAGCGATCCGGCGGCCCGGGCCGGGTGGAGATGCGCTCGCGCAGTGCGGCCAGCTTGGCGGCCCGGTGCTCTTCGGGGGCCTTCACCAGGTCGTGCACCCTGATCCGGTAGCGGGGAAGCTCGTCGAGGACCCGGAAGCGGCCTTCGGGCGTGGTGACCGCGCGGAGCATCGGATGCCGGGCGATCACCGTGTTCCAGGCGTCCTCGTAGCGGGCCAGGTCGAGCCCGGCGCAGTCGTACTCCAGGTAGAAGTGGCAGGGCAGCTCTCCCCACCGGTAGCCGCCGCCCCGGCCGACCCAGTAGGCGTGCTGCACGCGGGTCATGGCGAAGGTGCCGTCGGGCTCGGCGACCGGCAGGTACGGCTCGCGGGCTCCCGGGCCGGCGCCTGCCGCGAGTCCGCTCCCCGCCGCCGCGGCGAGCCCGCTCCTCGCCTCCACGAGCTTGGCCAGGCCCGCGACGGTCGGGGCTTGCAGCAGATCCCGCAGTCCCAGTTCCACGCCGTGGCCGTCGCGCAGCGCGTTGAGCATGCGCACCGCCAGCAGCGAGTGCCCGCCGAGGGCGAAGAAGTCGGCGTCGGGGTTGCTCACCTCGGTGCCGAACAGGTCCGACCAGAGGCCGGCGACGGCCTGCTCCACCGCCCCCGCAGGTCCGGCGCCTCCCCCGGTGACAGGTTTCCTCGGCCGCCCGCTTCCGGTGATCCTCGGGTCCAGGTCGGTCGTCGCGATGGCCACGGCGGACGGCAGGACGCCGTGGGCGCCCGCCTCCAGCAGCCGGTCCAGCGCGCGGGTACCGGTGACGGCGTCCAGGGCTTCGGCGAGCACCACGGTCTCCTCGCCGACGCGCCAGCCGTCCCAGACCGCGCTGCACCAGGTGCCCGGGTCCGCCGAGGCGCCGAAGGCGTCCATGGCGGCGTTGGCGGCGGCGTACGCGCCCATTCCGACGCCGCCCACCAGGGTGGTCACCGACGACATCAGCACCACCGTGCGCGGCCGGCGTTCCCCGGGCAGCGACTCGATCGCCGTACGGAGTGCCAGCGCGCCGCCCAGCTTGGCCCGCACCTGATCGGCGGTCCGCTCGGGATCGAGCGCTCGCACGGGGTCCAGTTCGGCGCCCGCCACCACGCCGGCCGCATGCACGACGAGCTCCACCGGCCCGTCCTCGGACAGCGTCTTCATCAGCCCGGCGGTGGCGCGGGGGTCCGTGGCGTCGCAGCGGCGGACCTCCACGCCCGCATCCGTGAGTGTGGCGTCGGCTCGGTCGCCGGTGCGGGAGGTGACGACGACCCGGTACCCGCGCTCGGCGAGGTGCCGGGCGAGCACCCGCCCGACCGCGCCGAGCCCGCCGATGACCAGTGCGGTGCCGGTCCGGGCTCCGTCACCGGCCTGCGGGGGCCGCCAGGAGACCAGCCGGCGCTGCCACCGCGTCCCGCCGCGCAGGACGGATTCCGCGCCCGCGCCGTCCCCGGCGACCAGCGCGGCGAGTTCGCGCAGCACCGCGGACGCCTCGGCTGCCGGGGTGGTGGGCGTCCCGAGGTCGACGGTGGCCCAGCGCAGGCCGGGGCGTTCCTGGCCGAGCACCCGCGGCAGGACCCGTACCGCGGCCTGCCGCGGGTCGGGGGCGGGGTCGCCGCCCACGCGTTCGCCCTGGCGGGTCACCAGCAGCACGGCGGGCGCCTCGCCGCCGGACGGGCTCCCGGTCAGCGCGGCGGTGTGGGCGCCGAACTCCAGCAGCCCGCCGACGACCGCGTCGACGGGATGGGCGTCGTGGGGAGGGTCCGCGGCGTCCGGCTCGGCCGCGACGATCACCAGTCCGGCGAGCGGTGCCTCCTGCCGGTCGCCGGTGACCAGCATCGCGCGGATCGCGTCCGACAGCTCGCCTCTTCCCGCCACGAGCCAGTGGCCTGCGGGCGTCCGAGCGGGCTCGGCGGGGGGCACCTGCCGCCAGACGGGCAGTTGCAGCGGCTGGTCGGCGTCGGCTCCGGCGCCCGCGCCCGGCTCGGCCGGTTCCGGCGGCTCGATCCACAACCGTCTCCGCTGGAAGGCGTAGCCGGGTGCCGCCACGCGTCGCCGCCCGGAGCCGGAGAGCGCCTCCAGATCCACCGGCACGCCGTGCGCCCACAACACGCCGAGCGCCTGCCGTACCGTGACCGATTCGGCCTGGTCGGCGGCGAGCGTGGCCGGCGTGGCCCGCAGCTCCGGCAGAGCGTGCCTGCGGGCCAGCGTGGACAGCGTCGTTCCCGGCCCCACCTCGACGAGCAGCGCGGGTTCCTCACCGAGCGCGGCGCGCAGCGCGTCGGAGTACCGCACCGGGCTGCGCAACTGCCGCACCCAGTGCTCGGGGTCGGCCAGCTCGGCGCCGGCGGGTCCGCCGGTGACCGTGCTGAAGACGGGAACCTGCGGCGCCGCGCCGGTCATGCCCCGCAAGGCGGCGCGCAGACCGGGGAGCTCGGGCTCCATCAGCCGGGAGTGCATCGCCGCCGCCACCTGCAGCGGCACGCCGCCGCCGGGCAGATCGTCCGCGAACGACCGGACGGCCGCGGCGGGTCCCGACACCACGCAGGCTCCGGGGGCGTTCACCGCCGCGAGATCGACGTCGGGGTGGCGGCGCAGCAGGTCCAGCACCGCCTCCTCGCCGAGGGGAACGGCGAGCATGGCCCCGCCGCCGGCGGCGCGGGCGGCGGCTCCGCAGCGCATCGCGACCAGGCGTGCGGCCTCCGGAAGGGGCAGCGCCCCGCTCACCGCGGCGGCGGTGCACTCGCCGAGGCTGTGCCCGAGCAGTGCGTCCGGCCGCACGCCCCAGGAGGCGAGCAGCCGGGACAGGGCGAAGGAGACGGCGAACAGCGCGGGCAGCCCGAAGGCCACATCACGTACCCGCTCCGGTGCCAGCGCCGGGTCGAGGACGTCGCGCACATCGGCGCCGAGCAGGGGTCGCAGCAGGTCGGCGCATTCGTCGAAGGCCGCGGCGAACACCGGCTCGTCGCGGTGGAGGCCGCTGCCCATCCCCGGGTAGGGGCTGCCCGCCCCGGGGAAGGCCAGCACGACCCGCGGTGCGGGCGTGAGCGCCCGCACCGGCGCGGCGGAGGCCAGCCGCCGCGCCCCCACGGCGGCCACGCGGTAGGGCAGCTCGGCCCGCCCGACGGCCAGGGTGTACGCGAGATCGGCGGCCTCACCCGAGCTTCCGGCGCCGGCGACGGCCGTGGCCCCGGCGGCCGCGGCCTCCCGGGTGGCGGCCGAGACGACCAGCAGGTGGGGGCGCGCGTCGTCGGCGTGGGGCGCGGGACGGTCCGGCGCGGGGCCGACCACGGCGTGGCAGTTGGTGCCGCCGATGCCGAAGGAGCTGACGCCGGCGTAGGGCGGCGTGTCCCACTCCCTGGTCTCCTCGACCACCTCGAACGGCGAGTCCGCCAGCCCGAGGTAGGGATTGACCGGACGGGCGTGCAGGGAGGCGGGCAGCGTCCGGTGGTGCACGGCCAGGACCGCCTTGATGAAGGAGGCGATGCCCGCGGCGGTGTTGGCGTGCCCGATGTTGCCCTTCACCGAGCCCAGGCCGCACCAGGCCGGACCGGCCTGGCCGAACACCCGGCGCAACGCGGTCACCTCGATGGGGTCTCCGAGTCTGGTCGCCGTGCCGTGCGCCTCGACCAGGCCGATCTCTCGTGCGGTGACACCGGCGACGGTCAGCGCCTCGGCGATGGCTCTGACCTGGCCGCCGACCGAGGGGGCGGTGAACCCGGCCTTGTCGGCGCCGTCGTTGTTCACCGCCGAGCCGTGGAGGAGGGCCAGGACGGGGTCGCGGTCGGCCAGGGCGTCCGACAGGCGGCGCAGCACGACCACGCCGACGCCCTGCGTGTAGACGATTCCGGTGCCCTGCTCGCTGAACGGGCGGACCGCGCCGTCGGCGGAGAACATGCCGTCGGGCACGTGCAGGTAGCCGCGGCCTTGCGGCACGATCAGCGAGACGCCGCCGGCCAGGGCCGTGTCGCACTCTCCGGTGAGCAGCGACTGGGCGGCCAGGTGCACGGCCACGAGCGAGGTCGAGCAGGTCGAGCCCACCGCGACCGCGGGCCCGGTGAGGTCGAGCCGGTAGGCGGTCTGGAGCGGCAGGTAGTCGGCCTGGGTCGCCATCGCGGTCGCGAAGCTGCCGAGCGGGTCGGCGCCGCCGCCGGTCGGGTCCCAGCGGCCGGTGAGATTGCCGGCGAGGTAGGCGCTCTGGGCCGCTCCGGCGAACACGCCGACCGCGCCGGCGCCGCGGCCGCCTCCGTGCCCGGCGTGCTCCAGGGCGTGCCAGGCGCATTCCAGGAACAGCCGGTGTTGCGGGTCGAGCAAGGCGGCCTCGGCGTCGGTGAATCCGAAGGGCGCCGGATCGAAGTCGGCCTGGTGGTCGATCAGGCCGCCGACGGGGACGAAGTGGGGGTGGCCGCGCAGCCGGGAGGGCACGCCGCGGCCGATCAGCTCCTCGCCGGTGAACCTGGTCAGACCTTCGCGGCCGTCACGCAGCAGTTCCCAGTAGGCGCCGGCGTCGGCCGCGCCGGGGAAGCGGCAGGCCAGGCCGACGACGGCGATCGGTTCCGCAGCCGCGCTGCCCCGGCCCGGGCCCGTCGGCTCCGGCGGGATCATCGGATTGCGCGGGCTCATCGGGCGAGCTCCGCGGCTCGGGCGCGGGCCGCCCTGCGGGATTCGGCCCGGCCGGGGGATTCCTCCGCCGGTGCGGGGGCCGTATCGGGCGCCGGGACCGGGCCGGATGCAGGAGCCGCGTCCAGAGCGGCGGGTGGCTCTTGGACCCCGCCCTCCCGGCGAGCCGTGATGAACGCGGCGAGCTCGCGGACGGTGGGGCGGGCGAAGAGGTCGACCACGGTCAGGCCGTCGTCCAGTTCGGCGCGGAGCCTGCGGTGGGCGAGCACGACGGTGAGGGATGAGGCGCCGAGCCGGAAGAAGGGGGTCGTCACGTCCACCGGTGCGTTGAGCAGTTCGCTGAACACCCGGGCCACTGCCCGTTCCACCTGCGGGTCCGGCCCTGGCGCGGGTACGGGCACGGCAGCGGCGGGAAAGACGGCGGTGGGGGCGGTGGGGGCGGTGGTCGCTCCCGCCGCGAGGGCGCCACCGGGTACGGCGGTGCCGGAGGCGGGCATGGCGCCGGGGGCGGGCACGGTGCTCCCGGTGGGGGCGGTGTCCCCGGCGAGGCCCTCGCCCCTTCCGGCCGCGACGGTGAACTCGATCAGGCCGTCGGCGGGCAGGCGCTCGATCGCGGTGAGGCCGTGCGCGGCCAGCGTTTCCTTGACCCGGCGCGCCCAGTCTCCCGCCGCCGCCAGCGAGTCGCTGGGGGACAGCGTCCCGCCGGACACGGCCAGCCGGACGTCCAGCCCGCCGGCCAGGAGCAGTCCGGTGAGTCCGGCGTCCGCGGCGGGGGACGCCGGGGCGGTGTGCGGATGCGCCGAAGCGCCGTGCGGGAGCACCGAAGCGCCGTGCGGAAGCACCGGCGCGGGAGCCGGGGCCTGCACGGTTCCCGGCACCTGCGCGGGCTCCGGAGCGGTCTGCGCCCCACGCTGGTAGGGGTTGGGCAGCGCCGCATAGTCGATCTTGCCGTTGGCGGTGATCGGGAACGCGTCCATCACCAGGAACCGGTTCGGCACCATGAACGACGGCAGGTCCGCCCTCAGCGCCTCGATCAACGCGTCGTCCGCCGGCGGCGCCCCCGGATCGGCGGGCACGTAGTAGCACACCAGCCGGGGCCGATCGTCGGGACCGGGCACCGCGCGGGCCACGGCCTGGCGTACGGACGGCAGCCGGTCCAGCGTGGATTCGATCTCGCCGAGCTCGATGCGGTGGCCGCGGATCTTGACCTGGCGGTCCAGCCGGCCGAGGAACTCGATCGTCCCGTCGTACCGCCACCGGCCGAGGTCTCCGGTCCGGTAGAGCCTGCGCCCGAGCACGGGGTGCGTGATGAACCGCTCCGCGGTCTGCGCGGGGTCTCCCACATACCCGCGGGCCAGGCCGTCACCGCCGATGTGCAGCTCGCCGGGGACGCCGACCGGGCACGGCCGTCCCTGCGGGTCGAGGATCTGGAAGGACTGGCCGCGCAGCGCCCGGCCGTACGGGATGCTCGGCCAGGACGGGTCCACCTCGCCGACGGGGTGGCAGATCGACCAGATGGACGCCTCTGTCGCGCCGCCGAGGCTCACCACCTGGGCCTGGGGAGCCAGGACGCGCAGACGGTCGGGCAGGGTGACCGGGATCCAGTCGGCGGACAGGAAGACCAGGCGCAGGCTCGACAGCGCGCGCCGGACCGTCTCCGGCTCCAGTTCGGCGTATTCGACCAGCATCTCCAGCAGCGCCGGCGCGGTGTTCCACACCGTGACCCCGTGCCGGGCCATCAGCTCCAGCCAGTGCCCGGGGTCGCGCTGGCGGCGGACGTCGGGCAGGACGACGGCACCGCCCTCGCCGAGCAGCGAGAAGATGTCGTACACCGACAGGTCGAAACTGAAGGCCGACAGCGCCAGCACCCGGTCGCCGGAGTGCAGCGGGAAGCGCCGGGCGAGGTCGTCGAGGGTGGTGCGGGCGGCCCGATGCTCGATCGCGACGCCTTTGGGCCTCCCGGTGGATCCCGATGTGAAGATCACATAGGCGAGGTCGTCCGGCGCGGGGCGGCGCGGCTCCGCCTCCTCGGGGAGCGCAAGGGTTCCGTCGGCGTCCAGCCGGTGCACGGTCACCTCCTCCGGCCAGACGGAGACGTCGGTGCCGGGAGCGGCGAGCGCGTGCCGTACTCCCGCCTGCTCGCACAGGGCGGTGACGCGCGCCCGCGGCCAGGACGGCTCCACGGGCACGTATCCGGCGCCGCCGGCGAGCACGCCGAGAAGTGCGGTGACCTGCGCGATCCCCTTGTCCGCCAGCACGGCCACCAGGTCGCCGGGGCCGAGACCGGCTCCGGCGAGCGCGCGTCCCGTGCGTGCGGCGCGCTCGGCGAGCGAGCCCGCGTCCACCCGGGCCGTCGCGTCGAGCAGCGCGGGAGCGGACGGTTCCCGTACGGCGGCCTCCCGCAGCGGGTCGTCCAGCAGCGGGCCCGCCCCGCCGAACGCGCCGCCCGGCAGGCTCTCGTCCCGGTGGAAGGACGGGTCCCAGCCCAGGGTGGGATCGCTCCACGCGGCGGGGTCGGCGGCGAGCAGTCGCAGCAGGCGGACATGGGCGGCGAGCATCCCGTCCACGAAGCCGTGCGGGAGCGCCCCGTCCACGGCGTCCCAGGCGATCCGCAGCCTGCCGTCCTCGTCGTGGACGATGTGGTCGAGCAGGACCTGCGGGGTCTGGGAGACGCCGAACACCTCCGTGCCGAGCCAGGCCGCGGGAGCCTCGCCTTCGCCCGCGAGCCCGATCCCGCTGGTGAAGACGACGGGGTGGACGGGGACGGGCAGGCCGGTGGCGGGGTCGGTGGTCCGTGCGCGCTGCCCCGACTCCGTGGCCGCGCGCAGCGCCTCCATTCCGGAGACGGCGCGGTGATCCATGTCCTCCCAGAACCGGCGGTTGACCGCGGCGGCATAGCCCGCGAAGCCGTACCAGCCGCCGGGGTCGGCGGCCGGGATCTCCACCAGCACGGTGCTGGTGAAGTCACCGATGACCGTGTCGAGACCCGGGGTCTCGTCGCCGATCGCGAAGTCGTCGCGGTCGAAGAGCGTGGTGTTCAGGCAGAAGGAGTCGTGTCCGCCCCATCGCTGGAGCACCAGGCTGAACGCGGCCAGCAGCAGGCCGGTGGGGCTCAGGCCGTGCGAGGCGGCCTGCTTGCGCAGCTGGGCCCACTGCTCGGCGTCGAGTTCGGCTCCGTGCCTGGTGAAGTGCGGCACGCCCAGCTCGGCCGGTCCGCGGGTCCAGGGCAGCGTGGGCCCGTCGGGCAGCGCGGGGGCGCGGCGCTCCCAGTACGCGGCGGCCGCCTCACGACGCCGCCGCTCGGCCGGGTCGTCGAGGCGGCGCCGGACGAGATCGGCGAAGGTCAGCGGCGGGGCGGGCGGTTCCAGGCCGGGATCGGCCACGAAGGCGCCCCACTCGCGCATCAGCCGCATCCAGCTCATCAGGTCCAACGCGAGCACGTCGACACCGATGAACAGCCGGGTGCGCCCGTCGGGCAGCAGCGCGGCCCGCAGGTCGAACAGCGGCCACCGGTCGGTGGGCCGCAACTGGTGCGAACATTCGGCCCGCAGTGCGCGCAGTGCCTCGTCCACCGCGTCCGGGGCGGCGAGCCGCAGGTCGGTGGTGGCGATGGCGTAGTCGGGCACCTCCTCGAGCACGGACTGCCGGGCGTCGGGCCCGACGACCATGCGGAGCATCGGGTGCCGGCGCACCAACCGGTTCCAGGCGGCGGCGAGCCCGGCCAGGTCGGCCTCGGGGTCGCCCTCAGGGGTGCGGTCGAACTCCTGGTAGTAGAAGGTGGCGACGCCGCCGAGCGGGAAGGCGGGGTCGCGGCCCACCAGGTAGGCGGCCTGGATGGGGGTGAGGGGGAACGCGTCGGCGTCCGGCACCGTTCCGGCTGCGACGGTGCGCGCGGTGGCCGAGCCGAGGAACGCGGTCAGCGGGAGGTCCAGGCCGACGTCCTCGCGCAGGCGGCGGCGCAGCCGTACGGCGGTGAAGGACTCCAGGCCGAGCTCTGTGAGGCCGGTGTCCGGATCGATCTCCTCTGCCCTGCGTTCCAGCACGTCAGCCAGGCAGGCGAGCACGTCGTCGACAGATGCGAGCTGGCTTTCACCCAACGCGGAGTCCTTCCCGATAACGAAAACGGTTTTCATACTTACATCAGTTTACGGACATGTCCAGATGTTGAAAATGATTACCGTTTTGTCTAGCGTGTGCCCGACCGCCGTCCCCAGAAGGGTCCTCATGCCAGCAGACCTGTCCGCCCGCGCCCACGGAGCAGGCATGGCCGCGATCGCCGGATTCGACGTCTCCTCCGCCGCCGCGGCGGTGGAGGACCTCGATCGGCTCGTCCTGCTCGGGATCGCGGCCGAGCTCCACCGCACCACCCGGCTGGGCGCGCCCGGCACGCACTCCCCCGACCTGGTCGCCGATGACCTGGGGGCCGCGGCGCGACACCGCTGGATCGTCGCCCACTGGCTCGCCGCACTGCACGGAGCGGGACTGGCCCGCCGGGACGGGGAAGGCCGCTACCACAGCCTGCACCGCCCTTCCAGAGCCGAACTGGCCGCCGCCCGTGCCCGCATGGAGGGCGCCGGGACCGCTCTCGGCTATCCCCGCGAACTGGCCGACCTGATGCTCCGCTCGCTGCGCCTGATACCCCAGCTCCTGCGCGACGAGGTGGGGGTGCAGGCCCTGCTCTACCCCGACGGGGAACCGGCCACGGCCGAGGCCGTCTACCGGGACAACGTGATCAGCCGCTACCTCAACCTCGCCGCCGCCGAGGTGGTCCGCGATCTGGCCGGACATCCACCGCGACCGCTGCGGATACTGGAACTGGGCGCCGGGATCGGCGCGACCACGGCGGACCTGCTGCCCGCGCTCGCCGGACGGCCGGTCGAGTCCTACGTCTTCACCGACCTGTCACCGTTCTTCATCGACGTCGCCCGGCGCCGGTTCGACGCCCCCTTCCTCCGCTACGAGCTGCTGGACGTCACCGAAGAGCTGCCGGGGCCGCCGGGCGGGCTGGACCTGGTGGTGGCCGCGACCATGGCGCACAACGCACCCCACGTCGGCCGCCTGCTCGACCAGGTGGCCGGGCTGCTCGCGCCGGGCGGACGGGTGCTGCTCATCGAAACCGTCAAGGAGCACGCGCAGTCCCTCACCACGATGCCGCCCGCCCTGTCCCCACGCGACGGCACCGGCCCGCCGCCGCGGCAGGACGAGCGGGCCGGCACCACCCGCACCTACCTGACCCGCGAGGAATGGCGGAGCCGGCTCGCGCACGCCGGCCTGCGCGTCGAGGTGGACCTGCCTCCCGACGGCCACCCGCTCACCGCCCTCTCGCAGCGTCTGTTCGTCGCCACCGCACCGATGGAGTCCTCATGACCGATGCCCCGCAGAACGCGAACCTGGTGGAGGAGCTCGCCTCCATCTGGGCGGAACTGCTCGACCTCGCCCCCGGCGACGTACCCGCCGACGTCAGCTTCCTGCGGCTGGGCGGCGACTCCGTGCTGACGGTGCGGATGTCGGCGCTGGTGCGCCGAAGGCTCAATGTGGTGCTCGCGTTGTCGGACGTGCGGGTGGAGATCACCCTGAACCAGCTGGCCGACCTGGTAGGGCGACGCGCCTCCGGCGAGCCCATGGCCCGCACGCTGCCCCTGCAGGTGGCCAGGCGCCCCGACCCGCACGCCGAGTTCCCCCTGCTCCCCCTGCAGCAGGGCTACTTCGTCGGCCAGCAGGACGGCTGGGAGCTGTCCTACGATTCGGCCCACTACTACCTGGACTACGCGCTCAGCGGCGTGGACGGCGACGAGGCCGCCGACGCGCTCTCGGACGCGATCGAGCGGCTCGCCGTCCACCAGCCGACCCTGCGGGCCAGGGTCACCCCCGAGGGCCGGCAACGGGTGCTGGCCGGCGGGGCTCCCCGGCTGAAGGTCTACGACCTGCGCGGATCGACTGCCGAAGAGGCGGCGGACGCGCTGGCCGAGGTCCGGCAGGAGATGAGCACCCGCGGTCCCGACCCCACCGGCGGGCCCGGCCTCGACGTCCGGCTGACCCTGCTGCCCGGGGGTGAGGGACGGCTCCACCTCGGGTTCAGCCTGCTGACCTTCGACGGCTGGTCGTCGGGCGTGCTGAGCAGGGACCTGCTCACCTACGCGGCGGACTGGAACGCCGTGCTGCCGCCTCTCGAGGTGCACTTCGGCGACTACGTCACGGCCCTGGAGGAGCTGCCGAAGACCGAGGCGTGGCAGGCCGACCGCGACTGGTGGTTCTCCCGGCTGGATGACCTTCCGCTCCCGCCCGCCCTGCCGCTCGTGGCCGATCCGAAGGACGTGCGTCCGGTCACCATGGGCAATCGCGAGCACCGCTGGACCGCCGAACGCTGGGCCGCGCTGCGCCAGGAGTGCGCACGCCGGGAGGTGACTCCCTCGACGGCCATGCTCACCGCCTTCGCGATCGTGCTCGCCCGCTGGTCGGGGCACCGCCGGATGCTGCTCAACTCCCTCCAGCTCAACCGGCTCCCCCTGCACCCCGACCTCCACCGGGTGGTCGGCGCCTTCGCCTCGACGATGCTGCTCCCGGTCGAACTCGCCCCCGGCGCCACCTTCGCCGAGCTGGCCGCCACCGCTCAGCGGACCTCGGGCGAACACGCCGCGCACAACCTGATCACCGGCGTCGAGGTGGGCCGCGAACTGGCCCGGCGCCGCGGCACGTGGCGGCCGGTGGGCCCGGTGGTCTTCCAGAGTGTGCTGGGGGTGGACGCGGCCATGGGCGGCCGTCCGCCGGAGGAGGCGGGGCCGCTCGGCCGGATCATCGCATCCGACTACTTCCACCAGCTGCGCACGCCGCAGGTGGCGCTGGAAGTGCGCTGCTTCGAGATCGGCGACGAGGCGGTCGCCGTGTTCTCGCTCGTCGACGAGCTGTTCGAGGAGGCGGCCGTGACCGCGGCGTTCACCGAGTTCGTCGCCCTGGTGGACAGCCTCGCCGACGGCTCGGGCTGGGACCTGGCGCCGCAGCTGCCGCACGCCGCCGATCTCCCCGCGGGGGAGGGCGGGTTGCGGCTGGACCGGCTGCCCGAGGCCCCGTCCGGGCAGTACAGCGGCCCGCTGGCGGACGATGTGGAGCAGACCGTCGCGGAGGTGTTCGAAGAGCTGCTGGAGATACCCGTGCTGGACCGCGGCGCGGACTTCTTCGCGCTCGGCGGCGACTCCCTGCTCGCGGTGCGGGCAGTGGTCCGGCTGGCCAAGGAGATCGGCGCGGCCGTTCCCGTGCGCGAGTTCCTGTCCGACCCGACGGTGGCCGGAGTGGCCCACGCCGTCCGCTCCAGAACGGACGGCTCGCGATGATCGGAGTGCTGGGGGCGACCGGGGCCGTGGGCCGCACGGCCGCCGGGCGGCTCGCCGCCCTCGGAGCGGGCGGGCTGCGGCTCGGCGGACGCGACGCGGCGCGAGCCGCGGAAGTCGCGGAGACGTTGCCCGCACCCGCCGAGGTCGTACGGGTGGACCTGACCGACCCGGATGAGCTCGCCCGGTTCTGTGCGGGCTGCAGGATCGTGGTGAACTGCGCGGGCCCCACCTACCGGGTGCTGGACACCGTGGCCCGGGCCGCGTTCGCGGCCGGTGCCGACTACGTCGACATCGGCGGTGAGCTCGCCGCCAAGGACGCGCTCTCGGGCGGAGCCGTACCTCGGGAGCGGACCGCGGTGTTCTCCGCCGGGGTCATGCCGGGACTGTCCGGCCTGCTGCCCCGGTTGCTCGCCAAGGGACGCCCACCGCGCAGGCTGGATGTGTACGTCGGGGGCGCGGCGGTGTTCACCCCGCTCTCCGCGGTGGATGCGCTTCTCACCCGCGGGCCGAGGTTCGGCGTGCCGATGGCCGCCTGGCGGGAGGGAGCCGTCACGCCGCTGGCGCCGCTCCACGGGGTGCGGTTGCCGGGCTTCCCCGAGCCCGTGCACGCCTGGCCGTACCTCACCACCGAGGCGCAGACCCTGGCCGCGGAGTGCGGCGCGGACGAGGTGCGTTCCTACAACGTGTTCGTCTCCGACCGGATCCCCCACGCGCTCTCCGCGGCGTGGGCGGCCGTACCCGACGTCCACGCCGCCCCGATCGAGACGCTCCGGCCGTACGCCGCGGAGGTGGTGCGCGCCTCCGTTCTGGACAACGCCGGCTTCGGGGCGTTCTACGTGATGCTGTTCACCGCCCGTCCCCACCGCGGCGCGCCTGCGGGCCCCACCCGAGTACTGCTGACCGCTGTGGACTCCTATGCTCTGAGCGGCGTGGTGATGGCGTTGACCGCACGGACCGTGCTCGCCGGTCGTGTTCCTCCCGGAGCCCACCTCGCCGCGGAGGTGCTCGACCCGGATGCGACCGTGACCGCGCTCAGGGACGATCCGCTGGTCACGCAGCTCTCCGTGGACTGACCGTCGCCGTACCCGCGAGCCGGCCCTCCCGCGCTACACGTTCACGGCGGGAGCCCCGGCGGCGCCGCCTCCGGAGCCGCGGAACACGCGGAGCAGGCAGGCCGGTCGCAGGAGGGCGGAGGGAGGATCGAGGAGGTTGGCCACGCGCAGGAAGCGGCGGCCGAGTTCGGCGTCGTGCTCCGCGGCCCGGTGGAAGCGCTCCAGGTAGGCGTTGATCACTCTGATCTTGAGTGTTCTCCGCCCGCGCACTCCCGGCAGCCTCAGGTCGCCGCTGACCACGATGTCCCAGGGCCCGTCGACGACCCTCGCGATCGACCGGAACAACTCTCTCGCCGGTCTCCCCCGACGGGCCCACTCGCCCAGCCTCAACGCCTCCACCGCGGCCACGCTCATACCTTGGCCGTAGATCGGGTTGAAGGCGCACACCGCGTCGCCCACGACCGCCAGGCCGCGGGGGAAACGGGACAGCCGCTCATAGCGCCGCCGCACGCTGGCCGGCGTGCGGTGATGGCGCCCCTCTTCGATCGGCTCGGCAGAGGCGACCAGTTCGTGGATGTCGGGTGCGGGCAGAGACTTCGTATAGGCGACGAAGCCCTCGTAGTCGGACGGCGGGTCGTCACCGTACCCTCCGACGGTGACGATCCACCGGTCGCCCTCCATCGCCAGCGCCACCCCGGCACGGGGGATCTCCCGGGTCGCGGCCATGATGACCACCGGATCCCCGGCCAGATCGTCGGCACGCCTGCGAAACACCCGGGTGGTGTAGGTCAGGTCGATGTCGACCCGTTCCTCCGCGGGCGCGGGGAAGCCGAGCTCGCCCAGCCAGGCAGGAGTGCGCGACCCCCGGCCCGACGCGTCGACGACCAGGTCAGCGGTGATCGTTTCGTCGGAGACGAGCCGGACTCCGGTGACCCGGTCACCGCTGTGAACCAGCCCGGAGACCTGGCTCCCGCCGATCACGGTCACTCCGGGGAGCCCGGCCACCCGTCGCCGGATCTGGCCTTCCAGGAGGAGGCGGCTGACCAGGAGCCCGGGCATGTCGCCCGGCGCCGGGGCCAGGCGGCGCCCCTCGTTGATCCACCGGCAGTCGGCCTGCAGGTCCCCGCCGAACGCCCCGCGGGCCGTCAGTTCGGCGGTGAGGCCGGGCAGCAGCAGCTCCATGACCTCCAGGCCCCGGGCCAGGAGGCCGTGGGCATGCTTGCTCTGCGCCGTGCCGCGGCGGTGGACGTCCTCCTCAGGCAGCTCGTCCCGGTCCAGTACGGTGACCCGCTCGGCGATCCTGCTGAGCGCGGCGGCGGCCAGCAGCCCGGACATACTGGCCCCGATGACGACGGCGTGCCTCATGGCATCTCCGAGGGAAGTGGGCGGAATTCCTGTTCCAGGATGACTCGGTCCCGGCGGTTTCCCATCTTCAATCGTGCTGGCTCGCGCCTGAACCGAACCGCTCCGGCTTCTCAGGGCGGCCGTCCCGCACCCGTTCCGGCACCGGGCAGGCTCACCCGGCGGCCGGCGTGGCCGCCTGATGGTCGGGACAGTCGATCCGCAGCTCGCCGTCGCCGAAGGCGGCGTCGACGAACATGCAGTGGTGCGGCCTGTCCAGGTCGTCGGGATGGGCGTTCGGACGGTAGAAGCGGCAGGTCACGCAGGTGCGCGAGACCGGGATCGCCTGGTGCCGCTGCAGCACTTCGATCATCGTCGCGACGCCCCGCAGCATGGCCGCCACGCCCTCTCCGTCGAGAGCGTCCAGTGCGGCCCGCAACGGCGCCGGGACGACGGCGAGGCGATCGGCCTCGGCCTGGCCTGCGTCCGTCAGGGTCAGCGCCACCGCCCGGCTGTCGGCGGGGTCGCGGGACCGCTCGGCCAGGCCTTTGCCCACGAGTGCGCGCACCGCGTCGCTGACCGTCGGCGGCGTCGACGCCAGCGCGGTGACGATCTCCGTCTGTCGGCGCGGCCGGCGGTCTCCGGCCAGGAACAGCACGATGTCGGCCTGCAACGGGGTGAGGTTGGCGGGGCCCGCGTTGTGCCACGCGGTGAGCCGTACCGCCTGCCCGAGACGGGTCAGGCCGGTCAACAGCTGCTCGCTGGGAGACAGTCCGGGTACCGCACTCATCTGATCTCCTCCGCCGGACGCCGGGGTGGCGCATCCTGCCCGCATGGTGCATTCTAGGCACTGCCAAATAATTTTGGCAGTGCCAACTAATTCTGCGAACAACCACACGAAGGATCCGACGTGCTCACGTTCAGGCACCGCACCGCAATGATCGCCGTCGCCGCCACCGCGCTCACGCTCCCCGGATTCGGAACCGTCCCGGCGGGCGCCGTCGCCCGCCAGGCGGCGCCCGCGGCCGGGACGGCCGTCTCATCCGCGAGCCACCCGGAGGGCGGGACGATCCGCTCATCCCGTGACCTCGAACGGCCGGCCGCTTTCGACCTCGTCACCACGCAGGTACGGCGGCACGGCCGCCACCTGGTGTTCAGCGAGCGGGTGAGGGGACGTGCGGGGTCGAGGACGCCCGACCCCCATGGCGCTTTCGCCGGCAGCGAGGTGCTGTCCTACGTCTGGCCCGTGTCCCTCGATCCCTCGGCGGTGGGTTTCGAACACGGCAGCGGCGTGCTGGCCCTGGCCGCCACGAGCCACCCGGACTTCGACGACACGCCGCTGCACGACGAGGACGGTGACGGCCGGACCGATGACGACGGCGGCCTCTGGCACGCTCACTGGGTGGTGCTCGTACCCGACACCACGCGGCCCGACGGGGCGCTGAAGATCCGCGACATCGCCGACGGGGAGCACCCCCGGCTGCCCGGCACGTGGCCGAAGGTGCCGTTGTTCCTGGACAGCCCGGGATACCGCACCACCACGGGCGGGCGAACCGTCCGCGTGCGGGTGCCCCTGGCCGACCTCGGTTTCCCTGCGACGTTCCGCTTCGACGGGGTGACGGCGGCACTGCGCGTCAACGCCGACCTGCACGATCCGCTGCTACGGGTGGAGAACGTCTTCGACGTCGCCTCCGGCGACCTCAGCCTGCCCGGGCGCTTCCGCTATGCGGACCCGGACGGCGAAGGCGGCCGTCACGACCGGGCCGGTGGCGATCGGCGCTGAAGCGGCCCGGCGTCACCGACGAGATCACCGTGCGTTCTCGGCGGACACCCGTCTCGCCCTGAGGTCCCGCACCGTCGACGCGGTGGAGCACTTCTGCCGGATCGAGGACCGGGAGAACGCGCCTGTCCTTCTCTACGGTGTGCCGGCTGCGGGGTCGTGGCCGGTCGCGCGCAGGAGGCGGCGTGCGGTGCGGGCGAGATACGCGCCGAAGGCATCGGGCCGGTCGACGGTGAACTCGATGTCGGCGAGGACGAGAACGGTGGCGAGCCATTCGTAGGAGTCGACGTCGGCGACGTACCGGCACGTGTGGTCGTCCAGGGGGTGGAGTGTTCCGTCGACGCGATGCAGGCGTGCCGCGGCGTCGCGTGCGCCGGTGCGCAGGGTGAGCACGACCTGGTGTGTGATCGGGCCGCGGAAGCGTTCCCGGAGGTGGGCCACCAGGTCGTCCGCCGGCAGGGTGCGCGGCCGGAAGACCTCGCCGGTCGTGCGCAGGCCGTCGATCCGATCGAGCCGGAAGGCGCGCCAGTCGTGCCGGTCGAGGTCCCAGGCGAACAAGTACCAGCGTTGCCGCAGGCGCACGAGCCGGTGTGGTTCGACCGTCCGCTGTGACGGCTCCCGCCGGCCCGTGTGGTCGAACACGACGCGGTGGTGCACGGCGATGGCGGCAGCGAGCTCGCTGAGGGTCGCGGGGCTCGGCTGGGGGTGCCCGGTGGCGCCGATCTCGACGGCGGTGAGGATCTCGTCGGTCCGGCGGCGCAGCGGTGCGGGCAGGATGCGGCGCAGCTTGGTGGCGGCGCGCTCGGCGGCCTCGGTCGCGAAGTCCAGGCCGGCGCCGCCGGCGGCAGCGAGCTTGAGGCCGAGGACGGCGGCGACCGCCTCGTCGTCTTCGAGCATGAGCGGCGGCAGTGCGGCACCGGCGACGAGACGGTAGTGGCCACCGGGTCCACGTGCGCTCTCCACCGGGTAGCCCAGGGCGCGCAGATGCTCGATGTCCCGGCGCAGCGTGCGCGGGGTCGCGTCCGCAGCGGAGGCGAGCTCGTCCGCGGACCACCGGCGGCCGGTCTGCAGCAAAGACAGCAGCCGCAGCATCCGCTCCCTCGGCGCCGGCATGGCGCACCTCTTCTCCGGTCGTTCACCCCGATTGCGAGCACTGGAATTGTGGACGTTATCTGTCCACATCTCATCGTAACGTCGAATCATGACGATCACTGAACTGTCTGCCACGACCCGGGAGCGGGAAGCGTGGATCACGGTCGAGGGCGCCCGGACCCACAATCTCCGTGGCGTCTCGGTTCGGGTGCCGAAGCGCCGGCTCACCGTGTTCACCGGAG
Source organism: Planomonospora sp. ID67723 (assembly GCF_015711605.1). GTDB lineage: Bacteria > Actinomycetota > Actinomycetes > Streptosporangiales > Streptosporangiaceae > Planomonospora_A. Next base: position 717,872 of record NZ_JABTEZ010000005.1, on the reverse strand, counting down.
TGTCGGGCTCGGGCAAGTCGTCGCTGGCGTTCGACACGATCGCCGCCGAGGCGCAGCGGCTGGTCGGCGACACCTACCCGACGTTCGTCCGCAACCGGCTCCCGCAGCATCCGCAGGCGGACGTTGACCGGCTCGACGGGCTGATGTTCACCACGGTCGTGGACCAGCGACGGTTCACGGGGAACGCGCGGTCGACCGTCGGGACGGCCAGCGACATCGCCCCGCTGCTGCGGCTGGTGTTCTCCCGTGCAGGCAGGCCGTCAGCGGGGTTCACACCGGCGTACTCGTTCAACGACCCGGCAGGCATGTGCCCGCGGTGCGAGGGGCTCGGCGTGGTGGACGACATCGACGTCGGCCTTCTCCTCGACCGGTCGCGCAGCCTGCGCGAGGGCGCGATCCGGTTCCCCGCCTTCGCGCCGGGAACCTACCGGTGGAAGCGGCTCGTCCACGCCCGGGTCGCCGACCCGGACCTCCCCCTGTCGGAACTCCCCCCGTCCGCGCTGGACACCGTGCTCCACGCCGAAGGGCTGCGGCTGGCGAACCCCGATCCCGAGTACCCGGCGTCCGGCGTCTTCGACGGCGTCATCCCCCGCCTGCGGCAGACCTATCTCCGCCGCACCCCCTCACGGCTCACCGAAGACGAGCGGGAGGCCCTCGCCAGGGTCGTGACGCGACGCGCCTGCCCCGGCTGCGCCGGGACCCGGCTCAACGACCGGGCCCGCGCGAGCCTGATCGACGACAGGTCGATCGCCGACTGGTACGCCCTGCCGGTCAGCGAACTGCGGCACGTCGCCGGAGCGGTGACCGACCCCGCCGTCGCCCCGATCACCGCGGCCATCTGCGACCGCCTCGACGCCCTTGACGCGGTCGGCCTCGGATATCTCAGCCTCGACCGCGGCTCCGGCACCCTCTCCGGTGGCGAGGCCCAGCGCGTGAAGATCGTCCGGCACCTCGGCAGCGCGCTCAGCGACGTCTGCTACGTCTTCGACGAACCCAGTACGGGTCTTCACCCGCACGACGTGCATCGCCTGCTCGAGCTGCTCACCCGGCTCCGCGACGCGACCAACACCATCCTCGTCGTCGAGCATCACCCGGCCGTCATCGCCGCCGCCGACCACGTCATCGACCTCGGGCCCGCGGCCGGGGCCGGCGGCGGCGTCGTCCAGTTCGAAGGCGTCCCCGCCGGCCTGCGGGACACCGACACCGAGACGGGCCGGATGCTCCGCGACCCGATCCGGCTCCGCCGGCACTCCCGGACCCCGCGCGGGTCGGTGACGATCGCTCACGCGAAGGCGCACAACCTCCGCGACGTCACCGTCGAGGTTCCCCTCGGCGTGTTCACCGCCGTGACCGGCGTCGCGGGGTCGGGCAAGAGCACCCTGTTCGCGCACGTGCTGCCACGGCAGCACCCGGACTTCACCGTCGTCGGGCAAGCCCCCCTGCACGGGGGCGTCAGGTCCACGCCGGCCACCGTGCTCGGCGTCGCCGACACGATCCGCGACGCCTTCAGCCGGGCCGCCGGCCTGCACCCGTCGTGGTTCAGCTCCAACGCCCGCGGCGCGTGCCCGGTCTGCAGGGGCAAAGGCGCCATCACCACCGACCTCGCCTTCCTCGACGACGTGGAGACGAGCTGCGACGCCTGCGGCGGCACCCGGTTCAACGCCACGGCGCTGGCCGCGACCCTGCACGGTCACACCATCGCCGACGCCCTCGCCATGAACCCCGCCGAGGCCGCGGCGCTCTTCGCGGACCGGGCCGACGCCGCCCGTCGCCTGGACTGGCTGGATCGCGTCGGACTCGGATACCTGGCGATCGGCCAGAGCCTCGACACCCTCTCCGGGGGAGAACGGCAACGCCTCCAGCTCGCACGGCATCTCGGAGACATCGACGACGCCCACGACCGGAGGATCGTCCTCGACGAGCCCACCGCGGGCCTGCACGGAACCGACGTCGATCGTCTCCTCGCCCTCTTCGACGACCTCGTCGACGACGGCGCCACGATCATCGCCATCGAGCACGACCAGCGCGTCATCGCCCAGGCGGACCACGTCATCGACATCGGCCCGGGCGCCGGTCTGCACGGCGGCGCCGTCGTGTTCCAAGGCCCCCCTCGCGCGCTCATCGGCTGTCCCGCCTCGACAACCGGCCGATACCTCCACGAGGCGGTCCGCGGCGTCGGACGATCAACCGGCCCGCACGTCGGCTGATATGGCCCACAGGCCGGCGTCGCTCGGCGGAGGGCTTGCCCCGCTCCGGGAGGACAGAACGGTAAGTTGACGGCCATGACGACGCGTATCGCTGATATCGCGGCCCACTCCGGGGTCAGCGAGGCAACCGTGAGCCGTGTGCTGAACGGCAAACCCGGCGTCTCACCGGCCACCCGTCAGGCCGTCCTCAGCGCCCTCGACGTCCTCGGCTACGAGCGCCCCGCCCGGCTTCGCCAGCAGCGGGCCGGGCTCGTCGGTCTGATCGTGCCCGAGCTGTCCAACCCCATCTTCCCGGCGTTCACCGGGATCATCGAGGGTGTGCTGGCGATGCGCGGTTACGCCGCCGTGCTGTGCACCCAGGTCCCCGGAGGCATGCGTGAGGACGACTACATCGAGCTGCTGATGGAGCGGGGGGTGTGCGGCATCATCTTCGTGAGCGGTCTGCACGCCGACTCCACGGCCGATCACACGCGTTACGTACGGCTCCTCGAGACCGGACTGCCGATCGTCATGATCAACGGTTACCGCGCGGACATCGACGCACCGCACATCTCCAACGACGACGTGGCGGCGATGGAGATGGCCGTCGACCACCTGGCGGCGATGGGACACCGGCGCATCGGCCTCGCCGTCGGCCAGGATCGTTTCGTGCCCTCGATCCGGAAGACCGAAGGATTCCGCCGCGGCGTCTCCCGCCACTTCGGCGGCGACCCGCCCGACGGGCTGGTCGCCAACACGCTGTTCACGGTCGAGGGCGGTCAGGCGGCGGCCCAGCCGCTGCTGGAGCAGGGATGCACCGCGATCTGCTGCGGCAGCGACATCATGGCGATCGGCGTGATCCGGGCCGTTCGCCAGCACGGGCTCCGCGTCCCCCAGGACATCTCCGTGGTGGGTTTCGACGACTCGTTGTTCACTCCGTATCTCGACCCGCCCCTCACCACGATCCGGCAGCCCGTGCGCGAGATGAGCCTCGCCGCGGTGGGCACCCTCCTGGACGAGATCAGCGGCATCCGGGGTCCTCGCACCGAGCTGCTCCACCGCCCCGAACTCGTCGTGCGCAGCAGTACGGCTCCGGTGTCCCTGTCCGCCGCGGCCGGCAGCTGAGCGAGATCGCCTGGCACTGCCACGCCGACCGCCGACCATGCTCTGCGCCGCCACGGCCATGAGTCGGCCCGGGGCGCACCGCCGGCTCCTCGGAACGCGGGGCACCCCGGAGCGTCAGGTCTGGATCGGTTTCGGCTCGCGGCCTTCAGCGCACTCCTCTGAGCGCACGGCCACGAGGACCACGTCGTCCCCGTTCTGCCAGACCGGGCCGACCTGACCGAACCCGGCACGGCGCAGCAGCGCGTCATGGACGGAGACCGACACCCGGTGGTCGCCTCCGCCGGTGGCCCGCTCCCGCCGCCGGGCCACCAGCTCGGCCAGTGCGGGTTCGGCCGCGACGGCACGCCACCAGGAAGTCCAGTCCTCACCGTCCCCGAGCCGGGTACGGCGCAGCGCCGCGGCGACACCGGCGATCGCCGGTTGCTCGTCGTAGAGGTTGTCGGCGTTGACGAGGATCCCGCCGGGCCGCATCCGGCGGGCCAGCTCGCGGTACGTCTCCGCGAGGGTCTCGACCGGCAGGTAGTGCAGCGCGGTCGACGACACGGCCGCGTCCAGGTCGCGGTCGAGGCCGAGCCGGTCCGACCAGCCCGGCAGGCGAAGGTCGGCCTCGACGAACCGTGCGAGTGTCGGATACGCGCTGCGGGCCAGCGCCAGGAGGAGGGGATCGTTGTCCACCCCGACGATCTGCGCCGACGGCAGCCGCCGGGCCGTCCGCCCGGCCAGGGAGCCCGGCCCGCAGCCCACGTCCAGCACGAGCGGCCGGGCGCACCCCGACAGGGCGTGGGCGAGCACCTCACCGATCACGGCGAACCGCCTCTCCCGGTCGGCGACGTACCGCTCCTGCTGGGCGTCCCACCGATCCAGCCACACCTTGGCCAGATCCGGGTCCAGCGACGCCGTGTCCGATGCCATGTGATGCCTCCAGTGTTCGTGCCGTGTCCGCACGCTCCCATTCGTGCCGTGTCCGCACGCCCGGCCGCTCCGCCACGTGCCGGTCCGCGCCGGTGTCAGCGGGGAGTGATCAGGCCGCGCCGGTAGGCGCGGACGAGGCGGCGGGGTACCAGCAGTTCCCGGCCGCCTGCGGTGATCGGCACCAGGTCCGGGGCGGTGGCCTTCCACTGCGAGCGGCGGTGACGGGTGTTGCTGCGCGACGTCTTGCGCTTGGGGACGGCCACGTCTCACCAGCTCGCCTTCGTGACGCCGGGCAGTTCGCCGCGGTGCGCCATCTCCCGGAAGCGGATGCGCGACAGCCCGAACCTGGCCAGGTGACCGCGGGGGCGGCCGTCGACGGAGTCACGGTTGCGCACCCGGGTGGCGCTGGCGTCGCGCGGCTGACGGGCCAACGCGCGTACGGCCGCCGCCCGCTGTTCGGGCGTGCCGGTGCGGATGATCTCTTTCAGCTCGGCCCGGCGCTCGGCGTGCCGGGCGACGACCGCCTTGCGGCGTTCGTTGGCGGCGACCTTGCTCTTCTTGGCCATCAGATCCTCTCTCCCCGCGCGCGGATGCGGGCCACGGCCGCCTCGATGCCGATCTTGTCGACGGTCTTGACCGCCCGGGCGCTGAGCGTGAGCCGTACGAAGCGGTTCTCTGCCGGCAACCAGTAGCGGCGGTGCTGGATGTTGGGGTTCCACCGGCGCCGGGTGCGCCGGTGGGAGTGGGAGACGTTGTTGCCGAAGACCGGCGCAACGCCGGTGAGCTGGCAGCGGGCCGACATCAGGCCCTCCCGTAGCGCTGGTTGAAGCGCTCGACCCGGCCGGCGGTGTCGAGCACGCGGCTGCGGCCGCTGTAGAAGGGATGGCTGGCCGAGGAGACGTCGACGTCGACCAGGGGGTAGGTGTTGCCGTCCTCCCACTCGATCGTCTTCGTGCTGGCGATGGTGGAGCGGGTCAGGAACGCGAAGCCCGCACTCGGGTCGCGGAACACGACGGGACGGTAGTCGGGGTGGATGCCCTTCTTCACGGGGTCATCGCTCCTCTCGGAACAGCACGTGCTGGCGGATGATCGGGTCGTACTTGCGCAGGGTGAGCCGGTCGGGGTCGTTGCGCCGGTTCTTGCGGGTCACGTAGGTGTAGCCGGTGCCCGCGCCGGATCTGAGTTTGATCACAGGGCGGAGCTCGTTCCTGGCCATCGCCGGTCCTCTCTGCTGGCGGACTTCGCCATGATAATGGAAACGGTTTTCAATTCAAGATGCGGTGGGGCAGCGCCGCCTCGCCCGCTCCGGACCTCCGGACGGGGCGGCGACCGGCGGTCCGCTCACGCGCGGGGCCGGGAGGCGTGAGGAAGCAGCGCCATCTCCCGGGCGTTCTTGATCGCCCGGGCGAGCTGCCGTTGCTGCTGGACGGTGACCCCGGTGACCCGGCGGCTACGGATCTTGCCCCGGTCGGAGATGAACTTCCGCAGCAGGTCGGTGTCCTTGTAGTCGACGGAAACCGCCCCGTGCAGCGGGTTGGTCTTCTTGCGGGGGGTGCGGCGGGGCTTCATGCGATCTCCTGGAGAGTGAGGATGGGGCCGAACGGGTCGTCGTAGCCGGCCCAGGCGCCGGGCCCCGCCTGCTGCTCCTCCCGGGTGAGCAGGCAGGAGTCGAGCAGCGCGGTGATGCGTTCGCCGTCGAGGTCGGGGCCGGTGAAGACCAGGTGCTGGACGCGGTCGCCGACTTCGGCCTCCCAGTCCAGGGTGGCCGCCATGCGGCGGGCCGGGGAGACCATCTCCCAGGCGGCTTCGGGAAGGGCGGCCAGCCAGGGTCCGGCGTCCTCCACCGAGACGATGCCGGCCACGGCGTCCCAGGCCAGCAGGTGCTCGTGTCGCGTGGCCAGCCAGAACCGGCCGCGTGATCGGACCGACTCGGTGACCAGTTCGTCCACGGCGTCGAACAGGCGCGCCGGGTGCAGCGGGCGCCGTCTGCGCCAGACCAGTGTGGTGATCTCCCCCGTCCGGGCGTCGCAGGGCAGCTGGGCGGTGGCCGGGTCCACCCGTTCGGCCAGCTCGGCGGTGCACACCGCGGCGCCCAGGACGCCGGGCAATCCGGTGATCCGGTGGACGGGGGTGAAGGGGGCGAGGTGGGTGAGCACGTCGCGGGAGAGTTCCGCGTCCTGCTCGTCGCCGCCGTGCAGCACCAGGCCGGTGGGGTATTCGATCTGCCGTGCCAGGACCTCGGCCAGGTAGCGCTGATCGCCTGCGGCGGCGGGCTTGCCGACCTCCGCCAGGCGCTCGCCGCGGGTCAGGTCGTCGGGCAGCCGCCCGGCGTCGAGGGCGGTGAGCACGGCGGTGAGCCGCAGGGTGCCGCGAGCCTCGTCGCAGTCGATCGCCTCGGCCACCGAACGCGGCTCCACCGAGTCCCACAGGTCCGCCACGAGCAGCGAGGCGGTGCCCGCGAGCCGGACGAGCCCGGGGAGCAGATCCTCGCGGACGGTGCAGGTCACACAGCCGTGCGCGAGGTGCACCTGCGACCTCTCCAGCACGCCCGACCGGTCGCGGATCACCCGCTCGACGCGTCCGTCGGCGACGGCGCGCAGGTCGTGGTGGATCGCGACCGCTTCGGGATGCTGCGCCAGCAACCGGTCGACCACGGCCGTACGGGCCGAACAGTGCAGGCCCGCCACGAGGGCAACGGGAGTGGACACGGGACCTCCGGTTACGTAATGAAAACCGTTTTCATTATTATGGCACAGACTTGTGCCCGGAGCGGATGCCGTGGGGTGCGGACGCGGCCGGTACGGCCTTCACGATCGCCGGATGCCGGCTGGTCCCCGCTCGGGGGCACAGGGTGCGATACCGGGGGGAGCGAGACGGCCTGGTCCACACCTCGACCGTCCTGGGACGGCCGCTCCGTCCGAGAGGTCAGGCGAGGCGGGCGAGTTGCCGGTCATGCGGGCGGCTGAGCAGCAGCAGCGAGGCGATCGCGCCGATGAGCGCGCAGGCCATGTCCCACTGGGTGTCCCACTGATCGCCCTGGACGGCCAGGAAGGCGTCGGCGGCCTCTCCGGCGGCCAGCGCCGCCCACCATTCCAGCATCTCGAAGAAGGCGCTGAAGGCCAGGCAGGCGCAGACGGTCAGCGGCGCCAGCCACGCGCTGCCGCGCAACGGTGAGGTCCGCACCAGCAGTTCGCGGACCACGATGGCGGGCACGAAGCCCTGCATCAGGTGACCGATGCGGTCATAGGGATTACGCGACAGCTCCAGGGCGTCCTGCAGCCAGTGCCCGAACGGGACCCGGGCGTAGGTGTAGTGGCCGCCGACGATCAGGACCAGCGCGTGGACGGCGAGCAGGCAGCACAGCAGCGGGGTGAGCGGGAAGCGCCGCCAGAGCACCGCCAGCAGCGGCAGCCCGCCGATCACCCAGAAGGTCTCCAGAAACCAGGTGAACCGGTCATGGGGCCGCAGGCCGGAGACGGCCAGGGCGACGAGCACCACGGAGGCCAGTACCAGGGGCAGCCGTCTGGCAGGCGTGCAGGGCATCGATCAGCCTCGGAGACGTTCGAAGACAACAGCGAGCCGCACGGTGCCGGCGTCGGCGGCGCTCGCGAGATACGACAGGAGCAGATGTGCCCACGCCGGCTGCCATCATGCCGCCGGCCGACCGGATCCGTCAGCCGGTGTCATGGCGTGCGGGGCCTCCGCGGATCGCGCGGGAGCCGGGTCCGCTGCGGCTCTCAGGCCAGGGCGTACATCCGGATGGCGACGACGTCCTCCGCCGCCTCCCGGGCGAGGCCGACGAAGACGGTTTCGGCGAGCCAGCGGTGCGCCGGCGCGTCGGTGCGGAACGCGGGCGAGGTGCGGTAGTACACGCCGGCCGTGGTCACCTGGAGGTCGCCGTCGTACTGGTCGGAGCCGTCCGCGCCTTCGTGGTAGTACCCCCGGTTGACGACGTCGATGACCGCGCCGTCGTCCGCCCGGAGGAGGTACCGGGCGTCCAGTTCGCAGACACGGCCGCGCGTGTTCGACCAGTCGCCGCCGCCGGGCAGGACGATCCCGCGCAGCATCGGGCCGTCGACCGTACCGCCGACGATCGGGGTGAACTCGGTCTTCTCGCCGTCTCCGTGCCCGACGTGCAGGGTGGGGGCGAGGCGGGCGCGGATCTCGAACGCGAAGGTCAGGGCGGGGGCGAAGGGGGCGGGAACGTCGGACATGCTTTGCTCCTCGGAAATGTCTGGGTCGGGGATTTCAGGGTCGGGGATCTCCGGGGCGGCCGGAGCCGACGGCGTCCTCGTCCGGTGAAGCCGGGCCGCGGCCCGGCTTCACCGGTCCGCACCGCGTCGGAGACGACTGCGGCTGCGGTCACGGATCGCCGCTAGCGCGTCCGCCGGAGCTGTTCGGGCTGCCACCTGCCGATGCGGAGGCAGGAGGGGCGGGATCCGCCCAGCGTGATCCATCGGGTGACCGGCTCGCCGGGCAGGCTGCTCCACGGGTCGGCTCCGTCGGGGCATTCGGCGACGTAGTCGGGGAAGTCGCTGCTCATGACGTCGAGCGCGAGGCGATGTCCGGCGCGCAGCCGGTACGCGATGCTCTGCAGGTCCACGACGGCCTCCTCCCCGGTCAGCGGCACGTCGAGACGGAGCTGGCCCTTGGCGACGAGGAAGGCGCCGCCGTCGGGTGCCATGTCCAGCAGGCGCGCGTGGACGTGCGCGCCGGCGGGGGCCGTGAGCCGCAGCAGCAGGGTCGCGGTGCCGGCCAGGTCGACGTCCTCACCTGTGGCGGGGCCGGTGAAGCGGAGCACGTCCTCGCGCTGCCCGGCGGAGGACAGGTCCGACCGGTCGTACAGGGTGGCGAAGGGGTTCGCCCCGACCGGGGGGACCAGGTCGGAGGGGTTGTGGGTCCACTGCAGCAGGCCCCCCTCCGGCGGCTCCCCCGTGAGGCGGAGGTCCGGGGACAGGTGGTATTCGAGGTCGGACGCCTGGCGGGGCGGCCAGGTGTCGCTCTCCTGCCACTCGCCGTGGCAGACCTCGTAGCGTACGCGCGGCAGCGCCGCCAGCTCCCCGGAGCGGCCGAGGACGGCGTCGAAGAACTCGACCGCGGGGTCGAGGTATCTGGGCAGCATGCGCTCCAGGGCGGCGGGGTCGCCGCTGTGGTCGTCGTGCGGCGCGACGGGGGCCTCGCCCAGCCAGTAGTTCTCGTGGTCGATGGCTTCGAGGCGGAGATAGAGGCGGTCGGCCCACGCCGGGTTCTGCGACAGGGCGCGGACGTCGTGCCAGGACCAGACCGCGCAGTTGTCGAACCACCCGATCGTGTACAGGGCCGGGACGGGAGGGCTTTCGAGCAACGCCTTCAGCGGGGGCGGGACGAACCGGGACTCACCGGTGAACTCGCCGTCGAAGTTGGGTGAGCGCTTGCCGAGCTGGGTGAAGAACTGCTCGAACGTCGCCCGCAGCGGGCGGCGGCTCCAGTCGGGTTCCCATTCGTACCGGTCGGCGTCCACGTAGTGGGAGGCGAAGTAGAACTTGCGGGCCGTCTGCTCGACGTCCCGCGTGCCGTCGCCGTGTTCCAGCACCATCGAGAGCTGGGACCCCGTGACGCGCGGGGAGATCGCCTTCAGCGCGGGATGGCCGCTGATCGCCGCGGCGATGGTCGTGTAGCCGTAGTAGGAGTCCCCCCACATGACGACGTCGCCGTCGCACCAGGGCTGCTCGGTGATCCACTGGATCGTGTCGTGGCCGTCGTCGGTCTCGTGGAGGCCGAACTCGGCCGCTCCCTCCGACCGGTACTTGCCCCGGACGTCCTGGACGACGACGTGGTACCCCCGGGCCAGGAAGTAGCGGCTGACGACGGGCATGAAGCAGTAGACGCCGTTCTTGTCGTACGGCAGGCGGACCAGCACGACGGCGTTCGGTCGCGCCCCGTCCGGGTCCGCCGCGTCTGCGAGGTAGACGTCGGCCGCCAGCCGGACTCCGTCCCGCATGGGGATCATGACCTGCTCGGCGTCGTGGGGCACGGCGGCCGGGCCTATCTTCTTGATGGTCAGCACGTGATGTCTCCGTGGTTCGAAAGCGGTGGGAGCGGCTCAGGGCAGGTCGAGCGCGCGACGGTCCTGAGCCACCCGGTCGAGGTCCCAGTCCGGCGAGGGGATCGAGTCGAGCAGCAGGCGGGTGTAGGGGTGCTGGGGACTGCGCAGGATCTGCTCGGTCTCGCCGCGCTCGACGATGCGGCCGTGCCGCATCACGATGGCCGTGTCGGTGATGTAGCGGACGACCGCCAGGTCGTGGCTGACGAAGACGTAGGAGATGCCGGTGTCCCCGCGCAGCTCGTCGAGCAGGGTGAGGATCTGGGCCTGGATCGAGACGTCGAGCGCGGCGACCGCCTCGTCCAGCACCAGGACGCGAGGCGCGATGCCGAGCGCGCGGGCGATCGCGGCCCGCTGCCGCTGGCCGCCGGACAGGTCGCGCGGCAGCGACTCCCCCGCGCGGCTGCTGAGCCCGACCTGGTCCAGGAGTTCGCCGACGCGGGCCCGGTGTTCCTTCGCGGAGCCCGGCACGTGGAGCCTCATGGGTTCGGCGATGGACTGGGCGATGGTCTGACGGGGGTCGAAGGAGCCGTACGGATCCTGGAAGATCATCTGAAGCCGGCGTGCCTGCCAGAGCCGGGTGCGGCGCGAATGCCCCTCGACGGCACGGCCGTCGAGGGTGACGGTTCCGGAGGTCGGCTGCTCGAGCCCGGCGAGGATGCGGGCCGTGGTCGTCTTGCCCGACCCCGACTCGCCGACGATCCCGAGCGAGGCGCCGGGCATCAGCTCGAAGCTCACGTCGTCGACCGCGGTGAAGTGCCCGAACTTCTTCACCAGCGACGTCACACTCAGCACGGGCGCGTTCACGGGGTCACCTGCTCCGGGTGGAGGCACGCGACGAGCGACGTCCCGTGCGGGCGGTGGGCGGGCACGCTCGCGGCGCAGTCGTCGCCGGCCAGCGGGCAGCGGTCGCGGAACGAGCAGCCCGACGGCGATTCGGCCAATGCCCTCGGGCGTCCCTTGATCGCCTTGATCGCGACCTTGTCGCCGTGCACCGACGGGCTCGCCTCCAGCAGCGCCCGGGTGTACGGGTGCGCGGGTGCGGTGAAGAGCGCAGCGCTGACGGACTCCTCCACGATGCGACCGGCGTACATGACGTAGATGCGGTCGCAGATGGCGGCGGCCAGGTCGAGGTCGTGCGTCACGAAGAGCATGCCGGTGCCGTGGACCTGCTGCATGTTCTTCAGCAGGGCGATCACCTCGGCCTGGGTGGTCACGTCGAGGGCGGTGGTGGGCTCGTCGGCCAGGAGCAGCTCCGGTTCCGTGGACAGCGCGCCGGCGATCACGACGCGCTGCAGCATGCCTCCGGAGAACTCGTGCGGGAAGCGCCGGACCGCGCTCCCGGGGTCGCGGATGCCGACCTGGTCGAGCAGGTCCAGCGCCCGTTCGGCGGCGGCGCGTGCGGGCACGCCGCGGGCCCGCAGCCCCTCGGTGAGGTAGTCGCCGATGCGGCGCACCGGGTTGATCGACGCCCGTGGATCCTGGAAGATCATCGACGCCCGGGTGCGCCGCAGGTCGCGGAGCGTCTTGCGGCCGGCGGAGAGCACGTCGACGTCCGAGACCGTGACGCTTCCGGTGGCGCGCGCACCGCGGGGCAGCATGCCCAGGGCGGTCCGGGCCGTCAGCGACTTGCCCGAGCCGGACTCGCCGACCAGGCCGACGGTCTCCCCCCGTCCCACCCGGACGGTGACGTCGGCGAGCAGGGGGATCGCCCTCTCGCCCGCGCCGACGGCGAGGCTCAGCCGCGAGACGCCGAGGGCGTCCCGCCGGTCCTCGGCTCCCCCGTCCGGGGCCTCCTTGCGCGCGAGCGTCTTCTTCGCGAGCACCTTCACACTCCCTCGCTCTGCTTCCTGCCGATGGACCCGCCGAGGTGCTCGCCCAGCACGTTGACGCTCACGACGGTCAGGAGGACCACGAGGCCGGGCAGCAGTCCGCTCCACGGCTCCCCCTGGAGGATGGCGCTGCGCGCCTGGCTGATCATCGAGCCCCAGTCCGCGTCCGGCGGCCGTACGCCGAGCCCCAGGTAGGACAGGGACGCCAGGTCCACCAGCGCGTAGCCGAAGGCCAGCGCGCTCTGCGCGATGAGGACCGGCATCACGTTGGGCAGCAGGTGGCGCAGCGTCACCCACAGCTCGCCGAAGCCCATGACGCGGTAGCTCTCCATGTACGGCCGCGCCCCCTCCTGCAGGGCCACGCTGCGCACGACGCGGCCCACGAAGGGCGTGTAGCTGACGGCCAGGGCGCAGATGGGAGCGGTGAGCCCCGGCCCGAACACCGCCACGACGAGCATCGCCAGCAGCAGGCTGGGGAAGGCGAAGACGATGTCCATGCCACGCGAGATCACGGCGTCGGCCCAGCCTCCCGCACGGGCGGCGAGCAGGCCGATCGTGATCCCGAGCACCCCCGACAGCAGCACCACGCCGAGGGGCGCGAGCAGCGAGAGCCGGGCACCGTACATGATCCTGGACAGCACGTCCCGGCCGGTGGAGTCGGTGCCCAGCCAGTACCCCTCCGTGCCCGGGGGCAGCAAGGAGTTCAGCAGGCTCGTGGCGTCCGGGGAGTGCGGCGCGAGCACGGGGGCCAGCAGCCCCGTGACGGCGATGAGGACCAGGAACGCGACCGCGAGCGAGACGATGAGCGGCCGCCGCCGGCGCCTCCTGGCGCTCCGTGCCCGCAGCGCGGGGATCGTCAGTGTCATCGGCTCAGTCCTCCGACCGTCACGCGCGGGTCGATGAACGGCATCGCCAGGTCCACCAGCGTGTTGACGACCACGAACAGCAGGACCGCGATGAGGGCGATGCCCTGCACGACGGGGAAGTCCCGCCGGGACACGGAGCTGACCAGCAGGGAGCCGACGCCGTCCAGGCCGAACGCGGTCTCGACGACGGCGGTGCCGACGAACAGGCTCGCGAACAGCAGGCCGACGATCGTGAGCATGGGCGCGAGGGCGTTGCGCACCACGTGCCTGCGGATCACGGCGGCGCCGCTCGCCCCGCGGCTGCGCGCCGCCTCCACGTGCTCGCGGCCCAGTTCCTCGGCGAACGCCGCGTTGCCGACCCGGGCCAGGACGCCGAAGGCGACGATCGCCATGGCGGTCGCGGGCAGGGTCAGGTGCCACAGCCGGTCGGCCGGGCCGGTGCCCGCGCCGGTGGCGGGGAACCAGCCGAGGCCGACCGAGAAGAGCGCCAGGAGCCCGATGGCCGACACGAACGAGGGCGTCGCGGTGGTGACGGCCACCGCAATGGTCGCGATCCGGTTGACCAGGCCGCCCTTGACCGCCGACACCAGCGCCACCGCGGACCCGAACACGATCGCCAGGGTCGCCGAATACAGGATCAGCAGGCCGGACACGCCGAGCCGGCCCGTGATGAGCGAGGTGACGCCGGTCTGGTAGTTCAGCGACGTCCCGAGGTCCAGGCGGAGCGCGTCGCCGATCCACGCCAGGTATCCCTGTGCGAAACCCCGGTCGAGGCCGTAGCTGTGGCGCAGGGCCTCGACCTGCTCCGGGGTGAGGCGCCGGCCACCGGCCACCGCCAGCACCGGGTCGCCGGGGACCAGCCGGAGCGAGCCGTAGATGAGGATCGACGCGGCCAGCACGGTGAGGAGCGCGCCGAGGGCGCGTTTGCCTATCCAGGCCGCGAGCATGCGTGCCATCGTCACTTACCGCCGAGGGCGGCCGCCCACGGAGTGTTGAGGTAGCTCTGCCGCGGGACGAGACCGGTCAGGCCCGGTCCGTAGTAGACGTTGACGTACTGCGTCGCGATCGGGATGTTGACCACGTCCTTGGCCATGATGGCCTGGGCCTTGGCCACCTCGCGGGCGCGGGCGGCGGGGTCGTCGGCGACCATCGCGGTGGCGATGGCGGCGTCGTAGTCGGCGTTCTTGTAACCGCCGAAGTTGTAGAAGTTCCCGGTGGTGAAGAACTGGTAGTACGCCAGCGGTTCGGGGAAGTCGAGATAGCCGGACGCCAGGAGGAGATCCAGGCCCGCACGGGCCTGGGGGGCGGAGAACACCGCGCCGAACTGCTCGGCTGTCAGCGGCTTCAGCTCGATGTTCATGCCCGCCTGCGTGGCGGCGTCGGCGAGCGCGGTGGCGATCTTGGTGTCCTCCTCGATGGCCGTCGTGTAGGCCAGGACGATCTTCTCCTTGGCCTTCGCGGACCCGCTGACGAGCGTCTTGGCCTTCCCGAGGTCCTGGACCGGCTCGGGCAGCTTGTCGTACTCGGCCTGGAAGACGTCCGTGCCGTAGCCCCACGCCGACGGCGGGACCAGCGCCCGCAGCGGCTGCGCCGTACCCCGGTAGACCGAGGCGATGATGCCCTTGTAGTCGATCAGGTACTGCAGGGCCTGCCGGGCCGCGGGGTCGGACAGCGCGCCCTGCTGGTTGATCACCGATATGAACGTGGTGGACAGGCTCTCGCCGAACAACATGTGGCCCTTGCCCGCCAGTTGGTCGTGCGCGGCGCGCGGGACGCCGAACTGGCCGTCCACGTCACCGCTGTTCAGCGCCGCGGTCTGCGCGGACGGGTCGCTGATGAACGTGAAGCGCAGATCCTTGACCTTGGGCTTGGCCGCGGTGTTCCACCAGGCGTCGTTGCGCGCCAGGGTGATGTCCTGCCCCTGGGTCCAGTCGCCGAGCTTGTAGGGGCCGGTGCACATCACGCCGCCCGCGGCGGTCCCGAAGTCCTTGCCGGCGGCCTCGGCGAAGGCCTTCTGCACCACGAAGAAGGCGGGCATGGCGAAGAAGTTCGGCACGACGACGTCCGGCTTCTTCAGCTTGAGGGTGATCTCGTCGCGGCCGGTGACCTCGATGCCGTCCAGATTCGCCGCCCAGCCGATCCACGACGAGCCCAGCTTGGGGTCGAGGATGCGCCGGACGCTGTAGACGACGTCCTCGGGGGTGACGGGCTTGCCGTCCCAGAACGTGGCGCCCTCGCGCAGGCGGATCACGTAGGTGAGCGGGTCCGGGTGGTCGATGGCGGTGGCCAGCGCCGGCTGGGGCTTGTAGTCCGGGCCGAGGGTGTACAGGCCCTCGCACATGTTGGCCACGACGGTGCTGACCGATTCGATGGCGGACAGGGCGGGGTCCAGCGTGGGGGGCTCGCCGGCGGGGACGTTCCAGGTGACGGTGTCGACGTCTTCGGTCGGAGCCGGGACGGACGTGGTGACGGTCGGGGCAGCCGCCTGCCCGGTGGCGGGACCGCCGCTGTTCGCGCACGCGGCGAGTGTGCATGCGCCGACGAGGACCGCGGCGAGTGCGGCAAAACGGGGACGTGTCATGGGAGGACCCTTCGTGATGCTGGTGCGGGCCGAGACGATCTGCATCGCCGAATGAGGGGGGCTGATCCCCGGTTGCGGCGCGGCGAGGCGCGAGGCGATCAACCTGCCGCGTCTGCGCGGTGGAGGTGAGCGGACCCGATACCCAGGTCGTGCCACTTAGCGTGGTTGCTCGCCAATTAATTGTCAATACTGCAAAACAAAAATAAGCGACCGGGAAGCGCGCGATGAACGCCGGGCCTCGGCGGGCGGGGCGCCGGCCCCGCCGGGCCTGCGAACACCCATGTCGGAGCACCAGGCCGCTGTCCCGGAAACCACTCGTGAGCAGCCCGTTCGGGCAGGTGGCGGCGCCGGCGGGACCTGCCGGATCCGCCGCCTCCCGAATAGATCACGGTGCTATGCTGGAAAGTAAGTTGATTGTTATGAGTGTAAAACTATTGAGGTAAAGGAGGCCGGGTGGGGAGACCCAGCCTCGCCGGACAACGGCGGAAGCAGATCCTGAGGGCGGCGGCTCAGTCAGTGGCCAGGTACGGCCTGGCCGGGAGCACGCAGGAGCGGATCGCGGCCGCGGCCGGCATGAGCCGTTCGCACATCCGGCACTACGTGGGCAACCGCGACGAGCTCATCGACGCCCTGTGGGACCACGTCATCACGCCGTACTTCGACGCGATGCACGCCGCCCTGACGGACCGCGCGCCGGACGCGCAGCTGCGCGCGCTCGTGGACTTCCTCTTCGGGCCGCAGATGGCGCGCAACGAGGACGACCTCGTCATCGAGGCGCTCATCAGCGGGGCGATGCACGACGTCCGGCTCCGCGGCCGGATCTACGACAGCTACAGCCGGCTGGAACGCGAGATCGCCAAGACGATCCGCGAGGCGGTCCCCGGCTGCGAGTCGGCCGAGAGCCTGCAGCTCGCCTATGCCCTCATCTGCATGGCGTTCGGCCACTCCACGCTGGCGCCGCTGCCGTTTCCCGCATCGCGCCACGCGGGAATGAAGGCCATGGCCCTGCAGATGCTCTCGGCGCTCGAAGCCGGGCGGGCCGCGGACGGCTGAGGCGGAGGGAGCGCTCATCACGGTGCGCCCGCCGCGTGCACCGGGGGCCGGCGCGAGGACCACGGGAGGCGTTCCTCGAGCGCCGAGGCCACCTGGAGCAGGAGGTCCTCCCGCCCCTCGGCCGCCACGAGCTGCACGCCGATCGGCAGACCCGTCGCGCTCTGCCCGAGGGGCAGGCTGATGGCGGGCTGCCCGCCGAGGTTGAACATCTCCGTGAAGGGGCCGTACTCGAAGATCGAGCGCAACCAGGACCGGGCGGTGTGTCCGGGACGGTCGTAGTCCAGCGTGCCGTGGGGCGCGGGCAGCCGGGCCAGCGTGGGTGTGACCAGCAGGTCGACGCCGTCGAAGTAGGTGCGCAGCCCCGCCGTGACCGCGTCGGCCGCCTGGAAGCCGCGGGCGACCCGGTAGGCGTTCAGGCGGCGCGCCTCGTCCAGGATCGCCAGGGTCACCTGTTCGAGACGGTCGTCGCCGACTTTCTCGTGCTCGTCGAACACGCCCGCGATACCCAGGGTGGTGAGCACGGTGTAGGCCTCCAGAACCGCCTCGGCGTCCACCGCGGGCGGCGGCGCGCCGACGTCGTGGCCCAGTTCGCCCAGGACCCGCGCGACCTCGCCGGTGACGGCCGCCACCTCCGCGTCCACGGGCGCGTCCGTCCACGGCTTGGTGGTGACGGCGACGCGGAGGCGGGGAGCGGCGAGCGGCAGCAGGTCCCGGTACGGCACCGGCCCGGGCGGGACGCGCTGCTTGTCGTGGCGGCCCGCGCCCTGCACCGCGTCCAGCGTGTGCGCGACGTCCCGCAGGGTCCTGGCCAGCACGAAGTCGATCGCGAGCCCGAACAGGGCCTCCGAGGCACCGGGCCCGACGGGGGTCCGGCCGCGGGTCGGCTTGAGCCCGACGACCCCGCAGCAGGCCGCCGGGATGCGGATCGACCCGGCCCCGTCGTTGCCGTGCGCGATCGGCACCACGCCCGCGGCCACGAGCGCGGCCGCCCCTCCGCTGGAGCCGCCGACGCCGCGGGACAGGTCCCAGGGATTGCGGGTCGGGCCGTAGCGCACCGACTCGGTGGCGAAGCTGATCGCCATCTCCGGCACGGTGGTCACGCCGATCGAGGCGAAGCCCGCCGCCCTGAACCGCTCGGTGATCTCGGCGTCGTGCTCGGCGACGGCGTCGGCGAAGTAACGTGAGCCGACCGAGAACCGCACGCCCGCCGCGACGGGGTGGCTGTCCTTGAGCAGGAACGGCACTCCGGCGAACGGCCCCCGCCCGTCGTAGTCCAGCGGCTCGTCGAACAGGGGTTGCGACAGGGCGTTCAGCCGCGGGTTGACCCGTTCGGCGGCCTGCCCGGCCAGGCGGACGAGAGCGGCCGGATCGACCGCGCCCTCCTTGACGAGGCCGGCCAGGGCCACGCCGTCACACGATGCGTACTCGTTCAGGTCCATCCACGGTGCCTCTCTGCGGGGTGATGGTCGGAAGGGCTTACGGGGCCGCGGTCAGCAGGCGGACGAGCCGCTCGACGATCGGGGTCGCACGCTCGCTGGTCCAGCGCTCGGGATCCTCCAGGCTGGACAGGTAGAACCCGCGAAGCACGAGATGCAGGATGTCGGCGGTGAACGCGGCGTCGGCCGCCCCCGCGTCGCGGGCGGCGTCGGCCAGCAGGTCGCGGCTCTGCCGTGAGTCGTCTCTGAGGACCTGGAGCGCCTCCGACTCCGGCCCGCCGCGGCCGAGGATCTCCATGAAGAGCCGGCGCAGCACCTGGTCGTTGCCGCCGGTCGAGCACGCCCAGCGGGCCACGGTGGACAGCCGCTCGCGGTCGGCGGCTCCCTCGACGACCTGCCCTATCTCCGCGCCCCAGGACGCGATCGCGTGCTCGATGGCGTTGCGCAGCAGGGCTTCGCGCGTGGGCAGGTAGTTGGTGACGAGCGTCGTGGAACCGCCCACCCGCCTGGCCACGGCTCTTATGGTCACCCCGTCGATGCCGTCGGCCGCCACGATCTCCAGGGTGGCGTCGGCGATGGTCGCGAGGCGCTGGGTGACATCGATCTCCACAGGCATGACGGCAGGGTAACGAGAGAAGGGCCGGATATACAACAGTGTTGTACATCGGCGTTGTATGACGTACTCTCCTGGGCATCGCCGATGTGAGCACGCCTCCGGCCGTTGACGTCCCGGTCCAGGAGCCTTCCCCCTCATGAGCGCCTAGGAGCAGGCATGGAACTCTGGCAGCTGTCCGCGACTCAGCTCGCGGCAGGAATCCGTACCGGGGAGATCTCCGCGGTCGACGTGGTGGAGTCCTGCCTGGGCAGGATCGAGGACGTCAATCCCACGCTGAACGCCCTTGTCGACGTCCGCCCCGAGGAGGCCCTGGCCGACGCGCGGCGGGCCGACGCGGCGGTGGCCGCAGGTGAGACGCTCGGCCCGCTGCACGGCGTACCGGTCTCAACGAAGATCAACACGCCGCAGAGGGGCAGCCTGATGAGCCACGGGCTGGCGGCCCTGGCCGGCGCGACGGCCGCCGAGGACGACGCGAGCGTCAGCGCCCTGCGCGACGCGGGCGCGATCTTCCTGGGCCGGAGCAACACCCCCGCGTTCTCGGTGCGCTGGTTCTCCACCAACGACGCGCACGGCAGGACCCTCAACCCGTGGAGTGCCGGCCACACACCGGGCGGCTCCAGCGGCGGCGCGGCCAGCTCCCTCGCCGCCGGCATGACGCCGCTGGCGCAGGGCAACGACATCGGCGGGTCGATCCGCTTCCCCGCGGCGTGCTGCGGCGTGGTCGGCATCCGCCCGACGGTCGGCCTGATCTCCAACTGGACGGCGCCCGAGGACAGCCAGATCGAGGGCCCCCTCACCTTCCAGGCCTGGGCGGTGCAGGGCCCGATGGGCAGGACCGTGGCCGATGCGCGCCTGGCCCTGCGGGCGATGGCGGGCGCCGACCTGCGCGACCCGTTCGGCGTCCCCGCGCTGCCCGAGGCCCCGCCGCAGGCGGGCCCGGTCCGCGTCGGGCTCGTCCGCGACGTGGGCGTCGTCACGCCGCACCCGTCGGTCAGCGACGCGCTCGACACCGCGGCGCGGTGGCTGACCGAGGCGGGCTACGAGGTGGAGGAGCTGGAGCTGCCGCTGCTGGCCGAGGCCTCGCGGCTGTGGTCCCTGCTGCTGTTCGAGGACATGCGGCCCGGGCTGCCCGGCATGCGGCAGATGGCCGATGAGGCGCTGCGCATCCATCTGGACTACGCCTACGCGTACGCCGCGGAGCTGTGGGGCGAGAAGCCGGACATCACCGCCTACATCCAGGGCTGGGCCCGACGGGCGACGCTCATCACCCGGCTCCAGGAGTTGCTGGGCAGGGACAGGATCCTGCTGACGCCGGTCTCGGCCGAACCGCCCTTCGAGCAGGACGCCGACATCAACGATCCGGTGCGCGGGCGCGCCCTGATCCCGGCGCAGTGGCCGATGACCTCCCTGCCGGTTCTGGGGTTCCCCGGGGTCTCCGTGCCGACCGGGCTGGCGGACGGGCTCCCGATCGGCGTCCAGCTCATCGGCGGGCGGTTCGCGGAGGACGTCATTCTCGACGCCGCCCAGGCGATCGAGGATCGGGCGCCCCGGCTCACCCCGGTCACCTTCCTCTGAGAGCGTCCCGCGGCTGAGGCCGCCCCGTATCCGAGCCGCCAGGCGCCGCCGGAGGATCCTCCACGGCGGGCGTGCGGTTACGCCGCCGGCCGTCCCCTTCGACGATTGGAACCGCTCGCATGACCCACGCGCCCGCCGACCTGCTGTTCACCGGCGGTCCCATCATGACCATGGATTCCGCCCGTGCGTGGGCCACCAGCCTGGCCGTCCGCGACGGCCGCGTCGTCGCGGCCGGGCACGACGAGGTCAAGGACCTGGCCGGCCCGCGCACCGAGGTCGTCGACCTGCGGGGGCGGCTGCTGCTGCCCGGTTTCCAGGACGCCCACGTCCACGCCGTGATGGGCGGGGTCGAACTGGGACAGTGCGATCTGACCGGCACCACCGACCCGGACGAGTACGTGCGCCGCGTCCGCGCCTACGCCGACGCCCACCCCGGCAAGCAGTGGATCACCGGAAGCGGCTGGTCCATGGAGAGCTTCCGGGGCGGCGTGCCCACGTGCGGCCTGCTCGACGCGGCCGTACCCGATCGGCCCGTCTACCTCACCAACTGCGACCACCACGGGGCATGGGTCAACAGCCGGGCCCTGGAACTGGCCGGGATCACCGCGCGCACTCCGGATCCGGCCGACGGCCGGATCGAACGGGGTCCTGACGGCGTCCCCCTCGGCACGCTCCAGGAAGGGGCGATGGCGCTGGTCGGCGCCCTGGTGCCCGCCCTGACCGCCGCCGACCGCCTGGCCGGGCTGCTGCGCGCCCAGGAACTGCTGCACAGCCTCGGCATCACCGCCTGGCAGGACGCCCTGCTGGCCGGTTCCGACGGCTACCCCGACCCCTCCGACGCCTACCTGACCGCCGCCCGCGACGGCTCGCTCACCGCGACCGTCGTCGGCGCGCTGTGGTGGGCCCGGGGGCAGGGGGCCGAGCAGATCCCGGCGCTGCTGGAGCGGCGCGACCGGCTCACCCACGGCCGGCTGCGCTGCAGCACCGTGAAGATCATGCAGGACGGCGTCGCGGAGAACTTCACCGCCGCGATGACCAGCCCCTACCTGGACGCCTGCGGCTGCGCCACCGGCAACAGCGGCATCAGCTTCATCGACCCCGGAGCACTCGACGAGTACGTCACCGCACTCGACGCGCTCGACTTCCAGGTGCACTTCCACGCCCTGGGCGACCGGGCCGTCCGCGAGGCGCTGGATGCCGTGCAGGCCGCCCGCGCGGCCAACGGCCCGCGCGACACCCGCCACCACCTGGCGCACCTCCAGGTCGTCCACCCCGACGACCTTCCCCGGTTCCGGGCCCTCGGCGCGACCGCCACCATCCAGCCGCTGTGGGCGGCCCACGAGCCTCAGATGGACGAGCTCACCATCCCCTTCCTGGGGCCCGAGCGCGCCGCCTGGCAGTACCCGTTCGGCGACCTCCTGCGGGCCGGGGCCGTTCTGGCCGCCGGCAGCGACTGGCCCGTCAGCAGCCCCGACCCCCTCCACGGCGTCCACGTCGCCGTCAACCGCGTCGCGCCCGGCCGCGCCGACCGGCCCTTCCTGCCCGGGCAGGCCCTCGACCTCACCACCGCGCTGGCCGCCTACACGGCGGGCTCCGCCTATGTGAACCATCTCGACGACACCGGCAGTCTGCGTCCCGGCGACCGGGCCGACCTCGCCGTCCTGGACCGCGACCCCTTCGACGGCCCCGCCGAGGCGATCGCCGAAACTCGCGTCGCGCTGACCTATGTCGCCGGGACCCGCGTCCACACGGCTCCCGACGCCTGACCGGCCGTCGCCGCGCCCGGCCCGGGTGTCATCCGTCCGATGTCGGGATGGTGTCCAGGACGGCCTCCACCTGCTCGCGCGATGTGGCGTCGTAGCGATGGGACAGGGCGCGGAAGACGTGCTCGGCACGGATGGCGGGCCAGTCGGCGGGCAGGTGCTCGGCGGGCAGGCGGGGGTCGGAGCGCACCAGCTGGAGCCAGTCGTTGTGCAGCAGAAGCTGGCGGGTGAAGTCGTCGGGGGCGGCGGGTGCGGGATCGGGCCGGTCCCAGCGCTCCAGGAAGGCGCGGTACCGGGCGGCGATTCCGGCGGTGTCGAACGCGCGCTGGACGAGCTGGGCGGCCTCGGTCGGCTCCGAGGCGTGGGCGCGCAGCACGTTGAGACAGTCGTCCAGCTCGAGCCCGGCGACCACCTGCGGGACGTCGACCTGGCCGGGGGCGATCCACAGGCCGTTCTGCAGGGGCCCGAAGCCCGCCCACACCAGACGGGTGCGCAGGTCGTGCCGCTGGCGGCGCCAGGCCTCCGGCAGGGAGAAGCCGACCAGCGTCCAGGTGCCGTCCCACTCCCGGTTGACCGCCCCGGCGCTCCAGACGCGGTCGTGGCCGTCGCGCAGGACGGCCTCGGACCGGCCGGTGAGCCCGAAGTACATCTTGCGGCCCCGACGGTGGCGGGTCAGCAGATCCCGTCGCACCATGCGGGCCAGGGTGGCGCGGACGGCCTCCTCCGAGACGCCCACCCGGGCCAGCACGTCGATGACGCTGCCCGAGTAGACCGCGACGTCCCGGTCCAGGACGTGCAGGCCCAGAAAACTCAGCAGCAGGGACTGCGGCCGCAGCGATCCCGCCTGCTCGTCTCCTGCGGTCTCGTCGCCCACGGGCGCGGCGCCCCTGATCGCGGTGTCCGTCGTCGTCACACGGCAAGTGTAGGACCACCGAAGGAAGCTCGGCACTTTATTGACTGCCGACGAAAATATGTCTAACGTCTGGGTGCGCGAACAGGTTAGCTGAGGAGTCGCAAATGGATCTGACAGGAAAAGTCGCGATCATCACCGGGAGCGGACGCGGCCTGGGGTTCGCCTACGCATCCGCCCTGGCGAAGGCCGGTGCGGCGGTCGTGGTCAACGACGTGGACGCCGGAGCCGCCGAGCGCGCCGTCGAGGAGATCACCGCCGCCGGCGGGCGGGCCGTCGCCGAGGTGGCGCCGGTCGGGACCGGCGAGACCGCGCAGGCGCTGGTGGACCGCGCGGTGGACGCCTTCGGCCGGCTCGACGTCATGGTCACCAACGCGGGCATCCTGCGCGACCGGGTGCTGTGGAAGATGTCGGACGAGGACTTCGACGACGTGATCCGCGTGCACCTGCGCGGCACGTTCACCTGCGTCCGGGCCGCCGCGGTGCGGATGCGCGAGCAGGGCGAGGGCGGCCGCATCATCACCGCCTGCTCCCCGGCCGGTCAGCGGGGCAACTTCGGTCAGACCAACTACGCCGCCGCCAAGGCCGGCATCGCGGCGATGACCCGCACCTGGGCGCTGGAGCTGGCCCGGGCGAACATCACGGTCAACTCGGTGGTCCCCATCGCGGCGACCGAGATGACCCGCACCATCCCCGCCTTCGCCCCCCACGTCGAGGCGCTGGAGAACAACGGCGAGCCGCTGCCGGACTGGCTGCGCAAGGCCGAGGGCTTCGGCACCCCCGAGGACGTCGCCGGGCTGGTCGTCTTCCTCGCCTCCGACGCCGCCGCGGCCGTCAACGGCCAGTGCGTCGGCGTCGGCGGGGACAAGCTCGCCCTGTGGTCGCACCCGCAGGAGATCGCCACCGCCTACGCCGACGGCGGCTGGAACGCGGACGCGATCGCCGCGGCCTGGCCGGTGTCGGTCGGGCGTGAGCCGCAGAGCTACGGCATCCCCGCCCCGCAGGCCCCCGGCGCCTGACCGAATCGCGAAAGGAGCCGATGATGACGTCGCTCAACCTGGACGACCTCGTCGCCATCGACGTGCACACCCACGCGGAGATCTCCGCCGACGGGCACCCGTCGCTGAGCCCGGAGCTCTCGGCCGCCTCCGCCCACTACTTCAAGGTGCACGGCAGCCGCGAGCCCACCATCGACGAGATGGCGGCCTACTACCGCGAACGCCACATGGCCGCGGTGGTCTTCACCGTGGACGCCGAGTCCGCGACCGGGCACCCGCCGATCGCCAACGAGGAGGTCGCGGCCGCCTGCGCCGAGCACGCCGACGCGCTGATCCCCTTCGCCAGCATCGACCCCTGGCGCGGCCGGGCCGGCGCCCGGCAGGCCCGGCGGCTGGTGGAGGAGCACGGGGTGCGCGGCTTCAAGTTCCACCCCAGCATCCAGGGGTTCGCCCCCAACGACCCGATCGCCTACCCGCTGTACGAGGCCATCGAGGAGCTCGGCGTTCCCGCGCTGTTCCACACCGGGCAGACCGGCATCGGCGCGGGGGTCCCCGGTGGCGGCGGCATCCGGCTGAAGTACTCCAACCCCATGCTGGTCGACGACGTGGCGGTGGACTTCCCCGAACTGCGCATCATCCTGGCGCACCCGTCCTTCCCCTGGCAGGACGAGGCGCTCGCGGTCGCCACGCACAAGCCCTACGTCTACATCGACCTGTCCGGCTGGTCGCCGAAGTACTTCCCGCCGCAGCTCGTGCGCTACGCCAACACGCTGCTGAAGGACAAGGTGCTGTTCGGCTCGGACTACCCGGTCATCTCCCCCGACCGCTGGCTGGCCGACTTCGCCGATCTCGACATCAAGCCCGAGGTCCGGCCTCTGATCCTGAAGGACAACGCGGCCCGCCTGCTGGGCCTGGACAAAGGCTGAGGGGTCCACCGTGCGCAACCAAGGCATCGGCTCCTGGCCCGCGCGCCGGGCCCGCAAGACCCCGGAGCGGATCGCGATCGTCCACGAGGGACGCCGGCAGACCTACGGGGAACTGCACCAGCGGGTGCTGCGCCTGGCGCACGCCCTGCGCGGCCTGGGGGTGGGCCGCGGTGACCGGGTCGCCTACCTGGGAGCCAACCACCCCGCGTTCGTGGAGACCCTGTTCGCGGCCGGAGCGCTCGGGGCGGTGTTCGTCCCGCTCAACACCCGGCTGGCCGTACCGGAACTGGCCTTCAACCTGTCCGACTCCGGCAGCGCGGTTCTCGTCCACGCCCCGTCCGAGACGGCCGAGGCGCTGGAGGTCCCCCACCGCATCTCGCTGGACGACTACGAGCGGCTGATCGACAGAGCCGGTCACCCTGCCGATCACGGCCCGCTCGACGAGCCGGTGTCCCCCGACGACCCCTGCATGATCATGTACACCTCGGGGACGACGGGGCGCCCCAAGGGGGCCGTGCTGTCGCACGCCAACATCACCTGGAACAGCGTCAACGTCCTCATCGACGCCGACCTGGCCGCCGACGAGGTGACGCTGGTGGTCGCCCCGCTGTTCCACACCGCGGGCCTGAACATGACCTGCCTGCCCACGCTGCTCAAGGGCGGCCGGACGGTGCTGCTCGGCGCGTTCGACCCCGGCCGCGTGCTGGAGCTGATCGAGGCCGAACGGGTCACGCACATGTTCGGCGTGCCCACCATGTTCGACGCCATGGCCGCCCACCCCCGCTGGGCGGGAACCGACCTGTCGAGCCTGCGCACGCTCAACTGCGGCGGCGCGCCGGTCCCGATGCGCACCATCGAGGCCTACCTGGCCCGCGGTCTGGACTTCAGCCAGGGGTACGGCATGACCGAGGCCTCCCCCGGCGTCCTGTACCTGCCGCCGGAGCAGGCCGTGGCCAAGGCGGGTTCGGCCGGAGTGCCGCACTTCTTCACCGACGTGCGCGTGGTGCGCTCCGACGGCCGCGACGCCGCGCCGGGCGAGGAAGGCGAGATCGTCGTCCAGGGCCCCAACGTCATGACCGGTTACTGGGGCGCGCAGCCCCTCGCCCGCGGCGAATGGCTGCGCACCGGAGACGTCGCCCGGACCGACGAGGACGGCTACGCCTACATCGTCGACCGGGTCAAGGACATGTTCGTCTCCGGCGGGGAGAACGTCTACCCGGCGGAAGTCGAGGCGGCGATCCTGAACCACCCCGCCGTCGCCGAGTGCGCCGTCGTCGGCGTCGCCGACGCCACCTGGGGCGAGGTCGGCCGGGCCGTCGTCGTGCTCAAACCGGGTTCCGACGCCGACGCCGACGGCATCCTGGACTTCCTGCAGGGGCGGCTCGCCAGGTACAAGATCCCCAAGTCCGTCGTCTGGGCCCGGACGCTCCCCCGCACCTCCTCGGGAAAGATCATCAAGCCCGCGGTGCGTGCCTCCTTCATCGACCAGGCCCCCAGCGCCTGAACCCCGATTCCCCCGAAAGGATCACATCCATGCCCGCCACCGCACACGGACTCGACGAGCTGAAGGCCCTGGCCGGAGCCGACCTCGGCCGCACCGAATGGCTGGAGATCACCCAGGACCGGGTGAACACCTTCGCCGACGCCACCGACGACCACCAGTGGATCCACACCGACCCCGAAAGGGCCGAGAACGGCCCGTTCGGCGCGCCGATCGCCCACGGCTACCTCACCCTGTCCCTGGTCATCCCCCTGTTCAACCGGCTCCTGCAGATCAGCGGCATCTCCATGAGCGTCAACTACGGCCTGGACAAGGTCCGCTTCCCCAGCCCCGTCCGGGTCGGCGCGAAGATCCGGCTGGCCGGTGTCGTGGACGCCGTCGAGGAGGTCAAGGGAGGCGTGCAGATGCGTCTGACCTTCACCGTGGAGATCGACGGCGGCGACAAGCCGGCCTGCGTCGCCCAGGCCGTCTACCGCCACTACTCCTGAGACCCTGACATGAAAACCGCTTTTGTCGGTGATGCTCCCTAATCTCCGCGCATGACAAGTGCGACGCAGACCTACAGCTACGCCTCGCCTTCCTCCCTCGTGAACGGGCATCTGGGGTTGTCGACATCCGGCGGCAGGGCCCTCGGCGGGCCCGCTCTCGCGCCCCGGTTCTTCAGCGGGCTGGTGACGCAGGCGGCGCCCGCGGCCGCGGCCCTGCTGGGCGTGGCGGACGTGGCCCTCACCCGCTACCACCAGCCGCGTCCGGGATGGACGCGCGACCCGGTCGTGACGTGCGGCGGCGACCGGCTGCGGTTCGAGTCGTTCTCCGCCTGCGGCGGTGTCTACGCCCGGCTCGATCTGCTCGGCGACGCGCTGGACGGCGAGGTGTTCGACAGGGGGACGACCAACGTCGACGTCAACGGGCCGCTGCGGGAGGCGCTCGCCAGGGTGGGGGCGCGCGACCCGCTCCACCTCGGTGTCGGCGCCGACGAGCTGACGGTGACGACCCTCGGCGGCGCGGTCGTGGAGAAGAAGGTGCCGCTGCCGGAGCGGTGGCTGCGGGGCTTCGCCGAGGTGCAGGTGATCGCGGCGGGCATGGACCTGAGGGCCGAGCTGCCGGGCATGAGCGCCGTGCGGTTCCTGCGGTCCCTGCCCAGGCGGGCGGCGGCCGACCTCTGGGTCACTCCCGCGGGCCGCGACCTGCGGGTCGGCGACCGGCCCGGACCGGGAGCGGTGTGCCTGTCCGGAGTGGGACGCCTGGCGACGCTCCTGCCCCTGCTCCGCTTCGCCAAGAGCCTCAAGGTGTACGGCCCGGCCGAGCCCGGCGACGCGGCGTCGAGCGCCTGGGAGCTCGAACTGCCGGGGATGCGCTACACGCTGGCCCTGTCGCCGCGGCGCTGGCGCGGCTTCTCCGGGGAGGGCGCGGTGCTGGCCGATCTCTCGACCGACGAGGCCGAGGCCGACGCCGACCTGGTGGGCATGCTGCTCAACTTCGAGCCCGAGGTGGAGATCGGCCTCCTGGCCGACCGCGCCGGCCTGTCCGTCCCCCGGGTCCGCGCCGCCCTCACCCAGCTCGGCACGGCCGGCCGCGTCGGCTACGACCTGGCCGAAGCCGCGCACTTCCACCGCGAACTGCCCTACGACAGGGATCACGTGCAGACCCTCAATCCCCGCCTGTCCGCGGCGAGGGCGCTGGTCGAGGCCGGCGCCGTCCAGCTCGCCGGCGGCTCCGCGCGCGTGCGCACCGACGGCGGGGTGCGCGAGGTCGACCTGGCCGAGGGGTCGTGCACCTGCCCGTGGTGGTGGGACCACCGCGGCTCGCGCGGACCGTGCAAGCACGTGCTGGCCGCCAGGATCACCGCCCGTGCCGCCGAGACGACCCCGTGACCGCCTGGCAGAGCGACGACTTCGAGCTGCCGCCGGACCGGGCCCACGCCGGCGCCTGAGCCCCGGTGTCGCGGCTGCCGCCGTACCGCCGGTGGGGCAAACCGCGGTCCGGCCGGCATGCGCGTGTGGATGCCGGTGGGAGACGCCCCGGGCGGAGACGACACCGGAACGGGGAAGAGTATGGCGTCCGGCCACATTGCCCGCCGGAACACGCCTGCCAGGATGCCGTACATGGAACTCACCGCGCGCGGTCTCCGGCACAACCTGCTGCTTCGGGGACCGATCGACGGCCCGCCCGTGCTGCTCGTCCACGGCAACTGCTCCTCGGGGGCGTTCTGGGAGCCGCTGGTACGGCATCTGCCCGCGCACTGGCGCGTCGTCGCCCCGGACCTCCGGGGTTACGGCGGGACCGACACGGTCCCCGTCGACGCCACCCGCGGGCTGCGGGACTTCGCCGACGACCTGGCCGCCCTGCTGGAGGCGGAGGAGGTCTTCCCGGCGGGCGCGCGCCCGGTGGTGGTGGGGCACTCGATGGGCGGCGGCGTGGCGATGCAGCTGCTGGTCGACGCCCCGGAGCGGGTCGCCGGGCTGGTGCTGGAGGCGCCGCTGTCGCCGTACGGCTTCGGGCTGGGCGGGGCGGGCGCGGCCAATCCCGACTTCGTGGAGCGCCTGGCCGCCGGCGACCGCACCGCCGACTCTCCCGCCAGTCCCCGGATGATCCTGCGGACGTACTACGTCGCCGACCCCGCCAGCCTCGGCGCGGACGAGGAGCTGCTGCTCGACACCGTGCTGTCCACCGCGGTCGCCGAGGGCAACTACCCGGGTGACCCGGCCGCCGCCGAGGAGTGGCCCGGTGTCGCCGCCGGGCGGTACGGCGTGCTCAACGCCATGTCCCCGCGCTGGTTCGGCATCGCCGACGACCTGGTGGCGGTCCCCGGCAAGCCGAAGGTGACCTGGGTGCGCGGTGACGCCGACCAGATCGTCTCCGACACGTCGCTGTTCGACCTCGCCAATCTCGGCAGGCTCGGCCTGGTGCCCGGCTGGCCGGGCGAGGAGCTGTGCCCGCCGCAGGCGATGATCGCCCAGACCAGGGCCGTGCTCGAACGGTACGCCGCGGCGGGCGGCGCCTACGAGGAGGTCGTCTACGCCGGGGTGGGCCACAGCCCGCACATCGAGCGCGCCGCCGACTTCGCCGGGCTGCTGCGCGGCGTGGTGGAGGGCGTGACGAGCGGAGCGGCGCGGTGAACCGCCCGGCGGACGGCTCGGGCGGCCCGGCGCGCGCTTCCGCGGAGCGGTGACCGCGGTGCCGGACCGCCGCCGGGCGCCGGGCTACCGGCGCGAGGACGTCCCCGTCCGGGGCGGTGACCTCCGGGTCGGCGTGTGGGGGGACCGGGGACCTCTGGTCGTGGCCGCCCACGGCATCACCTCCTCGCACATGGCGTGGACGCTGGTCGGCCCGGAGCTGGGGCGCGACCACCGGTTCGTCGCGGTGGACCTGCGCGGCCGGGGAGGCAGCCGGGACCTGCCCGCGCCGTACGGCATGGCGGTGCACGCCGACGACCTCGCGGCGGTGATCCGCCGCTACGGAGGCGGGCCCGCCGTCCTGGCCGGGCACTCGATGGGCGGGTTCGTCGTGGCCGAGACCGCCCGGCGCCACCCGCGCCTGGTCGACCGGGTGGTCCTGGCGGACGGCGGCGCGCCGCTGCCCCTGCCGGTCGGCGCGCACGACGTGCCGCAGGCGATCGAACGCACGGTGGGACCGGTGCTGGCCCGGCTGAGGCGGACCTTCGGGACCCGGGCGGAGTATCACGACCTGTGGCGCGCGCATCCGGCGTTCGCCGACTGGACCGAGGCGTGCGCCGCCTACGCGGACTACGACCTGGTGGAGGCGGCGGGCGGGTTCGCGGCGGCGTGCCGTCTCGAGGCCGCGCTCGCCGACGCACCCGAGGTGTACGCACTGCCCGGCGTCCGTCCCCGCTCCCTCCCCGTGCCCGCCGTCTTCCTCCGCGCGGCCCGGGGCATGCTGGACGAACCGCACGCGCCGCTGTACTCCCCCGGAAGGGCCGCGGAGTGGCTGCCCGGGGCCGCCGAGTCGACCGTGGACGGCGTCAACCACTACACGATCACGCTCGGTGCCCGGGGAAGCTCGGCGGTCGCCGGTGCCGTACGGGATGCGGGCCCTCACCCCGGCCGGCCACCCGGTGCGGCGCCGTCGGGCGGGCACGGCACCGGGATCACCTCCGGGAATCGATCTCCGTCACGTAGCGCCGCAGGTCCTCCAGGTACCCCTCGGCGGACAGCGAGCGGGGAGCCGCCACGGCCAGGGCGAACGCCTTGAGTTCCGAGTCCTCGACGTCCTTGGGCACCAGGGAGTGGGTGGCGTCCGGATAGTGCCGCACCCGCAGCTGGCCGGGGCGGCGCAGCAGCTTGCGGTAGGTCTTCTCGGTGTCGGCGACGTCGACGTTGAGGTCGTGGCCGCCCAGCATCAGCAGGACCGGAGCCCGCATCTTCGCCAGGTCCTCGGAGGCGTCGGAGGTGTGGTTGGCC
Organism: Planomonospora sp. ID67723; assembly: GCF_015711605.1. Lineage (GTDB taxonomy): Bacteria > Actinomycetota > Actinomycetes > Streptosporangiales > Streptosporangiaceae > Planomonospora_A. Next base: position 687,089 of record NZ_JABTEZ010000005.1, on the reverse strand, counting down.
AGGATGAACCGCCACCGGTCGGGAGTCATGCCGTTCACGTCGCCGACCGCGGCCCGGTACTGCTCGAAGGTCGCGCCCTTCCGCAGCAGTTCCCGTGTCCTGTCGCTGCGGGCCACCGCGGCGTCGATCTCCTGCTGTGAGGCGTTCTCCGCCCGCAGCTCGGCCAGCAGGTTGTAGCGGCCCTGCCGCAGCCAGTTGATCGCCGGGGAGACGGCGATGACGAATCTCAGTTCGGGCATGCGCGCGGCGACCTTGGGCAGCACCCAGCCGGCCTGGCTGGCGCCCCACAGCCCGATGCGGTCCGGGTCGATGTCCTTGCGGGTCTTCGCCCAGGCGATGGCATCCGCCGTCTCCTCGGCCCGGTCCTCCATGCTCTGGTGCAGCCAGTTGCCCGGGGCGCCGTTCAGGCCCGGCTTGTTCCACGACAGGGAGGCGTAGCCCGCGCGGGCGAGCGACTCCCACGCCGGGCGGTAGAAGGTCTCGTGCGTGGCGTCGATCGGACCGTCACCGTGGACGAACACCACCAGACCGAAAGGCCCGCGGCCCTCCGGCGGCAGGGCGAGCACGCCCTTCAGCGGCTGCGCGCCGCCGGTGATGGTCACCGGCTCCTCCCGGAGGTCGTAAGTGTGCTGGTAGGCCACCCACCCTCCGCCCGCCAGCAGCAGGGTCACGAGGGCCGCCGCGCACAGCAGCAGCCGGCGCCATCCGGAACGCTTGCGCCTCGGGCGGGCGGAGGTGGATGAGGATGGTGCGGGGTTCACTGCGGCCTCCATGTTCACACAGGCTAAACTATCGTTCGTTGAACGACCGTAGCATGAATGATAGATGCGAGAGGCGGAGAGATGGCCGGCAGGAATGCGGCGGGGCCGGGCGGCGACGCCGTGGAGGTCCCCACCAGAACCCTGGTGGAGGGGATGATCCGCGAGGACGGGACGGTCGACGCCGGCGAGCTCTACGCCGTCGCCGCCGCGCTCGGCATGACCGACCAGCAGGTGCGGCTCTGTCTCAAGCGCCTCATCGCGGAGGGACAGCTCACCCAGGAGGGGCGGGGCCGCAGGGCGGTGCTGCGGGCGGCCGACGACATCCGCCGGTCGATGGCCCCCAACGCCGAGTTCATGCGGTACATGTACCGCCAGGATCACGGGCAGGCCCCCTGGGACGGGGTCTGGCACCTGGTGGCCTTCGCGGTGCCGGAGGCGGCCAGATCCTCCCGTGACGCGCTGCGCGAGGCCATCGTCGGGCTCGGCGGCGCACCCGTGCACGGCGGCCTGTACGTCTCGGCGAACGCGTGGGAGGACCTCGTCGAGGCCGAGGCCGGCAGGCTCGGCGTCACCGGGTTCGTCACCCTCCTCACCAGCCGTGACCTGCGCGTCGGAGGAGAGGACGACCCGCGCTCACTGGCCCGCCGGCTCTGGCCGCTGGAGCGCGTCGCCCGGGCGCACGAGCGGCTCGGCGACATCGCCGAGTCCCGCCTGGCCCGGCTGCGCGGCGCGACACCCCTGGCGCGGGAGGAGGTTCTCACCATCTCGATCGAGCTCGCCGCCGAGTTCACCCGCGCCGCCGAACCCGATCCGCTGCTCCCGCCTGAACTGCTCCCCCGGCCCTGGCCGGGCGTGCGGGCGCGGGCCCTGGTCGCCCGGTGCTGGGAGGAACTGCTCCGGCGGGCCGACCTCGCCTCGGCCCCCCGGCTGTTCCGCCTCTACGGCGACGCCGTCCGCGAGATAGTGCGGGCCGGCGCAGCACCGGAGGACTGACCGTCCTCCGGCTCCGGCCGGGTGAACCGGACCCGTTCGCCGGCTACGGGGTGCCGCCGTTCACCGCCACCCGGTGCAGGCGACGGATCACGACGCCGACGAAGCGGTCACGGCGCACGAAACCGTAGTGCCGGGAGTCCCAGCTCTCCACCCGGTTGTCGCCCAGCACGACGAGGGAGCCTTCCGGCACCACCGTCCCGGCTATCTCATGGGTGTCCGGGTCCGCCCATCCGGCGGGCACGAGGTCGCCCGGTACGGCCACGGCCCGCTTGACGAGGAGCGGACGGTCCTCCTCGGGTACGGGCTCTTCGATGTGCGGCGGGTCGGGGCACACGAAGACGACGACCTGTCCGGCGCGGACCCGCTTCGTCCTGCGGACCAGCAGGCGGTCCCCGGGCCGCAGCGCCGGTTCCATGCTCGTGCCGTCGACCGTGGCGGCCAGGAGAGCGCGGCGGGCCCAGAGCACCAGCAGGCCCGCGCTCAGCAGCGTCCCGGCGGCGGGGAAAAGGGGGTTCACAGAGCCTCCTGGTATCCGGCCGCCTGGAGGCGGAACAGCCGGGCGTAGCCGCCGCCTGCGGCGAGCAGGGCCTCGTGCGGCCCGTGCTCGACGATGCGCCCGTCGTCCAGGACGGCGATGCGGTCCGCGTCGCGGACGGCGCTGAGCCGATGGGAGATCAGCAGACTGGTACGGCCCGTGCGGTGCTCCCGCATACGGGTGTGGATCTCGTGCTCGGCTTCGGGGTCCAGACCGGCGCTGGGCTCGTCGAGGATCATCAGATCGCTGCCCTCGCGCACGAAGGCCCGGGCCAGCGCGAGACGCTGCCACTGCCCGCCGGAGAGGACGACGCCGGTCACCGGGTCGTCCTCCTTGTCCTTCCCGATCACGAACATACGGGTGAGCGGCGTGTCGTATCCCCGGGGAAGCCCGGCGAGCTTGTCGTGCAGCCCCGCGAGCGCGGCCGCCTCCTCGATCCGCCCGCGCTCCCCCAGCGCGGTCAGGTCGCCCAGGCCGATGTTGTCGACGGCCGTCATGTCGTAGTTCATGTGGTCCTGGAACACGGCGCTGATACGCTCCCGCAGCATGGCCGGGGGGATGTCGCGCAGATCCGCCCCGTCCCAGAGGATCTGCCCCCGGGTCGGGTCGTACATCCGGCACAGCAGCTTGACGAGCGTGCTCTTCCCGGCGCCGTTCAGCCCGACGAGCGCGACGGCGCATCCGCGGGGGATCGTCAGGTCGACCCCGCGCAGAACCCAGGGATGATCGTCGCTGTAGCGGAACCACACATCCCGCAGCTCGATGCCGTGCCGCAGCCGTGGCGCATGCCCCCGCTCGGCTCGCGGGAGGTCCGGTTCGGCCGTGACGACGGCGACGTAGTGGGCGAAGGCCAGCAGCCGTGCCTGCCCGCCGGAGACGGCCGACGTCAGGGACGCCAGAGCGGACTGCACACCGATGACGGCCGCGAGGAACATGGAGACGTCTCCGATGCTCAACTCGCCACGCCGCGCCGCCGCGAGCGCCCACCACAGGCCTGCTCCGGCCACCGCCGCGCTCAGCACCGTCAGGCCTCCCTGGGCGCGGAGCTCCCGGAGGTCCATCCGCCGCATGGCGGCGTTCGCCGACCGCCGCTCGTCCATCATCCGGGCGCGCAGGAACGCCCCGACGGCGAAAAGGCGGATCTCCGTGGCCGCGGCGACTCCCGTGAGCAACTGACTGTAGAAGAACTCCCGCCGGTAGAACCGTTCGATGCTCCACTCCATGCTCGACCGGCGCCGAGCGAGGTGGAGCTCGGCGACGAGCGCGGGAAGGGCGGCCAGGAGCACCACGACGGTCATCACGGGACTGAGCACCAGCATGGAGGCCACGAAACCGACGAGGGACAGCACGCCGCCGAGGGCGTTGCCGGCGCCGTCCACCAGCTCGGCGACGCGGCCGGTGCCTTCCTGCGCCAGCCGGAGCCGGTCCTGGAAGGCCGGGTCCTCGTAGTTGCGCAGGCCGACCTGGCGCTCGCCCGCAGTGAACAGCCGTTCGGTCGCGACCAGACCGGCGGACCGGCCGATCTGGGCCCGCAGGTAGCGGATCGTCACCGGCAGGGCGGCGGCGCCCAGGCCGGTGACGATCAGCCCGAGTGCCAGGCCGCCGACCGCCCCGTGCGGGGACGCCAGCCGGTCGAGCACGAGCTTGGTCAGCCATGCGGTCGCGACCGGCGCCGCGGCCGAGACCAGGGTCATCAGCAGCAACCGCGTCACGTCCGCCGTAGCCGACCGGCAGATGAGCGAGACGGCCTCCGAGGCGGCGGCGCGCAGTTCCCGCGCGCCGACGCGCGGCCCCCCCTGCCGGTCACCGCTCACCGCGGCCCCTTGCCTGCAGTGCGCTCACGCCGGTCCCGGAGCGGCAGTTCCTCCATCCGGGCGCCCACGGCGGCGACTTTCCGGTCGTCACCGATCAGGTACAGCATGGGGGTCCAGGTGTTCTGGAACGCGCGCGCCACCAGTCCGCCGTCACGGCCGGCGACGACGACGCGGGCCACCGCGGCGAGGGCCCGCACCGCCGCCTCGTCCTCGCCGCCGAACACCACCAGCACGTCCTCGCGGCTCAGCTCCCGTGCCTGCTCGACGAAGCGCGGCAGCAGCTCGTGGCAGGCTTCGCAGTCGGCGGAGAAGAACCCGACCACCCCGGTCAGGGTGTCGTGGGACACCAGCTCGCCGCCGGTCGTCACGGCGGTGAACTCCCCGACGGAGGAACCCGGTCCCAACGCGGGCGGCGGCCCGGCGAACCGGTCGGCCTGTGCCCTCATCCGGCGCAGGATTCCGATCGTGAGCAGCAGGTTCAGCAGGCACAGCGCGCCGAGCAGCACCACGGCGGCGACAAGGTAGGGCATCAGTGACTCCTCGCGAACAGGTCGACGATGTCGTCGAGGGAAATGACCAGGACCGCTCCGGCGAGGCCCGCCGCGCCCGCCACCGCCAGGCCGGCCGGTGGCGGGAAGCCCTGGGGCGCCAGAGCGCCGAGTACGGCGGTGACCAGCAACGCGCCGTTGCGGATGAGGTGGCGGCGGCCGACGGGCACGCCGGAGGCTCCGAAGCACCGGCACGGCGCCCGGCGCCCGCCCCGCAGGGCGGCGGCGACGGCGGCGGTGAACGCGGCGAGAAGGACGCAGGCGAGCGCGAAGCCGTACCGGGCCGTCGGCGGTATCGCCAGCAGGACCGGTACCGCCGTCTCCGCGGCGACGACGCCCACCGCCAGCGGGCGGGCGAGGCCGGGCCTGACCGGGACCAGCGCCGGCACCGATCCCGCGAACCCGCGGAGGTCCCGCAGCTTCGACACCGCCGAGGCCGCAAAGACCAGGATGATCAGGGCGGCGCAGAGCGCCCTCACGAACTCCATGTCCATGTCTTTCCTCGGGGAGCGCCCGGGCGGCGGCGTGACACCACCGCCCGGCCTCGCCCCTACGGCCGGATCAGCAGGTGCCCACGTAGGACCACTGGCACCCGAACTGCGGGCAGCAGTAGCGCCACCAGTAGCCCGGGTGGCCGGCGGCGTTGCAGAAGTAACCGCTGCTGCAGGCCGACACCCTGGCCTTGGGGACGATCCGGTCGATCATCCGATCGATGAGACGGCTCACGACATTCTCCTTCTCGGTTTCGAACTGGAGTCACCGATCACGCGTTCCTGACTGCTCTGTTCGCCCCTCCCCCCGAGAGCCCGTTGACAGGGATTGATCACGGGTTCAGCATCGGCTAAGGCGGTGGCCAAAACCCTGCAGATTTCTCAAATGCCTGGTCAACGGGGCAAATAGGCGCATATCGCTATGGGGGATCATCATGGAGTTGCGCATGCTGGGTCCGCTGGAGCTGTGGACGGCGGGCGGGCCGGTGGACCTCGGGCCGCCGCGGCAGCGGGCCGTGTGGGCGGCCGTGGCGGTGGACGCGCCACGGCCGGTGCCCGCCGACACCATGATCGATCGGGTGTGGGGCGAGGCTCCGCCGGAGCGGGCGCGGCACGCCCTCCAGGTGTACCTGGCCCGGATTCGGCGGGTGCTGGAACGGGTCGACGCCGGCGGGCCGCAGCCGGCCCGCCTCACGCGCCGCAGCGGCGGATACGCACTGGACATCGAGCCCGACAGCGTCGACGCGCATCGCTTCCGCCGGCTGGTCGGACAGGCGCGGAACCAGCAGTGCGCGCGGACGGAGGCGGAGCTGCTGCGGCAGGCGCTGGGACTGTGGCGGGGCGTACCGCTGGGCGGCGTCGAAGGCGACTGGGCGGCCCGCGTCCGGCAGGCGTGGCACCGGCAGCATCTCGACGCGGCGGCGCGCTGGGCGCATGCGGAGCTGTGCCTGGGCGACGCCGCCGCGGTCATCGACCCCATCTCCGACCTGCTGCTGGAGAACCCGCTGGCGGAACCGCTGGTCACGGTGCTGATGCGTGCCCTGTACGCCGGTGGGCGCATCCCGGAGGCGCTGGGCCGCTACGCCGAGTTCCGGCGGCGGCTGGCCGATCAGCTCGGCCTGGACCCCGGAGACGAGCTGCGCGAACTGCATCAGACGATCCTGCGTGGAGACCCCGACGCCGCGGGACCGCCACCCGCCCCGCCGGCACCGGCCGACCCCGCGCCACCGGCGCAGCTTCCTCTGGACGTGTGCGGGTTCACCGGTCGGTGCGCCGAGATCGCCCGCCTCGACGCGCTCCTCGCCCAGCGCGCCGACCAGCCCACCGCCGTGCCCGTCTCAGTGCTGTCGGGTACGGCCGGGGTGGGCAAGACGGCGCTGGCGGTGCACTGGGCCCACCGGGTCGCCGGCCGCTTCCCCGACGGGCAGCTCTACGTCAACTTGCGCGGGTTCGCTCCGAACGGTCCGGCCATGGAACCGGGTGAGGCGCTTCGCGGGTTCCTGCACGCCCTGGCCGTTCCGGCCGCGCGGCTGCCGCCCGACCTCGACGCGCAGACGGCCCTGTACCGCAGCCTGCTGGCCCGGCGGCGGATGCTGCTGGTGCTCGACAACGCTCGCGACGCCGAGCAGGTACGGCCGCTGCTGCCCGGAGCACCCGGCTGCCTGGTGCTGGTGACCAGCCGCAACCAGCTCACCAGCCTCATCGCCGTCGAAGGCGCCCGTCCCCTGGCCCTGGACCCGCCGGCGCTCGACGAGGCGCGCCGGCTGCTGGCCCGCCGCCTGGGCGCCGAGCGTGCCGCCGCCGAGCCCGGCGCGGTCGACGAGATCATCAGCCGGTGCGCGCGGCTGCCCCTGGCGCTGGCCGTGGTCGCCGCCCGGGCCGTCGGGTGCCCCGCCTTCCCGCTGGCCGCGTTCGCCGACGAACTGCGCGACGAGCATGCCCGGCTCGACGTCCTCAGCGCGGGCGACGAGGCCGGCGAGGTGCGCGCGGTCCTCTCCTGGTCGTACCGCACCCTGAGCGCTCCCGCGGCGCGCATGTTCCGGCTGCTCGGGCTGGCCGCCGGCACCGACCTCGCCACGGCGGCCGCGGCGAGCCTGGCCGGCGTCACCGCGCAGACCGCGCGGGCGCTGCTCGCCGAACTGGCCGCGGCGAGCCTGGTCACCGAGCACCGGCCGGGCCGGTTCACCGCCCACGACCTGCTCCGTTCCTACAGCGCCGAGCTGGTTCAACGAGACGACGAGGCCGGACGGCGCGCGGCGACGCACCGGCTGCTCGACCACTACTTGCACACCGCCCAGACCGCGGCCGCGCTGCTCAACCCGCACCGCGATCCGGTGGCGATGGCGGAGCCCCTGCCGGACATGACGCCCGGCCATGTGCCCGACCTCGATCGGGCGATGTGCTGGTTCACCGCCGAGCACCAGAACCTGCTGGCGGCCGTGCGACAGGCGAACCGCTCAGGATTCGACGTCCACACCTGGCAGCTGGCCTGGACCATGACCGATTTCCTGAACCGCCAGGGGCACTGGACCGACCGAGTGACCGTACAGCGCACGGCTCTGGAGGCGACGGGGCGTCTCGGTGACCGGCCGAGCCGCATCAGGGTCCTGCACGGTCTGGGCACCACCTGCGCCCAGCTGGGCCGCTTCGACGAGGCGCGAGCCCACCTCTCGGAGGCGCTGGCGCTGGCCGCCGGGCACGGTGACGACAACAGCCGCGCCAACGTGCACATCAGCCTCGCCCTGGTACTGGAGGGACAGGGCGACTACCGCACGGCGCTGGAGCACGCCTCCCAGGCCCTGGGCCTTTTCCGGGCGGCGGGCCATATCACCGGGCAGGCCAACGCCCTCAACATGGTCGGCTGGTGCCACATCCGGCTCGGCGCCTACGCCGATGCCCTCACATCGGGCGAGCAGGGCCTCGTCCTGCAGCAGCAGACCGGATCCCGCTACGGTCAGGCCTGCACCCTGGACAGCATCGGCTACGCCCACCATCACCTCGGCCATCTCGACCTGGCCGTCGACTGCTACCAGCAGGCGCTCACCCTGTTCCGGGAGCTGGGCGAACGCTCGTTCGAAGCCACCGTCCTGGCCCACCTCGGCGAGACGCACGCCGCGGCCGGCGACGACGGCAAGGCCCGTGACCACTGGCGGTCCGCGCTGGCGATCCTCGACCGGCTCGGCGGCCCGGACGCGGCGGCGATCCGGGAGCGGATCCGGCACCTGAGCGGTGACATGCCCTGAGGCGGGCCTCGGGCGGATCGGCCGAGCCGCTGCTCCACCCGAAGGCCACCTCGACGCCGGCGTGGTCCGTGCCGACGAGCCTGCACAGCGCCGCTCCTGGAGCCGTCGTACCGATGGCGTGTCGCCACCGGGCCGGGAGGTCCGCCACCGGCGGACTCACCGTTCAGCGCGCCCCCGGTGCCGCCGCTCGGTTCTCGCGCAGGACCTCACGCAACCGGATGGCGAACCGCTCGGGGTCGTCGGCGAAGCCGGTGTGGTCGCCGGGGAACATCGTCGGCTCGATACCGAGCGCCGCGGCGAGCGCCCTCGACGTGCGGTCGCAGAACTGGCCGGCCGACTCCTCGCCGATGCCGACCACGACGCGGACCGGCCCGTCGCGCAGGGCGGCGATGTCCGGCTGCCAGCGGATGGTCGCGCGCATCTCATGGGCGAACCAACGGCGCTCGTCCGCGACCTCCTGCGGATCGCGCTCCCCTCCGAACATCGCCTCGAGCGCGCCCTCGGGCAGGACGATGCCGGCCTGGGCCATGAACTTCGCCCAGGCCCCCACGACGTCACCGGCCAGGTAGGTCGCGATCATGTCCTCGACTCCGGCGTCGAGCTGCTCACGGTCCTCGAGCAGGGCGAAGCACGGATGCTCGTGTGCGATCACGGTGTGGACCTGCTCGGGGTGGGCGATGGCGAGGGCCAGCGCGCTGACGGCGCCGCCGCTGGAGCCGAAGACGGCCGCCGGACCGGCGTCGAGGTGTGCCAGGAGCCGGGAGAGGTCGTCGGCGCGCAGCTGCGGGGTCGAGTCCTGGTCGGGGTCGTCGACCGGGCTGCGGTTGATGCCCCGGGGATCGGTGGTGAGCACGGTGTGGTCGGCGGCGAGCAGGTCCGCGGCGGGGGCGAAGGACACGGCGTGCATCGGGGCGCCGACGAGCACCACCAGGGGGCCCTCGCCGCGCACCTCGTAGTGCAGGCGCGCGCCGGGGACCTCGAGGGTCGCGACGGTGGCGGAGACTGTCGATATGTGGCTCACGGAGCTCCTCCTGAAGTGAGCTGTTCATGCTCGGTCGAAGTAAGGACTCCTCCCGGGGGGCAGAATCGTCGCTTGTGAGCGAGATTTCTTCACGGGCCGCCGGCACGGCCGCAGAAGGTGCCGAGGACCCCGCCCTGGCCCGGGCCCGCGACGGGGACGACGCCGCGTTCGCCCGCCTCGTGGAGCCGCTGCGCCGCGAACTCCACGCCCACTGCTACCGCATGCTCGGCTCGGCCCATGACGCCGACGACGCCCTGCAGGACGCCCTGCTGCGGGCGTGGCGGGGGATCGCGCGCTTCGAGGGCCGCAGCTCCCTGCGCTCGTGGCTCTACACCGTGGCCACCCGTACCTGCCTGGACCTCATCGAAAACCGCGGCAGACGGGCGCTGCCGGTCGACCTCGGCCCGTCCAGCGACCGCGCCGTGGTCAGCGACACCCCGCTGACCGACGTCGCCTGGCTGAGCCCCTACCCCGACGCGGGCCTCGGCGACGGCCCGGCCGGGCCGGACACGCGCTACGAGCAGCGCGAGGCCGTCGAACTCGCCTTCGTCGCCGCCCTGCAGCACCTGCCGGGCAACCAGCGCGCGGCGCTGCTGCTCTTCGAGGTCCTCGGCTTCTCCGCCGCCGAGATCGCCACCATGATGGACACCTCGACCGCGTCGGTGAACTCCGCCATGGCACGAGCCCGCAAGGTCGTCGCGGAGAAGGTCCCCTCCCACAGCCAGCAGCAGACGCTGCGCAAGATCGGCGACGCGCGCCTGCGGGAGATCGTCACCGGATACTCCTCCGCTCTGGAACGCGGCGACGCCGACGCCCTGGTCGCGCTGCTGACCGAGGACGTCACCTGGTCGATGCCGCCGATGGCGCACTGGTACCGCGGTCTCGACGCCGTGACCGACTTCGCCGTACGGGTCCCGCTGACCGGATGCGGCGCCTGGCGGCACATCGCGACCAGCGCGAACGGCCAGCCCGCCGTGGGCTGCTACCTCTGGGACGACGACGCCGGCGCGTACCCCGCCTGGGCGGTCAACGTGCTGACCCTGCGCGGCGAGCAGATCTGCGAGATCACCTCGTTCGTCGGCGCCCAGTACTTCCCGCCCTTCGGGCTGCCCGCCCGGCTGCCCTGAGAAGCGAGGCGGGCGGGCCGGTCCGACCGTCCGTCCGGTCGCCGGGCCGCCCGTCACGGCACCGGGATTCCGGCAGATGGACGCAGCACACCGCTGCAGGACGTAGCGTGATCAGCACAGGTGTGCCCTGCCCCTGGCCCCCGGAAGGTGTGAGCGCTGTGACGACCACCACCGTCGACGAACCGATCGAGGCCACCGACCTCGATGACGAAGAGATCCCCGACCTGCTGCACTCGACCACCGGTGCGACCGCCGATCCGGTCAAGGACTACCTCAAGCAGATCGGCAAGATCTCCCTGCTCAACGCCGAGCAGGAGGTCGAGCTCGCCAAGCGCATCGAGACCGGCCTGTTCGCCTCCGAGCAGCTCGGCGCCGACGGCGACAAGCTCCCGGTGGACATCCGCGCCGAGCTGGAGTGGATCACCGAGGACGGTCTGCGGGCCAAGAACCACCTGCTGGAGGCCAACCTCCGTCTGGTGGTCTCGCTGGCCAAGCGCTACACCGGCCGCGGCATGGCCTTCCTGGACCTGATCCAGGAGGGCAACCTGGGCCTGATCCGTGCGGTCGAGAAGTTCGACTACACCAAGGGCTACAAGTTCTCCACCTACGCCACCTGGTGGATCCGGCAGGCGATCACCCGGGCCATGGCCGACCAGGCGCGGACCATCCGCATCCCGGTCCACATGGTCGAAGTGATCAACAAGCTGGCCCGCATCCAGCGGCAGCTGCTGCAGGACCTCGGCCGCGAGCCCACCATCGAGGAGCTGGCGGTCGAGCTGGAGATGACCCCGGGGAGGGTCGCAGAGGTCCAGCAGTACGGCCGCGAGCCGATCTCCCTGCACACCCCGCTCGGAGTCGAGGGTGACAGCGAGTTCGGTGACCTCATCGAGGACTCCGAGGCGATCGCCCCCGAGGAAGCCGTGGCCTTCAACCTGCTGCAGGACCAGTTGCACGCGGTTCTGAGCACGTTGTCCGAGCGCGAGGCGGGCGTGGTCTCCCTGCGGTTCGGCCTCGTCGACGGCCAGCCGAAGACCCTGGACGAGATCGGCAAGGTCTACGGGGTGACGCGGGAGCGCATCCGGCAGATCGAGTCCAAGATCATGTCCAAGCTCCGCCACCCGGTCCGCGCCGCGGTCCTGCGCGACTACCTGGAGTGAGACGGCCTCCCCGGGACGCTCCCCGAATCGCCGGCCCGATCACCGGTCGCCGCCCGGCTCGCGCGGAAGCGCCCCCGGCCCTGCCGGGACCCCGCCGGTGACCGGCGCGGTGCGACCCAGGTAGCAGATCAGCGCCGGTGTCCGACCCCGGTGGCACACGATTCCCGACCTGCGGCGGATGGGCTGGTGCGGACATCCCGTCGAGGATGGGCAGATGACAGAAACGATCACGGGACTCGGCATGTCCGCCCTGGAGGTTCTCATCCTGGTGGGTGCCGTCGCGCTGGTGACGGCACGCTGGTTCCCCGTCGGCGCCCGCCGTCCGATCACGCTCACCGCGGCGGCGGTCGCCGTGCCGTCCGGGGTGGCGCTGATCGTGCTCGGGGTGCGCTGGCACCTGGTGCCCGTGCTCGCGGGCGCGGCGATCGCGCTGCTGTTCGCCGCGCCCGCCGTCCTGCGGCGGCATGCCGGCCGGCCCGCATGGCGGGCCCCGTGGTGGCTGGCCCTGCCGGGATCGCTGGCGTGCCTGGCCCTGATCGCCGGGGGCGCGGTGGCGGCGTGGGCGCTTCCCGTGCCGGTGTTCCCCGAGCCGTCGGGGCGCTACGCGGTCGGCACCACCGTGATGCAGTGGACCGACCCGGCACGTCCGGAGATCGCCACCTCCGAGCCCGGCGACCGGCGCACGCTCGTGGTGCAACTGTGGTATCCCGCACGCAAGGGCTCCGCGGGCGTCGAACGGGCGCAGTATCTCGGACGCACCGAGCAAGAGGCGCGCGTCGTCTCCCAGGGCGTGGCCGACTATCTCGGCGTGCCCGGCGTCCTGCTCGACCAGGTCCCGCACGCCCGCACGAACGCGATGCCCGGTGCGGCGGTGTCCGACGCAGGCGGGCGGTTCCCTCTCGTGCTGTTCTCTCCCGGGCTCGGCGGCGTACGCACCCAGAACACCGCCTGGGCCGAGGAACTGGCCAGCCACGGCTACGTCGTGGCGGCCCTCGACCATCCCTATGACTCGGCGGCCGTCGTCCTCGACGACGGCCGGACGGTTCGCACCCGGCTCGCGGCCACCGGTGACCAGGCCGAGGACAGCAGGCGGTCGAGAGGCTGGGCGGCGGTCCGGGCCGCCGATCTCAGCTTCGTCCTCACGCAGCTCGGCAGGCTGGACCGGGGTGAGATCACCGGGCCGCTGACCGGGCGGCTGGACACCGGCCGGGCCGCGGCGACCGGGCACTCCATGGGCGGAGGCGCCGCCCTGCAGGCCGCCCACCAGGACTCCCGGTTCGCTGCCGTCATCAACCTTGACGGCTTCCCCCATGACGCCGCGCCACGCCCCTTCCACCAACCGGCACTGGCACTCACCGCCCCCGTCGAACCGGGCGAGAACCCGCGCTACATCCCCCGCCTCACCCACGTCCTCGAGCTCAGCACCGCAACGGCCTACCGGCTCACCGTTCCCGGGGCGGCGCATCTGACCTTCACCGACGCGCCGCTGTACCTGCCGCCCGTCCCCGCCCTCACCGGCTCCCTGGGCCGCACGCAGGGGCCGGGCCTCACCGCCGCGGCCAGTGTCGTGTTCCTGGACGCCGTACTGCGCGGCAAGCCCGGGGACCCGGCCGTGCTTCTGTCGGCCTACGGCGATCTCACCGTCCATCACGCCGACGGCGAGGCCGGGGAACGCGGGAACCCGTAGGGGGAGGGAGTCCGCCGGCCTCGCTCACGCAGTTCTTCGCGAGGCCGACGCGAACAGGATCGCCGCGGACATGACCCGATGTCCGCGGCGAGCCGTGCTTCAGGCGGGGAGAGCGGCGCGCACCGCGGCGAGGCAGCGTTCCACCACCGGGCGCGGGTCGAACGCGTAGCCGCCGTCACCGAACAGCTCGAAGGTCATGCAGCCGCGGTATCCCCGGCGTTCCAGGGCCGCGAGGTAATCGGCCAGAGGCAGCTCCCCGTCGCCCCAGGCCAGGTGACCCGCGGGCCGGCCGTCGATCAGGTGCACGTGGCGGACCCGGTCGCCGAGCGCGTCGAAGTAGTCGTCGACGCTCTCCCCCGCCACGGCCATGGCCACGGTGTCGAGCACGGCGCCCAGGCCGGCCGCGCCCACCTCGTCGATCATCCTGGCGAGCGTGCGGGAGTCGTTGACGAGGTTCGACTCCCCGCGCTGCAGCGCCTCGACCACGCACGTCACCCCGAGCGTCCCGGCGTAGGCGGCGATCTCGCCGATGGCGTCGGCGGAGCGGCGCCACGCCGCCTCCACCGGCTCGTCCTCGAAGCCGCGCCCCGGGGTCACAAGGAGCAGCTCCGCTCCGAGCTCCGCGCACAGCTGGGCCGCCCGGCGGAACACGCCGATGCTCTCCTCGCGCAGCCAGGCGACGGGCGAGGCGATGTTGACCGGGTACATCACCTGCTCCGGGGTGAGGCACCGCACCGTGAGACCGCGCGCCTCGACACGGCGGCGGACGGCGCGCGCCTCGACGTCGCTCAGGTGCGGGACGTGGAACTGCGGGGCGATGCCCCACAGCTCCACCTGCTCGCGCCCCAGCGCGGCGGCGTCGTCGAGGAAGCGGTCGAACGGCAGGTGCTGGTAGGCGAAGTTCGACGCGGTGATCTGCTGCATGCTGAGGGTCATCGGGACTCCTGGGGTGCGCGGCCGGCTCCTGCCGATTCCCAACCCGGCCGGAGGGCCGCCGATTTCCGGTTCCGGCGGAGGGCTGTCACTTTCCGATCCCGTCGGCCAGGCCCCTGACGATGTAGCGCTGGCCGAGGAAGAACAGCAGGACGACCGGGACGGCCGCGATCACCATGCCGGCGAAGACGACGGGGAACTCGGTGCCGTGCTTGCTCATCAGGCTCGTCAGGCCCACGGGGAGGGTCTGCACCCCGCTGCCGCTGGTGAAGACCATGGCGAAGAGGTACTCGTTCCAGGCGAACAGGATGTGCAGCAGGACCGTCGAGGTGATGATCGGCTTGCACATGGGCAAGGTGATCCGCCAGAAGGCGGTCCACCGGCCGGCGCCGTCCATCTCGGCGGCCTCGTCGACCTCGCGCGGCAGGTCGATCATGTAGGCGCGGATGAGGAAGGTGGTGAACGGGATGCGGAAGGCCGTGTACAGGATCAGCAGCGCCCAGAAGCTGTTGTACAGGCCCATCGCCTGGAACATCTTCACCAGGGGGACGAGCGCCACGGTGGGGGCGAGCATGAGGCCGCCGAGGATCAGCGCGGTGACCGTCCTGTTCAGCGGGATGTCCACCCGGGTGAGACCGTAGGCGGCCCACGCGCTGACGAACACGGTGGCGATCGTGGACGTCACGGTGACGAGCACGCTGGTGGTCAGATAGTCGCTCACCCCCCGGTTCCACGCCTTGCGGTAGTTGTCGAAGCTCCAGTCGACGGGGAGGGCGAAGGGGTTGCCGAAGAGCTCGGCGTTGGTCTTGAACCCGTTGATCACCATCCACAGCAGCGGGTAGACCACGACCACCGCCAGACCGAGGAGGAAGGCCCACATGAACACGCGGGCGATCACCCCGAGAAAGCTCAGGCGACTCACCATTCCACCCTTCTCCTACGGGTGAACCACAGCTGCAGCAGGGCGATGCCCAGTGTGATCACGAAGAGCACCGTCGCGATGGCGGCGGCGTAGCCGAAGTTGTTGCGGACGAAGCCGCTGCGGTACAGCCAGGTCCCCAGCACCTGGGTCGAGTTGTTGGGCCCTCCGCCGGTCATCACCATGACCTCGTTGAACACCTGGAACGCCCCGGAGACGGTCACGATCGCCATCAGGCCGGTCATCTCCCGCACCAGCGGAAGCGTCACGTGGACGAAGCGGCCGACCGGCCCCACGCCGTCGATGGCCGCCGCGCCGTAGACGTCGGCGGGGATGCGCTGGATCGCGACGGCGAACAGCAGGGTCGAGTAGCCGAATCCCTGCCACTGGCTCATCGCGATGATCGCGGTCATCGCGGTGCTCTCCTGCCCCAGCCACGCCTGGGCCAGCTCCCCCAGCCCCGCCGAGCGGAGCAGGTGGTTGAGCGGGCCCAGGTTGGGCTCGTAGAGGAAGTAGAAGAGCAGTCCCGCGACGGTCAGCGAGATCGCCGAGGGGAGGAAGTAGACCGCCCGCAGGCCGCGCCGCCACCGCTCGCTCCGGATGCTCTCGATCAGCGCGGCGAGCACGAGCGCGCCGAAGACCTGGAAGGCGATCGAGATCACCGCGTACAGCAGGTTGTTGCCGAACGACGTCCAGAAGACCGGGTCGTCCAGGAGCTTGCGGTAGTTGTCGAGCCCGATGTACTCCTGGCTCCCGCTGTAGATGTCCCATTCGAGCGTGCTGAACTGGAGGTTCTGCACGAGCGGCAGGTAGACGAACACTCCCACCAGCACGAGGGCCGGCACGACCCACGCGAGCCCGAGTGTCCTTCGCACGATGGCGCGCACCGGCATGCTCTCCCTTCGGCCGCGCGGCTACTTGGCCGACGCCGAGGCCTGGCGCACGCTTTCGAGCACCTTCTCCGGGGTCGCGCTCCCGCTGATGAGGGCTTCCCCGCCGGCCAGCCACGCGTCGGCGACCTCGGGCACCGTCACGGTGTCCAGCCAGACGGCCAGCTGCGAGGCCTGGTTGACCATCCCGATGCCCTCGAACACGGCCTTGCCGGAGGTCTCGGCGGTGACGGCGCCGACGACCGTGCTGGGCTGGCCGTACGGCGCGGCGGAGAGCTTCTCGGCGTTCTCCTGGCTGGTGACGAACTTCATGAAGTCGACGGCGAGCGCCACGCGCGGCGACCTGGCGTTGATCAGATATCCCTCGGGCGCCCCCTCGATCGCCTTGGGGTCGCCGCCGGCGCCCTGGGGAACCGGCAGCGGGAAGATGCCGAAGTTCTCCGGGGTGAGCTCCCTCTTGTCGGTCACGTTGGCGAACTCCAGGACCTCCTGGTAGTACATCGCCGCCTTGCCGTTGAGGAACTTCTCCTGCGCGGAGCTGTAGAGCACGCCGTTGGTGCCGTCGCGGGTGTCGGTGCACGTGTCGACGAGAGTCTTGAACTGCTTGAGCGCGGCGACGTAGCCGGGGTGGTCGAGCGTGGCCGTCTTGGGGCTGAAGTCCGCCTTCAGGGTGGCGCTCGGCACGGTGTAGGCGAACAGCTGCTGCAGGTAGTGCAGGGCGGGCCAGCCGTCCTTGTTGCCGAAGGTGACGGGCTCGTATCCGGCCTCGCGCAGCGGGGCGCAGGCGGCCAGGAGCTCCTCGAAGGTGGCGGGCACCTTGATCCCGGCCTTGTCGAAGGCGGCCTTGTTGTAGCCCATGAACTTGCCGTTGTTGTACAGCGGGACGCCGTAGTACTTGCCGTCGTAGGCGAAGGCCGACAGCGCCGCCTTCCCGAAGGTCCGCCCCCACGGGGTGTCGGGGCCGATCACCTGGGTCAGGTCGGCCGCGCGGCCGCCGCGGACGAAGTTCTCCGCCCAGTTGCCGGTCCAGGTGAAGTAGATGTCGGGCAGGGCGTCCGAAGCGGTGAGGGTCTTGGTCTTGTCCTTGATGCTCTGGTCGGTCTCCTGGATGAGCTCGACCTTCACGCCGGGGTGCATCCGCTGGTATTCGGCGGCGATGTCCTCGAAGTAGGAGCTCAGGGGGTCGCCGGCGAACTTGGTCAGGACGCTCAGGGTCCCGGAGAACTCCGGGGCGGCGGCGATGTCGGCCGCGGGGGCCTTCGCCGCCGGCTCGCCGGCGCAGCCGGCGAGGGCGAGCACCGAGGTCCCGACGATCGCCGCGAACGTCGTCAGCGCGCGAGGGCGCATGGGCTCTTCCTTTCTCTCAGGGGAGAGGGGACCGCCGGTGCGGTGGCACCTCAGATCCGCCGTGGGGGTCTACGACACGAAGCGCTTGGTGTGGGCCGACTGTACAGACCTTCTGATACCGGTACCAGGTCTAAGCTCAAGATCTTTTTATTGGATCGGATTACGGAACCGGCACGACAGCATCGGAGCATGCCAGTACAGACAGGTAGATCACGAAGATTGCGGTGTTGACGCCGCGAGCTCATCTGTGCCAGCGTGACCTTCGCGTGATACCGGTATCAGGCCGCACGGCGGCACCGGCCGCAAGCATTCCCGAAAGGACGCAAGATGCTCCGATTCAACGAGCCGGAATTCCTCCAGCAGATGGCCAGCACCGTGGCGCTGCGCCCGCAGATCGAGGAACTGGTCGATCGGCTCGTGGACGAGGGGTTCGACAACCTCTTCCTCGTCGGCGCCGGCGGCACCTACGCCCAGATGTGGCCGTACGAGCACCTGGCCCGGCGCTCCTCCACCCTCAGTGTGCGCGCCGCGATGGCCGCGGAGCTGGTCGCCTCCGGCGACGCGTCCCTCGGCGAGCGCTCCGTGGTGATCTTCACCTCGGTCTCGGGCACGACCGACGACAGCATCCGCGCCATCGAGCACTGCCGAGCCAAGGGCGCCTACACGATCGGCTTCACCGGCTACCCCGACTCGCCCGTCGCCCAGAAGGTCGACGTCGCGCTCATCTCCGAGCCGAAGGCCTGGCCCTTCGACGCGCAGATGCTGCTGTTCATGGGCCGGTTGCTCTCGCGGCGCGGCGAGTTCGACGGCTACGGCAAGCTCGCCGACGAGCTCGCCGCCCTCCCGCAGATCCTCGTCGAGGTGGCCAGGCAGGCCGAGCCGGTGGCCGCCGCCTTCGCCGAGGCCCACAAGGAGACCGACTACCACTTCCTGGTCGGCGGGGGGAACCTGTGGGGGTTCACCTACCTGTACTCCATGTGCATCCTCGAGGAGATGCAGTGGCTGCGCACCACCCGGGTGCACAGCGCCGAGTTCTTCCACGGCTCACTGGAGCTGATCGAGGAGGACACGAGCCTGATCATCTTCCAGGGCGAGGACGAGACGCGCGCCCTCACCGACCGCGTCGAGGCCTTCGCCAGGCGCATCTGCAAGGACGTCACCGTCTTCGACACGCGCGACTACCCGCTGGAGGGGATCAGCCCCGAGTTCCGCGGCCTGGTCGCCCCGCTGGTGCTCGACACCGTCCTCGGCCGGGTCAGCAAGCACCTGGAGCGGGTCCGGGACCACTCGCTCGACCTGCGCCGCTACTACCGCGTCATGGACTACTGAGCGCCGCAGCGCCCGCGCCCCCGCCCGGAGGGACCACCCGGCGGGGGCGCGCCCTCACGGCCCGCGGGCGGCCGTCCCCTCCCGTGTCCAACCGACCGTCCACGCCGGCGGGCGCCCCGCCGGCCCGCGCGCCCTCCCGGCCTCCGCGCCACGCACGCGGAGCCCGCTCACAGGAGAACCCATGAGAGTCCTCGGCTTCGGCGACAACATCGTCGACCGGTTCGTCGACCGCGGCATCGACTACCCGGGCGGCAACAGCGTGAACGTCGCCGTCTACGCCCGCCGCCTGGGCCTCGAAGCCGCCTACCTGGGGGTCTTCGGCGACGACGAGCTCGGCCGCTTCCTGGGCGGGGCGATCGCCGCCGAAGGGGTCGCCGTGGACCGCTGCGTCGTGCGGGCCGGTGAGAGCGGTCTGTCCACCCTGCGCGTCGACGACGGCGACCGCGTCTTCCTCGGCTGGAACGGCGGCGGGGTCACGGTGCGGGAACCTCTCGCGCTCGACGGCGGGCTGCTCGCCTACGCGTCCTCCTTCGACCTGGTGCACTCGAGCGTGTACTCCCGCAGCGAGAGCGAACTGCCGAAGCTGGCAGGGCTCGGCCCGCTGGTGAGCTTCGACCTCTCCAGCGAGGAGGAGTTCCGCACCCCCTCCTATCTCGACCGGATCTGCCCGCACGCCGATCTGGTGCTGCTGTCGTGCTCGCACCTCGACGAGGCCGGCACGCGCGACCTGCTGACCGAGGCCGTACGGCGGGGCGCACGGATCGCGCTCGCCACCCGCGGTGTGGACGGGGCGATCGCCTACGACGGCCGCGTCACCGTCACCACCCCGGCACGCCGCGCGGAGGGCCGGCGGGAGATCGTCGACACGATGGGCTGCGGTGACGCCTTCCTCGCGGGTTTCGCGGTCTCACTGCTGCGTGACGGCTGGGCGCCGGGTGTCCCGTCGCGGCGCCGCATGATCGAGAGCGCGCTGCGCTCGGGGGCGGAGACGGCCTACGAGCAGTGCTTCGTCGAAGGCGCGTTCGGCCACGGCCGGCCCAGCGGGCAGCCCGCCGTGGCTAGCATGTGGCGAGCCTCCGAACACGAGGAATGAGAGAGGGACGCGATCCATGCCATCTGACCGGGGCGAGGCACCGGGGCGGCCGACGATCTCCGAGGTGGCCGCCGAGGCCGGCGTCGGCCGCGCGACCGCGGCCCGCACGCTCGGCGGGTACGGATACGTCAGCCCTGAGCTCCGGGAACGGGTGCTCGCGGCGGCCGAGAGGCTCGGCTACCGCGCGAACGCGCTCGCCCGCAGCATGTCGACGGGCGTGAGCCACACCCTCGGGGTGATCCTCGCCGACATCGGCAACCCCTTCTTCGCCGGAGTGATGCGCGGCATCTCCGACACCTCCCGGGCCCGGGGGTTCGACACGATCGTGCTGAGCACCTACGAGAACCTCGAGGAGGAGGTCGCGGCGGTGAACGTGCTCATCGACAAGCGCGTCGACGGCGTCATCGTCGCATCGACCGCGGTGGGCCGGGGAGAGGTCGCGCACATCCGGGCGGCCGTGGACCGGGGCGTCCCCGTCGTCCTCGTCGACCGGGCGGTCGCCTCGCTCGATCTCGACGCGGTCGTCATCGACAACCGTGACGCGGCGCGGGAGGCCGTCGAGACGCTCATCGCGGCCGGGCACCGCCGCATCGGGTTCGTGTGGGGACCGCCCTCGACGCAGGTGCCCGCGACCCGGCGGGAACTGCTGGCGGAGGCGTCCCGCAACCTGTGGACCGACGGGGAGCGCCTGCGCGGATACCTCGACGCGCTCGACGACGCCCGCATCCCCTTCGACCCCGAACTGGTGATGGTCGGCCGGAAGACCGAGGAGCGGGTGACCCAGGAGGTCGCCCGCATGCTCGCCCTCCCCGACCGGATAACCGCGCTGTTCTGCACCGAGACCGAGGCGGTGACGGGGGCCCTGCGGGCGCTGCGGGCGGCGGGGCTCGCCTACCCGCGCGACGTCGCGCTGATCGGCTTCGACGACAGCGCGTGGGCGGCGGTCATGGATCCGCCCCTGACGATGATCGAACAACCCGTGCACCAGCTCGGTGCGAAAGCGGCCGAGGTGCTCCTCGACACCATCGGCGGGGCCGAGCCCCGCGGGGAGATGCACACGCTCCGCTCGCGTCTCGTCATGCGCTCCTCGGTCGCCCCGCCGCCCGCTTCCTGACCGCCCCGGGGACCGGCGCATCCCGGGCACCGCGCGCTTCGCCGCCTGTGATCGGCGGGATTCCCGATCCCGCCGGATCCGGGGGGTGCCGCTTACCCGGACGCGGCCGGGGAAGCAGGAACGCGCCGCGATCGCAACGGCGGGAAAGGCGGGAGAGGAATGGCGCACGACGAGTTGATCGACCTGGAGAAGCAGGGCTGGCAGGCCCTCTCCTCCACGCCCGAGGCGGCCACCGGGTTCTACGAGCGCGTCCTCGACCGCTCGGTCGTCATGCTCCTGCCCGGCGGAATGGTGCTCGACGACCGGGCCGCGATCGTGGCGTCCATGTCGGGGCGGCCGTGGTCCTCCTACGAGCTCCAGGACCTGAGGGTGTCGTGCCCCACGCACGACACCGGCCTGGTCACCTACGGCGTCCTCGCCCGGCGGGACGGCGACGCCCCGTACTCGGCGCTGATGAGCAGTCTGTACGTGCGCCGGCAGGACGGCTGGAAACTGACGTTCCACCAGCAGACCCCCCGCTGAGCCCGGTGGGTCCGGCGCGGCCCGGGGAGCGGGCGCCGCGGGGACGCCCGGCCGCCTCCGGTCGGCGCCGGACCCGCCGGCCGCCGGAGAGTGGATCACTTCGTGCGGTTGTCCCTCCAGCGGAAGGTGAGCAGGCACAGGACCAGGCCGCCGACGGTCCAGGCGGCGAGGACGAGGGCGGTCCTGCCGAGCTCGTAGCCGCCGGTGAGTTCCAGGACGGCGGCCTCCTCCCCGAGGAAGACCGAGCGCATGCCCTGGCAGAGCCACTTGAGGGGGAAGACGGCCGAGAGGTTGAGCAGCCAGTCGGGCAGGTCGGTGTGCGGGATGAACGCCCCGGAGATGAACTGCAGCACCACGAACGGCAGCGTGATGACGGCGGTCGCGCTGCGCGCCGAGCGGGGCACGCTGCTGGCGGCGATGCCGAGCATCGTCATGGCGGCCAGGCCCAGGACGAAGACCCAGGTGAAGGTCAGCCACGGACCGATCGCGGAGGGCAGCTCCAGCTCGAAGAAGGCGACGCCGATGCCGAGCAGGATGGCGATCTGGATGACGGCCACGATGAGCACGCTGCCCACCTTGCCGATGAAGTAGGCGCTCGGCGGCATCGGGGTGGCGGCCAGCCGCCGCAGACCGCCCAGGTCGCGCTCGACGGCGATCGAGATGCCGAGGTTCTGGAAGCTGACGGCCATGATGCCGGTGCCGATCAGCCCGGCCGCGTAGACCTGCGAGACCGTCACGTCGAGCCCCCGGTACCGGGTGGTGAAGATCGAGGCCAGAATGATCAGCATCACGACGGCGATGGAGAAGACGAAGGCGATCTGGTCCTTCTCCCGGAAGAACATCCGTGTCTCCAGGCCGGTGCGCACCAGCCCGAGCCGCAGGGCCCGGCCCGGCTCGAAGCGGGCGAACCGGGCGGGCGCAGGCCGCGTCGGCCGCTCATCCGTCACGGGAGGCAGGGTGACGTGCTCACTCATCGTCGGCTCCGATCAGCTTCAGGTAGACGTCTTCGAGGGTGGGCCGGGTGACGGTGAGCCCGGTGACCTCCCCCGACTCCGCGTACAGGTCGGCGACGGCCTTGGCCGGGGTGTCGGTCTCGATCGTGTGCAGGCCGTCCTCGCCCACCCACTGGACGGTGCTGACCGCGGTGGCCCGGCCGCCGAGCGTCTTGGGCGAGCCCTCAGCGACGATCTTTCCTCGGGCGATGACGGCGATCCGTCCGGCGAGCGTCTCGACCTCGTCCAGGTAGTGGCTGGTGAGCAGGATCGTGGTGCCCTCGGCGGCGAGGCCGCGGATGAGGTCGGCGAACCTGCGCCGGGCCTCGGGGTCGAGGCCGGTGGTCGGTTCGTCGAGGAACAGCAGATCGGGGTCTCCGATGATGCCGAGTGCGACGTCGAGCCTGCGGCGCTGGCCGCCGGACAGGGCGTGCACCCGCTTGCGCGCCTGCTCGACCAGCCCGACCTGCTCGATGACCCGGCCGGGATCGCGCGGATGCTGGTAGTAGTGCGCGAAGTTCCCGATGAGCTCGGCGACGGTCAGCTCGGGGGTGTCGGCGGTGCTCTGCCACACGACGCCGATCCGGTCCCGCCACGAGTTGGGAGCCTTCCCGGGGTCCACGCCGAGCACGTCGACCTCGCCCGAGTCGCGGTCGCGGTAGCCCTCCAGGATCTCCACGGTCGTCGTCTTGCCGGCGCCGTTCGGTCCCAGCAGGCCGAACACCTCGCCCTGCTGGATGTCGAGGTCGATGCCGTCGACGGCGACGACGCCGCCGTAGCGCTTGTGCAGCCCTCTCACCCGCACAGCCGTCATGATTGCTCTCCTCTCGATAGGTCGGATGTCACGAGCCGCGCGTCTCCGCCGTGCCACCAGGCGACCACCGTGTCGAGCAGCGCCTGGCAGCCCAGGACGAGCTGGCGGTCGGGGGTGTGCTCGGCCGGGGCGTGGCTGATCCCGCCCGTGCTCGGCACGAAGAGCATGGCGGTGGGGACGTGCCCGCTGAGCACCCCGGCGTCGTGACCGGCGAAGCTCACCATGCTCGTCACCGGTACGCCGAGGCCGCGGCACGCCTTGCCGAGCAGGCCGCGCAGCCCGGGGTCGAACCGGGACTCCGGTTTGCGCGACAGCGGCGTCACGGTGGCCGCGCACAGCTCGTCCCGCGCGACGGCCTCGGCGTGCCCGGCCAGTCGTGCGGCGGCCAGGTCGAGGGCGGCGCGGGTGGCCGCGCGGAATTCGACGACCAGCCGCGCCTCGCCGGGCACGACGTTCGGGGCGCCGGGCAGCACGTCGACGCAGCCCACGTTGGCCGCCATGCCGGGATCGGTCGCGGCGGCGATGTCCCGGACGGCGACCAGGACGCGGGCGGCGGCCCGGGCGGCGTCGGCGCGCCGGGCCATCGGAGTCGTTCCCGCGTGGTTGGTCTCACCGGTGAGGACGACGGTGTGCCGGTCGATGCCGACGATGCCGTCGACCACGGCCAGGTCGATCCCGGCCTGCTCCATCCGGGGGCCCTGCTCGATGTGCGGTTCGAGGAAGGCGGCGATGTCGGCGATGTGGTCACCGGCGCAGAACGCGGTGGAGCCGACGAGACCTCCGTCGGAGGTGGGGGAGGCGCCCTCCTCGTCCCAGAAGCTGACGATCTCCAGTGCGCGGGCGGCCGGGTGGTCGTTCTCGCGCAGAGTGCGCAGCACTTCCAGCGCGGCCAGCACGCCGTACGCGCCGTCGAGGCGGCCCCCGCCGGGGACGGTGTCGGTGTGCGACCCGGCGAGCAGCCACGGGCCGGTGCCGCCGGGGACCCGGCCGAAGACGTTGCCGGTGGTGTCTCGCCAGGTGAGGCAGCCCGCCCCGGCGATGCGCGCGCCCAGCCAGTCGCGGGCGGCCAGGTCGGCGGGCGACCCGGCCACCCGGTCGACGCCGCCGTCCGGCCGGCCGCCGATCGCCGCCAGCCGCGCGATGTCGGCGAGCAGCCGCTCGCCGCGCACGGCCACGCCGGCCCCGGCGCGGCCGCCGGGGCGGTCGTCACCGCCCGCGGTCACCACCCGGCACCGCCCGCCGCCCGCTCCAGCACGGCCATGGCGCTGTACAGCTTGTTCTCTGCCTGCTCGAAGGCGACGCTGCGGGGGCCGTCCAGCACCCCGGCGGACACCTCCTCTCCCCGGTGGGCCGGCAGGTCGTGCAGGAAGAGGGCGTCCGGGTA
Source organism: Planomonospora sp. ID67723 (assembly GCF_015711605.1). GTDB lineage: Bacteria > Actinomycetota > Actinomycetes > Streptosporangiales > Streptosporangiaceae > Planomonospora_A. The sequence goes on along the minus strand of NZ_JABTEZ010000005.1, from coordinate 662,376 downwards.
GCGGTCCATCAGCGTCTCGTCCACCTGGAAGGGCGCGAAGACCGCACGCCAGTCGGGGTCGGGCTTGGTGGTCCCGGTGGTCTGCCAGCGGGTGGTGTAGACGGCGTCGATCCGCTGCGGGAGCTGGGCCATGTCGTGCCGTTCGACGAGCAGGGCTCCGCCGACGGCGCCGTACTCCTTTGCCTTGAGCGCGATGGCGGGCGGCAGGCCGTAGCCGGGGGGCGTGCGCAGGTGCAGCTCGGTGCCCGGGTAGCGGGTGAGCGCGAGGGACAGCGCGGTCGCGGTGTTGTTGCCCTCGCCGACGTACAGGACGCGCAGGCCCGGGAGCGCGCCGAACCTGGCGCGCAGGGTGGTGAGGTCGGCGAGCGCCTGGGTGGGATGCTCCTCGGCGCTCATCGCGTTGACGACCGCCATCCGCCGCTGCGCGGCCAGCGCCGCCATCTCGGCGACGGGTCCGGCCGTCCGGACGACGAGGACGTCCAGCATGCCGCTGAGCACGCGGCCGGTGTCCTCGATCGTCTCGCCGGTGTTCAGCTGCAGGTCCCCGGGCCCGTAGGCGATGAGGCCTGCGCCGAGCCGGAGGGCGGCGCTGGAGAACGCCGTCCGGGTCCGGGTCGAGGTGCGGGTGAAGTAGACGCCCGCGACCCGGCCGCGCAGGGTGGCGGCGAGCGCCGGGTCGCCGGCCCTCACCTGGGCGGCGATGGCGCAGCCGCGCTCCACGAGGCGGTCGAGGTCGGCGGCGGTGAGATCGGCGAGGGTCAGCAGGTGCCGGGCGGTCCCGGGATGGTGCCGCGCGGGACGTGCCGGGACACCGTCAGCGGACGTCATGGGTGATCACCTCGTTGGCGATGCGGGCGAGCGTGTCGACGTAGGGGGGGTTGAACACGCCGCGGTGGGTGCAGCCGAGGCGTCTGACGGTGAGCCCGCCGCCCGCCAGCTCCCGCCAGCGGTCGAGGTAGACCGGGTACGGCTGGTGGCCGGTGACGCTGTGCCGGCCCCCGGCGCAGTCGTCGCTGGCCACCAGGACGACGGGCACGGGCAGGGGGGCGAACCGGTAGGCGGCGGTCGCCCGGTCGAGTGTCCGCCACAGGCTGAGCTCGGCGCCCAGCGCCGCGAAGTCGTCCCGGGAGGCTGTGACGCCGAGGTCGGACAGCAGCCGCCTGGCGCGGTAGCCGGTCACCCCGCGCGACAGCCGGTTCCCTCCCGGGTCGCGCAGCAGCGCTTCGAGCAGGTCGAAGGTCTCCTCGCCGACGTCGCTGCCGGGGATGTCGGACATCGGGTCGATCAGTGTGAGCCGGGCGGGCGGGCGGCCCAGCGCGGTCAGCCGGGCGGCCATCTCCCACGCGATCACGCTGCCCGACGACCAGGCGAGCAGGTGGTGGCGCTGCGCGGCGGGCAGCTGCGCGACGTAGTGCCCGGCCAGCGTCCCGATGTCGGCTGCCGGTTCCAGGCCCGGTACGGCGAACGCCGCCACCGGCGTCTCCACCCGCTCGGCCAGCGGGAGGTACCAGTGCGAGCTGCCCCCGGCGGGGTGGACGGCGATCAGCGGCTCGCGGGTGCCGCCGCGCAGCCAGAACAGCGACGCCTGATCGCCGCCCGCGGTGTCGATGCGGTGGCCGATCGCGCGTACGGTGCGGAGTTCGAGGATGTCGGCGGCGCGCAGCGGGAGGCCGCGTTCGGCGGCCAGGCCCACCACGCGGAGCATGAGCAGCGAGTGGCCGCCCAGGTCGAAGAAGTCGTCTTCGGCGTCGATCTCCTCCCGGCCGAACGCCGCGCGCCAGATCTCGGCGATGCCGATCTCGGTCGGGGTGGCGGGCGGGCGGGGTTCGCGGGTGCGGGCGGGCGGCCCGGCCGCAGGCAGCGCGGCCCGGTCGAGTTTGCCTCCCGCGGTCACCGGCACGGCGGCGATCTCCACGATCCTCCACGGCACCAGCGGCGCGGGCACCCGTTCACGCAACCACGCGAGCAGGCCGTCCTCGGCGAACGGCTGTTCCCCCGGTACGGCGTACGCCACCAGCCGGCCGTCCGACGGGATCACCACGGCCTCGCGGACGGCCGGGTGGGCGGCCAGGACGGAGGCGGTCTCGCCGGGCTCCACGCGGTGGCCGCGGATCTTGACCTGGTCGTCGAGCCGGCCGAGGAGGTCGAGGTCGCCGGAGTCCAGGACGCGGCCCGCGTCGCCGGAGCGGTACATGCGCGAGCCGGGCGGGCCGTACGGGTCGGGAACGAACCGCTCGGCGGTGAGCGCGGGGCGGCCTCGGTAGCCGCGGGCCACGCCGGTTCCGGCGATCATGACCTCGCCGCGCACGCCGGCCGGTCTCGGCTCGAACCACCGGTCCAGGACGCGGACCTCGGCTCCGGGCATCGCCCGGCCGACCGGTACCCGCTCCCCCGCCAGGTCGGCTTGCGGGTCCACCGGGTGGACCGTGCAGGCGACGGTGGCCTCCGTGGGACCGTACTCGTTGACGACCGTCGTGCCCGGGGCGACGGCCAGCCAGCGGCGGGCCAGCGCGGTCGTCAGGGTCTCGCCGCCGACGATCCAGGTCCCCGCCACGTCCCGGGCGGGTGGCGCGGTGTCCCGCGGCCAGGTGCGGGAGAGCACGTCCAGGTGGGACGGGGTCAGTTTGACGAAGCCGTACGGGCCGCCGTCCCCGATCAACCGGCCGAGGTCGGCCGGGTCGGCGTGCTCGGACGGCAGATGGACGTGGCCGCCGGTCATCAGCGGCGCGAACAGCGCGGTGACCGCGAGGTCGTAGGCGGCCGAGGCGAACAGCGGCGAGCTGCCGCGCCCCGCGGCGTGCCGGAGGTATCCGGACAGGTTGCGGTGGGTGACCTCCACCCCCTTGGGGCGGCCGGTCGATCCCGAGGTGTAGACGATGTAGGCGAGGGTGTCGGGATCGACCGCGGCGGGCCGGACGGCGGGCGCGTCCGCCCAGTCGGCCGGGGTGATCACGGTGACGTCCGGCGGCACCGCGCCGGGGATGTCGGTGACGAGGATCGCGGCGCGGGCGTCGGCCAGCAGGTCGGTGATCCGGCGAGCCGGCCAGGAAGGGTCCAGCGGGAGGTAGGCGGCACCGCTGTACCAGACGCCGAGCAGCGCGGCGATCAGCTCCGGCCCCCGGGCCAGCCGTACCCCGACGACGTGTTCCGGCCCCGCTCCGGCCTCGGCCAGCCGCCCGGCCGCCTGCCGCGCCAGCCGGTCGAGCTCCCCGAAGGGGAGGGGCAGATCGGCGCCGGTCACGGCCACGGCGCCCGGCGCCTCTCCGGCCCGGGCCGCGATCGTCTCCGGCACCGAGAGCCGTCCCGGCGAGGCGCCGGCCGGGTGGGCGGCGGCCCCGGGGAGCTTCGCGGAGGTGGGCAGGGCGAGGGCGTCGCCGGTGGGCAGGGCGAGGGCGTCGCCGGTGGGGTCGGCGGCCATGGCGTCGATGACCAGGCGGTACATCTCGGCCAGGCGGGCGGCGGAGCGCCGGCTGATGGCGCGGCGGTGGGTGGTCAGGGTCAGGGTGCCGCCGAGGGTGACGACCACCAGGGGGAACTCGTTGTCCCCCTCGCCGACGCTCTCCGTGAGGTCGACGACCTCGGCGTCCACGACGTGGAAGTCGAGGTAGTTGAAGAATGCGGGCAGCAGGTCTCCCCCGCCGCCCCAGCGCCGGCGCATCTCGGGCAGCGGGAAGCGCCGGTGCGGCCACAACGCGACCTCGGTGGCGAAGACCTCCCGGACGAGGTCGCGCCAGGTGCTCGCGCGCAGCTCGAACGGGAACGGCACCATGTTCAGGAACATCCCGGTCACCCGGTCGGCCCCGGCGGCCTCCGGGCGGGCGTCGCACAGCAGCCCGGTGTGGAAGGCCGCGTCCCCGGTGAACGTGCTGAGCACCTTCAGATGCGCCGCGAGCAGCACGCTCTTGAGCGGCACCCCGGCGGCCGAGGCCAGCCGCAGCAGCCCCTCGTACGCGCCGAGAAGGTCGATGTGGACCCTGTCGATCTCGCCGGCCGCGGCGGGGTCGCCCCAGTCGTCCGGTACGGCCCAGCGCTCGTGCCGGCCGAGCACGTCCGCCCAATACGCCTGGTCCTCCGGCGAGTCGAGCGCGGCCAGCTCGGCGGCCACGAAGTCGGCGTGCCGTACGGCGGCCGGACCGGGAACGGCGGGCGGGAGTCCTCGGGCGGCGGCGCGGTAGTCGTCGACCAGCTCCATCAGGAGCCGGTGGTGGCTCCAGCCTTCGACGATGACGTGGTGGAGCGTCGTCCACAGCCGCCAGCGGTCGTCCGCCTCGATCTGAACGTGCAGCCGCATCAGCGGAGCCGTGGCCAGATCGAAGAAGTGGTCGCGCTCGGCGGCCACCCGCCGGTCGACCGCCGCCGCGATCTCCTCCGGGGTGCGCCCCCGGAGGTCCTCGACCTGGATCGGGAGCTCGGCGTCGTGCCGGACGATCTGGATCGGGACCGAGTAGGCGGCCAGGTCGACGCAGGTGCGCAGGTTCTCGTGCCGCCGGACGGCCGTGGCGGCGGCCGCACGCAGGGCGTCCTCGTCGAAAGGCCGGTCGTCCCGGACGACGAACCCGAAGACGTCGTGGTAGTACCCCCGCTCCGGATGCAGGAGCGTCTGGTAGACCATTCCGGCCTGGATCTGCGACAACGGGTAGGCGTCGGCGGTACCGGCCGGGAGCCTGTCCACGTCGGCGGCGGGCAGCAGCGCGAACGGCGCGACCGGCGGGGCCTGCTCGGCGGCCGGGCGCTCGTCGGCGAGCGCCGCCAGCCGGGCCGGCGTCCGGCGTTCGAACAGGTCCCGCACGCTCACGTCGAACCCGGCCGCCCGGAGGTCCCCCACGAGCGCGACCGCGCGCAGCGAGTCTCCCCCCATCTCGAAGAAGTCCTCGTCGACGCCGACGCCCGTGCCGGATCCGGCACGCCCCAGGGCCCGGGACCAGCCCTCGATCATCAGCGCCTCGGTCCGCGTCCGGGGGGCGCCCGGGGGCGCGGCCGACGCCTCCACGGGGCCGGCGTCGGGCAGGGCCCGCCGGTCGATCTTGCCGTTCGGTGTGAGGGGCAGCCCGTCCACCCGGACGCAGATGCCGGGAACCATGTACGCGGGCAGCGACCCGGCGCAGTGCGCCCGCAGCCCGGCGGCGTCGAGCACGGCGCCGGAGCCGTCCGCGGTCACGTACGCCACCAGGCGGCCGTCGCGGACGGCGACCGCCGCTTCGCGGACGGCGGGGTGGCGGATCAGGACGGATTCGACCTCTCCGGGCTCGATGCGGTGGCCGCGCAGGGTGATCTGGTCGTCGAGCCGGCCGAGGAACTCCAGGGTGCCGTCGGCGCGGGTCCTGGCCCGGTCGCCGGAGCAGTACACGCGCGAACCGGGCGGGCCGTACGGATCGGGGACGAACCGCTCGGCGGTCAGGGCGGGACGGCCGAGATAACCGCGGGCGACGCCCCCGCCGCCTATGCGGATCTCTCCCGCGACGCCGGGCGGGGCCGGGTCGCCGTAGCAGTCGAAGACGACCGCGCTGAGGTCGTCCAGAGGGCGGCCGATGCGGCTGCCCTCCCCGTCCTCGACCGCTTCGACGCGATGGGCCGTGGCGTGGACGGTGGTCTCGGTGATGCCGTACATGTTGACGAGCTCGGGACCGCCCGGGCCGAACCTGTCGAACCACGGCGCGAGCGAGGCGGTGACGAGGCGTTCACCGCCGAAGACGACGAGGCGGAGCGCGAGCCCGGCCAGCCTGGGGTCGTCCCGCCCCGCGGCGGACACCAGCCCGGAGAAGGCGGACGGCGTCTGGTTGAGCACGGTGACGCGTTCGGCGCACAGCAGGTCGAGAAACTCGTCCGGCGACCGCGAGACATCGTGGGGGACGAGGACGACCCGGCCGCCGGCCGCCAGCGCACCCCAGATCTCCCACACCGAGAAGTCGAATGCCGCCGAGTGGAAGCACGTCCACACGTCGTCCGCGCCGAACCGGAACCCCGGCCGGGTCGCCGCGAGCAGCCGGGCCAGGTTCCGGTGCGTGACCGCGACCCCCTTCGGCCGCCCGGTCGACCCCGACGTGTAGATCACGTAAGCGAGCCCGTCCAGGTCGGTGTCCCGGGGCGGCGGTCCGGGCCGGGCCGCCGCCTGCCCTCCCGTCCCTTCCTCCCGCCCGCCGGACAGCAGCAGCCGCACACCGCCGGGATCCCCGGCCGGGCCCGCGGTCGCCCCCCCGAAACGTCCGGCCAGGCCGGCGTCCGTGATGAGGACGGTCGCGCCGGAGTCCGCGAGGATGTCGCGGAGGCGGGCGTCCGGGTGGGCCGGGTCGAGAGGGACGTAGGCGCCGCCCGCCTTCCAGACGGCCAGGTGCGCGGGCACGAGGCCGGGGCCGCGCGGCAGGCAGACGGCCACCCGCTGCTCCGGTCCCACCCCGGCCTCCTTCAGCCGCCACGCGAGCCGGTCGGCCTCCCGGTCGAGATCGGCGTATGTCAGCGCGACCCGGCCGTCGCCCGCACCGGACGCGGAGGAGGCCCGGGGGCCGGACCCCGCCTCGCGCCCGGCCGCCGGCCCCGCGGGGACCGCGTCGGCCCACGCGGTCAGGGCGACGCTTCCGGGACGCGACCGGGCCCGGCGCTCTATCCGGTCGACGACCGCTTCCACGCCCGCCCACGCCTCCGGAGGGGCGATCACCGGATCGCCCGGGCCGGTGAGGGCGAGCGCCGAGATCGGGCGGGCGGGGCCGGCGGCCACCGCGTCCAGGACGCGGCGCAGGTGGACGACGAGGCGTTCGGCCGTCTCGCGGTCGAACAGCGCGGTCGCGTAGTCGAGCACGCCGGACAGGCCGCCGGCCGCGGTCTCCTCGAAGTGCAGGTTGAGGTCGAACTTGGCGACCGCGCCGCGCGTCAGCAGCGTCTCGGCGGTCAGCACGCCGTAGTCGCCCTCGCCGGACTCCTCGTTGTGCAGGCCGAACATCACCTGGAAGAGCGGGTTGCGCGACATGTCGCGGTCGGGCTCGAGGTCGTCGACGAGCCGTTCGAACGGCAGTTCCTGATGGTCGAGCGCGTCGAGCACGGCCGTCCTGGTCTGGCCGAGCAGCACGGCGAACGACGGGTCGCCGCGCCAGGTCCCCCGGATGACCAGCGTGTTCACCGTGAACCCGATCATCCTTTCCAGCTCGGGCAGCGTACGGCCGGCGACCGGGGTGCCGACCGCGATGTCCCGCTGGCCGGTGTGTCGCGACAGCAGGATCTGGAACGCGGTGAGCAGCACCATGAACAGGGTCGCCTGGTGGTCGCGGCCGACCTGGCGCAGCCGTTCGGTGAGGCCGGGCGGCACGGTGAACTCCACCTTCGCACCCGCCCAGTCCCGTACGGCGGGCCGCGGCCGGTCGGTGGGCAGGTCGAGGGCGGGCAGCCCGGCCAGCCGGGCGTGCCAGTAGGCCAGCTCGCGGTCGAGCAGCGGCCCTCCCGCGAGGCGTTCGCGCTGCCAGACGGCGTAGTCGCCGTACTGGACGGGAAGCGGCGGCAGGGCACCGGCCGGGTCGGCCTCACCGAGGGCGTACCCCAGGTAGAGGGTGGGCCACTCCGCGTCGATGACACCGAGCGACCAGCCGTCGAAGGCGATGTGATGGTAGACGGTGATCATAACGTGGTCGCCGGGGCCGAGGGTGCCGAGCCAGACGCGTACCGGCCACTCCCGGTCGAGTGCGAACGGCGTGCCCGCCTCACGCTCGAACACCTCCAGGGCCGCCGCGAGCCGCCCTTCCTCGGGCAGCCCGGTCAGGTCGGCCTCCCGTACGGTGAGGGGCGCCGCCTCGTCGACGACCTGCGCGGGCGTGCCGTCCACGACGACGTAGCGGGTCCGCAGGATCTCGTGCCGGGCCACCGTGGCGTCCCAGGCGCGCCGGACGGCGGCGGTGTCCAGGGCGCCGCGCAGCCGCATGGCCATCGGCACGAGGTACTCGGGGCTGTCCGGGTCGAGCTGGTGCAGCAGCCACAGCCGCAGCTGCCCGAAGGACAGCGGCAGCGGGCCCGAACGGTCCGCGGCGGGGATGCCCCGCCGTCGCCGCCTGGCGCCGGCGAGCCGCCGCCTGATCAGGTCCTCCCGCAACGCGGCGGTGTCCCGCGCGGGCCCCTCCGCGGCGGCGTGCACGGGATCGGGGATGCTCATGCCTGCTCCTCGCCGTAAGCGAGCAGCTCGGCGCGGGTCATCTGCTGGATCTCGGCGCGCACGGCGGCCTCGACCGCGGCGGAGAGGGCGGCGACCGTCGGTCCGGCGAAGAACGTGCGGAAGGGGACGTCGACGTCGAAGCTGTCGCGGATGCTGCCGATCATCCGGATGGCGCTGACCGAGTCGCCTCCCGCGGCGAAGAAGTCGTCGTGCACGCCGGGCGGGTCTCCGCCCAGGACCTCGGTCCACAGCTCGGCGACGATCTCCTCGGTCTCCGTGTCCGGGGCCCGGTACTCGGCGGCCCGGACGGGGTCGGGGTCGGGCAGCGCGGCCGTGTCGAGCTTGCCGTGCGGGGTCAGCGGAAGGGCTTCCAGCGTGACGAACGCGGCGGGCACCATGTACTCGGGCAGTTTCCCCCTGCAGTGCGCGAGCAGTTCTCCGAAGGTCGTCTCCCCCGCCACGTACGCGACCAGCCGGACCCCGCCGGGCTGCTCGCGCGGCACGACGGCGGCGTCCCGGACCCGCGGGTGGTCGCGGAGCACGGCGGCGATCTCGCCCGGTTCGATGCGGTAGCCGCGGATCTTGACCTGGTCGTCGATCCGGCCGCGGAACTCCAGCACGCCGCCGGAGAGCACGGCGAGGTCGCCCGTCCGGTAGAGGCGTCCGCCGCCGGGCGCGGGCACGAAGCGTTCCGCGGTCAGCCCCGGGCGGCCCAGGTAGCCGCGGGCGAGGTGCGGCCCGGCGATGCACAGTTCGCCCTCGATCCCCGGAGGGACCGGCTGCAGTTCCTCGTCCACGACGTGGGCGACGACCCCGGGGATCGGCGTCCCCACCGGGACGACTCCGTCGGCCGGATCCGCCGGGTGGCCCACCGGGTGGCGCAGGCAGCCGACGGTCGCCTCGGTCGGACCGTACTCGTTCACGATCGGCGTGCTCGCGTCGAGCTCCCGCCACGACCGCACGTGGGCGTACGGCAGCGCCTGTCCGCCCGCGACGAGCAGCCCGGCCAGCCGCGCGGCGTCGGCGGGGCCGAGCTGGTGGCAGAGCAGCTCCAGGTGGGACGGGGTGAGGTCGATGAACGCGTGCGGCGCGGTGTCGGCGAGCGCCCGGCCGAGGGCGGCCAGGTCGAGATCGTCGGGCAGCATCGTGACCCGCCTGCCGGTGACGAGCGGCGGGTACAGCGCCGGCACCGAGATGTCGAACGCGACCGACAGGAACAGCGGCACGCCGCCGTCACCCCGCAGGTAGGCCGCCGCGTGCTCGGTGTACCCGGCGAGCGACCCGTGGCTGACCATGACCCCCTTGGGCCGCCCTGTCGAACCGGACGTGTAGATCACGTATGCGAGCGAGTCCGGGTCGAGCGGCCTCCGGCCACCGGTGATCGGTCCCCCGGCGCCGGCCTCCGTCCCCGGGTCCTGTCCGGCGCCTGTTTCTGTGCCTGTTTCTGGGCCCGCCACGATGCCGGGCATCGAGACGACGTCCAGGCCGGGCGTGCCCGTGAGGTCGTCGGTGATCGGCTCGGCCAGGACGACGGCCGCGCCCGCGTCGGCGAGCATCAGTCTCCGGCGCTCGACCGGGAAGGCCGGATCGAGCGGCACGTACGCGGCGCCCGCCTTCCAGCAGCCGAGCATGGCGGGCAGCAGGTGCTCGTGACGCAGCAGGTTGACGCCGACGACGGTCTCCGGTCCGGCCCCGCGCCCGCGCAGCACGCGGGCGACCCGCTCGGCGCGGGCGTCCAGCTCGGCGTACGTGGTCGTGCCGCCGCTGAAGGCGACGGCGGTGGCGGCCGGTGTCGCACGGACCTGGGCCTCGAAGGCGTCGAGCACGAGTGGCGCGTCCGGCTCGGGCCGTCCCTCGACCACGCTGGCCTCGTCGAAGACGTCCGCCAGGGCGACCTTCGTCGCGGGGTCGGCGGCGACGAGTTCGAGCAGGCGGACGTAGCGGGCGGCCATCCCGGCGACGGTCGAGCGGTCGAAGATCTGGGTGGCGAACTCCAGGCGGCCGAGCAGCGTCCCGTCGGCCGCGTCCTCCACGTAGCCGCTGAGATCGAACTTGGCGACCGGCGAGTCCGGCACGACCTGGGTGGCGGCCAGCTCGTCCAGGCCGACCCGGAGCGAGTCGTCGGTCTGGGAGCCGAACATGACGTCGAACAGGGGCATCCTGGACGGGTCGCGTTCGGGCTGCAGTTCCTCGACGAGCTGCTCGAACGGCAGGTCCTGGTTGTCGAGCGCGCCCAGCACCGCCGTCCTGGTCAGGCCGACGAGCGTGTGGAAGTCGGCGTCCGGCCGCCATTTCGTACGGACGACGAGGGTGTTGACGAGGAAACCGACCATCCGATCGACCTCGGGTCGCGTGCGACCGCAGACGACCGTGCCGACGACCACGTCGCGGGTGCCGCAGTAACGGCCGATCAGCGCCTGGAAGGCGGCCAGCAGCACCATGTACAGGGTGGCGTCGTGCTCCTTGGCGATCGCCCGGAGGCGCTCGGCGACGTCGGCCCGGACGTGGAACGGAACCGTGCCGCCGGTGCCGCCGCGCATCGGCGGCCGCGGCCGGTCCAGCGGCAGCCGCAGCCGGGGCAGGCCGTCGAGCCGGTCCCGCCAGTAGCCGAGGATCTGCTCGCGCAGCTCGCCGGTGAGCCGCTCGCGCTGCCAGACGGCGTAGTCGGCGTACTGGACGGGCAGCTCGGGCAGGTCGGCGGGGACCCCGGCGGCGAGGGCGGTGTAGACGGTGCCGAACTCCTCGCCCAGGACACCGTTGGACCAGGCGTCGCAGGCGATGTGGTGCAGCACGACGACGAGCAGGTGGTCGCCTCCGGGGAGGCGGGCCAGCCGGACGCGCACCGGCCACTCGCGGTCGAGCGCGAACGGCGCCCCGGACGCCTCCTCCGCCCACCGCAGGGCGGCGTCCTCGGTCAGCTCGCGGAACTCGAAGTCGACCGCGCCGGTGTCGTCGACGACCTGCATCGGCTCGTCGCCGACCACGACGTACCGGGTCCGGAGGGCCTCGTGCCGGTCGACGAGGGCCTGCCACGCGCCGCGCACCAGCTCGGGGTCGAGTGACGGCGGCATCCGCATCACGGTGGGCACCAGGTACTCGCCGCTGTCGGGATCGAGCCGCTCCAGCACCCACAGCCTGCGCTGCCCGAACGACAGCGGCAGCGGGCCGCCGCGCGGCACGCGCGGGATCGCCGCCCGGCGTCCCGAGCGGATGCCGGCCAGTCTGGCCTGGACCAGTTCCTCACGGAGGATGTCTGTCACGAGGACCTGCCTCTCTGCCGCTGCGCCTCGTCCGCGACCTCGGCGTCGGTGAGCCCGGCGACCTCCGCGCGGATCGCCTCCTCCACCGCGTGGGCGAGCCCGGCGACGGTGGGATGTTCGAACACGGTCCGGAACGCCAGGTCCACCTCGAAGACCTCCTGCAGCCTGGCCAGCAGCCGGACCGCGAGAATGGAGTGGCCGCCGAGCCGGAAGAAGTCGTCGTGCACCCCGAACTCGTCGGTGCCGAGCAGTTCGGCCCAGACCTCGGCGAGCAGGTGCTCCGCGGCGGTGGCCGGGGGCGTGCGGACCGCGGTGACGGCCGGCGCCGGCAACGCCCCCTTGTCGACCTTCCCGTTGGCGGTCAGCGGGACGGCACCGATCGTCACCACCCGCCAGGGCACGAGCTGCCCCGGCACCCTCTCCCGCAGCCACCCGATCAGCTCGTCCTCGTCCACCGCCCGCCCGCCCGCGCCGCCGGCGTCCGCCTCCGCCACGGGTACGGCGTAGCCCACGAGGCGGCCGTCGGCGGGGACGACGACGGCTTCGGCGACGGCCGGGTGGGCGGCCAGGACGGCGGCGACCTCGCCGGGCTCCACACGATGGCCGCGGATCTTCACCTGGTCGTCCACCCGGCCGAGCAGGTCCAGGTCACCGGAGTCCAGGACGCGGCCGAGGTCGCCGCTGCGGTACATGCGCGACCCGGGCGGGCCGAAGGGATCCGGGACGAAGCGCTCGGCGGTCGGCCCCGGCCTGCCCCGGTAGCCGCGGGCGACACCCGCGCCGCCGATCATGACCTCGCCCGGCGTGCCCGCCGGGCAGGGGTCGAGCCAGGGGTCGAGGACGTACACGGCCGCTCCCGCGATCGTCCGCCCGACCGGGACGCGCGGCTCCGCGGCCGGTGCCCGGGAGCCCTCCGCCGGGGAGGGCGCCGTCCGGCCGGCCGCGTCCCGGGAGCGGGGATTCCCGGCTCCGGCGGTGTGGGCGGTGCAGGCGACGGTCGTCTCCGTCGGGCCGTACTCGTTGACGATCCGGGTCCGCCCACCCGCGTCCGGCCAGCGTCCGGCCAATGACGCCGGCAGGACCTCGCCGCCGACCACCACGTGCGCCGTCTCCGGAACCGCGCCCGGGCGGGAGGAGAGCATCGCCTCCAGATGTCCCGGCGTCATCTTCACGAACCCGTACGGCCCCGACTGCGCCAGCAGCCGCCCGAGCCCGGCCAGGTCGAGGTCGGGCGGGAGCACGCACACCCGCCCCCCGGCCACGAGCGGCGCGAACAACGCGGTGACCGCCATGTCGTAGGCCGCCGACGAGAACACCGCCGACCCGCGGGCCGCATCGTATCGCCGCGCCGCGTCCAGCAGGTACGCCCCCAGCGCCCGATGCGGCACCTCCACCCCCTTCGGCGCCCCGGTCGAGCCCGACGTGTAGATCACATATGCGACGGAGTCGGGATCGACGGCGGCCGGTTCGGCTTCCGCCGCGTGCGCGCAGCCGGCCAGGGTGAGGACGGTGACGCCGGGCGGGCCGTCCACGCCGGAATCGGTGAGCAGGACGCGGCTTCCGGCGTCGGCCAGGAGCCCGGCCCGGCGCAGCGCGGGCCAGCCGGGTTCGAGCGGGAGGTAGGCCGCGCCCGCGTACCAGACGCCGAGGAGCGCGGCGAGCAGCCCGGGACCGCGTTCGACGCACACGCCGACGACGTCCTCCGGACCGGCCCCCGACTCCCGCAGCCGCGCGGCGACCCGCCGGGCGGCCCGGTCGAGCTCGCCGTACGTGAGGTTCCCGGTGCCCGGTCCGGCCACCGGTCCGGCCACCGGGCCCGACACGGCCACGGCGTCGGGCGTCCGGCGGGCGTGCGCGGCGATCGCCTCCGGGACGGAGGTCCGGGGATCCGGCAGCGCGTCCGTGAAGGCCGCCGGGTCGGCGGCGAGGACGGCGGGCGTCTCCGCCGGGACCGCGAGCCGGGAGAGCGGGGCGGCCGGGTCGACGGCGATCTCGTCCAGCAGCCCCAGGAACCTGCCGGTCAGCCGCTCGACCGTCCCCCGGTCGAAGATCGCGGTGCCGTACTCGAAGATTCCGGTCAGCGCGTCGCCGTACTCGTCGAGGTGCAGGTTGAGGTCGAACTTGGCGACCCCGCCGTCCAGCACGACGGGTGTGGCGGAGGGCGAAGGCCCGGGCCCGGAGCCGCCCTGCCGGAGGTCGCCCGGACCGGCGGACGCCGCCCCCGGCTCCGCCGGACCGCTGTCCGCGGCCGGAGTCCACATCGCTCGGGTGGAGGCGTGGTCGAGGGCGTACATGACGTCGAAGAGGGGAGTGCGGGACAGGTCGCGGTCGGGGGACAGGTCCTCGACGAGGGTCTCGAAGGGCACGTCCTGGTGGGCCAGCGCCTCGGTGACCGTCCGGCGGGCGGACTCCAGGACGTCGGTGAAGGCGGGGTCGCCGCTCAAGTCGCCGCGCAGGACGAGGGTGTTGACGGTGCAGCCGACGAGGTTCGCCAGGCCGGGGTGGTCGCGCCCGGCGACGGGGGTGCCGAGCGGGATGTCGCGGGCGCCGGTGTGGCGGGCGAGCAGCACCTGGAAGGCGGCCAGCAGCGTGACGAACATCGTCGTCCCGTGCTCGCGGGCGATCCCGCGCAGGGCGGCGGCCGTGCGGCCGGGCACCGCGAACGGCACGGCGTCGCCCGCCCAGTCGCGCGTCCTCGGCCGAGGCCGATCCCCGGCGAGCGGCAGCGGTTCCATCCCCGCGAGCCGCCTGCGCCAGTAGGCGAGCGACTCCTCCCGGACCCGGCCGTCCTGCCAGGCGGCGTAGTCGGCGTACTGGAGCGGCTCGGGCAGGCCGCCTCCGGGACCGCTCGCGGAGAGGGCGGTGAACTCGGTCTCCAGAAGCCGGGCGGACCAGCCGTCGCAGGCGATGTGGTGGAGGACGGCGACCATCAGATGGTCGTCCTCGGCGATTCGGACCAGTCGCACCCGGATCGGCCATTCCCGGGCCAGGTCGAACGGCCGCCGCGCGGCCTCCGTCGCGGCGGGCAGCCACCCCTCCTCCCCGGACGGCCCCCCGGCGAGGTCGAACGCGATCGGGCCGGGCGGGTCGATGATCTGGCGGGGTTCGCCGCCGACGACCGCGTAGCGGGTGCGGAGGATCTCGTGGCGGGCGGTGATCCGCTGCCACACGTCGCGCACGCCCTCCGGCCGGAGCGGACCGCGGAGCCGTACCGCGATGGGGACGAGGTATTCGGGACTCGCCGGGTTGAGCCGGTCGAGGAGCCACAGACGTCGCTGGGCGGCCGACAGCGGAAGCGGGCCGTCGCGGCGGACGGCCGGGACGAGGTCGGGCACGGCGCCGCCGGCGGTCATCCCGTCCACCAGGCGGGCGACGCCCTCGACGGTCGGCCGGTCGAAGACCTCGCGCATCGGCAGCACGACTCCGAAGACCTCGCGCAGCCGCGCGACCATCCGGACGACCGTGATCGAGTGGCCGCCGAGCGTGAAGAAGTCGTCGGTGACGCCGGGCGCGGTGCCGAGCATGGCCGCCCACACCTCGGCGACCCGCCGCTCGGTCTCCGTCCTCGGCGGCACCCGCACCCGTCCCGCGGCGGAGCCCGGATCGGGCAGCGCGCCGCGGTCGACCTTGCCGTTGGCGTTCAGCGGGATCGCCGGAACCGGTACGGCGTGCGCGGGCACGAGGTGGTCGGGCAGCCGCTCCCGGCACCAGCCCAGCAGGTCGGCGTCCGCGTCGCCGCCGGCCACCGGCACCCAGTACGCGACGAGCTGCTCGTCGCGGGCCAGGACGAGGGTCTCGTGGACGGCGGGGTGACCGGCGAGGACGGCCTGGACCTCGCCCGGTTCGATCCGGTAGCCACGGATTTTGATCTGGTCGTCGGCCCGGCCGAGGAAGTCGACGTCACCGCTCTCGCGCACGGATCCGAGGTCGCCCGTGCGGTAGAGGCGGGCGCCGGGCCCGCCGTACGGATCCGGGACGAAACGCTCGGCGGTGCGGGCGGGCATCCCGTTGTAGCCCCTGGCCACTCCGGCGCCGCCGATGTAGATCTCTCCGACGACCCCGGCCGGGACGGGTTCGAGCTGCCGGTCCAGGACGTACATCGTGGTGTTCGGGATCGGCACGCCGATGGGCACGATGTCGCCGTCGACCGGGCCGTCGACGGCGTAGGTGCTGTTGGCGACGGAGATCTCGGTCGGGCCGTACTCGTTGAGCGCCCGGGTGCCGCCGCCCACCGCGAGCCACCGGTCGAGGATCCCGGCCGGGAACGCGTCCGCGCCGATCGCGAGCAGTTCGGCGAGCCCCGCGGCACGGCCGGGGTCGAGCTGGTGGACGAGCAGCTCGACGTGCCCGGGGGTGAGCTTGATGAAGCTGTAGGGGCCGCCGTCCGCGAGCAGGCCGCCCAGTTCGCCCGGCTCGGGCCGCGGCGGCAGCAGGTGCACGCGCTGACCGATCATCAGCGGCGTGAAGATGTTGGGCACCACCATGTCGAACGCGATCGACGAGAACAGCGGCGCCCCGCCGCATCCGTGCGCCGCGTAGCGTTCGACGGCCCACCACAGGTAGTTGGCCAGGCCCCGATGTCCGACCAGCACGCCCTTCGGCCGGCCGGTCGACCCGGAGGTGTACATGATGTAGGCCAGTCCGTCGAGGTCGGCGGCCCCGGGCGGCCGGCTCACCGGCTGGTCGGCCCACATGCCGGGGGTGACGACCGGGCCGGCGTGGACCTCGCGGACCCGGCCCGCGTACGCGGGATCGGCGACGACGACCGGTGCGCCCGCGTCGGCGAGGACGCCTCCCCAGCGCTCGGCCGGGTACGCCGGCTCCAGCGGCGTGTAGGCCGCCCGCGCCTTCCACACGCCCAGCAGCACCGGGATCAGGTCGGGCCCTCGGTCCATGCAGACCCCGACGACGGTCTCCGGTCCGGCCCCCCTCCCGCGCAGCTCCCAGGCGACCTGGTTGGCGCGGGCGTCGAGCTCGGCGTAGGTGAGCGCGCCGCCGTCCCAGGTCGTGACCGCGACCGCGTCCGGCAGCAGCCTGGCGGTCTCCTCGAACACGTCCAGCGCGGTCACCGGCGGCCGAGGCAGCTCGGGCGGGCTCTGCAGCAGCCGCTCGCGCTCGCCGGGGGCGAGACGGGCGGCCAGCGCGTCGCCGTACGGGTCGGCGGCCATGGCGTCGAGGACCGCGCGGTACCGCCCGGCCAGGCGTTCGGCCTGCTCCCCGGCCAGGACCTCCGGCCGCGAGGTGAGCGTCAGCAGCCCGCCGAGCACGGTGACCGACAGCGGGAACTCGTTCGGGCTGACGTCCACGCTGTCGGGCAGGTCGACCAGCTCGGTGTCGACCACGGTGAAGTCGAGGTAGTTGAAGTAGACCTCGACGAGCTGCCGTCCGCCCGCCAGCTCCCGCTGCACGGCGGGCAGCGGGAAGCGCCGGTGCGGCCACATCCGGGTCTCGGCGGCGAAGACGTCCCGGACGAGGTCGCGCCAGGTGCTCGCGCGCTGCTCATGCGGGAACGGCACGGTGTTGATGAACATGCCCAGCACGCGGTCGGCGCCGAGCACCTCGGGCCGGGTGTCGCAGACGAGCCCGGTGTGGAAGGCGCGCTCGCGGGTCAGCCCCGACATGACCTTCAGATGGGCGGCGAGCAGCACGCTCTTCAGCGGCGTCCCGGCCGCCGCAGCCAGCCGCCGCAGCCCCGCGTCCTGGTCGAACAGCGGGATCTGGATCCGGTACGGCTCCCGCCCGCCCCGCGGGTCCTTCCAGGCCGCGGGCAGCGTGAGCTTCGCGTGACCGGTGACCACGTTCCTCCAGTACGCCGACGAGTCCTCGTCCGCGAGGGTCTCCAGCTCGGCGGCGACGAAGTCCGCGTACCGGACCGGCGGCGGGTCGGAGGCGGGCGGGGGTTCGCCGTCGCGGATCGCCCGGTAGCAGGCCAGCAGTTCCATGAGCAGCGAGTGGTAGCTCCAGCCTTCGAGGATCGCGTGGCACTCGGTGAGCGAGAGCCGCCAGGTGCGCTCCCCTGTCCGGTGCGCGAACAGCCTCAGCAACGGCGGGACGGTCAGGTCGAACAGCGACTCCCGCTCCCCCGCGAGGAACGCCTCCAGCCCTCCTGCACCCGGGGACGCGCCCGCCGCGCCGCCGGATCCGCGTTCGCGCAGGTCGCCGACGCCCACGGACATGACGGCCGCGGCGTGGACGAGCTGGAGAGGCCGGTCGTGGGTGGTGAGGTCGATGGAGGTGCGCAGGATCTCGTGCCGGTCGACGACGACCGCCGCGGCCGCGCGGAGGGCGTCCGCGTCCAGGGGCGCGTCGTCGGTGATGCTGAAGCTGGTGACGTTGTGGTAGCTGCCGCGCCCGGTGTCGGCGAGCATCTCGTACACCATCCCGGCCTGGACCCGGGAGAGCGGATAGGCGTCGACCAGGCCGTCCGGCAGCGCTGCGCGCTCGGCGGCGTCGAGCAGCGCGAACGGCGCGACGGCGGTGTACGGCGCGGCCCTCAGCCGGGCGGCCGCGCGCGCGGCGAGCGCCGCGATCGTCCGGTCCTCGAACACGTCCCGCACGGCGACGTCGAACCCCTCGGCCCGCAACGCGCCGACCAGGGCGACCGCGCGGATCGAGTCGCCGCCCAGGTCGAAGAAGTCGTCGCGGACGCCGATCGGGGCCTGCCCGAGCATGCGTTCCCAGACGTCGGTCATCCGCCGCTCGGCGGCCGTCGAGGGGGGCGCGTACCCGCGGCCGGGGGCGCCGTCCGGCCGCGGCAGGGCCGCGGCGTCCAGTTTTCCGGTGGGCGTGAGCGGGAGGCCGGCCACCGCGACGACCGCCGACGGGACCATGTGGGGCGGAAGCAGCCCGCGCAGGAAGTCGCGCAGTCCGTCCTCCCAGCCGGGCACGACCTGCGCGTCCGGCGCGGGGACCGCGTAGGCGACGAGCCTGCGGTGCCCGGGGGCGTCCTCACGGGCGATGACGGCCGCGTCCGCCACGGCCGCGTGACCGACGAGCGCCGCACGCACCTCACCCGGCTCGATCCGGTACCCCCGGATCTTCACCTGCTGGTCGGCCCGCCCGAGGAACTCCAGTTCCCCGGAGGCCGTCCACCGGCCGAGATCCCCCGAGCGGTAGAGGCGCTCCCCTCCCGTCCCGTACGGATCGGGCACGAACCGCTCGGCGGTGAGCGCGGGTCTGCCGAGGTACCCCCGGGCCACCCCGGCGCCGCCGACGTACAGCTCACCGACGACCCCGGCGGGCGCGAGATCCCCGAACACGTCCACGACGTAGGTCCGCATGTCTCCCAGCGGCCGCCCGATCGGACTCCCGCCGGACGCTCCGGACGTCCCCGGCCGGCCTGCTCCCGGGTGCGTTCCGGCCGTTCCCCACCGCTCGTCCCGCCGCCGGTTTCCGGACACGTCCCCCTGCGTGACGTGGACGGTCGTCTCGGTGATCCCGTACATGTTGACCAGCTCGACGCCGGGCCAGTCCGGCAGCCCGGCCGCGTCGAGACGCTCGCCCCCGAAGACGACCATGCGCAGCGCGGCGGGCGGCACCGGAACGGCGGCTGCGAATCCGGCGAAGGCCGACGGCGTCTGGTTGAGGACCGTGACCCCTTCGGCCGCCACGAGCGCGGCGAGCGCCTCCGGATCCCGTGCGGTCTCGTGGGGCATGACCACCAGCCGCCCGCCGTGTCCCAGCGCCCCCCACATCTCCCAGACGGAGAAGTCGAACGCGGGCGAGTGGCACATCGCCCACACGTCGCCCGGCCCGAACCCGAACCGCTCCCGATCCACCGTGATCAACCGCCCGAGGTTCCGGTGGCTGACCGCCACCCCCTTGGGCCGTCCCGTGGAACCCGACGTGTAGATCACATACGCGAGCCTCCCGGTGGGAGCCCCGGCCCGGGCCCCGGCGTCGTTCTGAACGGGACCGGGCCGGACGGAGCCGCCCGGGGAGGTGCCGTCCGGGGCGGGCGCGTCGGCGTCGGCGTCCGCGATCAGGATCACCGGACCGGGCACGGCGCCGACGTGCCGCGGTCCGGTGACGGTCAGTTCGATCCCCGCGTCGGCGACGACGTAGGCGAGCCGGTCGGCGGGATGGGAGGGGTCGAGCGGCACGTACGCCGCGCCCGACTTCGCCACACCGAGCAGTGCGACCACGAGTCCCGTCCCGCGGTCCAGGCACACGCCCACCCGCGACTCCGGTCCGGCCCCCGAGGCCCGCAGCCGCCGTGCGAGGCGGTCGGCCCGGGCGTCCAGTTCGCCGTAGGTCAGCCGCCCGTCCCCCGCGACGACGGCGACCCGCCCGGGCTCGGCCCGCACCCGCCTCTCGAATCGCGCGACGACATCGACATCGGCGGCATCGGCGTCGGCGCGGGACGGGCGGGCGTCCTCGGCGGCGCCGGTGTCCTCAGGATCCATCGGCGTGCTGCCGGTGCTCCAGGCCAGCAGGGTGGCGCGCTCGGCGGAGTCGAGCACGGGCAGGTCGGCGACCGCGGCCTCGGGGTCGGCGGCGATCGCAGTCAGCAGGCGCACGAAGCGCGCCGCCATCGTCTCGACGGTGGCGGCGTCGAACAGGTCGGTGGCGTACTCGACGGCACCGACGAGCGACCCGTCACCCCGCCGCCGCACGGTGAGCTGGAGATCGAACTTGGCGGTGACCGAAACCACCGGCACGACCTCGGCCGCCGCGCCGGAGGCCCCGGGCGTCGCCGCGTCCGGAGCCCCGGTCGCAGGCTCCGGGGCGGCCCCCGGATCCTCCTCGTAGGCGAAGACGTGCTGGAAGAGGGGGTTGCGGGTGAGGTCGCGACCGGGATGGAGGTCGGCGGCCAGGCGCTCGAAGGGGACCTCCTGGTGGGCGAACGCGTCCAACGCTGTCTGGCGCGCCCGGTCGACGAGGTCGCCGAAAGCCGGGTCTCCGGCCAGGTTCAGGCGCATGACCAGCATGTTCACGAAGAAACCGACGACACCGTCCAGCTCGGGCCCGGGCCGCCCGGCCACGGGGCTGCCGACCGCGACGTCGAGCCGGCCCCCGTACCGGGCGAGCAGCAGGCAGAACGCCGCCAGCAAGGTCATGTACGGCGTCGCGCCCCGGCGCCGGCCGTAGGCGACGAGCGCGTCGGCGGTCTCGGCGGGGACGCCGAAGACGGTCATCGCACCGCCGGTTCCCCGGGTGGCGGGACGCGGCCGGTCGGTGGGGAGCTCGACGGGCGTCAGGCCGGCGAGCCGGGTCCGCCAGTGGTCGAACTCCGGTCCCGCGACCGGCCGC
Source organism: Planomonospora sp. ID67723 (assembly GCF_015711605.1). Taxonomy (GTDB): domain Bacteria; phylum Actinomycetota; class Actinomycetes; order Streptosporangiales; family Streptosporangiaceae; genus Planomonospora_A. Next base: position 641,733 of record NZ_JABTEZ010000005.1, on the reverse strand, counting down.
CCCGCCTGCCAGGCGGCGAAGTCGGCGTACTGGACGCGCGGCGGCGCAGGCAGTTCGGCGCCGCCGTAGAGGGCGGTCAGCTCGCGCCGGAGGATCTCCAGCGAGAGCCCGTCGCACACGATGTGGTGAACGGCGAGAACCAGCACGTGGTCGCCGGACGCCACCCGGACCAGCAACGCCCGCCAGACCGGCCCGGCCGCCAGGTCGAACGGCCGCCACACCTCCTCGGCGACGACGCGCCGGAGGGCCTCGGCCGTGCCCGCCGCCTCGTCTCCGCCCGTCTCCTCCGGCCGGGGGAGGGTCACGACGGGGAGCCGGGCGGCGGCGGGAGGGTCGACTACCTGGTGGGGCTCGCCGTCGCCGGGGACGAAGCGGGTGCGCAGCGACTCGTGCCTGGCCGCCAGCTCGGACAGGCAGTCGCGCAGGCGTGCCGGATCGACCGTGCCGCCGAACCTCAGCACGAGCGGCACGACGTACGCCGTGCCGCCCGGGTCCAGCCGGTCCAGGAACCACAGCCGCCGCTGGCCGGGAGAGAGGGGCAGCGGCCGGGACCGGTCGGCGGCCGGCAACCGGGCGCCCTGTCCGCGCGCCCCTGCGAGCCGCCGCTCCAGCAGCTCCCGCCGCATCGCCGCCGACCTGTCATGCGTCGTGTCATGCGTCACGGCGGCCTCCCCCTGCGAGCAGGTTCTCGACTTCGGCATCCGTCAGACCGGCTATCTGCGCGGCCAGCTCGGTCTCCACCGCGACGGCCAGGGCCGCCACCGTGGTCGCCTCGAAGAAGATGCGCAGGGGCAGGTCGACGTCGAACTCCTCGGCCAGGCGGTGCTGGGCCCGCACGGCCAGCAGGGAGTGGCCGCCCAGGGCGAAGAAGTCCTGGTGGGCGCCGGGGTCGACGCCCAGGAGCTCGGCCCAGACCGTGGCGATGCGCCGTTCGGCGGCCCCTTCGGGCGGGCGGTCGTCCTCGACGGGAGCGGGGCCGGGGACGGGCAGGGCCGTCCGGTCGAGTTTTCCGTTCCGGCCGGTCGGCAGGCGTTCGAGGCGGACCCAGGTACCGGGGACCATGGCCGCGGGCAGGCGGCGCGCGCAGTGGGCGGTGAGGTCGCCGTCGCGCGGCGGCTCCCCGGCGGCGACGTAGTAGCCGACCAGCCGCTCGCCGACGACCGTCACCACGGCCTCCCTGACCGCCGGGAACGTGGCCGCGACGGCGGCGATCTCGCCCGGCTCGATCCGCACACCCCGGAGTTTCACCTGGTCGTCGGCGCGGCCGAGGAAGTCGAGAGTGCCCGCGCCGGTCCAGCGTGCGAGGTCGCCGGTCCGGTAGAGGCGTTCCCCCGGCCGGTCGGGGTCGGGCACGAACCGGTCGGCGGTCAGCCCCGGCCGGTTCACGTAGCCGCGCGCGGTCCCGATCCCGCCCGCGAGGAGCCGGCCGGGCACGCCGATGGGCGCGCGCTGTCCGGCGTCGTCGAGCACGAGCACGCGCATGTTGTCGATGGGCCCGCCGATCGGCACGGGATCGGCCTGGGCCGGTCCGACCTCGTGGAAGGTGACGTCGACGGACAGCTCGGTCGGGCCGTACAGATTGTGCAGGCGGGAGCGGCCGGCTGCGGCGCGGAACGCGCGGACGGTGGCGGCGGTGAGCGTCTCACCGCTGCAGAACACCTCCCGCACCGAACCGGGGAAGCACGGCACGACTGCGAGGAACGCCTCCAGCATCGACGGCACGAAGTGCAGGTGGCTCACCTGCTCGCGGTCGGCCAGCTCGGCGAGCGCGCGGGCGTCGCGGTGCTCCCCGGGCGGCGCCACGACGAGCGTGGCGCCGGTCGTCAGCGGCCAGAAGAACTCCCAGACGGACACGTCGAACGTGTACGGCGTCTTCTGCAGCACCCGGTCCCCCGGGCGCAGCCCGTACTGCCGCTGCATCCACCGCACGCGGTTGACGATCCCGGCGTGCTCGATCATCACGCCCTTGGGGGTGCCGGTGGACCCGGACGTGTAGATCACATAGGCGAGATCCCCGGGCCCCGCACCGGTCGTCTCCTCCCCTCCGGCCGGTCGGCCGGAGGGGGCGCCGGGCGGGGCTGCGGGCCGACCGGAGGGCGGCACGACCGGGACGACCGACGGGAACCGGTCGGAGAGGTCGGTGACCACGGCGGCGGCGTCGGTGTCGGCGACCAGCCAGGCGAGCCGCTCCCTGGGGTCGTCCGGGTCGAGCGGCAGGTAGGCGGCCCCCGCCCGGAGGGTCGCCAGCAGTGCGGTGACGAGTTCCGGCCCGCGTTCCAGGCAGATCCCGACGACGTCTCCGCGACCCACCCCGGCCGCCCGCAGCCGCTCTGCGAGCCTTCCGGCCCGCTCGGCGAGCTCCCGGTACGTCAGGCTCACGTCGCCCTCGGCGGGGCCGCGCCCGACCACGGCGACCGCCTCCGGCGTGGCGGCGGCCTGGGCGGCCACCAGCCCGTGCAGCGACTCCGCCGCGAAACCCGCCGCGAAACCCGCCGCCTCCCCGCCGCCGGCGGCGCCCCTCCCGGCGCCGGTCTCGTAGGCGGTGAGCGCCGTGCGCTCCTCCTCCCCGAGGAGGGGGACTTCGGAGATCGGGCCCTCGTGGGTGGCCAGGGAGAGGAGAAGGCGGGTGAAGCGGGTGGCGAAGCGTTCGACGGTCCGGGAGTCGAAGAGGGCGCTCGCGTACTCGAAGCGGCACGACAGGGTGCCGTCGCGGCTCAGGCGGGCCATCAGAGTGAGGTCGGCCTTGGCCGTGCGCCACGCGGAGAGTCCTTCACCGCCGGTGTCGGCACGGTCCTCGGCATCGCCCGTCTGCAGGTCGAACAGCACGTCGACGATCGGGGTCCGGGACATGTCGCGCGCCGGGCGGACCTCGTCGACGAGCAGCTCGAACGGCAGGTCGCGGTGGGCGAAGGCGGACAGCGCCGTCGCCCGCACGCGGTCGAGCAGGTCGTCGAACGTCGGGTCGCCGGTCAGGTCGGCGCGCAGGACGAGTGTGTTGACGAAGAATCCCACGATGTCGTCGAGCTCGGGCCGGTCGCGCCCGTCCACGGGCACGCCCACGGGCAGGTCGGTCCGCCCGGTGTGCCGGGCGAGGAACACGCAGTACGCCGCGAACAGCGTCATGAACGCCGTCGCGCCCGCCCGGCGGCCCCGGTCGAGCAGCCCGATGACGGGCGCCTCGAAGGCGAGCATCGCCCCGCGCGGGTCCCGCACCCCGGGCCGCGGCCGGTCGGCGGGCAGGTCGAGCGGCGTCACCCCGTCGAGCCGCCGCGTCCAGAAGTCCAGCAGCCGGTTCCGGTGCTCCCCGGTGAGCGTGCGCCGCTGCCAGGCGGCGAAGTCCGGGTATCCCAGCTTCGGCGCGGGCCCGGCGCCGTCCGCGAAGGACCGGGCGAGGACGTCGAGTGAGCGGGCGTCGCACGCGATGTGGTGGATGGTGACGGCCAGCAGGTCGTCGCCGCCGGGGACGCGGATGAGGAGTGCCCGCCACACCGGGCCGCGCTCCAGGTCGAAGCCGCGGCCGAGTTCGGCGGCGAGCAGGTCGGCGACCTCGGCGGGGGACGCGGCGGCGGTCTCGTCCAGCGGCACTCCGGGCTCGTCGTCGACGACTCCGTAGGGCTCGCCCGCGCCCGGCGCGTAGCGGGTCCGCAGCACGTCGTGGACGCGTGCGAGCTCCCGCAGCCGGTCGTGGATCTCGTCGCGCCCCCCGCGTACGGGCAGGACCAGCGGAACCGCGTACTCGGCGGAACCGGGGCGGAGCCGGTCGAGGAACCACAGCCGGCGCTGCCCGAACGACAGCGGCACCCGGCCCGCGCGGGGGACCCGCACGAGCGGCGGAGGCCCGTTGCGGGCGGGCCCGTCCAGGTAGGCCGCCTGGTCCTTGACGGTCGTCCCGGTGAACAGCTCGGGCAGCGGGACGGTGCGGCCGGTCGCCTCCGTGAGCCGCGCGGCCAGCCGGGCGACGAGCAGCGAATGGCCGCCGAGCCGGAAGAAGTCGTCCTCGATGACGACGTGATCCGGGTCGAGCCCGAGCAGCCCCGCCCAGATGCGGGCGACCGCCCGTTCGGTCGCCGTGCGCGGCGGCGTCCGCGAGCCGTTCCCCGCGTGCAGGGGCAGCGCCGCCAGCGCCCGCCGATCGACCTTCCCGCTGGTCGTCCGCGGGAGCTCGGGCACCTCGACGATGACCGCCGGGAGCATCGCCTCGGGCAGCCGTTCCCGGGCCGTCTCCCGCACCCGCTCTCCGAGGGCGTGCCCGTGACCGGGGTGCGTCGTCACGTGCGCGACCAACTGGACCCCGCCCGCCGGCGTGCGGCGCGGGGTGACGGCGGCGGCGCGGACGGCGGGATGCGAGGCGAGGACGGCCTCGATCTCCGCCGGTTCCACCCGGACCCCGTTGACTTTGATCTGGTCGTCGGTGCGCCCCAGGAACTGCAGGACGCCCGGCTCGGCCCAGCGGCCCGCGTCGCCCGTGCGGTAGAGGCGCGACCCCGGCGGCCCGTACGGGTCCGGGACGAAGCGCTCGGCCGTCAGGCCGGGGCGGCCCAGGTAGCCGCGGGCGACACCGGCTCCGCCCGCGAGGATCTCACCGGCCACCCCCTCGGGGACGCGCCGCCCGCCGGAGAGCACCCGGACGCGCAGGCCGCCGATCGGCCGTCCGATCGGGATCGGGCCCGTCTCCCGGCCGACCTCGTGGAAGGTCACGTCGATCGAGCATTCGGTCGGGCCGTAGGTGTTGACGATCCGGGTGGCGCTCAGCGCGCGGACGCGGGCGCACAGGTCGCCGTGGAGAGGCTCTCCCGCGCAGAACAGCAGCCGCAGCGCGCGGCAGCGCTCCCAGCCCGTCTCCTCGACGAGCAGCCGCAGCAGCGCGGGCACCACCTGGAGCACGGTGACGTCGTGGTCCCCGACGGCCGCGACGAGCGCGCCGGGGTCGCGTTCGGCGCCCTCGGGGGCGAGGACGACGGTGCCGCCGCTGACGAGCGGCGCGAAGAACTCCCAGCCCGCCGCGTCGAAGGTCAGCGGTGTCTTCTGCAGCACCCGGTCTCCGGGGTGGAAACCGTGCTCGGACACCGTCCACAGGACGCGGTTCGCGATGCCGCGGTGAGTGATCACGACTCCCTTGGGCCGCCCGGTGGACCCGGAGGTGTACATGACGTACGCCGCCCGGTCGGGGTCGGCGGGCACCGGTTCGAACACGCCGGGCAGGGCGGCCTCGTCGGCGTACACCAGCCGCAGGCCCTCCCGGGGCAGGGCGGCGGCGAGATCGGGGGTGGTCACGACGACCTCGATGCCGCAGTCGCCGAGCACCGTCTCCAGCCGGTCGCGCGGGTGCCCCGGGTCGAGCGGCACGTACGCGCCGCCGGCCTTCCACACCCCGAGCAGCGCGGCGGGCATCGCCGGCGAGCGGCGCAGGAGGACGCCGACGGGCGTCTCGGGGCCGACGCCCCGGTCGCGCAGGCGACGGGCGACGGCGTCCGCGTCGGCGTCGAGTTCCGCATACGTCCGGGACCGCCCGCCGTGGGCGACCGCGACCGCCTCCGGCGTCCGCCTGACCTGGTCGGCGACCATCTCGTGCAACGACCGGGCGGCAGCGCCGTACCCGCGGGGGGCACCGTGCGCGGGGAGGGCACCCCTTTCGTAGGAGGCGAGGCGGCGGTCCTCGGCGGGACCGCTCATCGGCACCTGGCCGATCGGCCTTCCCGGTTCGGCGGCCAGGCCGGCGAGGAGCGTGCGGAAGTGACCGCTCATCCGGCCGACGGTGGCTGCGTCGAACAGGTCGGTCGCGTACTCGAAGGTGAGCCGGACCGTGCCGGGCTCCTCGGTCATGTGCAGGGTCAGGTCGAGCGGGGATCCCCGATGGGTGAAGTCGAGCGGCAGCGACCGCCCGATCGGCGGCAGCGCCCCCGCCTCGGCCGGCATGTTGTACGCCACGCGGACCAGCGGCGGCGCCGACCGGTCCGGCCGGTCCTGTCCCAGCTCCGCGACCAGGCGCTCGAACGGCACGTCCTGGTGGCTCATCGCGCCCAGCAGCGCGTGCTTGACCCGGTCGACGACCGTGCCGAATCCGGGATCGCCCGACAGGTCGGCCCGGACGACGATCATGTTGCTGAACATGCCGACCAGGTTGTGCAGTTCCGGCTCCGTGCGGCCGGACACGAACGCGCCGAGCGACACGTCCGTGGCCCCGGTGTAGCGGTGCAGCAGCACGCAGAACGCCGCCAGCACGGTCATGTACGGCGTCGCCCCCGCCGCGCGCCCGATCTCGCCGAGGTCGCGGACGAGACCGGGATCGAGCACGGCCTGGAGCGAGTCGCCCCGGTAGCTCGGCCGCGCGGGCCGCGGCCGGTCGGCGGGCAGTTCGAGCGGGTCGAGTCCGGCCAGCCGGTCCTTCCAGTAGTCGAGCCCGGCGTCCCGGCCCTCTCCGGCCCGGCCGCGCTGCCAGGCGGCGAAGTCGGCGTATCCCACGGGAAGGTCGGGGGCGTCGAGCCCGGCCAGCTCACGCAGGATGAGGGTGAGCGAGGTGCCGTCGACCGCGATGTGGTGAGCGGCGATCACCAGGACGTGGTCGGCCGGGCCGAGCCTGACCAGCTCGACCCGCCACAGCGGGGCCCGGTCGAGCCGGTAGGGACGCGTCCCGGTCTCGTACGCGTGCCGGAAGGCCGTCTGCTCGGCCTGCTCCCGGTCGACGCCGGTCAGGTCGACGAGCGGGACGTCGACCGGGACGGAGTCGGCGACGCTCAGGAACGGCTCGCCCCCGACCTCGACGACCGACATGCGCATGGCGTCGTGCCGCCCGACGACGGCCGTGAGACGGCGGCGCAGCTCGTCGAGGTCGACGTCCATCGGCAGGCGGCCGGCGATGACCAGGTTGAACAGCGGCAGGTCCCCGGCCAGCCGGTCCATCAGCCAGACCCGCGCCTGCGCGTACGACAGCGGTACCGGCCCGGAGCCCGTACGGCGCGGCACCCTGGGCGGGGGCGGCCCGGCGGCCCCGGCGGCGAGCCGGGCCAGCAGCCGCCGCTTGACGTCGGACAGGGGTGGCACGGCGGCCGTCTCGTTCACCGGTGCACCGCCCCTGCGTATCCCGCGCCGCCGGCCGGACCGGCGGGCTCGGGGAGGACGGCGAGGTCGGCGGCGACTCCGCGGGCGATGTCGCGGCGGTCGGCGGTGAAGAAGCCGTGGTCGCCGGGGTAGACGCGGAGGGTGAAGCGACCGGCCGTGTCGGCCCGCCACGCCCGGAGCTCCTCGACGGTCACGCTGGGGTCGGCGTCGGCGCCGAACACGGTGATCGGGACCGGCAGCGGCCCGCGCGGTCCGTGCCGCCAGGTCTCCATCACCTCGTAGTCGGCGCGCACCCCCGGTTCGAACATCGCGAACAGGTCGCGGTCGGCGAGGATGGCGTCCGGGATGATGCCGAGGCCGCGCAGGTGCCGGGCGAGCAGGTCGGAGGGCAGCCGGTGCACCTCGGTCGGCTCGACCAGCGCCGGGGCCGGGAACGCGCACACCGCCAGCAGCTCGGGCGGCCGCCGGCCGGCGGCGATCAGATGCGCGGCCAGCTCGTACGCGATGAGCGCACCGGAGCAGTAGCCGAGCAGCGCGTACGGCCGGTCGAACGCGCCGTCGAGCCCGTCGGCGAGGACGGGCACGAGGTCGGTCATCCTCGTGTACGGCGGTTCGCGCAGACGGCTCTCCCTCGCCGGGAGGCGGACGGCGCACAGGTCGACGCCGGGTGGCAGGTCATCGGCCCACTCGCGGAAGGTCGCCGCGCCCCCGCCGGCGTGCGGCAGGCAGATCAACCGGACCGCCCCGTCACCGGACGGCCGCAGCCTGGCCAGCCACGGGTTCCTCCGATCACTCATGGATACCTCCCGTGACCTGCGGGGACGTGCTCATGGCGTGGACTGTCGGGTGCTCGAACAGCCAGCTCAGCGGCAGCTCGACCGAGAGCTCGGAGGCGATCTTGCCGACCAGGACGGGCGCGAGCAGGCTGTGACCGCCGACGTCGAAGAAGTCGTCGTGCGCGCCGACCTCGCGGCCGAGCTCCTCGGCCCAGACCGCGGCGATGCGGCGCTCCAGGGCGGTCATCGGCTCACCGGCGGGGTCCGGCCGCTGGTCACGGCCCCGGCCGTCCAGGAGCAGCGCCCGGCGGTCGATCTTGCCGGTGGCGGCGCGGGGCAGCGCGTCGTGCAGGAGGACCCGCTCCGGGACCAGGTGCGCGGGCAGCCTCCGGGCGAGCGCCCGCCTCAGGTCGTCCCGTACGCCGGGGGCCACGACGTGCGCGGCGAGCCGGGCGCCGTCATCGGACGGGACGGCGACGACGGCGGCCTCGCAGACCCCGGGCAGTTCCTCCAGGACGGCCTCGATCTCGCCGGGCTCCACCCGGGCGCCGCGGACCTTGACCTGGCGGTCGGCCCGGCCGAGCAGTTCCACCTGCCCGTCCGCGCGTATCCGGGCCAGGTCGCCGGTGCGGTAGAGCCGTTCGCCCGGCGCCTCCGGGTCGGGCAGGAAACGATCGGCGGTCAGGCCCGGACGGCCGAGATAGCCCCGCGCCAGACAGCGCCCGCCGACGTGGAGCTCACCGGGCATCCCCCGGGGGACCGGCCGGAGCCGGTCGTCGAGGACGGTCGCGCGTACCCCCGCGATCGGCCGCCCGACGGGAACGCCCGCGGACATGCCCGAGGGCGGTTCCTGGGGGTCCGGGCCGCCGTCCGGGCAGAGCGAGTCCCATGCCTCCGAGGAGCCGTACAGGTTGAGCAGCGTCCGGCCCGGCAGCCGCTCGGCGAACAGCCGGGCGACGTCGCGGGTGAGCGGCTCCCCGCTGCTCACCCAGGTCGTCAGGTCCGCAAGCCGCTCCCCCAGGTCGGGCACCGTCCGCAGCAGCACCCGCAGCAGCGACGGCACCATGAGCACACGGGAGACACCGTGCTCGGCGAGCTCGTCGACGAGCACGTGCGGGTCGCGCCCCGCCTCCGGGCTGAGCACGACGGTCATCATCCCTCCGAGCAGCGGCCCGAGCAGCTCCCAGAGGCTGTCGACGAAGCTGATCGGCGTCTTCTGGCAGGACACCTCCCCGGCCCGGAACGGCACCGCCTCCCGCATCCAGACCAGCCGGTTGACCAGCGACCGCCCCGTGATCACGACCCCCTTGGGCCGCCCGGTCGACCCCGAGGTGTAGATCACGCACGCGGCTCCGTCCGGATCCGCCGCCGTGACCTCGCCCGCGGGCGGTCCGGCCGTCGGGCGCAGGAGGTGCACGCCTTCCGGCAGCCAGTCGGCATCGGTGGCGATGATGACGCGTGCGCCCGCGTCGGCCGCCAGGCGGGCGCGGCGCTCGGCCGGGTGCGCCGGGTCGAGGGGCAGGTAGGCGGCACCGGCGTACAGGACGGCGACGACCGCGACGGGCAGCGTGATGCCGGGCCTCAGGCAGACTCCGACGACGTCCTCCGGGCCGACCCCCCGCTCGCGCAGCCGCCCGGCGAGGCAGCGCGCCCGGTGGTCCAGCTCCGCGTAAGTGATCGTCCGGCCGCCCGCGCCGGCCAGGCGGAACGCGGGCCGCCCGGGGGTCCGGGCGGCCTGCCGGGCGATCAGCCCGGCGATCGGCACGTCCGCCGTTCCGCGGAGATCGCCGGCCGGGCCGGTCAGGATCAGGGGGTCCGCGACCAGGGGGAGTGCGGACACGGGGCGGCCCGGGTCCGCGAGGCCCGCCAGGAGGACGCGGTCGAGGGCGGTGACGACGCCCTCGACGGTCGGCCGGTCGAACAGCTCGGTCGAGTACTCGGCGAAGCCCGTCATCGCGCCGTCGGCCTCCGGCCAGAGCTGGAAGGAAAGGTCGAAGGCGGCCGTCGTCGGCGGCACCGTCACCGGTTCGATCCGCACGTGCTCGTCGAGCCGTCCCGGCGCCTCCGGCGTGTTCTGCACGACGACGGCGACCTGGACGAACGGCGTCACCCCCGCGGACCGGACCGGCGCGGCCTCCTCCACCACCCGGTCGAACGGCACGCCCTGGTGCGCCAGCGCCGACAGCGTCACCGCCCGCGATCTGGCCAGCACCTCCGCGAACCCGGGGTCGCCGGACAGGTCGGTGCGCAGCACGACCGTGTTGACGAAGAACCCGACCAGGTCCTCGAGCTCGGGTGTCGCCCGATCGGTCGTGAACGTCCCGACCACGACGTCGGTCGTGCCGCAGTAGCGGGACAGCACGACGTTGATGCCGGCCAGCACTCCCATGAACGGCGTCGCGCCCGCGCGCCGGAACGCGGCCACCGCCTCCGGGGGGATGCGCAGCGGTATCCGGTCGGCCGCCCCGGACCGTCGTGCCGGCCGGGGACGGTCCAGCGGCAACTCCAACACCGCCGGAGCACCCCGCAACACCTCCCGCCAGAACGCCAACCCCTCGGCCGAAAGCCCCGCCTCCCGCTCCCACACCGCGAAATCCGCAAACCCCGCCACCAACGGCGGCAACTCCTCCCCCCGATACAACGCCCCCAGATCCCGCACCAACACCGCCCCCGACCACCCGTCGAACACGATGTGATGCACCCCCACCACCAGCACGTGCTCCCCCGGCCCGACCTCCACCAGCCAGAACCGCGCCACCGGCCCCACCGCCAGATCAACCCCACCCGCCGCCTCAGCCACCACCCGATCGACAACGGCCCGCCCGGCCTCACCCACCGCACCCCCGGCCACCGCACCCGCATCCGGCACCGCGACACGCTCCACCAGAACCGGACCCGGCGCATCCACCACCATCACCGGCTCGCCGTCCACCGCCATGAACCGGCACCGCAACGCGTCCTGCCGCGCCACCACCCCCTCCACCGCCCCCACCAGCCGATCGGCGTCCAACCGGCCCACCAGCCGCAACGCCAGCACCACCCCGTACTCACGAGCGCCACCCGCCAGCCGATCCACGAACCACAACCGCCGCTGCCCCAGCGAAACCGGGACGACCCTGGCCGTCTCAGTCATGGCTCACCCCCAGTTCGCGCAGAAGTCCGGCCAGCTCGTCGCTGTCCCCGACCGCGTCGCCGAGGACCCTGCCGGCCCGCGCCGCCGAGACGGGCCCGCCGAGGGCGGCCGGGAGCGCGCCCGTGGGGGCCGGGCCGGACATCCGATCGACGGCGGCGGCCAGGTCGGCGAGGCGGGGATGCCGGAAGATCAGGCGCATCGCGGCGCTCACCCCGAAACGGCGGCGGAGCCGGGCCGCGACCTGCCCGGCGAGCAGCGAGTGCCCGCCGAGCTGGAAGAAGTCGTCACCGGGACCGACCCGGGCGACGCCGAGCACCTCGCACCAGATCTCGGCGACCGCGGCCTGTGTGGACCTGGCCGGTGCGGCGGCCCCCTCCGCGTCCTCCCGCGGCCGGGAAGCGGGCAGCGCGGCCACGTCGATCTTTCCGCTGCCGGTGCGCGGCAGCGCGGTCAGCCAGACGATCGCCCCGGGCACGAGATGCCCCGGCAGCGCGCGGGCCGCGTGCGCGCGCAGTTCCTCCACCGGCACGCGCCCGGCCTCGGGCCGGGGTACGACGTAGCCGACGAGCTGCTCGTCCCGCACGGTCACAGCCGCATCGGCGACCGCGCGGTGGGTTCGCAGGACCGCTTCGGATTCCGCGGGGTCGATGCGGAAGCCGCGCAGGCTGAGCTGGCGGTCCAGGCGTCCGGCATATTCCATGGAGCCGTCGGGGAGCCGCCGGGCGAGGTCTCCGGTGCGGTAGAGCCGCCGTCCCGCCGCGAAGGGGTGGGGGACGAACCGCGCCGCCGTACGGCCCGGCTCGGCCAGGTAGCCGCGGGCGAGTCCCTCCCCGCCGATGAAGATCTCACCGGGGACCCCGTCGGGGACCGGCTCGAACCCGTCATCCAGGACGTGGATCTCGGTTCCGGCGATCGGCCGCCCGATCGTGACCCGCGCCCGGTCGGGAACGGTGTCGAGGAAGGCCGCGGCCGACACCATGCTCGCCTCGGTGACGCCGTAGACGTGCGCGAGCCGTACCCCGGGCGCTGCGGCGCGCCAGGCGGCGAGGCGGGCCGGATCGGCGGGTTCGCTGCCGGCCACGACCAGCCGCAACGGCGGCGGAACGGGCACTCCGCCGTCCGCCACGGCTCCCGCCAGCAGGTTCAGCAGCGACGTCGGCAGGTGCGCGACCGTCACGCCGAGCCGGGCGACACCGTCGAGGAACGCGGCGGGCCCGTCCAGCATCTCCTCTGTGCGCGGCACGAGCGTCGCCCCCGCCGCCAGGCACGGGAAGATCTCCTCGGCGCTGAGATCGAAACTCAGCGACCCGGACTGCAGCACCCGATCGTCCGGCGTCAGCGCGTACATGGCCCGGTGCGCCGCGACGTACGCCGCGAGCCCTCCGTGCGGCACCTCGACCGCCTTGGGCCGCCCGGTGGACCCCGAGGTGAACATCACGTACGCGAGGTCCCCGGCCTCGACCGGCACGGCGCGGTCCCGGTGCCCGTCCCCCGCCCCGGCCGCGGTGCGGGCCTCACCGGGCAGGACGATCGCGTCGGCGCCGAGAGCGCGCAGGCGGAGCGCGTGCTCGGGGGCGGTCACGACGGCCGCCGGGCGGGCGCGGGCCAGCAGCTCGGTGACGCGGGCGTCGGGGAGCTCGGGGTCGAGCGGCAGGTAGGCGGCGCCCGCCCGGTGGATTCCGCAGATCGCGGCGATCGCCTCCGGCGACCTGCCGGCGAACAGCGCCACGACCGATCCGCGGCCGACGCCCCGGCCGCCCAGTTCCCCGCCCAGCCGCGCGGCCCGGCCGATCAGCTCCCGCCAGGTCAGGTCCCCGACGGCCGCGGCGTCCGGGCGACGCCGGGCGGCGGCCTCGATCCACGCGGGGACCGAACCGTCCCGCTCGGCCGCGACGGCGCTTCCTGCCGCCAGGACGCGTTCGCGCTCGGCGGGACGCAGGGCGGGCAGGCCGCGCAGCGGGAGATCGGGCGAGGCCACGGCGGCCTCGGTCAGCGTCGCGAGGCAGCGGGTGTAGGACCGTGCGGTCGCCTCGTCGAACAGCTCGGTGCTGTATTCGCAGACGAGTCCCCCGCCCGGACCGACCGTGAGACTGAGGTCGAACAGCGAGATCCCGCGTTCGGGCACCGGCACCGGCGTGACCTCGACGCCGGGCAGCCGTAACCGGTCGGCCGCGCCCGGCTCGGCGTCCAGCATGACCTGGAAGATCGGATGGCGCCCGGACGCGCGATCGGGGTTGACCGCCTGGACGATCCGGTCGAACGGCGTCTCGGCGTGATCCTGCGCGTCCAGGACGGCCTCCCCGGCCCGGGCGAGCAACGCGCGGAAGCCGGCGTGGGGGCGTACCGGCAGCCGGAGGGGGAGCGTGTTGGCCAGGCAGCCGACGAGCCGGTCGGTCTCGGGCCGGCCGCGGCCGGCGTGCGTGGTGCCGATGACGACGTCCTCGGCGCCGGTGAGCCGGTGCAGGAGCAACCCGGTGGCGGCGAGGGCGGCCGCGAAGGGGGTGACGCGCTCGGTTCCGGCGAGCCCGGCCAGTCCGGCGGGCAGTGGGTCCAGCGTCAGCAGCGCGCCCCGGCGGGTGCTCACGGCGGGCCGTGCCCTGTCGGCGGGCAGGTCGAGCGCCGCAGGTGCTCCCGCCAGTGTCCGCCTCCAGTGGCCGAGGTCCTCGTCGGCCCCGCCGCCCTCGACGAACGTCCGCTGCCAGACGGCGTAGTCCGCGTACTGCAGGGCGGGCTCGGCCACCGGCTCCCCCCGGTAGGCGGCCCCGATCTCGTCCAGCAGCACCCCGAGTGACCAGCCGTCGCACACGGCGTGGTGCACCGTCAGCAGCCACACATGCCGTTCCGGTCCGAGCCGCAGCAGCTCGCTGCGCAGCAGGGGACCGGCGGTGAGGTCGAACGGCGTCCGCGCGTGGGCGGCTGCGCGCGCGGCGACGAGAGCGTCCGCCGGGACGGCGCCCGGATCGGCGTCCGGATCGGTGACCGGGGTCGGCACCGCGAGGGCCGCGGCGATCACCTGGTGAGGCCGGCCGCCGATCGGACGCAGTGTCGTCCGCAGGGCCTCGTGGCGGTCGACCGTGCCCTGGACGGCCGCCGCGAAGGCCGCCGTGTCCAGGCGGCCGGTGAGCTCCACGGCCAGGTGCATGTTGTGCAGGGCCGCGCCGCCGCCCGCGAGGTGCTCGGACAGCCAGAAGCGTTCCTGGGCGTAGGACGCCGGAACCGCCACGACGGACGTCATCTCGCCGCCTCCCCGGTCCCGGCGTTCTCCGGGGAGTCGAAGGCGTCCGGCGCGACCAGGTAAGCCCGTCGGTCGGCCCGGGTGACGGCCGGCTGGGCGCCCGCGCCGGCGGCGCCGTTCAGCCGCCGGGCCAGGGCGGCGACGCTGGGCGCGGCGAGCAGGTCCCGCACGGACACCTCGCGGCCCAGCGCGCCGCGCAGCCGGACGGCGGCGCGGGCGGCGAGCAGGCTGTGCCCGCCGAGCGCGAAGAAGTCGTCGAACGCCCCGACGCGCACGCCGCCGAGCACGTCGCCGAGGACGGCCGCGATCGCGCGTTCGAGGTCGTCGCGCGGCGCGGTGGAGGGGCCGGGCGGCCGCGCGGGCGCGGTCGCGGCGAGCACTCCGAGGCCGGAACGGTCGATCTTTCCGGTCGCCGTCCGGGGGAAGCGGGGCAGCACGGTGACCGAGCCCGGCACCAGGTGACCGGGCAGCCGCCGCCGCAGCCAGTCGGCGAGCGCTTCGGCGTCGGCCTGCTCGCCCGGCCTGGCCAGCACGAACGCCGCCAGCCCGGCGACCCGACCGGTGTCCTCGCGGGCAGCGACCACGACCGCGTCGCGCACCCCGGGGCCGCCTCGCAGGACCGCCTCGACCTCACCCGGTTCCACGCGGAAACCGCGTACCTTGACCTGGCGGTCGTCGCGGCCGAGGAACTCGATCGCCCCGTCGGGGCGGAGCCGGCCGCGGTCCCCGGTGGCGTACAGGCGGTCGCCGGGCGCCCCCGCCGGGTCGGGACGGAAGCGTTCCGCGGTCCGGGCGGGGCGGCCGTGGTAGCCGCGGGCGATCGTCGGACCGGACAGGTGGATCTCACCCGCCGTACCGACCGGGGCCGGGCGCAGGGAGCCGTCGAGCACGCGGGCGGTCACGCCGGGCAGACCGGCTCCGATCGGCAGCCAGGCCGAACCGGCCGCCTCGCCCTCCCACAGGGTGCTGCCGACGGTGGCCTCGGTGACGCCGTAGACGTTGAGCACCCGGGTGTCCGGGCCGGCGGCGCGGCGCAGGGCGGCGTGCTCGGCCGGGGTCCACGGTTCACCGCCGACCGCGATGAGCCGCAGGAACGACAGCGAGGCGCCGGTGGCCGCGCAGTGGTCGACGAGCAACCGGGCGACGGACGGGAGCAGTTCGGCGTACCGGACATCGTGGTCGTGCAGGGCGCGGTGCAGGGCGGCCGGGTCGAGGACGACGTCGGCGGGGCAGACGACGAGCGTGCCGCCGCTGGCCAGGGCGCGGACGATCTCCCCGGTGCACACGTCGAACGCGAACGACGCGACCTGCGCGTGCCCGGCCGGTTCCAGCCGGTACGCGAGCTCCCAGGCCCGGTACTCGGCCGCCAGCCCGGCCCTCGTGATCACCACCCGCTTGGGCTTCCCCGTCGATCCCGACGTCGTGATCAGGTATGCCGCGTTGCCCGGTACGGCCGCGCAGGGCGGGAGGACGCCGGACGGCGCCCGGCCGCCGGGAACGATCACGGGCACCCCTCCGGCCGCCGCCTCCGCGTGCGGACGCCGCCGGTCGCCGGTCAGGACGGCCCGCGCGCCGGACTCCCGGATCACGTCGGCCAGCCGTCCGGCCGGCCAGGAGGGATCGAGCGGCAGGTAGGCGGCGCCCGACTTCAGCGCTCCGAGGACGAGGACGGGCATGTCGAGGTCGCGGTCGGCGCACAGCGCGACGACGTCCTCCGGCCCCAGCCCGCGCTCCCGCAGCAGCCGGGCGACCGCCGTGGCCCGGCGGTCCAGCTCGCCGTACGAGAGCCCGCCGCCGCCGACGACCCGGACGGCCTCCCGCCGCGGCGCCGCGGCGGCCCGCCGCTCGATGAGCGCCACCACGTCCTCGGGCTCGCCGGGCGCCTCCCCCGCGGGGGGAGACGTCTCCCCCGGGAGGGGGAGGTCGGTGACCGGCGCGTCGGGAGCGTCGAGGGCGGCCGCCAGCAGGGCCTCGTACTGGGCGGCGAGCCGGGTGATCGTGGCGGCGTCGAAGAGGTCGGCGCGGTACTCCCAGATCATCGTGATCCGGCGGTCGCGGTCGCGCTCGGGGAGCCCGCTCTGCCGCTCGGCGCGGGGCACGGCGAGAACGGACAGGTCGAGTTTGGCCGTGCCGTTGTGCCGTTCCAGGTAGGTCGCCCGGACGTCGCCGAGGTCGATCGGGCCGAGCGGCGCGTCGTCCATGTTGAACATGGCGGCGAACAGCGGGTTCCGGCCCGGGACACGGACCGGCGACAGGGCCTCGACGACGCGGGTGAAGGCCAGTTCCTGGTTGTCCTGCGCGTCCCGGGTGACCGCCGCCGCCTGGCCGAGGAGCGCCCCGAACGTCACCGTCCCGGACAGGTCGAACCGGAGCGTGACGGGGTTGACGAACATGCCCGCCACCGACTCGGTGCCCGGTACCCGCCGGTTGGCGAACGCCGACCCGACGCACAGGTCCCGCTGCCCGCCCACCCGGTGCAGCAGCGCGACGTACGCCGCCAGCAGCGTGCAGAACAGCGTGACCCCGGCGGCCCTGCTGCCCTCGCGGGCCCGTTCGCACAGCCGGGCGGGCAGTTCCACCCGGTGGACGCCGCCGGTGAAAGCGGGCGCGGCCGGGCGGGGCCGGTCCTGCGGCAGGTCGACGCCCTCGTCGGCCCCGCGCAGTCTCTCGGCCCAGTACGCCTGCTGTCCCTCCGGCGCGTTGCGCCGCTGCCATCTGGCGAAATCGCGGTAGCGCACGGGGGCGGCGGGGGCGGGCTGCTCGCCCCGGTAGAGCGCCGCCAGGTCCTCGGCCAGCAGCGCGAACGACCAGCCGTCGTGGACGAGGTGGTGCTCGACGAGCACGAGCTCGTGCGCGTCCGGGGCGGTCCGCAGCAGCGTCCACCGGACGAGCGGCAGCTCCGACACGTCGAACGGCCTGCGCGCCTCGGCCAGCACGAGCGCGTCCACCTCGGCCTCGGCCGCCTCGACGACCGGGATGCGCACGGCGTAGGGCGGGTGCACCCGCTGCACGGGTGTCCCGTCGGCGGAGGTCTCGATCGTCGTGCGCAGGATCTCGTGCCGCTCGACCAGCTGCGTCACGGCGGCTTCCAGCCGCCCGTGGTCGAGCGGCCCGTCGAGCCGGAACGTGGTCGGCGCGTTGTAGGCGATGTTCCCCGGTTCGAGCTGTTCCAGGAACCAGATCTGCTCCTGCATCAGCGACAGCGGCGCGCACACGTCGTCGACGGCCGGGATCGGCGGGAACCGCTCGGCCCGCCCGCCGTCGAGCAGCGCCGCCAGGCCCGCGACGGTGGGGCTGCCGTAGAAGTCGCGCAGGGCGGGCTCGTGGCCGAGTTCCGCCCGGGCGGCGGCGATGACGCGGATCGCGCCGAGGGATGTGCCGCCCAGCCGGAAGAAGTCGTCGTGGACGCCGACCGGCCCCGTGCCGAGGACGCGCCGCCAGATGCCGGCGAGCCGGCGTTCGGTCTCCGTGGCCGGGGCCCCCTCCGCGTGCGGGTCCGGCGCCGCCATCGGCGCGTACGGCAGCGCGGGCCTGTCGACCTTCCCGGCCGCCGTGACGGGTAGGCGGTCGTGGGCGTGCCACACGGCGGGCACCATCCACGGGGGCAACCGCTCGGCCGCCCATTCGCGCAGTTCACCGGCCGTGGGCGCGGCCGCGGGATCGGCGAACACCAGGTGCGCGGCCAGCCGGCCGCCGTCACCGGTGCCGTAGACGTCACGGGCCGCGTCGCGGGTGACGTCGCGGGTGACGCAGCACAGCGCCACGGCGGGGTGCCCGCCCAGCACCGCCTCCACCTCGCCGGGTTCCACGCGGTATCCGCTGACCTTGACCTGGTCGTCCGCCCTGCCGACGAACTCCAGCCCGTGCGCGGAGCGCCTGACCAGATCACCGGTCCGGTACATGCGGGATCCCGGCGGCCCCGCGGGGTCCGGCACGAAACGCTCCGCCGTCGGCCCCGGCCGTCCCAGGTAGCCCCTGGCCAGCGCCGCTCCCCCGATGTACAGCTCTCCGGTCGCGGCCCCGCGTACCGGCCGCAGCTCCCGGTCGAGCACGGCGAGCCGCCGCCGCCCGACGGCCCGCCCGATCGGCACCGGCGCCGTCCCCGCGGAGACCACCCGGTGCACACTGGCGGTGATCACGGTCTCGGTCGGCCCGTAGGCGTTGACCAGGCCGGGCCCGCCCGACGCGAGCCAGCGCCGGGCGGCGTCGACCGGCAGCCGTTCCCCGCCGACGGTCAGCACCCGCGGCGCCCCCGCGACCGGCGGTCCGGCGGCGAGTTCGGCGAACAGCGCCGCGGGCAGGTCGGCGACCGTCACCCCGCCGGCGTCGAACGCCTCACGCAGCTCCGCCGCGCCCCACGGCCCGGTGCCCCGCATGAGCACGGTCGCCCCCGCCGACAGTCCGCAGAAGAGCTGCTCGACGAAGACGTCCACCGACTCGCCGGAGACCTGCAGGACGACATCCCCGCGCCGCAGCCCCACCTTGGCGGTCATCGCCCGGATGTGCCCGGCGGCGGCCCCGTGCGGGACGACGACGCCCTTCGGCTCCCCGGTGGAACCGGACGTGTAGACGACGTAGGCGGCGCCCAGCGGATCCACGGGCACGTCGGCGGGGACCCCGGCGGCGGCCGGGTCCACGACGGTCAGCCCCGGACGGCCGGCGAGGGCTCCCGCGGGCGCGACCGCCACCCGGGCCCCGGCGTCCGCGACCAGCCGCCGTACCCGCCCGGCCGGCAGGTCGGCGGGGATCGCGAGGAACGCGCCGCCCGCCCGGAGCACCCCGAGTAGCGCCACCGCGAGCGCCGGGCCGCGCGGCACGTGGACCGCCACGATGTCGTCCGGACCCGTCCCCGCGGCGCGCAGCGCCCCGGCGAGCAGACCGGAGCGGCGGTCCAGCTCACCGTAGGTGAGCTGCGCGGAACCGCAACGCAGCGCCGTCGCGCCCGGCCGGCGCCGGGCCGCCGCCAGGACCGGGGCGTGCAGCGCGACCGCCGGCGGCCGGGCGCCGGTCATCGGCCCACCAGGGCTTCGACGGTGCGCGTGAACAGCGCCCGGTCGTTGTGCGCCGACGCCATGGGGGTGATGACGACCTGGGTGGCACCCGCCCGCGCGTATCGGGCCGCCATGGCCTGGACGGCGGCCTCGTCGCCGAGAACGGCGATCCCGTCGAGCATCCCGTCGCTGACGGCTCCGCGCGCGAGCTCGTCGCCGAACCCGCTCAGCTCGTACATGCGCCGGTAGGTGGGCACTCGCGCGTACGCGGCCAGGTAGCGGCGGAGCAGCTCCCGGTCGCCGGCCAGGTCCTCGCTGACGGCGCCGGGCACCATGGCGACGACCGGGAAGCCGTCGGGTGAGCGCCCCGACCTCCGCAGCCCGCGTTCGAGAGCGGGCATGACGACCTCGCGGATGTAGGTCGCCGTGCACATCCACAGCATGAGCCCGTCGGCGGCCTCCCCGGCCAGCTCGGCCAGCCGGGGGCCGAACGCGCCGAGGTAGACAGGCAGCCCGGCCCGCCTCGGCGCCGCGTAGACGGCGTGCGCGCGATACCAGTCGCCCGTCTCGTGCACCTCGCCGTCCCGGATGAGCGAGGTGACGATCGACAGGTATTCGCGCATCGACCCGACCGGCGGGCCCGCCGGCACACCCAGCATCCACTCGCCGGTCACGCGGTGCCCGCTGCCGACGCCGAGCGCGAACCGGCCGCCGGACAGCTCGTCCACCGTCAGCGCGGTCTGCGCCATGCTGACCGGCGGGCGCGTGTAGAACGGCAGCACGCCGGCGCCGAGGGCGACGCGCTCGGTGACGCAGGCCAGCGCGGCCAGCACGGCGGCGCTGTCGCGCAGGCTCGGCAGCTGCACCAGCCACACCGCGTCGGCTCCGATCTTCTCGGCGAGCCTGGCCCGCTCGAGCATCTCGGCCACGGGCAGGTCCTGTCCGTGGATCACCACTCCGGTCTCCGGCGGAACGGGCACCCTCAGCCGCCCATCCGCTCGCGCAGGCTCTTGGAGCGCATGTCGGTCCAGACCTCTTCGATGTAGGCCAGGCACTCGGCTTTCCGACCGGTGCGGCCGACCTCCGACCACCCGGCGGGGACGGCCCGCTGGACGGGCCAGATGGAGTACTGCTCCTCGTGGTTGATCACGACCGTGTACTCGCGGTCGTCGTCGTCCTCGAACACGCGCTGCTCCTTGTCTGAGGTGCCTGAGAGGGTTGCGGGGGAGGTCACTCCAGCGCCGCGAGGAGCTCGGCGGCCTCCTCGTCGGTCATGCCGGCGACCCGCTCGGCGAGCGTGACCTCGATGTCGGCTGCGAGGTTGCGCACGGTGCGGCACTCGAAGAGGACCGCGACGGCCAGCTCGGTCCTGAAGTGCTCCCGGATCCGGGCGACGAGCTGCACGGCGATCAGCGAGTTGCCGCCGAGGTCGAAGAAGTCGTCGTCCACTCCGACCCTGTCGACGCCGAGGGAGTCCTGCCAGAACCCGCACAGCGCCCGCTGCGCCGCACTCGCCGGTTCCACGTACGGCGTGGCGAGGTTGCGCGCGGTGACCGCTGCGGCCCGCTGCGGAGCCTGGGCGATCTGCTCGCGCAGCGCCTCCCGGGTGACCCCGGCGGCCCGGCGCAGCCGCTCGCCCAGCCCGTCGGGGCACATGATGAGCTGCGGGCGCACACCGCTGCCGAGGATCTGCCGGAGGGCGGCCGAGCCGTCCTCCGGCTGGATGCCGAACTCCAGGTCGGCCTCGCGCAGCAGCCTCAGCTCCAGGTCGGTCGCGGCCGAGGGCGCCTCCCCGGCGACCGCCCCGGCCCCGGGGACGGCCGCCATGGCCTCGGCCTGACCGCCGGAGTCGTAGGCGAGGAGTGTGAAACCCTCGATCGCGACCAGCTCCCCGCCTTCGGCGTCCATGATCGTGATGTCGCTGCGGGTCATGTCGCCGGTGGTGTCGTCGCGGTGCCTGATGTGGCTGAACACCCGCTCGGGGAAGCGGCCCCGGACGACGATCCGGTCGTAGCCGAACGGCAGGAACCGCGCGTCGGCCGCGATGCTCTGGCCGAGCGCGTTGGCGCTGTCCAGCATCGACGGGTGCAGCCCGTACGAGGGCAGCTCCGCCAGGAAGGCGCCGGGCTGTTCGACGAGCACCAGCTCCGCGTCCTCGCCCTTCCACCGGCCGCGGATGTTGTCCCAGTGGGCGCCGACGGTGAGCCCGCCGATGACCGGGTCGTAGCCGGGGGTGTCCTCGACGTCGCACAGGGCGCGCAGGGTCCCGAGGTCGTGGGTGGGCCCCGGCTCCTGCGGCACCCGCCTGACCCTGGCCCTGGTGTACTCGGTCCGCGCCCCGTCGGCGGCGTCGCCGGCCGTGACGTCGTCGGCGTCGCCGATTGTCACGTGGTAGCCGCCCTCACCGTCGGGCCGGTAGACGACCCGGATGTTGCGGCTGTGCTCGAAGGTCAGCGGGCGCATGAACACGACGTCGCGGATCTCCATGTCGGCGTTCCCGGTGCCGAGCTCGAAGCCCGCCCTGATGATCTCCACCAGGCCGGTGCCGGGCATGGTGGGCAGCCCTTCGAGGCGGTGCTCGTCGACCTCCCAGTCCTCCTCCGACAGCCGCTTCACGAACACGATCTCGTCGGAGTAGAGCTGGTGCAGGCGGCTGTCGAGCAGCGGGTGGTCCACGGGCTCGTACCGGTCGCCGCGCTCGAAGTCGGTGAGCACGGCGGGCGCGTACGTGTCGTGGGCCATGCCGACGTTGAACCAGATCGGCCAGTTGATCGACAGCACCCGCGTGCGGCTCGCGGCCTTGGCGTGGGCGTAGGCGTCCATGACGGCGTTGGCCGCGCAGTAGTCGCCGAGGCCGAAGTCGCCGGAGACGACGGCGATCGACGAGTAGAGCACGAGCAGGTCGAGGGAGTCGCCGAAGACCTCCTCGATCGCGTACAGGCCGCCGACCTTGGGGGCGAAGACCTGGGCGGCGTCGTGCGGCGAGCGGGTCTCCAGCATGCCGCCGCCGGACACGCCCGCGGCGTGGAAGACGCCGTCGACCGGGCCGAACGCCTCCTCCGCGCGCCGCCTGACCTCGCGCATCGCGCCGACGTCGGCGACGTCGGCGGCGACGGTCAGCACGTCGTCACCGAGGTCGCGCACCTTGCGGATGCGGCGGGCGACCGCGTCGTCGCCGCCGTGCGCGGCCAGGTAGGCGTCCCAGTCCGCGCGCTCGGGCAGGCCGGTGCGGCCGACGAGGACGAGCTTGGCCCGGACGCGTTCGACGAGGTCGCGGGCGAGCACGAGGCCGAGGCCGCCCAGCCCGCCGGTGATCACGTAGACGCCGCCGTCGCGCAGCCCCGCCGAGGAGACGGGCCCGTCGAGGTCGATCCTGTCGTAGCCCCAGATCCAGCGCTTGCGGCCGCGGTAGGCGACCTGGTCCTCCTGGCCGCCGCCGGCGATCTCGGCGGCCAGCCGGAGCGCGTCGGCCGCCGCGTCACCCGTTCCGGAGAAGTCGACGCCGCGGCAGGTGACGCCGGTCAGCTCCTTGGGGACGAGCTTGATCAGGCCGAGCAGGGCGGCCTTGGCGGGCTCGACGGCGTCCTGGCCGGACACGTCGTTCATGTCGGTGGAGACCAGGACGAGATCGGCCTCGGGCGGGCCCCCGCGCCTGCGGGTGAGCGCCTGCAGCACGTTGAGCACGCTGTAGAAGCCCAGGTCGAGCCAGCCCTGCGGGCCGTCGGCGGAGTCCGCGGCCGACCAGCCGTGCACGATCGTCAGCCGGTCGGGGCCGGTGACGGCCTCCAGGAGGGCCGAGTGGTCGGACAGTTCCCTGGGGTCGACGGTGACGTCGCCGTCGGCGCCGGGCGGCACGGCCGAGACCACCGGGAGCCCGGCGGCGCGGCGGTGCCTGACCAGTTCCTCGGCGACGCCGCAGCCCGGTGAGAACACGATCCAGGGGCGCTCGTCGGCCGGCGCGGCGGCGGGGAGGGCGGTCTCCCGCCACACCGGCACGTAGTAGGGCCCGGTGTCCTTCGGCCCGGCGGCCTGGAGCTCCGAGCCGGGGTCGGGCTCGGCCCAGCAGCGCTGCCGCTCGTACGGGTAGGTGGGCAGCGGGATCCGCGAGCGCGGCTCGCCCGACCAGAACCTGTCCCAGTCGATCGTGCCGGATGCCTGCCACACCTGGCCGACGGCGGTCAGCAGGGCCGCCACGTCCGACTGGCGCTGCTGCGGGTGCCGCATGGCGGGCACGGCCAGTCCGGACAGCTCGGCGTCCAGGCGGCGCCTGGCCAGAGTCGTCAGCGTCGTCCCGGGGCCGACCTCGACCAGCACGCGGCGGCGGCCCTCGGTGAGCAGCCCGACCGCGTCGCCGAAGCGCACGCAGCGGCGCAGGTGCTCGCTCCAGTAGCGCGGGTCGGTCGCCTGCCCGGCGGTGACCCATGTCCCGGTGACGTTCGACACGTACGGCAGGGCCGGGGGCCGCGGCGCGAAGCCGGCGACCTCGGCCGCGAACTCGTCCAGGATCGGGTCCACCATCGCCGAGTGGAAGGCGTGCGAGGTGTGCAGCGGGCGGCCCTCGACGCCCTGCAGCGACAGCACCTCGCGCAGCTCGGCCACGGCCCCGGCGGGCCCGGACACCACGCACAGGTCGGGCGCGTTGACGGCCGCGAGGTCCACGCCGGGCACCAGCATCGGCACGAGCAGGTCCTCGGCGAGCGGTACCGCCAGCATGTCACCGCGCGGCAGCCCCTGCATGAGCGCGCCGCGCGCGACCACCAGGGCCATCGCCTCCTCGCGGGTGAACACCCCGGCCAGGCACGCGGCGACGTATTCGCCGATGCTGTGCCCGACCATGGCCGCGGGCTCGACGCCCCACGATCGCAGCAGGCAGGCCAGCGCGTACTCGACGGCGAACACCGCGGGCTGGGTGACGGCCGTCTCGTTCAGGTCTTCCCCGCCGAACAGCTTCTCGCGCAGGTCCCAGTCGTGGACGAGGGCCGCGCAGGCGTCGATCTCGGCGCGGAACACCGGCTCCGCGTCGTAGAGCTCCCTGCCCATCCCCGCGTACTGGGCGCCCTGACCGGGGAACATGAACACGACCTCGCGCTCGCCTCCGCGCGGCGGTGTCAGCGCCGGGTGCCCGGCGGGCGGCCCGGCGGCGAGCCGCTCGGCGGCGGCGGCCGGGTCGTCGGCGACGACGAAGCCGCGCGCGGCCCGCGCGGTACGGCCGACGCTGAGCGTGTGGGCGGCGTCCGCGAGGTCACCGGGCCGCTCCTCCAGGTGCCGCCCGACGAGTGCGCCGAGCGCCGTCAGCGCCGTCGGCGTCCGCGCCGACAGCGGGATCAGCCGGTACGGCCCCGCCGCCGACGCCGCGGGCCGGGCCGGGGCCTCCTCGACGATCATGTGTGCGTTCGTCCCGCCGACGCCGAACGAGCTGACCCCGGCGAGCAGCGGGTGCCCGTTCGGCTTCCACGGCGCCAGTTCGGTGTTGACGTAGAACGGTGAGGAGCCGAAGTCGATCGCCGGGTTCGGCTCCTCGAAGTTGAGGCTCGCCGGCAGCGCGCGCCGCGACAGGCACAGCACCGTCTTGATCAGCCCCGTGACGCCGGCGGCGGCGCCGAGGTGGCCGACGTTCGATTTGACCGACGCGATCGGCACGTCGCCGACCCGGCTGGTGTGCGCTCTGAACGCCTCGGTGAGCGCGTTGACCTCGATCGGGTCGCCGACGAGCGTTCCCGTCCCGTGCGCCTCGACATACCCGATGTCGGCCGCGCTCACCCCGGCCCGCGCGAGTGCGTCGGTGATCACCCGGACCTGGCCCTGCACGCTCGGCGCGGCGAACGCGCCCTTGGCGGAGCCGTCGTTGTTGATGGCCGAGCCGCGGATGACCGCGTGGATCGTGTCCCGGTCGGCGAGCGCGTCGTCCAGGCGCTTGAGCACGACGATGCCGACACCGCTGCCGAAGATCGTCCCCTTGGCCCTGGCGTCGAACACGCGGGCGTGCCCGTCGGGCGAGAAGATCCCGCCCTCCTCGTAGAAGTACCCGGAGATGCGCGGCAGCGGTTCGTCCACGCCGCCCGCCAGCGCGATCTCGCACTCGCCCGCCTGCAGTGCCCGGCAGGCCGTGTGCACCGCGACCAGCGACGTGGAGCACGCCGTCAGCGTCGTCAGCGCGGGCCCGCGGAGCCCCAGCCGGTACGCGGTCTGGGTGGCCACGTAGTCGCTGGTGTTGGACAGGTCGATGGCGAAGTGCCCCATCAGCCGGATCGCGTCCGCGTTGCGGATCACGTTCAGCTCCCGGTAGCGGTTGATGCCGACGCCGCCGAAGACGCCGATCCGGGCGTCGTAGCGGGCGGGGTCGTACCCGGCGTGCTGCAGCGCGCTGTCAGACGCCTCCAGGAACGCCCGGTGCTGCGGATCGAGGATCTCGGCCTCGCGGGTCGACATGCCGAAGTACGCGGGCTCGAAGTCCTCGGTCCCGGGGGCGATGGGGGCGGCCCTGACGTAGGTGGGGAACGCCAGGAGCTCGTCGGGCGTGCCCGCCGCGCGCAGTTCCTCGTCGGTGAAGAAGGTGATCGACTCGACCCCGGCCACCAGGTTCTGCCAGAACTCCTCGATGTCGTGCGCGCCGGGAAACCTCCCCGCCATGCCGACGATCGCCACATGATGTCTGGTCGTGCTCTCCACGTGCGCTCCTGATGTCGATCATCCGGGCACCGGCAGACTCAAGGCTGAGAGAGACCGCCGACCCCGGCAAGGCCGCGGGAGCCGGTTGGCGACAAGTCGCCAGCGGCGTTGACGGTCCGGCGTCACGCTTGGTGCGCTGGTCGGCGGTGCCGTCGCAGGGGCTCCGTCAGGCGTCCCCGCAGTGCCCTCGCCGGAAGGAGCGCCGCCACGTGGTGACCCCGCCCCCGCCCCCGCCCGTCACCGAGGGCCGCCGCCTGGGCACCGGATTCTGGATGTTGTGGGCCGCGTTCCTGGTGGCCAACTTGGGCACCGGGATCGGCTCGGTCGCCTTCCCCTGGCTGGCGACCTCGCTGACCAGGGAACCGTTGCTGATCGCGCTGATCGGGGTGGCGGCCGACCTGCCGTGGCTGCTGCTCAGCCTGCCGGTCGGTGCGATCGTCGACCGGGCCGACCACCGCCGCGTGCTCACCGTGACGCACTGGGGTCGCGCCGTCCTGGTCGGCGCCGTCGCCGCCGCCCTCTACACCGGCCGCATGTCGCTGGCCGTCCTGTACGTCGTCGCGTTCGTGCTCGGCGCCCTGACCGTCGCCAACGAGAACGCCGCGCAGACGATCCTTCCCCGGCTGGTCGGGCGGAGCCTGCTGCAGCGTGCCAACGCCCGGCTGACCGTCGCCGACACCACCGCGGGCGTGTTCGTCGGCCCGTGGGTCGGCGGCCTGCTCGTGGGGGTGGCGCTGGCGGTGCCGTTCACGGTGGACGCCGCGCTGTTCATGATCTCCGGGCTGCTCGTGCTGGCGCTGCCCGCGAGCCGGCCGGAGCGCCCGGAGGGCCCCCGGTCGATGCGCCGTGAGCTGGCCGAGGGACTGCGGTTCTTCTGGAACCACCGGCCGCTGCGCGCCCTCGGACTGCTGTTGTCCGCGCTGAACCTGGCCGGCGCCGTCGCCATCGCCACCCAGGTCCTGTTCGCGCAGGAGGTGCTCGGGCTGTCCGCCGTGCAGTACGGGCTGCTGTTCATGGTCGGGGCGGTCGGCGGCACGATCGGCGCGCAGGGGACGCCGTGGCTGGAGGCCAGGCTGGGGCCGCGCCGGGTACTGCTGCTGTCGCTGCTCGGCAGCGCGCTCGCGCTGACGGTCGTCGGACTGACCTCCAGCGGCATCGCGGTCGCGCTCGCCCTGGCCGTCAGCGCCGGACTGGGACTGGCGTGGAACATCATCACGATCAGCTACCGGCAGCGGATCGTGCCGGAACGGCTGCTCGGCCGCGTCAACAGCATCTACCGGCTCATCTCGTGGGGGCCGCTGCCGCTCGGCTCGGCGGCGGGCGGGCTGCTGGTGACGGCGGGCGAGGCCGTCGGCGGGCGCGAGTTCGGGCTGCGCACCCCCGTCCTGCTCGCCGCCGTCGCCATCGCGGCCCTCTTCGTGATCGCCTTCACCCGTCTGGACACGGGGCTGTGGAGCAGGACTGGGAGCGTGGACGATGCCGACGACGGCGGGTAACGGGATCGAGCTGGCCTACGAGGAGCACGGGGACCCCGGCGGGCCGCCCGTCCTGCTGGTGTCGCCGGCCGCGTCCGCGTCAGGCCTGTGGACCCTGCACCAGGTTCCCGCCCTGGTCGGGGCCGGGCACCGGGTGATCACATTCGACAACCGGGGCACCGCGCCGTCGTCGTGCCCGCCGGGGCCGTACCGGCTGGCGGACCTGGTCGAGGACACGGCCGGGTTGATCCGCGAGCTGGGATGCGGGCCGGTCGCGGTCGCCGGAGCCTCACTCGGCGCCATGGTCGCCCAGGAGCTGGCGCTCGCCCACCCCGAGCTGGTCACCGGTGTCGCGCTGCTCGGCACCCGGGCGCGCGCCGATTTCTTCCGCGCGAAGATGACGGCCGCCAGCGCCCGTCGCGTGCGGGTGGGCGACGCGCTCGACCCCGAGCACGCCGCCGTCGCCCTGATGTGCCAGCTCTTCTCACCGCGTACGCTCGCCGACGATCAGGTGGCCGCCGACTGGCTCGACGTGCTGACCGCCTTCCCGATCCGGGGCGAGGGGGCCGCACTGCAGTACGAGGCGACGCTGGCCGGCGACCGCCGGGACGCGCTCGCCGGAGTGCGGCGGCCCGCCCTGGTGGTGGCCTTCAGCGACGACCTGCTGATGCCCGCCTTCATGGGAAGGGAGACCGCCGGGGTCATCCCCGGCGCCACCTACGTGGAGATACCGGCCTGCGGCCACTACGGCTTCCTGGAACGCCCGTCGGTCGTGAACCGCGTCCTGGTGGACTTCCTCGGGCGGCTCTGAGCGGGCGTGCGGGAACGTCTCAGACCCAGCTGCGGCGCGTCGCCTCCGCGCCCGCCTGGAAGCGGCTCTCCACGCCCAGGCAGGCGAGCAGCTCCGAGACACGACGGCTGTAGGTCCGCGGCGAGATGCCCAGCCGGTTGCTGGCCGCCTGGTCGGTGGCGCCCGTCAGAAGCTGGAGCAGCACCGCCTGCAGGTGGTCGGGGAGGACGCGTCGAGCCGCGTCGTACCGGGAGCTGTCGTCCATGACCGCATTCCTCTCCGCGTGTCCGTCAGGGCCGGCGAGGGGTCTCCTCCGCCTGCCGGGCCGGATGACCAGTCCGAATCGGACGTTCCGTCACGGTACGCACATTGACAGTAATTGTCCTCTACGTCCGCTCTCGCCCCGCTCTCACACACTTTGACCTGCACGGATCATGATCACAGCTCGTCGCGGGCCTGCCTGGTCCTGGCCTCCCAGAGGGAGACCCCGATGTCGGCCCAGATCCGGGCCGCCTGGTCCAGGCAGTCCCTGGCGCACATCGTCTTGCCCTCCTCGGCGTAGCGGGTGCCGAGGTGGTGGAGGGTGAGAGCGCGCCCGTACCGGTCGCCGACGGCCACGAAGATCTCCAGCGCCCTGGCCAGCGCGCGGTGCGCTGCGTCCTTGTCGCCGCGCGCGCCGTACAGCGCGCCGAGGTGCACGAGCGTGAAACCTTCCCCGACGTCGTCGCCGCACTCGTGGAAGACCTCCAGGCTCCGCGTGAGCAGCGGTCCGGCGGCCTCCAGGTTCCCGATGGTCAGGTACAGCATTCCGAGGTGCCGCACGATCAGCGCCCCGCCCACCCGGTCGCCGAGCTCGGTGAAGAGGTCCAGGCTCTGCCGGTAGCAGTCCAGCGCGGCCTCGTAGCGGCCCAGGTCGCAGTGGACCAGGCCCAGCGTGCGCAGGGCACGGGCGGTGCCGCCTCGGTCGTCCAGCTCGGCGAAGACCGCCAGCGTACGGCGCAGCGAGCGCAGGGCGGTGCCGAGCCTGCCGGTCCTGGCATGGGCGAGGGCCGCCGTGGCACGGGCGTGCGCGGCGCAGCCCGGAGAGCCGAGCTCCGTGAAGATCTCGGCGGCGCCCTCGGCGCACTGCACGGCGTCCGGGTAGCGGTCGAGATCCAGGTGGTGCTCGCCGAGCGAGCGCAGCAGGTGCGCCTCCCCCAGCCGGTTCCCGGCCCGGCGCACGACGTCCAGCGCTCTGCGGTTGACGCCCAGCCACACGTCGGCGTGCCAGCGGCCCCCCAGGAACCGGCCGGCGCAGCAGCACAGCTCCCACGCCGGCTCGTCCAGGCCGCGGGCGCACAACTGGTCGCAGACCGCCACCAGCGTCTGCCGTTCCGACTCGAACCAGGCCATCGGATCGGCCATCAGCCGCCGCAGCTCTTCCTCCCGCAGCGGCACCCGCGGCGTCGCCCCCCGCCCGAGGGCCGCCCCTCCCGGCAACCGGGCCTGCGCCTGCTCGGCCATGAACAGGAACCGGCCGAACGCCCTGCGCAGCGCCGCGTCCAGTGACCCGGCCGACTCCTCGGCGGCGGCCCGATCCCGCGCGTACAGCCGGAGCAGGTCGTGGATGCGGTAGCGGACAGCGCCGGAATCCCCGTCGACGTGCGCGACGTCGATCAGGCGGGCCTCCACCAGGGTCTCCATCAGCTCCTCGGCGCGCTCGTCGGGCACGCCGAGGAGCGGCCCGGCCACCCAGCCGCCGAACGTGGGCGCCTCCAGCACGCCGAGCAGCCGGAACAGCCGCGCCGCGCGCTCGTCGATGCCCTCGTAGCTGAGCGCGACGCTGGCCCGCACACCCATGTCGCCCGCGTGCAGGGTGTCCAGCCGGTTGCGCTCGTCGGCCAGCAGGTCCACCAGGCGTGACAACCGCCAGTGGGGACGACCGCGCAGTCTCGCCCCCGCCACCCTGATCGCGAGCGGCAGCCGCCCGCAGAGCTGCACGATCCTGCGGGCGTCCGGCCCCGCCCCGGCCCGGTCCGGTCCGACGGTCCGGACGAGCAGCTCGACGGCCTCGTCCTCGGTCAGCACGTCCAGGTCGAAAGAGCGGGCGTTCTCCAGCCCGCCGAACCTGCGGCGACCGGTCACGATCACCGCGCAGCCGTGCCCTCCCGGCAGCAGCGGCCGGATCTGCGCCTCGCTGCCGGCGTTGTCCAGCACGAGCAGGACCCGGCGGTCGGCCATGTGCGCGCGGTAGAGGGCACTGCGCTCGGAGAGGTCGGCGGTGTCGCCGCCGTCCTCCACCCCCAGCCGGTCCAGCAACCGGGCCAGGACGACCGACGCGTCCGCGGGTCTCCTGTCCAGACCGCGCAGGTCGACGAAGAACTGGCCGTCCGGGAACCGCTCCTGGATCCGGTGCGCGACGTGCACGGCCACCGCCGTCTTGCCGGTCCCCGCCCGCCCCGACACCACGGCCACCGCCGGCACCGGGCCCGGCTCCGACAGCAGGCCGGCCATCTGCTCGACGACCGCGTCCCGGCCGGTGAACCCGGCGATGTCCGGCGGCAGTTCCCTGGGCCGCCGCGGGCGAGCCGCCCGCGGTCGCGGCGGCGCGAGCCCGGCGTCCGGCCGGTCCAGCCGGGACGCCGACAGCAGAATGTCGCGGTGCAGGTCCTGCAGCGGGCGCTGGGGTTCCACGCCCAGCTCGGCGACGATCAGCCGGTGTCCGTCCCGATACGTCTCCAGCGCCTCCGCCTGCCGTTCCGACCGGTAGAGGGCGAGCATGAGCTGGCCGCGCAGCCGCTCGTTGAAGGGGTGCCTGGCGACCCAGTCCTGCAGCTCGGGCACGACATCGCGGTGGCGGCCCAGGGCGAGCGCCGCCTCCATCCGCTCCTCGACCGCGAGCAGTCGCAGTTCCTCCAGCGCGGCGGCGGCCGACCGCACGGCGGCCACATCGACGTCACTGAACGCCGGGCCGCGCCAGAGCGCGAGCGACTCCTCCAGGAGATCGGCGGCGGCGGCCTTCGCCGCCTCGGTGCCGGCCTCGGCGAGCAGCGCCCGCGCGCGGCCGACGCCGTCCTCGAACCTGGCGAAGTCGAGCGCGTCCCGTTCGGCCTGCAGCAGGTAACCGCCCGGCCTGGTGACCAGCACCGCCCGGTTCTCGCTCCCCTGCCCCTCCCCGCCGTTCAGCAGGGTACGCAACCGCCAGACCCGGGTCTGCACCTGGCCGAGCGCCGTTTCCGGCGGGTCCTCCCACAACGCGCCGATGAGCTCCCGCACGGGGACCACGCGGCCGGTGTTGAGCAGCAGGATCGCCACAAGCGCACGCTGGGTGCTTCCCCCTGGGGACCGGGCCCGCCCCTCGACGATGATCTCCAAAGGGCCGAGCACACCGAACGCTATGGGACTCACGTGATCAATTACTCACGAAACGCGACACCCTGGGAAGACCTAGAGTGGACATGCCCGCCGAGGGTCGCCCGGCATTAATCGCCAAGCCACCGCCCCGGCCCTTGCTGGCGACAACTCGCCAACGCTCTTCCCGATCTCCTTTCCCACCCCGATCCTGCAGGTGGGCCCGGGACGAAAGGGGCGCGACGACACCCCGACCCGGCTGCAGCCGCAGGAGCAGGGGTGAGGTGTCGCGCATGACGACCGCGCAGGAGGTGCTCCGCTCGGCGATCCCCGGCACCCCCGTCGTCACCGCGGAGGTCTCCGTCCGCGGGCGTGCGCACGAGGTGCTGCTGAAGCTCGAGAGCGGCAACCCGACGGGCTCCATCAAGGACCGTACGGCCGCCGGCCTGCTGATGGCGCTCGACGCGGAACGACCGCTGCGGCCCGGCACGGTCGTGGTCGAGTCCACCTCCGGCAACCTCGGCCTCGGCCTGGCCCGGCTGCTCCACCACCTCGACTGCCGGTTCGTCGCCGTCGTCGATCCCAACACGCCGCGCGCCACCCGGCAGACGCTGGTGTCCGCGGGGGGCGAACTGCACGAGGTCACCGAACCCGACGGCCGCGGCGGCTACCTGCTGACCCGCCTGCGCGAGGTCCACCGGATCCTCAGCCGGAATCCCGGCTACCGGTGGACCGACCAGTACCACAACCCCGCCAACCCGCGGATCCACCGTGACACGACCGGCCCGGAGATCGCCGTGCACGGCGGCCGCGACCTCGACGCCGTCTACATCGCCGTCTCCACCGGCGGCACCCTCGCCGGGGTCGCCGGGCACCTGCACGCCCTCGACCGGGAGATCGCCGTCGTCGCCGTCGACGCCGTCGGCTCCCTCGCCACCGGTGACTCCACCGGCCCCCGCCTGATCAGCGGCATCGGCGCCAGCCGTCCCTCGGCCTTCCTCACCTCCGGCAGCTACGACCGCGCCCACCGCGTCCCCGATGCCGAGGCCGTGGCCGCCTGCCGGGTGTTCCGCGCCGACACCGGCGTGGCGCTCGGCGGCTCCAGCGGCAGCGTCGTCGCCGCCTGCCTGCGCGATCTGGCCTCCCCGCGTCCGCCGCGCCGTCCCCTGTGCCTGTGCGCCGACTCCGGCCTCGCCTACGCCGACACCCTGTACGACCACCGCTGGATCGCCACCCACGCCCTGACCACCCCCGTCGCCGAGGCCGAGTCACGTCTCCGCGCCAACGGCATCCGCTTCCGCCTGGAGGGCGCCTACCCATGACCGCTTCACATCGTGGCCGCCCGCAGGCGTCCCGCGTCCGCGGCCTGCTCCGTCCGGGGGTGGCCCGGACGTGAACCTGTTCACCGAATACCCCGAGACCGAACTGCGGTACCTGCCGCGGGCGGCGGTGATCGAGTGCTGTGCCGAAGTCGATCTGCTGGAGGTCGTCGAGGACGCGCTCGTGCGGCACGGGACCGGCCAGACGATCCTGCCCGAGGAGGCGTACCTGGGCTGGCGGACCGCCTCCGGAGCGGCGGCACGCGCGCTCGCGATGCCGGGCGGGCTGCGGGACGGCGACCGGCTCGTCCTCGGGTTGAAGACGATCAACAGCAGCCTGGGCAATCCCGCACTCGGGCTGGCCAGGTCGCAGGGCCTGCTGATGATGTTCGATCCCGACGTCGCCTGGCCCCGCACGGTCATGGAGTCGGCCTACCTGAGCGCCATGCGCACGGCCGCCGTCACCGCCGTGACCGCGCGGCTACTCGGCCGTCCCGGGATGAGCCGCGCCGCCGTTCTGGGCTGCGGCACCCTCGCCAAGGCGCACCTGGCGCTGCTCCCGGTCTCCGAGGTCTGCCTCTACGACCTGGACCGGGCGCGGGCGGAGGCGCTGGCGGAGGCCGTACGGGACGAGCTGGACGTGACCGTGGCCGACGACGCGGAGTCGTGCGTGCGCGACCGGGACCTCGTGATCACCGTGACGACGGTCACCGAGGGATACCTGCCCTACGAGTGGCTGAGCCCCGGGGCGCTCGTCGCGCACGTGTCACTCGACGACGTCCTGCCCGGCGTCGTGCGCGACGCGGCCCTGGTCGTCGTCGACGACTGGGACCTGGTCCGCCAGGACCGCCGGCGGCTGCTCGGCCGTCTCTACCGGGCCGGACGGCTGCTCGGGCCCGACGGCGGCGCGTGCCCCGGCGTCACCCCGGATCCGCGGGCCCGGCCGGTCGACACGACCCTGGCCCGCGTCCTCACCGGTGCCCACCCCGGCCGGGCGGACCCCGGCGACGTGATCCTCAGCAACCCGTTCGGCATGTCCATCCTCGACATCGCCCTGGGTCAGGCCGTGGAGGCGGTGGCCGCCCGACGCGGCGCCGGAATCCGCCTCCCCATGTGACCGGCCGGACCCGCACTCCCGTACCCCCGACAGGAGGCCCAGATGAGCAACGACCAGCTGACCCCGGGAACGACCGCCCCGCAGGCGGCGCCGCCCGGCGCCCGGCGTCCCGTGATGAGGGCGCTGATCGCCGTCAACGTGCTGGTCGCGGTCGCGGCCAGCGTCATGATCACCATCGCCGACGGCTTCGACCCCGGCCTGATCCTGCTGGACGGCGTCAGCCCGCTGCACGAATGGGGCGAGATGAGCGGCGAGGCTGTCGACGGCGGTGAGTACTGGCGCCTGTTCACCACCCTGTTCCTGCACTACGGCCTCCTGCACCTGTTCGCCAACATGGTCCTGCTCTGGCTCGCCGCCCGCCGTCTCGAACCGGCGCTCGGCTCGGTCCCGCTCCTGGTCACGTACGTGCTGTCCGGTTTCGGCGCGAGCCTGGCCGTGTACTACACCGCCCACGGATCCCTGACCGCCGGCGCCTCCGGAGCGGTCTTCGGTCTCTTCTCGGCTCTCCTGGTGGCCTGCCTCAAGCAGCGCCTCGACCTCTGGCTTCCCGCGATCCTTCTGGCCTTCGGCGTCGTCACCACCTTCGTCCTCCCCGGCATGTCCGTGGCGGCCCACGCCGGCGGCCTCCTGATCGGCGCGGTGGCCGCCCTCGCCCACACCTACGCGGCGGGCCTGCGCACCGCGATCCTCACCACGACGGCGGTCATCCTGGTGGTCCTCGCCGTCGCCGCCCGGTTCCTCTGACGGCCGTCCGGGACGGTGGGACACTATACAGCTAACCAAGCGCTTGCTACGTTCAATGCATGCTCCCCACGATCGTCTGGGGCACCGGCAACGTCGGCCGCGCGGCCATCCGCGCCGTCGACGCCCACCCGGCCCTGGAACTCTCGGCCGTGCTCGTCCACGACCCGGGCAAGGTCGGCCGCGACGCGGGCGACCTCGGCGACCTCGGCCACCCCCTGGGGATCGCGGCGAGCGATGACGTCGACGCGGCGCTGGCCGCCGGTCCCCGCGCAGTGGTGTACGCGGCCTCCGGCGACATCCGCCCCGACGAGGCCCTCGCCGACATCGTCAGGGCGATCCGGGCCGGAGCCGTGGTCGTCACCCCCTCGCTGTACGCCCTCTACGACCAGCGCAACGCCCCGCCGCAACTGCGGGATCCGATCCTCGCCGCCATCGCCGACGGCGGCGGCTCGCTGTTCGTCTCCGGCGTCGACCCCGGCTGGGGCAACGACGTGCTGCCGCTGCTGGTCAGCGGGCTCGGCACCGCCATCGACGTGATCCGCTGCCAGGAGATCTTCGACTACTCGACCTACGACCAGCCCGACTCCGTCCGGTACCTGGTCGGCATGGGCCAGCCGATGGACTACGAGCCGCCGATGATCGCGCCGACGGTCCCGACCATGGTGTGGGGCGGACAGGTACGGCTGATGGCCAGGGCCCTCGGCGTCGCACTCGACGAGATCCGCGAGACCGTGGACCGGCGCCCGCTCGACGCCACGGTGAGCACCAAGACGATGGGCGAGTTCGAGGCCGGCACCCAGGGCGCCGTCCGGTTCGAGGTGCAGGGCGTCGTGGGGGGCGAGCCCCGCATCGTCATCGAGCACGTCACCCGCATCCACCCGTCCTGCGCACCGGACTGGCCGACGCCGCCCGACGGCGAGGGGGCGCACCGGGTGGTCATCGAGGGCCGCCCGCGCATCGAGGTCACGGTCGAGGCCACCGACGAGGGCGGCAACCGGTCCGCGGGCGGGAACGCCACCGCGGTCGGCCGCCTGGTGAACGCCATCGACTGGCTCGCGGACGCGGAACCCGGTCTCTACGACGCGCTCGACGTCCCGCTGCGTCCGGCGACCGGCAGGCTCGGAAGGAAACGGCCATGAGAATCGACGTCCCCGAGGGCAAGGACGCGATCGGATACGTGTGGGGCGAGATGGTCCCCGGCATCGGCGTCGCCGCCTCGAACTTCTCCCTGGCGGTGTACGCCCACACGACCCTCGGACTGCGCGAGTTCGAGGCCGCGCGGCTGCGGATCGCGCAGATCAACGGCTGCGCCTTCTGTCTCGACTGGCGGACCGAGCGGGACGGGCAGAAGGTCGAGGAGGGGTTCGCCGACGCGGTGACCGGGTGGCGCACCACCGACGCCTTCGACGAGCGCACCCGGCTGGCCGCCGAGTACGCCGA
The DNA here is from genome assembly GCF_015711605.1 of Planomonospora sp. ID67723. Classification (GTDB taxonomy): domain Bacteria; phylum Actinomycetota; class Actinomycetes; order Streptosporangiales; family Streptosporangiaceae; genus Planomonospora_A. The sequence goes on along the minus strand of NZ_JABTEZ010000005.1, from coordinate 605,655 downwards.
ACGGTACGCCCTCGACCACCACGGTCTCGACGACGAGTTCTGGAACCGGATGACCGCGCACTACAGCCAGCGCGAGATCGTGGAACTGAGCATGAGCATCGGCTCCTGGCTGGCGTTCGGCCGGCTCAACCACGTGCTGGGCCTCGACACCGTGTGCGTGCTACCGGGCGGCCCGTCACCCTCCACCACGCGGGCGGATACGCGTTGACCCGGCGCCTGCCCGGCACTCCGGGCAGGCGCCGGCCACGAATCACCATGGGCATGCAGTGAGCTGAGGCGCGAGAAAACATATACCCCGTTCTCGTTTTGTTGAGGGTGAGGAACCTCGCATGAGCAACACAGCCCAGGTCCGCAACAGCCCCGCAGACATCTCGCGCCGCAGGTTCATCGCTGGAACCGGCTCCATCCTGGGAGCCGCCGCCCTGACGGGTCACGCCTCCGCCCGGGCGGAGGCCGTACCCGCGGCGGCCCCGATCGCCACCGGCTCCCACGTCCCGGTCCTGGTGATCGGCACCGGCTACGGCGGCTCCGTCGCCGCCCTGCGTCTCGCCCAGGCGGGCGTCGACGTACACATGATCGAAATGGGCATGGCGTGGGACACGCCCGGCTCCGACGGCAAGATCTTCTGCAACACGCGCGAGCCCGACTACCGGTCCTACTGGCTGCGCACCAGGACCAAGGCACCCCTCAACTACTTCCTCGGATTCCCGATCGACAGGGACATCCCCCGCTACACCGGGATCCTCGACGCCGAGGACTTCGCCGGCATCACGGTCTACCAGGGCCGCGGCGTCGGCGGCGGTTCGCTGGTCAACGGCGGCATGGCCGTCACCCCCCGGCGCGAGAACTTCGGCGCGGTGCTCCCGTCGGTGAACGCCGACGAGATGTACGGCACCTACTACCCGCGCGCCAACGCCGAGCTCGGGGTCGGCACCGTCGACCCGGCCTGGTTCGACTCCACCGCCTGCTACCAGTACGCCCGGGTCGGCCGCAAGCACGCCCAGCGCTCCGGCTTCCCGTTCGTCTTCGTGCCCGACGTGTACGACTGGGACTACATGAAGCAGGAGGCGGCCGGGACCGTCACCCGCTCGGCGCTGGCCGGAGAGATCCTCTACGGCAACAACCACGGCAAGAAGTCGCTGCAGCAGACCTACCTCGCCCGGGCCAGGAGCACCGGCAGGGTCGCCATCTCACCGCTGCACAAGGTCACCTCGGTCGCCCCGGCGACCGGTGGCGGCTACACGGTCGTCATCGACCAGATCAGCACCGGCGGGGGCACCACGGCCACCAAGACCGTGACCGCGGACCGGGTGTTCTTCGCCGCCGGCAGCGTCGGCACCAGCAAGCTTCTGGTCAGGCTGAAGGCCACCGGCGCGCTGCCCGCCCTGAACGACGAGATCGGCAGGGGCTGGGGCGACAACGGCAACGTCATGTGCGGCCGCGCCAACCACATGTGGGATCCGACCGGCGCGCTCCAGTCGGCCATCCCCTGCTGCGGCATCGACAACTGGTCCGCCGGCGGCGCGTTCGCCGAGGTCGCGCCGCTGCCCACCGGGATCGAGACCTACGCCTCGTTCTACCTGTCGATCACCAACAACCCGAACCGCGCCCGGTTCTCCTGGAACGCCGCAACGGGCAGAGTCGACCTGGACTGGCAGGCCGCCTGGAAGCAGCCGTCCATCACCATGGCCAAGACGATCTTCGACAAGATCAACTCAAGGGAGGGGACGATCTACCGGACCGACCTCTTCGGCGTCTACAAGATCTGGGGCGACCACCTCACGTACCACCCGCTCGGCGGCGCGGTGCTGAACAGGGCCACCGACAACTACGGCCGCCTGACCGGCCATCCCGGCCTGTACGTCATCGACGGCTCGCTGATCCCGGGCAACACGAGCGTCAACCCGTTCGTCACCATCACGGCGCTCGCCGAACGGAACATCGAAAAGATCATCGCCACCGACCTGTGACGACGGCCTGATGCGGCGGCCGGCCACGGGCGCGTGTGGCCGGTCCGCCGAGGCCGCCGTCTCCGGGCCCGGATGCCCGTCCTGCGGGAGGACTCAGGAGTTCACCTCGACGTTCTCCAGGATCCCCAGGGCGTCGGGGACCAGGACGGCCGCCGAGTAGTAGGCGGTCACCAGGTAGGAGATGATCGCCTTGTCGTCGATGCCCATGAAACGCACCGACAGGCCCGGCTCGTATTCGTCCACCAGCCCGGTACGGCGCAGGCCCACCACGCCCTGCTCCTTCTCCCCCAGCCGCATCACCATGATCGAGCTGAGGCCGCCGCCGCTGACCGGGATCTTGTTGCAGGGCAGCATCGGCACGCCGCGCCAGGCCATGACCTTGGCGCCGCCGATCTCGGTGACGTCCGGGCGCAGGCCCCGCCGGTTGCACTGCCGCCCGAAGGCTGCGACGGCCCGGGGGTGGGCCAGGAAGTAGTGCGAGCTGCGGCGCCGGCACAGCAGCTCGTCGAGGTCGTCGGGGGTGGGCGGGCCGGAGCGGGTGTGGATGCGCTGGGTGAGGTCGGCGTTGTGCAGCAGCCCGAACTCGCGGTTGTTGACCAGCTCGTCCTCCTGACGCTCGCGCAGCGCCTCGATGGTCAGCCGCAACTGCTGCTCGGTCTGGTTCATCGGCTCGTTGTAGAGATCGGCCACCCGGCTGTGCACCCGCAGGATCGTCTGCGCCACGCTCAGCTCGTACTCGCGCGGGGCCTGCTCGTAGTCCACGAACGTGCCCGGCAGCGCCGGCTCCCCCGCATGACCCGAGGCCAGCGCGATCTCCGCCTCGCCGCACCTGTTGCGGGGCCGGGCGGGACCGGGCCGGAGCAGGTGGTCGCGGAGACTGCCGGAGCGCTGGAGGAGGCCCTCCAGGTCCGCACGGGACAGCACCAGGACGGTGCAGGGGGTCAGGGCGGTGGCCGCCCCGGCGCCGGGGCCGGTGAGGTCGCCCAGATGGTCACCGCCGGCCAGGATCCCCAGCGTGCGCCGGCCGCCGTACGGCCCGGCACCGACCTCGGCGATCTTGCCGTGCGCCACCAGCACCACCTGGCCGGGCGGCACCGGCCGGCCGGTGTCCAGCTCATGCTGGACGAACCCGCCCGCCAGCGCGCCGAGCGCTCGCATGTCACCGAACCCGCGCAGGGACGGAAGCTCGCACAGCTCGGACGGGACGACCTCGACCCGGGTCCCGGTGGAGGCGAACCCCACCCTGCCGTCCCCGGCGGTGAGGGTGAGCCGCCGGTTCACCCGGTAGGCGCCGTTCACCTCGGTCCACGGCAGCACCCGCAGCAGGTGCCGGGGAGTGGTCTCCCGCATCTGCGGAACGGTCTTGGCCGTCGTCGCCAGCCTGCGGGCGGCGGCCGTACCGAGGCTCAGCGGGGAGGATCCGGCCGGAGCGGTCACCGCGCACCCGCCGATCCCGCCGAAGTGAGGGGAACCCGCGCACCCGAGGCCAGGGACGCGATCCGCGAGGTGGCGGTGCCCAGTCCGGTGGGTCCCTGGGTCCACCGGGCCGCCGCGGGGCGGACCAGCTCGGAGGAGAGGTAACGCCGGGTCCGCTGGTGCCAGCGCACGATGGCGGCCATCCAGTTCCGCAGCTCGGCCACGTAGCCGTCGACCGACCGGCGGACCGGGTCGCCGGCTTCGATCCTGTCGAGCAGGGCGGGCAGGTCGACGGTGGTGATGTGCTCGAACTGCCTCATCCGGGAGGTCATCAGGGCGTCGACGATCGCGACCCCCTCCTGCGGGTCGCAGTCGAAGAAGGTCTGCATGACCAGGACGCCGTTGTGCAGCTCGCCCTCGAACTGGATCTCCTTCCGGTAGGAGAACAGGTCGTTGACCAAGCAGGCGTAGTCCTGGGCGGCGTTGGCCATGCCGAGGAACTCGCGGGTCCGGTAGAGCTCGGCGGGGATGCGCCGGCCGGGGGCGAGCCTGGCCAGGTTCATGGTCATGTCGGAGCCGAAGGTCATGCGGCGCATCTCGATGTAGTCGACCGGGTCGGGGACGCGGTTCTGGGCGTGGCCCGCCAGCTCCCACAGCCAGCTGTCGACCATGTCCTCGACCGCGGTGCGGAAGGCGCGCCGCGACTGCGCCGGCATCGGCCCCGCGGTGCGCGGCCACAGGTCGGCCAGACCGCGCTCCACGCCGTTGAGCGGCACCGGGACGGGGGAGAGATCCAGCGGCATGAACTCCCTCAGCCGCCGGTTGGTGAGTTTCGCGCCGGTCAGGTCGCGGGCGGTGCCGAAGACCCGGGGGTAGTAGTCGTCGCCGTAGGTGCCCCAGGCCAGCCAGTCGGTCGCCAGGATGAGCTGCTCGGCCGTGGCGTCAGGGTCGATGCCCGAGGCGCACAGCGCGAGGTCGAGCCCGGCGAGCTGGCGCTCGGTCCACAGCGCGGTCGCCGGGATGCCGGGGACCGGGTCGAAGAACCCCATCGCGGCGCACCACGCCGCGTCGGCGGCCCGCGCCTGCTCCACGTGCGGGTTGTCGCGCACCTGGAAGGGCATGTACGGCTGCGGCAGCCGTACCTCGACCTCGGCGTGGGGGGTGTGGGCGTGGTTGCGCAACCCGCCCGCGCCAGCGAGGTGGGCGCGGGAGACGTTCATGCCGAGCATCCCGGCGGGACGGCCGGATTTGGTGTAGCGGCTGGAGGCGGCGTGCCAGGCATGGCCGCCGGCCTGCCAGTCCTGCAGTCCCGCGACGTAGCGCAGGATGCGTTCCTGCTCGGCCGGAGCGACCCCCTCGTCGGCGAAGAGCGCCGGGAGCTCGGTGAGCGCGGTGTGCTCGAACTGGTGCAGCCGCGAGGTGAGCAGGTCGTTGGTGATCTCCACCGCCTGCGGCGTGCCGCAGCCGAAGAACCGCTCGCAGACCAGGACGCAGTTCGACAGCTCGCCTTCCTGCCGCACCTCGCGTTCGTAGGAGAACAGGTCGTTGCGCAGGTGCACGGCGTCGGCGAACGACTCGGTCAGCACGCGGACGGGCCTGCTCGCGGCGAGCCGGGCCGGCAGCTCGGCGCCGGCCGCGTGCTCGACGAGGGCGGCCGACCACGGGGCTCCGCCGACTTTGCGGCGTTCCTCGATGTATTCGATCGGGTTGGAGACCGCGTCGCGCTCGATGTGGAACAGCTCCCACATCGACTCCTGGATCAGGTCGCGGGTGACCCGGACGAACCGGCGCCGCCAGGCCGGGGACATGGCGGGCACGGTGCGCGGCCACAGGTCGGCCAGGCCGCGCTCGACCGGGTTGGCCGGCTCGGGCGGGTCGTCGGCCATGAAGGCGTCCAGCCGGTCGAGGTAGGCCTGCGCGCCCTTGACGTCCCGGCTCCTTTTGAAGGTCTCCAGGAAGTGGTCGTCGAAGTAGAACACCCATACGTACCAGTCGGTGATCAGGTCGAGCTCGGCGGCCGCGCAGTCGGGATGGGTGTGGGCGCACATCAGCCCGTAGTCCATGGCCTCCAGCCGCCGTTCGTCCCAGATGGCCGGGTCGTCGAGCATGCCCATCCGCGCCGCCCAGGCTCGGGTGTGCGCGCGGGCGGTCTCCAGGTGCGGGTTGAGCCGGGGCGGATGCGGGAGGTAGAAGTCCGGCAGCTCGTAGGGGGCCATCACATGACCTCGACGCTCTCCAGGATCCCCAGGGCGTCGGGGACCAGGACGGCCGCCGAGTAGTAGGCGGTCACCAGGTAGGAGATGATCGCCTTGTCGTCGATGCCCATGAAACGCACCGACAGGCCCGGCTCGTATTCGTCCACCAGCCCGGTACGGCGCAGGCCCACCACGCCCTGCTCCTTCTCCCCCAGCCGCATCACCATGATCGAGCTGAGGCCGCCACCGCTGACCGGGATCTTGTTGCAGGGCAGCATCGGCACGCCGCGCCAGGCGGGCGCCTTCTGCCCGTTGACCTCCACGCTCTGCGGGTAGATGCCCTGGCTGTTGCACTGGCGCGCGAACGCGGCGATCGCCTTGGGGTGGGCGAACATGACGGTCGGGTTCTTCCAGACGGTGGCGAGCAGGTCGTCGAGGTCGTCGGGGGTGGGCGGGCCGGAGCGGGTGTGGATGCGCTGGGTGAGGTCGGCGTTGTGCAGCAGCCCGAACTCGCGGTTGTTGACCAGCTCGTCCTCCTGACGCTCGCGCAGCGCCTCGATGGTCAGCCGCAACTGCTGCTCGGTCTGGTTCATCGGCTCGTTGTAGAGATCGGCCACCCGGCTGTGCACCCGCAGGATCGTCTGCGCCACGCTCAGCTCGTACTCGCGCGGGGCCTGCTCGTAGTCCACGAACGTGCCCGGCAGCGCCGGCTCCCCCGCATGACCCGAGGCCAGCGCGATCTCCGCCTCGCCGTAGGCGTTCTGCGGCCTGTCCGGGTGGTCCTGGAACCGCTGGAGGTACGAGCGCAGGCTCTCCGTACGGGCGACGAGCCGTTCGTAGGCGTCCCGGGCCAGGACGAGCGTCGTGCAGGCGGTGACCGCCTTGACGGTGTGGTCCCACCGTGTGTCGGCGCCCACCAGCGCCTGCTCGCCGAAGTAGTCGCCGTCGGCGAGGACGCCCAGCAGCGTCTGGCTGCCGTAGGCTCCCTGGCCGAGCTTGTCGACCTTGCCGTGGGCCAGGAGGAAGACCTCGTCCACGGGGGTGCCCGCCTCCACGATCACCTGACCGGCCTCGTACTCCCGCTGGACGAAGAGGTCCGACAGGTGCGCCAGCACGTCGGCGTCGCCGTACCCGCGCAGCGCGGGGAGCTCGCACAGTTCGGCGGCGATGACCCGGACCTGCGCCCCGGTGGAGACGAAGGTCACCCTGCCGTCGGCGATCTGGTAGGTCAGCCGCCGGTTGACCCGGTAGGCGCCGCCCACCGCCTCCACCCACGGCAGCATGCGCAGCAGATGCCGTGAGGTGATCGCCTGCATCTGCGGCGGGGTCTTGGTCGTCGTGGCCAGGTTGCGCGCGGCTCCGGTCCCCAGGCTGAGCCGGTTGTCGCGAGGCTCGCCGGAGGCGGCGCGGGAGTCGTTGGAGATCGCGGGCTCGGTCATGGCGCATACCACCCATCTGTGTTCGGCCGGTGGCCGACTGTCGGGGAACTGGTTCCGCCCGGTCGGCGGGCGGAGGTCGGAAGGCGGGAGTCGGAAGGCGGGGAGGGCCGGGCGCCCCCGGGTCGCGGCGGCCGGCCGGGGAGTCGCGGCGGCCGGCCGGGGAAGGGCGCGCCGGAGCCCCAGCCGGCGGGACGCGTCCCGTGGCCGCCTCTCCTAAAGGACCCGGTCGGTCAACCGGCCGGTCAGCAACGTCAGCGCTTCGCGGGCCTGCGCGGGGATGGCGCCGTCGCGCAGTGTGCCGAGCGCCTCGTCGACCCGCCTGGCGATCAGCGACTCGACGTGGGCGAGCGCTCCGGTGTCCACGATGACCTGCCGCAGTACGGCCGTGTGCCGCTCGTCCAGGTCCGGGTTGCCGTACCAGGCACGGAGCTGGTCGCGTTGCGGGCCCCGGGCCCGGTCGAACGCCTGCGCGATCAGGACGGTCTGTTTTCCTTCCCGCAGGTCGTCGACGACCGGTTTGCCGGTCGTCGCGGTGTCGCCGAAGACGCCCAGGATGTCGTCGCGCAGCTGGAACGCCTCTCCCAGCGGCAGGCCGAAGCGTGAGTACGCCTCCAGCAGCGGGGGTTCGGCGCCCGCGAGCGCCCCGCCGATCTGCAACGGCCGCTCGACGGTGTACTTCGCCGTCTTGTAGCGGATCACCGTCAAGGCGTGGTCGACGCCCGCGTCCTCGCGTATGCGCGCCAGGAGGTCGAGGTACTGCCCGGAGATCACCTCCATCCGCATCTGGTAGAACAGCATGCGGACCGCGCGCGTGCGCGCCTCGTCCACTCCGACCTCGCCCAGCAGCTCGTCCGCCCACGCCTGGGCGAGCACGCCCAGCAGGATCGCGGCGGAGTTGCCGAAACCCCGGTCGGCGGGCTGCCGGTCCGAGCCTGCGAGGTTGCGGTGGATCGTCGGGCGTCCCCTGCGCAGGTCGCTGCCGTCCATGATGTCGTCATGGATGAGCAGACCGGCGTGGCAGAGTTCGAGCGCCGCGCCGGCGCAGATGGCGGGCTCCTCCCCGTGGTCCTCACCACCGGCGCCGCGCCATCCCCAGTAGCACAGGATCGGCCGGATCCGCTTTCCTCCGTCGACCACGAACTCCCGGAGCAGCCGGTAGCCCTCGACCACGTCGGGGTCGTCCACCGGGGGGAGATGCGCATCCAGGAACCGGACCAGCCGATCGTCGACCTGCCGCCGCACCCGATCGATGATCCTGGCCACCGACGTCTCCACGACTTCCGCCGTCATGGGCGGTCCTTCCCTGACTAGATGGTTGACGTAAAGAAACTACCTAATGACAACAAGGATTTAAATACTCCTTCCGATAGTCGAGCTTTTTTCCTGTAAACGCTTATTGATCCGCATGCCCCATGCGCCGCTGATTCGCCATGACATGTCACATGGGGATCCAGGCCCTCACCAGGGCAGATGATTCGCGGGAAGAAATGCACGAAATAACGTGATTTTTCATCACACCGCACCCGAATCGTCGCCCCAAAAGCGACCGTTCACCGCCCGAAAAGCACTCACAGACCCAGACGTAGAAATCGTCCGAGCCGCGGCTTTGAAATCCGGTTGGGGTCGGCTGTCCGAAACGGAGCCGACCCGCGGGCGGTCCCCGGATCCGCAGGCCCGGAGCCGGGTCTCCGGCGGAACCTCAGCGCACTCGCGCCGCGGCCGCGAGATCGTGGTAGGTCTCCCACAGCTCGCCGAGGAACAATCTGCCGAACCGCGCCAGGCCGGCGGGCCCGTCCGGTCCGCGGGTGCGGAACGTCGTGAGCTGCCGGAGGAAGTCGGACAGGTGGATCGTGATGACGCCCGCGGCGACGAGCGGGGCGTCCGCGTCCCCGGCGGGCGTCGTGTGCCCCTGGAGGAGCTGGACGTAGAGGGTGGAGGTGTCGCGCCACACGTCGACGCCGGGATCGTCGCATACGTCCTTGTGCCCGACGAGGGTCAGAGGGTTGCCGCCGGCGTCGGTGAAGTGGAGGCGGTAGAGCATCCGCCGGCGCGTCGGATCGCCGCCCTTCACGAAGAGGTTGAACCACCCGGCGGACACCGGCAGGTGCTCGCCGCCGAGCTCGTCGCAGCTCACCCACCCGGTCATGGCGGCCTCGTGCCCGGCGTCCGTCACGAAGCGGTCGACGTCGTCCATCGTGACGGTCAGGTGGACCGTCAGCCGGTGGCCGTTCTCGCGGCCCAGCCGCTCCCCCTCGGCCGGGTCGGCGACGCCGAGGGAGACATGACCGTGCATCTCCTCGGTGAAGCTCAGGCTCGTCGCCTCGCGCGGGGCCGTGTGCGCGACAGGGGCGGGGGACGCCCCGGCGCGTTCGGCCGGCCGGGCCGCCGGGCGGGTGGCCGGGTGGGCCCTCAGGTGAGCGGAGGCGTCGAGGATGTGTTCGCACGCCCGGTCGGAGAACGCCGCGATCGTCAGGGCGGGGTTGGCGCCGACGGGACCGGGCAGTGCCGCGCCGTCCAGGACGTGCAGTCCCGGATACCCGAACACCTGACCGTACCCGTCGACGACGCCCTCTCCGGGATGCCGCCCCATGGGGGCGCCGCCGAGCGGATGCACCGTGATCACCCTGTGGGCCAGCCACAGCGGGCTGTCGCGGTAGCCGGCCCGCAGGACCCGGGCGATGTCCTGCATGGTCGAGCGCATCTCCGAGAAGAAGGCCATGGACGTCTTCGTCGTCCAGTCGACGTCGAGGTAGCCGCGGCGCAGCCGCATGAGCCCGTCGGGTATGTCCCGGCCCATCCCGAGCAGCCCCAGCGACCCGTCGGACAGGTGCCCGTCACCGAGCAGCGCGGCCAGCTCGGCGTTGATCCGGGTCTGCGGGGACCGGGTCAGGGCCGCCCGGAGCCTTCCCAGGACGAAGAAGGCGACGCGCCTGAACTGGCCGGGCACCCCGGCGAACTCCGCCAGCCACTCGACGAGGGGAGGGTAGCCGGCGTCCTCGACGTAGAAACCCCTCCGGCCCGGGATCCGGCGGCCGGAGTCGGCCGCGTCCGGCACGCGGATCGCGCTGGTGATCACCGGCCCGCGGCTGCCCTCCAGCGACCGGTGGCGGCCGGCGTCGTCGCGGGCGCGCAGGATCGTGGTGAGCAGGTCGCCGTTGCCGCTGAAGCGGGTGCCGAGCCTGCGGCTCATGCCGGGGAACGCCGACTTGTTGGTCAGCAGCAGGTAGGTGGTGCCGAGCGTGCCCGCGGCCAGGACGAGCCGGTCGCACGTGATCGTGCGCAGGGGCAGCCGCCGGGTGCGGGTCCGCCGCCCCTCGTCGTGCGGATCGTGCACCACGTAGCGCACGACGTATCCCCCGCCGGGAACCGGGGCCATCCCCCGCACCTCGTGCAGCGTGCGGATGTCGGCGCCGGCGTGCGCGGCGGCCGACAGGTAGGTGTGGTCGAGGGAGTTCTTGGCGCCGTCGTTGCAGCCCAGGTCGCACTCACCGCGCAGCCTGCACGTCGTGCGCGGCAACCCGTGCAGGTTGCCGTACGGCGCGTCCGGGACGGGCAGGCCGGGAAGCGGCCGGGCTCCCGGTTCCGGGGCGAAGGCGACCCCCAGCGGGGGCAGCTCCCACTCCAGTCCGAGCCGCTCTGCGGCCTCCCGCATGGCGTGGGTCTTGGCGGTCGCGTCGTACGGCGGCAGCGCGAAGGGATAGCGCTGGGCCTGCAGCATCCGCTCCACCGCGTCGTAGTGCGGGTCCAGATCGGCGCGGGAGACCGGCCAGTGCTCGTAGCCGCCGCCGGGCAGCGGGCTCTCCCGCACGAACCAGTGCTCGGGCTTGCGCAGCAGCACGTTGGCGTAGATCAGCGAGCCGCCGCCGAGCCCGCTGGAGACGACCGCCCCGGCCCCCCGGAAGCTCCACAGGTCGAACAGCCCGTGCAGTCCCTCGCTCGGATCCCACAGGTTGCGGGCCATCGCGGCCGGCGTGCGCGGGAAGGAGCCCGGGGGGTACGGCTTGCCGCGCTCCAGCACGACCACCCTCAGGCCCGCCGACGCGAGCCGGTGGGCCGCGACCGCCCCACCGAATCCCGAACCCACGACGACGACGTCCACCTGCTCGTGCCCAGAGGGTTTTCCCTGGTAACGACCATGATCGTCCACTCCGACCCCCCGTGGTCAACCTTGTCAAGTCACGGGGGGAGGTACACAATGAAGAGTAACCGACCAGTGACAGGAGCACCGGAGCGGGCAGCCCGGGTCCGGGCGTCCGGCTCGCGGAGCCCGGGATCGCGGCGATCACCATGCACCAGCAACTCGCTACGCGCGAGCGTGTCATACCCTTCACCGCCGGCGACGGCATGAGCCTCAACCTCGTCAACGTCCAGGGGCCGAGCCCGCCCACGAGGGCCCCGGTCATCCTCGTCCACGGCGCGGGAGTGCGCTCCGGAGTGTTCCGCGCGCCCGTGCCCACGAACATCGTGGACGCCCTCGTCGCACGGGGGCACGACGTCTGGCTGGAGAACTGGCGGGCGAGCATCGATCTGCCGCCCAACCGCTGGACCCTCGACCAGGCCGCGCTCCACGACCATCCGGCCGCGGTGCGCAAGGTCGTCGAGGAGACCGGGGCGGACCGCGTCAAGGCGATCATCCACTGCCAGGGGTCGACCTCGTTCATGATGTCCGCCTGCGCGGGGCTGGTGCCCCAGGTCGACACGATCATCACGAACGCGGTGTCCCTGCATCCGGTCGTGCCGCTCTGGTCGCGCGCCAAGCTCCGCTACGCGGTACCGATCGCCGGCCGGTTCCTGTCCTATCTCGACCCCTCGTGGGGGGACCGGCCGCCGCCGGGGGCCGCCACGGCGATCACCCTGCTGGTCAAGGCCGGCCACCACGAGTGCGCCAGCACGGTCTGCAAGCTGGTGAGCTTCACCTACGGCAGCGGGTTCCCCGCCCTGTGGCGGCACGAGAACCTCGACGGCGTCACGCACGACGCCTGGATCCCGGACGAGTTCGGCCCGGTGCCGCTGACGTTCTTCCGGCAGATGGACCGGTGCGTACGGCGCGGCCATCTGGTGGCCTACGAGCACCTCGACGGCCTGCCGGACGACTACACCGCGCAGGAGCCCCGGACCGACGCCCGCATCGTCTTCCTGGCGGGGCAGCGCAACCGCTGCTTCCTGCCGGAGAGCCAGCGCCGGTCCTACGACTTCTTCTCGGGCTTCCAGCCCCGCCGCCACGCCCTGCACGTCCTGCCGGGCTACAGCCACCTCGACGTCTTCTTCGGCGGGCGCGCGCATCGCGACGTCTTCCCTCTGATCGCAGAGGAGCTGGCCGGTTCCGGGGCGCGCCGCGGGGAGGGATCATGATCTCACCCGGAAGACGCCGGCGGACCGCCGGCCGCTTCGCCAACGTCGACGGCATCCCCTTCCGGATGCCGGTGGGGACGCGCGGCAGCCCGGCGTTGCTGGCCGCCTATCCCATCGACCCGGAAGGCGCGCGGGCCGTACTACCGCGGGAGCTGCATCCGTGCCGGATCCGCGGCAGAGGGCTGCTGCTGATCGCGGTCGTCGACTACCAGGACACCACGATCGGCACCTACGTGGAGTTCTGCATCGGCGTCCTGTGCACGCGCGGCGACCGGCCGGCACCGCCCCTGCTGCCGCTCCTGCTCGGCCCCGTCTTCGGTACCGGCGTCTACATCTACGACCTGCCGGTGAGCACCGAGATCTCGGTCAAGGGCGGACTCGGCATCTGGGGCATGCCCAAAAGACGGGCCAGCCTCGACTTCGTCGTCGGCGACACCACGGTCAGCAGCCAGTACGACCTCGACGGGCAGCTGGTCATGCGCATCGACGTCCCCCGCCCGGCGCTGACCCGGCTGCCCCTGCGGTTCAACGGCGTGGGGTACGGATGCTTCCGCGGCATGCTCGCCAAGTCGTCCATCTCCATGCGCGGCCGGATGGGCGTGACGTTCGGGGGCGGTCCGGGCGGCCGCCTCCTCCTCGGCGACCACGAGCGGGTGGCCTGGATGAAGCAGTTGGACATCGGGAGCCGGCCGCTCGTGACCGCCTTCGTGCCGGCCATGCGCGGCGTGCTCGACGACCACGTGGAGACGTGGTTCCTGACCTCGGACACCGTGCCCGGCCCGCCCGAGGACGGCCTGGAGAGCGTGGTCGGCCTCGGCCTCGGGCAGGGCCGGCTGCCGCCCCCCGACCGGGTCCGCAGCGACCGCCTGCTGCGGGCTCCCGGACCGCGCGAGTACGCCGGAAGCGGATGACCGCCGTGAAGAGGTCACTCGTCCTGGCGGGAGGCGGAGCGAAGATCGGCTGGGCCTCCGGCGCCCTGCACGTGCTGCTGGAGGAGTCGGATCTGGAGTTCGACCACATCGACGCCACCAGCGGATCGGTCTTCAACCTCGGCATGCTGCTGTCGGGCCGCTCCGCCGGGCAGGTCGCCGCGGCCTGGGGGGACCTCTCGCCCAGGGAGTTCCTCTCCTTCCACCCGTGGTGGCGCTATCTGACGTTCTGGAAGCTGCCGTCGCTGCTCACGCAGGAGGCGGCGGTGCGCAGGATCCTCCCCAAGTGGGGCATCGACCTGGCGAGGATCAGAGCCTGCCGGGAGGTCGCCGGGCATCCGATCACGGCCACGTTCAACGTGGTGGACTTCACCACGAAGCGGATCAAGACCATCCCGCACACGCAGATGGACCTCGACTACTTCCTGGCCGTCGACGCGGTCCCGAGTGTCGTCCCGCCGGTGGCCAGGGACGGCACGCTCTATCTCGACGCCATGCTCCTCAACGACGCCAACCTCGCCGAGGCCGTACGGCAGGGCGCCGACGAGATCTGGCTCATCTGGGCGATCGAGGACCGGCCCGAGTGGCGCGGCGGGTTCTGGAACCATTTCGGACACATCTTCGAGATCTGTGCCACGGGCAACCTCAAGCGCGAGCTCGACCGCATCGAGGAGGTCAACGGGCGCGTCGCGGCCGGCACCGCCGCACCGGGACAGCGCCACGTCACCGTGCACATCCTGCGACCGGCCGGGCCGATCCCCGTCGGCTACCTCTTCTTCCGCAGCAGGCGGCAGATGCGGCCCACCATCGAGATCGGCCGGATCGCCGCCCGGGACCACCTCGCCAGGACGGGGCACCTGCGCAAGGCCGCCCTGAACCCGGTATGAACGACGACCTTCAGGAGAAGCGATGGACCACCGGAGCACCACGGGTGGCGCACGCCGCGCGCTCGCGTTCGTCCGCATCGTCATGGGCGCGACGGCCCTTCTCGCACCGGGGCTGATCACAGGCCGGCTGCAGGCCGATCCCGGGCGCAATCCCGCCGCCCCCTACTTCCTGCGGCTCTTCGGCATCCGGACCGTGGTGATGGGCTTCGACCTGCTGTCCGGGCACCCGCGGACGCTGCGCTCGGCTCCCCTCGTCCACGCGAGCGACGCACTCGCCGCGCTCGCCGCGGGCCGGTCCGGGCAGGTGCCGTGGCGCGGAGCGGCCGCGGCCGCCGGGTTGTCGGCGGTCAACACCGCGCTCGCGCTCGCCGCCCTCGCGACGGCCCGCGGCCCCCGGCGGTCCGCCACCGCCCCGGGCGCCGGAACCACGACGGACACAGCGGCGGAGACAGCGGCGGGCACGCTGGCGGGCAGGACGCGGGACAGCGAGATCCGGCAGGCCGCCTCGAATCGGCCGGACAGCCGGCCGGTGGGGAGCCGGCGATGAGGCCGCGCGACGCGACCGGGCCCCGCACCGCCCCGGCGGTGCGGAGGTCCGCCGACCGGCCCCCGCCGGCCGATCGCGCACCGCTCTCCGGCCCTCCGGCCACCGGCGCGCCCGCGGAACGCGAGAGACCCGTCACCGGGTCGGGCTACCGCCGCTCGTGGTTCTGGAGCGTCTACGACACGCTGGCCGAGATGCTCGACCACCGGTTCGGCTGGGACCGGCTGCCCACTCCGCTCGGCCTGGCCGTCCTGGTGGGGATCCGGAACCGGCTGCGGAAGCGGAACCTGCACGATACCGGCCGGCTGCCCGCCGTCGGCGCGCCGCAGCCCGCACCCGACTCCGCCCGCCACGATGTGCGGCGGACCGCCGACGGCTCCTACAACGACGTCGGCCATCCCACGATGGGCATGGCCGGAACCCGGTTCGGGAGGAACGTCCCGCTCGGCAGCACGTACGCCGAGCCACCCGGGCGGATCATGACCCCGAACCCCCGCCTGGTCAGCCGCCGTCTCATGACGCGCACCCGGTTCCAGCCCGCGGGCAGCCTCAACGTCCTCGCGGCGGCGTGGCTCCAGTTCATGATCAGGGACTGGTTCAGCCACGGGCGCAGCCCGTCCGAGGACCCCTGGAGCGTCCCGCTGGAGCCGGGCGACGACTGGCCCGAGCCGTGGATGACGATCCCGCGGGTCCGCCCCGACACCACCCGCCCGCCCGGATACGACGGGCCCGTCACGTCGCTCAACACCGTCTCGCACTGGTGGGACCTGTCGATGATCTACGGCAGCGGTGCCGAGGAGCAGCGCGCGGCCCGCACCGGTGCCGGGGGGAAGCTGCACCTGCGCCCGCGGGGGGCCCGGCCCATGGGGGACGGCCAGGCGGACCCGGCCCTGGAGCCGGGGTTCTGGCTCGGCCTGGTGATGCTGCACGGCCTCTTCACCCGTGAGCACAACGCCATCTGCGACCGGCTCCGGCTCGAGTACCCGGACTGGGACGACGACGAGCTGTTCGAGCGCGCCCGGCTGATCAACGCCGCGCTCGTCGCCAAGATCCACACCGTGGAGTGGACGCCTGCGATCATCAGCCATCCCACGGCGGTGATCGGCCTGCGGGCCAACTGGTGGGGCCTGGCCTCCGAGCGGATCAGCAGGGCGCTGGGAAGGCTCAGCAGCAGCGAGGTGATCAGCGGTATCCCGGGCGCGCCCACCGACCACTTCGGGGTTCCCTACAGCCTCACCGAGGAGTTCGTGGCCGTCTACCGGATGCATCCGCTGATGCCCGACGACTACAGCCTGCGCTCCGCGCGGGACGACTCCGGCATCCGCCGGTGCACGCTGCGCGAGCTGTCCGGCCCGGAGGCCCTGGAGGTCGCGTCGGCCGTCTCCGCGGCCGACCTGCTGTACTCCTTCGGGACCGAGCATCCGGGGGCGATCGTCCTGAACAACTTCCCGCGCATGCTGCAGGAGTTCGTGCGGCCGGACGGCAAGCCGATGGACCTGGCGGCGACCGACATCCTGCGCTGCCGCGAGCTCGGCGTGCCCCGCTACAACGAGTTCCGCAGGCTGCTCCATCTGCCGCCCGCGCGGAGCTTCGAAACGCTCACCGACGATCCGGCTCTGGCGGCGGCGCTGCGCGAGGTGTACGGAGGACGGCTGGAGGACGTCGACCTCACCGTGGGGATGTTCGCCGAGAGGCGGCCGGAGGGATTCGCCTTCAGCGACACGGCTTTCCGCGTCTTCATCCTGATGGCCTCCAGGCGGCTCAACAGCGACCGGTTCTTCACCGCCGACTACACCGAGCGGATCTACACGCGGGCCGGGCTGGACTGGATCGCGGACAACACCATGATCTCGGTGCTCCTGCGCCACCATCCCGAACTCCGGCCCGCTCTGCACGGCGTCGGCAACGGGTTCGCCCCGTGGCGCCGCACGGGTGGCGCCTGACGACGCGCCGCACGGGTGGCGCCTGACGACGCGCCGCACGGGTGGCGCCTGACGGCGGGCCGCACGGCCCGCTGCCCGGCATCCGCAGGCGCAGCGTTCGCGCCCGCATCGCCGGTGCCTCGGCGGCGCCGTAACACCGTCGGCTCGTCACCGGTGAAACGCCTTCCTGCGGGTAGGGTGCGGCGTCATGACGGCCACCGCGAGGACAAGCCGGTGGACCGGCGGATTCATCAGAGGATGGGCCCACGCCCGGCGCCGGTACGGCTGGCTCGACCATCTCGTGCGGGCCGGCGTCCACTACGACCGGACCGACGCGGGCCGCCTCTCCGCGGGGATGACCTACTACGCGTTCTACGCCACCTTCGCCCTGGCCCTGCTGGGGTTCGTGATCATGGGCCACGTCCTGGACACACCCACCGCGCTCGGCCAGGTGGAGCGCTACCTGAGCGACACGTTCCCGCGCCTGGACGTGGAGGCGTTGCGCGACGCCCGGGACACGGCCGGGGTGATCGCCTCGTTCGGGCTTCCGCTGACCGGCCTGTTCTGGGTCGATTCCATGCGTTCCTCCATCCGGGCGGTCTGGGGCCTGGAGCAGTATCCGGGCAACTTCTTCCTCCGGTGGCTGATCGACCTGGGCGTGCTGGTCATGCTCGGGCTGCTGCTGTCGGCCTCGCTGACCCTGTCCTTCGGCGCCCAGACCGCGTTGACCTGGCTGGTCGAGCAGACGGTCGGCATCGAGGCGGCCCCTGCGCAGTGGGTGCTGTCGGCGACCGCCTTCGTGCTCGGCATCTGCGTGAACACCCTGCTGTCGATGGCGTTGCTGACCCTGACCCCCCGGCTGCACCTGCCGGCGCGCCGCCTCATCGGACCAGCGTTGATCATGACGATCGGGCTGGAGCTGCTGAAGACGATCGGGCAGGTGTACTTCAACATCAGCTCGGCCAATCCGGCTTACCAGGTCGTCGCGGGCGCGGTGGGCATGCTGCTGTTCCTGAAACTGATCAACGTGCTCATCCTGTTCGCCGCCGCGCACGCCGCGACCAGCCGTCACGGGACGGTCGTCGACCTGACCACCCGGCAGCTCGTCGGCGAGCCGCGCACGGAGGTGGTCACCGCACCGGCGATCCCCGAGGTCAAAGCGGGGTCGCAGGCCCAGGAGGAACAGGCCCAGGAGGAGCAGGCCCGCGAAGAACAGGCCCGCGAAGAACAGGCCGAGGAAGGGCGACCCGGGAAGCCGCAGCCGGTGACGTCGCGGGCCAAGCCGCGCCGGTACGACTTCAGGTCGCGGCGGAGCCCCTGACGCCGATCCCCGAGCTTACTCACGAGTAATGAATGTGTGATGTGAGCTTGTCAATTTCCTGATGCGGGTGAACATTCTGAGCAATGAGCTGGTCGGGGGGAAGAGCCCGAGGAGGCTGCATGAAAGTCCCACGCCGGTTCCCCATCCTTCTCATCGCCCTCGCCGGGGCGATGACCCTGACCTCCCTCCCGGCGGGCGCCGCGGCGCGGGGCCCGGCGGCCGGCCGGACCGTGTCGGCCCCGACGGCCTCCACCGTCTCGGTGACCTCGATGGCGTCGCTGGGCGACTCCATCACCCGGGGCTTCAACGCCTGCGGCTTCTTCGTGGACTGCCCGTCCAGGTCCTGGTCCACGGGGTCGAGCTCGACGGTGAACAGCCACTACCGCCGCCTGCTGGCCGATGACCCCTCCCTGGTCGCCCACAACGACGCCCGGTCGGGTGCCAGGATCGCCGATCTTCCGGGGCAGGCGCAGCGGGCCGTCTCCCAGGGAGCCGGCTACGTCACGATCCTGATGGGCGCCAACGACGCCTGCACGTCGTCGGAGGCGGGGATGACGTCGGTGGCGGATTTCGAGGCGTCGTTCCGTACGGCGATGCAGACGCTCACCGCGGGCCTGCCGGAGGCGTCGATCTTCGTGTCGAGCATTCCGGACATCAGGCGGTTGTGGGAGGTCGGCAAGGGCAGCTCGTCGGCCCGGGCGGCGTGGGCGACGTTCGGGATCTGCCAGTCGATGCTGGCCAGGCCGCGTTCGACCGATCAGGCCGACGTGGACCGGCGTGCGCGGGTGCGCCAGAGGGTGATCGACTTCAACACGGTTCTGGCGGCGGTCTGCGCCGAACAGATCACCTGCCGCTACGACGGCGGCGTGGTGTTCGGGTACCCGTTCGAACTGTCGCACCTGAGCCGGTGGGACTACTTCCACCCGAGCGTCTCCGGTCAGAACCTGCTGGCGGAGATGACCTATCCCGCCGCTCTCGGCCGGTGAACCGGGAGCGCGCGTACGGGTGAACCGCCTCGCCGCTCCGGCGCAGGGCACCGGTGAACCGGTGTCCGGCACCGGAGCGGGGGGGCCGGCTCCGGCGGTCATGGCGGAATGTTGCAATGACCTGTCATTGCGGACAACCGGCGGTCGCCCGATAGTTGAAGCATGAACGCCCCTCCCACCGTCCCCCACGTGGTCGTGATCGCCATGTTCCCGGGAGTCGACACACTGGACGTGACCGGTCCGGCCGAGGTCTTCGCGATGGCCGGCCAGTTCCTGGGCGGACGGCGCGCCGGTTACGAGGTGCGCCTGGCCGGCGAGCGGCGCGGTCCGGTGCCGACCTTCTCAGGGGTACGGCTGCACGTGGAGGAGGTGTTCGCCGAGCAGCGCGAGTCGATCGACACGCTGCTCGTGCCGGGCCGGATGCTGATCGGTCCCGGGGGGCCGGTCCCGCAGATCGACCCGGACGTGGTGGCATGGCTGCGCGAGGTGGGACCCGGAGCGGGCCGGGTGGCGTCGGTGTGCGCGGGCGCGCACATCACCGCGGCCGCCGGGCTGCTGGACGGGCACCGCGCCACCACGCACTGGGCGACCGTCGGGCGGCTCGCCGCCGACCACCCCGAGGTCGAGGTCGAGTCCGACCCCATCTTCGTCCGCTCGGGGCGGATGTGGACCAGTGCCGGCATCACCTCCTCGATGGACCTCGCCCTGGCGCTGGTGGCCGAGGACCACGGCGACGAGGTCGCGCTCGACGTGGCCCGCGCCATGGTCATGTACCTGCAGCGGCCGGGCGGCCAGAGCCAGTTCAGCGTGCCGCTGGCGCAGCGTCCCGGCAGCCGCAAGGACATCCGCGGTCTGCGGCTGTGGATCGGCGAGAACCTGGACGCCGATCTGTCGGTGCCCGCGCTGGCGGCGCGGATGGCGATGAGCGAGCGGAACTTCGCCCGGGTCTTCCACGCCGAGACCGGCAGCACGCCGGGTGCGTTCGTCGAGGGCATGCGGCTGGAGGCCGCGCGCCGGCTCCTGGAACGCACCGGCCGCCTGCCGTCCGACATCGCCAGGACCTGCGGGTTCCGTTCCGTGGAGACCCTGCACCGGGTCTTCCGCGACCGTCTGGGCACCACTCCGGGGGAGTACCGGCGCAGGTTCCGCACCGCCGCCCCCGTCTGATCCCCCGTCTGATCCCCCGGCCGGTCCCCCCACCTGGATCCCCCTGGATCCCCGGCACGCAGCCCTTCGTCCCCGTTCCTTCCGACAACCGGTGCCGCCCCGCGGCACCGGCCGATCCCGCGCGCCCCGACGGGGCACGCGCACCACCGAGAGAGAACCCAACGTGAAGATCACCGTCACGCACATCGGCACCGCGACCGTCCTGCTGGAGATCGGCGGGCTGCGCCTGCTCACCGACCCGGTCTTCGACCCCGCCCCGGCCGAGTACGACTACGGTCCCGTCGTGCTGCGCAGCACCGAGAGCCCGGCGATCGGGGCCGGCGACCTGCCGCCGGTGGACGCCGTCCTGCTGAGCCATGACGAGCACTACGACAACCTGGACACCATCGGCCGCACGCTGCTCGCCGGGCGCCCGGTGCTGACCACCGTCAGCGGCGCCGGACGCCTCGGCGGCGGCGCCGTCGGACTGGAGCCGTGGACCACTCACGAGCTCACCGTCGGCGACAGGACGCTGCGGATCACCGGCACGCCCTGCCTGCACGGCCCCTTCGGGGACGTCACCGGCTTCGTCGTCGAGGAGCCGGGAGAGGAGGAGGCCCTCTACATCTCCGGCGACACCGTCTACATCGACGAGCTCGACGAGATCGGCCGGCGGTTCACGATCGGCACCGCGCTGCTGCACCTGGGAGCCCCGCGCATCCAGAACTTCGGCGGCGGCGAGCTGATCTGCATGGACGGCGCGCAGGGAGCGGCGCTCACCCGCTCGCTGGGAGCACGCCGGGTCTGCCCGATCCACTACACCTCCTGGGAGCACTTCACCGAGGATCGCGACCAGGTCACCGCGCGCTTCGCCGCCGAGGGACTCGCCGACCGCCTCCACTGGCTCACCCCCGGCGTCCCGGAGATCCTCGGCTGAACCGGGACGGGCCCGGCGCCCTCGGGCGCGTCGCCTCACCGGCGGCACGCCCGCGCGAACCCACGGGTCAGCCTGACGTTGCCGGTTTTCGTGTCGTGCGGACGTCAACCGATGGTCTCCGCGACGTGTTGTCCTTGGGCGACCGGTCGCTCTCGGTTACTTTTCCTGTGGCCGCGGCTTCAGGGCACCGGGTGCGCACGGGGACGGGCGCCCGGACACCGCCGCCGACCGGCACATCTCCGGGAGGATGAAACGTCTGTGACGCCGTTGAAGATCCGGCCGCCCACGCGGCGGTGCCCGGCCCGCCCGAAGCGCCGGAGCCCGCCTCGCCGGGCGGCCCGCTGATGCCCGACGGAGCGACGCTGCGCCGTACGGCCGCGTTCACCGTGCTGTACGTCGCCGCGCTGTTCGCCGGGCGGGTCAATCCGGTGGGCGGGACGGTCCTGGGCCTGGTGTGGCCGGCGGCCGGGGTAGGAGCGCTGTGGCTGCTGGCGCAGCGGCGCAAACGATCCCTGTGGCTGGACGTGCTGACGCTGACCGTGGCCGT
Source organism: Planomonospora sp. ID67723 (assembly GCF_015711605.1). GTDB lineage: Bacteria > Actinomycetota > Actinomycetes > Streptosporangiales > Streptosporangiaceae > Planomonospora_A. Next base: position 584,064 of record NZ_JABTEZ010000005.1, on the reverse strand, counting down.
GCTCGTCGTCAACCTGGCGACCGGCGTGCCCCTGGGGCTCAGCCTCTTCTTCACCGTGTCGAACCTGACGCAGGCGCTGCTGTTCCTGTACATCTTCGCCCGGTTGTGCCCCGACCTGTGGAACGCCCGGGGGTGGGGGGACTTCGACCGGGTCCGGCACCTGTGGGGGCTGCTGACGGCCGCGGTCGCGGGAGCGGCGGTCGGCGCGCTCACCGGCCCCATCGCACTGGAGGTGTCCAGCGGTCAGTGGTCGGCTCTGACCAGCGCGGTGTGGATGGCGCGCAACATCGTGAGCATCGTGGTGATCACGGCGTTGGGCCTGCGGCTGGGGCGCATGCTCGAACGCCGGCCCCGCGCCCGGCCGTTCTCCGCCCGGCGGGCGGCCCGGGAAGCGCTGGGGCGCGTCCCCGGCCGGCGGATCGCCGAGTTCCTGTCCCTGGTGCTGATATCGGTCGCGGCCTACGCCGTGACGTTCGGGGTCAGTCACGACCTGCCCCTGACGTTCCTGCTGACCGCGGTGACGGTCTGGGCCGCCGTGCGGTTCAGCACCACCTTCGTGGCCCTGCACGTCCTCGTCCTCGGCACCGCCGCCATCCTCTTCACCCTGTACGGCCACGGCCCGTTCGCCTCGGTCGATTCCCCCTACACCCGGGTGCTCGTGGCGCAGATCTTCGTGGGGATGCTCGCCGTGGTCGGCCTGGCGCTGGCGCTCGGCCGGGACGAGCGGGAATCCCTGATGAGGCAGCTGACCACGGCCGAGAAGGAGACCTCCAGGCAGGCCTGGATGTTGTCGGCGATCGTCGACTCGATGCACGACGGCCTGGTGGTCATCGACGCCGACGGGCGTTTCGTCATGAGCAACCCGGCCGCTCAGCGGCTGCTCGGCACCACCCATCTGACCACCACCGAGGCATCCGGCCTCTTCCACCCCGACGGCGCGCCCATCGGCGGGGAGCAGATGCCGCACATGCTGGCCCTGGCCGGGCACGAGGTCCGCGACATGGACGTGCTGATGTGCCCTCCCGGTCCGGCCGAGAGCCGCATGCTCAGCGTCAGCGCCACCCGGCTGCCCGCCGGCGACCGGGCGGCGGTCGTGGTCTTCCACGACGTCACCGCCGAGCGGCGGCACCGCGACGAGCTGGCCGCCTTCGCCGGCGTCGTGGCCCACGACCTGCTCAATCCGCTGGCCGCGATCGACGGCTGGGCGCAGGTGCTGGCCTCCGCCGTCGGACCGGCCGCCGGAGGCGGTGCGCCGGGCGGGGCGCCGGGCGGGGCGGGCGACAGCGTCGTCCGCATCCAGCGGGCCTCGTCCCGGATGCGGGAGCTGATCCAGGACCTGCTGGCTCATGCCGCCGCGCGGGACGCGCCCATCGCCCCCGTCCCGATCGATCTCGGGCAGATGGCCCGGGAGGTCGCCGCGTCCCGTGGTGACCTCCCGGCGGGAGCCGGCGGCCGGCAGGCTCCGGTGTTCCACATCCACCGGTTGCACACGGTCCGGGCCGACCGGGCCCTGCTGCGCCAGTTGCTGGACAACCTGATCGGCAACGCGGTGAAGTACACCGCTCCGGGAGAGCGGCCGGAGATCACCGTCACCTCCGCGGCCGAGCAGCCGGGGTGGGTCCGGGTCGAGGTCGCCGACCGGGGCATCGGCATCCCCTGGGGACAGCATGAGGCGATCTTCGAGAACTTCCACCGGGCCCACGAGGGCGGGCCCTACAGCGGAAGCGGGCTCGGCCTGGCCATCTGCAAGCGCATCGTCGAGCGGCACGGCGGCACGATCGGCGCCGAGGACAATCCCGGCGGGGGCTCGCGGTTCCACTTCACGATGCCCGCCGGGGACGCTCCGGACGAGGAGGGTGCCCCGGGCGGGAGCCGGGAGGCGTGAACGGCCGGGTCGTTCGCGTCTCCCGCCGGATCCACCTGGATTCCACGTGCTCGGGTCGCGGACCCTCAGCACCCGCCGTCGGCCCCCGCCAGCAGGGTCCTGATGCGCACCCGAAGGTCGTGGAGGTCGAAGGGCTTGGCCATGAACTCGTCCACCCCGGCGGCCAGGGATTCGACCACGTCGGTGTCCGTGACCCGCACGGTCAGCATCAGAATCTTGACCTTCTCCGCCGAAGGCATGGCCCGTACCAGGCGGCACACCTGCAGCCCGGACAGCCTCGGCAGCATCCAGTCCAGCACGATCAGGTCCGGGCACCGCTGCTGCACGGCGTCCAGCGCCGCCGGTCCGTCGGCGACCGCGCACACCTGGTGGCCGTCCTGGCCCAGCTGGAAGACGACCAGGTCACGGATGTCGGCGTCGTCCTCGACGACCAGGATGTTCGACATACGCCTACACCGCTCCCCCTCTCCGGCCCCCGGCCCCGGAAACCGAGTCCGCCAGAGACATCTACCCCTCCCACCCGGGCCACACCACCGCAGATCCCGGAGCGGACCGGCCGCGTCCCGCACGGTGGAGACGCTCGTGCCGCCGTTCAGCCGCCGTTCAGCCGCCGTGCCCGCTCACCAGTTCCACCGCGGCTCGCTGCCACACCCGCTCGGCCGGTTCCCCGCGCTCGTGCGCCAGTTCTCCGAGCAGGTGGGCGATCACACCCAGGTACGCGTTCTGCACCGCCGCGGCCCCGCTGTCCGACCGGTCGTCCACGCTGGGCAGGAACCCGCCGACCATGTCGGCGACCGTGTCCTCCCCCAGGTCCGGGGACTGGATGTACGCGCTGATCAGGCCGATGACGGCCAGTTGCTTCTCCCTCGTCAGCGCGGCGAGGTCGCGTGCCGCCCGCGGGCCGGGATCGCGTCGCGGGCCGGTTTCGCGCCCGGAGTTCCCCGGGTGTCCGGTCCGGCCGTCGGGAAGGTCGCTCATGATCGGGTCTCCGGTTCCCCCATCGCGCGGTCTCACCGCGCTGTCACCATTCTCCCAGTCCCGTCCGGAGGAGTGGACGGCGAGCGTCTCCGCCCCGTCTCCTTCGGGATCTCCTCCGCCTCGCGTCAGCGGAACTCGAGACCCTCGAACGCGCCGGAGGCGCTCCACCGGTCGAGGTAGGCGAAGTAGGCCATCGCCCCCCGCGGGTAGCCGACGTTGAGCCGCCCCCGGAGTCCCGGGTCCCGACCCTCGTTGTTGTAGTAACCCGGCGTGCAGTCCGGTGACCCCAGCAGCGTTCCCGGTCCCGAGAGCAGGAGCTCGATCCACGCGTCCTCGGCCTCCCGGGTGACCTCGACCTCGTCGAACCCGCCTGCCAGGGCGTGTTCGACGATCAGGGCGATCGCCCTGCCCGCCTCCGTGAGGTTGTGCGGGATGTTGGAGATGAGGTTCGCGCCCTGCGCCGGCTGCACGAAGAAGGCGTTCGGGAAACCGTGCACGTGGATGCCGTGCAGGGTGCGCATGCCCTCGGCCCAGCGCTCGGAGAGCCTGACGCCGTCGCGGCCGGTCATGTCGTAGCCCGCCCGCCGCGTGTGGTCGGTGCCGACCTCGAAGCCGGAGGCGTAGATGACGCAGTCGACCTCGTACTCCCTGCCGGCGGCGACGACCCCGGCCTCAGTGATCCTTTCCACGCCCTTTCCGTCGGTGTCGACGAGGTGCGTTCCGGGGAGGTTGTACGCCTGCAGGTACTCGTCGTGGAAGCACGGCCGCTTGCAGAGCTGGCCGTACCAGGCTTTCAGCTTCCGGGCGGTCTCGGGGTCCTCGACGATCGCGTCGACGCGCGCGCGGATCTCCTCCATCTTCTCGAAGTCGGAGTCCTCGTAGGCCTCCAGCATCTTCTCCGGGGTGAGGTCCCCGGGCGGGAGCGCCGTGATCCTGGCGCGCACCCGCCGGGCGATGTCGGTCCAGCCGTCCATCACCAGGTCCTCCGCGGCCGTGCCGCCCGTCTGGTTGGCCGTGAAGTTCTCCAGCCAGCGCCGCTGCCAGCCCGGGGTCGCGATCCGGGCGAACCACTCGGGGTCGGTCGGCCGGTTGTCGCGGACGTCGACCGACGAGGGGGTGCGCTGGAACACGTACAGCTCCCCGCACGCCCGCGCCAGATGGGGCACGCACTGCACGGCGGTCGCCCCCGTCCCGATGACGGCGACCCGCTTTCCGGCGAGCCGGTCCATCGGCGCTCCCGAGGGGTCGCCGCCGGTGTAGCCGTAGTCCCACCGGCTCGTGTGGAACGAGTGCCCCCTGAACGATTCGATCCCCGGGATCCCCGGCAGCTTCGGCACGTGCAACGGACCGGTGCCCATGGCGACGAACCGGGCGGTGAACTCGTCGCCCCGATCCGTACGGATGATCCAGCGCGACCGCGTGCCGTCCCATTCGAGGTCCTTGACCTCGGTGTGGAAGAGCGCGTCGCCGTACAGGTCGAAGTGCTTGCCGATGCGCCGGCAGTGCTCGAGGATCTCGGGCCCGTGCGCGTACTTCTCCGTCGGCATGTGGCCGGTCTCCTCGAGGAGCGGCATGTAGACGAACGACGCCGTGTCGCACTGCGCGCCCGGGTACCGGTTCCAGTACCAGGTACCGCCGAAGTCGCCGCCCTTCTCGATGATGCGGACGTCGCCGACGCCGGCCTCCTTCAAACGGGCGCCGGTGACGAGGCCGGCGAAGCCGCCGCCGATGAAGGCGACCGTCACGTGGTCGGTCTTCGGCTCGCGCGGGGTCTTCGGCGTGTAGGGGTCGTCGAGGTAGCGCGCGAGTCCGCCGGTGAGCCGGAGGTACTGGTCGTTGCCGTCCGGGCGGAGCCGCTTGTCACGCTCCTGGCGGTATCTCCGGCGCAGGGCCTCCTTGTCCACGGGGGTGTCATCAGGCCTGGTGGGGCGGTCGGCGACGGTCATGCGCGCTCCGAAGGGGTGTCGGCGGAGGACGGGCCGCAGCACGGACGGCCGCCGGACGGCGCCCGCCCCGGCAGTATCAGAATGTCATTCGGTAACGCCGCCCACAATGGTGCTGCCGCCACCCGGACACCACGCGACCTCGGGTCCGGCGCAAATCCTCGGGAGAGTGCAGATTACTTACCATGTGGTAGAAAAACGAGATGCCCGTACGGCACGGGCATCTCATCGCGCCGGGAGTGCCATGTCCGAATCCATCCCGCCCGTTCCCCTCGTCCCCCTGCCCCAGCGGCTCGCTCCGGCGGGAGAGGGCGAACTCCGGATGGGCAGGCGGCCGCGCATCGCGGTGCCCTCCACCGGGCTGTCCGATCTCGGCGAGGTCGTCGCCGACCTCCTCGGCCGTATGCACGGCGTGGAGCCGTCCGTCCAGGTGGGGGGCGAGGCCGAGCTCCGCCTCGTGCTCGTCCCCGAGGTGCCGGGCGCCGCGGAGCTCGTCCCGGCACAGGGGATCGACCCGCTGGACCGGGAGACCGGATCCGCCGGCTCCCGTGAATGCCACGAGCTCGCGGTGACCGCGGGCGGGGCCACGGTGACGGCGTCCTCGGCGGAGGGCCTGTTCCGCGGCGCGGTCGCCTTCGCCCAGCTGCTCACCGGGGATGATGCCGGGGACGGCCTCACCGCTCCCGGGGTGCGCGTCCTCGACGGCCCCGCCCTGCGCTGGCGCGGCCTCTCCCTCGACGTGGTGCGGCGGTTCTTCCCGGTCGAGCAGGTCAAGAAGGTCGTCGACCTGCTCGCCCTGTACCGGTTCAACGTGCTGCACCTGCACCTCACCGACAGCCAGGCCTGGCGCCTGGAGATCACCGGCCGGCCGGAGCTCACCGACCCCGCGAACTGGCCCGGCGGCGACGGCTCCCGCAACGGCGACGGCCCGCAGTCCTACGGCCGCGACGACTACCGGGAGATCGTCGCGTACGCGGCGGCGCGCTTCGTCACCGTCGTCCCCGAGGTCGACATGCCCGGCCACGCGCTCGCCGCCGTCCGCGCGTACCCGGAGCTGGGCGGCGAGGACGAGCCGCCGCACCCGCTCCTGCCCTTCCTCGACCCGAGGGCCGAGGCGACGGACGGCTTCGTGGCGGACGTGCTGCGCGAGCTGGCCCGGCTCACTCCGGGGCCGTTCCTGCACGTCGGCGGCGACGAGGCCCTCGGCATGCCGCACGAGCTGTACGCCGCGTTCACGGCGCGGGCGCTGGAGCTCGTGCGGGCCACCGGCAAGCGCGCCGTGGCCTGGCAGGAGGCTGCCCGCTCCGGCGCGCTCACGCCCGCGGACCTGGCGCAGTGCTGGATCGGCTCCGATCACGTCTTCGACGCCGAGGCCGCCCGCGCCCTCGCCCCGGCCGAGTACCACCCGCTCATCGACCTCGTGGCGCGCTCGTTCGAGGGAGCCCCACAGGACGTGCCGGAGGCCGTCGCCGCGGGCGCCTGCGTGCTCGCCTCACCCAGCAGCGTGCTGTACCTCGACCGCCGGTACGCCGAGGACTCGCTGCTGGCCGAGCAGACGGCCCGGCGCACGCGGGTCGGCTTCGCCGACTACGAGCCGCGCACCAGCCGCGAGCTGTTCGGCTGGCGGCCGGAGACGCTGGCCGAGATCCCCGCGGGAGCCCGGCTCGCCGGGGTGGAGGCCGCGATCTGGTGCGAGACCGTCACGGACTTCGACGACCTCGCCTTCCTCCTGCTCCCCCGGCTGGCGGGGATCGCCGAGAAGACGTGGACCCCGCAGGCCACCGGCTGGCCGGACCACCGCGGCCGGGTGGCCGCGCACGCGCGGTGGTGGGAACGCCTCGGATGGGGAGGCTACTACCGTTCGGCGGACGTGTTCGGCGCCGCCGCCCCGGAGGCCGCAGACGGATGAGGCGGCCCCGGACCCGCCCGGGCGCGCCGGTCGCGGGGAAGGGCAGGGCCCCGGCGGACGCGGCGTCCGCCGGGGCGGGGATCGCGGGGAGATGCCCTGGGGATCAGGTGGCGGCGGCGCCGTACTCCCGCTCGAACGCCTCACGGCGCGCCCGCTGCGCGGCGACGTCGGCGACCGGGGCCGAGAGCAGCAGCCCCCGGGTGTAGGGGTGCCGCGGCTCGGCCGTCACCTCGGCCGCCTCGCCCGTCTCCACGATCTCACCCCGGTGGATGACCGCCACCCGGTGGCTCATGAACCGGACCACCGACAGGTCGTGGGAGACGAACAGGTAGGCGACCCCCGTCCGTTCCTGGATCTCCACCAGCAGGTCGAGCACCGTCTTCTGGGTGGTCAGGTCGAGGGCCGAGACCGGTTCGTCGCACACGATCAGCCGGGGGCCGATCGCCAGGGCGCGGGCGATCGCCACCCGCTGGCGCTGACCGCCGGAGAACTCGCGGGGCAGCCGGTGGGCGGCGTCGGCGGGCAGTTCCACCCGGTCGAGGAGCCCGCCGACCCGCTCGCGGGCCTCGCGGGCGCCGTACCCCTGCGCGAGCAGCGGCTCCGAGAGCGTGTCCCCCACGGTCAGCGAGGGGTTCAGCGAGGTGTACGGGTCCTGGAAGATGACCTGGATGTCGCGGCTCAGCTCGCGCCGGCGCCGGGCCGGGACACGGTCGATGCGCTCCCCTGCGAACGTGATCGCCCCGGACCGGACCGGGACGAGGCCCAGGATCGCCCGCCCGATCGTGGTCTTGCCCGACCCCGACTCCCCCACCAGCCCCAGGGTCTCGCCGGGGCGGACATCCAGCGACACGCCCTTCAGGACCTCCACCCGGGGGGCGCGCCACCCCTTCCCGGGGAAGGAGACCCGCAGGTCCTCGACCCTCAGCAGGGCATCGACGGTCGCGCTGCCGGGCGCGCTTGCGGACATCACGAGACCTCCGCGTTCGACGGCTGCCAGGGCCTGCGCGCCGGGACGTGGTCCAGCACGGCGCCGAGCAGTTTCCGGGTGTAGGGATCCTGCGGGGCGTGCAGGACCTGCTCCGCCGTCCCGGTCTCGACGATGCGCCCCTGTTTCATCACGGCCACGCGGTCGCACAGGTCCGCGACCACGCCGAGGTTGTGGGTGACGAGCAGGACGCCGAGGTCGCGTTCCCGCTGCAGCCTTCGGAGCAGGCCGAGCACCTCGGCCTGGACCCTGACGTCGAGCGCCGTGGTGGGCTCGTCCGCGATCAGGAGCCTGGGGTCGCACGACATGGCGCCCGCGATCAGGACGCGCTGCGCCATGCCGCCGGAGATCTCGTGGGGGTAGGAGGCGAAGGTCCGCCTCGGGTCCGCGATCTCGACCAGGCGCAGCAGCTCCAGCGCGCGCCGGGTGGCCTCCGCCTTCGAGATCCGGAGCTTGCAGCGCATCGGCTCGACGAGCTGGCTGCCGATCGTGAACGCCGGGTCGAGGTTGCTCATCGGCTCCTGGGGGACGTAGGCGACGACGTTCCCGCGCAGCTCGCGGTGCCTGCGCTCGGGCATGCCGACGATCTCCTCGCCCTCGACGGTGACGCTCCCGCGGCAGACGCGGCCGCCCTCGGGGAGGATGCCGAGGATCGAGAAGGCGGTCTGGGTCTTGCCCGATCCGGACTCGCCGACCAGGCCGACGATCTCCCCCGCCCGCACGTCGAGGTCCACGCCGTGGACCACCTCCCGCTCGCCGCCGCCGGGCAGCGCGTAGGAGACGGCCAGGTCGCGCACCGACAGCAGCCCGGCGCACGCGCCCGCGCTCCGCGGGGCGGTGATGGTGGTGGGGCCGGTACGGCGGCGCCGGGCGGCGGGCGCCGCGCCCCGGTCCTCCAGCACGTCGCGCAGGGCGGCGGCGAGCAGCACCAGCGCGCCGCTGGTCAGGCCCAGGGCGAGGCCGGGCCAGAGCATCAGCAGCGGCGCGCGCTGGATGTTCTTGAACGCCTCGTTGAGCATCGCCCCCCACGTCGGCGTGTCCCCGCTGCCGATGCCGAGGAACTCCAGGCCCGCCTGCAGGCCGATGGCGATCCCGGAGACGAGCGCCACCTGGATGATGATGGGGGCGCGCACCACGATGAGCACGTGGCGCGCCACGATCCGCCGGTCGCGCAGCCCCGACACCTTGGCGGCGTCGACGTAGAGCTCGTTGCGGACGCTCGCGACGATGCCGCGTACCAGCCGGAAGAAGGCGGGCGCCACGAGGAACCCGAGCACCACCATGAGGACCCACACGGTGGGACCGAGGATGGCGCGCGAGGCCAGCAGCACGACCATGGCCGGCAGGGCCATGACCAGGTTGACGGCCCAGCTCGCCGCGGAGTCGAACCAGCCCCCGTAGTATCCCGCCAGCAGGCCGCTCGGCACGCCCAGGGCCAGCGCGACCACCAGGGCGATCACCGCGCCGCCCAGCGTGTTCCGCCCGCCGTGCAGCAGGCGGGCCACGATGTCCCGGCCGGCCGAGTCGAAGCCGAGCGGGTGGCCGGCGGCCGGGCCGCCGAACGCGTCGCGCAGGCTGGAGACGCCCGGCTCCGCCGGGCTGAGCACGGGGGCGAGCAGCACCGCCAGGACGACGGCGGCCAGGACGGCCCCGGAGGCCAGCCCCAGTGGGTGCCTCAGCAGCAGCCGTACGGCGCCGGTCCGCCGCGCGGGCCCGAGCGCGGCCGGAGGCGGGGCCGGAGGCGGGGCCGGTGCTCCGGCCGGTGCGCTCTCGCTCATACGATCTCCCCGCCCGGCGGCTCGGGGTCCGCATTCGCGGACGCACCGCGCCCGTTGACTCGCTCGCTCATGTGATCCTTGCTTTCGGGTTCAGCCAGCCGATCAGGATGTCGACGACGAGGTTGATCACGATCACGCCGGTCACGGAGAACACGACCAGCGCCATGATGACGGGGATGTCGCCGCGGGTGGTGTAGTTGACGGTCATGCTCCCGATGCCGGGGAGCCCGAAGATCTGCTCCACCAGTACGGCCCCGCCGAGCATGCCGACGAACTGCATGCCGAGCACCGCGAGGGCGGGCGCCGAGGCGTTCCGGACGACGTGCCGGAAGACGATCCGCCACGGCGGCAGCCCCCGCGCGCGCAGGGTGCGCACGTAGTCCTGGCGCATGACGTCGATCACCGACCCCCGGACCTGCTGCGCGACGCCGGCGACGGAGCCGACGGCCAGGGAGGCGATGGGCAGCGTCACGGTGGACAGCCATCCGGTGAAGGACTCGGTGAGGCCCACGTAGCCGATGGCCGGGAACCAGCGCAGGTGCACGGCGAAGACCAGGACGATGACCAGGGTCACCAGGAAGCCGGGCAGGGCGTAGCCCACAACGGCGAAGACCTGCACGAACCGGTCGACCGCGCCGCGGCGGACTCCGGCCCACACCCCGAGCAGGAACGCGAGCACGGCCGTGACCAGGGTGACGCCGATCATCAGGCTGACCGTGACGGGCAGCCGGTTCACGATCGCCCGCGTCACGTCCTCGCCGCTGAACCAGGAGGTTCCGAAGTCACCCCGGAGGGAGTGGGTCAGCCAGTCCAGATACTGCACGGCGGTGGGGCGGTCCAGCCCGAGGGCGGCGTTCCTGGCGTCGACGAGGTCCTGGCTCGCCCCCTGCCCGAGGAGCTGCCGGCCCACGTCGATGTCGGGGATCGACAGGAGCGTGTAGGAGAGGAAGGAGATCACGAAGAGGAGCACCGCCCCCGCCGCGGTCCTGCGCGCGATGAAGCTCAGCATGGGAAGCTCAACATGGGAAGCTCGGCATGGGAACTCGACATCCGTTGTCGGGCCGGGGCCGGGCGGATCCGCCCGGCCCCGGCCGGCGGCACTACTTGGCGGGCGCGTAGTTGTAGATGGACGGCACGGCCATGCCGTCCTGCGGGGTGATCGTCACGCTGCCGTCCGAGACGTGCAGGTACGTCATCCGGTAGAAGGGCACGAACCAGCCGTCCTTGACGAGGTGCTCGTTGAGCGCCTGCAGCTCCGCCTTGGCGGCCTGGGCGTCCCTGCCCTGGATCTTGGGCAGCAGTTCCTTCACCGTGTCGTCGGTGTAGCCGAACATGTTGAACGCCCCGGGGAGGACCAGCTCGCCGACCACGACCCAGTCGGTCGAGGACTGGCCGATGTTCATGACCAGGCCGGAGAAGGCGCGGTCGGTGAAGATGCGCTTGATGGCGGAGCCGGCGTCGACGTCCTCCCAGACGAGCTTGACGCCGACGGCGCCCAGGTCGGCCTGGAGCGAGGCGGCGAGCGCGTCGGAGACGATCGCCGCGATGCGGGGCAGTTTCAGGGTGAAGCCGCCGGAGTGCCCGGCCTCCTTGAGCAGTTCGCGCGCCTTGGCCGGGTCGTAGGAGTAATAGGCGTCGAGCTCGGGCTTGTAGGCCGCGGTGGAGGTGCCGAAGACCTGGTTGGTGATCGCGCCGCGGCTCTGGCGGATCTTCTCCAGCATCGTCTTGCGGTCGATCGCGTGGTTCAGCGCCTGGCGCACCCGGGGGTCACGCATCTCCGGGGTGACGGCCCCGGCCCGGTCGAACAGGACCAGGCCCTGGAAGTCGAACTCCTGCTTGACCGTCTTGACCTTCGGGTCGCTCTCGGCGCTGATCTGCTGGTCGGCGTCCTGGATCAGGGCGGCGTTGATCTGCCCGGTCTTGAGACCGTTCACGATGGCCGTCTCGTTGTCGAAGAAGCTGATCGTGACCGTGTCGTAGGGGAGCTTGGCGCCCCAGTAGCCGGGGGCCCGGGTGAACGTCCACCTGGTCCCGATGAAGGTCAGGTTCTGGTCCAGGTCGTAGGGGCCGGTCCCGCTGGGCTTGGTCTTGAGCGCGTCGCCCTTGGTGAAGTCGGCGGGGTTGGCCATGAGACCGGCCGCGTCGCTCAGGTAGAACAGCATCGCGGGGTTGGGCTGCGCCAGCTCCAGGGTCACGTGCGTGGCGTCGACCACCTTGATGGCCTTGACGTCGTTGAGCGTCTTGGCCTGCGCGCCGCCGCCCTTGCGGAAGCGCTCCATGTTCGCCTTGACGGCCTCGGCGTCGAACGGGGTGCCGTCGTCGAACGTCACGCCGCTGCGGAGGGTGAGCGCCAGCTCGGTGAGGTCGTCGTTGTACTTCCACTCGGTGGCGAGCATCGGGCTGTAGGAGCCGTCCGGCTCGCGCTTGACGAGAGTGTCGTAGACGGCCTGGAAGAACGGGAGCGCGCTGCCGGTGGCGTCCTTCGGATCGAGGCTCTGCGGGAGGGTCATCGTCGCGATGCTCAGGGCCTTGGGGCCGCTGTCCGGTGCGGCGCCGCCGGAGTCCGAACAGCCTGCGAGCACCGTCGGCGCAGCGAGGAGGGCAAGCGCGGCGATGGCTACCCTGGCGGATTTCTTCATGGAGCTCACTCCGTCTCAAGGCGGGGACGACTGTCTCGGCCGAATGTGCGGCGAGCATACCCCCAAAACTAACCACGTGGTAGGTTTAATGTGAGCCGCAGAGGGCCGGGCTAGTCTCGCGATACCGCGGCACGTACTCGCACCCCACGTGCCCGAGACCCCACATGCCCAGACCGCAGAAAGGCCGGTCGGTGACCGAAGCGATCCCACGCCGAGGGCGCAAGGGCGAGCGCACCCGCTCGCGCATCCTCGACTCAGCCATGGAGCTGTTCTCCCGCTCCGGCTTCCACGCCGTGTCCCTGCGCGACATCGCCGCGCACGCGGGCCTGACCCACGCCGGGCTGCTGCACCACTTCCCCGGCAAGGACGACCTGCTCATCCAGGTGCTCAGCCGCCGCGACGAGGTCGACGCCAGGGTGATGACCGGGCCCGACCACGAGGCCGGCCCCGAGGAACTCCTCGAACGGGTCATCGACCAGGTCGCGCGGAACATGCGGACCCCCGGACTGGTCGGCCTCTACGTGAAGATCTCCGGCGAGGCCGCCGACCCGGAGCATCCCGCGCACGACTACTTCGTCGAGCGCTACCGGCGGCTGCGCAAGCAGGCGGCCTGGCTGCTCTCCTCCCTGTTCTCCCGGGTCACGCCCCCGCTGGGCCACGACCCGGGCGCCGTCGCCCAGCAGCTCATCGCGCTGGTAGACGGCCTGCAGACCCAGTGGCTGCTCGAACCGGAGGCGGTCGACATGCGCGCGTCGGTCGTCGCCTTCCTCGGCCAGCTGGGCCTGGACCTGGACGCGGCGGCCGTACACGCGCAGCCGGACCGGCCGCACCATCCCTGACGACCACGAACACGAGGCCCCCATGACACAGACCGGCCGCGAAGCGTCGCCCCTCCGTCCCACCTCGGAGGAGATCTCCCGCCCCGTTCCCGAGGAGGTCGCCGGCCTCGGCCTGGAGGAGAAGGCCTCGCTCACCTCCGGGAGCGGCACCTGGCACACCACGGCCGTCCCGGGCACGGTGCGCGCCCTCACACTCTCCGACGGCCCGCACGGGATGCGCCGCCAGCCCGAGAGCACGGGAGACGCCCTCGGCATCCACGACAGCGTGCCGGCGACCTGCTTCCCGCCCGCCGTCGCGCTCGGCTCCTCCTGGGACCCGGAACTGGCCCGGCGGGTGGGCGCGGCCCTGGCGCGCGAGGCGTCCGCACTCGGGGCCGACGTCGTGCTCGGCCCCGGGGTCAACATCAAGCGCTCGCCGCTGTGCGGCCGCAACTTCGAGTACTTCTCCGAGGACCCCCACCTCACCGGGGTGATGGGCGCGGCCGTCGTCACCGGCATCCAGTCCCTCGGCGTCGGGGCGTGCGTCAAGCACTTCGCGGTCAACAACCAGGAGACCGACCGCATGAGGGTCAGCGCCGACGTCGACGAGCAGACCCTGCGCGAGATCTACCTGCCGGCCTTCGAGCACATCGTGCGCGAGGCGCGGCCGTACACCGTCATGTGCTCCTACAACAGGATCAACGGGGTCTACGCCAGCCAGAACCGGTGGCTCCTGACCGAGCTGCTGCGCGGCGAATGGGGCTTCGACGGGCTGGTGATGTCGGACTGGGGCGCGGTCAACGACCGGGTGGCGGCCCTGGAGGCGGGCCTCGACCTGGAGATGCCGCCCACCGGGACCGACGGGGAGATCGTCGAGGCGGTGCGCTCCGGCCGGCTGCCCGAGGCCGCGCTGGATCTGGCCGCCGGGCGCCTGCTCACGCTCGCCCGGCGGACCGGGGGCAGGGAGAGGTTCGACGGCTGGGACGCCGACGCCCACCACGAGATCGCCCGCGAGGCGGCCCGCGCCTCGGCCGTCCTGCTGAAGAACGACGGCGCCGTCCTGCCCCTGGACCCGGCGGTCTCCCGGCGCGTCGCCGTACTGGGAGAGCTGGCCCGTACCCCGCGCTACCAGGGCGGTGGCAGCTCGCACGTGGTCCCCACCCGCCTGGACAACGCCTGGGACGCGCTGAGCTCTGCCGCCGGGCAGTCCTCCGGGAGCATCGAGCTGGCCTTCGCGGCGGGCTACCGGCTGGACGGCGCGCCCGACGCCGAGCTCGAGCGGGAGGCGGTGGCCGCGGCGGCGGAGGCCGACACGGCGCTGGTCTTCCTGGGCCTGCCGGACGCCGCGGAGTCGGAGGGCTTCGACCGCACCACCATCGAGCTGCCCGCCGTCCAGGTCGCCCTGCTGCGCCGGGTGGCCGAGGTCTGCCCGCGGGTGGTCGTCGTCCTGTCCAACGGGGCGGTCGTGTCGGTCGCCGAGTGGCAGGACGCGGCCACGGCGATCCTGGAGGGATGGCTGCTCGGCCAGGCGGGCGGGTCCGCCCTGGCCGACCTGCTGCTCGGCGCGCACAGCCCGTCGGGCCGGCTCACCGAGACGATCCCCAACCGCCTCTCCGACGTCCCCTCCCACCTGCACTTTCCCGGCGCCGACGGGCACGTCGTGTACGGCGAGGGCCGCTACGTCGGCTACCGCCACCACGACACGCTCGGCACGGACGTCGCCTACCCCTTCGGCCACGGCCTGACCTACTCGCGGTTCGAGTACTCCGACCTCGACGCCCGCGAGACCGGGAGCAACGAGTGGAGCGTCGAGGTGACCGTCACCAACACCGGTGAGCGCTTCGCGCACGAGGTCGTCCAGCTGTACGTGGCGTTCGAGGAGGAGCGGCCCTCCCGCCCCCGGCACGAGCTGCGCGGCTTCGCCAAGGTCGGCCTGGAGCCCGGGGCCGCCGAGCGGATCCGCTTCGCCCTCACCGGGCGGGACGTCGCGCAGTGGTCGGTGTCCCGCAAGGACTGGAGGATCGACCCCGGCGCCTTCACCGTCGAGGTCGGGTCCTCCTCGCGCGACATCCGCCTGCGCGCCGGGCTGACCACTCCGGGCGACGGCTACACGGCCCCGCTGAGCGGGATGTCCACCCTGGGCGAGTGGCTCGCCCACCCCGCCGGCGGCGCGGCGCTGCGGAAGGTGCTCGGCGACGCGCCCGCGATGGCCGCGCTCGACCGGGTCGACCCGGCGCTGCTCGGCATGGCGCTCGGCTTCCCTCTGATCAAGTTCAGCACCTTCGGCATCGGCCTGACCTCGGAGGTCGTGGACCGGCTCGTCGCCGCCGCCCAGGAGGACGACCGAGGACGGCAGCCGAGGTGATCGCCTCCCGCACCGGTTGAGCGCACCCGGTCACCCCGCCCCCTACCGGGTGCGGGCTCAAGCGCGGGCGACCCGGTGAACGCACGGGGTCACCGGGTCGCCCGCCGTACGGGCTCAGGCGGGTGACATCTCCTCGTGGACCGCCCCGGCGGGCAGCACGCCGGTGCGGGCGACCCCGCCGAACCAGCGGGCGCTGGGCTTGACCGTCCGCTCGAACGTCTCGCGGTCCACCGCGACCAGTCCGAAGGTCGGCCGCCAGGAGCCCCACTCGTAGTTGTCCAGCAGCGACCAGTGGAGGTATCCGCGCACGTCGATCCCGTCGGAGATCGCGCCGTGCAACCCGGCCAGGGCGCCGCGCGTGTACTCGACGCGCTCGGCGTCGTCCGCCGTCGCGACGCCGTTCTCGGTCACGAGGATCGGTACCCCCGGCAGCCTCGCCGCCGTGTACCGTACGGCGTTGCCGAGCGCCGCCGGGTAGAACTCCCACCCCATGAGGGTGCGGCGGGCGCCGTCCGGCACCGGCAGCGCCCCGTCCGGCCCGACCAGCACGCGCGTGTAGGCCTGGACACCGATGAAGTCGTCGCCCGCGGCCACCTCCAGGAACCGGTCCTCACGCGGCCACGCCCACGCGTCGCGCTCCGCCTCCGCGCCGCCCGCGGCCTCGAAGTTCTGGTTGGCGACCGTCCAGCCGGACTTGACTCCCGCCGTACCGAGTTCCTCGCGCGCGGCGCGGTGCGCGGCGGCGAGGGCGTCGGCCACCGCCGGGTCGGGCGGGGGCATGGCCCCGGCGACGCCCTCCTCGCGCTTGCCCTGCTTCATCATGCTGGCCACCATCGCGAGCATGTTGGGCTCGTTGACGGTGCAGACCCACTCGACGCCGTCCAGGATCGGCAGCACCGCCCGCACGTAGCGGCGGAAGCGTGCGACCGCCTCGCCGGACAGCCACCCGCCCTCCTGCTGGAACCAGAGCGGGCTGGTGAAGTGGTGCAGCGTCACCACCGGGGTCAGGCCGCGCTCCAGGCAGCCCTCGACCAGGCGGCGGTAGTGTGCCAGCGCCGCCCGGGAGATCCGGCCCTCCACCGGCTCCACGCGCGCCCACTCGATGCCGAAGCGGTAGGAGGTCAGGCCCAGGTCCCGCACGATGTCGAGATCCTCGCGCCAGCGGTGGTAGCCGTCGCAGGCGTCCCCGCTGCGCTCGGGCAGCGGGCCGCCGGGACCGTTCTCCAGCGCCCACAGGTCGCTGGAGACGTTGTTGCCCTCGGTCTGGTGAGCGCTGCCCGCCGCCCCCCACAGAAAACCGTCCGGGAACGAGAGTTCCATGCCGTCTCCCTTGTCTGCCTCGCCGTACGGGTCACCGCGAGGACCGACGAAAAACCTACCAGTTGGTTAATTTTCTCGCACGGGCCTGCGGGCCGGGGTCCGCGGCGGGCCGGGGTGTTGCTAGCCTCCGCTCGTGACGACCAGGAACTCGCACTGCTCCTTCTGCGGTACGGCCTACGCTCCCGGCCAGGCCTGGCCGCGGACCTGCTCCGGCTGCGGGAACACCGCCTACCTCAACCCGCTGCCGGTCGCGGTGATGGTGCTGCCGGTGGACGAGGGCCTGCTGGTGGTCCGCCGCGCCGTCGAGCCGCACCGCGGCGGGCTCGCCCTGCCCGGCGGCTTCATCGACATGGGCGAGTCCTGGCAGCAGGCGGCCGTACGGGAGCTCCGGGAGGAGACGGGCGTCGTCGTCGGGGCGGACGAGGTGCGGCTGTTCGACGTGCTCAGCGCCCCGGACGGCACCGTGCTGATCTTCGGCCTGGGGCCGCGCACCGGCTCCGCCTCCCTCCCGCCGGTCGTGCCCACGGCCGAGACGACGGAGTGGCTGCTGATCGACCGGCCTCGGGAGCTGGCGTTCCCGCTGCACACCCGGATCGCGGCGAAGTACTTCGCCGCGGGATGACGGGACGGCGCGGCGGGCGGGACAGGGGCGCCGGAGCCGCCGGGAGCGGTGACGCCCCGCGACACGGCTGCCGCCCCTGCTCACCCCGTTGCACCGAGCAGCGGCGGACGTCGGGCACCATGGACAGGTGACTCAGGCGCTGGACGAGGGTTCCGGCGGCGTCTTCGGTGCGCCGCCCGGCCGCTCGGGCACGGTCGCCGGCCCCCGGCTCCGGATGCTGGCCGATCTCGTCGCGGACGGCGAGGTGGTGGTCCTGAGCGGGGCCGGGATCTCGACCGAGTCCGGCATCCCGGACTACCGCGGGGAGACCGGCCGCAGGCGGCCGGCCGAGCCGATGACGTACCAGGCGTTCACCGGCAGCGCCGCGGCCCGCAGACGATATTGGGCCCGCAGCCACCTGGGATGGCGGCACATCGCCCGTGCCGCCCCCAACGCCGGCCACCACGCGGTCACCGGGCTCCAGGAGCGGGAGCTGCTCTCCGGGGTCATCACCCAGAACGTCGACGGCCTGCACCAGGCCTCCGGCACCCGGCAGGTGGTCGAGCTGCACGGCAGCCTCGACCGCGTCCGCTGCCTCGGCTGCGGCGAGCGCACCCCCCGCCTGCTGCTCGACGAGCGCCTGCGTGAGGCCAACTCCGGCTGGCACGCCGAGACCGGCGCGATCAACCCCGACGGCGACGCCGTACTCGACGACGACCAGGTCGCGTCCTTCCGCATCGTGGACTGCCACGGCTGCGGCGGCGTGCTCAAGCCCGACGTGGTGTTCTTCGGGGAGAACGTGCCCCGGCCCCGGGTCGAGGAGTGCTACGCGCTGACCGAACGCGCCGGCCTGCTGCTGGTGCTGGGCTCCTCGCTGACCGTGATGTCCGGTTACCGGTTCGTCCGCCACGCCGCCGAACGGGCCATCCCCATCGTGATCGTCAACCAGGGTCCGACCCGGGGTGACGCCCACGCCCTCCTGACCTTCGACTCCCCCCTCGGCGCCACCCTCACCGCGCTCCTGTCGGAGCTCGACCTCGCCGGGTGACGCCCGGCCGCGGTCATCGCCGCAGTGCGTGCCGTGCCTCCATCAGCGCGAACCCGAGGAGGTTCAGCCCCCGCCACTGCTCCGGCCGCCCGGCCCGCTCGTCGTCGGCCGCCAGCCCGATCCCCCAGATGCGGTCCACCGGGCTGGCCTCGACCAGCACCCGCTCGCCGGTGCCCAGCAGGAACTCCCCCAGCTCGGGATTCTGGCCGAACTTGGCGAGGTTGCCCCGGACCACGAGGTCGAAGCGGGCCCGGGCCCATGCCTGCTCGTCGAAGCCCCGCACCCGCCGCCCCAGGTCCTTGGCCTTCTTCGGATGCCCGGCCGCCACGATCGCCGACGCGGTCTCCTCGTCACCGAACAGCCGGGCCTTGGCCGCCATCATGAAGTGCTCCGCGCTGCGGTAGAGCACCCCGTCCACGGTGAAGTCCGCCGGCCACCACTGCGACAGGCACCCCGCGCCGACCCCGCCCGAGCGCGGCGGCCGGTGCCCCCAGAACATGAGATATCTGACCCGCTCGCCTCGCTCCACCGCCGCGACCAGACCTGCCACGTCGCGCACGTCCACCGCCTCTGTCATACCCGAACCCTCCCAGAACGCCCGGTCGGCGGCCACCCGGTTTCCCTCGCGGGGACCGCCGGACCTCGTGCCCGCCGCGATCAGATCACGGCGATCAGTGCATACCGCTCGTCGTCGATCTCCCGGCCCCACAGCGCCGGATCGGTCAGCGGCTCCACCCGCAGATCGGCCGCCGACTCCCGGAGGGCTCCCGCGAGGACCCCGGCGCTCACCCCGCCCATCCACGGCATGGCCTCGGCCCCGTCGACGTAGGCGGCGCCGCCCGACGGCGCGTTCCACCGCCCCTCGACCAGCACCAGCCGGCCGCCCGGGCGGAGCAGGCCGATCCAGCGGCGCAGCGCCGCCCGCGGATCAGGCAGTGTCCACAGCAGGTGCCGGACCAGCACGGCGTCGAACCGCCGCTCCCCCACCGGAGGATTCCCCGCATCCCCGACCAGCGCCTCGGCTTCGACCCCGGCGAGCTTGGCGCGGGCATGCGCGATCATCCTCGGTGACAGGTCCACGCCGAGCGGCCGGTGCCCCTGCTCGGCCAGGAGCAGCATCAGCGAGCCGGTCCCGCAGCCCAGGTCCAGCACGTCTGAGGGGTCCTCCGGCAACCACGCCCGCAGCCTCCGCCCCCAGGCGGCCCGCACCCGGGGATCCCGCAGCCCGTGGTCGGCCTCCTCGTCGAACCGTCCGGCCGCGGCGTCCCAGTATCCGGCGATGGAAGAAGTCGATGCCATGACGGCATCATGACAACCGGCACCGACAGATCAGCGGGTGACGGGGGAGCGGCCCGCGCGAGCCTGCCGTGCCGCCCTCAGTCCTTCACGGCGCCGCCCAGCCCGGCGACCAGCCGCCGCTGCACCGCGACGAAGAAGACCAGGACGGGAACGGTCATCAGCGTCGAGGCGGCCATGATCCCGCCCCAGTCGTTCTCGTCGGGCTTGAAGAACACGAGCAGCGCCGCGGGCAGGGTCTGGTTGTGGGTGGCCGAGATGATGAAGGTCCTGGCGAAGATGAAGTCGTTCCAGGCGGTGATGAAGGAGAACACGCTCGTCGCGACCAGGCCGGGGGCGACCAGGGGGAAGAGGACCCGCCACAGGATCACCGTACGGCTCGCGCCGTCGATCATCGCCGCCTCCTCGATCGCCTCCGGCACCGCCGCCACGAACCCCCGCATCATCCAGGTCGCGAACGGCAGCGAGAAGGCCAGATGGACCAGGACGAGCGAGCCCAGGGTGTTGAGCCCCACGCCGGGCACCACCGCGCCGAGGTCGCGGATCAGGAAGAACAGCGGGATGGTGAGCGCCTCGGCCGGCACCATCTGCGCCACCAGGAACATGATCAGCACGCTCGTTCGGAACCTGAACCGGAACCGGGTCACCGCGAAGGCCGCCAGGAACGCCACCACCGCGGAGAGCGCGACGACCGACAGCGCGACGACCGCGCTGTTGAGGAGGTACCGGCCGAAGTCCTCGGCGCCGAGCACCCGCCGGAAGTGCTCGAGCGTGGGTGCCAGGGTCCACGGGCGGGCCTGGAGCGACCGGATCTCGCCCGCGGGCTTCACCGCGGAGAGCACCATCCAGTAGATCGGGAAGACCGTCACGGCGGCGGCGGTCACCGCCACCGTGTTCGCCGCGAGCCGGGGCCTGTTCACAGGCTCTCTCCCCTGCGGTACAGCGCGCGGATGTAGAGCAGGGTGACCGCGAGCAGGATCAGCGTCATGACCACGCCGATCGCCGAGCCGAGGCCGTACTCGGAGGATCCGAAGGCGGTCTGGTAGGCGTACACGTTGAGCACCGAATTCTGGCCCGCGATGCCTCCGCCGTCGGTCATCACGTAGATCTGGGTGAATACCTTGAAGTCCCAGATGATCGACTGGATGACCACGATCGTGATCAGCGGCCGCAGGACCGGCACGAGCACCCGCCAGAACGACTGCCACGCCGAGGCCCCGTCCAGCTCGGCGGCCTCCAGGATCGAGGCGGGGACCGCCTGGATCCCGGCGTACAGGGTCACCATGACGAACGGGAAGGAGTGCCACACCACGGTGGCGCCGATCACTCCGAACGCGACCCACCGGTCGTAGAACCAGTTGAAGCCCTCGATGCCCAGCACCTGGTTGACCAGGCCGAGGTCGGTGTCGAAGAGGAACATCCAGACCGTGGAACCGGTCATCGCGGGCGCCGCCCACGCCGCCATCGCCGCCAGGGAGAGCAGCAGGCGCGGCACCCGCCCGGCTCTCGACAGCACCACGGCCAGCGCCGCTCCGACGGCCAGCGTGGCGGCCACGAGCGCCGCCGCGAAGACCGCGGTCTGCGTGAGGACCGACCAGAAACGCCGGTCGCCCAGGACCGCCGCGTAGTTGCCGAAGCCGACGAAAGTCGTGGGCTCCCCGCCGCTGACCTGCGCCTGCCGGTAGTCGAACACCGACAGCAGGCCCAGCATGGAGATCGGGTAGCCGAACAGCGGGAGCAGCACCGCCGCCGCGGGCATCAGGTAGAGCCAGGGCCGCAGCCGGTCCCTCCGGCGAGTTCGGGGCGCCGCCCGGCGGGTCGGGGTCTCCGGGCCCGCCGGGGCGGTGGTGACCGTGGTCATGACCGGCCGAAGGCGGCGTCCACCGCCGCAGCGGCCTCGTCGGTGGCCTGCTCCACCGTGGCCTGCCCGGTCGCGACCTTCTGCAGCATGGTCGGGATGACCTTCTGGTTGTCGATCTTCACCCAGGCCGGGTCGACGGGCACGAAGCGAGTGCCGGCGGCGACCGTGTCGAGGAACGGCTTGAGGAAGGGGTCCCTGGCCGCCAGCTCCCGCCCGGCCGAGGTCAGGGTGGGCAGGTTGCCCATCGCCTCGTACATCTTGACCTGGTAGGTCTTGCCGGCCAGCAACTGGACGAACTGTACGGCCAGCGTGCGGTGCCTGCTGCTGCGCATCACGCCGAGGTTGTTGCCGCCCGCGAACGCGGGGGCGGGCGTGCCCGCCGTGGATCCCGGGAGCGGCACCACCGCGTACTTTCCCGCGGCGGGTCCCGCGTCCACCGCGGAGCGGTTGAAGTTGCCCAGGATGCCCATGGCGGCCTTGCCGCCGGCGAACAGCTCGACGGTCCTGCCGCCGGTCAGGGCGGCACACGCCTGCGGCGGGCAGATGTCGTCGCTCATCAGGTCCGTGTAGGCCTTGACGCCTTCGCGGGACCCGGGGCTGTCGAGTTTCTCGATGTCACCGCCCGCGTCCCAGATGAAAGGCAGCGCGCCGAAGGTGTACTGGCCGCCGACCGCGATGCCGTACAGATCGGGTCTCCTCTCGCGGACGGCGCGGGCGGCGGCGGTCAGCTCCCCCAGGGTGGCCGGCGGCTCCAGGCCGAGCTCGCCGAAGACGTCGGTCCGGTAGTAGAGCGCGCGGACACCGATGTACCACGGCACGCCGTAGAGCTTGCCGCCGGCGGTGGCCGATTTCAGCAGGTCGGCGTCGATGTCCCCGCCCTCCGTCCAGGACCGGACCTCCGCGCCGAGGTCGGCGAACCCGCCCGCGGCGGCGTACTCGGCGAGGTCGGTGTTGCCGTACTCGGCGATGTCGGGTGCGCTGGCCGGATCGTTGAACGCGCCTTTGAACTTCTCGTGCCTGGCCGGTGAGGTCGGGATGTAGGCGACCTCGACCGTCACCTCCGGATGCGCCGCGGTGAACTCCTCGATCGCCTCGGCGACGACCCGCTCCTTGGGAGCGCGGTTGGGCTCGTCGAAGAGCCATACCCGCACGGTCCCGCTCCTGTCGTCCCCGCCGGCCGATGACGGCGGGGACGACGGCACGCAGGCCGCGAGGGTCAGCAGGGCCGCCCCGGCGGCACACATCTTCAGGATCTCTACGCGTCTCACGGTGATCACTCCTCGACGCAGGGAAGGGCGTCCAGGCCCGCCGGGCGTTTCCGCGCCGATCGAGTCTGGGCGCCCCCGCGTTCTCCTCTTCGATGCGTTCTCTCCCGCGGCGCGTCAGGATCCGGGGCCGCGGCGGCATCCCGCCGCGGAGGCGATCCGTCCGGCTCCTTCCCGGATGAGCGCTCGCGGGCGGGTCAGAGTCTCTGCCACAGCGCCGGGACGTTCGGCGGCTCCCAGCCGGCGTAGGCGGTGTGCGCCTGGATGCACCGGTAGCTCGCGCCGCCGTAGGTGACCTGGGCGCCCACCGCGTAGGCGGTGCCGGCGGACCAGGTTCCCGAGGGAGCGGTCGCGGTGGGAGTCGGCGTCGGGGTCCGCGTGGGAGTGGGAGTGGGGGTGGGGGTCGGGTTGCCGCCGCCACCGCCGCCGATCTGCAGGTCGATGCAGGAGTAGAAGGCCATGGCCGTGTCGGCGATGTTCCAGATCGCCAGGACCTTCTGCCGCCCGCTGTAACCGGCCAGGCTCACGTTGTGCGACACCGTCGCACCCGGCTGGCGGCCCTGGTCGTTGAAGACCGCGATCCGGTTGCCGCCGATGTAGTACTCCCAGGTGCTGGTGGCGTGCCGGGCGGTCAGCACCCAGTTGAAGGTGACGCCGGTGCCGACGGAGGTGGCGGGCCAGTTCCTGCTCTCATCGCTGAGCTGGGCGAACCGGGCGACGCCGCCGTGGCAGTTGCGCTGGCCTTTGGGGCCTTCCACGCTCTGCGGCTCGTAGATGATGGGACCGCAGTCGGCGACGCGGCCCTGGGCGCACATCGCCTGGCGGCTGGGCGGTGACGACACGTACCCATGCGCCAGGGCCGGGGCGGCGGTGAGGACCGTGGCTCCGAGAGTCACCAGCGCCATCACCGCCACCATGATCGTTCTTCTCATGGAGCACTCCTCTGCTGGGGGGTTACTTGAAATGTAAAAGAAAGTTTCCTAACAGTAAATGCCGGTATAACTGTTTTTTCCTGGACCGTGTCAATGGGGAGCGGGCCTCCGCCGGCCCGTCGGAAGCGGGAGATCCTGTTGCCCCGGCCCTACGCTCCCGGCCTCGCCACCGCCGGAGGGAAGCCGGGGAGGGAAGGCCGTAGGGTCGGATCATGAGCCACTCAGAGCACGCCCCGGACCAGGCCGTGTACGGCTGCGCGGTGGCGGCCGGGACCGAGCCGGAAAGCGTTCTTCTGCCCGGCCACGACGTGCCCCTGGGCCGGTACACCACGGTGCGGAGGCTGCTTCCGCAACGGCGGCGCCGGATGGTCGGCGCCTGGTGCTTCGTGGACCATTTCGGCCCGGACGACGTCAGCGGCCGGCCGGGCATGCAGGTGCCGCCGCACCCGCACACCGGCCTTCAGACCGTCACCTGGCTGGCCGACGGCGAGATCATGCACCGCGACAGCCTGGGCAGCGCGCAGGCGATCACCCCCGGGCAGCTCAACCTGATGACGTCGGGCCGCGGCATCGCGCACTCCGAGCAGTCGCCACCGGACCATCCCCCCGGCATGCACGGGCTGCAACTGTGGGTGGCACTGCCGGAGGAGGCCCGCCACAGCGAGGCGCGGTTCGAGCACCATCCCGAGCTGCCGGTGCTGCGCGAGGGCGAGGCGGCCGTCACCGTCGTGGTGGGCGGGCTCGGATCCGCCCGCTCCCCCGCGCGCGTGCACACCCCGCTGGTCGCCGCCGAGGTGTCGTTCGCCGGTCCCGGCGGCTGCCGGCTCCCGGCCGATCCCGGCTTCGAGAACGCCGTGCTGGTCATGTCCGGTGCCGCCGAGGTCGCCGGAGTGCCCCTGGCGCCGGGCTCGCTGCTCTATCTCGGCCGGGGCCGGTCGGAGATACCCGTCGGCGTCACCGGCCCGGCCCGGCTCTTCGTCTTCGGGGGCGAACCGTTCGACGAGCCCCTGGTGATGTGGTGGAACTTCGTCGGCCGCTCCCACGAGGAGATCGTGCGGGCGCGCGACGACTGGATGGCCGGCCGGCGCTTCGGCGCCGTCGGCGGCTGCGACGCCGACCCGCTGCCCGCCCCGGAGATGCCGACCGTCCGGCTGAAGGCCCGCGACCGGCACGGCCGTACGACCGGCTGATCCCGCGCCTGTGGCGGTTCCCGCGTCGGCTCCGGCCGGCGCGCGGGAAATGTCGGCCGCCGGTCATAGCCTGGACCGGCTGAACGACACCGAAGGGCGGAGAGCATGACCACGCACGACGAGATCATGACCGGGGAGCGCGCCGACCTGCTGCAGACGCTGGCCAAGCACCGCGGTTTCCTGCGGCAGACGGTCCAGGGGCTGACCGACGAGCAGGCGGCGCTGCGCACCACCGCCAGCGAGCTGTGCCTGGGCGGCCTGATCAAGCATGTGGCCGCGGTGGAGGAGAGGTGGATGCGGTTCGCGGCCGGCGGCGCCGAGGCGATGGAGAGCGAGCCGATCGACTGGGAGGGCC
This sequence comes from Planomonospora sp. ID67723, assembly GCF_015711605.1. Taxonomy (GTDB): domain Bacteria; phylum Actinomycetota; class Actinomycetes; order Streptosporangiales; family Streptosporangiaceae; genus Planomonospora_A. The sequence continues at coordinate 558,896 of NZ_JABTEZ010000005.1, read as the reverse complement.
AGTTCCGCATGCTCGACGGTGAGACGCTGGCCGGCCTGCTCGACCGTTACGAACAGGTGGCCCGGAAGACCGCGGAGCTGGTGGAGTCACTCCCCGACCTGGACGTCTCCCACCCGCTCCCCGAGGCGCCGTGGTTCGAGCCGGGTGCGCGCTGGTCGGTCCGCCGGGTCCTGCTGCACGTCCTCGCCGAGACCGCCCAGCACGCCGGTCACGCCGACATCCTCCGCGAGTCCCTGGACGGTGCGAAGACCATGGGGTAGGCCGTGCCCGGTGAGCCGTCCGGGACCGGTCCGGCGGCATGCGCGACGAACCGCCCGGCGCCGGGTCCCGGCTGCTCTACCGGCTCCGCCGCAGGATCATGGGGCCGACCTTCGACCGGCTGATCCTCTCGAAGTGCGCGGCGTCGTTGACCCGGGGGAACGGCTCGTCGGGCACCGGCACGCCGAGGAACCCGCACAGCGGCTCCCAGCCCTGGCGGACGTCGAACACCAGCAGCCGCGAGGGCGGGATCTCCGCCTTGACCTCCTCGATGTGCGCCCGGAACACCTTCAGCGCGTTCTGCGCGTCTGTTCCCCCGCCGCCGAAGACCCGCTCGTCCACGATCAGCCCGGTCATCTTCACGAACGCCGCGAAGTCGGTGCCCAGCAGGGACGACAACCGCAGGACGGCCCTGCCGGCGAGCGTCCCTCCGCGTTCGCGCCGCTTGAAGATGGTGGCGTTCATGCTGGCCAGCCAGCGGTCCGGGTCCCGCACGGTGAGAACGACCTTCGCCCCGGGATAGTGCTCGGCGAGCTCGCGCCAGTAGGCGGCGGAGGGCCAGTCCACACAGGAGTCGTAGCCGCCCAGCAGGTCGTCCCAGCCCACCGGCCGCCCCTCGGCCAGGTCGAGCCAGCGGCGGATCTGCACCGGCTTCTCGATCACCTCCGTCATGTGGTGACACGGCCCGAATCCGAGCCGTTCCAGCGCCGTCTTGAACGAGAGCGTCCCGGTACGGCCGAAGCCCGCCCCGATGACCCGCATGATCGCCGCCATTCCCCTCGGGAACTGCTGACACGTACGCACACAATCTTCCATCGGCCGACGGGACCGGCAAGCCTGGACGGGCCCCTCACCGATGCCGGGGCGGCGGGCGGCCCCCGGCCCGGAACCACCGGGCCGGGGCCGCGGAAGGGGTAAAAATCCCTTGCCGGAGGCTGCGGGCCGCCGCACGCTGGGCGCATGCATCTGACCCATCTCGGCCTGCCCGTGCGCGACGCCCGGCGCAGCCTCCGGTTCTACGAGACCTATTTCGGATTCGACCCCGCCACCGCGCAGCGCTACGAGGACGGCACCGTCATCGTCCGCAACGCCGACGGCTTCGATCTGGCCCTGCACGGCGGCCAGGAGGTGGGCCCGCTCCCCGCCTTCCTGCACTTCGGCTTCCGGCTCGCCGGGCCCGACGAGGTGCGCGCCCTGCTCGCCCGGATGCGCGCCGACGGGATAGCGGTCGACGAGCACTACGACGGGCCCGCCTACGTGGCCTTCAAGTGCGCCGACCCCGACGGCCACCGGGTGGAGACCTACTGGGAGCCCCCGGCGTGAGGCACCGGATGCGGGCCGGGGACGCCGGGCGCGCTCATCCGCCGGGCCCCGGTTCAGGCAGCGGGTTGAGCGGGTCGCCGTCCCACCCGAGCCGCTGGTCCACGCCGATCTCCATGGCCTCCAGCCCGCCGTCGGCCGTCAACGCCGTGACGCACTCCTCCGTGCCGCCGACGTAGGTGGTCATGAGATCCACGTCGGTGGCGACGCACCAGGCGCGGTCCTCCGGCCACCACAGGCTGGCCCGCTGATCACACCACGACGTCGCGTCGAGCGAGGTGGCGGCCGCCGACAGCGGCCCGGACAACAGCAGCATCGGCCGGGCGGGCATCTCGACCCTCGGGATCTTCCCGTCCTCCACCGGCAGGTTCAGGTTGCCGAAGCCGTCCCACACGGCGAACCAGCAGCGCTCGGGCGTGGCGGTGTGCGCGGCCAGCAGCTCGGCCAACTGCGCCGCCTGCCGTACCGGGAGCGAGCCCTCCACCGGCGGGTGGTCCCACAGCCCCGGCTGGTCGTCGTCGTAGACGAACCGCCACGAGCCGGTGATGGCGGGCCACTGCATCGCCGGATGCGCCAGCCGCCCGTTGGCCCCGGCCACCTCCGCCCACGGCACCTCCCGCGGGTTCTCCCCCTCCCCCCGGTACGCCGGATGGAACACCCGCGCATAGGCTGCGAAGACCGGCGGAACCAGGCACCCGACGTTGTTGTCGTCGAATTCGCGAACCGCCGCCACCACCCAGTCGGCGGGGCTCACGTCGGCGGTGAGGGTCAGGTCACCAACGGTGAAGGGCTCGTCCACGCCTCGATTATGGCCGCCGGGAGAGGAGCCCGACCCTGCGACCTCCACCGCCTGCCGCGTCCGGCGGGGAGAATCCGAAGACGAGACGCCTCATGCCGTCCGTAAGCGGCAAGGTCTGAAATGCATTCTCTCGCTCATCATGGCCGGTTAAGACCTGCCGTTTTCCTGTAGTGGCACAGCCGTCTGCCCCATATCGCCTGAGATGAGTATGCGTCGAGCACGATGCTCTTCCTGCCGGAGTTCCATGATGCGAAGATGAACTCCGCCGCCGAAATCCGGTAACCATTCGACTACCCGGGGTAGTTAGTCCTCGTCATAACGACCACCCGGAATCCGGCAGAGAAGGAGAGGCCGTGGAGGCGACTGTCAGGGCGTATGCGGCACCGGTCGGCCATCGCCTCCCGCTTGATCCCGCCCTTGTGGTGCTGGGCGAGAAGCGGATACCGCGCGACGGCAGATGCGTGTCCTCCGTCCGGAGGTTCGTGCGGGACACGGCCCTCGACTGGAGCGCGGCCGGGGACGTTCCAGAGCTCGCCGAACTCCTGGCCTCGGAGCTGGCGACCAACGCCCTCGTCCACGGGACCGCCGACGACCCGGCGACGAGCACCATCCGCGTCACGGTCAGCCGCGAACGCGAGCTGCTGTCGGTGAACGTCCACGATCCCTGCCCGGCGATCCCCCGCATGCGGGAGGCGGACGAGTTCGCGGTCTCCGGCCGGGGACTCGCCATCGTCGAGACCTTCTCCCACGCCTGGGGCTGGAAGCTCACCTCGTACGGCAAGTCCGTCTGGTTCCAGCTGGCGGCCTGGTCCTGAACCCCGGAAAACGGCCCTGACACGGATAAGGGGACCCGACAAGGGACCCGATACGGGCCGCCCGGCTCCACGGGCTCCTGCGGGCCGGTCGCACGGATCGAGCCGGTTCCCGGCATCACCGGGAACCGGCTCGATCCGCGGGCACTTACGGCAGGTCCCCGGATTCCCGACATCGCGCCAGGAGCATCCGGCCGAGACCGGCCCACGTCCCGTTCCCGCCGGTGGAGCGGATACGGATCAGCCGTACTCAGGCTTGGAGTTGGGCTGCATGCTCTTCTGCACGCCCTGCTGCTTGCCGCGCTGGGGCGACGCCTGGCGCTCCTCGTGGTGGTGCGGTTCGCTCTTGGGCCGAGACTGCCTCTGCTTGGACGCCCCCTTCGTCACGTTCTCCCCGCTGGGGCTCTTGCCCGACCTGCGCGCCTCGCGGGCCGCCTGACGCCGCTGATTCTCGTCGCCTTCCATCTTCCTTCCACCCATGTCTCCCCCTTTATCCCGATATATTGCCCCCTACCCCGCGTTGTCCGATATAACTCCACGACTGTCATCGCCCGACAGAGGGAGGTCCGGTCCCCCGTACGGCGGGCGTGACCAGGCGGGCCGGACGGATACCGTGTCACGGCGGCGAGCGGGACTCCGCCGCCCTCACCGCAGGCCCGGGAGCTGTGCGCTCCGCGGAGGCACACGGTCGTGGATGAACAGGTACGGAAGGTGATATCGGTGGGACGCAAGGCGTGGCTCGGGATCGCACTGCTGCTGCTGGGCCTGGTCGTGGGAGCGGTGAGCACCGTCCCGTTCTCCAGGGCGAGCGAGACGGGCGCGCGGATCGAGAGCCACCTCGACGAGGCCGAGCAGACGCTTCGCGAGGCCGACGCCGTCAAGGAGAGCGATCCGGCCCGGTACGACCAGCTGACCCAGGAAGCCGGCAGGTGGGCCGGGTTCGCCGAGGCGAACCAGGAGGAACACTCCTCCCAGCGGACGGCCGCCTGGGCCATGGCCGGCGGGGCCTTCGTCCTCGTCGCCGCGGGCACCCTGGTGTTCGCCGCCTCCCGCCGCGGGCCCGCGCCCCAGACGGGTCCTCAGAAGCCCCGGCATCAGTAGGGCCGCTCCGCCGCCCGGTTCCACCGTCTCCTCAGCGTGAATCTGATACACGATCCGATCTCTCGGACGACGCGCCGTCAGGGTACGTTGGTGTCCACGCGTCGAGACGGAAGGGGAGGCTGACGGTGTCAGGGGACGAGGCGACCGTCACCGCCGCCGACATCGCTCGGATGGCGGGGGTCGGGCGCGCGGCCGTGAGCAACTGGCGGCGCCGGCACGAGGACTTCCCCGCGCCCGTCGGAGGGACCGCGACCAGTCCGGCCTTCTCCCTCAGGGCCGTCGAGGCGTGGCTGCTGGAGCAGGGCAAGGTCGAGGAGCTGCCCCTGAAGGAGCGCGCCTGGCAGCAGATCCGCACCGCCGCCGCCGACCTGCGCCTCGGCGAGGTGGTCGCCGAGGCCGCCGAGCTCCTGCACGGCCGCGACAGGCCGCACGTCGTCCCGGCCGCCGCGTGGGAGCTGATCAGGCAGTACGCCCGGGAGCGGGGCACGGCCGAGGCCACGCACTTCCTGCTCGACCGCTACGCCGACGTGCACTCCCGCCGGCTGTCCGAGACCCCGGCCGAGGTCGCCGAGTTCATGGTGCGGCTGGCCGGTCCGGCCGTCCGGTCGGTGCTCGACCCCGCCTGCGGCCTCGGTGCCCTGCTCGCCGCGGCGGCCCGGACGGCCGGGGTGGAGCGGGCTCTGGGGCAGGAGCACGACGCCTCCCTCGCCCGGCTGGCCCGGTCGCGGCTGGCGCTGACCGGGGTGGAAGGCCGGGTCGAGGCGGGAGACTCGCTGCGGCGGGACGCCTGGCCGGGTCTGACGGTCGACGCCGTCGTGTGCCATCCGCCCTTCAACGAGCGCAACTGGGGCTACGACGAGCTCACCGGCGACCTGCGCTGGGAATACGGCCTGCCGCCCAAGACCGAGTCCGAACTCGCCTGGGTCCAGCACGCCCTCGCCCATCTGGGCCCGGGCGGCTTCGCGGTGCTGCTGATGCCCGCGATCGCGGCCAACCGCCGCTCCGGCCGCCGCATCCGCAGCAACCTGCTGCGGCGCGGCGTGCTCCGGGCCGTCATCGGCCTGCCCCCGAAGATGGCCTCGGGCACCGGGCTCCCGGTGCACGTGTGGGTGCTGCGCAAGCCCGCCGGCGAGAGCCGCGCCCCGTCGCGGGTGCTGATGGCCGAGGCCGATCCGGCGACCTTCGACGCCGTCGCCGAGCAGTGGCGGGCGTTCCTGGCGGACTCCGAGGCCGGACTCGACCGGCCCGGCCGGAGCCGTACGGTCCCCGTCATCGAGCTGATGGACGAGGACGTCGACATCACCCCCGCCCGTCATCTCGGGCCGGGCGAGCAGATCACGACGGCCGACTACCTCTCCTGCCGTGAGGACCTGCTGCGCAGGCTCGGGCGGTTCCCGGCCCTGGTCCCCGAGGCCGCTCCGGGAGCCGGCAGGGAGCTGCCGATGGTCTCGCTGTCGGAGCTGGAGCGGACCGGGGCGCTGACGATCCGGCAGGCCGGGCGCTACGAGATCGACCATTCCGGCGATCTCGTGCTGACCGACCGCCACGTCTTCGACGGAGAGCCCGTGCGGACGCGCACCGGTCCCGAGGGCCGGATCCGGCTCGAACCTGGAGACGTGGTCGCGGCCACCCGCGGGGCCTCGCCGGCGACCGTGGTGGTCGAGGAGCCGGGCCTGCTCCTCGGCCCCCGGCTCACCCTGCTGAGACCGGATCCCGATCGGCTCGACCCGTTCTTCGTCGCCGGGTTCGTCAGGACCCTGTCCCCCGTCACGGCGCTCGGCACCCAGTCGGGCTCGACCCGTTTCGACCCGCGCCGGGCCCGGGTGCCGCGGATCCACCTGGCGGATCAGGCACGGTACGGCGCCGCTTTCCGGAAGATCTTCGTGTTCGAGGCCGAGCTCCGGGAGTTCGTCTCCGGCGCCGGCCTGACCGCCGAGGCGATCGCCCGCGGCCTGGCCACCGGGGTGCTCGACCCCCTCCCGTGAACCGGGCGGCTCTGCGAGAACGGCCCCGGGAGGGCGGGTCACACCGCCGGGCCGGTCACGCCGTCTCTCGCGTCGCGGCCGAGGAGGGGCCGGCGTTCCCCGGCCGGGGCACCGCCTGCTCGACGCGGTCGCGGCCCAGCCGCTTGGCGGTGTAGAGGGCCTCGTCGGCGGCCTCGAGCAGCTCGGTGGCGGTCTGCTCACCGTCGAAGGCGGCGGCGCCGATGCTGACGGTGACCGACAGCTGGTGGCCGGCGGTCCGGGTCTGGGCGGCGGCCACCGACTCCCGCAGCTTCTCCAGGCGGGTCCGGGCCGCCTCCGGGGACATCCCGGGCAGGACGATCACGAACTCCTCGCCGCCCAGGCGGGCCACCAGGTCGTCGTAGCGGACGCTGGTGGCCAGGATCTGGGCCACGCGGATCAGGACGGCGTCGCCGGAGGCGTGGCCGTAGGTGTCGTTGACCCGCTTGAAGTGGTCGATGTCGACGACGGCCAGGCTCAGCGGGGTCTCCCCCTCGATGGAGCCGGTCAGCAGGGCCGGGAGCATGTCGGTCAGGTGGCGGCGGTTGTACAGGCCGGTGAGCGCGTCCCGCACCACCTGCTCACGCAGAAGGGTGTTGGCCTCCTCGACCTGCCGGCGCAGCCGGTTGGCCTCGGTGATGTCGTGGGCGGTCAGCGCCCAGCCGATGCAGTTGCCCCTGCGGTCGCGCAGCGGGCTGGTCCGCAGGTGCAGATCGACGCCGCTGCCGCCCACACCGACCAGGACCTGGTCGGCCACGGCGTCCTCGGCCATGGGCACGTCCCGGCCGAAGACCTCGGTGACCGGCGCCCCCGTGAGCCCGGACTCCAGGGCCGGGCGGACCCGCTCCACCAACCGGCGGGCGGCGGCGTTGTGGTCCAGGATCCGGCCGGACCGGTCGGCCACGACGACCGCGTCGGCGAGCGTGTCGAAGACCTGCCGGCGTGCCACCGGGATCTGCTCGGGCAGGGTCGGGTGGGCCACCATCCGGTACGCGATGATCACCGAGAAGACGAAGCCGATCGAGGTCAGGTCCGCGATCTGGTTCTCCAGCGGCAGCCCGACCAGGTTGATCACCGTCGGCGGCAGCACGGTGCCCAGCGTCCAGTTGTAGATCCGGCGCTGTCCCCGAGGGATCTTGCGCCGGACCCGCTCCACGCGGATCATGCCGGCGATCAGCACCAGGTAGCTGTAGGCGATGTGCGCCCAGTACAGCGGCCCGAGCTGCAGGACGAGTTCGCCCTGCCAGCCCACCCGCTCGACTCCGGCGAAGAACAGGTGGTGCCAGGGGTTGGTGGCGAGCAGGAACACCACGATCGCGGGCTCGACGGCCAGCAGCGCCGCCGTACGCCACGGGAGCCGCCAGGTCCGGTCCATCACCGCCGAGGCCAGGAAGAAGAAGCCGATCACGACGACGGACTCCGCCGGGATGAAGAGGCTGCCCCACAGCAGCGCCTGTCCCGGGTCGGCGACCAGGAGGTTGACCACGTCGGAGACCGCCCACGCGGCGACGCCCAGTGCGAAGAACGTCAGCACCCCGAACACCGGCGCCTCACGCTGGCGGCGCCAACCCACGGCGGCGACGGAGGCGGCCACCAGGGCCGCCAGCCCGAACACCGCCACCAACCCGAACACGACCACCATGTCACCGCCTTGCCGAAGCCGTCCACGCGAACCTTCGCCTGCCCATCGGCGGTGCACCGGCGAAGCTGAGCATGTCGCCCGGCTCACAGCGGGACGAAGACGTCCCGGGCGTGGTCGGCGACGGCCGCGGCGGTCACGGTCGCCTCGATGGGCAGCACGTCCATGCACAACCGGATCGCGTCGAGCAGCCGGGGGAACGGCACGCGCATGGAGAGCGTGCAGTGCGGTATCCAGCGCCCCGGCCGGTAGACCTCGAAGCCGTCGATCCCGGCCCCGGCGAGCCGCGCGTGCACCGCCGCGTGGTGGGCCAGCAGCTCCGCGGTGGGGGCCGGGCCGAGCCAGAGCACCCGGCCCAGGAACTGCCCGACGAAGTCGAAGCGCAGGTCGAGCGGGACGGCGATCTCCATGCCGCGCAGCGCCGCGGCCACACCCGGGCCGTCCAGCTCGGGGGCGCCGATCAGCGAGACGTGCGGGCGGTGCCGGCCCTTGAGCAGGTCGCGCATGGTCGGGACACCCGCCCGTGCCAGCGCGTCCCACAACGTCCTGATCCGTTTCTCGGCGACCGGATCGAGGTAGAGTTCCAGAGCGGCGACCATGGCTGAAGCGTAGCCAGCGCCTGCCAGGGCCAGGCCGACCAGGACGACGGCGTAGACGATGTGGTCGTCCATGAACGGGTTGGTGGCCAGCGGCAGCGAGGCCGCCCACATCATCAGCATCATCACCGCGCCGGCCGCGATCCGCAGCCCCGCACCCAGCAGGAGCGCGCCGCCGACGCCGAGCAGGCCGAGCATGAACAGCCAGTCGACCCAGGCCTGTCCGGCCAGACCGCTGAAGAACCCGCCGAGGGCGTTCTCGCCGGTGCCCTTGAGGAGCCGCGGTTCGAAGGGGTGCACCGGAGGAGCCCGCACCCGTGCGGCCATGGATGGACGGGGATCGGCGGGGTAAGTGCCCAGCGAGTTCCCAATCGAGGAGTGACGACCGATGAGCGAATACGAGCGTTCCCGCACGATGACCGCCCCGCCCGAAGTGGTCTTCGACCGGGCCTGCGACCTGGAGCAGCTCGACAGCTGGCTCCCGCACGACCTGCACGTGCGGGGGGAGGAGCCGCCCTCGGTGACCGTGCACGAGGACAGCACCGGCAAGGACGAGCGCGGGCTGTTCCGCGCCCAGCGCGACCAGCTCCGGGTGGAGTGGGGCACCCGCGACGACGGCCGCTACGCGGGCTGGCTGCAGGTGGCGGGCATCAGCGACCAGGCGAGCGACGTGACCGTGCATCTGTCCTTCTTCGACGAGGAGAACGCTCCTCCCGGTGACGAGATCGACCACGAGCTCGAGAAGAGCCTGGAGCGGCTGGCTGAGATGGTCCGGGCCTAGTCTCGTCCCGCCCAGCGCGCCGCGCCCCGTCAGAGCACCGCGGGCTTCGCGACGGCCGCCGCCGCGGGCGCCGGCGCGGGGCGGGGGCGCAGCGCCCCCGCCAGCAGCACGCCCGCCAGTGTGATGACCGCGATCAGGCCGAAGGCGGCGGGCAGCGAGGTCGCGTGGGCGATCCAGCCCGTGGCCGCCGGGGCGATCAGCCCGGAGAGATAGGTGATCGTGGCCACCCCCGCCACCCCCTGGCCGGGTGCCGCGGTGGCGTTGCCCCCGGCGGCGAAGGTCAGCGGGACGACCACCGCGACGCCCAGACCGAGCAGGGCGAAGCCCGCGATCCCGAGCGGCGGGGTGCGGCCCGCGACGACCACGATCCCGCCGGCGGTGGCGAGCAGGCCGCCGAGGCGGACGGTCGCGATCGGCCCGAGCCTGCGGACGATCAGGTCCCCGGCCAGCCGGGTGACCGCCATGGACAGGGCGAAGATCGCATAGCAGGCGGCCGCGACTCCGTCGCCGCCCCCCGCGACCTCCTTGATGTAGACGGCGGCCCAGTTCTGGCTGGCGCCCTCGGCGAAGGTGGCGCAGAACCCGACCGCGCCGATGGCGAGGATCGCCCGGGAGGGCACGGCGAAGCGGGGAGGAGCCTGCTCGCCGGGCTCCGGGCGGGTGTCGGGCAGGGCCCGGCCCGCGGCGGCGCCGGCGGCCAGCAGCACCAGCGCCATCACCGCATGGTGCAGACGGGCGTCGATCCCGGCCTGCGCGGCGACCACCCCGGCCCCGGCGCCCGCCAGGCCCCCCACGCTCCACATGCCGTGCAGCCCCGACATGATCGAGCGCTCCAGCCGCCGCTCGACGATCACTCCTTGGGCGTTCATGGTGACGTCGCACATGCCGGCGGCGGCGCCGAACAGCAGGAAGGCGGCGCACAGCCAGGCGAGCCCGGGAGCGAGAGCGGGCAGGGCCAGTGCCGCGCACCACAGGGCGAGCAGGACCCGGGTGGCCGGGCGCCCGCCGTAGCGGTGGGCCAGACGGGCCGCCATCGGCATGGCGACGAAGGCGCCGAGAGCCGGGCAGAAGAGGGCGAAGCCCAGCTCGGCGGGGGTGAGCCGGAGGTGGTCCTGCAGCCACGGGATGCGGGTCGCCAGACTGCCGGAGACCGCGCCGTGCACGGCGAACACCGCCGCCACGGCGATCCTGGCACGTTGAGCATCGGTACGCATGGGTCAAGAAATTAACAGGTAGGCTCCCTGATTAAAAGAGGAGATCCAGCAAGCTCAAAGGATCCGGATAATCGACGCATGACGACCGCGACCCCGCCGAGAGCCGTGACGACCGCATGAAGACCGCGACGCCGCAGATGGCCCGAGCGATCAACGATCGCCTCGCCCTCGACCTGCTGCTGGAGCGCGGCCCGCTGACCGCCCCCCAGTTGCGGGCGCTCACCGGCCTGTCCCGCCCGACCGTCTCCGATCTGATCGAGCGGCTGCGGGTCAACGGGCTGATCGAGGTCACCGGAGAGTGCGGGGAGGACCGCAGGGGGCCGAACGCGCGCCTGTACGGCATCGTCGCCGACCGCGCCCACGTGGGCGGCGTCGACATCCGGCGTGACGCGGTCAACGTCGCCGTCTCCGACATCACCGGCCGGACCGTCGGCTCCGCCGTGCGGCCCCTGTGCCCGGACGACGACCTGGCCGGTCTGGTCGTCGACGCCGTCGCGGAGGCGGCCGGTTCCCGGGCGATGCACGCGGTCGTGCTGGGCGCCCCCGGCATGATCGATCCGGGCGCCGGGCACCTGGCGGCGGACAACGGCGTGCCCGGCTGGAGACCGAACCTCCTGCAGGTCCTGAGCCGCCGGATCGGCGCCCCGGTGACCCTGGAGAACGAGGTCAACCTCGCCGCCGTCGCCGAGCATCGCGCGGGGTCCGCCCGGGGACACGAGGACTTCGTCCTGCTCTGGCTGGACGACGGGGTGGGCGCGGCGGTCACCCTCGGCGGGCGGCTGCGGCGCGGCGTCTCGGGCGGCGCCGGCGAGATCGGCCTGCTCAGGCTGTCGGGCACCCCCTTCTGCGACCTGGTGGGCGCGAAGTCCCTGCGCGGCCTCGATCCGGACATCACCACGGCCAGGATCGCGGAGGTCGCCTTCGCGGCGGTCGCCGTCCTCGACCCCGGCCTCGTCGTCCTCGGCGGGGAGACGGGCCACCGCGGCGGGGACGCGCTCGCGGTACGGGTCGGCGAGCGCCTCGCCGACCTGTCGCCCGTCCCGACCCAGGTGCGCCCGAGCACGGTGGAGGGCAACGCGGTCCTCGGCGGCGCGCTTTTCACTGCACTGTCCATCGCCCACCGGAACGTCTTCGGAGGCGTTTCCGAATAACGCCCCACGCGGAGCGGAACGCCTTTCCCGTGCCTTCTCCGATATCAGGGCGAACGGCTCCCGCTTCCCTTTCCGCACGGATGACGATGACCGCCCCTACGCCCTCCGACATGAATCTTTCATCCGCTTCGCCCGCCGTACCAGCCGTTTGAGCTGCGTGGACGGCCCGGCCTCAGGCACCGCGCGCGACCTTGTCGTTTACACCTCCCGGACCCCCGGCCTAGAGTCCGATTCGCGTGAGCGCTTCGCTGCATCGATCGGTAATCCATCGTTCCGAAAGGTCGGTCATTCCCGTGCGCAACTGGCGAAGTATCACCGTCGCCTGCGTGGTCACCTTCATGTCCGCGCTTCTCGCGGTCGTTCTCGTGCCGAGTACGGCCTCGGCTCACGGCGCCATGATGGTGCCCGGCAGCCGGACCTTCTTCTGCTGGCAGGACGGGCTCTCCCCGCAGGGCAACATCGTCCCGATCAACCCCGCCTGCTCGGCCGCCGTGGCCCAGAGCGGCGCCAACTCCCTCTACAACTGGTTCAGCGTGCTGCGCTCCGACGGCGCCGGGCGGACCCGCGGCTTCGTCCCCGACGGCCGGCTGTGCAGCGGCGGGAACCCCGGCTTCAGCGGGTTCGACCTCGCGCACGAGGACTGGCCGGTGACCCATCTGACCTCCGGGGCGCAGATCCAGTTCCGGTACAACAAGTGGGCCGCCCACCCCGGCTGGTTCTACCTCTACGTCACCAAGGACGGCTGGGACCCGACCCGGCCGCTCACCTGGGACGACCTGGAGGAACAGCCCTTCCACACCGCCGACCACCCGCAGAGCGTCGGCTCGCCGGGCACCAACGACGCCCACTACTACTGGAACGCCACCCTGCCCTCGGGCAAGTCCGGCCGCCACATCGTCTACTCGGTGTGGAAGCGCTCCGACAGCGCCGAGACCTTCTACAACTGCTCCGACGTCGTCTTCGACGGCGGAAACGGCGAGGTGACCGGGGTCGGCCGCCCCGGGCCCACCCCGACCCCGACCGTGACCCCCACCGCGACGCCGACCGGTGACCCCGCCGGTTGCACCGCCGCCTACCGGACCGTCAACTCCTGGTCGGGCGGGTTCCAGGCGGAGGTCACCGTGCGCAATCCCGGAACCGCCGCCATCAACGGCTGGACCGTCGGCTGGACGCTCAGCGGCGGCAGCGCGGTCAACAGCCTGTGGAACGCCACCCACACGGTCTCCGGATCCACGGTCACGGCCAAGAACGCCGACTGGAACCGGACCGTCCCGGCCGGCGGCTCGACCACCTTCGGGTTCACCGGCAGCGGCACCAGCGGCTCGCCCGTCCTCACCTGTACCAGCCCCTGACCACACCCGGCGGTCCCGGCCGGCCCGCCCGGCCGGGACCGTCCCTCGCCCGGGAGGAGGCGCACCGTGACCCGATCCGGCGACAGGCCGTACGGCGCATCCGGCGGCAGGCCGTACGCACCCGGCGCAAAGACCGCGGCGTTCCTGGGCGCCGCCCTCCTCGTCGCGGCGACGGCGTTGGTCGCGGCGGCCTGCGCCGGCGGGAACGCCACGCCCCGGCACGCCTCCGCACACCGGCTCCCACCGGCCTCGCCCGCGAGTCCGGCCGCCGGGTGCACGGCCACGCTCACGCTCGTCGAATCCTGGCCGGGCGGCTACCGGGGCACCGCGACGATCAGCAACACGACCGGCCGCCCGATGCGCGACTGGTACATCCAGTGGCTCCTCCCCCATGGCGCGACCATCACCCAGGCCTGGAAGGGCACGCCCATGCAGAGCGGCCCCATCGCGATGATCCACGCCCCGGCCGGCGACCCCGTCCTGGCTCCCGGAGCCACCGCCTCCGGCATCGGCTTCGTCGGCGCCGCCGCCACGCCCCCGGCCTTCACCGAGATCACCTGCGGCTGAGGACTCCCGGCAGAACGAGCTACGCCGCGCTGGTGGCCCCTTTCGTCCCCGGCCTAGCATGCCGCCATGACCGACCGACCCTGGAGCTGGAACGAGGAAGAGCTGGCCCGCTTCGCCGCCGCGGCCCGCGTAGGCGACCTTCACGCGATCTTGGACGTGCCGCCGGACGATGATCTGCAGGCGGCGCTGCAACGCGATGACGCCCGCGAGTACCGGTACGGCTGGGAGCGGCTGCTTGCGCTGCATCTGGCGAAAAACCATTTCGGGCACGCGGCGGAAGGGGTCATCTACGACTACGCGGAGTTCCGCTACTTCGTCTACGACGATGACGGCTACGTCGAGCAGCGGCTCAATACGGACCTGGCCATGCTGCACAGCGTGCACGACTTCGGACTCCATGACCCGCAGCAGGCGTACACCCATTGGCAGGCGGCTCTCCGCGGGCCGTACCCGGAAGGAGCCCGGGAAGAGTTCGCCAAGATCGAGCCCTTGCTCAACGTGCGGACACGCAGCCGTCTCGCGCCGCTGATGGCGGCGTGACGCCTTTGGCGACCTCACACGGATCCGGAACCGGCGGAGGCGAGCGCCCGCGCGCCCGGGGCGACGAGCGCGGGTCGCCTGCGAGTGATCAGCCGACGTGACCGCCCGGGTCCGGCGGTGAGGCCCGCACCGGATCGACCGGTTTCCGCATAGCATTCCCTCAATTCTGCGGATAGATCGCTCCAATCGTTGCGAGGTCGCGTGTTCGGAATCGTTCGCCCCTGCAGTGAGCACGGATGCCCGTCCCTCCGCGAGGCGTGGCGGGCGCACCTGTGCGGGCTGTGCCTGACGTTGCGGGACGGGCAGGGGCAGGGGGCTCGGCTGGCCACCAACTACGACACCCTGATCATCTCGGTTCTCACCGAGGCCCAGTCACCGTCGGCCTCCCCGCACCGGACCGCGGGCCCGTGCGCGCTGCGCGGGCTCCGCTCCGCCGACGTGGTGGACGCCCGGGCGCAGGGGGTGCGGCTGGCGGCCGCGGTCTCGCTCGTGCTGGCCGCGGGCAGGATCCGCGACCGGGTGGCGGACGGCGACGTCGCCGCCGCGACCGGCCCGGCCCGCAGGAGCCTGGCGGCCCGCTGGGAGGCGGGCGGAGCACGGCTGGCGTCCGGCGTCGGCTTCGACACCGCCGTGCTGGTCTCCACCGTGGACCGGCAGCTCGACCTGGAGCGCCGGGCCGCTCTCCCGCCCGGTTCCGGCGAGGCCGGACGCCGTCCGGTCACCCTGCTCGAACTGACCCGCCCCGCGGAGGAAGCGGTCGCGGCGGCGTTCGCCCATACGGCGGTGCTCGCCGGACGGCCGGGCAATGCCGGGGCCCTGACCGAGGCGGGCCGGTTCTTCGGCCGGATCGCCCACCTGCTGGACGCGGTCGAGGACCGGGACGACGACGAGGCGCGAGGCGCGTTCAACCCGCTGACCGCCACGGGCACCACCCGCCTGGAGGCGCGGCGGCTCTGCGACGACGCCGTGCACGGCCTCACCCTGGCCCTGCGGGAGCTGGAGCTTCAGGAGCGCCACCTGGTGGACGTGCTGCTCGGCACCGAGGTGCGGCGGGCGGTCGAGCGGACCTTCGGCCACTCCCCGGCGGCCTCCTACGAGCGGCCGGGTTGGGTGCGCAAGTCGGCGGCCGGGGCGGCTACCTTCCTCACGTGCGGGATGTGGCGCCCCCGGTGGAGCAGGAAGAAGGGCTGGCCGTGCGAAGATCGCTGCTATCTCCGCGAGTGCGACTGCTGCTCCTGCTGCGACTGACCTCCCGGAACCGGCCGCTCCTAGACTCTAGGCATGATCCGCCCCGCAACGCCGGCCGACGTGCCGGCCATCGTCGACATGATCCACGCACTCGCCGAGTACGAGAAGGCGCCGGACCAGGTCGAGGCCACCCCCGAGCAGATGCGTGACGCCCTCTTCGGCCCGGACCCCAAGCTCTTCTGCCACCTCGCCGTCGACGGCGACGAGGTGGCGGGATTCGCCGTGTGGTTCCTCAGCTTCTCCACCTGGCAGGGCAGGCACGGCATCTACCTGGAGGACCTCTTCGTCCACCCCCGCCACCGCGGCGGCGGGCACGGCAAGGCGCTTCTGACCGAGCTGGCCCGGATCTGCGTGGAACGCGGATACGGCCGGTTCGAGTGGTCCGTGCTGGACTGGAACACTCCGGCCATCGAGTTCTACCGGTCGATCGGCGCGGTGGACGTCGAGGAGTGGGACCGCTACCGGCTGACCGGCCCGGCCCTGGAGAAGCTGGCCGCGGCCGGCGGATAATCGGTTGATTCCCGCGGACGGGGCCTGGTACGAATCGCTGCGATCGGCAACCCCTGATGATCGGAGCGCATCGGTGCTGACCGGAAAGCTCGTACGGCTGCGCGCCATGGAACCGTCCGACGCCGAGGCGCTGTGGCGCTGGAACAGCGATCCCGAGGTCATGCGCTGGATGGACGACGGCTATCCGGCGTCGCTGGCCCAGACCGTCGCGCGGTTCGAGAAGCGCGAGCGGAATTCGTACGGCGACGTGCTCCTCGGGATCGAGACCCTCGATGAGGGAAGGCTGGTCGGGCTCGTGCGGTTGAGGGACACCGAACCCGAGATCGGTCTCGCCGAATTCGACATCTACGTCGGCGAGAAGGACTGCTGGGGCAAGGGGTACGGCACCGACGCCACCCGGGAGATCTGCCGGTACGGCTTCGACAGGATGCGGCTGCACTCGATCGCCCTGTGGACCGTCGCCGAGAACACCGCGGCGATCCGGGTCTACGAGAAGGTCGGCTTCACCCGGGACGGCAGGCAGCGCGACGCGTTCCGCCGCGACGGGAAATGGCACGACATGATTCTCATGACCATGCTGGAAGGCGAACTGATCGGCTGAGCGCACAGCCTCGATAAACGTGTTGCGCCGGGACGTCCCGGCGCGGCACGATCGACTCGGAAACACCACGGAAAGGGAAGAAGAATGCGAATCCGACGCCGAATGACCATGCCCGGGTGGGCTCGCATGTGACGATTGGCGACGTCGTGTGCGAGCCGTCCCGGACATGTTCCCGGGGCGGCTTT
This sequence comes from Planomonospora sp. ID67723, assembly GCF_015711605.1. GTDB lineage: Bacteria > Actinomycetota > Actinomycetes > Streptosporangiales > Streptosporangiaceae > Planomonospora_A. The sequence continues at coordinate 542,219 of NZ_JABTEZ010000005.1, read as the reverse complement.
TCGCATTCCCGGCGGGTGGGGGCGCTGGCGTGCCCGGCGGTTTCATAAGCCGCTCCAGGTGGGTTCGATTCCCACACCCGCCACCGGCTCTCCCCTTTCCCGGGAAGGGCCCGGCCTCCGTGGCGCAGAGGAGAGCGCGCCTGCTTGCGGAGCAGGAGGACGCTGGTTCGAATCCAGCCGGAGGCACCGGAAAACACGAGGCAGAAGGCCGCTCCCCAACTTCGGGAGCGGCCTTCGCGGTCTGCTGGGCGGCTGACCGCGCGGCTGTGGTTTCTGGTCGGCGTCGAAGATGCGGTCCATCGCGGTGGCCGCACGGGCGTCACCTTCCCGCAACCTCCGGGTCACCTGCCGCATGTTGGCTGGAACGCATGCCATGGCCGGAGACCGACGTCGTCGGAACGCACGTCAGCACGCCCGTCACCGTGTACGGGAAGGCCGAGCGGGCCCCGGACGGCGAGCTCGCCCACGAGGGGAACCGGGTCCCCGACATCGTCGCGCTGGACGCCCGGAGGCTGGTGGTCGGCTGGCGGGCCGGGGTGCGTGACGCCCGCGACCCCTCCCCGAAGGACCAGGGGGCGATCATGTGCGCCCGGTCGGAGGACGGGGGCGCGACCTGGGCGGTCGGCACGCTGGCCGAGGCGACCGCCGAGCACCGCTACCACTACGTGGTCTTCCTCAACGACGGCGGCGTCCTGTACGCGCTGCTCGGGCTGATCGTCGTCGACCGGGACCGGGATCGGCGGGGGAACGTGGACGGCTTCCCGACCGCGCTGGTGATGCGCCGGAGCACCGACGCCGGCCGCACCTGGACCGACTTCCCGATCACCGTGGACGTGCCGGACAACGGCAGGGGCGTGGTCGTCGCGGGGAAACCGCTGCGGCACGGCGGGCACTGGCTGGTGCCGTACTGGCGGCACGCCGGCGGGACCACCCGGGCGGGCGTGCTGCGCTCGGCGGACCTGCGGACGTGGAGGTCGGGCGGGCTCGCGGAGAACCCGCCCGGCGTGGCGGTCGAGGAACCGCAGATCGCGCTCTCCTCCGGCGACCCCGGCGCGCTCGTCATGGTCGCGCGCACGCTGGATCTTCGCGGCGGCGCGTCGGCGGCCGAGCGCGACGCCTACTACCGGGTCCGCGCCACCCACTGCGCCACCGCGACCAGCGCAGACGCCGGGCTGACCTGGTCGCCGATGACTCTGGACGAGGACCTCCCCAACTACTACGTCAAGACGTTCTTCACCCGCGACTCCGAGGGCCGCCACCTGGCGATCTACAACACGCTGGCCGGGCCGTTCACCGGGCCGCCGGAGAGCAAACCGGACCAGTACCGGGAGGTCCTCCACTACAAGGTGCGGCGGCCCGGCGAGCCGTGGGGCCCCGGGCGGCTCTTCGCCGACGGCAGGCGGCTGACCCGCGGGGCGGCGCGCGGCTGGGACGTCTATCCGAGCGCCGACGAGTACGCCCCGGGAAGGTTCTTCGTCGTCTGGGAGCACAACCAGATCAACATAAAGGTGGCCGGGCTCGACATCTCCCGGGGGTTCTCCGGCGACCTGCTCGGCGGGAGCTGGAAGCTGTACGGCGGCGCGCGGCGCACCTCCGGCGGCGGGTTCGCGCTCCGCAGCGCCGGCACCGCGGCCAGCGGCGCCACCTGCCCGCTCGACGTGCGCCGGAGCTGCGACTTCGTCCTGGAGTTCCGGGGCCGGGTGGACGACGACAGCGCGCTGGACCCCCGTACCGGAAACGGCGTCTGCCTCGGCGCGAAGGTCGCCAACGGGGCCAGGCGGCTGATGCTGGCCGTACAGCGGAGCGGGGTGTGGACGATGCGGAAGGGCTCGTCCGTCTGGGAGCGGATCCACGCGCTGGACGGCGCCGGGCGGCTCGCGACCTGGCGGGCGACCGTGGACGGCTCCGGCGTCGCCCGCCTGTACCGCGACGGCGCGGACACCGGGGCCGTCTGGGTGGTCCAGGACAGCCGGGACTCACCGCAGCTCACCCACTGGGTGACCGGCACCCCGGGCGGCAACGCCGCCGCGGCCACCGTCGAGTGGACCCGCCTCTCCCCCGCCCTCCCGGAGATGTGACGTCCGGACCGTCCACAGGGCGAGCGCGGGGCCGGAGTCGTCCACAGGCCGGACGGCATCGGCCCGTGCGCCCCCTCTCCACGCGATAGCTTTGGGGCGTCCATCACAAGGGGAAGAGATCGTGACGACTTCTATTGACCAGCGGATCGCCGACGAGCTGGGCGTGCGCGAGGGCCAGGTGCGGGCGGCGGTGGAGCTGCTCGACGGCGGGGCCACGGTGCCGTTCATCGCCCGTTACCGCAAGGAAGCCACCGGGATGCTCGACGACGCGCAGCTGCGCACCCTCGAGGAGCGGCTGCGCTACCTGCGCGAGATGGAGGAGCGGCGCACCGCGATCCTGGAGTCGGTCAGGAACCAGGGCAAGCTCGACGACGTCCTCGAGGCCCAGATCATGGCGGCCGACTCCAAGGCCCGGCTGGAGGACATCTACCTCCCCTACAAGCCCAAGCGGCGCACCAAGGCGCAGATCGCCCGGGAGGCCGGGCTGGAGCCGCTGGCCGACGGGCTGCTCGGCGACCCGTCGGCCGACCCGCAGGCCGCCGCCGCGGCCTTCGTGGGTGAGGGGGTGCCCGATGCCACCGCCGCGCTGGAGGGGGCGCGGGCGATCCTGGTCGAGCGGTTCGGTGAGGACGCCGACCTGGTGGGCGAGCTGCGCGAGCGCATGTGGAGCAGGGGGCGGCTGGTGGCGGCGGTGCGCGAGGGCAAGGAGGAGGCCGGTGCCAAGTTCGCCGACTACTTCGACTTCGCCGAGCCGTTCACCAAGCTCCCTTCGCACCGGATCCTGGCGATGTTCCGGGGGGAGAAGGAGGAGGTCCTCACCCTCACCCTGGAGCCGGAGGAGGAGCCCACCGGCACCTACGAGGCGGCCATCGCCCACCGCTTCGGCATCTCCGACCGGGGACGGCCCGCCGACAAGTGGCTGGCCGACACCGTGCGCTGGGCGTGGCGCACCCGCATCCTGGTCCACCTCGGCATCGACCTGCGGATGCGCATGTGGCAGGCGGCCGAGGACGAGGCGGTGCGCGTGTTCGCCACCAACCTGCGCGACCTGCTGCTGGCCGCCCCGGCGGGGACCCGGCCGACGATGGGGCTGGACCCCGGCCTGCGCACCGGGGTGAAGGTCGCGGTGGTGGACGCCACCGGCAAGGTCGTGGCGACCGACACGATCTACCCGCACGAGCCGCGCCGACAGTGGGACCAGTCGCTGGCGACGCTGGCCCGGCTGGCGCAGGAGCACGGGGTGGAGCTGGTCGCGATCGGCAACGGCACCGCCTCCCGGGAGACCGACAGGCTCGCGGGCGACCTGCTCAAGCTGGTCCCCGGCCTGACCAAGGTCGTGGTGTCGGAGGCCGGGGCGTCGGTCTACTCCGCCTCCGCCTACGCCTCGCAGGAGCTGCCGGACCTGGACGTCTCGCTGCGCGGCGCGGTCTCCATCGCCCGCCGTCTGCAGGACCCGCTGGCCGAGCTCGTCAAGATCGACCCCAAGTCCATCGGCGTCGGCCAGTACCAGCACGATCTGGCCGAGACCAAGCTCTCCCGCTCGCTCGACGCCGTGGTCGAGGACTGCGTGAACGCGGTCGGCGTCGACGTCAACACCGCCTCGGCGCCGCTGCTGACCCGGGTCTCGGGCATCGGCTCCGGGCTCGCGGAGAACATCGTCGCCCACCGCGACGCCAACGGCCCGTTCCGCACCCGGCGGGCGCTCAAGGACGTGGCCCGCCTCGGTCCCAAGGCCTTCGAGCAGTGCGCGGGCTTCCTGCGCATCCCCGGCGGCGACGACCCGCTCGACGCCTCCAGCGTGCATCCCGAGGCCTACCCGGTGGTCCGCCGCATCCTCTCGGCCACCGGCGGGGACATCACCCGGCTGATCGGCAACGGTACGGCGCTGCGGGCGTTGAAGCCGCAGGACTTCGTCGACGACACCTTCGGCCTGCCGACCGTCACCGACATCCTCAGCGAGCTGGAGAAGCCCGGCCGCGACCCCCGGCCCGCCTTCAAGACGGCGGCCTTCAAGGAGGGCGTGGAGAAGATCTCCGACCTGCAGCCCGGCATGCTGCTGGAGGGCGTGGTCACGAACGTCGCCGCGTTCGGCGCGTTCGTCGACGTCGGCGTGCACCAGGACGGCCTGGTCCACGTCTCGGCGATGTCGCGCACGTTCGTCAAGGACCCCCGCGAGGTGGTCAAGTCCGGTGACGTCGTCCGGGTGAAGGTGCTCGACGTCGACATCCCGCGCAAGCGCATCTCGCTCACCCTCCGCCTGGAGGACGAGACCGAGGCCCGTCCCGAGCAGCGCGACCGCTCCGGCGGCGGGCGCCGTGACGGCGGCCGCGGCGGCCAGCGCGGTGGCCAGGATGGCGGTCAGGGCAGTGGCGGCCAGACTGGGGGCGGCCAGGGCGGTGGCCGGCGCGGCGGCCAGGGCGGTGGCCAGGGCCGCGGCGGTCAGCAGCACGGTGGCCGTCGGGGGGACGACCAGCGGAACGCGCCGGGCGGTGCCATGGCCGAGGCCCTGCGCCGCGCCGGCCTCGACGGCTCCGGCCGCTGAAGTCCCCGGTCACGGCGGTCCGGAGCACCGTCCCCGGCGGCTCGGGCCGCGGTCCGTGGCGCTTCCCGGTGCCGTAGGGCCCACCTGCCGTACGGCCTGTGCCTCTCGTGGGGCGCAGGCCGTACGGCTATCCTGGGCGCAGGCATTCCCGTCGATGGTTCCGGGCGCACCGCCGAAGCGCCCTCAGCATGATCTGTCATCTTCCCGCGGAGGCCGTCCGCGTCCGGTCGTGACCGCCCCCGCCGTGCGGGTGCGCACCCGTGAAGACCTGCGAGCCACCCGCCGTCCCCGTCCACTCCGGTGCCTCGGCCACCTTTGCGTCGCCCCGCTCTGGCCGATGCACGGGGTCAACCTCGGCACCCTGCTGCGGACCTGCGACGCGGTCGGCGCGTGTATGGCCGTACCGCGCCTGCCGTGGGTCCCCGAAGCCCTCCGGCGCGGCAACACGCTCCGCAAGCCCGCCTGCGTGCACTGGGTTCGCGAGCCCCTGAACTGGCTCGCCGAGCGCAGGGCCGCAGGTGACCGCATCCTGGGTGTGGAACTGGCGGAGGAGGCCGTCCGCCTGGCCGACCTGCCCATGGCCCGCCACCCGACGGTGGCCGTACTCGGCCACGAACGCGGCGGCATCCCGCCGGAGGCCCTCGACCTGCTCGACGCGGCCGTGGAGATCCCGATGATCGGCACGGGGGCGAGCCTCAACGTGGCCGTCGCGGGATCGCTCGTCCTCTACAAGCTGGCGGGGTTCACCTGAGGCCCGCGCCGGGGCGGCCCGGCGTCAGGGGAGCGCGGCCGGACCGACGGCCCGGCCGGGGCCCTCCCCCGCGGTCAGAGCAGACGCCTGATGTCGCCGTAGGCCCGGTAGAACCCGCCGCGCCCCGAGGGGCGGATGCCCTCGACGAGATAGCGGACCCCCGCCTCGCGCACGTTCTTGGGGAACTGCACGTTCCAGCCGGACTCGTAACCCTCGCTGACCACCCGGACCCGCAGCCGTCCTCCCTCCTGGAAGCACTCCACCACCACGCCGCCGTCCGCCTGCGCCTCCGGTGAGACGGTCTCCACCGTCACGGCCGGCTCCACCGCGGCCAGGCCGGCGGCGGCCTTGACGTCCACCGGCTCGGGAACGGTGCCCTCCTGTGCCGCCCTGATCGCCGCCTCGGTGGCGTCGATGCAGGCCAGCGTGCCGTCGGTGGTGACGATGTAGAGACGGTCGTCGAGATACTGCATGGAGAAGGCCGAGCCGCAGCCGGTGGCGAGCTTCCACAGGCGCGTGCCGTCGGCGTCGAAGCAGTAGATGGAGGAGTGGTTGTCCCCGGCGAAGACGTAACGGCCGCCGGGAGCGGTGGCGCAGGAGAAGACGGTGGCGTCGCAGCGGTAGACCGCCTCCGCGCGGCCGTCGGACTTGCGCAGCCGGTGCACGGTGCCGCGCGAGGTGCCCGCGTAGACCGACTCGGCCTCCTGCCAGCCGAACAGCACCGCGCCCTGGACGCCGGCCTGCCAGACGGGAGCTCCGTCGGCGGCGTCGTAGCGGGCCACTCCCGCGGAGTGGCCGTGGTAGACGGCCTCGTCGTCGCAGCGGACCATCCAGGCAGAGTCGCCCTGGCCCGTGCGCGCCCACTGGAACTCGTCCTCGTGGTCGATGGTGGTGATCCGACCGGCCCGGTCGGACACGCCGAGCACGCCGTCGTGGATGTCGAGCCAGTAGATGTCGACGTCCTCGGCGATCTCGTAGGCGACCCGGGGCACCTTGCCGCTGAGGTCGTAGACCTTGCCGTCGTCGGCGCCTGCGTAGATCCAGAAGTCGTCGGCGACGATGCACTTGACGCCGTCGGGCAGCCGGAAGCGGCCGGTGACGGTGCCGTCGTGGGTGACGGTGTAGACGTCGCCCCGCTGGTTGCCCACCCAGCAGCGCTCGGCGTCCACGAAGATGCCGAACGCCGCCGCGCCGCTGGCGAAGCGCCACAGCACGGGGGCCTGGGTTGCGGTGGAGCGGGAGCTCACCACGCTGCGCCGGGTGACCGGCCGGGCCTGCCGCGCGCCCCGCACGGCGGTGGCGTAGCCCTTGCGGATCTTCTCGTTGACCTTCTTGGCCGCGGCGGCCGTGGCCTTCTCCTCGGTGGCGAAGGAGGACGCCTTGGTCTGCCCGGACTCCCCGATCCGGCCATAGGTGATCGTCACCTGCGTCCCGTCGAGCACGACCTCGTAGAACTTGTGCGAGCCGCCGCCGTCCTCCGACAGCTCCAGGTACGTGCTCCGCGCCGTCATCTCTCGCCTCTTCCGTTGATCGAGTTTCCGGGGAGCGTACGGCAGCCGGGTGACAAATGCTGATATGGGTAACCTGCTCCGCGTGACGGCCAGAAAAGTGATCATCGACTGCGACCCGGGACTCGACGACGCGCTGGCCCTGGTGCTCGCGTTCGGCGACCCGGAGCTGGAGGTCGTCGGGATCACCACGGTCGCGGGCAACGCCGCCCTGGAGCGGACCACCGCCAACGCGCTGCGGTTACGCGCGTTCCTGGGCACCGGCGAGGTGCCGGTCGTCCCGGGCAGCTCCCACGCGCTGACGGGGAACCGCCTGGCGCGCGAGGGCGGCCCCCACGGGGTCTCCGGCCTCGGCGCGGTGACGCTGCCCGAGCCGTCCCCGCCCCCGGCGGACGGCCATGCGGCCGGTTTCATCACCGAGGCCGTACGGGCTCATCCGGGCGAGGTCACCCTGGTCGCGCTCGGCCCGCTCACCAACGTCGCGCTGGCCGTGCGCGCGGCGCCGGACCTCGTGGACCAGGTCCGCGACCTGGTCGTCCTGGGCGGCTCCTACACCCGCCCCGCCCCGGCGCCCGATTTCAACCTGGCCGCCGACCCCGAGGCCGCCGCGCTCGTGTTCGGGGCGGGCCGGGCGGTGACCGCGCTCGGCGTCGACGTCGCCGGGCGCGCCCGGGCCGGGCGCGCGGTGGTGGCGGAGATGCGGGCGATGGGACGGCTCGGCCGCGAGCTGCTCGCCCCGTGCGCGGAGTTCCCCGGCAGAGCCGGAGGGGACGAGGGCCCGGCGGTCTACGACGCCTGCGCGATCGCCTGCGTGATCAACCCGGAGGTGGCGGCGTTCGCGCCCGCCGCGGTCACCGTGGAGACCTCCGGTTCCTCCGGCGGGTCGGGCAGCGCCGAAGGCACGCACGTCACCGGCGCCGGCGCGGCGGCCGGGCGCCCGCTTCCCGGGACGACGGTCACCGTCCTGCGGCCCGCCGGCCCGGCCAACGCCCTGGTCGCCACCGCCCTCGACGTCGAACGCTTCTGGGAGCTGACCCTGAACGCCTACCGCCGCCTCGCCCTCCGCCTGGGCTGACGACCGCCCGGCGCCACGCCGTGCGGAACGCTCCGGCCCCCGGTCGCGGCCGGGCCGCGTCCCCAGCGCCAGGCCGAGCGCCACCAGCACCGCCACCTCGGACAGGACGACCAGGCGCTGGATCATCCCCGCCGGGATGTCGTCGTTGCTCAGCTCGACGCCGAACATCCGCACCACGTACGGGATCACCACCAGCACCAGCACGCCCAGCGAGGCGAGGCTCAGTCCTTTCACCGCCCTGCTGTACGGCCGGCCTCCGTGCCGCCGGGCCAGGATCAGACCGGCGATCGGCATCGCCAGGAAAGCTGCGAACGCGGCATAGCGGTGGATGCCACCAGACATCGACAGCGGCACCCCCGGCCTGTCGGTGGGGAAGGCGCCGACCAGCAGCATGCACAGGCCCCAGATCCCCACCAGCAGCGCAGCCTTGCGGTCCTCGCCGCGGCGGGCCAGCAGGACCGCGAAAACCGTCGCGCCGAGGGCGAAGAAGGTGAGGGAGGCGGGCAGCAGCCAGCCGTCCGGCTCGAACGCGTACTCGCTGATCAGCGTGTGCGCGGGATCGAGGCCCGTGGCCACGTGCAGCCCGAGCATGGACGCGGCCCCGGCGCCGATCGCCGCATAACCGCCGAGGACCATTCCTGCTCCCGAAAACGCCTTGCTCTCCATGCCTCCAACCATCGCGACAGACCAGGTCACGGAGTATCCGAAATGATCCCGAACCATCCCTGAGTGATCCCGGAGGGACCCCGGGGCGGGGTGAGGGACTCTTCAGGGGGACGCCCGCCGTACCAGGCCGGTGAGCTGCGCGAAGAACGCCGGGGGTAGGGCCCTGCCCCATCAGGGTCGGTCCCGTCGGGGCCGGCCTGCCGGGGAGGGCGCACGCCGCTTCCCCGCCCGGAGCGCCGGGGAAGGGGAGCCCCGCTTGACTTAAAGTGCACTCGAAGATGCAGGGTGGTGCCCATGGGGATCACCATTCAGGAGGCCTCGCGCATATCGGGGCTGAGCACGCACACCCTGCGCTACTACGAGCAGATCGGGCTCATCCACGAGGTCGGCCGCGACACCGGCGGACGCCGCAGCTACACCCAGCCGGATCTCGAATGGCTGGACTTCCTCACCAAGCTGCGCACGACCGGGATGCCGATCGCCGAGATGTGCCGCTACGCGGAGCTGCGCCGTCAGGGCCCGGCGACCGCGACCGAGCGGCGGCACATGCTCGAAGCCCATCGGGAGCGGGTCCTGGAGAAGATCGCTCAGCTCAGCGAGGACGTCTCGATCCTCGACTACAAGATCAATTTCTATCACGCGCTGGAGAACTCATGAACAAGCGGCGTCTCGGCAACGACGGCCCCGGGGTCTCCGCCCTCGGACTCGGCTGCATGGGCATGTCGGAGTTCTACGGCCCGGCCGACGAGGCCGAGTCGGTCAAGGTGATCCACCGGGCGATCGAGCTCGGGATGGGTTTCCTGGACACCGCCGACATGTACGGCAGGGGCCACAACGAGGAGCTGGTCGGACGGGCGGTCGCCGACCGCAGGGACCGGGTGGTGCTGGCGACCAAGTTCGGCGTCGTCCGGAGCGACGACCCGGCCGTGCGCGGCATCGACGGCAGCCCCGAGTACGTCAGGAAGGCATGCGACGCCTCGCTGCGCAGGCTCGGCGTGGACCACATCGACCTGTACTACATGCACCGGCGCGACACGCGGGTGCCGATCGAGGAGACCGTCGGGGCGATGGCCGAGCTGGTCGCCGCGGGCAAGGTCGGCCACCTGGGCCTGTCGGAGGTGAGCGCGCAGACCCTGCGGGCGGCGCACGCCGTCCACCCGATCGCCGCGCTGCAGAGCGAGTACTCCCTGTTCACCCGGGGCATCGAGGAGGAGATCCTGCCGGCGGCCAGGGAGCTGGGCGTGGCGCTGGTGGCCTACTCCCCGATCAGCCGGGGTCTGCTCGGCGGGGCCCTCCCGCCGGTCGAGGAGATGCCCGACGACGATTTCCGCAAGCACCTCCCCCGCTTCACCGGGGAGAGAGGTGCGAGCAACGAGGCGCTCGTCGCGGACGTCCGCAAGATCGCCGAGGAGGCGGGCTGCACCCCGGCCCAGCTCGCCCTGGCCTGGGTGCTGTCCCGGGGCGAGGACGTCGTCCCCATCCCCGGCACCAAGCGGCTGAGTTATCTGGAGGAGAACGCGGCGGCGGCCGATGTCAGGCTGAGCGCCGACGTGCTCGCCGCGCTGGAGGCCGCCGTGCCCAGCGGGGCCGTACGCGGTGACCGCTACCCGGACATGTCCCTCGTCGAGAAGTGACCGCCTCCCGGGCGCGCCGCCCGCCGGGAGGCGTGTCCGGGCCCCGCGTCGTCGCGGCACGTCCCGATCCGCTGTCCGCCTTGAGACGGACCCCGCGTCCCCTGCTCGGAGCCCGGCGGCTCCGAGCAGGGGTCCACAGGACCTCCGGCCCGCAGACTTATCCGCCTCGAGAGGGATCCCCCGGCCCGTATGTCCCCTTTACCCTCGCCTCATGAGCCACCGCCCGCCTCCCACCTTCGTCGACTGGCTGATCTCGGCGGCCGTCCTGTTGTTCGGCGTCGCCGAAGAACTCGGCGGGCGCCATTTCGTTTCCGGGCAGAGCCGTTCCTGGTGGTGGATCGGAGCGGTGGTGGCCGCCGCGGCCCTGGTGCTCGTGCGGCAACGGGCTCCGTTCACCGTGCTGACCGTCTACACGCTGGCGAGCGCGGCCTCGATCGCGTACTTCGGCGAGATTTCGCCCGCGTGGCAGCTCTACACCCAGCTCATCCTGTTGTTCACGCTGCTGAGCGCGTTCCCGCCGGAAGATCGGCGGGTGCGCGCGGGACTGGCGGTCACCGCCGGATTCGACCTGGCCTTGCTGGTGCTGGCCACACCGGAGCTGGCAGTCGGTGATGTGGCCGTCCTGATGGTGATGACCTCCATCGCGGGCGGCGCGGGCGTGGCCGTACGGCGCTACCGGCAGATCGCCCTCCAGGCGCAGGAACGTGGAGAGCTGGTCGCCCGGGAGGCGGTGACCGAGGAGCGGTTCCGGATCGCCCGCGAACTGCACGACGTCGTCGCGCACAGCGTCAGCGTGATGGTCATGCAGGCGGGCGCGACACGGCTGATGCTCCGTCCCGACCAGGTCACCGAGCGCGAGGCGCTGAAGGTGGTCGAGGAGACCGGACGCGAGGCGGTGGAGGAGCTGCGCCTCATGGTCGGGCTGCTCAGGACCGGTTCCGGGCACGACGGCCTCACTCCGCAGCCCAGCCTGGCCAGGCTGGACGAGCTGGTGGAGCAGGTGCGCCTGGCGGGCCTCGACGTGCGGCTGACCATCGAGGGCAGCCCCGTACCGCTCCCGGTGGGCCTGAACCTGTCGGCCTACCGGATCGTCCAGGAGGCGCTCACCAACACGCTCCGGCACGCGGGGCCCACCAGATCCGAGGTGACGGTCGCCTACCGCTCCCGGATGCTCTGCCTGGACATCGTCGACGAGGGACCCCGCGACGGCCGGGCCCCCGCCTCCGGCGGGCCCGGCCACGGGCTGGTCGGCATGCGTGAGCGGGTCGCGCTGTTCCACGGCCGCCTGTCGGCCGGCCCGCTCCCGGACGGCGGGTACGGCGTGCGGGTCTCCCTCCCGCTGAACGGCCGGATCCCCGTGGTCACATGATCTTCGTTCTCCTCGCGGACGGCCAGGCGACGGTCGCCGCGGGCTCCGGCTCGCCATCGGCGCCCAGCCGGCCTCCGGCCGAACCCGGTCCGCGCCGGAGCCGTCCGCTACACCTGCGAGAACGGTCCGGCCCGCCCCCGTGATCCGTAGCGCGCCGGAGCGGCTCGTCACGGACAGGGCGGGCGCGGGCCGTCAGCGCCGGAACCGCTCGGCGAGCGTGTTGAGGTTGTGCGCCAGCCCCGCGAGCTCCGTGGCCGCCGTCTCGGTGTGGGTGGCACCGTCGTGGGTGGTACGGGTCGCCTCGGCGACGTTCAGGATCGAGCTGGTGATGTCGCTCGACGAGCGGGAGACCACGTCGATACCGGCGCCGATGGACTGGGTGGCCTGACTCTGCACCTCGATCGCCGAGACGATGGACCGCTGGATCTCGTCGATGCGGTTGATCACCGCGCTGATCCGGCCGATCGCCTCGATCGCGTTCTCGGTGTCCCCCTGCATCGCCGCGACCTTGTTCTCGATGTCCTCGGTGGCGGAGGCGGTCTCCTGGGAGAGGTCCTTCACCTCGCCCGCGACGACCGCGAAGCCCTTGCCCTGCTCACCGGCCCTGGCCGCCTCGATGGTCGCGTTGAGCGCGAGCAGGTTCGTCTGCTGGGCGATCGAGGTGATCATGTTGACCACGGCGCTGACCTCACCGCTGGAGGCCCGAAGCCGCTCGATCGTACGGTTGGTGGTCGTGGCCAGGCCGACCGCTTCCTCGGCCACCTGCACGGCCTCGGCGACGGCGCCGTTGATGTCGCGGATGGAGGTCTGCAGGCTCTGGGCCGCCTCGTTGGTCGAGCTGACGCTCCGCGCGACCTGGTCCACGTTGGACGAGGCGTTGCTGGCCTGGTCGGCCGCGGTCTGCGCACCCGTCGCCAGGTCCCGGCTGGTGTCCGAGAGCCTGCTGGAGGCGGAGATGAGGGCCGCGGCGTTCTCGGCGATCTCGCCGATGGCGTCGCGGACCGTGGCGACGACCTCGTCGAGGCTCTTGCCGAGCTCGGTGAGCTCGTCGTTGCCGCCGATCTCCGCCCGCACGGTCAGGTCCTTGTCCGCCAGGGCCCTCATGCCGGTGACGAAGGAGCCGATGCGGCGCGAGACCCGCCGGGCGAGCAGGACGGCGGCGCCGCCCAGCAGCACCGCGGCCAGTCCCGCCGTGACCAGGGTGAGGTTCTTGGCGTCGGAGGCCATTCCCACGGCCGTCGCGGAGGTCTCCTCGGCCTGCTCGGCGATCGCCTTCTCCAGCTTGGGAAGGGTCTCGTCGAACCTCTTGTAGTGGCTCTCGAAGTCCGGCCGGGCCTTGGCCGCACCGAGCTGCCCGGGGTCGCTGACCACCCGGCTGGCCAGGGTGACCATCCGCTGCCCGGCCGCGATCATCTGGTCGGCCGCGTCCTCCAGGTCCTTCACCTGCGGGGCCAGCTCCGGCTGGACCCCGACGATGTGGGCCAGGTTGGCGCGCAGCTCCGACACGTGCGCGCCGAGCAGGTCGAGCACGCCCTGCCGCTCGGCGCTGTCACGCGTGGTCAGCGCGTTCAGGACGTCACCGCGGAAGGCCACCCGGGCGGTGTCCGCCGCGCCGATGGCTCTCAGCGCCGTCGCCGCGGAACGCGCCTCGCTCTGCGCCTCCTCCAGTTGGGAGATGCCCCGGTAGCCGATCAGGCCGGCCGCGGTGACAAGGAGAAAGCCTGCGGCCGCCAGGGCCAGGATCTGGTGTCGAATCGTCAGTCTCATAATCGCCTCTTCGCTCGCTTGCGAGGCAGATCGGCAGGGGAAAGCCGGAGCTTAGGGCTCAAGTGAGATGAGTCACTGCCGATTCGCATGGCAAGAACCGACAGGTCCACCGAGTACCCAAGGACACCCCATGCGCATCACCCCGTGGCTGGCGGCCCTCGCCGCCGGCGTTCTCCTCACCGGATGCTCAGCCGATCCGGACACCCCGGCCGGCTCTGGCGCGGCGGACGCACCGGCCGCGCAGTCCTCGGCCGCACGATCGTACGTGCCCGACGACATCCGGCGGGCGGGCACCCTCCTCATCGGCTCCGATCTGTCCTACGCCCCCATGGAGTTCATGGACGGCGGCGAGCAGGCCGGGTTCGACGTCGACCTGGCGCGTGCGATCACCGCCCGGCTGGGCCTGAAGCTGGAGATGCGCCAGACGGGGTGGGGCGACCTGCTCGACAAGGTGGAGTCCGGCGAGCTCGACGCCGCCATGGCGTCCATCACCGACACCGCCGAGCGGCAGGGCCGCGTCGACTTCGTCGACTACCTCAACGTCGGCTCCGTCGTCGTGGCGGGGGTCAAGACGGAGTCCGAGGGCATCACCGCCCTGTGCGGGCGGCGGGTGGCCGTCCCGGCGGAGACCATCTACGTCGGCCTCGCCGAGGCGCAGGACAAACGCTGCCCGGCGGGCAAGAAGCTGACGGTCGTCACGGTCGGCGCACTGTCCGACTCCAAGCAGGCGGTGCTCGACGGCAAGGCCGAGGTCTACCTCGACGACTTCCCCCCTGCGGCGGTGTCGGTGCAGGAGAACCCCTCGCTGCGCATCTCCGGGGCTCAGATCGAGGCGGCGCCGTACGGCATCGCGATCGGCAAGGACCAGGGCACCTTGAAGAAGGCCATCCAGCTCGCCCTGTACGAGCTGTTCGAGGACGGCACCTACGACGAGCTGCTGGAGAAGTGGAAGATCTCCGAGGGCTCTCTCAAGACCGGTGCCATCAACGGCGGGGCCTGATCGGGCCGGAGCCCCACTGAGCAGTAAGGATGTCGTAACCGGGCAGCAATCTGAACGGGTTGCTGTCCGGTCGCATGCACAGGAAGAAGCTCACCGTCGTGGGCGTGGTGGCGGTGGCGGCCCTGGCCGTCCCCGCGACCGCCTCGGCCTCTCCCGACAAGTCCGTGACGGTGACCGTGATGGGCACCTCCGACCTGCACGGCAACACCGTGAACTGGGACTACTTCAAAAACGCCGAGTTCACCGACAGCAGGGGCAACGACGTCGGCCTGGCCAAGGTGTCGACGCTCGTCAGCAAGATCCGCGCTGAACGCGGCGCGGACCGCACGCTGTTGTTCGACTCCGGGGACACCATCCAGGGCACCCCGCTGGCGTACTACTACGCCAAGATCGAACCGGTGAACGAGACCGGCGAGCTCCACCCGATGGCCCGCGCGATGAACGCGATCGGCTACGACGCCGTGACGCTGGGCAACCACGAGTTCAACTACGGGCTGCCGCTGCTGGCCACCTGGGTCGAGCAGATGAGGGCCCCGGTGCTCGGCGCCAACGCCGTCCACGCGAAGTCCGGCCGGCCCGCCTACCAGCCGTTCACCATCAAGACGATGAGGATCAAGGGCGAGAGGCCGGTCAAGGTCGGCGTGCTCGGCCTGACCAACCCGGGCGTCGCGATCTGGGACAAGGCCAACGTCGCGGGCAGGCTGCGCTTCACCGACCTGGTGCAGAGCGCCAAGAAGTGGGTGCCGGTCATCCGCGGCCTCGGCGCCGACGTGGTCGTGGTGACCGCCCACGCGGGCGACAACGGCATGTCGTCCTACGGCGGTGACCTGCCGATCGAGAACGCCTCGGCCATGGTCGCCGAGCAGGTCCCGGGCGTGGACGCGGTGCTGTTCGGGCACGCGCACAACGAGGTGGCGCAGAAGTTCGTCACCAACAAGGTGACCGGCCGGCAGGTGCTGCTGACCGAGCCCGGCAGGTGGGGCCAGCGGCTGAGCGTGCTGGACTTCCGGCTCACCAAGCAGCGCGGCAGGTGGGTCGTCACCGGCAAGTCCTCCACCACGCTCAACACCAACACCGTGGACGAGGACCCGAAGATCGTCGCGCTCATGAAGGAGCAGCACGACACCACGGTCAAGTACGTCAACACGGTCGTCGCGCAGTCCAAGGAGCAGCTCTCGGCCGCGGAGTCGCCGTACAAGGACACCGCGATCCTGGACTACATGTAGAACATTCCTTGAGGCGAGGTTCTCAAGGAGGCGTCATGCCACGCTTGGTCGCGCTGGGGCCAGACTCCCCGATTCCGGTGGTCTCATACGCTCGCATCTCGGCGGACACCAAGAAGGACGAACACGGTGTGAAGGACCAGCACATCGTGAACCACGAGACGGCTGCCCGTTGCGGATGGACTGTTGTGCATCAGTTCACCGACAACGACAAGTCCGCCTCGAAGGCCGATGTCGTCCGCGACGGCTTCGAAGCGATGCTCATAGCCCTGCGCAAGGGCCAACTCCCCGACGGCACGCCGGTCCGCGGTGTGGTGGTCGTGGCCGATGACCGCCTTGCCCGGCGTTCGGGTGACTATGAACGCTTCGTCGACGCGTTCACCTACAACGATGGCTTCGTCTTCGCCGACTCCAAGAGCGTCAAGAACCTCTACAGCGAGGACGTAGAGAGCATGGGCATGTTCGGCGTGGTCATCTCCAAGATGGAGGCTCGGAAGATCCAGCGCCGCATGCGCCGTTCACATCAGGCGCGGGCCATGCAGGGCAAGCCGGTGGGCGGGGTGCGTCCGTTCGGCTGGAAGGTCGATCGCCTGACCCTCGACCCTGCCGAAGCTCCGCTCATCCAGAAGGCCGCGCGCGACTTCATCGCTGGTCGTTCCCTGAACTCGATCGTGACGGAGTGGCAGAAGGCGGGTGTGCTGACCCCCCGGGGCAACCCCTGGCGAGTGCAGACCTTGGGGACCATGCTGGCCGCTCCCCGATTGTGCGGCTGGCGTCGGCTCAACGGGGACTTCGTACGGGACGCGGAGGGCAACCCCGTCGTCGGCCAGTGGACTCCGATTCTCACCCCGGAAGAGTGGCTCGCCGTGCAAGCGATCATCGATAGCAGGAAAGGCAACCAAGTGGGCAGCGACGGTGCTGTCTCCGGCCCTCTCACGCAGGATTGGCGGGAGCACACCTATCTCCTTACCGGGTTCCTCCGGTGTGGACGGCTCATGCCTAACGGCAAGATCTGCAACAAGCGACTGCGGGCGTCAAAGCCGAAAGGCAAGGGTTACCACCTCTATCAGTGCCAGTCGAAAGGCGCGGGCGGGTGCGGTGGTGTCAGCCGGCGCGGCGACCTGGTGGACTTCGCGATCTCTCAACTCGTCCTGAACTTCATGGAAGCGAGAGCGGTCTTCAACGCCCCTGAGCAAGATCCCTCCTGGGGCAAAGAAGACGAGTTGTCCGCCGCCATACAGCGTCGCGATGCTCTGACGGCGAAGTGGGAGAGTGAGGAAATCAGCAACGAGTTCTTCTTCAGCGCTCTTCCCCGGCTTGAGAAGACGATCAGTCGGCTCCGTGCGGAGAAGCACAGGCATGCCGCCTCGGTCGAGCGTCAGCGCGCAAGCTCGGCGATCGACATCACCGAACTCCGCCGTCGTTGGGACCTGCCCGAAGAAGAAGGCGGTCTGGCTCTGTCGCAGAAGCGAGCACACATCCGGGAAGAGCTGCTCGCCGTGATCGTCCATCCGGCGGGCGGGGGCTACAAGCCCTTCAATCCCGATCTGCTGGAGCCGGTCTGGCGGGAAGACTGACCGGACGTCCTGAGACGTCCTCATCGATCAAGGGGGCTGACTGCCTTACCGGAAGGTGACAGCCCCCTTACTTATGCCCTCAAACGATCAGGTGCAGCCGTATGCAGTCGGACGCCATGGGACGCAACCGGACGCCACTGGACGTCTAGGGACTCTCACGGGGACTCACAGTTAATGGACTGCGCGGAACCTTGGCCTGCATGCATTCGCCTTTCGAGTGGTACAAATGTGAGTACGAAAAGAGCCCCGTAGTTCGGGAAGCAGCGAGACACCAGCCGCGACAGACCGAGCACAGAACGCCACCGGGCAATAAAACGATGACAAGCCGTTCCGCTGGGGGGACCCGGCCAGCGGTAGGCCCACACCACGGCAGTGCTCACCTGGCTAAACCGTCGCGCAAAACCTAACACTCCACGCTCTCGCTGAAAGAGACACCACCGCAAGAGCGGGTATGCCGTTCCGGCATATCCGGCGATGGCGCTCGCCCTTTTCCCGATACAGACGGCGGCTTTCCCTGCGAGGAAAGGAGTGAATTGGTACCCAAAGGACCGGTACCACAAGCCGCGCTTATCGAGGAGTGGACTAAGCGCATGATCGCTCAGGCTCCTGAGCGTTCGCCCGAGAAGTGGCGGCGTATCGCTGCCATCTACGGCATCGAGTTCTCTCACCAGCGGGCCGATGCCGCTCCCTCCGTCCCCGCCGAGAGCGGGAGGGATGCCGCGTGAGCGATGTCCCACCCTTCTCGCCTGACATCCTGGCCGCCGTACAACGTGCAGCCATGCCGGACTTCGCCCGGTGGCAACGCATGGTGTACGCAACTGGCGGCTGCGCTCAGCCCGTCCGGCTCCACGGGGAACGCCTGACCGTGGACGCCGGAACGGGTGAGGTCCTGGACGTCTACCGGACCGCCGACGAACCCACCGGGTTTCTGCTGACCGCATGCGGCAACCGGCGCGCGTCCCGTTGCCCGTCCTGCTCGGCCACCTATCGAGACGACACCTATCACCTGATCATCTCCGGCCTCCGTGGCGGTAAGGGCGTTCCGGAGGACGTGAGTGAACATCCACGCGTGTTCGCCACGTTCACCGCTCCCTCCTTCGGTGCGGTCCATGCTCGTAGAGAGAAGAACGGCAAGGTCCTGCCGTGCCGCCCCCGACGTGACTTCCCGGTATGCGAGCATGGGCGGCCCGAAAGCTGCGGCACCCACCATGACCGCGACGACCCCCAGCTTGGGCAACCCCTCTGCATGGACTGCTACGACTACCGGAACGCGGTGTTGTGGAACGCCCATGCGGGACGGCTCTGGCGGGAGTTCACCAAGACCGTGCCGTCCGTCTTCGCCCGGCTGCTCGGCGTCAGCCGTACCGAACTGCGCCGGATGCTGCGCCTGTCGTATGCCAAGGTCGCCGAGTATCAGGCGCGCGGCCTGGTCCACTTCCATGCCGTCATCCGGCTCGACGGCCCCGAGGGACCAACCGACCGGCCGCCGGCCTGGGCCACCATTCCCCTGCTGGATCAGGTGATCCGGCAGGCTGCCCAACAGGTCACGGTTTCCGTTCCGGACGGCCATCGTTCGTCGCTGGCTCTGGGATGGGGTGATCAGCTCGACGTCCGGCCGGTCTACGTCTCCACCGAGTTGGACGGCGTCAGCGATCAGCGGGTGGCCTCCTACGTGGCCAAGTATGCCACCAAAGGGGCCGAATCCGCCGGAACCGTGGATCGTCCGATCCGGAACGTCTGGGATGTGACCAGCTTGGACGTGACCGAGCACGCCCGACGCATGATTTTGACGTGTTTCATCCTCGGTGATCTTCCACAGTACCGGGATGTGCCGCTCCGGCAGTGGGCTCACATGCTCGGCTACGGCGGGCACTTCTCGACCAAGAGCCGCCACTACTCCGTCACTCTGGGAGACCTGCGCCAAGCACGCGCCGATCACCGAGCCGCGCAAGCACGGGCGATCCTCGGCCTGCCTGACCCAGCGGAGAGAGACACGATCACCGTGCAAGACTGGCGCTACGCCGGGAGCGGGCACCGCCACGGCGAAGCGTTCTGGGCCGAACTCGCCCGACAACGTATCGCCACCGCCCGGAAGATCACCAAGGAACGGGCCGAACAGGTCCCGGCCGACGGCGCGTCAAGATCTACTGACGAACAGTGTCGAGATGTCCTCGCTGATTAGGATCATGCCGTGGAGCCTCCAGAGAGGACACGCGGTGTCCTGTACGTGATCACCTGTGCCGCGCCTGCGGCTGCCGATGTCCGACGCCTGGTGGTGCTCGCGCAGGAAGCCGGGTGGCGGGTACACGTGGTCACCACGCCGATGGGGGAACGCTTCGTCGATGCTCCCGCGCTGGAACAACTGACCGGGGATCGGGTCCGCAGCACCTACCGCATGCCGGACGAGCCGAAGGGCCTGCCTCCGGCCGATGCGGTGATCGTGGCTCCGGCGACGTTCAACACGATCAACAAGTGGGCGAACGGCATCGCTGACACGTTCGCGGTGGGTCTGCTGTGCGAGGTGATGGGCTTCGGCACTCCCATCGTGGCCGTTCCGCTGCTGAAAGACGCACTCGCCCGGCATCTGGCCTTCGGCCGCAGCCTCGACGCACTGCGGGAAATGGGGGTGCGGGTGCTGTTCGATCCCGATGCGCCGCCGCATGCCCGCATGCCATCCTGGGAACGCATCATGCAAGAACTGCACAGCGCTGTCGGGGAGCGACACTCACAGAGGTGATGGCGTGGATGCCCGCAAGGAGATCGGACAGCGAATCGCCCGGGCACGCCGTCGCCGTGGCCTGTCACAGGTCGTCCTCGCCGGACTGATCGGCCGTTCCGAGAGCTGGCTCAGCCAAGTCGAACGGGGCCAGCGCCCCATGGACAGCCACACAGTGATCAGCGCCCTTGCTGAGATCCTGGGCTTGCCCGTCGATGAACTCACCGCGACGAAAACAGACACGATGACGCAGTATCGAGCGGCGTCCGCCATCCGCCAGGCCATGATGAGCTACGACGGCTTGGCGTCCCTGATCGACCCCCGTCACGTCGAAGGGTCGCTGGAAAGCCTCACCTGGCTCCGCCACGAGGTCCGGCGAGTGAACCGGCTCTATCAGGCGACGCACTACGACGACGTCGGCAGGCGGCTCCCGGGATTGATCGTGGCAACCGAACTCGGCAGTCGTCACGCGCCGACCAAGTACCGGCGGGCCTATCAGACGCTCCGCTCGCTGACGTACCACTGCACCACGACCACACTGCGGCGCGTGGGAGAGGCCGAACTCGCCTGGATGGCGGCTGATCGCTCATTGGCTGCAGCAGAGGAAGCCGAACGGCCCCTGCTCGTCGCGGTCAGCGCCTACCGGCTCGGCTACGTCTTCGTACGGCTCCGCGAACCGGACAGGGCGCTTCAGGTCGTGCTCCGGGCCGCCGAAGCACTGAACCGCTCCTCCCGACGTGCAGACCCCCGGCCGCTGTCCCTGCTCGGTGCGCTCCACCTCGTCGCGGTCACCGCTGCCGCTCGATACGACCAGGCGGCGGTGAGAACCTTCCTCGAACAGGCACGGCAGACCGCCGAACTCATAGGGGAGGAGCGCAACGACTTCTGGACCGCCTTCGGACCGGCCAACGTCACCATTCACGAGATCTCCGCAGCGGTGGAGGCCGGAGACGCACGCCAGGCCATCCGCAAAAGCGAAGCACTGAACCCGGATGACCTGGCGGCCGGGCTCGTCGGGCGGCGCGCTCAGGTACATCTCGACCTGGCGCGGGCCTACGCGGTCCAGCGTAAGGACGCCGCTGCGGTGAACATGCTCCTTGAGGCCGAACGGCTCTCACCCGAACTCGTGCGCTACGGCAGCCGCCCCCGTGACCTGCTGACCCAACTCCTCAAGCGAGAACACCGGGCGAGCACTCCACAGCTCCGCGGGCTCGCCACCCGGGCCGGAATCGCCTGATCCACACTTTTGTGCGGGTTCTTTGGCTTCACAGCGGTACGGCTTCCCCTGCGATATCGCGCCTACGGTCTCTCCTGACCTGCTGAGACATCAGCCATTTCTCGATGTCAGGAGGAAGGCCACGCCATGCCGGTAGCGCGCGGACATCTCGCGGAACCTTCGGTGATCGCCGCCGAAGAACTCCGAACCGAACTGGAACAGCAGGGCATCGCCGCCGACGTTCACGACGGCTACGGGCTGGCGCTGGTGTCGGTCTGGACGGGCCTGGTCGTGTGGTGCAAGGAAGATCGCTACTGGTGGAGGACCGGCTGGGACGCCCAGCGTCAGCGCTTCACCTACGCCTGGCATCCGGCCACTGACCCGGCGCGGGCCGCTCGCCGTGTGGCTCGGCGCTATGAGGCTCTGCGGGTCGCGCATCCCTTGCCGGAGTCGTCGGACAGGACGTCATGATCGTGCTGGAGGAGTGTGTGAGCCCGCACGTTGCGATGGTCCAGCGTGATCACATCCGCTTGGCCTGGCGGATGCCGTACCGGACCCTGGAACGGGTGCGACCGATGGCGTGGACGTGCATATGCCGTGCCACGGTCTACGAACTGTGTCAGGGCGGCGGGCAGGCGTTCATCCGGCGCACTGTCCAACTCGATGACATGCCTGAGGTGCGCGAGACTCCGCGCTGGCCGGTCAATGAGGCTCGGGCAGTCTGGGCGGCACTGCTGTCCGGAAGAGCCCGGTAGGACGGGCGTGGTGACGTGAGATCTGGAGGGACGGCGTCACCACGCCTTGTCTCGGCAACGCGGGAATCGCTCATGGGAGCGGAGCGGCCGGCGCCAATGCGAAGCACCCCATAGGGGCCGCGTAGCGGTTGGGGCCGGTGGCGAAGCGGTGGGCGACTGCTTGCCGGAGCCCGCTGGACGCGGGCGGCTGGTGGGCGAGAACGGCCCCCAGGCCGCAGCGCAGCCCGCCGGGCCGCCAAGCGGCCGGGCGGGCTCCGGCAAGCAAATCGAAGGCACCCGCATTAGGAGAGTGGGGGTTGTACGGCTGGCTCAAGTGGTGTGAGCTGTGCGAATGCCCGGCATGGCCCGCGCCCTTCGTAAGATCATCCCGCGCATGTCCCGCATTTGCTCGGACTTGTCGCCAAGATGCTCGATTGCAAGAGGACCCGCACCGCAGGGCCGCCAGGCCCGAGGAGCTGAAGCCTCGCGGCAGGCTGGCGCTCGCTCCGACGATGCGATCTCAGCGGATAGTGATCACATCAACACGTTAAGAAATTAAAATTTCACTACGAAATCTTGGAAATTATGGGATATCCTGCAAGGCTTTGTTGATCGCAGATGACGATGGACAGGTGAGGGCAGGGATGAGCAGCCACATCGAAGAGTTGGCGCAGCGATCGCCGAACTTCGGATTTCTGCTGATTCACGAACCGATGCTCGTTCTGGACGGCGTGTCCGCCGAGTCGCACGTCCATACCGATCCTGACGCCGCGATGTACAAGGCCCGGCGTTTCACGGAGATCCTCGCCAAGCTGCTGGTCCGGCTCACCAACACCACGGTTCAGCAGGACGACCAGAACGGGCGCATCCATGCTCTGAATAGGGCCGGGGTGCTGGTCCCGCAAATCCGTCAGGCCTTTGACCAGGTGCGGAGCTCTGGAAACCGGGCCGTCCACACCCACTACGGGGATGTCCGCGCCGCACTCAACTGTGTCAAGCTCTGCTTTGAGCTGGGAGTCTGGTTCCACCGGGCGTTGCGCCCCGATGACGGGCGCACGTTCGCATTCGTCCCTCCGGCCGATCCGGAGACGGTTCAGGCGGCGAACGCGGCTGAACAGGCTCAGCTCGACCAGCTCCGCGCCGAACTGGCCGCGCATCGTGAGCGGCTGGCGGAGGCACTGGTCACACGGGACGAGAAGGCCACTCTGCTGGAGGCTGAAGCACGGGCGCGTGCCGAGGCTCAGCGCGCTCTGGAGCAGGCGACCGCAGATCGGGACCGGCTGCAGACCCTGGTCGAGCAGATGGACGCGCGCCTGGCCGAGATGGAGGCTGCCTTCGCCCGAAGCCTCCAGCAGATCAAGAAGCCGTCCGCGGTCGAGCGGGACAACCTCATCGCGCGGGCCGTCCATGTCGCCAGGCAGCCTCGCACCGAGAAGGAGGTCCGCGAGGAGGTCGACCGGATGTTCGTCGCGTCCGGCTGGCTGGTTCAGGACGCCGACAAGGTGAACCTATACGCGGGCCAGGGTGTGGCAATCCGGGAGGCGTATACCGCCAGCGGCCCGGCGGACTACCTGCTCTATGTCGATCGCAAGCTGGTCGGTGTGGTGGAGGCCAAGCGGGAGGGTACGGCGCTGCGCGCGGTCGAGAAGCAGTCGGCCCGCTACGCCGAGAGGCTGACTGCGTCCCAGCAGATGCAGGCTTGGCGGATGCCGCTGCCGTTCCGATACGAGACGACCGCGACCGAGACCCACTTCACCAACACGCTCGACCCCAACCCCCGTTCCCGCGAGGTCTTCTCCTTCCACCGGCCCGAGACGCTGGCCCGGTGGATGCGTGCGGCAGAAGATGACGAGGCGGCGCCGACTCTCCGTGCCAAGCTCCATTGTGGCCTGCCGGAGCTGGCCGAGAAGGGATTGCGTCCGGCACAGGTGCGCGCCGTAAAGGGGCTGGAGGCAGCGCTGCAGCGGAACGAGCCGCGCTCTCTCATTCAGATGGCGACAGGGGCGGGCAAGACCTACACCGCGGTCACCTCCTCCTACCGGCTGCTCCAGCATGCTGGAGCGTTCCGGGTGCTGTTCCTTGTGGACCGGAACAACCTGGGCAAGCAGGCGCTCACCGAGTTCACCAACTACGTCACACCCGACGACGGCCGCAAGTTCAGCGACCTGTTCAATGTGCAGCGGCTGGCCGGCGCCGACATGCTCGACTCGTCCAAGGTCGTGATCTCCACGGTCCAGCGGCTCTACGCCATGCTCAAGGGCAAGGAGGTTCCGTCCGCGGACACCGAGGACGAGTCGCTCGACTCCTACGACATCGACGAAGTGGTGGGGGTCGAGTACAACCCGAGGATCCCGCCGGAGACCTTCGATCTCATCATCGTGGACGAGTGTCACCGCTCCATCTACGGCCAGTGGCGTGCGGTCCTGGAGTACTTCGACGCCTACCTTGTCGGCCTGACCGCGACCCCGGTCGCGCAGACCTTCGGGTTCTTCCACCAGAACCTGGTCAGCGAGTACACCTACACCGAGGCGGTGGCCGATGGCGTCAACGTCGACTTCAACGTCTACCGGATCCGCACCGAGATCGGGGAGAACGGCGCGGTCATCCCCGAGGGGATCGTGGTGCCCAAGCTCGACCGCAAGACCCGGGCACAGCGGTATGAGGAACTGGACGACGACTACGCCTACACCGGACGCCAGCTGGGCCGGAAGGTCGTGAGCAAGGGCCAGCTCAAGCTTGTCCTGGAGACTTTCCGCGACCGTCTGTTCACCGAGATCTTCCCGCGCCAGCCTGGTCAGCCCGAGCGGACGTACGTGCCCAAGACGCTTGTCTTCGCTGTGGACGAGAACCACGCCGAGGAGATCGTTGGCATGGTCCGTCAGATCTTCAACCAGGGCAACGAGTTCTGCCAGAAGATCACATACACGGCGAAGAACCCGGACAAGCTCATCGCGGCCTTCCGCAATAGCCCGGAGCTGCGGATCGCCGTCACCGTCAACATGATCGCCACGGGGACCGACATCAAGCCCCTGGAGTGTGTCTTCTTCCTCAACGAGGTGAAGAGCTGGGCGATGTTCGAGCAGATGAAGGGACGTGGCGCCCGCAGCATCGACCCGAACGAACTGCACGCCGTCACCCCCGACGTCGCAGCAAAGGACCGTTTCGTGCTGGTCGATGCGGCCGGCGTCACCGACTCCGAGCGCGTGGACGCCTCTCCGCTGGAGAAGCACACCGAGAAGCAGATCAGCCTGGATCGGTTGCTGAAGAAGGCCGGCACGCTCAGCCTGTCACTGGAGGAGACCTCCACACTCGCCTCACGCCTCGCCCGCCTCAACAAGCAGATCACTTCCGAGGAGCGAGCCGAGCTGGAACGCCTCGCCGGGCGGCCGCTGACCGATGTGGTGCGGAGCCTGTCCCGGTGCAATGATCCCGACGTACTGGAGGCGGCCCGGCAGACTGGCAGAGGCTGGGAACGCCGTCTGGTCGAGCAGGCCGTAGAGCCGCTGGCCGACCCGGAGTTCCGGCAGCGGCTGCTCGACATCCGCCGCGCCCACGACATCGTGTACGACGAGGTCAACCAGGACAACCTGATCGAAGCGCGGGGCGTGGACCGGGGCGATACCGCCGAGCGCATCGTCACCTCCTGGGCCGACTATGTACGGGAGCACCGCGACGAGCTGACCGCCCTTGAGATCGCCTACCGGAACGGGGCCGATGGGCGCGAGGTCTACCGTCAGCTCAAGGAGCTCTCCTCGCAGCTGGCCCGCCCGCCGTACCAGTGGACCCCCGACCGGCTCTGGGAGGCGTACGAGCAGGTCGGCAAGGCCGCCGCCGGTCAGGGAGTACGGCACGGCGTGGCTGACCTGATCCAGCTCATCCGCTTCGAGCTCGGCCTGATCGACGGGCAGCCCCGGCCGCACCAGAGCGTCATCGAGGAGCGCTTCACCAACTGGCTCGCCCGTCAGGAGCAGTCGGGGGTCCGCTTCACCGGTGACCAGATCTGGTGGCTGGAGCGAATCCGCGATGTGGTCGCGACCAGTGCGGCGTTCGACCACAATGACCTGGAGCAAGTACCGTTCACCGAACGCGGCGGCACCGACGGCTTCCTCCACGCCTTCGGCGACGACCTTGCCGAGACCATCCTCAATGATCTGAATCGAGACCTCACCGCATGACCGACCTGCCCTCCGGCTGGGTAAGCACCACTCTCGGTGAAATTGCTGAGACCATGTTGGGAAAGATGCTCGACCGGAGAAAGGATACCGGGGAGCACCCCAGGCCGTACCTCCGGAACGTCAACGTGCAGTGGGGCCGTATCGACTTGGACGACGTCCTCACCATGGACATTCCTCCTGGTCAGGAGGACGTTTTCAAGCTTGAGGTCGGCGATCTGCTGATGTGTGAGGGCGGAGAGATCGGCCGATGCGCCATCTGGAACCACGAAGGCAGATATATGGCATTCCAGAAGGCCCTCCACCGGGTGCGCCCATATGGCGGGATCGACTCGCGGTACATCCGCTACTTGTTCGAGCACCTGAGCCGAGAAGGCAGGTTGCTGACGTTCGCTACCGGGAGCACGATCAAGCACCTTCCGCAGGAGCAACTCCGCAGGGTTCCAGTTCCACTGCCGCCATTGGCGGAACAGCGACGCATCGTTGCTGCTCTCGAAGACCATCTCTCCCGTCTTGATGTGGCCATAATCTCACTTCAGAAGGGAAGGGAAAAAGTTGAATTATTCCGTTCAATGATTCGGGAGCGGTTGTCTAGCGGACAAGTTTCGACTTCTTCAGCGTGGTCTGAGAGCGGGGAAGCCTTCTTGTCTCGCTTGCGCGTCGGACTCGATCGGGCAGTTAGAGTGAGGTCTAGGTCCTCAGAGGGGAACAGGGAAAATTCCTCGGAATTGCCTGCGCTTCCTGATGGGTGGATCTGGGGAAAGCTTAATGATCTCCAGGCTCCTGAAGCTGGCGCTATCACGGATGGTCCATTCGGATCTAATCTTAAGTCGAGCCATTACACTGGCGAGGGGCCTAGGGTGGTCCGCCTGCAAAACATCGGAGATGGCGAATTCATTGACGAGCGGGCTCACATCTCTCCCGAGCACTTCGCGGATCTTCGTAAACACGAAGTGATTTCGGGGGATCTTCTGGTCGCTTCGCTGGGTGCCGAGCTCCCGCGCTGTTGTGTGATGCCAGAGCTTAAAGAATTAGCCATCGTGAAGGCTGACTGCATTCGTGTAAGGCTTCATCCCGAAGTGCGCGCGGATTATTTAAACCTCGTACTTCGCTCCCCGACTTCCAGGCGGCGTACGGCTGATCGCATTCATGGCGTCGGTCGTCCTCGGCTGGGGCTGGCTGAAATCCGCCAACTTGATGTTCCTATTCCTCCGCCTGAAATCCAGGACGAATTGGTCGAGTGGGCGAATGTACACATGGATCAAGCTGATCGCGTAGACGCCGCAATTATTAGTGCTGTTAGCCGGGGAAGACATATGCGTCAATCCATCTTCCGTGAGGCATTTTCTGGGCGGTTAGTTCCGCAGGATCCGATGGATGAGCCCGCATCAGTTTTGCTGGAGAAGATCAAGTCGGAGCATGCGGCCGTACCGGCTCCCAAACGTCGCACCCGCCGTACCGGGCTGAAGGCGGCCGAGCCCATAAGCGAGGGCCATACGCGACCGGAAGACGGCACGAGTCCGATCGTCAATATCCCTGCCCCTTCACCCCTGAAGGGCACCCCCGTACAGGAGACGCTGCTGTGAGCGCGGTGGACACGCGACGGCTGGTCGCGAAGCTGTGGAACTACTGCGACGTCCTCCGTGACGACGGTGTCTCCACGATCGACTACATCGAGCAGCTCACCTATCTGCTCTTCCTGAAGATGGCGCACGAGCGGGCCAACCGGAAGCTCAACCCGGACACCGCGCTCGCCGGGGTGGCGGCCAGGTGGCAGGCGTTGCTCGACGCCGAGGCCCAGGACCTGGAGAAGGACTACCGCAAGACGCTGGAACACCTCGCCAAGCAGCCGGGCACGCTTGGGACGATCTTCCGTAAGGCACAGAACCGAATCCAGGATCCGGCGAAGCTGAAGCGGCTCATCGTCGACCTGATCGGTAAGGAGAACTGGTCAAGCCAGGGGGCCGACGTCAAGGGCGACGCTTACGAGGAGCTGCTCGCCAAGGGCGCCGAGGACGTCAAGACCGGTGCGGGCCAGTACTTCACGCCGCGTGCGCTGATCGCGGCGATGGTCGACTGTGTCCAGCCGGGGCCGGACGACACGGTTGCCGACCCGGCCTGCGGCACCGGCGGCTTCCTGCTGGCCGCACACGACTACATCGTCGGGCACCACGGCTCCTCGCTCACGCCCGAGCAGCGCGACCGGCTCGCCTCCGGTGCGATCAGCGGGACCGAACTGGTGGACGGCACAGCCAGGCTCGCGGCGATGAACATGATCGTGCACGGGATCGGCAGGCCGAACGGCGCCTCCCTGATCGAGGTCCGCGACGCCCTGGCCGAGCCGCCCGCCCGGCATCCGAGCGTGGTGCTGGCCAATCCGCCGTTCGGCAAGAAGTCCTCGATCACCGTCATCGGCGAGGACGGTAGGGCGGACAGGGAGGCGATCTCCTACAACCGGCAGGACTTTTGGACCACCACCACCAACAAGCAGCTCAACTTTGTCCAGCACATCGCCTCGATGCTCGCGATTCCCGGCCGGGCCGCAGTGGTCGTCCCCGACAATGTCCTGTTCGAGGGCGGGGCGGGCGAGACCGTACGCAAGCGCCTACTCAAGCAGTTCGACGTGCACACGCTGCTGCGGCTGCCGACCGGCATCTTCTACGCCGGCGGGGTCAAAGCCAACGTGCTGTTCTTCGATAAGAAGGAGGCCCGGCCCGGCCAGGCGTGGACGGAGACACTGTGGGTCTATGACTTCCGCGTCGGCCAGCACTTCACGCTCAAGCAGAACCCGCTCCGCCGCGAGCACCTGGACGACTTCGTCAAGTGCTACCGGCCGGGGGAGCCGCGTGCGAACCGGATCGAGACAGAGCGGTTCCGGCCGTTCGGCTACGACGAGCTGATGGCCCGGGACAAGGTCAACCTCGACATCACCTGGCTGAAGGACCCCGCACTGGAGGACGCCGACTCACTGCTGCCTCCTGAGGTGATCGCGCAGGAGATCGTGGAGGATCTGGAGGCCGCGCTCAGCGAGTTCGCCGCGATCGCCGAGGCCCTGCAGCAGGCGCGAGCAAGGTCTGCCGGTTCGTAAGTCTCCCGGACGAAGGGATTCGCATGGCGTACGAAGTGGGACTCTGGCGGATAGGTGAGAGCGGCGAACCCGTTCGTGTCACCTCCGGTGCGATTCCATTGGAATCACAGCTGGAAATGCTGATCGCCCAGGACCCCACGATCCTCGGCGAGCCGGTGATGATCATCGGTCGGCAGGTGCCCACGGACTTCGGCGGACTCATCGACCTGCTCGGGATCGATGCCGAGGGCACGCTTCACGTCCTAGAGCTGAAGCGTGGCCGTACCCCGCGGGAAGTCGTGGCTCAGATCCTTGACTACGCCTCATGGGTCAAGAACCTGAGCCACGACGACGTCCTGACCATCTATGCTGCATCGCGTCAAGAGCTCCCCTTCGAGACGACGTTCTTCAATGTGTTTGGAATCAACCCGCCAGACGAACTTAACGCCGATCACCGGTTAACGATCGTGGCTTATGACGTCGATCCTGCTACGGAGCGAATCGTAAGTTATCTCAGCTCGTTCGCAGTTCCAGTCAATGTCGTGTTTTTTCGATACTTTGAAGATGATGGTCGTCGATATCTAGCTCGCACCTGGCTGATCGATGAGAGCAAGCCGTCGCGCGCGATCTCCGTCAAGCAGCGGAGCAGCACCAAGGAGACATGGAATGGTCAGGACTGGTACGTAGCCCTGGGCGAGGAGGGTGGGGCTCGCAGCTGGGACGACGCTCGCAGATACGGGTTCGTATCCGCTGGAGGCGGTTCCTGGTTCTCCCGGACGCTCGTCAATCTGCCCATCGGGGCGCGCATCTTCGCTTGCATCCCCAAGACCGGCTACGTCGGCGTTGGCACAGTGATTGGCGAGGCACGCTCTGCAAAGGAAGCGATGCTGGAGATCAACGGGGAAACTCGGCGGTTCACAGAACTTGATCTGAAAGCGAGCTATCGGCACGAGGGCGACGATCAGGACGAAGCCCTGCTGGAGTACATTGTGCCCGTTACATGGATTCAGAGTGTTCCGCGTGAGCAGGCCATCTGGGCACGCGGGATGTTTGCCAACCAGAATAGCGCCTGCAAACTACGCAACAAATTTACATTAGAGCGGCTTCTGGAAAACTTCAACTTGGATGAATAGGTGCGGAAGTGGTCGAGTAAGAAATTAGCCGCATGCTCTTGCTGTAGGGATCAAATCACCCGCATCGCGGATCTTTGCATGACGTAGGTACAATGGCAATGTAGGAGACATGAAGGGTGGGCTCGTCGCTGTGGGGATGGCTGGACCGAGTCCACCGTCCAGCCCTGTGCAGAGGGAGTCCTGTTATCCGGTGGCAAGCCGATCCGTACCGCAGGGCCGCCAGGCCCGAGGAACGGAATCGGTGCGGCAGCCTTACGGATGGATCGCTGTAACTACCGGAAGACTTCTCCGGCTCAAGACGTTCGCTCGATGGACCTGGCGCGTGGGTGGCGTGGCCGCGACCGGCCGAAGAGCCGCAGCGCGGCCGGCGACCGCCCAACGCGCGGCGGGCCGCGGAGCGGACCGCCTTTAACCCTGTAGTGATACTTGTCGCCGATCATGTCTTGGCGTTCCCTACTTGTAGCTGGGGAGGCTGAAGCGTTGAGCCGTGTTTGGGCATGTAAAAACCCCTCTGCTCGACTGTTGAGCATCGGGGTGCGTCGGAGCTATCAGGAAGCAGGTCCGTCAGGAACCTTGCCTGATCGAATGTTCTAGATCCAGAAGGTGCAGACCGAGACGGTGAAGAAGGCCCTGGGAGGCACAGCCGACGCCGCCCTGCCGGTGCTGTCGGTCTCCGCGCCCTTCAGCCGGACCGCGACCTTCCCGGCCGGACCGGTCAGCGTGCGCGACATGGCGGGCCTGTACATCTACGACAACACCCTGATGGCCGTCAAGCTCACCGGCGCCCAGCTCAAGGAGTACCTGGAGTACTCCGCCAAGTACTTCAACCAGCTCGCCCCCGGCGCCCCGGTCGACATCGCCACCCTGACCAACGCCGGCGGCACCCCCGACTACAACTACGACCAGCTCGCCGGCGTCACCTACGACATCGACGTCGCCAAGCCGGTCGGCCAGCGCATCACAGGCCTGTCCTACCGGGGACAGCCGGTCGCCGCCGACCAGCAGTTCGCGGTCGCCATCAACAACTACCGCCAGTCCGGCGGCGGTGGCTTCCCGCACGTCACCACCGCCCCGGTCCTCTACAACGCCCAGGTGGAGATCCGCCAGGCGCTGATCGACTACGCCACCGCGACCGGCACCATCGACCCGGCCACCTTCGCCGAGGCCGACTGGAAGCTCACTCGCGACGGCGTCCCCGTCTTCTGACGGGCGCGTCGTTCCCCTGACGCCGAGAGACGGCTCTCCCCCGGAGGTCAGGAACAGGCACGTCCCCTGAAAGCGGATGGGGCGACCGGAAAACCGGTCGCCCCATCCGCTTGACGGGTGAGGAAAGAGGGCCGCACCCCGTACAGCAAGCCTTCCGGGCCTGAACGGCGACGTCCGGGATCTGCCCGATGTCCTGGTTCCGTCGAGGAACTCCGATCGTCTGCGCCCCACGCGACGGTCGGCGCGCGTGAGCGGTGCGGGCCGCGACCTCCCCGGATCATCCGAAGATCGCGACGGGATCGCCGGTGTACCAGGCGTTGTCGATGCGGATGCCGCGCATGACCCAGCGGTCACCGTCGCGGACCAGGTCGACGTCGTAGGGGTTCTTCAGCAGGGCGTGGGTGCCGTGGTCGGAGGTGAGCAGGTGCTGGGCCTCCACCAGCGCGGTGAGGCGGGCGGTGTCGCCGTCGACGGCGATGCGGAGGTTGGTGACCTGGTGGGTGGTGTCCACCCGGCCGGCGAACATGCCCAGGATGGTGGTGACGATCGTGTCCCGGCCGGACATCAGCGGAGGCTCGGCACCCCATCTCGCGGCCGCCGGGCGGAAGTCCAGCTCGGCGTCCACGGCGAAGGACGAGGCGAGCAGGTCCCCGTCCTTCAGATCCTGGCCGAGGCCGAAGCGGTACAGCGCGTCGGCGATCTCCGCGCGGTCCCGCAGCTCTCCGGCGAGCGCTGCGGCGTCGGCGGCCGGCGCGGACACGGCGTACTGGCGGGTGATGTACATGACTCGCTCCTATGGAGGTCGAGGTGCGTTCTCAGGCTCTCCGACCTTCGCCCGAGCCCGGGTCTGCGATCAATGAGGACCTGTGCAAGGATCGTGAAGCCTCGCTTAACGATGGAGGACGGGCGTGCTGGAACGGTATGAGCTGGAGGCGTTCCTGACCCTCGCCGAGGAACTGCACTTCGGCCGCACCGCCGAACGCCTGCACGTGTCCACGGCCCGGATCAGTCAGACGATCAAGAGACTGGAACGGCGCGTCGGCACACCCCTGTTCGACCGGACCAGCCGCCGGGTGGAGCTGACCGCGGTGGGGCGGCAGCTATATGAGCAGATCCAGCCCGCATGGGCCCGGATCGGCGCCGCGCTGGAGCAGGCGATCGACGCCGCCCGGGGCGTCACCGGCACGCTGCGGGTCGCCTTCGTCGGTGCGGCGGCGGGCCAGCTGCTGGTCGGCGTCACGGAGATCTTCCGGGCACGCCGGCCCGACTGCGACGTCCGGATCCGGGAGGCGCAGATCGGGCAGATTCTGCCGTGGCTGAACGACGGCGAGGTGGACCTGGTCCTGGCCGACTTCCCCGTGGACGATCCCGGCATCGTCACCGGGCCGGTGCTGGTACGGGAGGCGCGGATGCTGGCCGTGCCGTCCGGTCATCCCCTCGCACGCCGGACGTCGGTCTCCGTCGAAGACCTGGCCCGCACCACGCTGCTGCAGCCGTCCGGCACGCTCGCGCCGCCCGAAGACCGGCGCCCGGGCAGGATGCCCCGGTACGCGCCCGCCGGACGGCCGATCGAGCCCGGCCCTCCGGCCGCGACCTTCCAGGAGGCGCTCACGCTCGTGGGCGCCGGGCAGGGCGTCTTCCCTGTAGGCGCCCAGGCCAGGCGCTACTACGCCCGCCCCGATGTCGCCTACGTCCCCTTCGACGACGCACCGCCCGTGGAATGGGGCCTGATGTGGCGCGCCGACGGAGCCACGCCCCACGTCCACGCCTTCAGCCAGGCCGCCTGGGACCTGGTGAACAGCCACCGCTGACACGTGGGCTTGCATCCTGTACCCAGGTACGGGTTTACCGTCGAAGGGCAGGGGCCGCGCGCATCGGGTACGGCGGTCCTGGAACGGGGAGGGTTCATGTTCACCTTCACTCCGCACGACGCGGGGCCGGCCCCGGCCGTCGGGGTTCCTGCGGCGCGGGTGCGGCTGCCGGGCGGGCCGGCGGTCCGGGCGATCGAGGCGGCCCGGGAGGCGGCGTCATGACGGAGAGGTGGCTGCGCACCGGAGAGGTCGCCGAGGCGGCGGGCGTCAACGCCCAGACGTTGCGCTACTACCACCGGCGGGGCCTGCTGGAGGAGCCGTTGCGCAGCAACGGCGGGCACCGGCTGTACCCGCCGGAGACGGTGACCGCCCTCCGGGTGATCAAAGCGGCGCAACGCCTGGGATTCACCCTGGACGAGGTGGCCGACCTGATCGAGGCGGGCGGGCACCGCCACGGCAGGCCGGACAGCGGGTTGCGGGCGCGGACCGCGGCCAAGCTGGCCGAGGTGGAACAGAAGATCGAAGACCTCCGGGCGATCCGGCAGACCCTGCTCCAGGCGGTGGACGCCGGATGTGACGATCTGGTGGCGTGCGCGGCGAGCCCGTGCTGCCCGCTCCCGTTCGCCGAGCTGACGGAGGGAGTACGGCACGCCGGCGCCGGCTGATCCCCGGCCGCGCCGGTGCCGGCCCGGCTGTCCGCGCCCTGCTCGCGGAAAGACCCTCCGGGCACAAGGTCACGAATGCAGCAGCGGGACGCGGACGGCCGCGGGGAATCAGCCCAGGCGGGAGGTGAGCACCTCGGCGCGGGCGAGCTGGACCTCGCGGGCCTTTTTCGCCGCGAAGTTCAGCAGCGGCCGGGCCCAGGCCCGCACCACGAGGACGTCCTCGACCTCGGTCCCGCCGTCCTTGTCCGTCAGCCGGAACCGGTAGTCCAGCCGCACCCCGCCGGGGCTGGCCACCTCACCCTCGACCGCCTCCGGCGTGCTCCGCAGCGTCACCCTGATCAGGTTGTCGTACTTCACGACGCCCAGGAACCTGAACCGCTCGACCGAGACGTAGCGGGTCTCCCTCTCCCCCGTCTCGACGTCGCGGACCGCGACGACCAGCGGCGAGAGCCCCACGTAGCTCTGCGGCTGGCTCAGGTGCGCGCGGAGCGCGGCCGGGCTGTTCCGCACGTGGAAGGTATGTCGCAACGTAACCTTTGGCATGTTCGGCCCCCATATGAAGATCTTTATGGGGAGACACTAACCGGTTCCGCCAGATACCACCGGGCATGTTCCTCACCTCGTCTGAGGGAATCGAGGCGGCGGGGCAGCTCCCGGCGGGAGAAGGGGTCGTCGGCGGCGTTGCGGATGTGGATGCCCACGGCGTACATGTCGCGCACCTCCATCAGCGTGGAGTAGCCCTCCCAGGAGCGCAGGTCACTGCCGTAGGCGTCGGCGAAGGCGTCCACGTCGGCGGGGGTCAGGCCGAAGCGTCGCTCCCCATGGTAGGTGTGGACCAGGTCCCACTCGCGGGGGCCGACGGCCACCCCGTCCCAGTCGCAGAGCACCACGTGCCCGTCGGTACGGCGCAGCAGGTTGTCGATCCAGGCGTCGCCGTGCAGCAGCACCTCCGAGCCGTCCACCTCCAGGCCCGCCCAGCGCTCGGTCAGCTCGGCGATGCGGTCGCCCAGCCAGGCGCGCTGGCAGGGGGTGAGCACCGCCGAGCGGTCCGCCGCCCGGCGTACCTCGGCCAGCGGGTCGGCGAACCTCTTCAGCGCGACCGGCGGTACCGGCAGGCGGTGCAGGCTGCGCAGGATCTCGCCCAGCTCGGTCGTGGTGGGCCGGCCGCTGGCCGGGACGTAGTGCCAGAACGTGACGACCCGCCCGTCGTGCACCACCGGCTGGTCGGAGATCTCGTCGGCCGGGCGCACGGCGGGAAATCCCTGCTCGGCCAGCCAGCGGGCCACCGCCAGCACCGCCGGCAACCGGGCCGGCGCGCTGGGCGCGGTGGCGATCCTGACCACGATCTCGCTGCGCAGCTTGAAGACCGCGTTGCTCCGCACGCGTAGCAGCTCCGCGTCCCGGTGGTCGATCCCCAGCTCTTCGCAGACCTCCCGGAGGGCGGCGAACGCCTGCCCGGCGAGTGGGCTCATGACCCGACCGGGACGGCGCCGGCCAGCAGGCTCGCCAGGTGGCGCGCGGCAGGCGTCTGGCGGAGCCCTTCCGGGACCTCCGCCAGCAGTGCCCGGGCCCGGTCGACCACGATCGAGGTGCGGTGCTCCGGCGGTGCCTGGAGCAGCGCCTTCTCCGCCAGCCGGCAGCCCTCCTCCGCCTTGCCGTCGCGGACCAGGTGGACGGCCTGGTCGAGCCGGATGAGGACCGGGTCGATGGTGTAGGGACCGGAGGGGGCGGGCGTCCAGTCGACCTCCTCGCCCAGCTCGATCAGCGTGCCGATCCGGTAGAACTGCAGCCGCCGCTCGGAGAAGCGGAACGCCAGGTGGTCACGGCCCTCCGGGGGCATCCTGGCGAAGATCTGCTCGGCCTCGGCCAGCGCGACGCGGGCGGCCTTGTGCTCGCCCATCCGGGCCAGCGCCCGCGCCTCCGCCGCCGCGCCGAGCGCCGCCGGGGAGCTGGGGGCGTTGCCGGCCAGCATCCTGGCCTCGCGCGCCAGCCGTACGGTCTCGGCGAGATCTCCGTAGTAGTAGGGCAGCATGGCCTGCTGCGCCCGGACCAGGGCGCGCAGCCGCAGGTCGCCCATGTCGTCGGAGGCGGTGCGCGCGGTGCCGTACCAGGCGTGTGCCTGGCGGGTGTCGCCGAGTTTCATCAGCGCGTCGGCCGAGAGCAGCGCGAGCATCACGGTGGCGTTGAGCAGTCGGCGCTGGACCATCGCGGGCTGCCGGGCGGCGGCCAGCGTGCGCACCTCCGACAGCTCCAGCATCAGCCGGTAGAGCATCGGCAGCGGCGCGCTGGTGATGTATTCGCGCCGGTAGCGCAGCACCTGCTCGTCGAGGAGGTCGAGCTGCTCCTCGGTCACGCCGCCGGCGGCGAGCGTGCGGTCCAGGTCCTGGCGGGTCCGCTCGACCTCGGCCAGCAGCCGCCCGCTCATCGGGACGCGCGAGCCGAGCAGCGCGTGGTGGAAGAGCGCGCGCCGCTCGACGTCGTCCGCCGGCCGCTGCGGCGCCGGTTCCCGCACCCGGTACGGTGCGCGGCCCTCGCCGCCGGAGACGACCACGACCTCGGTCCTGTCGCCGTCCTCGCAGTAGTCGCCGGCCAGGCCGAGCCGTACGGCGTTGGCCCGGTAGAGCCGCGCCAGCAACTCGATGGTCTGCGGCCGGGGCCGGGCCCGGTGGTTCTCCCAGGCGTTGAGCAGGTCGATGCCGATCCGCGCCTCGCCGAGGCCCTCACGCTCGCAGAGGTCCTCCAGCTCCTGGACCACCTGCCGGGCCGACCACCCCCTGGCCAGCCGGTGCGCCTTGAGCAGGCTCACCCCGCAGCAGCCGTGCACGGCCTGCGCGGTCTGCCAGAGAGTCCACCGCTGCGCCTCCGCCTGCTCCCGCCAGCGCCTGGCGCAGGCGGGTGAATGCTCGCCTCGGGCCACGGAGCCCTCCCGTTGTGTTAACGCAAGATTAACCAGGACACACCGCAGCGTAAGCATGCCTGTGCATGACATTCCCTTTGTTCGCGGTTTCCGCACGGAATACCGGTGAGTTTCTTCGTTGTTCCGCGTATTTCGGCGCCTTCGCGAATTCAAGATCGATTGTCCGGCCCGTCACGGGATATCACGTTCCATGAAGAGATTCGCCGGCGCCCGTCAGGAGTGATCCGGATGACCGCTGACCGCCATGAGGCAGTCGACCATCTGCGGCGCCTCGCGGCCCAGCTCGAGGCGCACTCCTTCCGGGTGCGCCTGGAGACGCCGGCGGAGCCGTTCCCGCACCTCCACGTGATCAACCCCATGGCTCCGGCGAGGACCGAGGACGTCCTCGCCGCCCACGAGGAGAACGGTGAATGGTGGTTCTGGCTCTCCTGGGCCGGGCGCCTCGGGCACGCCGACGACGTCGCCACGGTGGCGGAGCGGGTGGTCAGCGTCCTACACGTGATACGTCGATAGGTGTTTCTTGAGCGCCGCATGGGTAACACAGGTGATCAAGAGCAGAAAGGAGCGGCACTGTGAAGAGAGTCCAGATCGTCCAACGTCCGCGACCGCCACGTAAGCCGGTGTCGCTCGACCTCCGGACCCCCTCGGGCCGGATCCTCCCCTTCTGACCCTCACCGCGGCCCCAGCGCCCCGGAGAGATCGTCAGAATAAAGCCAGCCGGTGGCCTTCTCGTAGAAGTGCCGGAAGAACACCGGCATGACCAGGTCGTTGATCCGGCGCCCGACCGGACCGGCCGTCTTGGCGTCGCGGTTGGCGCTCGCCGCTCTGGCCAGCCGCGCCACCCGGGCACGGCGCTCGCGCTCGTAACGGGCCAGCGCCGCGTCCACGGCCCCCTCCTCACGTATCGCCCGCGCCAGGACGACGGCGTCCTCGACCGCCATGGACGCGCCCTGACCGGCGCCCACCGGATGGGCGGCGTCACCGACCAGCACGGTCCGGCCGTCCTGCCAGACCGGCACCTCCGCCAGCACGTGGTGGAGGGTCGGGCGGTGCAGCCGGACCGCCGACGCCAGGACCGCCGACGCCGACCCCTCCGAACGGTAGAGCTCCTTCAGGCTCTCCAGGCTCGTGTCCGCGGGCTCATCCGGGCTGGAGACCTGGGCCGACCACCAGACCTCCCGGCCCGGACCGGCGATGAAGATGAAGGCCCCGTTGCGCGCGAAGACCATGTTGAACACGCCGGGCTCTGCCGCGACGCCTCCGGGGACCCGCTCCGAGACACCGGAGACGGTGTAGATCCCGGCGTAGCGCGGCTCGGGGGCCGCGCGGTCCAGCGTCCTCCTGGTGACCGACCAGATCCCGTCCGCCCCCACCACCAGGTCGGCGCCGCCGACGTCCGCCCCGGCCGGCCCCGGCTCGAAGCGCCTGCCGGTGACGATCTCGGCGCCCGCGCGGACCGCCGCGGCCCGCAGCTCCTCGACCAGGTGGCCGCGCATGAGCGTCACGCTGTTCAGCGGGTCGCCCGACAGGCGCCCGCGGGGGACGTCGCCGAGCAGCTTGCCGGAGCTGCCCCACATCCGCTGGCGCGGCACCTCGAATCCCCGCCCGGCCACCGCCTCCGCGCATCCCAGCGCGCCGAGCGCACGCAGCCCGTTGCCCGCCAGGCTCAGGAACGAGCCGACCTCTCCCCCCGGCTCCTCATACGCCTCGACGACGGTGACCTCGACCCCGGCCTTGCGCAGCGCGATCGCGCTCGCCGCTCCGGCCACTCCTCCGCCGACCACCATGGCGTGCATCGCGCCTCCCTTGATGAATATGGATTCACCGAACTGATATTCAGTATTGAGGATTGCTACCGTCGGGGTCAAGCGATGCGGAAGGAAGATCGATGGGCGTGCGCAAGGCGAAGGCCGCGGAGACCGAGGCCGCACTGAAGGAGGCGGCCCGCCGCCTCTTCGCGGAGCGCGGCTATCTGAACACCAAGATCACCGACATCACGGCCGCCGCCGGCCGGGCCACCGGCTCCTTCTACGACCACTTCGCGAGCAAGGAGGAGCTGCTCCAGACGCTCCTGCGCGACATGCAGGCCCAGGCCGACGCGGAGATCGGCGACCACGACCGCCGCCAGGGGCACGCCCATCCCCGCGACCACGACCTGACCGACCGCGCCCAGCTCCGCGACCACGTCGCCGTCGCCTGGAACGTCTTCCGCGACCACCTCCCGGTGATGGTCGCCCTCCTCCAGTCGACGATGGCCGAGCCCCCGGCCTCCGGCCGCGCCTGGGAGAGCCTCGCCGAAGACACGGCCGTCCTGCGCGACCACCTCGAATACCTGCGGGAGCGCGGCCACCCCCTCCCCGGCGATCCCACCCTGGTCGGCGCGGCGATGGGCTCGATGCTCTCGATGTTCGCCTACGCGGTGCTGACCGCCGGGGAGAAGGGGCCGGGGGTCAGCGGCGCGGAGGCCGTCGACACCCTCACCGACCTCCTGCTGCACGGCCTGGCGGGATCCCGGAACGATCTCCGGCCGCGCGATGCGGCAGAATCCTGATCATGCGATACATCGTGGTCGGGGCCGGGGCCGTCGGCGGGACCATCGGAGGACGGCTCTTCCAGGCCGGGCACGACGTGCTGCTCGTCGCCCGCGGCCCGCACCACGACGCGATCAGGCGCGACGGCCTGCGCCTGACCACCCCTCACTCCACCCAGGCTCTCGGCATCCCCGTGACCCGCGACCCGGTGCCGCTCCGCGACGGCGACGTGCTGGTCCTGGCCGTCAAGTCGCAGGACACGGTCGCCGCGCTGGACCCCTGGCCGAGCCACGTCCCGGTGGTGTGCGCGCAGAACGGCGTGGCCAACGAGCGGATGGCGCTGCGGCGGTTCGAGCGGGTCTACGGCATGTGCGTCTGGCTGCCCGCGCTGCACCTGGAGGCCGGTGTCGTGGTGGCCTACGGAGCCCCCAAGTCGGGGCTGCTCCAGCTCGGCCGCTACCCGCACGGCGCCGACGAGCTGTCGGAGCGGATCGCCGGCGACCTGTCGGCGAGCTCGTTCGTCGGCGTCGCCGTGCCTGACGTGATGCGCTGGAAGTACGCCAAGCTGCTCGGCAACCTGGGCAACGCCTACGAGGCGCTCTGCGGGCGGGGGCCCGGCCACGAGCCCGTCATGGAGCGGGTCCGCGCCGAGGGCCGGGCCGTACTGGACGCGGCCGGGATCGCCTACGCCTCCCCCGAGGAGGAGCGGGCCCGGCGCGGCGAGGAGGTCGAGGCCCTGCCGGTCGACGGGGTCGAGCGGGGCGGCGGCTCGTCCTGGCAGAGCCTGGCCAGGTCCAGGGGCTCGATCGAGACCGACTACCTCAACGGCGAGATCGTCCTGCTCGGCCGCGAGCTCGGCGTCCCGACCCCGGCCAACGAGGTCCTGCGCCGTGAGACCGGCCGCCTCGCCCGTGAGCGCCTCTCCCCCGGGTCCATGTCCCCGGACGAGCTGGCCGCCCTCATCGAGGCCGAGTCCCGCCGGACCCCGGCGGGCTGACCCTCCCCCGCGCCCGGCCCTTCCCGCCGGTCAGGAGAACGGCGTCCTCGGACGGTCCTGGAGGACGCCGTCCACGTAGATGTCGACCTTCTCGTTGTAGAAGGAGATCAGCCCGGCGATCCGCTGGCTCTCCTCCAGCGGCGTCCGGTAGGACCAGGCCAGGTCCGCGCGCCCGTTGACCGACCAGTACTCCGCCTGTCCCTTGTACGGGCAGCGGCTCACCGTTTCGGTGGGGGTCAGCAGGTCCAGGCGGACGTCGGTCTTGGGCAGGTAGTAGCGCGGCGGCAGGCCGGTCTCGAACAGGATCCGGGCGCCGCGCGAGTCGGCGACGGTCACCCCGTCGACCTCGACCCTGATGTGGCGGGAGGAGGGCAGGATGTCCACCCGGCTGTACGGGTCGCGGGGGTGGACGTAGACCTCCTCGTCCTCCTCGAACCAGGCGTCCATGGCCTCCCACTCCAGGCGCACGTGGTCGCGCAGTTCCTCGATCGGGGAGTCGGGGTAGGCCAGCGCGGCGTCGGCCACGCCTTCGATGTCGTAGAGGACCCCGTCGCCGCGGCTGGGCGACCTCTGGGTCCTGCCGCTGGGTCTGAGCTCGGCGGCGAGGTCCTCGCGGGGGATGTAGTAGGCCGGGTAGTAGGGGATCTCCCAGACCAGCAGCGGCCGGACGGTGTCGGCCACCACCCTGCCGCCCAGGAAGGCCCGCACCCTCTTGGCCGACGGCTCGATCCGGACGCGCCCGCGTGTGATCGGCTCCATGGCCGTGCCAACCCGGCGCGCGCCCGTCCTGTTCCGCCGGCCCCGCCGCGTCAGCAGGCGCCCAGGTCCGCCCAGACCCACGGCGCGGCGAGCGGGTCCTCCAGCTTCGTCCACCAGCGGGCCTGGTACACCCGCCCGTCCCGTGAGACCCGGTCGCCTCCGCCGTAGACGTCGTGGACTCGCCAGGCCGGCGCCGTGCACACCACCGGGTACGGCCCGCCGGTCACCGCCGGCCGGTCGAAGCCCCAGCCGTCCTGCCGCCACCGGGGAAGGACCTGCCGGTAGGCGGCCAGGGTGGCCGAGCGGTCGCCGCCGCCGTCGTGGGAGAGCACCACGGCCGTGGGACGGCGCCGCGCGTCCAGGCGCTGGGCGAGCACGTCCGCCGGCGAGCCGTCCCAGTCCTGCGGGTCCGTCGTCCAGGCCAGGGCCGTCATGCCGAGCGAGGCGGCGACCTGCGGGGAGGCGCCCCATCCCGCGTACGGCGCCCGGAAGTACCTGATGGGCAGGCCCGGATCGCCGGCCGCCGTGCGGATCGCCTCGTTGGTGGCGGTCAGCTCGGTGTGGATCTCCTGCGGCGTCCAGCCGGCGATGTAGTCGTGCTTCAAGGTGTGGTTGCACACCGCGTGCCCGTCGGCGACGATTCGGCGCACCAGCTCGGGGTGCGCTCGGGCCTGGCTGCCCAGCAGGCAGAAGGTGGCGCGGACCTGCTCCCGGCGGAGCAGTTCCAGGAACTCGGGGGTCCAGGTGGGCGAGGGCCCGTCGTCGAAGGTCAGGGCGACCACCTGACCGGCGTTCTGGGTGCGGTGGACGATCTCACCGGTGGGCCCGTCCGCGTGGGCGGGGCCACCCGAGGCCACCAGAGCCGTCAGAGCCGTGATCAAACTCAGGGCGTGGAGCCGCATGGCGGAGCCTTTCGATGGGGGGTGGAGGCACCTAATTGAAAAGCTTCTTTACTATCTGGATGATCGGAAGGACAGGCCTCCGCGCTTCTTTTCCGCAGTGCACAATCCGGAGGCTTCCGCCGGACGGCGGCGGATCAGAGCGGAAGACGCGGATCGCGGAGCCTCGCCCGACAACCCCTTGCCAAAGGGCCGGGACTGGTAGAGGTTGAGCACGCCCGACCGGCCGGCGCCTCCGCGCCCGCCCGCGGGCCGGTGCCATCCACGAAAGGATCTCGATGCCCTCTTCGACGGCGCACGTCGACACCCCTCGCCCCGAGCGATACGTCAAGCAGCTGATCTCCCACCTGGGCCACAAGGCCACCGCGGAGCTCGCGGACGACGGCCGCGGGACTGTCACCTTCCAGCACGGCACGTGCGTGCTCGCCCCGGCCGCCGGCCGCCTCACCATGACCGCCACGGCCGAGGACGCCGAGGCGCTCGCCGCGGTCCAGGACGTCGTCACCCGCCATCTCCTGCGCTTCGCCGCCCAGGAGGAGCTCAAGGTCGACTGGGCCTCCGCCCCGTCCGCTCCCGGACCCGTCCTCGATCCCGCCGTCGGCGACTACCTGCTCGCGCACTGCACGCCGGCCGACGAGCTGCTCCGCGAGCTCGCCGCGGAGACCCACCGGGCCACCGGCGACGCGGCCAGGATGCAGATCTCCCACGACGAGGGCGCCTTCCTGACCATGCTGGTCCGGATGTCCGGCGCCCGCCGGGCCGTC
Source organism: Planomonospora sp. ID67723 (assembly GCF_015711605.1). Lineage (GTDB taxonomy): Bacteria > Actinomycetota > Actinomycetes > Streptosporangiales > Streptosporangiaceae > Planomonospora_A. Next base: position 499,442 of record NZ_JABTEZ010000005.1, on the reverse strand, counting down.
GAGGTGGGGGTGTTCACCGGCTACTCCTCGATCTGCATCGCCCGCGGCCTGGGCGAGGAAGGCCACCTCCTCGCCTGCGACGTCAGCGCCGAGTGGACCTCCGTCGCCCGGCGCTACTGGGAGCGCGCGGGCCTGGCCGGGCGCATCGAGCTGAGGATCGCCCCGGCGATCGAGACGCTGCGGGCGCTCCCGGCCGAGCCGCACCTCGACTTCGCCTTCGTCGACGCCGACAAGACCGGTTATCCCGCCTACTACGAGGAACTGGTCCCCCGGCTGCGCCCCGGCGGTCTCATCGTCCTGGACAACGTCTTCCTCGGGGGCCGGGTCTTCGACCCCGCCTTCCAGGACGACGACTCCGTCGCCATGCGGCGCATGAACGAGATCGTGGTCGGTGACGACCGCGTCGAGTCGGTGATGCTGCCCGTGCGCGACGGCGTCACGGTCGCCCGCAGACGCTGATCTTCTCGACGGCCTCCTCCCCCGGCCCCCCCGGTCGGGGGAGGACGCCGTCCCCGTTCCGAGCCAGGAGCCGGATCGGCCGTCAGGAAGGCCGCGGCGTGAAGATGTCCGCGGCGGTGACGCACATCGTGGTGACCGGCCGTTCCAAGGGGCGCCGGGCGGGCATCCTGGATGGATGCGGTATTCGGCGAAGATGCGGTCGGCGGGTGCGGTCCTCACGGTGTGTCTGGCGGCGGCGTGCACCGCGGGCCGTACGGCGGCGCCGGGCCCGTCGCCCGCGCCGGACCGCACGGCGGTCTCCGGTTCCTCGCCGGGCCGTACGGCGTCCCAGAGCGCGGCGGCGAGCCCTCGGGCCACCGGGGCGGTGGCGGCGGCTCCGGAGTGGGAATCCGTGCCCGCCCCGGAGCTCGAGGGGAGCGCCGCGCTCGTGGACGTGGCGGTCGCCGGTCCCCGAGACGTGTGGGCGGTGGGCTACCAGGCGAGCGCCGAGGACCGGGAGGGGTCGCCGGCCGTCGTGCGGTGGGACGGGACCCGGTGGCGGGAGATCCCGGCGGAGGGGCACGGCCTGCACCATGTGGAAGGCGTCAGCGCGAGCGCGCCGGACGACGTGTGGATCGCCGGCAACGGCGAGACGCCGGTCGCCGCGCGGTGGGACGGGCGGCGGTGGACGTGGGAGCGGCCCTTCGGGGTGGCGCAGGACTACCGGCTCACGGACGTCGCCGCGACCGGCGGGCGGGCCTGGTTCACCGCGACCGGGCCGTCGGGGACGGTGCTCCTGGAGTGGCACGGCGGCGGGTTCCGCAACGTCTTCCAGACCGCGGGGACGCTCAAGGCGATCACCGCCGGGGGCATGCACGTCTGGGCGGTCGGCCACGACGAGACCGGGCCGCTGGCCTGGCACGGGACCGCCGACGGCATGTGGGAGGCCATGGAGACCCCGGAGATCCCCGGCGGCAGGCTGAACCGGGTCTGGCAGGTCTCCCCGTCCGACGTCTGGGCGGTGGGCGAGATCTCCACCGGCCCCGAGGACGTGTACGGCGACCGCCGGGCGGAGCCGCTGGTCCTGCACTGGGACGGGTCGAGCTGGCAGCGGTCGCAGGTGCCGGTCGCCCGGGGTTCGCTGCACGGTCTGACGGCGTTCGGCGCCGACGACGTGTGGGTCGGCGGCGTGGACGCCGACCACTCGGGGCAGGCGCTCCTGCTCCACTTCGACGGCACGCGGTGGAGCGCCCGGTACGGCCCGCTGCTGCGGGCCCACGAGGAGGACCAGCAGTACGAGGTGTCGGACGACGTCAACCACATCGGCATCGCCCGGGTCCCCGGCACCGGCACGGTCTGGGTGGTCGGCTCGGTCGGCTGGGGGGACGCCGAGGCCGGCTTCGTGCTGCGCCGCTGAACCCGTACTGCCGAGACAGAAAATCTCACGAACCGGACGAAAATGTCGGTCGGGTCGCATAGTCTCTCCCAAACTCCAACAAAAGGGAGTAGGACATGAAAAGGGTTCAAATCCTCCAGAGGCCCCGGCCGCCCCGCCAGCCCGTCCCGCTCGACCTGCGCACCCCCTCGGGCCGCCCCCTGCCCTTCTGACAGGGAACGGACAATCGCCTCCGACGGAACAGACAGTCACGAACCAGCGGATCACACCGGTTCCGGCCCGTGCGGGCGGTCGCGCGCGGCGCGCCGGGCTCATCCCCGACGACCTGGGCTCGCGTAAATGAGTCCCAGTTGTAAGCGCCGTGTAAGCGATCCGCAAGGGCGGGCCCCTACGGTTCAGATCGTCACAGTTTGCAATGAAAGGCAAGCAATGTTCCGCGTCCTCTCCCCCCGCCGTATCGCCGTCGCCGTCGCGGGGACCGCACTCGTCTCCCTGACCGCCGCCTGCAGCGGTGGCGCCAACTCCGCTCTCTGCAGCGAAGCCCCCTGGACGAAGATCACCCAGGAGTACTCCACCGCTGCGGCCGCCTCCGCCGGCGACCTCAACAAGTTCAACGAGGCGAACCAGAAGTTCGCCGCGGATCTGAAGAACCTGGCGGGCCAGGCCGAGGGTGAGCTGGCCACGGCGCTCAACAACTTCGCCACCTCGATCGGCAACCTGAAGATCGACGCCAGCGACCCGGCCTCCGCCACTGCCGCGGTCCAGGACCTGGGCAAGAAGACCCAGGAGCTCCAGACCCAGCTTGTCGCCGCCTGCTCCTAGGGAAGCGGCCGGGTCCGTGCCTTGGCGGGGACCCGGCACCCCTCCCTGACCAGTCCTGTGTCCTCCAGGGGAGAGGGCACAGCCGGACGGACCGCCGCTCCGCCTGCGGGGGGCAGTGCGGCGCGGCGGCCCGTCCGGCGCACCGACCCCGCTCGCCGCACCGATTCCGCCACGGCGCGACCGGCGAGATCAGAGAGATCGCGGAAGCCGGCATGACCGGTGGAAGACCGGCCGGCACGGTGAGGGCCCCTCTCCCGTGCCGGCTTCGTCGTTTCCAAAATCCACGATCACTCGCCTGACTCTTCAGCTGGAGATCGGCGGCTCTATCGCGGTTAGCGATATGAGCCGGGCGGTGGCCGTGCGACGGTTCGTGCAAGAGCACGGGTGCGACGGCACTGTCGGCGGCACCGGCCGGCCACACCCGTCCCTCGGGCAAGTCCGGCAGGATCCGGTTGATCATCTGCTTGGCCTGCCGCGACGTGGTGGCGAACTCCACGCACTCGGGAACATACGCAGCACGGCAGCGCACCGACCGTCGCCCCACTCCTTGAGCAGATACAGCTCCCAGTCGATGAGGGCCTGTCCCGCGGTGGTGGCCCAGGCCACCACCAGGCCTACCTGGCACGGAAAGATCCTGCTGAGCGTGCCGGTGAACTAGCGGGCCACCCCGGGGCGGGACGGGGCCCTTCTTGGCGGACCCTGTCTGATCGATCACCAGCATCCCGACCCCGGCCGGGCCTGGGCCAACGCCCCCATCGTCCAAGCCCTCGATCATGTAGCGGCGCATGAAGACGCGCAGCTCATCGGTGCCCCAACGAACGCGGGCCAGCAAGTGTTACTGACCGTGGAGAACGGGATCACCGGCGTGCTCAGCCAGTTGCCAGCCGTTCTTGCGCGACAACGGCCCGAGCAGGTCACGCACACCTGCGGTTGCCCGGTGTCGCAGATCAGCGGGGGGATCTGCCTTACCTCCAGCAGGTCTTCCAGTTGATCGGCCTACTCATCTGCGCGCTCCCGGTCAATGACAGTCGGCGAGATGTCCAGCAACGGCGCCTGCATGCACGCCCGCTACCCGCCCTTGAGATCGGTGAGCTGCCGCAGAACCGACGACCTTCGACTGAAGGGCTAGCTGCGCTGCCGCCCTCTATGAGCACCGCGATCGTACAGGCCGCCCTCGTCCTGTAACTCGTTGAGGAGGACCGCTACCCAGGATGGAAATGCTCCCTCCCCAGTCACATTGCAACCAAACGTAGCCACAAGAGCACCGAAGGGATATGAAGTTGAAATCCCAATAACAAATCCGCACAACCAAGTCAAGTCTTGATCAAATTAAAGTCTCCCCATAGGTTCGATTTCACGACAGCCCATCAATAAGGAGCACAATGAAACCCAGATCAATCATTGTCGGGCTTATCACACTGGCAGCAAGCGGTACATTTACATTCACCTCATCTGTCGCCCTGGCCTCATCAAGCACTTCACCCCAATCAGTTTCGGCGTCGATCCACCATCCGAACAATAATGCGCAGATTCTCGCATGGTATTACGTAAGAAGCTACTCGGGCCCTAATGCTGGCCCTGCCTGCTGGGCCGCCGCAGCCTCGTATGGAGCCCAGGGCATTAATGCATCATGCTATAGAGGGTCAAATACCTATTACGAGCTATACCGCGAAGGGTAGAGGATCCACATCAAACACATTTCCGCTCGGTTTGCACGCCAACTCAAGATTCAGCCAAGGCCTGTCCCCTTGCAGCGCTCCTGCCGGCGTTGGAGTTTCGGTCGGGATCGGTGGCGTTTGAACAAAACACGGAGATGGTGCCGCCGGCGCCTTGACATCCCTTGTCGGCGAACGTGATCACTTCTGCGCTGGTCAACGCCTGGACAATGCCGAGTCGACGGGCGGCGTTCAGGTCGTGAGTGCGGCCGGGCAGCGCCGCTGAGGCCCAGATCAGCCGGCCGGCGGTGTCTGCGATGACCTGCACGTTCACGCCGTGGCGTTTGTGCTTCCCGGAGTAGTGGGGCTTCTGGTCGGCAACCCGGTCTATCGAGGTCAGCGTGCCGTCGAGGATCGCATAGGCCGGCTCGCGGATCCGGTTCATGGCGGCGGCCAAGTCGTCCGCAGCGGCGGCGAGCAGGTCGACGGCTTCGCGGACGTAGCGCCGGGCGGTGGCCACACCGATGCCGGACCCGGCAGCGAGGCGGGTGCAGGTATCGCCGTTTCGCAGGTGCGCCAAGGCGAGTGGCGCCTGGTCAGCGGGGCCCAACCGCCGTCAGCGGGAGCGGCGCCGGCGGCGGCGGACACGGATCCGGTCGGCGAGGTGGTTCAGGGTCCGGCTGGACAGCGGGATCTTGGCGGGGTAGGACAGCACAGCGAGGTTCCCAGTCAGGGCATCGGATCTTGGTCGGCTGCTGTCTTGCCTGGAGCCTCGCGCCCATTGATCACCGGTTCCGCCGCATCCCCGAGCTGAGAGATCATCTTGATGATGCTCAGGAAAGCGCGAGTTCGCATGGTGACACTCATGCCGAGGAGGAAGTCATGACGACGCAGAAGGCGGTCGTGCCCGTTTACTCGTTCATCCCTCGCTTCCACGAGATCGATGGCCAGGGCGTCATGTTCAACATGTGGTACCTGAGCTATGTCGACGAGGCCATCGACGTGTTCTTCAAAGACCGGGGCCTGCCGTACACGCAATGGCACGGTCTGGGTTTCGACGTGCATGTCGTGCACGTCGACCTGGACTTCGCCGCGGGCGTCAGACGCCATGAGCGAACCGAAGTCCTGGTCAGCACGTCCCGGATCGGCGGAAAGAGCTTCACGCTGGACTTTGGCTTCCGTCGGGATGGCGAGACCGTCTGCACCGGCGGCATCGTCTACGCCACGGTCTCCACCCTCGGACACGGCACCATAGCGCTACCCGCCCCGCTGGTGAAGGCGCTCGGTGAGGAGAACCCGCTTCGAGCCGGACGTCAGCATGTCTGAACTCCGTCGGATCGAGAGCCTCGAGAACCTCTAGGACTTCACCCTCATCGGTCTTCAGCCTCCAGCTACCCGCGCTGACCTGGAGAATCAGGATGAAAAAGGCTCCCGGTTGGGGCATCGGATCTTGGTCGACTGCTGTCTTACCGGGGGCCTCACCTCACCCCCCTACGCCCACGCTGACCAGCGCCGTCAGGTTGAAAAGGGCTCACTGTTTGACCCGGCACGAGTTATCACGGTTCAGTGACAAATAGTGCGTTAGTCGCCTGAGCAACAAAGCCCTCGATAAGACAGCGGTCGGCCAAGATCGCTTATTGTCCGTCGAGGAGCATCGAACGGGCCGTGGCGGCGGACGTGCCGTTCGGCTGGGCGACCGCTGATGAGATCTATGGCCAAGCCAGCCAGTTCCGGCTGTGGCTGGATAGCGCCGGGATCGCTCATGTGGTCGCGGTGCCCGAGAGCGCGATGGCGATGTCGATGCAATTGACCAAGGTGCGGGTGCACCACCTGGTCGCCGAGCTCCCGGAGGCGGCCTGGCAGCGGCTCATCTCTATCTGACCTGCTGAGCAACATCATCGCTCAGGCTTGCCTCGCCCTCGAAGCATCGCAACTTCCGCCCTCCAGCCTCAGAGTCACCGCTTGGTCGTGCGGGCCTGCTCGTAACAGCGGTCGAAGCCCTCCAGCACGGCGGGCCAGGAGCTGGCGACCGGCTCCGTCCGCCGGTTGTGCGCGGCGATCGACTCGCGCAGCCCACGGTCGCGGGCCAACCGGGCGACCGAGGCCACCAGGTCCTCGAAGCTCCGGCCGAGCAGCCCTTCCTTGCCCGGGTGCACGAAGTCGGCGACGCCGCTCTGCGCCCGCGCCACCACCGGGACCCCGGCCGCCCGCGCCTCCAGCGCCGCCAGCCCGAACGACTCGCGGGGCGCCGGAGCGACGAAGACGTCCGCCGAGGCGAGCAGCTCCCTGATCTGGTCGCGGCTGTAGCGGCCGGGCAGCGAGACCCAGCCCGTCATCCCGTTGTTGCGCAGGTAGCGCTCCATCTGCGCGCGCGCCGGGCCGTCCCCGACGACGGTGGCCCGCAGCGGCACCTCGGGCGGCACCTGGGCCCGGGCGTCCTTCAGCAGCCGCAGCAGCCGGACCGGCTGCTTGCGCGGGGCCAGCCGCCCCACGGCGACGACGTGCACCCCCGCACCGCCCGTCGGTACGGCCTCCGTCTCCCCGCCGTCGGCCTCCCCGCCGTCCGGCATCGGCCGTACCGGCTCCGCGGGCCGCCAGCCGGAGACGTCGAGCCCGTTGGAGACCACGTGCACCGGCACCCCGCGCCCGGCGACGGCGCGGATCGGCCGGGCGGCGGCCTCGCTCACCGCGGTGCCCACCAACCCCCACCGCTGCCACTCGAACAGCAGCCGGAGCCCCCGGTAGAGCCCGCGGGTGACCGGGTCCCACATGCTGTGCACGGTCACCACGGCGGGCAGCCCGGCGCGCACCGCGGCGCGCGCGCCCATCCAGGCGAACGGCGAGACCGCGCCCGCGTGGACGTGCACCACGTCGGGGCGGCGCGCGGCCATCAGCCGGAGCAGATGTCCCGTCCCGAACGGGTGAACCGGCAGGTCGAAGGGGAGCCTGGCGACGATCCGGTGCACTCCGGGCAGGGGCTCCCCCGGTGTCGCGGTCGCCACCTCGACCTCGTGCCCGGCCTCGCGCTGCATCCGGATCAAATCGGCGACCTGCACCTCGATCCCGCCCAGGCGCGGCAGGTAGCAATCACTGACGTGGAGGATCCTCACGCTGCCAGCGTAGCCCCGCATGAGATCATGACTGCGTGGCCGCTTCCGTGACTTCCGCGACTCCCAGGACCGCAGTCTTCTTCCACGCCCATCCCGACGACGAGGCCCTGCTGACCGCGGGCACCATGGCCATGCTCGCCGCCGAGGGGCACCGCGTGGTGCTGGTCGTGGCGACCTCGGGCGAGCGCGGGCAGGCCGATCTCGCCCCCGGCGAGGCGCTCGGCGAGGCCCGGATCGCGGAGCTGTACAAATCGGCGGCGGCGCTGGGCTGCACCCGGGTGGTGAACCTCGGTTACGGCGACTCGGGGCTGGCGCCCGGCGGCGGGATCGCCGAGGACCGGCCGGCGAACGCGTTCATCGACGCCGACACCGAGGAGGCCGCCCGGCGGCTGGCCGGGATCCTCTCCGAGGAGGGCGCCGACCTGCTGACCATCTACGACCCGGCCGGGGGATACGGCCATCCCGACCACGTCCAGGTGAACCGGGTCGGCGGCCGGGCCGCGGAGATCGCCGGCACCCCGGTCGTGCTGGAGGCCACGGTCAACCGCGATCCGCTCCTGAAGGGCCTGCGGCTGCTGCGCAGGTTCTACCCCCAGCTGGACGTGCGCGCATTCGAGCGGGCCTACTCCCCCGGGGAGGAGATCACCCACCGGGTGAACGTGCGCCGTTTCGCCCGGCAGAAGCGGGCGAGCATGGCGGCCCACGCCACCCAGGCCACCGGCGCCGACACCCGGACCCTGGGCGTGATGCTCAAGGTCCCCCACCTGCTCTACCGGCTGGTCTTCGGAACCGAGTGGTACGTCCGGCGCGGCCTGCCGCCCGGCACCCGGCTGAGGCATCCCTTCGAAGTTCCTCCCAAAGGATGAGTCCCCGACCGGCACACTTGGTGCGGGGGGTCACATGAAGAACAGATGGGTCCAGATCGCACTGTCGGCCGTCTCCCTGGGACTGGCCGCCACGCTCGTCGTCTTCCTGCCGCAGCTCGTGCGGGTCCTGACGGGCAAGACCGTCTCCTGGACCGAGATCGGCGCCCGGTTCGCCGCGCTGAGCTGGCAGACGGTCGCGCTGATGGCCGCCGTCTGGCTGGCCAGCCTGCTGGCCTACACGTTCGTGCTGACCGCCTCCCTGCCCGGCCTGAGCCATCCTCAGGCGCTGACCCTGAACGCCGCCGGCAGCGCGGTGAGCAACCTGCTCCCCTTCGGCGGCGCGGCCGGGGTCGCGCTCACCTTCGCGATGACCAAGGGATGGGGCTTCCCCGCCCGGGCCGTCGTGGTCTCCACGCTGGCCAGCGGCATCTGGAACACCCTGTTCAGGTTCATCCTGCCCGCGCTGGGCATCGTCGCGCTCCTCGCCAGCGGTCAGGCGCTCAGCCCCGCCGTCGTCAGCGCGGGCTGGGCGGGGGCGGCCTCCATCCTCGTCCTGGTCGCGGTGGTGGCCTCCGCCCTGTACTGGGACCGGGCCGCCGCCGTGCTCGGCCGAGCCCTCGACGCCCTCGTACGGCTCGCGCCCCGCAGGCTCCGCCCCTCCGAGCACGCCGCCTCCGGGGCCCTGGAGAAGCTGCGCGCCGACACCTCCGTGGTCGTCCGGGGCCGCTGGCCCGGCCTGACCCTGGGCATGGTCTCCTTCCTCGGCCTCCAGTGGCTGATCCTCATCTGCTGCCTGCACGCGACCGGCGCCTATCCGGGCCTGGCCCAGTCGATCGCGGCCTTCGCCCTGTCACGGGTGCTGACCACCGCGGTGGTCACCCCGAGCGGGGCCGGGATCATGGAGGCCGGGACGGTCGGCGCGCTGGTCTTCTTCGGCGCCCCGCTGGATTCGGCGACCGCCGCGGCACTGCTCTTCGGCTTCTGGACCTACACTGTCGAAATCCCCTTCGGTGGTCTGGCCTTGGGCGCGTGGGCACTGCTGCGCAGGCGCGAGGGTGCCGCTCCGGCGCCCGAAAAGGAGCCGGTCAGCCGTTAAGGGTGCGCGCGGATCCCTGCTCCGGCGGAGGTGCGCGGGCGCTCCGGGGAGTGCTCACACCTGCCAGATTGGGAAAGACCTTGTGCGCGATTCGAAAGCCCGCATAGCGTGGCGGCTGACATGGTGGCGTTCCGGGTTCTCGGTCCGGTCGAGGCGCACTCCGGTGACGACGGGCTCGACCTGGGCGGGTTGCGGCAGCGTGCCGTCCTCGCCCGGCTGCTCGTCGCCCGGGGGCAGGTCGTGCCGGTCGACTCGCTCCTCTACGACCTGTGGGACGACGACGCGGCAAAGGGCGCGCAGTCGGGTCTGCAGGTCTACATCTCCCGCCTGCGCCGGGTCCTGGAGCCCGGCCGCCCGCGCGGGGGCCCCAACCGCCTGCTGGTGACCGTCGCCTCCGGCTACGCGCTGCGCATCGCGCCCGACCAGGTCGACGCGCTCCGGTTCGAGTCGCTGGTCCGCTCCGCCGGGGAGCACCTGGAGGCCGACGACCCCGCCTCCGCCCGGGCCGGCCTGGAGAAGGCCCTGGGCCTGTGGCGCGGCACTCCGTACTCCGACTTCGCCGACCAGCCGTGGGCCGAGGCCGAGGTGAACCGGCTGACCGAGCTGCGCCTGGTCGCCCGCGAGCGGCAGGCCGACGCCGGCCTGCGCCTGGGCATGCCCGCCGAGGTGGTGCCCGACCTGGAGGCCCTGACCGCCGAGCACCCCCTCCGCGAGGAGGGGTGGCGCCTGCTCGCCCTGGGCCTGTACCGGGGCGGGCGCCAGGGCGACGCGCTGGCCGCGCTGCGCAAGGCCCGCACGATCCTCGCCGACGAGCTGGGCATCGACCCCGGCCCGGCGCTGCGCAAGCTGGAGTCCGACATCCTGTCCCAGGATCCCGGCCTGCAGCTGCCCGCCCCGCAGCGGCAGCAGCGTCCGGCGGTGGTCGCCGACACCTGGCCGCCCCGGCCCACCATGGCCCCGGTGGAGCTGCCGCCGCTGGAGCCGGAGCCGTTCGTCGGCCGCGACGCCGAGCTCGACCGGCTGGTCGCCGCCGCGGCCAGGACCGGCCGCTTCACCGTCGCGGTGATCAGTGGTGACGCGGGCGCGGGCAAGACCACGCTGGTCCGTCAGCTCACCAAGCGGTTGTCCGCCGACGGCTGGGGCACCTCCTCGGGCGCCTGCCCCGACAGCAGCGCCACCCCGCCCGGCTGGGCGTGGGTGGAGATCCTGCGCACCCTGGTGCAGGCGACCGGCGCGGGAGAGTACGCCCCGCTGCTCGCCCCGCTGCTGGACGACGCGGCCCCCGACCCCGACGACGACCAGGCCTCGGGCGGCTTCCGGTTGCACCGGGCGGTCGGCGGCTACCTCGCCTCGGTGGCCAGGGAGACCCCGATCCTGCTGACGCTGGAGGACCTGCACTGGGCCGACGACCAGACCCTCGCGCTGCTGCGCGCGCTGCCGAGCCTGCTGGCCGGCAGCCGGGTGCTGCTGGCGGTGACCTGCCGTGACAGCGAGCTGACCGACCAGCAGGCCGACGTCCTGGCCGCGCTGGCCAGGCTCGGGCCGGTCCGGGTCGCGCTGTCCGGCCTCGACCCCAAGGCGGTGGCCGAGCTGGTCCGGGCGACCTGCGTGCGCGAGGTGGACGAGGAGGCCGTCGAGAGCATCGTCGAGCGCACCCGCGGCAACCCCTTCTTCGTCCGCGAGACCGTGCGCCTGCTCGACGCCGAGGCGGTCAGCGACCGCGCCACCGCCGCCGAGGTGATCTCCGGGGTGCCGTCCGGCGTGCGCGACGTGCTCCGGCGGCGGATCTCCCGGCTGCCCGCGGCGGCCCAGCAGATCCTGCTGCAGGCCGCGGTGATCGGCCGTGACGTCGACGTGGACGTGCTGGTCGACGTGGCGGGCGACGAGGACGCGGTGGTCGACGCCGTCGAGGCCGCGCTGCTGGCGGGCCTGGTCACCGAACCGGGTCCCGGCATGCTCCGCTTCGACCACGATCTGGTCCGCGACACCCTCTACTCCGACGCCTCGCGGCTGCGCCGCTCCCGGTTGCACGCCGCGGTGGCCTCGGTGATCGAGCGCAGGAACCCCTCCGACGTGGCCGCGCTCGCCCACCACTACGACTCCGCCGGGACCACCGAGACCGCCGGCAAGGCGGTGCACTACGCGGGTCTGGCCGCCGAGCAGGCCGAGCGCCGCTTCGCCCACCGGGAGGCGGCCACCCTGTGGGAGCAGGCCATCGCCGCCTTCGACCGCTCCGGTGTGCCCCACACCCCGGAGACCACCCGCGAGCGGCTGCTGCTGACCCTGCGTCTGATCAAGGCGCTGGCCCTCTGCGGCGACATGGCCGCGGCCCGGCGGCGGCGGCGCGAGGCGATGGAGGCGGCCAGGCCGCTGGGCAACCTGGAGCTCACCGCCCGGGTGGCCGCCTCGCTGGCCGTACCGCACAAGGGCATGGCCCGCGACTTCACCCGCACCGCGTGGGAGATCGTGGACGTCGCCGAGCAGGCGCTGGTCGAGCTGCCCGCCGCCGAGCAGTCGCTGCGGGCGAGTCTGCTGGCCACGGTCGCGCTGGAGCTGGAGGGCTCGGCCACGCCCCGGGGCGAGCAGGCCTCGCTGGAGGCCGAGGAGCTGGCCCGCAGGACCGGCGACCCGGCGCTGCTGGCGACCGCGCTGAGCGGGCGGCTGCGCCAGTCGTACGGCATCACGCCGGTCGGCGAGCGGGAGGTCATCGGCCGGGAGCTGCTGGAGGTCGGCAAGGCCAGCGGCCAGGTCGCGGTCCAGGCGCTGGCCCACCTGGTGCTGATGGAGTGCGCGGCCGCCTCGGGCGCGTTCGCCGAGGCCGACGCGCACGTCGCCGCCGCCGAGCAGTTGGCCAGGCAGTACGGCCTGCCCGCGCCGGCCGCGGTCGGCGCCTGGTACGCCGGGCAGCGCCTGATGATCGCCGGTGACTTCGCCGGTGCGGAGCAGGCCTACCGGGAGGCCGCCAGGCTGACCGCCCGGGCCGGGATGCTCGAGGGCCGCCAGGACCTGCCGCTGATCACCACGTTCTGCCTGCACCTGGTCAACGGCCGGGCCGCGGAGATGGTGGAGCCGCTGGCCGAGGCGCACCAGCGCGGCGCCAAGTGGACGCTGGACGCCTACGCGGTGGCCCTGGCCTCGGCCGGGCACATGCGCGACGCGCGGGCGCTCATCGCGGTGCGCACCCCGGTGCGCCCCGACTTCCTGTACGAGCTGGCGATGATCTGGCGGGCGCTGGCGGGCATGCTGCTCGACGACCGCGAGCGGATGGTCGAGGCCTACGACACCCTCAAGCCGTTCGCCGACCGGATCGCGGGGGCGGGCACCGGGGTGGTGGCGCTCTGGCCGGTCGCGCTGACCCTCGGCGACCTGGCGCTCCGGCTGGGCTTCACCGAGGCGGTCGAGCCGCACTACGCCAAGGCCCTGGAGGTCGCCCAGCGGGTCGGCGTGCCCCGCTGGGTCGAGGCGGCGCAGCGCTCTCTGGGCATGTGAGCGGCGGGCCCGGGTGCGGTGAGCCCGGGTGTGGTGAGCCCGGGTCCGGGGTCAGCAGCTGACCTGGAACTTCTCGCTGTTCAGCACGTCGCCGCCGGAGACCGAGAGCTTCACCCGGTACCAGCCGGGGTTGTTGACGATCCGGGGCTGCCACTCCACGCTCTGGGCCCCACCGGTGAACCCGGAGTGCGAGGTCAGGTAGGTCCGCCACTTCTTGGCGGCCGGGCTCCAGCGCTCCAGGCGCCAGCCGTACGAGACGGTGCCGTCGGGGTCGGCGTTGTCGATCACGCTCTGGGCCCGGTACGGCTTCTCGCAGGGGCGGGGGGAGGCGACCGCGCTGACGGTGATCACACCGCTCTCCGGGGTCTTCGCCGTGGTAACCGGCATGGCCTCCGCGGAGAGGGTCACCGTCTGCACCTGGCTGTCCGCGACCGCGCTCGCCCGGGCCTGGCCGGAGGCGTTCTGCGACGCCTCCACCCCCACGTAGGCCCCCGTGAAAGCGAGCGCGGCGACCAGCAGCTTCACGGCACTCGCGGTCCCACTCGCCACCACCGGCGTGACGCTGCTTCGCAGACTCATGGTCATGCACCTTCCTTTCCCACTCATAGGTGTAAGGCAGGCGGGTTGCCCCCCGCTTGCGGCGTGCTTGCAGCGCTCTGCACCGGCCTTCGCAGGGCTTGCAGGAGGGCGGACGGCACCCCTGAGACCAAGGTGAGGTAAGCCTGACCTAATATCGGGGGAACGGTTAAAGTGACCCTGGCGGTGGTGCTCGGTGATGCGACTTCTTGCGACGGCTGTCCCCGACCCCATGTCCCCCGCGGTCTGGGTCCCCTTCCTGCTGGGCATGGTCGGCCTCTTCGCCGCCTTCCAGGTCTACTACTGGGTCGGCCACAAGCTCGGCCCGAAGATCTACGCTTCCCGCATCGGCCGGAGGATCGGCGACGAGAAGATCGCCAAGGCGGAGGGGTTCGTCTCCCGCTGGGGTGCGCTCTCGGTCTACGCGTGCTTCTGGGTGCCCGGCGTGCGGCACTCCCTGCCCTGGGTGGCCGGGGTGCTGAAGATCTCCTATCCCAAGTACGTGACGGCCAGCGCGCTCGGCTGCCTGACCTGGTGCCCGGTGACGTACTTCGGTCTCTACTCGGTGATCTGGGGCTGGTTCGCCCTGGCCGGCCGGTCGCCGCTCGCGGCGGGGACGGTCGCCGCCGCCGTGGCCGCGGTGGTCGTCCTCCTCGTACGGCGCCGCCGCGCGGCCCTCCGCGCGGCGGGGGCGGGGAGCCCGGCGGTGCAGGGCACCGTCTCCCCCGGCGAGCACACGTGACCTCCCGCAGTCCCTCCCGTCACGCCTCCCGCCGCACCGCCCGCGCGACACGGGCACCGGCAGCCGCGCTCCGGCGGCGGGCTCTGCCACGATGATCCGCATGCATACCGGGGGAATCCGCCTGATCGCCTGCGCCGCGCTGACCGGCCCGACCATCCTGGCCGCGGGGTCCGCCGCACCCGCCCACGCCGAACCCGCACCATCCGCTCATGCCGCCCATGCCGCCCGGCCCGCTCCCGCCGCCGCGCCGTTCCCCGCCGGACCGGCCGGCCTCGGCACCGCACCCGCCCCCGCCCCCGCCGGGCGGACCGCGCCGGCCACCCACCGCGAGGCGCCCGCCGTACACGCCCGCGCCGGGTTCCTCGTCGACGTCACCACCGGAACGGTCCACTTCGACAAGCGCTCCACCGCGAGGATGCCGGTGGCCAGCCTCACCAAGATCATGACGGCCTACGTCGTGCGCCGGGAGGCACGGCTGGGCGACGTCGTCAGGATCACTTCCGGGGACGTCAGGCACGCCAGGCGGAACGACGCCACCGACGCCTCGCTCCGCGCCGGGGAGCGGCTGACCGTCCGCGACCTGCTCTACGGGGCGATGCTGCCCTCCGGCGCCGACGCCACCCACGCACTGGCCCGCGTCTACGGTCCCGGCCAGAGAAGGTTCGTGGCCAAGATGAACGCCGCGGCCCGCTCCCTGGGCCTGGCCGACACCGTCTACACCAACGCCGACGGGCTGCCCAGGCCGCGCGGCGGATACTCGACGGCCGCCGACCAGGCGAAGCTGACCGAGATCGCGCTCCGCGACCCGGTGATGCGGATCATCGTCTCCACCGGGAAGCACGTCCTGCGCAGGACCCACGCCCACCGCGCCCACACCTGGGCCAACACCAACGAGCTGATCGGGGAGGTTCCGGACGCGCTCGGGGTCAAGACCGGCTACACCCGCGCCGCCGGTTACTGCCTGTCCTTCGCCGCCGACCGCGCGGGCCACCGGCTGATCGGCGTCCTGCTCGGCGAGCCCAGGTCCCAGCGGCGCTTCCGGACCGCCGAGCGCCTGCTGGACTGGGCCGCCGAGCAGGCTGCCTACGGTGACGACACCGGTGCCGGTGCGAGCGCGGGCGACGTCTAGACGAGTAAGCCCCATGGCTGAGAGCAGGTACGGCAGCGCGTATCGATTGGTGAGCCCACCCGTGAGGCGCGTCCGTGGTGGGCCGGTTACGGCTACTGCCGTAACCACTCGCGCTACCTCTGGGGGCTGCGCCTGCACCTGGCGTGCCCCCTGCTCTTAGGGTTGTGACCGTTCAGTGGTTGCAAAACGAGAACAGTCAGAGGAGACGGAGATGTCGCTGGGAAACCTGCCCGAGGTGGTGTCGCCTGAGGAGTGGCTCGCCGCCCGCAAGGAGCTGCTGGCGAAGGAGAAGGAGCTCACCCGGGCGCATGACCGGGTGAACGCCGACCGACGCCGGTTGCCGATGGTGCGGGTGGACAAGCCATACACCTTCGAAGGCCCGGATGGAGAGGTGAGCCTGCTCGACCTGTTCGAAGGCCGGCCGCAGCTGGTGATGCATCACTTCATGTGGAGCTACGACATCGACGCCGACGGAAACGAACATCCCCGCGACGTCGGCTGCACCAGCTGCTCCACCACCGCCGACGTCATCCCTAAACCGACCCAGCTGCACATCCGGAACACCACGCTCGTCGCGGTATCCCGCAGCCCGTACGACAAGATCGCCGCGTTCCGCGAACGGATGGGCTGGACGTTTCCCTGGTACTCCTCGGCCGGCAGCGACTTCAACTACGACTTCCACGCCACCGTGGACGAGCGGGTCGCTCCGGTGCTGCTCAACCACCGCACCGAGGCGGAGCTGGCGGCGGCGGGGACTCCCTGGACGGCGGCGATGCGCGGTGACTACCCGGGCATCAGCGCCTTCCTCCGGGTAGACGACGCCGTCTACCACACTTACTCCACCTTCGGCCGCGGCATCGAGTTCAGCTACGCCTCGAACCCCTATCTCGATCTCACCGTGCTCGGCCGCCAAGAGGCATGGGAAGAACCCGAAGGCCGCGCGACCCCGCTCGGCCTCCACGCCGGCGGACCCGCGCTCCGCTTCCCCGACGAATACGACGCATGAGTGCGCAGCAGGCGGCGCTACGGCCATGCTCGACCACGATCCGCAGCTGATCACCGACCGGACTTCGGACTTACTCGTCCAGCGGCCGAGGGCAGAGCCGGAGGGATCGCCCCGGCCGGGATGCGGGGTCCCCGCCGGAGGACCCCGCACCGTTCTCAGCCGAGCAGGGCGGTGACCGTGCCGGCGCCCACGGTCCTGCCGCCCTCGCGGAGGGCGAAGCCGAGGCCGGTCTCCAGGGCCACCGGCCTGCCGAGCTCGACGGTCACCTCGACCGTCTCGCCGGGCAGCGCAAGCCCCTCGCCGCCCAGGTCCATCCGGCCCGGCACGTCGGTCGTGCGCAGGTAGAACTGCGGCCGGTAGCCGGTGGCGACGGCCGTACGGCGCCCGCCCTCGGCCTCGGTGAGCAGGTAGACCCGGGCGGTGAAGCGCCGGTGGGCCGTCTGGCTGCCCGGCGCGGCCAGCACCTGGCCACGCCGCACCTGCTCGCGGCGGATCCCGCGTAGCAGCAGCGCGGCGTTGTCGCCGGCCTGGCCCCGCTCCATCGGCTTGCCGAAGGTCTCCACCCCGGTGACCACCGCGCTGAACCCGTCTCCGTACCCCACCGCCTGGACGGTGTCGCCGATCCCGACGGTGCCGCGCTCGATCACACCGGTGACGACGGTGCCCCGGCCGGTGACGGTGAGCACGTTCTCCACGGGGAGCAGGAACGGCGCGTCGGTGTAGCGGACCGGCACGGGCACGTGGTCGTCGACCGTCCGAAGCAGCGCCTCGACGGCGGCCGTCCATCGCGGCTCGCCCCGGAGGGCGCCCAGACCGGAGACCCGCACGACGGGCACGTCGCGGTAGCCGTGCTCGGCGAGCAGGTCCCGCAGCTCCAGCTCGACCAGGTCGGCCAGCTCCGGGTCGGCGGCGTCGGCCTTGTTGAGGGCGACCACGATGTGCTCGACCCCGACCCGCCGGGCGAGCAGCACGTGCTCGCGGGTCTGCGGCATGATCCCGTCCAGCGCGGAGACCACCAGGATCGCACCGTCCAGTTGCGCCGCCCCAGTGATCATGTTCTTCACGTAGTCGGCGTGGCCCGGCATGTCCACGTGGGCGTAGTGCCGGGTCGCCGTCTCGTACTCCACGTGGGAGATGTTGATCGTGATCCCCCGGGCGGCCTCCTCGGGGGCCCGGTCGATCCGGTCGAACGGGACGAACGTGGCACCACCCCGGTCGCTGAGGACCTTGGTGATCGCCGCGGTGAGGGTGGTCTTGCCGTGGTCGACGTGACCCATCGTGCCGATGTTGAGGTGCGGCTTGGTCCGCGTGTAGGCCTGCTTGGCCATGTTGCTGTTCCTTCGGTGCTCGCCTGAGGCGGTGACCCGTACGCTCGGCCGACCCTCCCCCACCGGGCCACCAGGACGTCCGGGGAAGGGTCAGCGCTCCGCGCCGCCGAAGGGCACCGTGGCACGCGGCGTCGCGCCCGCGGCGGCGGGCGTGGCGGTGAGGGCGTGCCGGAACATGAGATCAATGATCGGTACGGCGCCGCCTCCCGGCAAACGGTTTTCCCCGTCCGCCGAGAGGCGGCCCCTCCGGTGGTCAGGCGCCGGCCGCCTCGACCGCGGGGGTGCGCAGGGCCCTCCGGGCGGCGGCGAGGCCGGTGACCGCCGCTACGACTCTCCGCCGGGCGTCTCGCATGTCAGCGCGAAATCCGTGGCTCCGAATTCCCCAATCGAGAGGGAGCGAGACCGCCATCTCGCAGTGAATCCCGGCCCGAGGACTCGGCGTCTCGGCTCAGCCCACACCGATCACATCGGGATGGACCGCGTGGCAGCCGAACCGGGCGGCATACACGCCGATGGTCGCGGTAATGCGCTGATTCTGCCGAACCGATACCTTTCGCCTGGCGGTGTTGGCCACAGTGTAGTATTCGCCGTCGCCGTCGATCAGAATGAAGTCACGGGTGGCGCAGCGATTCGTGAAAGAGATGTAATCCGATTTCTTACCGGCAGCGTTCTTGCGCGCGATCTGCGCGGCACGGCCCTTGTCCTCCGCCATCGCGGGCCGGACGGTCGCGACGAGCATCGCCCCGCACGAGGCGGCGGCGACGGTGGCCACGCAGGACTTGATCGCGGTCTTCAACCGCTCTCCCCGTTGACTGCGACATCAGATGCCCCGGAGCATCGGCCGGTCATTCGCATGCGGGCCAGGGCCGCGCACTCATCACCAGAGCCCGCGCCCGTGAAAGCCGGTCCATTGGCCGTACCACGGCAAGCAATTTCACGGGAAGCCCCATCCGAGACCAAGTGGCCGCTTTTCCGAAACACCCCCGCGAACGGATGCGTCGCGGCAGAGCGGAGCCGATACGCCGTCACCTGTCGCCGCCTGATCATGTCAACAACACCAGGGCGCAGATCCACGACTCCAGTCACATAAACGGTCATCGAGTTAATACAGGAAGCCACATCGACCGGATTGAGTCCATAGAGTTCCCGAATGAAATCCGACCTGGATACGCCTTCACCCGCAGCTTCACCGCCGGCCAACCGTAAAATGGCACGGCAGCGTAGTCGCCAGGCCGCTGGACGGCATATCCGCCTGGCCATGGTGGGGCTTTTTCATCCCCCGGTGGATGGGTGGCCGCCCACAGCATGATCGCGGGTACGGCGTTCGCCTGATGACGTGGAGAAGCTCCTGGGAGACGGGTTGACCAACACAATCACGTCCGTCACGGCCAGGAGCTTCAGGCGCTGCTCTACCGCGCCGCGGTCGATGTGTCGCGTCCGACGCCGGCCTACGCGGCCGGGGTCATCCGGCGGCACCGCAAGGCGATCGGCGCACCCCGGCGACGCCGGGGCGCCACCTCAACCCGGTGGACAACTGGCCTGCACGGTCACCGCACTGACCTCTTCTCCTCGTTCGCCGAACATTCTGAGGCGACCCGTACGGAGGTCCTCGGACCGAACCACGGCATCGATTGACCTGGTCGGTAGTGATCCATACGCCGTCCTCCACCGCTCCGCTCCACGAGCTGCGGTTTCAGGCTGAAAAAGGCCCGATGATCAGGCGAGACCGAACACAGGCCCCTGCTCGGTGGTCACCGGATCCGAGCGGCCGCCGAACAGACGCCGCCCCGCTTCCTCCCGTCCCGGTTAGCGGGGTATGGCCTCCGGCCTTCGCATCAGGCTGTGGCAGGCGATGGCGGCGGCAGCCACCACGTTCAGGGAATCGACGCCCAGGCCCATCGCGGCCGGGTTCATCGGGATGCAGACCGGCTGGTCGGCCTCGTGCAGCCAGCGGGAGGAGAGCCCGTCCCCCTCGGAGCCCAGGAGCAGGGCGACCCGCTCGGCCATGGCGACCTCGTCCATGGGGGCGGCGGACTGGTCGGGGGTGAGCGCCAGGGTCTGGAAGCCCGCCGTACGGAGCTCCGCGAGGCCGTCGTACCAGTTGTCCATCCGCGCGTACGGGATCACGAAGACCGCGCCCATGGAGACCTTCACCGACCTTCGGTAGAGGGGGTCGGCGCAGCGGGGTGAGAGGATCACGGCCCCGACGCCCAGGGCCGCGGCGCAGCGGAAGATCGCGCCGACGTTGCCGTGATCGACGAGGTCCTCCAGGACCAGGACGCGGCGCGGCGGCGCGGCGTCCCCTCCGGCTGCTCCGGCGCCGCTCGCGTGGCAGGTCCCGCTCAGGACCTCTGCCACGGCGGGCAGCTCCCGCCGTTCCATCGAGGCGAGCGCGCCCCTGTGCACCGGGAACCCGGCGATCTCCTCCATCACGTCGTCGTCCACCACGTGGACCCGGTCGCCGAGGCCGGCCAGGACGTCGGCGAGGGAGTCCACCCAGCGGCGGGTCAGCAGCACCGAGCGGACCGGGTAACCGGCGGCGACGGCGCGGCGGATCACCTTCTCCCCCTCGGCGATGAAGAGGCCGTGCTCGGCCTCCAGGCTCTTGCGGAGCTCCACGTCGCGCAGGTTCGCGTAGTCGGCCAGGCGGGGATCTGAGGCGTTAGGCACCTTCGAATACTGCCATGACCTGCCTGAGCCTCCAGGTCACCGCGTAGGCGAGCAACCCGAGGAAGCAGCCGGCCACCACCCCGGCGCCCATCCTGGTCACGATCGCGGCCCGGCTGTCCGGCGGGAACACCAGCGGCCAGATCACCGTCCCCGCCAGGGTCGAGACGGCGGTCGCCGCCAGGACGCCGAACCGCGCCCGGCGGGAGAGCGCCAGGCGGTCCGGCACCGCCCGGAACTCCATCCGGGCCAGCCCGCGCCTGGCCCACCAGAGTACGACGGCCAGGCCGACGACCGTGGAGACGTACTGGAACACGCGGAACACCGGCAGCAGCCCGGCCACCCGCGCGTCCAGCCAGGACCACCCCCACAGAGCCGAGCTGTAGGAGTGGGTGAAGGAGTCCCACGCCATGTGGGTGAACGCGCCGAGAGCCCCTCCGGCGAGCACGCCGGGCAGGTGGCGCAGGCCGTACCGGCCGGGGACCAGGGCGGCGGCGCGACCCGCCAGGGAAGGGGGCAGGAGCGCGGTCAGGGGGTCGCGGAGGAGTCCGTGGAAGATCACCGTGAGGAGCAGGACGGCGAGGGGCGCCAGGGTGAGGACGCCCTTCACGGAGTGCCAGATCATGTAGTCGGGCAGGAACGGCAGGAAGATCGGCAGGTCGGGGACCATCGCGCCCAGCGCCAGCGCCCAGGGGTCGACCACCCGGCGGACCCGCTCCGAGGAGACGAGCGGCAGCACCGCCGCGATGTGACTGGGTGTGAACGGCACGGCTTTCCCCCGCTGATCGGCTGACTTGTCCCCCGGGGGAGCTTACGTGGCGGGGACCGCCGCCGAGCACCTGTGGACGATGCGGCGGGGTAACGTAACGCGATGCGACAGTTACTGATAGTCACATAACGGAAACCCGGAGGAGCGCCATGACCGAGCGGACGGCCGACCAGAGCAGGACCCGGCAGGCGTCCGGCGGGACCGTCCCGGAGTGGGCTTCGGCCGGCCGGAGCGACGGCGCGGCGGAGGTGGTGCCGGGCGAGGCGTGGCTGCGCGACGCGCGCAGGGCGCGCACCCTGTCGCTGGTCACCTTGGGGTGGCTGGGCGCGGAGAGCGCGCTCGGCATCGCCGCCGGGCTCCGGGCGCACTCGGTCGCCCTGATCGGATGGGGCGTGTGGTCGCTGGTGGAGGCGCTGGCCAGCCTCATCGTGGTCTGGCGGTTCACCGGTTGGCGGACGTCCTCGGCGGAGGCCGAGGAGAAGGCGCGCAGGGCGGTGGCGGTCAGTTTCTGGCTGCTCGCCCCCTATCTGCTGGTCCACGTGGCGCACGACCTGGAGGCCGGCCACCGGGCCGGCTCCAGCGCGCTCGGGATCGCGGTGACGGCGGTCAGCCTGGTGAGCATGCCGCTGCTGGGTGCGGCCAAGCGGCGGCTGGGCGCGCGGCTGCACTCGGCGGCCACCGCGGGCGAGGGCACCCAGAACCTGATGTGCGCGGCGCTCGCCGGAGGGGTGCTGGCCGGGCTCACGCTGAACGGCGCCGGCTGGTGGTGGGCCGACCCGGCGATGGCGGTCTGCCTGGCCGCGACGGCCGTGTGGGAGGGCCGGAAAGCCTGGCGCGGTCACCCCTGCTGTCACTGATCACGGTGACCCCTGCGGGACGCAGACATTCCTTACTGTCACGTACAGTCATCTCCGCACCAAAAGGGGTGTTTTGCCTCGGTAAGTGTTCCCAGTACAGTTCCGTGAATATTGCGGTTTACCTCCCGATAGGGTGACCCGCTAGCTTCATGACACCGAGACCGAAGAGGGCATCGTGGGCGGACGGCACCGGACAGATGAACTCGACGACGGCTATTCCTCGTCTCGCGAGCCGGCCCGTCGCCGTCGGGGCGGGGGCGGCAAGGTGCTGGTCCCGCTGGCGGGGTCGGTCGCCTTCGCCGTCCTGCTCGGGGTCGCCGCCTTCGTGATCATCGACCGGGACCGGGGCGGCTGCTCAGGGGACGAGGTGACGCTCCGCGTCAACGCCTCACCCGACATCCAGCCCGCCCTTGCGCAGATCGCGGACCGCTTCAACAAGGCCGGCCACGAGATCGGCGGCGCGTGCGCGAACGTCAAGGTGAGCAAGGCGGCCTCGGCGACGGTGGCCGCGGGGCTGAGCGGGGGCGGCAAGGCCAGCGCGATGGACCTGTGGATCCCGGACTCGTCCCTGTGGGTGAGCGGCGTCCGCGCGAAGAACCCGTCCGCGCCCAAGCCGTCCGGGTCCGTCGCCCAGTCGCCCGTCGTGATGGCGGCCTCCGGCTCGATGGTCTCGAACCTGAAGAAGAGCTTCGGCGAGGCGAGCTGGAGCGGCATGATCAACGCCACCAACGCGGCCAACGTGGACGGTCCCGGCCGCAAGGTGCGCGTGCTCGCCCTGGACCCCTCGCTCAACGCCGCCGGTCTCGGCGCGCTGCTGGCCGCCTCCGGGGTCGCCACGGCCGCGGGTGTCGGCCAGGAGCAGCTGGTCGGCGCGATGAAGACGCTCTCCGGCTCGACCGTCAAGGACCAGCAGGCCCTCCTGGCCAGCCTGGGCGTGAAGGGCCGCCGCGTCCCGCTGGGCATCTCCTCGGAGCAGGGCGTCTGGGCCTTCAACAACGCCAAGAAGCCCGAGGTTCCGGCGGTGCCCCTCTATCCGGCCGAGGGCACCTTCAACCTGGACTACCCGATCGTGGTCACCACCACCGACGACGGGGTGCGCGAGGTGGCCGAGGAGTTCGCCAAGGAGCTCGGCACCGCCGCAGCCAGGAAGACCCTCCAGGACCACGGTTTCCGCACCCCGGACGGCAAGGGCGGCACGGCCATCTCCGAGTCGGGCGGCTTCCAGGCCAAGGCCCCGCAGGCGCTGGAGATGCCCGACGCCAAGACCGTCGCGCGGATGTCGCAGTCGTGGTCGCGGATGAACCTGGGCACCCGGCTGCTCACCCTGCTGGACATCTCCGGCACCATGGCCCAACCGATTCCGGGCACCGGCCTGACCCGGATGCAGGCGATCAGCAGGATCGCCACCGAGGGCATGAAGCTCTTCCCCGCCAACAGCGAGATGGGGCTGTGGGAGTTCTCCACCCACCTCGACGGCCAGGACGTGGACTACCGCGAGACGGTCTCCGTCGGCCCGCTGACCGAGACCGTGGACGGCGCGCTCCGCAGAGACCTGATCAACCAGAAGCTGGCGACGGTCCAGGCCAAGGCGACCGGTGACACCGGTCTCAACGACACCCTCGCCGCCGCCTACAAGATGATGAAGGACAGCTACAAGAGCGACAAGATCAATACGATCCTCATCCTGACGGACGGCGCCGGCAACGACGATCCCCCGGGGATGAGCGACCAGGAGATCGTGAAGTTCCTGAAGAAGGAGTTCGACCCGGAGAAGCCGGTCAGCATCATCCTCATCGCCTACAGCCCCGACGCGACCAAGGGCAAGCGCCAGATGGACGCCCTGGCCAAGGCGACGAACGGCGACGCCTACATCGCCAGGGAGGTCCTGCAGATCCGCAAGTTCTTCCTGGACGGCATGGCGCGCCGCCTCTGCTCGCCCAACTGCTGATCTTCCTTCCCGCTGTACGGCTGGTGCCCCAGAGGCACCAGCCGTTTCAGTTTCCCCAGCTCATGCCAGGTCGGCATACCAGGACAACCCCCCACGAACGGGTGACGTCCTACGCGTGTGGGGTCTCGGGCGTGGCCCGTGAACGAACCCGTACCGCGGGAGGAAAAATCCGTGCCCGGATGGCCGACCGTCGGCCGAGCCGACGAACAACGACTCGTGGAGGCGCTCCGGCGTGCCGACACCCAGGCGCCCGCGAGCCTCTTCGACGCCTACGCCGAACGCCTCAACGACTACGCCTGCTCCCTGCTGGCCGACCGCGACGGCGCGGCGGAGGCCGTACACGACGCCCTGGTCACCGCCCACGGGCGCGCCGACCTGCTCCACGAGGCCGGGCGCCTGCGTTCCTGGCTGTACGCGCTGGTCCGCTCCCGGTGTGCGGCCCGGTCCCGGGGCGGGCACAGCACGGCGCCGATGCCCGTCGTGGACGGACACGACGACCCCCGGGAGCGTGAGCTCGCCGCGCTGGTCCACGAGGTTCTGGGCGAGCTGGGCAGCGAGGAGCGGGAGGTGCTGGAACTCTCGCTCCGGCACGACCTGGGCACCGGCGAGGCCGGAGCCGTGCTCGGGCTCACCTCGCGGCAGGTCGCCGCCCGGCTCGGCCGTGCCCGCGACCACCTGGAGAACGCCGCCGCCGCGGTCGTGCTCGCCCGGGTCGGCCGGGCGCACTGCCCCGACCTGTCGGCGATGGTCGACTCGTGGGAGGGGCCGCTCACCCCGATGCTGCGCAGGCGGCTCTCCGGCCACATCGCCCGGTGCGAGGTCTGCACCGAGCGCCGGGACCGGCACGTCTCGGCCGTGCGGCTGCTCGACATGGTGCCGGCGGTCTTCCCGCCGCTCTCCCTGCGGCGGCGGGTCGTCGAGACCTGCGTCAACCCCGAGCTGGACGAGGTCCGCGCCTCCATCGTCGAGGCGGGTGGTCCCTTCGACCGCACCGGCTTCCCCGCCGCGGCCGGGCGGCGTCCCGCGGGAGCCTCCGGAGCCCGGCGCCCGGCGCGACGGCGGAGACCGAAGCGGAGCATTCCGGTGATCGTCGCGGCCGTGTGCGTGCTGGCGGCCACCGGAGGCATGATCGCGGTCACCGGGCTGGACCTCAGCCGGGGTCCCGCGGGGGTGGCCGAGGCCGCGCCCGGCTCGGACCCCGCGACGATCACGTTCGAGCCGCCCTCCGAGCCGGCTCCGTCGGATGCCGCACCCGCGGAGGAGACGGCGCCACCGGACACGAGCCCTCCGCCGGAGCCCACCGCGCAGGAGACACGCCCGGGAACACCGGTCGCGGCACCCGCCCCCGGCAGCCGGCGCTCCTCCTCGCCGCGCCCCCGCACCACCCGTCCGCCCGCCTCGCGCCCCTCCCCCGCCCGGCTGGCCGTCTCGTGCCCCTCCGACATCAGCCAGGGCGCCGGGCAGATCCGGCTCACGGCGCGCAACGCCGTCATCGAATGGTCGGCGACCACGTCGGGCGGATTGACCGTCCAGCCCGCCCGAGGGCGGCTGAGGGCAGGAGCGAATGGAGTGATTTGGGTCACTTTTCCCGGACTCGCCGAGAGTGGCGCGGGCCGGGTCTCGTTCCGGTCCA
This sequence comes from Planomonospora sp. ID67723, assembly GCF_015711605.1. GTDB lineage: Bacteria > Actinomycetota > Actinomycetes > Streptosporangiales > Streptosporangiaceae > Planomonospora_A. Next base: position 473,915 of record NZ_JABTEZ010000005.1, on the reverse strand, counting down.
ACGGAGGGGGCCCAACCTGCGCGATCTCGTGGGAAGTCCCTGCGCCAACGGCCTCGGAGCCCGCGCCTGATCCTTCCGAGCCGCCCTCGGAGAGCCCCTCCGCGACCTCCAGCCCAGCTCCGGAGATATCTTGACCTTTTGACCACACCTTGGAAGGTGTGCTCACTTCTCTTTGCAATCGGGTAAACCATGGACAGATGCCAGACGTCGGCATTGACGTCCGTCGGGACGGTTGGTCACATGAGGTGGCGATCAGCCGTCCTTTCGTCCATCCCGGGAGCCAGAGATGTCAACCAACCGCAGAGCGTTGAGGTGGATACTCGCTCTGGCATGCCTTTCCGGAGCCGTGCTGGCACTTGCGGAGATCGAGACCCCGTTACGCCTGATTCTGACCCCTATGTTCCTTTTGGTGGTTCCCGGCGCCGCAGTCATGGGACTGTTGCGTGATCGTGACCCGCTTGCGGCACTATCGGTCGGGGCGGCGGCAAGTCTCGTTGTAAACGTCCTCCTTGCCACTGCCATGCTCTCTTTTGACGCATGGTCGCCGCGGGCCGGGGTGGCGACGGTCGCAGTGCTGGGCGGCTTCATCTACGTGCTGCGTGTTTTGTACCGGGGGAGCGGAAGCTTGCAGACCGAACAGGGGGCCAGGTCACGGTGAACATCAGTGTTGTTCGCCCGGGGGACCTCGGCGAGACCGAGATCTCTCGTTGGCGGGAGTTGCAGGGGGCGGATCCCGCCCTTGACAACCCCTTCTTGTCCGTGGAGTTCGCCCTCGCCATGGGGCGGCTGCGGGACTACGTCCGGGTGGCCGTCATCGAGGATGCCGACAAGATCATAGGGTTCTTTCCCTACGAGCGGCACAGCTTCGGGATCGGCAAGCCGCTGGGCGGATTCCTCACCACCTGCCACGGGCTGATCTCGGTCCCCGACCTGAAGCTGGACGCCCGGGCGCTGCTCCGCGCGTGCAGGCTCTCGGTCTTCGACTTCGACCACATGGTGGCGGGCCAGCCGACCTTCGCCGCCCACCAGACCGATGTGCGGCCCGCGCCCGTCATGGACCTCAGCGCCGGTTTCGAGGCCTATGTCGAGCAGGTCCGCACCAACTCCCCCAAAAACTACAAGACGGTCAGATACAAGGAGCGTAAGTTCGGCCGGGAGCAGGGCGGACTCCGCTTCGAGTGGGACTCCTCCGACACCGGGGCCCTGCGCCAGCTCATGCGCTGGAAGTCCGACCAGTACCGCCGCACCGGCCGGGTGGACCGCTTCGCCCAGCCGTGGATCGTCCAGTTGCTCGACGAGATGCACGCCGAGAGGTCTGCCGGCTTCGCCGGCGTGCTGACCATGGTCTACGCCGGTGACACGCCGGTCGCGGGGCATTTCGGACTTCGCACGGCCGACACTCTGGTCGGCTGGTTTCCCGCATATGACATCGAGTTCGCCCGCTACTCACCCGGCATCGTGCACCACCTCCTCATGGCGGAGCACGCGGCCGGCGCCGGCCTGCGTCAGGTCGACATGGGCAAGGGCGGACGCGAATACAAGGGCTGGCTAAAGAGCGGCGATCTTTTCGTCGCCGAGGGGCGCGTCTCTCGCCCGTCGCCGGCGGCCGCCGTTCACTGGATGGGTCGGACACCCGTCAACAAAGCACGCACGATCGTGACCGACCGCCCTGAACTGTATCGACTAGCCGATCGTGTGCTGAAAGGTTTCGGCCGGATGCGCACCTCCGTGCAGAACCAATCGAGCACCGTCGTCAAGGAACCATGGGGAGCCGGTTAGGCCCCCCGAAGTAGTCCCGCATCACACCTCATCCGCCGCCAGGACCCTTTCATGCATCCCTCACCGCATTGGCCATTGCCCTCGATCGTCCCGATCGCGTCTGGCTCCGGGTCCGTCTGGCAGTCGTCTCCGACGACCGACCGAACGGAAGGACATCCGTCACCATGAGTCCCGACATCACCAAGCAGCCCGCCAAGCCTCCGCTCAGGTCGATGCCCCCCATCGAGCGCTTCACCCCGCTCACCCCGCACGTGGCCATCTCACCCACCGTCAGCGTTGTGGTCCCGGCGATGAACGAGGCGGAGAACCTGCCGCACGTGTTCGCCACCCTGCCGCAGTGGATCGACGAGATCGTCCTGGTGGACGGCAACTCGGTGGACGACACGGTCGCGGTCGCCAAGCGGCTGCGGCCCAACGTCCGCGTGGTCACCCAGACCGGCAAGGGCAAGGGTGACGCGCTGGCCGCCGGGTTCGCCGCCTGCACCAGCGACATCATCGTGATGATCGACGCCGACGGGTCCACCGACGGCCGGGAGATCATCCAGTTCGTGGGCGCGCTGGTCACCGGCGCCGACTTCGTCAAGGGCTCGCGCTACGCGGCCGGCGGCGGCAGCGACGACCTGACCTTCACCCGTACGTTCGGCAACAAGGTGCTGACCGGCCTGGTGAACATGATCTACGGCACCCAGTACAGCGATCTCTGCTATGGCTACAACGCTTTCTGGGCCCGCCATCTCGACGCCCTGAACATCGACTGCACGGGCTTCGAGGTCGAGACCTTGATGAACATCAGGGCCGCCAAGGCCGGCCTGAAGATCCAGGAGGTGCCCAGCCACGAGCGCTGCCGGATCCACGGGGAGAGCAACCTCCACGCGGTCCGCGACGGCATCCGCGTGCTGAAGACCATCATCCGCGAATGGCGTGCCAAGCCCACCACCCTGCTGCCCGAGCCGCAGACCGCCACGCCCGCAGCCGACCAGGGTGCCGCCTAGCCATGAAGACCAGCGTCGTCATCTGCGTCTACACCGAGGAGCGCTGGGAGGACATCCGGGAGGCCGTCGCCTCGGTCGAGCGCCAGCGGCGCAAGCCGCACGAGCTCATCCTGGTCGTCGACTACAACCCCGACCTGCACCTGATGCTCAAGCGGGAGTACCCCAACGCGATCGTGGTGGAGAACACGCACGAGAAAGGGCTGTCCGGCGGCAAGAACACCGGTGCGGCGACCGCCTCGGGTGACATCGTGGCGTACCTCGATGACGACGCGGTTGCGGAGCCCGGCTGGCTGGAGGCTTTGGAGGAGGGCTTCCAGGACCCGGCCGTCGTGGGGGTGGGCGGGCTGACCAGACCGCTGTGGGCGACGGGCCGTCGCCCCCGCTGGTTCCCGCGGGAGTTCGACTGGACCGTGGGCTGCACCTATGAGGGAATGCCCACGGTCCGGGCGCCGATCCGCAACGTCATGGGCGGCAACGCGGCCTTCCGCAGGGAGGTCGTGGCCGATACCGGAGGTTTCCACACCGGTATCGGCCGGAGCGTCCAGGGCCGCAAGCCGCGCCCCCTGGGCTGCGAGGAGACCGAGTTCTGCATCCGGCTCTCCCAGCGCATGCCGGGAGCGGTGATGATGTTCGAACCGGAGGCGGTGATCGGCCACAAGGTCTCGGCCGCGCGCGCCCGGTTCTCCTACTTCCGGTCCCGGTGCTACGCCGAGGGCCTGTCCAAGGCACTGGTCACCCAGAGCGTCGGCGCCGGCGACGGCCTGGCGAGCGAGCGGGCGCACGCACTGAAGGCGCTGCCGCTCGGCGCGCTGCGGGGGGTCGGGGAGGCGCTCCGCGGTGACGTGTCCGGCCTCGGCCGGGCCGCCGCGATCGTGGTCGGCCTCGCCTGGACGACCTGGGGTTATGTTGTCGGCTCTCTCCGCCTGAAACTGGGGCAGTCATGATCCGCGTGCCGATCCTGATGTACCACTCGGTCTCCGACCGGCCCACCGCAGAGACGAAACCGCTGGCCGTACGGCCCTCTGCCTTCGCCGATCAGCTCTCCTATCTCAAGGAGAGCGGCTTCACGCCGCTGACCGTGTCCGACCTCGTCGCCTCGCTCCACCGCAACAACGGGCGCTCCCTTCCGGAGCGCCCGATCGTGGTGACCTTCGACGACGGCTACGAGGACTTCCACTCCGAGGCCCTGCCCGTGCTCGAACGGCACTCCTTCCCGGCCACGGTCTTCCTGACCAGCGGGTGGGTCAGCGACGCGGGCAAGGACGCGGCGGGCCGACCGCTCGACAAGACGCTGTCCTGGAACCAGGCCCGCGAGGCCGCCTCCTGCGGCATCGAGATCGCCGGGCACAGCCACAGCCATCCGCAGCTCGACCAGCTTCCCGACGACCAGCTCCGCCAGGAGCTGCGCCGCAACAAGGCCCTGCTGGAAGACAAGATCGGTGCTCCGGTCACCACCATGGCCTACCCGTACGGCTACTCCAGCGCGCGCGTCCGCCGCGAGGTGCGGCGGGCGGGCTACTGGGCCGCCTGCGCGGTGAACAACGCCATCGCCGCCGACCGGCACGACGTGCTCGCGATGCCGCGGCTGACCGTCACCGACAGCACGACGATGCCGATGTTCCGCCGCGCGGTCGAGGGCGACCGGGTCCCGCTGATCTACATCAAGGAGCGCGTGCTGACGAAGGGTTACGCCGTCGTCAGGCGTGCGCGATACGGCTTGCGCAGGGTCCGTGGGCTGGCGTGAGTGACACGTCTGCGGGCGTGGGGGGAGACAGGGACATGAGCGAGCTCGACGAACGGACGATCCGGGACGGCGCGTTCGCGGACGCGGGCCCCGAGATCTTCGGCGGGAGCACCGGAAACACCGGGCCCGGCGTCCTTCGCGGGGATGCCGGGGACCCCGGCCCCGCCGAGGAGGTCCTTCCCGGACCGGCCCGGGAGGGGGCGGCGACGGGACTGCGGGGCAAGCTCCTGCGCGACCTGCGCAACCCGCTGTTCCGCAACGGCTACGCGCTCATGGCCAACACCGCCATCACCGCCGTGCTCGGCATGGGCTACTGGTGGCTCGCCGCGCAGATGTACGACCCGGCCGACTTCGGCCGGGGGCAGGCCGTGATCACCGCGATGCGGCTGTTCGCCTCGCTGACCGCGCTCGGCTTCGTCGGGGCACTGGCCAGGTTCATCCCGGTCGCGGGGAGCCGTACCCCGGAGCTCATCGTCCGGGCCTACGCGATCGCCGGGGCCACCGGCGTGACGGCGGCGCTCGGGTTCCTGGTCACGCTGCCGTGGTGGGGGCCGACCTACGCCGTCCTGGGCGGGTTCGGGCCGGGGTTGTTCTTCCTGTCCGCGGTGCTGGTCTGGTCGGTCTTCACCCTCCAGGACGTGACGCTGGCCGGGCTCCGCAAGGCCACCTGGGTGCCGGTCAACAGCCTGGGCTACGGACTGGTCAAGATGGCCATGCTGGTCGGGCTGGCATACGCGCTGCCCGACGACGGCATCTTCGTCTCCTGGATCATCCCGGCCGCGATGGCGCTGATCCCGATCAACATCTTCATCTTCGGGAAGGTCGTCCCCCGGCACGTCAGGGAGACCGCCTCCACGGTGCCGCCGCCCCGGCTCCCGGAGATCGGCCGCTTCCTGGCCGGCGACTACCCGGGCACGCTCTCGATCCTGGCGATCGTCTACCTGATCCCGGTGCTGATCGCCGCCCAGGTGGACGAGGTGACGTTCGGCTACTTCTCGATGGCCCACACGCTGGGCTGCCTGATCGAGCTGCTGGCGATGAACATGGCGACCTCTCTCACCGTCGAGGGCGCCTTCGACCGGGACGCCCTGGCCGCCAACGCGCGCCGGGCCCTCCGCCGGGCATTCATGATCATCGTTCCCATCGTGGCCGTGACGATCCTCACCGGCCCGCTCATCCTGCGTGTCTTCGGGTCAGGCTTCGCCGACCGGGGTACGTTGCTGCTTCAGTTGATGGCTCTCGCGGTGCTGCCCCGGGTCCTCATCGAGATCTACCTCAGCGGCCTGCGGTCCCGTGGCCAGGCACGCAGGCTGGCGCTCGTCCAGATGGGGCTGGCAGCTCTCGTGCTGGTCAGCACGTTGCTGCTCTTCCCCCATCTGGGAGTGAACGCGGTGGGCTACGCCCTGCTGCTGAGTGAGCTCGCGGTCGCCGCACTGATCTTCAATGGGCTTCGCAAAATGCTCAAATATGGCAAAACTTCGCAATCGGTCGTCGCATCGAGGCCTTCACAGCCCTCATGATGTTAGACGTGAGTCAATCGGCAGGTAATGACGTGACAACGGGGGCGGCGGAGACTGCCGAGGTCGAGAAATCCGACTCCACCGAGCCTGTGCCTGCGGCGGAGGCCTCGCGGGGGGGCGCGCTGCTCCGGACGGCCGCCAGGTGGCTGCCTCCGCTGCTCACCGTCGAGGGCCTGGTCATGTACGTGCTGGCCCTGCGCGTGTCACCCGGGCCGCTGCGCGGCGTCGAGGTGGAGGACATCGACGGGCTCGGGCTGATCTCGGCCCTGCCCGGTGCCGCGTTCGCCGCCATCCTGCTGATGATCACGGCGTTCTTCGTCACCATCGCGCAGAACACCGACCGCAAGTTCCTGCTGCTCTTCCAGATCTCGGCGATCACCTTCGCCCTGCACGGCGCCTCCGCGCTGATCCACGACGAGCCCCGGTTCCACACCGCCTACGTCCACGCGGGCTTCGTGGAGTTCATCGCCCGCACCGGGGAGTCCTCCCCGATCCTGGACGCCCGCTTCGCCTGGCCGGGATTCTTCGCGCTGGTCGCGTTCATCACCAGGGCCGCGGGGATCACCGACCTCACGACGATCATGCAGTGGACTCCGCTGCTGTCCAACCTGCTCTACCTGCTGCCGTTCGTGCTGATCCTGCGCCAGGTGGTCGCCACCACCCGGGCGCGCTGGTTCGCCGCCCTGCTCTTCGTCCTCGTGCAGTGGATCGGCCAGGACTACTTCTCCGCCCAGGGCTTCACCTACGCGATCTACCTGGCCTTCGTGGCGATCCTGCTGCGCTGGTTCGGCAGGGTCGAGCCGCGCGAGACGCCGCCGAAGATCGGCGGCCGGCTCCGACGGCTGCTGACCCGGCTGGACGGGCTGACTCCGGGCGAGCTCAGCCACAGCACCGGCGCCTACGACCGGTCGATCATGCTCGTCCTGCTGATCGGCCTGTTCGTGGCCGCCACGGCCGCGCACCAGATCACCCCCTTCATGATGCTCGGCGTGCTGGCCGGCCTGATCCTGCTGCGGCGCTCCTCGCTCAGCTGGGCCACGCCGTTCTTCTTCGGCCTGATCGTGCTGGCCTGGATCAGCTACCAGACGACCACCTTCTGGAGCGGCCACCTCGAACAGCTCTTCGGCGGGCTGGGCCGGATCCTGGAGAATCTGCAGAGGAACACCGGCGACCGGATCGAGGGCAGCGACCCCGAGCACGCGCTCGTGCTGATGGCCCGGCTCGGCATCTGCGCCGTCATCCTGCTGCTGGCCGCCGCCGGCCTGCTGCGCCGGCTGCGCCGTGGCGTCGGCGACCGGGCCGCCCTGCTGCTGTTGTGCGTCCCGGTGCTCGCCCTGGGACTGCAGAGCTACGGCGGCGAGATCGGCCTGCGGATCTACATGTTCGCGCTGCCCGGCGCCTGCATCCTGGCCGCCTACGCGTTCTTCCCGAACCTCCCCGCGGGCACGGCCGACAACCCCGACGAGACGGTGCCGATCCGCAGGCGCAACATCCGCTTCAACCCGCGGCTGACCCGCCGCATCTCCCTGCTGCTGGCCGCCGCGTGCGCGCTGGCGCTCTCCATGGCGTTCCTGGTCGCCCGCTACGGCAACGAGCAGTTCGAGCGGGTCTCCAGCGGCGAGGTCGCAGCGATGCACTACGTCTACGAGCACGACGAGCCCAGCGCCCGCGTGCTCTACATGGTCCCGCTGATCGGTCCTGAGGTCACGCCCACCATCCCCTGGGGTGAGGAGGACTTCGACAAGATCCGCTACGAGCAGGTGCTCGTGGACAAAAATCCCACGGTGATCTCCTCCGTGATCGACAAGCTCAGGCTCTCGCCGCCCAACACCTATCTCGTGGTCAGCCAGGGGCAGGCCGCCTACCTGCAGCTCAACCACGGCTATCCGGTCGACTGGCAGGAGCGTTTCCGGACGGTCCTGGACTCCGCACCGGCACTCAAGCAGGTCTACGGGAACAAGGACGCCGCGGTCTACGCGCTGCGGTCCCACCCCAAGAACGCCGAGATCCCCGAGCCGGTGAACCTGCGCGGTCCCGGTGACCGCAGCTCGCCGTGGACCCCGGTCGGCCTCGGCGCCCTGGTGGTGGCCTGGGCGGCGCTCTTCGGCTACCAGCTCATCCGCCTGCGCGAACCCGGCCGGGCTTCCAGGGCCAGGCGCCTGCTGGTGTGGACCGCCGTCCCGGCCTTCCTGCTGTCGGTGGCCGTGGTCGCCGAGCGCTTCATCGTGATCGGCCTCAGTACAGGACCATAGGAGACGAGCCTCACAAGCCCGGCCCCCGCGGGATTAAAGCCATTGATTCCGCGGGTGAAAGGGAGGAGTGCCGGTGCGTGCAGAGGAACGGCACGGACCAGCCGGGGCCGCGAGCACCGGAGCCGAGCAGCGGATCGCCGCCGTCGACGCGCTGCGGGGGTTCGCGCTGCTGGGCATCGTGCTGGTCAACATCGCCTATCTGGCCTCCGGCTACCGGATGGCCGGGCTGGCGGAGCCCGGGTTCTCCGCACCGCTGGACTGGGATGTGCGCTGGACCGTCACGGTGCTCTTCGAGAACAAGTTCTATCTGCTCTTCTCGTTCCTGTTCGGCTACAGCTTCACCCTCCAGCTCGACTCGGCCGCGAGACGGGGGGCGGCGTTCGTCCCCCGGTTCCTGCGGCGGCTGGCCGGGCTGTTCCTCCTCGGCGTCGCCCATGCGGTGCTGCTGTTCCCCGGTGACATCCTGGTCACCTACGCCGCCGTCGGGCTGGTCCTGCTGGCGGCCCGGAGGATCACCGCGCGTGCCGCGATGACCGCCGCCGTCGCGCTCACCGTGCTGCTGGCCCTGGGGTTCACCCTGATGGCCGTGCTGGCCCTGCTCGGCACCGACCCCTCAGGGGCGGTTGAGGGAAGCGCGGCCGAGGCCGCGCGGACCGACCAGGCCCTGAACGGCTCGGCAGCGATGATCATCGGTGAGCACCTGCACGAACTGAGAAGGATCATCATGTTCCGGGTGCTCTTCCAGGGGCCCGCGGTGCTCGCCGCCTGCCTGGCCGGCCTGGCCGTCGGCAGGCATCGGGCGCTCGCCGACGTCTCCGGGCACACCTCCGTGCTGCGGAGACTGCAGCAGGTGGGCTTTCCCGCCGGGCTCGCCGGAGCGCTGGTCTACGCCCACTCGACGTGGTCGGACGGCGGCAGCGCCTATCACATGGCCGGCCAGGCGGTGGACCTGCTCACCGCGCCGCTGCTGGCCGCCGCCTACGCGGCCACCCTGCTGCGCCTGCTGCCCCGCCTTCCGCGGCTGACCGGGGCGCTGGTGCCGCCGGGGAGGATGGCGCTGACGAACTACCTCGGCCAGTCGCTGATCTGCTCGCTGGTGTTCACCGGCTACGGGCTCGGCCTGGTGGACCGGCTCAGCCCGCTCACCGTCGTGTCGATCGCCGTCGCGATCTTCCTCGTCCAGGCCGGGTACAGCCGCGCGTGGCTGGACCGTCACCGCTACGGGCCGGTGGAGTGGCTGCTGCGCTGGTTCACCGTCCTGCGCAGGCCCTGAAGGAGCCCGGCGGAGCCGGAGGGACCTCCGGGCACTACGCACCGCCGCGCTCGGTCCACCTGATCTCGTACGGCTTCAGCTCGACCTGTCTGCCGTCCACGGTGGTGCTGACACGCGCGTTCGTGGTGTTCACCATCACGATCATGCGCTGCTGGGCGATGACCCGCACCTTGGGGTCGGAGGAGGTGACCGGCTCCAGCGGCACCCCGGCCGGGAACCACTTGGTGAAGCCGCTCAGGATGCCCGCCATCGGCAGCTCGTCACCTTTGCCCGGGCGCCACAGGCAGGCGGGGCACTCCTGGCCGCTCTTGCGCTGGGGATTCCAGTAGAGCGCGGTGGTCGCGCCGCTGGTGGCGAACTCCATCATGGCCGCGACGTGCACGGCGGTGCGGCGTTCCTCGGTCCAGTCGACGTCGTCGGGCGCGACGTACCACTCGGCCCACCAGACGGGCAGGTCGCCGCCCTTCTCCCGGAGCCAGGTGGTGATGGCGCCGAACTTGCCGAGCGCGGTGAACTCGTCGGGGTGGATCCCGGCGTCCTTGGTCACCGAGGCGGCGTCGATCACGATGAAGTCGGCGCCCTTCTTGTTCTCGATCCAGTACTTGACGGCGTCCAGGTCGCGCTGGTCGGCGATGCCCCACGGCCCCTGCAGCTCCGAGCCGGCACCGCTCTTGTTGCTCAGGATCGGCACGTACGGCCCGCCGACCTTGATGTCCTTGTCCACGGCCTTCAGCGCGTCGTAGACCTTGTTGTACATCTCGGTGTAGGACTCGGCGTCCCAGCGGTTCTGGGCGTTGTTCCAGAAGCCCTTGAACTCGTTCCAGACCATGTAGTGCTTGACCGTGGGGTAGCGCTTGGCCACGGTCGTGACCAGCTTGGCGAAGTCGTCGAAGTGCTTGCGCTGGGGCGCGGTCTCCAGGGAGGAGCGGCTCCAGTCGGTCCGGCCCTCGCTGCCGCCCTTCATCCAGTCGGGCGCGCAGCAGAGCGTGATCACCGGCACGCCCTGGGAGTCGGCCATGAGCTTGATGCGGCGGTCGAGGTCGCGGAAGTCGTACTTGCCCGGGGCCGGCTCGGGGTTGCCCGCGCCCCAGCCCATGATGTGCTGGTTCTGGACCATCGGAACCCGGCTGAGCAGGTGGGCGGCGGCCGCGGTGTCGGGTGAGCCGTCGTTGTCGGCGCTGTACTCGGTGTGGGTGACGCCCCAGCGCGGCCACTCCTCGGTCGCCGGGGGCCCGGCCAGCGTCGGCGCCGGCTGTGTGGGGGGGATGGTCATGAGCTGCCCGCGCGGCACGTCCTCACGCGAGGAGAACACGATGATCGCGGTGATGAGCGTCAGCGTGACGACCCCCGCTCCCAGCGCGACCGGCCAGCTCGGGCGCCTCCTCTGGTGCCTTCCCCTGCTCGGTATCACCGGTTCGCCCTCGATCCTCGTTTGCCGGTTTACAGCGTTCCACAGCCGTCACCATGGTGACCGTGCGCAAGCACAGCTCACAGAAAAGTGTTATAGCTGCATTACTACCGTATCCGGGCCCCTTGCAGGGCACTTGAATCTTGTACCGGCTCGCCGTGTTCAGCCGTCCAGGACCCGGTGGGCGCGCTCGATGAGGGTGGGGACGGCCGCGCCGATGTGCTCGAAGCCCTCCCCCACCGTCTTGCCCTGCTTGAAGCGGGCGTGGATGCCCTCGACGATGACGGCGAGCTTGTAGTTGCCGAACGCCACGTAGAAGTCGAGGTCGGACAGGTCGGCGCCGGAGACCTTGGCGTAGTGCGCGGCGAACTCGCGGGCGGTGAGGAACCCGGGGGCGACGGTCACCCCGGCGGCCACCGGGATGGAGGCGCGCTCGTCGTCGCCGGGATCCTGCCAGTAGGTCAGGGCGAGACCGAGGTCGGCGAGCGGGTCGCCGAGGGTGGACATCTCCCAGTCGACGACGGCGAGGATGTCCGGCTCGGGCGAGAGCCGTACGAGTGTGTTGTCGAGCCGGTAGTCGCCGTGGACCAGGGCCGAGGCCGAGTGGGCGGGCAGGCGTTCGCGCAGCCGGGCCGCCAGCCGGTCGTGCCCGGGCAGGTCCACCGTCTTCGACCGCTCCCACTGCTGGCCCCAGCGCTCCAGCTGGCGGGCCATGTACCCGTCGGGACGGCCGAAGTCGCCCAGTCCCACCCGCCGGTAGTCGACCGCGTGGACCTCTGCGAGCACCTCGGCCAGCCGTTCGGAGAGCCGGCGGGTCTGCCCGGGAGTGAGCGCCCCCGCGTCCTCACGGCTCCGTACGGCCGCGCCGTCCACGTGGGCCATGAGGTAGAACGGCGCCCCGATGACGTCCTCGTCGGCGCAGAAGGCGACCGGTCCGGGGACCGGGACCCGGGTCGGCGCGAGGGCCGAGATCACCCGCCACTCGCGCCGCATGTCGTGGGCGGTGGGCAGGACGTGGCCGAGCGGAGGGCGGCGCAGCACCAGGCGGCGCTCCCGGGTCTCGACAACGTAGGTCAGGTTGGACCTGCCGCCCGAGATCAGGGAGGCTGCGACGGGCTCCCCCGCCTCCGGGACGTTGACGGACATCCATCCGGTCAGGCGGGTCCAGTCGATGCCAGGGACGTTCATAACCCCCAATTAGAACCCTATTCTGGTAGGTGGCGCCAGTCCGGCCGACCGGGACCGTCCGCGCGACCGCCCGAAGTTGAGCCCAAAATGCTGCATACCAGGCGAGCCGTCAGGCATCGCGATCTTTTACTGTTAGATTACGCCCGACATGACACGCTTCCACTGCAAACGTTCGTCCGGAAGTCCATGCTGGAGGGCGTAGGGGAAACCGCACACCCCAGTCCCAGTAGGAGCTCATGCGCGTCTCTATCGTTCACCCTCGCGATCTAGGTCCGGCAGAAATCGACCACTGGAGGGAGCTTCAGACCGCCACCCCGGCCTTCGACAGCCCGTTCCTCTCTCCTGAGTTCACGACCACGGTCGGCGCCCTGCGTGACGACGTCCGGGTCGCGATCATGCACGACGGACCCGACACCGTGGGATTCTTCCCCTTCGAACGCCATCCGCTGGGCATCGGCAAGCCGGTGGCCGCCGGGCTGACCGACGCGCAGGGGATGGTCTACGCCAAGGATGTGGAGTTCGACCCGCAGCGCCTGATCAAGGACTGCGGCCTGGCCGTGTTCGAGTTCGACCACCTGGTCCCGGCCCAGCCGCTGCTCGCCGCCCGGCACACCCTCCACCCGTCACCGATCATCGACATGCGGAGCGGCCACGCCGCCTACATCGAGACGATCAAGCTGACCTCCGGCAAGACCTACCGCACGACGGCTTACAAGCACCGCAAGCTGCAGCGGGACGTCGGTGAGAGCCGCTACGACCACGCCACCACCGACCCGGCCGCGCTGCGCACGCTGCTCGGCTGGAAAACCGAGCAGTACCGGCGGACCGGCCGCACCGACCGGTTCTCCCGGCCGTGGATCGTGGAACTGGTCGAGCGCCTGCTCGCCACCGACACCGAGCACTTCGCCGGGGTTCTGGACATGCTCTACGTCGACGGCCGCCCGGTCGCCGGCCACTTCGGGCTGCGCACCGCGACGACCCTCGCCGGCTGGTTCCCCGCCTACGACACGTCTTTCGCCAAGTACTCCCCCGGCCTGATCCAGCACCTGGCCATGGCCGAGAAGGCCGCCGAGCGCGGGATCCAGGTGATCGACATGGGCCGCGGCGAGAAGGAGTACAAGGAGAAGCTCAAGAACGGCGAGTACGAGGTGGCCGAGGGCAGGATCGCCCGGCCGTCCGCCGGCGCCGGAGTGCACTGGATGCTCCGGGTGCCGGTCCGCAAGGCGCGCGGCACGGTCCTGGCCAACCCGGCGCTGCGGAGCACCGCCGACCGGGCGCTGAAGGCCTTCGGCCGCATCCGCACCTCCGTGCAGTCGTAGGCGGCCCCGTGGACGTCCCAGGCTCGCTCGGATGAGCCCCGAAGACCTGGTGGCCGGCAGGACCGGCCGCCACTGCCTCGCCCTGCCCTCCAACCGGCTGGGCCTGTACCTCGCGCTGCGGCACTGGTGCTCGCCCGGCCAGCGGGTGCTGATGTCGCCGATCTCCGCCGACGAGATCCTCTTCCTGGTGCTGGCCGCGGGCCTGCACCCGGTGATCGCGCCGGTGTCGCCGGCCGACGGCAACATCGACCCGGCCGCGGCCGACCTCGCCACGGTGGACGCGGTCCTGACCACCAACCTGTACGGCCTGCCCGACCGGGTGTCGGCGTTCGCGGGCAAGGTCCTGATCGAGGACGTCGCCCACGGCATCGAGACCACCGTCGGCGGCCGGCCGCTCGGCACGTTCGGAGTCGCCGGGGTCTACAGCTTCTCCAAGCACCCGGGGGCCGGGTCCGGCGGAGCGATCGTGGCCGAGAGCCGGTCCGACCTGCGGGAGCTGGAACGCGAGCGGGACCGCCTGCTGCTGCCGGAGGTGTTCGCGAACGAGGTCTACTCCGTGCTGACCTCGGCGGCCCGGAACGCGGCCCTCCGCCTCGGCCTGGTCAGACCCGCGCTGAAGCTGGCGCGGGCCCTGCGGATGGAGGAGCCCCGGGAGGGTTACCGGATCGACCCGCGCCCCGGCGACGTGCGGCTGGCGGCCAAGCACGCGCCCGACCTCGCGGCGTTCGACTCGTGGGTCCGGGCCGACCTGCACGACTACCGCACCCGGCGGGGCCGGTTGTCGCGGTGGTACCAGTCCCGGCGGCTGCGCGCCCTGCCCGGGCAGCGGGAGCGGCGGATCGCCGGGGTGCGTCTGCTGGCCGGGCTCCCGACGGCGGCGGCGGCCGTACGCGACCACCTGGACCAGCCGCTCTTCCGGGTGCCGCTGCTGGTCTCCGACCGGGACGCGGCGATCGCCGAGCTGGAACGGCACGGCGTCGCGACCGGTTATCTCTACGACCCGCCCTACGACGACTACCTGCCGGAGTTCATCGAGGCCTCACCGGCGCCCGAGGTCGCACGCTGGTGGGGGCGGCACGTGCTCCCGGTCGACCCGCTGTACGCCCTGCGCGCGCTGCCCGTCGTCCGCACCCTCGGCCCGGCCCCGCCCGTCGCCCCGTAGGGCCGCCGCCCGCCGGGGTGCGTCATCCGGCGGGCGGCGGCCCCATCAGCTCCGCGAGCACCGCGACCCCCCGCTTGACCTGGGACAGCGAGGCGGAGCCGTACCCGAGCACGAGGCCATGCCTGTGCGACGGGCCGTGGTGGTGGCGGAGCGTGCTGTCGAGCAGCACGCCGCGCTCCCCCGCGGCCTCCACCAGGGCCGGGAGCGCGTGCCCGGGGATCTCGACCATGACGTGCAGCCCGGCGGTGCCGCCCCTGACCCGGGAGCCGAGCCCCGCCACGATCGCGGCCCGCCGCCGGGCGTACTCCAGCCGCATGCGGCGCAGGTGCCGGTCGAGGTCCCCCCTTTCGAGGAGGACGGCCACCGCCTGCTGGGCCGGGCCCCCGGTCCGGTCGGCCAGGGCCTCGCGGGTCCGGGCGACCGCGTCGAGCAGCTCGGGGACGGCGACCAGCCAGCCGACGCCGATGTCCGGCGAGAGGCTCTTGGAGAGGGTGCCCAGCAGGATCACCCGGCCCGGGTCGAGACCGTACAGGGCGGGCAGCGGGGCCACGTCGTAGCGGAACTCGGCGTCGTAGTCGTCCTCCACCACGAGCGCGCCACCGCGCCGGGCCCAGGCCAGCAGGCGTTCGCGGCGCGGGATGGGCAGGCGCCCGCCGAGAGGGTACTGGTGGGCGGGGGTGGTGTAGAGGACGCGGAGACCGCCGGGGATGTCGTCCACCACGACTCCGTCGTCGTCCACCGGGCAGGGGACGACCTCGGCGCCCCGGGCCGCGAAGATGTTGCGGGCCTTGCGGTAGCCGGGATCCTCGACGCCCGCCCGGTCGCCGGGACGCAGGAAGGTGGCCGCGACCAGGTCGAGCCCGTTCCCCGTGCCCCGCGTGACCATGATGTTCTCCGGGCCGACCGCGATCCCCCTGGTTCTGCGCAGGTGCACCGCCAGCGCCTCCCGCAGCCGGGGCAGCCCGTACGGGTCCGGGTCGTCCCCCGGCGGCAGCTCGGCCGCCCGCCGCCAGGCCCTGCGCCAGGCGGCCTCGTCGTAGTCCTTCACCCACGGCCGTCCCGGCCGCAGGTCGATCACCTCCCCGCCGTGCGGCGCCGTCTCCCGGTGTCCGCGGTGCCGGCCGCCGGCGGGAGCGGTGAGATGCCCGGGGCCGGAGGCGGCGGGGCCGTGCGGCGGGGGGACCTCCAGGTCCGCCACGTAGGTGCCGGAACCGTGGCGGCCTTCGAGCCAGCCCTCGGCGTAGAGCTGCTGGTAGGCCTCGGTGACGACGGTACGGCTGACGCCGAGCTGGCGGGACAGGTCGCGGGTGGAGGACAGGCGCTCGCCGGATTTGAGGGTGCCGTCACGCATCGCGAGGCGGAGGCGGCCGGCGAGCTGGACCGAGAGGGGAACCGGGAGGTCGCGGTCCACCGAGACGGGCAGATCGACGAGCCGGGCGGAACGGGGCACGCCGCGGGTCCCAGAAGCGCGGGCCCCAGAGGCGCGGGCCCCAGGAACACGGGCTGCAGGGGCAGGGGGGTCGGTGGGCGGGCGGGGCAAAGTGGTCTCCTGGAAGCGGCGAGGAGTGGACGTGTTCCTGATGTCCACTTTTTCCTAGGTTAGGGGCATGCTCTCCACGACTCCCCGCACCACCCTCGGCCGCGGCAAGCAGCGGGCCCGCACGGACCGCGACGACCTCTACGCGGTGCTGGACGCCGGGCTGATCTGTCATCTGGGCGTCGTGGCCGGCGGCGTCCCGATGGTCGTCCCCACCGGCTACGGCCGCATCGGCGACACCCTGTACCTGCACGGCTCCACCGGAGCCGCCTCGCTGCGCGCCGGCGGCTCCGGCGAGGTCTGCGTCACCGTCACCCACCTGGACGGCATCGTGCTGGCCCGCTCCGCCTTCCACCACTCGGTCAACTACCGTTCCGCCATGATCTACGGCCTGCCCCGCCTGGTCGAGGACCCCGAGGAGCATCTGGCCGGGCTCCGCGCGATCACCGAGCAGCTCGCCCCCGGCCAGTGGGACGCCGTCCGCCCGCCGACCCGCAAGGAGCTCGCCGCCACGGCCGTGCTCGCCCTCTCCCTCGCCGAGGCCTCGGTGAAGGTGCGGCAGGGCCCGCCGGTGGACGACGAGGAGGACTACGCGCTGCCGATCTGGGCGGGGGTCCTGCCGCTCCGCACGACCTGGGGCGTTCCCGAGCCCGATCCCGCGATGACCGCGGAGCTGGAGGTTCCCCGGCACATCGCGTCCCGAACCATAACCATCGGGTAAGGCCCACCGGCCAACCAGACGGCCGGACCGCGCGTCTCACAGGAGGACCCGCACCCAGAGGGGGGCGTGATGACGGCCAGCGGATGGAGCCCGCCCGGATACACCGAGCTGCGCGAACTCGGCGCGGGCGGTGGCGGCCGGGTGGTGCTCGCCCGGCACGACGCCTCGGGCGTCCGGGTCGCGGTCAAATACCTCGCCGACGACCTCAGGGGCGATCCGGAGTTCCTGCCGCGCTTCCGCGAGGAGGCCCGGCTCCTGGTGGAGCTCGCCGACCCCAACGTGGCACGGCTCTACGAGTACATCGAGGACTCGGGGAACGCCGCGATCGTGATGGAGGCCGTCGACGCCGTCTCCCTGCGCGAGCTGCTCCGCGAGCACGGCTCGACCGGCCCGGAGGCCGCTCTCGTCGTGCTCAAGGGCTCGCTCACCGGTCTGGGCGCGGCGCACGGGCTCGGCGTGGTGCACCGCGACTACAAGCCGGAGAACGTGCTCGTCCAGGCGGACGGCGCCAGCAAGCTGGTGGACTTCGGCATCGCCGTGCGGACCGGCCAGGCGGACCGGCCCGCCGGCACGCCGCCCTACATGGCTCCCGAGCAGTGGACGGGCGGCCCGGCCTCTCCCGCCACGGACGTGTACGCCGCCACGACGGTCTTCTACGAGTGCCTGACCGGGCAGCGGCCGTACCGCTCGACCGAGCGGGCCGTGCTGATGCACCAGCACCGCAGCGCCCCGATCCCCGTGGACGACGTACCCGAACCCGTCCGGGACCTGGTCGCCCGGGGACTGGCGAAGGACCCGGCGGACCGGCCGGCCACCGCCGCCCGCTTCGTGGCCGAGCTGGAGGCCGCGGCCGTGGCGGGGTACGGCGAGGACTGGGAGGAACGCGGGCGCCGGCGGCTGGCCGCGCTGGCGCTGCTGCTCCCGCTGCTGTTCCGGCTCGGCCCGCCGCGCGCCGGAGCCGGGACCACCCTCTTCCGCACCGTCCTGGGCGGGCTGCGCAGGAAGGCGGCGGGGGTCGCGACCGGGGCCGGCCTGGTTCTGGTCGCCGGCGGTGTCAGCGTCTACGTGCTGGCCGCGGGCCGGCCCGCGCAGCCGCAGCGCATCGACGTCGCCGCCGCCGCGCCGCCGGCCTCGTCCCCGATCCCGGGGGTCCCGAGCCCGGAGGCCCTCTCCCCGTCCCCGCCGGGCGGCTCGGGACCGCCCTCGGCGCAGCCGCCGGGGCCGGCCACGGACCCGGCCGGAGGGGCCGGCCTCCCCGAGCCGTCCGTCACAGGGCCGTCCGGCTCCCCCTCGGGCGCGCCCGCCGCCACGGCCACCCCCGCCGGGAGCCCGTCCCCGCCTGCGTCTCCTCCGACGTCCCCGAAACCGTCCCCCACCCCCACCCCCACGCCGATCGCCACGCCGACCGCCACGCCGACCGCCACGGCCACACCCACGCCGAGCGCCACTCCGGTCCCGAAGCCGCGGGTGCGGGGGGTGGACGTGCTGCGTGCCGGTCTCGGCCCCCGAGGCCTGGCCACCGCGACGGTCACCGTGAAGGCCGCGAACGCCCGGCCGGTGCGCCTGCGGGTCGTCTTCCAGGTGGGCCGGGTGAGCCGGCAGACCATCGTGCCGATGGCCGGGACGACGAGCTACACCGAGACGGTCAGGTTCACGTTCCCGAAGGCGCCCTGCGGTTCCCGCTGGAGCGTGGTGGCGACCGGCCTGCCCTCGGGCCGCTCCGACCGGGTGACGGGCCCGACCGTCGCGTGTCCCGAACCCACGCAGACGAGCGATCCCAAGCCCACGGCCACCCGTACGCCTCCTCCGCCGCCGCCCGGCGAGTCCACCGCCAGACCGACACCGAAGGTCACGGTCAAGGCCACGCCGAAGGTCACCGTCAAGCCGACGCCGAAGGTCACCAAGCTCCCGGGGAAGATCCCAGGATCCAGTCAGAACGGATAATCACCGCTCACCACCCTTGCGGTGCCGATTCGCTATTTATCAGCGGAATCCGTGATCTTATGGCTAAACTACGGTCCGTCTGTTACGGGTGGGGGCCCAGGCAACTGAGGAGACCGTTATGTACGGCATGCCATCGGCCTGGCGGGTCCCCGGCTATACGGAGATCCGCGAACTGGGCGCCGGTGCCGCCGGGCGCGTGGTGATGGCACGGCACGACGCCGAGGACGTCCTGGTAGCGATCAAGTATCTCTCCGACGAGCTCCGCTCGGACGTCAGCTTCGTGGCCCGCTTCCGGCACGAGGCCCGGGTGCTGCACAGCCTGAACGACCGGCACACCGTACGGCTGTACGACTACGTCGAGACCGGCGAGGGCGCGGCCATCGTCATGGAGCTGGTCGACGGCGTCGCCCTGCGCGCCATCCTCCGCTCGGAGGGTCCGACCGGCCCCGAGGCCGCGCTCCTCGTGCTCAAGGGCTCGCTCCTGGGGCTGGCCGCCGCGCACCGGGCGGGAGTCGTGCACCGCGACTTCAAGCCGGAGAACGTGATGGTCGAGGCGGACGGGACGAGCAGGCTCGTCGACTTCGGCATCGCGATCCGCTCCGGCGACGGGGACAACCCCGCGGGCACACCGCCGTACATGGCCCCCGAGCAGTGGACGGGCGCCCCCGCCGGTCCGGCCACCGACGTCTACGCCGCCACCGTCGTGTTCTTCGAGTGCCTGACGGGCGCCCGGCCCTTCCGCGCGCCGAGCGTCCCCGCGCTGGCCCGGCAGCACCAGGCCATGCCTCCGCCCGTCGAGGAGGTCCCGCCCGCGCTGCAGGGACTGGTGGAACGCGGGCTGGCCAAGCATCCGGCCGACCGACCGCCGACCGCCGCCGCCTTCCTCACCGAGCTGGAGGCGGTCGCCGTCGACGCCTACGGACCGGACTGGCAGGAGCGCGGCCGCCGCCGCCTTGCAGGCCTCGCCGGGCTGCTGGCGGCGCTGTTCCCCCTGGACGGCAAGTCGCCGGAAGCCGACACCTCCCTCGCGGAGACCGACCTCGGCGACGGCGACCGCGCGTCGCTGCTCGGCAGGCTGAGTACCAAGATCCTGATCGGTGCCGGGGCCGTCGCGGTGATCGGCGGCGTGATCGCCGTACTGGTCAGCTCCGGAGGTGACACCGCGATCCGGCCGCAGAGCGCGGTCACCACCCCGACCGCGGCGTCCTCCGGGCCCTCGGAACCGGCCGTCCCGGCCGAGGAGACCGAGGATCCGGTGGAGCCGCCGGTGGAGGACACCGCCGAGCCGACCCCGGCGACGTCCCCGACCCAGACCTCCAGCCCCCCGCCGGCGGCACCCACCGCCGGGGCCAGCCCGTCGCCCACGCCGTCGACGACGCCCACCAGGAAGCCGACGAGGAAACCGACCAGGACACCGGCCGGGACACCGGCCGGGACACCGACGCCCGCCCCCTCCGAGGAGGACGGTGCCGATATCGGCATCCCGGACACGCGGCCGACGAGGACGTCCACCCCGACGCCCGTCCCCACGCCGACACCGGCCCAGAGCACGATCGATCCCACGCCGTCCCGGAGCACCGACTCGCCCACGCCCACGTCCACGGGGGACGGGGGGACCCCGAACGACGGGGAGTCGCCGGGGTCCGGTGAGCCGAGGCGGGAGACGTCCCCGCCCGCCACGGCCGCCCCCTCGGCGCTCCTGGCCCTCGGGCTGGTGACGAGCGGCGCGGTTCCGTTCACACTGGCGGTGAAGCGCGGCATGGCGGGACGGCATCGGAGGCGGCGGTAGATGGTGGGACGAGCGCGATCGTGAACACTCATCGGGGGGAGGTCAGCGGGTTCCGGCTGACCGGACGGACGTGGATCGGCGAGCTCGGCACATGGTCCTCGGCGCTCTCGGCCGACGGCAGGCCCGCGGGCGTGCTCAGGTTCGACCCGCGCCTGGTCGCCGATCCGGCGGCGCGCGACCGGCTGGTCGCGGCCGTGGTCGCCGACCGCAGACTGGCCCAGGGCGGGCTGACCGGGCTGGTCCCGGTCGCCGACCTGGTCTCGGCGCACGACGAACTCTGGCTGCTCACCGCGGACCCGGTCAGCCCGACCGTGACCGACCTGCTGGCCGAGGCGCCCGGCGCGCCGCGGCCCGACGCGGGCAGCGCGGCCACCATCCTGGTGGAGACCGCGCAGACCCTGCTGACCGTGCACGCCGCGGGGCTCGCCCACGGAGCCCTCCACCCCGGCACCGTGGTGATCGCCGCCGACGGTACGGCGCTGCTCGCCGAACGCGGCCTGGCCGACGCCCTGCACGGGCGGCCGGCGGCACCGGAGCGGGATGTGGCGGCCTGGGCGGCGCTCGCCCGAGGGCTGGCCGCGACCTGGTCTGCGGGCGCTCCCCGCCCCGCCGAGCTGTTCGAACGGGCTGCGGCGACAGCCTCCACCCACGGTCTCGCCCCGGCCAGGGACACCCTGCTCGCCGGACGCGACCTGCTGCCGCAGGGGTTCCCCACCCGTGACAGGCTGGTGGAGACGCTGCACTGGTGGGCCGCCCACGACGTGCCCACCCGGGCCGCGCGCCCGGCTCCCGCCTCGGCCGCCTCGGCCGGGAGGAAGGACGAGGGGGACATCGTCACCCTGCTGCACGCTCCCACGACCGGGGCGGGCCGTACCGACGACGTCGTCATGCGGTTCGGCCCGGGGGTTCCGGCGGAGACGACCGCGGAGCAGATCTGGCGCGCCGGCCGGGACCAGCAGGAGACGGAGCTCCCCGGTGACCGGCCCGGGCGGCCTCGGGACTTCCGGGCGCCCCGGGCGAGGGCCGGTCGGCGCCGTACGGTGCTCTCCACCGTGATCCTGGCGCTGCTGATCCTGGTGGCCCTGATCGTCTGGTTGCTGCGGGGGCCCGCGTCGCCGCTGACCGTGGCGAAGATCGACGTGATCACGCCGAAGAAGACGCAGGGCTGCGACACGACCGTCAAGATCCGCGGAGTGCTCACGACCAACGGGGAGGCCGGCGAGATCCGCTACCAGTGGAAGCGGAGCGACCGCAAGGCGCCGATCGAGCAGACCGACACGGTGGCCGCCGGGGAGACCTCACACGAGGTGAGCCTCGAATGGACCGTCAAGGGCGAGGGCAGCTTCAAGGGAACGGCCACCCTGCGGCTGCTGTCCCCGGTGCCCGAAGGCGCGAAACTGGAGGACAAGGCAAGCTTCACCTATAGATGTTCATGATTGTCATGGCAAGTCCGGAATGCAGCACATTCCGGTTCTTACTACTCTGGCGGCCATGACCACGCAAACCCCCGCAGGTTGGTACCCCGATCCCTACGGTTCTCCGCAGTTGCGGTGGTGGGACGGCAACCAGTGGACCGACGCCACCCACTCGACGGACACGCCGGGCGGGCAGCCCGCGGCGCCGACGGCGCCGACCGGCCCGTTCCCCTCCCCCGCCGGCACGGGAGCGCAGGGTCCGGCCGGAACGGAGCCGCAGGGGACGGCCCCCCGGAACGTGGCGCCGCCGAACCCGTCCGTGCCGCCTCCGGGCGGCACGACGGCCCAGATCCAGCAGCCCCAGTGGAGCGGTGCGCCCGGCGGCACCGCGCAGTTGCCGGTTCCGGGGTACGGCGGGCCGGCCGGCTCTCCCGCCGGACCGGCGGGAGGCGGCAGGAGCCGGCTGCCGTGGATCCTGGGCGGCACCGGGGCCGTCGTCCTGATCGCCGCGATCGTGGCTGCGGCCTTCTTCCTGCTCAACCCGGAGAAGACCCCGGCGGCGGGCAATCCCACTCCCTCGCCGTCCGTGACGCAGCCCACCCCCACCCCTACGCCCACCCCCACGCCGTCCCAAGCACCGCTTCCCGGCAAGCTCCCCCAGCCGGACGGCAAGCGCGTCACCGACCCGGTGACCGGCCTGTCCTACGACTCCCCCGACGACAGGTGGCAGGTTCCGCAGATCAACGCCCCCAACCCGCTGGGGATCGCCTGGACCAGCGGCGTCGTGACGATGTCCCACGAGAACTACGACGGCAAGGGCAACAACTGGCTCGGCAACATCTACACCGCGGAGTTGCCGGCCAGTTTCGACTACTCCGGCCCCGAGAGCATGAAGGGGACGCTGGCGACCCTGCTCCACGCGATCGAGCCGGTCTTCTACGAGCCGCAGCACCTCCGGAAGGTCGTCGAGGACAAGGCCATCACGATCGACGGCAAGCCCGCCCGGCAGCTCACGCTCGACCTGGACTTCACCCGGTCGTCGGAGGCCTACGGCTGGAAGTGGAAGAAGGAGCGGGTCACCTTCGTGCTCGTGGACCGGGGAGCGGGCAAGCGCCCGGCGCTGCTGTACATGTCCGTCCCGGACAACCTCGACTTCTCGGTGACCAACCGCGTGCTGAAGTCTCTCAAGATCTCGTGAGCGGGGGCACTACCCTGAAGGCTATGAGCGACCTGCTGGTCTGGATCGACTGTGAGATGACCGGGCTCGACCTCGGCCGTGACGCCCTCGTCGAGGTGGCCTGCGTGGTCACCGACGGCGAGCTCAACCAGCTGGACGAGGGGGTGGACGTGGTCATCAAGCCCCCGCCCGAGGCGTTGGAGCAGATGTCGGAGGTTGTGCGGGAGATGCACACCGCCTCGGGCCTGCTGACCGTCCTGGGTGGCGGCGTCACGCTGGCCGAGGCCGAGTCCCTCGTGCTGGAGTACATCAAGAGCCACGTGCCGGAGCCGAAGAAGGCGCCGCTGTGCGGAAACTCCATCGCCACGGACCGGTCGTTCATCGCGCGCGACATGCCCGCCGTGGACGCCTTCCTGCACTACCGGATGATCGACGTCTCCTCGGTCAAGGAGCTGGCCCGGCGCTGGTACCCCCGGGTCTACTTCGCCTCACCGGAGAAGCAGGGGGGCCACCGCGCGCTGGCCGACATCGTCGAGAGCATCCGCGAGCTGCGTTACTACCGCGCGGCGGTCTTCGTGCCCCAGCCCGGCCCCGACTCCGCCACCGCACGCGAGCTCGCCGAAGGGGTCTCCACCAAGAAGTCCTGAGACGCCCCCGAGCCGCGACGCGCAGCGTCGCCATGGACCCGCGAGGGGGCGCCGGTGAACCAACCGAGGAACGCCCGCAGCGAGGGACGAGCGAGGACGCGACGAGGGCGGGAACCGGTTACCAGCCCCCGAGCCGCGACGTGCAGCGTCGCCATGGACGCAGCCTCGATAAATCGGGTACGTGAGGACTCCCAAACACCGCTACACTTTTCATGTGCCGCTGCGGCGGACATGGTGGGCGTAGCTCAGTTGGCAGAGCGCCAGGTTGTGGTCCTGGATGCCGGGGGTTCAAGTCCCCTCGCTCACCCCAGGCGAACGGCCGGTCCTTCGGGACCGGCCGTTCTGTTTTGTCCACCAAAGATGGATATTGCAGGTTATGCTCGCTGCTATCGCTACGCCGTAAGACCGGGGGCCTCGGCGACCTGACCGTGTTGCTGCCACGGAGGCCGGATGAGAGTCGACGATGCCGGGTTCAACGCCGAACCCAGAGTCGTGACGGGCTTGAGCAGGCGCGAGACCGAAGTCATGGAGCTGATCGCGAACGGTCACTCCAACGGGCAGATCGCCCAGCACCTGTTCCTCAGTGAGAAGACCGTCAAGAACCATGTGAACCGCATCTACGCCAAGCTCGGCGCGGACTCGCGGGTGACCGCCATCGGCCTCTGGCTGGAGCAGGCCTCCGGCGGCGCTCCCGCCCGGGACACCTCCAAGCCGGCGCCCTGAGATCAGGCCGACACCCTGAGATCCGCGGCCGCCAGCGCTCGGGTGATGGCGGAGACGCCCTCCCGGATCTCCGCCGAGGTGACCGAGAGTGCCGGGCGGAGCCGTACCGACCGCTCACCGCAGGCAAGGACCAGCACGCCCTCGTCCTCCCTGAGCGCGACCACCAGCCTGTCGCGTGCCGCCGGGTCCGGGAGATCGAACGCGCACATCAGGCCCCGTCCCCGAACGTTCTCCACCAGGCCGGGGAGGCTCTCCTGGATCTTCAGCAGCTCGGAGAGGAGTTCCTCACCGCGCTCGGCGGCACGCGGGATCAGGCCGTCGCGCTCGATGATCTCCAGCATCCGGCGGGAGCGGACCATGTCCACCAGACCTCCGCCCCAGGTGGAGTTGATCCTGCCGCTCACCTGGAACACGTTCTCCGGGACCAGGCCCACCCTGCGGCCCGCCATCACCCCGCCCACCTGGACCTTCTTGGCGAAGGCGACCACATCGGGGTGCAGGCCGAGCTGCTGGTAGGCCCAGGGGGTACCGGTGGTCCCGGCTCCGGTCTGCACCTCGTCCAGGACGAACAGGGCATCGTGCTCGTGGCAGAGGCGCTCCATCGCCTGCAGGAACTCCGGGCGCATGTGGTTGTCGCCGCCCTCACCCTGGATCGGCTCCGCGATGAAGCAGGCGATGTCGTGCGGATACCGCGCGAAGGCGGCTCGCGCCTGGAACAGGGCCCGTTCCTCGGCCGCCTCGACGTCTCCGAAGTGGATGGCGGGCACCTCGATGCGGGGCCAGTCGAACTTCGGGAACCTGTCCGTCTTGACCGGGTCGGTGTTGGTCAGCGAGAGGGTGTAGCCGCTGCGGCCGTGGAAGGCACGGGTGAGATGGAGCACCCTGGTTCCGAGCTCCGGAGAGCGGCCGGCGGCGGCGTTGCGGCGGCTCTTCCAGTCGAAGGCGCACTTGAGCGCGTTCTCCACCGCCAGCGCGCCGCCCTCCACGAAGAACAGGTGGGGCAGCTCGGGGTCGCCGAGCACGCGGGTGAAGGTCTCGGCGAAGTCGGCGAGGTGGGTGGTGTAGAGGTCGGAGTTGGCGGGCTTGTTCGCGGCGACCTTGCCGAGCAGGGCGAGGAAGTCCGGATCGTCGTCGAACGGGTTCACGCCGAGCGGGGCGGAGGCGAAGAAAGTGTAGAAGTCCAGGTAGTCGCGGCCGGTGCGGGCGTCGACGAGCCGGGAGCCCCGGCTGCGTTCGAGGTCCAGGACCAGCCGGTAGCCGTCGACGAGCAGGTGGCGAGCGAGGCGGGCGTGCACGTCCATGTCCCCTCCACGGTGAGTTGGACAGATTATTCCCCGTCAATGGCGCTTTCACCTGAAGACATTACGCTCAAGCTGGTCATTCTGTGAAGATTGTTCATTGCCGAGGGTCGGTCGCATTCCCGCTCCACCCGGTCGGGGAAGATCGTCTCAAGGAAGTCACCGCCGACACGCCTGGAGGAATGTCCCGTGTCTCTCCGCGAATCCGCCACCGACATGCACGATGAGCTGGTCCGCCTGCGCCACGCTCTGCACCGGGAGCCCGAGCTCGGCCTCGATCTGCCCCGGACCCAGGAGAAGGTGCTGGCCGCGCTGGACGGCCTCCCCCTGGAGGTACGGCTCGGCCAGGGGCTGAGCTCGGTCACCGCGGTGCTCCGAGGCGACCTGCCCGGCCCGACCGTGCTGCTCCGCGGCGACATGGACGCCCTGCCGGTCTCCGAGCGCGGCGACGCGGAGACGGTCTCCCGGCTGGACGGGCGGATGCACGCCTGCGGCCACGATCTCCACACCACCATGCTCGCCGGAGCGGCCCACCTGCTGTCGGCCAGGCGCGACCGGCTCGCGGGGAATGTGATCTTCATGTTCCAGCCGGGAGAGGAGGGCCACCGGGGTGCGAAGATCATGATCGACGAGGGCGTGCTGGACGCGGCGGGCGAGCCGCCGGTCGCGGCCTACGCCCTGCATGTGATCAGCTCGGTGCTCCCGAACGGCCTGTTCCTCACCAGGACGGGCACGATCATGGCGGCCGCCGACAAGCTCATCGTGACCGTGCGCGGCGCCGGGGGTCACGGCTCGGCCCCGCACCTGGCGAAGGATCCGATCCCCGCCGCGTGCGAGATGGTCCTCGCGCTCCAGTCGATGGTGACGCGCGGGTTCGACGTGTTCGACCCGGTGGTGGTCACCGTCGGGGCCTTCCACGCCGGTACGGTCGGCAACGTGATCCCTGAGGAGGCCCGGTTCGAGGCGACGATCAGGTCCTTCTCCGCCGCCACCCACGAGCGGGTCCTGGAGCGGTCGGTCGCCCTCGTCGAGGGCATCGCCGCGGCGCACGGCCTCGAGGTGGACGCCTGCTTCGACATGGGTTACCCGGTCACGGTCAACGACGGCACGGAGGCCGAGTTCGTCGGCGACACCGTCCGTGAGGTCTACGGCGAGGGGCGGTTCACCCGGGCGCCCCAGCCGTTCACCGGCGCGGAGGACTTCTCCTACGTGTGCGACCGGGTTCCCTCGGCGTTCGTGGTGCTCGGCGCGTGCCCGCCGGATCTCGACCCGCGCAAGGCGGCCTACAACCACTCCCCGCAGGCGCGTTTCGACGACGCCGTGCTGGCGGACGGCGCGGCCCTCTACGCCGAGCTCGCCGCCCGGCGCCTCGATCTCGCCGCGGGATAGCCCGGACCCGCCCCTCCGGACGGCGGCCCACCGGCGCCGGCCGCCCGCGCCGGAGCCCGGGGGCGCTCAGCCCGCGGGAGCGATGCGGATCCCGACGGTCCCCCGGCCGCCCCGCCGGAGTCTGCTGCCGAGGATGACCAGGCGGCCCTGCAGGCCGTACTTCTTCCTCAGCAGCGCCCGCACCCGCTCGGTCTCCTCCGCCGACAGGATCTCCGCCCGGCCCTCGGCCTCCCCGCCCCGGGCGTTCCCTCTCAGGTCGCACGCCCTGAGCGTGACCCGGGGGTTGTTGCGGATCCGCTTGACCTTGCCCGCCGAGACGGGGGTCCAGATCACCAGAGCCTCTCCGTCCGGGGCGGCCCAGACGGGGGTCGCCACCGCCGTGCCGTCCTTGCGGAAGGTGCTCACCGAGACGTACGGCTCGGCGGCCAGCTCGCGGATGCTCGTCATGGGGGCATCCTAGATCGCGCCGGCCGGTGAGCCCCGGCGACCCGGGAACGAACCGGCCGGAGCGCGGTAGGTCACCGGCGACCTGGGCATGAACCGACTGGGCCCCGGGATGCCGAGTGCTTCCGGGGGGCGCGCCAAAAAGGTTCGGGCAGGTTGCGAATGCCGAAGATGCCGATACCGGCCGACGAGGCCGAGCGGCTGCTGGAGATGGAGGAGCTGGGAGTACTGGACCCCGCTCTGGAGCCGAAGCTCCACAGCATCGCCGTGCTGGCCGCCCGCATCTGCCGGGTGCCGGTCGCGCTGGTCAACCTGGTGGGCGGGGAGCGGCAGTACTTCCAGGGCCGGGTGGGCACGGACCTGAGCGGTGTGGATCGCGACAGCGGGTTCTGCCCGTACGTCGTCGAGGCCGGTGCGCCCATGGAGATCCACGACGCGCTGGCCGATCCGCGCGTCCGGGAAGACGCGCTGGTGACCGGGGAGCCGCACGTGCGCTACTACGCCGGTGCGCCGCTGCTCAGCAGCCGGGGTCACGCCCTGGGCACGGTGTGCCTGTTCGACCACCGGCCGCGCCAGCTGACCTCCGAGCAGCGGGAGGTGCTGCTCTCCCTGGCCGCGAACGCCACCATGCTGCTGGAGCTGCACGGTCGTGACCTGGAGGAGTCCGGCCAGGTCGCCCAGGGTCTGCAGGAGCTGCGGGAGCTCAAGGAGCAGTTCCTGCGCACGGTCAACCACGAGCTCCGCACCCCCATGACCTCGATCCGGAGCTACCTGCAACTGCTGGAGGAAGGCGGGCTGGACGAGGCCACCGAGCTCAGGTTCCTGGAGGTGGTGGAGCGCAACAGGGCGCACCTGCTGGACCTGCTGGACGACCTGCTGCTGCTGGCGAGTCTCAACGCCGGGAGCCTCGGCTTCAGCCCGGACCGGGCGGATCTGGCCGGCGTCACCCGCCAGGCGATCACCGACGTCATCGACGAGGCCCGGAGCAAGGGTCACACCCTGAACCTGCACGCCCCCGCCGGAGCGGAGGTGTGGGTCGACGCCGAACGGCTGCGGGAGGCGTTGCGCCACCTGCTGGACAACGCGGTCAAGTTCACCCGGCCCGGCGGCACCATCGACGTCACCGTCACCGCCGAGCCCACTCCCACACTGGAGATCCGCGACACCGGGATCGCGGTCGGGGCGGAGGCCCTGAAGTATGTCTTCGAGGATTTCTACCGCGCTCCGAACGCCGAGGAGCAGGCGATCGCCGGCCTGGGGGTCGGCCTGTCCATCACCGACAAGATCGTCCGATGGCACGGGGGCGAGGTGAAGGTGGAGAACCAGGCCAGCGGCGGCATCCGCATCGTCCTCACCCTGCCCCGCACGGCCCCGGCGCAGCGGTCCGGGCCGCCGTAGAAGTCCCGGGAGAGGGTTCCCGGCGGGCGCGGCGGCTCACCGGAGGGGCTCCGCGGGGCGCCGTACCGTCCTCCTCGGGCGCCGGACGCGTCAGGACGCGCCGTAGACCACCAGCGACACCGCCACGTACTGCACCAGGTAGGCGGCGAGGGTGAAGGCGTGGAAGACCTCGTGGAAGCCGAACCAGCGGGGCGAGGGGTCCGGGCGGCGCAGGCCGTACACGACGCCTCCGGCGGTGTAGAGCACGCCGCCGACGATGACCAGGATCACCGCCACCACCCCGGCGCCTTCCATGAGCTGGGGCAGCACGAACACGGCGGTCCAGCCGAGGGCGATGTAGAGGGCGGTGGACAGCCAGCGGGGCGCGCTGGTCCACAGCACCCGGAACAGGACTCCGGCGATCGCGCCGGTCCAGATCACGGAGAGGACCACCGCGCTGGCCGGACCGTCCAGCGCGAGCAGTGCGAACGGGGTGTAGGTGCCCGCGATGATCAGGTAGATGTTGGCGTGGTCGAGGCGGCGCAGCACCTCCTCCAGGCGCGGGGAGAGCGTGCCGCGGTGGTAGGTGGCCGAGATCCCGAAGAGCAGGCCGGAGGTGATCGCGTAGATCGCCGCGGCGAGTCGCGCCTGCAGGGTGGGACCCAGGGCGACGAGGACGAACCCGGCGACGAGCGTGACGGGCAGCGCCCCGGCGTGCAGCCAGCCGCGGAGACGAGGCTTGACCGAGTCCGGGAGTGACAGTTTCTCAGCAACGGTCGAGGGCATGAACCTACGGTAGCGTAACTTACGCCCTCGTAGGTTGTGATATCCCCTACAGTGTCGCCCTCCGCGAGACCTTCTTCCCTACAGGGCGCGCAGGAAACGGGCCGCGATGGGAAGGGCGCTCCGCGCTCCGCTCCCACCGTCCTCCACCAGCACCGCGAAGGCCACGTCGTCGCGGTAGCCGATGAACCAGGCGTGCTCTCCGCCGCCGGTGGCCGTGGCGGTGCCCGTCTTCCCGGCCGTGCCCTCCGGCAAGGGGACGGCCGAGGCGGTACCGGTCGCGACCGCCGCCCGCATCATCGTGCGCAGTCCCTCAGCCACGGCCGGCGGGAGCGGTACCTCGTCCTCCCGTTCCTTCGGGCGCTTCGTCATGGCCGGCTGGCGCCAGGTCCCGCTCTCCACCGCGGCGGCGGCCAGGGCCATGCAGAGCGGGCTGGCCAGCACCGAGTTGTGGCCGATGGCGTCGGAGGCCAGCTCGTTGTCGTCGCCGTGCGGCTCGATCACGCAGGAGGCCGCGGGGACCTTCAGCGGCTTGTTGAAGCCGAACAGCTCGGCGGCCTTCACCAGGCCGCCGCCGGGCAGCGCGCGCACCGTCTGCTCGATGAACGCGGTGTTGCAGGAGACCGCGAAGGCGTCGGTGAGCGTGAGGGATCCGGAAGGGGTGCCCGAGGCGTTGCGGAACGGACGGCCCCCCGGAGGCGAGTAGCTCTCCGGGCAGGAGACCTGGGACTGCGGGGCGAGTCCCGCCGAGAGCAGGGCCGCGGCGGTGACCACCTTGAACGTCGAGCCGGCCGGATACCGGCCCAGGAACGCGTGCCGGCCGCCCAGCCGGTCGGCGATCGCGAGGATCTCCCCGGTGCTCGACCGGACCGCGACGATCGCGGCGGGCCGCTCCACCCCGTCCAGCGCCCTCGCCGCCGCGGCCTGGACCGGGCGGGAGAACGTCGTGCGGACGTGCTCGGCCGGTTGGGGATCGTCCCCCAGGAGCCGCCGGGTCCTCCCGTCGGAGGCAACGGCCTCCAGCGCGTAGCCGCCCTGGGAGGGCTCCTCCGGCAGGTCCGCGCGGAGCTCCGCGAGGTAGTCCTCTGCGCCGTTGTCGCGGGGGAAACGCTCCCCCGTCCGGGTGACCGGCTCGGCCTTCTCGCCGGGGGTCTCCGTGAGCTGGAGCCGCCCGCCGTCCTTGAGCGCCGGGTGGAGCGTCTCCGGGCTCCAGACCACCCGCCATCTCCCGTCCCGGACGGCCAGCTTCAGCGTCGAGGAGAACGGCCACGTGCCGAGCCCCTTCACCTGTCTGACGCCCTTGAACGACATCTCCGCCGCCTGCGCGCCCTGCAGCCTGATCGTCCCCGGAGTGAGGCTCAGCGACTCGATGTCCAGTTCCTCACTGAAGGAGACGTGCCGCTCGATGAAGTCGGCGGGGGTGCCGCCCGCGAGCCTGTCCATCGTGGCCAGGTCGCTGCCCTCCCAGGCGGTCAGGTAGGCCCTGGCCGTGTCCTCCGCACCGGGGGCCTCCGGCTGCCTGCTCCCGGACTGCGCGGGCCGGGTCAGCGCGTAGACGCTCCCGCCCACGATGCCGAGGACGATGATGATGAGCGCGAGGAGCGGCCGACTGCGCATACGGTTTCTCCCAGATGTCTCCGATCGGTGTATATCAAAGAAAAGGGATCAAAGGGATGGTCAGCAGGGAACCGCGGGAGCCGATGCCGGGCCGTTATCCGGTGACCTTCGGCGAGGTCGATCTGCTGCGGGATCTCGACCGCCCCTCCGGCTGGGTGGTCTCCTCCGGCGGCGTGCCCCAGTCCTATGTCGACCTGGAGGATCCCACCTACCTCGACTTCGAGTACGTCCGGCTGATGGCCGACGTGATCGACCTGCTGGACGAGGGTCCGCTGGACGCCGTGCACATCGGCGGCTGCGCCTGCACCCTGCCCCGCTACGTCGCGGCGACCCGCCCCGGCTCCCGGCAGCTCGTCGCCGAGCCCGACGCCGCCCTGGTCCAACTCGTCCGCGACCATCTCCGGCTGAAGTCCGTGCCCCGCCTCAAGGTCAGGATCCTCGACGGCCGCAGCGCCACCGCCGGACTCCACGACGCCTCCGCCGACCTGCTCGTGCTGGACGCCTTCAGCGGCGCCACGATGCCGCTGGATCTGGCCACCCGCGAGTACATGGGCGACGTGGCCCGCGTCCTCCGGCCGGCCGGGACCCTGCTGGTCAACATCGCCGACGGCAAGGGCCTGGCCTTCGCCCGCCGGGTGCTCGCCACGATCGGGGGCACCTTCCCGCGCATGGCCCTGCTGGCGGATCCCGGAGTGCTGCGCGGGCGCAGGTTCGGCAACCTCATCGTCGCCGCCTCCCGCACCGCTCTCCCCCTCGACGGCATGCTCCGCAAGGCGGCGGGCGGCCTCAGCCAGGCCCGCTGCGTGCACGGTGACGACCTGCACCGGTTCGTCGCGGGGGCGCGGCCGCTGAACGACGGCGACCCGGTCCTCGTCCCCGTCCCGCCGCCCGCCGTGTTCGGCTGACCCCCGCCCCGGCCTTCCCTCGAGCACGGAGGCCGGAAACCCTCACCTCATCACGGGAAATGCCGAGTAGGCGGGCAAGTTGCCCATTCCGATGAGAGACGGCCCGGATGCAGACACTATTTCGACCGGCGAGCATGCTGCTGGGCCGCCTGAAGTATGCGCACAAGATTCTCCTGGTGACCGTGGTGCTGCTGCTGCCCTTGGCGTTCGTGACCTGGGGGTATGTCGACATTCAGCGGACCCAGGTGGCTTTCAGCGCCAAGGAGCGCGACGGCGGGGCCTACCTGTCGCCGCTGCTGGACCTGGTCGCCGCCACGGTGGAGGCCCGTCACGGCGCCGTGGCGGGTGCCACCGGCGCCGACGCCGGGCTGGCGGAGGCGATCGGCGCGGTCGACGCGGCCGACGCGCGCTACGGCGCCGATCTGGGCACCGCCTCCTCCTGGCCGGCGGCCAGGTCGGCACTGGAGCAGGCGGACTCCGCCGGCCCCGGTCAGGCGTCGCTGGAGGCCTACAACAAGGCCATCACCGCCCTGCTGGACCTGATCGTGACGGTTTCCAACGGTTCCAACCTCACCTTGGACCCGGACCTGGACTCCTACTATGTGATGGACACGCTGGTATTCCGGTTGCCGGTGCTTCTGGACCTGACCGGCCGCTCGGTCGACGAGGCGCTGCTGGCGGCCGACGGCTCCGCGGCCCAGGTCCAGCAGGTGCGTCTGGGACTGGCGCGAACCTCCGGGGCGCTGGCCAGCACGCAGGCCGCCATCGATGCGGGCATGGCCACCGCCCTGGACGTCACCGGCCATCCCGGGCTGCGCCAGGCCGGCAGCCAGGTGGAAGCCGAGCACCGAGCCGTCGGCGAGGTCATCGCCCAGGTCGACGAGGCGGTGGCGAGCGGACGGCTGGAGGAGGTCACGGCTGCCACGGGCGAACGGGCCGCCGCGGCGATCGAGCAGATGATGGCGACGCTGGGCCCGCAGCTGGACCAACTGCTGGCCACCCGGATCGACGGTCTGCAGTCCAGGGCGTTCACGGTGCAGGCGGCGGCGCTGGCCGCGGTCGCGCTCGTCGGGTACCTGCTGGCCGGGTTCTACCTGTCGGCGACCGTGCCGTTGCGGCGGATGGTCGAGGCCTTGCGCGCCCTGGCCGACGGTGATCTGACCGGCCAGGCCCGCGTGGACACCCGTGACGAGGTCGGCCACATGGCCTCCGGGCTCAACCATGCCATCGACCGGGTGCGCGAGGCCATCCAGGCACTGCGCGGCGACGCCGACAACGTGGCCAGCGCTTCCACCGAACTGTCGGCGGTCAGCAGTCAGCTGCGCTCCACCGCCGAGTCGACCTCGCAGCGTGCGGGGCACACCAGTCAGATCGCCGGGCAGATGGCGAACAACGTGGCGGCGGTGGCCGCCGGCGCCGAGCAGATGACCGCCGCGATCAGTGAGATCGCCAACGGCGCCAGCCAGGCCGCCACGGTGGCCGGCCAGGCGGTCCAGGTCGCCGACTCGACGCAGAAAACGGTTGCCCAGCTCGGGCGGAGCTCCGCGCAGATCGGCGAAGTGGTCAAGGTCATTACCGCGATCGCCGCGCAGACCAACCTGCTGGCGCTGAACGCCACCATCGAGGCGGCCCGCGCCGGCGAGCGCGGCAAGGGCTTCGCGGTGGTCGCCGACGAGGTCAAGCAACTGGCCCAGCAGACCACTGAGGCGACTGCGGACATCGCCGCGCGCATCACCGCGATCCAGCAGGACGCCCACGCGGCGGTCGAAGCGATCGACGAGATCGGCGCGATCGTCAACAGCATCAACGACTTCCAGGTCACCATCGCCTCCGCGGTGGAGGAGCAGTCGGCCACCACCGATGAGATGGGCCGGGGTATCACCGAGGTCGCCACCGGTTCCGAACAGATCGCCGCCGGGGTCGTCCAGGTCGCCCACGACGCCCGCAGCACCAGCGAGGGGGCGCTCACCACCGCTCAGTCGGCCGAAGAGCTCGCGCGCACCGCGGAAAGGCTGCGCGGCATCGTCGCCAAGTTCGTCGCCTGAGCCCGGGCGCGGGCCGGGGCCCATGCCGGAGCCGACACCGGAGCCGTGACGGCGAGCAGGCAGGCGGAGCCGATGGCGGCGTGCGGTTCCGGCTCATGCCCTCCCCCGAGGAAGGCACGAGCCGGAACCGGGATCAGCCCTCGCCGAGGGTGACGCAGGCGACCCGGGGCCCGGCCGTGCCGGCCTTGGCTCCCGTCGCCTTCGTCCTCTGGGCATGGATCACCATGGAACGGGGCGCCTTGCCCGGCGGGAACGCCCAGTCCTGCCGGGAGGTGGCCGTGGCCGCGCCCTCGGAATCGGTGGTGAAGTCGAGCCAGACCTCGTTGTCGGCGCTGGCGTGGGTGTGGACGTGCCGGTAGTGCGGCCCGGCGGCCTCCGGGTCGGCGCCGCATGGGTTCACGTGCAGGTGCACGCCGTACGTCCGGTCGGGCAGGAAGCCCTCGACGACGACCGTGGAGGTGGCGAGCACCGCACCCGACACCGCGGTCACCCGCGCCGACGCTCCGCGGGGCACCAGCTTGCCGTCGTAGGCGATCGCGGGCCCGCCCGTGGCCGGAGCCCCGAACCGGCCCTCGCCGGCCAGCCTGACCTCGGCGGCCTGCGTGCTCTTCGCCGGCGGGTGCCCCACCGGGTGGGCCGCCTGCTGCGTGCCGCAGGCGGCCGCGAGCAGCGCGGCGACGGAGAGAACCACAGGCAGGCGCATGACATCTCCTGAACCGGTCAGGCCGAGGGGCAGGCCCTCACTCTAACCAGTAGCGGATCGACCACGCTGAGTGTTTCCCCAACCCGTTCCCGGTCTCCCCGGCCGGCGTCACGCCCCGTGGGCGGCTGCGATCTCGTCGATGCGGGCGGCGAGGGTGAAGTCGAGGCCGGTCAGGCCGCCCGCGTCGTGCGTGGTGAGGGCCAGGCGCAGGGTCCGCCAGCGGATGTCGATGTCGGGATGGTGGTTGAGCTTCTCGGCCTCGACCGCGATCTCGTCGACGACGCGGATGGCGGTCGGGAAGTCGGGGGCGGTGACGGTCCGGCGGATCTCGTCGCCTTCGCGCCGCCATTCGGGCACGCCGGTCAGCATCTGCCGTACCGCGGAGTCGTCAAGCAGGTCCATCGCCCCAGGACATCACGGCGGAGGCCGGGACGCCAACCGGCGCCCCGGCCGTACCCGTCCGGAGGCGCTACTTGACGGCGCCCGAGGTGAGACCGGACTGGATCTGCCGCTGGAAGACGATGTAGACGATCATGACCGGGATGATGGCCATGCTCAGCGCGGCGAACATTCCCGGCCAGTCGGCCTCGTAGCCGGCGCTGGTGGAGATGTTCGCGACGCCCTGAGTGATCAGCCACTTGTCCTGGACGTTGCCGGACAGCAGCACGATCGGCAGGAGGTACTGGTTCCACTGGCCCAGGATGTTGAAGATCGTGATGCTGATCAGGCCGGGCTTGGCCATCGGCACCATGATCTGGAAGAACGTCCGGGTGTGCGAGCAGCCGTCCATCATCGCCGCCTCCGCCACCGAGGTCGGCAGCGTCTTGAAGAACGCCGAGAGGAAGAAGACGGTGAACGGCAGCGAGTAGGCGATGTAGACCAGGATCACGCCCAGGTGGGTGTCGAGCAGACCGAGGTTCTTCACCACGAAGAAGAGCGGGATCAGCGCCAGGAAGACCGGGAAGGTCATGCCGGAGACGAACAGGAAGTAGATCGCCCGGTTGCCGGGGAAGGCGTAGCGCGACAGCACGTAGGCGGCCATCGAGCCCAGCAGCATGGTCCCGGCCGTGCTGCACGCCACCACGAAGACGGTGTTCAGCATGTACTGGCCGATGTGGGCCTTCTCCCACGCCCGGCCCCAGGCGTCCCAGCCGAAGGAGGCGGGCAGGGTGAGGGCGTCGCCGAAGATCTCGGTGTTGGTCTTGAAGGAGGCGAGGAACGTCCACACGATCGGGCCGATGATCAGCAGGGCCCAGACCGCCAGCGCGATGTGGGACAGGACGCTGAAGACGCCGACCGGGTTCTGCTGTCCCCTGCGCCTGCGGGCCGGGGCCGCCGTACGGGAGGACGGCTTGTACGCCGTGTTCGCGGCCATCAGAACTCGATCCTCTCGCGCCGGGTCACGCGCAGGGTGAGCGCCGCGAACGTGATGGTCATGAAGAACAGCGCCACGCCCATCGCGGACGCGTAGCCGAACTTGGAGAAGTTGAACGCCGTCCGCCAGATCTCCAGCGGCAGGACGGTGGTGGCGTTGTCGGGCCCGCCGCGGTCGACCGAGAGCACCTGGACCAGGGCGAAGGCGTCGAAGGCGGCGATGCCGAGGTAGACCCAGGCCACCTGCATGGTGTCCCAGAGCAGCGGAAGAGTGATCTTGAAGAAGAGGGTGAAGCGGCCCGCGCCGTCCAGCGCGGCGGCCTCGAACACGTCCCTGGGGATGGAGGACATGCCCGCGGAGAACAGGACCACGTAGAAGCCGACGGCCTGCCAGACCATCACGCCCATGATCGCCCAGAGGGCCAGGTCGGGCTCGATGAGCCAGCCGACCGGCTCGACGCCGACCTTGGCGAGCAGGCTGTTGATCACACCGGTCTCGTCCGGGCGGTAGATCGCCTGGAAGAGCACGCCGACGATGGCCACCGCGAGCACCTGGGGCAGGAAGAAGACCACGCGGTAGAACTTCGAGCCCAGCAGGCCCGTCATCTGGCCGCCCTTCTGCCCGCCGCTCAGGTTGAGCAGGAAGGAGAAGAACAGCGCGATGGCGATGGTGGCCAGCGGCACGACAAGCAACAGGACACCGTGGTGACGCACCGCGGCCCAGAAAACCTCGTCATCGAAGAGTCTGGTGAAGTTCTCCAGGCCGATGAACTGAGGGTTTGCCGAGATTCCCTTCCAGTTGGTCAGCGCGATGTAGAAGGCCTGTATGTACGGGCTGATCACGAAGACCACGTAGAGGACTACGGGTGCGAAGAGAAATCCGACGATGAACGGATACTTGCCGTGCCGCATTGTGGGCTACACCGTCCGGTTCTGCTTGGTGATGGACGAGTCGGCCTTGGTCTTGTCGGCTGCCTTCTGCATCTTCTCGCAGAACTCGTCGGCGGAGATGCGGCCGAACATCAGCGCGTTGGTCTGCTTGCGCAGCTCGGTCTCGAGCTCCTTGTACCAGCCCTCGAAGCTGTTGTAGGTGACGATGTTCTGGCCGGCGGCGGTCTGCGCGGCGCTCAGGCTGGCGTTGCCGGGCGACAGCTCCAGGCCGTCGGCGGCGCCGGTCACGACGGTGATGTTGCCGGACTTCTCGGTGAAGCCGCGCGCGCCCTCCTTGGAGAGCATGATGCGCAGGTACGCCAGGCCGCCCTTGGGGTTCTTGGCCTTGGCGGGGACGATGTAGCCCTCGCCGGCGGCGGCGCGGATGGCCTCGAAGGGCAGCTTGTCGGCGGCGGTGACGCTGGGGGTGGGCGTCAGGGCGTACTTGAAGCCCTCCGGGGTCTGGCTCTTCTGCTCGTTCTCCAGCCAGGAGCCCGACGGGTAGAGGGCGACCTTGCCCTGGTTCTGCCGGGTCTGCACCTCAGTGTGGATCAGGCCCTCGAAGGACTTGTCCATGTACTTGCCGATCTCGGCCCAGGCGGCGGCGGACTGCTTGACCGAGTCGCGGGTCCAGGCGCCGTCGACGAGGTTGTCGATGTCGAGCAGGAGCTGGTTGCCCTCGATCTTCGCGGCGGAGATGAGGATCATCCAGTAGGCGTAGTAGGAGGCGTTCTTGCCCGCGAACGCGAACGGGGTGATGCCCTTGGCCTTGATCGCCTCGCAGAGGGTCTTGAACTCCTCCATGGTCTTCGGCGGGGCCCAGCCCTCCTTCTCGAAGAGCGCGGCGTCGTACCAGAGGCCGTAGGCGGAGAAGACGTAGTTCATCACGTACGGCTTGCCGGTGATGAGGCCCGACTCGACGGTGCCCGGCGCGACCATGTCGCGCACCTTCTTGCTCGGGTCGTCGATCGAGGGGGCGTCCCACAGCTCGGTCAGCTCCAGGAGCTGGCCCTCCTGCTGCAGGGCCGCGTTGTCCATCAGGTCGGTGCCGGAGTTGGCGATCATGTCCGGGACGTCGCCGCCGGCGAACCGGGGCTGCAGGGTCTGCGCGATCTGCTGGGTGGCGACGTGCTTGATCTCGGCCTTGGGGAAGGCCTTCTTGTACAGCGGCTCGTGCACCTCGGTGGCGTAGCTGTCACCCAGGCCGCCCTTGAAGATGACGACCTCGAGGGGGGCGCCGGCCGCGACGCCGAAGGGGTTGGCGGCCGAGGTGGCGGCGGCCGCGGAGGGCGCCGCGGAGCTGGTGGCGGCGGGAGAGCCGCCGGTGGCGCAGGCGCTGAGCAGCCCGGCACCTGGACCGGCGACGAGGGCGGTCAGGCCGATCCGGCGAAGCATCTGCCGCCGGGTGATCTCTCCGGGCGTACCGGCCGAGTTGGACATGCAACCCTCCTGGGCGGGGGATCAATTAGGAAAGTTTCCTAAACGTTCGATCGAACGTACGGACCGCGAGAGCCCAGCGTCAAGAGCCCATATCCGGTCTAGACCGAGCCGTGATGTCCTCGCGACATTTCCGGTAGAAATCCGCCAACCACAAGGGATGACTCCATGGAGATCGGCATACGGTACCCCATACTTCGCACCTGATCAGCGACGGGATGTCTCCGGTCCCACCCCGGGCTCGGCACCTTCGGCCGACGGGGAGCCCAGCCCGGTCTAGACCAGTCGCAGATATTTGCTCCTAAATATCACAATCCCCTACTTTTAGCAGCATGTTGCTGGCCGAGCAGCGTCGCCTGCTCTGTGAATACGGCCGCCGGGCCGCCGAGACCGGCCTCGTCGTCGGGACCGCCGGAAACCTGAGCATCCGGGCCGGCGACCTGGTCGCGGTGACCCCCGGCGGGGTGCCCCTCGACCGGCTGGAGCCCGGCGCCTGCCCGGTGCTCGACGTCGAGGGCCACCTGGTCGAGAGCGGGCTGCAGCCGTCCTCCGAGACCCCGATGCATCTGGCGGTCTACGCGAGCACCGGCGCGCGGGCGGTCGTGCACACCCACTCCGTCTTCGGCACCGTCGTCGCCACCACGATGACCGAGCTGCCGCCCATCCACTACAACGCGCTGCTGCTCGGCGGGACCGTCCAGGTCGCCGACTACGCCACCTACGGCACCCCCGAGCTCGCCGACAACGTGCGGGCCGCGCTCGCCGGCAGGCAGGCCGCGCTGCTGGCCAACCACGGCGGGGTCACGATCGGCGACGACCTGGACAAGGCGTTCGAGGCCACCCGGCTGCTGGAGTGGCTCTGCGAGGTCTACGTGCGGGCCAAGGCCGTCGGCGAGCCCCGGGTGCTCACCGAGGAGCAGCTCGCCGCCGTGGTCCAGCGCGCCCTCCAGCCTCCCACCTTCCCGACCCGCGAGGACTGACTTCATGCCCCTGCAGCTCACCGGCGCTCCCAGCGACCCGGACCTGCTCCGCCTGCCCTGGGACGTGCCGCTGGAGCGGTGGCCGGAGCACCACCTGGTCTCGCTTCCGAGAGGCATCTCCCGGCACGTGGTCCGCTTCGCGCGGCTCTCCGGCAAGGTTTACGCGATCAAGGAGATCAGCGAGCACTTCGCCAAGCGGGAGTACCGCCTGCTGTGGGACCTGCACCGGCTGGACACTCCCGCGGTGGAGCCGGTGGCGGTGGTCACCGGGCGGACCGACGCCGACGGCGAGCCGCTGGACTCGGCTCTGATCACGCAGCACCTGCAGTTCTCCCTCCCCTACCGGGCGGTGATGTCGGGGACGATCCGGCCCGACACGCTCAACCGGTTCCTCGACGCGCTGGCCGTCCTGCTCGTCCGGCTCCATCTGACCGGCTTCTACTGGGGCGACTGCTCGCTGTCGAACATCCTGTTCCGCAGGGACGCCGGCTCCTTCGCCGCCTACCTGGTCGACGCCGAGACCGGCGAGCTCCACCCGATGATCAGCGAGGGCCAGCGGCTGCACGACATCGACGTCGCGCACACCAACATCTACGGCGAGATGCTCGACCTGGAGGCCGGCGGCCTGCTGCACCCCTCTCTCGATCCCGAGGAGATCGCCGGCTCGATCTGCGAGCGCTACCACCGGCTCTGGGGCGAGCTCACCTCCGAGGAGATCATCGAAGAGGTCGACTGGCACATGATCGACAAGCGCATCCGGCGGCTCAACCGGCTCGGCTTCGACGTCGCCGAGATGATGGTCCGCCGCAAGGCCGGCACCGGCCGGCTGATCGTCCGCCCCAAGGTCGTCGACGCCGGCCACCACCAGCGCAGGCTGCTCCGTCTCACCGGCCTGGACGTGGAGGAGAACCAGGCCCGGCGGCTCCTCAACGACCTCGACTCCTTCAAGGTCTCGTACGGCCTGCGCCACGAGGACGAGGCGATCGTGGCCCACCGCTGGCTGGCCGAGGTGTTCCAGCCGACGATCGAGGCCGTCCCGCAGGAGCTGCGGCGCAAGCTGGAGCCGGCCCAGCTCTTCCACGAGGTGCTCGACCACCGCTGGTTCATGTCCCAGGAGGCGGGCAACGACGTCGGACTGCCGGCCGCCGTGCAGTCCTACGTGAAGAACATTCTTGTTTTCAAGCCGGACGAAAAGGCGTTGATCTCCGAGGTTCTGTAGGTGTCATCCCACTCGGGGTGCACATCCTTCTACCCAGTAGTTAAATCCTATATCTCCGGACAACTCACTTCTAATCCGGGCACTTAGCGCGCTTCCATATATCTCTACTCTGGCCAGACGACGTTTTCAGCAGCCGTCGGCGAGGGAGACAGAGTGCTCGGCATCGAAGAGTGCCTCACCGAAGTGATGGCGATACCCGGTGCGCTGGACGCGATCCTGATCGACCAGACCAGCGGGATGGCGGTGGGGGTCGGCGGTGGCAGCCGCCACGTCGACGTGGAGAAATCGGCCGCGGGACTGAGCGAGACGCTCCGGGCGACGCTGGACGGGCTCGCCGCGGCCTCTCCCACCGGAGCGGTCCGGATCAACGACATGATCGTGACGACGGACAGCGGCCATCATTTACTGAGACCACTGGAGACGATATTCGATGGACCATTAGTGATATATGTCCGTCTCGACCTAGAACGCTCTAATCTGGCCCTTGCCCGCCACCGGCTCCAGTCGCTCTCCGGCCAGCTCATAACGACATAAGCCATGCCGACCGTCGAGAGCATACTCAGCGGACTCGCGGAGGACCGGGCGACCGGCTCCCTGCGACTGGGCAAGGCCGGGGTGCTCTACCTCACCGATGGTCGCGTCACCTACGCCGAAGCCCCCTCCTGCCCCCGGGTGGAGGACCTGCTGACCGCCAGCGGCCGGATCTCCGTCTATGCCGTACGGCAGGCCAGGCAGGCGGCGGACGAGGAGCGGTGGGGCGGCGACCGGCTGATCGAACGGGGTGTCCTCACCCGGGGCGAGCTGGAGTTCTGCGTGCTGAGCGCGGTGCTGGACGCCGTGTTCTTCCTGTTCCGGGCCTCCGGCGTCCGGCCCCGGTTCCGGCCGGGAGAGCGGCACTGGCTCGGACCCCAGTGGTATTTCGACGTGACCGGACTGGTCAGGGAGTGCAGGCGAAGGAGAGTGCAGTTGGACCAGGCCTGGCCGTCCACCGAACTGGACACGCTCCCCGTCGTCCCGTTGGGACGCATCCCCGCCCAGCGGGTCATGCTGACCTCGCTGCAATGGGAGGTGCTGGTCGGCACGGACTCCACGGCGACCCCCGCCGAACTGGCGCGCAAGCTGGGCCGTCCCGCCTACTCGGTGCTGCTCGCCGTACGGCAGCTCGCCGCGGCGGGACTCCTGCGCCTGCCGGAGCCGGCTCCCGGCCCCCCGGCAGGGGAGGCGCCGCCGGATCCGCCGCCCGAACCCCCGCCCGCGCTGCCGGCCCGTCCGCCCTCCGGCACGCTGCCCAGGCGGGCCGGTGTCGCCCAGAAGGTCCCGGAACGCGTGGCGGACCCCTCCCAGCCGCCGGACTGGCTTCCCCAGGCGACGGGCGACCCCGCCGACGTGAGCCTGCTCATCCGGCTGAGGAACGCATTGGAGGCACTCGCATGAGGGCGGCTCCATGCTCTTGAGGTTGCGGACCCTGAAATGGATCGGAAGGAGGATGCCAGTGGAACTGCGGGACGAGGTGCACCGGGAGATGACCCTGCTGCGCCAGCGCATGCCGGACGTGAACGGGAGCATCGCGTGCAGCGTGGACGGCCTGCCCATCGCCAGCGACCTGCCCGGCGAGGTCGAGCAGGCCGGCGCGCTCTCGTCCGCGCTGCTGGCCCTCAGCCGCCGGATGACGAACACCGTCGACAAAGGCGCACTGGAGGAGACCCTGATCTCCGGCACCAACGGCTACGCGGCCTTCTACGCCGCGGGCCCAAAGATCGTCCTTACAGTCCTCGCCCGCCCGGGCACCAACCTCGGGCTGCTGCGACTGGAGGGCCGCAAGACGGCGGCGAGCCTCGCCGCCATAACACGACGCATGTCGCTCACCAAGTGAATCGGAGAAGACAATGGCCAGCATGGACGTCTCTCTCAAGGAGATGATGGCGATCGACGGCGCTGTCGGCGCGGTGGTCGTGGACTACAACAGCGGGATGGCGCTGGGCGCCCTGGGCGGCTCCAAGGACCTGGACCTCCAGGTGGCCGCGGCGGGCAACACCGAGGTCGTCAAGGCGAAGCTCCGCACGATGGAGTCGCTGGGTCTCAAGGACTCCATCGAGGACATCCTCATCACGCTCAGCGGCCAGTACCACGTGATCCGGCCGATCACCGGCAGGGGCGGCAAGGGGCTGTTCCTCTACCTCGCGCTCGACCGCGGCCGGGCCAACCTGGCACTGGCGCGGCACAATCTCCGGGGCATCGAGGAGAAGCTCGAGGTCTGAATCCTCCGCCTGCGGCTCTCGCCCCGGGAGGCTCGGGCCGCAGGCGGAGCCGCTGTGCGCTCAGGGTGCGCTCAGGGTGCGCTCAGGGTGCGCTCAGGGTGCGCTCTGAGCGTGCCTAGCGCTCCGCGGCGGCGGTGAGGCCGGAGATCGCATCGACGATCTCGGGCCAGAGCGCGCGCGGCAGGTCGTGGCCCATGCCGGGGAAGGTGACCAGCTTGGCTCCGGGGACGGCCTCGGCCGTGGCGATCCCGCCCGACAGGGGCACGAGCTGGTCCTCCTCGCCGTGGAGCACCAGGGCCGGCAGCGACAGCTCCTTGAGCTGCGGTGCGCGGTCGCCCGAGGCGATGATCGCGGTGAGCTGCCTGGCCACCCCGGCCGGGTCGTAGGCGCGGTCGTAGCTCAGCCCGGCGACCCTGGCGATCCGCTCCTCGTCGAGGGGATAGCCCGGAGAGCCGATGACCTTCCAGGTCTCCAGCGCCCGCGCGATCGCCGTCTCCCGGTCGGGTGAGGGCGGCGACATGAGCGCCGCCATGGCCGCCTCGGTGGGCGGGGCGGCCTGGGGACTCGGCGTGGACATGATCGAGGTCAGGCTGCGCACCCTGCGCGGATGGCGGACGGCCATCGACTGCGCGATCATCCCGCCCATCGATACGCCGACCACGTGGGCCGAGTCCAGGCCGAGCGCGTCGAGCAGCCCGGCCGCATCGTCGGCCATGTCGCCGATGAGGTACGGCGCGGCCCCGCCCGGCACGGACGGCCCGGCGTCATGGAGGTGGGTGGACTCGCCGACGTCCCGGTTGTCGAACCGGATCACGTGGTGGCCGCGGTCGGCGAGCATCCCGCAGAAGTCCTCATCCCAGTGGATGAGCTGAGAGGCGAGACCCATGACCAGCAGAAGCGGGCGGCCCTCGGGGGACCCGAAGGTGTCATAGGCGATCTCGATGCCGTTCGCCGGGGTGCGCAGGATCACGGCACTCCTCCCGTAGGTCCACCACAACAGAATCAAATTCTGATTCGTTGAAACAGAATCCCATTCGGTAGTGGGGAGCGCAAGAGCGGCGGTCAGTCCCACCAGAAGGACCAGGCGTTCCTGCTCCTGATCTGCTCGGCGTAGTCGATGAGCGTTCCGGCACCCTGGATGATGCTGTCCGGGCAGAACGTCCAGTGCTCGGCGGCCACGTGCAGGGCGTGCTCGGCGGTCACCGGCGGCGCGGCGACGCTCAGATCGAGGGTGTTGAACCCCATTCCGACCACTCGCGCGCCGAACCGCTCCTCCCAGCTGCGCACCACGGCCGCCAGCGGGACCATCCACTCGTTGTGGTTCAACGCGCCCTGCCAGCCCATGACCGCCAGCGCGTCGGCACCCCGCTCCACGG
Organism: Planomonospora sp. ID67723; assembly: GCF_015711605.1. GTDB lineage: Bacteria > Actinomycetota > Actinomycetes > Streptosporangiales > Streptosporangiaceae > Planomonospora_A. The sequence goes on along the minus strand of NZ_JABTEZ010000005.1, from coordinate 429,190 downwards.
CCACCAGCCCGAGCGGGGTCCGGCGCTCGGCCATGATTCCGGCGTACCAGTCGGCGACCTTCCCGGGATCGGCTCCCGGCGGCCCCGGCGCGGCCGGCCCCGGGCACCGGGGGCCGAACGGGTCCAGGATCTCCAGCTGGTCGGAGTGGGCCTTCTCGATCCAGTCCGCCCACACCTCGGCCATGAAGGCCGCGACGTGGTAGTTGTCGATCTCGGTGGCGGCGTCCGGGGCGATCTGCCCGGCCGACCACGGCTGGACGGAGTCCTCCAGCAGCACCGGCCAGAGCCCCGAACGCGGATGCTCGGCCCGCAACGCCGACCAGAGCTCGGCGGAGACCGCGGCCTCGCTGAGCCAGAACGCCGGTCGCCGGGAGGCCGGGAGCCTGGCGTAGCCGGGGTCGGGCCAGACCACGTCCCCGGGCGGCAGCTCGATCCCGAGCACCCGCCCTTCACCGCCGTCGGGGAACAGCTGACCCAGCACCGGCGAGAGCCGCTCCTGCCCGCGATCGTCCATCCCTACCGTCCCGATCCTCCTGACCACGCCCCAATTTTGCCTTCCAGGCGGCCGGAAGGAAGCTCCGGCACCCGACGGTTCCCCTCACCGGAACCGCTCGAACCCGCCTGGGCCGGAAGTTCTCTCCCGAGAACGTCTCTTCGCGGCGGGAAGGCATGTCGGTCAAGGGTCGGCCGTCACCGGCTCCGGCTACTTTAGGCCAGGGAGGGTGGCGTGATGAGCACGCCGCCGTACCGGCTGAAGGCGGACGCGGCCGCACTCACCTGTGACGTTCCGCGCGCAGTTCGGCGAGCAGCTCACCCTGGCCGGCCAGCACCTCGGTCAGGATCCAGCGCGCCGAATCCAGGAGATCGGCCATGTCGGGGGTGGACAGCGCGTAGACCACGGTGGCGCCCTCACGGGTGGCGGTCACGACCCCGGCCCTGCGCAGCACCGCCAGTTGCTGGGAGAGGCTGGAGGCCTCGACGTCGATCTTGGCCAGGAGGTCGCGCACCGGCAGCGGCCCGTCCCTCAGCAGCTCGAGCACCCGGATGCGGACCGGATGCCCCAGCGTGCGGAAGAACTCGGCCTTGGCCTGGTAGAGCGGGACCGGCATGGTCAGCCCGCTCCTCCGACCGGCGCGCCCTCCGCCTGCGGCACCTCGACGCCGTGCCGGGCGGCGATCCGCAGCAGGTTCTCCAGCCTGCCGGACAGCACCTCGACCGCGTGGTCGTCGTCGGCCTGCCGCATGAGCCGCAGCTCGGCCTCGACCTCGTCGATACGTGCCAGTAGTTCCGCCGTGAACTCGCCCATGCTTCCCGCCTCTCGTCGACCGTGTCCGTCCCTCGTTGCCCGCGCGCGGACGCAGGCTACTTACAAACTAGCAAATTGCACAATTCTTCAACTCCTAAGGGTCTTAGGTAAGATGCCTCCGATGCGACAGTGACGAGAGGCCTAGTAGGCCGATACAAGGGAGTGCAGCCAATGGGACGGGGTCGAGCCAAGGCGAAGCAGACGAAGGTCGCCCGCCAGCTGAAGTACGGCACCCACAGCATTGATCTCGAGCGGCTGCGCAGGGAGCTCGGCTCCGGCGACAACCCCTCGCCGGTCGACGAGGCCGACGACCACACCGTCGAGCCGGCCGAGAGGTAGGGCCCGGCCCGCCCATGCGGAAAAGCCCGGTCTTCGCACACCGGCGGTGTGCGAAGACCGGGCCTTCCTCGCCGGCTGTCCCGGCCCCGGTCAGACGGTGAAGCGGCCCACCAGCTCGCGCAGCGACCGGCTCATCCCGGCCAGCTCCACAGCGGCCTGACGCGACTGCTCCACGCCTTCGGTCGTGATCGCCGCCGCCTGCGCCACGCCGGCGATGTTGGCCGCGATCTCGTTGCTGAAGGTCGCGGCGTCGGCCACGTTGCGGTTCATCTCCCCGGTGGTGGCGGTCTGCTCCTCCACCGCCGCCGCGATCGCCGCCTGGTGGTCGTTGATCCGGCCGGTGATCTCGCTGATCCGGCCGATCGCCTCCATCGCGGCGGTGGTGTCGGCCTGGATGGCCTCCACCCGGCGGGAGATGTCCTCGGTGGCCTTGGCCGTCTCCTGGGCCAGGTCCTTGACCTCCCCGGCGACCACGGCGAAGCCCTTGCCGGCCTCGCCGGCGCGGGCGGCCTCGATGGTGGCGTTGAGCGCCAGCAGGTTGGTCTGCTCGGCGATGCTGGTGATCACCTTGACCACGTTGCCGATCTCGGCCGAGGAGGTCTCCAGCTGGGCCATCATCGCGTTGGTGGACTCGGCCACCGCGACCGCCTCGGCGGCCACCGAGGCGGCCTCGGAGGTGCTGTGGGAGATCTCCCGGATCGCCGAGCCCATCTCCTCACCGCCCGCGGCCACGATCTCCACGTTGTGGGAGACGTCGGCCGCGGCCGAGGCGACCACGCCGGACTGGACGCTGGCCTCCTCGGCCGAGGAGGCGATCTGCTCGGAGACCTGCGACAGGTGGGCCGAGGAGGTGGCCAGGGTGTCGCTGTGGGCCACGACCGCGGCCACCGTGGTGCACAGGGACTCGGTGGTGGCGTCCACCGCGTCGCCGAGCCGGCCGAGCTCGTCGCGGCGGTTCAGGTTCAGCCGCACGGTGAGGTCGCCGCGGGCCAGCCGGCCCAGCGCGGCCACCACCACCGACAGCGGGCGCACCACCGAACGCGTCGCGACCGTGCTCAGGCCGGCGGCCACGATCAGGGCCACGATCAGCGCGCCGAGCAGGATCGTCTCACTGTCGCTCTTGACCTCGGCCGCCTCGTTCCTGAGCTCGACGACACGCTTGGCGAGGGAATCGGTCAGCGCCGCGTTGATCTCCAGGCTCTCGGAGTAGGCGGCGGCGGCCTCACCGCCGTTGATGCTGTTCATCGCCTCCACCCGGGCCTCGGGGGTGTCCTGGGCGAGCAGCTCCATGATCTTTTCGTCCCACACGAAGAACTCGTCCCAGGCGGGGCGGAGCTTGTCGAACTGGGCCCGCTCGGCCTCGGTCAGGTAATCGACGTGGGTGGCGTCGAGCGTGTCGTAGAGGGCCTTCTTGCTCTCCAGTTCGCCCTTGCGGTTGTAGGCGTCGGGGCCGGTGGCCACCTTTCCGCCGAAGGCTCCGGCGTCGGCCACCACCAGACCCTGCCAGCCGGTGATGTCGGCGGCGTAGTAGGTCAGTTTCTGGACGTCGTCCTCGACCTGCTCCAACTGGTCCATCCGCAGGGAGATGTCGCCCTGGCTCTCCATGCCCGACCGGCCGGCGACGACAGTGACGACGATCAACATCGTCACGATGAGGAAGGAGAGGCCGAGCCGCTTTCCAACACTGAGATCCTTGAGGCGAGACATATCGCATTCCTTGTCAGCGAATCAGTACCGCCGATTGACGGTTTCCCTTCCCTTCGGCACCTCCTGCGGAAAGCCAAGGAAAACAGCGGACGTCTCACCACCGCCCCGTACGCGCCCGTCACCGAGAAGGTCCACCGTGAGCGCGATCACCGTCATGACCGGCGCGGGGGTCTCCACCGCGTCCGGCGCCCCCGCCCGGACCGCCGAGCCCAACCCCGCCCGTCTGGCCCCGGTCGAACCGGAGAAGACCGGGAAGCTCGACCGGCTCCTGATCCGGCTCGCCGGGGAACATCGACCTCCGCTCGGCATGCCGTCCCGAGCGACTGGAAACACGAAGGCCCAGGTCGGCTGTCGCGACCTGGGCCTTCGAACGGTGCGCCGCCAGGGACTCGAACCCCGGACCCGCTGATTAAGAGTCAGCTGCTCTAACCAACTGAGCTAGCGGCGCGTGAAGCCCTTGAAGGATAGCGCACTTCCGGACGTGCTTCGAAATCGGCTGGTTCGACCCGCTAAGCTAGAACAACATTCGGTTCTGCTCCGGGAGCACACATGTGGTTCGCCTCGCCCGCCGACGTCCGTGAGCGGCTCGCCGCCGTGGACTATCTCGCCGACGACGCCATCGCGACCTCGGTCTTCCTCGCCGCCGCCCTCGGCAAGCCGCTGCTCGCCGAGGGCCCTGCAGGCGTGGGCAAGACCCAGCTCGCCAAGGCCGTCGCGGCGGCGACCGGGGCGCAGCTCATCCGGCTGCAGTGCTACGAGGGGCTGGACGAGGCCCGGGCGCTGTACGAGTGGAACTACAAAAAGCAGCTCCTGCGCATCCAGGCCGGGAACGGCCAGGACTGGGACGCCACCCACGACGACATCTTCACCGAGGAGTTCCTCCTCGAACGGCCGCTGCTGGCCGCGATCCGCGCCGAGATCCCCACGGTCCTGCTGATCGACGAGACCGACAAGGCCGACGTCGAGGTGGAGGGACTGCTGCTGGAGATCCTCTCCGACTACCAGGTCACCATCCCCGAGCTCGGCACGATCACCGCCGTGCGCACGCCGTACGTCGTGCTGACCTCCAACGCGACCCGCGAGCTGTCGGAGGCGCTCAAGCGGCGCTGCCTCTACCTGCACCTGGAGTACCCGGCGCCGGAGCGCGAGCGGGACATCGTGCTGGCCCAGGTGCCGGCGATCGAGGCGGTCCTGGCCGAGCAGCTCGCCCGGACCGTCGCCACGCTGCGCACGCTGGAGCTGAAGAAGGCCCCCTCGATCGCCGAGACCATCGACTGGGCCAACACCCTGCTCGCGCTGGGCCGGACCGAGCTGGATGAGGAGACGGCCTCCTCCACCCTCGGTGTGGTGCTCAAGCACGTCTCCGACCAGACCCGCGCCCGCAAGGAGCTCGGCCTGTGAGCGGCCCGGAGGCCGGAGGGGGGACGGCGTGAGCGAGCGGGGCACCCCCGCGGGCGCCACCGGCGGCGCCCGCCTGCTGGACCGGCACGTCGGTTTCGTGCACGCGCTGCGCGAGGCGGGACTGCCCGTCTCGCTGGCGGAGGGGCTGGACGCGGCGCGGGCGCTGGAGGTGATCGACCTGGCCGAGCGGGAGTCGCTGCGCGCCGCCTACGCGGCCACGCTGGTCAAGCGGCCCTCGCACCGGCCGGGCTTCGACACCCTCTTCGACCTGTGGTTCCCCGCCTCCACCACGGGCCTGTACGGCTCCCGCCCCGACTCCGGCCCCGGGCTCCCCGACCCGCAGGCCGCCGAGCTCCCCGAGCTGCGCGACCGGCTGGCGGAGCTGCTGGCGGGCGCCGGGGACGCCACGGGAGAGATGAACGCCTTCGCCCGCGCGATGGTCGAGCGGTTCGGCCGCCAGCCCGCCGGGCCGGGCAGGCAGAACTGGTTCTCCTTCCCGGTCATGCGGGCCCTGTCCCCCGAGACGCTCATGGCCCGCCTGCTCGCCGAGATCCTCGCCGGGCAGGAGCGCGGCGGCATGGCGGAGAAGGTCGCCCGGCAGCGGATCGACCGCAACATCAGGCGGTTCGAGGAGGCCGTCTCCACCGACGTCCGGCGGCGCATCGCCGAGGAGTCCGGGATCGAGCGGATCGCGCGCTCGGCCGTGCGTCCCCCGCTGGAGCAGCTCGACTTCCTCCGCGTCACCCGGGCCGACCTGGCCAGGCTGCGCCGGGAGGTCCACCCGCTCGCCCGCCGCCTGGCCGCCCGGCTGACCGTCAAACACCGGCTCGGCCACCGGGGCCGCCTGGACTTCCGGCGCACCGTGCGGGCCTCGCTGTCCACCGGCGGCGTCCCGCTCACCACCTATCTCAAGCCGCGCCGCCCGCACAAGCCCGAGCTGGTCGTGCTGTGCGACACCAGCGACTCGGTCGCCTCCTTCGCCCACTTCACGCTCCTGCTGACCTACGCGCTGCGCGAGCAGTTCACCAAGGTCCGCGCATTCGGCTTCGTGGACACCGTGGATGAGATCACCCGTTTCTTCGTCCCCGGCGCCGACGTGGCAGAGGCGATGACCCGGCTGACGAAGGAGGCCGACATGGTGCGGTTCGGCCGGACCAACTACGGTCACGCGTTCGAGCGGTTCGCCGAGCGGTACGGCGACGCCGTCGGCCCGAAGACCTCGCTGCTGATCCTCGGCGACGCCCGCTCCAACTACCAGCCCCCCGCGCTGGAGACGCTGAAGCGGCTGAGCCGGCAGGCCCGGCACTCCTACTGGCTCAACCCGGAGCCGGTGAACCAGTGGGACAGCGGCGACTCGGTGGCGACGGCCTACGGCTCGGTCGTGCCGATGTACGAGTGCCGGAACGTCGCCCAGCTCGCGGCCTTCATCGAAGACCTCGCCTGACCGGGCCGCGCCGGACGCGCTCAGCGCATCCGGCGCAGCACGCGTGCCGCCGTGCGGGCGAGCGCCTCCACCTGGCTGTCGTCGAGCTCCTGGTTCGGGGCGCCCAGGATCCAGGAGGCGAGGTGGCGGGGCCGCATCAGGGTCACCCCCTCGGCGGTGACCGTGCGCCGCCGGTCCGTGCCGTGCACGAGCTTGCCGCAGTGCACGGCGACCAGCGGCTCGATCACCACGGGGATCCCCGACTCCCGCCCGAGCACCTCGGCCAGCGCGCCGGCGACCCCGACGAGCGCCGCGGCCTCCTTCGAACCGTACTTCTCCCCCAGGAACAGCCGCTCGCCGTACGTGGCGATCTCCGTGTCGGGGCTCCACGACTCGTTGTCCACGATCCAGACGCCACCGGGGCCGATGACCAGGTGGTCGACCGAGGCCTGGCCGGGGACGGCCCGGCCGCCGAGGATCCGGTAGCCGCGCCTGCCGAGCCTGCGCCGCAGCCGCTTGGCGGTGATCGTCTCGCCGCGGCGCCTGCCCCGCCAGACCGCGGTGGACTCGTAGGACCACCAGGCGACGACCGCGTCGGCGACGCCGACCAGCAGCCCGAGCACGATCCCGGCCAGCACGGGGGACAGCCCGAACCGGTAACCCAGCGCGACGCCCACGGCCACGCCGGCCGCCGCCTTGAGGCCGCGCATCTTCCAGCGCTCCTTGGCCTCCTTGTGCCAGAACTGCTCGTACATCACCTGCGGCGACAACCCGTGGAGCTGGTCGGTCTGCGGCACGTAGATCGATCCGCCAGGCACAGCGAACCCCCGAGGCTCGACGATGGGAGGGAGACGAATCTGCGACGCTGGAGATCCTCAGCCATCACATACCCAATCGGGGGCTCCAGGATGGAAAAGTGACGGAAATAACACGCCTCCGTCAGGCTGAATAATCTGACCGACCAGTCGGTATGCTTGCCTCACCACACGAGGGGGGAAGCGATGGCCCAGGACCAGGAGCCGGTACGGCAGCGCCTGCTCGGCGAGGCGACCCGCCTGTTCGCCGAGCGGGGTTTCGAGAGCACCTCGGTGCAGGAGATCGTAGCCGCCGCGGGCGTCACCAAGGGCGCCATGTACCACTATTTCGACTCCAAGGACGATCTCCTCCACGAGATCTACGGCCGGGTCCTGCGCCTGCAGACCGAGCGGCTCAACCAGTTCGCCGACAGCCCGGGGCCGGTGACCGAGCGTCTGCACGGGGCCGCCGCCGACGTCGTGCGGACCACGGTCGAGAACCTCGACGACTCCAAGATCTTCTTCCGCTCGATGCACCTGCTCGCGCCCGACACCCGCAAGAGCGTCCGCGCCGAGCGCCGCATCTATCACGAGCGCTTCCGGGACCTGGTCACCGAGGGCCAGCGCGAGGGCGTCTTCCGCACCGACGTGCCCGCCGACATCGTGGTCGACTTCTTCTTCGGCTCGGTGCACCACCTCGGCACCTGGTACAGCCCGGAGGGGCCGCTCTCCGGCGCCGAGCTGGGCGCCCACTTCGCCGACCTGCTGCTCACATCGCTGCGGCCGGAGAAGGAGGCGTAGCCACCACCTTCCGGGTGACCATCCGCCCGATCAGGGCGATGAGCCTGCGCGGTCGCCGGGGCATCAGGTGGGCCAGGCCGATGTTGCCCAGCCCCGGCACCACGTAGCCGCGATCCCGGTCGAGGGCGCGCAACGTGCTGCGCACGACCCGCTCCGGGGTGTTCATCCGCGCCCCGATCGCGGCCCGGCGCGTCCCGATCACGTCGAAGAACGGGGTCTCGACCGGTCCGGGCATGACGGCGAGCACCTTCACCCCGCGCCCGCGCAGCTCGCTCCAGAGCGCCAGGCTGAAGTTGAGCACGAACGACTTGGACGCGCCGTAGGTCGCGAAGAACGGCGAGGGCTGGAAGCCGGCGACCGAGCCCACGTTCACGACCGCGCCGCGCCCCCGGGCGAGCATGCCCGGCACGAGCGCGTGCGTCAGGCCCACCAGCGAGACGACGTTGACCATCAGCTGGTCGTGCTCCCGCTCTCCGGGGATCTCCTCGAAGCGGCCGACCGTGCCGAACCCGGCGTTGTTGACCAGCAGGTCCACGCTCAGCCCGCGGGCGGCCAGCTCCTCCGCCACCGCCGAGGCCGCATCCGGCGCCGACAGGTCCTGGACGACCACCTCGGCCCGCACGCCGTGCGCGTCCCGCAACTCTCCGGCGAGCCGCTCCAGCCGGTCGGCGGAGCGGGCGACGAGCACCACGTCGTGCCCGCGCCCGGCGAGCTGGCGGGCGAACTCCATGCCGATGCCGGAGGAGGCACCGGTGACGAGGGCGGTTCCGATCATGTCAATCTCCTGTCCGTTCCTTCTGCTGCGTCTCAAAGGTAGCAGCTAATTCCTTATCTGCAACATGAATGTTGCGGTTGTCCTGCGAACGGGATCGACGGTGTAGCGTCTGGTCATGAACACGACAGGCCGCAAGCTGCGCGCGGACGCCGAACGCAGCATAAAAACGATCATGGAAGCAGCCGAACGGGTGCTCAGCGAGAATCCGGCCGCGACCATGGAGCAGATCGCCGAGGCCGCCGGGGTCGCCAGGACCACCATCCACCGGCGGTTCGCCAGCCGTGAGGCGCTGATCGACATCATGGCGGTGGCCGCGTGGAAGGAGATCGCCGAGGCGGTGGACGCCGCCCGGCCCGCCACCGCGCCTCCGCGGGTCGCGATGTACCAGGCGACCGCGAACGTGCTCCGGGTCAAGTCCGGCTGGCGGTTCGCGCTCGCCCAGCACGGCCCGCTCACCGGCGAGGCCGCCCGGATCGAGGCGGAGGTCACCGCCAAGTCCGACCTCGTCATCGGCCGCGCCCAGCAGGAGGGGGTCATCCGCCCCGACGTCGATCTGCTCTGGGCGCGCCGGGTCTACTTCGCCGTCCTGACCGAGGCCGCCCACGGATCGTTCACCGGCACGGGCCCCGACCCCGACGCCGGCATCGACGAGCTCGCCACCCGCGTCGTCGACACCGTGCTGCGCGGTCTCGGCCCCGGGAAAGACTGACGGCCCCGGGGGCATGCCCCCGGGGCCGTCAGGTCCGGCAGCCGCACGCCCGGCCGGGCGTGCGGCTCACCCCGTGATCAGACCGGGCCGGGCAGGTCCGCCAGCGCCGCCACGGCCTCGCGGTGCGCGCCCGGCGTGCCCAGCGCGATCTCCGACGCCTTGGCCCGCTTGAGATACAGGTGCACCGGGTGCTCCCACGTCATGCCGATGCCCCCGTGCAGCTGCACGCCCTCCTCGGCGACGTGCAGCGCCACCTCCGAGCACCACGAGGCGGCCACCGCGGCCGCCAGCCCGGCATCCTCCGACCCGGCCGCCAGCAGGTCGGCGGCGTTGCGGGCCGCGGCGCGGGCGCGCACCACGTCCAGCCAGAGGTCGGCCATCCGATGCTTGATCGCCTGGAAGGAGCCGACCGGGCGGGCGAACTGGTGACGCTCCTTGATGTAGGCCAGCGTCGTGTCCAGGCACCACTGCCCCACCCCGAGCTGCTCGGAAGCGAGCAGCCCGGCCCCGAACGAGAGCACCCGCTCCCTCTCGAAGTGGCCGATCACCTTTCCGGGGGCGCCGTCGAAGCCCACCGTCGCGATCGGCCGGGTCAGGTCCAGTGAGGGCACGACCTCGACGCGGGCGTGCTCGGCCGCCACCCGGTAGAGCGCCGAACCGACCGGCACGAGCAGCACGTCGGCGATCTCCGCGCCCGCCACCGCGCGCACCTCGCCGCTCAGCGTGCCGTCCGCGCCGACAGCGACCGTCTCCGGCAGCGGCCGGTACGGCGAGGCGGCCAGCGGGACCACCAGCGCCGCCGTGACGTCACCGGCGGCGAGCTCCTGGAGCAGGTCTTCCTCCCCGGCCACCAACAGCGCCTTCGTGGCCAGCACCGCACTGGTCAGGAAGGGCACCGGCGCGACCGCGCGCCCCAGCTCCTCCAGCACCACCGCGGCCTCGCGCGCCGTCGCCCCCGCCCCGCCGTACTCCTCCGGCACGAGCAGCCCCGCCACCCCGATCTGGTGGGCCAGCGTCTTCCACAGCTCCAGGTCGTACGGCGCGGCCGACTCGGCCCGCTTCAGCACGGCGTCCGGCGCGCACCGGTCGGCGAGCAGGTCCCGCACGGAGGCCCGGAGCTCCTCCTCCACCTCGGTATAAAGCAGTGTCATCGGTCGCTCACCGCATCCTCATTCGCTGCGCGCGGCACTCGTCCCTCGCGCCCCACTCCGCTCACTGCGTCGCGTTCGCTCCGCGTCATCGGTCGCTCACCGCATCCTCATTCGCTGCGCGCGGCACTCGTCCCTCGCGCCCCACTCCGCTCACTGCGTCGCGTTCGCTGCATGTCATCGCGGCAGGTCCTTCCAGGGCACGTCCTTGTCGACGCGGGGCTCGGACGGCAGGCCGAGCACGCGCTCGGCGACGATGTTGCGCAGGATCTCCGAGGTGCCGCCCTCGATCGAGTTCCCCTTGGCCCGCAGGTAGCGGTATCCGGCACCGCGGCCGAAGAAGTCCACGCTGTCGGAGCGGCGGAACGACCAGTCGTCGTACTCCAGCCCCTCCTCACCGCGCAGTTCCACGTCCAGCCCGGACAGCGCCTGGTTGAGCGAGGCGAAGGAGAGCTTCATGCCCGACCCCTCCGGTCCCGGCTGCCCGGCCGAGAGCTGCTCGCGCAGGCGCTGGCCGGCCAGCCGGGTCACCTCCGACTCCACCCAGAGCCGCAGCAGCCGCTGGTGCAGGTCGTGGGTGCGCAGTTCGGGCCGGGAACGCCAGGTCTCCGTCACCAGCCCGACCATGCCGCCGCCGCGCCGTACCGGGGCCCCGCCGATGGCGACCCGCTCGTTCATCAGCGTCATCTGCGCGACCCGCCAGCCGTCGCCGACCTCGCCGAGCCGCAGGTCGTCACCGAGCCGCACCCCGGTCAGGAAGACCTCGTTGAACTCGGCCTCACCGGTGATCTGCCGCAGCGGCCGGACCTCGACACCCGGCGCGTGCATGTCGCACACGAAGTAGGTCAGCCCGCGGTGCTTGGGCACGTCCACGTCGGTCCTGGCCACCAGGATCGCCCACCGGGCGTGGTGGGCGCCGGAAGTCCACACCTTCTGCCCGTCCACGACCCACTCGTCGCCGTCGCGGACCGCCCGGGTGGCGAGAGTCGCCAGGTCGGAGCCGGCGCCGGGCTCGCTGAAGAGCTGGCACCAGATCTCCTCGCCCGTCCAGAGCGGGCGCAGGAAGCGCTTCTTCTGCTCCTCGGTGCCGAACGCCAGGATCGTCGGGGCCGCCATGCCCAGACCGATCCCCTGGACCCCGGTGTCGAGCTGCGGCGTCCCGGCGAGCTCGCGCTCGACGACCTGCTGCAGCTCGCGGGGCGCCCCGAGGCCGCCCAGCCCTTCGGGGAAGTGCACCCACGCCAGCCCGGCGTCGAAGCGGGCCCGCAGGAACGCCTGCCGGTCGCCCGGATCGTGTGAGGCCAGGAACTCCCTGGCCAGGGACGCGACGTCGTCGCCCGTCATGAACGCTCCCCCATGTGCTTCTTGAGCTCGCGGTAGGCCAGGGAACGCTTGTGGACCTCGTCCGGGCCGTCGGCCAGGCGCAGCGACCTGGCCCCGGCCCACAGGCCCGCCAGCGGGAAGTCCTGGCTGACGCCCCCGGCGCCGTGCGCCTGGATCGCCTTGTCGAGGATCCACTCCACCTCCCGGGGAGTGGCGATCTTGATGGCCTGGATCTCGGTGTGGGCGCCGCGGTTGCCGACGGTGTCCATCAGCCAGGCGGTCTTCAGCACCAGCAGCCGGAGCTGCTCGATCTTCACCCGGGACTCGGCGATCCAGTCCTGGACGACGCCCTGCTGGGCGATCGGCTTGCCGAACGTGCTCCGGGCCAGGGTCCGGGTGCACATCAGCTCGACGGCCCGCTCGGCCATCCCGATCAGCCGCATGCAGTGGTGGATGCGGCCGGGGCCCAGGCGGGCCTGGGCGATCGCGAAGCCGCCGCCCTCCTCGCCGATCAGGTTCTCCGCCGGCACCCGGGCGTCGGTGAAGACGATCTCCGCGTGGCCGCCGTGGTCGCCGTCGGTGTAGCCGAACACGTGCATGCCGCGCCGTACGTCCACGCCCGGGGTGTCCCGCGGCACCAGGACCATCGACTGCTGCCGGTGCGAGGCCGCCTCCGGGTCGGTCTTGCCCATCACGATGAAGATCGCGCAGTTCGGGTTCATCGCTCCGGAGGCGAACCACTTGCGCCCGTTGATCACGTACTCGCCGCCGTCGCGCACGATCGACAGCGAGATGTTCGTCGCGTCGGAGGAGGCGACGTCCGGCTCGGTCATCGCGAACGCCGAGCGGATCTCCCCGCGCAGCAGCGGCTCCAGCCACTCCTTGCGCTGCCACTCGTTGCCGAACTGGGCCAGGACCTCCATGTTCCCGGTGTCCGGGGCGGCGCAGTTGGTCGCGGCGGGAGCGATCCTGGGCGAGCGGCCCATGATCTCGGCAAGCGGGGCGTACTGCAGGTTGGTCAGCCCCGCGCCGTGCTCGCCCGGCAGGAAGAGGTTCCACAGGCCGCGCCTGCGCGCCTCGTCCTTGAGGTCCTCCATCAGGGGCGGACTGGCCCAGCCGCTCTCGGCCGCCTGGGCCTCGAAGGCCTCCTCCGCCGGATACACGCACTCATCCATGAAGCCGAGCAGCCGCTCCCGCAGCTCCTCGGTCCTGGCATCGAACCCGAAATCCATGGGCCCTCCTCACGTCTCCCCCGGAGCGTACCGACCGGACGGTATGTCTGTCGACAGCGGTACGGTTCCCGGACCCCCGCGGTGCAGTGGTCCCGCGCCCGCAGCGGGGACGGCGTGCCGCCGGAACCGGGGAGCGGCGCCCGGCTGGTCGCCGGAAACAGGGCACAAGTGGCCCTGCCCCGCGGCCCACCGCCACCCTAACCTCGTCCCATGACCGCGAACATGCCCTCTCCCACCACCTTCGAAGGCGACACCGTACGGCTGGAGCCTCTGACCCCCGGCCACCTGCCCGACCTGTTCCTGGCCGGGGGCGGCGACGAGGAGGTGTGGCGCTGGCTCGGCGTCCCGGTGCCGGAGACCGAGGCCGCGCTGGCCTCGATCGCGCACCACCTGATCGAGGACGACCGGCACGTCCCGTTCGCGGTGGTCCTCAGGCGGACCGGGCGGGCGGTCGGCTGGACGACCTACATCGACGTACCCGGCTTCGACGACAGCGTCGAGATCGGCTGGACCTGGTACGGCAGGGCCGTCTGGCGCACCGCCGTGAACACCGAGTGCAAGATCCTGCTGATCGACCACGCCATCGGCGCGCTCGGCTTCAACCGGGTCCAGTTGAAGACCGACCACCTCAACACCCGCTCCCAGGCGGCCATCCGGCGCATCGGCTGCACCTACGAGGGCACCCTGCGCCGCCACCGCCGCCGCCCCGACGGCACCTGGCGCGACACGGTCTACTTCAGCGTCCTGGACGAGGAGTGGCCGGCCCACCGCGCCCGGCTGGCCGCCCGCCTCGCCGAGGGGACGGTCCCGATGTCCGTCTGACGCGCCCGCCCCGGGATCGCGGTCCCCCGGTCACCGGACGCCGGGGCCGCGCTCCCGTCCGCCCCCGGCCCCCGGGAGCATCCCGCTCAGCAGTTCCCGCACACCGCAGCGGAGGTCGTCGAGGGTCGGCTCGGCGCCGGCCCCGACGATGGCGTCGAACATCACGCCCTCGCTGAAGGCCACCATCTGGAGGCCGTGCCGTACCGGGTCGGCGGAGCCCGCGGCGGCGAGGACCTCGACCACCGGCTCCCGGAACCTCACGCCCGCCCGGTCGTAGATCACCCGGAGTTCGGGCCGCCGGGTGGCCTCCAGCGCCAGCTCGTAGCGGGCGATCGTACGGCGGCGGCCGACGGTGAGCTGCGCCCACAGGCTCTGCACCGTCAGCTCCACCAGCGCCTCCAGCCCCGGCCCCCCGGCGCCCCCAGGCCCGCCGTCGCCCGTGCCGCCGTACTCGGCCAGGGTGGACGAGAACTGCTCCGCCTCCAGCCGGGTGAGCCTGTCGAGGGCCAGCTCCAGCAGCGCCGCACGGGTGCGCGCAAGGTTGGACGTCGAGCCGGGCGGCAGGCCCGCCGCCTCGTCGACCGCCCGGTGGGTCAGGCCGCGCATGCCGCGCTCGACCAGCAGCGTGATGGCGGCGTCGGCCACCAGCTCCGCGCGTTGGGACTTCATCCCCGGATACTACATTTGTAGTCTAACTACAGGCGTAGTAGCCTTCACTACATTCGTAGTGAGGAGAAGGTCATGGCGGACGCAGTGGTGGTAGGAGCGGGGATCGGCGGGCTGACCGCGGCGGTCGCGCTGCAACGGCGCGGCTGGAGGGTGACGGTGCTGGAGCGGGCGGCGTCGCTGGAACCGGTCGGCTCCGGGCTGGCCGTCGCGGCCAACGCGCTCAAGGCCCTGGACACGATCGGCGTGGGCGACGAGATCCGCGCGCTCTCGGCGGTCCAGGGAGACGGCGGCGTGCGGAGCGCGAGCGGGAGGTGGCTGGCGAAGACCAGCGCGGAGGCCATGGCCGCCCGGCACGGCGACTCGGTGGTCCTGCTGCGCCGGGCCGACCTGGTCGACGCCCTCGTCGCGCGGCTGGCGCCCGGCACGATCCGGCTGAACACCACGGTGACGGGCGTGGACCCGGAGACCGGCGCGGTCTTCCTCGCCCCGGGCGAGGAGCCGGGCGGCCCGGCGAACAGGACGGCGGAAGGCGGCACCGGCGGCGCGGCCGCCCCGTTGGAGGCCGACCTGGTGGTCGCCGCCGACGGAATCCACTCCCCGGTCAGGGCCGCGCTCTTCCCGGGCCACCCCGGGCCTCGCTACTCCGGGACCACGAGCTGGCGGGTGCTCATCGCCGCCGAGGGCGTCCCCGGCCAGGCGTCCGAGAGCTGGGGGGCGGGCAAGGTCTTCGGGATCATGCCGCTGGCCGGGGGCCTGACCTACTGCTACGCCACCGACACCGTCCCGGCCGGCGGCGGGGGCGGCGACCAGCTGGCGGAGCTGCGCCGCCTGTTCGGCGCCTGGCACGCCCCGATCCCGGCGCTGCTCGCCGCGGCCTCACAGGAGAACGTGCTGCGCAACGACGTCTACTCTCTGGAGACCCCGCTGCCCGCGATGCACCGCGGCAGGGTCGCCCTGCTGGGCGACGCGGCCCACGCCATGACCCCCAACCTCGGCCAGGGCGCCTGCCAGGCGATCGAGGATGCGGTGGTGCTCGCCCACGCCGCCGGGACGGGCGAAGGTCCGGCGGGCGACGTCGCCGCCCGGCTTCCGGGCTACACCGCCGCCCGCCTGGAGCGGACCGCGAAGATCGTCGCCCGTTCCGCCTCGATCTGCCGGGCCACGAAGATCAGCAGTCCCCTGGCCGTACGGCTGCGCGACGCGTCGATGGCGCTCGCCTCGCGGCTCGCTCCCGCCCGGATGGCCGGCGCGGCGGATGAGATCTTCGGCTGGAGCCCTCCGGCGGCGTGACCCCCTCGGGGCTACGGCGCGACGGAGACGGGCGCCGGGGGCGCCGGGGCGGGGCGGGCGCCGTGATCGGGGGCGAGCCGCCCGAGCGTGAGGGTGCCCCAGACCATGAGCGCGCCGGCGAGGAGCGCGGGGATCACGTTCGACCAGCCGGAGGGCACGGCCTCGTCGAGCAGGAGCGCGCCGGCGAGGATGGAGGTGATCGGGTCGAACACCTGGACCCCGGCGTAGGCGATGCCGAAGTAGCCCACCTCGTAGGACTTCTGCAGCAGCACGACGGCGCAGATCAGCAGCACGGGGACCGCCAGGGTGAACCAGCTCAGCAGCTTGGCCCAGTCACCGCCGAAGTTGCCGCCCACCACCCGGACGAACGTGGACACGCTGGCTGTCACCGCGCCCGCGCCGACCGAGAGCAGCAGCGCCTTCGCCGGGCCCGCCGCCTTCCGCCCGGCCAGATGCGCCAGCAGCACGACCAGGCCGACGCAGCCGAGGAAGCCGAACGCCTCCCGGCCCGTCATGTGCGGCGTGACCGCGTGCACGGGGACCAGCAGCAGCAGGCCGAGCAGGCCCACGGCCACCGCGACCGACCCGATGATCTCCGCCCGGTGCGGCCTCCTGCCGTGCAGCATCGCCGCGAGCGGCACCGCGAACACCAGCGTGGCCACGCTGACCGGCTGCACCGCGACCAGCGGCGCGAAACTCAGCGCCACCGCGTGCAGGGAGGCGCCGGTGAACCCGATGACGCCGCCCAGCCACCAGCGGGGCCGTCTCATCAGCTTGAGCGAGGCGCCCTCGGAGACCGCCTCGAACTGCTGGAGCGCGGCGCCCAGGGCGTAGCCGAGGGCGCCGACGAGAGCGATCGATATACCGACCCAGGTCATCGCCACCCGCCAGGGGGAGCCATACATGGGGAGAAAAGCGATACTCGGGTCATCCATCCAGCTTAGGGTGCCGCACGGGCTGATAACGGCCTCTCCGGGATCGGGCAGCCGTTTTCCCTGCGCGAACCGCGTCCGATTTCGGCTCCGCCCAGGCCGGACCGTGTTCACCGGACGCTTCTCACGTGGGGGAACGGCTCCTCCCGCCGCCGCGGGAGGCGCGGGCTCGCCGGGCCGGATAAGCGGTGGATCAGGAAACGGGCGCTCCGCTACGGTCGGCGCATGACGCCGTTCATCGTGTCCCCTCCGCCCGCCCGCTAGCGGGCGGCATCTCTCCTGTGTGACCGGGTCCGGGTGGCCCGGTGGGTGGTCGCTGCCCGCATACGCGCGGACATCGACGACCACTTTCTCTGGAGAGATCTCCATGACGCACGTCTCCGTACGGCGGGGCCTGCTGTACGTCTCCATCGCGGCGACCGCCTGGGGCACCGGCGGCGCCGCCGGCGCTCTGCTCCACCGGGCCGGCGGGCTCGGTCCCGTCGCGGCCTCGTTCTGGCGGTTCGCCGCCGGAGCGGCCGTCCTCCTGCTCGCCCTGCGCCTCCTGGGCTCCGGCCGCGGCCTCGGCCTCGGGCGGCTGTCCGGGCCCGGGCGCGTCGCGGTCACAGGTGCGGCGATGGCCGTCTACCAGACGGCCTACTTCGCGGCGATCGCCGAGTCCGGCCTGGCCGTGGCCACCCTGGTCACGATCGGCGCCACTCCCGTGCTCGTCGCCGCCGGGGCGTTCGCGCTCCTGCGCGAGCGGCTGGGCGCGGGCGGCCTGGGCTGCCTCGGGCTCGCCCTGGCCGGGCTGTCCGCGCTGACCCTCGGCGACGGCCCGGAGGGCTTCTCCCCGGCCGGCACCGGGTGGGCGCTGCTCTCCGCGGCCGGCTACGCGGGTGTGACGCTGCTCAACCGGGCCGCGTCCGCCGAGCCGTACGCCACCGCCCTGGGCGGCTTCGCCGTCGGCGGGCTCTGCCTGCTCCCCCTGGCCCTGGCCCAGGGCCTGGTCCCCACCGGCGACCTGCTCGCCTCCTGGGCGCTCATCGCCTACGTCGGCGCCGTCCCGACGGCCCTGGCCTACGGCCTGTTCTTCGCCGGGCTCGCCGGAGTGCGGGCCACGACCGCCTCGGTGATCACCCTCGTGGAACCGGTCGGCGCGACGCTCCTCGGCGTGCTCCTGCTCGGCGAGCGGCTGACCCCGCTCGCCGCGGCCGGCTCCGTCCTCCTGCTCGGCTCCGTCGCCCTGCTCACCCTCAGCGAGGGGAAGGAGGTCACGAAGCGGCCCTGACCCGCAGGAACAGGCCACAGGACGATCGGCGGCGGAATAACGTTCTGCCAACGGAGTAATGAAACGCAACGTCCCGTTATTGATTAATGGCCGGAGATGGCCGATTCTCTGGACCCATGGCGGACGAGCAGCGCCGGCGTCCCGGCCGGCCCCGGAGCGAGCAGGCTCACGACGCGGTGCCGGCCGCCACCCGTGAGCTGCTCGCCGAGGCGGGATCCGCATCATCGTCGAGCCGTTCACCGACCGCCGGTACGACCCTGCCCTCACCGGGGCGCGCAACGACCTGAACGCCGACCACGAAGGCCGGAAGGCCTTCCCGGCGCAGATCGTGTCGGGCCGCAGGGACAGCCGCAGGGATAAAGGAGTACTGAAGTGCCCGTCCTGTCTCCCGAGAACATGCCGTCCCCCAAGAAGGCCGCCAGGGCCCGGGTCTCCGCCGCCGCCGACGAGCTGGTGGCGCTGAGCCGGAGCATCCACGCCGAGCCGGAGCTCGCCTTCGCCGAGCACCGGTCGGCGGAGAAGGTCGCCACCGTCCTGGAGCGATCCGGGTTCGACGTCGCGCGCGGCGTCTGCGACCTGCCGACCGCGCTGAGCGCCACGTACGGCGGCGGCGACCTGGTCGTGGCGCTGTGCGCCGAGTACGACGCGCTGCCGGAGATCGGCCACGCCTGCGGCCACAACGTGATCGCCGCCTCCAGCGTCGGCGCGGCCCTGGCCCTCGCCTCCGTCGCCGACGAGCTGGGCCTCACCGTGAAACTGCTGGGCACCCCGGCCGAGGAGGACGGCGGCGGCAAGCAGCTCATGCTCGACCGGGGCGCGTTCGACGACGTGACGGTGGCGATGATGGCCCACCCCTCTCCGGTGGACCTGAGCACGCCCGGCGGTGTCTCCACCAAGGCCAGCGGCCAGTTCGAGATCGTCTACACGGGCCGTGAGGCGCACGCGTCGGTCGCCCCGCACACCGGGGTCAACGCCCTGGACGCGGTGACCGTCGCCCAGGTCGCGCTCGGCCTGCTCCGCCAGCACATGGTCCCCGGCGGCCAGCTCCACGGGATCGTCCAGGAGGGCGGGGTGCGCCCGAACATCGTGCCCGCCCGCACGAGGCTGGCCTACTACCTGCGGGCCGACACCCTGGCCGCCATGCACGAGCTGGAGGCGCGGGTGCGCGACTGCTTCGCGGCGGGCGCGCTGGCCACCGGGGCCACCATGGAGATGACCCGCACCAGCCCCGACTACGCCGAGATGCGCAACGACCCGTGGCTGGCCGACGCCTACGCCGCCAACCTCGCCGCCACCGGCCGCGAGGCGTTCCCGGTGCCCGTCGAGTTCCGGGGCGGCTCGACGGACATGGGCAACGTCTCCCACGCCCTGCCGAGCATCCACCCGGTGATCGGCATCGACCCGGCCGGGCTCAGCATGCCGCACACCCCCGCCTTCGCCGCGGCGGCGGCCACCGCGACGGCCGACGCGGCCGTGGTCGCCGCGGCCACCGCGCTGGCGTGGACCGCGATCGACCTCGCTCTGGACGACGCCCGGCGGGCCGCGACACTGGCCGCGCGGCGGGCCGCCGCGACCGGCTGACGCCCGGACGCCACCGGCCCGCGACGGCTCCCGCTCAGTCGCGGTCCGGGCAGACGCAGAACAGGTGGCCCTCGGGATCGGCGAGCACGACCCAGCCCTCGCCGGGCTGGAAGTCGGGCCTGCTCGCCCCGAGCTCCAGGTAGTCCTCGACCGCCCGCTCCACGTCCGGAACGCGTACGTCCAGGTGGAACTGCTTGTCCGGACCGGGCCAGGCGGCGGGCTTGCGCTCGGGGTTCTTCTGGAAGTAGATGCTCATGGTGCCGTCGCCGATGCCGGCGTACTCGTCCTCGGCGTACTGGACCTCGTAGCCGAACACGGCCGCGTAGAACTCCGCGAGCCGCTTGGGCTCGGCGCAGTCGAGGGTCACAGCGAGGAACTTCGCGGTAGTGGTCATGGGGCGATCGTGCCGCTCATACCTGTCAACCGGCGTCAGGTTCGTTCCGCGTTCCCTCCCCGGGGAGAGCGGCGTGCGGCGGCGCGTCGTCCTTGGCGGGCAGGGCGATGACGAATCGGGCCCCGTCCCGCTGGTCGGAGTCGAGCCAGATCCGCCCGTGGTGGTATTCGACGATCTTCCGGCAGATCGCGAGGCCGATCCCCGTCCCCGCGTAGGCGTCGCGGGTGTGCAGCCGCTGGAAGATGATGAAGATCTTGTCGGCGAACCGGGCGTCGATGCCGATGCCGTTGTCGGTCACGGTGATGTGCCACTCCGGGCCCTCGCGTCGTGCCTCGATCCGGACCACCGGCGCGCGGTCGGGTCGGCGGAACTTGACGGCGTTGCCGATGAGGTTCTGCCAGAGCATCACGAACTGGGACCGGTCACCGCTGATCGTCGGCAGCTCACCGACCTCGATCACGGCCTCGGCGTCCTCGATCGCGGCCGAGAGGTTCCGCCGGGCCGCCGCGACCGCGTCGCCGAGGCCGAACTCCACGGGGTCCTTGGTGATCCGGCCCACCCGGGAGAAGGTGAGCAGCTCGTTGATGAGCTCCTGCATGCGCTTGGCGCCGTCGACGGAGAAGGCGATGTACTGCTTGGCCCGGTCGTCGAGCTTGTCGCCGTAGCGCTGCTCCAGCATCTGGGTGAAGCTGGCCACCTTTCGCAGCGGCTCCTGCAGGTCGTGGCTGGCCACGTAGGCGAACTGCTCCAGCTCGGTGTTCGAGCGCTTGAGCTCGGTGGCCTGGTCGGCCAGGAGCTGCCGGGAGCGGCGGGCCTCCTCCAGCTCGGCGACGATCCGCTCGCGCATGGCCTCCATGTCCCGGGAGAGCTCGGCCAGGTCGGCCGGACCGCCGGTGTCGATGCGGTGCTCGAAGTCGCCGCTCGTGACCCGGCGTGAGGCGGCGGACAGGCGCTCCAGCGGGCGGAACACCACCAGCCTGAGCAGCACCGCCATCGCGAGGACGGCCAGCAGGAGGACGCCGAGGATGACGACGAAGGAGATGTCGCGTGTCACCCGCGCGGACTCCAGGTCGGCACGGGCGGTGTCCCGCAGCCGGGTCCACGCGGCGTTGTGCGCCTCCATCGCGCTCCGCACGGCGTCGAAGGCCCGTTTGCTCTCCTCCGTCTGGGACGGGGTCACCTTCTCCGGTCCCTCGCGCCGGGTGAGCTCGACCATCGGCTCGGCGTGCCGGACCCGCCACTCCGCCGCGAGACGTTCCAGCTCGTCCAGCCGCCCCACCGGCTCCCTCGCCCCGATGAGCTCCCGGACGCGCTTCGCCGACCGGCTCGCGGCCTCCTGGCCCGCCGTGTACGGCCTCAGGAACTCCTCCTTGCCGGTGAGGACGAAGCCCCGGATGCCGCTCTCCTGGTCGAGCAGGGCGGTCTCCAGCCGCTCCCCCTCCAGGCGGGCCGGAGCGATCAGGTCGGACAGACGGTTGGAGACCTGGGCGGTGTTGCGCAGGACCAGCGCTCCTATCACGGCGCCCGCGCACAGCAGGACGGACATCGCCACGAGCACGAGGGCGAACCAGCCCTGGGCGCTCCAGCGGCCCACCCGAGGCACCGCCGGGGGCGGGGCGGTCGTCTCGTCAGCGGGCATCGCACTCCGATCGGTCCGCGGGGCTCGGGGAGGCCGGAAACCCCGGCCACGCCTGAGGAAAGATACCCGAAGGGCCGCTCCCCCGCGGTATGACCGGATCCTGCGCAGGCACCCGCCTCCGCAGGGCGTCCGCGGCCCCCCGGGACGTACCGGGCAGCAGGTCGATCACCCCGGCTGAGAACCGGCCGGTCGGCCGGCGTCCGCTCAGGGCGTCATGGCGACCAGGATCCGGCGCTCGCCGGTGAACGGCTCGCGCCCGTGGGCGCAGAGCATGTTGTCGACCATCATCAGGTCCCCGGGCCGCCAGGGGAGGGAGAAGGACGCCTCGTCGTAGGCGGCCTTGATCGCGGCCAGGTCGGCGGGGCCGATCGGGGAGCCGTCGCCCAGATAGGCGTGCCGGGGCAGATCGGCCTCGTCGTACAGCGACAGCAGTGCCTCCAGGACCTCCTCGTCGAGGCTGGAGGCGTGGAACAGGTTCGCCTGGTTGAACCAGACCCGCTCTCCCCCGTGCGGCTCGGTCTGCTCCGCGGGCCGGTGGTGCCTGGTACGCAGGCCGTCCTCGGTCCACTGGAAGCTCTGCCCGTGGCGCGCGCAGTACGCCTCGACCGCCGCCGGGTCGTCGGTCTGGAACGCCTCCTGCCAGGACAGGCCGAGCCCCTCCCGGAACGCCCTGGCGTACACGATGCCGCCGGAGAACCGTTCGCGCACCTCGGCCGGGATCAGGCGCAGCACGGAGCGGCTGTCGGCGATCGGGGTGGCCCCGCCCGTGGCCGCGGCGATCTGGCAGAAGAAGAACAGGTGGCCGGGCCAGGCGTCGGAGTAGGAGTTCTCGTTGTGCATGGGGATCGCCTGGTCCGCGGGGTACTCGGTGGAGGTGTAGATGGCCTCGGTGACCGAGGTGCGCGGGGTGGAGCGCTCGGTGTACGGCAGCGGGTCGCCGCCGACGGCCCGGACGATCCCGTCGAACAGCTCCAGATCCACCGGCAGGCCGCGCAGCAGCACCGCGCCCCGCGTGCCCAGGACGGCCCGGATGCCGTCGCGGTGGGTCTTCGCCCAGCCCACATGGTCGGTCATGTCCGGCCCGAGTTCGTACGCCACCAGGCCGGTGTGCTCGTTGCCGTCGAGGCGCCCGGCGACCGGTCCGAGCCGGGGCGGGTTCGCGGGGATGACGCCTGTCATCGGATCTCCTTGATGGGACGGTGGTCTGCCGGGGCCGCCGGGTCGTTCCGGAGTCTCTCCAGGCGGCGCTGCCGTTCCTGGATGCCGACGAGGTCGTCGGGGAGCGAGTCGGGCACCTCGGTGTCGAAGTCGCGCAGCAGCCGCACGCCGAACGCGCAGACGGTGGTGGCGGCCATCACCAGCGCGAAGACGACGTAGGTGAGGCCGACGCCCCGCCCGTCGCCGGTGCCCAGGACCGCGCCGACGGAGTCGGCCAGCGCCCCGTCCGGCCGCAGCAGGGGGTCGAACAGGGACGTGGCCAGCGGGGCCAGCAGGGCGAACCCGATCGGCAGGGTGGACCAGGAGATGGCCTGGTTGAGCGCGAGGACCCGGCCGTGGAAGCGCTGCGGCACCTTGACCTGGACGAGCGTCACGTAGATGCCCTGGGAGACGGACATGGCCGCGCCCAGCCAGAAGGCGCCGAAGGCGACCACCGCCAGGGACGGGCGCAGACCCATGATCAGGCATCCGGCCGCGGTCCCCAGGTTGCCCAGGAGCACACCGACCATCCGGCGCCGCCGGGGGCCGCCCCACAGCGCCATCGCGATCCCGCCGGCCGTGGCGCCCAGGGCCTCCGCCATCGCCACGTGGGCGATGTTCTCGACCGTGCCGAAGGAGAGCGTCAGCGGGACCGTCAGCACCAGCGCCGGGGCCAGGAAGATGTTCGCGACGCCGAAATAGATGATCATGTAGCGGAACCCGCGGAGGTTCCACGAGTAGCGCATGCCCTCGCCGATCGCCGTCAGCAGCGGCTCGCGGGGACGCCAGCCCATCAGGTCGGGGAAGCGGACCACGAGCAGCACCGCGACGGCGAACAGGTAGCTGACCACGTCGATGGCCAGGATGCCGGGCAGGCCGATCGCGACGTACAGACCGGCGCCCGCCAGGGGCGCGAACAGCATCGCGAAGCCGTTGCCGAGCTGGGCCAGGCCCGCCGCGTGTCCCAGATAGCGTTTGGGGACCAGCTGCGGCACCGCCGCCTGGAAGGCCAGGCGCTGGAACGTCCCGGCCATCGAGTTCAGCGGCAGCATCACGTAGACGGCCGCCAGGTCCAGCCCTCCCGTCCACAGCAGCAGCGTGAGGCCGAGCTGGATGACGCCCGAGGCGCCGCTGGCCACGATCAGCACGGCCCGCCGGTCGAAGCGGTCGATCAGCGGACCGGCGAACGGGAGCGTCACCACGCCGAAGACCAGCGCCAGCGCCCAGAGCAGGCCGAGGTCGGCCACCGATCCGGTGCGGTCGAACAGCCACACCGGGATGGCGAAGCCGGTCAGCGCCGAGCCGATCGACGACACCAGCTGCCCGATCGTGACCGCGGCGAACCTCGCGGTGCTCGGCTGCACCGCGGGCTTGTCCGCAGGCGCGGCCGGGTCGCCGGGATGGTGCACGGAGTGCAGGGCCCAGGGGGCGTCGGTGCCCCGATGGGCGATGTCGTACTCGTCGGTCTCGCGCCGCGCCATCGCGGGATGCACACTCGTGACGATCTCGGCCAGTTCCTCCGCCCGGTGCTTCAGGAAGAAGTGGCCCGCCCGGTCGAGCACCACCAGGCCGGTGGTGCCGGTGATGAACTCCCATTCGCGGTAGCGCTCGGCGTAGTAGTCGGTGACCGGGTCCTCCGAGCCGACCACGGAGATGATCGGCGCGGGGATCGGGTCCGCCCGCCGGTCGAGCAGCGTGGTGAAGTACTCCTCGGCGGCGCGGGAGTCGGCCCGCATGTTGCCGATGATCCGATCGGCCTGTTCCGGGTCGAGGTCGTCGGTGTCGACGCCCATCCCCTTGAGCCAGTTGGCGTACTGGCGGTTGTGGCGCAGCTTCTCCAACCGGGTCTGCCACGAGCCCACGACGCCCTTCAGCCGGGCGAAGGGGAACATCGCCCCGATGTAGACCGCCTCGACGTCGCGGCCCTGCTCGGCCAGCCGCCGCGCCACGCCGACCGTGATCGCGCTGCCGACGCCGCAGTGGCCGTACAGGACCAGCGGGCCGTCCACTCCCTGGAGGATCTCCGCCGCGAGCCGTTCCACCAGCTCGTGGAAGGGCAGCGCCTCCTCGCTCAGCCCCACGTCGTGGCCGGGGATGGCCACCGAGTACAGCGCGTTGCCCTCGGGCAGGGCATCGGCCAGCGGCTGGTAGACGATCGCACTGCCCCCGCCGTACGGCACGCAGACCAGCGACAGGGTGCGGGGGCGCCCCTTGGGCGTCAGCTCGTACAGCAGCGGCGGCGGCCCGTCCGCCGCGCCCTCGCCGCCGTCGATGAAGGCGGCCAGCTCGGCGATCGTGCGGTTCTGGAACAGGTCCATGACGCCGACCGGGCGCCCCGAGCCGTCGGAGGCCTTGCGGATGCGGGCCACCACCTGGGTGGCGAGCAGGGAGTGACCGCCCGCGTCGAAGAAGTCGTCGTGGACGCCGATGCGCTCCACGCCGAGCACCTCGGCCCAGATCGCGGCCAGCATGTGCTCGGTCCCGGTCGTGGGCTCGACCGGCTCGGCGGAAGCCTCCCGCCGCGCCCGCGGGGCCGGCAGCGCGGCGCGGTCCAGCTTGCCGTTGGGCGACAGCGGCAGCGCCTCCAGGGTGACGAACGCCGCGGGCACCATGTAGTCGGGAAGCGTGCGCTTGAGCGCGGCCCGCAACTCGGCGGCGTCGATGTCCTCGTCGGCGTCCCGCTCGGTGTCCCGGCCGGCGGCGGTGAGGTAGGCCACCAGCCGCTTGTCGCCCGGGGTGTCCTCGCGGACCACGACGACCGCCTCGGCGACCTCGGGCCGCTCCCGCAGCGCCGTCTCGATCTCGCCGAGCTCGATGCGCAGGCCGCGCAGCTTCACCTGGTGGTCGATGCGGCCCAGGAACTCCAGGTTCCCGTCGTGCCGCCAGCGGGCCAGGTCGCCGGTGCGGTACAGCCGGCCACCCGGTTCAGGGCCGAACGGGTCGGGCACGAACCGCTCGGCGGTCAGCGCGGGGCGGCGGTGGTAGCCCCTGGCCACGCCGACCCCGCCGATGTGCAGCTCGCCGGGCACGCCGATCGGGGCGGGATTCCCGCGCCGGTCCAGGACGTAGAGCCGGATGTTGGCGATCGGGGCGCCGATCGGCAGCGTGACCGCCCGGGCGACGGCCTCCGGACTGCAGTGCCAGGAGGTGACGTCGATGGCGGCCTCGGTGGGACCGTACAGGTTGTGCAGCTCGCAGCCGGGCAGGGCCGCGACGAACGCGGCGGCCGTGGCGACGGGGAGCTCCTCGCCGCTGCAGATCACCCGGCGCAGCGTGACGCAGCGCGCCGCGGCCTCCTCGTCGTCGGCGAGGAACACCGCCAGCATGGAGGGGACGAAGTGGGCGGTGGTCACGCCCTCCGCGATGACGAGGTCGCGCAGGTACGCCGCGTCCTTGTGCCCGCCCGGCCGGGCGAGCACCAGCCGGGCCCCGGTCAGCAGCGGCCAGAAGAACTCCCACACCGACACGTCGAATCCGGCGGGGGTCTTCTGCAGCACGACGTCGCCGGCGCCCAGCCGGTAGGCCGACTGCATCCAGCGCAGCCGGTTGACGATGCCGCGGTGGGTGTTGGGCACGCCCTTGGGGCGGCCGGTCGAGCCCGAGGTGTAGATCACGTAGGCGGCGTTGCCCGGGGCGGCCCCGGGATCCTCCCGTCCCTCGCCGGGGCCTTCCCGCCACTCACCGGGGTCGTCCAGGTCCAGGACGGTCGCGTCGGTGGCCGGCAGGGTCGCCCGCAGCCGACCCTGCGTCAGCACCACGGGCGCACCCGCGTCCGAGATCATGAACGCCAGCCGGTCGGCGGGATACTCGGGGTCGAGCGGAAGGTAGGCCGCACCCGCCTTGAGCACGCCCAGCAGGGCGACCACGAGCTCGGCCGAGCGTTCGGCGTAGACGCCGACCAGGGTCTCCGGTCCCACCCCCAGTCCGCGCAGCCGGTGCGCCACCCGGCCGGCCCGCTCGTCCAGCTCACGGTAGGTCAGGTGACGGCCCTCGAAGGTCACGGCGACCGCGTCGGGGGTGCGGGCGGCCTGCTCCTCGACCAGGCCGTGCAGCGTCGCCTCCCCGCCGGTCGCCTCCGCACCGGCCGTCTCCCCGCCGGTCGGCTTTCCGCCGCCGGAGGCGTCCCAGCCGACGGCGGTGTCGTTCCACACCTCCAGCAGCAGCGCCCGCTCCTCGGCGTCCAGCATGGGCAGCTCGGACGCGCGCATGGCGGGGTCGGCGACGATCGAGCGCAGCAGGGCGACGAACCTGGCCGTGAGCCTGCGGACCGTCGCCTCGTCGAACAGCGCCGTGTTGTAGATGAACTTGACCACCAGCCTGTCGGACACCTCGATGACGTGCAGCTCGATGTCGAAGCGGGTGGTGCGCAGGTCCGTGGGCAGCCAGGTGATGTCCAGGTCCGACCGTCCGGCCTCGTCGATCCTGCCCATGCGGTAGTTCTGCAGCGCGAACATCGCCTGGAAGACCGGCGGCCGGCTGACGTCCCGGGGCACGCCCAGCGCGTTGACCAGCTTCTCGAAGGGCACCTCCGCGTGGTCGAAGGCGTCGAGCACGTTCACCTTGGTGCGTTCGAGCAGTTCCTCGAAGGTGGGGTCGTCGCCGAGCCGCGCCCGCATCGGCAGCATGTTGACGAACATGCCGACCACGTTCTCCAGCTCCGGCAGCGACCTCCCGGCCGAGGAGGAGCCGACGGCGAAGTCATCCTGGCCGGAGTGGCGGGCCAGCAGCACCTGGTAGGCGGCCAGCAGCGTCATGAACAGGGTCGCGCCGCGCTCCCGGGAGAACCGGTTCAGCGCGGCGGTGAGTTCCGCGTCGGTCTCGACGAGGTGCCGGTCGCCGTCGAAGACCTGTACGGCGGGCCGAGGCCGGTCCCCGGGCAGCTCCAGGGCCGGTACCCCGGCCAGCCGCTCACTCCAGAAGGCGAGCTGCCGCTCCAGTTCGGCGCCTGCCTGGGTGGTCCGCTGCCAGTGCGCGAAGTCACCGTAGGAGATGGGCTGCTCGGGGAGCACGGTCCCGGTGTCGGAACGCAGGCCGTGGTAAGCCGCGGCGAGGTCGCGCAGCAGCAGGTCCACCGACCACCCGTCGCCGACGATGTGGTGGGTGCTGACCAGCAGCAGGTGGTCGCCGTCGGCGATCCTGACGAGCAGGGCGCGCAGCAACGGCCCCTGCGCCAGGTCGAACGGCTCGTCCGCGAACTCGGTGACCAGCGCCCGGGCCTCGTCCTCGCCGCCGGCCTCCGTGACGCGCAGCGGCACCGTGACGGCGGGTTCGACGACGACGCTCGGGCTGCCGTCGCCGTCGGCGGGAAAGCGCATGCGCAGCGCCTCGTGCCGGGCCGGGAGCGACTGCAGGGCCCGGTCGAGCAGTTCGACGTCGAGCGGCCCGGTCAGCCGCATCGGGATCGGGATGTTGTACTGGCCGGTTCCCGGGGCGAACTGCTCCATGAACCAGACCCGCTCCTGCTGGTAGGACAGCGGCGGGGCGGTCCCCTCGGGGCGAGGGGTGACGGTCGTGGCCACGCGCCGGCGCAGCCGCCGTTCCAGCAGCGCCCGGCGGGCCGCCGAGGAGGCCGCCGGAGAGGACCCGGAGGAGGTCGGGGGCGGGGGTGCGGAGGAGGCCGGAGGAGAGATCCGCGGGGGTGTCGTCATGCCTGGGCATCGCCTTCCTGCGCGAGCATCCGATCGACGTCCTCGTCGCTGAGGCTGTCGAGGTCCTCGGTGAGCCGCCGCTCGATCTCGGCCGCGAGGTCGGCGACGGTGGCGTAGGAGAACAGTCCCCGCACCGGGAGATCGACCCCGACCTGCCGGCGGATCCGGGCCATGGCCCGGATCCCCAGCAGGGAGTTGCCGCCCGCCTCGAAGAAGTCGTCGTGGACGCCGATGCGCTCCACGCCGAGCAACTCGGCGAACACCTCCGCCACCAGCTCCTCCGCCGCGGTGCGCGGCGCGACGTATCCGGTCCCGGCCTTGTCGTCCGCGGCCGGAGCGGGGAGCGCGGCCTGGTCGAGCTTGCCGTTGGCGGTCAGGGGCAGGGCGTCGAGGGTGACGTAGGCGGAGGGGAGCATGTGCGACGGCAGGACGGCGGCCAGCGCCTCGCTCACCTCCCGGTGGTCGGCCTCCCCGACGAGGTAGGCCACGAGCCGCGCGCCGCCGAGGGCGTCCGCGCCGTCGGGAGCGCCCGTGACGTCGGCGGCTCCGACGTGCAGGCGGACCGCGGCCTCGCGCACCCCGGGCCGGGCGCGCAGGGCCGCCTCGATCTCGCCCGGCTCGATGCGGTGGCCGTGCAGCTTGATCTGGTCGTCCACGCGCCCCAGGAACTCCAGGTTCCCGTCGGCGCGGCGGCGGGCCAGGTCGCCGGTGCGGTACATCCGGCCGCCGGGCGGCCCGTAGGGGCACGGGACGTAGGCGGCGGCGGTGGCGCCGGGCCGGTTCAGGTAGCCGCGGGTGACCTGGGGGCCGGCGATGTACAGCTCGCCGACGACCCCGGTGGCCACCGGGCGCAGCCGGTCGTCCAGGACGTAGGCGGCGCTGCCCGGGACCGGGCGGCCGATGACGGCCGAGCCCGTCGGCCCGGTGGGCAGTTCCTCTCCCGGCCCGGCGTGCGCCGTGACGCATCCGACGGTCGCCTCGGTGGGGCCGTACTCGTTGACGACCGTGACACCGGGGTGCCGCTCGCGCCAGGCGGTGACCGCGGCTGCGGGCAGCGCCTCACCGCCGAGCACCAGGTCGGCGGTGGGCGCCGCGTGCTCGGGCAGCGCCGCCAGCAGCGCCAGGTGGCTGGGGGTGGCCTTGAGGAACGCCGGGCGGTCGTCCGCGGTGAGGGTCTCGTCGAGGGCGGCCAGCCGTACGGTCCCGCCGACGGTGAGCGGCCCGAACAGCGCGGTCACGGTCAGGTCGAACGTGATCGGCGAGTGCAGCAGCGCCTGCCCGGCCAGGCCGGGGTAGGCGCGGCCCGCCCAGGACAGGTAGGCGGCGACCGAGGCCTGCTCGACCACGACGCCCTTGGGGGTCCCGGTCGAGCCCGAGGTGTAGATGACGTAGGCGACGTTGCCGGGCCCCGCCTCTCTCCGTGTCTCACTCGGGGCCTCGCTGGAGGTCTCACTCCGGAGTACGGGGTCCGGCGGCCCGGCCGTCCACTCGTCGGGGTCGTCGATCGCCAGCGCGGTCGTCCCGGTGAGCTCCGGCGCGCCCGCCAGGTGCTTGTGCGTGAGCACCACCGCGGCGCCGGAGTCGGCCAGCAGGTACGCCACCCGCTCGGCGGGATAACCCGGATCCACCGGCAGGTATCCCGCCCCGGCCCGCCACACGCCGAGCAGGGCAGGCAGCAGTTCCAGGCAGGGGCCGGCGTAGACCGCGACCAGCGACTCCGGTCCGGCGCCCGCCCGGCGCAGCCGCCCGGCCACCCGCTCGGCGGCCTCCTCCAGCTCCGCGTAGGTCAGCCGCCGCCCGCCCGCGACCACGGCGACCGCCTCGGGCGTGCGCGCGGCCTGTTCCCGCACCATCCGGTGCACCGTGGCGGGCTCGTACGCCGGGACGGCGGGCGCGAGCAGCAGGTCCCGCTCGGCCTCCTCCAGCACCGGCAGGTCGCCGAGCCGGATCCGCGGGTCGTCCACGGCCGCGGCCAGGACCCGCAGGTAGCGGGAGGCGAATGCCTCGGCGGTCGCGTGGTCGAACAGGTCCGCGCGGTACAGCAGCCGGCTGACGTCCGAGGTCAGGTCGATCGCCAGGTCGTCCTTGGAGGTGGTGTAGGGGACGGTCTCGATGCCGGAGTCGGGGATGTAGTTGAAGCCGATCTGGTAGAGGGGCTGCACCCCCGGGTCCCGGCGCGGCGCGACGGCCTCGACGACCGCCTGGAACGGGACCCGGCCGTGCTCCATGGAATCGAGCACGGTGTCGCGGACCCGGTCGAGCAGTTCGGCGAAGGACGGGTCGCCCGAGGTGTCGGCCCGCACCACCACCTGGTTGATGAACATGCCGATCAGTTCGGCGACGTCCGGCAGGTCCCGGCCGCTCAGGGTCACCCCGACCACGATGTCGTCGTCACGGGACATCCTGGACAGCAGCGCGACGTAGGCCGTCAGGAACACCATGAACGGGGTCGCCTTCGCCTCGCGGGCCACCGTCTCGGCCCGCTCCCGCACCGGCAGGGGAAGGGTGAAGCGGACCTCGCCGCCGTCGTAGCGCAGCCGGGCCGATCGAGGCCGGTCGGTGGCCAGGGAGTGCACGGCCGGCAGCCCGGCC
This sequence comes from Planomonospora sp. ID67723, assembly GCF_015711605.1. Classification (GTDB taxonomy): domain Bacteria; phylum Actinomycetota; class Actinomycetes; order Streptosporangiales; family Streptosporangiaceae; genus Planomonospora_A. Next base: position 398,198 of record NZ_JABTEZ010000005.1, on the reverse strand, counting down.
AACTGCGCCTTCCAGTAGGCGGTCTGCTCCCGCAGCACCTCCTCCGTCAGCTGCTGGCGCTGCCAGATCGCGTAGTCGGCGTACTGGATGGGCGGCTCGGACAGGCCGGCCGGGCGGCCTGCCAGCGTGGCCTCGCACAGCTCGGACATCTCCCTGGAGAGGATGACGGCCGAGGTGGCGTCGGAGACGATGTGGTGGACGACGAGCGTCACCGTCCAGAAGTCGTCCTCGGTCCGCACGGCCAGGCCCCGCAGCAGCGGGGCGCGGTCGGTGGAGATGGGGTCCGCCGCGGCGTCCCGGGCCAGTTCCAGGGCCCGCCGCCCGCGCTCCGCGGCCGGCAGTCCCCGCAGGTCGTGCACCCGCACGTCCGGTACGGCCCGCGAGTGCACCACCTGCCGCAGGGTGTCGTCGCGGAGCCGGAAGGAGGTGCGCAGCACCTCGTGCCGGTCGATGAGCGCCTGCAGCACGGTGACGACCTGGTCGGTCTCCAGCGGGTACGGCAGGTCGAACGGTAACGGCAGGTTGAACACCGGCGAGTCCGGGTCGAGCTGCTCGGCCAGCCAGATCCGTTCCTGTCCGAAGGAGGCGGGAGCCTCCCACTCCTCGCCGGTCACGCCACCGGCCATGTCGCCGGTCATGTCATCGGTCATCGTTCCTGCCTTGTTCCTGGGCGGGTCTGCGGGGAGGTGACGCCGGTCCGGCGGATCACACGGCCGCCGCCGCGGGGGAGGCAGGGGAAACTGCGGAGGCCGGAGCACCGGTCGGCCGCCGCGTTCCATGCCATCGCGGTTCCCCCATGTTGCGCCCCCTCCGAAGCCCTCCGCTGGCGGTGTTACTGCCTCGCGCACGACTGACGGCTCGCTGATACACGAAACGTTAAAGGGGGGAGATTTCGGATCATTGGCCGTACGATTGCAATGTCCGCAAACATCGCTACATCTGACTTAGATCGGTCTTTTGCGCAGGACGTACGGGCGGCTCAGGCGACTCCCGCGAAGGAACGGACATGACGGTCGACACGACTGTTCCCGCGTACGACTTCCAGATCCTCGGCCCGCTCCGGGTCTGCCGCGAGGCGGCTCCCCTGTCGCTGCCCGCCCCCCACCCGCGGATGATCCTGGCGGTGCTGCTGCTGCACAACGGCGAACTCGTGCCCGAGGCGCGCCTGCTGGAGCAGGTGTGGGGTCACGGTACCGGCAGCACGACGGCCCTGCGCACGGCCGTGTCGCGGCTGCGCGCCTGGCTGCGGGAGGGGGTGGGCCCGGTCGCCCGGGTCGAGCACGCCGACGGCGGCTACCGTCTGCTGCTGCCCGATCACCTCGTCGACGCCGCCCGCTTCCGCGCCGCGATGGCCGCCGACGCCGACACCGCCGATCCCCACCTGCGGCTGACGACGCTGATGGCCGCGCTCGATCAGTGGCGCGGGCCCGTGCTCGACGGCGCCCCGGACGGGGTACGGCAGGACTCCGCAGCACGGGCGCTGGACGACGACCACGCCGCATGCCTGCGGAGACTGGCCCTGCTGGCCGTACCCGCGCGGGTCCCCGAGCTGGTGCTGCCGAAAATCCACGCCCTGGCCAGGACGCGGCCGTTCGACGAGCCGCTGCACACCCGCCTGATCGAGCTGTACGCCGCCTGCGGGCGCCCCGCCGAGGCCCTCATGGAATACGAGCGCCTGCGCTCCCGCCTCGCCGACGAACTGGGCATCGCGCCCAGCGCGGACGCGCAGCGCGCCTACTTCGCCGTCCTCAACCAGGATCCCCCGGACGCGGCGGGAAGCGCCGGACCTCTCGTCTCGGCGGGCGGCACGGCGCCGGAACGGCAGCCCGGCGGGTGGAGGCATCCCGTCGTCCCCCATCAGATCCCCACCGACGTCGCCGGTTTCACCGGCCGGGAGAAGCAGACCGCCATGCTCCTGGACCACCTGGGCGGGCTGCCGGACGGCCGGGGACCGTCGGCCACGCCGGTCGCCGCCGTCACCGGTCCCCCCGGTGTCGGCAAGACCGCCCTGGCGGTGCATGCCGCCCAGCGGCTGGCGCCGGTCTACCCCGACGGTCTGCTCTACGCCGACCTGCGCGGCAGCGGCTCCGCCCCGGAGCCTCCGATCCGCGTCCTGGGCAGGTTCCTGCGGGCATTCGGGGTACCGGGAACGGCGGTCCCGGACGACCCGGCCGAGTGCGCGGCCCTGTACCGCAGCCTGACCAACGACCGGCGCGTGCTGGTCGTGCTGGACGACGCCGCGGGAGAGGCGCAGGTGCGGCCGTTGCTCCCCGCGTCGCCGTCCTGCGCGGTGATCGTCACCGGGCGGCCTCGGCTGGTGGGCGTCGGCGGCGTCAGGATCGTCGACCTGGACCGGCTCGACGCCGACCACGCCATCGAGCTCCTGGCGGCCGTCATCGGGCCCGAGCGGGTGAGCGCCGAGCCCGAGGCCGCGACCGAACTGGTCCGGCTCTGCGACCGGCTGCCCCTGGCGGTGCGCATCTGCGGCGCCCGGCTCGCCGCCCGGCCGCACTGGCCGCTGGCCCGGCTGGCGGCGGCGCTGCGCGAGGAGCACCGCCGCCTGGACGAGCTGAGCGTCGCCGACCTGGACGTGCGGGACGCGCTGCGTCAGGGCTACGCGCGGGTGCGGCCGGACGTGCGGCCGACGCTGGAGCGGCTGGCCCGCCGGGGACCGGACGAGTTCACCGCCGACACCGTGGCCGCCGCCTGCGGCCTGACCCCGGCCGCCGCCGAGGAGCACCTGGAGACCCTGGTCGACATGTGGTTCGTCACGGCGGACATCGACCGTGCCGGGCAGCTGCGCTACCGCATGGACGACCTGACACGCCTGTTCCTCCTGCGGCCCGGCTGAGGCCGCTCAACCCCGGGGCCGGCCGGGCCGGCCCCGGGGAACGGCCGGGGCCGCCGCTCAGCCGAACAGGTCGGGGTCGGAGGCGACGATCTGGTCGTGCAGGGGCTGGAAGTTGATCCAGCCGACGAAGTCGTTGCCGATCTGGCCGTGGGTGAGCTTGGCGTTCTCGTGGTCGATCGGGACGGTGGGGCCGGCGGCCTTGGCCAGCAGCTGGGCCTGGCAGCTGCGCTCCATCGTGATGAACCACCAGGCGGCGGCGTCGACGCTGTCGCCGACGGTCAGCAGGCCGTGGTTGCGCAGGATGACCGCCTTGTAGGAGCCGAGCGCCTGGGCGATGCGGCGGCCCTCCTCGGTCTCCACGACGACACCGGTGTAGTCGTCGAACAATCCGTGGTCCTCGTAGAACGCGCACGCGTCCTGGGTCAGCGGCTCCAGCAGGGTGCCGAGGGACGACAGCGCCTTGCCGTGCACCGAGTGCGAGTGGGCGGCGGCGACCGCGTCGGGGCGGGCCTGGTGGACCATGGCGTGGATGGCGAAGGCGGCCTGGTTGACGTGGTAGCGGCCCTCGACGACCTGCCCCTCGTGGTTGACCAGGATCAGGTCGCTGACCTTGATCTGCTTGAATGACATGCCGAACGGGTTCACCCAGAAGTGGTCGGTGTGCTCGGGGTCGCGGGCGGTGATGTGGCCCGCCACGCCCTCCTCGAAGCCGAACCGGCCGAACAGGCGCAGGGCGGCGACCAGGCGCTCCTGGCGGTGGCGGCGCTCCTCCTCGACGGTCTCGAACTTCGGCGGCAGCCGGAAGGTGAGCCGGTCGGCGGGGACGGGCTGCAGGTCGGACAGGCTCATGCGGGCTCCAGGGCGGAGGTGTCGGGGACGGAGGTGTCGGGGACGGAGGTGTCGGCCGGGCACGGCGGGCGCAGACCGGCCAGGCCGTTGAGGTAGATCTCGTACTGGCGGTCGGAGAATGCCACCGGTCCAGCGTGGTCCCCGCGGCGTGGCGTGTCCACGGTCCGCCGACGCGAATTACGTTCGGTTTCATTGTGCGACGGCACAACCCGCCTGGGACAATGCTTCCGTGGCGCACCCCGACTTCGCGGCGCTGAGCAGACGCCTGCTCGGCCAGGTGGACCCGCTGGCCGAGCGGCTGGCCCAGCGGATCCGCACGGCGGAGGCCGAACTGGCCGTCGTCCCGCCGGAGGACCTGACCGCGGTGTGCGCGCTGCACCTGCGCGGCATCTACACCTACCTGGCCGGAGAGGGCCCGATGGAGCTGGAGACGGTGCGGGCCAACGCCCGCCGCCGCGCGCTGCAGGGCGTGCCGCTCGCCGCCCTGCTGCACAGCTACCGCGTCGGCACCCTGTTCATCTGGGAGAGCTACGTCGCGACGGCCGGCCGGCGGGCGCAGTCCGTGCTCCTGGAGAGCGTCAGCGAGCTCTGGCTCGGGCTGGAGGACTACTCCGAGGCGGTGCGCACCACCTACCACGAGGTCGAGGCCGAACGGGAGCTGCGCGTCCGCCGCGACCGCGACCTGCTCTTCGACGCCCTGCTCGGCACCGACCACGCCCGGATCCGGGAGAGCGCCGACACGCTGGGCCTGCCCCAGCAGGGCCGCTTCCACGTCCTGGCGGCCGAGAGCGCGGCCGAACCCCGGCTGCCCGTCCAGGCCGTCTGGCGCGAGCTGCCCGGCGAGCGCCTCGCCGTCCTCTCGCTGGACGCCTCGCGCCCCGCCGAGGGGCCGCGCTCCCCCGGCGGCCTGCTGACGGACCCGCCGCCCGGCCGGTTCGGGATCAGCCCGCCGTACACGCAGATCTCGCAGACCGCCTCCGCCCTGCGCCTGGCCCGGCTCGCGCTGGCCTCCGTCCCGCCCGGCACCGACGGAGTCTCCCGGTACGGCGACCGCCCGGTCGCCACGCTGGTCGCCAGCAGCCCGGAGACCGCCGACGACCTGGCCCGGCGGGTTCTCGGCGCGGTCCTGAGCCTGCCCGCCGAGGACCGCGGCACGCTGCTCGGCACCGCGCACGCGTGGTTCGCGTCGGGCGGCTCGACGGCGCGAACCGCCGAATCACTGTTCTGCCACCGCAACACCGTGCGCTACCGGCTCGCCCGGATCGAGTCGCTGACCGGCCGCCGGTTCGACGACCCCCGCCAGGCGGCCGAGCTGTTCACCGCCCTGGAGACCCTGCGCGTGCTGCCCTGACCGGGCACTCCGCCGCGCGGATGATCCACTCCGGCGGGTACGGTGGAACGCAGGACGGGAACGCGATCCCGGAAGCGGGCGTTGGAGGGGGCATGGAGAGCACATGGCCTCGATAAAGCAGTTCGTCCGGCGATTTCTGGAACGTCCCGGCTCCATCGACCTCGCCCCCTTCGAGCGGATCGTCAAGGCGGCCGGAGCCCGGCAGGAGCGCCTGCGAGGGCTCGCGGAGCTGCCGGCCCCCTCCATGGACGACCTGGCCGGGTTCTGCGCGATCGCGCGCGAGGCCGCCGACCGCGCGCTCGGGCTGAGGCCGTACGACGTGCAGCTGCTCGGCACGCTCGTCCTGCTCTCCGGCAACGTCGCCGAGATGGCCACCGGCGAGGGCAAGACGCTGTCGGGGGCCATGGCCGCCGCCGGATACGCCCTGCGGGGCAGGCGGGTCCACGTCGTCTCCGTCAACGACTACCTCGCCCGGCGCGACGCCGAGTGGATGGGCCCGTTGTACGAGGCGCTGGGCGTCTCGGTCGGCTGGATCGGGGAGACCTCGACGCCCGCGGAGCGGCGCGAGGCCTACGCCAGGGACGTCACCTACGGCTCGGTCAGCGAGATCGGCTTCGACGTGCTGCGCGACCGGCTCCGCGTCGACGCGGCCGACCTGCTGCTGCCCGAGCCGGAGGTCGTGCTGGTGGACGAGGCCGACTCGGTGCTGGTGGACGAGGCCCGCGTCCCCCTGGTTCTCGCCGGGGCCGCCGACGCGGGCGGAGGCGTGCCGGAGACGGCGGCGCTGGTCCGCAGGCTCGTCAAGGGCTACCACTACGAGATCGACGACCAGGCCCGCAACGTGCACCTGACCTCCAAGGGCATCGACACCGTCGAGGAGGCGCTGGGCGTCGAGCTCTACCACGACACCCAGCGCCTGACCGAGGTCAACCTCGCCCTGCACGCCCACGCCCTGCTGACCCGGGACGTCGACTACATCGTCCGTGACGGCCGGGTGCACCTGGTCAACCCGTCCCGGGGGCGGGTGGCGCTGCTGCAGCGGTGGCCGGACGGCCTGCAGGCCGCGGTCGAGGCCAAGGAAACGCTGGCCCCCTCGGAGACCGGCGAGATCCTCGACACGATCACGGTCCAGGGCCTGATCACCCGCTATCCCGAGCGCTGCGGGATGACCGGCACGGCGGTGGCCGTCGGCGACGAGCTGCGCGAGTTCTACGACCTTAAGGTGGCCGTCGTCCCGTCCAACCGGCCGCTGGTCCGCGAGGACGAGCCGGACCGGTTGTTCGAGTTCGCCATGGACCGGGACCGGGCGCTGGTCGACGAGATCGCCGAGGCGCACACCACCGGCCGGCCGATCCTGGTCGGCACCCTGGACGTGGCCGAGTCCGAGCGGCTCGCCCTGAACCTCTCGGGGCGGGGGCTGGAGTGCGCCGTCCTGAACGCGAAGAACGACGCCGAGGAGGCCTCGATCATCGCCGGGGCCGGGGAGCGCGGGGCGATCACGATCTCCACCCAGATGGCCGGGCGCGGCACCGACATCCGGCTCGGGGAGGGGGTGGACGCCCTCGGCGGGCTGTACGTCATCGGCTCGGGACGCCACGCCAGCAGCCGCCTGGACGACCAGCTCCGTGGCCGGGCCGGCCGGCAGGGCGACCCCGGCGGCTCGGTCTTCTTCGTCAGCGGCGAGGATGACCTGATCACCCACTACGTCGCCGACGAGTACTCCTCCGGCGTGCCGAGCCGGCGGCTCGTGGCCCACGCCCAGCGCGTCGCCGAGGGCGTCAACGCGCAGATCCACCGCAACACCTGGCGCTACACCCGCCTGCTCGAACGCCAGCGGGACCTGGTCCTGGAACGCCGTGACCGGGTCCTGCGCGGCCGGACGGCCGGAGAGGCCCTCGCCGCGGCCGCCCCCGAGCGCTGGGCCGAGCTGAGCGAGGCCCTTCCCGAGGAGACGCGCGAGGAGACCCTGCACGAGGCGGCCCGGCAGATCGTCCTGTTCCACCTCGACCGCTGCTGGGCCGAGCACCTGGCCTACCTCGCCGAGCTCCGCGAGGGCATCCACCTGAGGGTCCTGGGCCGGGCCAGCCCGATCGACGAGTTCCACAAGGACGCGGTCGCCGCCTACCAGCGCCTGCTCGCCGAGGTCGAGTCGCGCTCGGTCGCGACGTTCGAGAGCGCCGCGATCACCGCCGACGGCCTCGATCTCGGCGGCGAGGGTCTCAAGCGGCCCACCGCGACCTGGACCTACCTGGTGCAGGAGAACCCGTTCGGCAGCGAGTGGGACCGCCTCACCAACCGCCTCGCCTCCAAGATCCGCCGCCGCTGACCTCGCACCGGGCGCCGGTCCGCGCACACGCGACGGCGCCCGCCCACGGGCCCGGCCGGGGCGCTCTCACGGGCGGGCGGCGGCCTCCAGCGCCGCGCGGATCTCCACCGCCGGGTCGCCCTCGTGGTAGATCCGCTCGCTGGTCTCGATGCCGTCGAGGAACTCCTGGTATCTCACCGCGTACATGAGGTGCCCGAGCGGCTCGGCCAGGGCCAGCGCCCGGCCCGGGTCGGAGCCCGGGACCAGGTCCGACCAGGCCGCGATCCAGGCGGCCGCGGCCTCGGGCCGGGGCCGTCCCGGCCGGAAGTCGCGGATCCGCAGGGCGTCCAGGGCGGGGTGGCCGATGTGGCTGTCGGCGAAGTCGACGGCGACCGTGCGCCGGCCGTCGGACCGCCAGTTGCCGGAGTGGAAGTCGGCGTGCACCAGGGTGTCCGGCAGGCCGCACTCCTCCAGAGCGGCGGCGAGCGCCGGCAGGCCGTCGGCCAGCCGGTGCGCCGCCGCCAGCTCGGCGGCGGTCAGCCCGAGCTCCTCCTCCCTGCCGAGGAGGTCGCGCACCAGCCCGGCCAGGACCCGCGGGGTGCGGTCCGGCAGGCCGTCCGGGGCCCGTCCCGGTGCCGCGCGATCGCCGCCTGCGCCGCGGCCCAGCGGCCGACCATCGCCCGGACGATCCCGTCCGGGGCCTCCCAGCAGTCCTCGCCGGGGACGTGGTCGAGCAGCGTCCAGCCGTGCGCCGCGTCGGCCGCGATGACGCCGGGCACGAGCTCCGGATCCACCCGCGCGACCGCCTCCATCGCCCCCGCCTCCCACGTCGCGAACCCGGGCGTGGCCTTCAGCCAGGCGGGACCCACGGCGGTGGGGATGCGGAACAGCCCCGACAGGTTCCAGGTCTTCACCTGCTCGGCGTCCCCGCGCGCCGGCCGGCCCGCCGCGAGCAGCTCCTGCCGCGCCCACTCCAGCGCGGCTCTCAGTCCGGCGGCCGTCGCCCAGCCGGCCCGCCGGGGGGCGGGGTCCAGCAGGCCGTCGAGGCCGGGGGGAGGGGGCCCGAGCAGCCCGGAGCGGGGCCGCCCGAAGATCTCGGCGTGGTAGGCGGCCCGTCCGCCCCTGCCCCCCTCCCCTCCGGTGACGCCGATCAGGCGGAGCACCATGACCGGCGCGCCGAGCGCCGCCGTCAGGTGCGCGGCGACCGGCTCGACGTCGGCCCACCAGGGGCTGTCCACGGGGAAGGGGCCGAAGGTCCCCAGGCAGTCGTCCCCCGCCGTCACCACCACGTCGGCCGTACGGCCCCGCTCCCGGTCCACCGGGCCAGTCTGGCTGGTCGGGGACCCGGGCCGCCAACCGTTATCCGCCGTCTCTCACGAGGTCTGAGGACCGGGAACGGACGTCACGACTGTCGTTACATGGTGGGTAATGGTTTGGTCGATCATCGCTGGATATCGTGGTGATTGTGACCACCACCAGCGGGAACCGGCCTGTCGGCGAGCTGCTGCGCCAGTGGCGGGAACGGCGGAGGATGAGCCAGCTGGATCTGGCCATCCAGGCCGACGTCTCCACCCGTCACCTGAGCTTCGTGGAGACCGGCCGGTCGAAACCGAGCCGCGACATGATCCTCCATCTCGCCGAGGAGCTGGACCTGCCGCTGCGCGAGCGCAACCACCTGCTGCTCGCGGGCGGCTTCGCCCCGGTCTTCGCCGAGACCCCGCTGAACTCGCCGGAGATGGCCTCGGTCCGGACGGCGCTGGGGCAGGTGCTGAGCGGGCACCAGCCGTACCCCGCCGTGGTCGTCGACCAGCGCTGGAACCTGGTGGACCGCAATGCCGCCACCGGCCTGCTGCTGCGCGGCGTCGCGCCCGAGCTGCTCGTCCCGCCGGTCAACGTGCTGCGGCTGAGCCTGCATCCCAAGGGCATGGCCCACCGGATCCTCAATCTGGGCGAGTGGCGAGCCCATCTTTTGCACCGGCTCCGCCGCCAGATCAGCCTGACCGCCGACCCCGAGCTGACCGACCTCTGGCGGGAGCTCGACGACTATCCCTGCGACCAGCCCGAGCCCGAACTCGGCGCGGGTCCGGGGCAGCTCGTGATCCCGCTCCGACTCCGCCGCGGTTACCGCGAGCTGGTCTTCTTCAGCACGATGACCACCTTCGGCACCCCGCTGGACATCACCGTCGCCGAGCTGGCCATCGAGGCCTACTTCCCGGCCAACCCCGAGACCGCCGCCTACCTGCAGCACCAGCACCACCCCGACTAGGGAACACCGGGCATCAGCACGGTGGTCAAGAGCCTCCTGACCCGCCCCTCCGCCGGCCCGTGGCCCAGCCTGGCCTCCACTACCCGCCGGAGGTCGGCCGCGAACTCGGCGAGCTCCTCGTCGGAGAGCCACAGGGCGGCCTGGCGGTAGCCGACGCCGTCCCGTCGCAGGTCGACGTCACCGCGCCCGGTGTAGCGGTCGAAGTCGGCCAGCAGCCCCGCCGTGAACGCCATGAACGCCCGCCGGTGGTCCTCCGGCGACATCGCGGCCAGATCCTCCTCGGCGATCTGCGCCGCCGGCAGGCGCAGCGCGTAGGTGCGCTCCACCGCGCCCCGCACCCGCTGCTCCTCCACGACCTCCAGCACCCCGGCCTCGGTCAGCGTGCCGACGTGCCGGTAGAGGGTGGCGGTGGAGACGTCGGAGAGCTCGGCGGCGAGGGCCGCGGTGGTCATGCGGCGGTCGCCGAGCAGCGCCTGGACGATGCGCAGCCGGACGGGGTGGAGAAGAAGGTCGACCGTCGTCTTCATAGCTTAATGCTCTCATATTTGACATCAATCTCAAAAATGAGAATACTTATGGCAGACGAAAAGGGAGGAACACGAGATGGCGACGATGACGGTGACCGGCGGCGAGCTGGTGCTGACGCTCGGCCGGGGCGAGAAGACGGCGGGGCTGCGCGGCGACATCCGCGTGCCGCTGGCCGCGGTCCGCGGGGTCGCCGTCGTGGAGGACGCGCTGACCGGTGCCCGAGGCCTGCGCGCCCCCGGGCTGGCCGTCCCGGGCCGGGTCAGGATCGGGACGTGGCGGAGGCCGGGGAGCCGGGCGTTCGTTGCCGTCCGCCGGGGCGTGCCCGCCGTACGGGTGGCCCTGAGCGGCACCCGCTACGACGAGCTGCTGGTCGGCGACGAGCACGCGCCGGAGCTCGCCGGGCGCATCCGCGCATCGGCCGGCCTGCCCGCTCCGGTCGCCGAGGAGCGCGTCACCTTCCGCTCCGGCAGCTTGATCCTCGGCGGCACGCTGGCCCTGCCCGCCCGCCCCGGACCGCACCCCGTGGTGCTGATCATGACGGGATCGGGCCCGCTCGACCGGGACGCCGACCACAGGCGCATGCCCCTCGGGGTCAGCCGCGATCTCGCGCACGCCCTGGCACGGGCGGGTGTCGCCTCCTTCCGCTACGACAAGCGCGGGGTCGGCGAGTCGCAGGGCGACTTCCTCACCGCGGGGCTGACCGACAACGTCGACGACGCTCGGGCCGCGCTGGCCTGGCTCCGCAACCGTACGGAGATCGACCCGGCGGCGGTGTTCCTCGCGGGCCACAGCGAGGGGGCCGTCATCGCCACCGCGCTCGGCGCCGGGGAGCAGGCGGGCCTGGCCGGGATCGTGCTGCTGGCCGGCATCGCCAAGACCGGCGAGGAGACCCTGAGGTGGCAGGCCCGGCAGATCGCCGGGGACCTGCCCGCACCGGTCCGCGTGATCCTGCGCGTGCTCCGCACCGACCTGTTCGAGAAGCAGGACCAGGCCATCACCCGGCTCAAGGCCACCACGACCGACGTCGCCCGGGTCCAGGGACGGAAGACCAACGCGCGCTGGCACCGCGAGTTCATCGCCTTCGACCCCGGGCCGCTCCTGCGCGGGCTGCGCGTGCCGGTCCTCGCCGTCACCGGCTCGGGCGACGTCCAGGTCGACCCCGCCGACCTCGACGCCATCGCCGCCCTGACGGAGGGGGACGTCACGACCGTCCGGGTGCCCGAGCTGAGCCACCTGCTCCGCCGCGACCCGGACGCCGGGGGCCTGCGCACCTACAAGCAGCAGATCCGCAGGCCCACCGACCCCGAGGTCCTCGCCCTCGTCACGGACTGGGTCACCGGCCGCCTCCCGGAGCGCCCGGCCTGACGGCGGCGCGGCGCGTCCTTTCTCCCGTCGCCCCCTCCCCCGCCGCCGGACGGGCACGGCGGGAGAGGGGACGGCGTCAGTCCCACCGTTGGGCGTTGCCGTCGTGCAGCGTGCCGGGGGCGTCCGGTATGACGCAGAACGGCAGCCCGGCCGGGTCCCGCATGATCCACCAGCGGTCGTTCGCCTTCTGCACCCGCTCGGCGCCCAGCCGCTCCAGCCGCGCGACCTCCGCCTCCAGATCATCGGTGTGGATGTCGACGTGCACCCGGCTCTCCCCATCCCCCAGCCGCTGGATGATCAGCGCGAACTCCTGCCCGTGCAGCAGGGCGCCGTGGTACTCCGGATACCTCTCGTTGGCTTTCAGTTCCGGTCCGATCGCCCCCTGCCAGAACTCCGCCTCCCGGTCATGGTCGGCCTGGGGAACGTCGATGACGACCGTGTAGAGCCTGCTGTAGTGCGCCACGCGCAACACCTCCGGTCGGGAAGAGCATGAACCTCTCATGATCGGGGAGCCGTGCCCCGCGCAGGAAGGACCGGATCCGCTCGATCCCGGGCACCGGGTCCCCCGCGGGACCTCTGGCGGTGCTTCAGGCCCGGGCGCGGAGGACGCAGAACTCGTTGCCCTCGGGATCCGCGAGGACCGCCCATGACTGCTCGCCCTGCCCCACGTCGGCCCGGCGGGCGCCCGTCGCCAGCAGCCGTGCGACCTCGGCGTCCTGGTCGTCGGGGCGGAAGTCGAGGTGGAGCCGGTTCTTGACCGTCCGGGGCTCGGGCACCGGAACGAAGAGCAGGCCGGGAAGGCGATCGGGCGCCGGGCGGATCTCGTACTCGTCGCTCGCGTCGTTGATCACCACCCAGCCGAGGGCCTCGGCCCACCACCGGCCCAGGGCGACCGGATCCGCCGAGTCGACGACGATCTGCTCCCATTCCAGACTCATGATCACTGCATGCCCGGCGGCGGGCGGTTCATGCTCTCCCCGCCCTCGGCATGTCCCGCCGGGTGAGCACAGGGCAAATCAGCGAAACCCCTTGCGGCACGTCTTCGTCCCGTCGTAGCCCTACCCTGAGGACCATGGCGGAACTGGACGAACTGACCCACAGGCTGCGGAAATTCGCCGAGGTCAGCGAGTGGGAGCGGTTTCACACACCGAAGAACCTCGCGATGGCGCTCGGATCGACTCCCCCGTCCACCCGATCGCCGACCCCCACGGACGGCCGGCGTTCCTCTTGGCCGAGCGCCTCACCGGGATCGCGATGACGCCGCGACTGCTGGAGGATGCCGCACCAGGCCCTCAGGAGGAAAAGCCTCCGGATACGGGCGGGGAGCCGCGCAGGCGAGCACGGACTCCACCGGGGCAGACGCCCCCGAGGGCGCGGTCTCCGGACCGCGCCCTCTTCTGCTCTGGACCTCGCCCCGGTTCGTGGCGGCCTTCGGCGCAACGAGGGCGACGGCGAGATCACGGCCTGGTCCGCTCGCGGTGGACGACGACGTCGTCTCCGCGGCCGGGATAGGCCATGATCAGCAGGTGCTGCGCGCCGTACTTCTCCCCGTTCCAGGGGAGCCAGGCGTAGTGCACGCGGATCCGGTAGTCGCCGCTCCTGCCGCGGAGCGCGAGATCGGGGAGCGTGGAGCCGCCCATCGGGTCCCCGAGCACGATCTCGCCTCCCGGGCTGCGGTAGCCGACCTCGACGACGTGCTGCGACACGAAGTCGAAGAACATGTAAGCGGTCTGGAACCCGAACTCGCCGGAGACCACCCTGCCCTGCCACGCCACCGTGGTGAGCGTCCCCGCCACCAGCGCGATGAGCCTCAGCAGGCGGGAGGCGTCCTCCAGCACCCGGTGGAACAGCACGACGACGGCCAGTTGCCCGAGGCTCCACAGGATGTCCACCCACCAGACGTCCAGCAGGTCGAAGGGGTGGGAGAGGGTCAGGCCGAGGAGCAGGTCGGCGTAGAGCAGCCCGCGCAGCCGGCGGACCCGCTTCTCCGACCGGGGCCGTTCCCCGTCCACCCATCCGCGGAGGATCTGCCAGAGAGCCCAGCCCTGCATCCCGCCGGCCAGGGCCGGCGGAAGTACGGCCCAGCCCGTCAGGTCGTCGTCCGGCCCCGACCAGCCGGCGGGGAACACCAGCCGCCGGAGGAGTCCGTCGCCACCGGCCAGCGCGATGACGGCGGCCACGACGAGGGTGAGCGCATAGCCGACCGCGACGAACGCGGCGATCGACCCGAAACGGTAGCGGCGGACGAGACGCACGTGGACACCCTCAGGGGGCAAACAGGATGAATCGGACGAAGCGCTCACCCTAGCGAGCCGCTCCGACAGATTCGATCATCCGCCCGCCCGGGCTCCAGCCCGTGCCGGAAGCCGCTGGTCAGGACGGAATCTCAGCAGGAACGGATCACCAGTCCCGGAGCAAGCGGAAATTTTCTCCCATACCCATAGCAACAACCTCACCGATGATCATCGTGGGCTCCTCTACCGTGCTGCATTCACCCCCGGACAAGGAGACCTCCGTGATGTTCGCCCATAGCCGGCCGGCGGTTCTCGCCGCCTTCGCCCTCGCGGCCCTGCTGGTCCTGGCCGGCCGCCCCGCCCTCGCGGAACCGGAACCGGACCCGCCCCTGCCCGCGGCGCTCGACCGCGCCGCGGGCGAGTACGGCGTCCCCCGCGACCTGCTCGCCGCCCTCGGCTACGCCGAGACCCGGCTCGACGACCACGGCGGCGAGCCCAGCGCCAGCGGCGGCTACGGCATGATGCACCTGGTCAGCAACCCCACCACGCACGCGCTGGAGCAGGCCGCCGAACTCACCGGCCTGCCGGTCGGGAAACTGCGCGCCGACGCCGCGTCGAACGTCCTCGGCGGCGCGGCGCTCCTGCGCGCCCACGCCGACGCGCTCGGCCTCGACGAGACCGCCAGGAAGGACATGGGCCGCTGGTACCAGGCCGTGGCGAAGTACGGCAACGCCTCCTCCCCCGAGACCGCACGGCTCTACGCCGACGCCGTCTACGAGCTGCTCGGCACCGGGTTCAGCGCCCGCGGCGTGACGGTCGCGCCGCAGGTGGTCACCGCGGACCGGGGCCCCTACGCCCAGGCCCCCGACCTCGGCGCGATGGCCGCGCCCGGCGCCGAGTACCCGTCCGCGACCTGGGTGGCCGCGAGGCCGAGCAACTACACCGCCGCCAACCGCCCGTCGAGCCGGAAGATCGACCGGGTGGTCGTCCACGTCACCCAGGGGTCGTACGCGGGCGCCATCTCCTGGTTCCAGAACCCCGCCGCCAAGGTCTCGGCGCACTACGTGATCAAGTCGTCGAACGGCGCCGTCACCCAGATGGTGCGCCACAAGGACGTCGCCTGGCACGCGGGCAACCGGGACTACAACCACCGGTCCATCGGCATCGAGCACGAGGGCTACGTCAGCAACGCCGCGTGGTTCACCGACGCGATGTACCGCGCCTCCGCCGCGCTGACCCGCCACCTCTGCGAGAAGTACGGCATCCCCAAGGACCGCAGGCACATCATCGCCCACAGGGAGGTGCCCGGGGCCACGCACACCGACCCGGGCCCGCACTGGAACTGGACCACGTACATGAAGTACGTCACCGGCGGGAGCACTCCGGCGTGGTCGGCCACCACGGACAACAGCACCGCCGGCCGGTTCACCGCGAGCGCGAACTGGAAGACCTCCGCCTACTCCGGCCAGCGCCTCGGGCCCGACTACCGGTTCGCCTCCCCCGCCTCCGCCGCCGACCCCGCCTGGTACAGGATGAAGGTCCCCGCCACCGGCAGGTACCGGGTCGAGGTCCGCTATCCGGCGCATCCGGGATACAGCAGTTCGGCTCCCTACATCGTGGCGGCCTCGGCCGGCAACACGACGGTCTACGTCGACCAGCGCTCGGGCGGCGGCGTCTGGCGCAGCCTCGGGACGTTCACGCTCAAGGCCGGGACGTACGACGTGGTGGGCGTCGGCCGGCAGACCTCGGGCACCGGCTACGTCATCGCCGACGCCGTCCGCATCAGCCGCGGATGACGCCGCGGCGCCCGCGTCCGCGCGCCGGCGGGGGAAGCGGGCGTCGGCCGGGCGGAAGTCCTCCGGCCTCCGCCCGGTCCCGGCGACGGGTCCGGCCGACGCACGCCTGTTTCCCGGAGCCGGGAAGGATCGCCGAACTTTCTCAGTCGATCTTGCATCGAACCGGGGTATGACTCGCAACCACAACGGGGGAACCATGACGGGATACACGACGGTCCGGCGTCTGGGTGGCGCGGCGCTGGCGACGGCGCTGGCGGGAGGGGTGCTGCTGGGCGGCGGCGTGCCCGCGGCGGTCGCCGCACCCGCCGCGACCGGGCACACGGCCTCCGCGGGCGGCACGCTGGGACCGTTCGGATACGGCGGCGTGAAGCTCGGCATGAGCGCCAAGAAGGCCAAGGCCACCCGGAAGATCGTGCGCAAGTCCAGTGCGAGCCCGTGCACGGGCTGGGATCTGAAGGCGCACCCGACCGGCCGCGACAACGTGGGCCTGTACATCTCCAAGAAGCTCGGCGTCGCCATGATCTTCGCGCCCAAGGGCGTCAAGACCCCCCAGGGAATCAAGATCGGCTCCACTGCCGGGCAGATGATCAAGGCCTACCCCGAGCTGAAGCAGTCGGCCAGCGGATACGCCACGGTCACCGTCCCGGGCAACCCGAAGGCCTCCTACTCCTTCCTGCTGTCCCACGGTGAGATCTACGAGATCGCCCTGGCCCTCAACGACCAGGACTGCGCCAACTAGCGTCCCGGCCCGCCGGTTGCACGGAGCCGCCGGCCCTGCGGCGAGCGGCGCTGGTCCCTCCCCAGCAGGAGGTCGGCGGCACCGCCTCCTGCCCCGGGGGAGCGCTCCTGGGAGTCGCGGGCGGCGGCAGGGGAAGCGCCTGACCGGCGGATCGGACGGCGGACTACGATCGGGCACGTGGAACAGCGCAAACTAGGCAGAACCGGTAGGAAAGTTGGCGTCGTGGGACTCGGCGCCTGGCAGCTGGGCGCCGACTGGGGCGAGGTCGGGGAGGACGAGGCGCTGGCCGTCCTCGTCGCCGCGGTGGACTCCGGTGTGACCTTCATCGACACCGCCGACGTGTACGGCGACGGCCGCAGCGAGCGGATCGTCGGACAGCTGATCAGGGAGAGGCCCGGGCTGACCGTGGCCACGAAGATGGGCCGCCGCGTCGCCCAGGAGCCTTCGGCCTACACCCTGGACAACTTCCGCGCCTGGACGGACCGGTCCCGCGCCAACCTCGGCGTGGACACCCTCGACCTGGTGCAGCTGCACTGCCCGCCCACCCCGGTGTACTCCTCCGACGCGGTCTTCGACGCCCTGGACACCCTCGTGCAGGAGCGTCGGATCGCCGCCTACGGGGTGAGCGTGGAGACGTGCGACGAGGCGCTGACCGCCATCGCCAGGCCGGGCGTGGCCACCGTGCAGATCATCCTCAACGCCTTCCGGCTCAAGCCGCTGGAGCAGGTGCTCCCGGCGGCGGCCGAGGCCGGGGTCGGCATCATCGCCCGGGTCCCGCTCGCCAGCGGCCTGCTGTCGGGCAAGTACGACGAGTCCACCCTTTTCGCCGCCGACGACCACCGCACCTACAACCGGCACGGCGAGTCCTTCGACGTGGGCGAGACCTTCTCCGGCGTCGAGTACACCACCGGCCTGGCGGCGGTGCGCCGCCTGACCCCGCTGGTGCCCGAGGGGATGACCACGGCGCAGTTCGCGCTGCGCTGGATCATCGACCAGCCCGGTGTCTCGGTGGTCATCCCCGGCGCCCGCAACCCCGGCCAGGCCCGCGCCAACGCTGCCGCCGCGGCCGCGGAGCCGCTGCCCGGGGAGTCGCTGCGCGCCGTACGGGAGGCCTACGACGAGCTGATCCGGCCGCAGGTGCACCACCGCTGGTGACGGAGCCCGCCTCGGGGCCCCGCTTCCCCGGGGCCGGTCGCGGGCCCGGCCCGCAGGTCCGCGACCGGCCGGGCACATGTCCGCAGGCACCCGATCGCCGCCGGAGGTATGGACTCCGCGCGGTTCCGCATGATCGAATCTCCTGGCCCGCCCGTTGAACTTCGTTATTCGGCCCGGTGTGCACACCTGCGGCCCGGGAGACCTCCCCTCGTGACCCCAGCACTTGAGATCGTCGGCCTGTCCAAGACCTTCGGTGAGAAGACAGCCGTCGACCACGTCGACCTGACCGTTCCCCAGGGCTCGTTCTACGGGCTGGTCGGGCAGAACGGCGCCGGCAAGACCACCACCCTGTCCATGGCCGTCGGGCTGCTGCGCCCCGACGCCGGCAGTGCCCGGATCTTCGGCGCGGACGTCTGGTCCGCCCCCTCCCGTGCCCTGTCGCTGGTCGGCGTGCTGCCCGACGGCATGGCGATGCCGGAGCGGCTGACCGGGCGTGAGGTGCTCACCTACCTCGGCCTGCTGCGCGGCCTGCCGAAGGAGGTCGTCGCCGAGCGTGCCGAGGAGCTGCTCTCGGTGCTGGAGCTCGACGCGGCGGAGAGAACCCTCGTGATCGAGTACTCCACGGGCATGCGCAAGAAAATCGGGCTCGCCGTCGCGCTGCTGCACGCCCCCCGGTTGCTCGTGCTCGACGAGCCCTTCGAGGCCGTCGACCCCGTCTCGGCCGCCACGATCAAGACCATCCTGCGCGGCTTCGTGGCGGGGGGCGGGTCCATCGTGCTCTCCAGCCATGTCATGGCCCTGGTCGAGCAGCTCTGCGACCACGTCGGCGTGATCGACGCCGGCCGGGTGGCCGCCGCCGGGACGCTGGAGGAGGTCCGGGGCGAGCGCTCCCTGGAGGACACCTTCGTCGATCTCGTCGGGGCGCCCGGCGCCGGGGCCAAGGCGCTGTCGTGGCTGTCGCGATGACCGCCTCCGTGACGCCCTCCGCGGCCACCTCCCTGACGACCTCCCTGACGATGGCCGGCATGAAGCTGGCCGTGCTGCGCAACTCGATGAGCGGCCAGAAGTCCGGTTCCATCGTGATCGGCGGCGTGCTCGGGCTCGTGCTGGCGGGTGGCACCCTGTTCGCCGCGTTCCGGACCGGTGATCTGCTCGCCGCGGCCTACGCGATCTGGATGCTCGGCTGGATCTTCGGCCCGGTCTTCTCCGGGGGCGGCGACGAGACGCTCCGCCCGGAGTACTTCACCCTCCTCGGCATCCCCCCGCGGCGCCTGGCCTCCGGCCTGCTGGTCGGAGCCTTCGTCGGGATCGCCCCCGTGATCAGCCTGCTCGCCCTGGCCGGGCTCGCGGTCTTCGGCGTACGGCAGAGCCCGGCGGCCGTCGTGGTGGCCCTCCCCGCGATGCTCCTGCAACTCGCCGTCTTCGTCCTGCTCTCGCGGGTCGCGGTGGCCGTACTGGGCCTCGCCCTGCGCTCGCGCGTGGGCGCGGTCGGCGCCGGTCTCGTCAACGGCGCCATCCTGGCCGCCCTCGGCCAGGGCTGGGTCTTCGCGGTGGCGCTGGGCCAGGCCGGCGGGATCACGCCCGAGGCCTCGGCCGCGCTGCGCTACCTGCCGTCCGGCTGGGGGCTGGCCGCGGTCGAGGCGGCCGTCGCCGGATCCTGGGGCCGCGCGGCCCTCACTCTGGGCGCGCTGGCGGTGCTCGTCGCGCTGCTGCTGGCCGCCTGGGCCGCCCTGCTCACCCGGCGCGCGGGCTCGGCCAGGGCCTCGGCCCGGGGCCGGCGGCCCATCACGGCCTCGACCGCGTCGGGCGCGGTGGTCGCCAAGGAACTGCGCGTCTGGTCGCGCGACCTGGTCCGGACCCACCAGCTGACCTTCGCCCTCGCCTACGGCGTGTTCTTCGCCGCCGCCCCGCTGCTTCTGGGCGTGCACGGCATGCTGCCCTGGGCGGGACCGATCTTCGTCCTGATGGCCGCGGCCATGTCGGCCAACCTCTACGGCGCCGACGGCACCGCGCTCTGGCTCACCCTGGTCGCCCCGGGCGCGGCCGACGTGCGGGGCAGGCAGCAGGCCTGGCTGCTGGTCGTCGGCCCGGTGGCGGTGGCGGTGACGCTGGCCTTCTCCGCCGCGGTCGGCGGCTTCGAACCGGCGGTGCTCGCGCTCACGGCCGCGCTGCTCGGCGGCGGCGCCGGGATCGTGCCGCTGATCTCGGTCTACGCGCTCGTCCCCGGCACCGACCCGCACCGGCGCGGCGGCAACCCGCTGCGCGTCAGCGAGGACGACGGCGCGATGACCGGCCTGGCCTACGCCGTCCTGGCGCTGGTGGCGCTCACCGGGGCCCCGGCCGCGCTGGCGGCCTGGCTGTACGGCTGGGCGGGCGTGGCCGTCGGCGTGGTGACCGGCGCGCTGTCCTTCTGGGGGTTCGGACTGCTCGCCCAGCGGCGGCTGCACAGCCACGGGCCCGACCTGCTGCAGACGATGCGCACGGGCAAGCGGCCCGCCGCCGCCACCGGGCCGGGCCGCTGGATGAGCCTCGACCACCTGCCGAAACGCGAGCAGATCATCACGGTGATCTGCTGGTCGATCGGGGCCGTCCCGCTCTTCCCGCAGGGCATCGTGGCCGGCGTCCTCAAGGCCGGCGGAACCGAGAACCGGAGCTGGTTCCTCGCGCTCCACCTGCCCGACGGGCTCCAGTGGCCGACGATCGCCTTCATGGTCCTGCTCGGCCTCGGCCTCTACGGCCTGGGCCTGTGGATCCCCTACCGCCGCAGAACCTGACCGTCTCCTCCGGCTCCGGGATCCCTGGCCCCCGTGCGGGAAGCACCCGCCGATCAGGTGGTTCCGCGGCGTGCCTCCCCGCCGGTTCTTCGGGGTCCGCGCCGTACGGCTGGTCACCGCACCGGAGCGGCTGGGACAATCCGACCATGAAGATCAGTGATCATGTAGTCGCGTTGCAGGATGCCGGTTCTCGGCTGGTGGAGGCGGCGGCGCGGGCCGGGCTGGACGCCCCGGTGCCGACCTGCCCCGGCTGGCGGGTGCGGGACCTGCTCGGCCACGTCGGCGGCGTGCACCGCTGGGCGGCGGCGCACGTCGCCACCGCGAGGGCGGAGCCGTTCGCCGACGACGAGAAGGCGGCGTTCTTCTCCGCCCCGGACGATGACGGGTTGCTCGACTGGTTCCGCGCGGGCCACGGCGCGCTGGTGCGGACGCTGGAGGACGCCGATCCCGGCGTGACGTGCTGGACCTTCCTGCGGGCGCCCTCCCCTCTGGCGTTCTGGGCCCGCCGCCAGGCGCACGAGACCGCGATCCACCGGATCGACGCCGAGTCCGCCGCCGGTGACGTCACATCGCTCGACCCCGCCCTCGCGGCCGACGGCGTCGACGAGCTCTTCGGCGGCTTCCTCCCCAGACGCCGGGGACGGCTGGTCTCCGACCCGCCGGTCAGCCTGGCCGTACAGGCCACCGACCACCCGACCGCCTGGACGATCCGGGTGGAGCCGGACGGGCGGACCATCACGCAGGGCCTGCACGAGGCCGACTGCGTGGTCACGGGTCCCGCCACCGGGCTGTACCTCCTGCTGTGGAACCGGGCAGGCGTGGAGGGCCTCGACGTGCGGGGCGACCGGAGCGTGCTCGCCCTGTGGCGGGAGAAGGCCACGATCACCTGGGGCTGAGCCGCGCGCTCCGCCCGGCGCGTCACACCCGCCACGCGGTCCGGCGCGTCAGACCGCCGGTCTCCCTCCCCCTGGGCGCCGTGGACGGCCGGTGCATCCGGTCTTGCCCCGGCCATGGTTGTGGTCACGACGGCGGCGGAGGGAGGATGGTCTCAGGTCCGCTCACCGGGCAGAAAGGCGCGACCTTCCAGAACCGGGCCGCTCGCAGGGCGACTCCGTCAGGCCGCAGGCATTGAGGACGGCGGCCGCGCACAGGCTTCCCGCCGGGTCCGGCTGCGGCCTCGCCGTACGGCCTGGCACCGGATCGGTACCGCCACCGGCACCGATCTCCTGCGGACCGCACGGACACCAGGAGAGGAGTATCCCGATGGCCGGCGCATACGACGTGGAGAGGGAGCCGTGGGTCGCCTACCAGACCAACGGCTACGCAGTGACGTTCACTCTGCAGCGGAGAGATGTGTTCCTGCTCACCGGAACCGCGCGCTACAACGGCGCCGAGGGGCAGGTGAGCGGGCGGGTGCAGGGCGACAGGATAGTGATGACCGTCAGCTGGAACCCCGATTCGGTGGGCGAGTACAACGGCTCCTTCGGAGTCGACGGCCGGCTGTCGGGGCACTGCTTCGATCAGAGGCACCCCGAGAGCCAGGCGACGTGGTACACCCCGACGCCTTTCACGGCGGTCGGTTACTGAGAGCCGGTCGCGTCCGTTCCGGGGCTCCGTCATCGGGGGCTCCGTCATCGGGGGCTCCGTCATCGGGGGCTCCGTCATCGGGGGCTCCGTCATCCGGCGGGAACGCGCCGCGGGCGGGAGCGCTGCTACGCGCCGAGCCCGCGACAGGCGTGCTCGGCGGCCGGTGAGGCCTGGAGGCGGTGGGACGGGACTGAGGCGCCCAGGACGGAGGCGCCCAGGACGAACCAGACGGCCTTGCCCCCCGAGGGCGGCCAGGTGACGCCCCAGTCGTCGGCGAGGGCGTCGACGATCCGCAGGCCCCTGCCGCCGGTCGCCTCCGGACCGGTCTCGCGCATCCGAGGCGCGCCCGTGCCCGGGTCGAAGAGCTCGCCGTACACGTGGCCCTCGCCGCCGCCCAGCCGCAGGACGCAGGGGGCTCCTCCGTGGCGGATCGCATTGGTGACCAGTTCGCTGACGACGAGCACGCAGTCGTCCACCAGGTTCCCGGCTCCCCACACGGCGAGCCGCCGGCGGACCATCGATCGGGCCTCGCGCACACTCGCCGGGACGGCGGGCAGCAGCCCTTCGGCGACGTGGCCGGTGAGTCCGGCACATCCCGGGCATCCGACGCGCCCGGTGCGTCCGGGACGCCCGGCGTACTCGGGGTGCGGCGGCGCCGCGAGCGGGCTGTGCTGGAGGGACACTGGATTCTCCTCGCCTATGGGAGCGCTCCCACAGCCCAATGTAGAACATTCCCCCCAGCATGTGAACCACGCGTGAAACTTTCATCCCGCGGGCGCGGCCGGGAGATCACCGCAGCTGGGGCAGCACCTTCGCGCCGAAGGCGTCGATGAACGCGTCCTGCTCCTGGCCGACGTGGTGCAGGTAGATCTCCTCGAAGCCCAGCTCGGCGTACTCGTTCAGCCGGGCTGCGTGCCACCCCGGGTCGGAGGAGACGTTGACCACCTCGGCCACCCTGGACGGCGGCACCTCCTCCGACACCGCGTCGAACAGCTCGGCCGTTTCGAGGTCCCAGCAGACGGGCGGGGGGAAGACGTTGCTCCGCCACTGGTCGCAGGCGATCGCCAGAGCCGTCTCGTCGTCCGCGGCCCAGCTCAGGTGGACCTGGAGCGCCAGCCTGCCCCGGCCGCTCGCCTCCCGGTAGGCGCCGGAGATCTCGCGCAGCGTCTCGATCGGCGCGTTCACGGTGATCAGTCCGTCGGCCCACTCCGCGCACCACCGGGCCGTCTCCGCGCTCACCGCCGCGCCGAACAGCTCCGGCGGGTTCTCCGGGCGGGTCCACAGCCGGGCCCGGTCGACGGTCACCAGGCCGTCGTGGCTGACCTCCTCTCCCGCCAGCAGCGCCCGGATGACATCGACGCACTCGCGCAGCCGCGCCGTCCGCACGGCCTTGCGCGGCCAGCGCCCGCCGGTGATGTGCTCGTTGCTCGCCTCCCCGGTGCCCAGCGCGGCCCAGAAGCGGCCGGGGAACATCGCGCCGAGGGTGCCGATCGCCTGGGCGATGATCGCCGGGTGGTAACGCTGGCCGGGGGCGTTGACCACCCCGAACGGCAGCTCCGTGGCCTGCAGCGCCGCGCCCAGCCAGGACCAGGCGAAGCCGGAGTGGCCCTGGCGCGCGCTCCACGGGGAGAAGTGGTCCGAGGACATCGCCGCCGCGAAACCCGCCTGCTCGGCCCGGGTCACCGCCTTCAGCAGCTCGGCCGGGTGGATCTGCTCGTGCGAGGAATGGAAGCCGTAGATCGCCATATCCCGGGGCTACCCGTAGAACGGCTTCCCAGACAGGACGACGCCGGGACGGCGCCGACGGCCCGGGGAGCGCCCTCGACCCGGCCGGGAGGGGAGCCGTTCGGGCGTCGCCCTGCCCGCCCGGGTGCGGAGTCCGGAGCCCGTGCGTCCTCAGGTCGCCTGTCCGTCCTCCAACCGGCCGGAGAGGACGTGCGAGCCGATCACGGCCACCGGACAGCAGGCGTGGTGCAGCACCCCGTGGCTCACCGAGCCGAGTACGAGCCCGGCGAGCGCGCCCCGCCCCCGGGACCCGACCACGACCAGGTCCGCCGCCTCCGAGGCGTCGATGAGCGTCTGCACCGGATGACCGGTCACCACCTGGTGGGCGATGTCGAGCTCCGGGTGGCTCCTCGCGACGGAGCCCACCGCCTCGTCGAGGACGCGGGTCCAGGCGGCCTCGACCTCGCCGAGCTCGATGAGCATCGGGGGCATCATCTCGGCCGCCGGGGTGGCCAGGTTCCACGCCAGGATCACCCGGAGCCGCGCCCCGCGCAGCGACGCCTCGGCGGCGGCGAACCGCAGCGCCCCGGCGCTCGCCGGCGACCCGTCCACCCCGACCACCACCTCGCCGAACGTCTTCTCCGGCTCGACCGGCCCGCGGACCACCACCACCGGGCAGGGCGCCTGGGAGACCACCTTCAGCGCCACGGAGCCGAGCAGCAGGCTGGAGATCCGGCCCGTCCCCCGCGAGGCCACCACGAGCAGCTCCGCCTCCTCCGCCTCGGCGACCATCACCCCGACGGGGTCGCCGGTCACGACGGCGTCCGTGACCACCGCTTCGGGCTCGCGCTCCCGCGCGTGCGCCATGGCCTGGCCGAGGACCTGGCGGCCGTTGTTGAGCAGCCACTGCCGCACCTCCTCGATCCCCGCCTCCGCCGGGGAGTGCAGCCACGCGTAGGCGGCGTGCACCACGCGCAGCGGGAGGCCCCGCCGCACGGCTTCGTGCACCGCCCACTCCACCGCGCGGAGACTGTCCGCGGATCCGTCCACGCCCACCACCACATGTCCCATGGGATGGCCATACCCAGCCGGAAACGCCCCACCCTGCCCGGCGGGGACCGCTGCGCGCGCACGCAATCGGGATGCAACCCGGGTGAAAGCGATCTCCGGTTTCCTGACGGCGTCACAACGGCACGCCGTACTTCTGGGAACGGGGAAGAGCGATGGGGCGCATGGGGAAGCTGGGGCTGGGCATCGGGGGATGCGGGGCCGCCCTGCTCGTGGCGGGGATCACGGGGATGTCCATGTGGCCCTCACCCGTCTGGGCGGTGCCGGCGTTCGCCTCGGGCATGATCGTGATGTTCGCGGGCTCCTTCGCCGCGGCGTGGGCCCTGCACGCCTCGACCCTCAGCCGGACGATGTCCTTCTTCGGCGGGTTCGCCGAGGCCGTGTACGCCGGACAGTCGTTCACCGTGGCGCGGGACACGGCACCCGGAGCGGGGTACGGCAGGACGATGGCCGGGGAACATCTGTCCGCGGCCGATCTGCTCGCCCGGGGCGTGCCGGGCACCGCCCTGGTGCTGGGCACCTTCGGCATGGACGGCATGACCGCCGACAACGGCGACCCGATCGTGGGGTTCGTGCTGCTGGTGACCCCGGCCGACGGGCGCCTGCCGTACGAGGTGCGGCTCGGCCACCGCGTGCCCGCCGCCCACCTGCACCGGACCCTGCCCGGCACGGGTCTCCCCGTCAAGATCGCCGCCGAGGACCCGGAGAAGGTGGCCGTCGACTGGGACGCCTGAGTCCCGCTCCGGCCCGCGCCTCACCCGCCGGATCGCCGGCAAGAGGCGATCCGGCCGTCCCCGTCCTTCCCCGCCGCCGGGTTACCGGGGCTCCGTCCCGGTCATTCCATGTCGTCGGGCGACTGGGCCTCCGACGGCAGCCAGTCGCGCGCCTCGCCGGGGACGGCGTCCCCTTCGGGCTCGGCGTCGGGCGACTGCGAGAGCGGTGACTGCTGCTGCCCCGCGACCGGGAAACCGTCCTCCTGCCTCTCGGGCTCGCCGGGGCCGGTCTGGCCTTGCTGGTTCATCGCGCCTCCTGGTCTCTCAGAGTTCCGGCCTACCCAGCCTGACCGGGGCGATTCACCGGGACATCGCCCGGGGCGGGGATCACTCGCCGGGGATCCGCCACACGCCCGCGCGGATCAGATGGTGCAGCAGGATCAGCTGGGTGATGCGGAGCGGCTCGTTGCGCGAGCCGTCGGGCATGCGGCCCAGGCAGCCGGGCAGCGGCTCGGGCACGCCGAGGTCGTGCCAGATCGCCTTGGCCACCACGTCGGCCTCCAGCGGGTCCGCGTTCCCGTGGATGTGCAGGGCGTCCACCGGGGTGCCGTCGGAGTCGCGCATGAGCGTGAGATGGGCGGCCGAGCTGGTCGCCCCGGAGAGGATCCGGGCGAAGTTCGGGTGCCGGACCGTGGGCCGCAGGAGCAGCGTCACCGACAGAGGCACGCCGGCGCCACCCCCGGCCGGCTCGAAGCGGACCACGATGTCCGCCTCGCGCTGCTGGGGACGGACGAAGGCGGAGGAGTCCGCCTCCCGCCTGGCCAGCTCGGCGAGGACCTGCTCGCGGGTGTAGCCACGCCGCTCCGTGTCCCTGGCGATCTTCCAGGCGTGCCTGACCGGCTCCGGCGGGTCGAGGTAGACGGTCACGTCGAAACAGGCCCTGGCCAGCTTGGTGTGGAGCGGGAGCAGCCCTTCCACGATCACCAGGTCGCGCGGTTCGACCAGGCGGGGCCGTACCAGCGAGCCGTCCCGGTGGTCGTAGACGGGCTTGAGGACCGGCTGGCCCATGGCGAGCAGCTGGAGGTGCTGCTCCATGATCTGGACGTGGTTGCAGGCCGGGTGGAGCGGGGTGAACGGCAGGCCGCACCGCTCCGCCCGGTCGTAGCGGTGGTAGTCGTCGACGCAGACCGAGGTGCTCCGGTCTGCGCCCAGGGCCTCGGTCAGGCCCCGGGTGACGGTCGTCTTCCCCGCCGCGCTGTCGCCGGCGATGGCGAGCATGGCCGGGCGCAGGGGTTCGGCCCGGTGGATCCGCATCAGCTTGTGGGGCACGGGCGGCTCACTTCCGCTGGATTCCGGTGTGTTGAGGCGTCATCCGGACGGTATGTCGGGTTTCCGGGACGGCCTTCCCCCAACTGGGGGATGCTCCGGGGGATCCTTAAATGCCTGCTTTTTCGTACCTTGAACGCATGAGGAGCCCACCCCTCCGGCTGGTGACCGTCGACGACCACCAGATGGTCCACGACGGTCTGCGGGCCATGCTGCAGTCGTACCGGGACCAGGTGCAGATCGTCGGGGAGGCTCACGACTCCGGCGGGGCGATCAGAGCCGTTCTCGACCACGAGCCCGACCTGGTCCTGCTCGACGTACGGCTCCGCGGCGAGAGCGGCCTGGACGCCTGCGCCGGGATCCTGCGTGCCCGGCCGGCCTGCCGCGTGGTCTTCATGACGGTCTACGACGACGAGCAGTACGTCTACCAGGCCCTGCGGCTGGGCGCCTCGGGGTTCCTGCTCAAGGACGTCACCGGGACGGAACTGGTCGCCTCACTGACCAGGATCGCCTCCGGGGAGGTGCTGATCGCGCCGATGCTGGCCGGCCGCATCGCCCTGTCCGCCGCCCGGCTGCACTCCGGCGAGTTCTGGCCGGGGGCCCACCTCGGCCTCACCCAGCGGGAGAGCGAGGTGCTGGCGCTGATGGTGTCCGGCCTGACCAACAAGGGCATCGCCGCCCGCCTGACGCTCAGCGAGGAGACCGTCAAGACCCACACCCGCGGCATCTACCGCAAGCTCGGCGTCGGCGACCGGGTCACCGCGGTGGCCACCGCGCTGCGCGAGGGGGTCTTCCGGTGAGCCGGCTCGGGCTCACCGACCCCGAGCGGGAGGCGCGGCTGCTCTCCCGGATCATCGAGACGATCTCCGCCGGACTCGACCTCGGAGAGATCGTGCAGGGGGTGGCGGCACTGATCACCGAGACGACCGAGACCGACATCTGCTTCGTCCACCTCCTCGACGACACCGGCCGGCGGCTCGTCCTGCGCGGGGCCACCCCGCCCTTCGACGAGCTGTCCGGCCAGATCGAGCTGGACCTCGGCGAGGGGGTGGCCGGCTGGGTCGCGGCCCACGGCAGGCCCGTGGTGATCGACGACGACAAGCTCGCCGATCCCCGTTACAAGTACATCCCCGAGCTGCGGGGCGAGGACTTCACCTCGATGTGCTCGGTCCCGATCGCCGCCCGCCCCGGCCACCTGGTCGGCGTCCTCAACGTGCACACCCGTGTCCACCGGGTGTTCACCTATGCCGATGTGGAGCTCCTGCACTCCGTGGGCGGCCTGATCGCCGGGACCATCGAGAACGCCCGCCTCCACGGCCTCCTCGCCGAGCGGGAGGAGGCCATGGAGCGCTTCGCCGAACGCGTCGTCCTCGCCCAGGAGGCCGAGCGCCGCCGTCTCGCAGGAGAGATCCACGACGGCATCAGCCAGCGCATCGTCAGCCTCTCCTACCACCTGTCGGCCGCCCTCGACGCGCTCGCGCCGGAGACCCCGCCGCCCGGCGGCGGCCGTACCGTCACGGACCTGCGGGTGGCGGCGGAGCAGATCGGGCGGGCGCGGGCGCTGGCCGACGACGCGCTCCGCGAGACCAGGTCCGCGATCGAGGGCCTCCGTCCCCCCGTGCTCGACGACCTCGGCCTGCCCGCCAGCCTGGCCAGCCTGGCCAGGTCGTTCCCGTCGCTGGCGGTCGAGGCCGACCTCGTCCCGCTCCGGCTGCCCGGGCACGTGGAGACCGCGATCTACCGGGTGGCCCAGGAGGCGCTGTCCAACGTGGCCAAGCACTCCGGCGCCGGATCCGCCCTGATCAGCCTGGCGGTGCGGAGCGGCAACGTCGAGCTGGAGATAGAGGACGACGGGGTCGGCTTCGACCCCTCCCGCCTGGCCGAGCGCCCCGCTCCCACCGGTTACGGCCTGGGCGGCATGCGCGAGCGCGCGGAGCTGCTGGGCGGACGCCTGGAGGTGCACAGCCGCCGGGGCGCCGGGACCCTGCTGCGGGTCGTCATCCCGGTCCGGGACCTCGCCTAGTGTCCCGGGTCCCGTGACCGGCCTGCGGATCCGGTCGTTGCCGCCACTGCGGGCTCAGCCGCAGGACGTGCTCCACCAGGAGCCGCGGGGTGGCCGGGAGCGGTCCGCGGTGGGCGAGCAGATGCCAGTCGCGGCGCATCGGGGTCAGCGGTGTGGGGATCTCCACCATGCCCTCGGTCATGGCGTCCCGGGACAGCAGTGTGACGCCGAGACCGGCCTTGACGGACTCTCGCACGGCGACGTTGGAGCCGATGGTGAGGGTGCGCGGAGTGATGCCGAGGCCTTCCAGCAGCGCCTCGGTGGTGGCCCGGGTACCGGAGCCGGGCTCGCGCAGCAGCCAGGTCTGGCAGCCCAGCCAGGTCACGGCGTCGGCGGGGGCGGGGGCGGGAGTGGAGGCGGCAAGGCCCGAGCGCGCGGCGGATCCGGCGGGGTCCGCGCGGTCGGCCGGGTCGTCGCAGCCGCTCACCGCGCTCCCGGCCGCGACGACCGCCAGCTCGTTGCGCCGTACGGCCAGCACCCGGAACGGCCCGGACGCCGGAGGACGCCCGCCCACGACCAGGTCGGCCTCGTGACCGGCCAGCATCGCGTGCACCCGCTCCCGGTTGCCCACCTCGAGGATGATCCCCACACCCGGATGCCGGTTCCGGAATCCGGCCAGCAGCGGGGGGAGCAGTTCCTCCCCCGCCGTGGTCACGGCCGCCACCCTGACCTGCCCGCGCTCCGGGTCGGCCTCGCCGGCGGCGGCCGTACGGGCCTCCTCCAGCAGGCCGAGCACGCGCCGTACGTACTCTGCGTACACCTCCCCGGCCTCGGTGAGCCGCAGTCCCCGGCCCGCAGGCCGTACCAGCCGCAGGCCGAGGGAACGCTGCAGGGCGACGAGCGCGGCGGAGACCGCCGACTGGGTGACGTACAGCCGCTCGGCGGCGGCCCGCACCGAGCCGGTCTCGGCCACCGCGAGGAAGGTGCGCAGCTGGGTGAGCGTCAAGCGTTTCCTTGAGAGTCGTCGGCGGATTCTCCATAGACGCTTTCACGGAATCCGCACACCGTGAAGGCATGGCACACAACCGTTTGAGCACCGGAGTCGTCCCCTACGCCGCCCTCGGCTACTACGACCCGGACTACGTCCCGAAGGACACCGACGTGCTGGCGGCGTTCCGGATCGTCCCGCAGCCGGGCGTCACCCCCGAGGAGGCCGCCGCGGCGGTCGCGGGCGAGTCGTCCACCGCCACGTGGACGGTGGTGTGGACCGACCGGCTGACCGACTACCGGCACTACCAGGCCAAGGCGTACCGGGTGGACCGGGTGCGCGAGGACGAGTCCGGCGGATACGGCGAGTACATGGCCTACGTCGCCTACGACATCGACCTGTTCGAGGAGGGCTCGATCCCCAACCTCGCCTCCTCGATCATCGGCAACGTCTTCGGCTTCAAGGCGGTCAGGTCGCTGCGCCTGGAGGACATGCGGCTCCCGCTCGCCTACGTGAAGACCTTCCAGGGCCCGCCGCACGGCATCGTGATGGAGCGGGAGCTGCTCGGCAAGTACGGCAGGCCGCTGCTCGGCGCGACGGTCAAGCCCAAGCTGGGCCTGTCGGCGCGCAACTACGGCAAGGTCGTCCACGAGGCGCTCCGCGGCGGGCTGGACTTCACCAAGGACGACGAGAACGTCAACTCCCAGCCGTTCATGCGCTGGCGGGACCGGTTCCTGTTCGTGAGCGAGGCCGTGCGCAGGGCCGAGGAGCGCACCGGCGAGATCAAGGGCCACTACCTGAACTGCACCGCGGCGACGATGGAGGAGATGTACGAGCGGGCCGAGACCGCCAGGGAGCTCGGCAGCCCGATCATCATGATCGACCTGACCGTGGGGTTCACCGCGATGGGCTCGATGGCGCGGTGGGCCCGCGACAACGGCGTCCTGCTCCACCTGCACCGGGCCGGGCACTCGACCTACACGCGGCAGAAGGACCACGGCGTGAACTTCCGGGTGATCGCCAAGTGGTGCCGCCTGCTCGGCGTCGACCACATCCACGCCGGGACCGTGGTCGGCAAGCTCGAAGGGGACGCCTCGGCCGTACGCGGCTACTACACCACCTGCCGGGCCTCCGCCCACGGGACCGGCGACGGCCTGCTGTTCGAGCAGGACTACGGCTCGATGCCCGGCGTGATGCCGGTCGCCTCCGGCGGCATCCACGCCGGGCAGATGCACGAGCTCGTCCACCACCTCGGGGAGGACGTGATCCTGCAGTTCGGCGGGGGCACCTTCGGCCACCCGCAGGGCATCGCCGCCGGGGCCACCGGCAACCGGGTGGCGCTGGAGGCCGTGGTCAAGGCACGCAACGAGGGCCGCGACCTGGCCGCCGAGGGCCCGGACATCCTGCGGGCCGCCGCCAAGCACTCCCCCGAGCTGGCGGCCGCCCTCGACACCTGGGGAGAGGTCGAGTTCGCCTACGCCTCCACCGACGTCCCCGACGCCGAGCCCGCGCGATGACCCCACCGCGCCGAGCCCGCGCGATGACCCCACCGCGCCGAGCCCGCGCGACCGCCCCGCCCGCCCCTGTCGACGAGGAGCCCGTCCGATGAGGATCACCCAGGGAGCCTTCTCCTACCTTCCCGACCTGACCGACGCCGAGATCGCCGCCCAGCTCGCCTACGCCCTGGGCCGGGGGTTCTCGGTGGCGGTCGAGCACACCGGCGATCCCGGCCCGCGCAACATCTTCTGGGAGATGTACGGCATGCCGATGTTCGACCTCGACGACCCGGAGCACGCGCTCTCGAAGGTCCTCGCCTGCCGCGCCGAGAACCCCGCCGACCACATTAGGGTCACGGCCTATGACTCCCGTCTGGGCCGCCAGAGCACCGCGCTCAGCTTCATCGTGCACCGGGGCCGGGCCTGAGAAGGTGACACAGGTCACATCCGTGACCGTGAAAGCGAATCGGCGGATCGGGTGATAACAGACGACCGCCGATTCGCTTTCGAAAGGGTGCAGATGACGGGGAGACCATCGTGACCGCGCCGCCCCGGGCCGTCCGGCCCGAGGAGGAGGCCGGGGCAGGCCCGCTCTCCCTCGACGATCCCGAGTCGTTCGGCGCGGTCTTCGACGCCTGCTTCGCGGAGATCCACCGCTACGTCGCCCAGCGGCTCGGCACCGACCACGCCGAAGACGTCGTCGCAGAGACGTTCCTCACCGCGTTCCGGAAGCGGGCCTCCTACGACCCGTCCCGGGCCGGCGTGCGGGCGTGGCTGTACGGCATCGCCACCAACCTCGTCGGCAGGCACCGCCGCCTGGAGGTCCGCACGCTGCGCGCGCTCGGGCGCTACGGCCCGGACGCCGACGCCCCCGCCCACGACGAGCGCGTCGCCGTGCGGGTCAGCGCGCAGAGCCTGCGACCGGAGCTCGCGGCGGCGGTGGCCGGGCTCGACCGGCGCGACCGGGACGTCCTGCTGCTGGTCGCCCTGGCCGGGCTGAGCCACGAGGAGATCGCCGCCGTCCTGGACATCCCGTACGGGACCGTCGGGTCCCGGCTGAGCCGGGCCAGGAGGAAGCTGCGCGCCGCGCTCGGCGGCAACCCGATGCTCGATCCCGAGGAGGCCGGCCGTGGATGAGCTGGAGACGCTCCGCGAACTGTACGGCGAGCCGCAGGCCGACCCGTTCCTCAAGGCCAGGACGCGCGGCCGGGTGGAGGCCGGGATCCGTGAGCATCTGGAGGCCGGGGCCCGCGGGCGCCGGGGGGCCGGTCCCCGCCGGCGCACGGGAACCGGGCCGGGGCGGCGGCTGCCGTGGGCGCCGGCCGTGGCCGGGCTCGCCGCCGCGGCGGTGGTGGCGGCCATGACCGTGGTCGCGGGGACGACCGCCGGGGAACGGGCAGGACCGGGCCGGATCTCGACGGTCTCCGGACGGTCGGTCCTGCTGGCGGCGGCGACCACCGCCGCCTCCGAACCCGCGGCGACCGGCGCGTACTGGCGGGTCAGGAAGCTGCACCGGCAACCGCACCCGGAGCTGCTCGGGCGGGGAGAGAACCGCTACCGGCTGGTGGAGTCGCGGATCACCGAGCAGTGGGTCGCCAGGGACGGCCGGGTCTGGTCCGGCTCCCGGGCGCTGGGGGCGCACCCGGCGGGCAAGGCCGACGAGGACGCCTGGCGGCGCGACGGCTCGCCCGCCGAGTGGTCGAGCCGGGGATACGTGCTGTCCGCCTCTCCGGAGAAGGGGCGGATCAAGGCCGCCGCCAAGGTGCCGTTCAGCATGGCCGGCCGCGCGATGACCTTCGAGCAGATCCAGGGGCTGCCGGCCGACGCCGCCGCGCTGAGGGACTGGGTGAGCCGGGCGGTGCGGGAGGAGGCGGCGGCCGGCGCCCTCACGGGCACGAGGGAGGCGGGAACCGGGACCGGGGCGGACGGCGGAGGCGCGGGGAACGGCGCCGCGAGCGGCCCGCTCGACGGCCCGCTCGACGGCCCACTCGACGGCCCACTCGACGGCATCGTCGCCGACGCGCTCAGCGGCCTGCTGTGGAGCAAGCCGTCACCGCCGGCCGTACGGGCGGCCGCCTACCGGGCGCTGGCGGAGCTGCCGAACGTCCGCTACCTGGGTGAGGCCACGGACGAACGGGGCCGCAGGGGTGCCGCGTTCTCCTTCACCCTGCGGACCGCCCCGGTCCCCGTCCAGCGGACGCTGATCATCGATCCCGGCGACTCGCAGGTGCTCTCCTCCGCCGTCACGGGCCCGCCCGGATCGGGAGGCGACCGGGTGGAGCTGGTGCTCGAGGCGGGCTGGACCGACGAGGAGCCGGCCGCGCCCGGCCTTCCGTGACCCGCTCGCGGCCGGGCCTGCGTAACCCGGCCGCGCTGCGGACCCCGGCCGAGCCCGGGGTCTGAGGCGGCCCGGCCGCCCTCCCGATCCCTCCGGCCGCCACCGTCCGCGTTCGCAACGGCACCCGGAGTCATCGCACCGGCGTTGCGGGCACCGCGCGACATGCCGCCCGGCCCGCGCCGGCGACCCGTCCCACCGGCCCGTTCACCCCTCCGCGAGCGCACAGGGGCCGCT
Source organism: Planomonospora sp. ID67723 (assembly GCF_015711605.1). Taxonomy (GTDB): domain Bacteria; phylum Actinomycetota; class Actinomycetes; order Streptosporangiales; family Streptosporangiaceae; genus Planomonospora_A. The sequence goes on along the minus strand of NZ_JABTEZ010000005.1, from coordinate 364,508 downwards.
CGCGCGACGTATTGGAGCAAGCACTTGTCCGACTACCTGGGCACGGCACCGGGCCCGATCGCGCACCGGCCCGCCCTGCCGGCCTTCGCCCGCAGGCTCCCTGTCCCGTCTCTCCTGCGGCGGCTGGCCTCGTCGGCCTTCCCGCGGCGGCCCGCCGCAGCGGACCTCCCGGCGGGTGACGGCCCGGCCGTCTGCGCCGCCGGAGGCTTCCCCTCGGTCAAGGTCTCCGAGGTCGCCCTGGGGCGGGTCACGTTCGCCGGTCTGCCCGCCGTCGAGCTCGGCACGGGGAGGATCGACTGGCGCCTCGATCCGCACCGGAGCCGTTCCTGGTCGCTGAACCTGCACGCGCTGCGCTGGATGGGGAGCCTGGTCGTGGAGTACGAGCGCTCGGGAGACCGCGAGCTCCTCGACCGCGCCGCCGTGATCGCCGAGGACTGGGTGCGGGCGAACCCCCGGGGCGGGATCGGGGTCAGCCCGTGGGCCTGGGCCGAGCACCCGGTCGCACTGCGCGGCCCCGCACTGGTCTGCCTCAGCGCGCACGTGCGGGCCTCCTGGCTGCGCCGGAGCCTGGCCGAGCACGGTGCGGTCCTGGCCGATCCGGCGCTCTACCGCCAGGGCCACAACCATGGACTGGACCAGGACATCGCGCTCCTGACGATCGGCCGCCGTCTGGGCCACGCCCCCTGGCAGGAGCTGGCCGTCCGGCGGATGACCGCCTCGGCGCGGCTCGCCGTCGACGCGCAGGGCGTGCTGCACGAGCAGGCGCCGCGCTACGGCGTCTACGTCCACCGGCGGCTGGGGGTGGCGCTGGAGACGATCGAGCGGTGCGGGATCGAGGTCCCGCCCGACCTGGTCGCGCGGCGCAGGTCGCTGGAGTCCTACGTCGGCCACGCCACCCAGCCCGACGGGTGCCTGGTGCCGATCGGTGACGGCCCGGCCGGCGTGCGCCCGGCGGGCTTCCCGTCCCAGCCGGACACGGTGAAGGTGTTCGACGCCGGCTACGTCTTCGGCAGGACCGCGTGGGACGACCCGGGCTCGGCGTACTACTCCATCAGGTTCGGCCCCGGGCGCACGCTCCACGGCCACGAGGACCACCTGGGCGTCACCTACCACGCCCGCGGCCGCGACATCCTCGTCGAGGCGGGCTTCCACTCCTACGAGCGCACGCCGTACCGGCGCTGGACGATCTCCCCCGAGGCGCACAACGTCCCGGTCGTGGTGGACGCGGCGTTCCGGGAGGGTACGGCGACGCGCCTGGTGAGCGCGTCCACCGGCGCACGGCGACAGTGCTTCCGGCTCACCGACGACGCGTACGGCGTCCGCCGCACCCGCTCGGTCCTGGTCAACCACGGCGCCGACCTGATGGCCGTGCTGGACGAGGTCCCGGCCGGGTCGGCGCTGCGCAGCCTCTGGCACTTCGGCCCGTCGCTCGCCGTGGTCTCCGAACGCGACGGCGGGGTGGTGCTCGCGGACGGGAAGGAGCGGGTGACGCTGGTCCAGCTCTCCCCGGACTCGGGCCTGCCGCTCGACGGCCAGGAGGTGGGGTTCCAGGAGATCGCGACCGGCCATCTCCGGACGGCGCGGTCGGCGACGGTCCTCTCCCCCGCGGCCGCCTCCGTGCTCACTTTGATCGTCCCGGGCAGCGGCGACCCGGAGGTCACCTGCTCCGGCGGCCGGGTGACCGTCCGCACCCCCGGCGGGCCGGTCTCCTTCCCGCTCTCCCTCGACCGGTAGGCGCACGGAGCGTCCTCTCCCCGATGGATGCCTCCGCTCCGGCGCCCCCGGTCCGATCGCCGCGTCAGTCCCTGCCCTGCCAGGTCGTGATGCAGGCCTCGTTGCCCTCGGCGTCGGCGAGCACCCAGAAGGCCGGGGCGGCCGCCTCCGACAGCAGCACGCCGCCGGCGGTCAGCGCGGCCTCGATGCGGGCGGCCGCCTCGTCGTGCGGGACGGAGACGTCCAGGTGGATGCGGTTGCGCTGCGGGCGCGCCGCGTCCATCTGCTGGAACCAGATCGCCGGGCCCTGGCCGAGGGGGTCGACGATGGCGTCCTCGGGACCCGAGGCGCCGGGCTCGTCGCCGTATCCCATGACCGCCCTCCAGAAGGGGCGGATCCGGGCGATGTCGAGCGCGTCGATCGCGATCTCGATGAGCTGGACCGCCCGCGGCCCCGCCGACCCGGCGCCCCCGGGGCCGAGCCGGAGGCCGAGGGCCGCCACGGCCGCGGAGATCCGCCGGGCGAGCTCCAGCTCGCGCGGGGTCACGCGCGCCAGGGCGAGGGACTGCACGTTGAGGGCGAGCAGGTCCGCGCGCACGTCCATCCGGAGGCTGTCGTCCGCGTCGCCACCGGCCGCCTCCACCAGGCGCGCAGCGACCTCGACCGCCTGCGCCAGCGAGCCCACCGGCACCGTCGTGAGGATGGAACCCAGGACGTACCGCCACCCCAGATCCCCGACCGCCTCGGAGATCTCCTGCCTGCTCAGCCGCCCGGCCGTGTCATCGGTCATGAAGGCATGATCGCAGAGACCCCGGGAACCGCCGTCCCCCCGGTACGGCCTGCCGGCCCCGTCGCACCGCGCCCTTTCCCGGAGCCACCGGCGGGATCTGCTTGCGGACGGTGTCCGGAGTACGGCCGGAGCATCGGCCGGGTGAAGGGACGAGGAATCTTTACGCACCCCCGGTTGATTTTCCGTCACCAATCACTCGAAAATAAATAAAGGGATTACAAAAACGATCGAGGAGGTCACGAGGAGACCTGCGAAATCACACCGGGGAGGCACCCGTAGTGAGCTTCTTCACGAAGAAAGTCGTCGAAAACAGACTCGTCGCGACCGCCCTGGGCGCCGCCGTCGCCGCGTCACTGCCTCTTTCCGCGCCGAGCGCCCCGGCGTCCGCCACCTCCCAGGCGCCCAGGAGCGTGTGCGGTCCAGGGTTCAAGAAGGTCGAGGAGAGAGAAATCAAAGACTACGGCAGAGCCGAGGAGGTCGTAGGGAGAGTCCACCTGTTCTACAGCAGGACCGCCGATCGGTACTGCGCGGTGACCATCAAGTCGGCCACACCGGGCAAACGCGCCAAGATGGAGGTCGGACTCGGAACGAGAGCCCGCAGCCAGATCAACCTGAAGAAGATGAGCAGCGGGAAATACAAGAGCTACATAGGCCCCATAACGGAGAGGCTGAAGACGGAGCCGGAGATGAGGTGCGTTCACTTCTACGGGATGATCCAAATCCCCGGCCGGGATCCCGTCGTGGCCGAGGGCAAGTACATCCGCTGCCCTGGAGGAGGATCGCCCGGCCGTCGCATCGTGGGCGTGAAGGCCCGCGGACGCTAGAGATCCCGGCCCGATCCCGTACGCCTGGCTCCCGTACGCCCGGAGCCGTGCGAGAGTCAGCGGTCGGGCCTCCGGAGGGATTTCTCCTTCCAGCCCGTGGTGATGCTGATGAGGCCGTACCGGGTCACCATGTCGTCGAATTCGGCGAGGGACATCTCGCGGTATTCCTCGCCTTTGCGCAGAACGGCGATCGCCGGGAGTTCGGCATCGTTCACATATTGGCGTATGGCGATGGACCGCGGCTCTCTCGCGAACTCCGCTATGGCGTTGTTCTCGTGTATCCTGCTGCGATACTCGATGAATTCGACCTCCTTCCCGAACTTTTCCGGATGCTCCCAGGAGAAGTCTGCCGGAAACCACAGACCTCCTTCGAGGCCCATCCTGTCCTTCCGCGCGATGATGGCGAATGCCCGGAGCTGCATCGTGTCATATGAGGCCGCGGCCGGGACCTCCACCACCTGGGCGACGTTCACCTCCTCCCCTGGATTCAGCCACTCTCCGTACGTCGGCAGGAACTTCGCCTTCCTGACCAGGTCGAAATACTCGATGTCCGTGTAGAGGGAGATCGGATAGTCCGCCACCGCGTCGTCCCGCCATTCGTTCCTCTCGCGGCCGTCCGGGCGGACGGCCGCCTTCCTCCCCAGGACCTGATACTCGGTCGCCAGCACGTACACCCCGACCTTGCCGCCGTTCACGATCTTTATGTCCACGGGCAGCGAGATGACCGTCGACTCGGCGGTGTACACCGGATCACCGAGACTCGCCTCGAATATCATGTGCGTCGGCTGCTCGTACGGCTCATAGAGCTGGGAGTAGCCGAAATCCGCCACGGCGACGACGGTGGTCGCCATCACCGCGATCCCGAACCTCTTGGGGGACGGGATCACGACGTCCGCCCGGTAGCTCGCATAGAGCGCCCACGCGGATCCGACGGCGAGGACCAGCCAGAGAAGCAGATACCGCTTCTGCTCCGCATCCCTGATCATCGTGATCAGCAGCATGGAGTTCACCATGAACGCGAGACCGGTTCCGGCCACGACCACCAGGCCGGAATTCTGGTAGCTTCTCCAGAACCAGTGGTCCAGCACCGCGATGACCGAGACGGCCATCACCGCGGCGGCGACGACGAAGAGGGCTCCGGTGAACCTCCCGGTGAACGCCAGGGCTTCGCCCAGGTCCTCGATTCCGAAGTAGCCGACGAGACCTGCTGTCACCAGAAGAATCAGCGCGACCCCCACGGGGACGGCCCGCCGGAACAGAAGCGCATTCCGTTCTCTCATCTGACCTCTTGGTACGGACCCCCGGCGCTTGTGCGCTGCAGCCCCATGCTCCCCGGGCACCACATTGCGAAACTGTGCAGTATGCACAATTTAGGTTTGTGTTGCCGCCCTTTGGACGGCGTCCGGAAAGCGAGCGGGGCCCGGCCTCGTTGTTCCGCGGCGCGGAGGTCGCGTCGGGACGATCCGCGACTCGCTGCACCTGGTCGACGTCGTCTTCCCTTGTCGATGCCGCCGGGCGGGTCGCGTACGGCCTGCCGTCGTCCCCGGTCAGAGAAGTCGGTACGCACCACGAACCGGTTCCCCTCCAGCAGCCGGTGCGGGATCAGGTCGTCGGCCGTGACCGTGACCGGGACGGCCGGGCCGCCACGCCGGATTCGTCCTGCAACCGCACGGGCCCGTTCGGAGTCGTGATCACGTTGCCGGGAAAGGGTTGGACGGGATGATGTCCGGGCTTGTAGCTTGCCGTTGACCGCGACACCGCCCGAGGAGGTGAGACCCATGAACGCTGTATCGATGTGGGTGCTCCCCCTTCCCGTCACGGTCGGGCGATTGACGTAGGTGTCGCCGGGAGCGCCTCTCCGACAAGGCCCTCCCGAAAGGCAACACCCATGCACTCTCAGCAGGTCACCGCCGAACCGCCGTCGAACGACAGGGTCGAGCGTGACTCCCCGGTGGGCGACGCCCCCGGAGTTCTCCGGTCGCCGGTCTCCGGCGCCGACCACACGCCCCCCGTCTTCGACGTGATCATTGCCGGGTGCGGGCCGACCGGTGCGATGCTGGCCGCCGAACTGCGGCTGCACGATGTGCGGGTACTCGTTCTGGAGAAGGAAACCGAGCCCGTGTCGTTCGTCCGCATAGTCGGTCTGCATATTCGCAGTCTCGAGCTGATGGCGATGCGCGGACTTCTGGATCGCATTCTCCCGCATGGAAGACAGCGCCCGGCCGGCGGTTTCTTCGCCGCCATCCCCAAGCCCGCGCCCAAGGGCCTGGATTCCGCGTACGCCTATCTGCTGGGCATCCCGCAGCCGGTCATCGTTCACCTGCTCGAAGAACATGCGATCGGACTGGGCGCGCAGGTCCGGCGCGGTCGCGCGGTCGCCGGTTTCGAGCAGGACGACGAGGGCGTGACCGTCGAGCTGTCCGACGGGGAGCGACTGCGTTCGCGCTATCTCGTCGGCTGCGATGGCGCGCGCAGCACGGTGCGCAAACTGCTCGGCGTCGGCTTCCCCGGCGAGCCCTCACGGACCGACACGCTCATGGGCGAGATGAAAGCGGGCATGCCGCAGGAGGAGATCGCCGCCAAGGTGGCCGAGATCGGCGAGACCCATCGGCGATTCTGGCTCCGGCCCTTCGGCGAAGGGGTCTACAGCGTCGTCGTCCCCGCCGCGGGAGTCAGCGACCGTGCGGAACCGCCCACCCTCGAAGATTTCAAACAACAGTTGCGCACCGTCGCCGGAACCGATTTCGGCGTGCACTCCCCGCGCTGGTTGTCCCGCTTCGGGGATGCCACCCGGCTGGCCGAACGTTATCGCGTCGGTCGGGTGCTGTTGGCCGGCGATGCGGCGCACATCCATCCACCCATCGGCGGTCAGGGCCTCAACCTGGGCGTTCAGGACGCATTCAACCTCGGCTGGAAACTGGCCGCACAGCTCCGCGGCTGGGCGCCGGACACACTGCTGGACACCTACCAGGCCGAACGTCATCCGGTCGCCGAGGACATGCTGGACAACACCCGCGCCCAGATGGAACTGCTGTCCACCGAACCGGGCCCGCAGGCCGTGCGCAGACTGCTCACCGAACTGATGGACTCCGACGAGGTGAACCGCCGTCTGATCGAGAAGATCACCGCGATCGGCATCCGCTACGACTTCGGGGAAGGCCCCGACCTGCTCGGCCGCCGCCTGCGCGACATCGACGTGAAACAGGGCCGCCTCTACGGTCTGCTGCATCGCGGCCGCGGCCTGCTGCTGGACCGCACCGAACGCCTGACCGTCGGCGGCTGGTCGGACCGGGTCGATTACCTCGCGGATCCCACTGCGGCACTGGATGCTCCGTGCGTCCTGCTACGCCCCGACGGCCACGTCGCCTGGATCGGCGACGATCAGCAGGACCTGGACGACCACCTCTCCCGCTGGTTCGGCAAGCCCGCCGACTGATCTCGCCTGAGCGACCGCGAAGGCCCGTGAGGAGGATCGGAACGGCCAGTAGCGACTGACCGTCGAAGGCCGGAGGCAGCATCCGCCGTGGTGCTCTGGCGCCGGGGTCGGCCTGCGAGGAGGGTCGCCTCCGGGTGACGACCGGAAGACGGCGGAGGAGCACCACGGAGTGGATCGGCGCACCCTCGCCGCCGGCGTCCAGGTCTCCGCCGGTCGAGTGATCGGGATTCTGCAACAGGCCGCGTGGAAGGCGCGGCCCCTTCACGGATACGGGCCGGCCGCAGCGGACTCTGCGTCCGCTGCACAACCTTCAGGCCAGAACCCGAAAAATCTCCCCCTTTGATCTACCATCGCCCATGAGACGATCAAGCGGATCGGGGAGAGCGTCATGGTCCAGGAGCAGGCACCGGCGGGGATCGATCCGACGATCCCGAGCGTGGCCCGGATGTACGACTACTACCTGGGCGGCAAGGACAACTTCGCCTCCGACCGCGAGGCCGCCGAGAAGTTCATGCAGGCCGCGCCGAACGTCCGGCAGGTGACCCGGGCCAACCGCGCGTTCCTGTCCCGGGCGGTGACCGAGATCGCCGGCCGCGGCGTGCGCCAGTTCCTCGACATCGGCTCCGGCCTGCCCACCCAGGAGAACGTCCACCAGGTCGCCCACCGCGTCATCCCCGACGCCCGGGTCGTCTACGTCGACAACGACCCCATCGTCCTGGCGCACGGCAGGGCCCTGCTGGAGGACAATCCCCACACCGTCGTCGTCCAGGCCGACATGCGCGAGCCCAAGGCCCTGCTCGACCACCCCGCCATCCGCGCGAACATCGACTTCGACCAGCCGGTCGCCGTCCTCCTGCTGGCCATGCTCCACTTCGTCCCGGACGACGACGCCGCCGCCGGCATCGTCGCGGCGGTCCGCGACGTCATGGTCCCCGGCAGCCACCTGGTGATCTCCCATGGTCACGCCGGAAACCTCTCGGAGGAGGACCGCGCCAAGATGAGGGGCGCCTACAGCTCCACCTCCACCGGGCTGGCCGTCACCCGCGGTCCGGCCCATCTCGCCGCCTACACCGAGGGCCTGGAGGTGCTCGACCCGGGCATCGTCCCGGTCCAGTCATGGCGCCCGGAGTTCGAGGAGGACGCCGAATTCGATCTCAGCCGGCCCGGCGCCCTCGCCGTGGTGGCCAGGGTCCCGTAGGCCGTCCGGCCCGAACGGTCACTCCCGGGGCCACCGGCGGGTTCCCGCCACCCGGCTGGAGCACGGTACGGCCGGGGCGTCTCGCACCCCGGCCGCGTGCCGGATCAGGACTGCTGGCCGGAACTCCGGCCGGCGTCCTCGCCGCCGCCTCGGTGCCCGCCGCCGAGCAGGCCCGCGCGGTGGGCCTTCAGGACCGCGTCGGCCTCGGCCCGGGTGAGAGTGCCCCCGGCGACGGCGGTCTTGAGCCGCTTGCTCAGCGCGCTCTCGGCCTCGGCGGCGCGCTGTGAACGCAGCGTGTCCATCGCCGCGGCGAGTTTGTCGGCGGTGACGCCGAGCCTGGCCGCCAGGGCCTCGATCATCTCCTGCCGGGCGGCCTCCCGCCCCTCTCCGGAGGGCCGGCCGGTGCCGGCCGAGGGTCGGAGCCCCTCCAGGGCCGCGGCGACCTTGTCCTCGTCGAGGCCGAGGAGCTCCGCGAGCTTGGCGGCCATCTGGCCGTGGCCGCCGCGCAGGCCCTGCCGCTCGATTCCGGGCCGCTCGATTCCGGGCCGCTCGATTCCGGGCCGCTCGATTCCGGGCCGCTCGATTCCGGGCCGGGCACCGGGATCCGTCGTGGCGGTGTCCGGAGACGACGTGGGCGCCGGCTCGGCGGCCCAGGCCGCCAGCGGAGCGACCAGCCCACCGGCCAGGGCGGTGCCGATCCCGGCGATGACGACGAGACGTTTGGTGCGGTTCATGACGCTCCCGTATCTGCGTGGTTCGTTGACCTGCCCTGATGGTCGGGGGTCTGGATGAGACGCCCATATCGGTGACCTGAGAATCGGATGAGACCCCGGCCGGCAGACGGAGGCGGACACGGACCACCGAGAAATCGTCGTGCCTTCGCGTACGGACGTACGCTCCGTGCTTACGTTCACACCTATGACCGACCTGTTTCCTGGAGATCCGCGTACCAACCGCGAGCGCATGCTCGCCGGCGACCTCTACATCGCCGACGATCCCGAGCTGGAGGCCGCCCTCAGGCGCGCCGCGGCCCTGGCCCACCGCTATGGGGAGCTCTATCCCACCGACCCCGACGCCGCCCGCCCGGTCCTGGAGGAGCTGCTCGGCTCGATCGCCCCCGACGCCCACATCCGGCCCCCGCTCTACGTCGACTACGGCTCCCACGTCACCGTCGGCTCGGGCACGTTCGCCAACTACGGCCTGACCGCCCTGGACGTCGCCCCCATCACCATCGGCGACGACGTGCAGATCGGCCCGAACGTGCAGCTGCTCACCCCCACCCACCCGCTCGACCCCGATCAGCGGCGCAACAAGCTGGAGGCCGCCGCACCCATCGTGATCGGCGACAACGTCTGGCTCGGCGGCGGCGCCATCGTGCTGGCCGGAGTCGCCATCGGCGCCGACAGCGTCATCGGCGCCGGCTCCGTCGTCACCAGGGACATCCCCTCCGGCGTCGTCGCCGTGGGCACCCCGGCCCGGGTGGTCCGCGACCTGTGACCCCGGGGAGACGCTGCCGCGAGGCCCTACGGCCGGTCCGCGGCCAGGCCGGTGAACCGCTCCTGCTCGGCCAGGATCGCGCCGAGCTCGTCGGCGTCATCGCCGTACGCGGTCATGACGAGGCCCGCGTCCATCTCGGCCTGCGACAACGTCCCGGTGAGCCGGGTCGCGTACCAGCGCCCTCCGTCACTTCTCCAGATCGACCACGCATCGGCGTGCCGCCTGCGCAACCGTTCCCAGACGACATCCTCCACTGGGAGCCGCACCTGTCCCCACCTCCTGCAATCAACCGGGGAGACAAGGATGTGCCGGTAGGGCGACACCCGGTAGTGAGAGGCCACCTCACCGTACGGAGGCGGATCTTCCGCGACCGGTCCCGTCACCGCCGCACGACCGGCCCGTACCCTGTCGGCCGCACCGGTCCGGTGTGCCGCCGTCACCGCGACGTTGCGGGTCACGGCCTCTCGGCATAGGCGCTGATCTCGATGAGGTTGCCGTCTGGATCACGCAGGTAGACGCTGTCGATCGGGCCCAGCGCGCCGGTGCGGCGAACCGGCCCCTCCTCGATCGGCACGCCGTGCCGTGCCAGCTCGGCGACGACCTGCTCCAGCGGATCGGAGGCGATCAGGCAGAGGTCGGCGCTGCCCGGGACCGCGTGCGCCGCCTTGGGTTCGAACTCCCGGCCCGCCTCGTGAAGGTTGATCTTCGACTGGCCGAAGGCCAGCGCCCGCCGCCCCTCGCCGAAGGTGACCGGCTCCATGCCGAGGACACGACTGTAGAAGCCGATCGTCGCCTCCAGGTCGGCGACGGTGAGGACCAGGTGATCGAGCCGGTTGATGCGCATCGGGGGTTCTCCTCACGGTACGGCGGGCTTCAGGGGGTCATCGTGGCATGGGCGCCGTACCGCACAGCGGTCAGGGGAGGGTCAGGGAAGCACGTAGCACTCGACCTCGGCCCGGCGCGACTCCAGCCCGGCAGCCACCGCGTCCTCGGCGCACCGGCGCTCCCGCTCGCTGAGCAGGAGGGTGCCGCAGACGCTGATCCCGGAGTAGGTCCGGCAGTCCAGGGAAGGGTTCGCCTTCCCCACCCGGTAGTCGCGCTCGACCGCGGACCGGCACTCCCCGCGCAGCCGCTCCGTGTCGGCGTACCGGCACTGGCCGGTCAGGACACGGTGCTGGGCCGGGCTCACCTCGGCCGGGCTCACCTCGGCCGGGCCCCCGGTACCCGTACCTGCCGTACCGGGGTTCGCCTCGGCCCGGCTCGCCTGAGCCGTCCCCTGCTGGGCGGAGCCCGCCCCCGGCCCTGCGGCGGGCGCCTGCGCCGCCGTCCCGCCCGTCGTGGAACCGCATCCGGAGACGAGAGCCGATGCCGTGACCAGCGCCGCCGTACAGATGAACATCCTCATATATCCACCCCCGTCTCACCGTAAGCCGAAACCGCCCCCGTCTGAGGAAACACCACGTATCGCTTGAGTAGTCCGGCGGCTACGCCGTGAGTGCGCGGCGTAGCCTCCGAGTGCCGAGTGCCGAGTGCCGAGTTCAGGTTCTCCCCGGCGGTCAGGCCCGGGTAGGGGGCAAGCTCCTGCGGAACGTATCCGATCAGCGCCTTGGTGTGCGTGCCGGAGGCGCCGTGCGGCGAGCCGTCGATCCGCACCTCACCCGCGTCCCCGGCGAGGACTCCGACGATCACGGGGATGGTCGCGGTCCTGCCCGCACCGTTCGGACCGAGCAGGCCGTACGTCTCGCCTTCCCGTACGGTGAAGCCGTCGACGGCGAGCCTGTCCTTGTGGCTCCTGCGAAGCACGATGACTCCGGAACCGGCACGGCGGCCTCTCTTCGGCGGGGCATGTCGGGAACCTTCACGAGGGTCTGTTGCGGAGCGGGACGTCCCGGATGATCGACCAGGTCATCGCCAGGCCGAGCAGGAAGCAGCCGAGACCGGCCGCCAGGGTCACCGGCACGCCCGGAGCGGAACCGGCGTCCAGCCCCAGGCGGACGAAGGGCAGCCGGAACTCGGCGCCCACGGCCGCCTCACCCAGGAAGATCAGCCCGACGCCGATCGGGAGCGAGAGCAGCCCTCCGCCCCGCCAGCGGTAGAACGCCGCCGCCATGAAGGCTCCCGCGACGATCCAGGCGAGGAACTCGACGAGGTACTCGGCGAAGACGAGCGGCACCTGCGTCGGCGAGCCGAACAGGTGGGCGCTGGACAGTTCCTGCGGCCAGCCCGCCAGGTGGTACAGGAGCGCCTCCAGCAGATAGCCCAGGACGAGCAGGGCGGACAGGAACGGCGCGTACAGGGCGACGGTCACCGCCGCCTGCGCGCCGAACTGCCTGCGGGTCTGCCCGTGCGCGATGTAGAGCGGGAGGAAATCCCGGATCAGGGCGACGCCGACGAACAGCGCGAACCAGCGGGGAAGCTGCGTCGCGCCCTCCCACACGCTCTTCGTGAGCGTCCCGTAGACCGCGATGCCGACCGTGATCAGTGTGACGACCACGTAGAAGGCGACCCACACCAGCGCGGCGAAGAAGAGGTTGGCGGCGAGCAGCCGGCTGGGGAATCTCATCGGGCGTCTCCGGACGGGGTGGCGGACGGGGTGCCTTCCGCCGGGACGTCCGCGGGCGGCCCGGCGGGCGCGGCGTCTCCGGCCGGTTCGGTGAGGTAGGCGAACAGGTCCTGCATGGCGATCGGGCCGAGTTCGAGCCCGGCCTCCCGGGCCTGCCTCCGCCGGGCGTCGTCGAGGTCGCCGTAGACCGTCGCCGAGGCGGTCGACCCCAGCCGCCTGGTGTTCAGCACGGTGAGCCCGCCGGTGAACGCCTCGACTCGGTCGGCGGGCCCGGTGACAGAGGTACCGCGTGACAGCATGGTCTGGCTTTCCTCGTGCAGGACCAGCCCGCCCCTGTCGATGATCATTACCTCCTCGAGCAGCGAGCCGACCTCCTCGATCAGATGGGTGGAGAGGATGACCGTGCGAGGGTGCTCCATGAAGTCGGCGAGCAGCGCGTCGTAGAAGACGTAGCGGGAGGGCGCGTCCATGCCCAGGTAGGACTCGTCGAACATGGTCAGCGGTGACCTGCCGGCCAGCCCTACCACCACGCCCAGCGCCGAACGCTTCCCCTTGGACAGGGCCTTGACGCTCATCTTCCGCTCCAGCCCGAACCGGTCCAGCAGTTCCTCGGCGTAGGCGGCGTCCCAGTGCGGCCGGAGCCACTCGGCGAAGTAGATCGCGTCCTCGACCTTGTCGATGTCGATCGTCTCGCCCGCATCCCCGATCAGGCAGACCTCACGGGTGACCTCCGGGTTCTCGAAGACGGGTCGCCCACCCACCCGCACCGTGCCGCCCGACTCCCTGCGGAAGCCGGCCAGCACCGAGAGCAGGGTGGTCTTGCCGGACCCGTTGCGCCCCAGGAGCCCGTAGATCTTGCCTGCGTCGAGGGAGAACGTCATGCCGTCGATGGCCCGGACGTCGTGGTAGTCCACCCGCAGACCGTTGACCTCGATCTTCATCCGTGCCCCCCGGTCTCGGTGATCCGCCTGACGATGTCGCCGAGCGGGATGCCGATCGCCCTGGCCTCGGCGACCATCGGGTCGACCACGTCGGTGAAGAAGCTCTCCCGGCGCTGGGCCCTGAGCACCTCGGGGGCGGCCGGACTGACGAACATGCCGATACCTCGCTTCTTGTAGAGGACCCCTTCGTCGACCAGCTGCTGGAACGCCTTGGCCGCCGTGGCCGGATTGATCCGGTAGAACGCGGCGTACTGGTTGGTCGACATGACCTGCTCGTCGCCCTTGAGCACCCCGCTCAGCACATCGGCCTTGATGCGGTCGGCGATCTGCCGATAGATCGGACTCCGATCGTCGAACATGAACACCTGCTTCGCTGGTTCGTTACTTATGTAATGAACCATAGAAATAATGAGCCCATACGTCAACACCCGCCGCCGGTCTCCCGGCGGCGGGTGTTGTTCGGTGCGACAGATGTTCGGTGCGACGGCGGGGGAGGCGGGCGCCTCACCCCAGAACGGCCAGCTCGTCCTCGGTCAGAGTGAGATCGGCGGCGGCCACCGAGTCGAGGATGGTCTCCGGGCGGCTGGCCCCGGGGATCGGGATCACGACGGGGCTCCTGGCGAGCTCCCAGGCGAGGCAGACCCGCTGCGGCGAGACGCCCCGGGCGGCCGCCACCTCGGCGAACGGCCCGGCGAGCCCGCCCGCCGACGACATGCCGCCCAGCGGGGACCAGGGCAGGAACGCCACCCCGAGCTCGGCGCACACGTCGATCTCCGGCTCACTGCTCCTGAACCGCGGTGAGTACTCGTTCTGCACGCTCGCCAGCCGCCCGCCGAGAATCTCGTACGCCGTCCTGATCTGCTCCGGGTCGGCGTTGGAGATCCCGGCCAGCAGGATCTTCCCCTCGTCGAGCAGGTCGCGCAGCGCGCCGACGCTCTCCTCGTACGGCACGGCGGGATCGGGCCGGTGGTGCTGGTAGAGCCCGATCGCCTCGACGCCGAGCGCCTTCAGCGAGCTCTCGCACGCCCGGCGGATGTGAGAGGCCCGCCCGTCCACGCCCCAGCCGTCGCCGGGGGTGCGCGTGTGCCCGCCCTTGGTGGCGACCAGGACCGTGCCCCGGTCTCCGGACCACAGCGCCAGGGCCTTGGCCACCAGTCGCTCGTTGTGCCCGACCTCGCCGGAGGAGGGCGTGTACGCGTCGGCGGTGTCGATGAGCGTCACGCCGGCGTCGAGGGCGGCGTGGATCGTCCTGATCGACTGGGCCTCGTCGGGCATGTGCCCGGCCACCGACATCGGCATGGCACCGAGCCCGATCGCGCTGACGTCGAGGTTTCCGATAACGCGTTTCTCCATGCCGGCCATCCTGGGGGCTGGAGTTCGCTCCAGGTCAAGGACGCCCTTCCGCCCCGCGTGTCGCCCGCCCGGCGTACGGCGGCCGCGGAGATGGTTGGATCTGGGCTGTGGAGGCTTCCGTCGAGCAACTCGTGTACGTCCGCGAGGACGAGTACACGGTCGCGCGGATGAGCGCCGAGGACGTGCCCGGCTTCGTCGCCTCGGGCCGCGCGCTGGCCGGGGTCCAGCCCGGGGAGACGGTCCGGCTCGCCGGCGGCTGGGGCGAGCATCCGCGCCACGGCAGGCACTTCGCGGTCACCGGGTGCGAGCGGGTGGTCCCGGCCACGGTCCGGGCCATCCGGATATACCTCGGCTCGGGGTTGATCCGCGGCATCGGGCCGCGGCTCGCCCACGCCATCGTCGACCATTTCGGAGAGGCGACGCTGACGGTCATCGACACCGAGCCGGAACGGCTCAGGGAGGTCGTCAACATCGGTCCCGCGCGGCAGGGCCAGATCGTCGAGGCGTGGCGGGAGCAGAAGGACATCGCCGCGCTGATGGTGGTCCTGCAGGGCTTCGGGATCAGCCCCCTCCTCGCGTCCAAGATCTACCAGGTCTTCGGCCCGGACTCGGGTGAGGTCCTCGCCTCCGACCCGTACCGGCTCATCGGCCGGGTCAGGGGGATCGCCTTCTCCACCGCCGACAGGATCGCGCTGCGGTCGGGGGTTCCGGAGAGCAGTCCCCAGCGGATCAAGGCGGCGGTCCTGGACCGGCTGGAGGCCTCGGCGGGCGGCGGGCACTGCTACCTGCCGCTGCTCGCCGTACTGACCCAGACCGTCGAGCTCACCGGCCAGGACGAGGACCTGGTCCGCCGGGCGGTGGACGCCCTGGTGGCCGAGCGGCGGGTGGTCGTCGAGGCGTCCCCGGACGACCCCGGCCGGACCGTCGTCTTCAGCAAGGAGGTCCACAGCCGCGAGCTGGCCCTCACCGCCCACCTGACCCGGCTCTGGCAGGCGCGCTCGACGCTGCCCATGCGCGCGTTCCAGGAGGATCCCGGGCTCCATGACGACCAGCGGGCCGCGGTGACCATGGTCCTGGCCAACACCGTGTCCGTCGTCACCGGCGGCCCCGGCTGCGGCAAGAGCCACACCGTCAGGGCCATCGCGACGACCGTGCGGGCGGCGGGCGGCACGGTGACCCTCACGGCGCCGACCGGCAAGGCGGCCAAGCGCCTGTCGGAGCTCACCGGCATGCCCGCGATGACCGTGCACCGGATGCTGGCCCACGAGCCGGATCCCGACTCCGGCGCGCTGTTCGAGCAGACACCCGCGCAGGCCGATCTGATCGTGGTCGACGAGGCCTCCATGCTGGACCTGCATCTGGCCACCCGGCTCACCGCGGCCATCCCGGCCGGCAGTCACCTGCTGCTGGTGGGTGACGACGACCAGCTGCCGAGCATCGGCCCCGGCAGCGTCCTGGCCGACCTGCTGCGCGTGGAGGAGATCGCCCGGATCCGGCTGACCCACGTCTTCCGCCAGGCGGAGGGCAGCGGGATCATCCAGGCCGCCAACCTGATCCGGGCCGGTGAGGTGCCCTCGCCCCGCGGCGGGGGCGGCTTCTGGTTCGAGGAGCTCGACGATCCCGCGCAGGTCGCCGAGCGGGTGGTCCACCTGGCGACGGTGGCGATCCCGCACAAGCAGCGGGTCGGCCCGGAGCAGGTCCAGGTCCTGTGCCCGATGCGCAAGGGCCTGACGGGGACCACCGAGCTCGGCCGGATGATCCAGGAGCGGCTCAACCCCGCCGCCGAGGGCAGGGCCGAGCACTGGTCGGGCGCCTCCGCCTTCAGGGTCGGCGACCGCGTCATGCCGATCCGCAACAACTACGACAAGGGCGTCTTCAACGGGGAGACCGGCAGGATCACCACGGTCGTCCCGGAGGAGCGGCTCGTCGAGATCCTCATCGACGACGGGGAGACGGTGACCTACGGCTTCGACGAGCTCGACGAGCTGACCCATGCCTACGCCATCAGCGTGCACCGCTCCCAGGGCAGCGAGTACCCCTTCGTGGTCGCGCCGATCGTCGCCGAGTCCGGCGGCATCATGCTGCGCCGCAGGCTGCTCTACACCCTGGTCACCCGGGCCCGGTCGTGGGTGGTCCTCGTCGGCCAGCGTGAGGCCCTGGAGCTGGCGGTCCACCGGCTCGGCCGCCGCCGCAACACCGCCCTCGCACACCGGCTCGAACTGAACCTCCGCGAGTGACCCGGCCGCCGCAGGAGCGTGGGAGGCGGCACGGGCGCACGGCGGACCGGATCGTGCCGTGCAACAGAGGAACCCCGGCTCGCCGTAGCGAACCGGGGTTCCTCGCCGTGCGCCGCCAGGGACTCGAACCCCGGACCCGCTGATTAAGAGTCAGCTGCTCTAACCAACTGAGCTAGCGGCGCCTGACCTCGACAAGACTACCGGACGTCAGGATGTGGTCCGTACATGAGATGACATGCGCTGACCTGCCCTTCCTCCCATCGTGAGCGGGCGGAGGAGGACGGGCTCCGGATAGCTTGGCAAAATTCCGTTTACTCCCTTTTGCTCGGGTACGGGGGTTAGGCCCGGAGAATCAAACCGAAGGGAGAAACACCATGCAGCCTGAGCTGTGGACCTACCGCGCCGACGTCTATGACGTCAACAAGAGCCTGGACGTCGCTGGATACGACGTCGAGGCCACGGACGGAAAGATCGGCTCCGTCGACGAGGCGACCTACGATGTCGGCGAGAGTTACATCGTCGTCGACACCGGTCCGTGGATCTTCGGCAAGAAGGTCCTGCTCCCGGCCAGCACGGTGACACAGATCGATCCGCAGGAGCGCAAGATCTATGTCGCGCGCACCAAGCAGGAGATCAAGGACGCGCCGGAGTTCGACGAGTCCACCTTCAAGGAGACCTCCTACCGTGACCGGGTCGGTGAGTACTACGGCCGCTTCCCCTACGGGGGCGGCTCGGCCACCTACTGATCCGGTGGGCAAACAGGAAGGGCCCCGCCTCACGGCGGGGCCCTTCCGCGTTTCCCGGGTCACGACCCCTTCCGGGCGGGAAGGCCGGTCTCCTTCCCGCCCGCCGTACGGTGAAATCAGTACGGTGAGATCAGTGTCGGCGGATCAGGGCCAGGTGGGATCGCCCGACGGGTCGACGGGACCGGTCACCACGCCCAGACGCTCCAGAAGCGTCAGGAAGGTGGACGCGTACGGCGAGGCCCGGCTCACCGCCGCGACCCTGTTCCAGTCGACCTGCTCCCGCAGCGCCCGCACCTGGGGAAGCAGGGAGCCGTAGTCGCAGGCGTGCTCGGAGAGGGGCAGCAGCCACGAGATGACCAGGTCGGTCGCCTCCAGGACCGGAACGATCACCGCGGACGCCTTCAACGGCTCGGCCCGATCCAGCAGCGCGGAGGTGACCGGGTTGTTGGCGATCCGGAAGATCAGGTCCACCAGCCTGCCCTCGTCATAGGCTTTGACCAGCCAGTCCTCCGGAGGTTTGGCGGTCTCGAAGCCCAGGTCGCGCAGGGCCTCCAGCGCGGTGGGGACATCCTCCTGAGGCAGGACGAAGTCCACATCGTGCAGGGAGGGAGCGGCCCCCCGCGCGTAGGCCGCGCACCCTCCGGCCAGCGCGAACCTGACGTCGGCGTCTTTGAGCCCGGTACTCGCCCGCTTCAGCGTCTCCAGGATCGCATCGGTGACCTCGTGACTGTGGCTTCCCATAGCGGAGGATTACCCCCAGGATCGCCCCCTAGTCACCAGGCATAACACCTTAAAGGTCGGGTAATCCCCGTGAATGAGCCACCCTTCTAACCCTCAGATGGAAGGACCCCAGCCGGGCGAGAGCCCGAAGGAACGTGTGGACCGGGAGCTGAACGAGCTGCTCCAAGGGCTGCGGGTCGCTGTCACAGGCGTACAGGTCCTCTTCGCCTTCCTGCTGACGCTGCCGTTCTCCTCGGGGTTCCACAAGGTGGACGCCCTCGGCCGGTGGCTTTTCTTCATCGCGCTGCTGAGCGCCGCCCTCGCCTCCGTCTGCTTCATCACCCCGGCCGCCCAGCACCGCCTGCTGTTCCGGACGGGACTGAAGGAACGGATGCTCCACCGTGCCAACGAGCTCGGCATCGCCGGCGCCATCGGGCTCGCCGTCTCGATCACCAGCTCGGTCGCGCTCGTCACGGAGACGGTGATCGGCGGCTGGCCGGCCGTGCTGTTCGGCGGCGCCATCGGGCTGGGCAGCGCCTGGTTCTGGTTCGTCCAGCCGCTCATCGACCTTTACCGGACCAAAGACGTTAATTAGCGAGCTGTGAGGGCAGTCGTCGTTTATGGTTACCTTGCTCTGGATCATCGCAGTCGCTCTCGTCATCGCCGGGATCTACGTGATCCTGGCCCGTCGCGACCTCCTCTGGGGGATCGTCCTCATCGTCCTCGGTTTCCTCGTCGGCCCCGGGGGTGTGAGCATCTTCAACGTCTGAGGCGAGCCGTGGCTCGCCTGAACCAAGTCGCCCCGACATTCCACTCCATGACTTAGCGGGCCGGGTCACCACCCGGCCCGCCGTCGTATGCCCGTCTCGATGCCCGTGCCGCGTCTCGGCACGTCCGGCGCCTGCGCCGCCTCGCGGCCTCAGGCGCCCGTCTCAGCACCCCTCGTCGCCGTTGAGGCAGTAGACCCCGTAGGCCCGGCCCAGCACCGGGAGCGCCACGTTCCTCACCCGGATGCCCGCCGACGTGAGCCCCTTCTCCGTGCCCATGTGCGCGTGGCCGTGCAGGATCAGGTCCGCGCCCTCGGCGTCGATCGCCTCGGCCAGCAGGTAGCTGCCCAGGAAGGGGTAGATCTCCGGAGGCTCGCCCGCCAGGGTGTCGTTGACCGGCGAGTAGTGCGACAGGACCACCCGCTTGTCGGCGTCCAGTTCCTTGAGCGCCACCCGCCAGCGGTCGGCGATCCGCTTGGTGTGGTTCACGAACGCCTTGATCTCCGGCTCGCCGAACTCGCTGGCGCACTTGCCGGCGAACCCTCCGCCGAACCCCTTGCCGCCGACCACGCCGAGGCGGGTCCCGTTGACCTCGACGACGACGGAGTCGTCGTGCAGCACCATGATCCCCGCGTCGCGCAACATGGCCGCGATCTCCGCGGGCTTGTCCGAGTGGTGGTCGTGGTTGCCCAGCACGGCGACCACCGGGATCGGGAGGTCGCGGAACTCGTTGACCACGACCTCCCCCTCCTCCAGCGTGCCGTGCCTGGTCAGGTCACCGGCCAGCAGCAGGACATCGGCCTTCTCCTCGATACCGTTCAGGTGAGAGCGGTACCGGCCGCCGACGTCCACGCCGAGGTGCACGTCACCGACTGCCGCGATACGCAGACTCACAGCTTCTCCTCTTCTTCCGGTTCACGGACGTCGACGACGCTGAGCTCGTTGTGGATGGTCAGCCCGGGAGCCGCCTCGGCGGCCACGTCGGCGATCAGCGCGCGGCGCTCCAAGCAGCCCACCTGGCCGCGCAGGAAGAGCTGGTCCCCCCGGACGTCCACCCGGATCCCGAGCTCGTGGGTGCGATCGTCTTCCGCCAGCGCCCCTTGGACCCGGGCGGCGACGTATTGCGGAGCCTCCATGATCGAACTCCTCTCCCCTTAAAACAGCTCGCCTTCCCGTGAACACCGAGGTCAAACAGGTTTAAAACCCTCTGATCGGGTAAGCCAGGCAGAGAATGCCTAGGACGCAGGCACGTTGCTGTCGCATCACCGCTGCGGAGCCGTGCCTATGAAGATCGCGATGGTGTCCGAACACGCCAGTCCCCTCGCAACCGTCGGCGGCGCCGACGCCGGGGGCCAGAACGTCCATGTCGCAGCGCTCTCCCGCGCGCTCGCCGGCCAGGGCCACGAGGTGGCCGTCTACACCCGCGCCGACTCCCCGGACCAGCCCGAAGAGGTCGCCTTCGGCCCCGGGGTGACCGTCGTCCACGTCCCCGCCGGGCCCGCGGAGAGCATCTCCAAGGACGACCTGCTTCCCTGGATGCCCGACTTCAGCCGCTGGCTGGCCCGGCGCTGGGAAGAGGACGCCCCCGACATCGCGCACAGCCACTTCTGGATGAGCGGCCTGGCCGCGCTGGCCGCCGCCCGGGACACCGGGGTGACCGTCGCACACACCTTCCACGCCCTCGGCACGGTCAAACGGCGCCACCAGGGCCCGGCCGACACGAGCCCGCGCGAGCGCGTCGGGGTCGAGTCGATCATCGCCTCGCACGCGGACGCGGTGATAGCGACCTGCGCCGACGAGGTGGCCGAGCTGGAACGGATGCAGGCCCGCCGGCAGGCCCTTCGCGTCGTCCCCTGCGGGGTGGACCTGCGCGCCTTCACCCCCGCCGGTCCCGTGCTGGACCTGGGGCCGCGACCGGTCCTGCTCTCCATCGGCCGCCCGGTTCCGCGCAAGGGCGTGGAGACCGTGGTCCGCGCGCTGTGCCATGTGCCCGGCGCCACGCTGGTGGTCGCGGGCTGCCGGTCCGGCGAGCCGGAGGGCGAGCGGCTGTCCCGGATCGCCGCCGGGTGCGGAGTGGCCGACCGGGTCCGGTTCATCGGCAGGGTGGAGCGGCACGAGGTTCCGGCCCTCATGCGCTCGGCGGACGCCGTGGTCAGCGTGCCCTGGTACGAGCCGTTCGGCATCGTGCCGCTGGAGGCCATGGCCTGCGGGGTGCCGGTCGTCGCCTCGGCCGTCGGCGGGCACCTGGACACCGTGGTCCACGGCGTCACCGGCCTGCTGGTCCCGCCGCGCCGGCCCGCGGCCCTCGGCCGCGCCCTGCGCAGGCTGCTCGCCGACCCGATCCGGCTCGCGGCGTACGGTGCCGCCGCCGCGGACCGGGCCGGCTCCCGCTACGGATGGGATCGGGTGGCCACCGAGACCCTGGCCGTCTACGAGGAGATTCTCACCGCACGAGGCCGTGCTCCGCGAATGACCGACGTCCCGGCGGGTACGCCGTCGGCGTGAGCCCGAGGGGGGACGCAATGAGGCACAAGGGCACGGCCAGCGGCCGGACCGGCGGTGGCGAGAACCGCGAGGATTCCCGCGCGACCGGCGGGGACCGGAGGGCCGCCGGCTCTCCCACCGGAGTGGCCAGTCTGTGGCGGCTGCCGTACGAAAGCGACGGACGGGGAAACCTCGCCCGGCGGGCCTGGCGCTCCCGCCGCCGCCCGGCCGTTCTGGCCGCGGCCAGCGGGATGGCGGCCCTCGCCCTGATCGGAGGGGCCATCACCTCCGTGGCGATCCGCCGCCGGAGGCGCTGAGCGGCACCGGGCGATCAGCGGCATCCCCCAGCAGTCACGGCGCAGCAGTCACAGCGCCGGGCCGCCGACGTCCCGGACCGCCGCGCGCCCGCCGCCGTCGACGGCGGCGGGCGGGCTCGGCGGGGGACTCACGGCTCATGCGCCGGGGAGGGGGCGACGGCTCACTTGCCGGTGGCCCGGTGGATGCTCTGTGCCGCCGAACGGTCGATCGCGGCCTTGACCATGCCGAAGATCGCGCCCTGGACGGCCGCGGCCACCATGACCTCGCGCCAGCCGTACTCCTCCGAGGTGGCCTGCGGAGCCTCCTCCTTTCCGGAGGCGAACTTCCAGACCTGCTTGAAGATGACTCCGGCCAGAGCACCGCCGAGCATTCCGCTCGCGGCGCTCAGGCTGCGGGATACGACCCTGCTCAATGTCCCGTCCTTCCGTTTCAGGGATGGGGAAACCTCACACGACCGGAGGGTCGTCGTAGCGGCGCTCCTCGTAGACGCGCTGGTGCGTCACAGGGTCCTCGGTCACCACCGTGGTGTTGGTCGCCAGAGCGCGGCGAGCGGCGTTGATCCGGTAGAGCGCGAACATCAGCCACGCCAGGCCGCCGAGCATCAGGATGACGCCGACCACGTTGATGTCGAACCCCGCGAGGTCGAACTCGACCGCCCATGTGAGGATGGCGCCGAGCATGATGAGGACGATGCCGCCTGCGATGGTCATGGGTCTTCCCTCCTTCGAGCCAGTACCTCCTCCCTATCCCCCACACGGATCTCAAACGTCGCCATCGGAGGCCGCACGTGATATCTGACCGCCCGATCGTCGTCACCGGCCTGATGGGCTCCGGCAAAACGTCCGTGGCGCGGATCCTCGCCGCCGATCTCGGCCGGGAGCTGCGCGACAGCGATCCCGACATCGCCGCGCGGTACGGCGGGGAGACCGCCGCGCAGACCGTGGAGCTGGGAGGCAAGGAGGTCCTCCACCGCAGGGAGGCGGAGCACCTGCGGGAGGCCCTCGCGGAGCGGCCGGCCCCGGTGGTCGCCGCGGCGGCGAGCGTCGTGGACGATCCGGACTGCCGCGCCGCGCTGGAGTCCGCGGTGGTGGTCTGGCTGGACGCGCCGCCGGCGGTGCTCGCCGAGCGCATGCTCTCCGGCGCGCACCGCCCGCACTTCGAACCCGACCTGGAGGCGATGCTCGTCAAGCAGCGCGCCCGCCGGGGGCCTTTCTTCTCGGAGGTGGCGGATCTGACCTTCGACGTCTCGGCTCTCACGCCCCGGCAGGTCGCCTCGGAGGTGCTCGCCCGGCTCGACGGGCGTGACCGGCCCCGTGCCGGCCGTACGGAGGCGGAGTGAGGCCGGGCCTCACTGCCCGAGAAGATGCAGCATGTGCCTGATCTGACCGGTGCGGGAGGCCTCGATCCGCTCCGCCAGCAGCTTCACCTGCGGGTTGCGGCCGGCGATCACCTCCGCCTTCGCCAGCTGGACCGCGTCATCCTGGTGTGCGATCAGCGTGTCGAGGAACTTCTTCTCGAAGTCGGCCGGGGCCGCCTTCTCGACGGCGGCGATCTCCTTGCGGCCGGTTCCGGGCATCCCGCCGTGGGCGGCGTGCTCGTCGGCCGGAGCGGTCGCGGGCTGGTCCCACTCCCGCAGCAGGCCCGCCATCGAGGCGATCTCGGCCTCCTGCGTCGTGGCGATCGCCGCCGCGAGGGTCCTGACCTCCTCGCGGGCGGCCCGGTCGCGCGCCAGCCGTACGATCTCCACGCCCTGGCCGTTGTGGACGACCATCATCTGCAGGAACATCACGTCGGCGGAGTTGAAGTCCCGGCCTGCGGCGGCCTCGGAGGCGCGGCCGGCCACGGCGTCGCGGGCCCACTCTCCGCTGTGGACCCCGCAGCCGGCGAGGAGCAGGACGCCGAGCACGGCCAGGGTGAAACGTCTCATCAGGGAACTCCTCCCGCGGGGTGGTGACCGGGCCGGAGAGGAGCGGCCCCCAGGCCCGACCGGCGGCGTCCGGTGGAGCCGCCGCGGGACGGCGGCTCCACCGGGGACTCCCTAGACGCGCTTCCAGAGGGCCGGCACGTTCGGCGGCTCCCATCCCGGCAGCGAGGTGTGCCCTTGCAGGCACTGGTAGGTCGCGCCGCCGTAGGTCACCCGCGCGCCCGCGGCGTATGCGGTGTTCGGGGCCCAGGTGCCGCCCGGCTGCTGCGTCGGGGTGACGGTCGGCGTCGGGGTCGGCGTGGGGGTGACGGTGGGCGTGGGCGTGGGCGTCGGGGTCGGCGTCGGGGTCGGCGTCGGGGTCGGCGTCGGGTTGGTGCCGCCGCCGAAGTCGACGTCGCTGCAGGTGTAGAAGGCCTCCTCGCTGCCGACCACGCGCTGCCAGATCGAGTAGATCATGGCGCGGCCGGTCCGTTGCGGGAGGTTGATCGTCCAGTTGGTGTAGGTGGTGGGGTTCTGGTTGGTGAAGGTCCTGATGTGCTCCAGGTCCGACCAGCGCAGCGGCTGGGTCGGGCTCCAGCCGGGCTTGGTGATGTAGAACTCGAAGTTGCTGTTGGCGTGCGGCGCGGTCGCGTGGTAAGTGATCGTCAGCGGTCCGGCGCTGACCTTCGTGGCCGGCCAGTCGGCGCGGGCCAGGTCGAGGCCGCGATATTTGTCGCGCCCGGCGCTGCAGAGCCTGCCGTCCGGGATGAGCTCACGGTGCCGCCCGCCCGCGGTGAGCAGGGACACCTCGTGCCAGTCGTAGAACGCCTGGGTGCCGCCGGCCGCGACGGCCGCCTTGCACGCCGCCGAGTCGGGGCTGTCCGGGCCCTCCGTCTTGCAGACGTAGGCGCGGCTGGGCGGGTTCGACATGGAGCCGTGGGCGCCGGCCGGGGAGGACGGGAGCAGGACCAGCAGAGAGCCGGCGACGAGCGTCGCCGCCCCGGCGGCCACCTTGTTTCGCAGATGCACGTGGACTCCTCCTACAGGGGGGAATGGAGGTGGAACATGTCCAACGGCTGACGGATAGCGCGTTATTAATAGGAAACCTTACTAAGAATTTTTGGTGCGGGCCAGCCGTTCCGCCGAACACGGCACGGCCCTGCGGGAGCACGCGACGGGGCCGGGCGCCCGCCCCGTGGCGCCCGGCCCCGCGGAGCCGTGCGGCGTCACGCCGTACGGCTCGCTCCTCCTAACCGATCAGGTACTTCATGATCTTCTTGATCGCGGCGGCCCGTTCGGTGTCGCTCGCCACCTGCTCCAGGCCGAAGCCGAGGAACACGGTGTCCTTCGTGGTCACGGCGGCCGTCTTGTCGGCCTGGGCCCTGGCGAAGTCACCGGCTCCGGCCGGGCTGCCGGCCGGCGGGCCGGGCACGGACCAGGCGCCGAGCCCGGACTCGAAGCCCTCGGCGTCCAGGTTCCCGCCGGTGGTGGTGACCCTGGCGTCGTCCACGAACGCGCCGACCCCGCCGGTGCTCGGGTCGGTCACGTAGCTGACGGAGACCTCGACCTGCTTGCCCGCGTAGGCCGACAGGTCGAAGGCCACCTGCCGCCAGCCGCCCGAGTCGCCGGTGAGGGCGTTCCACGACCCGCTGGTACCGGTCGCCGCGCACGGGGTGCCCGGAGTCAGGTAGCGGGTCAGCCACGGGTGCTCGTCCAACAGGAAGCCGGCCTCGCACTCGGTCGGCACGGTGGTGGTGGTCCCGCCGTTCAGGTCGGGCAGGGTCGTCCAGTCCTCCTGGCCCACCGTGTGCGCCTCGATGATGACGTTGTCGTAGCCGGCCTCGGTGTTGTAGGAGAGCTGGAACTCCAGCTTCGGCTGCTGTGCCGCCGCCACCGACGACAGGTCGACCGTGCGGGTCAGCCGCATGTACGCGTCGTCGGCGTGCGGGCCCGCGACGTACCAGTCGCCCTCGGCCGGGTCGAAGGGCCCGGTGGCGCCTTCGTAGGCCGCCGAGGCCGAGCTGGTGAACTGCGGGAACTCCTCCGGTGGCAGCGCGTCGCTGGTGACCTGGAGGCTGCCGGCCTCGTCCAGCGGGTTGTCGGCCACGGCCGGGCCGCCGAAGGTCGCCCCGGTCCCGGTCAGCGGGGCGCCGGTGCCGGTGAACCCGGTCGGTCCGGTGCGCGGGGTCCGGCCGTATACGCCCATGTAGTACTGGGCGAAGTCGTCGGCCAGGATCAGGCACTCCTCGAAGAAGCCGTCGACCGTGGTGACGACGCAGTCGGCGTCCGGCGCGCCGTCGAGGCCGTAGTAGATGCCACCGAGCGAGGTGCCGAAGAAGCCGTAGTAGGCGGCGGTCTCACCGGTGTGCAGCAGCTTGCCGCCCTCGTTGAGATAGTCGCGGATCGAGATGGTCAGGTCCTGCTGGGACCGTTTGACGTCCATGTCCGGCAGGGGGCCGAACGGGGTCTGGGTGACCACGTCCTGGTCGTCCATCGCCAGCCGGTCGTCACCCAGATACCAGGCCACCGCCTTGAAGTGGCCGAGCACGCCCAGATGGTGCGGGACGCCTTGCTTGTCGGCGTCCCACGTCTCGGAGGAGTAGCCGGCGGTCTGCAGCGCCTGCCGGTACTGCGCGGCGTACTTGGGCGCGGTCACCGAGTCCGGGTAGTCGGGGTTGCGGCCGGTGTAGTCCTCGTTGGCCAGCACGAGCACCTTGGCCGTGCTCTTCTTCTCCAGCGTGTAGGTGAAGTGCCCGCTCTCCACGGTCCCGGTCCCGGGCTTGAACCCGGTGAACCAGACCTCGACCTTGTCACCCGGCTTCGCGCCTCGCACCGTGGCGCGGTACTCCGCGAAGTACTCGTCGTTCTCGTCGCCGTAGCGCTCGCCTCCGTCCCACTCGCTCAGCGGCCGGATCTGGGCGGGCCCGCCGTTGATCCGGAAGCGCATGAGCTTGGCGAGCAGCGACCGGCGGGCGGTGACCGCCACCGGCTGCGGGTCTCCGTAGGAGACGGTGAAGCTGTCCGGCCGGAAGTCCGGCACGGTACGGCCGACCGGGGAGACCGGCCGGTCCGGGGTGTGGGCGGACGCGGCGACGGAGAGCGCGAGCGGGATGTTCTTGGCGAACTCGGCCTGGATCAGCGCCTCGCTGTCGGGGAAGGTGAAGCCCAGGCCGCCGGCGCAGTCCTCGATCGTCCACTCGTCGTCCGGGACGCTCTCCGCCGCGACCTCGCAGGTGCTCATCTCCGGAGTGATCGACAGGGCGCCGCGCCTGTTGGTCATGTGCCCGTCGGTCTCGCCGTTGGTGGTGTAGAGCTCGGCCCCGATGTCGGGGTCGTAACCGGGTACGGCGGGCGTCGCGTCGTCGCCGAGCAGCGCCTCGAAGATCAGGTCGTCGGGCGAGGGGGTGGCCTGCTGCCAGCCGATGCCGTACAGCAGCAACTGCGCGGCCGAGTGGTAGTTCATCAGGTAGGTGAAGCGCACCCGCCTGGTCAGGTCGTCGAGGGCCCTGGTCTCGGGTTCGGACTGCGCGCTCGGGCCGCGGTAGGTCAGGCTGACGGGGTTGGGCGAGGAGCCCTCGTTGTCGTAGCCCCACTTGTAGCCGAAGTTGCGGTTCAGGTCCACGCCGTCGGCGCTGGTGGTCTGCCCGTCGCCGTCGTTGTCGCGGAGGTTCTTGCGCCAGAGCCGGTTGCCCTCGGTGAAGCTGTGGTCGTAGCCGTCGGGGTTGGCCACCGGCACGAACCACAGCTCGGTGGTGTCGACCAGCTTGGTGATCTCCGGATCGGTGCCGTAGCCGTTGAGGTAGTGCAGCAGGAGCCTGCGGACCATCTCCGGGGTGATCCACTCACGGGCGTGCTGGGCTGCCAGGTAGAGCGTGGCCTTGCGGGAGCCGTCCCTGAGCTTGCGGGCGTTCTTGGTCAGCTTGATCGCGGTGAGCCGCTGGCCCTTGACGGTCGTGCCGAAGTCGACGACCTTGGCGATCTCCGGCTTGGCGTTCGCCGCGGTGACGATCTGCTCGCGGATGCCGCCCGCGCCGCCGTACGTCTTGAAGACGCCGTCGCCCTTGGCCGCCGCCCGCTTCTGCGCGGCCCGCTGGATGCTCAGCCCGAGACCGCGCCTGGTGAGCTGCTCGGCCTGGGCCGCGCCGAGGATCACCTCGACGAGGACCTTCTTGCCGTCCGCTGACCTGGCGAGCCGCAGTTCCTCCCGGTCGACCCCGGATTCCACCATCGCCGTGAGCTGCTCCAGGGTCAGTTCCCCGGTGTAGACGTGGATTCCGTCTCCCGCGTCCGGTGGGTCCGGCACCGCCGCCGCCGGCAGGGACACGGCCATGCTCAGCAGCATGGCCGTGATGGCGAGAACAGCTAATCTCGCACGTTTCATTGCAACCTCCGCACATCCCCCGAAACACAGGAATGTGCGAAATCTCCGTGGCGTCCGGAGCCCTGTCAACGCCGCCCGATCTCCTGACCACATGTGGCCAGCAGGGGTTTTGGGCCTTCCCGTTTCACCGTTGGTGTGCGGGTGCGCAGGCCGGTACGGCTGTCGGTGGAATGGCCGATATTTCTGCGTCCGGCACGATACAGGGAGACCCGTCAGACATGATCAGCGAGTCCGCTATTCTCCCGCTATGCCCGACAGGGAGGACTTCACGGCGCGTTACCGCCTGCTACGGGAACTCGGCAGCGGCGGGATGGGCACCGTCTGGCTGGCCAGGGACGAGATGCTCGACCGCGAAGTCGCGATCAAAGAGCTGAGGCTGCCGCCGGGGATGGACGACGCCCGGCGCGCCGACCTGGTGACCCGTGCCGTGCGGGAGGCCCAGGCCACCGCCCGGATCCGCCACCCGTCGGTCGTCGCCCTGCACGACGTGGCGGTGCACGACGGCAAACCGTGGATCGTCATGGAACTGCTGCGCGGCGACAGCCTGGCCGGCCTCGTCGAGGAGCGGGGGCCGCTGCCGCCGCGACAGGCCG
This sequence comes from Planomonospora sp. ID67723, assembly GCF_015711605.1. Classification (GTDB taxonomy): domain Bacteria; phylum Actinomycetota; class Actinomycetes; order Streptosporangiales; family Streptosporangiaceae; genus Planomonospora_A. Next base: position 336,044 of record NZ_JABTEZ010000005.1, on the reverse strand, counting down.
CCGCACTCGGCGCGCAGCTCCTCGACGGGCTCGCCGCGGCTCACGCCCGCGGCATCCAGCACCGGGACGTCAAGCCGGGCAACGTCTTCCTCACCTCCTCCGGACGCGCCGTCCTCACCGACTTCGGCATCGCCAAGCTCACCGGCGAGTCGACTCTGACCCAGACCGGGCTGCTCATCGGCTCGCCCGGTTTCATCGCCCCCGAACGTCTCGACGGCGAGCCCGGCGGTCCGGCCTCGGACCTGTGGTCGCTGGGGGCCACGCTCTACTACGGGGTCGAGGGCGTCGCCGCCTACGAGGGCGAGCCGGTGGTCAGGCTGAGCGCGGCGCTGAGCGGGCGGATCAGGCCGCCGCGGCTCGCGGGCCCGCTGGAGCCGGTCCTCGCCGCGATGATGGCCAGGGAGCCGGCGGCGCGGCCGGACGCGGGCACGGCGCGGTGGCTGCTCACCCAGGTCGCCGAGGGCCGTGTCCCCGAGGGCCGTGTCTCCGGAGACCTCCCCGGCGCGCAGCCCCCCTCCGCACACGCTTTCCCGACCCCGACCCCGACCCCGACCCCGACCCCGGCCCCGCCGGGCCCACTGCCGGATCCGCCCGCGACCCCGGAGGGCACGGCCCCGCCCGCCGCGCGGAGCAGGTCCCGGCTCTGGATCGCGGTGGCGTCCGCGGCCTGCCTCGTCGCCGCGGCGGCGGGCGCCGCGGTGCTGTTCCTCGGCGGGAACGGGGAGCGGACCGCGTTCACCGGTGCTGTGGACTTCTGCTCGCTGCTCACCGCCGCGCAGGTCCGCGAGATCACGCGTGTCCCCCGGCCGCCGGCCGGCGCGCCGTACCAGGGAGGCTGCGCCTGGACCGTCCAGGGCAGCGGGGTCGCCCTGGTCCCGCACGTCGACGACACCACCGCGCAGCCGTGGGCGATGAGCCCGGATGCCGCGCGGGAACTGCTCGCCGCCCGCGGGAGGTCGTACGAGCAAGCCCAGTCGCTCACCTGGGAGTGGAAGGAGATCGGGGCGGGCCGCCTGCCGGCCACCGCGACGCCCCGGCGGGCGGTGCCGGAGCTGGGCGAGGACGCGTTCGCCCACGATCTGGCCTCCGATACCGGTGCGACGCACACCGGCGCCGTGTACTTCCGGGTCCTCAACCTGGTCGTCGAGGCCCGGTACTCCACGCTCTCCGACGAGCCCACCGACGCCGACATCAGGGACGGCGCGCTCAAGGCCGCGCGCTGGGCCCGGGCGGCCCTGCAGAACGGGAAATGACGGGACCGGAGATGACCGAGCGGGGAACGAGCGGGACCGGCCGGATACTGGCGGGCAGATACCGGCTGCTGGAGCGGCTGGGCGAGGGCGGCGCGGGCACGGTCTGGCGGGCCCGTGACGAGATGCTCCGCCGCGAGGTCGCGGTCAAGGAACTGCGCGGCGGTCGCGGATTCACCGAGCGCGCGATCCAGGAGGCCAGGGCCGCGGCCCGGGTGAACCATCCGGCCATCGTCATGGTCCACGACGTGATGACGGACGGCGGGCGGCCGTGGATCGTGATGGACCTGGTCGGCGGGGACTCGCTGGACCGGGTGATCGACCGGGAGGGACCGCTCCCGCCGCATCAGGTCGCCGCGATCGGGTTGCGCCTGCTGGACGCGCTGGAGGCGGCGCACGCCCACGGCATGCTCCACCGCGACGTCAAGCCGGGCAACGTCCTGCTCGACGAGGACGGCACGGCGATGCTCGCCGACTTCGGCATCGCCGTGCCGATGACCGGTGAGCTGAGCCTGGCGAGCCGCGCTGGCTCCGCCGGGTACACGGCCCCGGAGCGGCTGCGGGAGGAGCCCGCGGGACCGCCGTCCGACCTGTGGGCGCTGGGAGCGACGCTGTACGCGGCCGTCGAGGGGCGCGCGCCCTTCCACCGCGACCACCCCGCCGCCGTCGCCGCCGCGGTGCTGATGCGTGAGCCGCCCGCCCCGGAGCGCGCCGGCCCCGAGCTCGGCGGGCTCCTGCTCGCGCTGCTGGCCAAGGACCCTGACGGACGCCCGGCTCCCGCGGAGGTCCGGCGGGTCCTGACCGGCCTCGCCCGCGCGGGCCAGAGCTCCGGTACGGCCACGGCGCCGGTCGCGGGCGGGATTCCCGTCACCCGTCCCGGCGTGGACGGGGTCCCCACCGTCGCCGTCGGCGGGTATGTTCCGCCGCCCCGGGCCCCGGGGCGCCGCCGCGGGCTCGTGTGGATCGCCGGGGCGGCCCTGCTGGCGGCCGTGGCCGCCGGGACGGTGATCACCTGGCGTACGTCCACGTCGGCCACGTCCGCGGCGGGCGGCGCGGACGGCGGACGGTTCGCCACCGCGCCGGAGGCCTGCGACCTGCTCTCCGTCGAACAGGCCCGCGAGCTGATCGGCCAGGTCACCGACCCCAGGATGACCAAGGCGGACGAGTGCACGTGGAACGAGCCCGCTGGACGCCGCTACCGCTGGATCACCGTGCAGGCGCAGGCCGTACCCGCCCAGGCCGGTACCGGCGCGACGGAGGCGGCCAGGCTCCTGTTCGAGCGGCGGAGGCAGGAGGCCGCCTCCGCCACCGGGAAGGACGAGCTGTTCGGCCGCCAGACGTGGTCTCCCGTCCGCGCCGTCCCCGGCGTCGGCGACGAGGCGTTCACCCAGGACTACTTCAGGGTGGGCGACAACATCTCCAGGACCGTCTGCACGACCTGGCTCCGGGTCGGCAACCTGATCGTCAGGATCGAGTGGGTGCGCGCGGAGGACGGCGGGGTCACCCCGGCCGACCAGCGGGCCGTACAGCGCGCGGCCGAGGCGGTGGCGGTGGAGCTCGGCGCGGCCACGCCCTCCGGCGGGCGGTCAGAGCCCTCCGCGGAGCCGTCCGGATCGCCGGAAGAGTGAACCATCGTCCGTTCATCCGACTCCTAGTACAGGAGATCTCGTGAGCCACGACCCCGTTCCCCCGACTCCCCCGTAGGAGGCTCCATGAGCCACGACAGTCCCGAGCCCCCCACCACGCAGGTCCGGTGGACGGCCACCGTGCCGTCCGCCGCCCCCCGCCGAGGCCGGTCGCTGGTCCCCGTCGTGGCGGGCGTGACCGCCCTCGCCGTCGCCGGAGGCGGCGTCGCCTACCTGCTGACCCGGTCCGACGGCCCGCAGGATCCGGTCCCGGCCCCCGCCGCCTCGGCCACGCCCGCGGCCCGTACTCCCGCCGGGCCCATCAACGCCTGCGCCACGATCGACGCGTTCGAGACCGACCGCCTCGTCCCGCGGGGGAACCCCGTCGAGTCCACCCGGGACAAGCGGGACACGGAACCGGGCTACATCACCTGGAGCTGCAGCTGGCAGAACCTCGACTACTCCTTCGGGGAGTACAGCCGGCAGCGCGAGATCACCGTCGAGATCACCCAGCACCAGCCGCAGAAGAACGACACCGCCGACACCGTCTCCCGGACGGACTACGGCCATGACCTGAACTACCACCAGTACCTGGAGCACCATCCCAGCAAGGAGGCCTACTACTCCCCGGTGCTCCAGCTTCCCGGGATCGGCGACGAGGCGCACGCCCAGTACACCTGGTACAAGGGGAAGACCCCCAACGCCTTCGGCGAGGGGTTCAGCCGGATCGGGGACGTCACCGTCGAGGTGAAGTACCAGGCCAGTCAGCAGCGCAAGGACCTGCCCATCTTCACCACCACGGGCAGGCAGGCGGTCACCGAGGAGAACGCGCTGCGGGAGGTCAAGCTCCTGCTCGGGCAGGTCTCGCAGTCGGTCGCGGCGTGGCGGCAGGGCAGGCCGTACGCGCGCTCGACGCCCACCCCGACCCCCACCGGCCCCACCCCGACGCCCACGCCGGTGCCCATCGCCCTGCCCGAGACGTGCGCCGCGGTGGCGCCGGTCGCCACCCCGCTGGTCCCCGGCGCGGCGACGAAGTCCGAGCGCACGCAGGACGGCGGCAGGACGATCGTCACCTGCCGGTGGAACAACCGGGAGGTCCCCGCCGCGAAGGGGGTCGGGATGCGCACGGTCTTCGTCAACTTCACCACCTTCACCAACCGGGCCGGGGCTCCGGACACCGGAGCGGCCAAGCAGTACTTCATCGACCTGCGCGCCAAGGCCAAGGAGTGGGAGGGCAGCGGGTTCCAGGGGCTCTTCTACTACAAGGTGACCGAACCCAAGGGCTGGGGGGAGCGGGCCTACTACCAGTACCGGAAGAACCGGACGCCGAGCGTGCACGCGGGCATCGCCGACAGCGCCGTGCTCGTCGGCCCGACCGTGATCGAGGTGACCCACGGCGGCTCCGAGCGCCCCAAGGGAGCACCGATCAACTCTCCCAAGTCCGTCCTCATGCCGCAGAAGCAGGCCGTGGCGGGGCTCCTCCCGGTCACCGAGGCGGTCGTCGAGGCCTTCCGGCGGACGGGGATCGAGTAGCGGTGGCCTCCCCTCCGCTCCCTCCGCACCCCGCCCCGCCCGCCGCCGGGCCCCGGCGGCGCTGGGCCGCGCCGGTCGTGGCGGGCGCCACCGCGCTCGCCGTCACCGGCGGCGTCGCCGTCTACCTCGCGGCCCGGCCGGACTCCCCCGGGAGCCCGCACGCCGCGGGAGCGTCCGCCGCTCCCGCGGCGCGGACCCCGAGGGCGGCTCCCGGCGTCTGCGCCATGATCGACGCAGCCGAGGTCGGCCGCCTCATCCCGCGGCCGGAACTCGAGCGAGACAGCCGCGACGACTCCCAGAAGACCACCTGGGGCTGCTCCTGGCGCGGGGACCACAGTTCCCCCGACGGCCGCACCGCGCACGGCGTGATCGAGCTCGTAGTCACCCGGCACAAAAGCGACCATGACAGGAGCGCCGTCCGAATCTCCCAGGACAGCTACGGGTTCGGCCTGCAGAGCGCCCAGCGCCTCGCGGCCGCTCCGGCCAAGATCTACCGCTACTCCCGGCCGGTACGGCTCACCGGGGTCGGCGACGGGGCCCACGTCCGGTCCTCCTGGCCCCTGTCGGACAGCAGCGGGATCGCCTCCGGGGAGGGGTTCGGCCGGGTCGGGGACGTCACCCTCACGGTGAGGTACGACCGCCACCTCCGGGGCCTGGCGGCGGGGTCCGTCACCGAGAAGAACCTCCTGAGGGAGACCGGGCTCCTGCTCCGGCAGGCGACGGAGTCGGTCGCGGCGTGGCGGGAGGGCAGGCCGTACACGCGCTCGACCGCCGTCCCGGAACCGTCTCCCACCCCCACCTCCACCGCCACGCCCACACCGGTCCCGATCGCCTTCCCCAGGACCTGCGCCGCGCTGACCCCCGCCGTCACCCGGCTGGTCCCCGGTCCGGAGACGGGGGCGGGACGTACGCGGGAGCCCGACCGGACGGCCGTCAACTGCTGGTGGGAGAACCCGGACATCCACGGTTCGAGGGGCCTGCGGCTGCGCGCCGTCTCGGTGAACGTCGTCTCCTTCACCGACCGGGCCGGAGGACCGGACCCAGAGGCTGCCCGCCGGCACTACGACGAGCGGTACGCGCGCGCCGTGCGGCTGCAGGGCGAGAGGAAGGACCCCGCTTTCCCCGGGGTCACCTACGGCCGGGTCGCCAAGCTGAACGGGCTGGGCGCGGCGGCGTACTCCCAGTACCGGGAGCACCGGACGCCGGACCTGCGGGCGGGGGCCGCCGGTTCCCTCGTCCTGACCGGCTCCACCGTGATCGAGATCGTCTACGCGGGCTCCGAACGGCCCGCCGGCGCCGGGGTCGACTCCCCCGAGTCCGTCCTGCTCCCGAGGCAGGCGGCCGTCACCGGCCTCACCTCGCTCTCCGGGGCGGTCGTCCGGGCCTTCCGGCAGGCGGAACCCGGCTGAGACGTCGCGGGGGACACGGCCCGCTCCCCGGAGGACACCCGCCGGGAATGCCCCGGCGGGCCCCCGTCGCGTCGGGGGTCCGCCGGGCGTCCGGCCGGGGAGGTCAGCGCAGCGGCACCGAGAGCCGGGAGGGGTCGTCCTCCGGCGAGGAGAAGGTGACCTTGGCGCGCGCCGGGTTGCTCTCCTTGTACGCCGGATCCACCGTGTCGACGACCAGTGCCAGGCGGTGCCCGGCGGACACGTCGTAGGCGGTGCTCTGGAACGTCACGTCGGCGGCGAACGGCACTCCGGGCCGCCTGCCGGTGAACCCGTACGGCGTGTGCGCGATCAGCCGGCCGACGCCGAGCGCGTCCACGTCGTACAGGTAGGCGAAGAGCGTGCCGTCGGCGGCCGTGGGCGTCAACGTCACGTGCAGCCGGGCGGCGCCGCGCACCTGCCGGTCCTCCGTCAGCTTCGGGGTCCTCCATATCCCGGCGTGGGTGCGCAGCAGCGCCGGGAACGGGACCATGGGCGGCAGCTTGGCGAGCTGCTCAAGCGTGGGCGAGGCGAAGATGAGACCGGAGGAGGCGCCGGAGTCGAGCCCGGTGCGGATGGTGGTCGTCCACCCGGTTCCGGCGTCCGGGTCCAGCTTGCCGTTGCGGAGCCAGTCCTCGTCGCCGAGCCGCAGCTCCAGCCGGGATCCGGCCAGACCGGCCCAGCTGGGGTAGGTCTCGTAGCCGTCCTGGAGCTTGGGCTGGACCACCACGGGGCCCTCGCGGTCGATGCCGTTGTCCGCGCCGGCCAGGTGGTGGGCCAGCCAGTCCCGGGCGTCCCGCCACGCGTCGTTGGGCAGCCCGACCAGGCCGAGTCCCTCGGTGGTCGCGTGGTCGCCGGGGCGCATCTGGAGCAGCTTGGGACCGGTGAGCCGGTCGAAGAAGTCGCCGACCTGGTTGGGCGGGAAGATGCTGTCCCCCCAGGCGTTGGAGATCATCACGGCGGTGCCGTTGGCGTTGATCCGGTCGACGTGGGCGGCGGCCGAACGGAGGCCCGCCCAGTCCATCACCTTCTGGATGTTCTCTCCCCGGTAGAACTCGTCGAGCATCTCCTCCAGCTCAGGTGAGGGTCTGCCGGTGATGCGGCCGGCCACGTCGAGCAGCCCCGCCGCCATCAGGTGCTGGGTGCCGCCGCCGTACAGGGACTCGGTCAGGTCGGCCCAGCCGCTCATCGCGGCCACGGCCCTGATCCGGGGGTCGGCGGCGGCGCCCAGCAGGCTCAGGCCCGCACCGTAGGAGACCCCGGCCGCGCCGACCCGCGCGGGGTCCGCCGGAGTGCCGGCCAGGGCCCAGTCGACGACCCGGGAGACGTCGCCGATGTCGTCCGCTCCCGCCACCCCGATGGTGCCGCCGGACCCCCAGAATCCGCGCGGCACGTACGTCACCGCCACGAAACCCTGCTCGGCCAGCTTCTTCGCCTGGGCGAGGTACTCGATCTGGGGCATCGCCCACGACGTCGGCAGGATCACCACCGGGGCCGGATGAGCGGCGTCGGCCCCGGCGGGAACGAACACGTTCCCCTTGAGGACGACGTCGGCCGCGACGGGGATCTCCACGGTCCGGAACGACGGTTCGGCGACGGCGGAGACGGCCACCGCCGGGGGTGCGGCCGGGCTCACCGCCGCGGAGGCCGGTGCCCCGAGGGCCGCGACCATGAGAATCGCGGGCAGCGACGCCGCAGCGACATAGAACCTGTTGCATTTAGGGCGTGAGGAACGGGCGGGGGGAAGACTCACTCAAGGTCCCTGAATCCAGGCCCACACGGACTCTCCGCATTCCAGGCATGGCGAGCAGACCTGTTGGCGGCCGGATCCGCAGACGGGGCGATCGAACGGAGGCTCCGCGGACGGACCGGCGAAGTGAGTGGAATGTAACCCGTTCTATTACTCGCCAGTAAGTAGTCAGGTATTACGAATCAATGACAAAGGGAACGGGCGGGCCGCGTCTCCGCGGACCCGCCCGCTCCCGGTGGTCCCGTCTCCCGGCCGGAGGCCCGGAGATCGTCGTGGTCAGGCCGTGACGAGAGTGGTCGTCAGACCGTGACGGGGGTGGTGGAGCCGACCCTGTCGGCCATGTTCAGCGCCCAGCGCATCCGGGCCGCGTAGGTTTCGGGATGGTCGCCGGCCTCCTGCGCCACGCAGGCCACACAATCGGCGAGATCCTCGTGGCAGGCCCGCAGCCGCTGCTTGACGGCCATGCGGACCTGGTCCGGCGAGGGGTCGTCGGATGCCTGCAACGCGGAGGTGAAGAGCACCTGTGCCAGCTCGGGCACGCTCATCGTGATCGGCATCGCATGCCTCTCTCCCCGGGGATCGCCGGGTCCCGTAGGTCCCCGGTGGCGCCCCGTCTCATCGTTTATGTCCCGCTCACAGCTCCATCATGTCGAACGCCACTGACATTTTCGGAGTTCCTGCACCCGCCCGCGAACTCCCAGAATGCCCACCGCCCAGCGGTCATACCTCCCCGCGGAACCCGACCCGCCCACGAGCGAAGGCCCGTAACGGCAAAGACCCAGGTCGGACGACCTGGGTCTTTGATCGGTGCGCCGCCAGGGACTCGAACCCCGGACCCGCTGATTAAGAGTCAGCTGCTCTAACCAACTGAGCTAGCGGCGCTTGCGATGGCCCAACTCTAGCAGCACCGCCAGGCGAAACGCACATCGCGGAGAACACCCGTCACGGGACGCGGCCGGCCGCAGGGGCGGAGGGCGATCCGTGCGAGGGTCTCCGGACGGTTCTCCCCCACATAGATACGGAGCCGGACGGTTCCCCCAACCGTCCGGCTCCGCCTCTACTTTGCGGGCCTCTCCTTCGCCTCCCCCAAGACTCAGGCGGCTCCGCTCAGAGACGCGATCCCCCGCGTCCTGTTCCGGTGAAAGCTTGTGGGTCACCCGGCATACGCCCCGTGTGTGTCACTGCGGGGCCTGCCGGACCTCTTGACCTACTTCAACGCTACAGAACCGATTGCAACGAGCACGTCATCCGCAGGTTGATTCTGGGCCTACAGCCGGAGTTGACCCGGTATACCCGGGCCAACGGACCGGGTCCGCCCCGTCACTCGGGCAGTTCCAGGACGACCTCGGTCTGGTTGCGCAGGGCGCTGCTCACCGTGCAGTACTTCTCCTCGACCCGGTGGGCGACCGCCCGGAAGACCTCGTCGGCCTTCTCGTCGCCTTCGGGCAGCTCGACGTCGTACGTGACGGTGATCGGGCCCAGCTTCGAGGTCTCGACCTTCTCGGCGTGGACGGTCATCGCCAGGCGGACCAGCCGGTGGCCGCGCTGGGCGGTGAGCGGCTCGACGGTGACGATGTTGCAGCCGCCGAGCGCGGCGAGCAGCAGTTCCACCGGGGTGAACACCCCCTGCTCGTCCCCTCCGCCCATGGCGACCTCCGCCCCGCGGTCGTTGCGCGCGACGTATCCGCTCTCGGTCCGCTCCACGTTCACCGACGCCACGACATGTCCCCTCTCATCGCCTGCCGATCACCCTACCGGCGGCCGGCGGGCCGAGCAGGACGGCCCCTGCCGCCGAGCGGTCAGGCGTCGGGATGCTTGGACAGATATTCGATGTAGAACGGACGCAGCGCCTCGCCGAGATCCCCGTGCCCCGACGCCATGGCGTCACTGAGCAGGGCCGAGACCCGGCTGAGGTCATTGGCCGCCTCTTCGCTGTTCCCGCTGACCACCTCTGCCGCGGGGATCACCTTGAGCAGCTCCCACAGGAACCCGAAGTCTCCGTGACGCACGGCGTAGTTCACCGACCGCTCGTGCAGCTCCTGTGCCGGCAGCGCCTCCAACTGGTCCGTTTTCACTAAACCCACCCCCTTATGCCCCCTCTGCCCGCAGATCCGGGTGATCATTCACGATCCGCGCGTCTGGCGAGCATCCCGCCTTCGCCGCCCCCCTTCCGAGATCGCAGAACGGCTTCCGCCACGGGACCTCCGGAGTGTCTAGTGTCTTGGTGTACACGTGCCCCACCGCCGTGAAGACCGACCGCCCATCCGACCAACCTCTCGAGGACGCCCCAGCGTGAAGATCATCGTCAAAATCCTCATCGTGGCGGCCGCCCTGTGGGCGGCGACCCAGCTCGTGGACGGCATCACCGTCACCGGCGACACCACCACCAAGAACGTCCTGACCCTGCTCGCGGCCGCCCTGATCTTCGGCCTCGTCAACGCGGTCCTCAAGCCGATCATCAAGACCGTCGGCTGCGCGTTCTACGTCCTCACCCTCGGCCTGTTCGCCCTCATCGTGAACGCCGGGCTGCTCCTGCTCACGAGCTGGATCGCCGCCCAGCTCGACCTCCCCTTCCACGTGAACGGCTTCTGGGCCGCCTTCTGGGGAGCGATCATCGTCGGCGTGGTGAGCTGGCTGCTCGACCTGGTGCTCGGCGACTGAGACCGCGCTGGGACCGCCCGGGAGCGGAGGCCTCCGCACGGCGCCTCCGCACGGCGGCCCCGCACGAGGCATCCGCCCCGGCCCGCCCCCCGCGGGCCGGGGCGTCCGGCGGCTCCCCGCACCGCCGCCGGGATCCGGCACCCGGTCAGGAGCGCCCGATCAGGAGCGCCTGATCAGGAGCGCCTGATCAGGAGCGCCTGATCAGGAGCGCCTGATCAGGAGCAGAGCGCGGTCTCGAGCATGGCGTCCACCGCCGGCCCGGCCCCCTCGGCGATCGGCGTCGCCGACAGGGCGATCTGGCGGGTGCCGTCCGGCGAGGTGAAGGCCATCGTGGCGTAGCCGAGGATGCCGCCGCTGTGCCCCAGCGCGGCGCCACAGGACAGCTTGGTGACGTGCAGTCCCATCCCGTAGTCGTTCTTCCCCGTCTCCTTCATCTCCCGCAGCCCGTCGGGGCCGAGCAGCCTGCCGCCGAGCAGCGCGCGGTAGAACCGGTTGAGGTCCCTGGCGGTCGAGATCATCTCCCCTGCCGCGCCCGCCACCGTCGGGTCGAGCCTGGTGGTGTCGACGAGGACCTGCTTGCCGTTCTTCTCCACCGGCACGTACGCGTGGGCGTGCGGGCCGCCGATGCCCGGGCGGCTCCCCGGCACCCGGGTGTCCCTCAGCCCCAGAGGGCTCAGGATCCGCCGCTCGACCTCCTCGCCGTACGGCCGGCCGGTCACCTTCTCGACGACCATGCCGAGCACGATGTAGTTGGTGTTGGAGTACTCGAACTTCTCGCCCGGCGGGAAGCTCCGCGGCAGTCCCTCGGCGATCGCCACCTGCTCCTCGGGCCTCCAGGTGCGGTAGCGGTCCTTGAGCAGGCCGGAGGGCTGGAACATCTGCGAGGTGTAGTCCGCCAGGCCGCTGGTGTGCGTGAGCAGCTGCCTGAGGGTGACCCGGTCGCCGTCCTTCAGCAGTCCCGGCAGCCACTTCTCGACGCTGTCGGTCAGTTCCAGCCGCTCCTCGCCGACGAGCTGGAGCACGACGGTCGCGGTGAAGGTCTTGGTCACGCTGCCGATGCGGAAGTATCCGCCGGCCCGCGGCGTCCGGGAGCCGTTCGCGGTCACCGTGCCGCCGGCGCCCCGCCACACCCCGTCCGCGGTGCGGACCTCGGCGATCGCGGAGACCGAACCGTCCTTGACTATCTTGTCCAGCGCCGCCTGAAGGCCGGTTGTGTCCCCGCTGCCGGCCGGGGCGCTCCCGGACCGCTCACCGGTGCCCGCCAGGGCGGTCCCCACCAGGGTGACGGCCAGCATGGACGCGGTCAGGCCGGCGACGACGCCGGCTCTCCTGCTGTTCACGTGCTCCTCCGATCCGGGCACCGGCTTCCGGTCCCCGGGAACCAAGATCCGGCACCGGGAGGCCCGGGGCATCGGAGCGATCACCTATCACGACCCTGAATTCTCGCGGCTCCCTCGGTCCGCAGGAGTAGGCCTTTCGGCCATCAGGCGCGGGCCGTACGGCGGGGGCCGGCGGGGCGGGCTCAGCCGGAGCCGACCGAGCCGCGCTCGCGAAGGTGGGGGGACTGGACGATGCGGCGGCGGTGCGGCCTGCCGTCGACGGCGCCGACGACCATGCGGACGGCGGCGCGGACGATCCCGTCGATGTCCCAGTCGACCGTGGTCAGCCCCGGGCTGAGCAGCCCGGACATGGGATGGTCGTCGTAGCCCATCACGGCCACCTCGCCCGGGATCGCCAGCCCCCGTCCGGCCGCCGCGGCGTACACCCCGTAGGCGATCGAGTCGGCGAAGCAGAAGAACGCCCGGTGCCCGGCGGCGAGCGCCCGGTCGGCGGCCTCCGTCGCGTCCGCCAGCGCCTGCGGGGCGGTGACGACCTCGATGTCCAGGCCCAGCCGCTCGGCCTCCGCCAGGACGTGCACGTCGGCGGGACGGTCGGGGGTGCTGTCCCGGGTCGGGGTGAGCACGGCGATCCGCCGGTGCCCCCGGTCGCCCAGGTGCTCCAGGGACAGGGTCACCCCCGTCCGGTTGTCGAACACGACCTCCCCGGCCGTCCGGGCCCCGGCCAGCGCGTCGCCGATCGCCACCACCGGAAGGCTCTCGCACATCGAGGCCCAGAACGGGCTCGCCGGGTCCACCGGCTGCACGATCAGCGCGTCCACCCGCTGGTCGCGGAGCTGCCCGGCCAAAGTGCGCTCCCGCGCCGGGTCCCCCGCCGCGTCCAGGATCAGCGCGTAGCGGTCGTTGTCCTTGAGCGCGCGGCCGATGCCCACGGCCAGGGCCTGCTGCCAGAGGTCCTCCAGGGAACCGCAGAGCAGGCCGATCATCCCGGTCCGGCCGCTGGCCAGCGCGCGGGCGATCGGGTCGGCCTCGTAACCGAGCTCGGCGGCGGCCCGGCGGACCCGCTCGATGGTCTCCCCGGAGACCTGCATGCCGCGCAGGGCATAGGAGACGGCGGCCGGGGAGAGACCGGTGGCCTTGGCGACCTCGCGGATCGTCGCGCGTTTGCGTGGCTGCGGCACCCGGCAAGCTTATGCCTCCCCTCTGACACCGGAACGCCGGAATCCGCGCCCGCCACGCGGCTCCGCGCCCCCCGCCGGGGCCCCGCGGCGCGCGAGCCGATTGACACGCCTTCAGGTGAAGCGGTTCACTGAAACGGTTCACCGAACTGCATCGCCAGATCGCGCCGAGGCCAGAAGGGTTACCTGTATTGTAGGTAGGGAATAGGCAGAATGGAGGAGGGGGAATGACCGTCGACGTGCACCAGCACCTCTGGACGCCCGCGTTCACCGACGCGCTCCGGCGCCGTACGGCACCGCCCCGCCTCGACGGCTGGACCCTCCATCTGGACGGCGAGCCTCCCTACGAGGTGGATCCGCGCGACCACGACCTCGCCGCCAGGCTCACCCTCAACGCCGGCCTCGACCTGGCGCTGGTCTCGCTGTCGAGCCCGCTCGGCGTCGAATCCCTGCCGCCGGAGGAGGCGTGGCCGCTCATCGGCGCCTACCACGACGACGCCCTCGCGCTCCCCGCCCCCTTCGGGGCGTGGGCCGCGACCTGCCTCGCCGACGCCGACCCGGCACGGCTGGGCGCGGACCTCGACCGCGGCCTCGTCGGCCTCCAGCTCCCGGCGACGGCCGTACGGACCGAGGAGGGGCTGCGGAGCGTGGCTCCGCTGCTCGACGTGCTGACCGGGCACGACCTGCCGCTCTTCGTCCACCCCGGTCCTGCGGGATGCTCGCCCGAACATGCGCAGAGCCCCGGCTGGTGGCCCGCGGTCGTGCCGTACGTCCAGCAGATGCACGCCGCGTGGTTCGCGTTCGCCGCCTTCGGCCGCCCGCGGCACCCCGAGCTCCGGGTCTGTTTCGCGTTGCTGGCCGGTCTGGCCCCGCTCCACACCGAGCGGCTGCTCAGCCGGGGCGGCGGAGGCCGGGGACCGGTGGACCCCCGGGTCTTCGTGGAGACCTCCTCCTACGGCCCCCGGGCCGTCGACGCGACGGTGCGCGAGCTGGGCGTCGACGTCGTGGTGAACGGCTCCGACCAGCCCTACGCCACCGCTCCCGACCTCGCACCCGCCCTCGGTGCGGCCGCCCGGCACGCCGTGACCGTCACCAACCCCAACCGCCTGCTGAACCGGGAGGAGTCTCGCACGTGAACCAGTCCCAGGGCCCTGAGCGCTGTGCGCTCTCCGCGTCCCCCTTCTCACCGGCGCCCACCGGGGCCTCCGGACCCGCCGGAGCGCCGCGGTGAGCTTCGAGTCCCTGCCCGCACGCGTCCTCGACCGGCGCGAGCTCCGCGACCTGGTCGACGCGCTGGCCGACGACCCGTCCCGCTGGGCGGACCAGGTGGCCTTCCCCGAGGAGGGAGGCCGCCACTACGCCTCCCTCCACCGCGACTCCTACGTGGACGTCTGGCTGCTGTGCTGGCGTCCCGAGGACGACACCGGCTGGCACGACCACGACACCTCCGCCGGTGCCGTGCGGGTGGTGGCCGGGACGCTCCTGGAGTGCAACCCGCGCATCGGCGGCGAGCACCTGGAGACCGTGGTCTCCGCGGGCGAGTCGTTCTCCTTCGGCCCCGACCACATCCACCGGCTGACCGGCGCGGAGCACGGCTCCGTCTCGATCCACGCCTACTCGCCGCCGCTGTGGCGGATGGGCCAGTACTCCATAAGCGGGACCGGCCTCATGCGCCGCGTCTCGGTCAGCTACGCCGACGAGCTGCGCCCCGTGGACGAGGTCGCCTGACGGCCCCGGTGCCGCCGGAGCGCGGCTCGGCTCCGGCGGCGCCGGGGAGGGGCGTCAGGCCGGTCCCCCGCGCCGCAGGACGCGCTCCCTGACGGCCCGGGCGATGCCCGGGTCGTCGGCGAAGACGCCGTCCAGGCCGAGCCGGTAGAGCTTCTCCAGCCAGCCCATCACGTCGCCGGTGGCCCGCGGGAAGGCCGGGTTGGCCGGGTCACCGAGCCGGAAGTCCACCGGGAGCTGGGAGTTCTCGTTGCGGACGGTCCAGGTGTGGACCTCCAGGCGGGCCCGGTGGGCGTCGCCGATCAGCGTGGTCGGCGCGAGGAGGCGGCCGTCGGGGCCGACCGGGACGATCCGGCGGGTGTCCACGCCGACCCCGTCGGCGTAGCCCGCGACCTCGCGCAGCCCCTCGCGGGTGACCATGGTGTCGTAGGTGCGGGGGTCCCCGGCGGCGATCCAGTCGTATGGCGCGCCGCTCGCGCTGATGAGCTGGATCAGCGGGAGCCTCGTCTTCTTGCGCAGCTCACGCAGGTTCGCGGTCTCGAACGACTGGATGAAGACCGGGTCGCGCCGTCCGCGCCATCCGTACGTGCCGAGGACCTCCAGCAGCGGCTCCTCCAGGGAGAGGCCGATGGAGTCGAAGTAGGTGGGGTGCTTGGTCTCGGGATAGACGCCGACGCCGTGCCGCTGGGCGAGCTGGACGACCTCCTCGAAGGTCGGGATCTGCGCGAGGCCGTCGAAGACGGTGTTGTCCGGGCGCAGGTCGGGGATGCGCTCGGTGGCCCTGAGCGTCTTCAGCTCGGCGAGGGTGAAGTCCTCGGTGAACCAGCCGGTCACCGGCCGCCCGTCGATGCTCTTGGTGGTACGGCGGGCCGCGAACTCGGGATGGTTCTCCACATCGGTGGTGCCGCCGATCTCGTTCTCGTGCCGGGCCACGAGCACACCGTCCCTGGTGGAGACCAGGTCGGGCTCGATGTAGTCGGCGCCCAGGGCGATCGCGGCCTCGTAGGAGAGCAGCGTGTGCTCGGGCCGGTGGGCGCTGGCGCCCCGGTGGCCGATGACGATGGGCTCGCGGCGGTCGCGGCGGTCGGCGGCCGCGGGTTCGGGTTGATGCAGCACAACGGTGACGGTACCGGTCGCGAGGACGGTCAGCGCCACGGCGAGAAACCTACGGATCATGAAAGGAACGTAAGGACTTCAGGTGACCGGCGGGTGCCCGCGACACGACCGGTTCCGCACGCCCCGGTGTCGGTGTCGGTGCCCGTGCCGCAGGACCTCACTTCCGGCGGGCGGCGGGCGCGTCCCCGGAGCCGGGGGCGCCCGCGCGGACGGCCCCGGACGGCGCCGGGCGGCCGGCGAGGAACCCCACGGCCAGTTGGACCCCGCACGCGCCCAGCCCGGCCAGCAACGGCAGCGTCCAGCCGCCCGAGCCCTCCCTGAGCACGCCGATCAGGAACGGCCCGAGCGCCGCCAGTACGTATCCGGCCGTCTGGGAGACGGCCGAGAGGGCGGTCACCGACGCGGGGTCGGGGGCGCGGAGCGTGATGATCAGCAGGGCCAGGGCGATCGCGGCCCCCTGGCCGATCCCGAGCAGGACCATCCACAGCCAGGGCAGCGTGGTGGGGGCCACCAGCACCCCGGCGTACCCGGCGGCGGTGAGCAGGGTCGCGGCCGTCACGTGCGGCACCTGCGAGCGCGCCTTCCCTGCGTGCACCGGGACCGCGAGCGTCACCCCCACCTGCACGAGGTTGGACAGGCCCAGCAGGTATCCCGCCTGGTCCGCGGGGAGCCCGGACTCCTGGAAGATCGTCGGCAGCCAGGCGAGCGTGACGTAGAAGGTGAGCGACTGGACACCCATGAAGATCATGACGAACCAGGTCACCCGGGCTCCCAGCAGTTCCCGGAACGGCCTGCGCTCCGCTCCCCCCGCGCCCCGGGAGCGCAGCGCCTGGGGCAGCCAGAGCACGGCCGCCGCCACCGCCGGGACGGCGGCCATCGCGGTCGCCTCGCGCCAGCCGTACCCGGTGGCGCGTTCCAGCGGCACCGTCAGTCCGGAGGCCGCGGCGGCGCCCAGGACCAGGCCGGAGACGTAGATCCCGGTGAACAGGCCGACCCTGTCGGGGAAGTGCTGCTTGACGACGGCGGGCATCACCACGTTCATGACCGCGATCGCCGTGCCGACGACCGCCGCGCCCGCGTACAGCGCGGGCACGCCGTCCGCGCTGCGCAGCAGCACCCCGGCGGTCAGGACCAGCAGCCCGGCCAGGAGCACGCGGTCCAGGCCGAACCGGCGGGCCAGCGGCGGGGCGAGGGGGGCCAGCACCCCCAGGCAGACCACCATCACCGTGGTGATCGCACCGCCTCCGGCCGCGCTCAGCCCGAGGTCCTCCATGATCTCGTCCAGCACGGGCGAGATCCCGGCCAGCGCGGGCCGCAGGTTGAACGAGGCCAGCACGAACCCCGCGACCATCACCATCCACGGCAGACCGCCCCGACGCTCAGACACCGTTCAACCTTCGCACAACTCCTGACACGGGCGGGGGAACCGCCCGGAGCCCGATCCTCGGATGCTCGTCCCGGCTCGCGCCGGAGGGCGAGGACCGGCTCCTGCGGGTCGGCCCGGGTCCGGGTCCCGCCGTACTCCTGGAAGGCCGCCGTCCGCGGCGTCGGCCCGGCCGCCGGTACGCCCCCGGCCCGCACCGATCCGGCGGCCGGGGGCACCGGCCCGACGACGCAACGCAGCAACGCCGTCCTGCCGCGCCCCGGGCGGACGATGACGCGGACGAGCCTGCCCGCGCCGGTCTGGAAGGCGACCTCCCGGAGCGCCTCGGCCTCCCTGCCCGCGCAGACCTTCCTCAATCGGGAAACCCCAGGATCGGCCGGTTCCCCGGTCACGCCGCGACAGCGGGCATGGGCGGCGACGGAGACCGATGCATTGACCACCGGTGTCCGAGTTCAGTATGTTCGCACAGAGAACCAGAGTTCGTATGACGAACATGCATGAAGGGGGCAGGATGGCCACGGTGGTCCCACTCGCCGAGGCGGTGGCGGAGCTCGTCCATGACGGCGACAGCGTCGCCATGGAGGGCTTCACCCACCTCATTCCCTACGCGGCCGGCCACGAGATCATCCGCCAGGGACGCCGCGACCTCACCCTGATCCGGATGACCCCCGACCTGGTCTACGACCAGCTCATCGGGATGGGCTGCGCCCGCCGGCTGGTCTTCTCCTGGGGCGGCAACCCCGGCGTCGGCTCGCTGCACCGCTTCCGCGACGCCGTGCAGAACCAGTGGCCCGCCCCGCTGGAGACCGAGGAGCACAGTCACGCGGGCATCGCCAACGCCTACGTCGCCGGGGCGTCGGGACTGCCCTTCGCCGTGCTGCGCGGTTACCGCGGCACCGACCTGCCCTCGCGGACCGCGAACATCAAGCCCATCACCTGCCCGTTCACCGGCGAGGAGCTCACCGCCGTCCCCGCGATCACCCCCGACGTCGCGATCGTGCACGCCCAGCGCGCCGACCGGCACGGCAACGTGCAGCTCTGGGGGATCACCGGGGTGCAGAAGGAGGCCGTACTGGCGGCCCGGCGCTCCCTGGTGACCGTGGAGGAGGTCGTCGAGGAGCTGGAGCCCCGTCCCGGGGCGATCGTGCTGCCCGGCTGGGCGATCACCCGCGTGTCCGAGGCGCCGGGCGGCTCGCACCCCTCCTACAGCGCGGGCTACTCCGTCCGCGACAACGCCTTCTACCAGGCCTGGGACGAGATCTCCCGGGACCGCGAGACCTTCCTCGCCTGGATGCGCGAGCACGTCCTCGCCGGTGGGGCGCTCCCCCCTGCGTCCGCCGCCCGCGCGACCGGCGGGGGGGCCCGCCCGTGACCGTTCCGGCGAACCCGCCCGCGACCACCGCGGGAACCCGTCCCGCGACCGCCCCGGAGACCCCGATGACCGTTCCTTCCGCGCCGGCCTACACCTCCGACGAGATGATGACCGTGGCCGCCGCCAGACGGCTGCGGGGCGGTTCCTGCTTCGTCGGCATCGGCCTGCCCAGCGTCGCGGCCAACCTCGCCCGCCGCACCCACGCCCCGGACCTCGTGCTGATCTACGAGTCCGGGACCGTCGGCGCCAAGCCCTCCCGCCCGCCGCTGTCCATCGGCGACGGCGAACTGGCCGAGACCGCCGACGCCGTCGTGAGCGTCCCGGAGATCTTCAACTACTGGCTCCAGCCCGGCCGCATCGACGTCGGCTTCCTCGGCGCGGCCCAGATCGACCGGTTCGCCAACATCAACACGACCGTGATCGGCCCCTACGACGCCCCCAAGGTCCGCCTGCCCGGAGCGGGCGGAGCACCCGAGATCGCCGCCTCCTGCCGCGAGGTGACCGTGATCGTACGGCAGAGCCCCCGGGCGTTCGTCGACCGCGTGGACTTCGTCACCTCGGTCGGCTTCGGCTCGGGCCCCGGAGACCGCGAGCGCCTCGGCCTGCGCGGCAGCGGCCCCCGGACGGTCATCACCGACCTCGGCGTCCTCGAACCCGACCCCGTCACCTGCGAGCTGGTCCTCACGCACCTGCACCCCGGCGTCACCCTGGAGGCGGTCCGCGCCGCCACCGGCTGGGAGCTCGCCGCCGCCCCCGGACTGCTCGAGACCGAGCCCCCCACCGCGCAGGAGCTCGCCGCCCTGCGCAGTCTCACCGGCGGCCGGCCCTGAGCCCCGCCGGACGCCGGCGTCCCGTGCACGCCGGCGCGCACACCACCGGTACCGGGCCGAAGGGAACCCCCGATCATGAATGACGTCTTCGTCCTCGACGCGGTCCGCACCCCCATCGGCCGGTACGGCGGGGCACTCGCCGGGGTCCGTCCCGACGACCTGGCCGCGCACGTGGTGCGCACCCTGGCCGACCGCTCCCCCGAACTCGACCCCGCCACCGTCGACGACGTGTTCTTCGGCGCGGCCAACGGCGCGGGCGAGGACAACCGGGACGTCGCCCGGATGGCCGTCCTGCTCGCCGGGCTCCCGGTCACCGTCCCCGGCACGACCGTCAACCGACTCTGCGGTTCCGGCATGGAGGCCGCGATCGCCGCCTCCCGCGCGGTGGCCGTGGGCGACGCCTCGCTGGTGATCGCCGGCGGCGCGGAGTCGATGAGCCGCGCGCCGTGGGTCATGCTCAAGCCCTCGCGCGGCTTCGACCGGGGATCGCAGACCCTGCACGACACGGCCCTCGGCTGGCGCATGGTCAACCCCCGGATGCCCGCCGAGTGGACGGTGGCGCTGGGCGAGGGCGCCGAGATCCTCGCCGACCGCTACGGGATCACCCGTGAGGCCCAGGACGCCTTCGCCCTGCGCAGCCACCACCGCGCCGCGGCGGCCTGGGACGGCGGCGTCTTCGCCGGCGAGGTGGTCCCCCTGGACGCCCCCGGCGGCCCGGCCCTCGCCACCCTCGACCGCGACGAGTCGATCCGGGCCGACACGACCTCGGAGTCCCTCGCCCGTCTCAAGCCGGTCTTCCGCGCCGGGGGCACCGTCACCGCGGGCAACGCCTCCCCGCTCAACGACGGAGCCGCCGCCCTGCTCCTCGGCGACGAGGCGGGCGCCGCCCGGGCCGGCCGGACGCCCCTGGCCCGGATCGTCTCCCGGGCGGTGACCGGCGTGGAGCCGCACCTGTTCGGGATCGGGCCGGTCGAGGCCGCCCGCACGGCGCTCAAGCGCGCGGGACTGGACTGGTCCGACCTGAGCGCGGTCGAGCTCAACGAGGCGTTCGCCGCCCAGTCGCTCGCCTGCCTGGCCGAGTGGCCCGACCTCGACCCGGAGATCGTCAACGTGAACGGCGGGGCCATCGCCCTCGGCCACCCGCTCGGCTGCTCCGGTGCCCGCGTCCTGGGCGCGCTCGCGCACGCCCTGCACCGCCGGGGCGGCGGGTACGGCCTGGCCGCCATCTGCATCGGCGTCGGCCAGGGTCTGGCCGTCGTCCTGGAGGGAATGCCCTCGTGAAGGGCCCGGCGGGTCCGGGAAGGCTTCCCCGGACCGCCGGTCGTCCTCGGACGGCAACGGCACGCATCCTGCGGAGGTGGTCATGACCTCGTCGCGATCCGACGGGTTGTTCTCGGGGACGTTCTCCCGGGGCGGGGCGGCGGCGGAGGTGTCGGACGCCGGCTGGCTGGCGGCGATGCTGGACGCCGAGGCGGGCCTGGCCGCCGCCCAGGCGGAGCTCGGCCTGATCCCGGCCGCGGCGGCCGAGGCGATCGCCAAGGCGTGCGACCCCGGCCTCTACGACGTGGCCGAGCTGGGCCACCGGGCGGGCCCGGCGGGCAATCCGGTGATCCCGCTGGTCGCAGCCCTGCGCGAGCGGGTCGAGCCGGGCCTGCGGCGGTTTGTGCACTCCGGCGCGACCAGCCAGGACATCAACGACACGGCCGCGATGCTGGTCGCCTGCCGCGCCCTCGTCCCGGTCCTGGCCGACCTGGCCGCCTGCGCCGAGGCGTGCGCGCGGCTCGCCGCCGAGCACCGCGACGCCCCCATGGCCGGGCGCACCGTGCTCCAGCACGCCGTACCGATCACCTTCGGGCTGAAGGCGGCCGGCTGGCTGAGCGCGCTGGACCGCGCCCGGCGACGGCTGGCCGGGCTGGACCTGCCCGTCCAGTACGGCGGGGCCGCCGGGACGCTCTCGGTCCTGGACGGGCGCGGCCACGAGGTCCTGCCGCGACTGGCGGCCGATCTGGAGCTGGCCGAGCCGGTCCTGCCCTGGCACACCGACAGGACCCCGGTCGCGGAGCTGGCCTGCGCCCTCGGCGTGGTCTCGGGGACCCTCGGCAAGATCGCGACCGACGTGAAGCTGCTGGCCCAGACCGAGGTCGCCGAGGTCGCCGAACCGCAGGCCCCGGGCCGCGGCGGCTCCAGCGCGATGCCGCACAAGCGCAACCCGGTGGGCGCGATGTCGGTGCTCGCCTGCGTCCAGCGGGTCCCCGGCCTGGTGGCCTCGGTGCTCGCCGGCATGGTCCAGGAGCACGAGCGCTCGGCCGGGCCGTGGCAGGCCGAGTGGGAGACGCTGGGAGAGCTGCTCCGGCTGACCGGCTCCGCCGTCTCATGGCTCCGTGAGGTCCTGGAGGGGCTGACCGTCGACACCGACCGGATGCGGTCCAACCTCGGCCTGACCCGGGGGCTGCTGATGGCCGAGCGGGCCGTCGCCGCGCTCGGCGGCTCCCCGGCGGCCCGTGAGGCGGTGGACGCCGCCTGCGCCCGGGCCGTCTCGGACGGGACCTCCCTGCGGGAGGCGCTGCTGACCGCCCCGGGCGTGGACCTTGAACCGGCGGAACTGGACGCCGCCCTCGATCCGGCGGCTCACCTCGGCTCGGCCGGGGTCTTCGTCGACCGGATCCTCGGCCGGGCGGGGTGACGGCGGGGAGCGGCCCGCGGGCGGGCGGCGCTAGGGTTCGATCGGACGAGGAGGGCTCAGATGGTCGAACCGGCTGACCGCGGCTCGGATCACGTGCAGTCGCTGGCCAGGGGGCTCGCGGTGATCCGGGCGTTCAGCGCGGCCGCGCCCGAGCTGACGCTCAGCGAGGTCGCCCGCGCCACCGGCCTGACCCGCGCGGCGGCCCGGCGGTTCCTGCTGACGCTCGTGGACCTCGGCTACGTCCGCACCGACGGGCGGCTGTTCGCGCTCTCCCCCCGCGTCCTGGAGCTGGGCTACGCCTACCTGTCCAGTCTCTCGCTGCCCGAGGTCGCCGAGCCGCACCTCGAACGGCTCGTCGCGGAGGTGCACGAGTCGGCCTCGGTGGCCGTGCTCGACGGCGAGGACGTCGTCTACGTCTCCCGGGTGGCCACCAGCCGGATCATGCGGGTGACGATCAACATCGGCACCCGCTTCCCGGCCCACTGCACCTCGATGGGACGGGTGCTGCTGGCCTGGCTGCCTGCCGAGCAGCTCGACGCCTACCTGGACCGCGCCGAGCTGCGCGCGTTCACCGCCAGGACCGTCACCTCGCCCGGCGCGCTCCGCGCCGAGCTGGAGAGGATCCGCTCGCAGGGATGGGCCATGGTCGACCAGGAACTGGAGGAGGGCCTGCGCTCGATCGCCGTCCCGATCCGGGAGCGCTCCGGCCGGGTGACCGCCGCGATGAACGTCTCCTCCCACGCCAGCCGTACGACCGCCGAGTCCGCCCGTCGCGACCTGCTGCCGCCCCTGCTCGCGGCGGCGGCCCGGGTCGAGGCCGACCTGCGCGCGACGGGGGCGACGAGCGCCGCCCTGTCGCGTTGAGCGCGCCCGATGCCGCCGCTGGGCGTCCCCGCACGGTCGGAGCGACGGATGCACGAGGCGGGGTGCCTGCCACGGCGCCCGGCCGCGGTCGTGGTGGGGCCACGCCGATGACAACGTTGTCCCAAATCGCCGCCTGGGTGATGATCGGCCTGTGACAGGGAGTGTTCGAGGACGCCCCACCATGAAGGACGTCGCGGCGGCGGCGGGGGTGGCGCTCAAGACCGTCTCGCGGGTCGTCAACGACGAGGCCGGGGTCAACCCCGCCACGGCCGCGCGGGTGCAGGCCGCCATCGAACGGCTCGGCTACCGGCGCAACGAGAGCGCCCGGGTGCTGCGCGGCGGCCGGACGGCGACGATCGGCCTGGTGATCGAGGACGTGGCCGACCCGTTCTACTCGGAGATCAGCCGGGCGGTCGAGGACGTGGCGCTCCGGCACGGCTCTCTGGTGCTCAGCGGCTCCTCGAGGGAGGATCCCCTGCGCGAGCGGGAGCTCGTACTCACCTTCTGCGACCGCCGGGTGGACGGGCTGGTCATCGTCCCGGCCGGATCCGACCACGACTACCTGCTGCCCGAGCTCGACGCGGGCGTCGCCGCCGTCTTCGCCGACCGGCCCGGCGGGCTGGAGGCCGACACCGTGCTCTGCGACAACGTCGGCGGCGCGCACACCGGGGTGACCCACCTGATCCGCCACGGACACCGCCGGATCGCCTTCCTCGGCGACGACCCGTCCATCTTCACCGCCGCCGAGCGCCTGCGCGGCTACCGCCGCGGGCTGGCCGACGCGGGGCTCTCCGCCGACGACTCCCTGGTCGCGATGGGGCCCGTGGAGGCGGCCGGGGCCGCGCTGGACCGGATGCTCACCACGCCCGAGCCGCCCACGGCGGTGCTCACCGGCAACGGCCGGATCACCGTGGCCGTGCTGCGCGGCACCGGGCACCGCCCCGCCCTGGTCGGGTTCGACGACTTCGAGCTCGCCGACGTGCTCTCACCCGCCGTCACGGTGGTGGCCCAGGACCCGGCCGGTCTCGGCCGCACCGCCGCCGAGCTGCTCTTCCGCCGCCTGTCCGGCGCCTCGGGTCCCGTCGAGCGGATCGAACTCCCCACCCGGCTCATCCCCCGGGGCTCGGGGGAGCTTCCGCCGTAGGGCCGCCGTCCCCCTCGCCCGGGGATGCACCGGATCCGGCGACGCGCGGCCCGCCCGGCCCGGCGGCCTACGCCGCGGCCGCGTCGAGCAGGATCCGCGCCAGCTCGCGCGGCCGGGAGAACATCGGCCAGTGGCCGGTGTCCATCTCGACCAGCCGCCAGCGCTCGCCGGTCAGCAGCTCGGCCACGTCGTCGCTCGGCCGGTCGCCGTCGAGCAGGCATTTGACGTATGTCGCCGGAAGCTCGCCGAGCGGCCGTTCCAGCACGGCCGGTTCGGTCAGCGTGGCGCCCGGGTGCGGCGTCGAACCGCCCACGATCCGTGCGATCTGCTCTCCGGTGAGGCCCTGGCCCTCGTAGTCGGCCGCGGTCAGCGGCGCCCAGAAGCCGCCGTTCTCGGCGATCGAGGCCTCCACCATCGCGCGGCCGTCCGGCCAGGCCGAAACGAACGACTCGCCGTCGGCCGGAATGTTGGAGTCGACGAAGACCACCCGGGCCAGCCGGTCACCGATCCGCTCGGCGGCCTGGCCGACCGGGATCCCCGAGTAGCTGTGCCCCACCAGGATGACGTCGTGCAGATCGAGGCGTTCGACCTCTCCGACGATGTCCTGGACGTGGGTCCGCAGCCCGGCCGGCACGCCCCGCTTCTCGGCGAGGCCCGACAGCGTCAGCGGGTGGGCGCCGTGGCCGGCCGCCCGCAGGTCCGGCACCACCTCGTCCCACGCCCATGATCCGAGCCACGCCCCCGCAACAAGTATGAATTCCGCCATGCCGGCAACGTAGCGGACCGGTCCGACAATCTCGGCGCCGGCCATCGTGCGAGACCCCGTACCGAGACGCCCGGAAACGCGGCCGCCCGCCGACGGCCCGGCTCGGCCCGTTCAGCCCTTCAGCGCGCCGGCCATCAGGCCGCGCATGAAGAACCGGCCGAGCACGACGTAGACGACCATCGTGGGGATGGAGGCGAGCAGGGCGGCGGCCATCTGCTGGCTGTAGGGGACGGTCTGGGCCCCGGCGATGTTGTTGAGCATGACCGTGGTGGGCCAGCTCTGCGGGCCGGTGAGGAAGACGGCGAACAGGAAGTCGTTCCACAGCGCGGTGAACTGCCAGATGATCACGACCGCGAACGCGGGCCCGGAGACCGGCAGCACCACCGAGCGGTAGGTGCGCAGCATGCCCGCGCCGTCCACCCGGGCGGCCTCGATGATCTCGTCCGGGACGGTGACGTAGTAGTTGCGGAAGATCAGCGTGCAGATCGGGATGCCGTAGACCACGTGCGCGAGCACCAGGCCGGGGATGCCGCCGTAGAAGACCCCGTTCAGCCCGGTCAGCTCGTTCAGGCTCACCAGGAGCTGGACGAGCGGGATCATGACACCCTGGTAGGGGATGAACATCCCGAACAGGAACAGCGTGAACACCAGGTCCGCGCCGGGGAAGCGCCACTTGGAGAGCACGTAGCCGTTCATCGAGCCGAGGGCCGCCGAGATCAGCGCACCGGGTACGGCCAGCAGCACGCTGTTCCAGATTCCCGGAGCGAGCTTCTCCCAGGCCACCCGCCACGGCTCGAACGTCCAGACCTCCGGCAGCGCCCAGGCCCGTGAGGGGTCGGCCTCGGTCAGCGGCTTGAAGCTGGTGACGAGCAGCACGTAGACCGGGATCAGGAAGACCAGGACGAAGGCGGCCAGCACGGCCAGCCGGACGCCGCGCGTCCACCGCGCCCGCCGTACGGCCTGCGCGCCCCTGTCTCCGGCGTCCCGGCTCCCCGGGGCCTGTACGACCTCCGCCGCCATCAGCGCCTCTCCTTGCGCAACGACCAGATCAGATAGGGGATGACGAAGATGCTCACCGCGATCACGATGTAGGCCGCGATGGTGGCGCCCTTGGCCGGGTCGTGGGAGTCGAAGACCGCGACCCACATGAACACCGCCGGCACGTCGGTGATGATCTGCTTGCCGGAGACCGCGACGATCAGGTCGAAGGCCTTCAGCGAGATGTGGCCGAGGATGATGAGCGCGGACAGGGTGACCGGGCGGAGCATCGGCAGCACGATGTGCCGGTAGACCTTCCACTCGGTGCAGCCGTCCACCCGGGCGGCCTCCCGCAGGTCCTCGGGGACGCCCCGGAAGCCCGCCAGGAACAACGCCATGACGTAGCCGGACATCTGCCAGATCGCCGGGACGGCCATGGCCGCCATCCCCCAGTCCGGGTCACGGAACCACTGCCACTGCAGGGACTCCAGCCCGAGGCCGTCGAGGAGCCGGTTCAGCCCGACCGCCCGCTCCCCGGTGCCGGAGTTCATCAGCCAGCGCCAGACGACCCCGGTCGCCACGAACGAGATCGCCATCGGGAACAGGTAGATCGCCCGGAAGGTCCCCTCACCCCGGATGCCCTTCTCCATCAGGAACGCCAGCAGCCAGCCCAGCACCAGCGCCCCGCCCACGAACACCGCCGTGAAGACGATCGCGTGGTTCACCGAGAGATGCCAGCGCTGCTGGTCCCAGATCCCTATGAAGTTCTCCAGCCCGACGAAGCCCCCCTCGGAGATCTCGTCGTGCTTGTCGGTCATCGCCAGCCGGAAGTTCCAGCCGAGCATGCCGTACACGAAGACGGCGATGGCCACGATCGACGGCGCCACCAGCAACAACCCCGGCAGCCACCTGCGCACCCGCGTCACTGACATCCCTTTCCCTGGCGTACGGCCCGCGCCCCGCCGGACGCGGGCCGTACCGAGATCACCGCACCGCCTCACCCGGCGCCGGTCACTGGCCGGAGTTCTTCGCCGCCTCGGCCAGCGCGCTCTGCAGCGCCGCCACGTCCTGGGACTGCTGGAACAGGCCGACCGCCTCGTTGATCGCGGTCCGCCAGGCGTCGTTGACCGTCACGCCGTGCTGGATGGAGCCGGCGAGCTTGTTGCTCCCCCAGTCCTTCAGCGCGTCGGCCAGGTAGTCGGTGTAGAGGGAGGTGTCGGCGTCCTTGCGGGCCGGGATCGAGCCCTTCTTGGGGTTGAAGGCGTCCTGGCCCTCCTTGCTCGCGGCCACCTTCAGCCAGGCCACGGCCCCGTCCTTGTTGGGCGCGCCCTTGGGCAGGGTGAAGCTGTCCGACAGCCACATGAAGGTGCCGCCGGTGCCGGGCGAGGGCGCCCAGTCGAAGTCCGTCTTGGACGTCTTGCCCAGCCCGCCGTCGGGCGGATTGTGGAAGTAGCCGTAGGCCCAGTCGCCCATGATGGTGAAGGCGGCCTGGCCGTCGGCCACCTGCTTGGCCGCGGGCTGCCAGTCGTCCTGGGGATCACCCGCGTAGGACATGATCGTCTTGAAGTCGTTCAGGGCCTTGGTCATCGCCGGGCCCGACCAGTCGGAGCCCGCCGTCCACAGGTTGTTGTAGGCCTCGGTGCCGAGCGAGCCGAGCAGCACGCTCTCCAGCAGGTGCACGACCGTCCACTCCGAGCCGATCGAGAGCGGGACCTTGCCCGTCTTCTTGACCTTCTCCAGCGCCGCGACGAAGTCCTCGATCGTCGCGGGCACCTCGGTGACGCCGGCCTCCTTCAGCACCGCGGGGCTGAACCACATCACGTTGGAGCGGTGGATGTTCACCGGCACCGAGTAGATCTGGCCGTTCACGCTGATCTGGTCGACGAGCTGCTGCGGGAAGACCTCCCTGAGCTTCAGCTCGTCGTAGAGGAAGTTGACCGGCTCCAGGTCGCCGGCCTTGATGTACCCCTGCAGTTCGGCGCCCGCGTGGCCCTGGAAGGTGTCCGGCGGGGTGTCGGCCTGCAGTTTCGTGGCGAGCAGGGCCCGCGCCTTGTCTCCGGAGCCACCGGCCACGGCCGCGTCGAAGAACGTCAGCCCGGTGTTCTGCTTCTCGAAGATCTCCTTCATGGCCTTCAGGCCGTCGGCCTCGCCCGGTCCGGTCCACCAGGAGAAGACCTCGACCTTCTTCTTCGCGTCGGCCTGCGGGCTCTGCGCGGCGTCTCCGCCGTCGCCGCACGCGGTCAGGGTGAGCAGGCCCGCCACGGTGACCGCGACGGCCGCCATCCACCGTCGTCGCATAACTTCCCGTCCCTCCTGGGTCATCTGGTGCGGCGCTGTGCGCCGCCGGTCCCCCGAGAAAGGTGACAACGTTGTCAGTAGGGCAATCAACCCACTTCACCCCAATCGCCGTCAAGGCCGTGCGGATAACGTCTGCGCCACGCCGCCGCGGACACGGGCCGCCCCGCCGGTTATCCGCTGGCGAACTGTCGGTGGCACCGATCACACTGCTGCTATGGCGGACACTCCCTCGGAACCGCGCTCACCGGCTCCCCGTACGGCGGACGATTCCCCCTCCCCCGGACCCGTCCCCTCCGAGCCCGCCCCCGAGCTCGGCGAGCTCACCTTCTCCGACTGGCACGCCCACGCGGAGAAACTGGTCGGCATCGGCTTCCTGACCATCGCCCGCCGGCTCCCCGCGCTCGTCGCCCACGCCGCACGGCTGGCCTGGCTGGCCAGCCCTCGCGACACCGTCACCACGATCGTCCTGAGCGTGTTCGGCGGCGTCTTCACCGCCTTCGGGCTGCTCGCCACGACCGGGGTCCTGTCGGCCCTGTTCGAGGCCGGCCCGACCCCGGAGCGGGTCAGGGCCGCCCTGCCCGCCCTGATCCTGGTCGGCGTCGCCGCCACCCTGCGCACGCTGGTGCAGGCGGGCGCCGGCTGGGCGCAGTCCCGGCTGGACCCGCAGGTCAGCCGGATCGCCGAGGAGCGCCTGTACGGGCTGACCGGCCGGGTCGAGCTGGCCGCCTTCGACGACCCCGAATTCCACGACGCGCTGCAGCGCGCCAGGTCGCGGGGCGTGTCCATGGCCGACACGGTGGTGAGCACCGCCGTCGACCTGCTCACCGCGGCCATCGGCATCGCGGCGGCCGCAGGCGTGCTCGGCGTCCTGCACCCGGTGCTCCTCCCCCTGCTGGCGCTGGCGGTGCTGCCCGACGCCTGGGCGGCCGTGCGGTCGGCGCGCATGCGCTACACGACGATGTACGCGCTGATCCCCGCACACCGCCGTAAGTGGATCATCGGCGAGCTGCTGGCCAACCGCGAGCCCGCCGCGGAGGTGCGCTCGTTCACCATGCGCGGCTTCCTGATGCGGATGTACGACGCGGTCTCCCGCGCCGAGCAGTCCATCATGCTGAGCCTGGCGCGACGGCAGACGGTGGCGCGGCTCGTCGGGGAGGCGCTCGGCGGCGTGGGCACGGCCGTGGTCTACGTCGCCCTCGGCCTCCTGCTGGCCGCCGGCGCGGTGCCGCTGGCCGTGGCGGGCGCCGCCGTGCTGGCCATCCGGTCGGGCAAGAGCTCGCTGGAGAACCTGATGTACGCCACCAACCGCCTCTACGAGGAGGGGCTCTACTTCACCGACTTCCTCGACTTCTGCGCGGACGCGGAGACCCGGATGAGCGCCGGGCGCACCGCCCCCGCCCCCTCGTCGTTCGAGCGGATCGCCGTCGACGACGTCACGTTCACCTATCCCGGATCCGACACCCCCGCCCTGCGGGGCGTCTCGATCCACATCGACCGCGGCGAGGTCGTCGCGCTCGTCGGCGAGAACGGCTCCGGCAAGACCACCCTGGCCAAGATCCTTTCCGGCCTCTACGCGCCGGACGGCGGGCATGTGCGCTGGGACGGCACCGACCTTGCCGGAGTTGACCCCGACCGGCTCCGGGAGCACATCGCGGTCATCGCGCAGGACCACACGCGCTGGCCGCTGACCGCCAGGCACAACATCGACATGGGCACCGACAAGGGAGAGGCCGCGCTGGTCGCGGCGGCCGAGGTCGCCGGGGCCGACCAGGTCGTCGCCGGTCTGCCCTACGGCTACAACACCCTTCTCGACCGGCGCTTCAAGGACGGCCAGGAGCTCTCCGGCGGCCAGTGGCAGCGGATCGCGGTCGCCCGCGGCTTCCACCGGGACGCACTCCTGCTGATCTGCGACGAGCCCACCGCGGCTCTCGACGCCCGGGCCGAGCACGCCCTGTTCGAGCGCATCCGGCGGCACGCCGACGGCCGGACCGTCCTGCTGATCACCCACCGGCTGGCCAGTGTGCGCTACGCCGACCGGATCTACGTCCTGGACCGCGGCAAGGTCACCGAGCACGGCACCCACGCCCGGCTCATGGACCTGGGCGGTCTCTACGCCGAGCTCTACGGCCTCCAGGCCCGCGCCTACTCGGCCTGACCGGTGCTCCGCCGTCCTGCCGCAGCAGCGCAGCCCGCGCACGCCTAGCGCAGTACGGCCCGCATGATCGCCTTCGCGACGGGTGCCGCGACCCGGCCGCCGAACCCGCCGCCCTCCACGACGACCCCCACGGCCACCCGGGGAGACCCCGCCGGGGCGAAGCCGGTGAAGACGGCGTGGTCCCTCCGCCCTGCGGCGTTCTCCGCGGTGCCGGTCTTGGCCGCCACCTCGACTCCGGGGATGGCGGCCGCCGTACCGGTGCCGCCCGGCCGGGTGACCTCGGCCATCATGACGGCGAGCCGCAGGGCGTCACCGGGCCGGAGCGCGTGGCGATACTCCTCGGGCTCGGTCTCGTGGATCACCGTGCCGTCGTCGAGGCGGACCTGCCGCACCAGGTGGGGGCGCATGAGCGAGCCGCCGTTGGCGACCGCGGCCGAGATCATCGCGAGCATGAGCGGGGTAGCGCGGTCGTCGAACTGGCCGAGCGCCGACATCGCGGTCTGCGCCGGATCCATGCCCGACGGGTAGACGCTCTCGGCGACGGGCATCGGCACGGCGAGGTCGCCGTCGTTGAACCCGAACGCCTCGGCCTGCTCGCGCAGCGTGTCCTGGCCGAGCGCGACCCCGATCTTCGCGAACGGGGTGTTGCAGGACGCCTTGAACGCGTAGGCCAGCGGCGGATCGCCGTCGCCGCAGGAGGATCCGCGGACGTTGCGCAGGTGGACCGAGGTGCCGGGGAGCAGGAACGCGGCGGGCGCGCTGACGCGCTGCGCGGGTTCGTAGTCGCCGGAGGCGAGTGCGGCGGCTCCTGTGACGACCTTGAAGACGGAGCCGGGCGGATAGTTCTGCTGGATCGCCCGGTTGAGCAGCGGCATGGCGGGGTCGGCCTGCAGGCGCGCGTCGGCCCGGTCGAGGGCCTCGACGTCGAACGTCGTGTACAGGTTCGGGTCGTAGGAGGGGAAGGACGCCATCGCCAGGATCGCACCGGTGCCCGGGTCGATCGCGACGGCCGCGCCGGGCCGCCCGGTCGCGCGCAGCCCCTCGTAGGCGGCGCGCTGCGCCCGCGCCTCGACGGTGAGCTCCACCGAGGCCGCCGCCGCGGTGCCGCCCACGATCGAGCGCACCCTGACCCGCGGGTCGGTCCCGGCGAGCACGGTGTCCTCGGCCCGCTCCAGGCCGGTGGCGCCGTAGCGTGACAGGTGGCCGGTGACCGGCGCGTAGAGCGGCCCCTGCGGGTAGACCCGCCGGTGCCTGAACCTGTCACCGCCCTCCCGGCCGGCCGCCGTGGCGGTCGCCAGGACGGTGCCGTCGCGCAGCAGGATCTCGCCCCTTGGCCGGTCGAACCGGGCGAGCAGCGGCCGCTGGTTGCGCGGGTTCTCCTTCAGCCGTCCGGCGTCGAACGCCTGGATGTAGGTCACGTTGCCGAGGAGCGCGAGCAGCAGCATCCCGCACACCGCGGAGACGTGCCGCAGCGGGACGTTGATCCGGCGCGCGCGCGGAGCGGCCATGTGCCCCCTCCCTGAGATCCGGCTATCCGGTCTAACAGCCGGCCGGGAAAGGGACTCCCGCCTCCGAGCAAAACGGACACCTCCCCGAGGTCTCCGCCCGACGGCCTGCGGTCAGCCGGTGACCGCGCGGTAGTAGCCGATCTTGTTGCGGATCGCGGCCTGCTTCTCCCTCAGGTTCGCCACCTGCGCCTCCACCCTGCGGTCATGGGACTCCAGGAGCGCGATCCGGTCGGCGATCGTGTGCTCGCCCGCCCGGACCAGCTCGGCGAAGCGGAGCATCTCGGCGATCGGCATCCCGGTGTCCCGCAGGCACCTGATCATGCCGAGCCACCCGATGTCGTCCTGGGTGAAGCGGCGCTGCCCCGCGGCGTTGCGCCCGATCGGCTCCAGTAGCCCGATGCGCTCGTAGTAGCGCAGAGTGTCGAGGCTGAACCCGGTCTCCTCGGCCACCTGTCCCGGCGTGTACACACTCATGCCCAGCAGCATCGCACCTGGAGTCGGCTCCAGGTCAAGCCGGGAACACCGTTCCGGGGGTGTTTGACATGGAGTGGACTCCAGCTCGCAGGCTGTGCCGCATGACACACCTTCCCCTCGCCCTGGGCACCATCCCGTTCGGCACCGCCGTCGACGAGGCGACGACCTTCGCGATCCTGGACCGGTTCATCGAGGCCGGCGGCGCGATGCTGGACACCTCGAACAACTACCCCTTCTGGCAGGACGGGGCGACCGGCGACGAGAGCGAGCTGGCCATCGGCCGCTGGCTGGCCTCCCGGGGCGTCCGGGACCGGATCGTGCTGGGCACCAAGTGCGGCGCCCGCCCGACCGTCCCCGGCGACCGCACCCTCGGCTCCGCCGAAGGGTTGTCCGCGAAGGCGGTCAGGACGGCGGTGGAGGGCAGCCTGCGGCGACTGGGCACCGATCGCATCGACGTCTACTGGTCGCACATCGAGGACCGGTCGGTCCCGCTGGAGGAGACCCTCGGCGCGTTCGGCGAGCTGGCCGAGAAGGGCACGGTGCGCGCGATCGGCGCCAGCAACCTCCCCGCGTGGCGGCTCGAACGGGCCCGGAACATCTCCCGCGCCAACGGCTGGACCCCCTACACCCACCTCCAGCTCCGCCACTCCTACGTACGGCCACGCCCGGACGTCCCGCTGGAGTCCGCCGCGCACACGCTGGTCAACGACGACACCCTCGACTACCTGCGGCAGGAGCCGGGAGTCTCGCTCTGGGCCTACAGCACCCTGATGAACGGCGGCTACACCCGCCGGGACCGCCCCTTCGAGGAGGCCTACGACCACCCCGGCACCACCCGCCGCCTCGCCGTGCTGCGGGAGGTCGCGGCCGAGCTGGGCGCCACTCCCAACCAGGTGGTGCTCGCCTGGCTGATCGGCGGTTCCCCGGCGGTCGTCCCGATCGTCGGGGTGAGCACCCTCGCCCAGCTGGAGGAGGCGCTCGGCGCCGTCGGCCTCAAGCTCGACGACGAGCTCCGGGAGCGCCTGGACGCCGCCCGCTGAGCCCCTGCCGGACCCCGGCCCCCTACGTGATGTGGTCGGAGAGGTAGCGCCGGACCAGGCGCTTGCACTCGGCGATCAGGTCGGGGTCGCCTTCCGGCAGGGTCCGGAAGGCGAGTTTGAGGACCGCGTCGGCGGCCTCGACCGCGACGATCAGCGCGCGGTCGAGGCCGGGCGCCGCCGGGGCGCCGAGCAGTTCCACGATGACCGCGCGGAGCCGGTCGGCCACGACGATGTTGTTCTCCAGCGCGGCGTCGAGCATCCGTTCGGTGCCCCTGAGCGCCGGGCCGCCCGGGGCGGAGAGCACCTCACCGAAGTCGACGACGCCGAAACCGGGGGTGGAGCGCTTCATCGCGACGAACTCGTCGATCGCCAGATCCGCCAGGTCGGTCCAGTCGGACAGCCCGACGTCCGAGAGCCGGACGGTGATCCGGTCGAGGAAGGCCTCCAGGTTGCGCAGGGCCAGCGCGCGCACCAGGCCGTGCTTGTCGGGGAAGAACTGGTAGAAGGTCCCGATCGGGACCTCCGCGCGGCGCGCGACCTCCTTCGTGGTCAGCGCCTCGTAGCCGAGCTCGTCCAGCAGCTTCGCGCACTCGTCCAGCATGCGCTCGACCCGTTCCACGCTGCGTCGCTGGGCAGGACGGCGCCGCAGCGTTCCCCCGGAGGCATTCGTCATCTTTTCATCATCCCCTACGCGAACCGCCGAGCGACTAACATGAGCGGCACTCATACCATCGGGAGGTCAGGATGTTCCTCTGGGGTACGGCTACCGCCTCCTACCAGATCGAGGGAGCGGTGGCCGAGGACGGCCGCGGCCCCTCCATCTGGGACACCTTCGCGCACGAGCCCGGCCGCGTCCGCGACGGCCACACCGGTGACGTCGCCTGCGACCACTACCACCGCTGGCCCGAGGACGTCGCGCTCATGGCGGAGCTGGGCGTGGGCTCCTACCGCTTCTCCATCGCCTGGCCGAGGATCCAGCCCGGCGGCAGGGGGCCCGCCAACCAGGCCGGTCTGGACTTCTACGACCGGCTGGTGGACGGGCTGTGCGAGCGGGGCATCGTCCCCGCCGCGACGCTCTTCCACTGGGACCTGCCGCAGGCCCTCCAGGACGAGGGCGGCTGGATGGCCCGCGACACGGCCTACCGCTTCGCCGACTACGCCGCCCTGGTGGCCGAGCGGCTCGCCGACCGCGTCCCGATGTGGATCACTCTGAACGAGCCCTTCGTGCACATGGCCTTCGGCTACGCCATGGGCACGCACGCCCCCGGCCAGGTCCTGCTCACCGGCGCGCTCCCGGCCGCCCACCACCAGCTCCTCGGGCACGGCCTGGCCGTACGGGAGCTCCGGGCGCGCGGAGCGGGGCAGGTGCTGATCACCAACAACTGCACCCCGGTCTGGCCCGCCTCCGACGACCCGGCCGACCTGGCCGCCGCCGACGCCTACGACGTCCTGCACAACCGCCTGTTCAACGACCCGGTCCTGCTCGGCCGCTATCCGGACCTGACGCCGTACGGCGCCGCCCTCGGCTGCGTCCGCGACGGCGACCTCGACCTGATCTCCGCCCCGCTCGACGGCATCGGGATCAACTACTACAACCCCACCCGGATCGCCGCCCCCAGCGGCGACGGCCTGCCGTTCACCGATGCCGGGATCACCGGCTACCCGGTCACCGCCTTCGGCTGGCCCGTCGTCCCCGACGGCCTGCGCGAGCTGCTGACCGGCCTGGCGGCGCGGTACGGCGACGCCCTGCCCCCGGTCTACGTCACCGAGAACGGCTGCTCCCAGCCCGACGAGGTCGGTCCGGACGGGACCGTCGACGACCAGGCCAGGATCGCCTACCTCGACGGGCACATCAGGGCCGTGGAGCAGGCCGTGGCCGAGGGCGTGGACGTCCGCGGCTACTACGTCTGGTCCCTGCTGGACAACTTCGAGTGGGCCGAGGGCTACCACCAGCGCTTCGGCCTGGTCCACGTCGACTTCGCCACCCGCAGGCGCACTCCCAAGGCCTCCTACCACTGGTTCAGGGAACGCATCTCCCGGCGTTGAGATCCCTCCGGACCTCGCCGCCGTCCGCGGACGGCTCTTCGGAGGCCACGGCCGTCACGCCGGGCCGGCGTGGGCGGCCAGGATGCGCCAGCCGTACTCGGGGCTGTGGGTCCAGGTGCGGGTGTAGCGCAACCGGCCGGCGAACGGCTCGCCCGCGAACGTGCCCTCCAGTGTGCCGAGGAAGCAGGTGACCCCGGTGGTTCCCTCGACGAGCACGGTGAGGTCCTCCTGGACGACCTTCGTCATGACCTGCGTCCGCGACCGGTGGTTGTGCAGGTCGAGCTGCTTGGCCTCCGTGTGGAGCCGGCCGTCCGGCGGCCCGGTGAAGACGAGCCTCTCGTCGAGCAGCCGGTCCAGCTCCTCGACGTCTCCGGCGAGCTGCGCCGCCTGCAGCCGCCGCTCCGCCTCGTACAGCTCCTCGGTCAGGTTCTGATCGGCCATCTGATCGGCCATGGGGGCTCCGTTCCTCCGCGTAGCGACACGGGCGGGAATGTGCATGTCGTCCACCTGCACGCAGTACAGCATGATCGCTGTCGCACCGCCACACACGCCCGCCGCCGCCCCGGGGCCGGGAGCCCGCTGGACGGGGGAAGGTTCGGCCAGGTCTTGGCCGGGTGGGGGATTGGGGGTTTCAGAACATCGAGATGTGGACGTGGTCGATGTGGTTGGCGGTGTTGCCGCCGCGGTTGGCCATCATCCGCCAGCCGGCGCCGGTGCGGACGTCGTAGTACCGCTGCTGCCAGATGACGTACATGACGCCGAGGCGCCGGCCGTTGGAGATGGCCCACTGGGCCAGGCGGTCGCCGCGGGCCTTGGCGTCGGCGGTGGGGACGCGGCCGCCGGTGCTCATCATGAAGTCGCAGGCCCGGCCGCTGCCGTGGTCTCCGGGGTCGCCGGGGCGCAGGCAGCCGTAGCCGTACGGCATCGGGAAGGTCTGCAGCACCAGGTTGCGCATCGTGATCGTGCGGGGGGTCAGGCCGCCGCTGCCGGAGGGTGTCTGGAAACCGTACTTGGCCAGGAGCGTCTCGATCTTGACGCGGTCCTTCTTGAGCTTCTCGATGTCCTTGCGCAGCTCGACGATCTCGGCCTCGGCGGCCTTCTCGGCCTTGGCCGCCTCCTTGATCAGCTCCTTGATCCGGACGAGCTGGGTGGCGCGCTCGCTGGCGAGGTGCGAGACCATGGCGGCCTGGCTGAGGGCGATGGAGGCGTCGCCCTGGAAGGCGAGCATGCTGCCGCCGTCCAGCTCACCGCCCATGTAGCTGCTCTGCGCGAAGCGGACGACGTCGCTCTCGGCCGTGGCCAGGGCCGACTTGAGCCTCTTGGCCGTGTCGGTGGCCTTCTTGGCCTTGACCCGGGCGTCCTCCAGGCTCTGCA
This sequence comes from Planomonospora sp. ID67723, assembly GCF_015711605.1. Classification (GTDB taxonomy): domain Bacteria; phylum Actinomycetota; class Actinomycetes; order Streptosporangiales; family Streptosporangiaceae; genus Planomonospora_A. The sequence continues at coordinate 299,529 of NZ_JABTEZ010000005.1, read as the reverse complement.
CCTGTCCCCGGTAGTCCTTGTTGAGCTTGCTCGCCTCACGGGTCAGCTGGCGCAGCTTGGTCTCGGGGTCGAGCCGGGCGCTCTGACCGGCGCTCGCCCCCGCCATCGCCGGGGTCAGGAGCAGCGCGGTGAGCAGGACGCCCAGCATCGCCGGGTGGCTCGGTCTCACGCCTCGCTCACCTCCAGAGCCCCCTCATGGACGGAGCGAAACTATAGAAGACGATCTTCAGGCTCGCCACCGGAACGACAGAACTCGTGCACCATTGACGAACTACCTACCAGTTTGCGGCGATTTGAACAAATATGGCCGACGAGACCGCCGCACCGATGACCGACCGCGGACTCGCACCTGTGTGAAGAATAGCTCCCGCCGGATGCCGCCGGGGGGCCGGAACGAGAGTACGGCTCCGAACGGGGCCGACCGGCGGGGAGCGCGCGAGGGCGGACGCCGTGCTCCCTTGTCATCGCAGGCAGAACATGATTCGGTCTCATCAGCGGCGGGTCTTGTGGAGCCCCCCTCCGCGAATGACACTATCCAAGCAAGCACTCGTTCAAATAGCGATCCCACGACTCCGGCCCGCCCACCAGGAGGCAAGGACATCATGCGCCAGCACGACACGCTGTTCATCGGGGGCGACTGGGTGGCTCCCGAGGGCACCGGGACCATCGACGTCATCTCCCCCCACACCGAGGAGGTCGTCGGCCGGGTCCCGGACGGCACCCCCGCCGACATGGACCGGGCGGTGGCCGCGGCCCGCCAGGCGTTCGACCACGGACCGTGGCCCCGGATGACGATGGCCGAGCGCGCCGCCGTCGTGGGCAGGCTCGCCGAGATCTACGCGGCCAGGCAGAGCGAGATGGCCGAGATCATCACCGAGGAGATGGGCTCGCCCATCACCTTCTCCCAGATGGCCCAGGCCTCCCAGCCGCTCGGCATGCTGCAGTACTACGCCGAGCTCGGCACGACCTTCCCGGTGGAGGAGGAGCGGCCCGGCACGTTCGGCCCGGTGGTCGTACGGCGCGAGCCGGTCGGCGTGGTCGCCGCGGTCGTCCCGTGGAACGTCCCGCAGTTCGTCATCATGATCAAGCTGGCCCCCGCGCTCGTCGCGGGCTGCACGGTCGTGGTCAAGCCCGCGCCGGAGACCCCGCTGGACGCCTACCTCCTGGCCGAGATGGTCAAGGAGGCCGGGATCCCCGACGGCGTCGTCAACATCGTCGCCGCCGGGCGCGAGGCCGGCGAGCACCTGGTCTCCCACCCCGGCGTGGACAAGGTCGCCTTCACCGGCTCCACCGCGGCCGGCCGGCGTATCGGGAGCATCTGCGGCGAGCAGCTCAAGCGCTGCACGCTGGAGCTCGGCGGCAAGTCCGCCGCCATCATCCTGGACGACTGCGACCTGTCCTCCGCGATGGGCTTCCTCTCGATCGCCTCGCTGATGAACAACGGCCAGGCCTGCGTCGCCCAGACGCGCATCCTGGCCTCCCGCAGCCGCTACGACGAGGTCGTGGACGCGGTCGCGGCGATGGTCCGGAGCATGCCGGTCGGCGACCCCGCCGACCCCGCCACCGGCATCGGCCCGCTGGTCGCCAGGCGCCAGCAGGAGCGGGTCGAGGGCTACATCAAGATCGGCATCGAGGAGGGCGCCAAGCCCGTCGTCGGCGGCCTGGACCGCCCCCACGACCGGGGCTGGTACGTAGCCCCCACGGTCTTCGCCGGCGCCACCAACGAGATGCGCATCGCCCGCGAGGAGATCTTCGGCCCGGTCCTGGCCGTCATCCCCTACGAGGACGAGGCCGACGCGGTCCGCATCGCCAACGACAGCGACTACGGCCTGGCCGGCACGGTGTGGACCGCCGATGTCGAGCGCGGCATGGACGTGGCCCGCCAGGTGCGCGCCGGCACCTACGGCGTCAACCTCTTCATGATCGAGAACAGCTCCCCGTTCGGCGGCTTCAAGAGCAGCGGCCTCGGCCGCGAGCTCGGCCCCGAAGGCCTGGCCTCCTACCTGGAGTACAAGTCCATCGCCCGGCTCGGCTGAGAGATCTGCCGGGACGTGCCGTACGGCCCGCGGGGGAGCCGTACGGCGCGTCCTGCCGAGATGGACGGCCCAGCACGCCCCCGCGACGCTGGGCAACCGCCTGACTGCATGAAGTATGTCCCACGACCACCGGGTGATGATGGTTCGTGTCCCGTGGACTTCTCCTGACGGATTTCATCCATCCGCTTTAGGTAGACGGCATTCATCCGCGATCGGTTCGCGGAATCACCGCCAAAGTTTGCCGGGCGATCTCCAGTTCCTCGTCCGTGGGCACCACCGCGACCTTCACCCGCGAGTCCTCCACCGAGATCAACCCCTTGCCACCGGAGTTGCGCGCCGGGTCCAGGGCGATCCCGAGCGGCTCCAACCCCGCCAGCGCCCGTGACCTGACCAGGGAGGAGTTCTCCCCCACCCCACCGGTGAACGCGATCACGTCCACCGTGCCGAGCACGGCGTAGTAGGCCCCGACGTACTTGCGCAGCCGATGGCAGTAGACCGACAGGGCCAGCTCGGCGTCCGGATCCCCGGCCGCCACCCGCCGCTCCACCTCCCGCATGTCGTTGTCGCCGCAGAGGCCGAGCATGCCGCTGCGCCGGTTGAGCAGCGTGTCGATCTCGGCGAGGGACATGCCCGCGGCCCGCCGCAGGTGGAGGACGGCGCCCGGGTCGACGTCGCCGCTCCGGGTGCCCATCACCAGGCCCTCCAGCGGAGTCATGCCCATCGAGGTGTCCACGCACCGACCGGCCGCCACCGCCGAGGCGCTGGCGCCGTTGCCCAGGTGCAGCACGATCACGTTGGCCTCCGGCCGGTCCGCCAGCGCCGCCGCCTCCCGCGAGACGTAGGCGTGCGACGTGCCGTGGAAGCCGTAACGGCGGATGCCGAACCGCCCGGCCGTCTCCCGGTCGATCGCGTAGGTCGAGGCCTCCGCGGGGATCGTGGCGTGGAAGGCGGTGTCGAAGACCGCCACCTGCGGCAGGTCGGGGCGCAGCCGCCGTGCCACCTCGATGCCGGCCAGATTGGCCGGGTTGTGCAGGGGCGCGAGCGGGATGAGGTCCCTGATCCCCGCGACCACCTCGTCGGTGATCGGCGTGGGCTCGGTGAAGGCCGTGCCGCCGTGCACCACCCGGTGCCCGATCGCGGTCAGCTCCGGCGAGTCGATCCCGAACCCCGCGGCGGACAGCTCCTCCGCCGCGGACTCCAGCGCCGCGGCGTGGTCGGCCACGGGTGAGCCCTCCTCACCGATCCGCTCGATCGTCCCCGAGGCCAGGCGCACCGCCTCCCCGGGCCCGACGGACAGGAGCCGGTACTTCACCGAGGAGGACCCGGAGTTGAGAACCAGGACGCGGGTCATCGCACGGCCTCCTGCGCCTGGATCGCGGTGATGGCGACGGTGCTGACGATGTCGGTGACCAGCGCGCCCCGCGACAGGTCGTTGACCGGTTTGCGCAGGCCCTGCAGGACCGGGCCGACCGCGACCGCCCCGGCCGAGCGCTGCACGGCCTTGTAGGTGTTGTTGCCGGTGTTCAGGTCCGGGAAGATCAGCACGGTCGCCCGGCCGGCGACCTGCGAGCCGGGCAGCTTGGCCGCCGCGACCCTCGGGTCCACCGCCGCGTCGTACTGGATGGGCCCCTCGACCAGCAGTTCCGGCGCCCGCTCGGCGACCATGGCGGTGGCCTCGCGGACCTTGTCCACATCGGCTCCGTGGCCCGAGCGCCCGGTCGAGTAGGAGAGCATCGCGATCCTCGGCTCGACGCCGAAGTGCTCGGCCGTCCGGGCCGAGGAGATGGCGATGTCGGCGAGCTGCCCCGCGTCCGGGTCGGGATTGATCGCGCAGTCCCCGTAGACGAGCACGCGATCGGCCAGGCACATGAAGAACACCGACGAGACGATCGAGGTGCCCGGGACCGTCCTGATGATCTGGAAGGCGGGCAGGATCGTGGCGGCCGTGGTGTGCGCGGCACCGGAGACCATGCCGTCCACCCGGCCCGTGTGCAGCATCATCGTGCCGAAGAAGTTGACGTCGGTGAGCACGTCCCCGGCCCGTTCCATGGTGATGCCCTTGTGCGCCCGGAGCCGGGCGTACTCCTGGGCGAAGGTGTCGCGCAGCGGCGAGGTGAGCGGATCGACCACGGCCACCCCCGCCAGGTCCAGGCCCAGATCGGCGACCCGCCGCCGGACCACCTCCTCGCGGCCCAGCAGGGTGAGGTCGACGATGCCGCGCCGGACCAGGACGTCGGCGGCCCTCAGGATCCGGTCCTCCTCTCCCTCCGGCAGCACGATGTGCCTGCGGCCGGCGCGCGCCCGCTCCAGCAGCATGTGCTCGAACATCATCGGGGTGACCCGCTCGGAGCGGGCCAGCTCGATGCGGTCGGCGAGATCGGCGGTGTCGACGTGCGCGTCGAAGTGGCCGAGCGCCGTCTCGGTCTTGCGTGGATTCTCCGCGGTGAGCCGCCCCTCCAGCCCGCCCAGCGTGGTGGCGACGGCGAAGCTGCCGTCGGCGGCCGACAGGACCGGCAGACCGGGTGAGAGCCGCGAGGTGAGCGCCCGCACCCCCTCCGTGGGCGTCTCGCCCAGCGTGAGCATCACCCCGGAGAGCCGTACCGTGCCCGCCGCCTCCGCGGCGGCCGCCGCCACCAGCAGGTCGGACCGGTCACCCGGGGTGAGCAGCAGCGCGCCGTCCACCAGATGCTCCAGGAGCACCGGCAGCGTGGCACCGCCGAACACGAACCCGGTCACGTCCCGGAGCAGCCCCTCGGCGTCCCCCTGGATCTGCTTCGCCTGCACGGCGTCCGCCACCTGCCCGACGGTCGGCGCCGAGAGCGCGGGGTGCTCGGGGATGACGTAGCAGGGCACCGGCAGATCCGGCTCGACGACCATCTCGGGCGGCACCCGGTTGGCGATCACCGCCAGGACCGTGCAGCCCAGGTCGGAGAAGACCTGGTAGCCGGTGCGCATCTCCCTGGCGATCTCGTCTGCGGCGTCGGCGTGCGCGCCCACCACCACGATCACCGGGGCGCCGAACTCGGCGGCGAGGCGGGCGTTGAAGGCCAGCTCGCGGGGAAGGTCGTCGGTGGCGAACGAGCTGCCCAGCACCAGCAGCGCGTCGCACTCGCGCTCCAGCGTGTGGAAGCGGGAGACCAGCCGGCCGATGAGCTCCTCCGCGCCCCGCCTCGCGTAGATGTCGGCGGCGTCCTCCGCGGTCACCCCGATCGCCGCCGCAGCCGGCCGGTACCTGTCCTCGATGAGCGCGGAGGCGCGCCTTCCCCGGGCGATCGGCCTGAACACCCCGGTCCGGTCGACGCGGCGGCTCAGCAGCTCCATCAGGCCGAGCTCGACGATCTGCCGTCCGTCACCGGGGCCGAGGCCCGCCACGTAGATGCTTCGCATACGCGATTACCCCCGCCTCGACCAGTTGCCGCACATGTGCAGGACTAAACCATGCCGGTCCAGCGCCCGATCCGGCGGACCAGCTCCGGCGTGGCCGCCGACTCCGCGTGGCCGTACCCGGGCTCGATCCAGAGCTCCTTCGGGCTCCGGGCCGCGTCGTGGATCTGGTGGGCGTGATCGAGCGGGAAGAACGTGTCCGCGTCGCCGTGCACCACCAGCAGCGGCGTCGGCGCGATCTCCGCGGCGGCCTCGTACGGTGCCAGCGGCACCGGGTCCCACGCGCCCCTGGCGATCCGCGTCCGCTTCCCCAGCCGTGCGGCCAGCCGCCCGACCGGCCGCTCGATCGCCCAGTGGACCTGGCGCATCGGCCGGGTGCCCCGGTAGTACCACCGGGCGGGCGCGCTCACCGAGACCACCGCGTCCACTCCTGCGAGCTCGCGGTCGAGCCCACGGTCGCGCTCGCCCCGCGCCTCGCCCGCTCGGCTCCGGCTCGCCGCACCCTGCCCACGGTCGCGCTCGCCCCGCGCCTCGCCCGCTCGGCTCCGGCTCGCCGCTCCGGCGACCCCCGCGTGCCGCAGGACCACCGCCCCGCCCATCGAGAAGCCGACGGTCACGATCCTGCTGTAGCCGATCACCCGCGCGTGCCGGACCGCCGCGTCCAGGTCGAGGATCTCCAGATCCCCCACGGTCGACTCCCCGCCCGACCGGCCGTGCCCGCGGAAGTCGAGCGAGACGACCCCGCCGAACTCGCTGAGCACGTGGGTGATCCGCCGCGTGGGACGTTCCCTGAGCGAGCCGGTGAACCCGTGGGCCAGCACGATCCCCAGGTCGGCGGCCCCGCGTGACGGAGTGTGCGCGGCATCGATCCGGACGTTGTCGGCGGTCCTGAGCATCACGGGGAACGACGGCGCAAAAGACATGGCCAGAGCTTAGAGAGTGATCGAAATCATGGCGTGCCCGGATCCGGGGCACCCGCCGAGGCCGCCGACCACATGACGACAAAAAGGTAGACAGTGGATGAATTGGGGCACTTCACCAGGAGAGCGCATGAGCGATTGCGCGCATCAACTAAAATGGTAAGGCCGCACGGTCCGCGGCCAGCCTCCACGATCACAGAGTGAGACTCCATCATGCCTTTGAACAGCCGCGACGACCTGCGGAACATCGCGATCATCGCGCACGTCGACCACGGCAAGACCACTCTCGTGGATGCCATGCTCTGGCAGTCCGGAGCCTTCCGGGCCAACCAGGACGTCGATGACCGCGTCATGGACTCCAACGACCTGGAGCGCGAGAAGGGCATCACCATTCTCGCGAAGAACACCGCCGTCAAGCACGGCGACATGACCCTCAACATCATCGACACCCCCGGCCACGCCGACTTCGGCGGCGAGGTGGAGCGCGGCCTGTCGATGGTGGACGGCGTCGTGCTCCTGGTGGACGCCTCCGAGGGCCCGCTGCCGCAGACCCGGTTCGTGCTGCGCAAGGCGTTCGCCGCGAAGATGCCGGTCATCCTCTGCATCAACAAGGTCGACCGCCCCGACGCCCGCATCAAGGAGGTCGTGGACGAGGTCTACGAGCTCTTCATGGACCTGGACGCCACCGAGGACCAGATCGACTTCCCGATCGTCTACGCCTCGGCCAAGGCCGGCCGCGCCTCGCTGAACCGTCCCGAGGACGGCGGGATGCCCGACTCCGAGGACCTGGAGCCGCTCTTCCAGGTCATCAAGGAGACGATCCCGGCGCCGACCTACGACCCCTCCGCGCCGCTGCAGGCCCACGTCACCAACCTCGACTCCTCGTCCTACCTGGGCCGGATCGCCCTGCTCCGCGTCCACCAGGGCACCATCTCCAAGGGCCAGCAGGTCGCCTGGTGCCGCACCGACGGCAGCATCCAGCGGGTGAAGATCACCGAGCTGCTGATGACCGAGGCGCTGGAGCGCAAGCCCGCCGAGAAGGCCGGCCCCGGTGACATCATCGCGATCGCCGGCATCCCGGAGATCATGATCGGTGAGACGCTGGCCGACCCCGAGGACCCGCGCCCCCTCCCGCTGATCACGGTGGACGAGCCCGCCATCTCGATGGTCATCGGCACCAACACCTCCCCGCTGGTCGGCAAGGTCAAGGGCGCCAAGGTCACCGCCCGCATGGTCAAGGACCGCCTCGACAAGGAGCTCGTCGGCAACGTCTCGCTGCGCGTGCTGCCGACCGAGCGCCCGGACGCCTGGGAGGTCCAGGGCCGCGGCGAGCTGGCGCTGGCCATCCTGGTCGAGCAGATGCGCCGCGAGGGCTACGAGCTGACCGTCGGCAAGCCCCAGGTCGTCACCAAGACGATCGACGGCAAGCTGCACGAGCCGGTCGAGCGGCTGACCGTCGACTGCCCGGAGGAGTACCTCGGGGCCGTCACGCAGCTGCTGGCCGTCCGCAAGGGCCGCATGGAGCACATGACCAACCACGGCACCGGCTGGATCCGGATGGAGTTCGTGGTCCCGGCCCGCGGCCTGATCGGTTTCCGGACCGAGTTCCTCACCGAGACCCGCGGCACCGGCCTGGTCCACCACGTCTTCGAGGCCTACGAGCCGTGGTTCGGCGAGCTGCGCACCCGCAACAACGGCTCCCTGGTCGCCGACCGCTCGGGCCCGGTGACCGCGTTCGCCATGCTGAACCTGCAGGAGCGCGGCGTGCTGTTCGTCTCGCCGGGCACCGAGGTCTACGAGGGCATGATCATCGGTGAGAACTCACGCTCCGACGACATGGACGTGAACATCACCAAGGAGAAGAAGCTCACCAACATGCGCTCCTCCACGGCGGACGAGACCGAGAAGGTCATCCCGCCGCGCCAGCTCTCCCTGGAGCAGGCGCTGGAGTTCATCCGCGAGGACGAGTGCGTGGAGATCACCCCGGACGCCGTGCGCATCCGCAAGGTCGTCCTCGACGCCTCCACCCGCGGCCGCACGGCCGCACGCGCCAAGCGCGGCAGCTGACAACGCCGGGGCGCCGGGAGACCGGCGGCCCGCGAAAGACCCCGGGACGTCTGGAAGAGGCGCCGGATTCTGCGCACCCGCGGCAGGGTCCGGCGCCTCTTCCATGATGGCCAAACGGATAGCTTTGTTCCATTTGTTGAGGATTGTCGCCTTTCTGGCGAGGTATGGAAACTGTCTGGGCTTCTCCGCGCAGGAGCGGAGGGCAGCCATGACATACGGGGGAATCTTCCATGCTTCGCAGGACGCATATGGCCCTGGCCGCCGCGCTGGGAGCGGGAGTGATCGCCGCCGGCGCGGGGATGTCGGCCGAGGCGACGCCGGAACCGCCGGGCATGCCCGTGGAGGAGACGCCGCCCACTGCTCGGGAGACGTCGCCGGCACCGCTCCAGGAACCTCTCGGACCGACCGCCAGGCCGGCTCACGCCGAGATCAAGGACGTGAACGGCGTGACCGTCGGCGCCCTCGACCTCACGGAGGACCAGGACGGCAAGTCTGAGATCACGGTGACCGTCAACGGCCTGCCCGCCGGGTACCACGGCTTCCACATCCACAACAAGGGCGTCTGTGACCCCAAGTCGATCGATCCCGGCACCGGCAGCCCGTTCTTCAGCGCGGGCGATCACCTCAACCTCGGCCCGGAGTCCCATCCCGGCCACTCCGGCGACCTGCCCGACCTCCTGGTCGGCGCGAACGGCACCGGCAAGGCATCCTTCGTCACCGACCGCTTCCGGGTGGCGCAGCTCATCGACACCGACGGCAGCGCCATCGTCGTCCACGCCGCACCGGACAACCACGCCAACATCCCCGACCGCTACAGCCGCCCGTCGGACACCACCGACCCCGACGCCGAGACGACCATGACGACCGGCCCCGACGAGCAGACGCTGAAGACCGGAGACTCCGGCGGCCGCATCGCCTGCGGTGCGATCGGCATCAGGTGACCGGCCCAGGGCGACCCGCCCCGGTCCGCCCCGGTCCGCCGTCCGGTACCGGGGCGGCGGAGCCCCGGTACCGGTCACCGCGTCCCCGGCCCCCCGGCCCGTCGTCAGACCTCCGTGCGCTCCACGGGGATCCACAGCTCGGCGTCCGCCGTCGTCCCGTCCTGTGACACCTGTGTGCGGGAGATCTCGGGGCCGGGCCTGCTCCGGTACGGATTGGAGGGGAACCACTGGGTGAACACGTCCCGCCACAGGTACTGGAGCGCCTGCGGGAACGCGCCCGAGCTCTCGAAGACCGCCCACGTGCCCGCCGGGACGGTGAGGACCTCCATGTCCCCGGGCGCGTCGGCGCCGGTCACCACGCCGCAGTAGTAGTCGAGTTCGGTGCCCTCCTCCCGGCTCTCGTCGATGTGGTGGGCCACGCTCACGACCCCCCTCGGCTCCTGGTCGGAGAGGTCCTCCATGCGCCGCATGGTCTCCTGCCCGACGCTCCGCACGAACTCGGCGATCGCCGGGTTCATCCCCTCGTGGACGAGGGGGACGCGCGCCTTCCTGCCCACCAGCCGGAACTCGTCCTTCTCCACGATCCGGTATCGCATGCTGCCGCTCCCTTCTATGACGAGGCGGAAGGACATCCGTGCCTGGGAGTGCAGAGCCGCACCGGTCCGCCTGGCCTCACCGGGGCCGACGCCGTGCATGGCGCGGAACGCGCGCGCGAACGCCTCACCCGAGCCGTAGCCGTACCGGACCGCGACGTCGAGCAGCGGTTCCCGCCCGGCGATCACCCGGGCGCCCGCGACGGTGAGCCGCCTGCGGCGGATGTACTCCGACAGCGGGATGCCCGCCAAGGCGGAGAACAGCCGCCGGAAGTGGTACTCCGACGTGACGGCGATCCGCGCGAGCTCGGCCACCTCGATCGGCTCGTCGAGGTGCCGCTCGATGTGCTCCATGGCCTGGTTCAGCCGTTCCAGCACTCCCGGCCTCCTTCCCTTACGATCACCCACGCTAGGCGGGGACCGCCCCGCCGGACCCGACATCCCGTGCCCGGTCCGGTCGGGTCCGGTGGGCCGCGGCGGCCGTCTCCCCCGATCCGCCGCCGCAGGGGCGCGGCCTAACCGAGGACCGCGTAGACCGTGGTGGCGTGGGCCGCGGGAGAGGGGTCTCCGGCCGCCGTGAGGGTGACGTCGGCGAAGGCGAGGGTGCGGCCGAGCTTCGTGACCCGCACCTCGACGAGGACGTCCTTGCCGGTGACCGGGCGCTGGAAGGTCGTGGACTGCTGGACGGTGGTCATCGGCACGAACCCGCCCCGGGCCGACGAGATCGCGATGACGGTGGCGGTGTCCGCGGCGGCCATCATCGCCTGGCCCGACATGCCCCCGCCCTCCCTGGCCAGCCGGTCGGACCAGGGCAGGCGCAGGACCGCGTGGCGTTCTCCCAGGTCCTCGACCGTCAGGCCGAGCTCCTGCACCCAGGGAGCGAAGTTGGCACTCAGGATCTTGTCGCCGTCGGCGGGCTGCAGCGTCATCCTGCCATCTTGACCCGGCGAGGCCCGGTTGAGGAGCCCCGAACCGCCCTCCCCGGCCGCCGGGCCCGCTCAGGAGGCCGGCGGGGGCGGCCCTAGTCCGCCGGGAGGTGGGCGGTGAGCCACTCCACGAGCGGGGTCAGGTCACGCCAGATCGCACGGACCCGGTCGGCGACCTCGGGGGTGTGCACCCAGGCCTCGGGCTCGAAGCGGCGGCCCGCGTGCAGGGAGCGGTGACGGAGCAGGTCGAGGCGGGGATGGTCCTCGGGGACGCCGCGCGGGCGGGTCTTGAGCCGGTCGCCCTCGACCGCGTAGCCCGCAGCGCGCACCCCGTCCATGATCTTCTCCAGCGGGGAGCCGCTGAGCTCCTCGTCGACCGCCTCGCGGTAGCGGGCGAGCTGCCCGCCCTGGGCGGTGTAGAGCCCGGCCCCGGCGTAGAGCCCGGCGGCGTCGACCTGCACGTAGTAGCCGATGGCCTCACCGGTGGCGACGTAGGCCCCCTGGTGGGTCTTGTAGGGGGACTTGTCCTTGGCGAACCGCACGTCGCGGTTGGGCCGGAACAGGTGCACGCGGCCGAACTCGGCCTCCAGCTCCTCCCCCAGCGCGACCATGGGCGCCTTCACCGCCTCCTCGTAGAGGTGCCGGTGGCCGGTCCAGTAGGCCTTGGAGTTGTCGGCCTCCAGGCCCTCGTAGAACACGAAGGCGTCGTCGGGAAAACCGCTGAAGCTCATGGCGCTCATCGTGCCACCGGCCTCCGACAGTTTGCGTCAGCGCCGGGTGTGGCGCCTGCCGAGGGCCGGCGCCTTGCCGTACAGCTCCGACAGCGTCACGATCGTGTACTTCTTGTCCGCCAGGCCCTTCAGCAGCTCCGGGACCGCCTCGACCGTCGTGCGGTGGATGTCGTGCATGAGCACGATGGAGCCGGGCGCCGCCCGCACCGCGCGGCGGAGCACGACCGAGGTGTCGCGGTCGAGCCAGTCCTGGGTGTCGACGCTCCACAGGATCTGGGCCAGCCCCTGGCGGCGGCTCTCCTCGGCGACCCGCCGGTCGGTGGCGCCGTACGGCGGACGCATGAGGACCATCCGCACGCCCGTCTCCCGCTTCACGATCTTCTGTGTACGGCGCAGCTCGGACCTGATTCCCTCCTTCGACAGGCCGGTGAGCTGCGCATGGCTCCAGGAGTGGTTGCCCAGCTCGTGTCCCTCGGCCACCATGCGGCGCAGGTCGCCTCCGCCGTTCTCCTCCACCATCCTGCCGACCACGAAGAAGGTGGCCCTGGCCCGGTGCTCGGCGAGGGTGTCGAGCAGCTCCCCCGTGTGGTCGCCCGGCCCGTCGTCGAAGGTCAGCGCCACGCACTTGACCTTCGCGCAGTCGACCTCCCGAGGCGCGGGCGGAAGGGGGAACCCGGACGCGGGCCACTGCGGCCGGAGTGCGGCGAGCCGCTCGGCCCGTGTCTCGGGGTCGACCGGAGGACCCACCGGGACGGCCGCCACCGACCAGGCTCCGAGCAGCAACATCATCGGCACAACCCAGACCCGCACGCTTCCCCCCGAAAGCAGAGCAGGGGCACCCCTAAGCGGCTTTCAGCCGCGTCCCCCCGCGAAACTCACATCACTCCCTTCCCCCATAATCAGACATCAGGCTCCAATCTTCCTCATTGAACCGCTAGTGATCCGGTGTCTCCCGGGGCTCGGTGACGACCATCACGAACCTGAGCGGGCCCTGTCCGCCGTTGGCGTAGCGGTGCGGGCGGTCCGCGCTGAACACGACGGCCCCGTCGGTGCCGACCACGTGGCTCCTGCCGTACACCGTCAGGGTGAGCTCGCCTTCGAGGACCGTCAGCATCTCGCGGGTGCCGGGCGGGTGCGCGTCGCCGTCGTGGTGCTCGCCGGGGGCGAGCCTCCAGTCCCACAGCTCCAGGATCGCCGGGGCGTCGGTGCCGACGAGCAGCCGTGCCGAGCTGGCCTCGCCGTGCGGGAAGGCGACCATGTCGGCCGCGTTCACGACCCGGACCACCGGAGTGTCGGAGACCTCCACCATCCGCGCGACCGTGACGCCGAGCGCGTCGGCGATGCGGGTGAGCGTGTTGATGCTGGGGTTGGTCCGCCCCTGCTCCACCTGGACCAGCATGCCCCGGCTCACCCCCGACCGTGCGGCGAGCTCGTCGAGCGTCATCTGCCGGTGCGCCCGCTGGGCCCGCACGTTGTTGGCGATCGCCGCAGTGATCGTTTCGGGATCCATGAGTGCAGTCTAGTGAACTTGATTTGCACTGTAGTGCACCTTATGTGTTGTACTAATAGTTCAATCCACTGAACCGAGGTGAACGATGACGGCGGTTGTGCTGGCGACGGCCTGCGCCCTGGTGTACGGCACGGCGGACTTCTTCGGCGGCCTGGCCACCCGGAGGTCCCGGGTGATGGCGGTGGTGGTGCTCTCCCAGCTGGCCGGGCTGGTTCTGGTGGCCGGGCTGCTGCCGGTGCTGCCGGGGACGCCCACCGCCGGAGGCGTCGTCTGGGGCATGGCGGCCGGGGTGTCCGGAGGCGTGGCGCTGGTGCTGTTCTACCGCGCGCTCGCCACCGGTGTGATGTCGGTGGTGGCGCCGGTCACCGCGACCACCTCGGCGGGGCTGCCGGTGCTGTTCGGGCTGGCGGCCGGGGAGCGGCCGGAACCGGTGGCGCTGGGCGGGGTCGCGCTCGCCCTGGTCGCGGTGGTGATGGTCAGCCGGGACTCCTCCCCCGCCGCCGCCGGGCGGGGCCGCGGGCCGGTGCTGAGCGCGCTCGCCGCGGGGGCGGGCTTCGGCGGCTTCTTCATCCTGCTCGACCAGGCCCCCGACGGCGGCGGCATGTGGCCGCTGTTCGGCGCGCGGCTCGCCTCGGTCACCCTCATCGCCCTGCTCGCGCTGAGCACCGGCCGCACGCTGCGGCCCGGCCCGGGCGCCCTGTGGACCATCATCGTGGCCGGAGCCCTGGACATGGTCGCCAACGTGCTCTTCCTGCTCGCCACCGAGCGCGGCATGCTCGCCCTCGTCGGCGTTCTGGCCTCGCTCTACCCGGCGAGCACCCTGGTGCTGGCCCGCTACGTGCTGGGAGAGCGGCTGAACGCCGTCCAGACCGCGGGGATCGGCTGCACTCTCGCGGCGGTCGCCCTGATCGCCGCGGCATGACCGTGTTGTGCTGAGGCCAAGCGCTTGTTACGGTCATGCCCGTGCAGCCCGAGCGGGCATCCCTCGATTCCGGGCCGTTCGCGCACACGGCTGTCGCGTACGGCTCTGATGAGGATTTCCTCCGGGTGGTCCCCGGTCTGGTCTCCGGAGGGCTGCGCGAGGAGTGCCAGATCCTGGTCGTCACCTGCGAGCGCAAGCTCGACCTGCTCTCCGGGGCCCTGGGCGAGGACGCCCGCCTGATCGACTGCAGGCCCTCCGACCGGTGGTACGCCCATCCCGTCCGCACGCTCGCCGCCTATCACGACTACGTACGGCAGCGGGACCGGACGATGATCATCGCCGAGCCGCGCTGGTCCGGCTGGACCGGCCGGCAGGCACGGGAGTGGATCCGCCACGAGTCGGTGATCAACACCACGTTCGCCGGGCTGCGCACCGCCGTCTGGTGCCTCTACGACCGGACGACCGCCCCGCGCGACATCCTCCGCACCCACCCGAGCCGGCTGGAGGCCGACGACGTCGAGCCCAGCCGCCTCTACGTACCGCCCGAGCGGTTCTCGCTCCCCGGCGACGAGCTGCCCTTCACCGACCCGCCGCCCGCCGCCGTCGCCGTCGCCTTCACCCCGGAACTCCTGGGCGGGCTCCGCCGTACGGTCAGCGAGCAGGCGCGGCGAGCCGGGATGGACCGCAACCTGATCGCCTCGCTGGTGCTGAGCGTCTCGGAGATCGCGGCCAACAGCGTGGAGCACGGGGCCGGGCACGGGCAGGTCACCCTCTGGCCGCAAGGAGACGAGTTCGTGTGCGAGGTGACCGATCCCGGCGGCGGTCTCGACGACCCTCTCGCGGGGTACCGCCCTCCGGAACCGGAGTCCCAGCGCGGCTACGGGCTGTGGATCAGCCGCCAGCTCTGCGACCGCCTGGAGATCCGCTCCTCGCCGGAGCGGGTGCGGATCCGCCTGTACATGTCACTGCGCTGACCGCTCAGGCGGCCCGGCGCTGCTCGGGCAGGCGGATCGCGCCCTCCTCGTGGGCGTAGTCCTCCAGCATGTTCCGGAGCTGGCGGCGTCCGCGGTGCAGCCGGGACATGACCGTGCCGATGGGGGTGCCCATCCGCTCGGCGATCTCCTTGTAGGCGAAGCCCTCGACGTCGGCGAGGTAGACGGCCACCCGGAAGTCCTCGGGCAGCGAGCGCAGCGCGTTCATCACGACGCTGTCGGGCAGCTGCTCCAGCGCCTCGGTCTCGGCGGACTTGAGCCCGGTGGAGCTGTGGGACTCGGCGGCGGCGAGCTGCCAGTCCTCGATGTCCTCGGCGGCCGAGAGCTTGGGCGAACGCTGCTTCTTGCGGTACTCGTTGATGAAGTTGTTGGTCAGGATGCGATGCAGCCAGGCCTTGAGGTTGGTGCCCTCACGGAACTGGTGGTACGAGGTGAAGGCCTTGGTGACCGTCTCCTGCACCAGGTCCTCTGCGTCCGCAGAGTTGCGGGTCAGACGCATCGCGGACGCATAGAGCTGCCCGGTGACCGGCACGACGTCGCGTTCGAACCAGTCCTGGCGCTGCTCTTCGGTGATCGAGATCATGTCATCCCCCTTGGTACCTTCCCCCCGATGCTGTCCGGCTCGGGTGCGACACACCCTTCCCGCCAGCCTTGCCGATGCTCCCATCGGCCCCGTAAGGGGGCCGTTAAGAGTTCCGCCTGAGAAAAAGGTCCATCTGTGACCGTTCCGTGAGCGGATGAGACACGCCCTACAGTCGGTCGAGTCTCATTAGGGTAACATCCTTTGCTCGATTCAGCCTGAGTTGTGCCTATCATCACATAACTCCAGCTAGGGCTACCTTTGGTGGCATGCACCACGTGGACCGACATGATCCCGCCATCCGCACCTGGACGGCCGAGGCCATCCGCCGGGTCGAAGCCGACGCCAACCGTAGTTGCGACACTCATCTCCACGTCTTCCCGCTGCCCGCGCGATGGGGAGTAAACCTCTATTTGAAAGACGAGTCCGTCCACCCCACCGGTTCACTCAAGCACCGCCTGGCACGCTCCCTTTTCCTGTACGGCCTGGCGAACGGCTGGATCGGCCCCTCGACCACGGTGGTGGAGGCGTCCAGCGGCTCGACCGCGGTGAGCGAGGCCTACTTCGCCCGCCTGCTCGGGCTGCCGTTCATCGCGGTGATGCCCGCCTCGACCTCGCCCGAGAAGATCTCGCTCATCGAGTTCTACGGCGGCAAGTGCCACCTGGTCGACGATCCCGGGGCGATCTACGCCGAGTCCCGGCGGCTGGCCGAGGAGACCGGCGGGCACTTCATGGACCAGTTCACCTACGCGGAACGGGCCACCGACTGGCGCGGCAACAACAACATCGCCGAGAGCATCTTCAGCCAGATGGCGATGGAACCCCATCCCGAACCCGCCTGGATCGTGGTCGGCGCGGGGACCGGCGGCACCTCCTCCACGATCGGCCGCTACATCCGCTACCGCCGCCACCTCACCCGCCTGGCCGTGGTGGACCCGGAGGGCTCGGCCTTCTACCCCTCCTGGTGCTCCGGCGACGCCGCCGTCACCGCCCCCGGCTCCCGCATCGAGGGCATCGGCCGCCCCCGCGTCGAGCCGTCCTTCCTGCCCACCGTGATCGACCGCATGATCCAGGTTCCCGACGCCCGGTCCATCGCCGCGATGCGCTGGGTCCGCGAGGTCACCGGACGCGACGTCGGCGGCTCCACCGGCACCAACGTGGCGGCGGCCGTACAGCTCATCGGCGAGATGCGCGAGGCCGGCGAGCGGGGCAGCGTGGTGACCCTGATCTGCGACGGCGGCGAGCGCTACCGCTGTACCTACGGCGACGACGCCTGGCTGGCGGAACGCGGCCTCGACATCGCCCCCCATCTGGCGGAGTTCCGCGACTTCCTGAACAGGCCCTGACGCCGGGGACACCGGGCACGGCAGGTCTCCGGCAGCACCGAGCCCGGCGCCCCATCGGGGACGCCGGGCTCGGCGGGGACCGTTGCGGGAAGGGCCGGGAGTCCTCAGGAGGCCTTCGCCGGGTCGACCTCGAAGAGCTTCGCCAGGTCGTCGAGGATGACGTGCGCGCCCTGGAGGCCGACGGCGGCCATCCAGGTGGTGTCGTCGACCACGTGCTGCTCGCCCTTGAGCTTGCCCCAGAGCGGGTTGGACTGGAACTTCTCCTGGATGGCCTTGACCTCCGGGTCCTCGTAGGACACGACGAAGATGTGGTCGGCGTCGAGCTGCGGGATGTTCTCCTCGCTGATCGGCACCATGATCGTTTCAGTGGTGGTCGGCTGGTCCTTCGGGCGCGGGAAGCCGACGTCCTTGAGCACCAGGCCCGAGTAGGAGTTCTCCACGTACAGCCGGACGGTCGGCTCACCGGCGAAGCGGGCGACGGAGACCGTGGGCATCTCGCCCTTCTTGGCCTTGATGGACTCGCCGATCTTGGCGGCGCGGTCCTGGTAGGCCTTGATCCTCTCCTCGGCGAGCTCCTCCTTGCCCAGGGCCTGCCCCATGAGGCGGAGGTTCTCCTTCCAGATGGCGCCGGTGGTCTCGCTGAACACCGTCGGCGCGATCTGGGCGAGCTTGTCGTACAGCGCCTCGTGGCGGATCTTGGCCGAGACGATCAGGTCGGGCTTGAGCGCGATGATCTGCTCCAGGCTCGGCGCCTCGAGCGTGCCGACCGGCTTGATGTTCCGGGCCTGGTCCATGACCGGCGCGAGGTAGTCGGGGAGCTTCTCGTCGATCCCGCGGTAGACGGTGTAGCCGACGACCTCGGTGTCCAGGGTCAGCACCGCGTCGACGAAGCTCTGGTCCAGGGCGACGACCCGCTTGGGCTGCGCCGGGATCCGGGTCTCGCCCATGGCGTGCTTGACCGTGCGCGGGTAGGCCGCGGTACCGCCGCCCGCGTCGCTCGCCGCCGGGGCCGGGGACGCGCTCGCGCTGCCGGTCGCGGTGCCGGAAGTGCTCGACCCACAAGCGGCGAGGCCGAGAGACAGTACGGCTCCCGCCACACCTGCGGCCAGGGCACGCAACGCTCTCATCTGGAGTCCTTTCACAAAGGTAAGGCTTACCTCAGTTAGATTAGCCATACCTAAACTGGCATACTCGGACAGGGTCCGGCAAACGAGAGGTATGCGGTGAGCACAGCGATGGCCGTGGCACGGCCGCCGTCCCCCGGCGGCACGCGGACGCTCCGCCGGCGCCGGCTGCTGGTCCTCTCCGCCCTGTTCGGGGCGCTCACCGCGGCGGCCGTGCTGAGCCTCGCGATCGGCGCCAAGCCGGTCCCCCTGACCGACGTCTGGCACGGGCTGACCGATCCGTCCGGGAGCGAGAACGACATCGTCGTGCAGTCGCTGCGCGTCCCCAGGACCGTGATCGGGGTCATGGCCGGGATCGCGCTCGGCGTCGCGGGCGCGCTCATGCAGGGCCACACCCGCAACCCGCTGGCCGACCCCGGCCTGCTCGGCGTGACCCAGGGCGCGGCGTTCGCGATGGTGCTGAGCATCATGGTCCTCGGCGTCACCGGCCTCTACGGCTATATCTGGTTCGGCCTCGCCGGTGCGCTGATCGCCAGCGTGGGCGTCTTCGCCCTCGGCATGGCCGGCGGCCGCGGCGGCCCCACCCCGGTCACCCTCGCCCTCGCGGGCACCGCGGTCAGCGCCTTCCTGTATGCCCTCACCTCGACCATGGTCCTCATGGACGAGCAGGCCATGGACGTCTTCCGGTTCTGGCAGGCGGGCTCGATCGCCGCCCGGGGCTCCGACGTCGCCTGGCAGGTGCTGCCGTTCATCGCCGCCGGGCTGCTCCTGGCTCTGGTCAACGCCCCCGCCCTCAACGCGCTCTCGCTCGGCGAGGACGTCGCCCGCGCCCTCGGCCAGAACGTCACCCTGATCCGGACCGTCGGCGTCGCCGCGATCACCCTGCTCAGCGGGGCCTCGGTGGCGGCCTGCGGAGCGCTCTCCTTCCTCGGCCTGATGGTCCCCCACCTGGCCCGCCCGCTCTCCGGTCCCGACCACCGCTGGCTGCTGCCGTACTCCGGGCTGATGGGCGCCTGCGCCCTGCTCCTGGCCGACGTGGTCGGCCGCGTCGTCGCCCGGCCCGGCGAACTGGAGGTGGGCGTCGTGCTCGCGCTGATGGGCGCGCCCTTCTTCGTCGCCCTGGTCCGCCGCAGGAAGCCGGTCCGGCTGTGACCCCCCCGCCCTCCGGCCCCCCTTCCCCCGCTCCGGTCCCGGCCGGCCGCACGGCCTCCCCGGACGCGCCGGCACCCGCGGTCTCCGTACGGCTCGCGCGCGAGCGGCCCCTGCGCATCGGCCGCCTCTCGTGGCTGCTCCGGCTGCGCTCGGCGGCCGTCACCCTGGTCCTGCTCGCGGCCGTGACGCTGGCGATGGCCCTGACCGTACGCATCGGCGACATCCCGATGACGGTTCCCGAGGTCTTCGAGGCGGTCACCGGCGACGGGCCGAACCACTTCGTGGTGATGGAGCTCCGTCTGCCCCGCGCGCTAACCGGCGCCCTGGTCGGCGCGGCGCTCGCGCTGGCCGGCGCGATCACCCAGGCCATCGCCCGCAACCCGCTGGCCAGCCCCGACGTCCTCGGCGTCACCACCGGCGCCAGCGTGGCCGTGGTCGCGGCCATCGTGACCGCCGGCAGCACCGCGGGCGGTCCCAGCGGCGCCCTGGCCGAGGTCGGCATCCCTCTGGTGGCCCTGGCCGGCGGCCTGGCCGGAGCGCTGACCGTCTACGTCCTGGCCTGGCGCAGAGGGCTGGACGGCTACCGCCTGGTCCTGGTCGGCATCGGCGTCACGGCCGTGTTCACCAACGTGAAGTACTGGCTGCTGACCCTCGGCGACGTCAACGACAGCAGCCGGGCCATGGTCTGGATCAGCGGCTCGCTCAACGGGCGGGGCTGGGAGCACGTCCACCCGGCCGCGCTGGCGCTGGCCGTGCTCGTCCCACCGGCCCTGCTCGGCACCCGCTCGCTCGGCGCGCTGCGCTTCGGCGACGACACGGTGACCGGCCTGGGCGTGCGGACGAACCTGGCCCGCGGCCTGATGATCCTGGCCGCCGTACTGCTCGCCGCGGTCGCCACCGCCTCGGCGGGCCCGATCGCGTTCGTCGCCCTGGCGGCCCCGCAGATCGCGCTGCGCCTGGCCGGGGTGGCCCAGCCGCCGCTGGTGGTCTCCGCCCTGACCGGCGCCGTCCTGACCACCGCCGCCGACCTGCTCGCACGGACCGTCTTCAGTCCCGTGGAACTGCCCGTGGGCGTGGTCACCGCGGTCCTCGGCGCCCCCTATCTGATCTACCTTCTCATCCGCGTACGCAGAGAGGCTCGCTCATGAGGTTGCAGGCCGTCGACGTCAGACTCGGGTACGGCGATCGCGTCATCGTCGACGGGCTCGACCTCGGGATCGAGGCCGGGACGGTGACCACGATCATCGGCCCGAACGGGTGCGGCAAGTCCACGCTCCTGCGCGCGCTGGGACGGCTGCTCAAGCCGTCGGGCGGTGAGGTGCTGCTGGACGGCAAGCGCATCGACAAGATGCCCACCAAGGAGGTCGCCAAGGTGCTGGGCGTGCTCCCGCAGGCGCCGACGGCCCCGGAGGGGCTGACCGTGGCCGACCTGGTGGCCAGGGGGCGTCACCCGCACCAGACGTGGTACCGGCAGTGGTCCTCCGACGACGAGTCGGCGGTCGGTGAGGCGCTGTCCATGACCGGCCTGCTCGACCTGGGCGAGCGCCCGCTGGACGAGCTCTCCGGCGGCCAGCGCCAGCGCGCGTGGATCTCGATGGCGCTGGCGCAGGGCACCGACCTGCTGCTGCTGGACGAGCCGACGACCTTCCTCGACCTGGCCCACCAGGTGGAGGTGCTGGAGCTGGTCCGCAGGCTCCACGGGGAGCTCGGCCGCACCGTGGTCATGGTCCTGCACGACCTCAACCTCGCCGCCCGCTACGCCGACCGCCTGGTCGCCATGCGCGACGGCAAGGTGGTCGCCGCGGGCCCCCCGGCCGAGGTCCTCACCGAGTCCCTGCTCGCGGAGGTCTTCGACCTCGACGCCAAGGTCATCGAGGATCCGGTGGCCGGCACCCCCCTGGTCGTCCCCATCGGCATCCGCCACGCGTAGGACCGCGCCCCGGCGTGGGACCCGCCCCGGGAAAAGCGAACGCCCCTCCGGTGGAGGGGCGTTCGCGCGTGCGGAGGATCAGTCGCCGAGGAGGGCGTCGACGAAGACCTCGGGGTCGAAGGGGGCCAGGTCGTCGGGGCCCTCGCCGAGGCCGGCCAGCTTGACCGGGACGCCCAGCTCGCGCTGGACGGAGATGACGATCCCGCCCTTGGCCGTGCCGTCGAGCTTGGTCAGCGCGATGCCGGTGATGTTGACGACCTCGGCGAACACCTGGGCCTGGCGCATGCCGTTCTGACCGGTGGTGGCGTCGAGGACGAGCAGGACCTCGTCGACCGTGGCCCTCTTCTCGATGACGCGCTTGACCTTGCCGAGCTCGTCCATCAGGCCCGTCTTGGTGTGCAGGCGGCCCGCGGTGTCCACGATCACGACGTCGACCTTGTCCTCGATGCCCTTGGCCACCGCGTCGAAGGCGATGGAGGCGGGGTCGCCGCCCTCCGGACCGCGCACGACCTGGGCGCCGACCCGGTCTCCCCAGGTCTGGAGCTGGTCGGCGGCGGCGGCGCGGAAGGTGTCGGCGGCGCCCAGCACGACCCGGTTGCCGTCGCCGATCAGCGAGCGGGCCAGCTTGCCGGTGGTGGTGGTCTTGCCGGTGCCGTTGACGCCCACCACGAGGACGACGGCCGGGCGCTCGCCGTGCTTGGCGACGTGCAGGGTGCGGTCGATGTCCGCGCCGATCTGGGTGAGCAACTGCTCCCTGAGCAGGCCGCGCACCTCCTCGGGGGTCCGGCTGCCCAGCACCTTCACGCGCGTGCGCAGCTCCTCGACCATCGCCTGCGTCGGGGCGACGCCGACGTCAGCGCCGATCAGGGTCTCCTCGATCTCGTCCCAGACGTCGTCGTCGAGACGGTCGCGGGAGAGCAGCTCCAGCAGGCCCTTGCCGAGAGTGGTCTGCGAGCGGGCCAACCGGGCGCGCAGTCGTACCATCCGGCCCGCGGACGGCGGCGGGACCTCGATCTCCGGGGCGACGGGGACCTCGATCGGCCGCGCCGGGGGCGGGACGGTCGTCGTCGCCTCGTCCTCGCGGACGGTCCTGCCGGGCGGCGCCGCGCGCTCCTCGGGGACCGGCCGGACCTCGGGCGGCCGAGGCGGCGGCGGGGCCGCCTTCCGCCCCTGCCGGAACAGCAAGAACATGCCGCCCGCCGTCAGCAGGACGGCGGCGGCGATGACCAGGATCAGGCCGAGATAGCTCTCCACAACCGCCTAGTTTCCCAGACGGACGGTCATAGTCCGACCTTCTGCCGGTCAGCCGTCGTGTTCTCTCAGTCGCTCTCCCTCAGGCGCTGGCTGATGACCTGGGTGACGCCGTCGCCCCGCATCGACACGCCGTACAGGGCGTCGGCGATCTCCATCGTCCGCTTCTGGTGGGTGATGATGATGATCTGCGAGGTCTGCCGCAGCTCCTCGAAGAGGGTCAGCAGCCGCTGGGTGTTGGTGTCGTCCAGGGCCGCCTCGACCTCGTCCATCACGTAGAACGGCGAGGGCCGCGCCTTGAAGATGGCCACCAGGAACGCCACCGCGGTCAGCGAGCGCTCGCCGCCCGACAGCAGCGACAGGCGCTTGACCTTCTTGCCCGGCGGCCGGGCCTCGACCTCGACGCCGGTGGTCAGCATGTTCTCGGGGTCGGTGAGCACCAGCCTGCCCTCACCGCCGGGGAACACCCGGGTGAAGATCGTCTCGAACTCGCGGGCGACGTCCTCGTAGGCGGCGGCGAACACCTGCTCGACCCGCTCGTCCACCTCCTTGACCACCAGCAGCAGGTCGCGGCGGGTCTTCTTGAGATCCTCCAGCTGTGAGGTGAGGAAGGCGTGCCGCTCCTCCAGCGCCGCGAACTCCTCCAGCGCGAGCGGGTTGACCTTGCCGAGCTGGGCCATCTGCCGGTCGGCCGCGCGGGCGCGTCTCTCCTGCTCCTCGCGGACGTACGGCACCGGCTCCCCGTCGGCCGAGGGCACCGGCTCGGCCGGGCCGTACTCGGCGATGAGGGTCTCGGGTTCGACGCCGTACTCCTCGACGGCGCGGGTCTGCAGCTGTTCCAGGCGCAGCCGCTGCTCGGTCCTGGCCATCTCGCTGCCGTGCACCCGGTTGACCAGCTTGTCCAGCTCCCCGGAGAGCTCGCGCACCCGGACGCGGACGGCCCTGAGCGCGGCGTCGATCTGCCCGCGCGCCTGTTCGGCCTCGTCGCGCTCGGCGGCGGCGGCGGCGAGCGAGCCCTCCAGCGCGCGCAGGGCGTGCTCGCCGCCCCGCACGACGGCCTGGGCGACGCTCGCCTGGCGCCGCCGCCGCTCCCTCAGCTCGGCCGCCCTGGCGCGTTCCTCGCGCTCTCTGGCCGCCGCGCGCAGCAGCCCGTCGGCCCGGCCGGCGATGCCCCTGACCCGCTCCTCGGCCGTCCGCACGGCCAGGCGGGCCTCCATCTCGGACTGCCGGGCCGCCGCGCAGACCTCGGCGAGCTCGTCGCGGAGCTCGGTGGTCGGCTCGGATTCCAGCTCACCGGCGCGTTCGGCGGCGGCGAGGCGCTCCTGCAGCTCCGCCAGCTCGCCCAGGCTCCGCCCCCGCGCCTCCTCTGCGGTCCGCACGCCCGCGGCCAGCCGCTCGCACTCGGCGCGGGCGGCCGTGGCGGCCGCGCCGAGCTGGGCGAGCCTGCGGGCCGCGGCGGCGGAACGCTGGTCGGCCTCCCGCTGCCTGGCGCGGACCGCGTCCAGCGCCGCCTGCGCGGCGTTGACCCCGGCCTGGGCGGTCTGCACGCCGGTCTGGGCCTCGCCGACCCGGGCCTGGGCGGCCTCCACGGCGAGCTGCGCCTCCCCCTCGGCCTCCGCCGCCTCCTCCATGGCCTCGGCCGCCCGCCCGGCGGCGAGACGCGCCTCGGTCAGGTCGGCGGCGGCCTTGTCGAGGGCGGCCCGCATCTGCAGCGCGGTGGCTCCTGCGGCTTCCGTGTCTCCTCCGCCCGCGGCGGCGTGGACGCCGAGGAGGTCCCCGGAACGGGTGACCGCCCGCAGCTCGGGCCACTGCCCGACCACCTTCTCCGCGATCCGGAGGTCGTCGACGACCAGCACGCCCGCCAGCAGGTGCGCGACGGCCGCCCGCAGCTCGGCCGGAACGGTGACCAGGTCGATCGCCCACTCGGCCCCGGCCGTCGGCACCGGTGCCGACGGGGCCGGTGCGCCGCCGGAGGCGATGACGAGATCCGCCCGGCCCCGCTCCCCGGCCCGTAGGAACTCCACGGCGTCGGCGGCGCGGCGCAGCGACTCCACCGCGACCGCCCCGGCGGCGGCGCCGAGCACGGCGGCGACGGCGGTCTCGGCGCCGGGCCGTACCGACAGCATCGCCGCGAGCGGGCCGAGCACGCCCTCGACAGGCCGGTCCTCGGCCAGCAGCGCCGCACCGCCGTCCGCGCCCCTGGACAGGCCCAGTTCCAGCGCCTCGAACCTGGCCTCCAGCGCGGCGACCTGGCGCTGCGCCTCCTGGTCGGCCTTGCGCGCGGCCGTCAGGGCGGCCTTGGCCGCGCCCAGCGCCGCGTTCGGCCCGGCGACGGCCGCCTTCGCCTGCTCCACCACGGCCTTGGCGTCCTCGACGGTCTGCCTGGCCGCCTCCACGGCCTCCAGCGCGATCTCCAGCTCCTCGGCGAGGGCGGGATCGGCGGCCGGGTCGGTCTCCTCCTGACCGGCGTGCTCGGCCTCGGCGCGCTCGGCCCGGTGCTCGGCCTCGGCGAGCGCCCGGGCCAGCCTGCCGATCTCCTCCTCGGCGGCCTCCGCCCTGCTGCGCACCGCGCCGACCTGGCCCCGGAGCCGGGCGAGCCCCTCGCGCCGGTCGGCGGCGGCCCTGGCCTCGGCGGTCAGCCGCCGCTCCTCGGCCGCGAGCGCCCCCTCTGTCTCGGTCCGCCGGGCCACGGCGAGGGCGAGGGACTCGCGCTCGCCCTCCAGCAGCTCCTCCAGGACGCGCTCCTGCTCGCGGATCTCCTCGGCCTCGCGCTCGTAGTCCTCCGGGTCGCGCCCGCGCCGCTCCACGGCCGTGTCGGCGGCGTGCCGGTGCCGCTCGGCGGCCAGCCCGGCCAGGCCGCGCAGACGCTCGCGGATCGAGGAGAGCCGGAAATAGGCCTCCTGCGCGGCGGCCAGCCGCGGCTGGGCCTCGGCCTCGGCGGCCTCCAGCTCGGTCTCGCTCCGCTGCCCCTGCTCCAGCTCCCCCTCGACGGCCCTGCGGCGGGCCAGGACGGCGGCCTCGTCGGCGGCCTCGCGCTCCAGGGTGGTCCGCAGGGTGAGCACGTCGTCGGCGAGCAGGCGGAGCCGGGCGTCACGCAGGTCGGCCTGGATGACGGCGGCCCTGCGGGCGATCTCGGCCTGCCGGCCCAAGGGCTTGAGCTGGCGGCGCAACTCGGTGGCGAGGTCCTGCACCCGGGTGAGGTTGGCCTGCATGGCGTCCAGTTTCCGCAGCGCCTTCTCCTTGCGCTTGCGGTGCTTCAGGACACCCGCGGCCTCCTCGATGAACGCCCTGCGGTCCTCGGGACCGGCGTGCAGCACCTGGTCGAGCTGCCCTTGGCCGACGATGACGTGCATCTCGCGGCCGATCCCGGAGTCCGAGAGCAGCTCCTGGATGTCGAGCAGGCGGCAGGTGTCGCCGTTGATGGCGTACTCGCTCTGGCCGGCCCGGAACATCAGGCGGCTGATCGTGACCTCGGTGTAGTCGATCGGGAGCGCGCCGTCGGAGTTGTCGATGGTGAGCGTGACCTCGGCCCGGCCCAGCGGCGCCCGCGAGGACGTGCCGGCGAAGATGACGTCCTCCATCTTGCCGCCGCGCAGCGACTTGGCGCTGTGTTCGCCCATGACCCAGGCCAGGGCGTCGACCACGTTGGACTTGCCGGAGCCGTTGGGTCCGACGACGGCGGTGATGCCCGGTTCGAAGCGCAGGGTGGTCGCCGAGGCGAAGGACTTGAAGCCGCGCAGGGTGAGGGTCTTCAAATACACGGAAACCCCCTCATCCCCTGGCGGTCATGCAGACCGTCACCTCGGGGCCCGGACGGCGCCTTCCCTCAGCCTCGCGGCGGCGCGGTGCGCGAGCGGCTCGGGGGTGGCGGCCGGGGCCCAGGCCGGATTACCGGCGCGTCCTTGCGGGGAAGACTACCGTTCTTCACCCGCGCCCGCCCATGCACGGCCTAGGGTGCCCTCCATGGAAGTGGAATGCGGCGAGGGGAAAGCTCCACAACCCTTCCGAACTGGGCAAAATCATCTTAAGCGGAGAAGCTTTCTGCTGGCCGGCGGGCTCACCCTGGCGGGGCTGGGCGGCGCCGCCCTGGTGTTCGGGCCGGACGGCGTCCGGAACGCCTACGGGCAGATCACGTGCGGAACCATGCCCGAACCGCCCGAGGCGGCTCCGGGTGGACGGCAGCGCGCCACGATGGCCGGCCGCCGGGTGGTGATCGGGTTCCCGCCGGACGCCCGGGGCAGGCTCCCGGTGGTGGTCATGCTGCACGGCGCCGACGGTCACGCGCTGACCCCGTTCGACGTGTACGCGGTCGACCTCTACCTGGCTGCGAGCCGCGGGCGCTTCGCGGTCGCCTCGGTCGACGACTGGCCCTCGGTGGACGTCTCCGGCGCGCTCCTGCCCTACCTGCGCGGCGCGGGCCTGGACACCGAGCGGATCGGGCTGCTGGGCTGGTCGATGGGGGGCGCGGGAGCACTCAGGCTCGCCGCAGAGCTGGGCCGCAAGAAGGTCGCCGCGGTCGCGGCGGCGTCCCCGGCCGTCACCGCGGCGCAGGCTCCGCTGCGCGAGCTGGTGGAGATCCCGCTCTGGCTGGGCTGCGGCGAGCGCGACGAGTGGGCCCCGCAGACGCAGACGATGCTGAAGGGCCTGAAGGCGCTGGGGGCCACGGCCGAGGGCGGGATATCCCGGGGATGCCACGACGCGGCCTACCGCCGCCGGGTTCTCCCGGACCAGCTCGCCTTCCTGGCACGCCACGTGGAGAAGTGACCGCGACGCCGCCGGGCACCGGGGCCGGGCAGCGGGCGGCCGGGCGGCGCGGAAGGGCACTACGGGAAATGACAAGGGACGCCCCGTTGAGGCGTCCCTGGACAGTGTGCCTGCCGGTTCTCTGAGGCCTGTTCCGCAGCTCCCCACGCCCGCGCAGCGGACGAGGGGCCGGAAGGAACAGGCTCTAGGTGAGAGCCGGCTCGCGGTCCTGCAGGCGGGTGAACGTCTCCTCACCGCTGTTCGCCGTGAGCTCGTCGTTCTGGGCCTGGAGCCGGGTGAGCTCTGCCTCGAGATCGCGGATGCGCTGCTGAAGCCGACGCATTTCCGAGACCATCCGAGGGTCGGGACCGCCGACGTGGCCGAGTAGAGCCTTCGCCATGGTTAAGGGTCCTCCACGCTGAGTGACCAGACTGGTTCGCGCACTTCTTTGCCGCGGGAGGGGTGCGCGTGGTTCCTATCAAGAGTCGCACCGGTGAGGGAGACGGTCAAGTTGAACACTCCGCATGGATGCACCCGTGGGCACTCTCGACAGCTAAATATACCTTATGTGGTGGTTTAGGGGAAGCCCTAGCGTTCCACAAAACCCACCAAATCACCTTTGGCTTCGCTCCAGCGTTCCACAACTCCATCCACTTTCCCCGGAGTTCCGCAACCGCGGAGCAGCTCCAGGAGCCTGGCGCCCGCCTCCCGGGGGCCCTCGGCCACGACCTCGACCCGGCCGTCGCCGGTGTTCCTCGCCCAGCCGGTCAGCCCGAGCTCCAGCGCCCGCGCCCGCGTCCACCAGCGGAAACCCACCCCCTGGACCCGGCCCCTGACCCAGGCGGTCAATCGGACATCCGTCATGGTCATCCCTTCCGGGGGGCTCGCGGGCGGGGCTGGCAGCGCGGGCAGCTGTAGGAGGAGCGGTTCATGAACGACTCCCGGACGATCGGCGCGCCGCATCTGCGGCAGGGCTGGTCACGCCTGCCGTACACGGCGAGTGACCGCTCGAAGTAACCGCTCTCGCCATTGACATTCACGTAGAGACTGTCGAAAGATGTTCCGCCCTCGTCCAGCGCCTCGGTCATCACCTCGCGGGCGGCGGCCAGCAGCTCGGCGATCTTCGGCCGGGTCAGCGTCGCCGTGGACCGGGTGCCGTGCAGCCGAGCCCGCCAGAGGGCTTCGTCGGCGTAGATGTTGCCCACTCCGCTGATCAGCGACTGGTCCAGGAGCGCCCGCTTGATCTCCGTTCTCCTGCGCCGGAGATCGATGGCGAACTGCTCGTCGTCGAACACGGGCTCGAAGGGGTCGGCGGCGATGTGCGCGATGGGCTCGGGCACCCACCGGGGGAGCCGCGCGGTCATCGGGGCGACCAGCACGTGCCCGAAGGTCCGCTGGTCGACGAAGCGCAGCTCCGGGCCCCCGTCGGTGAAGCTCAGCCGGATCCGCAGGTGTCTCTCCGGCGCCGAGCCGGGCTCGGTCACCAGGAGCTGGCCGCTCATCCCCAGGTGCGCCAGGACCGCGTCCGGGCTGTCCAGCGGGAGCCAGAGGTACTTCCCCCGGCGTTCGGCGGAACCGATCGTGCGGCCCTTCAGCCGGGCCGCGAACTCCTCGGCGCCGGGCAGGTGGCGCCGGATCGCCCGGGGGTGGAGCACCTCGGCGTGGGCGACGGTCCGCCCGGCCACCCAGTGCTGCAGGCCGCGCCGTACGACCTCGACCTCGGGCAGCTCAGGCATGCGTCCCTCCTTCGGGGGTGTCAGCTCGCTTCGCGCTCGCCCTGTCCGGCCGCCCTGATGCGGTTCCACGCGGCCTCGGCCGCCTGCTGCTCGGCTTCCTTCTTCGACCGGCCGGAACCCGAGCCGTACGCCTCCCCGCCCAGGCGGACGACCGCGGTGAAGGACTTGGCGTGGTCCGGGCCGCTCTCCTCGACGTGGTACTCGGGCACGCCGAGCGACTCGGAGGCGGTGAGCTCCTGCAGGGAGGTCTTCCAGTCGAGGCCGGCGCCCAGCGAGGCCGAACGGGCGATGAGGCCGTCGAAGAGCAGGTGGACGACGCGGAACGACTCGTCCAGGCCCTTGTCGACGTAGACCGAGCCGATGAGGGCCTCGAGGGTGTCGGCGAGGATCGAGGACTTGTCGCGCCCGCCGGTGCCCTCCTCGCCCCGGCCGAGCCGCAGGAAGCGGCCCAGGCCCAGGTTGCGGGCCACGTCGGCGAGGGCGCGCATGTTGACCACCGCGGCCCGCAGTTTGGCCAGCTGCCCCTCGGGCAGGTCGGGGTGGTTGCGGTAGAGGGTGTCGGTGACCACGAGGCCGAGCACCGAGTCGCCCAGGAACTCCAGGCGCTCGTTGGTCGGCAGGCCGCCGTTCTCGTAGGCGTAGGAGCGGTGGGTCAGCGCCCGCTCCAGGATCGCCGGGTCCAGCCGCACGGCCAGGACCCGCTCCAGCTCGTCCCTGGCCACCTCGACGGCCACGGGCTTGACACTTGTCGCCACGTCTTCTCCTCGCACGACTGTTGGACGGTTGCGCGATGGCGAGAGGAGGACGACAGGGCGTCCGTGGGAAAGACCCCGAAGACGTGGTGGGCGCCGGGAGGGCACGCGATGCCGCGAACCCCGGCGTCCACCACAGCCGCGGGCGGACCGCCATCGCATCGTGGGCGAACGGTGACGCCGGTCGGGGGCCGTGGCCCCCGACCGGCATCCGTCGGTCAGAATGCGATCAGGCGGAGGGCTCGATCACCTGACGGCGGTTGTAGGTGCCGCAGGTCGGGCACGCCATGTGCGGACGCTTCGGCGAGCGGCACTGGGGGCAGCTCACGAGCGAAACCGCGGCGGCCTTCCACTGCGACCTGCGGGAGCGAGTGTTGCTCCGCGACATCTTGCGCTTGGGGACAGCCACGTCAGCTCTCCTGATCGTTGTTATGTTCCGGAACCAGGCCTTGCAGCTTGGCCCAGCGGGCGTCGATGACCTCGTGCCTGTGACCAGGCTCGGCGTCGGCCAACCGGACCCCGCACTCCGAGCAGAGCCCGGCGCAGTCTTCACTGCACAACGGGCTCAGCGGCAGTGTGAGCACCACCGCGTCACGGAACACGGGTTCGAGATCGAGCAGTTCGCCGTCGAGAAGCGAGTCATCCTCGGCCGCATCCTCAGCCGAGTAGAAGAACAGCTCCTGGAATGACACCTCGGTCTCCGAGGTGACCGGTTCCAGGCACCGTGCGCACTCCCCCCGCAGCGGAGAGTGTGCCGTGCCCGTGACGAGCACGCCTTCCATGACCGCCTCAAGCCGGATGTCCAGCTTCACGTCGGCGTCCTTGGGGACGCCGATCATGTCGACCGCGACGTCCGCCGGTGCCGGGAGAGTGAGATGCATCTCGCGCATCGATCCCGGTCGCCGACCCAGATCATGGGTGGACACCACCCAGGGGGCTCGGGGATCAAGGTGCAGAGTCATTCCGCTCTCATCAGGCATGGCGAATCACCGCCGTCGTGCAAGGCCGAAATAAGAGAATACCAGGGTGCGGAGGCTGTCCTGCGAGCCCTCGCCCGCCGGGGTGCGGAGCGCGGGCCCGCGGCGCGGCTCCCGGCCCCCCGGCGGCCGGGTTCTCAGCCCCTGAGCCGCTCGACCAGGCGTTCCAGGACGAGGTCGGGGACGAGGCCGGCCACGCTCCCTCCGTACCGGACGATCTCCTTGATCCGGCTGGAGGACAGGAACGACACCTCGGGCCCGGTCGCCATGAACAGCGTCTCGACCCCGGACATCCGGTAGTTCAGCTGGGCCTGCTGGAGCTCGTAGTCGAAGTCGCTGACCGCGCGCAGGCCCTTGACGATCGCGGGGATCTCCTGCTGCCTGCAGTAGTCCACCAGCAGGCCGTGGAACTTGTCCACGCGCACGTTGCCGTACTCCTTGGTCACGGCCTGGAGCATCTCGATCCGCTCCTCCACCGTGAACAGGCTCTTCTTCTCGATGTTGATCAGGACGGCCACGACGACCTCGTCGTACTGCCGGGAGGCCCGGCCGATGATGTCCAGATGGCCGTTGGTGACGGGGTCGAAGGACCCCGGACAGACAACGCGACGCAAGGCGACCCCCAGGTTTACGGATTCCCGGCGGCGCGACCGTACCAAACGGACGCTTCGCCGTAACGACGGACCCTCTCCTCTTCGAACCCCACCGGCCAGACCAGGTCCTTCCCCCGGCTCTCCCGCTCCACCGCCACCAGCGCGTCCGGCGCCAGCCAGCCGTGGTCGCGCAGCTGCCCCAGCACCGCGTCGACCGCCTCGGCGGTCACCGCGTAGGGCGGATCGGCGAACACGAAGTCGTACGGCTGCGCGGCACCCCGGGCGAGCACCCGCTCCACC
The DNA here is from genome assembly GCF_015711605.1 of Planomonospora sp. ID67723. Taxonomy (GTDB): domain Bacteria; phylum Actinomycetota; class Actinomycetes; order Streptosporangiales; family Streptosporangiaceae; genus Planomonospora_A. The sequence goes on along the minus strand of NZ_JABTEZ010000005.1, from coordinate 268,023 downwards.
TTCTCGGCGGCGAGCTCGGCGCCCGGCAGGCCGAGGGCGGACATGTTGGCCCTGATCGTCCTGACCGCCCTGGTCTCGTACTCCACCAGCAGGGCGTGGGCCGCCCCCCGCGACAGCGCCTCCAGCCCGACGGCGCCCGAACCGGCGTACAGGTCCAGCACCCGCGCCCCGTCCAGCGAGCCGAGCAGCGACCCCACCGTGGAGAAGATCCCCTCCCTGGCCCGGTCGCTGGTGGGCCGCGTCCGGTGTCCCGGCGGCACGGCCAGCCGCCTTCCTCCTGCGATCCCCGCGATGACTCGACTCACCCCCCCATTCTCCCGTGTCGCGGCGAAACACATAACCGCAGCTCAGAGGGGTTTCCCGCGTCGATCTAGGTCAAGAGTGGGCAAGGAGTGGCGACGAAAGCGCAAGGACCGTTCCCTCGGGCCCCGGCACCTTGCATGATGAGTCCTGCGGCCTTCAAGTGACCCAGGGGAAGGCCGACCGACGTGATCGTGAGCCCTTCCGCACGTCGGTGCTCTCGGCACCTGACCCGAGAGTGGGCCCAGGCGGGGACGGCATTCGGGGGGAGGCCGTCCCCGCAACTGGGCATCTCAGGTCTTCTCGAGATATTCGGCGCGTTCGTCGGCGAGCAGCCGTTCGATCTCCGCCCGCAGGACCGGGTGCCCGGCCAGGTCGGGATCGGCGGTCAGCATGGTCTCGGCCTCCTCACGCGCGGTCTGGATGACGTCCTCGTCGCGCAGCAGCCGCAGCATCTTCAGCGACGACCTGCGGCCCGACTGGGCCACGCCCAGCACATCACCCTCCCGGCGCTGCTCCAGGTCCACCCGGGAGAGCTCGAAGCCGTCCAGGGTCGCCGCGACCGCGTCGAGCCGCTCGCGGGCCGGGGTGCCGCCGGGCGACTCGCTCACCAGCAGGCACAGCCCCGGCAGGCCGCCACGGCCGACCCGGCCCCGCAGCTGGTGAAGCTGGGAGACGCCGAACCGGTCGGCGTCCATGATGACCATGACCGAGGAGTTGGGCACGTCCACGCCGACCTCGATGACCGTGGTCGCCACCAGGACGTCGACCTCCCCCTTGGCGAAGGCCCGCATCACCGCGTCCTTCTCCTCGGGCGGCAGCTTGCCGTGCAGCACCGCCGTGCGCAGCCCGCGCAGCGGCCCCTGCGAGAGCATCTCCGCCACGTCCAGCACCGCCAGCGGCGGACGCCGGTCGTCGTCGCCCTTGGCCAGGTCTCCCTCGTCACCCTCCAGATCGCCGATGCGCGGGCAGACGACGTAGGCCTGCCTGCCGAGCCCGACCTCCTCGCGCAGCCGTGCCCACGCCCGGTCCAGGAAGTGCGGCTTCTCCGCCACGGGGACCACGTGGGTGGTGATCGGGGCGCGGCCGGAGGGAAGCTGGGAGAGCGTGGAGACCGTGAGGTCGCCGAAGACCGTCATGGCCACCGTGCGCGGGATCGGGGTGGCGGTCATGACCAGGACGTGCGGGCGCCCGCCGCCGGCCTTCTCGCGCAGCGCGTCGCGCTGCTCGACGCCGAAGCGGTGCTGCTCGTCGACCACGACCAGGCCCAGGTCGGCGAACTGCACCTTCTCCTGCAGGACCGCGTGGGTGCCCACCACGATCCCGGCCGCGCCGGAGGCCGCGTCGAGCATCGCCGTACGGCGCGCGGCGGCGCCGAGCGAGCCTGTCAGCAGGGCGACCGCGGTGCCGCCGAACATGCCGCCGGCGGCCAGGTCGCCCAGCATCGCGGAGATCGACCGGTGGTGCTGCTGGGCGAGCACCTCGGTGGGGGCGAGCAGCACGGCCTGGCCGCCGGCGTCGACCACCTGGAGCATCGCCCGCAGCGCCACCACGGTCTTGCCCGCGCCGACCTCGCCCTGCAGCAGCCGGTGCATGGGGTGGGCCCTGGCCAGGTCGGCCGCGATCTCCTCCCCCACGCTCCGCTGCCCCTCGGTGAGCTCGAACGGCAGCCGCCCGTCGAAGTCGGCCAGCAGCCCGTCGTCGCACCGGGGCCGGGGCGTGGCGGGCCAGGCCTCCGCGGCCATCCGCCGCTGCATCAGCACGGCCTGGAGCAGGAAAGCCTCGTCGAACTTGAGCCGCTTGCGCGCCCGGGTCACGTCGCCGTGGTCGCGCGGCCGGTGGATCGCCAGCAGCGCCTCGCTCAGTCCGGGGAGCCCGTGCCGGGCGCGCAGGTCGCCCGGGAGCGGGTCGTCCAGGGTCCCCATGGTGTCGAGGACGACGCCCAGGGCCCGCCGGATCGCCCAGGGCGTCACGTCCTTGCCCGCCGGGTAGATCGGCACCAGAGCGGCGGCGAACTCCCCCGCCTCCGTCTCCGACTCGTCGACCATCTCGAACTCCGGATGGGCGAGCTGCCATTTGCGCCGCTCGCCCTGGCCGAACGCGCCGACCTTCCCGGCGAACATGCCGCGGGCGCCCGGGCGCAGCCGCGTCTCGGCGATGTGGGAGGCCTTGCCGAAGAACGACAGGTAGATCTTGCTCCCCCGGCCGTCGACGACCTCGACCTCCAGCCAGGTGCCGCCCTTGTTGCGCATCGGCTTGCGCATGGTCCTGGTGACCTCGCCGACCACGGTGACGTGATCGTCGACCCGCAGGTCGTCGAGGTCGGTCAGCTCGCCCCGCTGGGCGTAGCGGCGGGGGTAGTGCCGGAGCAGGTCGCCGACGGTGCGCAGATCGAGGACGCTCTCCAGCAGCCTGGCGGTCTTCGGGTCCAGTGCCCTGCCCAGCGGCTCGTCGAAGCTCGTCACCGAGACTTTCTACCGCCTCCGGCCGACAGAATTCATCCCGTCCGGCGGGCCGTGCCGGGCGTCCGCCGCCGGACGGCGGTCACTCGACGCCGACGAGCAGCGGATAACCGCCCTGGCCGCCCTCGTAGCGGACGACCTCGATGTCGGGCCGGACCCGCGCCAGACGGTCCTGTACGGCCTGCGCCAGCCCGCCGGGCGCGTCGGCGCCCTCCAGCAGGGTGACCAGCTCGCTGCTGGAGGAGACCATGCGGCCGACGAGCTCCAGCGCGATCTCCGTCAGGTCGGTGCCGATCATCGCGGCGTCCCCGTCGATCACGCCCAGGACCTCGCCCGGGCCGATCAGCCCGGCGCTCGTCATGACCGCGCGGTCGGCCACCCAGACGTGCCCGTGCCGGGTGTGCGCGGCGGCCTCGGTCATCGCGACCACGTCGTCGTCGAAACGCCGCAGCGGGTCGTGGACGGCCAGCGCCGACAGGCCCTGGACCGAGGCCCGGGTGGGCAGCACGCTCACCGCGAGCCCCTCCTCCCGCGCGATCTCCGCCGCCGCCGCGGCGACCTCGCGCGTCCCGCTGTCGTTGGGCAGGACCACGACCTCGGCGCCCGCCTCCCGGATGGCGGCCAGCACCGCGGCCAGCGGCGGGCTGGCTCCGGGGTCGCGGCGGACCACCACGGCGCCGGAGCGCTCGAACACCGCGCCGAGGGCCGTCCCCGCCGCCACGGCCACCACCCCCCGGCCTCCCGCCGCCCGGTGCGTCCGGTCGGATCCGACGAGGTACTCCACCTTGATCCGGTACGGCCTGCCGGCGCGCATGCCCGCCTCGATCGCGGCCCCCGCGTCGTCCACGTGCACGTGGACGTTCCACAGCCCCTCGCCGCCCACGACCACCAGCGAGTCGCCGAGCGCGTCGAGCTCCGCGCGCAACGCGTCCACCGCCGCCGCCCCGGCCTCCAGCAGGTACATGACCTCGTACGCGGGGCCCCGTCCGGCGGCGTCCCCGCGCGGCGGGACGTCACCGGCCGGATCCGCCGCGCCCTGCGGCGCGGCCTGCCGCGCGGGGACGTCCGGCCGCCCGGTGTAGGAGTCGGTCACCACCGCGGCCAGGCTCTCCAGGATGATCGCCAGGCCCGCGCCGCCCGCGTCCACCACGCCGTTGCGGGCGAGCACGTCGAGCTGGCCGGTGGTGCGCCGCACCGCGGCACGGGCCTCCTCCGCCGCCCGCCTCACCACCGAGGCGAGATCTCCCCGCAGGTCCCGCATCGCCGCGGCGACCGCGCCGAGCACGCTCAGCACCGTGCCCTCGACCGGCCTCTCCACCGCGCCCCGGGCCAGCTCGGCGGCCCTGACCAGGCCGCGCCCGAGGTCGTCGCCCCGGCCCTCGGCGTTCCTCAGCACCTCGGCGAGACCGCGCAGCGCCTGGCTGACGATGACCCCGGAGTTGCCCCGGGCGCCGAGCAGCGCGCCCTGGGCGAGCGTGCGCCACGTGGTGGCCGCGTCCGCGTCGCCGGGCAGCCCGTCGAGCGCCTCGGCCGCCGCCAGCATGGTCAGGTGCAGGTTGGTGCCGGTGTCGCCGTCGGGCACCGGGAAGACGTTGAGCGCGTCGATCTCCTCCCGCGCCCTGCCGAGGTTCTCCGCGGCCAGACGCGACCACCGCCGGACCGCCGGCGGGTCGAGAACCTGCAGCATTCCTGCCCCCCGTGCCTGTGGTCGCGTGCGACCCGCCGTCTGCCACTCTCCGGATGCGCTACGGTTGCCTCCGGAGATTATCCCCGTTCGGCCGGTCGTGGCAGCTCGCGTTGGCATGCATGGTCAGGCATCGGATATCCTCGTTTGGCCAGCCGGTTGTCCCGGCATGCCCGATGACCGCCAAGCGGATCGGGTCTCTCGACTGATTGAAGGAGCGAACCGTGGCTTCCGTCTGCGACGTCTGCGCTAAGAAGCCGATCTTCGGCAACAACGTCTCCCACTCGCACCGCCGCACCCGTCGCAGCTGGAAGCCGAACATCCAGCCCGTGCGCGCGGTCGTGAACGGCACGCCGAAGCGGCTGAACGTGTGCACCTCCTGCATCAAGGCCGGCAAGGTCACCCGCTAGTCAGGCTTTCCGAGCAGCCCGCCGTCCCCGGAGAGGGGACGGCGGGCTGCTCGGCGTTGCGGTCCCGCCCGGCGGTGCCGCCTACCTGCCGCGCCAGTGCCAGGCGTGGTCGACCGGGCCGATCCCCCCGCCCAGCGGGAAGCCCCGGGCGATCGCGCCGGTGACGTAGTCCTTGGCCTTCCGCACCGCGGACGGCACGTCCTCGCCGAGAGCCAGGTGGGAGGCGACGGCCGAGGCCAGGGTGCAGCCGGTGCCGTGGGTGTGGCGGTTGTCATGGCGCTCGGCGGTGAAACGGAACTCCTGGACGCCGTCGGTCAGCAGGTCGACCGGGGCCCCGGGCAGGTGCCCGCCCTTGACCAGCGCCCACGCCGGGCCCAGTTCCAGGATCGCGTCGGCCGCCCGGCGCAGGTCCCGCTCGTCCTCGACCTTGACCCCGGTGAGCTGGGAGACCTCCCACAGGTTCGGGGTCACGACGGTGGCCACGGGCAGCAGGCGCGACTTCATCGTGTCCACGGCCTCGGGGGCGAGCAGCGCGTCGCCGTGCTTGGAGACCCCGACCGGGTCCACCACGACCGGCGCGTCCACCCCGGACAGCACCTCGGCCACGGTCTCCACGAGCACGGGCGAGGCCAGCATCCCGGTCTTGACCGCCTGGGCGCCGATGTCGCCGAGCACCGAGTCGAGCTGGGCGCGCACCGCCTCCGGCGGGAGCTCCCAGTAGCCCTGCACGCCCAGCGAGTTCTGCGCCGTCACCGCGGCGATCACGCTCATGCCGTGCACGCCGAGAGCGAGCATGGTCTTCAGGTCGGCTTGGATTCCCGCGCCGCCGCCGGAGTCGGAGCCGGCGACGGTCAGCACGCGGGGAGGGGACGAAGCGGTCATGCCTCCCATCCAACCAGCCGGTGGCCGGACCCGATCCCACGGGAGGGCGGACGAGCGGGGCACGTGAAGGGCCGGCCGCCCGCCGTACCGGCCGCCGAGGGGGCGAGAACGCCGGTGCCGAGGGAAACCCGCCCCCTGGGCCCCTAGACGACCGAGCAGTCCCCCTGGACGCTCCTGCAGGCCTGCGGGGCCTCCGCCCTGCCGCGCGCGACGAAGGTGACGACCAGCTCCTCACCGGCCTTCAGCCCTCCGGCGGACTCGATCACCAGGGTCCCGCCGTCCTGCCTCCACCGGGCACCGGCCACCGAAGCGACCTCGCCGTTCACCGGCAGTGCCAGCTCCAGCGCGCGGACCCTCTCGTCCGCCGCGACCACGAGCTCGGCGGTGTAGGACCGGGGGCGCTCCTTCAGCACGCCGAAGCCGACCGTGATCGTCGGGTCCTCGGTCGGGGCCGGGGTTTCGACGCGCGGGGAGTCGGTGACCACCGGGGTCGGCGTCGCCTGGGTCGGAGTCGGCGTCGGAGTCGGCGTCGGCGTGGTCCGGTCGTCGATGTCGATCAGCTCGCCGGCGTCCCGCTCCGACGGAGGCTCCTCGGTGGGGAGCGACTCGTCCTCGGGCGGCGCCGTCTCGGCGCTCTGCGGCACGCGGGTGGCGGTCGGGGCGGGAGAGGACCTCCGGGCGGGACCCGCGCCCCTGCGGGTCGCCGACGGCACGGGAACCGGGGAGGTCGTGGCCCCCTCGGCCCCCGCGGGCTCCTGGCTGGGATCGGGCTCCCCGCCCGGCTCCGGAGTGCCGGCCTCCGGCTCGGGCCGGTTCGAGGCCCCGGCGAGGCAGGCGTCCCCGGAACAGCCCGCGACCGAGGCGTCGGGGCTCTTCCACGCCTGGACACCGAGCACGGTGCCGCCGGTCACCGCGACCACGGCGGTGACGGCCAGCAGGGTCAGCTTGATCCATCCGCCGGAGCGCCGCTCCTCGCCGGGCCAGACCGGGTCGGGAGCGTCGGCCCCGGCGGACCAGCCGGACCCCAGGAAGCCGGTCGGGGTTCCCGTCCGGAGCCCGTCGCGGTGCTCACTGCGGAACTCATCGCGGGACTCGCCGCGGAACTCATCGCGGTGCTCACTGCGGGACTCATCGCGGGACTCGTTGTGGAACTCCCCGTGGGCCTCGCTCCCGATCCCGCCCCAGATCTCAGCGGTCGCCGCCTGCTCGGGGCGAAGTCTGCGTCCGGCCGGCTCGCCGCGGTCGTCTGGATCCGGAGCGGGCTCCGGTCCGTCTTCCCCCTGATGTCGGGGAAGCTCGTCTCCACGTCCTCCGTGGCGGCCCATGTCACCTCTTTCTCCGGGGAACGCTGGCCGCCCATCTTAATAACATCTTTAACACGCGTTTGTCACAAATTTCACTGATGCCTCATGAAATACTGATCACACGTGGTAAAAGCCGCATCACTCTCGGAAGTGATCCCAGCCGCCCCGCCCCGGCGCCCGGCCGCCCACCCGCACCCCGTCGCCCTCGACGACACGGCCCACCACCGCCCAGACGGACGGGAGCCGTACGTCAGGGGGGAAGGTCGCGGCGAGGGCGTGGTCGTCGCCGCCGGTGAGCACCCAGTCCAGCGGATGGGCGGCGAGCAGCCGCCCGGCCCGCTCCATCTCCGGAGGCACGGCGAAGGAGCCGAGGTCGAGGTCGATCCCCACCCCGCTGGCCTTCGCGATGTGCCCGAGATCCTGGATCAGGCCGTCGCTGACGTCCAGCATCGCGGTCGCCCCCAGCACGGCGGCCTGGGGACCGCAGGAGTAGGGCGGACGGGGGCGCCGATGGGCCTCGATCAGCCCGCCCAGCCCGTCCGGCGCGCCGGGCTCCCCGCCGCCGCGCGCCTCCCCCGTCTCGCCCGCCGCGGCCGGTCCCGCGCCGAGCAGGGCGAGGCCGGCGGCGGCGTGGCCGAGCCGGCCCGCCACCGCCACGACGTCACCTGGGCGGGCCCCCGACCGGGTGACCGGTGCGCGCCCGCCCAGATCGCCGAGGGCGGTGACGCCGATCACCACCAGGTCGCAGCGTGTGGTGTCGCCGCCCGCGACGCTCGCGCCGACCAGGTCGCACTCGTCGCGGAAGCCGTCGGCGAGGTCGTCCAGCCAGCCGGTGCCGATCTCGGCGGGCATGCCGAGACCCACGACGATCCCGGTGGGATCGGCCCCCATCGCCACGACGTCGGACAGGTTCTGCGCCGCGGCCTTGCGGCCGATCTCGTAGGCGCTGGACCAATCGCGGCGGAAGTGCCTACCCTCGATCAGCAAGTCCGTTGTCACGACGACCCGCCTGTCGGGCGCACTCACCACCGCGGCGTCGTCTCCGGGACCGAGCAACACGGTCTCACCTTGTGGCAGGCGTCCGGCAATACGTGCAACGATTCCGAATTCGCCGAGATCTCCGACTGTGATGGCGCACCTCCCGTTCATCACAGGGTACGGTGGCCCTTCGGCACTGATCCAATCGCCCGGGAGGACGTTATGGTGCAGGCCTACATCCTGATCCAGACCGAGGTCGGCAAGGCCGCCAGCGTGGCGAGCGAGATCTCCGCGATCTCCGGCGTCACGCAGGCCGAGGACGTCACCGGCCCGTACGACGTGATCGTGCGCGCCGAGGCTCGCAACGTGGACGAGCTGGGCAAGCTCGTGGTGGCCCAGATTCAGGCGGTGGAGGGGATCACGCGTACGCTTACGTGTCCCATCGTCCACATCTGACCCACGAGAAAGTGCCATGCCGTACCGGTTCGCCCGCTGGGCGGGCTGCGCCTGCGCCCTGCTGACCCTGGCGGGGTGCGGCGGCGCGGTCCGGGTGGACCCCCCGGTCCCGGAGCCTTCGGTCGCCGCCGCGTGCGGCACGCTCGTCGAGCGGCTGCCGGCGACGCTCGACGGCGCGGAGCGGGTGGAGTCCGTCCCCGCGTCGCCGTACGTCGCCGTGTGGGGGTCCGGGGAGATCGCCCTGCGCTGCGGGGTGCCGCGACCGGCGAACATGGCCCCCACCGACCGGGTACCGGTGTTCGACGACGTGGCGTGGTTCAGCGCGCCGTCCCTGCCGACGCTGTTCACCTCCGTCGGCCGCCAGGCGTACGTCGAGGTGACGATCTCCCGCACGCACGCTCCGGAGGCCGTCCTCATCGCCCTGGCGGCCCCGATCAAGGCGGCGCTGCCGCAGACCGGGTGAGCGCCGCTCTCACCGGGCCGCCGGGTTGCCCCGGTCCGGCGCGCAGGCCGGGAGCACGCTAGCGCAGGCCGGGTGAGCGCTCCAGCGCGAGCCGGATCAGCCGGTCGACCAGCTCGCCGTAGGACAGGCCGGTGGCTGCCCAGAGCTGCGGCGCCACCGACATCGCGGTGAAGCCGGGCATCGTGTTGATCTCGTTGAGGATCAGCCGGCCGTCGGGCGTGTAGAAGAAGTCGACCCGCGACAGGCCCTCGCAGCCCAGCGCCTCGAACGCCCGCACGGCCATCGCCCGCAGGTCCTCGGTCACGTCGGCGGGGATGTCGGCGGGCACGGACAGGGACATGTCGTCGCCGATGTACTTGGCCTCGAAGTCGAAGAACTCGTGGTCGCCGTGGACCAGCACCTCACCGGGGAGGCTGGCCTCCGGGGGGGCGTCGCCCGGAGACTGCAGGACCGCGCACTCGATCTCACGACCGGCGATCGCGGCCTCGACCAGCACCTTGGGGTCGTGCTCGCGCGCGAACTCGATGGCCCGCTCCAGCTCCTCCAGGTCCGCCGCCTTGGAGATGCCCTGGCTGGACCCGGCCCGCGCGGGCTTGACGAAGACCGGCCAGCCGAGCTCCTGGGCCTCCTTGAGGACCCGGTCGCGGTCGGTGCGCCAGTCGCGGTCGCGGATCGTGACGTACCGGCCGACGGGCAGCCCCGAGGCGGCGAGCACCATCTTCATGTAGGACTTGTCCATGCCGACCGCGCTGGCCAGCACGCCGGAGCCGACGTAACGGACCCCCGCCATCTCCAGCAGGCCCTGGATGGTGCCGTCCTCGGCGAACGGGCCGTGCATCACCGGGAAGACCACGTCCACCTGGCCGAGCTCGACGGGGATGCTGCCCGCGTCGTAGGCCACCAGCGAGCCGCCGCCGGACGGCAGCGCCAGCTCCGCCTCTCCGGCGTCGATGGACGGCAGCTCGCCGTCCTCGATGGCGTAGCGCTGGTCGCCGGAGGCGAGCACCCACCGCCCGTCCCGGGCGATCCCGATGGGGACGACCTCGTACTTGGACCGGTCGATGACCTCCAGCACGCTTCCGGCTCCGAGGATGGAGACGGCGTGCTCGGAGTTGCGGCCACCGAAGACGACTGCGACCCGCGGCCGGGGCGTGGACTGCTCGCTCATGATGACCGAATCTACCCCCTCTGAGAGGCGAATCCGGTTGTCGGCGTCGTCACATCGGTGACGGGTGCAGGGAGTCGAGCGCCTTGGTGACGTCCACGATGAGATCCTCGGCGTCCTCCAGCCCGATGGAGAAGCGCACGGCCGCCGCGTCGACGCCGGAGCCCTCGCCGAGCTGGCGATGGCCGGTGGAGGCCACGTGTGTGGCCTTGGTGCGGGTGCCTCCCGCCGAGGTGGCGATCGAGACCAGGCCCAGCGCGTCGAGCAGCTTCACGCCCGCGTCGTAGCCGCCGTACGGGATGATCGTCACGCAGGCGCCGTACCGGGTGCCCTCGGGGCCTGAGTCGAACAGGTGCCTGGCGAGCTGGTGGCCCGGGTGGCCGGGCAGGCCGGGATAGTCGACCCGGCGGACGGCGGGGTGCTTGGCGACGGCGGCGGCGAACACCATGGCGGTGGAGCACATCCGGCGGATCCGCAGGGGCAGCGTCTCCAACCCCCTGCGGAGCAGGAAGGCGTCGTCGGGGGAGAGCTCTCCCCCGATGTCGGCGCCGACCTCGCGCAGCCGGGCGACCAGGTCGGGACGGCCCACGACGACACCGCCGGCGCAGTCGTCGTGCCCGCCGAGGTAGGTGGTGGCGGAGTGGACCACGAGATCGGCGCCGTGCTCCAGGGGGCGGCACACGATCGGGGTGGCGAAGGTGGAGTCGACCACCAGCAATGCTCCGGCCGCGCGGGCGATCCGGTAGAGGCTCCGGACGTCGGCGACGGCCATCGCCGGGGTGGACAGCGTCTCCGCGAAGATGATTTTGGTTCCGGACCGGACCGCCTCCTGCACCCGGTGCAGGCCGGCGTAGTCGACGAAGTCCGCGCTCACCCCGAACCTCGACAACACGTTGGTGATCAGCGAGTAGGTGCCGCCGTGCATCGGGGCGGGCGCCACGATGTGCGCCCCGGCACGCAGGAAGGTCATCAGCACCGCGTTGATCGCGGCCATCCCCGAGGCGAACGCGTGTCCCGCGACGTCCTCGGGGGCCGCCGCGCCCTCCAGCGAGGCCACCGCGGAGGCGAACGCGGCGGTGGTGGGGTTCTCGACGGAGCCGGAGACCTTCTCGCCGAGGATCTCGCTCTGCTCGGCGGAGCCGGCGAAGCTCCACGCGGAGCTGCGCCACACCGGCAGCCCCATGGGGTCCGGCCCGGGGGTCACCGCGGGGGGCAGGCGCACCGACCGGGTGTTCTCGCCCTGCCGCCTGCGCACGCGCCGGTTCACACTCCGTACCGTTCCGGTTTGGGGGTCCGGGACATCAGCAGCATCGCGGCCTCGCCGGGCGGCATGCCGTCGTGGACGACGGCCACCACGACCTCGGTGATCGGCATCTCCACGTCGTGCTTCCTGGCCAGCTCCAGGACCGACTCGCAGGACTTGACGCCCTCGGCGGTCTGCTTGGTCGCGGCGATGACCTCGGCCAGGGTCATGCCCCGCCCGAGATTCTCGCCGAAGGTGCGGTTCCTGGACAACGGTGACGTACAGGTCGCCACCAGATCGCCCATCCCGGCCAGCCCCGCGAACGTGTGCGGGTCGGCGCCGAGCGCCGCGCCGAGCCGGGAGATCTCCGCCAGCCCGCGGGTCATGAGCGTCGCCCTGACGTTGTCGCCCAGCCCCATGCCGGCCGCGACCCCGACCGCCAGCGCGATCACGTTCTTGACCGCCCCGCCGAGCTCCACGCCCACCACGTCGGGGTTGGTGTAGGCCCGGAACCAGGGCAGGTGGCAGGCCTCCTGGAGCCGCTCCATGGCCCCCTCGTCGGGACAGGCCACCACGGTCGCCGCGGGCTGCCCCAGGATGATCTCGCCGACGAGGTTGGGGCCGGAGACCACCGCGACCCGCTCCTGCGGCACCTCGGCCACCTCGCAGATGACCTCGCTCATCCGCTTGGTGGTTCCGAGCTCGATGCCCTTCATCAGGCTCACCAGCACCGCGTCGTCCGGCAGGTCAGGCTTCCACCCGGCGAGGTTGCCGCGCAGCGTCTGCGAGGGCACGGCCAGCACCACGAAGTCGGCCCCGTCGAGGGCCTCCGCCGGGTCGGTGGTGGCGCGCAGCGTCTCGGGCAGCGTGATGCCCGGCAGGTAGTCGGGGTTCTCGTGGCGCCTGTCGATCGCCTCGACGATCTCGGCGCGCCTGCCCCACAACGTCGTCTGCGTGCCCGCTCCCGCGAGGAGCATCGCGAAGGTGGTGCCCCACGAACCTGTCCCGAATACGGCCGCCTTGGTCATTTCATCACCGTACGTCGAAGTCAGCTGTCAGAGGGCTTCTTGAAGGGGGCGGTCGGCGCTTTCTCCCCGCGCAGCTCGGCGAGCTGCTCCGTGACCGCCGCCATGATGTCGGCGGTCGCCTCCCGCAGGACCTCCGCCCGGGGCGGCTGCCCTTCCGGCCCGCCCCGGTACTTCGACAGGTCCACCGGCGGCCCGACCAGCACGCGGAAGGTCTTGCGGGGGAACAGGCGCGGGCGCTTCTCGCCGTACGGCAGGATCTCCTGGGCTCCCCAGTGCGCCACCGGGATCACCGGCACGCCGGTCTCCAGGGCCAGCCGGGCGGCACCGGTCTTGCCCTCCATCGGCCAGAACTCCGGATCGCGGGTGCAGGTGCCCTCGGGGTAGAACATCACGCACGCCCCCTCGGCGATGCGCTCCTCGGACTCCCGCAGTGAGCGGACCGCGTCGGCGCTCCCCCGGTAGACGGGGATGGCCCGCAGCGCCCGCACCATGTGGCCGATCACCGGCACCGCGAAGAGCCCGGACTTGGCCAGGACCACCGGCCAGCGCCCGTTGTTGTACAGGAAGTGCGCGATCAGCAGGGGGTCCACCCAGGACAGGTGGTTGGTCGCCACGATGATCGCGCCCTCGCGCGGCAGACGGTCGCCCCTCCGCCAGTCCTTCTTCACCAGGAGCCACGAGAGCGGCTTGACGATCACGACGGCCACGGCGACCCAGAAACGGGTCGGCCAACCAGGGCGTCTCATGAGCTCCTCCGTAAGCACGTGCGGCGTCCCAAGTCTCCCGGTTGGCTCCGGGAACTGTCGAGGCGGGATGCTTAAGGGTATGCCTCCTTCCGAGAGCTCCGGCTGGAGCGTCGTCGTCCCGGTCAAGACGCTGGTCGCCGCCAAGACCCGGCTGGCGGAGGCGGCGGGCCCGCACCGGGCCGCGCTGGCCGTGGCGATCGCCTGCGACACCGTCGAGGCCGCGCTGAGCTGCGCCCTCGTCGCGCGGGTCGTGGTGGTGACGGGCGACCCTGTGGCGGCCGAGGCGCTGTCCGGGGTCGGCGCCCGCCTGGTCGCCGACCCGGAGGCGGGGCTCAACGCGGCGCTGCGCCACGGTGCCCGGGAGGCCGTACGGCTGGCGCCCGGCGACCCGGTCGGCGCGCTCCAGGCCGACCTGCCCGCGCTCCGGCACGCGGAGCTGGCACGCGTGCTGACCGCCGCCGCCGAGTTCGACCGGTCCTTCCTGCCCGACGCCGCAGAGGTCGGCACGACCTTCTACGGCGTACGGCCCGGCCTGGAGTTCGCCCCGGGCTTCGGCGGGGAGTCGCGCGAGCGCCACCTGAGACGCGGCGCGAAGGAGTTGTGCCCGGACGGGGTCGACTCGGTCCGCAGGGACGTCGACACCCCCGACGACCTGCGGGCGGCCCTGGTCCTGGGGGTCGGCCCCCGCACCCTGGCTGTGGCGGAGCTCATCGGGGTGGCGGGAGGACGTGCGGGGGAGCCCCCCGGCCGGGGGGCTCCCCCGTCCTGACGTCCCGGGGCCTGCGGGTGCCCGGGACGGTCGCCGCGCGCACGCGGTTCAGTGCCCGGCCTGCTCTCCCTCCCTGGCCTGCTTCGGCAGGAGGAACGCCGTGGCGAAGGTCAGCAGGAGCATCCCGGCGACGACCCACAGGACGGTGGTCATCACCCCGCCGAAGTCGGGGATCCGCTGGGCGCCCAGCAGGTCGAAGAAGACCGTGCCGAGCAGGGCCACGCCGAAGGCGCCGCCGAGCTGCTGGACCGCCGTGAGCGTGCCGGAGGCCGAGCCGGTCTCGTGCTGCTCGACCCCGGCCAGCACGATGTCGAAGAAGGGCGCCATCAGCAGGCCCATGCCGATGCCGGTGACAGTGAGGGCGGGGACGAACTGCCAGGGGGTCACCGTCGCGCCCGCCGCGGCGATCGTGGCCAGGACTCCCAGCGTGCCGAGGGTCATCACCAGGACGCCGCCCTGCAGGACCTTGCGGCCGAAGCGCTGCACGACCTGGGCCAGACCGAAGCCGGCGACCATGCCCAGCGACCACGGGATCATCACGAGCCCCGCCTTCAGCGTGGAGTAGCCCAGGCCGAGCTGGGTGTAGAGGTTGAACACCAGGATGAAGCCGGCCATCGACGAGAAGAACACCAGGCCGGTCAGGAGGCCTCCGGTGAACGCCCGCTTGCGGAACAGGCCGGGCACGACCAGCGGATCGCCGCCCGCCCGGCCCTTGCGGGACTCGAACCACCCGAAGACCCCGAACGCCGCGACGGACGCACCGATCATCACGAAGGCCCAGGCGGGCCAGCCGCTCTCCCGGCCCTGGACCAGCGGGTAGACCAGCAGCAGCCCTGCGAGGGTGGCCAGGAGGACGCCCGGGACATCCAGTTTGAGCGGGTGCGGCGAGCGCGACTCGGGCAGGAAGCGCGTTCCGGCCGCGAGGGCCGCCAGGCCGATCGGCAGGTTGATAAGGAAGATCATTCGCCAGCCGGTGCCGAAGAAGTCGGAGTCGACCAGCCAGCCGGCCAGCACCGGACCGCCCACCGAGGACAGGCCCATGACCGGGCCGAACAGGCCGAAGGCCGCGCCCATCTCCTTGGGCGGGAACATCTCCTTGATCATGCCGAGGCCCTGCGGCAGCATCACCGCTCCGAACAGGCCCTGCACGACCCGCGCGCCGACGAGCATCTCGGGAGACTGGGCGATCCCGCACAGCAGGGAGCCCACGGTGAACCCGGCGGCCCCGATCAGGAACATGCGCTTGCGGCCGAAGATGTCGCCGAGCCGCCCGCCGGTGATCAGTCCGACAGCCATGGAGAGCGTGTAGGCGGCACCGAGCCACTGGATGGTGGCGGGGGTGCCGCCGAGGTCGTCGCGGATGCTGGGGGCGGCGATGTTGGTGATCATCGCGTCGAGGAGGTCCATCACCTCGGCAGCCAGGATCACCAGCAGGGCCACCCAACGCCACCGGTAGGCGGGTGGAGCGGATGGTTCTTGGAGCGGTGCCTTCATATCCGCAGTCATGGGATTTCTCACATCTTTCTGGAGAACAGTGCTCACTGCTTCTGAACAGCGTTCACCCTACATGAACGTTGCCCATCTAGAGAACACTGTTCTCCGAAGCGTGCGATGTTCTTAAGGCATGACGCCTCTTGGAAAGAAACGAGATATGTCTTGATAGTGAGCATTGTTCAGTGAAAACGAGCGCCGTTCAGCCGACAGTAGACTGCAGGCATGAGTGACGAGCTGCCCGCGCTGCCCTGGGACCGGGCGCGCCGTCGCACCCCCGCCCGGATACCGCTCACCCCCGAGCGGATCGTCGACGCCGCCTACACGGTGCTCGACCGCGAGGGCTACGAGAAGCTGAGCATGCGCCAGGTCGCCACCGAGCTCGGCGTCGCCGTCTCCGCCCTCTACACCCACGTGAGCAGCAAGGACGAACTGCTCGAACTCATGTACCTCCGGCTCTTCCGCGGCTGGACCCTGCCCGATCCCGATCCCGCGCGCTGGCGGGAGCAGGTCGCCGACTTCGCCAGGGAAGGGCTGAAACGCCTGCGCGGGCACCGCGACCTGGCCAGGATCTCCATGACCGGGGTGCCGTTCAGCCCCGAGGTGCTACCGCAGATGGAACGGCTCGTCAGCCTCTTCCGCGTCGCCGGCCTCCCCGACCGCGTGGCCGGGGCCGCCGGCGACATCATCTCCACGTTCATCGACGGGTTCGCCTTCGAGGAGAGCATGCTGGAGAACCGCCGCCGCGGCTCCGACGGGCTCTCCTGGCCGGACATGAGAGCCCACCTCAGGCAGTTCTTCGCGGACCTGCCCCCCGACCGCTTCCCCAACCTGATCGCGCTGGCCGACCACATGCTGCCCCGTGACGAGGACGACCGGTTCGACCTCGCAGTGGAGATCATCATCCGCGGCCTGGCCTCCTTCGCCGAGGAGGCCGCGGAGAACGCCGCGACCGCAGGCCACCCCGGGCCGACCGCCCGGAGTGCAGCGGGCGGGCCGGAAGAAACGGGCGAACGGGGAGAGGGGTGAGCCGCGCCGCCGCCCGTTAGAGTGATGGACGTGCAGGCGACCGTGAAGGCCTTCGACCCCGCGACCCGTTCGGGGTCGGTTTTCCTGGACGACGGGACCGAGATCCCGTTCGGCGCGGCGGCGTTCGACGCGGGACCGCTCCGGCTGCTCCGATCCGGTCAGCGGGTGGGCATCGTCATGGACGGCGAGGTCGTCACCTACGTCACGCTCTCGACATTCCCTCTCCCGGGGTAGGCGGGCGCCGGTCGCCGGGAGGCGTCCCCGGAAACCGCGGGCGCCCGGCCCCGCGACGGGGATCCGGGCGCCTCACGCGCAAGCTCTGCCTTCGCAGCCCTACTTCTTGGCGGCCTTCTTGCCGCCCTCGTTGACGAGTTCCTTGAAGTCGGAGCCCGGACGGAACTTCGGCGCCCAGCTCTCGGCCACCTTGATCTCGGCGCCGGTCGAAGGGTTCCTGGCCGTGCGGGCCGGCTTGTGCACCATCTCGAAGGCGCCGAAGCCCGTGATGGAGACCTTGTCACCGCTGGCGACGGCGTTCTGGATGGCGTCGAGCACCGCGTTCACGGCCTCGGTGGCGGTCTTCTTGTCTCCCACCTTGCCGGCGATGGTGTCGACGAGTTCTTTCTTGTTCATCAGGATGCTGGCTCCCCTAGTTGCCGATGTCCGGGAGCGGGCCGTGAAGCAGAAGCCCGTCTCACCCGTTTGTCGCCGCGAGGGGTCTCTGGCCGAGCGAGAAACCCCTTACCCGCTTGAAATTAGGGGACGGAAGCGCGCGACTCAATCACCTTCCGCAATATTTCCAGCACCCTCTGTGTCAGAAATGAGGACATCTAGGTCAATAAAGAACAATTTCAGGCGTGCTGCAGCGTGACCCAGGTCGCGCTTGGACAGGTCGCAGATGCTCAGCAGGCGCTTGGCGAGACGCTGTTTCTCCTCGGCGGGAAACGGCAGCGCGCGGACGCGGCGGTGCGCCTCGCGCAACCGCCGCGCCAGCTCGTCTTCTGAACGTGTCAGACGGTCGTCGGCAGCCATGGCTGCCGACCATTCTCGTATGTCGCGATGTCGTCAGCGTTGCGCAGGGTCAGACCGATGTCGTCCAGGCCCTCCATCAGCCGCCAGCGGGTGTAGTCGTCGATCTCGAACCCGGCGGACTCACCGCCCCAGCGGACCCGGCGTTCGCCCAGGTCGACGGTGACCTCGATGGCGGGGTCGGCCTCGACGGCCGACTGCAGGGCCTCGACGGTCTCGGCCGGGAGCACGACCGGCAACAGGCCCATCTTGGTGGAGTTGTTACGGAAGATGTCGCCGAAGCGGGCGGCGATCACGACGCGGAAGCCGTACTGCTGCAGGGCCCAGACCGCGTGCTCGCGCGAGGAGCCGGTGCCGAAGTCGGGTCCGGAGACGAGGATCGAGGCGCCCTGGTAGGCGGGCTGGTTCAGGACGAACTCCGGGTCCTCGCGCCAGGCGGAGAACAGGCCCTTGTCGAATCCGGTCCGGCTGACCTGCTTGAGCCAGACGGCCGGGATGATCTGGTCGGTGTCGACGTTGCTCCGGCGCAGCGGCACGGCCCGGCCGGTGTGGGTGGTGAAAGCGTCCATGGTCGGCATCTCCTAGGCCAGGTCGGCGGGGGCGGTCAGCTTGCCGGTGACGGCGGTGGCGGCGGCGACGGCGGGCGAGACCAGGTGGGTGCGGCCGCCCTTGCCCTGGCGCCCCTCGAAGTTGCGGTTGGAGGTCGAGGCGCTGCGCTCGCCGGGGGCGAGGGTGTCGGGGTTCATGCCCAGGCACATCGAGCAGCCCGCCTCGCGCCACTCGGCGCCGGCGGCCTTGAACACCTCGTGCAGCCCCTCCTTCTCGGCCTGGAGCTTGACCAGCATGGAACCGGGCACGATCAGCGTGCGGGTGACGACCCGGCGGCCGCGCAGCACCTCGGCGACGGCCCGCAGGTCCTCCAGGCGGCCGTTGGTGCACGAGCCCACGAAGACGGTGTCCACCGCGATCTCGCGCAGCGGGGTGCCCGCGGTCAGGCCCATGTACTCCAGCGCGCGCCGGGCGGCGGCCGGGTCGTCGGTCTCCTCCGGGACCGGCACGGCCGCCCCCAGCGGAGCGCCCTGGCCCGGGTTGGTCCCCCAGGTGACGAACGGGGTCAGCGTCGAGGCGTCGATCTCCACGACGGCGTCGAAGACGGCGTCCTCGTCGGTCGTCAGCGACTTCCAGTATTCGACCGCGGCGTCCCAGGCGTCGCCGCCGGGCGCGTGGGGACGGCCCTTGAGGTACTCGAAGGTGGTCTCGTCCGGAGCGATCATGCCCGCCCGGGCGCCCGCCTCGATGGACATGTTGCAGACGGTCATCCGGCCCTCCATGGAGAGCTTGCGGATGGCCTCGCCGCGGTACTCGACGATGTAGCCCTGGCCGCCGCCGGTGCCGATCTTGGCGATGATCGCCAGGATCAGGTCCTTGGCCGTGACACCGGCCGGCAGCTCCCCGGAGACCTCGATCGCCATCGTCTTGGGCCGGTAGGCGGGCAGCGTCTGGGTGGCCAGCACGTGCTCCACCTCGGAGGTGCCGATGCCGAAGGCGATGCCGCCGAAGGCACCGTGCGTGGAGGTGTGAGAATCGCCACACACGATGGTCATGCCCGGCTGCGTCAGGCCGAACTGCGGCCCGATGATGTGCACGACGCCCTGGCCCGCGTCCCCCATGGGGTGCAGCCGGACACCGAACTCCGCGCAGTTCTTGCGCAGCGTCTCGACCTGGGTCTTGGAGACCGGGTCGGTGATCGGGCCGACCAGGGTCGGGACGTTGTGGTCCTCGGTGGCGATGGTGAGGTCCGGCCGCCGCACCTTCCGCCCCGCCATGCGCAGGCCGTCGAACGCCTGCGGGCTGGTCACCTCGTGAACGAGGTGAAGGTCGATGTAGAGCAGGTCCGGCTCTCCCTCGGCACGTCGCACGACGTGCTGCTCCCAGACCTTCTCCGCCAGCGTGCGGCCCATGTCGCCTCCTCGCGATCCTTATCCGCCCGCGGTGCTTCGTCGCACCGCCTCGGATCCGACTTGCTTTCTCATATGTCGAGACGGCAGTATCGGTGTATGGACAACTCTAGCGGAGTCGGCGTACTCGACAAGGCCGTTCTCGTGCTCAACGCTCTCGAGGCCGGTCCGGCTTCCCTGGCGCAGCTCGTCCAGGCGACCGGGTTGGCGCGCCCCACGGCCCACCGGCTGGCGGTCGCGCTGGAGCACCACCGCATCGTCTCGCGAGACACGCAGGGCAGGTTCGTGCTCGGCCCCCGGCTCTCCGAGCTGTCCACCGCCGCCGGGGAGGACCGGCTGCTGGCCGTCGCGTCCCCGATATTGACCCAGCTCAGGGACATGACCGGGGAAAGCGCGCAGCTGTACCGCCGCCAGGGTGACGAGCGGGTGTGCGTGGCCGCAGCCGAGCGCGCCAGCGGGCTGCGCGACACCGTGCCCGTCGGCTCGGCCCTGCCGATGTTCGCCGGTTCCGCGGCGCAGATCCTGCTGGCCTGGGAGGAGCCGGACCGCCTCCACCGCGGCCTGCGCGGCGCCAAGTTCACCGCCGCCACCCTCTCCAGCGTCCGGCGCAGGGGCTGGGCGCACAGCGTCGGCGAGCGTGAGCAGGGCGTGGCCAGCGTCTCCGCGCCGATCAGGGGCACGGGCGGCAAGGTCGTCGCCGCGATCTCCGTCTCCGGGCCGATTGAGCGTCTCACCCGCACCCCCGGCCGGATGCACGCCGCCCCCGTGGTCGCCGCGGCCGAGCGCATCACCGAGTCCATGCGGCGGACGAGCTGAGCCTGCGGGGGCGGCCGGAGACGCCGGGGCCGGCCCCCGCCACTCGGCGCAGGCCACGCGATATGGGGAGGCAAGTACCCCTGCGGGCCCCTAGGCTGGGCAGGTGACAGATCGCATCGAGGCAGCCGCCGCTGAACTGCGTCCCCTGCTCCAAGAATTCATTCTCTGGGCTCGTGAGAACGCGCCCGGCAGCGACTCCAACCTGGTGGGCTCCGTCGCCCTCTGGCACCGGCTGACCGCCTCCGACGACGTCGGGCGCTGGAAGCGGGCCGATCTGCGCACGGTGCTGCTCGACCGGATGCCCCAAGTGGTGGAGGACCCCGAGGCCGCGGCCGAGGGGATGGTGCCGGCCGTCCGCGCCTACCTGACCTATCTCTCCGAGACGGGCCGGCTGGCCAAGGGCTCGGCCCCGCTGCAGGACCTGCTCACCGAGCTCGACCGGATCGAGGACGACGTCGTCGACGCGATGGAGGACCTCGTCACCGAGGACGGTGACGACTACGACGAGGACGAGGACGACTCCGAGGGGCTGGGCGACTTCGAGCCGTTCGCGGACGACCTCGCCGCCCTGCCCACGATCCGGCTCCGCCCGGACTCCGAGCTGGCCGTGGCCGCCCGCCGGACGGTGCTGATCGGCAAGGCCCGCGACCTGGCCGTCTGGGTCGGCACGGAGCGCCGGGTCGGCGAGGAGAACCTGCTCACCGACGACGAGATCACCGAGGCCCTGGCCGTCCTCGGCTTCCCCGCCCCCTCCGGCGGGGCGGACGGCGGCCCGCTGGCCGACGCGGTCCCCGCGCTCTGGAACGTCTGGAACCTCGCGATCGACCTCGACTTCCTCCAGCCCGAGGGCGAGGACACCGTCAGCGTCGACGCCGACACCGCCGAGTGGCCCTTCGAAGACGACGACGACGTCCTCGACGCCTGGCTGACCGGCCTGCACTCGGTCGACTACGGCGACCCCGAGCTGGACGACGAGGAAGCCACGATCGCCCTGTCCGGGCTCACCCGGGCCCTGCTGGTCCGGGTGCTGCTCGCGAGGGGCTCCAAGCCGCTGGCCGAGCTCCGCACCGAGCTGGCCGAGGCCGCCGCCGAATACGACGACCTGGGCGCCGAGGCGTGGGCCGCCGCCAGCCAGCTGTACGGCGACCCGCTCAACCCGGTGCTCGACTGGCTGTCCGGATACGGCATGGTCGAGGTCGAGCACGAGCAGGTACGGCTGACGCCGCTCGGCATGGAGGGCGTGGTCCACCTGGTGGACGACGAGGACATCGAGCTGGACGCCCGCCCCGCCATCGACGCGATGACCGCCCTCGACCTGCTCTCCTTCAGCGCGGAGCTGCCCGAGGAGGAGGCGGACGCCGAGTTCGCCGCCTGGATGGAGCTGCGCGAGCCCGGCCAGGCCGCCAAAGAGCTGCTGCGGGCCGCGGCGGAGGACGACGCGGACGCCCTGGTCAGGGTCCAGGCCGCCAGCCTGGTCGGCTCGCTCGGCGAGGTGGCCGTGCCCGCGTGGTGGGACGCCCTGGACGAGCCGTCCCTGCGGCCCTACGCCGCGACGCACCTGGCCCAGCTCGGCATCGACGACGCTCCCCCGCCCACCCAGGCCGACACCCACTGGCTGATCCTCGACATGCTGACCATCTCCGCCGGCCTCGGCCGGCCCGAGTTCGTCAGCAGCCTGGACGACATCGGCCCGGCGCAGACCCTGGTCACCCTGCTCGACGTGATCTGGAAGGTCCCCCACCCGCACCTGGAGGAGCTCCTGGAGGCGATCGGCAAGGCCCACCCCGACCGCCAGGTCGGCAAGGCCGCCAAGCGAGCCCTGTTCAAGGTCCGCTCCGACCACAACTAGCGCCTTCCGTGCCCGCGGCGCGGGCACGGAAGGCTCCCCGGACGCGCCTGTCCCCCGGACCCCTCCGGCCGGGGACGGGCGGCGCAGGTCATCGGCCAGCGCCAGGCCGCAGACCGTCTCGGCCAGCGAGAGCCACGCGTAGGTCTCCACCGCGCGTTGGGCGACGAAGGCGAGCACCGCGTACGCTCCGCCGAAGGTCGCCAGCGCGGTCCCGGAGAAGAACAGGCCCTGCGTGGTGAAGACGCTGTCAGCGCCGGTCAGCGCGATGACGGCCGCCATGGGCAGACCCCAGGCGGCCGGACCCACGACCAGCACCGTCAGCGCGTGGCGACGGCTCGGCTGGGCGTGGTGCAGCGCATCGTCGGGAATGAGCGGCGCCGGAGCGTCGTCCGCGCTCCAGTTTGCGCCGGATGGTGATCCGCAGGGTGGAGGGCTGACGCGGGATCCGATAGGCCGGCAGCGCCCACTGGCCGGCCGCATCCGTCATGATGCCAGCTCCGCCGCCAGGCTCCGGGCCCGGCTCCGAAGCTCGGCGTTCAGGTGTTCGTCGAACTCCGTGTGCTGCAAGTGCCATTCCACCGCGCCGGCGACCGCGCCGGGCGGGCAGTCGATCGCCACGACCACCGCCGCGCCGGGGACCGCGGACAGCGGGCGCGGCAGGCGCAGGTCCAGCAGACCCTCCACCTCGGTGCCGGCGAGCAGGCGCGGAGCGTGCAGGCTCACCTGGTGCTGTGGCTCCAGCCCCGCCGTGCTCGCCGACCATCCCGGCGGCGCCGACCCGGCGAACCACGCTGCGGCGATCCTGCTCTTGCCCGCGCCGTGCGGGCACACGAAGAGCACCGTTCCTCCCATCGCACCTCCCCGGTGAAACCAGGGCTACTGTAACCATGGTTTCAGAAGATGGCCAGAGCCTCAGGGGCGGCGGGAACGGCGTGCCCGCGCGCGATCCCGCCGCGCCCGTACCCGTACCCGTGCCCGTACCCATGGCCGTGCCCCTGCTCGGGGCCGTGCTGGTGGCCGCGCCGGGAGGGGGCCAGACCAGTCATCGGCGCACTTCGCTTGCGATCGGCCCTTTTGTCCGGATTATATGTACGCATGTATGCACGCGACAACGAACCAGGTGCAGGCTCTCCGCGGGAGCAGCCGACGGGCGCGCAGTTGGAGGCGGCCGTCACCGCCTTCCGCATGCTCAGCGACGCCACCCGGTTGCGGCTGATGTGGCTGCTGTCCTCGGACGAGTACGATGTGGGCTCTCTCGCCACGGCGATCGGGGTGGCCAGGCCGTCGGTCTCCCAGCACCTGGCCAAGCTCCGCCTGGCCGGGCTGGTGCGCACCCGCCGCGACGGGCGCCGGGTGCTGTACCGCGCTCGCGACACCCATGTGCGCGCCCTCATCGCCGAGGCCCTGTTCCACGCCGATCACGAGGTGTCCGGTCTGCCCCGCCACGACTGAACCCCGCAGCGAGACGGGTCTTCAGCGAGGCTCCTCCTGCCAGTCGGGAAGCGGGCGGTAGATCGCGATGCCGGCCGCCTCCAGCTCCTCGCGGATCTTGAAGTACTCCTCGCCGAACGGGTCGATGCCCCGCAGCGGCATGAGACCGCGGCGAATGGCCAGGTCGTGCGGGGCCAGTCCGGCGGCCGTCTCCAGATGCCGCACGGCGGCGGCCGTACGGCCCGCGCGCAGCAGCCAGGCCGCGACCCGCGCGTGCAGGCGGGCCCGGCGCTCGTCCTCGGTGGGGGGGCGCAGCTCGCGGTCGGTCGTCCCGGCCTCGCCCTCCGTCACCCAGCGGCGCAGCGCCGCGACGGCCCGCTCGGAGGACAGGCCGTTCATCGACCGGAAGGTGTCGGTGGCGGTCATGGTGTCCTGCGGACGGGCGATGCGGCCCGCCTCGTCGACCCAGATCACGGTCGGCACGTTCACGACGTTGTAGAGCTCCGCGATCCGGCCGTCGGCGTCGACCACAGCCGGATGGGTGACACCGTCGAGCCACTCGCGCGCATCCGCGGGATCGCGGTCGAGGGAGACGCTGAGCACGCTGAAGCCGTACCCGGCCATCTCGCGGTGGAGCGCCTCCCAGGCGGGCAGGTCGTAGCGGCAGCCGCACCAGGAGGCCCAGAAGACGACGGCGGCCTTGGTGCCCCGCAGCGCGGTCAGCTCCTCGAACCCGGGCGCCTCGCCGGGGACGGTCCAGGCCGGTTCCCCGACCGCGATCACGCCCTCCTCCTCGTCGGCCACCGCCTGCCTGCCGAGCAGCTCGGCGAAGGCCACCAGGTCCACGCCCCCGTCCGTCTCGGCCGCCGCGGCCCGGAACGACGGGACGCACGCCTCGCCCCGGCACCAGCCGTGCGGCTTGCGCTCCCAGCCGAGGACCGTCGTGCCGTGCGGCACGATCCGCCCCTCGATCGCGCTCTCCCGCCCGTCCGCCAGCAAAGTGATCATCTTCGCTCCTCCATTGGATAGTGTCACTCTCCAATTATTAGATAAGAGCGCTATCCAATCAAGAGGTGTTCCCGGAGAAGCAGAAAACCCCCGGAAGCCGTTGCTTCCGGGGGTTCCTCGATGTAGCCCCGACCGGATTCGAACCGGCGCTACCGCCTTGAGAGGGCGGCGTCCTAGGCCACTAGACGACGGAGCCTTGCACGTGTGACAGTGGTAGTCCCGACCGGATTCGAACCGGCGTTACCGCCTTGAGAGGGCGGCGTCCTAGGCCACTAGACGACGGGACCCTGCACACTGATGTCGGAACCGGCGAAGCCGGATCCATAACAGCTCTGGGGAGAGCTGCAGCTGGGGTACCAGGACTCGAACCTAGACTAACTGAACCAGAATCAGTCGTGCTGCCAATTACACCATACCCCACCGCACTGGGCTTCCCTTGCGGTGTTCCCTGGCGACTCCGCAAGAATAGCCCACCTTGAGTGCCAAGACCAAAACGATTGCTTCCGGTCGGCTCGCGGCGAACCACCCGAGGTCGGAGTGCCCATTGATGGCCTGTTATGTAACGCTGCTGGGGAGATCCGTCCGCGTATGAGGAGCCCGCCCCGTGGCTGAGAACCCGTTCTTCGCGTCCAGCACCCTGCCCTACCAGCTGCCGCCCTTCGCACAGATCCGGGAGGAGCACTACCTGCCCGCCTTCGAGCGCGGCATGGCGGAACAACTCCAGGAGGTGGAGGCGATCGCGAACGATCCCGCGCCCGCCACCTTCGCCAACACCATCGAGGCTCTCGAGCGCTCCGGCCGGATCCTGAAGCGGACGGCGACCGTCTTCTTCAGCATCGTCGCCTCCGACGCGACCGACGGCATCCGCGAGATCGAGACCGAGATCTCCCCCCTGCTGACCAAGCACCGCGACGCCATCCACCTGAACCGCGCCCTCTACTCGCGCATCAAGCAGGTCACCACCGAGGACCCGGAGGAGGCCTGGCTGCTGGAGAAGTACCGGGTGGACTTCGTGCGGGCCGGCGCCGAGCTGTCGGAGACCGAGCAGGAGCGGCTGAGGGCACTCAACGAGGAGCTGTCCACCCTCGCCACGACCTTCTCGCAGAACCTGCTGAAGGCCTCCACCGCCTCGGCGCTGGTCGTCGAGGACGCCAAGGAGCTGGACGGGCTCTCGGAGAGCGCGGTCAAGGCGATCGAGAAGGACGGCAAGTACGTCCTGCCGCTCCTCAACTTCACCAACCAGCCCGCCCTGGCCGAGCTGACGAACCGGGAGACCCGCAGGAGGCTGTACGAGCTCTCGACCGGCCGGGCGCCGGAGAACTTCGAGCTGGCGATCAAAATGGCGACGCTCCGCGCCGAGCGGGCGGCCCTGCTCGGCTACCCGAACCACGCCGCCTACTCCGTCGCCGACCAGACCGCCAAGACCACCGAGGCCGTCGAGGAGATGCTCGGCAAGCTCGTCGGCCCCGCGGTGGCCAACGCCCGGCGGGAGGCCGAGGCCCTGAGCGAGCAGGCCGGATTCGCCATCGAGCCGTGGGACTGGTCGTTCTACGCCGAGAAGGTGCGCAAGGCCCGCTACGACTTCGACAGCTCCGAGCTGCGCCCCTACTTCGAGCTGGACCGGGTGCTGAAGGACGGCATCTTCCACGCCGCCACCGAGCTGTACGGCGTCACCTTCACCGACCGGCCCGACCTGGCCGGATACCACCCCGACGTCCGGGCCTACGAGGTCTTCAACGCCGACGGCTCGCCGCTGGGCCTGTTCCTGCTCGACCCCTACGCCCGGCCCACCAAGCGCGGCGGCGCGTGGATGAACAACCTGGTGGACCAGTCTCACCTGTTCGGCGAGCTGCCGGTGGTGATGAACAACCTCAACATCACCAAGCCCGCCGAGGGCCCGACGCTGCTGACCTTCGACGAGGTCAACACCGCCTTCCACGAGTTCGGCCACGCCCTGCACGGCCTCTTCTCCGACGTGCGCTTCCCCCGGGTCTCCGGCACCGAGGTACCGCGCGACTTCGTGGAGTACCCCTCACAGGTCAACGAGATGTGGGCGACCTGGCCGTCCGTCCTGGCCAACTTCGCCAGGCACCACGAGACCGGCGAACCGGTCCCGGCGGAGCTGCTGGAGAAGATGAAGGCCGCCGAGAAGTTCAACCAGGGGTTCGCAACGGTGGAGTATCTCGCCGCCGCGCTGCTGGACTGGGCCTGGCACAAGCTGGCCCCGGGTGAGACCGTGCTGGACGCCGAGGCGTTCGAGGCGGCGGCCCTGGAGCGCGCCGGAGCCGCCTTCGCGCTGGTCCGCAGCCGCTACCGGACGAACTACTTCGCGCACATCTTCTTCGACGGCACGGGCGGCTACAGCGCCGGCTACTACTCCTACATCTGGAGCGAGGTCCTGGACGCCGAGAGCGTCGACTGGTTCCAGGAGAACGGCGGCCTCAGGCGGGAGAACGGCGACCACTTCCGCTCCACCCTGCTCTCGGTGGGCGGCTCCAGGGACGTGATGGACGCCTTCCGCGCCTTCCGCGGCCGCGACCCCCGCATCGAACCCCTGCTGAAGCGACGCGGCCTGCTGGGCTGACGTCTCAGCCCGTCAGGGCTCCAGCTCCGCGAGGATCTCCTCCAGCCACCGCTTCTCCGCGGTGCCGGTGGCACGGGCGACGAGGAGCATGCCGCGGCGGAACGGGTCGGGGACCTCCTCGGCCCGCTGGGGCCTGCCGCCCTCGTAGAAGAAGCTCGCGGGCGTCCGCAG
This sequence comes from Planomonospora sp. ID67723, assembly GCF_015711605.1. Lineage (GTDB taxonomy): Bacteria > Actinomycetota > Actinomycetes > Streptosporangiales > Streptosporangiaceae > Planomonospora_A. The sequence continues at coordinate 240,770 of NZ_JABTEZ010000005.1, read as the reverse complement.
GAAGTCCAGGCGGCGGCGGAGCACCCGGGCCTGGGCGGCGCGGTCGGGGAGCTGGGACAGGAAGGTCAGCAGACCGAAGAACCGGGTCTGGTCGCTGATGTCGAGGTCGTCCGGCTCGCGCAGCCGCCGGTGCAGCTCGGCCCGCCCGGCGTCGGTCAGGGTGAGGACCTGACGGCGGGCGGCCCCCGTCCCCTCCTCCTCGTGCCGCTCCACCAGCCCGGCCTTCTCCAGCCGGGCGATCGCGGGATAGAGGGCGCCGTCGCTGACCGGCCGGATGTGCCCGCTCAACTGGTGGATGCGGGCCTTGAGCTCGTAACCGTGCATCGGCCCCTCTCCGAGGAGACCGAGGATCGACAAGGTCAGGTCACCGCTTGCCATGGGCGCATCGTATCGCTATACCTCTAAACGAGATAACTCGAATAGAGGTAAGTGTGAAGCTGATCCGTCTCGCCCTGCCCGTCTACGTGGAACTGCTGGCCGCCGTGGTCGCGGTCGGCCTCATCGACCTGCTCTGGGTCTCCGGCCTGGGCAGCGCCGCCGTGGCCGCGGTGACGATCGCGACCACCACCGAGTACCTCGCCCTGGGAGTGGTCCTGGCCGTCGGCACGGGCACGACCGTCGTGGTGGGCAGGCGCGACGGCCGGGCGCCGGTCGCTCCCGTGATCCGTACGGCCTGGCTGCTCTGCGCGGCCGTCTCCGCCGCGGTGGCGGTCCCCGGAGTGCTGCTGCGTGAGCCGCTCGCCCTGCTGTCCACCGACGACACCGCGACGGCCGCCCTGACCGCCGACTTCTACCTGGTCTCCCTGGCCGCCCTCCCGGTCTTCTTCGCGCAGACCCTGGTGGACGGGATCTTCAAAGGCTACGGCGACACCCGGACGCCGATGCGCAGCGCCCTGCTCTGCAACACGCTGGTGATCGCCCTCGACCCGCTGTTCATCTACGGCCTCGGCCTGGGCGTGCAGGGTGCGGCCCTGGCCACCGCGCTGGCCCGGCTGGTCACCCTGACCGTCGCGCTGGCCCTGCTCTCACGGCGCGCGCCCCGCGGCCGGCGGGCCCGGGCGAGCCTGGCCGACGCGGCGGACATCGTCCGCACCGGCCTGCCCATGTCGGGCGACTTCCTGGCCAGGGCCCTGGCCGGCATGCTCCTGGTGGACGTGATCGGCGGATTCGGGGTCGCGGCGCTGGCCGGGTACGGCATCGGCACGAAGGTCATGCTGGCCGGGGTGATGGTGTTCTACGCGCTGCGCCAGGCCGCCATGATCCGCACGGCCCGCGCGGGCGTCCCCGCCCCGGGAACGGCCGGGACCGGACCGGGGCACCCCCCCGGCGCCGAGCCCGCCGATCCGGCGCTCCGGTACGGCCTGGCCGCCGGACTGGCCGTCGCCGCCGTGCTCAACGCGGTCGCGGTGCCGGTGACGGGACTGTTCACCGGCGATCCCGCGGTCGCGGCCGGGGCCGTGGAGTTCCTGCGCTGGACGGCGCTCTATCTCGTCCCGTTCGGCGGCCTGATCGCCCTCGGCGGGGTGCTCCAGGCGAGCGGGCGGGGCACCCGGCTGCTCGCCGCCACGCTGGCGGGCCTGGCCGTCCAGGTGCCCCTCGCCCACCTGATGGGCGCGGTGCTCGGCGTCACCGGCGTCTGGCTGGCGATGGCGGCGGGAGCCGTACTCAGCCTCGCAGCCGCGTCAGGGCGGCGCGCAGCCGCTCCATCGAGCGCTCACGGCCGAGGACCTCGATCGACTCGAACAGCGGCAGGCCCACGGTCCGGCCGGTGAGCGCCACGCGGACCGGGGCCTGGGCCTTGCCCAGCTTGAGGCCGTGCTCGGCGCCGACCTCCTCCAGGGCGGCCTTCAGGGAGTCGGGGTCCATGGCCGCCGTCTCCAGGCGGGCGAGGTAACCGGTGAGGATCTCCTCCGCCGGGCCCTTCATCGCCTTGTCCCACGAGGCCTGGTCGAAGAACGGCTCGTCCAGGAAGAGGAAGTCGACGTTCGCGCTGATCTCGGACAGTACGGCGAGGCGGGTCTGGGCCAGCTCGGCGACCTTGACGAAGGTCGCGCGGTCCCAGCTCGGGTCCAGCCAGGGCTCGCAGCGGCGGACGAACTCGTCCGCCGGCAGCGCCCGGATGTATTCGCCGTTGAAGGCGCGCAGCTTCTTCTCGTCGAAGAAGGCGCTCGCGGAGTTGACGTTCTCCAGCCTGAACAGCGGCATCATCTCGGTCCAGGGCATGATCTCCCGGTCCTCGCCGGGGCCCCAGCCGAGCAGCATCAGGTAGTTGACCATCGCCTCGGCCAGGTAGCCCTCCTCGCGGTAGGACTCCAGGGCGACCTTGTCACGGCGCTTGGAGAGCTTCTTGCGCTGCTCGTTGACGATCACCGGCAGGTGCGCCCAGACCGGCGGATTGGCGCCCAGCGCGGGCCAGAGGAGCTGCTGGCGCTGGGCGTTGCCCAGGTGCTCCTCGCCGCGGACCACGTGGGTGACGCCCTGGGTGATGTCGTCGACGGCGTTGGCCAGGACGTACAGCGGGGAGCCGTCGCTGCGCGCGATGACGAAGTCCTCCTGCGCGTCGTTGGGGAACTCCACCCGGCCGCGGATCAGGTCCTCCACGACGGTGACGCCCTCGTCGGGGGTGCGGAAGCGGACCGCGCCCTCGGCCAGGCCGCGGTCGCGGCAGAAGCCGTCGTAGCCCTTGTGCTCGGAACCGGTGCGCTCCTGGAGCAGCTCACGGGTGCAGTCGCAGTAGTAGGCCCTGCCGTCGGCGAGCAGCTTGGCGACGGCCTCGCGGTGCTGGGGCTCGTAGGCCGACTGGAAGTAGGGGCCCTCGAAGACCGGGCTCTCCTCGCTGATCCCGATCCAGGCCAGCGCCGAGAGGATGCCCTCGGTCCACTCCGGGCGGTTGCGGGTGGCGTCGGTGTCCTCGATGCGCAGGACGAACCGGCCGCCGGCCTGCTGGGCCAGCGCCCAGTTGAACAGCGCGGTGCGGGCGCCGCCGACGTGGAACATGCCGGTGGGCGAGGGAGCGAAGCGAACCCTAATCACGGGAGACCACCCGGTTGGTGAGAGTGCCGATACCTTCGATGGCGACGCTGACCTCGTCCCCGACCTGGAGCGGGCCGACCCCTTCGGGCGTCCCGGTGAGGATGACGTCGCCGGGGATGAGGGTCATGACCGCGCTCACATGCGCGATCAGCGTCGGGATGTCGTACATGAGCTTGGAGGTGCGCGAGCTCTGCTTGACCTCGCCGTTCACCGCCGTGGTGATGCCCAGGTCGGCCGGGTCGAGCTCGGTCTGGATCCACGGGCCGAGCGGGCAGAAGGTGTCGAACCCCTTGGCCCGGGTGAACTGCACGTCCTTCTTCTGCAGGTCGCGCGCGGTGACGTCGTTGGCGCAGGTGTAGCCGAAGATCACTTCGTGGGTCCGCTCGACGGGCACCTCCCGGCAGAGCCTGCCGATGACCACGGCCAGCTCGCCCTCGAAGTCGACCCGCTCCGAGAGCCCGGTCGGATAGGCGACGGCCTCCGCCGGGCCGATCACCGAGGTGGACGGCTTGATGAACATCAGCGGCTCGCCGGGGACCTCCCCGCCCATCTCGCGGGCGTGCTCGGCGTAGTTCTTGCCGATGGCGACGACCTTGCTGGGCAGCATGGGTGCGAGCAGCTTGACCTGCGAGAGCGAGTGGCGCTCGCCGGTGAACTGGATCGGGCCGAACGGGTGCCCGGAGACCCCGGAGATGAACTCCTCGCCGGGGCCGCCCTCGACCACCCCGAACCCGACACCGTCACCTGTGGAGAACCTCGCGATACGCACCCCACAAGGCTAGTGCCGTCACCGGCCTCCTCGTGATGACCGCCGTCCGCACGGTGCGCCGACCACCGTGACCCGCACGGCGGGACACGCGCTCCCCGCCGGAGGGGGCCGCGACGGGGCCCGTAGGGTGATCGGGAAGTCCATGCGAGGAGGCGACGATGTCAGTTGTGAAGATCAACGTGCTCACCGTGCCCGCGGAGATGCGCGAGGAGCTGGAGCGCAGGTTCTCCAACCGGGCCGGGATGGTGGAGTCGGCCGACGGGTTCGAGTGGTTCGAGCTGCTGCGCCCGGTCGAGGGCACCGACCGCTACATGGTCTACACCCGCTGGCGTTCGGAGGAGGACTTCACCCGCTGGACCGAGAGCCAGGCCTTCCAGCGGGGCCACGCCCAGGCCGCCGCCGGGGCCGGTTCCCAGGGGCACGGCCACGGGGCCGCCGCGCAGGGCCACGGGCACGGGCAGGGCCCGGCCGCCTCCGGCTCCGAGATCTGGTCGTTCGAGGTCGTGCAGAGCACGGGCCCCAAGGACTGACCCCCGGGCACCGTACGGCGGCGCCGGGCGGGCCGGCGCGGCGCCCCGCCGTACGGCGCCGGGCGGGAAGTCTTCCCGACCGGGGAACCGCGGCGGCGGTCAGCGGTCCAGGGCGTTGGCCGCGATGCGCTCGGCGACGCCGCCGCGGACGAACCCGCCGGCGAGGCTGTCCGGCTTGCGCTCCCCCTGCTCCTTGATGCAGGCGGCGAACTCCCCGGCGATCCCGAGCCGGGGGTAGCGGTCGAGCACCTCGGCCCGGAGGCCGGCGGGCCAGTCCTGCGGGTTCCGGCCTGAGATGTCCAGGCCGGTGGAGAGTTCCAGCAGGTGCCCCTCGGGGTCCTCGGCGACGTCCACCTTGTCCCACATGTGGCGCACGATCACCTCCGCGGCGCGCACCCTGCGCTCGACCGGCCAGCCCGCACCCGCGCAGAAGACCCACGCCACGTGGCCTCCGGCCTCCTCGAACGGGACCGTGTGGCTGTCGAACTCCGCCACCAGCCCGATGTCGTGGAACATCGCCGAGACGTAGAGCAGTTCGGCGTCGAAGGCGATGCCGCGCGCGTCGGCGTAGGCGGCGGCCCACAGGTAGGACCGGACGGAGTGGTTGAGCAGGGCGGGCGAGCAGTAGGCGGTGGCCGCCTCCAGGGCGGCGCGGGCGGCGGGGGTCTCGGGGACCTCGAGGTCGGTGAGCTTCACGCCGCCCAGCATGCCGGGGTGCCGCCCGCACGGGTGAGTGGCCGGGAAGCCAGCCACCGATAGGATCCCGCCATGGGGTTCTCGACGGTCGCGGTGCTGATGTTCGATCGGATCCCCCTGTTCGAGGCGTCGGTGCCGATCGCGGTGTTCGGCGAGCGGCGGGACGACCGTCCGGAGTTCGACGTACGCGTGATCTCCGCCGAGGGCGGCCCGGTGCGCACGGACGCCGGCATGAGTCTCGCCGCGCCGTACGGCCTGGACGCCGTGGACGGCGCCGACCTGGTCGTCGTGCCGACCTGGCGGCGGCCGTCGGCCGGCGATCCGCCCCCGGAGGAGGCCCTGGAGGCGCTGCGCCGGGCCCACGCCGGGGGCGCGACGGTGGTCTCCCTGTGCCTGGGCACATTCGTGCTGGCCGCCACCGGTCTGCTGGACGGGCGCCCGGCCACGACGCACTGGCGCTACGCCGGGCTGCTCGCCTCGATGCACCCGCGCATCGAGGTCCGCCCCGACGTGCTCTACGTGGACGAGGGAGACATCCTCACCTCCGCGGGCAGCACCGGCGGCATCGACCTCTGCCTGCACCTCGTGCGCCGCTCGTACGGCACCCAGGCGGCCAACAGCATCGCCCGCGGACTGGTCACGCCTCCCCACCGGTCCGGAGGCCAGGCGCAGTACATCGACCATCCGGTCCCGGCCCTCGCCACCGGCGACCCGTTCGGCGACACCCTCGACTGGGCCCTGCGGAACCTGGACCGCGAGCTCACCGTGGACACGCTGGCCGCCCGGGCGCTGATGAGCCGGCGCACCTTCGACCGGCGCTTCCGCCAGGTCACCGGGACCACGCCCGCGCAGTGGCTGCTCCACCAGCGGGTGCTGCACACCCAGCGGCTGCTGGAGACGACGGACGAGCCGGTCGAACGGGTGGCCCGCAGGGCGGGCTTCGCCTCGGCGGTGGCCCTGCGCCCGCACTTCCGTCGCCAGGTGGGGGTCTCCCCCACGGCCTACCGGGAGACCTTCGGCGCCGGAGGAAAGGCAGACCGGGGCCGGACGGGCGGGAACGGCCGCTCGGGCAGGCCGGATGGCGCGAATCTCTCGGTGGGTGGCTGAGGCGGCCCTCACGGACGGACGGCCCGTGCCGCGAAGCTGGCGGCATGAAGCGAGCCCTCATCGTCATCGACGTCCAGAACGAGTACTTCACCGGCAACCTGCCGATCGCCTACCCGCCGCGCGAGGAGAGCCTGGCCAACGTCCTCGCGGCCATGGACACCGCCCGCGAGCACGGCGTTCCGGTGATCGTGGTCCGGCACACCGAGCCGGCCGGGTCGCCGATCTTCGCCGACGGCGGGCACGGATGGGAGCTGCGCGAGGAGGTCGCGGGCAGGCCGTACGACCTGCTGATGGACAAGTCGATGGCCTCCGCCTTCGCCGGGACCGGTCTCGGCCAGTGGCTGGACGCCCGAGGGATCGACACGCTGGCCGTCGCCGGATACATGACGCAGAACTGCGACGAGTCCACCGTCCGCGACGCCTACCACCGGGGGATGCGCGTGGAGTTCCTGTCGGACGCGACCGGAACGGTGGCCCTGTCGAACCGGTCCGGGAGCCTGACCGCCGAGGAGGTCCACCGCGGTGTGCTGGTGGTGATGGACTCCAACTTCGCCTCGGTGGCCACCACCGCCGAGTGGGCGGCCGCGGTCACGACGGGCGAGCCGCTGCCGCGCCCGGACATCTGGGCCAGCACGCGCCAGGGGACCGCGGTGCCCGCCTGACGTGGGCCCCTCGGCGGAAGGGGCGGCGGGCGTCGCGGGACCGTCCGCGAGCGGGGCGGCGCCCTCCCGGCCCCCCCGGTGGCACCCGCGCATCTAGTTGCTAACGATGCGGGAGAAGAGGGCCACCCAGCTTGACCGGTTTGGTGGGATTCGGACAGCATAATCAGCTCTCCCACCTGCCCCGGAAGGAACTGGCGTGCGCCGCCGCACACAAGCACTCGCACTCTCCGTCGCCCTCCTGCTCACCATCGGCGGCACGACCGGTACGGCGGAGGCCACGGGCACGGTCAAACGCACGGCCGAGTGCCAGGGCGACTGGCTGCCCGCGACCCCGACCTCGGCGGAGATCATGAGCGGCGAGGTCGGGTTCCTCGACCTCGCCCCGGTGAAGGTGGGCAAGGACGTCGACTGGCGGGCCGACCCCTACCGCAACCGCTCCTGGAGCATGGTCTTCCACTCCCTGCGCTGGATGGGACGGCTGGTCGCCGACTACGAGAACAACGGCGAGAAGGCCTACCTCGCCCGTGCCACCGAGATCGCCGAGGACTGGGTGCAGGACAACCCGCGCGGCGGCGGGAGCCCGTACGCCTGGCAGGAGCACCCGATCGCGCTGCGCGCCCCGGCGCTGGTCTGCCTCAGCAAGCACGTCGACGCGTCCTGGCTGACCAGGAGCCTGGCCGAGCACGCCGGGATGCTCTCCAATCCGGCGCTGTACGAGAAGGGCCACAACCACGGCATCGACCAGGACATCGCGCTGCTCGGCATCGGCTGCCGCTACAACCGCGACGAGTGGTCGAGCCTGGCGATCCGCCGGCTGACCGAGACGGTCGAGCTCGACGTCGACTCCCAGGGCGCCCTGCGCGAGCAGGCCCCCCGCTACGCGATCTACGTCTACGACCGGCTCAAGGTCGCCATGGACAACATCGGGGCGTGCGGCCGCAAGGTGCCCGCCTCGATCACGGAGCGCTGGAAGTCCCTGGAGGACTTCATCTCCCACTCCACCCAGCCCAACGGCTTCATGGTGCCGATCGGCGACGGCGGAGCGGACGTGCGCCCGGTCGGGTACGCCCGTCCGAAGAAGACCGTGAAGGTCTTCCGCAACGGCTACGTCTACGGCCGCACCGCCTGGGACAAGCCGGGTTCGGCGTTCTACTCCATCCGGTTCGGCCCCGGCGCCAAGTACCACGGCCACGAGGACCACCTGGGCGTGACCTACTACGCCCAGGGCCGCGACGTCCTGGTCGACGTGGGCTTCCACTCCTACGAGAACAACGGCTACCGCCACTGGACGATGTCCCCCGAGGCGCACAACGTGCCGATGGTGGCCGGGGCCAGGTTCCGCCCCCGGACCTCGACCGCCCTGACCGCGTCCTCCGTCAAGGACGACCGGCAGAGCTTCCGGCTGACCGACCGGGCGTACGGCGTGCCGCGCACCCGCTCGGTCCTGGTCAACCACGGTGAGGACGTGATGGCGGTGCTGGACACCGTCCCCGGCGGCTCGAAGGTCCGCAACGTCTGGCACTTCGCCCCGGAGCTGTCGACGGTGTCGAGCGGCGGCGGCCGGATCGTGGTCAAGGACAGGAGCGGCTGGAAGGCGACGCTGGTCCAGGTCTCGATGCCGTCCTGCAAGCCGGTCGCCTCGAAGGTCGTCCGCGGCGCCACCGGCCCGTACCAGGGCTGGGTCTCCCCCGCCTACCTGAAGAAGCAGGCCGCCCCCGCGGTCGTCTCCCCCGCCTCCGCGGACCCGCTGCTCACGGTGGTCGTGCCCGGAACCGACAGGCCCTCGCTCTCGTGTTCCGGCGGGAAGGTCACCGTGGAGACGTCCGAGGGCAGGACCGGCTTCCGGGTGAGCGGTTCCGGGCTGTCGTAGAGCATTCCCGGGAGCCTTCCCGGGAGCCTTCCCGGACGGCGGAGGGGTACGGCGTGCGGCACGCCGCACCCCTGGCCGTCCGGGCCGCTCAATCCGCCTGGTGCCCCGCGCGGAGCAGGCCGTAGGTGACGGCCTGCTCGAGGGCCTGCCAGGACGCCTCGATGATGTTCTCGTCGACGCCTACGGTGGCCCACTCGCCGGTCGCGTCGCTGGAGGTGATCAGCACGCGTGTGATCGCGTCGGTGCCGTGGGTGCCCTCCAGGATCCGGACCTTGAAGTCGATCAGCTCGACTCCGGCCAGCTCGGGGTAGAGCTTCTCCAGCGCCGCCCGGACCGCCCGGTCCAGTGCGTTGACCGGGCCGTTGCCCTCGCCGGTGGCGACGATCCGCTCGCCCTTGGCGTGCAGCTTGACCGTGGCCTCGCTGACCAGCTCGCCGCCCCGGGCCCGCTCGACGATCACCCGCCATGACTCCACCGCGAAGTGCCGCCTGCGCTCGCCCGCCACGGTGTCGCGCAGTAGCAGCTCGAAGGAGGCGTCGGCCGCCTCGAAGGTGTAGCCCCGCGACTCCAGGTCCTTGACCCGGTCCACCAGCTCGCGGGAGGTCTCCGGCTGCAGCTCGTAGCCCAGCTCGCGGCCCTTGAGTTCGACCGAGGCGCGTCCCGCCATGTCGGAGACCAGCATGCGCATGTCGTTGCCGACCTGGGCGGGGTCGATGTGCTGGTAGAGGTTGGGGTCCACCTTGATGGCGCTGGCGTGCAGCCCGGCCTTGTGCGCGAAGGCGGAGACGCCGACGTAGGGGGCGTGCGAGTTCGGGGTGACGTTGGTGACCTCGGTGATCGCGTGCGCGATGCGGGTCATGTCGGCCAGCGCCTCCGGCGGGACCAGGTCGAAGCCCCGCTTGAGCTGGAGGTTGGCCACGACGGTGAACAGGTTGGCGTTGCCGGAGCGCTCGCCGTAGCCGTTGGCGCAGCCCTGCACGTGGGTGGCGCCCGCCTTGACCGCGGCCAGGGTGTTGGCCACCGCGCAGCCGGTGTCGTCGTGGCAGTGGATGCCGACCCGGGCTCCGGTGCCGACCGCCTCGTGGACGACCTCGGCCAGTTCGTCGGGGAGCATGCCGCCGTTGGTGTCGCACAGCGCGATCACCGAGGCTCCGGCCTCGGCGGCGGTGCGCAGCACCTCCAGCGCGTAATCCGGGTTGGACTTGTACCCGTCGAAGAAGTGCTCGGCGTCGAGGAAGACCCGCTGCCCCTCCGCACGGAGGTGGGAGACCGTGTCGCGGATCATCGCGAGGTTCTCCTGGAGAGTCGTGCGGAGAGCCAGCTCCACGTGCCGGTCGTGACTCTTGGCGACAAGGGTCACGACCGGCGCGCCGGATTCGCGCAGTGCGGCCACCAGTGGGTCGTCGGCTGCCTTCACACCGGCCCGGCGGGTCGCGCCGAACGCGGCGAGCTGCGCGTGCTTCAGGCCGAGCTCTGTTCGAGCCCGCCGGAAGAACTCTGTGTCCTTGGGATTGGCGCCGGGCCAGCCCCCTTCGATGAAGCCGACGCCCAGCGCGTCCAGGTGCCGCGCGACGGCGAGCTTGTCGGCGACCGTGAGGTTGAGCCCCTCCTGCTGGGCGCCGTCGCGGAGCGTCGTGTCGTACACGTGGAAGCGGTCGTCGGTCATCGGTGATCTCCTTCGCGGTCGTGTCTCGCCGCGCGCTCGTTTTCGGCCTGAGAAACAAGAAAGACCCCTCACGGACGTGAGAGGTCTGCGCGCCGGCGGTGTCCCTTGTCAGCCGGCGCGCCTGCCGATAATGAGCAGACCGTAGAACATGATGCTCCGGAGTCTGCCACACGGCGACATCATCTGACACATCGGTCTCAGGATACGAGATCCACGGCGTGTCGCGGAATCGCTACCCCGCGTACCGGGCGGTGCCGCTCACCGGCGAGAATGGCACCATGAAGGCGACTTACCTGGAGGCGGCCGTCGGGCAGTACCTGCTCGCGCACACCAGCCGTCCGGACGATGTGCTGGACGCGCTGGCCGTGGAGACCCGTGAGCTCGCCGGCGACCGCGCGGGCATGCAGATCTCCCCTGACCAGGGCCGGTTCCTCACCATGATGGCTCAGCTCGTCCGGGCGAAGAACGCCGTGGAGATCGGCACCTTCACCGGCTACTCGGCCATCTGCCTGGCGCGGGGCCTTTCCCGCCGGGGCAGGCTCACCTGCTTCGACATCAGCGAGGAGTGGACCTCGGTCGCCCGGCGCTACTGGGAGAAGGCCCGGGTCGCCGACCGCATCACACTGAAGATCGGCCCGGCATCCGAGCGCCTGCACGACCTGCCTCTGATCCCCGCCGTCGACCTGGCCTTCATCGACGCCGACAAGGAGAACTACGGGCTCTACTACGAGACCCTGCTGACCTATCTGGCCCCGGGCGGCCTCATCCTGGTCGACAACACCCTCTGGCACGGGAAGGTGGCCCACCCGGCCGAGCACGACGAGACCACCGTGGCGATCCGGGAGTTCAACGACATGGTCGCCTCCGACCACAGGGTGACCTCGATCATGCTGCCGATCGCCGACGGGATGACCATGATCCGGAAGCACTGACGGGAGCCTCGCCGGGCTCCCGCGGGCGGAGATCCTCCCGATCTCTCCAGGACAGCGCGCCGGGTGCGCTGCGCCCGCCCGCGGGCCCGCTCCGCATGCGGATCGGCGGGTGCGGTCAGCAGATCTTGTGGACCCAGTTGTGCGGGTCGGGGCGGGTGCCGTACTGGATGCCGGTCAGCTCCTCGCGGATGCGCTGGGTGACCGGGCCCTGGGTGCCCGTGCCGACCGTCCAGGAGCGGTCGGCGCCCTTGACCGCTCCGACCGGGGTCACCACCGCGGCGGTGCCGCAGGCGAAGACCTCGGTGAGCTCTCCGGACTCGCAGCCGGCCTGCCACTCCTCGATCGACAGGCGGCCCTCCTCGGCCTTGAGCCCGAGGTCGGCGGCGAGGGTGAGGATCGAGTCACGGGTGATGCCGGGCAGCAGGGTGCCGGTGAGGGCGGGGGTGAGCAGGCGGTCGCCGTAGACGAAGAACAGGTTCATCCCGCCCATCTCCTCCACGTAGCGGTGCTCGTTGGCGTCGAGCCAGACGACCTGGTCGCAGCCCTGCTCGACGGCCTGGCGCTGGGCCACGAAGGCCGCCGCGTAGTTGCCGCCGCACTTGGCGAAGCCGGTGCCGCCCGGTGCCGCCCTGGTGTACTCGGTGGAGAGCCAGACCGAGACCGCCTTGCCCGCACCGAAGTAGGCGGCGGCCGGGGAGGCGATCACCATGTACTTGTAGTTCTTGGACGGGTAGTTGACGCCGAGCGCGGCCTGCGTGGCGATCATGAAGGGGCGCAGGTAGAGACTGTGGCCGGAGGTCGTCGGCACCCACTCGCGGTCGGTCTGGACGAGCAGTTCCAGCGACTCGACGAAGACGTCCTCGGGCAGCTCGGGCATGGCCATGCGCCGTGCGGAGGTGTTGAAGCGGGCGGCGTTGGCGTGCGGCCGGAACGAGACGATCGCCCCGCTCTCCTGCCGGTAGGCCTTGAGCCCCTCGAAGAGCTCCTGGGCGTAGTGGAAGACCGAGGTCGCCGGGTCGAGGCTGAGCGGGCCGTACGGCGTGAGCCGGGCGTCGTGCCAGCCCCGGCCCTCGGTGTAGTCGATCGAGATCATGTGGTCGGTGAAGGCCTGCCCGAACCCGGGGCTCGCCAGTACCCGCTCGCGCTCGGCCGCGGTGCGAGCGTGGTCGGAGAGCTGCACGTCGAAGCTGAGCTTCTGAGCGGTGGTCATGACGGAGGTCCTTCTCTTCGTGACGGGTCTACCCTTTAGTCCATTCTGCGATGGACCGGGTAACGGGAAACTACTGCATCCGGACGGGTGCCCGGCAGGGGCCGGGACGTGCCCGGATACGCGAAGACGCGCCCGGCGGCTCGATGGGAGCCGCCGGGCGCGTCTGACAGGTCGGTGAGTGGCGGCTCGTCAGCCGGCTACTCGGGCGGCGATGTCGTCGCCGATCTCGTGGGTGGTCCGGGCCGTCCGCTTGGTCTGCCGCTCCAGCAGGTCGTCGGCGACGGCCTGCTGGACCCGGGCGGCCTCCCCGGCCAGGCCCAGGTGGTCCAGGAGCATGGCGACCGAGAGGATCGTGGCGGTGGGGTCGGCCTTGCCCTGCCCGGCGATGTCGGGGGCGCTGCCGTGGACCGGCTCGAACATGCTGGGTGCGGCGCGCTCGGGGTTGACGTTGCCGCTGGCGGCCAGGCCGATGCCGCCGGCGACGGCGGCGCCGATGTCGGTGATGATGTCGCCGAAGAGGTTGTCGGTGACGATCACGTCGAACCGCTCGGGCTGGGTGATGAAGAACATCGAGGCCGCGTCGACGTGGCAGTAGTCGGTCTGCACGTCGGGGTACTCCAGGCCGACGCGGTCGACCGTGCGTGCCCACAGGTCGCCGGCGTAGGTCAGGACGTTGGTCTTGTGGACCAGCGTCAGCTTCTTGCGGGGGCGGGCGAGCGCCTGGTCGAAGGCGTAGCGGACGACGCGCTCGACGCCGAAGGCGGTGTTCAGCGACTCCTGGGTGGCGACCTCGTGCGGCGTGCCGCGGCGCAGCACGCCGCCGGCCCCGGCGTACAGGCTCTCGGTGCCCTCGCGGACGACGATCATGTCGATGTCCTCGGACCGGGCCTTGCCCAGCGGGGTCTCGACGCCGGGGAAGAGCCTGACCGGGCGGAGGTTCACGTAGTGGTCGAGCTCGAAACGGAGCTTGAGCAGCAGGTCGCGCTCCAGCACGCCCGGCGGCACACTGGGGTCGCCGATCGCGCCGAGCAGGATGGCGTCGTATCCGCGCAGCTCGTCCAGGACCCCGTCGGGAAGGGTCTCGCCGGTCCGGTGGTAGCGCCGGGCGCCGAGATCGTAGGTGGTGGTCTCCACCTTGGCGCCCACCGCGTCGAGGACCTTCAGGCCCTCGGTGACGACCTCGGTCCCGATCCCGTCGCCGGGGATGACTGCCAGACGAATGTTGCGCGAATCCATGCGGGCACCCTACCGCTCCGTCTCGACTGACGGATACTCATCTCAGATAATGGACAGAGCCGCTCTCACTGGGCGGGGGAGCCGCCGTTGTCGCGGCGGTCCAGCGCCACCTGGAGGGCCTCGGTGGCCTCGTCCTCGCCGTCCTCGGGCCGGTTCCAGGGATACATGTCGTACATGGCGAATCTCGTCTCGTGTCGCACGGAAGCAGAGGGGGAGGTGGTCCGGATTTCCGATCGCGGATCCGGACCGGACCTGGTGTCGCGGGCCCGGGTCACGGACCGGCGACGGGGACTTACCTGCCGGCGAACGCCACCACACCGCGGCGGGTTGCCGGCCTGCCCTGTCAGGCCCCGCCGCGGCAGGTAATGAGTACGAGAACCTGGCGCATTTGCCCTCCAGGTTACCCCGTCTCCGAGGTGCCGTCTCGCCCGCCGCACCCACATCCCAGATAATGAGACGGCCGCCGTCCCGTGCGCGGGGCGGCGGCCGTACGGAGTCGGGGACGCCCGGCCGGTCACGCGGCCCGGTCCCCCGGCTTGCCGGTCAGTCGGTCAGGTCCACCGAGCGTCCGCTCTCGGCGCCGATCTCGGCGACGATCTGGTCGACGACCTCCGCCGGGATCGCGGTGTCGACGGTCAGCGCGATGAGCGCCTTGCCGCCCTTGACGTCCCGGGACACCTGCATCGAGGCGATGTTGATGCCGTGGTCGCCGAGGATGCGGCCGACGACGCCGACGACGCCCGGACGGTCGGAGTAGGCGAAGAACGACAGGTGGTCGGTCGGCTCGATCTCCATCTCGTAGCCGTTGACCTCGACGATCTTCGTGATCTGGCGCGGGCCCGACAGCGTGCCCGAGACCGAGACCGTGCGGCCGTCGGCCAGGACGCCGCGGACGGTCACGACGTTGCGCCAGTCGGGGCTCTCGGAGCTGGTGATCAGCTCCACGGTCACGCCGCGGTCCTTGGCCAGGAGCGGGGCGTTGACGTAGGTGACGGAGTCCTCGACCACGTCGGTGAAGACGCCCTTGAGCGCGGCCAGCTCCAGCACCCGGACGTCCTGGGAGGCGATCTCACCGCGGACCTCGACGTCGAGCTTGGTGGCGACCTCGCCGGCCAGGGCGGTGAACACCCGCCCGAGCTTCTCGGCCAGCGGCAGGCCCGGCTTGACGTCCTCGGCGACGGCGCCGCCCTGGACGTTGACCGCGTCCGGCACGAACTCCCCGGCGAGGGCGAGCTTCACGCTCCGCGCGACCTGGGTTCCGGCCTTCTCCTGGGCCTCGTGGGTGGAGGCGCCCAGGTGCGGGGTGACGACGACCTGGTCCAGCTCGAACAGCGGGCTGTCGGTGACGGGCTCCTTGGGGAACACGTCGATGCCGGCGCCGGCGACCCGGCCCTCCTTGATCGCGGAGTAGAGGGCGTTCTCGTCGATGATGCCGCCGCGGGCGACGTTGATCAGGCGGACCGAGGGCTTGACCGCGTGCAGCTCCTTGTCGCCGATGAGGCCGATGGTCTCCTTGGACTTGGGCAGGTGCACGGTGATGAAGTCGGCCTCGCGCAGGGCCTCCTCCAGCGAGACCAGGCGCACGCCCATCTGCGCGGCGCGGGCCGGCTGCAGGTAGGGGTCGTAGGCGATCAGCTCGACACCGAACGGCTGCAGGCGCTGGGCGACGAGCTGGCCGATCTTGCCGAGGCCGAGGATGGCCACGACCTTCTCGTCGAGCTCCACGCCGGTGTACTTCGAGCGCTTCCACTCGCCGCCCTTGAGCGCGGTGTGCGCCTGGGCGACGTTGCGGGCGGAGGCGAGGATCAGCGCGACGGTGTGCTCGGCGGCGCTGGTGATGTTGGAGGTGGGCGCGTTGACGACCATGACGCCGGCCTTGGTGGCGGCCTCCACGTCCACGTTGTCCAGGCCGACGCCGGCGCGGGCGACGACGCGGAGCTTGGGCGCGCGGGCGATGGCCTCGGCGTCCACCTGGGTGGCGCTGCGCACGATGAGCGCGTCCACGTCGGCGAGGGCGGGCAGGAACTGGGCGCGGTCGGCGCCGTCGGTGTGGCGGACCTCGAAGTCCGCGCCCAGGACCGCGAGACCGGCCTCGGAGAGTTCCTCTGCGACCAGTACGACGGGCTTGTTCACTGGTGGTTCCTTATGAGACGGGAAGGGCTGCACGGACCTCACGCAGTCTATCGGCGCTTGTGAACGCGTTCACGAGTGTCCCGCGATCCGAGACGGAAGGCGCCCCGGCGCCTCATGATCCGAGACGCCCCGCTCCGGCCCGTCCCGGGGCCTCGCGTCCCCGCCGCCGGCGGAGGGGGACGCCGTGCCACCGGCGTGACCTCGGCGGGAACCCGGTCCCCCGCCGCAGCCTCGCCCAGTACCCTTCCCGCCGAAACTCATGCACGGAACTTCAACTTGGTATTGCTTGCGATAAATCTTCACGATTACCCTCATAAGCCGTGGTCCTCTACCTATCGTTCGTCATATGAGCATCGGGAACCCCGCTCTCGGCGACGTGCTCGCGCAGCACGGCGGTCCGCACCGGCTGCTGGCGGCGCTTGCCGAATGGGGACTCCTGGTCGCCGTGCGGCCGGACCGCTCCGTCGTCCTGGGGACGACGCAGGCCGGTGAGCGCGTGCTGCTCGGATACACCTCGGCCAGCACCTACGCGCGGCACCGCGGCAGCCATTCGTTGTCGGAGTGCGACGCCGACACCATCCTCGACATCCAGCGCGTCACGGGCGTGCGGGAGATCGTCATCGACGCCGCGGGCCCCACCGCGGCGGCCGTGCCCATCGAGGATCTCCAGCGGTACCTGCGCGCGACCCGCAGCGGCCCGACGCCGGTGCTGTCGAGCGCGGCGCCGACCGCGTACGCGACCGGGGCGATGGCCACGGTCTCGCGCACCTCGACGGTGAGCCCGGCGCCCACGATGAGCCCCGCGTCCACCATGAGCCCGGTGAGCCCGGTGAGCCGGCAGATGCCGGCAGGCCCACCGGACCCGCTGCGGACGTCCGCGCCCGCCGCCGACCAGCCGTGGATCCCCGCGCCGCGCCCCCACCTGTCGGGGCCGATGCAGATGGTCGATCCCGGCTACCGGCGGTGCACCCATCCGATCCTGCCCGCGCTGCGCGTGGCGATCGCCTACCTCCTCGCCGACTTCCCGCTCGTGCATCACGTGTGGATCTCCGAGGCCCGGACCGCCTCCGGCGCTCCCGGGATCATGCTGCACGTCAAGGTGCACATGTCGGCGGCCGAGGACGTGGTGCGGGACCTGCATCGCGGGGTACGGGCCCGGCTGCCGCAGCTGGCGGCGAGCGAGGCGCCGATCCTCATGGCCCGGGTGGCCGACGCCCGCAGCGAGCAGCGCATGGTCGAGATAGGGGCGCACGTCGTCTGCGCGGACGTCCGGGACTAGACCGGGACCGCGACACGGGGCCGGCGCCCCGCCGGCCGGGTGCAACGTATGGTCCGGGTAATCCCGAGGCCAGGAACGGGCCGTTCACATCTTTGGACGGCCCGATCCAGGTAAGCATGCCTCTGTGGGCCCGTCCGGCACCGGGGTGGTCGTCTCCGCCGCGGTGCCGGAGGCCTTGGCGTACCTGCTCACGGAGGACCAGGTGACCTGAATGACCCGTTCGGACCCGATCCATCAGATCCGCTATGCCGTGCGGCATCCCGACAGGATCGTCCCCCACGTGCGGCGACTCGCCAGGGACACCTGGCTCCGGCTGCGCACCGGCGACCACGTCAGCTACTACCGGGCGGTGATGAAGTCCGACACCGCGCGCAATCCCGAGGCGGCGGTCGGCAGCAAGTCGCACGCCCGCTGGCTCGCCCTCGGCCAGATGCAGTTCGACTACCTGGTCGGGCACGGCCTGCGGCCCGAGCACCGGATGCTGGAGATCGGCTGCGGCAACCTTCGCGCCGGCAGGCTGTTCATCGACTACCTCGACACCGGCGGTTACTACGGCCTGGACATCTCCCCCGACATCCTGGTCGCCGCCCAGCAGACCCTGGCCGCGTACGGCCTGCGCGGCAAACTCCCCCACCTGACCCCGGTCCGCGACCTGCGTTTCGACTTCCTGCCCGACCGGCACTTCGACGTGGTCCACGCGCACAGCGTCTTCTCCCACTCCCCGCTGCACGTGATCGAGGAGTGCTTCGCCCACGTGGGCCGCGTCATGAAGCCCGGCGGCTGGTTCGACTTCACCTTCGACCGGACCGAGGGCCGCGAGCACCAGGTCCTGCGCGAGGACTTCTACTACCGGACCGAGACGCTGGTGGACCTGGCGGCCAAGTACGGCCTGACCGCCAAGTTCATGGACGACTGGGAGGAACTCCCGCACAAGCAGTCGAAGATCCGCATCACGCTGCCGTAGTCCGCCCGTTCCCGCGGAGGGTGCCCCCCGCGGGAACGGGCATGTGCTCCGGGCCGCCGCCGGCGGAGCCGCGCCGGCGACCGGTCAGGTGGCGACCGGTCAGGTCATCCGGCGGGTCAGCACCACGCGCGTCCGGGTGAACAGCGCCGCCACCAGCCCCGCCAGCAGCGGCAGCCCGACCACCATGGCGCCGAGGACGGGCCACGGCACGTCGACCAGGACACCGCTCGCCCTGTAATGGTGCCCGCCGGACCCCTGCATGATCACCGAGGCGGCCCGGCGGGAGGACGCGACCGCATCGGCGACGCCGGGGACCATGCCCGCCGCGGTGCCGGTGACCACCCCCAGCCCGGCGATGAACGCCGCCTGGCCGGCCACCAGGAGCCGCTGGGTTCGGGCGGGCGCGCCCACCGCGGCCAGCGTGGCCCGGTCCGCCCTGGCTTCGGCGGCGGCCAGCCCGGTCGCGGCGAACGTGCCGCCGAGGACCAGCAGCGCGGCGGCGGCGGCGAGGACCAGCAGCGTCGCCGTCTCATCCCCGGTGAACCCGAGCTCGGCGTAGGCTCCGGCGGAGAAGCCGACCGCGGTCACCGCGGAGTTCAGGCGCTCGGTCGTCTCCGGGGAGGCGCGGAGCACGGCCGGATCGGCGATCAGGTGGTCGTAGCGGACCTGCAGGCCGAGCCGGGTCACCGCCGCGACCGGGAGCACGCCGGTCACCGGCAGCGGTGACCGGGGGCGCACGAGGACGGCGGGCACGGTCCGCGGTCTCGGCTTCTCGGAGTCCCCGATCGTGAAGACGAGGCTGCCGTCCCGGATCGCCGCCGGGTCGAAGACCACCGCCTTGCCCTCGGCGAACGCCGCCTCGGCCGCGGGGTCGGGCCCCCGCAGGAGATGGCGGAGCAGGTCCACGCCGCCCACGGGCAGCTCGCCGAACCTCCCCTCGGCGTAGATGCAGTGCCTCTCGCACGCGAGGTTCACCACCGAGACATTGGCGAAGGAGTCCTCCCGCGTCACGACCGTGCCCGCCTCGATCAGCGGCACGCCCGGCAGCGCCGCGGTCACGACCCGTTTGACCTCCGCCCAGGCCCGGGGGTCGGAGGGCCGGGCGGAGACGGCCGTGCTGCCGTGGACGTAGGAGGGCAGGTAGCCCTCCCTGTCCTGGGCGAGCCGGCTGGAGCCGATCACCGCCACCGCGGTGAACGCGGCGCTGGCGGCGAGGACGGCGGCCACCGCGGGAGCCGTACGGCCCCGGTTGCGCGCGGCGTCACGGGCGGCGAGCCGGAAGGGCAGCGGCAGCCGTACGGCGAGTCCCGCCGCGGCGCGGACCAGCCAGGGCGTCAGGAGGACCAGGCCGAACTGGCCCAGGGCGGCTCCGGCGAGCAGTTCGACCCTGCCCGTGAACTGCTCGCCCCGCGCGTCGGACCACACCGGACTCGCGGCTACCGCGCAACCGGCCGCCGCCAGCACCAACCCGGCCACCGGCCAGCCCTTCCTGTCCCTGACCGGGCCATGCCGGCCGGCCAGCGCGGTGGCCGCGTCCGTCCGGGCCGCCTGCGCAGCCGGGACGAGTGCCGCCAGGAGGCTGCTCACCACCCCGAGGAGCGTCACCAGGGCGACCTGGCCCAGCGGCAGGTCGAACGGACCGCGGTGGATGGAGGGGGCGAGCGCGGCCACGACCCCGACCCCGAGCACGGAGCCGAGCACGGAGGCGGTCAGGCCGAGGGTGAGCCCGTCGGCGAGCACGATCCAGCGCAGGTGGCGGGCGGAGCCGCCCTGCGCGGCGAGCAGCGCGAGCTCCCGGCGGCGGCGGCGGATGCCGACCGCGAACGCCGGGCCGGCCAGCAGCGCGACCTCCAGCACGACCATCGCCACGCCCAGCACGGCCGTCACCGCCGTCTGGAAGCCCTGCGGGTCGCGGGGGGCCGGGTCCTCCATGCCTCCGGGCGGCGGCGGGTCGTTGATCACCGCCCGGGAGGACACGACCAGGCCCTGCCGGTTGAGCGCACGGACCTGCTGCCAGGAGACCGGCGCGGGGGTGTCGACGAGCCACTCGGTGCCGCTGCCCTGCCCGCCGCCGGTCGGCACGGTGCCGGGCGCCGCCACGATCTGCGGCTGGGCGGGATGGCGCTGCGGCTCGACGACGCCCACCACGGTGACGGGGGTGGCCACCTGGTCCAGTGTGAGCGAGGACCCGGCGGCCACGGCCAGGCTCGGGCTGGTCGCGACCTCACCGGCCGTCCGGGGCAGGCGCCCGGAGACCAGCCGGTACATGCCCGCGGTGATCGGGTCGTGCAGGTCGATCTCCACGACCTCGCCCTCCCGGTAGCCCCGGGGCCCCCCGTAACCGGTCCAGAGGCCGCGCACGCGCACCGCCCGGCTGCCCGGGCCGAAGAACGAGGCGACCTGCTGCTGCGACAGCTCCTCGGCCCGGTCGCCCTCCCGGGAATCCCCGTCCTCGTCGAACCAGAGCTCGCCGTCCGCGCTCTGCCGTACGGCGTCGCCGAGCCTCGCGCGCAGCTTCGCGTCGGCCGCGCCCATCTCCCAGGTCAGGGCCTCGCGGGAGTCGATGTCGTGGGTGGCGATCCAGGTCACGGTCCCGGAGAAGAACATGACCGGCAGGGCCACCATCACGATGATCAGGGCGCTGCGCCCTCTGGCCCGCCAGACGTCCCGGCGGGAGATCCGCAGGGCGGCCAGGAGCGCGGCGAGCGGGGAGCGCCCGGCTGCGGGCGGGCGCTCCCCCTCCCCGGCGTCCACCGGCCGGTCCCCCGCGGGGTCCGCCGGGCGCCCTCTCCCTCCGGCGCTCATCGGGCGCTCTCCAGGGTCGCCTCGGTGGAGTCGGCCACCGCGCCGTCACGCAGGAACACCACCCGGTCGGCCCAGGCGGCGTAGCGCGGCTCGTGGGTGACCAGCAGCACCGCCGCGCCCGCCTCGCAGCGGGCGCGCAGCAGCCGGAGGATGTCGTCGCCGGTGGGGGTGTCCAGCGCGCCGGTGGGCTCGTCGGCCAGGATCAGCCTCCGCTCACCGGCCAGCGCGCGGGCGATCGCGACCCGCTGGCGCTGGCCGCCGGAGAGCTCGTCGGGAAAGCGGCCGGGCTCGGTCAGGCCCACCTCGGCGAGGATCTCCAGGGCCTCGCCGCGGGCGGTCCGCGCCCGCACCCCGTCCAGCTCGCGGGGGAGCATCACGTTCTCCACGGCGGTCAGCGACGGGATCAGGTTGAGGTCCTGGAAGACGTAGCCCACACGCCTGCGGCGCAGCGCGGCGAGCTCCTTCGCGGAGAGGCTCGACAGCGGCGTGCCCTCCACGACCACCGCGCCCGAGGTGGGCAGGTCGAGCCCGCCGGCCAGGTTCAGCAGGGTCGACTTGCCCGACCCCGACGGCCCCATGACCGCCACCAGCTCTCCTGCGGCGACCTCCATGCTCACCCCCCTCAGGGCGTGTACGGCCTGAGGGCCGTCGCCGTGGACGCGGGTCACGTCCGCGAGCCGTACGACCGGATCGAAACTCATGCTTGCTTCTCCTGCGTCTGGGGGGAGGCCGTCAGCACGGCCTCGCAATGGTCGAGCCAGCGCTGCTCGGCCTCGGCCTGGAAGATCATCGAATCGAGCACCAGCCGCTGGGCCGGGCCTGCGGTGTTCGCCAGCTTGGCCCGGGTGAGCCGCTGCAGCGTGCGCATGGTCGCGGTGCGCTGGGCCTGGATCACCGGGCGCACGTCCGCGACCGCGGTGACCGCCATCGCGAGCTTGATGACCAGCTCGTCCCGGGGCCGGTCGGACTGGGCGACGGGGGTGCTGAACCATCGCTCCATCTCCGCCCGACCGGCCTCGGTGATCGCGTAGACGACCCGGCCCTGGTCATCCTGCTCGCCCTGGGCCACCAGGCCGTCGCGTTCCAGGCGCGAGAGCGTCGTGTAGACCTGGCCGATGTTGAGCGGCCAGGTCGCCCCCGTCGACGCCTCGAACTCGGCACGCAGCTGGTAGCCGTAGCGGGGCCCCTGGCTCAGCAGGGCCAGCAGCCCTTGTCGGATCGCCATGGATACTGAGTATGCATACTCAGTATGGTCACGGCAAGCGGGGACGAGAGATCCGCATATTCTGGACAGACATCGCCGCGGGGACCGATACTCGGGAGATGAGCTCGACGCATCCCCCGGCACGCGCATCCGACGGGGACCGCGATCGTGCGATCAACGAGCTCCGTGACCGCGCCGTCGAGGGGCGACTTTCGCACGACACGTTCCTCGGGCGCGTCGACATGGCACTCCGCGCCCGCAGCCAGGGCGAACTGGACGAACTGGTCGCCGACCTGCCGCAACGCGGCCGGTTCCGCCGCCTGGTGACCGGGGTCGTCTCCTCGGTCTCCGACTTCACCACCCGGGTGGAGTCCGCCTGGCGCCGCCCCCGGCTGCCCAAGCTGGCACTGCCCGGCGACGCCCGCACCCGCTACGTCGTGGGCCGGGGCTCGGCCTGCGACCTGGTCCTGGCCGACCTGACCGTCTCCCGGGTGCACGCCGAGCTTCGCCGCGACGAGGACGACTGGGTCCTCGTCGATCTCGGCTCGCTCAACGGCACCCGGCTGAACGACTGGCGCCTGGTGGGTCCGGCGCGGGTCCGGCCGGGCGACGTGGTCTCCTTCGGAGACTGCGCGTTCGTGGTGATCACACCTCAGTTGATCTGAGCCTCCCGGCCGACCTGAGCCGCTCCGCGGTGAGGGTGTAGCGCGTGGTCAGCCAGATGGCGACCACGACGAGGGCCGCGGGGATCATCGTGCCGCCGTACAGCGTGGCCTCGATCGCCTGCTCGGGCTGCTCCACCGGTGTCTTCGGATCCGACTCCACGAAGCCCGCCACGCCCAGCAGCCAGCCGTAGACGAGTGCCCCGAAGGCGAAGACCACGGTCTCGGCGGCCGTCCAGAGCCCCGTGAAGACTCCGGCCCGGCGCCTGCCGGTGACCGCCTCGTCGTAGACGATCACGTCCGACAACATCGAGAACTGCAGCAACTGGAGCCCGGCGTAGCCGATCCCCACGACGAGCACGCACGCGTGGGCGTACACCGAGCCGAACTGCCCGGACAGCGCCATCCCGGCCGTGCCCGCGCAGAACAGCGCCGAGCCCAGGATCATCGCCCCGCGCTTGTCGTAACGCCGCGAGAGCCAGACCCATCCCGGCATCGTGACCAGCAGCGGGCCGACGATGCACAGCAGGAGCGTGGTGACGGCCCCGGGATCGCGCAGCGTGTAGGTGGCGAAGTACGGCGCGCCGGCCAGCAACGTCCCGGCGGCGAACATCTGGGCACAGCTCAGGCCGAGCAGCGTCATGAACGGCCCGCTCGTGCGGGCCGCGGCGAACTGGGCCCGGACCGACGCCTCGGCCTCGGCGCGGGTGACCACCGGGGCGCGGGCCGTACCGAGGAAGGAGGCGGTCATCGAGGCGAACAGCGCCCCCGCGACGACCAGCCCCATGAGCCGGTAGCCGGAGACCTCGGTGCCCGCGATCGCCGGCGCGAGGGCGCCGGAGAGCAGGATCGCCAGGCCGACGAAGACCATCTTCCACTGCAGGATCGAGGAGCGCTCGTGGTAGTCGGTGGTCATCTCGGCCGCCATCGCCTTGTACGGGACCTCGTAGAGGGCGTAGGCCGTCGCGGTGAGGAAGTAGCAGACCGCGACGTAGGCCGCGGCGGCCAGACCGGTGAGCGGCGGCCCCGCGAACGTGGCGGCGAACGCCAGAGGCAGGGCCACGGCGCCGGCCAGCATCCACGGTCGGCGGGCGCCGAACCGGGAGACCGTCCGGTCGGAGCGCTGGCCGACCCAGGGGTTGATGACGATGTCCCAGACCTTGGGCAGGAACGCGACCAGGCCCGCCGCCCACGCCGGGATGGCCAGCACGTTCGTCATGTAGAACAACAACAGCAATCCCGGGACCGTGGAGAAGGTCGCGGTGGAGACTGAGCCGACACCGTAGCCGATGCGCACGCCGCGCGAGACGGTGGCGGAGGCCGGGCCGGGGACGGGATCTGGGGCGGGAGCGGACGCCGGGGTCACCATCCGCACATTGAATCGCACCAAGTGAACGCTCGGTAGGTCTAGAAAATACGAAATCTCCGTATTGTCACCCAGCCCACCATTCCGCATGATCGCCGCATACGTCTAGTGCCCCTGGAGCAGCCATGCGACCAGCACGACGAACCACCCTCTCCATCCTCCTGACGGCGGGCCTGCTGTGGGCCGGTCACGGCGCGACCCCGGCCGTCGCCCTGGAACCCGCCCCCGGCGTCGCGGACCTGGTCGCCGACATCGACCAGATCCTCGCCGACGCCCGCCTCACCCCCGCGCGAGCCGGAGTGGCGGTGCGCAGCGCCACCTCGGGCGAGAGGCTCTACACCCAGGACGGCGGCAAGATCCTCACCCCCGCCTCCAACGCCAAGCTCGTCACCTCGGCCGCCGCGGCCGAGCACCTCGGCCTGGACTTCCGCTTCACCACGAGCGTGCTGTCCGCCGGCCGCCGGGCCGGATCCGCCCTCACCGGCGACCTCTACCTGCGGGGCACCGGCGACCCGACCATGCTCGCCGCCGACTACGACGCCCTCGCCGCCCGCGTGGCCGCCGCCGGGATCAGGACGGTCACCGGCAGACTGGTCGCCGACGACACCTGGTTCGACGCGGTACGGCTCGGCACGGACTGGTCCTGGGACGACGAACCGTACTACTACGCCGGGCAGATCTCGGCGCTGACCGCCTCCCCCGACACCGACTACGACGCCGGCTCGGTCATCGTCTCGGTCGCCCCCGGCGACGCCGCGGGCAGGCCCGCGAAGGTCTCCACCACCCCGGAGACCGGCTACCTGAAGATCGACAACCGGGCCGTCACCGGGACCACGACCGATGTGCTGGTGGAGCGGCGGCACGGCACCAACACGGTCCTGATCACCGGAACCGTGGCGGACGGCTACGACGAGTGGGTCACCGTGGACGACCCCACCGGCTATGCGGCCTCGCTCTTCCGCACCGCGCTGAGCAGGCACGGGGTTCGGGTGCTGGGCCGCACGGCGCGCGGGGCGACCCCGTCCGGCGCCGCGGCCGTGGCCGAGCGCCGGTCGATGCCCCTGAGCGAGCTGCTCGTGCCGTTCATGAAGCTGAGCAACAACATGCACGCCGAGATCCTGGTCAAGTCGATCGGGCGGAAGGTCTCCGGGGCCGGCACCTGGAGCGCGGGCCTGGCCGCGGTCACCTCCTTCGCGCAGGCCAACGGCATGCCCACGCTGCGCATGCGGGACGGTTCCGGCCTGTCGCGGGTGGACGGCCTGACGCCCGACGGGGTCACCGGCCTGCTGCTGGCGCTGCGCTCCAAGCCCTGGTTCCCCACGTGGTACGGCTCGCTGCCGGTCGCGGGCGCGGCGGACCGGCTGATCGGCGGGACCCTGCGCAGCCGGATGCGCGGCACCCCGGCGGCCGGGAACGTCCACGCCAAGACCGGCTCGATGACCGGGGTCACCTCCCTGTCGGGTTACGTGACGGGGGCGGACGGCGAGCCCCTGGTCTTCTCGATCATGCTCAACCAGTATCTGTCCGGCGCTCCGAAGGACATCGAGGACAAGATCGCCATCCGGCTCGCCCGGTTCAGCCGGACCGCTCCGGCCGAGATTTCCGCCGTTCCGCTCCGCGAGACGGCCTCGAACGTTCCAGAGCTGGAGTGCTCCTGGTCAAAGCCCGTGCGGTGTTGATCGCAGACGCCTCAGCGATCACTCAGGTTTACCCGCACACCTTATGAATTCCTTAAATTTCGTGACAAGGAGGATCTACCCCCGACAGAATGCGGGTTCCATCCAGCGTCTAACCCTCTGGAGGAACCGATATGCGCAGACCGCTGGGGGCACTGGTGTGCCTCGGGAGTCTGGCGGCACTGAGCACCCCGGCCGTCGCGGCCCACGCCGCGGCGGCCCCCCGGGACACCTGCCGGCTGCAGGTGTCCACCCCCACTGTCACTCCCGCCGGAAAGATCGAGGTGACCGGCACCCGAGCCGGTTGCGACGACCGGGCACTGCTCCGCATCCGGATCAAGCAGGCCAAGCGGGGCCCCGACCGCGTCCTCGTGAGCGGCGCCCGGCGCGGGGTCGACGGCACGTTGACCATCAGGCTGCGGTGCGGCACCACCCCCCGCACCTACTACGCGGTGGCCGTCGACTACCGCGGCAACGCGGCCAAGTCGCCGGCGGTCCGGCTGTCCTGCTCCCCCACGGGGACCCCGTCCCCCTCCCCCTCGGGCACGCCGGCCCCCACCCCGACGGCGACCCCCACGGCCACGCCCTCGCCGCCCCCGGCCGGCGAGGTGGGCACCGCCGAGGAGAACGAGGTCGTGCGCCTGACCAACCTCGAGCGGCAGAAGGGCGGCTGCGCTCCGCTCAAGCACGACCCGCAGCTGCGCAAGGCCGCCTACGGCCACTCCGCCGACATGGCCGCCCAGAACTACTTCAGCCACACCTCCAAGGACGGCCGGTCCTTCATGGACCGCATCCGGGGAGCGGGCTTCACCGGCGGGTCGGGCTTCGCGGAGAACATCGCCGCCGGCCAGCGCACCCCGGCCGACGTGGTCAAGGCCTGGATGAACAGCTCCGGCCACCGGGCCAACATCATGAACTGCAAGTACAACCTCATCGGCGCGGGCCTGGCCAAGAAGAGTGACGGCACTCCGTACTGGACCCAGAACTTCGCCGCCAAGTAGCGCCCGGGGGCGGCAGGAGCACCCCCCACTCGTCCCTCCTGCCGCCCTCAGGGACCTCCCGCCCGCCGAGCCGCTGTCCGGGCGAGCCCGGCGGGCGGGAAGGGGTCGCTCCCGGACCACATCGGGAGACTGCGGCGCCCCCGCGACGGACGGATCGTTGTGGGGGCGCCGCCATGCACACGGCCCCGGGAGGCAGCCCCACGTCCCAAGGTGGAGATCTTCTCTCGCCAGAGGCCATCGGAAGAAGATTGCACGAAATTAACCCACAGAAGTGGCAAATCTTCACTTCCCTACCTCAAGCCCCATAAGTAACATGGTCCCCGCTTTCCCCCGATCTTCGGAAAGCGGGCAGCCGTCAGGGGACCCCGACCGCCCCGGTCACGGTCCCGCACCTCCGGCTCTCGCCGGTCTTCCTGACGCCCCTCCCCGCGCCTTCGCGCAGAACACGTCCCGTAAGAACGGCCGAGCGGCATCACAGAAGCATGCTCGCCGGACCTCTTTCATCCCCCCGGAGGAACAGTGAGACTGCGGTCTCTCCTGGCGAGCGCCACCGTGCTCGCCGCCACCGCCGCGACCCTGGCCGTCGCTCCCGCGGCCTACGCCACGCCCGCCGCCAACGGCGTCCCCGCCGTCGACCCGGCCCTCAAGGCCGAAGTGCAGCAGGGCGAGACGGTCCGCGCCATCGTCGAGGTGGACCGCGGGCAGCCGGTCGCTCCCGTCGCCAAGAGCGCCGAGGCCCTGTCCACGACCACTGACGTGCCGAAGCAGCCCCCCGCCCCCGACTTCTTCGTCATGGAGGTCGACAAGGCGACGCTGGCCAAGCTCGACGACGACAAGCGCATCGAGTCGATCTACGAGGACCGGCTCAGCCGCCCCAGCCTGGAGGCCAGTCTCAAGGTCATCGGCGCCGACAAGGCCCACACCTCCGGTTTCACCGGCGCCGGCTGGGACGTCGCGATCCTGGACACCGGCATCGACCGCGACCACCCGTTCTTCGCCGGCCGCATCGTCGCCGAGGCGTGCTTCTCCACCACGGACAGCAGCCAGGGATCGGCGTCTCTCTGCCCCAACGGCGCGAACTCACAGATCGGCGCCGGTGCCGCCGACGCGGAGACGGCCAAGTGCGGCGGCAACGGAAGCCTCTGCACGCACGGCAGCCACGTGGCCGGCATCACCTCGGGCAAGAAGGCCACCGGCTCCGCCTCCAACGGTGTCGCCCCCGAGTCGGGCATCATCGCGATCCAGGTGTTCACCCGGTTCGACAACGCGGACGCCTGCGGCGGGCGGGCTCCGTGCGTCCTGTCCTACACCTCCGACCAGAAGCGCGCGCTCGCGCACGTCGCGGAGCTGAGCAAGAGCCGTAAGATCGCCGCGGCCAACATGAGCCTCGGCGGCGGTCAGTTCGCCTCCTCCTGCGACAGGAACCCGTCGGGCAACGGCGTCAAGCCCGAGGTCGACGCGCTGCTGAGCCGCGGTGTCGCCACCGTGATCGCCGCCGGCAACTCCGGATACGGCGCCGCGGTCAGCTCGCCCGGGTGCATCTCCAGCGCCGTGACGGTGGGCGCCACCGACAACAGCGACACGATCGCGTCCTTCTCCAACCGCGGTGCGCTGCTCGACGTCTTCGCCCCGGGCGTGCAGATCCTGTCCAGCGTGCCGAACAACACCTGGGCCCGCTACAGCGGCACCTCCATGGCCGCCCCCCACGTGGCCGGCGCCTTCGCGGTGATGCGGCAGGCCGCACCGGACGCGACCGTGGCCGAGATCCTGGCGAAGTTCCAGGACACCGGCAAGGCCGTCACCTACAACAGCGGCGGGAGCAGCGTCACCACACCGCGGATGAACCTCCTCGCGTCCCTGCCCAAGGCGGGCTCCACGCCCACCCCGACGCCGACGGCCACGCCGACCGCGACCCCCACGGACAAGCCCACGGCCACGCCGACCGCGACCCCCACGGACAAGCCCACGGCCACACCGACCGCGACTCCGAGCACGCCGCCGTCCGTCACCGCCAGAGTCGTCCAGCTCGTCAACCAGTACCGGCAGCAGCAGGGCTGCGCCCCCCTCACCCAGAACGCGCGGCTGGACTCCGCAGCCCAGGGACACTCGGCCGACATGGCCGAGAACCGCTACTTCAGCCACACCTCCCGGGACGGCCGCAGCCCCGGCGACCGGATGCGTGCAGCCGGCTTCTCCCCCCTCAGGCTCTGGGGCGAGAACATCGCATGGGGGCAGCGCACCGCTGACTCCGTGATGAGGAGCTGGATGAACAGCCGCGGGCACCGGGCCAACATCCTGAACTGCAAGTTCACCCACATCGGCGTCGGCGTGGCCAAGAACTCCCAGGGCCGGATCTACTGGACCCAGAACTTCGCCGCCACGACCACCTCGACCCCCACCACCAAGCCGACCGCGACCCCCACGGTCAAGCCCACCGACACCCCCTCCCCCACGCCCACCGGTGACTCCGGCAGCGGCGTCGGCACCGCCGAGGAGAACGAGGTCGTGCGCCTGACCAACCTCGAGCGGCAGAAGGGCGGCTGCGCTCCGCTCAAGCACGACCCGCAGCTGCGCAAGGCCGCCTACGGCCACTCCGCCGACATGGCCGCCCAGAACTACTTCAGCCACACCTCCAAGGACGGCCGGTCCTTCATGGACCGCATCCGGGGAGCGGGCTTCACCGGCGGGTCGGGCTTCGCGGAGAACATCGCCTGGGGTCAGCGCACCCCGGCCGAGGTGGTCAACGGCTGGATGAACAGCTCCGGCCATCGGGCCAACATCATGAACTGCAAGTACAACCTCATCGGCGTCGGAGCGGCCAAGAACTCCCAGGGCCGGATCTACTGGACCCAGAACTTCGCCGCCAAGTAACACCGCCCGGGAACGGCTGACGGCCCCCGCCCACGCCGTTCCCCGCAGGATCTCCCGGCACCGGGAGAACACGACGCCCCCGCGACGGACGAACCGTCGCGGGGGCGTCGCCGTTGCGGGAAGACCCGCCCGGCGTCTACTTCAGCCAGCTCATCATCGGGCGGAGCTTGGCGCCGGTCTTCTCGATCGGGTGCCCGGCCAGCTCCTCGCGGTAGGCGGTGAACTTCTTCTGGCCACCGTCGAACTCCTCGACGAGCTCCTTGGCGAACTCGCCGGACTGGATCTCGGCGAGGATGCGCTTCATCTCCTTCTTGGTCTCCTCCGTCACGACGCGCGGGCCGCGGGAGTAACCGCCGTACTCGGCGGTGTCGGAGACCGACCAGTACATCTTGTGGATGCCGCCCTCGTACATGAGGTCGACGATCAGCTTCATCTCGTGCAGGCACTCGAAGTAGGCGACCTCGGGCTGGTAGCCGGCCTCGATCAGGGTCTCGAAACCGGCCTTGATCAGCTCGGAGACGCCGCCGCAGAGCACGGCCTGCTCGCCGAAGAGGTCGGTCTCGGTCTCCTCGGTGAAGGTGGTCTTCAGTGCGCCGGCGCGGGTGCCGCCGATGCCCTTGGCGTAGGAGAGCACCAGCGGCCAGGCGGCACCGGTGGCGTCCTTCTCCACCGCGACGAGGCACGGCACGCCTCGGCCCGCGCTGTACTGGCGGCGGACGAGGTGACCCGGGCCCTTGGGGGCGACCATGGCGACGTCGACGCCCTCGGGGGCCTCGATGAGGCCGTAGCGGATGTTCAGACCGTGACCGAAGAAGAGCGCGTCGCCCTCCTGCAGGTTCGGCAGGATGTCCTGGGTGTAGAGGTGGCGCTGGATGTGGTCCGGGGCGAGGATCATGATCAGGTCGGCCTCGGCGGCGGCCTCGGCCGGGGTGAGCACGCGCAGGCCGTCGGCCTCGGCCTTCTCCCGGCTCTTGGAGCCCTCGGGCAGGCCGACGCGGACGTCCACACCGGAGTCACGCAGGGAGAGGGCGTGGGCGTGGCCCTGGCTGCCGTACCCGATGACGGCCACGACACGGCCCTGGATGATCGACAGGTCGGCCTGGTCGTCGTAGAAGATCTCAGTCACTTGCTTGAACCTTTCAGGTTTCTCGGTTCTGTTCACAACGGGCTTCCTCTTCTCGCTCGCATCGCGGGCGGCCTCACTCCGTTCGGCCGACCACTCCGCTCGCTCGTCGATTCGCCCTTACGCGGTCCGGTCCAGGGCCCGGAGCGAGCGGTCGGTGATGGAACGGGCGCCGCGGCCGATGGCCACCATGCCCGACTGGACGAGTTCCTTGATGCCGAACGGCTCCAGGACCTTGATGAAGGCATCGAGCTTGTCCGGCGTCCCGGTGACCTCGATGGTCACCGCGTCGGAGGCGACGTCGACGCAGCGCGCGCGGAACAGGTTGACCAGCTCCAGCACGCTGGAGCGGTTCTCCGCGTCGGCCCGCACCTTGATCAGCGTGAGCTCGCGCTGGACCGACTGGGCCGGGTCGAGCTCCACGATCTTCAGCACGTTGATCAGCTTGTTGAGCTGCTTGGTGACCTGCTCCAGGGGCAGGTCCTCGACGTTGACCACGATGGTCATCCGGGAGATGTCCTCGTGCTCGGTCGGCCCGACCGCCAGGGAGTCGATGTTGAAACCCCGGCGGCTGAACAGCGAGGCGACGCGCGCGAGCACGCCGGGCTTGTTCTCCACCAGCACCGAGAGCGTGTGCCTACTCATGCGCTTCTATTCCTCGCTGTCCCAGACCGGCGCCATGTCGCGCGCGAACTTGATGTCGTCGTTGCTGGTCCCCGCCGCGACCATCGGCCAGACCATCGCGTCCTGGTGCACGACGAAGTCGATCACGACCGGGACGTCGTTGATCTCCATCGCCTTCTTGATGGTCGCGTCCACGTCCTCCGGGCGCTCACACCGCAGGCCCACACAACCGTACGCCTCCGCGAGCTTCACGAAGTCGGGAATCCGGCGGACCGTCTGCAGGTCGGTGTTGGAGTAGCGCTCGTTGTAGAAGAGCGTCTGCCACTGGCGGACCATGCCGAGGTTGCCGTTGTTGATGACCGCGACCTTGATCGGCACCCCCTCGATGGCGCAGGTGGCCAGCTCCTGGTTGGTCATCTGGAAGCAGCCGTCGCCGTCGATGGCCCAGACCGTGCTCTCGGGCCGGCCCATCTTGGCCCCCATCGCGGCAGGGACCGCGAAGCCCATCGTGCCGGCGCCGCCGGAGTTGATGAACGTGCCGGGCTTCTCGTAGCCGATGAACTGGGCCGCCCACATCTGGTGCTGGCCGACGCCCGCGGTGTAGAGCGCGTCGGGGCCGACGATCGCACTCAGCCGCTCCATGACGTACTGCGGGGCGAGGGAGCCGTCCTCGAACTGCTCGTAGCCCAGCGGGTAGGTCGCCCGGTAGCCGTTGAGCAGCGTCCACCAGTCGGCGTAGTCGCCCTTGCGGTCCTCGGCGCGCACCGCCGCGATCAGGTCGGAGAGGACCTCCTTGCAGTCACCCACGATCGGGACGTCGGCGTGGCGGTTCTTGGAGATCTCAGCGGGGTCGATGTCGGCGTGGACCACCTTGGCGTACGGCGCGAAGCTGGACAGCTCGCCGGTGACGCGGTCGTCGAAGCGCACCCCGAGGCCGACGATCAGGTCGGACTTCTGCAGCGCCCCGACCGCCGAGACCGAGCCGTGCATGCCGGGCATGCCCATGTGCTGCGGGTGGCTGTCAGGGAAGGTGCCCCGGGCCATCAGCGTGGTGACGACCGGGATGCCGGTCAGCTCGGCGAACTCCAGCAGCAGCGCCGAGGCCCCCGCCCGGTGCACGCCGCCGCCGACGTACAGCACCGGCCGGCGCGCCTCGGTGATCAGCTTGGCCGCCTCGCGGATCTGCTTGGAGTGCGGCCGGGTCACCGGGCGGTAGCCGGGCAGCTGCATGGTCACCGGCCACTGGAAGGTCGTGGTGGCCTGCAACGCGTCCTTGGCGATGTCGACCAGGACCGGACCCGGGCGCCCGGTGGAGGCGATGTGGAAGGCCTCGACGATCGTCCGGGGGATGTCGGCCGGGTCGGTGACCAGGAAGTTGTGCTTCGTGATCGGCATGGTGATGCCGGAGATGTCGGCTTCCTGGAAGGCATCGGTGCCGATCGCGCCGCTGGGCACCTGGCCGGTGATCGCGACCAGGGGGACCGAGTCCATGTAGGCGTCGGCGATCGGGGTGACCAGGTTGGTGGCGCCCGGCCCGCTGGTGGCCATGCACACTCCGACCTTGCCGGTGGCCTGCGCGTAGCCCTGGGCCGCGTGGCCGGCGCCCTGCTCGTGCCGTACAAGCACGTGCCGGACCTTGGTCGAGTCGTAGAGGGGATCGTAGGCGGGGAGAATCGCGCCGCCCGGAATCCCGAACACGGTGTCAACCCCGACGTGCTCCAGTGCCCTCACCAGGGCCTGGGCTCCTGTCATCTGTTCGGTCATCGGCTCGTTCCTTGTGTGGCTGAGCTGCTTGCTGGCATAAACGTGCTGACATAAAAAAGGCCCCATCCCACCTGTCATGGCGGGGCTGGGGCGGCGCGCAGGTCGGAGTGCTTCGCTAACGGCCTGCGCGCCGGCGAAGTACTACGCGAATCCCACGATGATGCATAGGTCCACCATGGCCGACGAAGTGCTCCTGCGTCAAATTCATGGGACACATGTCTCAGCTTCCGAGATGTCAGACGCTTTCCCGCAGGCTGGAGGCGGTGGCGGGCATCAGGGAGTCGACGCCCCGGGGGGCCATCGGCCGAGCCACCAGATAGCCCTGCCCGCGCGTGCAGCCCATCTCCCGAAGCAGTTCGAGCTGCTCGGGACGCTCGATGCCCTCGGCCACCACGATCAGCCCGAGGTCGTGACCGAGCCGCACGATCGTGCGGGTCAGCAGGCTCAGGGTCTCGTCACGGCCCAGCCCGGAGACGAACGACGGATCGATCTTGATCATGTCCACCGGAAGCTGGCGGAGGAAGGCCAGCGAGGCGTAACCGGTGCCGAAATCGTCGATGGCCAGCCGGACCCCGAGCTCGCGCAGCTCGGAGAGGCGGGTGACGATCTCCTCTGCGTCCTCGACCAGCATCTCCTCGATCACCTCGAGGGTCAGCGCGCTGGGCGGCAGGCCGCTCTCGGCGAGCGCGGACTCGACGGTCTCCACGAAGCGCGGCGCGGTGATCTGCCGGGCCGACAGGTTGAGCGAGAGGCCGATGTCCCATCCCGACGCCCGCCAGGCGGCGACCTCCTGACAGGCCTCACGCAGGATCCACTCGCTCAGCGGCACGATCAGGCCGGTGTCCTCGGCCGGACCGAGGAACTGCTCCGGCGGCACGAACGCGCCCTCCTTCCACCACCGCACCAGCGCCTCCACGGCGGTGACGCGCGAGGTGGCCAGGTCCACCACCGGCTGGTACTCGATCGCGAACTGGTTCTCCAGCAGCGCCCGCTGCAGGTCGGCGGCGAGCTCCAGGCGGCGCACCACGTCGGCGTGCATGTGCGCGGCGAACACCTCGACCCGGCGCCCGCCGAGCTCCTTGGCCCGGGCCATCGCCACGTCGGCGTTGCGGATCAGATCCGCCGAGGACACCTCGTCGTCGGCGAAGGCCACCCCGACGCTCGCGGTCAGCGCGATGTCGCGGTCGGCCACCCGGAACGGCTCCGAGGAGACCGTGTGGATCAGCAGCTCCGCCAGGTCCACCGCCGTCTGCGCGTCCGCCCCCGTCTCCAGCAGCACCGCGAACTCGTCGCCGCCCCACCGCGCCAGGGTGTCGTCGACCCGTACGGCGGCACGGAGCCTGCGGGCCGCCTGGCCGAGCAGGTAGTCGCCACTGGCGTGGCCGACCGAGTCGTTGACCGAGGTGAAGCCGTCGAGGTCGAGAAAGATCACCGCGGTTCGGCTCCCGCCGGGCCTGGCGAGCACCTCCCTGGTGCGCTCCTCGAAGTAGGCCCGGTTGGGCAGGCCGGTGATGCCGTCGTGGAAGGTCAGGTGGGTGACCTGGTTGCGCAGGGCCTCCTCGTCGCTGACGTCCCTGGTGGTGACCAGCAGCAGGTCCTCGCCGCGCACGTGCCGGGTCGCCACCGACTCGGTCGGCCGCCAGGTGCCGTCGGCCGCCCGGATCCTGCAGGCGATCATGCAGGCGCCGCTGCCCTCGGCCGGCTCCTCGTCCGGGCCCAGCGCGCGCAGCGCCTGCTGGATCCCGGGAACGTCCTCCGGGTGGATGTAGTCGAAGATCGACCCGCCGACCAGCTCCTCCGGGCGGTAGCCGTACGTGATCTCGACGCCCTCGCCGATCCGGTGCACCAGGCCGTCGTAGTCGCAGATCAGGACCACGTCACCGGTGCTCTCGGCCAGGTCCTGGAGCTGCCGCTCGCCGAGGTCCATCAGGCGTCTCATGCGGGTGGTCTCCACGAAGGCCGTGAACAGGCGCACCACCAGGATCCCCACGATGGAGGCCGAGACGAGGGCCAGGACCGGGACGGGCCCCTCCACCCTGCCGCCGAGCACCCGCAGGAGCACCACGGCGGTGGCCGCGGCGACGAGGACCAGCGGCACCGCGGCGAGCAGCGAGAGGCCCGGACCCTCGCCGGACGGCTCCTGGCCGTCGGCCGCGTCCACCGCGCGGACCGTACGGCCGCTCCAGGGGACCGCGGCGAGCAGCAGGAACGCCACCGGGGCCGACCAGATCCCGGCCGTCGGCGGGGCGTCGCCCGCCAGCCTGGCCAGCGCGGTGACCGTCTCGCCCACGGTGATGGCGGCGAGCACGGCGAGCGCGGCCAGGCCGACCGGCCACGCCGATCGCCGGACGGGCACCACCGAGGGACCCACCGCGCAGGTGAGGACCAGGCAGAGCAGCGGCGCGGAGAAGTTGACGGCGAAGTCGGCCGCGCCGCCGGCCTCGCGGTAGACCGGGCCCAGCACGAGGATCCAGGCGATCGTGAACAGGGAGGCCGCGCAGACGTAGGCGTCGACGAGGCCGCGCAGGAACGCCCGCCCGTACGCGGGACGGGCGGCGGACAGGCCGGTGCCGACGGCGAGCATCGCCGTGCCGACGAGCAGCACGAGGTCGGCGAAGTTCACCGCGAACGGTGTGCCGTCCGCGAACGGCCGGGCGCCGACCCCCGCCGCCCAGGTGATCGAGCCCGCGGCCAGCCAGCGCCAGGCCAGCGCCCTGCGGCGGCCGGTCGCCCGCGACGCCGCGACGAGCAGGGAGAACGCGGCGGCGGCGGCCGCCGCGACGCCCGCCACCGCTCCGGCGACCACGGCCGGGACGCCACCGGCGAGAGCGGCGACGAGCCCCGCCGCGCCGGTTCCCACGGCAGCGGTCAGCGACACCCGGGGGTCACGCCAGCGGATCATTCGTTGCCCATCCAGTGTTCGGTCCGTCTCGCCTCCGCGGCGCTCTTCCACTCCGCCGCGCCCGCGATGCCATCGCGGGACACCTCACCTCTCGTCCTCCACGCCCTGCGGAGCACACGGCCAGTGTGGACTCTCCGGGCGGCACGGGGGGTGACAACAGCGCAGTCGTCACCGTTCTGATAACCATGCAAGCGATCAGTCTCGCAGGAGACAACGATACGTACGTAAGGTCACGGAGCAGCCACGGTCCGGATTCCTTTCTCCGTCGGCTTTCTCCGTCAATATGAGCCTGTAATCATGTTCTTGAGCGGCTCACCTGCGAGATAACGCAGCAGTTGTGAGCGGAGCAGCCTCAGCGTACGCCGCCCCGAGGCGGGAGTGCTGCCCGCGACATGCGGGGTGACGAACACCCCCGGGGCGGTCCACAGCGGGTGGTCCCGCGGCAGCGGTTCCGGATCGGTCACATCGAGCGCCGCCGTGATCCGGCCCTTCTCCAGTTCGGCGACGAGCGCGCCGGTGTCCACCACCCCTCCCCGGGCGGCGTTCACCAGCAGGGCGCCGTCCTTCATCGCGGCGAGGAAGTCCGCGTCGACCAGTCCCGCGGTGGCGGGCGTGGCCGGGACCAGCAGCACCACCACGTCCGCCCGCGGCAGCAGCTCGGGCAGCTCGTCCTGGCCGTGCACGTTTCCCCGCGCGGTCCTGGCCACCCGGATCACGTCCACCTCGAACCCGTCCAGCCGCCGCTCCAGCGCCTCGCCGATCGAGCCGTATCCCACGATCAAGACGGTGGAGTCGGCCAGCACCCCGGTGTGGTGGTAGGTCCACTCCGCCCGGTCCTGGGCCCGGACGAACCCGGGGAACTCCCGCAGCACCGCGATCATCGCCCCCACCGCCCACTCCGCCGTGCCCGCGTCGTGCACCCCCCGCGCGTTGCAGAGCACGGCTCCCTCCGGCAGGTGCGGCCGGTACGGCTCCACGCCCGCCGTCACGGTCTGCAGCAGCTTCAGCCGGGGCATCCGGCCGAGCAGCCCCGGGACGTCCGGCACCGTCACCAGCGGCGGCACCCAGACCTCGACCTCCTCCACCCCGCCGGGAACCGGTCCGGTTCCGTCGTAGACGACGCACTCCACATCGGGCAGATCACTCAGGACATCGGCCGCGGCCTCGGAAGGGACCCAGATCTTCATGCACCGCATTATCCAAGCCGCGCCACCGGGTCCTCCGGGCGCGTGGCACCGTGCCGGCTGTCGGAGGGACGCGCCGGCCGCAGGGGCCGTCAGGCGGCGGTCACGGTCGCCGGCGCGAGGGCCGACCCGGCGGACACCACGGTGTGCCGGGCGTTCCGAAGGACGGGCACCCAGGGAGAGGCCGCTCTCGCCGACCGCCCACCGGCCGGCCCGGACGCGCCCTGACCGCCGATCACGGTGCCGGGCGGGTGTGGAGACCGTCGGTCACTCGTCCTCGGTGGGCTCGGAGACGCACTTGAGGTCGAGCTCGGGCTTGTAGACGGTCGTCTTCTTCTCCCGCTTGACCTCCTTGCCGTCCTGCTTGAAGATCCGGGTCACGTCGATGGTGAACCCCGGCTGGCCGGTCATCGGGATGCAGTCGGGTCCGCTGTCGGTCTTGCGCTCGAACTGCGTGGGGTTGTAGCGCTCGGAGGAGACGGACTCGATGTCGTAGCGCTTGGTGCTCCAGAAGGCGACCGTGACCGAGGTGCCCGTCGCGGAGGACTTCACCAGCACGCCGTAGTCGGAGTCGTTCTTCCAGCGGAAGTCGGGCTGGGGCCAGGAGACCGTGGACTCGCGGCCCGCGGGGTAGCGCGAGATGTAGAACTCGTGCGCCATGTGCTGGACGTCCTGGAGGCCGCCGAAGAACACGGCGTTGTACATCGTCGTGACGTACTGGGAGATGCCGCCGCCGACGGAGGGGATCAGCCTGCCGCCCTGGATCATGGGAGCCTCGACGAAGCCCCGGGCCTTGTCACGCTGACCGACCACGCCGTTGAGCGAGAAGGTCTCACCGGGCTTGACCAGGTGGCCGTCCAGGAGCTTGGCGATCGTCTGGATGTTGGTCGCCCGCGGCACGCAGCAGGGGTACATCGTGGTGAACTCGCTGATCTTCTCCTTGATGCCGAGCTTGCGCATCTCGGCCAGGGAGGTGCGGGGCTTGACCGTCGTGAGGGTGACCGCGATCGTACGGTCGCCGCCCTCGGCGATCAGCTTGGCCACGTCCGCGGCGAGCTTCTCGTCGTCCACGCCCTTGCCCCTGCGGCCGGGAACCAGCTTGGGCTTGTTCCCGACGATCTGGAAGGTCGGCTCCCGGGGCGCCTGGGCCGGGTCGACGAGGTTCCCCTCGACGGAGGCGAGGGCGCTGCGGGCGTTGAACACCGGGCGCATGCCGCCGGAGTCGTCGGGTTCGAAGGACAGGTGGGCGGCGATGGTCTCGACCGGGAGCTGCGTCCGCTTCCCCTCGTGGGTCAGGGTGATCGGGCCGGACAGCGCCTCTTTCGCCGCGGCGGCGGCCTTCGCGACCACGGCGGCCGTGACCTTGGGCTTGATCACGGTGACCGGCAGCTCGACCGGGCCGCCGGGGCCGAGGAAGGCCTTCTCGATGGTGTCGGCCGCCGCCTCCCGCTCCAGCTCACGGCCGTCCCGGGGCTTCACGACCACGGGTTCGAGGCCATCGAAGCCGACCGAGCCCTCGACCACCTTCCGGTCGATCTTCCGGGCCAGCTCCTCGACACCGGCCTGCAGCAGCTCTCGATCGACCGCGGCCCTGGGCGCCAGCTCGGTGGTGCCGGTGAGCGCGCGCCAGACCTCGGCGGGAGAGGGGAAGTCGCTGGGCGCCTGGTCGACGGTGGCGACGACGTCGAGTTCGAGACCGGCCTGGGCCGGATCCAGCGTGTAGTCCTTGCCGAGGGCCTTCAGGGACATCGCCTTGCCCGCCGGTTCGGCCAGCCGCTCCCTGAGCCGGTCGGCCGCCTCGGTCGCGGTCAGCCCGCCGATGTCGACGCCCCGGACCTGCGAGCCGGGGAGGATCTTGCCGGACATGGCGACCGCGGGGACCGCGTAGGCCAGAGCGGCGAGGACCAGGAGGATCACGACGGCGACGGCGAGCCTGCGGCCCCGGCGGCGCGGGGGCGGCTCCTCCTGACGCGGGAGACCGGCTCGCGGCGGGCCGCCGTCACCGGGCACCGGCGCGTCGCCCTGCGGGGGCCGCGGCGCGAAGGGGTGGTCGGACGGCGGAGCGGCCATCCGCCAGGGCTGGGGCGGCGGAGCCGCGGACGGCAGTACGGGTCCCCCGGAGCCGGGGCCGGCATGCCGGTCGAACCCCGGCCCGGGAGTGCCGGGAGAGCCGAAGATGTCGGGGGAGACGCCCGGAGGCAGCCGCGGCCCCCCGTTGCCCGGGGGGACCTGCGGGTCGCGGGCTCCGGCTGCGGCGCCGGGGCGGACCGGACGCGCCGGCAGCGGAACCGCGGCGAACGGATCCGTCGGCGGGTCTATGGACCTTCCGGCGTTCCGCACGGCCCCCGTCTCCTCCTGCTTCGCAGCGTTCCTCCCCGGCAACCTTAAACCACAACAGTGGACAGGTGTCCTGAAAGGGGTAACAAATCAGCCTGTCCACCGATAGCGGTGTTCCGGCCGGCCCGCGGTGCCGTACCTGGGGCGGAGCTCCGTCTGACCGGCCGCGCACAGGTACTCCAGGTAACGCCGGGCGCTGACCCGCGACAGCCCGGTGAGCGCCGCCGCCTCGGCCGCCGACAGGTCGGTGTCCGCCTCCCTGAGCGCGTCGGCGACCAGCGCGCAGGTGGTGGTGGAGAGCCCCTTGGGCAGGGGGGGCAGACCCCCGCCCGCGGCGCCGAACAGCCGGTCCACCTCCTCCTGGCCGACCTCGGAACCGATCGCGGCGAACTGCCGGCGGGCGGCTGCGTACTGCTCCAGCCGCTCGGTGAGCGCACCGGCCGTGAAAGGCTTGATCAGGTAGTTCACCGCGCCGCCGTGCATGGCCGCGCGGACCGTGGCCACGTCGCGGGCGGCGGTGATGACCAGCACGTCGACGGGGTGGCGGGCCCCTCTCAGCGTCCTGAGCACGTCGAGTCCCGACATGTCCGGCAGGTAGATGTCGAGCAGCACCAGGTCCGGCCGGTGCTGCGCCACCGCCGCCACCGCCGCTCCCCCGGTGTGCACGGCGCCGACCACTGTGAAGCCGGGCACCCGTGCCACGTAACCGCTGTGGATCCTGGCCACCATGAAGTCGTCGTCCACCACGAGCACCTTGATCTGCGCCGACGGCGACGCTTCACGCCGCGGCTCGGGGGCCGGTGACCGGCGCCTTCCCTCGTCGCTCATCCGCTGCGCTCCTTCGCTCCTCGGTCCAGTGCACCGGCGCCCCCTCGCAGGCCCCTTCGCTCCTCACTCCAGTGCACCGGCGCCCCCTCGCGGAACCTCCTCGCGCCGGGGCAGCAGGGCGGTGAAGACGGCGCCGCCCGCGTTGTGCACCCGTACCCAGCCGCCGCGGCGCAGGCATGCCTGCCGGGTCAGGGCCAGTCCGAGGCCGCGCGGGCCGGAGTGGGCGGCCTTGGTGGTGAAGCCCTCGCGGAACACCTCGTCGGCGAGGCCGGGACCGATCCCCGGGCCGGAGTCGCCGACCCGGACGTGCAGGCCGTCCTTCTCGGTGCGGACCGACACCTCCACCGTGCCCCCCGCCTCCTCCAGCGCGTCCAGGGCGTTGGCCACCAGGTTGCCCACGACCAGCACGGCGTCGCGCGGGTCGCCGAGCGCGCCCTCCTCGACCCGGGAGTCGCCGGCGAGCACCAGGGACGCGCCCCGCTCGGCCGCCTCCGCCGACTTGGCCAGCAGCAACGCGGCCAGGGTCGGGTCCGCGACCTTCTCGCGGATCCCGGCCGCATGGCGGCCGTAGGCCTCGGTGGTCCGGGTGATGTAGCTGATCGCCGTCTCGTGCTCACCCAGTTCCAGCAGGCCCACCACGGTGTGCATCCGGTTGGCGAACTCGTGGGCCTGGGCGCGCAGCGCGTCGGTGGTGCTGCTGGCCTGGTCGAGCGCGTGCGCCAGCCGTACCAGCTCGGTCCGGTCGCGCAGGGTGACCACCCAGCCGCTGCGCTGCTCGCGGACGGCCACCGGCATGCGGTTGAGCACGAGAACCCGGTCGTGGTGGAGGACGACCCTGTCGTCACCCGGGTCCTCCCCGGCCAGCACGTCCCGCATCCGGTCCGAGAGCGGCATCTCGGTGATCCCCCTGCCGACGTCGCGCGGGGACAGCCCGAGCAGGTCGCGGGCGGCGTCGTTGATCAGGGTCACCCTGCCCTGCAGGTCGAGGGCGAGCACCCCCTCCTTCACCCCGTGCAGCACGCCCTCGCGCTGTTCCAGCAGGGCGGCGATCTCCCCGGGTTCGAGGCCGAAGGTCTGCCTGCGGACCCGCCGGACGATCAGCGCGGCCCCGGCCGACCCGGCGACGAGCACGGCCAGCACGGTCCAGAGCAGCGGCGGCAGCGCGGCGTCGAGCTGGCCCGCGACGGTCTCCTCCAGCACCCCGACCGAGGTCAGGCCGATGACCGCGCCGGAGGCGTCGAGGATCGGGGCCTTGCCGCGCACCGAGCGGCCGAGGGTGCCGGTCTGGGTGCCGGTCCAGGGACGACCGCTGGTGAGGACCTCCGAGCCGTCGGTGGACAGCCGCCTGCCGATCAGCGCCGGGTTGGGGTGGGCGTAGCGGACCTGGTCGCGGTTGGCGATCACCACGTAGTCGGCGCCGGTGGCGGCCTGCACCCCGGCCGCGATCGGCTGCAGCACGAGCTCCGGCCGGGAATGCGTGAACGCCTCGCGCACCTCGGGCAGCCCGGCCACCGCCTCGGCGATCGCCAGAGCCCTCTGCTGGTGCTGCCGGTCGAGCTGGTCGCGGGTGTGCTCCATCCAGACACCCGCCGTGCCGCCCGCGGAGAGAAAGACGATCATCACCTGGAGCATGAACAACTGAGTGCCGAGGGAGGCGTTGAGGATATGTCGCACGAGTGAACTCCCTGGTCAGGGTACTCATGAAAGCATCCGGAGGTAACGGCGGGATCGCGGTCCGGCCAGGTGCGCGCATGACCAATACGACCGATACGACGGCAAGCACGCAAAGCATCGACACCGTGGCCTGCGGCGCCCACCATCCTCACCACGCTTTTCCTCACGTTGTCAGGAGAATGACCATGGGTCTTCGGAGACTCGCCGCCCTGGCGGTCCTGTCCGTCGCCGCTCTCACCGCGTGCGGTTCGGGCACGGAGTCCGGCACCAGCGCGTTGAAGATCATGGCCCCCGCCTCGCCCGGCGGCGGCTGGGACCAGACGGCCCGTACGGCGGAGCAGGCGCTCAAGGCCGCCGACCCGTCCCGCAGGGTCGAGGTCTACAACGTCCCCGGCGCGGGCGGCACCATCGGCCTGGCCCAGCTGGCCGGCGAGAAGGGCAACGGCAACCTGCTGATGACCATGGGCCTGGTCATGGTGGGCGCGGTGGAGCAGAACAAGTCGAAGGTCACCCTGGCCGAGACCACGCCCATCGCGAAGCTCACCGAGGAGTACGAGATCGTCGTGGTCCCGGCGGAGTCGCCGTACGCGACCCTGGCCGACCTGGTGACCGCGTGGAAGGCCGACCCCGCGAAGATCGCCATCGCGGGCGGTTCGGCCGGCGGCACCGACCACATCGTCGCGGGGCTGATGGCCAAGGCCGCCGGGATCGACCCCAAGCAGGTCAACTACGTCGCGCACTCCGGTGGCGGCGAGGCGCTCAACGCGCTGCTGGGCAACAAGGTCGCGATGGGCATCTCCGGCATCGGCGAGTTCGCCGAGCACGTGAAGTCCGGCAAGCTGCGGGCCCTCGGCGTCTCCTCCCCGGCGCGGCTCGCCGCCGTGGACGCGCCCACGCTGAAGGAGGGCGGCCTGGACGTCGAGCTGGCCAACTGGCGCGGGTTCGTCGCGCCCGGCGGGCTGGACGAGGAGGCCAAGAAGAAGCTGATCGACACGGTGACCGCGATGCACGACTCGCAGGCGTGGAAGGACGCGGTGGCCAAGAACGGCTGGACCGACGTCTTCCAGACCGGCCAGCCCTTCGCCGACTTCCTGGCGGCAGAGCAGAGCAAGATCAAGGCGGTCATCGCGGAAATGGGACTCGTCTCCTGATGTCCGCTCACGAAGAGCCGGAGGCGGGCCGCGGCACCGGGGCGCCGGAGGGCGCCGCGGGCGGGCCCGCCGTACC
The DNA here is from genome assembly GCF_015711605.1 of Planomonospora sp. ID67723. Taxonomy (GTDB): domain Bacteria; phylum Actinomycetota; class Actinomycetes; order Streptosporangiales; family Streptosporangiaceae; genus Planomonospora_A. Next base: position 197,435 of record NZ_JABTEZ010000005.1, on the reverse strand, counting down.
GGCAGCGACCTCGTCTCCGCCCGGCGTGCCGGGCCCTGCCCCGGACGGACCCCCCGGACGGGGGTGGCGCCGTCCCGAGCTGGCGCTGGCACTGGTCGTCCTGGGCCTGGGCGTGTTCGTGCTCGCGGGCACCGCGGACGTCACCGCCGCGGGCTCCGGGATCGGGCTCGGCCCGCGGTTCTTCCCGATCATCGTCGGCTCGGCGCTGCTGCTGATCGGGGTGTTCTACGTGGCGGACGTCCTGCGGGGCGGTCACGGCGACCCGGAGGAGGGCGAGGACGTCGACGCCGGCGCCCGGACCGATTGGAAGACGGTGGCCCTGGTCAGTGTGATCTTCCTGGCCTTCGCGGGCCTGGTCGACCTGCTCGGCTGGATCATCGCGGGCGCGCTGCTGTTCTTCGGCCTCTCGGTGACGCTCGGGGCCACCCGCCGGTTGCGCGCGGGTGCCATCGCCGTCGTCCTTTCCACCCTCTCCTACCTGGCCTTCGTCAAGGGACTGGGCGTGACGCTGCCCGCCGGGCTGCTCTCAGGAGTGATCTAGTGGAGTCTCTGCAGTTGCTCCTGGACGGGTTCGCCACCGCGCTGACCCCGGTCAACCTGCTCTACGCCCTGGTCGGGGTCACCCTGGGCACGCTGGTGGGCGTGCTGCCCGGCATCGGCCCGGCCATGACCGTGGCCCTGCTGCTGCCGGTCACCTTCAGCGTCCCGCCGGCCAGCGCGTTCATCATGTTCGCCGGGATCTACTACGGCGGCATGTACGGCGGGTCCACGACCTCCATCCTGCTCAACACGCCCGGCGAGAGCTCCTCGATGATCACCGCGCTGGAGGGCAACAAGATGGCCAGGCGCGGCCGGGCCGCCCAGGCGCTGGCCACGGCGGCGATCGGGTCGTTCGTCGCCGGCACGATCGCCACCGCGCTGCTGGTGGTCGCGGCGCCCCTGGTCGTGGAGTTCGCGATCTCCTTCGGTCCCGAGGACTACTTCGCGCTGGCCGTGCTGGCGTTCACCGCGGTCTCCTCCGTGCTGTCCCGCTCGGTGGTGCGCGGCCTGGCCTCGCTGGGCTTCGGCCTGGTCATCGGCCTGATCGGCATCGACGAGCAGACCGGGCAGGCCCGCCTGACCCTGGGCATCCCCGAACTGCTCGGCGGCGTCGAGGTGGTGGTCGTCGCGGTCGGCCTGTTCGCCCTGGGCGAGGCACTCTACGTCTCCTCCCGGCTGAGGCACGACGAGCCCCAGATCATCCCGGTCGGCCGGGCGTTCCTGGGCCGCTCCGACTGGTCCCGGTCGTGGCGGCCGTGGCTGCGCGGGACCGCGCTGGGCTTCCCGTTCGGCGCGTTGCCCGGCGGCGGCGCGGAGATCCCGACGTTCCTGTCCTACTCGATCGAGAAGCGCCTGGCGCGCGGGATCGCCCGCGAGGAGTACGGCAAGGGCGCGATCGAGGGCGTCGCGGGCCCGGAGGCGGCCAACAACGCCTCGGCCGCGGGCACCCTGGTCCCGCTGCTCACCCTGGGTCTGCCGACCTCGGCGACGGCGGCGATCCTGCTGGCCGCCTTCCAGCAGTACGGCCTGCAGCCCGGCCCCCAGCTCTTCGACCACAACCCGGCCCTGGTCTGGGGCATGATCGCCTCGCTGTTCCTGGGCAACCTCATGCTGCTGGTGCTCAACCTGCCGCTGGCGCCGCTCTGGGCGAGGGTGCTGCACGTCCCCCGGCCCTACCTCTACGCCGGGATCGTGCTCTTCGCCGCGCTGGGCGTCTACGCCCTGAACGCCTCCTGGATCGACCTGGTCGTGCTCTACCTCCTGGGCCTGCTCGGCTTCGCGATGCGCCGCTTCGGGCTGCCGGTCGCACCCGCGGTGATCGGCATGATCCTCGGTCCGATGGCGGAGATCCAGCTCCGCCGGGCCCTGGCCATCGGCGCGGGCGACGCCGCGGTCCTGGTGCGCAGCCCGATCGCGGCGACCCTGCTGGGGCTCGCGCTGCTGGCCCTGCTCGCCCCGCTGGTCAGGAAGCTGGCCGTGCGCCGCTCCGGGAGCGGGTGACGTGAGCCGGCCTCCGGGACGGCGTCTCCCCGCTGATCGCGGCGTATCCGGAGTGCGTGTCCGAGGCGGGCGGCCACTTGCGGGAACAATCATTCCCGGTAGTTGACGGAGATTCGTCTGCGGATCTGCTCCAGGTCCGCCGCCGGCAGCGCGTCGGCGACGAGCAGCCGCGGCAGCAGATCCGGTTCGAGGGTCAGCGCGCGGAAGGCGAGCGCGACGGTCACGTCGTGACCGGGCCGGTGCACGACCTCGACCGGGTCTGCGGCGCGGACGTCCCCCGGCTCGATCACGCGCAGATACGCGCCCGGCAGCGCCGCCCGGGTGAACCGTTTGATCCACCCCTCGGTCTCCAGCCAGCCCTGGAACGTCCCGCAGGGGATCCGCGGGCACGACACCTCCAGGACCACGTCGTGCCCGAGGCGCCAGCGCTCGCCGATCAGGGCGGCGTTGACGTCGAGGCCGCTGGTCGTGAGGTTCTCCCCGAAGGAGCCGTTCGGCAGCGGCCTGCCCAGCTCGCGCTCCCATCCGTCGAGGTCCTCGCGGGCGTAGGCGTAGACGGCCTGGTCCGATCCGCCGTGGTGTCTCACGTCGTAGACGCGGTCGCCCGCCAGGCCGACCGCACCGGTGCCCTTGGGGCCGGGGTCGCGAACGGCGACCGGGCCGTCGACGGGGCGCTTGTCGATTCCCGTCTCGCCGAGGTTCTTCCACGGATTGGGCCGGGGCTTGCCGATGTTGACGGAGAGCAGCTTCATATGGGCGACGGTACGGCCCCGCCGCGCGCCGGGGCGACATCATTTCCCCGCCCCGGGCACGCCCGAGCCCGGGAACGCGCGGGCCCCGCAGATCGGCGATCGGCGGGGCCCGGGGGCCGTCGGGGCCGTCAGGCTCCGCGGTTCACTCCGAGACGCCGAGCTTCTGCAGGATGAGCTCGCGGGCCCGGCCCGCGTCGGCCTTGCCCCGGCTGGCCTTCATGACGCCGCCGACCAGCGCGCCCACCGCGGCGATCTTGCCGCCGCGCACCTTCTCCGCCGCGTCGGCGTTGTCGGCCAGGACCTGGTCGATGATGGCCGAGAGTTCGCCCTCGTCGTTGACGATCTGCAGGCCGCGGGCGGAGACCACCTCGTCCGGCGAGCCCTCACCGTTCAGCACGCCCTCCAGCACCTGGCGGGCCAGCTTGTCGTTGAGCGCGCCCCCGGCGACCATCGCGCACACCCGGGCGATCTGGTCGGGGGTGATCTGCAGGGCGCTCAGCGGGACGCCGGCCTCGTTGGCCCGTCGGGCCAGCTCGCCCATCCACCACTTGCGGGCGTCCGCGGGCGGGGCCCCCGCGGCCACCGTCGCCTCGACGAGGTCGATGGCGTCGGCGTTGTGCATGGCCTCCATGTCCAGGTCGGAGACGCCCCACTCCTGCTGCAGCCGCTTGCGCCTGACCCGCGGCAGCTCGGGCAGGGCCGCCTTCAGCGAGGCCACCCAGGCGGGGTCCGGCGCGATCGGCACCAGGTCGGGCTCGGGGAAGTAGCGGTAGTCCTGCGCCTCCTCCTTGGACCGGCCCGAGGTCGTGGAACCGGTGTCCTCGTGGAAGTGGCGGGTCTCCTGGATGATCCGGCCGCCGTCGGCGAGGATCGCGGCCTGCCGCTCGATCTCGCTGCGGACCGCCCGCTCGACGCTGCGCAGCGAGTTGACGTTCTTGGTCTCGGTCCGGGTGCCCCATTCGGAGGAGCCGCGCGGCATGAGGGAGACGTTGACGTCGCACCGCATGGAGCCCTCCTCCATGCGCACGTCGGAGACGCCGAGGGCGCGCATGACCTCGCGCAGCTCGGTGGCGTAGGCGCGGGCGACCTCGGGGGCGAGCCGGTCGGTGCCGGGGATCGGCTTGGTGACGATCTCCACCAGCGGGATGCCCGCGCGGTTGTAGTCGACGATCGAGTAGTCGGCGCCGTGGATGCGGCCGGTGGCGCCGCCCATGTGGGTGGACTTGCCGGTGTCCTCCTCCAGGTGGACCCGCTCGATCTCGATCCGCACGGTCTTGCCGTCCACCTCGACGTCGAGGTAGCCGTCGAAGCAGAGCGGCTCGTCGTACTGGCTGATCTGGTAGTTCTTCGGCATGTCCGGATAGAAGTAGTTCTTCCGGGCGAAGCGGCACCACTCGGCGATCGAGCAGTTCAGCGCCAGGCCGATCCGGATGGTGGACTCGATCGCGGCGGCGTTGGCCGTCGGCAGCGAACCGGGAAGCGCCAGGCAGACCGGGCAGACCTGGGTGTTCGGCGCGGCGCCGAACGCGGTCGGGCAGCCGCAGAACATCTTCGAGGCCGTGCCCAGCTCGACGTGCGTCTCCAGGCCCAGCACCGGCTCGAAGCGCTCCAGCGCCTCGTCGTACGGCATGAGCGTATGGGTGCTCACAGGTAACCAAGTCCCTTCAATGCGGTCCTCGTCTCGGCGACCCAGTCCGCGTAACCGGGAACCTGGGCCAGAACGGCGAGGTCGATGTTTCGTGCGATGTATTCGAAGTAGTCGGAGACCGGCTTGCCCCGTCGGGGGACGGTCGCGGCCAGGACCTCCCTGGGGTAGACGACCCGTTCGACGTCGCCGGGCAGGGCGGGCAGCCCGGCGAGGTCGCTGCCGGCCAGCCCCGCCCACACCGCCGGGTCGGCCAGCGGCCAGGCCTCGGTGTCGCCCAGGCCGACCACCGGAACCAGGTAGTTCGAGTGGTAGCGCACGCCGTCGGCCCGGGCGCGTTCCCGGGCGTGCCCCCGGCCGTGCTCCTTCGTGTGCGCCCTGCCGTGGTCTCTCGCGAAGATCAGATGGCAGTCGGCCGCGAGCTCCTCCAGCGCCGTGACGATCTGGTCGCGATCGCAGGTGACGATCCTCGCGGCCCCCACGTCCACCACGTACGGCGAGGCCCGCACCAGCTCGCGGAGCTGCCGGGAGACCAGCACGCCGAGGAAGCCCTCGTCGGCCTCCCCCTCCGCGACGAGTCCCGGGACCAGTGGGCGGTTCATGCCGCCGCGCCGAGGTATCGGCGAACCTGCCGGGGCGAGACGAACGTGCCCGGCTCGCCGTCCGGCTGGACCGGCTTGGCCACCGTCACCCGCGACATCCGGTCGCACTCGGGATCGACGCGGACCACGGCGTCCAGGAAGGTCAGGGCGTCCGGATCGGTCCGGTAGAGCTCGGCGACCACCACCGGCGAGTGGCTGGTCAGGATCACCTGCCGGTACGGCCCGGCCCCGCCGGGCACGGCGACCAGCCGCCGGATCCGCCGGAGCAGCTCGCCCAGCCGGCCCGGGTGCACGCCGTTCTCGATCTCCTCCACCAGCAGGGTGACCGGGTGGTCCGGGTCGTGCAGCGCGGCCAGCAGCCCGAGCACCTTCAGGGTCCCGTCCGACAGCAGCGCGGCCGGTACCGCACCCTGGCCGTCCAGGACCAGATCGAAGGAGCACTGCCCCCGGTCGAGCCTGGGCGTCAGCGCGGCCGCGTCGGGGACCAGCGCGGCGAGGTCGGCCACCAGGTCGGCCATGGCCGCCGTCCCGGCCATGCGCCCGAGCACCGCGGCGAGGTTCCCGCCGTCGGCGGTGAGCGGTCCCCGGTCGGCCGCGGAGCACCGCCCGCGCATGACGTGCGGCACGGGGGCGTACCTGCGCCAGGCGGCGATCGTGCGGCCGGGCGTGCCCTTCGGGTCCGGGTCGACGACGATGAGCTCCAGCAGCTCCTCGGGGAGCCGCCGGGCCACGTGGCTGACGACCGGCGCGGTGGAGCGCGGGATCCGCAGCACCATCTCCGCGCCGGTGTCGAACCGGACCGGCAGCAGCGCGCCGGGTTCCGGGGCGACCAGCGCCTCCACCGAGACAGTGAAGGCGGGCACCGGCTCCCCCTCCGCAGCCCGGTGGAACTGCTCGTGCGGGGCTCCCCTGCGCGCGCCGAGCAGCCCGCCGGAGCCGCCGATCTCGTCGGCGGCGAACCCGAGGGCGTCGAACAGGTTCGACTTGCCGCTGGAGTTGGGGCCGACCAGCGCGAGGAAGGGCGGCACGTCGAGCTCGAAGTTCAGAAACGACTTGAACCCGTCGATCTCGATCCTGGTGATCACGCCGCCGTGCCTCCTCTCCGCCTCACCGGTCCCTCACCGATCCTTCATCGATCCTGCCGTGCCTGCGTTGTGGCCGCCTCGTGCCCCGAACGCGCCTACAGCGCCGGGGCCTTGGCCAGCAGGCCGCCGCCCCAGCGGTCCGCCAGCGCCCGCTCCACCGCGGCGCCGACCCGGTAGCAGCGGTCGTCGCCCAGCACCGGGGCCATGATCTGCAGGCCGACCGGGAGGCCGTCCTCGTCGGCCAGGCCGCACGGGACCGAGATGGCCGCGTTGCCCGCGAGGTTGCTCGGGATCGTGCACAGGTCGGCGAGGTACATCGCCATGGGGTCGTCGGCACGCTCGCCGATCGGGAACGCGGTGGTCGGCGTGGTCGGCGAGATGAGCACGTCCACCTGCTGGAAGGCCGCCTGGAAGTCGCGGGCGATCAGCGTGCGGACCTTCTGCGCCTGGCCGTAGTAGGCGTCGTAGTAGCCGCTGGACAGCGCGTAGGTGCCCAGGATGATGCGCCGCTTGACCTCGGGGCCGAAACCCGCGGCCCGGGTCAGCGCCATGACCTCCTCGGCCGAGCGGGTGCCGTCGTCGCCGACGCGCAGGCCGTACCGCATCGCGTCGAAGCGGGCCAGGTTGGACGAGCACTCCGACGGGGCGATCAGGTAGTAGGCCGGCAGCGCCGTGGTGAACGACGGGCAGGAGACCTCGACCACCTTGGCGCCCAGGGTCTCCAGCAGTTCCACGGTCTCGTGGAACCGGGCGAGCACGCCCGCCTGGTAGCCCTCGCCGCCGAACTCCTTGACCACGCCGATGCGCAGCCCCGCCACGTCACCCTGGCGGGCCGCCTCGACGACGCTCGGCACCGGGGCGTCGATGGAGGTGGAGTCCAGGGCGTCGTGCCCGGAGAACGCCTCGTGCAGCAGAGCGGCGTCCATCACGTCGCGGGCGAACGGCCCCGGCGTGTCGAGCGAGCTGGCGAAGGCGATCAGGCCGTAGCGGGAGGAGCCTCCGTAGGTCGGCTTCATGCCGACGATGCCGGTGACCGCAGCGGGCTGCCGGATCGAGCCGCCGGTGTCGGTTCCGGTGGACAGCGGCGCCTGGTAGGCCGCGACCGCAGCGGACGAGCCGCCCGAGGAGCCGCCCGGGATCCGGGACAGGTCCCACGGGTTGCGGGTGGGGCCGTAGGCCGAGTTCTCGGTGGAGGAACCCATCGCGAACTCGTCCAGGTTGGTCTTGCCGAGGATCACCAGCCCGGCCTCGCGCAGCCGGCGGGTCACGGTCGCGTCGTACGGCGGACGCCAGCCTTCGAGGATCTTGGATCCGGCGGTGGTCGGCATGTCGACGGTGGTGAAGACGTCCTTGTGCGCGATCGGCACGCCGGCGAGCGGGCCGAGCTCCTCTCCCGCGGCCCGGCGCTCGTCGACCCGGCGCGCCTGGGCGAGGGTCGTCTCGGCGTCGACGTGCAGGAAGGCGTTGACCTTCGGCTCGACGGCGGCGATCCGGTCGAGGTGGGCCTGGGCGACCTCGACGGCGGAGACCTCACCGCGCGCGACCAGCGCGCCGAGCTCGGCGGCGGACTTGTGGATCAGGCTCATGCTTCCTCCCCGAGGATCCGCGGGACGCGGAAGCGGTCGTCCTCGACGGCCGGGGCACCGGACAGCGCCTGCTCCGGTGTGAGGCCGGGCCGCGCCTCGTCGGGACGGTAGACGTTGGTGAGCGGGAGCGCGTGCGAGGACGGCGGGATGTCGTCGGCCGCCACCTCGGCGACGCGGGCGACCGCACCGATGATCACATCGAGCTGGGCGGCGAAGTGGTCGAGCTCCTCGTCGGCCAGCGCCAGGCGGGACAGCCGGGCGAGGTGAGCGACCTCGTCGCGGGTTATGGCGGACATGAGTCGTTGAACCCGTTTCGTGAATGGCAATTGGACACTGTCATCCTAGGGCGCACGACCCGGCAGGCCTGACTCATCCACACGTGGAAGCCCCGGAACAGGCACACCGCCGATCGGTGACGGCGCGCCGTCGACGGCGCGGAAGCCTCCCGCCGACCGCGGGCCGGCCGCGAAGAAGCTCCACTCCCCCGGGTCCGTCAAGTGGCGGGAGAACGCCTCCTTCGACGCCCTTGGCTTCGCCGCGCCGACCCGGCACCGGACCGCCCTCACCGACGAGCCGACGCCCCCGGTCGCCATCTCGCGCAGCGGGGCCTCCCGCCCGGGCCTGGCCGCCGCATACGGCCCCGACGACCTGATGCGGGCCTGGAGCTGAGCGGCGCCTGCCCGCGACGGAGAGGCACTAGGCCGTCTGGGTGTCGAGGATCTCGGTGGAGCGGAGGTCGAAGGCGGAGGTGACCCTCGGCTGGCACTGCCCGTTCCGCTCCCGGTGCTCGCGGAGCCAGGCGGTGGCGTCGACGGCGGACATCGCCTCCGCGAACCACCAGCCCTGGCCCAGGTCGCAGCCCATCTCCTCCAGGCGCGCGGCCACCTCGGCCGACTCGACTCCCTCGGCGACCGAGCGCAGACCCAGCGAGCGGACCAGGTCGACGATGGAGCGCACGATCCGCTCGTCGTCCCTGGAGTCGCAGATCCGGCGCACGAACGAGGCGTCGATCTTGACCTCCGCGACCGGGAGCCGCTGCAGGCGGACCAGCGACGAGTAGCCGGTGCCGAAGTCGTCCAGCGCGAGCGGCACGCCCAGCGAGGCCAGCGCCCGTACGGCGTCGGCGGTGTAGGCCTGGTCGGTCATCAGGATCCGCTCGGTGACCTCCAGCTGGATGGCCTTCGGGGGCAGCCGGTAGCGCGCCAGCCCCGCCTCCAGGCGGTCGGGCAGCGCGGAGTCGAGAAGGTCGCGTGCCGAGACGTTGACGGAGATCTGCTCGTGCAGGCCGGTGTGCCACCAGTGCGCCGCCTGCTCCAGCGCCGCGTCGATGACGTACTCGGTGAGCTGGCGCATGAGGTAGGACTGCTCGGCCAGCGGGATGAAGTCGCCCGGGGAGATCATGCCGCGGACCGGGTGGCGCCAGCGCAGCAGCGCCTCCACTCCGCGCACCTGCCCGGCCGCCAGGTCGAGTTTGGGCTGGTAGTGCAGCCTCAGCTCGGAGCGGTCGATGGCCCGGCGCAGGTCGCCCAGCAGGCTGAGCCGCTCCGGGCTGTTGCGGTCCTTGTCGGCGAGGTAGAGCTCGACACCGCTCCTGGCCTCCTTCGCCAGGTACATGGCCACGTCGGAGCGCTGCATCAGCATCTCGAAGTCCGGCGCGTGGTCGGGGTAGAGCGCGATGCCGACCGAGGCGTCCAGGTCGAAGGTCATACCCTCCAGCCGGGCCGGTTCGGTGAGCGCCACCCGGAGCCGGGCGGCCACCTCCCGCGCCGCGGCGGCGTCCCTGACCGAAGGGAGCAGCACCGCGAACTCGTCGCCGCCGAGCCGGGCCACCACGTCGCCCGGGCGCACGCTGTGGGTGAGCCGGTGCGCCACCATCTGCAGCAGCCGGTCGCCCACCGGGTGGCCGAGGGTGTCGTTGACCTCCTTGAAACGGTCGAGGTCCAGCAGGAGCAGGCCGACCCGCTCGCCCTCGCGCGCCCTCGCCTCGGCGAGCGCCTCCTCGGTCCTGAGCACGAGCAGCTTGCGGTTGGGCAGCCCGGTGAGCCCGTCGTGCATCGCCTGGTGGTCGCGGCGGACCGACAGGGTGGCGGTGAAGTAGACCGCGGCCATCGGCGCGACGAACAGCGGCACCAGCGCCGGGGAGTGGTTCATGACCACCACGACCAGCGGGGCCAGGCCCAGCAGCCCGGCGTAGACCAGGCTCTGGTGGCCGATCGTGGTGCGGATCACCCGGTGGATCGAGCGGCGCTCGTGCAGCGCGACCGCCCCGGAGACCAGCAGCGCCCTGGCCACGAAGTAGGCGAACCCGGCCAGCCCGATCGCGAGCAGGTCGGTCCCGACGGGCACCCAGGCCGGAGCCGGCCGGTGCCCGAACATCCCCAGAACGATCCCGGCCGCCGCGTAGGCCAGCGTCACCTGCGCCAGGTTGAACAGCACCCGGTGCCGGGCCTTGCGGGTGACGGCCCCGTTGATCAGGATGGCGACCGTCTGGACCAGCAGGGCGACCGGCAGCCCGTAGTGCAGGAGCGCCGCGAAGGTGAACATCGTCGACGGATAGGTGCCCCCCACCGCCATCGACGAGGAGAGCATCACCGGCCGGAGCTCGCCCAGCACGACCAGGACGGTGAGGGTCCAGAACAACGGCGAGTGCACGAGGCCCGCGAGCTCGTCGAGGTCGGTCCACCACTGGGCCGCGACCAGGGCGACGATCCCCAGCACAGTGACGACCGTCAGGTAGGTCCACAGAGGCGAGCCGACGCGCGGCCCGATGTCGCGGGTGTCAGTTGGGTCAGCCATGAGTAACAAAACCCCCATTAGTTCACTATGGGAGAGTACGGCCTGCGGACCACTTCGCGAAACCGGTTGGGCACGTTCCGTCACTGTCCAGGGTGAGATAATCGAATCATCATCCCGGCGGAAGACTCGAACCCATCCACGACAGCACCCGCCGGCGCCTCGCCGCACAGCCCTGCGCTCAGGCCTCCGGCTCGACGGCCACCGCCGCGGCCGCTTCGGGCCCCTCGGACAGCAGGATCGCCAGGCCGTTCTCGTCGAGGATCGGCACGCCCAGCTTGACGGCCTTGTCGAACTTGGACCCGGCGTTCTCCCCCGCCACCACGAACGAGGTCTTCTTCGACACCGATCCGGCCACCTTGCCGCCCCTGGCGGCAAGGGCCGCTCCCGCCTCGTCGCGGGTGTAGCCCGCCAGCGTGCCGGTGACCACGAACGTCAGCCCGGCCAGGGTCTGCGGCGGCTGGTCGGCCGGGGGCTCGTCCTCCATCCGGACCCCGGCGGCCTTCCACCGGGCGACGATCTCCTGGTGCCAGTCGACCTCGAACCACTCGCGGATCGCGGCGGCCACGCGCGGGCCGACCCCCTCGACCTCGGCGAGCTCCTCCACGGTGGCCTCGGCGATCGCGTCGATCGAGCGGAACTCCGCGGCGATGGCCTGCGCGGTGGGCGGGCCGACATGCCGGATCGACAGGGCGACCAGCACCCGCCAGACCTCCCTGCCCTTGGCCGTCTCCAACTCCTGGAGCATCTTCTCGGCGTTCTTGCTGGGCGTGCCGTCCTTGTTGGCGAAGAAGGTCACGACTCTGGGTCCGCCGGTCTGCGGGTCGGTCTTGGGCAGACCGGTGTCGGGATCGCGGACGACCGACTCGATCGGCAGCAGCCGCTCGATCGTCAGGTCGAACAGGTCGGCCTCGGTGCGGACCGGCGGCTCGTGCGGGGGCAGCGGCTGGGTCAGCGCGGTGGCCGCCACGTAGCCCAGGCCCTCGATGTCGAAAGCCCTGCGCCCGGCGGCGAAGAAGATCCGCTCACGGAGCTGTGCGGGGCACGCCCTGGTGTTGGGGCAGCGCAGGTCGGCGTCGCCCTCCTTCTCGTAGGCCAGCGCGGTGCCGCACTCCGGGCAGTGCGTCGGCATCGTGAACTCCCGCTCGGTGCCGTCGCGCAGCTCCTCGACCGGCTTGACGATCTCCGGGATCACGTCGCCTGCCTTGCGCAGCACCACGGTGTCGCCGATCCGCACACCCTTGCGCGCGACCTCCGAGCCGTTGTGCAGCGTGGCCCGCTCGACCGTGGAGCCGGCCACCACGATCGGCTCCATGACGCCGTACGGCGTGACCCGGCCGGTGCGGCCGACGCCCACCTGGATGTCGAGGAGCTTGGTGTTGACCTCCTCCGGCGGGTATTTGTAGGCGATCGCCCAGCGCGGCGCCCGGCTGGTGGAGCCCAGGTTGCGCTGGAGCTCGATGCGGTCCACCTTCACCACGACCCCGTCGATCTCGTAGGCCGGGTCGTGGCGGTGCTCGCGGTAGAACTCGATGAACGCGTTGATGCCGTCGAGGCCGTCGACGACCTCGTAGAGGTCGCTCACCGGCAGGCCGAACCCCCTCAGCCGGTCGTACATCTCCGACTGGGCGCGCGGAGGCGCCGCTCCCTCCCACGCGCCGACCCCGTGGACGATCATCCGCAGCGGGCGCTGCGCGGTGATCCGCGGGTCCTTCTGCCGCAGCGAGCCCGCCGCCGAGTTGCGCGGGTTGGCGAACGCCGGCTTGCCCGCCGCGACGAGCTGCTCGTTGAGCTTCTTGAAGTCCTCGACCGGGATGTAGACCTCGCCCCGGACCTCCACCAGGTCGGGCACGTCGTCACCGGTCAGCCGGTGCGGGATGTTCGCCACCGTGCGGACGTTGGCCGTCACGTCGTCACCGGTCCGGCCGTCGCCCCGGGTCACCCCCCTGACCAGCCGTCCCTTCTCGTAGACCAGCGCGACCGCCAGGCCGTCGATCTTCAGCTCGCACAGGTAGGGGGCCGGATCCCGCTCGGCCAGCCGCTCCGCCCGCGCCTGCCAGGAGGCCAGGTCGTCGGCGTTGAAGGCGTTGTCCAGGCTCTCCATCCGCCGCAGGTGCGCGACCGGCGCGAACTCGCTGGAGATCGGTGCGCCGACCTTCTGCGTCGGCGAGTCGGGGGTGCGCAGGCTCGGGTGCTCGTCCTCCAGCGCCCACAGCTCGCGCATCCACGTGTCGTACTGGGCGTCGCTGACGGTCGGCGCGTCGAGCACGTGGTAGCGCCAGTTGGCCTCCTCGACCAGCTCGCTCAGCTCCGCGTGCCGCTCCCGCGCGGCCGCCGGCGCACCTGCGGCCTCGGCTTCCGTCATCGCCTCAGCGCCCATCGTCCAGCTCTCCCCTCGTCGTGCAGCCAGGGAGAATCTATCGCCGGACACCGACATTCGGCCCCGGCCGCCGGAGGAGGAACCGGCCGCGGACCGGGGCGCGGCCCCCACCGCGGGGAGGGGGCGCTCCGAGCGGTCAGCCGCCCTGGGTGTAGATGGTCTTCCACGAGGTGCACCGGCCCGTCGGCCGGCTGGAGTCGCCGCGGCAGACCTTCGCCTTGATCTGCAGAGGGTAGGCCACGTTCCGGCGGAACGTCCCCGTGCCGGGGGTGCAGTTCCAGTAGGCCGCCGAGTTCCACCGGCCGGTGTTCGAGCTCTGCCAGCGCAGCTGCACCCACGAGCAGCCCGTCCCGCGGGTGTCGGAGAGGGTGCCGCGGATCTGGACGGCGCTCTGGGTGACGACCACCTTGCCCCTGGCGGTGGCGTGCCCGTCGGTGGAGTGGACCGGCCCCCACTTCCAGCCGGTGGCGGCCGAGTCGGCCGAGGCCGCCGGGGAGCCGGCGGCGGTGAGGGCCGCGGCGGCGGTCAGCCCGAGCAGGACGCGAAGGCCGGTACGCATGAAACAGCTCCAGACATGTAGAACGATTGGCACGATCGGTGCGATCGGTGCGATTCCTCAACATGTCAATGAATAGACACCCGTACTTGCAGACCACTTGAGAACCCGTTGAAGCCAGGACCGCACGCGGCCCTGCCGCACCTCACTCCCCGGGGTCCTCCCGCAGCACGAGGGCCGCCCGGCGGCAGGCGGCCAGGGCCGCCTTCGCGTAGGCGGGCGAGGCCCCGGCCAGCCCGCAGGCGGGCGTGAGCACGACCTGGGAGGCGAGGGTCGCGGGAGAGAAGCCGAGCCGGCGCCAGAGCTCGACGGCCGGCCGGGCGACCACGCCGACGTCCGGCAGCGCGGCGTCCCTGCCGGGCACGACACCGAGGAAGAGGGCCGTTCCCGCCTCCACGGACTCGCCGATCGCGTCCTCGTCGCGCCGCCGCAGCAGCGCGGCGTCCAGCGAGACGCCCCTGGCCCCGGCCCTGCGGATCACCTCGAACGGCACGCCGGGGGCGCAGCAGTGCACGATCGGGAACGTCTCGCCGGGCAGCTCCGCCAGCACCTCGCGGAGCCGTTCCACCGCCACCGGTGCCTCCACCGCGCGCAGCCGCCCGAAGCCCGAGGCCGTCGGCACGGTGCCCGCCAGCGCACCGGGCAGACCGGGCTCGTCCAGCTGGACCACGACCTTCGTGGCCCCCGGCACCCGCCTGCGCACCTCGGCGACGTGCGCGGCGAGCCCTTCGGCGAACGACCCCACCAGATCCCGTACGGCCCCCGCGTCGGCGAGCGCCTTGTCACCGTGCCGCAGCTCGACGGCGCCCGCCAGCGTCCACGGCCCGCACGTCTGGACCTTGAACGGCCCCGTGTACCCCAGGGCCGCCTCCTCCAGCGCGTCGAGGTCGCGCGCGAGGTGGTCGTAGGCCCGTTTGGCGTCCCTGCCGGGCCGGTCGGTGAAGCGCCAGCCCGACGGCTGCACCTCCACCGGCAGCTCCACCAGCAGCGACGCGGCCCTGCCGACCATGTCCGCGCCGACGCCGCGCCCCGGCAGCTCCGGAAGGTACGGCAGCGCGGGGAGCTCACCGAAGACGGCCTTGACCGCCTCGATGTGATCCTCCCCCGGGTGCGACCCGACACCGGTCGCGGTCGCCTCACTCCACGGAAACGTGTTCACGGAGGTCAGCTTAGGACCCCGTCGCGCACCTCCCGCGACAGTGACCGGCATCGCGCACCCGGCGACCCGCTCCGCCCCCGTCGGCCCCCGTCGGCCCCCGTCGCGGAAGCCGCCGCCGCTGCCGCCCGGACGACCTTCGGCCGGGCCGCCCCGCCGCCATAGGGTGAGGGGCATGAAGCTAACGAAGTTCGGGCACGCCTGCGTCCGCCTGGAGAAGGACGGCTCGGTCCTTGTCATCGACCCCGGCTCCTTCAGCGAGGAGTCGGCCCTCGACGGCGCCCAGGCCGTGCTCATCACCCATGAGCACTTCGACCACGTGGAGCCCGACCGGCTGCGCCGGGCCGCCGAGGGCAACCCGTCGCTGGAGATCTGGACCTGCGAGGGCGTGGCCGCCACGCTGGCCGACGTCCCGGCGAAGATCCAGACGGTACGGCACGGCGACACGTTCGGCACGGCGGGTTTCGCGGTGAAGGCCGTCGGCGAGTGGCACGCCCCGAACCATCCCGACCTGCCGATCGTGCAGAACATCGGCTTCCTCGTCGACGAGGAGGTCTTCTACCCCGGTGACGCCCTCACCTCGCCGGGCGTCGAGGTGCCCACGCTGCTGGTGCCGACCAACGCCCCGTGGCTGAAGGGCATGGAGATGGTCGCCTATCTGCGCGAGGTCCGCCCCGCCCGGGCCTTCTCCACCCACGACGGCCTGCTCAACGAGATCGGGCTGGGGCTGGTCGACCGCTGGTTGGAGATGGAGGCCGACCAGCAGAAGGCGGACATCCGCCGCCTGCAGCCCGGGGAGTCCGTCACCCTGTCCTGAGCAGGCCCCGTGACCGCGGGTCGGGCGGGGACGGCCGGTCCCTTCTCCGCGCCGCTCCCGCCCGCCCCGGCTACCGCGTGGAGCCGGAAAGCGTGTTGATGAGCTCCTTGGGCTCGGTGACGTCGAACGGGTCGTAGGAGAGCTCCTTCTCGTCGACGACCTCGTCGGCGGGCGGGGCCATCACCAGGATGTGCGACCCCCAGTCCCCGTAACGGGTGTCGGTCCGCTGGATCAGCGAAGTGTCCTCATCCCACCGGCTGTTCTGGACGGTCATCAGACGGGTGGGCAGGCCCGTGCCGTCGGTCCACAGCCGCCATGCGATCTTCTTTTTGGCGTCACCGAAGAGCGTCATGCCCGTCAGTTGCCAGGAGGCGTGCCTGGACGCCTTGGCCAGTTGCGCGTAGCTCACCGTGCCCTGGTAGAAGAGACCGCCGGATACGGGCTCACCCTTCGCACCCCTGAGCATGGTCTTCAGGACGGCGGGCTCGAACACGTCGATCGGCTGAACGGTGGCGACGTTGAGCAGGCGCCCCGGGCCCGGCCTGCGCACCCAGGTCTTGCCGTGCGGGAGGGGCAATATGCCGTCGGAGGTGTAGTGGTACCCGCCGACGGCGATCGCGTGGTGCGGTTCCTCCAGGCCGAGGCCCTTCGATGCGTCCCCGCTCCCACCCTCGCTCTCGCCCTCCAGCGTCTGCTCCAGCAACTTCCTGAGCGGCGGGTCGATAACCAGTTGGAGGGTCGAGTCGGAGGCCACCGGCCCGGAGGGACCGAGCTGCACCCTGCCGTTGTAGCGGAATCGCACCGAGTTCTTTTCATCGAAGACCAGGCGCGTGACCTCGGCGATGTGGACACCGCGTTCGGCCCGGAACTGCCGCTTGAGCGCCTGCACCGGATCGGCGGGACCCGTCTGTGCCGCAGCGGGGACGGCGAACGGCACCGAGGCGATCAATACGACGGCCACCAGGGAAACCCATCGTTTCACGGGTCTCGATCCTTTCCAAAAGGTGACATTTAGGAAATGTCATCCTCTCAGAGGAATACGGCGGCCCGGCTCCGCGAGACCGGCCCCCTTGACCCGCCGGGACGGGATCAGGAAGCGGAGGCGATGGTGGCCGAGCCGATCACGGTGTCGCCGAGGTAGAGCACCGCGGCCTGGCCCGCCGCCACCCCGGCGGCCGGGGCGTCCAGCGTGATGTGGACCTCCTCGCCGGAGAGCCGGGCGCGGCAGCCGTACACCTCGCCGTGGGCGCGGAGCTGGACCGTGCAGGACAGCGGCTCGACGGGCGCGTCGACCGGGCCGTTCCAGACGGGCCGGGACGCCACGATGGACGTGACCTCCAGGGACGAGCGCGGGCCGACCGTGACCGTGTTGGAGACCGGCTCGATGGACAGCACGTAGCGCGGCCTGCCGTCGGGGGCCGGGCGGTCGATGCGCAGGCCCTTGCGCTGGCCGACGGTGAAGCCGTACGCGCCCTCGTGGCTGCCGACGACCTCGCCCGACTCGTCCACGATCGGGCCCTCGGCCGCGCCGAGGCGGTCGGCGAGGAAGCCCCGGGTGTCGCCGTCGGCGATGAAGCAGATGTCATGGCTGTCGGGCTTGTCGGCCACCATGAGCCCGCGCCGTGCGGCCTCCTCGCGGACCTCCGCCTTGGTCGAGTCGCCGAGCGGGAAGATCGCGTGCTTGAGCTGCTCGCGGGTGAGCACGCCGAGCACGTAGGACTGGTCCTTGCCGGCGTCGGGGCTGCGGCTGAGCACGCCGTCGGCGATCCGGGCGTGGTGGCCGGTGGCGACGGCGTCGAACCCGAGCGCGAGGGCCCGGTCGAGCACCGCCTCGAACTTGATCTTCTCGTTGCAGCGCAGACAGGGGTTGGGCGTGCGGCCCGCGGCGTACTCGCTGACGAAGTCCTCGACCACGTCGCGATGGAAGCGCTCGGCCATGTCCCAGACGTAGAAGGGGATCCCGATCACGTCGGCGGCCCGGCGGGCGTCCCTGGAGTCCTCGATCGTGCAGCACCCGCGCGCGCCGGTCCGGTAGGACTGCGGGTTGGCGGAGAGCGCCAGATGGACACCGGTGACGTCATGACCCGCCTCGGCGATGCGGGCGGCGGCAACCGCGGAATCGACGCCCCCGGACATGGCGGCAAGCACACGAAGACTCATAGCCCTCTGAGCGTACCCGCGCCGCAGGACATTCCTGCGTGGCCGCGCGTGCCACCGCGCCCCGCGGGCCGCACGAACCCGGCCGGTCGCCCGTGCGGCCCGGCTGTTGGCACAGATCTCGCCGGACTGGGAGAATCCGGGGTCATGCGACTGTTCGGGCGCAAGAGCGAAGCCGCCGAAGACCCCGCCGACGGCATCGGCGAGTTCTGGACCTGGTGGGCCGAGGCCAGATCTGAGCTGGATGCGATGGTCGCCGCCGGGGAGGCCGAGCGGCTGGCCGAGTGGATCGGTCCCGCGGTGACGGTCGTCCACCCCTCCCTGGTGTGGGAGATCACCCCCGGGTTCACCGCCGACCAGGCCCTGGTGGTCACCGCCGCGGGCGACCCCGGGCTGCGCGCCGTGGCGCACCGCTGGGCCGCCGCCGCGCCGCCCGCCGACGGCCGGTGGGAGTTCCACCCGTCCCGGCGGGCCAACCCGAACGCCATGGATCTCACCCTCGACGTGGACGGCTACGAGTTCGCGCTGGACAAGCTCGTGCTGGGCCTGCGGGCCCCGCACGGCAACCCCCGCGTCGACGTGGTCGCCCACCACCCGATCTTCGGCATCCTCGACGAGGAGACCCGGACCGAGGCCGCCCTGCTCGCCCTCGACTGGCTGCTCGGCGAGGACGACGTGGCCCGCTGGGTCGGCGAGATCTCCGCCGTCCAGTTCCCGCCGATCGACGCCGTGCCCGCCGTCCACCTGCCCGGTGTGGTCGCCGACCTCGCCTCGGGCTTCCAGGAGGAGCAGTGGGCGCTGCTGGAGGGCGAGACGGCCACCGGCGCCCGGCTGATCGCCACCGCCCGCTACCCTCTCCGCCCGGTCGACTACCCCCTGTTCGACCAGCACATCGCGATCACCCTGCCCTACCTGCACCGCGACGCCGACGGCCTGCCCGCCGGGCCGTCCCTGGACGCCCTGCGCGACTTCGAGGAGCGCCTCGCAGGCCGGATCAGCAGGCTGAACGGGACCGCCGTGCTCGCCGCCCACATGAGCGCCGAAGGACAGCGGGTGCTGCACGTATACGCCGATCCGGTGGGCGACGCGGCGATCCACGCCAAGGAGCTGATCATCAGCTGGGAGGAGGGCCAGCCCCGCGTGGACGTCGTCGGCGATCCCGCCTGGACCGCCGTCGCCCCCTTCCTCAACTGACCCCTCCCCCCCCTACAGCCGCACCGGGCCCGGACGGGGAGTGCGGGCCGGCCGCGGAACCTCCGGGTCGCAGGACCCCGGTCATGGGGCGCCGGGTCAGGACAGGCCCGCGCGGCGGGCGCGCTCCACGACCAGGCCGATGACGTCGGCGACGCGGTCGACGTCGGCCTCGGTCGAGGTGTGGCCGAGGGAGAATCGCAGGGAGCCCCGGGCCCGGACGCCGTCGGCGCCCATGGCGAGCAGGACGTGGGAGGGCTGGGCCACCCCGGCCGAGCAGGCGGAGCCGGTCGAGCACTCCACCCCCTTGGCGTCCAGCAGCATGAGCAGGGCGTCCCCCTCGCACCCGGGGAAGGAGAAGTGGGCGTTGCCGGGGAGCCGGTTCTCCGGGTCGCCGTTGAGGATCACGTCGGGGACCGCCTGCCGTACCCGGCGGATCAGCTCGTCGCGGAGGCCGGACAGCCGGGCGGCGGTCTCGGCCTGGCGGGCCACCGCGGTCTGCACCGCCACCGCGAGGCCGGCGACCGAGGGGGCGTCGAGGGTGCCGGAGCGGACGTCGCGCTCCTGGCCGCCGCCGTGCAGCACCGGCACCGGGTCGACGCCCCGGGCCAGCAGCAGCGCGCCGACGCCCATCGGGCCTCCGACCTTGTGACCGGAGAGCGTCAGGGCGTCCGCTCCGGAGTCGGCGAAGTCCACCGGGAGCTGGCCGATCGCCTGGACCGCGTCAGTGTGGAACGGGATGCCGTGGTCGCGGGCGATCGCGGCCAGCACCCGGACCGGCTGGACAGTGCCGACCTCGTTGTTGGCCCACATGACGCTCACCAGCGCGACGCTGTCCGGGTCGCGCTCGACGGCCTCGCGCAGGGTCTGCGGGTGCACCCGGCCGGACTCGTCGACGTCGAGCAGCTCGACGGTCGCGCCCTGCCGGTCGCCCAGCCAGTGCGCGGGGTCGAGCGCGGCGTGGTGCTCGACCGCACTGATCAGGATGCGGGTCGCCCCCGCGGCGCGGCGGGCCCAGTAGAGGCCCTTGATGGCCAGGTTGTCGGCCTCGGTGCCGCCCGAGGTGAAAACGACCTCGCTGGGCCGGGCGCCGAGTGCGTCCGCGATGCTCTCGCGCGACTCCTCCACGACCTGGCGGGTACGGCGGCCCGCCGCGTGCAACGACGAGGCGTTGCCGACCCTGCCGAGGTGGGCGGTCATCGCCTCGATGGCCTCGGGAAGCATCGGCGTGGTCGCCGCATGATCGAGATAGGCGGACTGCACGGCCGCACTCCCCTCCGCAACTTATTTCAGCCTTCCAAGCGTATCCGCGCCCGCGCGGACCCCCGCCCCCGCGTTGACCACTGAACCGTCCAGACGGTACAGTAAAGAGCATGAGACGAGAGGAACTGCTGGACGCGGCGGAAGAACTGCTGGCCGATCAGGGCTCCTCCGCGCTCACGCTGGCGGCCGTCGCAGAACGCGCGGGCTGCAGCAAAGGCGGCCTGCTCTATCACTTCAGCACCAAGGAAGCCCTGATCAAGAGCATGGTCGAGCGGCTGATCGAGGAGTTCGACGAGCTCGTCGCCGCCCAGGGCCGCGACACCTACACCAAGAACTACCTGGCCGCCACGTTCGCCGCCGTGCGGAGCGGCCGGCTGCGACGCTGGGCGGTGGTCACCGGGGCCTCCGGCAACCTCTATCTGCTCGCGCCGCTGCGGGAGGCGATGGCCCGCTGGCACCGCGAGGGGCTGGAGTCCGAGCCCGACCCGGCGGCCGCACAGATCGTCCGCCTGGCCTGCGAAGGGTTGTGGGACGTGGCCAGCCACGACCCCGGCCTCTACGACGACGGCCACTACGCGGAGCTGGAACAGCGCCTGCTGGATCTGCTGTCCGCCTGACCGGACCGGTCGTCCGACCGGCTCCCTCCATCCGGGCCCGCCTGGCGGCGCCCGCCGGTCCCGCCTCCCCCGTCCGCGCCGACCGGCCATGTCCGCCCTCGTCCAGGTGACTGTCCGTACGCACTGGTGGTCGCTTCCGCATCCGCGGAAGCGACCGGATTCTCTGTGCCCGGCCGGCACAGCTCGAAAACCTCCGTTGAAAGGATTGTGTGATGACCCGCGATCTGAGGACTGCCCGTAACGGGGCAATCCTCACTTTTGTTCTCGGCGGACTGATGTGTGGATCGATAACCGTGCGCCTGCCCGCGCTGTCCGACAAACTCGGCCTGTCCGAGGCGTCGATCAGCGCCTCCCTGCTCGCGTGGAGCCTGGGCGCACTGGTGACCATGCAGTCGATGCGCGGGGTGATGACGCGTTTCGGCAGCCGGAGCATCCTGCGGGTCGCCGCGCCCCTGTGCGCCGTCACCCTCGCCATGCTCGCGCTCGCACCGTCGTTCCCGCTGCTGCTGGTCGCCTCCGTGCTGTTCGGCCTGGCGTTCGGCGCGCTGGACATCGCGATGAACGCGCAGGGCTCGACGGTCGAGCGCGCCCACGGTCTCCCGCTGATGAACGGCATGCACGCCGGCTGGTGCGTGGGCGCGATCTCCGCGGGCCTGCTCGGCACCGCGGCCATCGCGGCCGGGCTCTCGTTCACGGCCCACCTGGCCCTGGTCGCCCTGGTCTCGCTGCCCGCGGCGGCCATGCTCAGCCGCACCTACCTGCCCGACCCCGCCCCCGAGCCGGCGAGCGCCGGAGAGGGAACCCGCCGCCGGATGCCGCCGGTGATCTACCTGCTGGGCGCGATCGCGTTCTGCGCCTTCATGGTCGAGGGCACGATGGCCGACTGGAACGGCCTCTACCTGCGCAACGAACTCGGCGCCTCCGAGGCCGTGGCGGCGCTCGGCTACCCGGTCTTCGAGGGAGGCATGCTGATCGGCCGTCTCGCCGGCGACCGGGTCCGCACCCGGTTCGGCGCGCGAGGGATGATCATCGTTTCCGGACTGGCCACTGCGGCGACCTTCGCCGTGGTCGTCACGTCCTCCTCGGTCGCGGTCGCCGTCTCGGCCATGCTGTTCGTGGGCCTCGCGGTGGCGACGATCTCCCCGGTCGCCTTCTCCCTGGCGGGAGAGGCGACCGGCAACCCCGGTCCCGCCATCGCCCAGACGGGTGCGATGGGTTACGCGGGCCTGCTCCTCGGCCCGGTGATCATCGGCTTCCTCTCCGACCTGGCCTCGCTCAGGACCGCGCTCGGCGTCGCCGTCGTGCTCGGCGTCCTGATCGCCGTGGCCGGCCGGTTCCTGCCCCGGCCCGGTACGACTTCCGCCGCCCCGGCCGGGCCCCGCGGGAACAAGCTCTCCATGGCGGCCTGAGACCCCTCCCGGGCGGTCCGGACCTCCCGCAGGCCCGCCCCGAGGCGGCCCGGGCACCCGCCGGACGACGCCGGACGGCGCCGCACGGAAGTCCGTGCGGCGCCGTCGCGCTCTGCGGGCCCGAGGGCTTACTTGCGCTTGACGACCTCGTCGGTCAGCTGCGGGACGACCTGGTTCAGGTCACCCACGACACCGAAGTCGGCGAGCTCGAAGATCGGCGCCTCGGGGTCCTTGTTGATCGCGATGATCGTCTTGGCCGTCTGCATGCCGGCCCGGTGCTGGATGGCCCCGGAGATGCCGGCCGCGATGTAGAGCTGCGGCGAGACGGTCTTGCCGGTCTGGCCCACCTGGAACTGGTGCGGGTACCAGCCGGCGTCGGTGGCGGCGCGGGAGGCGCCGACCGCCGCACCGAGCGAGTCGGCCAGCTTCTCGATGATCGAGAAGTTCTCGGCCGAACCCACGCCGCGGCCGCCGGAGACCACGATCGCGGCCTCGGTGAGCTCGGGGCGGGCGCCCTTCTCCTCCTTGACGCGGTCCACGACCTTCGCGGCCTTGGCGGCGTCGGAGACGGCCACGGAGACCTGCTCCTCGGCGCCGGCGCCGGCGGCGGCCTCGACCGGGGTCGCGTTCGGCCGGACCGCGATGATCGGGGTGCCCTTGGTCACGCGGGACCGCACGTTGACCCCGCCGCCGAAGATGGACTGGTCGGCGACCAGGCCCTCCCCGATGCCGACGGCGTCGGTCAGCACACCGGAATCGATCTTGATGGCCAGCCGGCCGGCGATCTCCTTCGCCTCGGCCGTCGCGGCGACGAGCACCGCGGCCGGGGACGCCGAGGAGACGAGCTGGGCGAGCAGCTCCGCCTTGGGGGCGACCACGTAGTCGACGATGTCGGCGGAGTCGGCGACGTAGATCTTCTCGGCGCCGTACTCGGCCAGCTTGGCCTTGGCCTCGGCGGAGTAGCCGGGGCCGGTCCAGACGGCCGACGGCTCGCCCAGCCTGCGGGCGAGCGTCAGCAGCTCCAGGGTGACCTTCTTGACCTGGCCTTCGACGTGCTCGACGAGAACGAGAACCTCGGACATCTCAGTTAACCCCCCGTTCTCAGACGAACTTCTTCGACGCGAGGAAGTCGGCGGCCTTCACGCCGCCGTCGCCCTCGTCCTTGACGATCGTGCCGGCCGCGCGCGGCGGGGCGGCGGCGAAGTCGGCCACCTCGCTCCACGAGTTGGCCAGGCCCACCTGCGCGGCGTCGATCTCGGCGTCGGCGACGCCCAGCTTCTCGACCGGCTTCTTCTTGGCCGCCATGATGCCCTTGAAGGACGGGTAGCGCGGCTCGTTGATCTTCTCGACCACGGAGACGACGGCGGGCAGCGAGGCCTCGACCTTGTCGTAGCCGTAGTCGGTGACGCGCTGGATCGCGATGGACGAGCCGGCGACCTCGACCTTGTTGGCGAAGGTGAGCTGCGGCACGCCCAGGCGCTCGGCCAGCATCGCGGCGAGCACGCCGGTGCGGGCGTCGGTGGACTCGGAGCCGAGCACGACCAGGTCGAACCCGATCTTCTTCAGGGCCTGCGCCAGGGCGTAGGAGGTGCCCAGCGCGTCGGAGCCGTGCAGCGCGTCGTCCACCAGGTGGACCGCCTTGTCGGCGCCCATGGCCAGGGCCTTGCGGATGGTCTCGCTGGCCTTGTCGGGGCCCATGGTGAGGACGGTCACCTCACCGCCGTGAGCTTCCTTGAGCCGCAGCGCCTCCTCGACCGCGTACTCGTCGAGCTCGTTGACGACGCCGTCGGCGGCGTCGCGGTCGAGCGTCTTGTCATCGGACCTCAGCTTGCGCTCGGTCGCCGTGTCGGGGACCTGCTTCACGCAGACGACGATGTTCATGGCCGGTGGCCGACCTCCCGTGTTCGCGTGCGCCACCGCTTCGTCGCGGTCGGCGCCGGATGCTCGGTACGCGCACGCGGGGCACGTGCACGTGATGCCAAGACTGCCAGGTGCCCGAGGGCGTCGTGACAGCGGGTGGCCCGGCCGGGTCGCGCCCGTCCTGGTCCCCCGGCATCATGTTACCCATCGGTAGCTTAGGCGCAAACCACCGGCCCGTACGGCATGAGCCGACCGGACCGGCCGCCGCCCGGCGAGCCGTTCCCCACCATACCGAACTATGTTCCGGAACCGGCGGGCGGTACTCCCGTCCTACCCGCGAACCGGCGGTTCAACTGCTCAGCAGGATCACGACCAGGACGAACACGACCGTCGCCAACGCCAGGCCGAGAGTGAGCGGGCTGAAGAACGCGCCGAGCACGAACCACAGTGCGATGGACCCGCCGGCGCCCGCCAGGTCCACGGCGAGCCGTGGACGGTTCTGTCGGGCGAGCAGGGCGACGCCCCCGTCGACGAGCATGACCGCGCCGTAGATCGTCAGAAGCAGCAGCGAGACCTCGGGCAGCGGGCTCTTGGCCGCCGCGGCGGTCAGCGCCACGAGCAGGCCGGTGCCGACGACCCACCGGCGGTGGATCACCGCGCGGCGGCGCTCGCGGACCTCCTCCGGCGTCCGGTCCCCCGACCGGCGGCCGCGGCCCGGCCGCCACTCCCGGGTGGTGAGGCTGTGCACCCCGCCTCCGCGGGAGGCGCCCCGCGGCGCGCGGTGAGCGGTCTCCTGGAGCGGCTCCCGGCTCTCGGCCGCCGCGAAGGCCGGGAGCGGCGGGGCCGCGACGCGGACGACGGGGGCCGCCGCGCCGAGCCGGGCCAGCAGCATGCTGGCCGGTGGGCGGGCGGCGGGGTCGCGCACCATGCACTCCCGGAGCAGCGGCTCCAGCCAGGGCGGCACGCCGTCCAGGTCGGGCTCGTGGTGGACCACCCGGTAACCGACCGCGGAGGCCGGGCCGGTGCCGTACGGATGCCGTCCGGTGGCGGCGAAGGCGAGCGTGGCCGCGAAGGAGAAGACATCGGCCTCCGGCCCGGTCTCGCCGCCCTCCAGGATCTCCGGGGCCAGGTAGCCGGGCGTGCCCAGGACCGCGCCCGACGTGGTGACCGAGGCCGAGTCGAGCATGCACGCGATCCCGAAGTCGATCACGACAGGCTCGCCGTCGGTCAGGATCACGTTGCCGGGCTTCAGGTCCCGGTGGATCACCCCGGCGGAGTGGACGGCGGCCAGGGCCTCGGCGAGACCGCGCGCCAGCCGTACGAGGTCGTCGCCCCTGATCGGGCCGTCGCCGGAGACCACCGCGGCGAGCGGGCGGCCCTGGACGTAGCGGGTGGCCAGGTACGGACGGCTACCGGTCAGCGAGGCGTCGAGGATCTCGGCGACGTGCGGGCCCTGGACCCGCCGCATGGCCTCCACCTCGCGGGCCAGGCGGGTCAGCGCCCCTTCGTCGGCGGCGACGTGCGGATGCAGGATCTTGATGGCGACCGTGCGCCCCTCGGGGTCCAGCGCGAGATGGACCTCGCCGAAGCCTCCCGCCCCCAGCGGCGAGAGTAGGCGGTACGGGCCAAGACAATCACCGTCCGGCGCTCCCATGCGACTCCCTCCGGCCTGTCCCCTTCATCGTGCCCCAGACAGGACCGTCTCGCACGGAGAGATTGCAAGAAACCGCCCGTCCCCGGACACGGAACACACACCGGGCGGTCCGGGTCTCCCTCGCGAACCACTCAGCTTGAAGCCGACTTGACATTGATTGCCCGAGAACCGCCCAAAATGTCGCGGCAAACCTGCCGCCACCCGCCCGTCCGGCGGGTCCTGCGCCCGATTCCCCCGGCACCTGATTCCCCCGGCACCTGATTCCCCCGGCACCTGATTCCCGCAGTGCCTGATTCCCGCGACCCGGTCTCCACCGGAGGGCGTCACTTCCAGA
The DNA here is from genome assembly GCF_015711605.1 of Planomonospora sp. ID67723. GTDB lineage: Bacteria > Actinomycetota > Actinomycetes > Streptosporangiales > Streptosporangiaceae > Planomonospora_A. The sequence goes on along the minus strand of NZ_JABTEZ010000005.1, from coordinate 171,538 downwards.
AGGACAGGAACCCGAGGCCGACGCTCTTCAGCAGGTCGTCCACGAGACCTCCGACGAGGTCCATCACGCCCATCGCGCTCTCGTGCGCCTGGGCCTGCCACTGCGTCGTCAGCTTGTCCACCACCTTGGAGGGCGGCGCCCAGGGCTCGAAGGACGGGACCATGCTCAGCGCGGCCATCACCGTGAAGAAGGCGATCGTGCCCAGGACGATCGTGGTCACCATGGCCGCGCCCGGACTGCGGATCACCCCGGTCAGCACGCGGGAGACGGCCTTGCGCGGCTTGCCGCCGCCGGGCAGCACGAACAGCCCGGCGACGAAGGCGCCGGCGGCGTAGGCGGCGGCCGGGTCGGTGTCCATCTGCCCGATGTAGACCAGGGCTCCCCAGACGCACATGCCGAACATCGCGGCCAGTGGGCCGCTCACCATCGTCACCGCGCCGGCCTTGATCAGCGCCCACGGCGTGCCGACCAGTGCGATCAGCGGGTCGGAGGCGCTGCTGCCCCGCACCGAGCGGCGCTGGGCCAGGTCCCCGAAGAGGTATTCGCCCACGCGCAGGCAGACCGCCGCGACCAGCGCGGCCGCGCTGACGACGACGGGCAGCACGCAGGCCAGCGCGACCACGATCGTCAGCAGGAGCGCACCGGCCAGCGGGTGGCCGGTGCGGTACGGAGGCCGGTCCTGCCGCGGCGGGGCCGGCGGCGTGTAGGGCCGGGGCTGGCCGGCCGGGGGCGCGTACGGCCGCGCCGGGCCGGTCGGCTGCGGCGCCGGGTATCCGGCGACCCGCTGGTCGGGGTAGGGCGGCGGCGCGAAGGCCGCAGGCTGCCGGGCTCCGGGCGGGGCGGGCACGTACGGCGGCGGGGCCGGGACGTAGGGCGGCGGCGCGGCGGCGCCGGCCTGTCCGGCGTCGCGGCCCGGCTCGGTCCGGGGCCTGCGCTCACGCCGGTCGGGCTTGGCGTACTCCACCGGCGGGAGCAGGTCGGAGTAGCTCTCGTCCTGCGGCAGCGCCCGCGTGCCGTTCGCCGGAGGGGCCCCGCCGTTCGGCATGCGGGCGCCGTTCGGCGCGGGAGGCGGCGGGACGTCACCGAGCACCCGGGTGCCGGGCGGGGGCGGCGGGGCGTCGCCGAGAACGCGCGTGCCGTTCGGCGGGGGCGGCGGGGGGCCGCCGAGCACCTTCGTCCCCGGGTCCAGCACGGCGGTCGGCGGGGGCTCCTCGTGGAAGGCCGTCACCGCCGGGTCGAGGGCGCGGGCCATGCGGTGCAACTGCTGCGCGCTCGGCCGGGCCGCGGGGTCCACGTCCAGCGCCTGCCGCAGCCAGCCGCGCAGCCAGGCGGGGGCCAGGTCGATGTTGGCCCGGCCCTCCATGATGTTGAAGCAGACGACCTCGAAGCTCCCGGTCCCGAACGGCGGCTTGCCGGTCGCCCCGAAGAAGACCGTGGAGGCCAGCGCGTGCACGTCGGCCGCCTGGGTGATCTCGGAGTCCCGGATGATCTCCGGGGCGAGGTAGCCGGGCGTGCCGACGAACATGCCCGTCTGGGTGAGCCTGGTCGCGTTGACCAGATGCGCGATGCCGAAGTCGATGACCAGCGGGTCGCCGTCGACGAGCATCACGTTGGCCGGTTTGAAGTCGCGGTGGATGACGTCGGCGGCGTGGATGGCCACCAGCGCCGCGCACATGCCCTGGGCCAGCCTGACGAGCCGGTCGGCGGGGAGCGGGCCGTCCGACAGGACGGTCTCCTCCAGCGTGCGGCCGGGGGCGAAACGGGTCACGATGTACGGCTGCGCACCGGTCAGCTGGGCGTCCAGCACCTCCGCGACGTGCGGGCTCCGGACCCGCCGCATTGTCTCCACCTCGCGGGTGAGCCGGTCGCGCGCCTTGAGGTCGGCGGCCACGTGCGAGTGCAGGACCTTGACGGCCACCTCCCGCCCGTCTTCGTCGAGCCCCAGGTGGACGGCCCCCATACCGCCCTCACCGATCTTTCTCAGCAGCCGGTACGGCCCCAGCCGCTCGGGCGCTCGCGTGTCCCCCGTCATCGCGTGGCCTGCTTTCGTAGGTCTCTCAGCTCGTTCACCACCGTCTCGACGCCGACGGGTGTCCACGTCGCCCTCCGCGCCCCGTCACCCACGGTGTCCACGGCGAGGAAGACCATCAGCGCGGCCGCCGCCCCCAGCACCGCGGCCGTGATGACGGCCGCGCTCCGGGAAGGCAGCAGTGATGCCAGAGTACGTCGCATCTGGCGACCCGGGCCCTCCACTCCCGGACCCGCGCAGACCGTCCACAGCGCGACCGCCGCCCCCCAGCTGAGCGCGTTGGTGACCGGCATCACGGGGACCAGCACGGTGAGCAGCAACGTCACCGGCAGGCCGAGGATGAGCGCGTACGGCACGAGCGCGGCGGTGACGCCGACCGACTTCAGCAGCGCGGCCGGCTGGCCGAACACCCGGAACACGTCGGCCGCGGCGGCGCCCGCGTGCCGGCGGGTGTTGAGCCTCGGCTGGGCGATGTCGGCGGCGCGCAGCAGGATCGCCGCCGGGACCGCCACCGCGGCGACGGCGATCGGAGCGATGACGGCCGCGATCGTCACGGTGACCAGCAGCAGCGTGCTCGCCACGCCGTACGCCTTGGAACGCTGCAGCGCGTGGCCGGGCCGCTGGCCCGGGTGAAGCGGGCCGGGCGCGGGCGCCTGGTTCACGTGCCCCTGATGGGCGGGGCCCTGCGGGTGCGCGTACGGGTAGGGCGGCGGCGTGGCGGACTGCCGCAGATGCGGCGTCTGCTCGAAGGAGGCGTGCTGCGGGTACGGCGGGCCCTGCTGCGGGCCCGCCGGCGCGTGCTGCCGGGGGTAGGGCTGCGGCGGGTACTGCGGCCGCTGGGCGGGCTCGGCGCCCGGCCGGGCGGACTGCGACGGCGCGTGCCCGCGCAGGTGCTCGGGCAGGTCGCCGGGGCGGACCCGCTGGGTCGGGATGTCCCCGTCGGCCACCGGGGCGGTGGCGCCCAGCTCGCCGGTGACGCCGGAACCGGTCCGGGCGGACGCCCCGGGACCGGCCTGCGGAGGCGTGCCGGGGCCGGTCTGCGCGGCCCGGTCACGCGCCGGCACCCGGCCCGTGGGAATGTCCTGCGGGTCCAGCATCCCGGTGGGGACCTCGTGGGAGGCGGCCTGGCCGGCGGCGGCCTGGCGCAGCTCCTCAGGGGTCACCCGGCGGGTGGGCCAGGGGTCGGCCTGGTCGTCGAGCAGCGAGACGTATTCGCGCGGCTGGGCCACGGGCACCGGAGGCCAGGGCGTGGCGGGGGCGGCCCCGGTGGGGCGCGACGCCACCGGCGTCGGCACCTCTCCCGGGTCCGGCGGGAGGAGCGAGCCCGTGCCGAACCCCACGCCCCCGCCCGTGCCGCCGGTGTGCGGCCGGCCGGAGTCGTCGAAGTGCGGGACCGTGGTGATCTCGTCGGGGACGCGGGGCCGGTCCGGCCCGCCGCCCCGGGACGACATCAGGCGCCCCACCTGGGCGGCCAGCTCGGCGGCCGGGGGCCGTTGGGCGGGGTCGCGCTGGAGTGCGGCGCGCAGCACCGGCTGGAGCTCCCGGGGCGTTCCGGCCACGTTCGCCTTGCCCGCGGTGATGTTGTAGAAGATCATCTCCAGCGTGCCCTTGCCGAAGGGCGGCTCGCCGGTGGCCGCGAAGACCAGGGTGCCCGCCCAGGCGTGCACGTCCACCTCGGGACCTGCCTCGTGACCCTCGATGATCTCGGGGGCGAGGTAGCCGGGCGTGCCGATGAACATGCCCGTCTGGGTGAGCCTGGTGGCGTCCACCGCCTGCGCGATGCCGAAGTCGATGAGGACGGGCTCGCCGTCCAGGATGAGCACGTTGCCGGGCTTGAGGTCCCGGTGGATCACCCCGACGGAGTGCACGGACGCCAGCGCCGAGGCGACCCCGTAGGCGAGCTTGAGCAGGGCGGGCAGGTCCAGCGGGCCGTCCTGCTTGACGACCTCGTCCAGCGGGCGGCCGGGGACGTACCGGGTGACGATGTAGGGCCGGTGGCCGGTGACGTCGGCGTCGAGCACCTCGGCGATGTACTCGCTGCGCACCCGCCGCATGGTGTCCACCTCGCGCGAGAGCCGGCGGCGCGCGACCTCGTCGCCCGCCACCTCGGAGCGCAGCACCTTCACCGCGACCTGCCGCCCCTGAGGGTCGACGGCCAGGTGGACCACGCCCATGCCGCCCTCACCGAGCCGCCGCAGCAGTCGGTATGGACCCAGTCGGTCGTCCTGATTCATGGCATGAAGCACCATACCGGCTTAAACCCCGCTTACGAGATGAACCATCAGGTCACATTCCCCGTCTCAACAACGTCTGGCACACCTCAACGGTTTCCCAAGCGGGGGTAACACGCAATCTCAATTCGGCTTCAGTTTGCCAGGCGCAGGACCTCCGCGTTCTCCAGTCCCGCCGGCGCCGCGCCGGGAAGCGCCGGTTCCGGGTGGCGCACGCCCCCGACGACGACGCCGGGATGGGCCGCCACCTCCTCGTCCACGAGGACCGGCCGCCCCTCGATCGGTCCCAGCGGCGTGATCGCCGTCTCCGCCTCCTTCGGCCTGCCCGTCCGAAGGCGCCCTACGTCGGCGGTTCCGCCAGGGCGCGCCGGTGGATGGCGGTGACGGCCTCGCGCGCCGACTCCATGGCGCCGGCCTGCCAGGCGACCAGGCGGGTCAGCCAGTCGCCGGCGAAGTAGACGCGGCCCGCCGGGCGCCGCAGCAGGGCGAAGCCGCCGTCGTGGGACGGCCAGCGGACCCAGCCGCCCTCGACGTACGGCCTGCGGTGCCAGGCCACGGAGACGCTGGAGCGCAGCTCGGCGCGGTACTTCTCGCCGTGGATCTTCTTGCCCTGGGTGAGCGCGCGGCGCAGGCGGTCGCGGTGCGGAAGGGCCCCGTAGACCTCCGCTTCCGCGCCGGTGTTGTAGTAGCCGACGATCAGCCCGCTCCTCGTGTGGTAGCCGTGCGAGGGGTACCAGATGTGCGTGATGTCGAGGTCGGTCTCGGTGATGCCGCCGTAGATGCGGTCCTCGGTCTCCCACCAGCGCCTGCCGTACTCCAGGCCGATCTTTCCGGCGGCGACCGGCACGGGGGTGCGCAGGGCGGCCGTGACCTCGGTCCCGAGGTTGTGCGGGAGGCGGGCGAGCAGGTGGGGCGGAAGCGCGGCGACGCAGTAGTCGGCGCGGACGACGCCGCCGGGGTGGGTCACCTCGACGCCGTCGGGCAGGTTCGTGATCCGGGTGACCGGGGCGCCGGTCACGATCCGGTCCTCGCCGACCGCGCGGGCCAGCGCCGTCACGATCGCGTCCATCCCGCCGACCGGCTGGAACATGGGCATCGCCTGCTCGACGCCGAAGTCCATGGTGATCGCCCGGCCGGTCCCGGCGGAGAGCACCTCGGCCAGGGAGGACGGCCCGGCGAGGGGAACCCCCTCCGCGCTGCCCGGATAGGTCGTGAAGCCCCGGCGGTCCGAGCCCCGGTAGGCCAGGTCCTGGCCGATGTCGCCGAAGCGCCGCAGGAACTCCAGCAGCCGCTCGCGGTCCTCTCCCGTCAGCCGCCGGTCGAGCGCTCCGGCGTCGGCGGCCTTGGCGAGCAGTTCGGCAACGTATCCGTACATGTCGGCGCGGGCCGTGCGGGCGCGGACCGGGGCGGTCATGCCGCGGGTGTAGATGTACGCCGAGGCGTTGTTGTTGACGAAGACCTCGAGAGGGACGCCCAGCTCGCGGCAGTAGTCCATGGTGAGCATCCAGGGCGCGATCCGCCCCGGCCCGGCGTTGAAGTAGGTCCCCTCGCCGAACCCCGCCGTCTGCGTCTGCCCGCCCAGCTCGGCCAGCCGGTCCCCGCCCCGCAGCGTGAGGCTCCTGCCGCCGACCCGGTCGGAGGCCTCCAGAACCGTGCAGTCGTAGCCGGCCTTGCCCAGCTCGTAGGCGCAGGTCAGACCGGCGACCCCGGCTCCCAGGACCACGATCTTCGCCGCCCCCCGGCCCTGCAGCGAGAAGTCCGACCCCTGCGGCGGGGCGAAGGCCCTGTCCTGCGCGTCGGGAGCCAGCCCCAGCGCGCCCATGGCGGCGAACATCGCCCCGGCGCCCCCGGCCGCCCCGACGCCGACGAGCAGCGCCCGCCGCGTCATCGTCCCGGTCGCGGCGCCCGTACGGCCGTCGCCTCCGGCCGTCCCGGTTCCCGCGGGCCCGGCCCCGCTGGACTCGCCCATCGTCAACCGTAGATCCCGCTGCCGCAGGCGACCTGGCCGCCGACCATGGCGAAGATGCCGAACAGGGCCATGATCTCGCCGAAGTCGCCGGTCGTGAACTCCGTGTGCCGGGGGCCGGTGGAGCGCACGCCCGGGATCACCGCGCATCCGGCGGCGATCGCGGTGGAGTTCCACTCGACGGCCAGCGTGTAGGGAGGCTCGACCGTGTACGGGCGGAAGTCGGCCAGGCGGCCGAGCGCGCGGGAGGTGACCTCGCGGATGCGGGCGTGGGCGACGGCCGGCGGGAGGAGCTCGGCGGAGAACCGGTCGATGCCGTTCTTGACCGCCACGGTCTCGACGTCGCCGAGCAGCTCGCGGGCCTCCTCGCAGACCGCCTCATCCCCGGTGACCAGGGCCACCGGCACGCCGAGCGCCCCGGCGAACGCCGCGACCAGGCGGGTCTCCCCGCAGATCTCGCCGTTGAGGTAGACGTTCTGGATCTCCTTGCCCATCCAGGTGTGGTTGAGCACGCCGTGCTGGACCCCGGCCCTCGCGTGGTAGCCGGCGAAGCAGGCCGCGGCGTAGGTCCCGTCGAGTCCCTGGCCCATCCGCATCGGCTTGCCCGGCCCGCGGACCAGGGTGGCGCGCTCGTCGAGCAGGTCGATCCTGAGGTTCTTGGTCGAGCCGTGGGCGTCGTTGACCCGCACGGACTCGGCCCCGGCGTCGAACGCCCCCCGCACCACCGCGTTGGCGTCGCCGGTCATCAGCTCGCAGCCGCGCTCGTATCCCCGCCCCCCGGCGTGCATCTCCTCCGGGTCGGTCAGTCCGGTGACGCCCTCCATGTCCACCGACACGTACACCTTCACGGCAGCACCCCCACAGCCGCTCCCCTCATGACAGCCCCCACGTCTCGACGCGGCGCGCCTCATCCTCGCTCATGAACCCGATCTCCGTGGCCATGAAGTCGTGGACCTGCTTGCGCCACGGCTCGGGGACCTCCTCGACCGCGGGCGGGTAGCAGCGCTCCAGCCAGGCGGTGGACGCCTCGGTCGCCTGCAGGAACCCGGCGGCCGTCGCGAAGACGGTCTCCTCGATGCCCGGCACCCGGGCGCAGCCGTACTCGATCATCTCCTGCCCGCCGTACGGCGGGGGCTGCTGCCACTTGCGGGCGACCCCGCGGTCCGCGGTGACCGTGGTGCGCAGCGGGCGGCGCTCGACCGCCGCCTGGATGAGCTCCTTGTAGAGGCACTTGCCGCACGTCCCGCAGGGCCCGTCGGTCCCGCGCAGGCACCAGCGGACCTGCTCGCGCAGGGAGGAGCCGAGGGCGAGCCGCATGGTGACCGCCTCGCTGACCCCGCCGACCGGGAGCACGATGTGCAGGCCGGCCGCGGCGAACGCCCGTCCCCAGGCGCCGTGCGCGGACCACATCGGGTTGTCGGGGGTGTACCTGAGCAGGTAGCGGTCACCGCCCAGCCAGCGCGAGCCCAGCTCGTAGCCGAAGGCGAGACCGCCCAGGTCGAGCTCGTCTGCCAGCAGCAGCGCCCCGGCGGCCACCGCGTGGTGCTCGGGATAGCCGGGCCGGGGCTCGGCGATCGTGAACTCCAGGTCGGATCGGACGATCACCGGCTCGCGGCCGGTCTCCGCGGCGAGCCTGGCCAGCACGTCGGAGCGGTAGTGGGTCCAGCGGTTGGGCACGCGCGGGTGCGGGACCCGCTGGAAGTGCACCAGCGGCGCGTCGGGCAGCATCGCCGCCACCGCCACGGAGTCCGCCCCGCCGCTGTAGGAGATCGCCGGCCTGCTCCCCGAGCGCGGGGCCCCGCCGACCGGCCCGGCCTCGATCCCCCAGCCCGTCTCGATCGCCTCGGCCAGCTCCGGGGAGACGGGCCGGTCGAAGGCGATCCGCCGCCGCGTCCAGGGCGCGACGACGGTCCACGCGGCGAGGGCGAGCAGGTCGGGGTGGATCTCCCGCGGCGCGCGCGGCAGCTCCACCCGGAACGAGTTCGTGGCCAGCTTGAGCGCCTGGCCGTCGGAGCAGTGGCCGGTGATGGCGTCCTCGGCGTCCAGCCGGAAGGTGAGGTGCCAGACCTTCCCCCCGGACCCCCCGGACCCCCCGGTCTCCCAGGCGATCCTCACGCCGCGCTCCCGGAGGGCAGGGCCCGGCCGGGGCGTCCGGCCGCGTCCGCCCGCGTGGACGGCGCGGCGTCCGCGCCCGGCTCCGCACCTGCTGCCGTACCCTGCGAGACGCGGTCCACGGCCTGCCAGAGCAGCACCTCGTTCTGGAGCATCCGGTCCATCGCGACCGCGGTCTCGGTGGCCAGGCGGTGCGCGTCGTCCCACCGCCGCACCTGGGCCTGGTCGACCCTGACGCCGGTCCCGGTCCCGGTCCCGCCCCGGGACCCGGCCGCCTGGGCGCGGAGCCGCTCGACCTCCGCACGGAGCACGGTGACCTCGCGGCTCAGTGTCCGGACCTCCCACAGGGCGTCCTTGATGTCCTGCCGGTGGTCGGCCCGGGAGATGTACCGGGCGTCGAACCAGCCGCGGACCACCCGCCGCAGGCCCGCCGGGATCAGAGCACGCTTCACCAACCGCACCATAAATGTGCACGATACCGTTAAAGCCTGATCTACCAGGACAGATCAGCCAACAGCCGCCTCAGCGGCCGGTGAACTTCGCCTGCGTCTTCTCCGCGAAGGCACGCATGCCGATCTTGGCGTCGTCCGTGGCGAACAGCGCCGAGAACTGGAGCCGCTCCACCTCCAGGCCGGTGTCCAGATCGGCCTCCAGGCCGTGGTCGATCGCCTGCTTGGCCGCGCGCAGCGCCACCGCCGGGCCGCCGGCGAACTTCGCCGCGTAGGCCAGGGCCTCGGTGTAGACGTCGGCGTCCGGGACCACCCGGTCGACCAGCCCGATCCGCAGCGCCTCGTCGGCGGTCACGTGGCGGCCGGTGAAGATGAGGTCCTTGGCCCTGGCCGGGCCGATCAGCCGGGGCAGGCGCTGGGTGCCGCCGGCGCCGGGGATGATGCCGAGCAGGATCTCCGGCTGGCCCAGCCTGGCCGACTCGCCCGCGATCCGGACGTCGGCGCACAGGGCCAGCTCGCACCCGCCGCCGAGCGCGTACCCGGTGATCGCCGCGATGACCGGCTTGCCGATCCTCGCGACGGCGGTGAAGCAGTCCTGCAGCACCGAGGAGTGCGTCGACATGTCGGCGTAGGACATGTCCGCCATCTCCTTGATGTCGGCGCCCGCCGCGAAGACCCGCTCACCGCCGTAGATCACCACGGCGGCGACGGCCGGGTCGGCGTCGACCTGCCGGGCGCACTCGCCGATCTCCCGCTGGACCTGTCCGTTGAGCGCGTTCATCTTCGGCCGGTCGAGCCTGATCGTCGCCACTCCGCCGTCCGTCTCGACCCGCACGAACTCACCCATGGCCGTCCTCTCCGCTGTACGGCGTCCGCAGCGCCGCCGAATGTCGTCACCCCAACATAAGGCCGTCCGGCGCGGCGGGCAGCGCGAGGTCCACCGCTCTCCTCCCGGATACGGACGCGCCCGCGATCACCTGGCGGTAGACCCGTTCGTACCCTCTGGCCATGACCGTGACGTCGAACTTCCGCCGGACGTGGGAGCGGCAGTCCTCCGGCCGGATGGCGCCGACGGCCCCGATGGCCCCGGGAAGATCCTCCTCCCGGCTCAGGACGAACCCGGTGACCCCGTCCACGACCACCTCGGGCACGGCTCCCCGGTCGAGGGCGACCACCGGGGTCCCGCAGGCCATGGCCTCGATCATGACCATCCCGAACGGCTCCGCCCAGATGATCGGGAAGACCAGGCAGCGCGCGGCCGAGAGCAGCTCGCGTTTGCGGGCGGTGCCGGCCTCGCCGACGTACTCGACGCCGGGGCCGAGCCGGGGCTTGATCTGCTCGTCGAAGTAGTCCTTCTCGACCTGCTCGGTGAGCTTGCCCGCCAGCAGGATCCGCCTGCCCGCCGCGCGGGCGGCGTCGATGGCCAGATGCACGCCCTTGTCCGGGTTGAACCGGCCGAGCCAGAGCACCCAGTCCTCCTTGTCCTTCCGGAAGGGGAAGGAGGCGGTGTCGACGGCGTTGTGGACCACCCCGGCCCAGTTCAGGTCGGGGGCGACCCGCCGCTGGGCCTCGGAGATCGCGACCACGGAGACGTCGCGCCCGAGGGCCCGGTAGTACTCGACCAGCTCGCCGTCCACGTCACCGTGGCAGGTGACCACGGTGGGCACGCCGCGCGCGGCCGCGGTCAGCGGCCCGGCCGTGGAGTGGTCGTGGACGACGTCCGCGCCGAGCCCCGCGACCATCCGGGACGCCTTGGCGGCGTGCACCACCTCGGGCATCGACTCGCCGATCCGCTCGGAGGGCGGCGGGTCGTAGGTGCACAGGAAGCGCGCGGACGTCCCCGCCCGGCCCGCCCCGATCAGGACGACGTCGTGCCCGCGGCGGGAGAGCCCGTCGACGAGATCGGCCAGCATCGACTCGATCCCCCCGTATCCCCGGGGCGGCACCTCGTACCAGGGAGGCGCGATCATCACGATGCGCATCCCGCCGGGCCCCTCCGGGGAAGGGGAATCGGCCGGAACGTCACTGAAAAGCATGTCAACCTCGCCTACGGCCGCCCGGCCCGCCGGGCAGAGGCGGCCAGGGAACCTACCGCAGGGCTGCGGTCATCGGACTTCGCGGTTCGTTGAACAGGGTCACTCCCTCCGGCAGCCCGGTGACGGAGACTCCCTCGTCACCCACCTCGATCGTGACCCGGGCGCCCGCGATCTGGAGCCCCGAGATGCGCAGGTTCTTCAGCCCGACCGGATCCAGCCACACCTGGTTGTGCGTCACCCACGGATCGAGGCGGAGCAGGGTCCGGACGAGCTGGATGGGGGCGGCGGCGGCCCAGGCCTGCGGGGCGCACGAGGTGGGGTACGGCACCGGCACGCCGAACTCGGTCCGGTCGAACCCGCAGAACAGCTCCGGCAGCCGCCAGTTGAAGGCCTTGGCCGCGTCCATCAGCCCGAACGCGATCCGGCGCGCCCCCTCGGCGAAGCCGTAGCGCATCAGGCCCGCCGCGACCAGGGCGTTGTCGTGCGGCCAGACCGAGCCGTTGTGGTAGCTCATCGGGTTGTAGGCGCCCATCGTGGAGGCCAGGGTGCGCACGCCGTACCCGGTGAACATCGCGGGTGAGAGCAGGTGCTCGGCGACGGCGCCCGCCTTGTCCTCGTCGACGATGCCGGTCCACAGGCAGTGGCCCATGTTGGAGCCGAGGCCGTCGATGGCCCGCCCGCCGCCGTCGAGGCCCATCGCGTAGTAGCCGCGGTCCGGCAGCCAGAACCGCTCGTTGAACGCCTCCCTGATCCGCACCGCCCGGGAGGTCCACCGCTCCTCCAGCGCCCGGTCCCCGGCCTCGCGGGCGAAGTGGGAACGGGCGATGTAGGCGGCGTAGACGTATCCCTGCACCTCGGCCAGGGCGATGGGCGGGCGGGCCAGGGTCCCGTCGGCGAAGTTGATCCCGTCGAAGGAGTCCTTCCAGCCCTGGTTGAGCAGGCCGTGGTCGGTCTTGCGGCGGTAGTACAGGAACGGGTCGGCCGAGCGGGAGATCCATCCGAGGGCGGCGTCGGCGTACGGCATGAGCTCGTCGACCGCCTCCTTGTGCAGGCCCCACCGGCGCAGCTCGCCCAGGAGCATCACGAACAGCGCGGTGGAGTCGACGGAGCCGTAGTAGGCGTGGCTGGCGAACGGCGTCGTGCCGGTCTGCGCCCCGAAGCGGATCTCGTGCAGGATCTTGCCCGGTTCCTCCTCGGTGAGCGGGTCGTCCACGGTGCCCTGCAGGCGGGCCAGGCGGCGCAGGGTGCCCAGGGCCAGGGACTGGTCCAGGGGGAGCGCCATCCAGGAGGTCAGCAGGGAGTCGCGGCCGAACAGCGTCATGAACCACGGCGCGCCCGCGGCGACCGACGGCGGCTCGCCGGGTTTGTCCGGCTCGAAGAGCCGCAGGGAGCCGAGATCCTCCCTGGACTGGCGCAGGATCTGGGCGAGGACGCGGTTGGAGGTGGTGACGACCGGGCTCATCCGCTCCCAGTCGGCGCGCCGCCTGGCGGGCTCGGCGTGCTCCAGCGGGTGCTGGGTGGAGAACCAGGCGGGCGACTCCTCCCCCTCCAGGATCGGATTGACCTGCACGGTGACGACCCAGTCGCCGCGGCCGGGCACGACCGCCCGGAAGGTGAGCAGCCCCGGCGTGGCCGACGGTATGGGATCGGTCACCACCCGGGCCCCGCGCGACCGGCCGGCCGCCATGATCAGCAGCCCCGACGTGTCGGCCGTCACCTCCACGTCCGACAGGTGCTGGACGTGGCCGCCCTTCACCTCGAACAGGTCGGCCATGTCGGAGCCGATCTGAAGGGTGACCACGCAGCCCGCGGCCTCGTCGGACAGGTTGCGCAGGGTCAGGTCCTCCCGCAGCCCGCCGCCGACGTAGCGGTCCCTGATCACCATCAGGGTGCTCTCCGCCTGGCCCGGCCTCGGGCGCGTCCGGCCGAGGAACGTCGCGTGGTAGGGCTCGGCGGGGAGCACCCGGAGCGGCTCGACCGGGGACTCGTCCACCTTCAGCTCCCAGCGCGACAACAACCGGGTGTCGGCGTGGTAGATCCCCTGCGCCCCGCCCGGCACGATGTCACCGCTGCTCGAACAGACGCAGAAGGAGCTGCCCTCAACCAGTGTCACCGCGCTGTCGCCCAGCGCGCCCGGCTGGGTCTCGAACGTCCATGCGTTCACGGATCTCCCCCGAGATGTGAGTTTCCGGCACCCTCACCTCTCTTCCCCGCTCTGGGGGGAAGGAACGGAAAGCTTCACGTTTCACCTTGTCAGCACGGTGGCGGGCCGCTCTCCCGAGGGCGGCACGCCTCCGCGGAGACCCCGCGGGGGCGGGCCGGGCTCACCCGGCGAAGAACAGCACCGGCCCCTCGACCGTGACGCCGACCCGGTCGCCCGGCCGGTGCGGCACGTCGCCGCGCGTGCGGGCCCGGATCACGGTCCCCGACTCCAGCGCGACCGTCACGGCCGCGTCGTGCCCGAAGAACTCCACCCGCTCGACCAGCCCGCCGGAACCCTCCCCGGGCGTGCGGAGCACGAACTGCTCCGGCCGGAGCGCGACCCGGCCCGGCCCGGCGGGCCCGTCGCCCCGCCGCGGCAGGCTGCCGAGCTCGCACGAGACGGTGTCCCGGCCGCCCCCGGAGGCCGCGAGGACCACCGCCTCGCCCACGAACGTCGCCACGCCGAGGTCGCGCGGGGCGGCGTAGACCGCGGCGGGCGTGCCCTCCTGGACGATCAGCCCCTCCCGCATGACCGCGACGGTGTCGGCCATGGACAGCGCCTCCTCCTGATCGTGCGTGACGAGCACGGCGGTCGCCCCGGCCCGCTTCAGCGCCGCCCGGACCTCGTCGCGGACGCTCACCCTCAGGGACCGGTCCAGCGCGTTGAACGGCTCGTCCAGCAGGACCACCCCGGGCCGGGGGGCGAGCGCCCGGGCCAGGGCCACCCGCTGCTGCTGCCCGCCGGAGATCTGGTGCGGCATGCGCTCGCCGTACCCGGCCAGCCCGACCAGCTCCAGGCACTCCTCGATCCGCTCGGTCCGCCCCGACGACCCGCGCGGCAGCCCGAACCCGACGTTGCGGGCCACCGACAGGTGCGGGAAGAGCGCCGCCTCCTGCGGCACGATCCCGACCTTGCGCTTCTCCGGCGGGAGACCGGCGACCTCGCGGTCACCGATCCGCACCGACCCGGTGTCCAGGTTCTCGAAGCCCGCCACGATCCGCAGCAGCGTGGTCTTGCCGCAGCCGGACGGACCGAGCACCGCGGCGAGGTCGCCCTCCTGCACGGTGAGCGAGGCCCCGCGCAGCACCTGGGTCGCGCCGAAGGATTTGTGCACGTCCGTGACGGTGAGCTTCAAGAGACCTCCTTGAGAGAGCGGCGGCCGAGCACGAACCCGGGGACGGCCGCGAGCAGCATCAGCAGCGCGGCGTACGGCGCGGCGGCGCCGTATGCCCCCGAGCCGGTCTGCGTCCACAGCTCGGTGGCGAGGGTCTCCACGCCGGTGGGCCGCAGCAGCAGGGTCGCGGGCAGTTCCTTCATCGCGGTCAGGAAGACCAGCGCCGCCCCGGCGAGCACGCCGGGCAGGGCGAGCGGGAGGGTGACCTCGCGCAGGGCCCGCAGCGGACTGCGCCCCAGCGAGCGGGCGACCTCCTCCAGGACCGGCGGCGACTGCAGCACCGAGGCCCGCACGGCGCCGACGGCCGCGGGCATGAACAGCACCGCGTAGGCGATCACCAGCAACGGCCAGCGCTGGTAGATCGCCGGGACGTAGCGGACCGCGAAGAACACCAGGGAGAGCGCCATGACGATGCCCGGCAGCGAGTGCCCGACATAGGTGGACTGCTCGAGGAAGGCCGCGGTGCGTCCGCGGTACCGGGCCGCGACGACGCCGACCGGCACGGCCAGCGCCGTGGTGAGCAGCGCTCCCGCCGCCGCGACGCCGAGCGTGGCGGCGACCGCCTCGGCGAGCACGGTCGCGTCCACCCCCGCCGAGGAGCCGTCGGCCAGCCAGTAGCAGATGCTCACCAGCGGGAAGCCGACCGCGAGCCCGGCCAGCGCGGCGCACCAGGCCAGCGCTCCCGCCCGGGCCGCGCCGCCGAGCCGGATCACCGGCGGCCTGCGCGCCGGGGCGCCGCGCATGGCGTAGGCGGCCCGGCCCCGGGTGCGGGACTCGGCCGCCACGATCAGCAGCGTGACCAGCACCAGCAGCAGGCCGAGCACCGCGGCCGGGGTCCGGTTGAAGCCGGCCCGGTAGGAGGTGTAGATCTGCGTGGTGAACACGTCGAACCGCATGATCGCCACCGCGCCGAACTCGGCGAGCACGTACATGGCGACCAGCAGCGCCCCGGCGGCGGCCGAGGGCCGCAGCTGCCGGAGCACGACGCCGAGCCGCCCCCGCCCCAGGGAGAGCGCGACCTCCTCCGTCGCCGGGTCCATCCGGCTGAGGGCAGCGGCCACCGGCAGGTAGACGTAGGGGTAGCTGCAGAGCGTCAGCACCAGAACCGACCCGGCGAACCCCTCGATGTCGGTCGCGGCCACCCAGGTGTAGGCGGCGACGTAGGACGGCACGGCGAGCGGCAGCGCCGCCAGCACGCCGAAGACCCGGCGGCCCGGCAGGTCGCTCCGGACGACCAGCCAGGCCAGGGAGATCCCGATGGCCACGCAGAGCGCGGTCACCACGGCGGCCAGGCCCAGGCTGCGCAGGGCCAGCTCCGCCGTCCTGGTCCGCAGCAGGGTCCCGGTCACGCCGCCGACGCCGCCCTCGCCCGCGCGCACCAGCAGGTATCCCACCGGCAGGAGCGCCAGCGCCGCCGTCACCCCGGCCGGCGCCAGCAGCCCCGCCGGGATGCGGCGGGCGGCCGTCCCCGCCGGAGTCCGGCGAGTCGCCGTTCCAGCCGAAATCTGGCGAATCGCCATCGTCAGATCAGGCCCACGTCTTGCAGCAGGGCGATGGTCTGCTCGATCGAGTCGAGCTTGGACAGGTCGACCTGGGGGCCCTTGAGCGAGTCGAACGGCGGCAGCCCGGGGGCGATCGCCACGCCTGAGACCAGCGGGTACTCCTTGGTGGTGTCGGCGAAGAACTTCTGCGCCTCGGTGCCGAGCAGGAAGTCCACCGCCTTGTGCGCGGCGGCGGCGTGCTTGGAGCCCTTCAGCACGCCCACGCCCGCCACGTTGACCAGCGCGCCCGGATCGCCGCCGGGCAGGTAGGCCAGCCGGGACGGCACCCCGCCCTGGCCCTTCTCGGCCACCTTCTCGTACCAGTAGTAGTGGTTGATCAGGCCGAGCCGGAGCTTGCCCCCGTCGACCGCGTCGAGGATGTTGACGTTGTTGGAGAAGGTCTGCGCGCCGTTGGCCTTCATCGCCTCAAGCCACTGCCGGGCCTTGTCCTCACCGGAGACCACGCGCATCGCGGTGACGAAGGACTGGAAGGAGGCGTTCGTCGGAGCCCAGCCGACCTGGCCCCGCCACTTGGGGTCGGTCAGCTCGAAGACGCTCTTGGGCGGGACGGTGACGGTCCGGGGGTCGTAGACGATCACACGGGACCGGCCGGAGACCCCCACCCAGGTGCCGTCGGAGCCGCGGTACTCGGCCGGGACCTTCGCCAGCGCCTCCGGGGCCACCGGGGCGAGCGCCTGGTGCTTGCCCAGCGCGCCGAGCGCCCCGGCGTCCTGGGAGAAGAACAGGTCGGCCCGCGTGTCCGCGCCCTCTTCGAGGATCTGCGCGGCCAGCTCGGCGCTGTCGCCGTACCGGACCTGGACGTCCAGGCCGGTCGCGGTCTTCAGCTTGTCGAGCAGCGGGCCGACGAGGTTCTTGTTGCGCCCGGAGTAGATGACGAGGGAGTCGTCGTCGAAGCTCTCTCCGTCTCCGCCGCCGCAGGCGGACGCGAGCAGCGCCAAGGGGATCAGAGCGGCGGCGACCAGCCTGCGCAGCGACATCGGTGTTTCTTTCCTTTACTCGATCACTCGGTGGGGGTCACTCGGAGGAGCTGGAGGAGCCGGAACCGCCGTCGTCCTCGTTACCGCCGCCGCAGGCGGTCAGGCCGAACGTCAGTGCGCCGGCCAGGGCCAGCACCGTCGCGGTCACCCGGATCGGGGTGGACTTCATGTGTTCTTCCTTTCGTGAGGTACGGCGTGCCGTACGCGATCAGGAGGAGGGAGACCAGGATCCAGCCCAGGTGGAGCGGCCAGAAGCCGTCCCAGCCGAGCCGGTAGTCGGGCAGGAGGGGGCGGACGGCCCGGTAGACCGGCGAGCCGACCTGCTCGAAACCGCTCACCCAGGTGATCCGCACGGCGTAGCCGTCGGCCAGCAGCCAGGCGTAGTTCGCCAGCCCGGCCAGGCCGAGCCCGAGCCCGGTCAGGCGGAGCGGGCCGGGCCTGTCGCGCAGGAGGACCAGGACGAGCAGGAGGGCGAGCGGGAGCACCACCACGGTCTGGCGGCCCGGCCACCAGTAGCCGTTCATGGTCAGCGCGACGAAGGTCGCGGTCAGCCAGCCCGCGGTCAGCGGGAGCAGCAGCACGGCGGCGCCGAAGGGGCTGCGACCGGCGGCACTGTGATCGGCACGGTGATCGGCACGGTGATCGGCGGCGGGCACGCCGGGGGAGGCCGGGGCCCCGTGGGGACCGCGCGGGCGCAGGACGAGCCAGAGGCCGTACCCGGTGGCGGGCAGGAGCAGCAGCCAGGCGGGCTGCCAGGCGGCCAGGCCGTATCCCCGGTCGACCATCAGCCCGACCAGTCGTACGGCGCGGCCCAGATAGTTGGGGTCGAAGCCCATCACGCCGAACTCGCCCGACTCCTGGAAGTGGTCGCCGCTGGCGTAGACCGTCCAGCCGCCCCAGACGAGGCGGTGGATCACCAGGTAGGCGGCGCCCATCGCGGCGAAGCCGCCGGTCAGGGAGAGCAGCACGCCCCGGTCGCCCCGCAGCCGCCACAGGCCGAGCAGGGCGAGCGCCGCGGCGACCGGGGCGTACTTGACCGACAGCCACGGCAGCGCGGTGATCGACAGCCCGAACGCGGCGGCGTCCCGCATGACCCGCCGCACCGGCGGGCCTCCGGTTCCGGGT
Source organism: Planomonospora sp. ID67723 (assembly GCF_015711605.1). Lineage (GTDB taxonomy): Bacteria > Actinomycetota > Actinomycetes > Streptosporangiales > Streptosporangiaceae > Planomonospora_A. Next base: position 153,674 of record NZ_JABTEZ010000005.1, on the reverse strand, counting down.
TCCGTCCCCGCCCTGCGCGTCCGGCCCGCGAAGGCGGGCCCGGTCAGCACGGCCAGTGCGGCGGCGACGGCCAGCGCCGCCGGGAGCTCCGGGTAGACCTGCTGTCCGTAGACCGCGAAGGGCGCGGAGGCCGAGGCGAGGAGCACGCCGCCGGTGGCGAGCCGCACCGGGACCGCGAACCTCCTGACCGCCGTCCACAGGGTCAGCGCGGCGAGCACGCCCGCCATGAGCGCCATGACGGCCTTGGCCGCGACCCACCCGCCCAGGCCCATCGGGGCGGCCAGGACGATCGGCAGCAGCGGGTCGTGCGGGCTGATCTGCGTGCCGTCGGCGAGCACCTCGGTCTGCACCGGCAGCGGCTCGGTCCCCGCCCAGGGCGCCCAGCGCCGCTCGGCCAGCTCGTCGGTGATGTCGAGGTCGAAGTCCTCGAAGAGCGACAGTGCGGTGAGGAGGTACTGCGGCTCGTCGACGGCAACGTGCCCGCCGAACCGCGCCCGCACCCCGATCCCGAGCAGCGCCGCCGCCGTCGCGACCACCGCCGCCAGGGCCACGGCGCCCGCCGGAACCGCCGGAGCCGCTGCCCTGGAACCGCCCGGGGCAGGGGTCTCCGGCGGGTGCCCGGCGGTCATGTCGCCTCCACCAGGGGACGGGAGGCGGCGGCCTGGCGGCGGACGAGGTCGCGGAGGTCGGTCTCGGGGGACCAGCCGATCAGCGAGCGGAGCCGGCGCGTGTCGGCGAGGGAGGCGCCGGGCTCGACGCCGGGGGCCGGCTCGACGGCGAAGGAGACCTCGGTGCCCAGGGCCTCGGCGACGGCGGCGGCCATCGCGCGGAGGCTCTGGCCGCGGCCCGTGCCGACGTTCACGACGCCCTGGGCGCCCGTGGCGGCGAGGTCGGCCATGGCCCGGGCGGCCTGCCGTACGTCGGTCACGTCACGGGTGCGGTCGAGCGAGCCGAGCACCCGGAGCGGGCGCCCGCGGCGGGCCGCCGCCAGCCAGAGCGAGAGCGCCATGTCGGGCCGTTGGCCCTCACCCGCCACGGTGAACGGCCGGATCACGGTGGTACGGCCGCCGCGGGCGAGCCGCTCGGCGCACAGGCGCTCCAGCACGGTCTTGCTCCTGGCGTAACCGCCGACGGGGCGCAGCGGATCGGCCTCGTGGCTGGGACGGCCGTCGCGCGCCCCGCCGTACACCGAGCTGGAGGAGGCGACGAGCAGCGGGACGTTCCGGGGGACGGCGTCGAGGACCCGGGCCCCGGCGAGCACGTTGTCGCGCCGCCGCCGCCAGGCGACGTCGGAGCTGCGGTCGCGCACGCCGGGGCAGCCGGCGAGGTGGTAGACGACGTCGGCGTCCTCCAGGGCGGCCCGGACGAGCTCGTCGCCGGAGAGGAGGTCGGCGGTGAGAACGGTCAGGCCGGGCCTCGGCGGCTGGGCCACCCGGTCGATGCCGATGACCCTCTCCCCCGAGGCGACGAGCGTCTCGACCAGCATCCGGCCGATGAATCCGGCCGAGCCGGTCACGACAGCTGACACCCGGTCCTCTCCTCACGCTCAGTAAAGGTAGCCTAACCTCACTGAGCGAAACCTTAAAGGACCCCGAGTGCGTGCTCCATCCCGACCCCTCTCTGAGCAGGTCCGACGTGCCCTCCTCGTTCTCGCCGGGCCGGCGCGGGTGCCGCGGACGCCCCCCTCCGGGTCGGCCCGGCGTCCGCCCCTCCTCAAGGTGGTCCGGCGCGGTCTCGGCCTGGCGGTCCTCGCCGCCGCCGCGGTCTACCTCGCCCGGGTCGTCTCCGGTCCCGACCTCCTCTCGGCGGGCCGGGCGCTGCTGCGCGACCCGCTCGGGGTGCTTCTCGCGCTCGCGATGTACGGCTGCGCGTTCGGCCTGCGAACGTGGTCCTGGTGCCGGGTGCTGCCGGGCCTGTCCCCCGGCCTGTCCTGGGCCGCGCTGCACGTCTCCCTGCTCGGCAACCACGTCCTGCCGTTCCGCCTGGGCGAGGCCCTGCGGGTGACCACGGTCCTGCGCCGGACCTCCCTGCCCGCCGCCCCGGTGATCGCCTCCACCGTGACCCTCCGCTCCGCCGACCTGCTCGCCGTCGCGCTCCTGGCCCTCGTCGCCGCCCCTGCCCTGGTCACCGGCCTGACCGGCCCCTGGATCTGGCCGCTGGCCGCCGCACTGGCCCTCGCGACGCTCGCGGGGGCGGTCTGGCTGGGCCGCCTCCCGTCCTCCGCCCCCGGTGCCGCCGGCGATTCCGAGCGGAGCGAGGGCGGGCGGGCCCGGCGGCGCGGGAGCGGGACGGCGCTTCTCCCCGTCGTCTTCGCCGCGGCCGCGGCGGCCTGGGTGCTGGAGGCGGCGGTGGTCTACGAGGTGGCGCGGCTGACCGGAGTAGGGTTGACCCCTCCCGAGGCGGTGGCCGTGACGGCCGTGACCATCGCCGCCCAGACCGTGGCCGTGACCCCCGGCGGGTTCGGCTCCTACGAGGCCGCGGCGACGGCGGCGCTGACCGCGCTCGGCGTCGCCTCCGGCCCGGCCTTCGCGGTCGCCCTGCTCACCCACGCCCTGAAGACCGCCTACTCCCTCGTCGTCGGAGGTGTCGCGCTCGTGACTCCCACCAGGCTCAGGCTGCCCCGGACCCTTCCCCCCCGTCCTCACCCGCTGCCGGTCGCCCCGCACGCGCCGGTGGTCGCGTTCGTCCCCGTCTTCAACGAGGAGGCGACGGTCGCCGAGGTCGTCAAGCGCCTTCCTGCCGTCGTCGCCGGGCGCCCGCTGGTCACGATCGTGATCGACGACGGCTCCTCGGACGCCTCGGCCTCCCTCGCCCTCGACGCCGGCGCGACCGTGGTCTCCCAGCCGCACAACCTCGGTCTGGGCGCCGCCGTACGCCGGGGGCTGGCGGAGGCCGTGCGGCTCGACCCGGCGGCGGTGGTCTACCTGGACGCCGATCTGGAGTACTTCCCCGAGGACGTCGAGTCCCTGGCGGAGCCGGTGCTGTCCGGCGAGGCCGACTACGTGGTGGGCTCCCGGTTCGCCGGGACCATCGACCGGATGCTCCCGCACCGGCGCTTCGGCAACCGGGTCCTCACCGCCTGGGTCCGCTGGATGACCCGGCACGCCGTCACCGACGGCCAGAGCGGCTACCGGGCCTTCTCGCCCGGTGCGGCACGCGCCGCCGAGGTGATCCACGACTACAACTACGCCCAGATCCTCACCCTCGACCTGCTCGCCAAGGGCTACCGCTACCACGAGGTCCCGATCCGCTACGCCTTCCGCGCCACCGGCGAGTCCTTCGTCAAGCTGGGCCGCTACCTCCGCAAGGTCATCCCCGCCGTCCACCGCGAGCTCAACTCCCCCTGACCGGTCGGCGGCGCCCGCCGTCGAGCGCCTTCATCCGAAGGAGTGCGGACGTCATGAGCGCCGCCTGCGAAGACGTTCCCCTGGCCGAGGGCGCACGGAGGTGCATGGCCCGGACGGGTCAGGACAGGGCCTGGGCCAGGAGGGTGCCGCACCAGGCGGCGCCCAGGCCGCCGACGACGCTCGCGACGACGTTGAGGAGTGCCCGAGGGCGCTCGCCGGTCTCCGCCAGCCGTACCGTCTCGTAGGCGAAGGTGGAGTAGGTGGTCAGCGCGCCGCAGAACCCGGTCCCGGCCAGCGCCGTCACCCAGCCGTCGGCGGGCAGCGCCAGCAGGAGGCCGAACAGCGCCGATCCGGCCGTGTTGACGGCGAAGGTGCCCCACGGGAAGGTCCCGTCGTGGCGGGCCTGGACGGCCCGGTCGGCCAGGTAGCGCAGCGGCGCGCCGAGGGCCGCGCCCAGCGCGACCAGCAGCGCGCTCACCCCGGCCCCCCGGTGAAGCGGTACGGCCCCACGACCGGATTCCGCCGGTGGGCCGGACCGTGCACCGGTCCCCTCGATCCGCAGAGGTTCACACCGCTCCACCGCGGTAGTCTCGGCCTCATGAGCCGCCCGCCGGCCGGTCCGTACGGCGGAGCCGGGTGATCGCGCGGGTCCCGGAGGCGGCGAGCTGGGTGGCGGCCACCGCGGCGGCGACGGTGCCGAACAGGTAGACCAGGGCGAGCCGCGGGGCGCCGCCGGCGGCCAGCCGCCCGATGTCGGCGACGTAGGCGGAGAACGTGGTGAACCCGCCCAGCACCCCGACCCCGAGGAACGGACGGGCCAGCCGGTGCGCCGCCCGGGTCTCGCCGATGAGCACCATCAGCACGCCGATCAGCGCGCACCCGATCACGTTGACCGCGAACGTGGCCCAGGGGAAACCGCCTGCCGGGCGCGGGAACGCCTCGGAGAGCCCGTGGCGGGCCAGCGCCCCGATCACCCCGCCGGCCGAGACCGCCGCCAGCGTGCTCCACGGGGCCCGCCGCAGCTCGTCCCGCTGCTCGGGGATCCGCAGGTCCACGTCGGGGTCGACCGGCGGCTCCGGGCGATCGTCCAGGCGGTCGGAGGGTGTCTCGGTCATGGGAATCCCGTCAGCATACCGAGCGCCCTGGCCCGCCCCGAGGCCCCGGCGCCCTCACCGGCTCCTCACTCCGGGGGTCCGAGGTCCTCACCCGATCGTCCGGCCCGGTCGTGCCCCGTGGCGTCAGGCCCGGGGGCGCTCGCCGGGGACGGCCCGGTCCCCTCGGACGGCTGCGGGGGCTCCGGGGCGCCGTCGATCAGGCGGGGTCCGTACCGGTATCCCACGATCAGCGCGATCACCAGAGGAGGCACCAGGAACAGGGGATTCGCGAAGAACGACCGCCCCCAGTCCTCACCTCCGCTCACCGCCACGATCGCCGTCTCGAAGGCGGCGGCGGCGAGTCCGTACGCGCAGGCGCACACCAGCCGCGCCTGCTCGGGCCGGCCGGCCAGCCACGGCGCCGCGAGCGCCACGACCGGGGCGACGGGCAGGGCCACGACCAGTCCCACGACCAGCCCGACCAGCCCGCCCAGGATGGAGAGGTTCAGCATGGCGAGGATGAGCTGGATCACCCCGAGGGCGACGGAGTCGTCACCGGAGGCGGCGGAGTCGCTGTCGGGGGCCGGGGTGGTGCCGAGCGCGGGGTCGGGACCGGGGGCGACGAGCTCGATGACGACGATGACAGCGAGGCTGAGCGGAGCGGTGACCGCCCCCGCCACGGCGCCGCCCAGCAGGCCCGCGACGAACGCCCTGCCGGCCACCTTCATTCGTTGAACATGTTCAACAACCACACCCGGCAGTTTCCCTCAGAATCCGGCGAATTGACAGAGGCGCAGCCGATCATCTTCCGCGACGGGGACGGCGCACGCCGACCGGCCGGGCGGGGACGGCGCCTCTCCGCCGTCAGTCCTCGACGACGTGCTCGGCGAAGCGGCTGCGGGCGGCCCGCCAGGCGGAGACGTCCCAGCCGGCGGAGGTGAGGGAGTCGACGGCGTCGTAGCCCATGGCCATGGCGTGATGGGTGTTGTCGTGCGCGAACAGCCCGAGGCGGCCGAAGGTGGTCACGTTCGGGACGGTCCCGGCCCAGGCGTCCAGGCCCGCCAGGTGGGCGGCGTACCCGGTCTCGTAGACCGGGTAGACGTGCGGCACCCGCCGTACGACCACGTCCGCCAGGTCGACCGGGGGCAGCCCCGAGACGGCGAGGGTCTCGCGGACCAGTCCGGAGAAGTCCTCCGTCGTCCAGATCTCGTCACCGGCGGCGCACGGGATCTCGAAGCAGAGCACGGTGCGGCCGGCCGGGTCGTCGGCGCTGATGCGGTAGTTGGCCGGCTCGGAGATCCGGGTCACCGGGGTCTCCGGACCGGGAAGGTAGTGCGCGTCGTACGGTGTCCACCGGCCTCCCTCGTGCACCGCGTAGACCAGCGTCATCGCCCGGAACGCGAGCCGCCCGGCCGCCCGGACGACCTCCTCCGGCGGTCCGGGCCGCACCAGCCGGGCCAGCGCGGGCATCGGGATCGTGGAGAACACCCGCCCGGCCTCGATGCGGTCCCCCGCCGCGGCTTCCCGTTCTCCGGAGGTGTGTACCACCACGGAGTCCTCGGCGGGTTCGATCCGGGTGCAGGCCGTACCGAGGCGGATCTCCGCCCCGGCCGCCGTGGCGGCCTCGGCGAGCGCGTCGACGATCTGGCCGAAGCCGCGCCGGGGGTAGTGGAAGATCTTCCCCTGCCCGTTCGACTGCCCGCGCAGGATCCGCCTGGCGATCTTCCACGGGCTGTCGGCGGTGACCCGCTTGCGGGCCTGGTCCCCGTCGATCTCCTCGCCCGGCAGGCCCCAGAGCTTCACGGCGTACGGCGCGTAGAGCGCGTCGTAGAGGGCCGGGCCGAGACTCGCGCGCAGCGCCCCGGCATAGGTGTCCGCACGACCGGGCGCACCGCCTCCGGCCGGGGACGTACGGCTCCCGCCCCGCAAGGGCGCCGCCACCGTGTCGCGCGCCACCCCGGCCAACAGGCCCGGGGGCAGCCGCCTGGCCAGTTCTCCCGCCCGCAGGGGGAAACCGACGAACCGCCCGGCGATCCGGAGCCTGCCGTTGCGCGGGCGCGTCTGCAGGTCGTCGCCGAGCAGGCCGCGCAGGTCGGCCATGAGGTGGGGCGGGGTGGCCGGATGGAGCCGGTGGCTGCCGTGGTCGACCCGGACCCCGGCCACCTCGAAGCTCGCCGACAGCCCGCCCACGTGCCCGGCCCGCTCCAGCACGACGACGGACAGCCCTCGCCGGGCCGCCCGCCACGCCGCCGCCAGGCCGGACGGCCCGGCTCCCAGCACCACCAGATCAGCGCTTCTCCCCATAGCGGGAGAACCTTATCCGCCGAACGGCGGGACCGGACCCACCGCGGGACGATCCGGCCCCGGGCGGGTCAGCGGAGGGTGCCGTTGGTCATGCCGGCGGGTTCCTCGGGCACGGCGATCAGGCCGAGCTCGGCGGAGGCTGCCATCAGCGGGTGCGCCGGGACGACGCGGACGGTGTAGCCGAAGGCCCCGGTGCGCACCAGCGGGATCGTGCCGCTGAAGACCGCCCTGCCGTCGTCGCCCTCGGACTCGACGCTCAGGGACGAGTAGGCGGGTGAGACCAGCTCGTCGTGGAGGCCGACCCGGCCGTAGGCGGCCTGGACCTGGATGTCCCCGGGCTCCAGCTCGCCCAGGGCGATCGTGGCCCGCAGCTCCAGCGCGGCCCCGACCTCGGGGGTGTCGCCCAGCCCTGCGGCCTCGACGTGCTCGACCCGCACGCCGGGCCAGGCCCGGCCGACCCGCAGCTTCCAGGCGGCGAAGCCCTTGGCCTGCTCGTTGCCGTCCGCCGTGAGGACCCGCGCCGACTTGGCGGCGGGGGTGTAGAGGCCCACGACGTAGTCGCGCAGCATCCGGCCGGCCAGGACCTTGGGGCCCAGCGAGGACAGGGTGTGGCGGACCATCTCCAGCCAGCGGCGGGGCAGGCCGTCGGCGGGCCGGTCGTAGAACCGGTCGGCCACCTCGTGGTCGATCAGGTCGTAGAGCGCGCCCGCCTCCAGCTCGTCGCGGCGGTCGGGGTCGGCGACGCCGTCGGCGGTGGGGACGGCCCAGCCGTTGGTGCCGTCGTACCACTCGTCCCACCAGCCGTCGCGGATGGAGAGGTTGAGCCCGCCGTTGAGCGCGGCCTTCATGCCGCTGGTCCCGCAGGCCTCCAGCGGACGCAGCGGGTTGTTCATCCACACGTCGCAGCCCTGGACCATGAGCTGGCCCAGGGCCATGTCGTAGTCGGGCAGGAAGACGATGCGGTGCCGCACGCTCTCCTGGTCGGCGAACTTCACGATCTGCTGGATGAGCTTCTTGCCGCCCTCGTCGGCCGGGTGGGCCTTGCCCGCGATCACGATCTGCACCGGCTTGTCGGGGTCGAGCAGCAGCCCGCGGAGCCGTACCGGGTCCGAGAGCATCAGGGTCAGGCGCTTGTAGGAGGGCACCCGGCGGGCGAAGCCGATGGTCAGCACCTCCGGGTCGAGGGCGTCGTCGATCCAGCCGAGCTCGGCGGCGGACGCCCCCCGGTCCATCCAGGAGCGGCGGAGCCGGACCCGGGCCGCCTCGACGAGGCGGGCGCGGAGCCTTCCGCGGATGCCCCAGATCTCCTCGTCGGAGATCTTGCTCACGCCCTCCCAGCCCTGGGCCCGGTCCACCAGCGAGGGCAGCTCCCGACCGGCCAGTTCCATGATCTCCCGGCCGACCCAGGTGGGGGCGTGCACCCCGTTGGTGATCGAGCCGATCGGCACCTCGGCCACGTCGAAGCCCGGCCAGAGCCCCTGGAACATCTCCCGGCTGACCTCGCCGTGCAGCTCCGAGACGCCGTTGACCCGCTGGGCCAGGCGCATGCCCATCGCGGCCATGTTGAACTTGCCGGGCTCCTCCTCGGCGCCGAGCGCCAGGATGCGGTCGACCGGGACCGTCGGCCAGGAGTTCTCTCCCCCGAACTGGCGGGCGATCAGCTCGGTCGGGAAGCGGTCGATCCCGGCGGGCACCGGGGTGTGGGTGGTGAAGACGGTCCCGGCGCGCACCGCCTCCAGCGCCTCCTCGAAGGAGAGTCTGGCCTCGGTGAGCTCGCGGATGCGCTCCAGGCCGAGGAAGCCGGCGTGGCCCTCGTTGGTGTGGAAGACCTCGGGCTCGGGGTGGCCGGTGCTCCTGCAGTAGGCGCGGATGGCGCGCACGCCGCCGATGCCGAGCAGCAGCTCCTGCTTGAGGCGGTGGTCGGTGCCGCCGCCGTACAGGCGGTCGGTGACATCGCGGGCGGCGTTGTCGTTCTCGGCCACGTCGGAGTCGAGCAGCAGCAGCGGGACCCTGCCCACCTGGGCCACCCAGACCTGGGCGTGGAGCACGCGGTGCTCGGGCAGGCCGATCCGGATCCGGACGGGCGTGCCGTCCTCCTCCTTCAGGAGCGTCAGCGGCAGGCCGCCGGGGTCGAGCGACGGGTAGTGCTCCAGCTGCCAGCCCTCGGGCGACAGGGACTGGGTGAAGTAGCCGTGCCGGTAGAGCAGGCCGACCGCGAGGATCGGCACGCCGAGGTCGCTGGCGGCCTTGAGGTGGTCCCCGGCGAGGATGCCGAGGCCCCCGGAGTACTGCGGCAGCGCGGCGGCGATGCCGTACTCGGGGGAGAAGTAGCCGATGGCCCGGGCGGCGTCCGGAAGGGACTGGTACCACCGCGGGGCGGTCATGTATTCGCGCAAGTCGTCGGCCGCGTCGGCGAGCCGCCGCAGGAAGCGGCGGTCGGCGGCCAGCTCGCGGAGGCGCTCGGGCTCGACCGCGCCGAGCAGCGCCACGGGGTCGTGGCCGACCCGCTCCCAGGTGACCGGGTCGACCTCGGCGAACAGGTCGAGCGTCTCGGGGTGCCAGGACCAGCGGAGGTTCTGCACGAGCTCGCCGAGAGAGGCCAGCTCCGAAGGAAGGACAGTTCGGACGGTGAACCTGCGGATAGCTCTCACGCTGCCAGACCCTAGTTACTCAACGCCACGAGGGCGACCAGAATGCTCACGCGTCTCCCCCTCACCGCTATTGCCCCGGTCCAAACACGGCGCGCCGACGCCTGTGACCGACGAAAAATCTGTTCAGAAGAGGGGAGCCGACTCTTCCGCGGGCAGGCATGAAGGGCGACTATTGGGGCAACCCAACCTATGAACATCGGTCTGTTCCGGGGATCCGGCCGTCCATACCGGAACAGCGCGTCGTCGTGCCCCGGGGCCGGCCAAAGGGATGCTTGAAGAAGCAAAGGGTCTTTCTTGCCCGAAACCTCCCGGCGGTACCGGGTGTGCCGTCGCTACCGTGAGACGCGATGATCGGACGAATCCCTATCCAGGACATTCACCCCACCGTCGAGTGCGGGCGCCGCCCCGCCAAGGCCGCCGCGGGTGAGACCTTCGAGATCACCGCCGTCGTGTTCCGCGAGGGACACGACGCGGTGGCCGCCGGCGCCGTGCTGATCGGCCCGGACGGCGTGCGCGGGCCGCTGCTGCGCATGCACGAGCTCGCCCCCGGAACCGACCGCTGGGGTGTGGAGGTGACGCTGCCCACCGAGGGCACGTGGCACTTCCGCGTCGAGGCGTGGAGCGATCCCCTGGCCACCTGGATGCACGACGCGGGCATCAAGATCCCCCGCGGCATGGACGCCGACCTGATGTGCGAGGAGGGCGCCAGGCTCTTCGACCGCGCGGCGCGGGCCGTACGGCCTGCGGACTGCGCGGCCAGGTACGCCCCGCCGGATGAGGACGATGCGGGCGAGGGCGGCGCGAACGGCAACGAGCACGCCGGGCAGGCGAAGGGCGGCAGGAACGGCTCGTGCGGGCACCGGGCGGCACTCCAGGCGGTGGCCGCCCGGCTGCGCGACGAGTCCATCGACCCGCGGGCCCGGTTCGCCGTGGCGCAGTTGCCGGAGACGGCCGAGCTGCTGCACGCGCACCCGCTGCGCGACCTGGTGACGAAGTCGCCCCGGCACTCGGTCGTGGTCCACCGGCGCCGCGCGCTGTTCGGGTCCTGGTACGAGTTCTTCCCCCGCTCGGAGGGGGCGATCGTCGAGCCCGGCGCCGCCCCGAAGTCGGGGACCTTCCGGACCGCGACCGAGCGGCTGCCCGCCGTCGCGAAGATGGGCTTCGACGTCGTCTACCTGCCGCCGATCCACCCGATCGGGCACAGCTTCCGCAAGGGCCGCAACAACACGCTGACGCCCGAGCCGTACGACCCGGGGTCACCGTGGGCGATCGGCTCCGAGGAGGGCGGGCACGACGCGATCCATCCCGACCTCGGCACCTTCGAGGACTTCGACGCCTTCGTGGGCAGGGCCCGCGAGCTCGGCATGGAGATCGCCCTCGACCTGGCCCTGCAGTGCTCGCCCGACCACCCGTGGGTCAAGGACCACCCGGAGTGGTTCAATATCCGCGCCGACGGCTCGATCGCGTACGCGGAGAACCCTCCCAAGAAGTACCAGGACATCTACCCGCTCAACTTCGACAACGACCCGGAGGGCATCTACTCCGAGGTCAAGCGGGTGGTGAAGCTGTGGATGGACCACGGCGTGCGGATCTTCCGGGTGGACAACCCGCACACCAAGCCGGTGGCCTTCTGGGAGCGGCTGCTGGCCGACATCCACACCACCGACCCGGACGTGTTGTTCCTTGCGGAGGCGTTCACCCGTCCGGCGATGATGCGGGCGCTGGCCAAGATCGGTTTTCACCAGTCCTACACGTACTACACGTGGAAGAACTCCCGGCAGGACGTCGAGTCCTACCTGGGCGAGCTCTCCCACGAGACCTCGCATTTCATGCGACCAAACCTGTTTGTTAACACTCCGGACATTCTTCATGAATATCTGCAACATGGAGGCGTTCCGGCGTTCCGCATCAGAGCGGTCCTCGCGGCCCTGACCGGACCGACCTGGGGCGTGTACGCGGGATACGAGCTCGCGGAGAACATCCCGGTCCGGCCTGGCAGTGAAGAATACCTTGACAGTGAGAAATATCAGTATAGACCTCGCAATTGGGCTGAAGCAGAACGAGACGGGCGAAGTCTGGCGCCGTTCATCACGCAACTGAATTTGTTCCGAAGAGCCCACCCGGCGCTCCAGGAATTGCGTAATCTACGGTTCCACAGCGTCGACCACCCGGATATCGTCTGCTTCTCCAAGCGGCTCCCGGGCTCCCACGACACGGCCTCACGACGGCACGGCCTGGGCGACGTCGTTCTGGCAGTCGTCAATCTCGATCCGCACCACACCCACGAGGCGACGGTGTCCTTGGACATGCCCGCCCTCGGTCTCGACTGGCACGCCGAGTTCGTCGTCGACGACGAACTGTCCGGCGAGTCGTACCGCTGGCGGCAGTCGAACTACGTGCGCCTCGATCCCCACATCCACCCAGCGCACGTCTTCACCCTGCGCTCGGCGGCCAGCCACAGGTGAACCGGTCGGGCGCGATCCGGCAGAGCAGCGGAGAGTCCTACGTGAGTCAGCGAACCAACCAGCCCAGCAGTCGGCGCACGCTGTCGGCGAAGGAGGCGGCGCGAGCGAGCGAAGCGAGCACGCCAATGAGCACAGCAGCCCCGCGAGCGCTGCCGGCGAAGGAGGCGGCGCGAGCGAGCGAAGCGAGCACGCCAATGAGCACAGCAGCCCCGCGAGCGCTGCCGACGAAGGAGGCGGCGTGAGCCATCTGTCCGAGCCCATTCCGAACACCTTCGACGAGGAGGAGCCGCGCGATCCCTACTGGTTCAAGCGCGCGGTCTTCTACGAGGTGCTGATCCGGGGCTTCGCCGACTCCAACGGCGACGGCACCGGAGACATCCGCGGTCTCATCCAGAAGCTGGACTATCTCCAGTGGCTGGGCGTGGACTGCCTGTGGCTGCTGCCGCTGTACGAGTCGCCGCTGCGCGACGGCGGCTACGACATCGCGGACTTCATGAAGATCCTGCCCGACTTCGGCGATCTGGGGGACTTCGTCAAGCTGGTGGATGAGGCCCACAAGCGGGGCATGCGCGTCATCGCCGACCTGGTGATGAACCACACCAGCGACCAGCACCCCTGGTTCCAGGCCTCCCGGCACGATCCCGAGGGCCCGTTCGGCGACTTCTACGTGTGGAGCGACACCGACGAGCGCTACAAGGACGCGCGGATCATCTTCATCGACACCGAGACGTCCAACTGGACCTACGACCCGGTGCGCCAGCAGTACTACTGGCACCGCTTCTTCCACCACCAGCCGGACCTCAACTACGAGAACCCGGACGTGCAGAACGCGATGCTGGAGGTGCTGCGCTTCTGGCTGGACCTGGGCATCGACGGGTTCCGGATGGACGCCATCCCCTACCTGTTCGAGGCCGAGGGCACCAACTGCGAGAACCTTCCGAGGACCCACGAGTACCTCAAGCGGGTCCGCGCGGAGGTGGACCGGCTCTACCCGGACCGGGTGCTGCTGGCCGAGGCCAACCAGTGGCCGGCCGACGTGGTGGAGTACTTCGGCGACCCCGCCACCGGGGGCGACGAGTGCCACATGGCCTTCCACTTCCCGCTGATGCCGCGCATCTTCATGGCCGTGCGCAGGGAGTCGCGCTACCCGATCTCGGAGATCCTGGCCCAGACGCCGAAGATCCCCGAGAACTGCCAGTGGGGCATCTTCCTGCGCAACCACGACGAGCTCACGCTCGAGATGGTGACCGACGACGAGCGCGACTACATGTACTCCGAGTACGCCAAGGACCCGCGGATGCGCGCCAACGTGGGCATCCGGCGCCGCCTGGCCCCGCTGCTGGAGAACGACCGCAACCAGATCGAGCTGTTCACCGCGCTGCTGCTGTCCCTGCCCGGCTCCCCCGTGCTCTACTACGGCGACGAGATCGGCATGGGCGACAACATCTGGCTCGGCGACCGCGACGGCGTGCGCACCCCGATGCAGTGGAGCCCGGACCGCAACGCCGGGTTCTCCGACTGCGACCCGGGCCGGCTCTACCTGCCGGTCATCATGGACCCGATCTACGGTTTCCAGGCGATCAACGTGGAGGCGCAGCAGAAGAGCAGCGGCTCCCTGCTGCACTGGACCAAGCGGATGATCGAGATCCGCAAGCGCCATCCGGTCTTCGGCCTCGGCGACTTCGCCGAGCTGAACTCCTCCAATCCCAGCGTGCTCGCCTATGTGCGTGAGCTCGGCTCGGACCGGATGCTCTGCGTCAACAACCTCTCCCGCTTCCCCCAGCCGGTCGAGCTCGACCTGCGCCGCTTCGAGGGTTCGATCCCGGTGGAGACCATGGGCGGAGTCCCATTTCCGCCAATTGGCGAACTTCCGTATCTTTTGACGCTGCCTGGGCATGGGTTCTATTGGTTCACCCTGCCACCCGTAACCCAGGAGGCGTAGGCCATGTTGACGGAGCTCCTTACCGGATGGATGACGCACCAGCGCTGGTTCGCCGGTAAGGGGCGTCCGATCGACGGGCTCGACGTCGAATCCGACGTCGAGCTCACCCCGGGCCTGCGCCATCTCATCGTCTCGGTCCGCCAGAACGGCACGCGCGACCGCTACCAGGTCCTCCTGGGCTGCTGCGACGACGGCGGCGTGCCCGACAAGCTCTGGCACGCGCAGATCGGCGGCGGCTTCTACGACGCCGCCCACGACGCCAACCTGACCGGCGTGCTGCTGGAGGCGATGGCCGCCGGGCGCGACATCGGCCCGCTGCGCTTCCGCCACCTGGAGGGCGTGCACATCGACACCTCGCCGCGGAGCCTGGTGCTCGGCGCCGAGCAGTCCAACACCTCCCTGGTGTACGGCGACGCCTACATCTGCAAGCTGTTCCGCCGCCTGATCCCGGGCGTCAACCCCGAGCTGGAGATCGTCAACGCGCTGGCGATGCGCAAGGCGGCTCACATCGCGCAGCCGTACGGCTGGATCGAGATCGACCTCGACGGCGAGCCCACCACGCTCGCGATGAACCAGGAGTTCCTGTCCAACGCCAACGACGGCTGGGCGCTGGCCCTGGCGAGCGTCCGCGACCTGTACGCCTCCATGGAGGAGTCGGCCTCCGACGCGGGCGGCGACTTCAGCGCCGAGGCGTTCCGGCTCGGCACGGCCACCGCCGAGGTCCACCAGGAGATGGCCGCCGCGTTCCCGACCGGGGTGATGGACGCGCCGGAGGTCAAGCGCATGGTCGAGGACCAGCGCCGCAGGCTGTCCCAGGCCGTCGACGAGGTCCCCGAGCTGGCGAAGTACGCCCACGTCGCCGACGACGCCTACCAGCGGGTCGTCGACGTGGCGCACGATGTCCCCGTCCAGCGGGTCCACGGCGACTACCACCTCGGCCAGGTGATGCGCACCCCGACCGACTGGATCGTGCTCGACTTCGAGGGTGAGCCGGGCCAGCCCCTCGACGAGCGCCGCGCGCTGAGCTCCCCGCTGCGTGACGTGGCCGGGATGCTGCGCTCGTTCGACTACGCCGCCCGGCACCTGCTGGCCGACCACGACGAGGCCGAGGACCTGCTCCCGCGGGCGACCGAGTGGGCCGAGCTCAACCGTTCGTCGTTCCTGGCCGGCTACTCGGCGGGAGGCGGGCGGCTGCGCGGGGAGGACGCCGTCCTGCTGCGCGCCCTGGAGCTGGCCAAGGCCGTCTACGAGGTGGTCTACGAGGCGCGCAACCGCCCCTCGTGGCTCCCCATCCCGCTGGCGGCCTTCGGCCACTGAGCCGCCCCGGACCGGCCGCTGGACCGGCGATCGCATCGCGGCTGAACCGATCACCGGATTCCCGCCCCCGCCATCCCGAAAGCCATTACTGTTCGCATACGAATCTATGCGAACAGTAAAGGAGCCGTCATGAGGCGCGGCCGGACCGTGATGGCGCTGGCGGGCGCGGGCGCGCTCGCCCTGGCGGGGTCGCTGTTGCTGACGGCCGGGGACCAGGGGCCCCAGGCGGCCCGGTCCTCCCTGGGACCGCCCGCCCTCGGAGATCCCCTGACCGGCGACGAGATCGCGCGGGCGGGCGAGATCGCCTCGGCGACGCTGCGCACGCGCATGTCGACCGGGCGGGTCGAGCTCCTCTACGTCGAGCGCGACGACGACAAGGCCGCCGCGCACCTGCGCCGGGCCGACGCCTACATCTACGACTACGGCGCCGACCGGCTCATCGTACGGACCGTCGACCTCGGCCAGGGCAAGGTCGTGGCCGAGAGCGCGGACCGGGGGGTGCGGCCTCCCCCGTCCAGGGCCGAGGAGGCCAGGGCCGCCGAGCTGCTGCTGGCCGACCCCGAGCACGGGCGGCGGATCCGCGCCGCCTACGCCGCGGCGGCGGGCAGGGCCCTGCGTTCTGCCTCCGACCTGGGCCTGCGCGCGATGATCTACACGCCGCGCCGGCACGGCGCGGCCGCCGAGGCCTGCCGCACCCACCGCTGCATGCGGCTCTTCGTCCGGCTGCCCGACGGCTCCTGGCTGGACACCACCCGGATCGCCGTCGACCTGTCCGCCAAGAAGATCCTCGCCCTGGAGTGGTGACCGTGCGGTTCCCCCTGACCCTCCTCTCCCTCGTCCTGGCCACCGGTCTCGCGGGCGTCCCCGTCACCGCGGCCACCGGCGCCGGCCCGGCCCGCGCCCTTCCCGCGAGCGGCGCGCCCGCCCCGGCGCCGGCCCGGCCCGCGTGCCGCGCGCCGTACCTCGTCGACCACAAGCTGCCGAACGGCGCGCGCTGGCGGCTCTGCTGGGAGATGCGCACCATCGAGGGGCTCACCCTCACCGACGTCCTCTACACGCCGGTCGGCGGGCGGGAGGTCGGCGTGCTGCGCAGCACCGCCCTGGCCCAGATCCACGTGCCCTACGACAGCGGCGAGCCCCGCTTCCACGACATCGGCACCCTGGGCGAGATCGCCGTGGCGCTCCAGGCGGCCGACTGCCCCGGCGGGGAGCGCCGCGGGCAGTACGTCTGCGTGACCACCCGCCCGCGCGGCCACGCCTACCTGAAGTCGCGCTTCGAGGAGCCGAGCCTCTCCGCCCAGGGCCACGACCTGGCGGTGTACGCCGCCTTCCAGGTGGGCTGGTACACCTACCTGGTCGAGTGGGCGTTCTCCGACGACGGCGCCATCACCCCGCGCGTGGGCGCGACCGGCTCCCTGTCCGGCTTCACCTCCGCCTCCGGCCACGGCTGGCAGACCGGGAGGGGCACCGCCCACGTCGAGCAGAGCCACAGCCACAACATCTTCTGGCGGCTCGACTTCGACGTCGACGGCAAGAAGGACGACGTCGTCGAGCAGTACGACTTCACCGGCTCCGGCACGGCCAAGCGCACCCTCGTCCGCACGAGGTTCACCAAGGAGGCGAAGGCCGTCAACGGCCGGACCCGGTGGTGGCGAGTGGTCGACACCCGCAGCCGCAACGCCGACGGGCACCGGATCTCCTGGGAGATCAACAACTCCGCCAGCGCGCAGTACCGGGGCCCCGAGGACGAGAAGTTCACCCGGGCCGACCTCTACGTGAGCCAATACCGCTCCTGCGAGCGGCTGGCGACCAACAACCCCACCCCCGACTGCGCGATGAGCGTCGACCGCTACGTCAACGCCGAGCGGCTCACCGACCCCGTGCTCTGGGTCAACGTGGGCTACCACCACGTCGCCCGCGACGAGGACGCCGACCCCATGCCGGTCCACTGGCAGGGGTTCCGCATCACCCCGCGCGACGTGACGGCGAAGAACCCGCGCTGACCCGCGGACGAGCCCTCGCAGAGGCCGCCGAGGACGTGCGGAGAGGAGGGAAACCCCCTACCGGCGGCCGTGAGGCCCTCACGTCCGGCCCCCGCCTCTGTGATCTTCCGATTCCGGGGGCGGTGTACCGAAGCCGGTGCAAAGATCTTTCCTGGCATGCCCCGAATCTCATGGGTTGAACGCCCACAAGCGGGCAGGGTTAGGGGATATCCGACTTACGGGAGTGACTCACCCATGAGCGTGCACCTGGACCTGGATCTCGACCGGCTGGCG
This sequence comes from Planomonospora sp. ID67723, assembly GCF_015711605.1. Taxonomy (GTDB): domain Bacteria; phylum Actinomycetota; class Actinomycetes; order Streptosporangiales; family Streptosporangiaceae; genus Planomonospora_A. Next base: position 136,278 of record NZ_JABTEZ010000005.1, on the reverse strand, counting down.
GGCGGAGCGCACCACGACCCCCATTCGATCCTCGGAGCGCATCCGGGACCCGGAGGCGTGACCATCAGGGCGCTGCGGCCGCTGGCGGAGCGGGTGCAGGTGATCGTGGGCGACGAGGTCCACGACATGGAACACATGGCCCACGGGGTGTTCGCTGTGACGGTCCCGGGGCTCGACAAGACCCCCGACTACCGGCTCCGGGTCATGTACGCCGGTGCCGAGCCGTACGAGACCGCCGACCCCTACCGGCACTGGCCCACGCTCGGCGAGGTGGACCTGCACCTGATCGGCGAGGGGCGTCACGAGCGGCTCTGGGACGCGCTCGGCGCCCGGGTCATGCGCCACGAGGACGTCGAGGGCACCGCCTTCACCGTCTGGGCGCCGAACGCGCGCGGGGTCCGGGTGGTCGGTGACTTCAACCACTGGGACGGCGTCGGCCACCCGATGCGCTCGCTGGGCCGCTCCGGGGTGTGGGAGCTGTTCATCCCGGGCCTGTCGGAGGGCGACCGCTACAAGTTCTCGATCCTCGGCTCGGACGGGGTCTGGCGGGACAAGGCCGACCCGATGGCCCGCCGTACCGAGGTCCCGCCCGCGACCGCGTCGGTGATCGAGCGCTCGTCGTACGGCTGGCAGGACGCGGCGTGGATGCGGACCCGGGCCGACAGCCGCGCCCTGGAGGAGCCGATGAGCGTCTACGAGGTGCACCTGGCCTCGTGGCGGCCCGGCCTGTCCTACCGGGAGCTCGCCACCGAGCTGGTGGACTACGTCAGGGACATGGGCTTCACCCACGTGGAGCTGCTCCCGGTGGCCGAGCACCCGTTCGGCGGCTCGTGGGGCTACCAGGTGACGTCCTACTACGCGCCGACGGCCCGGTTCGGCTCCCCGGACGACTTCCGGTATCTCGTGGACAAGCTGCACGAGGCCGGGATCGGGGTGCTGCTGGACTGGGTGCCCGCGCACTTCCCGATGGACGACTGGGCGCTGGCCCGCTTCGACGGCACCCCGCTGTACGAGCACGCCGACCCGGCGCGGGGCGAGCACCCCGAGTGGGGCACCTACATCTTCGACTTCGGCCGCCGGGAGGTGCGCAACTTCCTGGTCGCCAACGCGCTGTACTGGCTGCGCGAGTTCCACATCGACGGGCTCCGGGTGGACGCGGTCGCCTCGATGCTCTACCTCGACTACTCGCGGCGCGAGGGCGAGTGGACGCCCAACCAGTACGGCGGGCGGGAGAACCTCGACGCGGTGGAGTTCCTCAAGGAGATGAACGCCGTCTGCTACCGCGAGGCCCCGGGCATCGTCACGATCGCCGAGGAGTCCACCGCCTGGCCGGGCGTGTCGAGGCCCGCCTACCTGGGCGGGCTCGGGTTCGGGTTCAAGTGGAACATGGGCTGGATGCACGACACGCTGGCGTATCTCAAGCACGAGCCGGTCTTCCGGCAGTACCACCACCACCAGATGACGTTCTCGCTGATGTACGCCTACTCGGAGAACTTCGTGCTGCCGCTCTCGCACGACGAGGTGGTGCACGGCAAGGGCTCGCTGCTGGGCAAGATGCCGGGCGACGAGTGGCAGCGCTTCGCCAACCTGCGCGCGCTGTACGCCTTCATGTGGGCTCACCCCGGAAAGCAGCTGCTGTTCATGGGCGGGGAGTTCGGCCAGGGCTCGGAGTGGTCGGAGGAGCGCGGGCTCGACTGGTGGGTGCTCGACTTCGACGGGCACAAGGGCGTGCAGAAGCTGGTGCGCGACCTCAACCGGGTCTACAAGGAGACGCCCGCGCTGTGGAAGGCCGACAACTCCCCCGAAGGCTTCCGCTGGATCGACGCCGACGACGCCTCCGGGAACGTCTTCTCGTTCCTGCGGCAGGCTCCCGACGGCTCGGCGCTGGCCTGCGTGGCCAACTTCTCCGGCGGGCCGCACGAGGACTACTCCCTCGGGCTGCCGTCGGGCGGGTCGTGGGAGGAGGTCGTCAACACCGACGCCTACGACTATGCCGGCAGCGGCGTGGGCAACCTGGGCGGGGTGGCCGCCGTCGAGGTGCCCCACCACGGCCTGCCGTACTCCGCCCGCCTGCGCGTCCCGCCGCTCGGCACCCTCTGGCTGCGCCGCACCCCGGACCCGGAGTCCCTGATGATCGCGGACGAGATCGAATAGGCCCGGCACACCGTACGGCATGTGCATGATGCGGCCCCGATGGCCTGTGGGAGCCCGGACAGGTGTGTGACCGGATCCGAGGTGACAGACCGCGACGACGTGGATACGGTGAATGCGCCGCCTCCTGCGGGGGGAATGGAAGTGAGCCCGGGTGGACCGCCGGACGACGGGAGCCCGGGCTTCGCGACGTCTGGGCTCGGACCTGTCAGCAGGGCCGGTAGAGAGCGTTCAGGCCGATCAGGCGGAGGCGGTCGTCTTCTTCGGCCGCCTGCCGCAGGTCGTCGGTGAAGCCTGAGCCGCTGTAGCAGGCCAGGACCGTGTCCCGGGTCTCATAGCCCTTGTCCCCGAGGAGGTCGCGGGCTCTCGCCAGGCGTTCGACGTGGTGGCCGTTCATGGTCTCACCCCACTTGGCCTCGCCCAGCGACAGGACCCGGCGGGGGCAGCCAGGCTCCTGGGCGGCCAGGACGACCACGTCGACCTCGATCCGGGTGCGGTTGGCCGGGTCGCCGACGACTCCGGAGCCGACCTCGGAGGGGAAGCCGCCGTACAGGCTCTCGTCCGCGTCGCGGGCGAAGTCTCGGCAGCCCCAGCCGGCCTGACCTGCTGGATGGGTTCATCGCCGAGACCGGGATCGTGATCTCCGCTCAGGTGTAACCTCCGGCTTTCATCCTCAGCAGCCGAGCGCGACCATCCGTTTCGAGCAGAGTGGCGCACAGATCCACTCTTCGAGGCGGGGTCGTTCGACGTGGCGGTCAGCCGCACGAGGGCGATGTGCTTCGGGGAACCGGTCGCCGCGTTCGCCAACGTCGCCGCGCTTCGCCCCGGCGGGCGGGGCGAGCGGCTCATTCCTGCGTGTTCTCGGTCACCGATCCCCTCATCGGTGACGAGCCGCCAGACGTCCGCAGGCCTCGTTCCTGCGGAAACACACCCTCTCCCCAAAAGACAACAAAGCTACCTATTTCCGGCGTTCATCACAAAACAGTCTCGCTCCTTACGCTCCAACGTCAACTTCTTTACCCTTGTGCCTCATGCCGAGCAGAAGTTCCTTATCTGCCCGGCTTTTTCGGGATAACCAACAGCGAGCGGTGCGGAGGGCTCGAGTGTGAACGCGTGACGCCCTCACCTCCCCTCCCGGCACCGACCTGCATGTACGGCCTCCCCGTTCGGCCCCGCTGATCTCCCCGCTGGGCCGATCTCTCATGTTCACGGCCGCGCCACCGTACGGCGCGGCGCATCTCCCCGGAGGACCTTTGAGACTTCGACGTCTCCTGGCGGGAGCCATCGCGCTCGCCGCCACCTCGGTCACGCTCGCGGCGACACCCGCAGCCGCCGTGATCGACCCCATCGACGGCAAGATCGCCCCTTCGCTGGCCGCCTCCACCAAGGAGGTGCGCGCCTTCGTCGAGCTCAAGAGCACAAGCAACATCGGCGCCATCGCGGCCAAGGCCGAAAAGCTTCCCGACACCGAGGTCGCCCAGCAGCCGAAGCTCAACCCCTTCATCGTGGTGACGGGTGACGGCAACGACCTCAAGAAGCTGGCCGCGGACCCGAACGTCCTGTCCATCCGCAAGGAGAAGGCCGTCCGCCCCTCTCTGCTCAGCAGCCTCAAGGTGATCGGCGGCGACAAGGTCCACGAGGCCGGCATCACCGGTGAGGGCCAGACCGTCGCGATCCTGGACACCGGCATCGACCGCGACCATCCCGCTTTCGCGGGACAGATCGTCGCCGAAGCATGCTTCTCCGCCGACAACCCCGAGGGCGACGACGTCAAGTCGCTCTGCCCCAGCGGTCAGGAGATCCAGACCGGCGCCGGTTCGGCGGACGCCGAGACCGCCCGTTGCCTCGACGGGGCCAAGAACCTCTGCACCCACGGGTCCCACGTGGCCGGCATCGCGGCGGGCAAGAACGCGAACGGCAAGAGCGGTGGTGTGGCCCCGGGCGCGAAGATCATCGCTATCCAGGTGTTCAGCCGCGTCAACAGTGAGGACGAGCAGAACGGCTGCGGCGCCGGACGGGCTCCCTGCGTCCTGGCCTACGAGGGCGCGCTGCTCGAGGCGCTCAAGTACGTCGGCACGCTGAGCGCCACCCACAAGATCGCCGCGGCGAACCTCAGCCTCGGAGGCGGGAAGTACGACAACGCCTGTGACGCCACCCCCGAAGGCGAGTTCCTCAAGCCGACGATCGACCAGCTCGCCACCAAGGGCGTCGCGACCGTGATCGCCTCGGGCAACGAGTACTTCGGCAGCGCCGTCGGCTGGCCCGCCTGCATCTCCTCAGCCGTGACCGTCGGCGCCACCGATGACGCCGACGCTGTGGCGTCCTTCTCCAACCGGGGCACGCTCCTCGACCTGTTCGCGCCCGGCGTGGCGATCGAGTCCTCGATCCCCGACGACGCCTACGCCGTCTACGGCGGCACCTCGATGGCGACCCCGCACGTCGCCGGCGCCTTCGCCCTGCTGCGCAGCAAGAACCCCGCGCTGACCCCGGCCCAGGGCCTGGAGAAGCTGCGGTCGACCGGCAAGCTGATCGAGTACACCAGCGGGGATGTCAAGGTCAAGACTCCGCGCATCGACCTCTTCGAGGCCCTCGACAAGCCTGGCAAGCCGACCCCCACCCCGACGCCCACCCCGACGCCCACGGTGACCCCGACGCCGACGCCCACGGTGACCCCCACCGCCACGCCGACGGTCGCCCCCACCGCCACGCCGAAGCCGACCCCGACCCCGACGCACACGCAGCCGGGCGGCGGCAGTGACCTCGACCCGCTCCCCGTCCCGGACGTGTGCGAGCGCGGCAAGGGCACCAAGGCCCTGAGCGCGGCCGGCTGGGCCAGGGAGATGCACAGGAAGACCGGCGCCCTGTCGGACCAGACCCTGGTCTGCTACCTGAGCATCGCCCAGAACGGCAGCAAGGTCTTCCCCGAGGTCAGGAACGCCGGTTCGCTCGGCAAGGCGTACACGATCCTCAAGGGCAAGAGCGGCAAGGCCGTCCTCGACCGCGAGCTGCTGGCCGCCTGGCTGAACTACGCCCACGGCGTCTACAACGGCTCCACCAAGGTCAAGGGCGCCACCACCCTCAAGAGCGCCGTGGCGATCGCCGAGAAGCACCGCCTCAACCCCAAGGCGACCTCCGCCCAGATCCTCAAGTCCGCCGTGTACCTGAACAAGAACGTCAACCGGGCGAAGTAAGCACCGGGCGACGCAAGGATCCAGCGGATTAAACCTTCGCGTATCCGGGCCGGTCACGCTGTGCGTGACCGGCCCTTCGCGTGTCCGGGGCATGATCGACGCACCTTAAATCCACCTTATGCCCGGCTTATAACCGCATCCCAGGTGTTGACCGTACGGGAACGTGAACCCTACCCTCCATTAACTAATAGGAAACTTTCCTATGAATACGGGGGCCTAGCACTCTCTGACCTGGAGCGACCCTTGCGACGATTCACCCTCGGCTCGTTGATCGCAGCCGCCGCCCTGTTGGTCCCGCTGGGACTCGGCACGGCGGACGCCGCGACCCCTGCCACCGCCACCTACGCGACCTCCTCCGACTGGGGCTCCGGCTTCCAGGGCCAGGTCACCGTGAAGGCCGGCAGCACCGCACTGACGAGCTGGAAGGTCGAGTTCGACCTTCCGACGGGCACCTCCCTCTCGTCCTCGTGGGACGCCGACATGACCAAGAGCGGCAACCACTACACCTTCGTCAACAAGTCGTGGAACGGCGCCCTCGCCGCCGGGGCCTCGGTGAGCTTCGGCTTCGTCGGCGCACCCGGCGGCCTGAAGAGCCTGGCGAACTGCAAGCTCAACGGCGCCTCCTGCAGCGGCACGGGCACCCCCGACCCGACGCCCACGCCCACCCCGACCTCGACGGTGAAGCCGACGCCCACCCCCACACCCACCCCGACACCCACCGCCACGGCGACCCCCACCCCGACGCCGACCCCCACCCCGACCGTCGACCCCGACCCCTCGGGCAAGAAGGTCGTCGGCTACTTCACGAACTGGGGCGTCTACGGCCGCAACTTCCACGTGAAGAACCTGGTCAGCAACGGCTCGGCGGCCAAGCTGACCCACATCCTGTACGCGTTCGGCAACACCACCGGCGGCAAGTGCACCATCGGCGACGCCTACGCCGACTACGACAAGGCCTACACCGCCGACCAGAGCGTCGACGGCAAGGCCGACACCTGGGACCAGCCCCTGCGCGGCAACTTCAACCAGCTCCGCAAGCTGAAGAAGGCCTACCCGAACATCAAGGTCATCTGGTCCTTCGGCGGCTGGACCTGGTCCGGCGGCTTCACCCAGGCCGCGGCCAACCCGGCCGCGTTCGCCCAGTCCTGCTACGACCTGGTCGAGGACTCCCGCTGGGCCGACGTCTTCGACGGCATCGACATCGACTGGGAGTACCCCAACGCCTGCGGCCTGAGCTGTGACACCAGCGGCCCGGCCGCCTTCAAGAACCTGATCTCCGCGCTGCGCGCCAAGTTCGGCTCCAGCGCCCTGATCACCGCGGCCATCACCGCCGACGGCACCGACGGCGGCAAGATCGACGCCGCCGACTACGCCGGCGCGATCTCGAACCTCAACTGGCTCATGCCGATGACCTACGACTACTTCGGCGCCTGGGACGCGAAGGGCCCGACCGCTCCGCACTCGGCCCTCAGCTCCTACAGCGGCATCCCGAAGGCCGGCTTCTACTCCGACGCCGCCATCCAGAAGCTGAAGAGCAAGGGCGTCCCGGCGAGCAAGCTGCTGCTGGGCATCGGCTTCTACGGCCGCGGCTGGACCGGCGTGACCCAGGCCGCCCCGGGCGGCACCGCGACCGGCGCGGCCCCGGGCACCTACGAGGCCGGCATCGAGGACTACAAGGTCCTCAAGACCAAGTGCCCCGCCACCGGCACGGTCGGCGGCACCGCCTACGCCTTCTGCAACGGCCAGTGGTGGAGCTACGACACCCCGGCCACCATCGACAGCAAGATGGACTACGCCAAGAAGCAGGGCCTGGGCGGTGCCTTCTTCTGGGAGACCAGCGGCGACACGGCGAACGGTGAGCTGATCACCGCCATGGCCAACGGACTGAAGTAATATTTCCGACACTCGGCCCTCCGTGCGCGTCACGCCGCGGGGGGCCGAGCCGTGTCCGGAGGACGCACGGCTCCCGCGCCCTTCCGCATCGCGGGACGCGCCCTCCGCGCAGGCCGCGGGATCGGCCTCCTCCGCGTCCCGCGGGACGCGCCCTCCGCACGGGCCGAGCCGGACGCGGCACGCCCGGAGCCGAACATCCGCTGGGAAGATCCATTCAACCGGGGTGAGGGTATTCACCAAGCGGGATCGGCTATCTAGACTCCGAATCGCCCGTTTCATCCCCCGGAGGACGTGTGCGACTTCGAGCCCTCGCGGCCATGGCGATCGTGTTCACCATCATCCCGGCCGCGCCCGCGCTCGCCGAGGGCCCGCCCGCACCGCCTCCGGCGGCGGCCGAGAACCCGACCGCCGCCGAGAGTCCCGCGCCCGGCGCCGGGGACCCGCCTTCCGACGGGAACACTCCCCCCGCGGAGCACACGCCGAAGCTGGAGGACGGGCTCGCCTCCGACAAGGACGGGGCCCGTGTCATCGTCGAGGTGACCGCCCCGGCCGAGGCCGCCCCGGTGGCGGGCGAGGCGCAGGCCCTGCCGGACGCCGAGGTCGTCCTCCGGCCTCCGGGCACCTCCTTCATCGTGGTCGAGGCCACCGGCGAGTCCTTGGCCGCGCTGGCCGAGGACCCGCGCGTGGTCTCGGTACGGCGGGACCGCACCTACTCCCCCGCCGTGCTGGACTCCAGCCTCCGGGTGATCGGGGCCGACCGGGTCCACGACACCGCCGGGATCCGGGGCCAGGGCCGGACGATCGCCGTCATCGACACCGGGATCGACGCCGGTCACCCCGCCCTCGGTGGCAAGGTCGTACGGCAGGCGTGCTTCTCCGCCGCGGCCGAGGGGGTGCAGTCCCTGTGCCCGAACGGGGCGGAGGAGGACGCGTCGGCCGACGCCAACACGGACAGGTGCCGGCACAACGGCGCCAACCTGTGCGACCACGGCACCCACGTGGCGGGCATCGCGCACGCCGTCGCCCCCGGCGCCGACATCGTGGCGATCCAGGTCTTCAGCCGGGACGACGACTGCATGGGGACCGGCGAGGTCTGCCTGACCGCCTACGAGTCCTCCCTCCTGCTCGCCCTCGACCACGTCGCCGCGCTGAAGGCCTCCGTCCCCGGCCTGGTCGCGGTCAACCTCAGCCTCGGCGGCGGTCTCTCCGACGGCGCCTGCGACGACGTCCCCGAGCTCCGGGCGATGAAGGAGAAGGTCGAGGCCCTGCGCGCCGGAGGCGTGGCGGTGGTCGCCGCCGCCGGGAACGAGGCCTTCGCCGGCGCCGGGGCGCCCGGCTGCTTCTCCGGCGCGGTGACCGTCGGCGCGACCGGCGACGACGACCGCGTTCCCGGCTGGTCGAACCACGGCTCCGTGCTGGATCTGTTCGCCCCGGGCGTCGAGATCGACTCCGCGGTGCCGGGTGGCACGACCCAGGTCTACAGCGGCACCTCCATGTCGACCCCGCACGTCGCCGGCGCGTTCGCGCTGATGGCGGAGAAGTTCCCCGGTGAGACCCCGGACGCGCTCCTGGAGAGGCTCAGGGCCGCGGGCCGCCCGATCGTCTACGGCGGGATCACCACTCCCCGCCTCGACCTGGGCGTCGCGATCATCGGCGGGACGCCCCAGCCGGCGGTCACCCAGGAGCCCGCCCCCGGCGACGGCCCGGGGGACGACCCCGGGGAGGACCCGTCCGACGACCCGAGCCCGGACCCCAGCTCCGGCCCGCAGCCGACTCCCGGCCCGGAGGACACCCCGCCCCCGGCCGACCCGGCCCCGGTCCCGCTGCCCACGGTGACCGTCACGGTGACTGTGACCGCCACGCCCCCGGCCGCCGCTCCGGCCGTCTGCACCCGGGGCCGGGCGAAGCACACCCTGACCGCCGCGCAGTGGGCCGTGGAGGTCGCCCGGGGCAAGGGCGCGATCCCGGACGAGATGCTCGGCTGCTACCTGCGCCTGGTCTCCAAGGCCAGCGCGGTCTTCCCCGAGGTGACGCGCGCCTCCACCCTGGGCACGGCCTACCGGGTGCTCAAGCCCTCCGGGAAGGCGGCGAGGAGCGCGAGGGCCAAACTGGACGGCGAGCTGCTGGCCGCCTGGCTGAACTGGGCGAACGGCGCGGTCAACTTCACCGCGAAGGCCGGCGGGACGAGCACCGTCAAGGACGTCCTCACCTCCGCCGAGAAGAGGCGGCTGAAGGGCGCGTCCCTCTCCGGACCCGTCTCGACCCTACGAAAGTATCTGAACGCCCGCCGTACCGCATGAGTCCCGGATGCGTCGCTTAGGGTGAAAACCATGGACGCGACCAAGGTGATCACCGATACCGTCGACCGGATCCGGCAGCGGCGCAACGCCCCGCTGGTGCTCGAGCTCGATCTCACCGAGGGCCTGACCGACAAGCCGCCGACGGATCCGCTGGGCGCGATCCTGTCCATGCGCAAGTCGCGCCTGTCGGACGTGCTGTCCGGGCTGAAGCGCGCCAGGCAGGACAGCCGCGTCAAGGCGCTGGTCGTCAAGATCGGCACGAACCCGCTGGGCCTGGCGATGGTGCAGGAGCTGCGTCAGGCGGTGGTCCGCTTCCGGGCGGCGGGCAAGCTGACGGTGGTGTTCTCCGAGACGTTCGGCGAGTTCGGCGCGGGCACCGTCCCCTACTACCTGGCCAGCGCCTTCGAGCGGGTCTACCTCCAGCCCTCGGGCGACGTCGGGCTGACCGGCGTCTCGCTGGAGCAGCGTTTCGTCCGGGGCGCGCTCGGCAAGCTCGGCGTGGAGTACGAACTGGGCCAGCGCCACGAGTACAAGACCGCCGCCAACATGTTCACCCAGGACCGCATGACCGACGCGCACCGCGAGTCGGTGACCCGCCTGGCCGCCTCCGTCACCGAGCAGATCGTCGCGGGCATCGCCGACGGGCGCGGACTGGACCCGGCCAAGGTCCGCGAGCTGATCGACCAGGGCCCGTTCATCGGCTCCGAGGCGGTCGACGCGGGGCTGGTGGACCGGCTCGCCTACCGCGACGAGGTCTACGACGAGACCAAGCGCGCCGTCGGTGAGGACGCCCTGCTGCTCTACGTCGCCCGCTACCACCGGAACGGCCTGGCGAGGAAGCTCCCGCACCCCGGCGAGCAGGTCGTGGCGCTGGTCCAGGGCAGCGGCCCGATCAAGCTCGGCCGGAGCGGGCGCAGCCCGCTCGGCGGCGGCGGCGCGATCGGTTCCGACACGATCTGCGCCGCCCTGCGCGCGGCCCGCCGCGACGACCACGTGAAGGCGGTCGTGTTCCGGGTGGACAGCCCCGGCGGCTCCTACGTCGCCTCCGACGCCATCTGGCGCGAGGTCGTGCTGACCCGCGAGGCCGGCAAGCCGGTCATCGTCTCGATGGGCGACCTGGCCGCCTCCGGCGGCTACTTCGTCTCGATGGCCGCCGACGTGATCATGGCGCAGCCGGGCACGCTCACCGGCTCCATCGGCGTGTTCGGCGGCAAGCCCGTCATCGGCGAGCTGCTGGACCGGATCGGCGTGACCTCCGAGACCGTGGGCGAGGGCGCCAACGCGGCGATGTTCTCCACCGCGCACGGCTTCTCCGAGGCCCAGTGGGCGCGGGTCAACGCCTGGCTCGACCGGATCTACGACGACTTCGTCGGCAAGGCGGCCCAGGGCCGCGGCCTGACCCGCGAGCGCGCCCACGAGCTGGCCAGGGGCCGGGTCTGGACCGGCTCCGACGCCCGCGAGGGCGGGCTGGTCGACGAGCTCGGCGGGCTGGAGGACGCCCTCGCCCTGGCCCGCAAGCGCGCCGGGCTCTCCACTGACGCGCCGGTGCGGACCTACCCCAAGCTGCACCCGCTGGAGCGCCTGCGCCCGCCGGAGTCCAGCGAGGACAGGGCCGCCGCGCTGGCCCGGGTCCGGGTGGAGGCCTGGGGCCCGCTCGCCGGTCTCGCCGGCGAACTCGGCCTGCCGTCGTACGGCCCGCTCATCCTCCCCGGGACCTGGACGATCCGCTAGCCGCGATCGCGGAGATCGGATCCGGGACGGCACGGGCGGACGACCCCGCGACGGGTGGGGGCCTTCGGGCCGGTGCGGATCGCGACGTCCGCGCCGGGGCCTGATGGGGAGGCCCGACGGGCACCCTGTGCCCCGGCCGTCAGCCGACGGGGCGGTAGCGTCCGCGGAGCCGTACGAGCGGGGCGGCCGACGCGTCGACGTAGTCGACGGCCAGGAGCTGGGCGATGTAGAGGGTGTGGTCCCCCGCGGGGACGACCTGGGCGGTCTCCGCCTCCAGGGCGGTGACGCCGCCCTCCACGACGAGTGCCTCGCTCAGCCTGCCCCGGTGGTGCGGGGTGCCGGCGAGCAGCAGGCGGGCTCCGGGGCGGCCGGGGGTGGCGAAACGGCTGGCGATCGCCTTCTGCCCGGCCGACAGCACGCTCACCGCCCAGCGGTCCCGGCGCAGCAGCAGCTCGTTGAGGTAGCCGCTGCCGGCCAGGCTGACCATCACCAGGGGCGGATCGAGGGAGAGGGAGGCGAAGGTGGTCACGGTCGTGCCCACGTCGTCGCGCCCGTCCTGCACGGTCACGACCGAGACCGCCCCGGCGACCTGCGCCATCGCCTCCGTGAACTCGCTCATCCCCGCCTCCTCACGCCGCACCACTCTAGACAGGGGTGGAGGCCTCCTCGCGGGAGCCCTCCACCGAGCCGGGCGGCGGGCCCCGGTCAGCCGCGGATCCGGTCCGCGGGCCTGCCCAGCAGCGCGGCGCGGGCGGGCAGCAGCGTGGCGGCCAGCGCCAGGCCCAGCGTCGCGGCCACCATGACCGCGCAGGTCACCGGGGGTACGTGGGGAAGCAGCGAGCCCGTCACACCGTAGCCGAGCGCCATCAGCGTCGGCGCGGTGATCATCGCGCCCGTGGTCACCGCGATGCCGCCGATCAGCAGCGCCTCCCAGCGGATCATGCCGAGCACCTGCCGCCGGGTGCCGCCGACCAGGCGCAGCAGGGCGAGCTCCCGCACCCGCGCTCCGGTCGCCATGACCAGCGTGTTGACCACCGCGATGACGGTGAACCCGATGATCATGCCGAGTGCCAGGAAGTTGACCCATTCGCCCAGCTCTCGTTCCGCCTCCCGCCGGGCCGAGGCCCCGGCCCGGTCGGTGACCTCCAGGCCCGGCGCCAGCGCGGCCAGCTGCTCCCGCAGGTCCCCCGCGCCCGGGGCGGCCGTGACGAGCAGTCTGCCGGTCATGCCCGCCGCCGAATGCTCGCGTACCAGCCCGTGCGGGAGGACGACGTCGCCGAAGCCCAGGCCCCGGCCGTAGACGGCCACGACCGTCGGCGTGATCCGGGTGCCGTCGCCCAGGTGCAGCCGCACCTTCCCGCCGAGCGAGACGCCGAAGGAGTCCGCGGCGAACGTGCTCAGCGCCACGCCGTCCCCGCCCAGCCGGTCCAGCGAGCCCGCCCGGACGTCCAGGTCGACGCCGTGCAGCGGCGTGGTCACCCCCATCGCGGCGAGCGGGCTCGGCGTACGCTCGCCGAACTCCTGCACGGCGCCGACCACCTGCGTGTCGATGACCTCGGTCGTGCCGGTCACCCCGGCGATCTCCCGGGCCGCGCGCGCCACCTGCGGGGGCAGTCCGGGGCCGGTGGACGCCAGCACGTAGTCCGCGCGGGCGCCCTCCTCCGCCTGCCGGGCGGCCGCGTGGCCAACGGTCGTCTGGGTGAAGAGGGTCGTCGCGGCGAACGCGAACATCAGCACGAGAGGGCTGACCACGGACGCCAGCCGCTTGGCCCCGGCCCGGGTGGCGGCCACGGCGAGGTAGCCGCCCACCCCGGAGAGGCGGCCGATCGCGCCGCCGACGAGCAGGACGGCCAGCCGGACCAGCCACGGTCCCAGCAGCGCGGCGGCCACCACGAGCAGGAGCACGATCCCGCCCGCGCTCGCGGCCGCCGCCGGACCGGTCAGGACCATGGACAGGACGGTGACCGCCCCGCCCAGGACGAGGAAGACCAGGCCGGTGACCATCCGGGTGCGGCCCAGCTCGCGCCGTTCCAGTGCGGCCTCGCCCAGCGCCTCGGTGGGCCGGATCCGCGCCGCCCGCCGTACGGCGCCGCGGGCCGCCAGCCAGGCGGTCCCGGCCCCGGCCGCCACGGCGGCCAGCATCGGCGCCGGACCTGCGGTGAGAGTCAAGGCGTCCGGGAACATCCCCCGGGCCGCGAACTCGCCGAACAGCCAGTGGCCCAGGGCGACGCCCGGCGGCACGCCCAGCGCGCTCGCCACCAGCCCGAGCAGCAGCGCCTCCCCGCCGATCAGCGCCCGCACCTGCCGGGGCGTCGCACCGACCGCCCGCAGCAGCGCGATCTCCCGTTCCCGCTGCCGGACGGCGAGCCCGAAGGTCGCCGCGACCACGAAGATCGCAATCATTACGGCGAGGCCGCCGAAGCTCCCGCCGAACTGCACGAGCGTCTCGCGGCCGGTCAGCGCCCGGAGGTCCTCGGCGAACCCCCGCTCGTCACCGGCGTAGGCCACCACGCCCGGTCTCGGGGACGCCTCGCCCCGCGAGACCGAGATTCTCGCCGCCGACGCCTCGGAGGCGCCCAGCGCCGCGCCGACCCGGTCCTTCAGCCGTTCCGGATCGCCCGGCCCGATCACCCCGAAGGCGGAGACCCGGCCAGGACGGGCGAACAGCTCCCCGGCCCGGCCGGCGGTGAAGAACACCGCGGACTGCCGGGCCAGACCGGGCCCGGCGATCCCGGTCACCGTGTACCGCCGGACGCCGTCCCGGCCGAGGACCCGGACGCTCTGCCCGGCCTCCAGTCCCGCCCGCCCGGCCAGGTCGGCGTCGACGACGATCTCCCCGGGCGCGGCGGGCGCCCGTCCCGCGCTCAGGGTGTACGGCGTGAGCACCGCGGACTCCCAGGCATGGCCGAGGGTGCGTCCTGCAGCGCCCGCGACGGGGCGACCGTCCTCCCCCACCAGCGAGACGGGGAAGGTGAGCTCGGGCACGACCCGCCGCACGCCCGGCACCTCGCCGATCTCGCCGGCCAGCGCGGCCGGGACCGTGACGGGCTCGGAGAGCCGGGCGCTCTCGACGGTCGCGGCCTCGGAGTCCTTCTCGACGATGGAGGTCCACTGCTGCCCGGCCACCACGACCGGGGCGGCGGCGTAGCGCTCGGGCCGCACCTGCGCGCGCAGGCCGCTCTCCATGAGCAGCCCGCACGCGGTGACCAGGACCGAGGCGAACAGCAGCGCGACGAACGCCCCGGTGAGCGAGGCGCCCCTGCCGCGCAGGGTGGTCAGGGCGAGCCTCAGCACGGCACGGCCCCGGCCAGAGCCGCCATCCGGCGCCCGATCGTGTCCGCGTCGGCGGACCGCACCTCGTCCGCCAGGACCCCGTCGGCAAGGAACAGCACCCGGTCGGCGTAGGCCGCGGCCACCGGGTCGTGGGTCACCATCACCACGGTCTGGCCCGTCGTGTCCACCACCTGGCGCAGCAGGCCGAGCACCTCGGCGGCGGTGCAGGTGTCCAGCGCGCCGGTCGGCTCGTCGGCGAAGACCACCTCGGGCCGGGTGATCAGGGCGCGGGCGATCGCCACCCGCTGCTGCTGGCCGCCGGAGAGCTGGGAGGGCCGGTGGCCCGTGCGGTCCCGGAGCCCGACGCGGGCGACGACCTCCTGCAGCCACGCGCGGTCCGGGCGCAGACCCGCCAGCCGGAGCGGCAGCGTGATGTTCTCCGTCACGTCGAGCGCGGCGACCAGGTTGAAGGCCTGGAAGACGAACCCGGCTTTCGACCGCCGCAGCTCGGTCAGCCGGGTCTCGTTCAGCCGCGACAGCTCGGTGTCGCCCAGATGGACCGTTCCCGAGGTCGGCGTGTCCAGACCTGCGGCGCAGTGCAGGAATGTGCTCTTGCCCGACCCCGACGGCCCCATCACGGCGGTGAACCCGCCTCGGGGCAGGCCGACCGTCACCCCGCGCAGGGCGTGCACCTGCCCCGCTCCCCGTCCGTACGTCTTCGTCACCGCGTCCAGGCGCACTGCGTGCGTCACCTTCGGTCCCCGTTCCGACTCACTCCGGCTGTGGCGCCGCGGGGGCGTCCGGAGCGGCTCGTCCGCCGCGCCGGTCGCCGTCCCCCGCGGACGTGATCTCGGTAAGACCGTATTGACGGGTGATCTCCGCCGGCAGCAGGCAGCCCACCGGATCGGTGGTGGTGCAGGCCCTACCGGCGGGTGTGGGAGCGGGGCGGCCTCCGGACACGGGGAAGGGCCCCCGCCCTGGCGGGGACCCTTCCCGTACGTCCCGTCGATTCCCGTACGTCCCGGTGATCCTGCGCGCAGGCGGGTCACCGTACGGCTCCGCGGGCTACAGCAGGCCGCTCGTGGTCAGCCAGTCCTTGGCCACCGCGTCGGCGTCCTCCTTGTCGACCGCGACGCGCTTCATCAGCGCCACGAGGCCTGCGGTGTCGAGCTTGGCGGAGACCGCGTTCAGCGTGGTCCTGACGGTGTCGTTCACGCCGGCCTTGTTCACCAGCGGCGTGATGTTCTCGGCGGCGAAGGCGCTCTTGGTGTCCTGCAGGGAGACCAGGTCGTTCACCACGATCTTGGGGTCGGTGGTGAAGACGTTGCCGACCTGGACGGTGCCGTCCTTGATGGCGTCGGCGGTGGCGTCACCGGTCTTCTTCCACTCCTTGAACTCCAGGCCGTAGGTGTCCTTGAAGTTCTGCTCCTGGCGGGACTGGAACTCCGGAGGGCCGCCGATCACGTAGTTCTTGGAGACCTTGACCAGGTCCTCGATCGTGGTCAGGCCGTCCTTCTCGGCGGTGGCCTTGGTGACGGTCAGCGAGTTGTTGTCCTCGGCCGCGGAGGGCTCCAGGATCTCCAGCTCGGCCGGGAGCTTCTCCTTCAGCGCGGCGACGACCTCCTCCTTGCTCTTCGCCGTCGCCTCCTTGTCGACGTAGGCCAGCAACGAGCCGACGTACTCCGGCAGGATCGTCAGGCCGCCGCTCTTGACCTGGTCGTAGAGGACCTCGCGGCTGCCGATGTTGAGCTTCTCCTCGACCTCCACGCCCTTGGCCGCCAGCGCCTGGGAGTAGATCTCGGCCAGCAGGACGTTCTCCGGGAAGTTGGCCGAGCCGATGACGACCTTCCCCCCGGAGGCGGGCGCGGACGCGGAGCCGGAGCCCGCCGGGCTCGCCGACGCGCTGGTGAGCGGATCTCCGCCACCGCACGCGCTGAGAGTGAGCATCGCGGACAGGACGACCGCCGCGGTGCCGAACAAGCGCTTCATCGTGCTTTCCCTTCTAAAACGGGGGGTAATATATAGTTTATCGGATCTTCTGTCGCCCGCTCACCCCCGGGGAGACGAGAACCCTCTGCAGGAGGCCGAACAGCCCCTGAACCGTCAGGGCCAGCAGCGCCACGAGCACGGCGCCGCCGACCGCCAGCGGGTACCGCTGGGTCGCGAGGCCGTCGATGATGTAGCGGCCGAGACCGCCCAGCCCCACGTAGGCGGCCACGGTCGCGGTCGCCACCACCTGGATCGCGGCGGTGCGCAGGCCGAGCAGGATCAGCGGGAGCGCGACCGGCACCAGCACCCGGCCGAGGACCTGGCCGCCGCGCAGGCCCATGCCGTACGCCGCGTCGCGCAGGTCCGGGTCCACGCCCCGGACGCCCTCGTAGGTGTTGACCAGGATCGGCGGTACGGCCAGCGCGACCAGGGGGATCAGCACCGGGGCGATCGTGCCGACGCCCATCAGCAGCACGATGAGCACGAGCAGGCCCAGCGTCGGCAGGGCGCGGGCCGCGTTGGCGCTCAGCACCACCAGCAGCGCGCCCCGGCCGGTGTGCCCGATCCAGAGCCCGAGCGGCACCGCGACCAGCATGGCCAGCAGCAGGGAGAGCCCGGCGAACTCCAGGTGCTCGGCGAACCTGACCGGGATGCCGTCCGGCCCCGACCAGCTTGCCGGGTCCCCGAAGAACTCGATCAGCCAGTTCACGCGGCCCCCCTCCGCCCCGACCGTGCCGCCGTCCGAGCGCTCGCCCAGGGCGTCAGCCACCTCTGCGCCAGGACCAGCAGCAGGTCGGCGGCCCCCGCCAGGAGCACGACCAGCACGATGCCGACGACGATCGGGGTGGGGAACTGCCGCTGCCAGCCGTCGATGAACAGGTAGCCGAGCCCGCCCCTGCCGACCAGCGCGCCCACGCTGACCAGGCTGACGCTGGAGACCGTCGCCACCCGGAGCCCGGCGAGCACGACCGGGACCGCGATCGGCAGCTCGACCGCGAGCAGTCTCCGCAGCGGGGTGAAACCCATCGCCACGGCGGACTGCCGGACGTGGTCGGGGACCGAGGCCAGCCCGTCCACGACCGCCGGGATCAGCACGGCCATCGCGTAGAAGACGAGCGGCACCATGACGGTCGTCCGGGTGGCCAGGCCGGTGATCGGGATCAGCACGATGAAGACGGCCAGCGAGGGCAGCGAGTAGACCACGTTCATCACGCCGACGGCGGGCTGGTAGAACCAGCGCCAGCGGGCCCCCGCCAGCCCGAGCGGAAGCGCGACGAGCAGCCCGACGACGACCGGTACCAGCGCCATGACGACGTTGTCCGCCACCAGCTCGAGGATCTCCGGCCAGTTGCGCCCGATCCAGTCCCAGCGGACCAGCGGTTCCTCAGCCACGAACGCCCTCCATGCCCGGGATCGGCCGCCCCTCACCCGCGCACGCCCTCCGCCGGACCGGCGTGCCCTCAGCCACGAGCGCCCTCCGCGGCCCGGGCCAGTGCCGCGTCCAGCTCCTGGCGGGTCACCACGCCCTCGACCCGGCCGGAGCCGTCCACCGCGACCGCGTTCCCCGACGGGGAGAGCAGCGCCGCGTCCAGCGCGGAGCGCAGTGAGTCGCGCCCCCTGACGAACGCCCCGTACGGCGCCGCCGGCACGCCGGCCAGCGTCCCGGAGTCCGGCAGGTCCTCGCGGGCGACCCAGCCCAGCGGGCGGCCGTCGGCGTCCACCACGACCAGCCAGGGCTCCGCCGTACCGCGCGCCGAGGCGGCTTCGGCGGAGGCCGGCACGGTCAGGTCGGTGCGCAGGCGCAGGCCGTCGCCAGGGATGAACGACAGCCGCCGGATGCCCCGGTCGCGGCCGAGGAACTCGCGGACGAAGTCGTCGGCGGGATCGGCCAGCAGCTCCGCCGGGGCGGCCAGCTGCGCCAGGCGCCCGCCGACACGGAGCACGGCCACCCGGTCGCCGAGCTTGATCGCCTCGTCGATGTCGTGGGTGACGAACACGATGGTCTTGTTGAGCTCGGCCTGCAGGCGGAGCAGCTCGTCCTGGAGGCTCGCCCGCACGATCGGGTCCACCGCGCTGAACGGCTCGTCCATCAGCAGCACCGGCGGATCCGCGGCGAGCGCGCGGGCCACGCCGACGCGCTGCTGCTGGCCGCCGGAGAGCTGGAAGGGATAGCGGCCGGCGAGCTTGGGGTCGAGCCCGACCCGCTCCAGCAGCTCCATGGCGCGGGCCCTGGCCTTCCTCCGGTCCCAGCCGAGCAGGTACGGCACCGTCGCCACGTTGTCGACGATCTTCCGGTGCGGGAAGAGCCCGGCCTGCTGGATGACGTAGCCGATGCCGCGCCGCAGGGTCGGCGGGTCGATGGTCCGCACGTCCACCCCGTCGAGCAGGATCCGCCCGCCGGTGGCGTCGATCATCCTGTTGATCATGCGGAGCGACGTGGTCTTGCCGCAGCCCGACGGGCCCACGAAGACGGTGATCTCCCCGCTGGGCGCCTGGAGGCTGAGGCCGTCCACGGCGACGGTCCCGTCGGGATACCGCTTGGTGACGTCGTCAAATGTGATCATGCGCAACCCCTGGTCTCCGGCAGGGGCGCGGCCCCCCTGCCACAACCGCCCCATGATCCCTCGCGGACCAGACTACGGCGGCTGGTCCCGATCTGTCCCATCGCCCCCGCTCAAACCTGTTCGACATCAAATAGGCATCCAATAGTGCGCTGGGCCTCCCTGACTTGGCATCATTGCCCATATCGTGGACTCGGCCCCTCCCCCGTCGCACGCGCCACACGCATCACACCCCGCCACGCCCCCAGATCCGCCCGAATCCGACAGGAACCGGTCCCGCCGTGACCCAACCGCTCCTCGGTCAGCGATCACGCAGCGAGTTGATCGCCGAGCTCTACGACCGCCACGCCGCCGGTCTGTTCGCCTACTGTCACGACCAGCTCGGCGACCCCGGTACGGCCGGCGCCACCCTGGCGGCCGTGCTCAACGCCGTCTCCTCCACCGAGCCCCCGCGCGCGGCGCTGTACGCGCTGGCCCGCCGCGAGCTGCTGCGGCGCGACGTCGTCTACTCCCCGCCCTCCTCCGGCGCCGACCCGGTGGCCGCGTTCGTCGAGCGGGTCCTGCGCGACCTGCGCCCGCACCAGCGTGAGGTGCTGTTCCTGTCCGGCGTCTGCGAGATGGACACCGTCGAGATGTCCTGGGTGCTCGACGTGGCCGCCGACACCGCCGACGAGCTGACCGTGAGCGCCTGCCGGCGTTTCGCCCAGTCGCTGACCCTGGCCCTGGCCTCGGCACGGGTCCCGCTCCACCTGCAGGACGTGTTCGGCGCCCTCGCCGTCGCCCCGATCCGCGACGTGCTCGCCCGCGCCCCCTGGGCCACCCCGCCCGCCGCCCTGCGCGGCGCCGTCCTCGGCCCCTCCGCCCCGGGTACGGCTCCCGCCTCCCGGAGCGTCTCCCCCTCAGCGTCTCCCGCCTCGTCCGCGGCCGGGTCCCTCGCCCGCTCCCTGCGACCGCTCTGGCCGACCACCGCCACGTGGCCGCAGCCGCTCGCCGAGCCGGACGCGCCGACCGGGCCGGTCGGCACGGATGTCTTCTCCCCTCCGGACCAAGACACCGTCTCCGCCCACGAGGCCACCACCGAGCCGATGCCCAAGCTGCGCGACTCGGTCCTGACCGCTCTCGACGACGCGGCCCTCCAGTCCCCCCGCCCCCGGCCGCGGCGCCCCCGAAGGCCCCAGCCCCGCGTGGCGATGCCGTTGTCCGCCCCCATCCCGGCGGACATCCTGGAGAGCAACCCGCCCCGCCTGGACTACCCCGTCCCGGGCGAGCTGTTCCGCCCGCTCGCCCCGGAGACCCGGGCCGCGCTGGCCTACACCGACAAGCTGGTCGCCTCCGCGCCGCGCGAGGCTCCCGGCGAGGCCGCATCCGGGATCTCGCGGGAGCCCGAGGTCTCGCGGGAGATCGTGGAGGTCATCGCCCGCGAGGAGAGCGGTGACCCGGTGGGCGGCGGGGTGCGACACCGGCACAGGCCGGTCAAACCGATCAAGCGCGGCGAGCACCACTACGACTGGGCGTGGGAGCTGGCCGGCTTCCTCATCTGTCTCGCGATCGCGATGATCGTCTTCTTCGCCGTCCCGACCATCGTCACCCCCTGACGTCCTCCCGCCGGGGGGCGGGGCTCCTCCCGCGGGCGGCCGGTGCGGGGACGCCGGCATCGGGTCCGCACGCGTATAACGGTCTCCTGTGACCTCCCCGTGTTTCCCCGTGCTGTGCAATCATGAGCGTGAAGGGCTCAGGGCTACCAGGCGGCCGCGGAGCGGGGTCAGGGCGGCGCCTTCACGGGCGCGCGGCAGGGGCGGAAGAAGATGGGACCGATCGATTCCGGCGAGCTCGGCATCTTCTCAGCGAGCGTGGGGCTGCGCGGAGACGTCGTCATCGTCCGTCTCTCCGGCGAGCTCGACATGTCGACCGCTCCCCGGTTGAGCCTCCAGATCTCGGAGGCGACCAGGCTCATCTCCCCGCCCCGGCTCGTGATCGACGTCCAGCACCTCGAGTTCTGCGACTCCTCCGGGCTGAACCTGATGGTCAAGACGGTCCACGAGGTGGAGCGCGCCGGAGGCCGCCTGCTCCTCAGCGGGGTCCGCGAGCGCTTCGCCCGGCTCCTGCGGGTGACGGGACTGGGCAGGACGCTCCAGGCGCATCCCACGATCGAGACCGCCGTGGCGGAGCTCGAAGGCGTCGTCCGCTGAGCCACCGGCCGGCGCCGGGAGACGGCGCCCGCCGCGCCCGGCTGCGTCCCGGCGGCTCAGTCGGCCGACAGGATCAGGCCGCTGGTCGGAACGCCGGTCCCGGCGGTGACGAGGACGTTGCGCACGTCCGCGACCTGGTTGGCGGAGGTTCCCCGGACCTGGCGGACGGCCTCGGCGATGCCGTTCATGCCGTGGATGTAGGCCTCGCCGAGCTGCCCGCCGTGCGGGTTGACCGGGAGGCGCCCGCCGATCTCGATCCCTCCGCCGGCGACGTAGTCGCGCGCCTCACCGCGCCCGCAGAAACCGAGCTCCTCCAGCTGGGTGAGGACGAACGGGGTGAAGTGGTCGTAGAGGATGGCGGTCTGCACGTCCGACGGGCCGAGACCGGCCTGCTCCCAGAGGCGGCGGCCGACGACGCCCATCTCCGGCAGGCCGGTCATGTCGTCGCGGTAGTAGCTGGTCATCATCATCTGGCCGGCACCGGAGCCCTGGGCCGCGGCCCGGATCACCGCGGGCGAGCGGCGCAGGTCACGGGCCCGCTCGGCCGAGGTGACCACCAAGGCGACCGCGCCGTCGCTCTCCTGGCAGCAGTCGAGCAGGTGCAGCGGCTCCACGATCCACTTCGACGCCTGGTGCTCCTCCAGAGTGATCGGCCGCCGGTGGAACCAGGCGGCCGGGTTGGTGGCGGCGTGCCGCCGCATGGCCACGGCGACCCGGCCGAAGTCCTCCGAGGTCGCGCCGTAGGCGTGCATGTACCGGCGGGCGAACATGGCGACCCAGGCGGCCGGGGTCATGAGGCCGTACGGCACGTGCCAGCTCATCTCCAGCCCTTGGGACGACGGCTCGCCGCCGAGCCGGGCGTCGGGCTGCCCGAACCTGCGGCCGGACCGCTCGTTGAAGGCGCGGTAGCAGACCACGGCCTCGGCGACCCCGGTGGCCACCGCCATGGCGGCGTGCAGCACCGTGCCGCAGGCCGCGCCGCCGCCGTAGTGCACACGGGAGAAGAACGACAGCTCGCCGATGCCCACCTCGCGGGCGACGGCGATCTCCTGGTTGACGTCCTGGGTGTAGGTGACCATGCCGTCCACGTCGGACGGGCTCAGTCCCGCGTCGTCCAGCGCGGCGAAGACCGCCTCGGCGGCGAGCTGCAGCTCGGACCGGCCGGACTGTTTGGAGAACTCGGTCGCACCGATGCCGGCGACGGCCGTACGGCCGGAAAGAGAAGACACGTGCGGAACCTCTCGCGTGAAGTGCGGGACGACGGGCGGGTGGGCGGCCGGGTCCGGGCTCCGGCCGCGCGGGACCGCCGCGTGGACCGGCCGGTGGGGGTCAGCCCGGCAGGGCGAAGCGGACGGTGCCCGAGGCGTGGTCGCCGAGGCTGACCTTGCCGCGGACCTCCACCGTGAACTCGCCGTCCGCGTGCCCGGTGACGCTGCCGGTGAAGGTCAGCGTGTCGCCCGCGTAGGCGGGGACGCCGAGCTTGACGTTGATCCCCCGGATCAGCGCCTCGGGACCGGCCCAGTCGGTGACGTAGCGCTCCACGAGGCCCATCGTCGTCAGGATGTTGAGGAAGATGTCCTTCGACCCCTGCGCCCGGGCGCCCTCGACGTCGTGGTGGACAGGGGTGAAGTCCATCGTCGCCAGCGCGGTCGAGACGACCACGGTGGGGGTCAGCCCGATCGAGAGCTCGGGGAGGACGGCTCCGATCTCGATCTGGTCTTCGGTCAGCGTTCGCATCACGACTCCCGGGGTGCCCACACGGGCAGGATGAGATCGTCGTCCATCTGGCGATACGTCACACGCAACGGCATACCGATACCCACTTCCGAAGGCGGGCAGTCCACCACGGTGCCCACGATCCGCACCCCTTCCGGCAACTGGACCACAGCGACCGCGAAAGGCGTCCGGAGTCCCGGGACCGGCGGGTTGTGGTGCACGACGTAGCTGTAGACCTCGCCCTCTCCGCTCGCCACGACGTACCCGCGGTCGGCCGAGCGGCACGACGGGCAGACCGGGCCCGGCGGGTGGCGGAGCTCCCCGCAGGCGGCGCACCGCTGGATCCTGAGCTCGCCCTGTGCGGCGCCCTCCCAGAAGAAGGCGGTGTCCCGGTTGACCGCCGGCCGCAGCGGGTACGGCTCGCGCCCCGCGGCCGGGCCCCCGCCGCCCCCTCCGTCCGGGGCCTTCCCCGTGCGGGGGCGGAACTTCAGCACCCGGAAGAGCATCTCGGCCACCGGCTCCTCGCCGGAGTACCAGGTGACGTTCCAGGTCGCGAAGTAGCCCTCGCCCAGCGCGGTCTGCTTCGGGCCCGTCAGAGCGCTGAATCGGGTCGCCGGGACGAGCCGCTCGCCGGGCCGTACGTAGCGGTGGTAGGTCTGCTCGCAGTTGGTCGCGACCACGCCGGTGTAGCCGTTGCCGTCGAGCATGGCCAGCACGTCGTCGACCGGGGTCGCCGCCTGTCCTTCCTTGCGCTTCACGCCCGGCATGGTCCAGACCTGGATCATCGCCGGGGGGGCCACGATCCCGCCGTGCGTGCTCTCCGCGGCCGCCGCGGGATCGGTGTAGACGGGGTTGGCGTCGCCCATGGCCGCGGTCCAGTGCCGGATCATCGGGACGTTGACCGGGTCGGCCGCCGCGGTCCCGAAGACCTCCCCTACCGCGGTCTGCCGCTCGGCCAGCGCCATGAGCCGGTCGTGCAGGGAGGGGTCCGTGGTCACCGTCATCGGGGCGGCCTCGGCAGGCTCAGGCCGAGCATCGCGATCAGTTCGCGCTGCACCTCGTTGACGCCGCCGCCGAAGGTCAGCACCAGCGCGCCCTTGACCCCGTGGTCGAGCCGGTCGGCGAACTCCGCCGTCTCGGGGTCGGCCGGGTCGCCGAAGCGGGCCAGGACGTCACCGACGATCCGGCCGACCTCCTGCATGCGCTCGGAGCCGTAGACCTTGGTGGCGGAGGCGTCGGGCGCGCCCAGCCAGCCGAGGTCCATGTTGGCCGCGACCTGCCAGTTGAGCAGCTCGTTGGTGCGGAAGCAGGCGTACACCCGGCCCAGTGCCCTGCGCACCGCGGGCTCCTCGATCAGGCCGGTGTTGCGGGCCCAGCGCAGGAACCGGTCGTAGGTGTGACCGATGTTGCCCGCCGGGCCGAGCGTGACCCGCTCGTGGTTGAGCTGGTTGACGATCAGGTCCCAGCCCTTGTTCACCTCGCCCACGACCATGTCGACCGGGACGCGCACGTCGGAGTAGTAGGTGGCGTTGGTGTGGTGCCGGCCGTCCATGGTGACGATCGGCGTCCAGGAGAAGCCGGGGTCGGCGCAGTCGGCGATCATCATCGTGATGCCGCGGTGTTTCTTCGCGGCCGGGTCGGTGCGGGCGGCCAGCCAGATGTACTGGGCGTAGTGCGCGCCCGAGGTGAAGATCTTCTGGCCGTTGACGACGTAGTGGTCGCCGTCCAGGACCGCGGTGGTGCGCAGGGACGCCAGATCGGTGCCGGCCTCGGGCTCGGAGTAGCCGATCGCGAAGTGGCACTCCCCCGCCAGGATGCGCGGGAGGAAGAACTCCTTCTGCGCCGCGGTGCCGTACTGCATGAGGGTCGGGCCGACGGTCTGCACGGTGATGATCGGGTAGGGCACCTCGGCCCTGGCGATCTCGTTGGCGAAGATCTGCTGCTCCAGCGGGCCGTACCCGCCGCCGCCGTACTCCTCGGGCCAGCCGAGCCCGAGCTTGCCGTCGCGGCCGAGGGCCCGGCAGTGCTCCATGTAGGCGTCGCCGAACGGGTCGAGCGCGATCTTCCTGCGCTCCTCGGCGGTCAGGCAGCCCTGGAAGTACTCCCGCAGCTCGTCGCGGAGCCGTTTCTGCTCGGGAGTCAGGTCGATCAGCATCAGACGAGCGCTCCGATCGTGTCGAGCTGGGCCTCCACACCGCCCAGCAGGTGGGCGTGGTGCTTGGCCCAGGCGAAGTAGCGGTGCAGCGGGTAGCTCACGTCCACCCCGATCCCGCCGTGCAGGTGCTGGCAGGTGTAGAGGGCGGACAGGACCGTCTCGGTGGCGGTGAACGCGCCGACGGCCAGGTCGGCCTCCGCCTCCTCGACCAGCCCCTCGGCCAGCCTCCAGGCGCCCGACCAGACCGCCACGTCCAGCGCCCGCCCGGCGATGTAGACGTCGGCGACCTGCACGGTGACGGCCTGGAACTCGGCCAGCGCCCGGTCGAACTGCCTGCGGGTCTTGAGGTATCCGGTGGTCAGCGCCAGCGCCCCGGCCAGCACGCCGGAGACGGTGGCGACGGTCCCGGCCGTGACCAGCCTGCGGAGCCCGGCGAACGCCTCGCCGTCCGCCGCGCCGACCGGCTCGCCGGAGACGCCGTCCAGGGTGAGCACGACGCCCGGCTCGCCGGTGGACAGCGGCACGGACGCCGCGGTGGCCGCTGCCGGCTCGACCAGGAACAGGCCGATCCCGTTCCCGGTCCCGGCCTCCGTCACAGCGGGCACCAGGACCTTCGCCGCCTCCGCACCGTAGGGCACCGTCCCGGTACGGCCGTGCAGGGTCCAGCCCCCGCCCCCTCCGTCACCGCCCTCCTCGCGGGCGGTGACGGTGGGGGCGGCGCCGAGGTCGCGGCCGGGCCCGCGCGGGGCCGAGGCCAGCACGAGCTCGCCCTCGGCCAGCGGGGCCAGGGCCTCGCGCTGCTCGCTGGAGCCGTACCGCGCGACGGTCATCGCCGTGACCAGGCTCTGCAGGACGGGGACGGGGGCGACGTGCGCGCCGACCTCCCGCAGGATCACGGCCAGCTCCACCGGGCCGAGTCCCGCCCCGCCCGCCTCCTCCGGGAGGCAGACGCCGAGCAGGCCCGCCCGGGCGAGGGAGCTCCACAGGCCCGCGTCGTACGGCGCGCCGCTCTTCTCGTGGGCCTCGATCCGGGGCGTGGCGGCCTCCCGGCCGAGCAGGTCGGCGGCGAGCTTGCGCAGGTCGTCCTGGGTCTCGTCAAGATTGAAATCCACTAGCGCTCCAGTAGGTGCTCTCGGCCGTGCTGGACGAATTCGTGCTCGATCTGGCCGGCGTCATCCGGGGTCAGCCGGCGCCACCGCCGCTCGCGGGGCGGGCACCACCAGACGGGGTCCCCGGTCCGCCACGCCTCGGCGACGAGGAGACGCTTGACGACCTTGTGCGAGGGGGTCTGGGGGAGCTCGGTGCTGAGGCGGACGTAGCGGGGGATCGCCTTGCGGCTCAGGTCCGTCCGCTGTTCGAGGAAGGCCGCGAACGCCCCGGCCCGCTCCGCGTCCCATCCGTCCGACGTGACCAGGGCCGTCATCACCTGGTCCCCGGCCGCCGCGTCGGGGACGGGGTAGACGGCGGCCTCGACCACGCCGGGGAACTCGCGCACGGCCGCCTCGATGGGGGCCACCGCGAGGTTCTCCCCGTCGACGCGGAGCCGCTCGGTGCCCCGCCCGGCGAAGAACACGTAGCCGTCCGCGTCGGCGTAGGCCATGTCACCCGACCAGAACGCCCCGTCGCGGATCCGCTCGCGGTCGGCCTCGGGATCGTTGTAGTAGCCGTCGAACAGGCCCAGACCCCGGGTGTTGACCAGTTCCCCGATCGACTCGTCCCCGTTGACCAGGCGGCCGTCCTCGATGATCCCCGGCGGGCGCCGCTCCCCGGTGGCGGGGTCGCGGATCTCCACTCCGTCGGGGAGCCTGCCCAGGCAGCCGGGCGGACCGGCCGGGTCCGGGGTGATCGCGATCGCCGTCTCGGTGGACCCGAAGGCGTCGATGACGTGGCAGCCGAACCGTTCGCCGAACCGCCTGGTCGCGGTGGCGCTCCCCTCGTTCCCGAAGGCGATCTTCAGGGTGTTGTCCCGGTCGGCGGGCGTCTCGGGGGTGGCCAGGACGTAGGAGAGGGCCTTGCCGACGTAGTGCAGGTAGGTCACGCCGTACCGCCTGACGTCGTCCATCAGGCCCGAGGCGGAGAACCTGCGCCGGAGCACCAGGGCGGCCCCCGAGGCCACGGCGGGTGCGTAGGCCGCCATGACCGCCCCCGAGTGGAACAGCGGCATCGCGCAGTAGACGACGTCCACCGGTGAGAGCAGCGCCGCCAGGTTCGTCCCGGGAACCGCGACCTTCCGCTGGGTGACCCGCACCGCCCGGGGCCGCCCGGAGGTGCCGGAGGTGAAGATCAGCATCACGAGGTCTCCGGGCCCGGTCCGTGCGGCGCGGTCCCGCCGGCCGCCGTCGCCTTCCTGTCCCGGTCCGGGTCGCGGGACGCGGCCGGAGCCGGGAGGTCCGGCGGCGGCGCTCCGGAGGGCGGCGACCTGGGCGGCGAGGCCGGCGTAGGCGGCGTCGTGGAGGATGACGTCCACGTCGGTGGCGTCGGCGTCCCTGGCGAGCTCGGCGGCGCCGCGGGTGGGGTTGAGCGCGACGACCACGTGACCGGACAGGGCGGCGCCGCCCAGCAGGAACAGCAGCTCGGGCACGTTGTCGAAGAGCACGCCGACGTGGAGGGCGCCGGACTCAGGAGCCCCGGACTCAGGGGCGCCGGACTCAGGGGCGCCGGACTCAGGGGCGCCGTGACCCGTCTCGCCGGTGGCACCCCCGGTGACGCTCCCGTCCGCGGCCTCCCCCGTGCCGCCCCCGGCCCGCGCCGTGGCGCTCCGGGTGTCCATCCAGGCCGCGCGGGCCCGGCACTCCGCGATGTACTCCCGCCAGCTCCACACACGGTCCTCGAAGAGCAGGCCGGGCCGGTCGTCCCCGGCACGCCGTTCCAGCAGTTCCGCCAGCGTCTCCACGGGCGTTTCCAGCGACACAGCACCTCCCGGCAAGGATGCTCAGGCCAGTCGCTCGGAAAGTAGAACAGATTCTAATATTTGTCCAGCATCAATCCACGGCAACGATCCACAACATGCCCTTATAGGACATATGCCATGGAAACCGGCCTACCTTTGTGACTGGCGGGTAACCAGTAGAATTATCCAAGAATCAGATAACGTGTTCTCATGCGTACTCCGCATGCGACCATCGAGGCGACGGCCATCCCGCGCCCCGCCGGCACGTCCGCCCCGAGCACAGCCGGCACGTCCACGACCAAGGGGGCCCCCGGCGTGCACACCGAACCGGCGTCCACCGGCGTCCGCACCAGAAGCCAGCACCAGCGACGCAAGCGCATCGTCCAGGCAGCGGCCGCCCTCGCCTCGCGCGGCGGTGTCGAGGCCATGCAGATGCGCACCGTCGCCGAACGGGCAGGCGTCGCGCTGGGCACGCTCTACCGCTACTTCCCCTCGAAGATGGACCTGGTCGTCGCCGTCGTCGGCGAGGAGATCGACCTCCTCGAGAGCAGCATCGAGCGCCGGCCCCCCAGCGCCGGCACGCCCTCCGGCCGCGCGGTCGACGTCCTCATGCGCGCGACCCGGGGCCTGATGCGCGAGCCGGAGCTGGCCGACGCGCTCATCCGCTCGCTGATCATGGCCGAGGTGGAGACGCCCTTCGGCGACCGCATGACGGACCTGCTGCTCCGCGTCGCCGGAGAGGGGCTCACCGCCGAGACCGCCACCGACGAGCAGTTCGCCCTCGCGGGCTCGCTCGCCAGCGTCTGGGTCCACGAACTGCTGGAGATGCTGCGCGGGCGCCGCACCCACGAGCAGATCCAGCGCCGCGTCGAGATCGCGGCGGCCCGCCTGCTCGCCGATTTCACAGCCGCGCCTTCCGCCCGAAATTAGAACGCGTTACAGTCGCATTCGGAAGGCGACTGGAGCGATGTTCTGGAGCGGCGGGAGCGACCGCGACGGGCGCACCCGCACACGGTGCACCCCGGCGGAAGGCTCCGCGCCGCCGGACGAGGGGATCTCGGATGGGTGCAGTGATCGTCGAGGCCGTGCGAACCCCGATCGGCAGGCGCAACGGCCTGCTCGCCGGGCTGAAGCCGCAGGCGGTGCTCGCCGCCGCGCTGAAGGGCCTGATCGACAGGGCCGGGATCGACCCGGCGGCCGTGGGCCAGGTCGTCGCCGGGTGCGTCACCCAGGCCGGCGAGCAGGGCGGCCACGTCGGGCGGTACGCCTGGCTCTACGCCGGCCTGCCGTACCAGACGGGCGTGACCACGGTCGACGCGCAGTGCGGCTCCTCCCAGCAGGCCGTGCACCTGGTGGCCTCCCTCATCCAGTCAGGCGTCATCGAGGTCGGCGTCGCCTGCGGAGTCGAGGTGATGAGCCGCGCACCGCTCGGCAGCAACGTGCTCCCGGCCCGGCCCCGGCCCGACGACTGGTCCATCGACCTGCCCGACCAGTTCACCGCCGCCGAGCGGATCGCGCAGCGGCGCGGGCTGACCCGCGAGCGGCTCGACTGGTTCGGCGCCCGATCACAGCGGCTGGCCGCCAAGGCGTGGGCCGACGGCCGCTACGACCGGGAGATCGTCCAGGTGAGCGCACCGGTCCTCGGCGAGGACGGCGAGCCGACCGGCGAGAGCCGCACGGTCGATCGGGACCAGGGGCTGCGCGAGACCACGGTCGAGACGCTGGCCGCGCTCCGGCCGGTGATGGGCGAGGGCGGCCTGCACACCGCGGGCACCTCCTCGCAGATCTCCGACGGCGCGGCGGCGGTGCTGCTGATGAGCGAGGAGGCCGCCGCCCGCTACGGCCTGCGTCCCCGGGCCAGGATCCTCGCCCAGGCGCTCGTCGGCGCCGAGCCGTACTACCACCTGGACGGTCCGGTGGACGCCACGGCCCGGGTGCTGTCCGCCACCGGGATGACCGTGGATGACATCGACCGCTTCGAGGTGAACGAGGCCTTCGCCTCAGTCGTCCTCTCCTGGGCGTCGGTGCACCAGCCGGACATGGACCGGGTCAACGTCAACGGCGGGGCCATCGCGATCGGCCACCCGGTCGGGGCCACCGGCGCCCGGCTGGTCACCAGCGCCCTGCACGAGCTGGAGCGCTCCGACTCCTCGACCGCGCTGGTGTCGATGTGCGCGGGCGGGGCCCTGGCCACCGCCACCATCCTCGAACGCCTCTGAGAGAGTCTCAGGAGGCGCCGCCGGAACAGGAGAACATGGTGAAGACCCGCCGCAGGCCGTACAGCGAGCAGCGCCCGACCGACCTCGGCGGCGGGGTGTGGAGCGTGCCCGTGCCGATCCCGGGCAACCCGCTCGGCTACACGCTCGTCTACCTGATCGAGTCGCCCGCCGGTCCCGTCCTCGTCGACGCGGGCTGGAACCACCCCGACGCCTGGCTGGCGCTCCGGGACGGGATGGGCGCGGCGGGCGTGGACGTGCGCGAGGTCCGGGGCGTGGTGGTCACCCACTTCCACCCCGACCACGCCGGGCTCGCCGGGCAGGTCCGGGAGGAGTCCGGTGCGTGGATCGCCATGCACGAGGCGGACGCGGCCCTGGTCCGGCTCATGCACGAGTTCGAGGACGGCGCGCACCGCGACTTCCAGGCCGACATGCTCAAACGCGCGGGGGCGGACGCGGTCGAGGTCGAGGAGGCGGCCGCGCACCGGCCCCGGCCGCCCGCCGTGCCCGACCTGACGCTCCGCGACGGGGACCTCGTCGACCTGCCTGGACGCCGGCTCCGGGTGGTCTGGACCCCCGGCCACACCCCCGGCCACGTCTGCCTCCACCTCGCCGACGCCGACCGCCTGTTCACCGGCGACCACGTGCTGCCCGGGATCACCCCGCACGTCGGCGTCTACCCCTACGACCGCGCCGACGTCGACCCGCTCGGCGACTTCCTGGCCTCGCTGCGGAAGGTCGCCGGGCTCGGCGGCCTGGAGGCGCTGCCCGCCCACGAGTGGGCCTTCCCGGACGCGGGGGCGCGGGCGATGGAGATCCTCGCCCACCACGAGGAGAAGCTCCAGGCCCTGGCCGTCCTGCTGGAGGGGGCCGGCGGACCGCTCACCATCTGGGAGACCGCCGGGCGGATGACCTGGAACCGGCCCTGGGAGGAGCTGCCGGCGATGCTGCGGGGGATGGCCGCCGGGGAGGCCGCGGCGCACCTGCGGGCGCTGGAGGTGCGCGGGGTGATCCGGCGCACGCCGGGAGCGGAACCGGTCACGTTCGCCCTACACTCCTAGACATCGGATCTTTGAGCGACCCCCGGGGATGGTGAAGCGTGGCGGTCACCGACGCCGCTATCGACAAGATCAAGCAGATGATCCTCTCGGGCGAGCTGGCGCCGGGCAGCAGGCTGCCGAAAGAGGCCGACCTCGCCGAGCGGCTCGGGCTCTCGCGCAACTCCCTGCGGGAGGCCGTGCGCGCCCTGGCGCTGATCAACGTGCTGGACGTGCGCCAGGGTGACGGGACCTACGTGACCAGTCTGGAGCCCCGGCTCCTGCTGGACGCCCTCTCGTTCGTCGTCGACTTCCACCAGGACGACACCGTGTTGCAGTTCTTCCAGGTCCGGCGGATCCTGGAGCCGGCCGCCACCGCGATGGCCGCCGAGCGGATGAGCGAGTCCGGCGTCGACGAGCTGCGCAGGATCCTCGGCTCCCTGCCCGCCGACCCGAGCGTCGAGCAGCTCGTCGCCAACGACCTGGAGTTCCACCAGCGCATCGCGGAGGGCTCGGGCAACGCGGTGCTCTGCTCGCTCATCGAGAGCCTCTCCGGCCCGACCACCAGAGCCCGCGTCTGGCGGGGCCTCACCCAGGAGAACGCCCTGGAGAAGACCCGCGAGCAGCACGCCGCGATCTGCGAGGCCATCGCCGCCCGTCAGCCGGAGGTCGCCCGCGCCTGGGCCACCGTCCACATCGCCGGCGTGGAGGAGTGGCTCCGCAACGCCCTCGCCTGACGGACCTCAGGGGCGTCGGACCCCGCACCGGGACGGCGAGCCGGGCGGCGCCGGAGGTGACGAACGCCCTTCCTGTCCCGGGCGGGAAGCCGCCGGGCTCGTACGGCCGACGGCGGTGCTTCGGGTCTCGGCGCTTCGGGACCGCAGCCGATCAGGAGATCAGGCCCTCGGTGGCCAGGTCGTCCCAGAGGGCTTCGGGGACGGGACGGGCGGTCAGGGCGGCGTTGCGGGCGACCTCGGCGGCGGATCGGGCGCCGGCGACCACGGAGACGACGGCCGGATGGCGCAGCGGGAAGGACAGGGCGGCCTGGGGCAGGGTGACACCGTGGCGCTCGCAGACGGCGGCGATCGAACGGGCGCGGGCCAGCAGGGAGCCCGGGGCGGGGGCGTAGTCGTAGGTCCCGGAGGGCTCGTCGGTGGCCAGCAGGCCGCTGTTGAACACTCCCGCCGCGAGCACGGAGACGCCGCGCTCCCGGCAGAGCGGGAGCAGCCCGCGCGTGCCCGACTGGTCGAGCAGCGTGTGGCGGCCGGCGAGCATGACCACGTCCAGGTCGGTCTCGCGGACGAACCGGGTGAGCATCTCCCACTGGTTCATCCCGGCTCCGATCGCTTTGACGACCCCCTGGTCGCGCAGCTCGGCCAGGGCGGGGTAGGCCTCGGAGACGGCCTGCTCCCAGTGCTCGTCCGGGTCGTGGATCAGTACGATGTCGACCGCGTCGAGGCCGAGCCGGTCCAGGCTCTCCTCCAGCGACCGCCGTACCCCGTCGCGGGAGTAGTCCCGCACCCGGTGCAGGTCGGCCGGGACGTCGAAGCCCTCGCCGTCCCGGCCTGCGGGGGCCCGGCCGCCCGGCGCGGAGGGCACGAGCAGCCGGCCGACCTTGGTGGAAAGCGTGTAGGAGTCGCGGGGGCGGGAGGCGAGGGCGGCGCCGAGCCGCCGCTCCGCCAGGCCGAGCCCGTAGTGGGGCGCGGTGTCGAACAGGCGGATCCCGGCGTCGTAGGCGGCGTCCACCGCCGCTTGCGCCGTGTCGTCGTCCACCGCGGTGAACAGGTTGCCGATCGGGGCGCTGCCGAAGCCGTACCGGCTCAGGGTCAGGTCCATCGCGTCAGTCCTGGGCCTTGCCGCCCGCGAGGCGGCTGATCATCAGGGCGACGAGGATGATCGAGCCGTAGACGAGCTGCTTCCACTCGCCGGGCACGCCCTTGAGGGTCAGGATGTTCTCCACCAGGCCGATGACCAGGACGCCGGTGAGCGCGCCGAGGATCGTGCCCTTGCCGCCGTCCATGCTGACGCCGCCGATGACGGCCGCGGCGAAGGCCATGAAGATCCAGCCGACGCCCTGGTTGGCGCTGATCCCGCCCAGGCGGCCGGTCTCCAGCACGCCCGCGAGCGCGGCGATCACGCCGCCGATGACGAAGACGGTCCAGACGACCCGCTCGACCCGGATGCCGGCCGCGCGGGCGGCGTCGGCGTTGCCGCCGATGGCGTAGAGCGAGCGGCCGGCCCGGAAGTAGCCGAGCGCGGTGATCCCGGCGGCGAAGAGCGCGCCGGTGATCCAGATGGCCGCCGGGACGCCGAGCCACGTCGCGCTGCCGAGGTAGAGAAACGACTCGGGCAGTTCGAACAGGCTCTTTCCCTGGGTGAGGCCGAGCTGGAGGCCGTGGACGACGATCATCATGGCCAGCGTGACGATGAAGGCCGAGAGCTGGAATCTCATGATCAGGAAGCCGTTGAACGCCCCGACCAGGCCGCCGACGAGCAGGCAGAGCGGGATCGCCAGGATGCCGGGGAGCTCCAGGCCGAACCCTCCGGCCGCCGCCGGGATCACCAGCATCACTCCCACGGCGGGCGCCATGCCGACGGTGGACTCCAGTGACAGGTCGAACTTGCCCGCGATGAGGATCAGCGCCTCGGCGAGGACCACCAGGGCCAGCGCCGACTGCTGCTGGAGCACGTTGGTCAGGTTGCCCGGCGTGAGGAAGATCGGGTCCACGAACGAGCCCGCGACCAGCAGGACGACGATCACCGGGACCAGGGTGAGGTCCCGGAAGCGCCCCAGGCGCGGCCCGCGTCCGGCGGGGACCGCGGCGGTCGTGACGAGTTTCGGCGAGGTCTGCGTGCTCACCGGGCACCTCCCGGCAGTTGACGTGTCATCGGTTGTCGATACCTTCCATGGCCGACACCAGCTCGGTGTCGGTCCAGCCGCGCGGCACGTCTCTGACGACCTCGCCGTGGAACATGACCAGGACCCGATCGCAGATCCGCAGGTCGTCGAGCTCGTCGGAGACCAGTACGGCGCCGGCCCCCCGGCCGGCCGCGTCCTCCACGGCGCCGAGGAGCGCGTGCTTGGCCTTCACGTCCACTCCGGCGGTCGGGTTGATCACCACGAGCGCCTTCGGGTCATCCGCGAGCGCCCGCGCCAGGACGACCTTCTGGGCGTTGCCGCCGGACAGGTCCCCCACCGGCTGGTCGGGACCGGCGGTCTTGATGTCCAGCTCGGCGATCATCCGGGCGCCGTGCTCGCGCCGCCGCGCAGGGGAGACCACGCCGAAGCGGCCGAGTCTGCCCGCGATCGGCATCGTGGCGTTCTCGGCGATCGACAGCAGCGGGACGAAGCCCTCGCGGTGACGGTCCTGGGGGACGAAGCCGAGGCCGGCCGCCAGCGTGGCCGGGACGTCACCCGGCCGGACCTCGGCGCCGTCGATCGTCACCGTGCCCGCGTCGGCCCTGCGCAGGCCGACCAGCGTCTCGGCCAGGCCGACCTTGCCGCTGCTGCCGGACCCGGCCAGCCCGACGATCTCCCCGGCCCGGACGTCGAGGTCGACGCCCCGGTAGCGGCCGTCGAGGGTCAGTCCGCGGGCCGCCAGCACCACGGCGGCCGAGGCGGGCACCGTACGGGACCGGTAGTCGTAGGCGGCGGTGGCCTCACCGGTCATCGCGTCGACGAGCTCCTGGTGCGGCAGGTCGGCGACCGGGGCGGTGACGATGTGCCGGGCGTCGCGGAAGACCGAGACGCTCTGGCAGATCTCGTAGACCTCCTCCAGGTGGTGCGAGATGAACATCATCGTCACGCCCTGCTCGCACAGGGCCCGCATCCGCTCGAAGAGCCGCTGGATGGCCGGGCCGTCGAGCTGGGCGGTGGGCTCGTCGAGGATGATGAGGCGGGCGCCGAACGACAGGGCGCGGGCGATCTCCAGAAGCTGGCGCTGCTCGACGCCGAGGTCGCCGGCCATGACGTCGGCGTCGACCGCGACGCCGTACTGCTCCAGCAGGTCCCTGGCGCGGGCGCGCAGGGCGCGCCAGCGGATCGGGCCCCGCCCGGTCTGGCGGTTCAGGAAGAGGTTCTCCGCGACCGTCAGGGTGGGGATGATCGTCGATTTCTGGTAGACGCAGGCGACCCGCCGCCGCCAGGCGTCCCGGTCGGCGAGCGGCGGGGCGGGCTCGCCGGCGAAGCGGACCTCTCCCCCGTCGGGCCGCTGGAGCCCGGTGAGGATGGAGACCAGCGTGGACTTGCCCGCGCCGTTCCTGCCGACCAGCGCGTGCGTCTCGCCCTCGGTGACGGAGATCTCGGCACCGTTCAGCGCGGTCGTCGGCCCGAAGCGCTTGACGATGTTCCGCGCCTCGACGGCCGGGATGCCCCCGGTCACCGAGGCTTTGTCATGAGATTTCATCACTTGACCTGGTTACCCCAGAGCTTGGGGTCGTCCACGTTCTCCCTGGTCACCAGCGGTGCGGGGAGCTGGTCCTCCAGCCCGTTCGGAAGCTGGATGATCGTGCTGTCGTGGTCGGTCGGACCGGGCTGGAAGGTCTTGCCCTCGGCGGCGGCCTTGGCGTAGAAGAGCGCGTACTTCGCGTACAGGTCGGCGGGCTGGGAGACGGTGGCGTCGATCTCTCCCTTGCGGATGGCCTCGAACTCCTGCGGGATGCCGTCGTTGGAGATCACGAAGACGTGCTTGGGGTCTTCCGGCGGCAGGATCAGGCCCTTGGCCTTGAGCACCTGCAGGGTCGGGGCCAGGTGGACGCCGCCGGCGTGCATGTAGACGCCCTTGATGTCCGGGTGCTGCTCCAGGCGGGTCTGGAGCATCGAGGCGGCCTTGGTGCCCTCCCACTCCGTCGGCTCCTCGAAGACCGTGATCCCGGGGAACCTCTCCTTCATGCAGGAGCCGAAGGCCTCGGCCCGGTCGCGGCCGTTGATCGAGGACAGCGCCCCCATGAGCTGGACGACCTTGCCCTTGCCGCCCAGCTTCTCACCGAGGAACTCGCACGCCTTGGTGCCGTAGGCCTTGTTGTCGGCCCGCACGACCATGAACACCTTGCCCTTGTCGGGTCGGGTGTCGACGGAGACGACCGGGATGTTCTTGGTCTCCAGGCTCGCGAGCGTGGAGGCGATCGCGCCGGTGTCCTGGGGGGCCATGACGACGACCTCGGCGCCCTGGCCGACGAGGGCCTGGGTGTTGGCGACCAGCTTGGCGACGTCGTTCTGCGAGTTGGTCGGGGGCATCAGGTCGACGCCGAGCTCCTTGGCCATCTCGGGGACGTACTTGGTGTAGGAGTTCCAGAAGTCGGAGTCGGCCCGCGGGAAGTCGATCGCGACCTTGCCGCCACCGGCCGCGGGCTTGCCCGCGGTCCCGCCGCCCCTCGTCGGGCCTTCCGCCGAGCCGCACGCGCTGATGGTGAGGGCGGTCGCGAGCAGCGCCGCCCCGGCGGTCGCAGTTCCGAGTTTCATTCGTTGCCTCGATTCGAACCGGGTGGGGGGTGTTTACGCCGGGCCGCTGTCGTGTCCGGCGGGGATGCCGGTCACGAACCCGGCCGGAGGCGGAGGCCCTGCATGCCCCCGTCGACGGCCAGGACCGTCCCGGTGGTGGAGGCCGCCAGCGGGCTCGCGAGGTAGGCGATCGCGGCGGCGACCTCCTCCGCGCTCACCAGGCGGCCCATCGGCTGGCGACCTTCCAGCGCCGCGCGCTCGGCGACCGGATCCGCCGCCGCGTCGAGCAGCCGCTGCACCCACGGGGTGTCGGCGGTGCCCGGGTTGACGCAGTTGACTCTGATGCCCTCGCGCACGTGGTCGGCGGCCATCGCGAGCGTGAGCGACTGGACCGCGCCCTTGGAGGCGCTGTAGAGCGCCCGCTGCGGCAGTCCCGCGGTGGCCGCGATCGAGCAGGTGTTGACGATCGCGGCATGATCCGACCTGCGCAGGTACGGCAGGGCCGCCCGGGTGACCCGGACCGTGCCGAGCACATTGACGTCCAGGACCCGCCGCCACTCCTCGTCGGGGTTGTCCTCGACCGTCCCGGCGGCGCCGATCCCGGCGTTGTTGACCAGGACGTCCAGGCCGCCCAGGCGTTCGGCGGCCTCGGCGACCGCCGTACGGACCCGGCCCTCGTCGGTGACGTCGGCGGTGACCGCGAGGAACGGATCTCCCGGCGGTTTCAGATCCAGGCAGGCGACCGTCGCGCCGCGCTCGGCGAGCAGGGTGGCGGTGGCCAGGCCGATCCCGGAGCCGCCCCCGGTGACCAGGGCGCGCAGGCCGTCGAACTCACCCATCGGCGATCCCGCCAGTGATCCCTTCAGTGATCTCCGTACCGGCTCGGCCATTCAGGGACCTCCATACCGGGCCGTCGGGGTAGGTGTGGTCGGCGATCGAGGCCGCGTGCATCTGCGCGCCGAAGCCGGGCCTGCTGGGGGCCGCGTAGGCGCCGTTCCTGATGACCACCGGGTCGACGAAGTGCTCGTGGAGGTGGTCGACGTACTCGATCACCCGGTTCTCCATCGACGCGCTGACCGCGACGTAGTCGAACATCGACAGGTGCTGCACCAGCTCGCACAGGCCCACGCCGCCCGCGTGCGGGCAGACCGGGACGCCGAACTTGGCCGCGAGCAGCAGGATCGCGACGTTCTCGTTCACCCCGGCGACCCGGGCCGCGTCGAGCTGGAGGTAGGAGACCGCCTCGGCCTGCAGGAGCTGCTTGAAGACCGTCCGGTTCTGCACGTGCTCGCCGGTGGCGACCGGGATCGGCGCGATGCCCCGGGCGATGGCGGCGTGGCCGAGCACGTCGTCGGGGCTGGTCGGTTCCTCCACCCAGTGCGGCCGGAACTCCGCCAGGGCGTTCACCCAGGCGATGGCCGAGTCCACGTCCCAACGCTGGTTGGCGTCGATCGCGATCGGGAAGTCGCCGCCGCAGGTCTCCCGCGCGATGCGCATCCGCCGCAGGTCGTCGTCCAGGTCGGCGCCGACCTTCAGCTTGATCTGGGTGAAGCCCTCGGCCATCGCCTCCTTGCACAGCCGTCGCAGCTTCTCGTCGTCGTAGCCGAGCCAGCCGGGCGAGGTGGTGTAGGCCGGGTAGCCGTGCTCCTTGAGGTACGCGATCCGCTCGGCCCGGCCGGGCTCGGCGGCGCGCAGGATGGCCAGGGCCTCGGCGGGGGTGAGCGCGTCGGTGAGGTAACGGAAGTCCACCAGCGCGACGATCTCCTCGGGGGACATCTCGCCCAGCAGCAGCCAGAGCGGCTTGCCCTCGCGCTTGGCCTTCAGGTCCCACAGCGCGTTGACCACGGCGGAGATCGCCATGTGCATGACACCCTTCTCCGGCCCGAGCCAGCGCAGCTGGGAGTCGTGGACCATGTCCTTCCAGAGCGCGCCGAGATCCTCGACGTCCTTGCCGAGGACGTACGGCTCCAGCGCCTTGATGGCGGCGGCCTGCACCTCGTTGCCCCGGCCGATGGTGAAGGCGAAGCCGTGGCCCTCGAAGCCGTCGCCGGTCCGGAGCACCAGGTAGGCGGCCGAGTAGTCCGGGTCCGGGTTCATCGCGTCGGAGCCGTCGAGCTGCAGCGAGGTCGGGAACCGGATGTCGTGGCTCTCCATCTCCGTGATCCGCCGGCTCATGCCTGCCCCGCCGTCTGGCGCTGGTGGCCGAGCCCGTCGATCTCCAGCTCCATGACCTGGCCCGCGCGCAGGTACGGCGTGCCGGGCAAGCCGAGCGCGACGCCGGCCGGGGTGCCGGTGTTGATGACGTCGCCGGGCTCCAGGACCATGAAGTGACTGAGGTAGCGGACGATCTCCGCCACATCGAAGATCATGTTCTTGGTCGAGCCGTTCTGGCGCGGCTCGCCGTCCACCCGCAGCCGCAGGCCCAGGTCCTGCGGGTCGGGGATCTCGTCCGCCGTGACCAGCCAGGGACCGAGCGGGTTGAAGGTCTCGCAGGACTTGCCCTTGTCCCACTGGCCGCCGCGCTCCAGCTGGAACTCGCGCTCGGAGACGTCGTTGGAGATCGCGTAGCCCGCGATCCGGGTGAGCGCCTCCTCCCGCGTCTCCACGTAGCGGGCCGTCTCCCCGATGACGACGGCCAGCTCGACCTCCCAGTCGGTCTTGACGCTGCCACGCGGGATGAGAACCTCGTCGTAAGGTCCGATGACCGTGTTGGGGGCCTTCATGAAGACGACCGGCTCGGCAGGGGGCGCCGCACCGGTCTCCTCCGCGTGGTCGCGGTAGTTGAGGCCGATGCAAACGACCTTTCCGGGCCGGGCCACCGGCGGGCCGATCCGCAGCCCCCCGGCGTCCAGGAGAGGGAGTTCTCCCCGTTCCAGCGCCTCTTGGACGCGCACCACCCCCCCGGAGGCGAAGAAGGCTCCGTCGATCTCCTCCGGGATCTCACGGAGGTCGCCGGCCGCGTCCATCACCGCCGGGCGCTCCAGGCCGACAGGCCCCACTCGCAGCAGCTTCACACCGCACCCTTCGCTCATACATCGGATGTCTTGTGCCGCGATGCTCGCTGAGGCCGAAGTCACATGTCAAGACCTCACAGATCGATACATCCGATCTGTTACCGCAGAGAAGAGCCGCCGGAGGGTTCGACGAGCCGCCCGCCTCGCCTCGCCCACCCGAGGGCACCGGAGGTGAGCAGCACAAACGCGTCGACGGGAATGGGACGGGACACCCGGGGCAGGTCCTTATCGATCGGAACGAGAGATCGGACCTCGGATCTCATGACCTACCTGTTTCCGCACAATCACCCCGGCCGCACACGGGGCGCGAGAGCGGCCCGCCGCCCGCCGCCCTCCGCCGGACCGCGCCTCTTGACGCCGCCCCGCACCCGTAATAGAACACGTTTCAGAAGCGTATCCGACCAAGCGCTTGATCAAGTGCCTGGCGATGAGCCGCGCCCGCATGGTCCGCGCCTCCCGGCACACATGCGTCACGCAGGAGGGCCCATGGACATCGATCTCGTCGACCAGGACTTCTACGCCCAGCACGGCCCCCCGTACGAGCAGCTCGCCTGGCTGCGGGCCAACGCCCCGGTCTACCGGCACCCCGGCGACGCGCAGGGTCCCGCGTTCTGGGCGGTGACCAGGCACGCCGACGTGGTCCACGTCTCCCGCCGCTCCGACCTGTTCTCCTCCAGCCGCAGGCTGGCGCTGTTCAACGAGGTGTCCGAGGAGGACCGCGAGCTCCAGCGGATGATGATGCTCAACCAGGACCCGCCCGAGCACACCCGGCGGCGTTCCCTGGTCAACCGGGGCTTCACCCCGCGGACCATCGGGCAGCTCGAACAGCACATCCGCGACATCTGCCATGACCTGGTGGACGAGGCCAAGGGCCGGGGGTCGGCCGACTTCGTCCGGGACATCGCCGCCCCGCTGCCGCTCTACGTGATCTGTGAACTGCTCGGTGCGCCCGTCGAGGACCGGGGCAAGCTCTTCGACTGGTCCAACCGGCTGGTCGGCGCCGAGGACCCCGATTACGCCACCACCCCCGAAGAGGGCCAGGCCGCGGCGGCGGAGGTCTACGCCTACGCCAACGAGCTGGCGGCCCGGCGGCGCGCCGAACCCCGGGACGACATCATCACCAAGCTCCTGCAGCCCGCCGAGAACGGCGAGGCCCTCGACGAGAACGAGTTCGACCTGTTCGTGCTGCTGCTGGTCGTCGCGGGCAACGAGACCACCCGGAACGCGGCCTCCGGCGGCATGCTCGCCCTCTTCGAGCACCCCGGCCAGTGGGCCCGGCTGGTGGCCGACCCCTCCCTGGCCCGCACCGCGGCCGACGAGATCGTCCGCTGGGCCTCCCCGGTCAACCTGTTCCGCCGTACGGCGACCGCCGACACGGTGATCGGCGGGCAGGAGGTGGCCGAGGGCGACAAGATCGTGGTCTTCTACAGCTCGGCCAACCGCGACGAGGACGTCTTCGACGCGCCCGGCGTCTTCGACATCGGCCGCGACCCCAACCCGCACATCGGCTTCGGCGGCGGCGGGGCGCACTTCTGCCTCGGCAACCACCTGGCCAAGCTGGAGCTGCGGGTGCTCCTGGAGGTGCTGGCCGAGCGCCTGCCGGGCCTTGCCCAGGCCGGACCGGCCCGCCGCCTGCGCTCCAACTTCATCAACGGCATCAAGGAGCTGCCGGTCACGCTCGCCTGAGAGGGCGCTCTCACCGCACGAGCAGCGACTCGGCCCGGCCGAGGTAGGCCGGCGGCAGGCCGTACAGGACGGCGGCGGCCTCCGGGTCGGCGACGACCGGCAGCACGGCGAGGGCGTCCGCGGCCAGGCCGCGGCAGTGCTCGATCGTGTCCTCGACCATGGAGCTGTTCCGGAGCCGGGCGAGGACGATCGCGATCTCGTCCTCGGTCAGCCTCCGTCCCAGGAACGGGCGCAGGTCCGCGCAGTCCCGCTCCACCGCCGTCAGCAGCGGGAAGCTGTAGACGCCCTGCCGCAGGTCGTTGCCCGCCGGCTTGCCGAGCAGTTCGGCGGTGGAGGCCAGGTCGAGCAGGTCGTCGAGGATCTGGAACATCACGCCGAACCGCTCGCCGTACTCCGCCATGGCCCGTCCCTGCGGATGCGCGACCACGCAGCTCGCCCGGAACAGCGAGGCGGTCTTGCGGCGGACCGAGCACAGGGCGTCCTCGGGGGTACGGCCGGCGTCGAAGAGCGCGGCGGTCTCCTGGAACTGCCCCTCGGCCAGCTCGACGACGGCGGCGGCCAGCGTCTCGGCCACCGCCCTGGAGACCGAGGAGAGCGCGGCGAGTCCCGCCCTGGCCAGCATGAAGTCACCCACGAGCAGCGCCCCGGCGTCACCCAGCTCGGCGTTGACGGTCCGCACCCCGCGCCGCTCGGCGGCGTTGTCCATCAGGTCGTCGTGGACCAGGGACCCCGTGTGGACGAGCTCCACGCACGCCGCGGCGGACACCGTCCGGCGGTCGATCCGCCCGCCCAGCGCGAGCGCGGTCGCCAGGGTCAGCGCGGGCCGCAGCCGCTTGCCTCCCGCGCCGGTGATCCGCCCGGCCGCGCGGTTGACGAGTGGCAGCCGGGACGAGGTGCTCAACCGGCGCAGGCGTCTCTCCACCTGCCGCAGTCCGGCGGTGAGGGCCGGGGTGGAGAGGATCTCTTCCGGGCGTCCCGGACGCGCGGTGTGGGCGAGCATGGCGGACTCCTCCGTGCGGGCCCCGTGAGGGACCGGGACTGTGCGGGATCGGGGCTGTGGGGGATCCCGGGGACCACGGTGCCCTGATCACCCTGAGGAGACGCTGAGCCGTGCTGAGCGGACGCTGAGAGCCCTGCCGGGAGCCCCCCGCTCCCAATGGGTTGCAGGTGAGTCCCAAGTGCCCTCGGCCACGATCAGGGGCATGTCCAACGCGCCACACGCCGCCGGCGGGCGGTCCCGGCCCGCGAAGAAGCGCGCCCGCCGGCCCTCCCGCGACGCCCTTCCCGAGACGGCCGGGTCCCCGGCCTCCGAGCCGGCCGTGCCCGTCGTCCCCCGGCAGCGGGGCCAGTCCAGGAAGGACTACCGGCTGCAGCAGGCCCGCCTCGCGGAGGAGGCCCGCCGCAAGGAGGAGGCGCGCCGGGGAGTCAAACAGCGCCGCACCTTCAAGGAGATCCTCGGCGCCATGGGGATGATGCTCTTCTCGACGGCCGGGCTCTCGCTGCTGGCCTGGACCGTCATCTCGACCACCCGTCCCGATCTGGAGGTCGCGCTCGGCTGGAAGGGCACGCCCGGGACCGCCCATGTCTTCTCCTGCGAGCGCGTCGGCAAGGGGGAGTACGACTGCCGGGCGTGGTTCGTCTTCGACGACCCGGCGCGGGACCCGATCACCGTCGCCACCGTGCCCGAGGCGGAGGCGGGCGAGGTCTTCCCCGCCGCGCTCATCCCCGAGGGCGACCGCGTCGTGCCCACGGGAGCCCGGGGCGTCGTGGGCAACGTGGGCCTGCTCGCCCTTGC
This sequence comes from Planomonospora sp. ID67723, assembly GCF_015711605.1. GTDB lineage: Bacteria > Actinomycetota > Actinomycetes > Streptosporangiales > Streptosporangiaceae > Planomonospora_A. The sequence goes on along the minus strand of NZ_JABTEZ010000005.1, from coordinate 93,051 downwards.
CCCGTTCGTCCTGGCTTTCGTGCCCGCCATCCTGGCGTTCGGCTTCGCCCTCGAACGCACCTTCGTTGTGTCGCTCATCGTGGGGGGCGTGGTGGCGGCGGTCTCGCTCGTGGTGTGCATCGTGTGCGTGATCCTCGGGAGCGCGGTCCTCTAGGACCGCGCCGCCCCGCCGGCCGAGGTCAGGGCCAGGAGGAGTCCTGGTCGGGGTCGCCGCCCTCGGACAGGAGCCTGACGTCGGCCTCGACCATCATGGCGACGAGCTCCTCGAAGGAGACCGAGGGCTCCCAGCCGAGCTGGACGCGGGCCTTCTTGGGGTCGGCGCACAGCAGGTCGACCTCGGCCGGGCGGTGCAGGGCCTGGTCGCAGACCACGTACCGCTCCCAGTCGAGGCCGGCGGCGGTGAAGGCCGCCTCGACCAGCTCGCGCACCGACTGGGTACGGCCGGTGCCGATCACGTAGTCCTCGGGCCGCTCGGTCTGGAGCATCAGATGCATCGCACGGACGTAGTCGCCCGCGTAGCCCCAGTCGCGGCGGGCCTCCAGGTTGCCCAGGCGCAGCTCCGAGGCGAGGCCGAGCTTGATGCGGGCCACGCCGAGGGAGACCTTGCGGGTGACGAACTCGGCGCCGCGGCGGGGGGACTCGTGGTTGAACAGGATGCCGGAGACGGCGAACATGCCGTAGGACTCGCGGTAGTTCTGGGTCAGGAAGTGGCCGTAGGCCTTGGCCACGCCGTACGGCGAGCGGGGGTGGAACGGGGTGGTCTCGGCCTGCGGGGTCTCCCGGACCTGGCCGAACATCTCCGAGGACGACGCCTGGTAGAACCTGATCTGGCCGGAGCCGTTGGCGCTCCTGGAGGAGGAGATGCCCGAGCAGACGCGGATGGCCTCCAGCATGCGCAGCACGCCCATGCCGGTGACCTCGGCGGTGAGCTCCGCCTGCTCCCACGACATCGGCACGAACGAGATGGCGCCGAGGTTGTAGACCTCGTCCGGCTGGACCTTCTCCACGGCCGAGATCAGCGAGCCCTGGTCGAGCAGGTCGCCGCGGACGAGCTGGACGTCCTGCAGGAGCTTCCGCACCCGGGAGACGCGCGGGTTGGCCTGCCCCCGGACGAGACCCCAGACCTCGTAGCCCAGCTCCAGCAGGCACTCGGCCAGATAGGAACCGTCCTGCCCGGTGATACCGGTGATCAGCGCGCGCCTGGCCAACGCGTCCTCCTCGCTCGTCGGGCGGGGCTGTCGCCCGGATGTCGTCGCCCGAACAGTGTGCCGTGTGACTGGCGAATGTACCGCTCTGCCCTGATGCGAGCACGTCATCGGCCGCGACACAACTAGAACACGTTCCACCGATCCCGGTCCGGTCAGGCTAACGCCGCAGTTCGCACCCTGTGAAGGTGGCGTTGAGCACAATTCCACATTAAGGAGGAGAGAACTACCGAATGGTAGGGTCCGAGGTCTAAGGTCATCTTTCACGGTACCTGTCCTCGCCGGACAGGATGAGGAAGGGGTTGCCGTGCCAGATGCGGACTCGCTGCGGATCGCGCTGCTGTCCTACCGCAGCAAGCCGACCTGCGGTGGCCAGGGTGTCTACCTGCGCCACCTCAGCCGTGAGCTGGTCGCCCTCGGGCACCACGTCGAGGTCTTCTCCGGCCAGCCGTACCCCGAGCTGGACGAGGGCGTCGTCCTCACCAAGGTTCCCAGCCTCGACCTCTACCGCGACGAGGACCCCTTCCGCACCCCTCACCCGCGCGAGTTCCGCGACTGGATCGACGTGCTGGAAGTCGCGACCATGTGGACCGCCGGCTTCCCCGAGCCGCTGACCTTCACCCTGCGGGCCCGCCGCGAGCTGGCCAAGCGCGTCGGCGACTTCGACGTGGTCCAGGACAACCAGACCCTCGGGTACGGCCTGCTCGGCATCCAGAAGCTGTTCCCGGTGGTCGGCACCATCCACCACCCGATCAGCGTGGACCGGCGGATCGAGCTCAAGGCCGCGCCGCTGCGCAAGCAGCTCTCGCTGCGGCGGTGGTACGGCTTCGTGCGGATGCAGGCCAAGGTCGCCCCGAGGCTGAACCCGATCCTGACCGTCAGCGAGTCGTCCCTCGCCGACATCCACCGCGACTTCAACGTCCCCCAGGCCAACATGCGGCTCATCCCGCTGGGCGTGGACACCCGCTACTTCCACCCGCGCCCGGAACTGCCCAAGCGGCCCGGCTCGATCGTCGCGGTGGCCAGCGCCGACTCCCCGATGAAGGGGGTCGCGACGCTGCTGCGCGCGGTCGCCAAGCTCGCCACCGAGCGCGACGTGAACCTGACCGTGGTCAGCAAGCCGACCTCCGGCGGCCCGACCGAGAAGCTGGTCGCCGAGCTCTCCCTGGCCGACCGGGTCCGGTTCGTGCACGGCATCTCCGACGACGAGCTGGGCGAGCTGATCGCCACCTCGGAGATATCGGTCGTTCCCTCGCTCTACGAGGGGTTCTCGCTCCCGGCCGTCGAGCACATGGCCTGCGGCACCCCGCTGGTCGCCTCGCGGACCGGGGCGCTGCCCGAGGTGGTCGGCGACGCGGCCATCCAGGTCGCCCCGGGTGATCCGGAGGAGCTGGCCTCCGTACTGCGCCGCCTGCACGACTCCCCCGAGGAGCGGGCCGCGGTCGGCAAGAAGGGCTACGACCGGGTCATGGAGCGCTTCACCTGGAACGTCGTCGCCCAGCGGACCGTGGAGGCCTACCGCGAGGCCATCCAGGCCCGGCGCGCGAAGTAACCATCAACCCCTGCAAGGAGCGGCAAGTGCTGACCGTCGACTTCGGCCGGTTGCCCGTCGGGCCCGGCACCCGAGTACTCGACCTGGGCTGCGGCGGTGGGCGGCACGCGTTCGAGGTGCTGCGCCGCGGTGCCGACGTGGTCGCCTTCGACATGGACGCGGCCGAGCTGGAAGGCGTGGCGAGCATGTTCACCGCCATGGACAAGGCCGGCGAGGTGCCCGAGGGCGCCACGGCCGAGACCGTGACCGGCGACGCGCTGGACATGCCGTTCGAGGACGCCAGCTTCGACCGCGTGATCGCCGCCGAGGTGCTGGAGCACATCCCCGACGACATGGCGGCGATGCGGGAGATCTTCCGGGTGCTCAAGCCGGGCGGCCAGGCCGCGATCACGGTGCCGAGCTTCCTGCCCGAGCGGATCTGCTGGGCGCTGGACGAGGACTACCACACCGCCCCCGGCGGGCACGTGCGGATCTACACGCTCGCCGAGCTCAGCGCGAAGCTGAAGTCGACCGGCTTCGCCATCGGCCCGCACCACCACGCCCACGGCCTGCACGCGCCGTACTGGTGGATCAAGTGCGCGGTCGGCGTCAACAACGACGACCACCCGCTGGCCAAGGCGTACCACGAGATCCTGGTCTGGGACATCATGAAGCGCCCGGCCGCCACCCGCATCGCCGAGGCCGTGCTCAACCCGCTCATCGGCAAGAGCGTGGTGCTCTACGTCCGGAAGCCCTCGTGAGTGAGCGGACCGACACGGCCGGCAGGGGAGGTCACGTGAGTCTGCCGCTCGAATGGGATCGGGTCGTCGAGACCGCCCGGAGCATCGCGGCCGTGCAGGAGGCCGACGGCGGCGTCCCGTGGCCGGAGGGCCACGTCGACGCCTGGAACCACGTCGAGTGCCTGATGGCGATGAGCGTGGCCGGGCTGACCGAGCCGGTCCGCCGGGGCTACACCTGGCTGGCGCGCACCCAGCGGGCCGACGGGTCCTGGCCGATGAAGCTGGTCGGCGGCCAGGCGGTCGAGAAGGGCGGGGAGTCCAACCACGCCGCCTACGTCGCGGTGGGCGTCTGGCACGAGCTGCTGGTCACCGGGGACGAGGGGTTCGCCCGGGAGATGTGGCCGGTCGTCCGGTCCGCGCTGGACTTCGTGGTCGGGCTGCAGACCACCCGGGGCGAGATCGTCTGGGAGCGCGCGGCCGACGGCCGGGCGGCGCCGTACGCCCTGCTGACCGGGTGCTCCTCGATCTACCAGGGCCTGCGCTGCGGCGTGCTGCTCGGTGAGCACCTGGGCGACCCGCAGCCCGACTGGGAGCTCGCCGCCGACCAGCTCGGCCACGTGCTGGCCGCCCACCCCGAGGCGTTCGCCGACAAGAGCCGCTTCTCGATGGACTGGTACTACCCGATCCTCGGCGGCGCGCTGCGCGGCCCGGCGGCCCACGCCCGGCTGGCCGAGGAGTGGGAGACCTTCGTCGAGCCGGGCCTGGGCATCCGCTGCGTCTCCGACCAGCCCTGGGTGACCGGGGCGGAGTCGTGCGAGCTGGTGCTGGCCCTGGACGCCCTGGGCGAGCGGGAGCGGGCGCTGAAACTCTTCGCCGACATGCAGCACCTGCGGCACGAGGACGGCTCCTACTGGACCGGCTGGCAGTTCGTGAACGAGAAGTGGTTCCCGCACGAGCGCTCGGCCTACACGGCGGCCGCCGTCGTGCTCGCCGCCGACGCGCTGTCCGGCCGCACCCCGGGCGCGGGCGTCTTCCGCGACGCGGGCACGTACCCGGCGGGCCGCCCCACGGCCGCCTGCGGCTGCAGCCACGCCCACTCCCGCTGACGCCCCTCCCCGTCCCCGCGCCCGATTCCTTTCCCGGCTCTTTGCCCGATCCACGGCCCGAGGTGTTTGAGGGCCCGGCCCCCCGTGGCTACGGTCGGGACCCGTGAGCAACGCGGAGGGCACCGGAGCAGTGGCTCAGCGCGACGAGGCCGACGAGGTCGCCGAGGCCGTCGCCCCCGAGCCGGTCGTGGCGGCCGTCCCCGAGCCGGCCGCACCGGTCGCGCCCGAATGCGTCGTGCCGGTCACACCCGGGTGCGCCGTGCCGGACGCGCCCGAACCGGACGCGCCCGGACCGCTCCGTCCGGGCGGCCCGCGCGGCCTCCTCTGGCAGGACCCCGGCCGGGCCGACTTCGGCAGCCTCCGGTTCCGCCTGGGCACGGCCCGCGACCGCCTGGAGGCGGGCTGCCGCTCCTTCCTGACCGGCTTCAACGCGACCCTCGCAGGCGAGATCGGGCGGATCGACGACCTCGCCGAGGAACTGCGCGGGTTCGCCTACGAGGGCGCGGGCATGGCCTGCGCGACGCTGGACGTGCTCACGATGACCGGCGGGCGGCGGCTCCGGGAGCTGCTCAGCGGGCAGGGCATGCGCTACCCGCACATGGTCCACATCGGCGCCGGCCGCGCCTACGCCCGTCTCCGGCTCCGGCCGATGTGGGGCATCCGCGCGGTCCATCCGCTGCTGCGCTGGCTGGCCTTCGACGGCTTCGGCTTCCACCAGGGCTTCGCCGCCGCCGACCGGACCGTCGGGCGGCAGCGCACCGCCGGGCTGATGGACCGGACCCGCAGGGCCGTCTTCGACCAGGGGCTGGGCCGGATGCTCTGGTTCCACGAGTGCGCGGGGGTGGACGACGTCGTCCTGCGCATCGCCGAGTTCCCCGCGGGACGCCACCCCGACCTGTGGAGCGGCGTCGGCCAGGCCGCCGTGTACGCCGGGGGTGCGACCCCTGCCGCGCTGGAGCGGCTGGAGGAGGCCGCGGCCGGCGGCGGGTTCCGCGCGCACCTCGCCCAGGGCGGTGCCTTCGGCTGCGCCGCCCGGCTGATCTCCGGAGTCGTCCCCGGGCACACCATCGACGCCGCACCCGTGCTGTGCGGGGCGGAGGTGGACGAGGCCGCCGGCTGGACCGACACCGCGCTCATCGCGCTCGGCCACAACGCCTACAGCAGCGAGCACTATCAGGCCTGGCGCGCCGGGGTCCGCAAGGCCTGGACCCGCCGCGGGCGCCTCTCCTGAGGGCGGTCCGGCCCGTGCCCGGACCGATCCGGTGCGGGACCGGTTCAGCCGATGCCGGGGCCGGTCCGCTCCAGCACCCGCAGCGAGCCCTCCCGCCTGACCTCCTTGAACGCCCCGGAGGCGAGGACCCGCTGGTAGACGCGGTACGGCGCCTGCCCGCCGTCGGCCGGGTCGGGGTAGACGTCGTGGAAGACCAGCGCGCCGCCGATCATGACGTGCGGCGCCCAGCCCTCGTAGTCCTCGGTCACCGGCTCCTCGGAGTGGCCGCCGTCGATGAACAGCATCGCCAGCGGGGTGTTCCAGAGCCGCGCGACCTGCTCGGACCTGCCGACGATCGCGATGACCTCCTCCTCCAGGCCGGCGGAGGCGATCGTGGTGCGGAAGGTGGGCAGTGAGTCCATCTTGCCGAAGCGCGGGTCGACCAGGGTGGGGTCGTGATGCGCCCAGCCTGGCTGGATCTCCTCCGAGCCCCGGTGGTGGTCGACGGTGACGACGACCGAGCCCGCCTGGCGGGCGCCCGCGCCGAGGTAGACGGCCGACTTGCCGCAGTAGGTGCCGATCTCGCAGATCGGCCCGAGCGGGCCGTACGCGACCGCGGTCTCGAACAGGGCGAGACCCTCGGGATGAGGCATGAACCCCTTGGCGCGCTGGGCCGCGCCCAGCAGATCGGGGGGCATCGAGGGCGGGGTGGCGTTGCTCATCGGAGCAGCCTACCCAGGCCGAACAACATTCCGTACGGCCCTTGCCCGGCACGGTGGAACGTGTTCTACTTTGCACCGTGAACCAGCGCGCCCGCATCGTGATGTCCGACGACGAGATCACCGCCTTCATCGCCGAGTCACGCAAGCTCCAGCTCGGCACGATCAACCCGGACGGCACACCGCACATGGTGACCATGTTCTACGGCCTGACCGGCGGGAAGATCTCGTTCTGGACCTACGGCAAGGCCCAGAAGACGCGCAACATCGAGCGGGACGCCCGGGTGAGCTGCCTGATCGAGGCCGGAGAGGAGTACTCCGACCTGCGGGGCGTCCTGGTGTACGGCGTCGCCCGCAGGATCGACGACTCCGCGGGCATCCTCGACGTCGGCATGAACGTGGCCAGGCGCATGGCGGGGATGCCGGAGGCCGAGGAGCTTCTGACCGAGTACGTCACCTACACCGGCCGCAAGCGCGTCGCCTTTGTGGTGGAGCCCACCCGGGTGATCTCCTGGGACCACCGTAAGCTCGCCACTCAGGTCTAGCTCGGTTGAGGAGGCTCACATGAAGGTCAAAGTCGACTATCTGGTCTGCGAGGCCAACGCCGTCTGCATGGGACTCGCCCCGGAGGTCTTCGAGCTCGACGACGACGACCAGCTGCACCTGCTGCTGCCTGAGCCGCCGCCGGAGATGATGGACCGCGTGCGGCACGCCGTGCGGTCCTGCCCCAAAGCCGCTCTCTCCCTTGAGGAGAACTAGGAGGGACCCCATGCGTGGTGCGCTTCTACATGCCGCCGGCGACGACAAACTCGATATCCGCGACGACTTCACCCTTGCCCCGATGGGCCCCGCGGACGTCCGGATCAAGGTCAGGGCGACCGGCGTCTGCCACTCCGACCTGTCGGTGATCAGCGGCGTGCTGCCCATGCCGCTGCCGGTCGTCCCCGGCCACGAGGGCGCGGGAGAGGTCGTCGAGGTCGGTGACCACGTGACCACGGTCCAGCCCGGCGACCACGTCATCGTCAACTGGACCCCCGCCTGCGGCACCTGCCCCAACTGCCTGGTCAACCAGCCGTTCCTGTGCATGACCTACGTCATGGACAGCTTCGTCAACGCCCGCTTCCGCTACGGCGGCGACACCCCGGCGTTCGGCATGGCCGGGTGCGGCACCTGGTCCGAGGAGATCGTCGTGCCTTGGCAAGGTGCGATCAAGGTCGACCCGGAGGTCCCGTTCGAGGTGGCCGCGCTGATCGGCTGCGGCGTCACCACCGGCGTCGGCGCGGCTCTCAACACCGCCAAGGTACGGGCGGGCTCGACCGTGGCCGTGGTCGGCTGCGGCGGCATCGGCCTGTCGATCATCCAGGGCGCCCGGATCTCCGGAGCGACCACGATCTGCGCGATCGACCCGCTGGAGTCCAAGCACGAGCTGGCCAAGAAGGTGGGCGCCACCCACGCGATCACACCCGACCAGCTCATGGACGCGCTCGGCACGCTGACCGGCGGCCAGGGCTTCGACTACGGCTTCGAGGCGGTCGGCAAGTCCGCCGCCATCATGACCGCCTGGCAGGCGACGCGGCGCGGCGGCGACGTGGTCGTCGTCGGCGCTGGCGCGATGGACGACACCGTCCCGCTGACCGCCTTCAACCTGCTGTTCGAGGGCAAGAACATCCTCAGCTCGCTGTACGGCGGGTCGGACGTCCGCCGCGACTTCCCGTTCTTCGCCGGGCTCTACAAGGCCGGCAAGCTCGACCTGGAGAGCATGATCAGTGCCCGGATCAGGCTCACCGACCTCAACGACGCCGTGGCGGCGCTGCGCGGCGGCGAGGTCCTGCGCCAGGTCGTCGTCCTGGACTGACGGGGCGGTGCCGCCCCGCCCGCAACGGTACGGCCCGTAACGGTACGGGCGGGGCGGTACGGCCCGCGGCATCCGGATCACCCGGACGCCGCGGACCGTGTTCGCCCGGCCGCCGCACCCCACCCGCACGATCGACCGGCCGCAGGAATCCCCGTCGGCTCCTCCCCCGCCCCTCTTCGCCCCGGCGGCCCCTCCGTCAGCCGCGGTAGTCCCGCGGCGCGACCCCGTAGGCCCGGCGGAAGGCGCGGCTGAAGGAGGCCGGGTCGTGGAAGCCCCAGCGGGCGGCGATCGCGTTCACCCGCTCGCCGCGGTCCACGGCCGACAGCTCGCGGCGGCAGCGGTCCAGGCGGCGGGCCCGCACGTGGGCGGCGACCGTGGTGCCCGCCGCCTGGAAGATCCGGTGAAGCTGGCGCACCGAGACGTGGTGGGCCTGGGCGATCACCGCCGGGGACAGGTCGGGACGGTGCAGGTTCCGCTCGATCCAGTCCCCGATCCGCTCCAGCAGCTCTGCGTGGGCGCCCGCGGCCGGGAGCACGCCGTCCAGCCGCTCGCGCATCGCCCCGGTCACCACACTGACCAGGGCCTCGCCGACGTGCGGGCCGTGCGGTCCCTCCGCGGCGTCGCCGTCGGCGGCCAGCGCGGTCAGGAACGAGACGGCCAGCCGCCCGGGACCCGAGCGGCTGCCCAGGACCGTGCCCGCCAAGGTCGCCACGTGGGCGGGGGGCAGCGGGATCACCGACCGGGGGATCGTGAGCGCCAGCAGGTGGTGCTCACGCAGCGCGAACCGGATCGGGCGGGCCAGGTCGTACAGGACGAGGTCCCCCGAGCCGACCTCGACGTGCCTGCCCGCCTGCTCCACCACACCCGAGCCGCGCAGCACCAGGGAGAGCTTGTAGTGCTCCCGCCCGTCGCGCAGGACGTGCCGGGCGGCGCGGCTGACCACGTGGGCGGGGGCGCGCACCTCGCTCACCTGGACCGGGCCGAGCGTACGGCCGACGATCCGGCCGGCGAACCCCTCGCGGGCCTCGGTCCGCAGCTCCAGCGGGCCGAACGCCTCGGACACGAGGTGCTGCCAGAACGCGGCCTGGTCCCGGACCGGGTGGCCGGCCGTGCTGACGAACGTGGGCATGACCGTCTCCTCGTCGCGGTGACGGCCCAAGCCTCTCCCCCCGCCTCGGCCCGGCGGAAATCTCATCCGCATCTCCAGCACGGTGTTATGCCCGGCCCTGGCGCTGGCCTGACGCCGGCGCCGGCGCCGTACCGCCGCATGGGCGGGCGGCCTGGCACCGCCCGCCAACAACCTGGCGCTGGCAGCCAAGTCTCCGGACGGACCGGTGGATATACACGTCAGGACGGGACGGACCGCGCCGCCCCCCAGCGCGGTCGACCGCCGCTGTCCGAAGGAGAGCATCCATGCCCGAGAACCCTCACGTATCCGGCGAGGAGCCCGGCCTCAGCCGTAAGCAGTTCATCACCGCGGTCGGGGTGGGCGCCCTGGCCGTCCCCGCCGTGGTCGGCGCCACCGTCGCCACGGCGGGAGCCGCCACGGGCGCCGCTCCGGCGGTGGACGAGCCGCTGGCCTGCACCCCCGGCAGGACGACCGTCGCCCAGACGGAAGGGCCGTACTTCAAGCCCAACTCGCCCGAGCGCGACGATCTCACCGCCGGGGTCTCCGGCACGCGCCTGGTCCTCAGCGGCCATGTCTTCAACCGCGCCTGCCAGCCCCTCAGCCGGGTGCTGCTGGACTTCTGGCAGGCCGACACGATGGGCGCCTACGACAACGTCCGCTACACCCTGCGCGGCCACCTCTACACCGACGCCAACGGCGCCTACCGGCTGACGACCGTCGTCCCGGGCCTCTACCCGGGCCGGACCCGGCACATCCACGTCAAACTGCAGGCCCCCGGCCGGCCGCAGATCCTGACCACGCAGCTCTACTTCCCCGGCGAGCCGCGCAACAACACCGACACGATCTACGACCCGTCGCTGCTCATGAACGTGCGCACGGTCGGGTCGGGGCGGGAGGCGACGTTCGACTTCGTGCTCAACGTCGCCGGCACGGGCTCGCCGACTCCGACGCCGACGGCGACCCCCACCGGCGGAGGCGGCACCTGGCAGGCCGGGACCCCCTACGCGGCCGGCGCCCAGGTCACCTACGGCGGCGCGACCTACCGGTGTCTCCAGGCGCACACGGCCCAGGCGGGCTGGGAGCCCCCGAACGTCCCGGCCCTGTGGCAGCGCCTCTGACCGAACCCCTGACCGAATCCCTGACGGGTCCTCTGCTCGGGCCCGTCGCCACCGCGCGCCGCGGGGTCGGCGGCCGTCACTCCCCGCCGAACGCGGCGTCGAAGGCGGCCGCCGGAGGCGTGATGGCGTTCAGCCTCCTGACGAACCCGAGCGCCTCGGGCGCGCCGTCGAGACGGTCCATCCCCGCGTCCTCCCACTCGATGGAGATCGGCCCGTCGTAGCCGATGGAGTTCAGCGCCCGGAAGCAGTCCTCCCACGGCACGTCGCCGTGGCCGGTCGAGACGAAGTCCCAGCCGCGCCGCATGTCCGCCCAGGGCAGGTGGGAGGAGAGCCGTCCCCGCCGCCCGTCACCGCACCTGACCTTGGCGTCCTTGCAGTCCACGTGGTAGATCCGGTCGGCGAAGTCCAGGATGAACCCGACCGGGTCCAGGTCCTGCCAGACCATGTGGGACGGATCCCAGTTCAGCCCGAACGCCTCCCTGCGCCCGATCGCCTCCAGCGTGCGGACCGTCGTGTGGTAGTCGTAGGCGATCTCGCTCGGGTGGACCTCGTGCGCGAACCTCACCCCGGCCTCGTCGAACACGTCGAGGATCGGGTTCCACCGGTCGGCGAACTCGGCGTAGCCCGCCTCGACCATCGAGGCCGGGACCGGCGGGAACATCGCGACCGTGTGCCAGATCGGCGACCCGGTGAAGCCCACGACCGTGTCCACGCCCAGCTTCGCCGCGGCCCTGGCGGTGTCCTTCATCTCCTCGGCCGCCGCCCGCCGTACCTCCTCCGGGTCTCCGGAGCCCCAGATCCGCGCGGGCAGGATCGCGCGGTGCCGCTCGTCGATCGGGTGGTCGCAGACCGCCTGCCCGACGAGGTGGTTGGAGATCGCCCACACCTTCAGGTCGTGCTTGGCGAGCGTCTCCAGCTTCCGCGCGACGTAGGAATCGTCGGCCAGGGCCCTGTCCACCTCGAAGTGGTCGCCCCAGCAGGCGATCTCCAGCCCGTCGTAGCCCCACTCCGCGGCCAGCCGGCAGACCTCCTCGAACGGGAGGTCGGCCCACTGGCCCGTGAACAGCGTGATCGGCCTGCTCATCTCTGCACCACCGTCCAGCGGCTCTCGTCGGCCGCGCTCGCCTCCACCGCCGCCAGGACCCGCTGCACCCTCAGGCCGTCCTCGAAGGACGGCGAGGGGTCGGTCCCGGCGGCGACCGCCTCAAGGAAGTCCTTCACCTCGTGGGTGAAGGTGTGCTCGTAGCCCAGTCCGTGCCCCGGCGGCCACCAGGCCCCCGCGTACGGATGGCCGGGCTCGGTGACGACGATCCGCCGGAAGCCCCCCTCGGTCTCCGGCAGCGTGTGGTCGTGGAACCACAGCTCGTTCATCGCCTCGAAGTCGAAGGCCAGGCTTCCCTTCGAGCCGTTGACCTCGATCCGGAGCGCGTTCTTGCGCCCCGAGGCGAACCGGGTCGCCTCGAACGAGGCCAGCGCCCCTCCGTCGAACCTCCCGATGAACAGCGCGGCGTCGTCGACGTCGACCATCCCCCGCTCCCCGGTACGGCTCCCGCCCGCCAGCCCGCCGGGACCGTCCGTCCCCTCCTCGGTGGGGCGTTCCTTGACGAAGGTCTCGGTGAGCGCCGAGACGCCCGTCAGGTGCTGGCCGGTGACGAACTGGGCGGTGTCGATGATGTGCGCCCCGATGTCGCCGAGCGCGCCCGACCCCGCCCGGTCCTTCCGCAGCCGCCAGACCAGCGGGAACTCCGGGTCCACGATCCAGTCCTGCAGGTACTGCGCCCGCACGTGGCGCAGCTCGCCCAGGCGGCCGTCGGCCACCAGGCGGCGGGCGAAGGCGACGGCCGGGACACGGCGGTAGTTGAAGGCGACCATGGCCCGCACCCCCCGCGCCGCCGCCTCGCGGGCCGCCTCGGCCATCGCCTCGGCCTCGGCGACGGTGTTGGCCAGCGGCTTCTCGCACAGCACGTGCTTGCCGGCGGCCAGCGCGGCGATCGCGATCTCGGCGTGCGAGTCACCCGGCGTGCAGACGTCCACGAGCTGGACGTCGTCCCGCTCGATGAGCCGCCGCCAGTCCGTCTCGGCCGAGACCCAGCCGAGCCGTGCCGCGGCGGCCGCCGTACGCTCCGGTGAACGGCCGCAGAGCGCCGCCATCGACACCGTGACCGGAAGGTCGAAGAACGCGGAGACGCTCCGCCAGGCCTGGGAGTGCACGCGCCCCATGAACGCGTGCCCGACCATGCCCACCCCGATGGACTGCTTCACGACTCGAACCCCAGCGGAAGGTACTCGGCGACGTTGTCCTTGGTGACGGTCTCCGAGGCCAGCGTGATCGACTGCGGCACCTGGTTCTCCACCAGGTCGCTCATGCCCTTGCCCTGGGCGATGAGCCGGGCGAGCTTGACGGCCGAGGAGGCCATCGTCGGGCTGTAGGTCACGGTGGCCTCCAGCACGCCGGAGCCGGCCTGGATGTCGCGCATCGCGTTGGCCGAGCCGGCGCCGCCGACCATGAAGAACTCGTTCCGGCCGGCCTCCTTGATCGCGGCCAGCACGCCGATGCCCTGGTCGTCGTCGTGGTTCCACAGCGCGTCGATCTTCTTGTGCGCCTGGAGCAGGTTGCCGGCCACCTCGGTGCCGGACTCCACGGTGAACTGGGCGTCCTGCTGGGCTGTCACGCTGAAGCCGTACGACTTGAGCGCGTCGGCGAAGCCCTTGCTCCGGTCCTGGGTGAGCGGGAGCGTCGCGATGCCCTGGATCTCCACGATCACCGGGTTCGCGACGCCCTTGTCCTTGAGCTTCTTGCCGATGTAGTGCCCCGCGGCCACGCCCATGCCGTAGTTGTCCCCGCCGATCCAGGTCCGGTACGAGAGCTTGTCGGGGAAGATCCGGTCCAGATTGATCACCGGGATGCCGGCGTCGCTGGCCCGGCGGGCGATCTGGTTGAGCTGCTGGCCGTCGTTGGGCAGGATCACCAGCGCGGAGACCTTGGCCGCGATCAGCGACTCGACCGCCGAGATCTGCGCGTTGATGTCGTTGGTCGGCTCGACCGGCTTGAACTCCACGTCGCCGTACTGCTTGGCCGCCGCCTCGGCGTTCTTGGCGATCGCGGCGATCCAGCCGTGGTCGGCCGCCGGTGCCGAGAAGCCGATGACGACCTTCTCACCCGGCTTGTCGTTGTCGGTGCCGGGGGCGGGGGCGCCCGCGGGCTGGGAGCCGGCGGGACCGGGCTGGGCGGCGGGCTCGTTGCTCGTGCAGGCGGTGACCAGCGCTCCCGCGCCGATGACCGCTCCGCCGACGAGGAACCCCCGGCGGGCGAGTGGGTTGTTGGACATGGCCGTTCTCCTTCGAGTTCCTTGACGCGCCCCGCGGGCCCCTGACCGGTCCGCGGGGCGCGGGTCTCAGGTCCGGGATTCGAGGCTGCGCCGCTGGAGCAGCACGGCCACGATGATGATCAGGCCCTTGGCGATCAGCTGGTCGCTGGTGTTGAGCCCGTTGAGGATGAAGAGGTTGGTGATCAGCGTGAAGATCAGCAAGCCGAGGATCGAGCCGATGATCGAGCCGCGTCCGCCGGTGAGGAGCGTGCCGCCGATGATGACGGCGGCGATCGCGTCCAGCTCGTACAGGTCCCCGTGGGTGGAGGAGCCGGTGGTGGTCCTGGCCATGATGAGGACGGCGGCGATGCCGCAGCACAGGCCGGACAGCGCGTAGAGCATCAGGGTGTGCCGCCGCACGTCGATGCCGGCCAGCCGGGCGGCCTCGGGGTTGCCGCCGACCGCGTAGGTGCGCCGGCCGAAGGTCGTTCGGTTGAGCACGACCCAGCCCGCCGCCACCACCAGCGCGAAGACGTAGACCAGCAGCGGCAGGCCGAGCACGCGGGTCGTGGACAGCTCCACGATCGCCTCGTTGCCCTGCTGGACCAGCTGGGTCTTCCGGTCCGACATGCGCTGGGCCAGGCCGCGGGCGGCGACCAGCATGGCCAGGGTGGCGATGAACGGCACCATCCGCCCGTAGGCGATCAGGAAGCCGTTGACCAGGCCCGCTCCGGTGCCGACCAGGACCGCGCACACGATCATCACGAACGGGCCGTAGGACTGGGTCGCCAGCGTGGTGGCCCAGACCGAGGCCAGCGCCATGATCGCACCGACGGAGAGGTCGATGCCGCCACCAATGATCACGAACGTCATGCCGACGGTGATCACACCGATGGTGGCGGCCAGCGACAGGATGCTGACCAGGTTCGAGGCGGTGGCGAAGTTCTCCGGCCGGGTCACCAGGCCGACGGCCGCCAGCAGCACCAGCGCCAGGACCAGGCCGAGGTGCCGGGCCTCGCCGAGCCGGGCCAGCGGTCCCGGCGGCGCGGACGGCTTGCGGGCCCGGACCTCCGCCCGCATGTGCCCGCCGGTCTGCGGTTCCTCCGCCGCGGGACGCGCCGCGTCCGCCGGTTCCGCACCCGCCGGTGACTTCTCGTGGGCCTGCGGCCCGCGGGCGTCGGTCACAGCGCGCTCCCCTTCATGATCATGTCGAGCACCCGGTGTTCGTCCAGGTCCGTGGCGTCGGCCTGGTGGATGATCCGGCCCTCGCGTACCACCAGCACCCGGTCGGCCAGGCCCAGGACCTCGGGCACCTCGCTGGAGACCAGCAGCACCCCGATGCCCTGGTCGGCCAGTTTCCGGATGACGGCGTACAGCTCCGCGCGGGCTCCGACGTCCACCCCGCGCGTGGGCTCGTCCAGCAGCAGCAGCCTGCGCTCGCCGACCAGCCAGCGGGCGAACACCGCCTTCTGCTGGTTGCCGCCGGAAAGCGTCTTGATCGGCCGATCCGGGTCGCCCGGCCGGATGTCGAGGGTCTCGATCAGCTTCCGGGCCTCCGCGCTCTCCCGGCGCCGGTCGAGCCAGCCGAGCCGGGAGTACCTGCCGAGCCCGGCCAGCGTGATGTTGCGGGCGACGCTCTGGTCCAGCAGCAGCGCCTGGGCCTTGCGCTCCTCGGGGGCCAGGCCCATGCCGCGCCTGACCGCGGCCGCCGTGCCGCCGCGCCCCATCGGGCGGCCTTCGAGCACCACCTCGCCCGAGGACCGGCGCGCGCCGTACACCGCCTCGATGATCTCCGAACGGCCCGAGCCGACCAGCCCGGCCAGGCCCACGATCTCGCCCGCCCGGACGGTGAAGGAGGCGTCCTCGACGACTCCGGGCACGGTCAGCCCCTCCACCCGGAGCACCTCGGGCCCGGCGGCGGGGCGGGCGCGGCGGGGCGGGAAGACGTACTCGACGGTGCGGCCGGTCATCAGGGAGACGATCTGCGAGGTGGGCGTCCGGTCCGCCGGGAGGCCCACGGCGGCGGTCCTGCCGTCCTTCAGGACGGTGACCCGGTCGCCGATCTCGCGGATCTCCTCCAGCCGGTGGGAGATGTAGACGACCGCGACCCCCTGGGAGGTCAGCTCGCGGACGATCCGGAAGAGGTTGGCGACCTCGTCGTGGGCGAGGGCGGCCGAGGGCTCGTCCATGATGATCAGCCGGGTGTCGCGGGAGAGCGCCCGGGCCATGCTGACCACCTGCTTGGCGGCGGGCGAGAGGCGACCGACCTCGGCGGCCGGGCGGATCTCGGGATGGCCGAGCCGGGTGAGGAGCTCTCGGGTGGCCCGGTTGGCCTCGCTCTGGCGGACGAAGCCGAGCCGGGCCCGCTCGTGGCCCAGGAAGACGTTCTCGGCCACGCTCAGCCCGTCGACCAGGTCCAGTTCCTGGTAGATCGTGGAGATGCCGAGCCGGATGGCCGTGGTCGGGCCGGTCAGGCGCACCTCCTCGCCGCCGAGGGTGATGGTGCCCTCGTCCGGCTGGTGCGCCCCGGAGAGGATCTTGATGAGCGTGGACTTGCCCGCGCCGTTCTGACCGAGCAGGCAGTGCACCTCGCCGCGCCGTACCTCCAGGTCGACCCCGTCGAGCGCGCGGACGCCGGGGAACTGCTTGACGATCCCTCGCATCAGCAGCAGAGGTTCTGCGGACACGGTCCCTCCGTCCCAGCACATTCCAGATGCGGAGTTTGTGATGCAGAAGCTAACTCTGTTCTGGCCGTTTGGGAAGACCTTTTATCTGATGACCGACAGACTTCCGTCGATTTCTGCAAAAGTCTCGGGCATGAAGAAGCCCCCTGCCGCGGTTCCGGCAGGGGGCTTGCTCCGACGACCAGGCGGGTACGGCCCGCCGCCGACCTTGCGCGAGCCCCTGGACCCCGGTCTCCGGAGCCGCTCTGGAGCTGCGGTCCTGGAGCTGGGGCTTTAGAGCATGGCCTTCATGGACGCGCCGGCCTGCTCGCCGAGGGTGGTCGGCGTCAGGTAGGGCTGCTCGGCCATGATGGCCTCCCAGTTGTCCCTGATGTCCTCGACCGTGTGGTCGTCCTGCTTCCAGCCGGGTCCCTCGGCCACGAACACGCGGGCGATCCGGCCGCCGCCGACGCTGAAGACCTCGCCGCTGGTCTCGCAGGACTCGTGCGCCAGGAACGTCACCAGGGTGCTGACCCGCTCGGCGGTGAACTTGGCCTCGAACTCGGCTGGGAGCAGCGCCTCGGTCATCCGGGTCCAGGCGATCGGGGCGATCGCGTTGGCCTTGATGCCGGCCCGGGCCCCCTCGATGCCGAGGGTCTTGGTCAGGCCGACCAGGCCCATCTTGGCGGTGGAGTAGTTGGCCTGGCCGAAGTTGCCGAACAGCCCGGCGGGCGAGGAGGTGTTGACGATCCGGCCGTAGCCCTGCTCCTTGAGGTACGGGAAGGCCGCGTGGCTGACCAGGAACGAGCCTCGGACGTGGACGGCGATGACGGCGTCGAACTCTTCGACCGTCATCTTGCCGAACGACTTGTCACGCAGGATGCCCGCGTTGTTGACGACGATGTCGACCCGCCCGAAGGCGTCGATCGCGGACTGCACGATCGCCTGGGCGCCCTCCGGGGTCGCGACGTTGTCGGTGCTGGCGACCGCCTCGCCGCCGTTCTTGACGATCAGCTCGACCACCTCGGCGGCCGGTCCGCTGGACGCGCCGGTGCCGTCCAGCGCGCCGCCGAGGTCGTTGACGACCACCTTGGCCCCGCGCTCGGCCAGCGACAGCGCGTGAGCCCGGCCGAGTCCGTGCCCCGCGCCCGTGACGACCGCGACCTTGCCGTCAAACCGCAGCTCTGACATCAGCAGCCCTCCCACGAGAATAAAATTCTAGTCCTGCCCGAGGATAGCCTGACCGCACCCCCGGCGTCATGAGCTGGAGGGGTGGACGCGTGGCGGGCCGGGAAAGGTCAGCGTGATGAGGCGCCGCGGACAGTGATCGAAGAGGCGTTCCCCTGGTAGGATTTTTGCCCCGCACCTGGCGTGGGTCAAAGAAGACACACCTACCAGCACGGCCCCGCCCCCCATCCGGGCTGGAGGCCCCGCATGCCCTTGTCGCCGCCCCTCCGCGTGGTCCAGTGGGCCACGGGCGCCGTAGGCAGATATTCGCTCCGCAGCCTGATCACCCGTCCCGAGTTCGAGCTGGCCGGAGTGCTGGTCTACGACCCCGCCAAGGCGGGAAAGGACGCCGGCGAGATCGTCGGGCTGCCGGAGACCGGCGTCGCCTGCACCGACGAGGTCGAGCGGATCCTGGCGCTGGAGGCCGACTGCGTCCTGCACATGCCCCTGCCCGCGTCGTCCCTCGGCGGCGACCACACGGTGGACGTCGAGACGATCTGCGCGCTGCTCGCCTCGGGCAAGAACGTCATCACCACCACCGGGTTCGTCTACCCCCCGTGCCACGGGCCCGGCGTGGTGGAGCGCCTGGAGGCGGCCTGCCGGGCCGGCGGGACGTCCCTGCACGGCACCGGCATCAACCCCGGCTTCATGAGCGACCTGCTCCCCCTGGCGCTCACCGGGCTGTCCAGCCGGATCGACCACATCTACGTCCGCGAGTGCTCCGACTTCCGCGGCCACCCCTCCCGCCAGACGGTGACCGGCCTGATGGGCTTCACCCTGTCGGCCAAGGACTACAGCACCGCCGTGCGCCCGTTCCGCGCCTTCCAGCGCGCCCTGTTCGCCGAGAGTGTGCAGCTGGTGGCCGCCACCCTCGGCGTCGCGCTCGACGAGGTGGAGGAGAGCGACGAGTTCGAGCTGGCGACCGAGGAGTTCGAGATCGCGGCCGGCGTGGTCCGCCCGGACACGGTGTGCGCCTCCCACTGGACCTTCTCCGGCCTGGTCCGCGGCCGCCCCTTCATGACGGTGGAGTGCGTCTACAAGGCCGACGCCACCAGGGTCCGCCGCTGGTCCGAGCCCGGCTTCAGCATCCACATCGACGGCGTCCCGCAGATGACGCTCAGCGTCGACGAGGTCTCCGACGGCCTGGCCGGCGCCGCCTCACACGCCGTCAACACCATCGCCGCCGTCTGCGCCGCCCCGCCCGGCATCCGCACCGCCCTCGACCTCCCCCTCACCACCGGCCGCGGCACCGTCCGCCTCGCCTGAGCCGCCGGGGCCGTACTCAACCGGCGGGGCCTCGGGCGGGACGGGCAGGGTGAGGCGGACGCAGGTGCCCTCGCCCGGCTCGCTCTCCAGCCGCACGGCGCCCCCGTGCAGGCGAACGATCTTGTCGGTGACGGACAGGCCGAGCCCCGTGCCGTCGATCGCCCGCTCCTCCGTCTCCGCTCCGCGGTAGAAGTCCTCCAGGACGTGCCCGAGGTCGTCGGCCCCGATGCCCATCCCGGTGTCGCGGACCTCCACCGTCGGCTCGGGCCCGGCGGTGACCGTCACGGCGATCGTCCCTCCGGGCGTGGTGAACTTGACCGCGTTGTCCAGCACGTTCCGCAGCGCGATCCGCAGCATCCCGGGGTCGGCCCGCACCACCGCCTCCGTCGGGGTCTGCACGGTCAGGGCGTGTTCTCTGCTCCGGAGCGCGTCGGCGACGTCATCGACCGCGAGGCGCACGACGCCCGTCAGGTCGGTCCGTTCCGGGGCGAAGGCCGCCGTCCCGGCGTTGAGGCTGGCCGTCAGCAGCAGCTCGTCCAGCAGTCGCAGCAGCCGGTCGTTGTTGCGCTCCATCACCGCCATGAACCTGCGTTCGGTGGCCTCGTCCAGCCCGCCCTCCTGCAGGAGCTGCAGGGCGTTGCGGATGGAGGTCATCGGGGTGCGCAGCTCGTGGTTGATGCTGGTCAGGAACTGGTCCCTCAGCCTTTCCAGATCGGGCGGGCGCGGGACGGGCTCGCCCGAGCCGGCGGCGTGGCGGTACAGCTCCAGCATCGTGGTGACGCTGGCGGCCAGGGTCCGCAGGAGCTGCTGCTGCTCGGGGGTCAGCCGGCGCGGGCGGTGGTCGAGCACGCACACCGTGCCCAGGGCGTGACCGCGTTTACTGATCAGCGGTACGCCCGCGTAGTAGCGCACGTACGGCTCGCCTTCGGCCACGACGTTGCGGCTGAAGACCGGGTCCGCCAGCGTGTCGGGGATCTCCAGCAGATCCCGGCCGCAGACGGTGCGATGGCAGTAGCCGCTCTCCCGCTCGGCACCGGTCCAGGTGACGCCGGATCGCCCCTTGAAGTGCTGGCGATCCGCGTCCAGCAGGTTGACCAGGGCCATGGGCGCCCCGCAGACGTGCGCGGCCAGCATGGCGATGGCGTCGAGGTCCGGCTCCAGCGGGGCCTCCAGCACCCCCAGCTCCTCCAGCTCCCGTACCCGTTCGGCCTCGTCGGGCGGTACCGGCGTCTCCACCATCGGGCCTCCCCCGCGTCCCCGCCCCGGAACAGGGGCTCCAGAGTCGGCCGCACCGCGGCTCCGGACCCGTGACGCGCCGACTCAGCAACAGGTTATGCCAGGCCGGAGCCCGGCCCCTCGACTCCCTCCGGTGTGTCCGGAACCGGGGCTTCGCGGGGAACCCGCAGAACCAGGACGGCGATGTCGTCGCTCGGAAGCCCGGACTGGAACGACACCACCTCGTCCACGAGGCGGGTGGCGATGCCCTTCGCGTCCAGGCCGCGGGTCGCCTCCAGCGTGCCCGCCAGCCGCTCCTCTCCGAACAGGTCGGCCGCGCCGTGCCCCTCGATGATCCCGTCGGTGAAGAAGACGAGCACGTCGCCCGGCGACAGATCCACGACGCTCTCGTGCAGGGCCGGGTCCTGGAAGACGCCCAGCAGCGTCCCCGGGCGGCCCACCGGCTCGATCCCGCCCGCGGCCGCGACCCGGACGGGAGGGGGATGCCCCGCGAGGGAGAAGGTCACGCGCGGCCCCTCCCCGCCGTCCCGGTCGATCTGGGCGTAGACCGCGGTCAGGAAGCGGTCCGTGCGCTCACGCAGGACCGCCTGGTTGAGCAGGGCGAGGGCGTCGCGTGGACGGGTGCGCTGCATGCCCGCGGTGCGCAGCGTGTACCGTGCCAGGCCGGTGACCACGGCGGCCTGCGCCCCTTTGCCGCACACGTCCCCCAGGGACAGGGCCCAGCCCCGCGGCGTCTCGAAGAGGTCGTAGAAGTCGCCCCCCACCTCGTCGCCTCGCCCGGCGGGCCGGTACACCCCCGCGGCGTCCATTCCGGGCACCGGGGGCAGCTCCGGCGGCACGAAACTCGCCTGGAGGATCTGGGCGAGCTGGCGGGTCTCGGCCTCGGAGCGTTCGGCCCGCTGCCGTGCCCGCAGCAGTTCGCGTTCGTACTCCCTGCGGTCGGTCGCCGGCGCCACGGAGAAGCGGACCAGCGCCGGCCGGTCCGGAGCCGGTCTCCGCACCGCCCCGTTGAGCAGAACCGGCAGCCGTGCGCCCCCGGCGCTCTTCAGCTCGACCGCGATCTCCCTGACCTGCCCCTGGATCGCCAGCAGCGGGGCGAAGTGCGTCTCGTAGAAGATCCGGTCGCCCACCGGCAGGAGGGACTGGATGCGGGCCCGGCCCACCAGTTCCTCCCGGGTGTATCCGGTCAGGGTCAGGAACGTGGTGTTGACCTTGACGATCGTCCCGTCCATGAGCGTGGAAAGGTAGCCGAACGGCGCGTTCTCATACAGATCTTCGAGGTTCTCGTCGACACCCTCCGCCGCCGGACGGCGCCGCGCCCGGCGCACGTCCTCGCCCGATCGGCCCGCGGAAGGCATTCCGTTTTCCCGTCGTCGTTCAATCACCCAGAAACGCGCGGATCGCGTCCACGGTTTCCTGGGGAGCGCTCAGGTTGGGACAGTGGCCGCTCGCCTCCATCACGACCAGTTCGCTGCCGGGAATCGCCCGGTGAACGTATTCGCCCACCGTCTGGGGCGCGATCACGTCGTTGGAGCACTGCAGGATGAGCGTCGGCGTCCTCACCCGGCGCAGGTCCGCCCGGTTGTCCGAGAGGAAGGTCACGCCGGCGAAGTGCCGGGCGATCGCGGGGTCCGTGCGGCAGAAGCTGTTGGTCAGCTCCGCGCCCAGTTCGGGACGGTCCGGGTTTCCCATGATCATCGGCGCCATCGCGCTCGACCAGCCCAGATAGTTGCTCTCAAGCGACTCGAGCAGTTCGTCGATGTCCTCCCTGGTGAATCCACCGACGTAGTCCCCGTCGTCGATGTAGCAGGGAGACGGGCCCACCAGCACCAGCCCGCCGAACCGCTCGGGCTCCTCGATCTCCGCGAGGACGCCGATCATCGCGGAGACCGAGTGACCGACGAAGACGACGTCCTCCAGGTCCGCCTCCCGGCAGATCTCCAGCACGTCCCGCGCGTAGCCGCCGAGCGAGGAGTAACGCTCGAAGGAGTAACTCGCGAGATCGGACGCCCCGGCGCCCACGTGGTCGAACAGCACGACCCGGTACCGGTCCGTGAAAGCGGGTGCGACGAACCTCCACATGTTCTGGTCGCAGCCGAATCCATGGGAGAAAAGAATCGGCCTTCCCGCAGGGTTCCCCAAGAAATTAATGTTGTTGCGCTCTTTACTCCTAATTGCCACAAGCCACCCGTTATTCGCGAATGCGATATTAATGAATAATTGCATGTTATCTTACGCGCAGGCATGGGGCGGCCGCGGCCCGGAGCGGGTCCTCACCCGCACCCGCACCCGCACCCGCACCCGCACCCGCACCCGTCCGGCGGACTCCCCGGCGGGACCTGCGGCAAACCTCCCGCGGCGGTCAGGCGGGATACCAGAGATCGGGCTCACCGGGGACGCGACGCAGCCGGCCGCGGGCCTCCAGCCAGACGAGGTGGGCCAGGGTCTCGTTGTTGGCCGCCCGGCGCATGAACGACGGGATGGTCTCCCACGGCCGCGACCAGGTCAGCCTGGTCGCGGTGTCCCAGCAGGTGATCCCGCCGGCCGCGCCGACCGCCGCCTCGATCTCGGCCAGCCGCTCCTCGTGGTGGGCCATCACATGGTCGACCCGCTCGGCCAGCTCCAGGAACCGGTACTCATGAGCCGGCAGCACCTCGTCCACGTCGAACTTCCGCACCACCGCCAGCGCCTCGAGGTAGTCGGCCAGCGGGTTGGGCGCGGACTGCGGGTGGACCGCCACGATCGGCGTGATCTTCGCGAGCACGTGGTCGCCGGAGAACAGCAGCCGCCGCCCCCGTTCGACGAAGCACAGGTGGCCCGGCGAGTGGCCGGGCGTCCAGACGGCCTGGAGGTCCCAGCCCGGCAGGTCGAGCCGGTCGCCGTCCTCGATCAGCCGGTCGGGCCTGGCCATGGTCACGTAGTGCCGGATCATCATCGAGGCCCCGGCCAGCTCGTCCAGAGTCGCCCCGGGCACTCCCGAGCGCACCAGCAGCGCGCGCTCCTGCGCCACCAGCGTGTCGACCGCGTCGTCGTCGTAGCGGTCGCGCAGCAGCCGTGAGTCGGCCGGGTGCAGCCCGATCCAGGCCCCCGACACCTCGCGGATCCGTCCGGCCAGCCCGTAGTGGTCGGGATGGATGTGGGTGACCAGGACCGCCTTGACGTCGGTCATCTCGTATCCGGCGACCTTCAGCCCGGCGGCCAGCGCGCCGTACGCCTCGTCGGTGTTCCATCCGGCGTCGATGATCGCCACCCCGCCGGGCAGTTCCAGGGCGTAGACGAGCACGTAGCGCAGAGGAATGGCGGGCAGCGGCACCGGGATCGACCACAGCCCCGGCCGGACCCGCTCCACCTCGGGAAAGCCCCCGCTCGTCCACGCCTCCCGCTGCGCCTGACTCGCCGGCGTCACCATGGCCATCCCGGCCTCCCTTCGACGCCCCCGATTGTGCCCCCTGGACCGAATCATGTTCTACTCGGGGGCGCCGTACGGGCTCCTCCGGGCACCGCGCGGCGTCATACGGTGGAACCATGAAGCTGGGAAACGAGATCGTGGGCGACGGCCGCTTCGTCCGCCAGCCCAACCGGTTCACCGCCCGGATCGAGGAGGGCGGCGAGCATCCGCCCGAGCCCGGCCGCTACCAGATCTACGCCTCCTACGCCTGCCCGTGGGCGCAGCGCTCGCTCATCGTCCGCGAGCTGCTCGGGCTCCGGGACGCGGTCGGCGTGACGATCGTGGACCCGATCAGGGACGACAAGGGCTGGCGGGTCCCCGGCGGCGACCCGGTCACCGGCGCCGAATACCTCTCGGAGCTCTACCTCGCCACCGACCCGGACTTCCGGGGCCGTTACACCGTGCCCTGCGTCTGGGACCGTACGGCGCGGCGCCTGGTCACCAACGACTACTTCCAGATCACGCTCACCCTGGAGACCGCCTTCGCCCCCTGGCACGCCGAGGGCGCCCCCGACCTCTATCCCGCCGCGCTCCGCGAAGAGATCGACGCCCTGAACGAGACGATCTACCACGGGCTCAACAACGGCGTCTACAAGGCCGGGTTCGCCGCCTCGCAGGAAGCCTACGACGAGGCGGTCGTCGGGGTCTTCACCACACTGGACATGCTGGAGGAGCGGCTCGCCGGCCGCCCCTTCCTGCACGGGGACGCGCTCACCGAGAGCGACGTGCGGCTCTACACGACGCTCGCCAGGTTCGACGCGGTCTACCACTCGCACTTCAAGTGCGCGATCCGCCGCCTGGTCGACTACCCGGAGCTGTGGGCCTACGCCCGCCGCCTGTACGCGATCCCGGCCTTCCGCGACACCACCGACTTCGACCAGATCAAGCGGCACTACTTCATCACTCAGACGAACATCAACCCGACGCGGATCGTGCCCAGGGGACCGGAGCTCGACTGGACGTCAGCTCCCTGAGGGACCTGGGGGAAGTCCTCGGCCGGACTCCCCTGCGGCCGCCCGCCGGTCGTCCGCCGGTTCGCCGGGACCCGCCTCCGGCCCCGGGCCGGAGGCGGGCAGGACGAGGGTGAAGACGGAGCCCTCGCCCGGGGTGCTGGTGGCGGTGATCGTGCCGCCGTGGGCCTCGGCGACGGCCTTGGCGATGGTGAGCCCCAGCCCGACGCCCTGGATGGCCTCGTCACGGGTGGAGCGGGCACGCGCGAACCGGTCGAACACCCGCGGCAGTTCGTCCTCGGCGATGCCGGCGCCGTGGTCGATGACGGCGATCGACACGTCCGTGTCGGCTACGGAGGCGCGCACGGTGATCGGGGTGTCGTTCGCGGAGTACTTGGCGGCGTTCGACAGCAGTGCGCCCACCGCCCCCACCAGCAGACCCCGGTCGGCGCGGATGCGGGGGACGGCAGGGTCGACGTGCACCCGGACCCGGTGGCCGGCGCACTGGATCTCGGCGGCCGTCTCCCGCAGCGCCTCGTCCAGGACCTCCGCCACCGCCAGCGGAACGGGATCGACCGCCAGGCTGCCGCCGGTGACGGTGTTGACCGCCAGGAGATCCTCGATCAGCTTGCGCAGCCGCATCGCGTTGTGGGTCATGGTGCTCAGCATCCGGTCCCGCTGGCCGAGGGGCAGGTCGTCGTCGCCGAGTATCTCCAGGTAGCCGATGATGACGGTCAGCGGGGTGCGCAACTCGTGGCTGACGGCGGCGACGAAGTCGTCCTTGGCCCGGTCGAGCTCCTTGAGCCGGGCCACGGTGGTCTGCTCGTGCTCGTAGGCCTCCCTCAGGGCGTGTTCGGCCCGCCGCCGGTCGGTGATGTCGTGGATGAAGGCGTTGAACGTCCGGGCGTCGCCCTCGCGCGTGGCCCACATCACCAGTTCGACGGGGAACTCGCTGCCGTCGGCGCGCAGCGCGGCCAGCTCCAGCCGCCGCCCCAGCACCTGTGACCGCCCGGTGGCCAGGAACCGGACCCGGCCGGCCTCGTCGGCGCCCCGGTAGCGGGCCGGCACGATCGTCTCGTGCATCACCCGCCCGAGGGCCTGCTCACGGGTGAGGCCGAACATGCGCTCGGCCGCGGTGTTCCAGTCGATGATGTGCCCGTCGGCGTCGATGGACACGAACGCTTCCACCGACGTGCCGATGATCTGCTCCAGCCGCGTCCGGGCCGCTTCGACCTCCTGGCGGGCGCGCCACCGGTCGGCCACCAGCCCGAGGTGGTGGCCGAGGCTCGCCGTCACGCGCATCAGCTGGGCGTCCTGCGGTATCACCTCGTGGGAGAAGAACTCCAGCACCGCCACCACCCCGTCGGCGGCCGTGACGGGGAACGCGAGCGCCGCCCCCACGCCCAGGTCCACGCCCTGCCGGGCCCGCAGGAAGACCGGATCGCAGGTGACGTCGTGCAGCCACACCGGCCTGCCGGTCTTCGCCGCGTGACCGATGATCCCCGTCCCCGGGGCGAAGCGGGTCGTGGCGGTCACCTCGCGCAGGTCCGCGAACTCCTCGACCGCGCCCGCCCAGACATCCGACGGGACGAACCGCCCGTCGGCCTCGTCCCATACGTACAGGTGGCCGACCCGCCAGCCGGTCGCCTCGCACACCATCTCCAGCGCCGCGCGCGCCGCGGACTCCAGGTCGTCGCCGGTGCGGATCTTCGCGGCGACGTTGCCGAGCAGCGCCACCAGCTCCGATTCCCGCGCTCCGCCCGGCACACCCGCCCCTTTCCTCCGTGGGTCTCCCTGCCCGCCGGGCCCGCAGACCACCACGGGCGGGCAGATAAATTGCCCAACGGCGGAATTCCGCATACGCCCCCTGGAGACGGCGGAAGGCCGGCCGTACCCCGGCGGGATCCACTCGGGTGGGCGAGTGAAAGTTTCATCGGGCAAATCAGACATCGTGCCGGTCGGCAGGATCGGTCGGCGGTCCGGCGGTTGACGGCTGGGGAACCCGCTGGAAACAATCGACACACCCCAATCGTGGGAGCGCTCCCACGCGGTCGTGTCACACCCGAAGGAACCCCCTGTGATCAGACCCCCCACCTGGCTCGCCCTCACCGCGGCCGCCGCCGTCTCCGCCGCCATGGTCGTCATGGCCCCCTTCCCCGCGGCGGCCGACGGCCCCGAGCAGATCATCAACGGCACCTTCGACAACGGCACGGCTTCCTGGTGGAGCACGGCCAACACCGCCCTGGAGGCCGACGGCGGGCGGCTGTGCGCTGACATCCCGGGCGGCACCGCCAACCCCTGGGACGTCATCGTCGGCCAGAACGACGTCGCCCTGGTCAAGGGCGAGACGTATGGATACTCGTTCTTCGGCACGGCCACCCCCGGCCGGGTCGCCAGGGCCCTGATCCAGCTTCCCGTGGACCCCTGGACCCAGTTCCTGGCGGTCAACCCCGAGCTGAGCGTGTCCGGCAACGACTACTCGTACACGTTCACCTCGCCCGTGGACCTGCCGAACGCGCAGGTGGCGTTCCAGGTCGGCGGCAGCGCGACCCCCTGGAGGTTCTGCTTGGACGACGTCTCTCTGAAGGGCGGCGCCGAACCCGACGTCTACACGCCCGACACGGGCCCCCGTGTCCGGGTGAACATGGTCGGCTACCTGCCCACCGGCCCGAAGAACGCCACCGTGGTCACCGAGAAGACCGAGGCCGTGGCCTGGAAGCTGGAGCGCGACGGGCAGTCCGTCGCCGAGGGCCTGACCGTCCCGCGCGGCGTGGACGCCAGCTCCGGCCAGAACGTGCACTCGATCGACTTCGGCTCGGTCACCGCCCCGGGCACCGGCTACACGCTCACCGCCGACGGCGAGACCAGCCGCCCGTTCGACATCGCGGCCGGCCTCTACGACGAGATGAAGACCGACGCGCTGAAGTTCTACTACACCCAGCGCAGCGGCACCGAGATCCTCGACGGCCTGCGCCCGGGGTACGGCAGGCCCGCCGGCCACGCCGGGGTCGCCCCGAACCAGGGCGACGTCGAGGTGCCCTGCCAGCCGGGCGTCTGCGACTACACGCTCGATGTCAGCGGCGGCTGGTACGACGCGGGCGACCACGGCAAGTACGTCGTCAACGGCGGCATCTCCGTGCACCAGATCATGTCCGCCTTCGAGCGCGCCAAGGCCGACGGCACGCACAAGGACGGGGACCTGGACATCCCCGAGAGCGGCAACGGCGTCCCCGACATCCTCGACGAGGCCCGCTGGGAGCAGGAGTTCCTGCTGAGCATGCAGGTCCCCGACGGCAAGCCGCACGCCGGGATGGCCCACCACAAGATCCACGACGCCGCCTGGACCGGCCTGCCGCTCCTGCCCCATCTCGACCCGCAGAAGCGCGAGCTGCACCCGGTCTCCACCGCCGCCACCCTCAACCTGGCCGCCACCGCCGCCCAGGCGGCCCGGCTCTTCGCGCCGTACGACGCCGAGTTCGCCGCCAGGAACCTCACGGCGGCGAAGAAGGCGTGGGCCGCGGCCAAGGCCGACCCGGCCCGCTACGCCGATCCGGCCGACGGCACGGGCGGCGGCGCCTACCCCGACAACGACGTGACCGACGAGTTCTACTGGGCCGCCGCGGAGCTCTACATCACCACCGGCGAGAAGGAGTTCAAGGAGTTCGTCCTGGCCTCCCCGCACCACACCGCCGACATCTGGCTCGACCGGGGCTTCGACTGGGGCCACACCGCCCAGCTCGGCCGGCTCCAGCTCGCGACCGTGCCCAACGCCCTGCCCGACCGGGCGCGGGTGCGCCAGTCGGTGCTCGAGGGTGCGGACAAGTATCTCGCCGTGCAGAAGGCCCACCCGTACGGCCTGCCGTACAACCCGCCGGACTTCGACTGGGGCTCCAACAACCTGGTCCTCAACAACATGGTCGTGATGGCCGTCGCGCACGACATCAGCGGCGCCGCGAAGTATCGTGACGGCGTGCTGGAGGGCATGGACTACATCCTCGGCCGCAACGCGCTCAACCAGTCCTACGTGACCGGCTACGGCGAGGTGGCGTCCAAGAACCAGCACAGCCGGTGGTACGCCCGCCAGCTCGACCCCGGCCTGCCGAACCCCCCGAAGGGCACCCTGTCCGGCGGCCCCAACTCCGCCATCCAGGACCCGGTCGCCCAGGCCAAGCTCCAGGGATGCAAGCCGCAGTTCTGCTACATCGACGACATCGAGTCGTGGTCCACCAACGAGCTGACCATCAACTGGAACTCGCCGCTGTCCTGGATCGCGTCCTTCCTCGCCGACCCCCTCCCGGCGGCCGACGTCAAGGTCGCCTACGTCAACCACGGCCAATGGCCGGACGGGTTCAACACCCAGATCACCATCACCAACACCGGCGAGAAGGCGATCGAGGGCTGGACGCTGAGGTGGTCCTTCCTCGGCGGCCAGCAGGTGCGCAGGCACTGGAGCGCCGAACTGTCCCAGGACGGCGCGACCGTGACGGCGAAGAACCTGGACTTCAACCGGGTCATCAAGCCAGGCCGCTCGGTCACCTTCGGCTTCATCGGCGCCGACGCGCCCGGCCCCAACCCCAAGCCGGAGCGCTTCATCCTCAACGGCGCCCTCAGCCGCTGACCCCGAGGGGGACCTTCGCCGGTGCCCGCCCCGGGGGGGGCGCGGACGGGCACCGGCAGCAGGCTCTACGAAATCAGCTGATCGGCAAAATTTATCGACTCGATCATGTAATTTACGGAAATTTCCCAACCTGTCGGACATCGCCCTCACCTCTGTACCACCATGACTCCCACCTGAAAGCAATGAGGTCGGAGGTTCCATTGGTGTGGAAGAGAAGAACTCACCAGGTCGTGACCGGGCGGGTGAGCCGGCCCGCCCGCGGGGGACGGATCACAGGGGGGTCTCCCGATCCCGGCGGTCCGGCGCATCCGGAGCGCCCAGAACGCCGGGGGCGTCCGGGACGCCCGCGGGCGCGGGGCGCGAGCGCCGTACTGGCCGCCGCCGTCCTGTTGTGGCCCGCGACGGGCGCCGCGGCATCCGCCGCACCCGGGATGTCCGAGGCCGCCGGAGGACCCCGGACGGGAACCGCGCAGGCCCCCGCCGAGCTGCTGAAGAACCCCGGATTCGAGGGTGAGCACACCGGGACGGCCCCGGGCTGGCGACCCAACTCCTGGGGGACCCCCGCGCCGAAGGCGCGCTTCAGCCCGGACGGGGAGGAGGCCCACGGCGGGCAGCGGGCCCAGCGGTTCCAGGTCGACGCCGAGCCGGGCCGGGTCCACCTGACGCAGGCGCACCGGTTCACCGGCGGGCGAACCTACAGGGCGAGCATCTGGGTGAAGGCCGTCTCCCCCGTGTCGGTCACCCTGCAGATGCGCAGCGACGACTTCAAGAAGGACTTCTACCAGGCGTTCGCCGTCCACACGACGCGGGCCGGCACCGGATGGCAGCAGATCGAGGCCACCGGGACCGCACCGCACGACATGTCCGGCTCGTTCAGGATCTTCCTCGGCGGAACCGGCACCGTCCTCGTGGACGACGCGAGCCTGACCGAGGTCTCCTCCTCCGGGACGCCCGACCTCCTTCCCGCCGAGGGGCCCGTCCCCGCCGACTACTTCGGCATGCACATGCTCTGCCGGGGCTGCTACGGCAACAGCTGGCCGTCCATCGGATTCGGCCTGTGGCGGATGTGGGACAACGGGGTGCGCTGGCGCGACCTCGAACCCCGCAAGGGCAAGTGGAACTTCAAGATGATGAACTACTTCATGAAGTCCGCCGCCGACAACGACGTCTCCGTCCTCTACACGCTGGGCTCGCCCCCGTCGTGGGCCGCCTCCAACCAGAAGGCCGGCGCCTACGGCCCGGGAAGCGCCGCCATGCCCAAGGACATCGAGGACTGGCGGCGCTACGTGCGCGAGGTGGCCACCCGCTACAAGGGCCGCATCCAGATGTACGAGATGTGGAACGAGCCGGACTACGCCAAGTTCTGGAACGGCACCCCCGCCCAGCTCGCCGAGCTGACCCGCGTCGCGGCCGAGGAGATCGGCAAGGCCGACCCCGCCGCGAAGATCGTCTCGCCCGGCATCACCACCAACGGCCTGAACTGGCTCGACGCGTACTTCGCCGCGGGCGCGGGCAAGCACGTCGACGTCGTCGGGTCGCACATCTACTTCGGCCTCCGTCCGGAGGGCGTCCTGCCCCGGATCAGGAACGTCCGGAAGATCATGAAGGCCCACGGGCTCGGCGGGCTTCCCCTCCGGGTCACCGAGGGCGCGCCGATGGGCCGCACCTCCGTCTCCGGCCCGGCCGAGGGCGCGGCCTCCCGCGCGCTGGCGCTGTTCTGGGCGTACGGCGTGTCCGGCTTCGACTGGTACACCTGGGACCGCCACGGAGACCAGGTCCTCGACCTGGCCGAGCCGGACAACCGGACGCCCTCCAGGGTGGGCCGGGCCTACGCCCGGACCGTCGGCTGGCTGCGCGGCGCCCGGATGACCGGCCACACGGTGGACGGCGCGGGCACGCACGTGGTCACGCTCGCCCGGTCCGGCGGCTACACGGCTCAGATGGTCTGGAACGAGCGTGCCGTCACGACCTTCAAGGTGCCCTCCGGCTGGCGGGTCGAGCGCTGGGCGCCCCTGACCGGCAAGCCGCGGACGTCCTCGCCCACCGTCGTCAACGTGGGCGGGAAGCCGGTCTTCATGGAGAGCGGCATCCGCCCGTGACCGGCCGCGGGGACGGCGGGGCCCTAAACTGGCGTCCGTGATCGAGGACATCTGGGTGGACCCCGCCGTCGCCGCGCTCAGGCCGGACTTCGCGGTGCTGGCCGTGTGCGTGTACGGCCTGCGCAACGGCCCGACGGACGACAGGTCCCGGGCCTGGCTGGCCGAGGCCGCGGAGAAGGCCGTGGCGGTCGAGGACCCGAAGGTCGAGGCGTGGCGGGAGGCCTACCGGGCGTTCGGCGCCAAACCGCAGCGGACCCGGCCGTCGGTGGACGCGCTGGTACGGCGGATGCCCCTGCCGGAGATCAACCTCGTGGTCGACGCCTACAACGCGATCAGCGTCCGGCACGGCCTGCCGATCGGCGGCGAGGACCTGGCCCACTACGAGGGCGCGGCCAGGCTGGTCCGGGCGGCCGGGGACGAGCCGTTCGAGGTCGTCGAGAAGGGCGAGCCCGCGGTCGACCACCCGGAGAGCGGCGAGGTGGTCTGGCGCGACGACCGGGGCGTCACCTGCCGCCGGTGGAACTGGCGGCAGTGCGTGCGGACCCGGATCACCGAGGAGACCGTGGACGCGCTGTTCCTGCTGGAGCGGCTGGAGCCCATGTCCCCGGAGGAGCTGAGGGCCGCGGGCGACGAGCTGGCCGCACTGCTGGAGGAGATCACCCCCGGCGTCCGGATCGAGTCTCGGCTCGTCACCGCCGGCTGAACGGGCACGGGCCGTCAGGCGCGGGCGCCGCACCGGGACGGACCGGCGGGGCCCGCTCCCGCCTTCGGTGACCGCCCGCCGAACGATCCGTGAACGTGTGATTGCTCACCCTGGATCACGGGTGCTCGCCCACCCTGATCAGGGTGAGCATGGCCGTACCCTCCGGACAGCCCCCCGGAGGGTGACCGGTTTGAGCGACTCTGAGAGGATCGTTTGGGGGCCTGCGGCCAGACTGGCGCGGGCCCAGGTCCAGGAGAGTAGCCTTGGACAGGTTCTCTATCATCAACGCCGATCTGCGGAAGAGGGCGATTTCCGCCGTGTCGTCTGAGTCGTCGCGGACAAACCCGCTGGCAGCCTTTGGTCAAAACGAATGGCTTGTCGACGAGCTGTACCAGAAGTACCTCCAGGATCCCGAGTCCGTGGACCGCGCCTGGTGGAACTTCTTCGCTGACTACACCCCTGATTCCGGGTCCGGCAGAGCCGCGGCCCAGGGAGCGGCCACCGCCGCGCCCCCGACACCCGCCACGGCCCCGGCAACTCCGGCCGCCGCGACGACCACCCCCACAGCGCCGAAGGCCGAGGCAGCCCCGGCGGACAAGCCCAAGCAGGAGACGCAGTTGCCCGCCGGTGCCGAGGAAGTACGACTCCGTGGCGCGGCCGCCAGGACAGCGGCCAACATGGAGGCCAGCCTCGTGGTCCCGACGGCGACCAGCGTGCGCGCCGTTCCGGCGAAGCTGCTCATCGACAACCGCATCGTGATCAACAACCACCTGTCCCGCGGCCGCGGCGGCAAGGTGTCGTTCACGCACCTCATCGGGTTCGCGGTCGTCAAGGCCCTCAAGGCCCTGCCGGAGATGAACCACTCCTACGCCGAGGTCGACGGCAAGCCGGTGCTGGTCAAGCCCGAGCACGTCAACCTCGGCCTGGCCATCGACATCCAGAAGGGCGACACCCGCCAGCTCCTGGTCCCGTCGATCAAGGCCTGTGAGGAGATGGACTTCCGCCAGTTCTGGGTCGCGTACGAGGACATCGTGCGCAAGGCCCGGGCGGGCAAGCTCGGCGTCGACGACTTCGCGGGCACCTCGATCTCGCTGACCAACCCGGGCACGATCGGCACCGTGCACTCGGTGCCGCGTCTGATGCAGGGCCAGGGCGCGATCATCGGCGTGGGCGCGATGGAGTACCCCGCCGAGTACCAGGGCGCCTCCCCCGACACGCTCTCCCGCCTGGCGGTGAGCAAGGTCATGACGCTCACCAGCACCTACGACCACCGGATCATCCAGGGCGCCCAGTCGGGCGACTTCCTGCGCCAGATCCACCGGTTGCTGCTGGGCGAGGACGGATTCTACGACGAGATCTTCGAGGCGCTGCGGATCCCCTACGAGCCGGTCCGCTGGGTCCAGGACATCTCGACCACGCACGACGACGACGTGGCCAAGTCCGCCCGCGTCATCGAGCTGATCCACGCCTTCCGGGTCCGCGGCCACCTGATGGCCGACACCGACCCGCTCGAGTACAAGCAGCGCAAGCACCCCGACCTCGACATCAAGTCGCACGGGCTGACCCTGTGGGACCTGGAGCGCGAGTTCGCCACCGGCGGCTTCGGCGGCCGTCCCCTGATGAAGCTGCGCGAGATCCTCGGCGTGCTGCGCGACTCCTACTGCCGCACCATCGGCGTCGAGTACATGCACATGCAGAACCCCGAGGAGCGGGCCTGGATCCAGGCGCGGGTGGAGCGCCCGCACGCCAAGCCCGACCGCGAGGAGCAGCTGCGCGTCCTGGAGCGGCTCAACACCGCCGAGGCGTTCGAGACGTTCCTGCAGACCAAGTTCGTCGGCCAGAAGCGCTTCTCGCTGGAGGGCGGCGAGTCGCTGATCCCGCTGCTCGACTCGGTGCTCTGCGCCGCCGCCCAGGACCAGCTCGACGAGGCCGTCATCGGCATGGCCCACCGCGGCCGGCTCAACGTGCTGGCCAACATCGTGGGCAAGTCCTACGGCCAGATCTTCGGTGAGTTCGAGGGCAACATCGACCCGCGCAGCTCCCACGGCTCCGGCGACGTCAAGTACCACCTGGGCGCCACCGGCGACTTCGTCTCGCCCGACGGATCCAAGATCAAGGCCTCCGTCGTGGCCAACCCCTCCCACCTGGAGACGGTCGACCCGGTCCTGGAGGGCGTGGTCCGCGCCAAGCAGGACCTGCTGGAGCGCGGCGAGGAGGGCTTCACCGTCCTGCCCGTGCTCGTGCACGGCGACGCGGCCTTCGCCGGACAGGGCGTGGTGGCCGAGACGCTGAACCTCTCGCAGCTGCGCGGCTACCGCACCGGCGGCACCGTGCACATCGTGGTCAACAACCAGGTCGGTTTCACCACCTCGCCCGCCTCGTCGCGCAGCTCCGTCTACGCCACCGACGTGGCCCGGATGATCCAGGCCCCGATCTTCCACGTCAACGGGGACGACCCCGAGGCCGTGGTCCGGGTCGGCCGGCTGGCGTTCGAGTACCGCCAGGCGTTCCGCAAGGACGTCGTGATCGACCTGATCTGCTACCGGCGCCGCGGTCACAACGAGGCCGACAACCCGAGCTTCACCCAGCCGCTGATGTACGACCTGATCGACGCCAAGCGCTCCACCCGCAAGCTCTACACCGAGGCGCTGATCGGCCGGGGCGACATCACGGTGGAGGAGGCCGAGAGCGCGCTGCGCGACTACCAGGCCAAGCTGGAGAACGCCTTCGCCGAGACCCGCGAGGCGATCAGGGAGCACACCGGCGAGTTCCACCGTCCGGCCGACCTGGAGGCCATCCCCTGGTCGCACGAGGACACGCCGACCGGCGTCTCCGAGGAGACCGTCAAGCGGATCGTCGACACCCAGCTCAACCTGCCGGAGGGCTTCACCGTCCACCCGCGCCTGCTCCCGGTGATCCAGCGCCGCGGTCAGATGGTCGCCGAGGACCGCATCGACTGGGGCATGGGCGAGACCCTGGCCTTCGGCTCGCTGCTGATCGACGGCCACCCGGTCCGGCTGGTCGGCCAGGACTCCCGGCGCGGCACCTTCGTCCAGCGGCACGCCGTGCTGGTGGACCGGGTCACCGGCGCCGAGCACACCCCGCTCAAGACCTTCAACGAGGGCACGACGAAGTTCTACGTCTACGACTCGCTGCTGAGCGAGTACGCCGCGCTCGGCTTCGAGTACGGCTACAGCGTGGAGCGTCCCGAGGCCCTGGTCTGCTGGGAGGCGCAGTTCGGCGACTTCGTCAACGGCGCCCAGTCCGTCATCGACGAGTACATCACCGCGGGCGAGCAGAAGTGGGGCCAGCGCTCCGGCGTCACCCTGCTGCTGCCGCACGGCTACGAGGGCCAGGGCCCCGACCACTCCTCGGCCCGCATCGAGCGCTTCCTGCAGATGTGCGCCCAGGACAACATGACCGTGGCCCAGCCGACCCTGCCGGCCAACTACTTCCACCTGCTGCGCTGGCAGACGAAGTCGAACCGGCACCGCCCGCTGGTGGTCTTCACGCCCAAGTCGCTGCTGCGGCACAAGGCGGCGGTCTCGGCGGTCTCCGAGTTCACCTCGGGCTCGTTCAAGCCGGTGCTGGGGGACACCACGGTGAACCCCGCGGAGGTCCGCAAGGTCGTGCTCTGCTCCGGCAAGATCTACTACGACCTCGCCTCGGCCCGGGAGAAGCAGGGCCGTACCGACGTGGCGATCGTCCGCCTGGAGCGGCTCTACCCGTTCCCGGCCAACCCGCTCGCCACGGAGCTGGCCCGGTACGGCGACGGGGTCGAGCTGATCTGGGCGCAGGACGAGCCGGCCAACATGGGCCCGTGGCCGTTCCTGACGCTCAGGATGGCCGAGCGGTCCGACACGTTCGGCGGCCGTCCGGTCAAGCGGGTCTCCCGCAGGGCCAACTCGTCCCCGGCGACCGGCTCGCACTCCGCGCACGAGGCCGAGCTGGCCCAGATCCTCGACGAGGTCTACGCCTGACCCTCTGATCACCAGGTGGTCACCGGCGCCGGAGGTCCCCCGCAGGAACGCCTGCGGGGGACCTCCGCGTTATCCACCAAGAACGACCAGGAAATTCACGACAGGGAGAACGATGTACTTCACCGATCGGGGTATCGAGGAACTGGTCACCCGCCGCGGCGAGGAAGAGGTCACCATGACCTGGCTCGCCGAGCGGCTGCGCGAGTTCGTGGACCTGAACCCCGAGTTCGAGACCCCGGTGGAGCGGCTGGCCACCTGGCTGGCGCGGCTCGACGACGAGGACGAGTGACCCGGGCGTCGCGACCCGCTGACGCGACATATCTTGACCTTCCCCACGACACGACATATCGTGTTTCTACAAGGAGGTCGCCGACATGCGTCAATGGACCATCGACAAGCCCGAGCAGCTCACCTTCGACGGGGTGCGCAGGCTGAACGTGCGGGTGGTGGCGGGCAAGCTGGCCGTGCTGGCCAGCGAGGGCCCGCCCAGCCTGGAGGTCGCCGAGGTCGGCGATCCGCCCCTCATCGTGACCCACGATGAGGACGGCACGCTCACGGTCGCCTACAAGGACCTGACCTGGGACGGCCTGCTCGGCTGGCTCCGCCCCGGCCGGCGCCGGACCGTGC
This sequence comes from Planomonospora sp. ID67723, assembly GCF_015711605.1. Taxonomy (GTDB): domain Bacteria; phylum Actinomycetota; class Actinomycetes; order Streptosporangiales; family Streptosporangiaceae; genus Planomonospora_A. Next base: position 56,313 of record NZ_JABTEZ010000005.1, on the reverse strand, counting down.
TCACGCTGACCGTCCCGAAGGACTGCCCGGTCAACGCCGGAGTGGTCTCCGCCTCGGCCGTGGTCGCCGGCTTCGAGGCCCGCACCTCGGTCAAGAGCGTCTCCGGCGAGATCGTGCTCGACGGGGTGAGCGGAGAGGTCCAGGCCGACACCGTCTCCGGCGCGGTGGAGAGCCGCGGCCTCGTCGGCGACCTGTCGTTCAAGAGCGTCTCGGGTGAGCTGACCGTGGCCCGGGGCACGCCCCGCCGGCTGAAGGCCACCACGGTCTCCGGCCGGATCACCGCCGACCTCGACCTCCCGCCGACCGGGCACGTCACGCTGAACAGCGTCTCGGGCGAGATCGTGGTACGGCTCCCGCACGAGGTGGAGACGGACGTGACGATCCGCTCCACCTCGGGAAGGATCAGCACGGGTTTCTCCGAACTCGGCCACTCGAGCCAGCCGGGCCTGAAAACTGTGTCCGGCCGGATCGGCGGAGGCATGGCGTCCCTGACGGCCACCACCGTGTCCGCCGACGTCACGCTGCTGAGAGGAGAGCCGGCATGAACGAGCACACCGGAGGGCGCGGCGCCGCCCCGACGGATGGAGAGACCCCATGAGCCCCGTTTTCGGGCACGGACGGCTCCGGCTGTACCTGCTCAAGCTCCTGGACGAGAGCCCCCGGCACGGCTACGAGGTGATCCGGCTGCTCCAGGACCGCTTCCTGGGCGTCTACTCCCCCTCGCCGGGCACGGTCTACCCGCGCCTGGCCCGGCTGGAGGAGGAGGGGCTGGTCACCCACGAGGTCTCGGAGGGCAAGAAGGTCTTCTCCCTCACCGACCGGGGCCGGGCCGAGCTGAACGACCGCCTGGACGAGCTGGCCGAGCTGGAGCAGGAGATCTCCGACTCCGTCCGCGACATCGCCCGCGAGGTCAAGGAGGACGTGCGCGACACGGTCCGGTCCCTGCGCGAGGAGCTCACCCAGATGGCCCGGGACGTACGCCGCAGCGGCAGGGAGGAGGAGCGCGGGGCCAGGGAGGACTTCCGGCGGGCCCGGCAGGAGTACACGACCGAGTGGCAGCGGCACAAGCACGAGTGGAAGCACGAGGCCGACCGGTGGAAGCACGAGTGGAAGCGCATCTGGGCCGAGGGCTTCGTCGGGCAGGGGTCGCCCGACTGTGACGCCAGGCTCGGGCAGATGCTGGCCGAGTTCGCCGAGGAGGTCCGGGGGGACGCGGCGCGCGGGCAGGTGACCGAGGAGACCCTCGCCACCGCGCAGGACGCCCTGTACGACGCCGCCCGCCGGATCAGAGACGCCCTGCGATGATCCTCCTGTACGGACCGCGCCCGCCCCTCCTCCGGCCGGGGTCCGCACCCCGCGCGCCCGGGCCGGCCGTACCCCCGGAGAGCCGGGGGAGGAGCCCCCAGGACCCGGCCGGCGACCCGGCCCCGGAACCGGACCACGCCCGCCCGGAACCGCCGGGCGCGTGCGCCGGGGCACGGCCCGCCGCCTCCCCCCGGGCCCGGGTCACACGGTGAAAACGATCTTTCCGAAGACGTCGCCCCCGTGCATCGCCGCGAACCCGTCGCGGGACTCGGCCAGCGGGAGCGTCCGGTCGATCACCGGGCGCAGGCCGGTCTGCTCCAGGAAGCGGGCGAGCCTGGCCAGCTGGTCCCGGGTGCCCATGGTGGAGCCGACCACCGAGAGCTGGAGGAAGAAGACCCGGTTCAGGTCGGCCGGGGGGACCGCGCCGCTGGTCGCGCCGGAGACCACGATCCGCCCGCCCGGCCTCAGCGACTTGAGCGAATGGTCCCAGGTGGCCTGGCCGACGGTCTCCAGCACCGCGTCCACCCGCTCGGGCAGCCGGGCTCCGCTGGCGAAGACCTGGTCGGCGCCGAGCTCCAGGGCACGCGCCCGCTTCTCCTCCGACCGGCTGGTGGCCCAGACGCGGTAGCCGCCGGCCCTGCCCAGCGCGATCAGCGCGGTGGCCACCCCGCCGCCCGCTCCCTGGACCAGCACGGTCGACCCCGGCTCCAGACCGGCCTTCTCGAACAGCATCCGGTAGGCGGTCAGCCACGCCGTGGGCAGGCAGGCGGCCTCCTCGAAGCTGAGCGCGGCGGGCTTGGCCACGAGGTTGCGCCGGGGAACGGCCACCCGCTCGGCGAAGGTGCCGTCGTGCGTCTCCGAGAGCAGGGAGCGCTTCGGGTCGAGCGTCTCGTCGGCCCCGGTGCCGATCACCGAGTGCACGATGACCTCGTTGCCGTCCTCGTCGAACCCGGCGGCGTCACAGCCGAGCACGATGGGGAGCCGGTCCTGGCGGATGCCGACGCCCTTGAGGGTCCACAGGTCGTGGTGGTTGAGCGCGGCTGCCTTCACCGTGACGGTGGTCCAGCCGTCCGGAACCTCGGGCTCGGGGTGCTCGCCGAGCGTCAGCCCGGCGAGGGGGTTGTCGGGATCGGTCTGCGTTGCGGTTACGGCGAACATGGCCGCACCCTACGCTCTCGTCCGGCGGGGGCCGCGACCAGCCCCGCACCGGCCTACTTCGCGGGCTTCACCCGGACGCCCTCGATGATCGGCTGCACCAGGAGCGGGTTTCCGGCGACGGCGACGTAGAACCCGTTCTGGCACCGCTCGGCGGAGAAGCGGCCGCGCCGCTGGATCACGGCCAGCTCGATCTTCCCCACGTCGCAGTCCGGGATCGGCGCGATCACTATCAGCGTCTCCCGGACGCTGCCGAACCAGAGCTGCGGCCCGGACTGCTCGCCCCGGAACGCCTGGCCCGGCCCGGCCAGCCGGACGGGATGCCGGGCGGAGAGCACCAGGTAGCCGTCCTTGGTCACCTTGCCCCGCAGATTCTCCGCCCAGAGCATGCGCTGCTCGAAGGTCATGCCCCGCGGGTTGTCGCGCAACGCCATCACCCAGCGGCCGAACTCGAACAGCATGGTCTGGCCGACGGCCGGGCCCTCGGCAGGCCAGAGCGTGACCCGGTCGTTCAGCTCCCGGATCATGGGCCGTCCCTCGGAGACCTCGGCCACCCCGCTGTAGGGCGCCTCCAACTGGCGGAAGACGCCGATGTATCCGTCCAGCCAGGCGCCCTGGACCGGGCGCACGCCCATCTCGGCGAGGCCGAGCTTGTCCGGGTAGCCGACCTCGGCCCTGGTCCCGTCGGGGAAGACGACGTCGACGAACTCCTCGCCGCCGCGGCGCCGTACCTCGGGTCTCAGGACGTTGGGCTCCTGCCTGGCGAAGGTGGCGGTCGGCTGGGGGACGAGGGTCGGGGACGGCTCGGCGGTCCGGACGGGCTCCCTGCTGGCCAGCAGGCTGATCACCGGGACGGCCACGAGCACGGCCAGGACCGCGACCCCGACCCAGCGTCGGGGTCCCCTGGGCTCTTCGGCCTCGATGATGTCTTGCGGACCACCGACCACGTCTCGGCGCCTCCCGCGGGCATTGGCTTTCGCCCATCTTCGGCGCACGGGCCCCGGGGATCCATGCCCGGCCGGTCACGAATTCGGATCGGTACGTCATCGCTTCGGTACGGCGTCGCTTCGGTACGGCGTCGCTTCAGTACGGCGTCGCTCGCCCCGGGACTCCTCCCGCTCGCCCGCCCGCGGCGCTCACCGCCCGAACCCCTCGCCGCCGGAGGACGGCTGGGGACGCCGGGGCCGGGACGTCAGTACGTCGCGACGTTCACCGGGCCGTCGGGGACGAGGCGGACCTCACGGCCGACGAGTTCGGCCGCCTCGGCCTCGGCGATCAGGCCGGGGTCCCGGACGTGGGCGTGGGCGCGGGCCCTGCCGGGCAGGTCCACGACGAGGATCCCGCGCTCGGCCCCGCCGTCCCGCCCGTGCGCGACGGTGTACCCGGCCACGGTCGCCGTCCCCTCGTAGAGGCCCGCGATCGGCACGGGCTCGGCGGTGTGCACCGGTCCGGCGGCGTTCCGCAGCCCGGCGAGCCCGGCGCCCGTCCCGTTCCCGGAACCGCCGCCGGGCCCCGCGCCGAAGGCCTCGCCCGGCTCGGTGGACCAGACGGCGTAGGTGTGCTTGGTCAGGTGCATCCCCACCCCGGTGACCAGGCCGTGCCCCGGAGCGGCGCGCAGGCGCTCGGCCATCGCCGCGGTGGAGTGCAGGACGTAGACGCTCACCGGCGCCCCGGCGTACGGCAGGCCGCCGGTGACCGTCAGCCCCCTGGGGTCCAGCGGGTCGATGCCCGTCGCGGCGCAGGCGGCGCGCAGCGCGACCGCGAAGCAGCTGTAGAGGTCCAGCGCGCCGAGGTCGTCCGCCCCCAGGCCGGCCCGGGCGAAGGCGTGCCGGGCGGCGGCCGCCATGGCCGGGGAGGCGCCCATGACCGGCCGGGCGGCGACCTCCCAGGTGTCCTCCGCGTAGGCCCAGCCGCGCAGGTAGATCCGCCGGTCCCGGGCGATCCCGAGCCGGTCGGCGAGCCCGGTGCTGACCATGATCGCGGCGGCGGCCTGGTCCACCTCGGCGAGCGCCACGGTCCTGCGGGTGTACGGCCAGCCGACGAACCGGTTGTCCGCCGAGGGGGTGACGAGCTCCTCCGGCGTGCGGGCGGCCCGGCTCCAGGCGTGCGGGTTGGCCGCGGCGACCCGGGTCATCGGGGCCATCATCCGGCCTCTGCGGCGGAACTCGTCCTCGACGGACTCCCCCGCCGCGGCGCGGCGCGCGGTCTCCATGATCGGGTAGGTGTGCACGGGCAGGAAGAGCTCGTGGGCCAGTTCGTCCGGGTGCGGCGGGCGCTCCCAGCCGTAGGGCGGCTTGGGGTGGGCCCGGTGGCTCCAGGCGGGACGCTCGCCCGCCCTGCGCAGCACCTTGCGGGTGGCGAGCGCCTCCGCTCCGGCGACCAGCGCGGCGTCCATCTCCCCCGCGGCGATCGCGGCGGCGGCCGTACCGAGGAGGGTCTGCGGGGCCGTGCCGCTCACCGTGGAGTAGACGCGGTGGCGGGGATCGGCCTTGAGCCGCTCGGCGAGCCGGGCCGCGGGGTCGTCGTACTGCCAGGACTCGGTGTAGACGACCTGGACGGAGTCGAGACGCTCCAGCAGACCGGGGACCCCGGCGTCGGCGGCGGCCTCCCGGGCGGCCAGCTCCCACAGGTCCAGTGGTTCGGGGCCCGGCTGGTCGCGGACGGTGTGCTGGGCGACGCCGACGAGGCAGGGGGTCCGAGGGTCCAGGCTCATGCGGACATAGAACCAGAACATGATTCGGTTTACCAGCCCGGAGTTTCGCAAGTTATCCGAGGAACCGTTGAGTGTGATTGTTTCCGGTGTTGCCAGGGATATCCGAGAGCATGCCGTACCATAGCCCTGAACTGCGACGATGCTTATCCGTTAAATGATAACCGGAGGTTATTTCAATAACAGGATCGCATCGACCGGAACCGTCCCAGACTTTTTCGCGTCAATTCCTGGCCGAGCGGTTGATCCATTCAGTAGCGTTCCGATCGTTTTCCTGGCGACGGGAAGTCCCGCCCGCCGCCAAGAACGAGAGGAGCTCCATTGAATTCCCGAGCACGGCGCCTCACGATCCCCCTCACCGGCCTCTTCATGATCGCCGGAGTGATGGGCGCCACCAGCACCGGCGCGAGCGCCACCGCGGCCCCCGACGACGTGGTCACCTCGGCCGCGTCGGAGTCGGCCTCCCAGGCCACCTCCTTCTGGTCGCCGGAGCGCATGCGCAAGGCCAGCGACGCGACCGGCGACATCGACCTGAGCGTCAGGGGCGGCAAGGCGTCCCCGGCCGCGGGCCCCGACGGCAAGCCCGGGTCGGTCCCCCCGATCGGCCAGGAGGGCGGCAAGTCGCCCAGGAGCAAGCAGGTCAACCTGCCCAACACCGTCGGCCGGGTCTTCTTCACCCTGCCCGGCGCCAACCCCATGGACCCGAAGAGCTGGAAGTACTGCTCCGGCAGCTCGGTCCAGGGCAAGTACCGCAACGTGGTCGCCACCTCGGCCCACTGCGTGTACGACGTGAAGACCAACCAGTTCTACGACAACTGGATCTTCATCCCGTCCTACTGGGACGGCGACCGGGCGTGGGACGGCAAGAACCCCTACGGCATCTACGCCGCCCAGACGTTCAACGCGCACGACGACTTCGTCGTGAAGGAGGACTACGACTTCGACTACGCGTTCGTCAACGTGCACTCCGGCTTCAAGGTGAAGTGGGAGAAGGGCACCGACGGCAAGTGGAAGCCGGTCTTCACGAACGTCGGCCGGCTCGGTGACAACGTCGGCGGCCAGGGCTTCGCCTGGAACCAGAAGGTGAAGAGCAAGGTCTTCTCCTTCGGCTACCCGGCCGGGCTCCACCCCGACGGCGACAAGCCCTACACCGGCCGCACCATGAAGTGGTGCTACGGCACGACCGGCGCCATGCCGGCCGCCCCGCGCTACAACATCCAGGAGCACATCGGCTTCAAGTGCGCCTTCACCGCGGGCGCCAGCGGCGGCCCCTGGCTGCTGAAGTACAAGAACTCCAGCCGGACCGGCTACCTCGTCGGCGTCAACAGCGTCGCCTGGGACACCGACAAGAACGACCGCTACGACCGGATCTCCTCGCCGTACTTCAACAGCGACACCTACAAGGTGTACAGGGTCGCGGCCAACCGCTGGACCCGGTAGGAATGACCGACGCGCGCTGACCGCCAGGCCATTCGGTCAGCAGGGCGCCCCCGAGGGGCCCGGTCCACCCGGACCGGGCCCCTTCTCCATGCCGGAACACCACTCACACGTGTATAGGATTTACTATCCTTGTATCGTGGACGACCGCTGGGAGATCTATCATGTCAATGAGGTTCGAGACTGGCTCGACAGCCTGCGGGTGACGGATCCGGAGACCTTTGAGCTCGTCGACGACGCGATCTACACGCTGAGCCGTACCGGCCCCGCCCTCAAGCGACCCCTGGTCGGCAAGATCGAGTCTTCCCGGGTGCCTAACATGAAAGAGCTTCGCCCCGGCTCCTCAGGACGGAGTGAGGTACGGATCCTCTTCGTCTTCAATCCTTGGTGATCAGCCATTCTGCTCGTGGCGGGCGACAAGGCCGGAAACTGGCGCGGCTGGTATCGCACAGCGATTCCTCTAGCCGAGGACCGCTATGAGACTTACCTGAAGGAACGCGCGGAGGAGGACCGGCCATGAGCGGTTACAGCAAGTGGGATCGCGACGCCTACATCGAGCGGGTCGGCGGGGCTGAAGAGGCAGAGCGCAGACACCGTGCCGTTACGGCCCGCGTCGACGCCTACCGACTCGCGGAGATCCGCAAGCAGGTGGGTCTGACTCAGACCGAACTCGCCGAGCGCATGGGGGTGACGAAGGGGCGCGTCTCCCAGATCGAGCAGGGCAAAGTCTTCACAGTCGATGCCATCGCCCGCTATGTCGCAGCTCTGGGCGGGCGGCTCAATCTGATCGCCGACTTCGGGGATCACACGTACAAGGTAGGCGGCGCGGAACAGCTCAAGGCAAGCTGACCGGAGGGGCGGCGGGCATCCTTCGCCGCCCCGGCAGCAGGCAACCTCTATCTCCCCCGCCTCTCTCCCCACTTCTCTAGAAGGCGAAGACGGCGCCGGTGGCGGCGTGCATCGAGCAGGGATTGGAGAAGGTCCGCTCGAAGCGGTGGGCCTTGCCGTCCCAGTCGCCGACCGCGAGCACGGTGACCGGGTCGTACTCCATGGTGCACGCCCGATCCGCCGCCGGAGTGAGCGCGGCCGGGTCGCCTCCCGCGGCCTCCAGCTCCCGGCAGGCCTCGGCCCCCCGGGGGTGTGATCCGGAGACCGGGTTGCACCTGAGCACGACGTGCCGGGACAGCGCGAGCGGCGGCACCATCAGCAGAGACGTCTCCCCTTTCACGATGCCCAGCGTGAACGTTCTCGATCCGGCCTCCTCGGCGACCCATCCGGCCGGGTACGGCCCGTCGGATCCGAGCGAGGCCGCGGCGGCCGTACCGGACAGGACGAGGACGGCACAGCCGGCCGCGGCAAGGTAAAGCAGACGTCGCATGGAACCCCCCGATGTCGCATGACGTCGACCGTTCCAATCCTCCTCGGACCGTCTCGCGAGGGCAATCACCCGGCCCGGCGTTTCCCCAGGTCACCAAGGAGACGAAGGGAGCGGCTCTCCAGTTGATCAAGATGAGGTAGATCAGACGCCGACCCGAGGACTTCGGTTCCACAAGTTTGGCAACGAAATCATAACGGTCTTCATGAATGTCTGATTTGTGTCTCTTTAGGGCTTCTTTACCGGCTACGGTCTCGTCTTGTCTCTTTACGCATGCGTGAGTTGCGTCCCGAGCGACTCATGACAAAGAAGGAGCTCCATTGAACTCCCGAGCCAAGCGCCTCGTCCTCCCCCTCAGCGGGGCCCTCGTGGCCTCGTCCATGATCGGCGTCTCCTTCGCGAGCGCCGCTCAGGCCACCACCGCAGCGCCCGACCGCAAGTCGGCGACGCTCGCCTCCTCCGGTAACGCGAAGGCCATCGCGGGCTACTGGACCCCCACCAAGCTCAAGTCGGCGAAGACCTACGTCGCCGAGTCCACCGCCTCCGGCAGCTTCCGCTCCGGCGCCTCCCGCGCCTCCGCCGACGGCAGGGCCGGCGTCGTCCCCCCGATCGGCGGGGAGAACCGGTCCGCCGGGACGTCCAGGAACGTCAACCTGCCGACCACCGTCGGCAAGGTCTTCTTCCTCGACGACAAGGGCCAGGAGCGCTGGTGCTCCGGCAGCTCGGTGCAGTCGCGCTACCGCAACCTGGTCGCCACCGCCGGCCACTGCGTCTACGACACCGACACGAACAAGCCCTACAGCAACTTCGTGTTCATCCCCGGCTACTACCAGGGCAAGGCTCCCTGGGGCATCTACGTCGGCGCCAAGGTCAACATGCACTACGACTTCGACGTCTACGAGGACTACGACAAGGACTACGCCTTCGTCAACGTCTACAACGGCATCAAGCAGACGGGCGTCAAGGAGGTCACCGGCGCGGAGTACGAGAAGGCCGGCGGCTTCAAGTACACCGAGGACCGGGCGATCTCCCAGGACGAGTTCGAGAAGGGCTTCGCCAAGTACGGCCAGCTCGGCCCGTACTGGAAGAAGCTGTCCGATCCGGACGTGCAGACGGTCGGCAAGCCCGCCGACGCCGAGAAGTACATCGAGGACTACATCAAGGACGGCCGGGACGGCGTCAAGCTGACCGCCGTCGAGGTCACCTCCTACGACTACGGCAAGGCCCCCTCCGGCCTGGACAACGGTGCCAGGTTCGAGCGCTTCAGCGATGAAAAGGGCAAGGTCGGCATCAGCAAGGAGCAGTACGACAAGCTCGTCAAGGACAAGGCGGCGGGCAACTTCCTCGGCAAGCTCGAGGCCGTCAAGGACGTCAACGGCAACGAGATCGCCTGGTACAAGACCCAGTACTTCGTGAAGAAGTGGGTCAAGACCACGGTGAAGGAGCTGTACTTCCACACCCGCTACTTCGTGATCCTGCTGGCCGACGCCGGCCGCCTCGGCGACAACGTCGGTGGTCAGGGCGTGGCCTGGAACCAGAAGACCGGCAAGAAGGTCTTCGCGTTCGGCTACCCGGCCTCCGCGCACCTGGACGGCGACAAGGTCTACACCGGCCACACGATGAAGTGGTGCTACGGCACCACCGGCAACGCCCCCGACGTGCCGGCGTTCAAGGCCCAGGAGCACCAGGCGATCAAGTGCGCCTTCACCCCCGGCGCCAGCGGCGGCCCGTTCCTGCTGCAGTACAAGAACCGCACGCGGACCGGCTACCTCAACGGCGTCGTGAGCCTCACGATCGACAGCGACAACAACGACCGCTACGACCGGGTCACCACTCCGTACTTCGACGGTGAGACGGCCGGCATCTACAAGTACGCCGCCAACCTCTGGACCGGGAAGTTCCCCGTCTCCTAGGTCCGGCACCGTCCGAATCATGGATACGCGGCGAAGGGCTCGGGGTCAAGGCTCCGGGCCCTTCACCGTCTTGACAGGGTGCTTACGCCTCCGGCGGGATGATGACCCTGATAACGACGTCAGAGCAGTTCAGTACTACAAGCTGCACAAAAGTCAGTTGATCTGGAAAAATCACCCCTTGCAACTATCGAAGGCTTTCTGACTACGAAGGGAATACGCCTCATGTCCCCCCGCGCACGGCGGCTCGCCACCACGCTCGGCGCCTTCCTGGCTGCCTGCGTGACGGCGACCTCCGCGTTCGCGGGAAGTGCCGCGGCCGGCCCGTACGAGTCGGTGCCGAACGGCGTCGTCTCCATCGAGCTGACCAAGAGCGGCGCGGACATGAAGCGGATCGCGGAGTACTGGAACCCGGGCCGGCTCAAGGAGGCCCAGGACAACACCCCCGCCACCCCCGAGGTCAAGCCCACCGGGACCGCCTCCTCCGCTCCGGCCTCTCCCACCCCCAGCGGTGCGGGCACCGCCTCCGCAGCCTCCGCCGGCCCGGGCCGCGGCAGCGCCAAGAACAATGGCAACACGAAAAGCGGCGGCACCGCGAAGACCGGCGCCCTGCAGACCATCAGGCCGACGTTCCCGAAGAAGAGACCGCCGGGCACCGGTGTCACCCCGATCACCGTCGGGAAGGTGTTCTTCCGGCTCGGCGGCAAGGACTACTGGTGCTCCGCCTCCTCGGTCGCGTCCACCGGCCGCAACCTGGTCGCGACGGCGGCGCACTGCGCCTACGACGCCAGGCAGGGCAGGACCGCCGAGCACTGGATCTTCATCCCCGGCTACGACAAGGGCGCGACGCCGTACGGGATCTACGTCGGGCACTCGCTGAACCTGCACGACCGCTTCGTCGGCTGGGGCGACTACGACTACGACTACGCCTTCATCTCCGTGCACGACGGGTTCCGCTGGAAGCCGGGCAAGACCGCGGGTTCCTACGAGATGGAGTCGGTCGGCAGCCTGGAGGACAACGTCGGCGGGCAGGGACTGACCGTCAGGCGCGGAGTCGGCCTGTTCACCTTCGCCTTCGGTTACCCCGCCGCCCCGCACAACAACGGCAGCAGGCCGTACGACGGCCAGAACCTGAAGCGGTGCGACGGGCGCACGGGCAAGCGGACCGCCCCCGCCCGCCTGGTGGAGTACGGCATCGCGCTGACGTGCACCTTCACCGCCGGGGCGAGCGGCGGCCCGTGGCTGGTCGACTATGACCTCAAGCACGCCGCCGGCTACCTCAACGGCGTCAACAGCTTCACCTGGGACACCGACGTCAACGGGGAGTACGACCTGATCTCCTCGCCCTACTTCACCGCCTCGACGCTCGTGGTCTACCGGTGGGCGGAGAGCAGGAAGGCTCCCCAGCCTTAAAGGAACCTTAAATGCGGCTTAAGGCAGCCTTAGGCAATGTTTGACTCATCGGCTGTCTGCATAGGTTCGTTCCTTGTCGTCCCGCAGTCTCCCGACTCTCGGGAAACGTTGCAGCGCAAGGAGCACCTTTGAAGCACTCCCTTCTCCCCCTCGGCGGCGCCGCACTCGCCACCGGCCTGCTGGCCGCCGGTCTGGCCGGCACCGCCCAGGCCGCCCCGGACTGGGCGACCGACCCGATGGCCACCAACAACGCCGCCGCGATCTCGGTCGTCGACTTCTGGGCCGAGTCCAACTTCGCCGCCCTCAAGCAGGCCACCGCCTTCTACCCCGACGTCAACGGGCCGAAGCTGACCTCCGGCGGGGCCCCCTCCACCGACGGCAGGGCCGGCTCCGTGGGCCCGATCGGCTCCGAGAAGCCCACCCCGTCCCTCGCGAAGAACGTCAACCTGCCCAAGACGATCGGCAAGGTGTTCTTCGTCGTCAACGGCGAGAAGCGCTGGTGCTCGGCCACCTCGATCCAGTCGAAGTACCGCAACCTGGTCGCCACCGCCGGCCACTGCGTCTACGACCCGGGCTCCAACGGCCACGTCATGGACAAGTGGGTCTTCGTCCCGGGCTACTACCAGGGCAAGGCCCCGTGGGGCATCTACGTCGGCAAGCAGGCGTGGACGCACTACGACTTCGACGTCTACGAGGACTACGACAAGGACTACGCCTTCGTCACCGTCTTCAACGGCGTGCTGTTCAACGGCGTCAAGCAGGTCACCGCGGCCGAGTACAAGGACTTCACCGGCCCCAAGTGGACCAAGGGCGGGCACTACTACATCGCCCTGTCCAAGGACGCCGGCCGCCTCGGCGACAACGTCGGCGGCCAGGGCTTCACCTGGAACCAGCCGACCGGCAAGGCGGTCTACGTCTTCGGCTACCCGCAGGCCCCGCACCCCGACGGCGACAAGCCCTACACCGGCGTGACGCCCAAGTACCTGTACGGCAAGCCGTCCGGCAAGGTCTACGTCTCCGCGGCCGAGAAGGTCGAGGAGCACGTCGGTCTCAAGGGCTCCTTCACCCCCGGCGCCGACGGCGGCCCGTGGCTGAAGCAGTACAGCAGCGGCAGCCGGCTGGGCTACGTCAACGGCGTCACCAGCCTCTTCGGTGACCAGGACGGCAACAGCCGCTACGACCTGGTCACCTCGCCGTACTTCGACGGCGAGACCGCCGACATCTACAAGAAGGCCGCCAACGTGTGGTCCGGCAAGATCGTCGGCCCGAACGGCGAGCTGTACAAGTAGCACCGGACGGGGTTCGCCCCTCCGTCGTGAATGCGGGACCCGGCCTGTGGCCGGGTCCCGCACCCGTTTCCGGGGCTTTCCGGCGTGCTCCCCGGGCGCCTGGAGTCCCAGCAGGAGGGGTAGATCGTTCGCGTTAGACGTGACTCGGCCGGAATCGGTGCCATCGGTTCCATGTGATCTGCGTCACAGATGGATGGTGACTGAACGTATCAGGACACTCACGTCACACCGGCACCATTTACAACAACCTTACGTTGATCTGCGAAAACATGACCCAGCAGTCACCTCTGGATCAGTGATCTCAAACCTCTACGCAGGTAACGGAACGGTATCGACCCCCGCAGGTCCCATCAAGACTCACGAAGCGACTTCCGCTTCTCAAGATCAGCACTGTATGTTCCTGGCTATCCCTTTACTGACGCATGGGACGCAAGATGCGTTCCACGACAGACCAAGGAGTTTCCCTTGAAGCGCATCCTCCTCCCCGCCGGTGGCGCCGTTCTCGCCACCGGTCTGCTGGCCGCCGGCCTGGCCGGCACCGCCCAGGCCGCCCCGGACTGGGCGACCGACCCCATGGCCAAGAACACCGCCGAGGCTCAGTCGGTCGTGCAGTTCTGGACCAAGTCCAACAACGAGGCCCTGAAGCGCGCGACGGCTTACTACGCCGACGTGAAGGTCATCCCCAAGCTCAACTCCAAGGGTGGCCCGACCACTGACGGCAAGCCCGGCATCGCCCCGCCGATCGGCGGCGAGAAGGTCGTCACCGCCAAGGTGAAGAACATCAACCTGCCGAAGTCCATCGGCAAGGTGTTCTTCGTCGACGGCAAGGGCGAGTACAAGTGGTGCTCCGCCACCTCGATCCAGTCGAAGTACCGCAACCTGGTCGCCACCGCTGGTCACTGCGTCTACGACGCTGACAACAACGGTCACGTCATGGACAACTGGGTCTTCGTGCCCGGCTACTACCAGGGCAAGACCCCGTGGGGCATCTACGTCGGCAAGCAGGCGTGGACGCACTACGACTTCGACGTCTACGAGGACTACGACAAGGACTACGCGTTCGTCACCGTCTACAACGGTGTCCACTTCAACGGTGCCAAGCAGGTCACCGCTGAGGAGTACGCGAAGTTCATCGGGCCGAAGTACCTCTCCGAGAAGGAGATCACCAAGGCCGAGTACGAGGCCGCCGTCGTCAAGTACGGCCTGTACGGCCCCGCCAAGATCAAGGGCGAGGACGGCAAGGCCACCACGGAGCGGGTCGGTCACGACTACACCGCCAAGCCCAAGGTCCTGGCTCAGGAAGAGGTCACCCTCGACGTCTGGGCGAAGGCTCCGGCTTCCACCGCTACCAACGTGAACGGCGAGAAGCTGGCCGGCCCCGGCGCCGGTCTGGTCATCGAGTCCGTCACCGAGTCCGAGTGGAACGCGTTCAACGCGCGTAAGGCTGCGGGCAAGGAGCTGGGCCAGGGGCTCAAGGGCGGCAAGGTGCCCGGCACCGACATTGAGCTGCCCACCGGCTGGTGGGTCGTCAAGACCTACGTCAAGCAGTGGTACCTGGCGAGCGCCGTCAGCTACTGGTTCGAGACCTACCACATCGAGCTGTCCAAGGACGCTGGCCGTCTGGGCGACAACGTCGGTGGCCAGGGCTTCGCGTGGAACCAGAAGACCGGCCAGGCCGTGTACGTCTTCGGTTACCCGTCGGACGCCCACGGCGACGGCGACAAGTCCTTCACCGGTGTCACGCCGAAGTGGTGCTACGGCAAGACCTCGGCCAAGAGCTACGTCTCCGCGGCCCACAAGGTCGAGGAGCAGGTCGGCCTCAAGTGCTCGATGACCCCGGGTGCCGACGGCTCCCCGTGGCTCATCAAGTACAGCAGCGCCAAGCGCGTCGGCTACGTCAACGGTGTCACCAGCCTCTTCGGTGACCAGGACGGCAACGGCCGCTACGACCTGAGCACCTCGGCGTACTTCGACGGCGAGACCGCCGACATCTACAAGAAGGCCGCCAACGTGTGGTCCGGCAAGATCGTTGGCCCGAACGGCGAGCTGTACAAGTAAGCCATTCGGATCTGACGATCCCGAGCTAGGGGGTCCAAACCTCTAGTTCACCCCAGTTCCAAGCAGAGGGCCCGGTCTTCGGACCGGGCCCTCTGTCGTTGTCCGGAACCTGCCGGGATTCGCGACCGAATTCCCAGGCAACACTCCTACCAGCGGGAATGCGGCACCGATACGGTTTTTCGGAACCCCTCACCCTGTGACGTCCGAGACGTTCGAAGCCGTCACTCCCCTGGAGTCATCGTGAACCCCCGTGTGAAGCACCTCCTCACTCCCCTCGCCGCCGCCGGTCTCGCCACCGCGGCCTGGCCGCCCCCGCCCAGGCCGCACCCGAGTTCGACCGCGACGACCTCACCGGCGGCAGGCCGGGCGCCTACGCGATCGCCGCGTTCTGGCTGGACGCCAACGGCGCCGCGCTGAAGAAGGCCACCCAGTACACCTGGGACAGCAAGGACGTCACCAAGCTCGTCCGCGGCCACGGCGACACCAGTGCCAGCAGGGCCGGCACCGTCGCCCCCGTCGGCGGCGAGAGCGGCGTCTCCACCAAGGTCAGGAACGTCAACCTGCCCAGGACCGTCGGCAAGGTCTTCTTCCTCGACCACAAGGGCGCCCCCCGCTGGTGCACCGGCACCTCGATCCAGTCCCGCCACCGCAACCTGGTCGCCACCGCGGGCCACTGCGCCTACGAGGTCGAGGACCAGGTCGCGCTGAGGTGCTCGATGACCGGCGGCGCCGACGGCGGCCCGTGGGTCCTGAAGTACAGCAACGCCAAGCGCCTGGGTTACGTCAACGGCGTCACCAGCCTCTTCCACGACCAGGACGGCAACGAACGGGTGGACTACGTCAGCTCGCCGTACTTCGACGGTGACGCGGCCGGGGTCTACAACGAGGCCAACGCGGTCCGGAACACGAAGATCGTCAGCGACAGGGGCGAGCTCCTCAAGTAGGGCGCCCCTCCCCGGGAAGACCCGACTCCTCCCGGGACGCCCCGAGGGGCCCGGCTCACGCCGGGCCCCTCACACGTTCACACCCGCTCTCCTGGTCCGGTCCGTTGCCGGCCGGCTTCTCCGGACGTCCGGTGCATTCCCGGACAGCGCCTCCTCAGAGCCGGCATCTCTCCGGACGTCCGGGACGTCTTCGGATGTCCAGACGCCGCGGGCGACCCGGGAGGCTCAGGCCGGGACGAGCTCCCCGATCCGCTCGTTCAGCTCCCGGACCGGCGGCTCGGCGGCGTACGGCTCCAGCCGCCCCCGCAGGTCGGCCACGTAGGACCGGGTCCGGGCCGACTGGAGCCCGCCGGCCAGCTCCAGCGCCTCGCCGGCCGCCGTGCAGGCCTCCTCCACCTCCCCGGTCCGCAGCAGCCCCGCGGCGAGCAGCGACAGGTTGAACATCCGCCCGCGCACGAACCGTCCGTCCATCTCCAGCGATCGCCGCGCGTGCCGTACGGCCTGCTCCCCGTCGCCCAGGTCGCGGAAGCAGTGGGCGAACTTGGCCGACAGGTAGGCCTCGTCGAAGTAGGCGATCCAGCCGGGCTCCGCACCGGTCTTCCTGGCGTCGAAGGCCAGCTCCGCCCGGTGCAGCGCCCCGGCGCAGGCCGCCCGGTCCTTCAGCAGGGCGTGGGCGTGGGCCTCCAGCACGTACGCCTCGGCGAGCAGGGAGGCGATCCCCGCCCGCTGGGCCGAGACCTGCGCGGCCCGCGCCAGGTCGAGGGCGTGCGCGGGCTGCCCGATGTAGACGGCCTGGTGGCTCATGCCGGCGAGGATCTCCCCGGCGAGACCGTGGTCGTCGGCCCCCCTGGCCAGGCGCAGGGCCTGGATCAGGTAGCGCTGGGCCACGCCGTGGTGCTCCAGGTCGTAGGCCATCCACCCGGCCAACCGGGTCAGCTCGGCGGCGGCCGAGGCGAGCTCCTTGCCGGTGGCCTCGGCGTACGAGCCGTCGTTGAGCAGCGGCGCGACGGCCGTGTCCAGATATTTCACGACCGCCGAGCGGATCCGGCCGCCGCCGAACCTGTTGTCCAGCTCACCGAAGGACCGGGTCACCTCCCGGATCGCGGCGATGTCGGCCATGCCCACCATCCGGGAGCCGCCCGCCACGGGGCGCGCCTCCAGAGGCAGGGACAACCAGCGCACGGCTCCGACGGAACCGGCTCCGATCACGAAGGTGGAGTCGAGCAGGAACTTGCGCCTCTCCACGTCCGCTCGCCACAGTGCTGTCACGGTTGCAACCCCCTCATGCCAGGTATGGGTGATCTCCTGCCCGAGGTCGAGGGGTGTGGACACTGCGGGCAGCCCCAAATCGTCCGGGTCGATCCTCCGGCCGAGCCGGAGGGTGAAGATCTCGGCGAGCAGACCGGGAACCGGTTCCTTCGGCCGCTGGCCACCGAGCCAGCGCATGACCGAGCTGTGGTCGTGCCGCAGCCCGGACAGGCCCCGGATCACGCCGAGATCGTTGATCTTCCGGGCCAGCTCCTTGTAGGTGAAGCCGGCCTCGTCTATGAACCTCTTGAGCAGTCGGTTGGGCTCGCGTTCCATCGCTCTCCTCGACGGTGAGAAATGCGGGGAGCGCATGAGGGCGCATCCGGCGCCCTCTGCGCGCACATCCGTCCCTCGTGCGCGCCCTTGCCCGAGAAGATAACGGAGGGCTCTTTTTATATCACAAACAGTGACGAGTCTTGGCCGACAAACGACGAAGACGCCCCCGCCGATCGGGCGGAGGGCGTCTTCGCAGGTGGGTGCCTCACAGGTGTACCGGAGGCGCCCCGGGACGCTTTCAGCGGCGGGCGACCCCGTCGGCACGGGCCTGGGCGGCGACCGCGGCGGTGACCGCGGGGGCGACCCGTCCGTCGAACGGGCTCGGGATCACGTAGTCGGCCGTGAGGTCCCCGTCGGCGATCACCGCGGCCAGGGCCTCGGCCGCGGCCACCTTCATGTTCTCGGTGATGGTGGTGGCGCGGACGTCGAGCGCTCCCCGGAACACGCCGGGGAAGGCCAGCACGTTGTTGATCTGGTTGGGGAAGTCCGAGCGGCCGGTGGCGACCACCGCGGCGTGCCTCCCGGCGATCTCCGGGTGGACCTCCGGCGTCGGGTTGGAGAGCGCGAAGACGAATGCTCCGGGCGCCATCGAGGCGATGGCCGCCTCCGAGACCGTCGAGCCCGAGAGCCCGACGAACACGTCGGCGCCGGCCAGCGCCTCCTCGGTGGAGCCGCGCAGGCCGGCCCTGTTGGTGTCGCGGGCCAGAGCCTCCTTCACCGGGTTGAGCCCGGCACGGCCCTCGTAGATGATCCCGCGGGAGTCGGAGACCGCGATGTCGCCGATGCCGGCGTTGAGCATGATGCGGCTGACCGCGACGCCGGAGGCCCCGGCGCCCGCGACCACGGCGCGCAGCTCGCCGAGCGGGCGGCCGGTCAGCCGGGCCGCGTTCTTCAGCGCGGCCAGCACGACGATCGCGGTGCCGTGCTGGTCGTCGTGGAAGACCGGGATGTCCAGCAGCTCGCGCAGCCGGTCCTCGACCTCGAAGCAGCGCGGCGCGCTGATGTCCTCGAGGTTGATGCCGCCGAACGAGGGCGCGAGCCGGGCCACGGTCTCGACGAGGGCGTCCACGTCGGTGCAGTCGAGGCAGATCGGCACGGCGTCGACGTTCGCGAACTGCTTGAAGAGCAGGGCCTTGCCCTCCATGACCGGCATGGCGGCGGCCGGCCCGATGTCCCCGAGGCCGAGCACCGCGGTGCCGTCGGAGACGACGGCGACGACGTTCGAAACCCAGGTGTAGTCGTTGACGAGCTCGGCGTCCTCGGCGATCGCGGTGCAGACCTTGGCCACGCCGGGGGTGTAGGCGAGGGAGAGGTCGTCGGCGTCGCGGACGGGGACGGTGGAGCGGACTTCCAGCTTGCCGCCGCGGTGCAGGGCGAAGGCGGGATCCAGATCGAGGGATTCGAGGGAGATGGAGGATGGCGTGACGGCCACAGCGACCCCTGTAGTTCAGTCAGACAGACGGATTGGTTCCTTCGTGGACGCCGTGGGAAGCGTGCCCGGCTTCGGTAGCCGCTCGGGTCTTACGCGCTGAGAACGGTCGTCTGGAGAGGGGTACGGGGGTCACCCGTTTTTTGATTGTGCCACATACTGAGACTCGGGTGGATGACAGAACAAGGTCACTTTCGTTGACAACGTGTTAAACGCGTCACCCCGTGTAATACTCGATCCCGCCAACCGTCACTTACATCAACGGATCTCCCCGTGGACCTGACCACCTACGCCGAGCTGGCCGTCCTGCTCGTCAACAGCCCCGACCGCCTCGCCGGCCTGGCGGGACTGCGGGCGCTGCTGGAGGAGAGCGGCCGTCCGGGGCACGCCTCCCGCCTCGGGCGCGACGACCTCGACGCCCTGCGCGAGCTGCGCGAGGAGCTGCTGGCGCTCTTCGAGGCCGCGGCGGACGGGGACGAGCGCCAAGTGGTCGACCGGCTCAACGCCCTGCTCCGCCGCCACCCGGTCCATCCCCAGATCTCCGACCACGACGGCGAGGCCTGGCACATGCACCTCACCGAGGGCGGCCGCTTCTCCGACCAGTACATCGTGGGCGCCGTGATGGGGCTGGCCTCCATCGTCACCGGCCTCGGCGTGGACCGGCTCGGCCTGTGCCAGGCGCCGCCCTGCCGCAGGGCCTACCTCGACACCTCCTCCAACCGGTCCCGGCGCTACTGCTCGGAACGGTGCGCCAGCCGGGCGAACGTCGCCGCCTACCGGGCCCGGAAGAAGAACGGCCGGCTCGACAGCGGCCGGTAGCGCAGGACCACCCGGCCGACCACCGGGACCGGGCCGAAGTCCCAGCTGTCCCGGCGGCCGTGGGCGCGCTGGTTGTCGCTCTCCAGCCACCAGCCGCCGTCCTCCGGCCACGCGGCACGCTTGACGATCAGCAGGGACGGGTCGTCCGGGAGCCGCGCGACCACCAGGTCCCCCTGCCGGATCCGGGCGCCGCGCCGTACCCACAGCCAGTCTCCCGGGCTCAGGACGGGCAGCATGGACTCCCCCTCGACACGGACTCTCACGGAGCTGCGGCCCCCTTCCGGCACGGCTTTTCGAAGGCGAGTAAGGTCAGATCCGGACCATGCTGATCTCAGCATCAAGGAAGGATTTTTCCGATGCTCGCACGACTTCTGCGCCCCAGGCACGTCGCCTCGGCCCACTGCGACCTCCCCTGCGGCGTGTACGACCCGGCCCAGGCCCGCATCGAGGCCGAGTCCGTGAAGGCCATCATGGAGAAGTACGCCGCCAACGAGGACCCGGTCTTCCGCGCCCGCGCGCTCACGATCAAGGAGGAGCGGTCCGAGCTGGTCAAGCACCACCTGTGGGTGCTGTGGACCGACTACTTCAAGCCTCCGCACCTGGAGACCTACCCCCAGCTCCACCAGCTCTTCTGGGACGCCACCAAGCTGGCGGGCGCCGCCGGCGGCAAGGGCACCGTCGACGTGGCCAAGGCCGACGAGCTGCTGGGCAAGATCGACGAGATCTCCAAGATCTTCTGGGAGACCAAGGCCGCCTGAGCCCGCGAGGGGGCGCCGGTGAACCAACGGAGGAACGCCCGCAGCGAGGAACGAGCGAGGACGTGACGACGGCGGGAGCCGGTTACCAGCCCCCGAGCCGGCCGTGCGCAGCACGGCCCATCAACACCGCGAGGGGGCGCCGGTGAACCAACGGAGGAACGCCCGCAGCGAGGGAACGAGCGAGGACGTGACGACGGCGGGAGCCGGTTACCAGCCCCCGAGCCGGCCGTGCGCAGCACGGCCCGTAAACACCGTCCCGTGAGGAGTGCGACCTCACGGGACGGTGTCTTTTCCGGTGGCAAATCCTCGGCCTCACGTGTCAAATCCTCGGCCTCGCGCGTCCAACCGGGGCATCCACCGCTCCGGGGCGGTAGGTTGCAGGGAGCGACTCTGCGAGGAGGAACGTGACCGAGCACACCGAGGCGCCCACGGTCGGGATGGGCGGGATCCGTGATGTGGTGAGCGTCCGGCTACCGGCTGTCAGCGCATATCTGTCCGTGTTACGCACGGCCACCGCCGGTCTTGCCGCGCGACTGGACTTCACTCTGGACGAGATCGAGGATCTGCGGATCGCGGTCGACGAAGCGTGCGCGATGTTGTTGACCCAGGCGGTCCCCGGCACCGACCTGACCGCCGAGTTCGAGCTCACCGGCCAGGAGATGCAGGTCCGCGTGGAGGTCAGCACGGTCGGCACCGCCCTGCCGAAGCGCGACGAGTTCGCGTGGATGGTGCTCACCGCCCTGGCCGACGACGTGGACGCGGTCACCGACTCCCCCGACCGTATGGCGATCGTGCTCCGCAAGCGTCGAGGCGCGGCGAGGCCGGCGTGACGGAAAGGACTCGTGCCATGGCCACCAGCGATCACGCGGTGCCCGACAGGGTTCGCGCGCGCACGCTCTTCGGCGAACTGGCGGAGTTGACCCCCGACGACCCGCGACGCCAGCGCATCCGTGACGAGCTCGTCGAGCTCCACCTGCCCCTCGTCGAATACCTCGCCCGCCGGTTCCGCAACCGGGGCGAGTGGCTCGACGACCTCACCCAGGTCGCCACCATCGGCCTGATCAAGTCGATCGACCGCTTCGACCTCGGCCGCGGGGTGGAGTTCTCCACCTATGCCACGCCGACGATCGTGGGCGAGATCAAGCGGCACTTCCGCGACAAGGGCTGGGCGGTCCGCGTGCCGCGCCGCCTGCAGGAGCTGAAGCTCTCGCTCACCAAGGCGATCAGCGAGCTCTCCCAGAGGGAGGGCCGGGCTCCCACCGTCGCCGAGCTGGCGGCGTTCCTGAAGATGACCGAGGAGGAGGTGCTGGAGGGTCTGGAGTCGGCCAACGCCTACTCCACGGTCTCCCTCGACGCACCCGACTCCGGCGACGACGACGCGCCCGCGGTGGCCGACTCCCTCGGCATCGTGGACGACTCCCTGGAGGGCGTCGAATACCGCGAGTCGCTCAAGCCCCTGCTCGAACGGCTCCCGCCGCGCGAGAAGCGGATCCTGCTGCTGCGGTTCTTTGGCAACATGACCCAGTCGCAGATCGCCACCGAGCTGGGCATCTCCCAGATGCACGTCTCCCGGCTGCTGGCCAGGACCCTCACCCAGCTCCGTGAGGGCCTGACCGCCGAGGACTGACCTCTCGCCCGACGGCTCAGACCCTGTCCGACGGCTCGTCCCCGTAGAGGGCCTGAGTCGTCGGCGGGGAGAGCAACGCGACCAGTCCGGCCACGGCCGCGACGGCCAGCGGGATCCCGAAGACCACCTGGCCGGACTGGAACAGCGTGACGCAGACCGGGATCATGAAGATCTGGGTCAGCACCCCCGGGCTCCGGGTCCACTTCTCCGCCCGTAGCAGCCCCCAGGCGACCCAGAGCAGGATCGCGCCCACGAGCAGGCCGAACCCCGCGACGAAGATCGAGCTCACCGTGTCGGACGGCTCTCCGACCACGGTCTCGACACCGACGTAGCCGCCGAGCAGCAGGGCGGTGAGGCCTTCCACCGCCAGGACGACGGCGGCGACGGTCAGGGTCAGCGGGCGGTTCGGCACAGGCCAACCCTATAGCCGCGGGAAGCCGGTCGCCCTTCTGCCACCTATGTACCGTTATCGACGGATACGCTGGCACTATGCGTGCGATGCTCCTGGTGAATCCGAAGGCGACGACGACCAACCACCGGACGCGCGACGTACTCATCAGGGCACTGGGCGCCACCATGGAGCTGACCGTCGAGGAGACCCGTTACCGGGGACACGCGGCTCACATCGCCCGTACGGCCCATGCCGACGGCTTCGCCGCCGTCGCCGTGCTCGGCGGCGACGGCACGATCAACGAGACCGTGAACGGCCTGCTGGACGCGGAGGACGGCGAGGTGGCGGCCGACAGGCCGGCGCTGCTGGTGATCCCCGGCGGGAGCGCGAACGTCTTCGCGCGGGCGCTCGGGCTGCCGAACGATCCGGTCGAGGCCACCGGGGCGGTGCTGGAGGCCGTGACCTCCGGCCGCCGGCGGACGGTCGGGCTCGGTCAGGCGGAGTGGAACGGCGAGAGCCGCTACTTCACCTTCTGCAGCGGACTGGGGTACGACGCCGAGGTCATCCGGGCGGTGGAGGGCATGCGCGGCACCGGGCTCAAGGCCACGCCGGCCCGCTACGTGAACACCGCGCTGCGCCACTACGTCTCGACCGACAAGCGCCATGCCCCGATGAGCCTGGAGGGTCCCGGGATACCTCCCGCCGACGGCATCTTCATGGCGGTCGTCTCCAACACCTCGCCCTGGACCTACGTGGGCCCCCGGCCGGTCTGCCCGACCCCCTGGGCGAGCTTCGAGACCGGCCTCGACCTGCTGGGCCTGCAGCGCCTCGGCCTGCCGTCGATGCTGCATCTCATGCCCCAGATCATCGGCACGCGTGAGACCCTGCCCACCGGGCGGCACCTCGTTCAACTGCACGACGAGAAGGAGTTCACCCTCACCGCCGAGCGGCCGGTGGCCTTCCAGCTCGACGGCGACTACCTGGGAGAGGTCGAGCGAGCGACGTTCCGGTCTATCCCTAATGCGTTACAAGTTCTGGTCTAGGGCGTTACATCCCGTCATGGTGTGACGCATCCGACACGCTTAACCCGCAAAACGTTCTTCCAAACCTCTTGCGTGCGCTGAACTGGGCTGACAATCTCAACATTGACGTCGGAACGTAGGACCTTTGAGCGGCCACCCTCGCTCCCAGGCCACCGGCGATCAGGCGAGCGACCTCGGACCCAACCCGGCCCGGGCCATTGTTCGCAGCCGTTAGTGAAAGTCTTCACAATGTGAGCCGACGGAGCCACCGCAAGGGCTCCTCACACGAAGGAGTGGACGCATGGACTGGCGCCACCGAGCTGCCTGCCGTGACGTGGACCCCGAGCTGTTCTTCCCGATCGGCAACACCGGGCCGGCCCTGATGCAGATCGAAGAGGCCAAGCAGGTCTGCCGTACGTGCACCGTGAGCGAGGCCTGCCTCAAGTGGGCCCTGGAGTCCGGACAGGACGCCGGTGTGTGGGGCGGTCTCAGCGAGGACGAGCGCCGCGCCTTCAAGCGCCGCACCGCCCGCGCCCGCGCCCGCGCCGCCGTCTGACACCGGCACCCCGCAGCCCCGCCCCCCGGAGACCCGCCCTCCCCGCCGTCAGGCCGCGGGGAGGGGGATGACCAGGGTGACCTCGGTGCCCCCGCCCTGACGGGGCTCGATGGCCAGGCGCCCGGAGAGCTCCCCCACCACCAGCGTGCGGACGATCTGCAGGCCGAGGCTGGTGGACAGTTCCAGGTCGAACCCCTCCGGCAGCCCGGTCCCGTCGTCGGAGACGACCACGTCCAGCCGGTCCGCGCCCCGCGAGACGATCACCTGGAGCCGGCCGGGACGGTGCGCCAGGCCGTGCTGCACCGCGTTCTGCAGCAACTCGGTGAGGACCATCGCCAACGGGGTGGCGATCTCCGACCGGAGCACCCCGAACGTCCCGACGCGGCGCGGCACCACCTGCGCCTCCGGCGCCGACACCTCGCTCGCCATCGCGATCACGCGGTCGGCGATGTCGTCGAAGTCCACCTGCTCCTCGGGCGTGTGGGACAGCGTCTCGTGCACGATCGCGATCGAACCGACCCTGCGCACCGCCTCCTCCAGCGCCTCACGCCCCTCCGGCACCTGCAGCCGCCTCGCCTGCAGCCGCAGCAGCGCCGCCACGGTCTGCAGGTTGTTCTTCACCCGGTGGTGGATCTCCCGGATGGTGGCGTCCTTGGTCATCAGCTCGCGCTCGCGCCGCCGCAGTTCGGTCACGTCCCGGATGAGGACCAGCGCGCCGATCCGCCCTCCCCCGACGACCAGCGGGATCGCCCGGAGCTGCACCACCGTGCCGCCCGACTCCACCTCGGTCTCCCGCGGCTCCTTGCCGCTGGCCACGACCATCAGGTTCTCGTTGATGGGCTCGTCCGCGTAGCAGAGCGTGGCCGTCGTACGGCCCAGCTCCGCGCCGACCAGGTCGGCGGTGAGCCCCAGCCGCCGGTAGGCCGACAGGGCGTTCGGCGAGGCGTAGGTCACCCGGCCCACCCGGTCGAGCCGGAGCAGCCCGTCGCCGACGCGGGGCGAGCGGACCAGGATCGGCTCGGCCCCGGAGAACGGGAAGCGTCCCTCGGCCACCATCTGGGCCAGGTCGGAGGCGCTCTGCAGGTAGGTGAGCTCGAGCCGGGACGGAGTGCGCGCCGAGGACAGGTTCGTCGAGCGCTGGATCACCCCGAGATAGCGCTGCACCGGAGTCTCCCCGGGGACCGAGCCGGCGAGGTCCGCCCGCCGTACCGGGATGGTCTCCTCGCGCACCGGGACGCCGCTGGACCAGTCGGGATCACCCTCGCGGCAGATCCGGCGCTCGTTCCAGGCGGTGTCGATGAGCTCGCGCTCGCCCTTGGCGATGATCGTCCCCACGACGTCGTCGTGGTAGACGGTGGGACCGGTAGTCGGCCGCATCTGCGCGATCGCGATCCACCCCGAACCCTCGCGGAGCGGGATCCACAGGATGAGATCGGCGAACGACAGGTCGGCCAGGAGCTGCCAGTCCGAGACCAGCGAGTGCATCCACTCGAGGTCCGCATCGTCGAGTGCGGTGTGACGAACCGCCAGGTCGCTTAGAGTCGGCACCCGTGCATCATGCGTTCTTTCCTGGCCCGAACGCGAATCGAGTGAGCCTGGCTGCGAAAATGCCCGCTATGGAGCAGACTCCGGATCCGCTGGCGCGGCTGCGCGCGAAGGCGGCCGCGCGGGAGGCCGCGGGGCTGAGACGCACGCTGCGCGCGCGTACGCCCGACGACGACGGCCTGGTCGACCTGGCCTCCAACGACTACCTCGGCCTGGCCAGGGACGGGCGGGTGGCCGAGGCGGCGGTGGAGGCGATCCGGGCCTGGGGCACCGGTTCCACCGGCTCCCGCCTGGTCACCGGCTCCACCGCGCTGCACGCCCGGCTGGAGGAGGCGCTGTGCGGCTTCGCCGGGTCCGCGGGCGCGCTGGTGTTCTCCTCCGGATACCTGGCCAACCTGGCGGCGGTCACAGCCCTGGCCGGCCCCGGCACGCTGGTGGTCTCCGAGGCCGGCAACCACGCCTCGATCGTGGACGCCTGCCGGTTGTCGCGTTCCCGCGTGGTGATCACCCCGCACAAGGACGTGACGGCCGTGGAGAAGGCCCTGGCCGACCGGGACGAGGAGCACGCGATCGTCGTCACCGACGCGGTCTTCTCGGTCGACGGAGACCTGGCTCCGGTCGGGGAGCTGCACGCGGCCGCCGTACGGCAGGGCGCGCTGCTGGTCGTCGACGAGGCGCACTCGCTCGGCGTGATCGGCCGCGAGGGGCGAGGTGCGGTGTACGAGGCGGGTCTGGCGGGTGAACGGACGGTTGTGAGAACCGTCACACTGTCGAAGTCGCTCGGCTCCCAGGGCGGGGCCGTGCTCGGGGCCTCCGAGGTGATCGGGACCCTGGTGGACACGGGCCGCTCGTTCATCTTCGACACCGGCCTGGCTCCGGGCAGTGTGGCCGCGGCACTCGCCGCGCTGGATATCCTTCGGACTCAGCCCGAACTGCCCGGACTCGTCCGGACCAGAGCGGAGGAGCTGGCCGCCATGGCCCGCGGACTCGGCCTGGAGACCGGCGAGCCGGCAGGTGCGGTCGTCCCCATCGTGCTCGGCGATCCCGAGACCGCGCTCCGGGCCGCCGTCATCTGTGCGGAACGCGGGGTGCGCGCCGGATGCTTCCGGCCGCCTTCGGTGCCGGTCGGCCGCTCTTGCCTGCGGTTGACCGCACGGGCCAATCTGAGTTCCGATGATCTCGCGGTGATCCGGGGTGCACTCACCGCCGTGGCCGAGATGAAGGTGAGTATGTGAGCGAGCGCGGCGATGCGGGCGGGCGTGTGGAAGAGTCCGGCGACGCGGGCGGGCGCGGCACGGTGTGCCCCGCGCGCCCGGGGAGCCCCCTCCCGGCGGGCGAGGAGCTTCCATGACAACGGATGACTCCCCACGGATCCCGAAATACTACGACGTCAAGCGGAGCCTGCTCGCTCTCACCAAGAGCCTGCCCGCGGGCAGCGCGCTGCCCCCCGAGCGGACCCTCGCGGTCCGCTTCGAGACCTCGCGGACCACCGTGCGCCAGGCGCTCTCCGAACTCGTGGTCGAGGGCCGCCTGGTGCGCATCCAGGGCAAGGGCACGTTCGTCGCCCAGCCCAAGGTCGCCCAGGTCCTCCAGCTCACCTCCTACACCGGCGACCTGCGCACCGTCGGGCTGGAGCCGGACACCAAGATCCTCGACATCAGCTACGTCACCGCCGACGAGCCCCTGGCCCGCCGCCTGGCCATCAACCCCGGCGGCCGGGTGCTGCGCATCCACCGGCTCCGCCTGGCCAACGGCGAGCCGATGTCGATCGACACCACCCACCTGTCGGCCCGCCGCTTCCCCCGGCTCCGCCGCGAGCTGGAGGTGCACTCCTCGCTGTACGAGACGCTGCACAACGCCTACAACGTGCGGCTGATGGACGCCGAGGAGATCATCGAGACCGTGCTCGCGACGCCGTACGACGCCCAGGTGCTGAGCGTCGACGTCGGCCTGCCGATGCTGCTGCTGACCCGGCACGCCTTCGACGCCGACGGCAACCCCGTCGAGTGGGCCCAGTCCCTCTACCGCGGCGACCGCTACAAGTTCGTCACCCGCCTCCGCCGTCCCTGACCGGAACACGCTCCGGCCGTGGAAAACCCGGAATCCGCCTCGGCTCGCCGCACGCCGTAGGGTGAGACGGGTGAGCATTCTCGTGGTGACCGGGACCGACACCGGCGTGGGGAAGACGATCGTCACCGCCGCGGTGGCGGCGCTCGCGTGGGAGCGGGGCTCGTCGGTGGCGGTGGTCAAACCCGCGCAGACCGGGGTCGGCGAGGGCGAGCCCGGCGACCTGGACGACGTCATCCGGCTCTCCGGGGTCACGACCACCTTCGAGCTGGCCCGCTTCCCCGACCCGCTGGCCCCGGCCGCCGCCGCCCGCGTGGCGGACCTGCCCCCGGTCTCCATGATCGAGGCCGTCGAGACGATCAGGGAACTCGCCGAGTCGCACCGGCTGGTGCTCGTGGAGGGCGCGGGCGGCCTGCTCGTCCGCTTCGACGAGGAAGGTTCCACGATCGCCGACCTCGCCAGGACTCTCGGAGCACCCGTGCTCGTGGTCGCCAGGGCGGCGCTCGGCACGCTCAACCACACCGCGCTGACGCTGGAGGCGGTGGCCGGCCGGGGGCTGAGCCTGGCCGGGGTGGTGATCGGCTCCTGGCCGGCGGAGCCGGGCCTGGCCGAGCGGTGCAACGTGGCGGACCTCGAGATGCTGGCCGCCCGGCCGCTGGCGGGCGCGCTGCCGGAGGGAGCGGGCGCGCTGGAGCGGGAGTCCTTCGTCCGTACGGCCCGGGCCGGGCTGGGCGCGACGCTCGGCGGCAGGTTCGACCCCGCCGCCTTCCGGTCCGGTTTCACGATCTCCCCCGGTTCCCCCTGACCGCCGGCTCCCCGAGCCTCCCGCGCACCCGGTCGCCGCCGCCCTCCGGGCCGCGGCCCGGGTTTCCCCGGCCTCGGCCCCACCATCCCGCCGGCCGCATCTAAGCTTGCGCCGTAGCCGATCCCTACGATGTGGAGCCATCAGTTGAGCGACATCCTCGAGATCGCCCGGGTCCAGGTTCTGGCGGAGGGCCGCGGCCTCGACGCCGCGCAGGCGCTGGAGTGCCTGAAGCTGCCCGACGAGCGCCTGCCCGACCTGCTGGCCCTCGCCCACGAGGTGCGGATGAAGTGGTGCGGCCCCGAGGTCGAAGTCGAGGGGATCGTCTCCCTCAAGACCGGCGGCTGCCCCGAGGACTGCCACTTCTGCTCGCAGTCCGGGCAGTTCCCCTCCCCGGTCCGCGCGGCCTGGCTGGACATCCCCTCGCTCGTCCGGGCCGCCGAGGAGACCGCCGCGACCGGCGCCACCGAGTTCTGCATCGTGGCGGCCGTGCGCGGCCCCGACCGGCGGCTCATGGACCAGGTCCGCGAAGGCGTCAAGGCGATCCGCGAGGCGGTGGACATCAACGTCGCCTGCTCGCTGGGCATGCTCACCCAGGCCCAGGTGGACGAGCTGGCCGAGATGGGCGTGCACCGCTACAACCACAACCTGGAGACCGCGAGGTCCCACTTCGGCAAGGTCGTCACCACCCACACCTGGGAGGAGCGCTGGGACACCTGCCTGATGGTCCGCGAAGCCGGGATGGAGCTGTGCTGCGGCGGCATCGTGGGCATGGGGGAGACCCTGGAGCAGCGGGCGGAGTTCGCCGGCCAGCTCGGCGAGCTGGCGCCCGACGAGGTCCCGCTCAACTTCCTCAACCCCCGCCCCGGCACGCCGTTCGAGTCGCTCCCGCTGCTGGAGGGGACCGAGGCGCTCAAGACGATTGCCACCTTCCGGCTGGCGCTGCCGCGCACGATCCTGCGCTACGCCGGGGGCCGCGAGCTGACCCTCGGCGACCTGGGCACCCGTGAGGGCATGCTCGGCGGGATCAACGCCATCATCGTGGGCAACTACCTGACCACTCTCGGCCGGACCGCCGAGGCGGACCTCGACCTGCTGGCCGACCTGAAGATGCCGATCAAGGCCCTGTCCCAGACGCTCTGACCCAGCCGCGGGCCCCGGATCCCGGGGCCCGCGGGCTCAGCAGACCCCGGGCAGCTCGCAGACCTTCGCCGCCATCTTCCGCGCGTCGCGCTCCAGCCCTCGGAAGTGCCCGGCCTTCAGCTTCGAGGTGAAGGAGCCGTCCTCGGCGTAGACGACGACGGCCTTGCCGCGCCGGACCGCGACGTGGCGGAACGCCGACTCGAAGTATCTCGCTCCGGCCCGCACCGACTCGTCGCCGATGCCCGTGCCCTTCCAGCGGTAGGTGTAGGCGTCGTAGTCCCTGCCGAGCTTCCCGCCGACCTTCGCACAGCGCTTGAGCTGGGCGCGCAACCCGGTCATCGCGGCGCGCGCCGCGCGCTCGCTGCGGTACACCACCACCTGCTCGTGGCGCAGCTCGGTCTCGGCGGCGTACCGGACGGACCGCGCCTGCGAGCGGCCCCCGTCCCACGGCCTCTTGACATGGCACGGATTCAACGCCAGCGGCCTGCTGAGACTGTCGCTGACCTGCCACGTCTCCCACGGCTCGCGGGGACCCTCGGCCTCGGCCTCGTACAGCAGGAACCCGTCGGGCAGGCCCGTGGCGGCGCCTGCCGCCTGCCCGGCGCCGAGGGCGAGCAACGCCACGGCTCCCGCCATGGCAGCGATCTTCGCGGTCCTCATGATCTCCTCCTCCGTCTCGCGGATCTCACCGGCACATGATCGGACGCGGTGCCGGCACGGTTTGTTCACGCCGGTGTGTTCGGTCAAGGTTCGGCCGTCGGGCGGTCACGGGCCGTACGGGCCGAGTTATCGTGCGCGCGTGTGACATGGGGAAATCAGGGGAGGATAAGGCCCCACGATCCCCTGGCAACTCCCTGTCCGGCTAAGTGACTGACTGGTAGGTTTCGCGCATGGAGTCTCCGAAGCACGCGGGCGACGTCGCCGTCGCCGTCGCCAAGGCCTACGGCATCGAGACGATGTTCACCCTGTCCGGCGGGCACGTCTTCCCCCTCTACGACGGGGCGGTTCACGAGGACATGCGGATCCTCGACGTACGGCACGAGCAGAGCGCCGTCTTCGCCGCCGAGGCGACCGCCCGGCTGGCCCGCAGGCCCGGGCTGGCCGTGCTCACCGCCGGCCCCGGCATCACCAACGGGGTCAGCGGCGTGGCCACCGCGCACTTCAACGGCTCCCCCGTCGTCGTCCTGGGAGGCCGGGCTCCGCAGTCGCGCTGGGGTTCCGGGGCGCTGCAGGAGATGGACCACCCGCCGCTGTTCGAGCCCATCACCAAGCTGGCCTTCACCGGCTCGGGCGCCGACTCCATCGGCCAGGACGTCGAGATGGCCTTCCGGACCGCCATCGCCCCGCACCGCGGCCCGGTCTTCCTCGACTTCCACATGGACCACCTGTTCGCCCCGGCGACGCCGCACGCCACCGAGACGATGACCCCCTCCCCGCTGGAACCCGACGCCGACGCGCTGGCCCAGATCGCCCGCCTGCTCGCCGAGGCCGAGCGGCCGGTGCTGGTCCTCGGCTCCGACGTGTGGATGGACCGCGCCGAGGAGGTCGCCCGGAGCTTCGCCGAGGAATACCGCCTGCCGGTCATCCCCAACGGCCAGGGCCGGGGCATCCTCCCCGCGGGGCACGAGCTGCTGGTCAACCGGGCCAGGGGGGCGGCCTTCGCCCAGGCCGACCTGGTGATCGTGGCGGGCACCCCGCTGGACTTCCGGCTCGGCTACGGGTGGTTCGGCGGCAAGGACGGCGCTCCGCTGGCCAAGGTGGTGCATCTGGTCGACGCGCCGTCCCAGCTCGCCACGCACACCCAGCCCGCCGGAGCCGCCGCCGGCGACCTGTCCCTGGTCTTCTGGGGACTCACCGCGGCCTGCGCCGAGGCGAACGTCTCCCCCAAGACCTACGCGCCGTGGCTGGCGATGCTCGCCGAGGCCGCGGCCGCGGCCATCGCGGGGGACGCCGAGCTGCTCGCCGCCGACACCGACCCCATCCACCCGATGCGGATCTACGGCGAGCTCGGGAAGATCCTCGCCGACGACGCCGTGGTGATCGGCGACGGCGGCGACTTCGTCTCCTACGCGGGCAAGTACGTCGAGCCCCGCCGTCCCGGCAACTGGCTCGACCCGGGCCCCTACGGCTGTCTGGGCACCGGCCTGGGCTACTCCATCGCCGCCCGCCTGGCGCGCCCCTCCTCCCAGGTGGTGCTGCTGCTCGGCGACGGCGCGGCCGGCTTCTCCCTGATGGACGTGGACACGCTGGTACGGCACCGCCTGCCGGTGGTGATGATCTGCGGCAACAACGGCATGTGGGGCCTGGAGAAGCACCCGATGCAGATGCTCTACGGCTACGACGTGGCCGCCGAGCTGCAGCCGCAGTGCCGCTACGACCAGGTGGTGACCGCCCTCGGCGGCGGCGGCGAGCTGGTCACCGACCCGTCGGAGATCGGCCCGGCGCTGCGCCGCGCGTTCGACTCCGGCGTGCCGTACATGGTGAACATCGCCACCGACCCGTCGGTCGCCTACCCCCGCAACACCACCGGCATCTGACCCGCGCGGCTCCGGCTCCGGCGGGCTCCTCCGAGCGCCGGAGCCGGGGTCACGAGGTCGGTTTCGATGTCGGAGTCGGACTCGGGGTCGGCGGGCACGCGGCGTTCACCGCGAGCAGGTCCACCGGCTTGCTGACGTCCTGCAGCGCTCCCGAGCCGGGCCGCTGGCTGACCACCCTCGTGCACTGCTCGGGGTCGGTCGCGCCGTCGTAGGAGACCGCCGCCTTCAGGCCCGCCTTCCTCAGCACCTCCTTGGCCGCCTCGGGTGCCAGCCCTATGACATCCGGCACCTTCTTCTTCACCACCGACGGTGTCGGGGTGGGCGTCGGAGTCGGCGTCGGAGTGGGGGTCGGCGTGGGCGTGGGCGTCGGGGTCGGCGTCGGGGTGGGCTTCCGGGTCGGAGCGGTCGGCCTGGACTCCGCCGGGCGGGCCGTCGGCTTCCTCGTGGGCCGCGTCGGTTTCGGCGAAGGGCTGGGGGACTCCGCCGGCCCGGTGGGGGCGAGCGAGCCGGCGGCCTTCTGGGGCCTGGTGGCGACAGAGTCGTCAGAGGTCGCCATCGCGTTGAGCGCCACCGTGACGAGGCCGATGCAGACCGCGAGCGCGCCGACGGAGGCGATCAGCAGGCCGCTCCGGCGCTTGTGCCGTTGCGCGCGGCGGCCCTGGCCGCGGGGCCGGGGCCCGGCGGCGGAGGGCGGCTCCGTCGGAGCGCCTCCCTGCCAGCCGGCCGTCGGCTGCGCGGCAGCCTGGCGGCCGGTCGAGGCGTCCGGCCAGCCGTTCGGCGCCCCCGGGAGGGCGCTCTCCGGCGAGTGGGCCTCGCGCCACCCGGTGGGGTGCGCGGCGGCCTGCCAGTCGGTGGGCTGCGGGGCGAGGTCGTATCCGCCCTGCACCGGGGACGGCGCGACCGCGTCCGCACCCGTCTCCGGGGCGAGCACCGCCTGCCGCGCGGCGGCGCTCATCGCGGCGGCGGAGGGGAAGCGCCGGGCCGGGTCCTTCGACAGCGCCCGCTCCACCAGGGCGCGGGCCGCGGGCGGAACCGACGCCGGGAGCGGCGGCGGGGCCTCGCGGATGTGCTTGAGCGCGATCGTGACCGGGCTGTCGCCGTCGAAGGGCCGCTGCCCGGCCAGGCACTCGTAGGCGACCACGCCCAGGGCGTAGATGTCCACCGCCGGGGTGACCGGCGCACCCTCGGCCTGCTCGGGCGCGCAGTACGCGGCGGTGCCCAGCACCATGCCCGCGTCGGTCAGCCGGCTGGCCGCGTCGGATCTGGCGATGCCGAAGTCGGTGAGCACGAGCGTGCCATCGGACCGGACCATCAGGTTGCCCGGCTTGACGTCCCGGTGGACGATGCCCTGCTCGTGCACGGCCTGCAGGGCCGAGGCCGCCTGGGCGATGAGCTCCATCGCGGCGCCGGGGGCGATGCTCCCCAGCCTCGCGAGCAGCCGGTCCAGCGGCTCGCCGTCCACGAACTTCATCACGAGGTAGACGGTCGCCCCCGCGCCCGGCATCTCGTGGGCCCCGTAGTCGTAGACGTCCACGACCCCGGGGTGGTTGATCGTCGCCATCGCCCGGGCCTCACCCTGGAAGCGCACCAGGAAGCCGGGATCCTCGGTGCGGCCCGGAAGCAGCACCTTGACGGCGACGGTGCGGGCCAGCACGGTGTCCTCACCGCGCCATACCTCGCCCATGCCGCCTGCGCCGATGCGGGTATCCAAGCGATACCGCCCGGCCAGCATCGTGCCTTGGGCCACCATGACTACTCCCCCGTAACCCTCTCCACTCCCACCCCAGGGTTCTCCAACAAAGCGGACCCGTGTCGCGACGGCGTCACAGCGGCGTAACGAAGTTCTGTGTGCCGCCCGGTCCGCGATCCAGGGATGAGCGGCAGCATGACACAAATTCTGGAGCTTTGGACGTTTTTATATAGCTTGACCGTCGCAACGATAGCCCGATTCCACCGGATACGGGGACTCTTCCCTATCACCGCGACCACAGCCCACTCGGCCCCCTCACGGTCCAGGGTCACCGTCAGCCGCTCAGCGTGCCGTGTTCCACGCAGCGGGCGGACCAGCCGAGCGGTGTCACCTGCACCACCATCCGGCGGCGGCAGCGGGGGCAGTAGCGCGGCGGCTCCATCGCCCTCGCGGCCAGGCAGGCCGCGTGCCCGCCCTCGTCCGCCGGGCTGCCGCAGTGGTCGCAGTAGGCCGGAGGACCGTCGTGGTCACGATGAGCCGGAAGGCCGTCCTGGTCGCAGGAGGCCGGAGGACCGTCGTGGTCACAGGAGGAGGTCACGGAAAAACCTTATGCTGACATGCATGACGCTCGCTCCCGGTCTGCGCGCCCGGCTCCTCATCATGGTCGAGAAAGAGGACACCGCAATGAAGATCGGCAGCGGGGACGTCCCCGTCCTGGGCACTCCCCGCCTGCTGGCCCTCGCCGAGCAGGCCACCGTCCAGGCGGCCTCCGGCGCCCTGGCCCCCGGCGAGACCACCGTGGGCACCAAGGTCGCCATGGAACATGTGGCGGCCAGCCCGGTCGGCACCCACGTCGAGATCACCGCCGAGCTCACCGAGGTCGCCGGCCGCCGCCTGGTCTTCGCCTTCACCGCCCGCGACAGGAGCGCCGTCGTGGCGACCGGCACGATCGAGCGCGTCATCGTCGACCGCGAGCGCTTCCTCGCCAAGCTCTCCCGCTGATCCGCCTGCGGGGAGGACCGGCTCCTCGGCGCCCGGCCCTGAGCACGGCGGGCGACCGGTCACTCGATGACGGCGATGAGGTCGCCCTCCTGGATGACGTCACCCTCGGCGACCTTCAGCTGGGCCACCACACCATCGTCCTCGGCGATCACCGGGATCTCCATCTTCATGGACTCGAGGATGACCAGGGTGTCGCCGTCCTCCACGGTGTCACCCTCGGAGACGAGGACCTTCCAGACGTTCGCCACCATCTCCGCGCGCACTTCAGCCACCGGGAACTCCCATCATCATCGCCTGCCACTGGTCACGCCCGCGCGGATCTCCCGCCGGCCGTACGTCACCCTCGCCGCCCTGCCATTCAACTGCCCGCTCAGGCCCGCATACGAGCCACCAGCCCCGTGTCGTAGTCACCGTTGACGAACTCGATACGGTCCAGCAGCTCCGCGCAGAACGGCAGGTTGTTCTTGGGCCCCTCCACCCGGAAACCGGCCACGGCCTCCCGCGCGCGCTCCAGCGCCTCGGACCGGGTCTCACCGAACACGCACAGCTTGGCCATGAGCGGATCGTAGAACGGCGTGACCGTGTTCCCCCCGGCGTAACCGGAGTCGACCCGGACGCCCTCCCCGGACGGCTCCTCCCACACGTCGATCTTCCCCGGCCCGGGGAAGAAACGCTTGGGGTCCTCGGCGTAGACCCGGAACTCGATCGCATGGCCGCGCACGGCCGACGGCACCTCGGTCTTCTCCCCCGCGGCGATCCGCAACTGCTGCTCCACCAGGTCCACGCCCGTGACCAGCTCGGTCACCGGATGCTCCACCTGGAGCCGGGTGTTCATCTCCAGGAAGACGAAGTCCTGCTCGTCGGCGTCGACCAGGCATTCCACGGTCCCCGCCCCGAGATACCCCACGGCCTCGCCCGCCCGTACGGCCGCCGCCAGCATGCGCTCGCGCAGCTCCGGGGTGATGCCCGGCGACGGCGACTCCTCCACGACCTTCTGGTGGCGGCGCTGCACCGAGCAGTCCCGCTCGCCCAAGGCGACGACCGTGCCGTCCGCCAGGCCGAGGATCTGCACCTCGACGTGGCGGGCGCGCTCGATGTAACGCTCGAGCAGGATCGCCGGTCCCGCCTGCCCGCCGGCGCTCCCGAACCGGGCCGCGGCCCGCGCGGCCGTCTCGAACGCCTTGATCAGCCCGGCCTCGTCGTGGGCGACGCCCATGCCGATGCCACCGCCCCCGCCGGCGGTCTTCACCATCACCGGGTAGCCGATCTCGGCCGCCGCCGCCACCGCCTTCTCCAGGTCGGTGACCGGCTCCCGCGTCCCCGCCGCGACGGGCACGCCCGCCTCCTCCATCAGGTTCCGGGCATTGATCTTGTCGCCCATCCGCTCGATCGCCTCGGGAGACGGACCGACCCAGACGAGCCCCGCCTCGATCACCGCGCGGGCGAATCCCGCGTTCTCCGAGAAGAAGCCGTAACCGGGGTGGACCGCCTGCGCGCCCGAGATCCGGGCGGCCTCCAGGACCTTCTCCGCATCGAGGTAGCTCTGCGCCGGATTGGCGGGACCCAACAGGATCGCCTCGTCGGCCTCTTTCACGAACGGGAGGTCGGCATCGGCCTCGGAGTACACCGCGACGGCACGCAGCCCCATGCGCTGGACCGTACGGATGATTCGCCGGGCGATTTCGCCGCGGTTTGCGACCAGGACGGACTCGAACACGTGGTGGACCCCTTTCGACCGCTCCACCCTACGACCGGGATCTCCGCTGAGCCTTTCGCCCGAAACCACCGATCGCAGCTAGGCGATCTGTAGGAAACCCACAACGACACGGAATCCGACGGCCTTCGCAACCGCCGCTCAGTAGCGCGCCAGCCGGCCGACGACCAGAGCCATCGCCTCGACGACCGACGGGTCGAACTCCCCGCCCGCGCCGAGGCGGAGCCGTTCCATGGCGGCCCCGGCCCGGTCCCGGTCGGTCGAGCCGCCGACCAGGTCGTCGTAGGCGTTGGCGACCTTGATGATGCGGCTCGCCAAGGGCGGCAGCTCGGCGCAGGGGTCGCACTGGCGGCGGACGATCTCGGCGACGCGTTCCAGCACCCCCGTCTGCCGGATCACCTCCGCGCCCAGCTCGGCGATGCGCCGGGCCTGCTCGCCGCCGACGAGCACGGTCGCACCGCCGGGGATGGGGTCGCGCAACGAGA
Organism: Planomonospora sp. ID67723; assembly: GCF_015711605.1. Classification (GTDB taxonomy): domain Bacteria; phylum Actinomycetota; class Actinomycetes; order Streptosporangiales; family Streptosporangiaceae; genus Planomonospora_A. The sequence continues at coordinate 19,546 of NZ_JABTEZ010000005.1, read as the reverse complement.
GCTGCCCGATGTCGTGCATGAGCGCGGCGTACTCCAGCTCCAGCAGCTCGGGCTCGGCCATCCCCAGCTCCCGGCCGGCCGCGACCGACAAGCGGCTCACCCGGCGCGAGTGACCGGGCTCGACGTACCCGGCGACCTCGGTGGCCTGGGAGAGCGCCCGGACCGTCTGCAGGTAGGTGGCCCGGATCCCGGCGTACTTGCGGAACGCCACCTGCGTGACCAGCAGCGGAGCCGCGAAGACCAGCAGCGCCGCCAGGTCCATGCTGTGCGAGGCGAGCGCGAGCAGGATGCCGGAGGCCGCCACGGCCACGCCCAGCGGCGCGGCCATCCGCAGCTCGTCGTGGACGGCCACGCCGAACGCGGCACGCACCTGCTCGGCACGGAGCACCGCCGCCAGCACCACGTCCACCAGCAACGTCAGCAGAGTCAGCAGGACCATGACGGCCAGCGCGGGCGTCCAGCTCCCCCCGCCGCCCCCGGGTTCCCCGGCCTCCCCCGTCGCCGCGTGCAGCCAACCGGCCAGCGGCCGGTAGGCGAAGGCCAGCAGGGCGCCGGTGACGAGCCGCCGGGACATCGCGTCAAGCTGCGGCGGGCGCCCGACCGCCAGATGGGGCAGGACCCCGGCGGCCATCCCGACCGTCAGCACGGCCACCACCTGGAGCGCCGGATGAGTCGCCGGGGTGACACCCACATCGAGCAGAAGCGTGTAACCCAGCGCGGCCGCGGCCCCGATGGGAGCCACCTCCCGGTTGCCCGGCATGGTGAGCCTGGCCAGCTCCCCCGCGGCGATCAGCGCTCCGAACCCGATCGCGACCTCGGGCTGGAACAGCCCGACCACGGCGGTGTGCGACACCCCGGCCACCGCCACCAGGCCCGCCACGGAGATGAGCAGGAGCTGCCCGGAGTCGAGCCGCCGGAACCCCCGCGTGGCCGGAACCGCCGTGGTGCTCATCTCTTCCCGTCCATGGTCGCATCCGCCTTCTCACTCGCTGCGCTCGCTCGGCGGCTCATCGCCCTGCACTGGACGGTCGCATCCGCCTTCTCACTCGCTGCGCTCGCTCGGCGGCTCATCGCCCTGCACTGGACGGTCGCATCCGCCTTCTCACTCGCTGCGCTCGCTCGGCGGCTCATCGCCCTGCACTGGACGGTCGCATCCGCCTTCTCACTCGCTGCGCTCGCTCGGCGGCTCATCGCTCCGAAACCACCTGGATCGGCATGGTCGGATCGTCGTGGTCCTTGGTGGCGGTCTCCGCCTCGCCCTCCGGCGGAGGGGTGACCTTGCGCGTGGGCTCCCAGCCGTCGCGGTCCAGAGCCTTGATGAAGGCGCCGACCATCACCGGGTCGAACTGGGTGCCCGCGCCCTTGCGCAGCTCGGCCGTGGCGACCTCGACGGGCCGGGCGTTGCGGTAGGAGCGGTCGGAGGTCATCGCGTCGAAGGCGTCGGCCACCGCGATGATCCGGGCGAACTCCGGGATCTCCTCCCCGGCGAGCCCCATCGGGTAGCCCCTGCCGTCGACGCGCTCGTGATGGTGCATGATCCCGGCGAACGCCTCGTCCAGGAAGTCGATGCCGCGCACGATCTCCAGGCCGCGCATCGGGTGGAGCTGGATGGCGGCGAACTCCTCCTCGGTGAGCGGCCCGTCCTTCTGCAGCACCTTCGTCGGGACGCCCAGCTTGCCCACATCGTGCAGCATGCCGGCGTAGCGGATCGCCCGCAGCCGCTCGGGACCCATCCCTATCTCCTCGGCGATCATGCCCGAGGCCAGGGAGACGCGGGTGCAGTGGCCGCGGGTGTAGTAGTCCTTGGTCTCCACCGCCTGGCAGAGGGCGGCGATCGTGGCGTCGTAGGAGCGCTGCTGCGCGAGGTACTGGCCGAAGGCCCAGCGGGCGACGAACAGCGGGACCAGCACCAGCACCGCGGAGATGGAGCTGACCGTCGCCCAGAGCCCCGCGATCAGCAGGCCGAAGGTGGCGTACCCCAGATAGGAGACCAGGAACTGGGCCAGCCCGCGCAGCGGAACCTGGTCGGCCTGGCCCGTCGTGACGAGGACGAGCGCGATCAGGGCGAAGTTGAGCGGCACGAACACCGCCGCCGCGCCCGCGAACGGCACGATCACCTCGTTGAAGTCAGGCCCGGTGACACCGGGCACGCCGAACCTGCCGCCGAGCAGCTCCGCGTAGACCCAGCCCGCGGCGTACCCGCAGATGGCGAACTGGGAGCCGTTGAACAACCGCTTCAGCGGCGACAGCCCCGGATGCACGCTCAGCACCGCCGTCATGCCGACCAGCGCGGCGCCCTCGGGCCCGACGAGCACCACCGCGGCGAGCGCGGCCGAGAAGCTGACCGAGACCGCGGTCTGCCGGACGCTGAGCAGGGTCGGCATCGACTCGCACACCAGGAACAGCAGGGCCAGGACCAGCAGCGTGGACCAGTCGAGCGGCTCGAAGCCGCCGCTCACCACGCTGCGCCAGAGCAGCCCGAAGGCGGCGCCGATGACGGCGACGAGATAGACCTTGGCAGGCCATGGCAGTCCACGCAATGCGGCCACCCAGGAGTCCTAAGGGCGCGTGCTCATGTCCAGGTGATCCCCGAGTGTGCCCGGCTGACCGGTTCCTTCAACATGCGCTGCCTCCACGTTGATTTCGTCAACAGGTTACAGAAACGCACGTGACAGGGGAGGGGAGACCGCCAATCGCAAGCAAAGTGTAATCATTCAAGCACACTCGGTACGTGAATCGGGCTTATCGGGTGGCGGAGCGTGCCCTCGCCCACTCGACGGTGGCCTTCAGCCCGGTGGCCAGGTCCGTCCGGGGCCGCCAGCCCAGCGCCTCGAAGGCGGGGGCCGGGTCGACGGCCATCGCCGGCAGGTCTCCCAGCCGGGCGGGGGCACTGCCCGGCTCGTCGGGCGCTCCCGCCGCCTCGGCGACCAGGGTGTGCAGCTGCCGGTCGGTCGTCTCCACCCCGGTGCCCAGGTTGAACCGGCCGCCGTTGCCCACGTCCCCGCAGGCGCGGGCGAAGCCGTCCACCACGTCCTCGACGAAGATGTAGTCGCGGGTCTGGGCGCCCCCGCCGTACACCACGGTCGGGGTGCCGTTCAGCAGCCCGTCGGTGAAGATGGCGACCACCCCGGCCTCGCCGTCGGGAGACTGCCGGGGACCGTAGACGTTGGAGAGCACGAGCGTGGTGTAGTCGATGCCGTAGAGCGCCCTGAAGGTCGCCAGGTAGATCTCCCCGCTCAGCTTCGAGGCCGCGTACGGCGAGCGCGGGTCGGTCGCCGCGTCCCCGGGGACCGGGATGACCGCGGGCCTGCCGTACACCGCGACGGAGGAGGCGAAGACGACCTTGCGCGTGCCGCCGCGGTGGGCGGCGGCCAGGACCGAGGCCGTGCCCTCCACGTTGAGCCGGGCGTCGTTGACCGGGTCGGCCACGCTCTTGCGCACGCTGATCTGCGCGGCGAGGTGGCAGATGACCTCCGGCTTCCAGCCGGCGGCCAGGTCGGCCAGGCCCGGATCGCGGATGTCCATCTCGTGCAGGGTGAAGCGCGGGTCGCCCGCCGCGCCGGAGAGATTCGCCCGGTCCCCCGAGGACAGATCGTCCACGACCGTGACCTCGTGACCGTCTTCCAGCAGCCGGTCCACCAGGTTTGACCCGATGAATCCGGCGCCTCCGGTGACGAGCACCCGCATGCCGACCCCCCGTGTTCGTATGGCCATCGCCGTACGGACGATCCTAGAAGGTCAGGTCGTCAACTCGCTGCGGACCTGCTCGATCCGGCTCAGGATCTTGGCGCGGAGGTCCTCGGGAACGGGGTCGCAACCGCAGTGCCTGGCGACCAGTTGTTTGACGACCTGCTCCAGGCCGTACTCCTTCAGGCAGGGGCTGCACTCGTCGAGGTGCTGGCGGATGTCGACGCAGTTGCCCTCGTCGAGCTCGCCGTCGAGGTAGGTGTAGACCTTCTCCAGGACCTCGCGACAGTCCGTGTCGTGGTGGTCTCCACAGCTCATGCGATCACCTCGCCCAGGTGCTCGGAGCCCGCGGACGCGAGCTCACGACGCGTATCGGCTCGCCTGCTCATTTCGCGCCCTCCGCCGGGACCAGGCCGCGCTCGCGGGCGTAGTCCTCCAGTTGCGTCCGCAGTTGCCGCCGGCCGCGGTGGAGCCGCGACATCACGGTCCCGATGGGGGTCCCCATGATCTCCGCGATCTCCTTGTAGGGGAAGCCCTCGACGTCGGCGAGATAGACCGCGATGCGGAACTCCTCGGGAAGCGCGGCGAGCGCGTCCTTGACGTCGCTGTCGGGGAGATGTTCGAGCGCCTCGATCTCGGCCGACTTCAGCCCGGCCGAGGTGTGCGACTCGGCCCTGGCCAGCTGCCAGTCCTCGATCTCCTCGGTGCCGGCCTGCTTGGGCTCCCGCTGCTTCTTGCGGTAGCTGTTGATGAAGGTGTTGGTGAGGATGCGGTAGAGCCAGGCCTTGAGGTTCGTGCCTTCCTGGAACTGGTGGAAGGACGCGAACGCCTTGGCGAAGGTCTCCTGAAGGAGGTCCTCGGCGTCCGCCGGGTTCCGGGTCATCCGGAGTGCGGCGGAGTAGAGCTGATCGAGATAGGGCATCACATCCCGCTCGAACCGTGCGCTCCGCTGCTCCAGAGTCTCCGCGTCTGTCGCAGGGACCGGACCCACCCCCTTAAGATCGCCGGAGTCCTGCTGACGCGGGACACCGTACTGAGCGGAGGATACCCGCTCACCAGGGGAAGTCCGATCACCGGGGCGGGTGACGGGTTCGATCAACGCGAGCATTCGCTTGCCAACCTCCCGAAAAGGATCGTTCGCCGTTCGTTGGCAACACGCCCAGGCAGTCATCTGTTCCCCCAAGATAGAAGGTGACGAACAACCCGGTACGGGGAAAAAGATACGTACCGGCAGGTAGCTGTAGACCACCGGAAAACCCGACGCCAGGAGCCGCTTGTGCTGCCCATCCCGGCCGAAGAGCTGAACGGCTCAGGAACGCTCGGGCCGTACTGGACCTTTTACCGCGCGGTCGCCAGCGAGCAGCTGAGCCGATGGCTCCCGCAGAGCCCCTCCACCATCCTCGACCTCTCCCGCGGCCAGGGGCGATGGTCGGCGCAGGCGGCGCGAGCCGGGCACCGGGTGGTCGAGATGATCGACTTCCGGAAGGCGCTGGACGGCCAGTCGCCCCTGCGGGACGCCGACCGGATCCGCCGGGTCCGTGCCGACGACCTGCGCTTCCTGCCCGACTGCAGCGTGGACGCCGTGCTCGCCGAGGACCGGGCGATGTCGCTGGAGCTCATGGCCGAGTCCGTGATGAGCGACATCGCCCGGGTGCTGCGCCCCGGCGGCCGGGCGCTGGTCTGCGTCGACTCGCTGGTGCTGGGGATGGCGATCCTCGCCGAGCAGAACTTCTGGGCCCACCTGCGCCAGACCGGTGAGGTCATGCTCGTGCCCTGGCCGGACGGGAGCATCACGCGGTGCTTCAGCAGCGCCCAGCTCCGCGACCTGCTCGCCGAGGCCGGGCTGAAGGTCGAGTGGGTACGGCCCCGCACCGTCCTGTCCCCCTCGACCGTCGACCACGTGCTCGCGAGCGACTCGCGCGCGCTGAACTGGCTGGTCCGCACCGAACTCGAGGCCCACCCGGACGACGACGACACCGTGGGGATCCATCTGGTCGCCAGCGCGATCAAGGCGTGACCCTCCGGCGGGAGGGGCGCTAACGGCGACGCTCCCGCCGGGATTGGCACTCCACGCACCGGGAGGCCTCGGGGCGCGCCTCCAGCCTGCCCTCCGGCACCGGCCTGCCGCAGTCCACGCAGAGACCGTAGCGCCCGTCGTCCAGGCGCTTGAGCGCCTCGACGACCGAACGGCGGTGCTGGACGGCCACGTCGAGCACCGCCCGGTTGCGGTCCGCGTCGGTCAGATCGGATCCGGCATCGGCGGCCGACCGGTCCCGTTCTCCCGGAGGACCGCCCTGCAGGACCCTGATCGACCGGTCAAGCTCGGCGAGAATGCTCTCCAGGCGCATACGCGCGGTCGCGTCGTTCACGGATCCGCACCTCCGGGATGTGGGGGCGGCCTTCGACGGGGTTCCCCGGACACCCCGTCAGGCACGAAGGGGACTCTTTGTCGCGTGACCTTATGGGGGAGGTTTCGCTTTCCTCACCGGATGCCCACTGAGGGTGGTTCTTACACGGATTGCCGGGGGTTTTTAGAAGAGCGCCTGACCGCCGCCCCCGCCCGTCGCCAGCGGCTCGACGAGCTCCGGCCCGTTGTTGCGCACCGAGTTCACCGCGGTGGAGACCGGATGGATGACCAGGCCGGTGGAGCCGGCCGGGATCAGGAACTCTCCGGCGTCGGCGACACCGGGGTCGAGCCAGTCGGCCCACCGGCCGCGCTCGATCAGCATCGGCATGCGGTCGTGGACCTTGCCCGCCTCGTCGACCGCGGAGGTGGTGATGATCGTGCAGGTCGTGAGCCAGGCGAGCGGGTCGTCGTCGGGCCGGCCCCGGTCCCGCCAGAACTCGTACAGCCCCGCCATCGCCATGGGACCGCCGTCGGCCGGGTGGACATAGTAGGGCTGCTTCTTCGGCTTGCCCTTGGCGTCGGTCTCCTCCAGCACGGCCCACTCGAAGTAGCCGTCGGCCGGGAGCAGGCACCTGCGCTCGGCGAACGCCCTGCGGAACGAGGGCTTCTCCGCCACCGTCTCCACCCGCGCGTTGATCATCTTTGCGCCGATCGACGGGTCCTTGGCCCAGCTCGGGACCAGCCCCCACTTCATGACCCGCAGCTGCCGGACCGGCCGGCCCTCCGGGCTCTGCTTGGGCACCCGGCTGAGCACCGCGTAGACCGGCTTGGTCGGCGCGATGTTGTAGTCGGGCCTGAGCTCGTCGTCGGCGGCCCCGTCGAGCTCGACCTCGAACTCCTCCAGCAGCTCGTGCTTGCCCCGCGCAGAGGCGAATCTCCCGCACATGCCTCCACTCTGCCACTTCCCGCACTTCCCGGTCACCGGTGACGTCTCCTATTCCCACGCTTCCCGCCGGCCCCTCTCCCGATCCCCGCGATCCCGTCCGGTGAGGCGGGCTCGGTAGGCTTTCGGACATGTCCGCTCCGCTGTGGCCCGCCCCGACCGCGACCGACCCCGTGCGTGCGACCGTCTCCCTGCCCGGCTCGAAGTCGGTGACCAACCGCGCGCTGCTGCTCGCCGCGCTCGCCGACGGCCCCGGCACGGTACGGCTGGCACTGCGCAGCCGCGACTCCGACCTGATGGCCGACGCCCTGCGCGCCCTCGGCGCCGCGATGGACTCCTCCAACGAGAGCGGTTCCAGCCTCGACTGGACGATCACGCCCGGTCCGGTCACCGCCGGGGCGCGGATCGACGTGGGACTCGCCGGCACCGTGATGCGCTTCGTGCCGCCGATGGCCGCCCTGGCCGACGGCGAGGTCTCCTTCGACGGCGACCCGCACGCCCGCAAGCGCCCGATGGGCACGATCCTGGCCGCGCTGCGCGCCCTCGGCGCCGAGGTGACCGGTGACGCGCTGCCGTTCACGATCCGCGGCCCGCTGTCCGGGGGCGAGGTCACGCTCGACGCGTCGGGCTCCTCCCAGTTCCTCTCCGGCCTGCTGCTGACCGCCGCCCGCTTCCCCAAGGGCGTGACGGTCCGGCACCAGGGCCCGCCCGTCCCGTCGCAGCCGCACATCCGGATGACCGTCCAGATGCTCCGCGAGTACGGCGTGCGGGTCGACGACTCCGAGCCCGACGTCTGGCGGGTGGAGCCCGGCCCGATCCTGGCCAGGGACTTCACGGTGGAGCCCGACCTGTCCAACGCGGCGCCGTTCCTGTCCGCCGCGATGGTGACCGGTGGCACGGTCGTCATCCCCGGCTGGCCGGACGAGACCACCCAGCCGGGCGACCAGCTCCGCCACCTGCTGGCGGAGATGGGCGCCCGGGTCGAGCGCACGCCCGGGGGACTGGCGGTCACCGGCACCGGCCGGATCTCCGGCATCGAGGCCGACCTGCGCGATGTGGCCGAGCTGACGCCGACGATCGCCGCCCTCGCCGCCCTCGCCGACTCCCCCAGCCGGATCGGCGGCGTGGCCCACATCCGGGGGCACGAGACCGACCGGCTGGCCGCGCTGGTCGCCGAGATCAACAATCTCGGCGGCGACGCGAACGAGACCGAGGACGGCCTGGAGATCCGGCCGCGCCCGCTCACCGGCGGCGTGTTCCGTTCCTACGCCGACCACCGGATGGCCACGGCCGGCGCGGTGATCGGGCTGGCCGTGCCCGGGGTCCAGGTGGAGGACATCGCGACCACGGGTAAGACCCTTCCCGAGTTCGCCTCGATGTGGGCGCGGATGCTGGAGGAGGACCGCTGAGAAAGCGGGAGTACGACGAGGACGACGTCAGGGTCCGGCCGGGGAAGGGTTCCCGGCCGCGGACCCGCATCCGTCCCGCGCACGAGGAGGCCGTCGCGGGCTTCGTCGTGGCGGTCGACCGCGGGCGCTACACCTGCCTGGTCGCCTCCGAGGGGGAGAAGGGCCGCCGCCGCAGGAAGGACCGCGCCGAGGGCGCCGCGATGAGCGGCCGGGTCGTGGTGGCCATGAAGGCCCGGGAGCTCGGACGCAAGGGCATCGTGGTCGGCGACCGGGTGGCGCTGGTGGGCGACGTCTCCGGCCAGCCCGACACGCTGGCCCGCGTCGTCCGCGTGGAGCCCCGCGTCTCGATGCTCCGCCGCTCCGCCGACGACACCGAGGACACCGACGGCATCGAGCGGCCCGTGGTCGCCAACGCCGACCAGCTGGTGATCGTCACCGCGCTGGCCGACCCTCCGCCCCGCCCCCGCATGATCGACCGCATGCTGGTGGCGGCCTTCGACGCCGACATCGAGCCCCTGCTCTGCCTGACCAAGTCCGACCTCGCCTCGCCCGAGGAGCTGGTCTCGCTCTACGAGCCGCTCGGCGTGCCGTACGTCGTGCTCCGCAAGGGGAGCGACCTCGGCGAGGTGCGCGAGCGGCTGGAGGGCCGGATCAGCGTGCTCGTCGGGCATTCGGGGGTGGGCAAGTCCACCCTGGTGAACGCGCTGGTCCCGGACGCCAACCGCGCCGTCTCCCACGTCAACGCGGTGACCGGCCGGGGCCGGCACACCTCCACCTCGGCCGTGGCCCTGGAGCTCCCGGAGGGCGGCTGGATCATCGACACGCCGGGCGTGCGCAGCTTCGGCCTGGCCCACGTCTCGGTCGAGACCGTCCTGGCGGGCTTCCCCGACCTCGTGGAGGGCACGGTGAACTGCCCCAAGGGCTGCACCCACCTGAGCGAGGAGTGCGCGCTGGACGGCTGGGTCGCCGCCGGGCACGCCGACCCCGTCCGCCTGGTCTCCCTGCGGCGGCTGCTCTCCAGCCGCGAGGGCGCCCCTGAGGATGCCCCTGAGGACGTCCGCCCGGACGCCTCCTAGCCGCCGGATCCCCGGCGGGGTCCGGCGGGCCGGCCTGGTCAGCGGTTGGGGCGCAGGGTCCAGGCGACGGTCATCTCCGAGACCGGGGTGCCGTCGGCGGTCCTGATCTCGACGGTCACGTCGAACTCGGGGCGCTCGCCCGCGTCGAGCCCGGCCACGACCTCCTCCCGCGAGGCCCGCAGGCGCGCCTCGGCGACGACCTCGCCCATCGCGAGCTTCACGTAGCGGATCGCCGCGTCCACCGCCAGCGGGGTCGCCCGGGAGAGCTGGTCGCCGAAGGTGGCGAGCATCGCGGCGCCGGAGGCGGACTCGGCGAGGGTGAACAACGCCCCGGCGTGCGGGCCGCCCAGGTGGTTGTGCAGATCGGCGCGATCGGGCATGCGGCAGAGCGCGAAGCCCGGCTCCACCTTCTCGAAGGAGATGTCCAGCGTCCGCGCGAACGGCACGCTCCGCAGCATGAAAGCACCCACGTCAAAAGTCATACACCGATGCTACTAGCGAGTAACAAAGCGGCTGGCGGGCGGTCCGCCCGGTGATCGATGATCGGTACGGCGCGCTCCGCGAACTGCGGCGCCACGATCCGATCCTCTGCTTCGGCGACCGCACTGCTACGACCGGCCGCCGACGCGGTAGCGTTCCCCCGTGACGGGTTACAACGACGACCTGCGCCTCGCGCACGTCATGGCCGACGCCGCCGACGATCTGACCATGCGCCGGTTCAAGGCGGTGGATCTGCGCGTCGAGACCAAGCCCGATCTCACCCCGGTGAGCGACGCCGACCGGGCCGTCGAGGAGTCCATCCGGGGCACCCTCCGCCGGGCCCGGCCGCGCGACGCGGTGATCGGCGAGGAGTTCGGCGCGACCGGCTACGGCGCGCGCTCGTGGATCGTCGACCCGATCGACGGCACCAAGAACTACGTCCGCGGCGTCCCCGTCTGGGCCACGCTCATCGCCCTGATGGACCAGGGCCGCGTCGTCGTCGGCCTGGTCTCCGCCCCGGCGCTCGGCCGGCGCTGGTGGGCCGCCCGTGACAGCGGCGCCTGGACCGGCCGGAGCCTGGCCAAGGCCAGCCGCTGCCAGGTGTCCTCGGTCGCCCGCCTGGAGGACGCGTCCTTCTCCTACTCCAGCATCGGCGGCTGGGAGGAGGCCGGCAAGCTCGACAACTTCCTCGACCTGAACCGGTCCGTCTGGCGCACCCGTGCCTACGGCGACTTCTGGTCCCACATGATGGTCGCCGAGGGCGCGGTCGACGTGTCCGCCGAACCCGAGCTTTCTCCGTGGGACATCGCGGCCCTGACCGTGATCGTCGAGGAGGCCGGCGGCATCTGGACCGACCTGTCCGGTGTCCCCGGCCTCGACGGCGGCAGCCTGATCTGCACCAACGGCTCCCTGCACGGGGAGGTCCTCAAGCGCCTCGGCGGCGGCCCGCTCACCCTCCCCGTCTAGATCCGGCAGTCCCCTAGATCCCCAGGCAGCGCGCGGCGGCGGCCAGCAAGCCGTCCCGGTAGGCCCGGCCGTACAGACAGACGTGCACGAGCAGCGGGTGCAGCCGGTGGAGGGGCACGCGCTCGCGCCAGCCCGCGGCCGGCGGTGACTCCTCCGCGTAGGCGGTGAGGATCCGGTCCAGGTGCGGGGCACCGAACAGCCCGAGCATCGCCAGGTCGGTCTCGCGGTGCCCGCCGTGCGCGGCCGGGTCCACCAGGACGGCGCCGTCCGCCGACCACAGCACGTTCCCGCTCCACAGGTCGCCGTGGATGCGGCTGGGCGGCTCGCCGGGCCCCGCGATGTCCGCCATGCGGGAGCAGACCCGGTCGAGGAGGGCGGCGTCCCCCGCGTCGAGCCACCCTTCGTCGCGCGCGCGCCGTACGAAGGGAAGGACGCGGCGGGAGGCGTAGAACGACGGCCAGTCGTCTGCGGGCGCGTTGTCCATGGGCAGCTCCGCGATGAACCCGGGCCACGGCGCGCCGAATCCCGCCGCCCCGGCGCCGTGCATCCGGGCCAGGTCGCGGCCGAACCGCTCGGCCGCCTCGGGGCCGGGCCGGGCGGTCTCCACCCACGACAGCACGAGCCTGTCGTCGGAGGCCTCGATCACCTCCGGCACGGCCACCGCCCCCGCCTCCCCCAGCCAGCGGAGCCCGGCCGCCTCGGAGGTGAACAGAAGGTTAACCCGTCCCGTCTTCACGAAGGCGGGGCGACCGCCGGGAAGTTCCGCCCGGTGCAGCCGCCAGGCATGCGAGGCGCCGAGATCCTCGACGATCCTCACCGGGGTCGCCGGCCCTTCCTGCGGCCGGCGACACCCGCGAAGACGGCTCGCATGCCAAAACCCATGACCGAAGGATGCCATCCGGCCGGGCCCGGGGCGAAGCACGCCGGCCCCCGGCGCCCCGCCGAGGCGGGACCCGGCCGGAAACCTCCGACCGGGGCGGGCGAAGATGGAGACAGGCCGCTTTCCTGTCACGTTCCAGAATCGTGAAAGCCCACGTGGCGAGAGGAGGGGGTCTCGTCGGACGGCATTCACACGAGCATGCCCACTCTTCCAGCGGCGGTCATGGCTCGTTTCACTTCCGTTCACTTTGGACCGGTTACATCGGAGTCGTTGAGAACGGATCTCACTACGGAGAAGGAACATACCGTGACCAGTGGACAGCGCCGCCTCAGCGCGGTCGCGACGGCCGCGCTCGTCGTCTCGCTCGCGGCGGCGTGCGGCGGCAACGCCAAGCCCGGCAGCAGCGACAGCACCTCCTCTGCCGCCGCCTCCTCCGACTCGCAGGCCGGCGGGCAGCTGAGCGGCGAGATCAAGGTCGACGGCTCCAGCACCGTGGCGCCCCTGACCCAGGCCGCGACCGAGCTGTTCGGCGAGGAGCAGCCCCAGGTGAAGATCCCGGTCGGCACCTCCGGCACCGGCGGCGGCTTCGAGCGGTTCTGCGCCGGCGAGACCGACATCTCCAACGCCTCCCGGCCGATCAAGGACGAGGAGAAGGCCGCCTGCGAGGCCAAGGGCATCAAGTTCACGGAGCTCACGGTGGCCACCGACGCCCTGACCGTCGTGGTCTCCAAGGAGAACGACTGGGCCACCTGCCTGACCACCGACCAGCTCAAGAAGATGTGGGAGCCGGCGGCCGAGGGCAAGGTCAAGACCTGGAAGGACGTCGACCCCAAGTTCCCCGCCGAGGAGCTCAAGCTCTACGGCCCGGGCACCGACTCCGGCACGTTCGACTACTTCACCGACGAGATCAACGGTGAGGAGGGCGCGAGCCGCAAGGACTACAGCCCCTCGGAGAACGACAACGACATCGTCACCGGCGTCTCGGGCACCAAGGGCGGCCTGGGCTACTTCGGCTTCACCTACTTCGAGGAGAACGCCGACAAGCTGAAGGCCGTGGAGGTCGACTCCGGCAGCGGCTGCGTCGCCCCGAGCGTCGAGACGGCCCAGGGCGGCACGTACACCCCGCTGGCCCGCCCGCTGTTCATCTACCCGTCGGCCACCGCCGCCAAGCGGCCCGAGGTCGCGGCCTTCCTCGACTACTACGCGGGCAACATCAACGCCATCGCCAAGGACGCGAAGTTCATCCCGCTCAACGCCGAGCAGGAGGCCAAGCTCAAGGCGGACATCACGGCCCTGAAGAGCCAGAGCTGATGTCGGCACAGCACCGTACGACCGTGTCAGGGGCCTCCCGGTCCCTGGCGCGGTCGCGCCCGCGTTACGGGGAGTACGTCGTCAAGGCGGTCCTCATGCTCGCCGCGCTGGTGTCGATCGCCACCACGATCGGCATCGTCGCGGCCCTGCTGGAGCCGACCATCGAGTTCTTCGGCGAGGTCAGCCTCGGCGAGTTCTTCGGCTCCACGACCTGGGGACCGCTGTTCAGCCCGCCGGCCTTCGGCGTCTGGCCGATCATCGTCGCCACCGTGGAGATCACGCTGATCGCGGTCGTGGTCGCCGTGCCGCTCGGCCTGGCCGCCGCGATCTACCTGTCGGAGTACGCCAGCGTGCGCACCCGAAAGATCTTCAAGCCGGTGCTGGAGGTCCTGGCGGGCGTGCCCACGGTGGTCTTCGGCTTCTTCGCCCTGACCTTCGTCACCCCGGTGCTGCGGGACGTGTTCCCCTTCCTGGATCTGGAGGCCAAGAACGCGCTCAGCGCGGGCCTCCTGGTCGGCGTGATGATCGTCCCGATCGTCGCGTCGCTGTCGGAGGACTCGATGGCCGCGGTGCCGAACGGTCTGCGTGAGGGCTCCTACGCGCTCGGCGCCTCCAAGATGCTCACCTCGGTCCGGGTCGTGGTGCCCGCCGCGTTCTCCGGCATCGTCGCCGCCATCATCCTGGCCGTCTCCCGGGCCGCGGGCGAGACGATGATCGTCGCGATCGCGGGCGGCTTCAAGTCGGTGTTCACGCTCTACCCCGGCAACGAGATGGCGACGATGGCGGCGTTCATCGCCCAGGCCGGCTCGGGCGACGCCTCGGTCGGCTCCGTCGCCTACAAGACCATCTTCGCGGTGGGGTCGCTGCTGTTCATCATGACCTTCGCCATGAACTACCTCAGCGCCCGCATGGTCCAGAAGTATCGCGAGGTCTACGACTGATGGCCATCCTGTCCACGCCCCGCTCCACGGTGCAGCTCGCCAGCAAGGGGCGCCCGCTCAAGGAGCACCTGTTCCGCATCGCGCTGCTGGCGAGCCTGGCGATCGCGATCGTCTTCCTCACCATGCTGGTCGTCTACGTGGTCGAGGAGGGCTGGCCCCGGCTCGACGCGCGGCTGTGGGAGAACCAGCCCTCGATCCGCCGCCCGGAGAACGCCGGCATCCAGTCCGGCATCTTCGGCACCCTCTGGATCATCGGCCTGACCGCCCTGATGGCTCTGCCCACCGGGATCCTGGCCGCGATCTACCTGGAGGAGTACGCCGACAAGACCAAGTGGTACAACCGCCTGATCGAGCTGAACATCTCCAACCTCGCCGCGGTTCCCTCGATCGTCTACGGCATCCTCGGCCTGGGCATGATCGCCCGCTGGATGCAGTTCGGCTTCACCGTCATGACCGGCGCGATGACCATCTCGCTGCTCGTGCTGCCCATCGTGATCATCTCGGCGCGCGAGGCCATCCGCGCGGTGCCCGCCTCGATCCGCGAGGGCTCGCTGGCGCTGGGGGCCACCCAGTGGCAGACGATCTACCGGCAGGTGCTCCCGGCCTCCATCCCCGGTATCGCGACCGGCTCCATCCTGGCCCTGTCCCGGGCGATCGGTGAGGCCGCGCCGTTCCTGATGCTCGGCGCCGCGACGCTGGTCCGGTTCAACCCGGAGGGCGTCTGGAGCAACTTCAGCGTGCTGCCCCTGCAGATCTACAACTTCATCACCCGCCCCCAGGAGGAGTTCGCCGTCCTGGCGGCCGCCGCGATCGTCATCCTCCTGGCGATCCTGCTGCTGATGAACTCCGTCGCCATCTGGCTCCGTAACCGCTACCAGAAGCGCTGGTGAGAAACGCAATGTCCGAGATCGCCGACTACCGCAACCCCGTGCCGGCCACCGCGTCGGCGGCTCCGATTGGAGTTTCCGTGCCGAACGTGTCCGTGCGCGGCCCCGAGGTGCCCCGCACCATCGAAGCCCTCGATCCGGTCTTCACCGTCTCCGGCCTCAGCGTCTTCTACGGCGACTACGAGGCGGTGCGCGGCGTCGACATGACCATCGGCAACCGCGAGATCACGGCCATGATCGGCCCGTCGGGTTGCGGCAAGAGCACCGTGCTGCGCTGCTTCAACCGGATGAACGACCTCATCCCCGGTGCCCGCGCGGCCGGCAAGATCCTTTACCACGACGAGGACCTGTACGGCGAGCACGTCGACCCGATCGAGGTCCGCCGCCGCATCGGCATGGTCTTCCAGAAGCCCAATCCCTTCCCCAAGTCGATCTACGACAACATCGCCTACGGCCCCCGGGTCAACGGCGTGAAGGGGCGGATGGACGACATCGTCGAGGAGGCGCTCACCAAGGCCGCCCTCTGGGACGAGGTCAAGGACAAGATCAAGCAGAATGCGCTCTCCCTGTCCGGCGGTCAGCAGCAGCGACTGTGCATCGCCCGGGCGATCGCGGTGAAGCCCGACGTGATCCTGATGGACGAGCCCTGCTCGGCCCTGGACCCGATCGCGACCACCAAGATCGAGGACCTGATGCAGGAGCTCTCGCGCGACTACACGATCGTCATCGTCACGCACAACATGCAGCAGGCGGCCCGCGTCTCCGACCGCACGGCCTTCTTCACCGCCGAGGTGGACCACGCCGGGGTGCGCCACGGCCGCCTGGTGGAGTTCGACGAGACCAGCCGCATCTTCACCAACCCGAACGACAAGCGGACCGAGGACTACATCACCGGCCGTTTCGGCTGAGGATCCGCCCCGACAGGCTTCGCACATCCCTACTTGGAGGATCCGGGTGATCCAACCGCAGGCGGCACCCGAAGTGGACGAGGACACACGGACAGCGCCCATTCTGCTGGTGGCCGACCCGGAGCCGGCCCTGGTCGACGAGCTCACCGTGATCCTCGGGAAAGAGGGGGTCGAGGTCACGGGCGTCGCCGACGGCGCCCAGGCCCTGTTGCAGGCCGGAGCGCTCCGGCCCGACGTCGTGCTCGTCAGCGCCTCGCTGCCGGTCATCGGCGCGGTGGAGTTCATCCGCGCCGTACGGCTGACGCGGGCGGTCCCCGTTCTGCTCGGTGTGGGCGAGGGCCACGCCGAGCAGGCGGTTCAGGCGCTCGCGGCCGGAGCCACCGCGTGCGTGGCCCGGCCGTACCGGGTGCCCGAGCTCCTCCCGCTCGTGCAGGCCGCGATCGTGGGCGATCCGGGGGTCCGCCGGACGCTCGTGGTCGGCAACGTGGAGCTCGACGTCAACGCGTACCAGGTGAAGGTGGACGGCCGGATCGTCCACCTCCCGCTGCGCGAGTTCGAGCTGCTGCACTACCTGATGCGCAACGCGCAGCGCACGGTCACCCGCGAGCAGATCATGCGGCACGTGTGGAACTCCACGGACACCACTTCCACCAACACGATCGCGGTGCACGTCAAACGGCTGCGCGCCCGCCTCGGGGACACCGACGACCAGCTCATCCAGACCGTGCGCGGCGTGGGCTACCGCCTGGTCGAGCGTTCCTGACGGCCGCTTCCGCGCGGGCCCGGGCGCGCCGGCGGCACTTCCTCCCGCCGGCGCGCCCACCCCGTCTGACACATCCGGCATTCCTTTTATGCCCGAAATGACATGCACATTCGGAAAAAAGAATCTTCTCCCATGGATGCGAAAGGGCTGAATCGCATCCCATCCGGGAAAGCGGCGGATCTCCTGCGATAAATGCGGCTTCACCATCAAAGAAGCGCCATGAGCCTTTGACCGAAACGTGGCGCGACGACGTTGAATCGGTGCCTGCGGTGCGAGATTGTTATTCGCGACAACGAGCAGTCAGCCGGTTACGGCTTACAGCAGGAGTCTCCAGAAGTTCCCCGTTTCGTTTCCATGGAGGAAGCATCATGATCCGTCGTATTCTCGCCGGTGCGGCCATCGCAAGCATCCTGGGCGCCGCTGGGCTGGCCACCGCCGCCGCCGCCTCGGCTGACGACTGGCACAAGCCCAGCACCACCTACGTCATCGACGACAGCAACCACAACGAGATCCTGAACGACCTCATCGACCTCGCGCTCCTGGGCATCATCGAGAACTGAGGCGTCTCTCTGCCGAACGGTGACGGGCGCCCGGCTCCGCGGGCCGGGCACCCGCCCTCCGGGGATGGTCCCCAGTCATTCCTTCCCGACCCACGGGAAAAGCGATGACGTGAGCATCCCGAAAACAAAAAAGAAAGTCCCCGGTGCGGACGTCGTTGGCCAGCGACTGACACGCCGGGGACTTTCTCTTTACCGGACGGACCGCGATGCGGCGTCCCTTCAGCGAACCTGGGCCGCCGGTTCAGCGGGCCTGGGCCATCAGGCGGAGAACCGTTTCGTCGTCGCAGCTCGACCAGAATTCTCCGACGACGTCCTCCAGGTGCTCCAGCGAGTCCGCCCGGAACAACACATCCTGATATTTCGTGATGTCATAATCGGTGGTGCCCATGGCGACGAGGTCCAGCGGGCGGATGTCCATCCCGCGGAACTCCTCGATCTCCCCGTAGGACGAAAGGATGCCGGCGCCGTACGCCCGCAGCTCGTCCTGGTCGGTCATCACGCCGAACTCCAGCGTGAACCAGAAGATCTTGGAGATGAACTCCAGCGCCTGCTCGGTCTCCACCCGCCGCGCCGCGCGCCCCGCCAGCCGGTAGAGCCGCGCGTAACGATCGGAGGCGAGGGCGTTGGCGTGCCCGATCACCTCGTGGATCACATCCGGCTCGGGTGTGTAGAGCGGCGTGGAGTGGTGCCGGATGTACTGCGTCGAGTGGAAGAAGCCGTCTGCCAGGACCCCGTAGAAGTCCCGCAACGGCACCAGCCCCGCGGCAGGGAGGTAGCGGAAACCGGTCAGCGGCTTCAGCAGGTCGCCGACCTCCTGAAGCTGCGGGATGCGCTCGCCGGGCAGGTTCAGCCGCTCGGTCGCGTCCTGGTACTCGGCGGTCGCGTACTTGCGATGCTTGATCGCCAGCTCCCGGCTGACGATGCGCCACACCTCGTGTTCCTGCTCGGTGTACTCGGCCGTCGGAATCGGCGTGCCGGGTACGTACCCGATCGCGAGCGCGGCGATGGCGTTGCGGCGGGCCCGGTAGACGGGGTCCGCGAAACCGGGGTGACTCGCGGCGAGCTCGACCTCGACCGTGCCGTCGTCACGAGTCGCCACCGGTGCGAAGTACTGTGCTTCCTCGAACATGTATGAAATGACAGCAATTCTCGGAATCGCTGGCAAGAGCGAGCAGTTCGGGTGGGCGAATCGTGCAGTATCGCATGGTCAGTCCTGGCTCATGCTGGTCATATCGCCTAGCCTGATGGCGTGCCCATCGACGAGCTCGACAGCCGCCTCCTGGTGACCATGCGCGCGCACCCGCGCGTCGGCCTCACCGAACTCGCCCGCCTGCTCGGCGTGGCCCGCGGCACGGTGCAGGCCCGCGTCGAGAAGCTCACCGCGCGCGGTGTCATCGCGGATTTCGGGCCGACGGTCACCCCCGAAGGTGTCGGCTACCCCATCCTGGCCTTCGTCTCCCTGCAGATAGCCCAGGGCCGCCTGGCGGAGGCCGTACAGGCGCTGGAGGCCCTCCCGGAGATCCTCGAGGTGTACGGCACCAGCGGCCAGGCCGACCTGCTCTGCCGTGTGGTGGCCCGCAGCACTCCCGATCTGCAGGAGGTCATCGCCCGGATCCTGACCTCCCCGGCCGTCCAGCGCACCGACACCACGATCGCCCTGTCCGTCCAGGTCCCCTACCGGATCGAGCCGCTGCTGCGCACCGCCTCCGCCTGACCTGGTGGCGGCGGAGCCCTCCCGGCGCCCCAGGGCGCTCCCCCGGCCCACGCCGAGGGGAGGTACGGTCGACGACGGACATCCCCGTCCCCGAGGAAAGGCGACGCGTCTTGGACATCACTGTGATCGACGTGCCGGAGCAGAGCCGATACGAGGCCCGTCTGGACGGCGCACGGGTGGGGCTCGTCGACTACATCCGCACCGGGAAGACCATCATCTTCGTACACACCGAGGTCGACTCCTCAGCCGGAGGAAAGGGAGTCGGCGGGAAACTCGCCAGGGGCGTCCTCGACGGCGCGCGCTCGGAAGGGCTCTCGGTGGTGCCCAGGTGCCCGTTCATCAAGGGGTGGATCGACCGCCACCCGGAGTACGCGGATCTCGTCTCGGCTCATCGCTGAGCCTGGCCCGGACTCCTCCCTCGGAGCCGGCAGAGACGGAGCGCCACCTCCCCGGCCGTGCCCGCATCCCGAACACGGAGGATCCCGGGACAGGCCCCGGGAGACCCCCGGGAGACAACACCCCCCGGCGGAGAACCCCGCCCCCCCGGGGAAACACACCCGGAAACATCCCCGGGAAAACATCCCCGGGAAAACACGAAGGCCCCCGCCAAAAGGCGAGGGCCCTCAATGAAAGATTGTCCGGCGGCGACCTACTCTCCCACACCCTCCCGAGTG
>NZ_JABTEZ010000004.1 GCF_015711605.1 Planomonospora sp. ID67723 | reverse complement strand
GGGAGAGTAGGTCGCCGCCGGACAATCTTTCATTGAGGGCCCTCGCCTTTTGGCGGGGGCCTTCGTGTTTTCCCGGGGACGTTTCCGGGTGTGTTTCCCGGGGGGGGGTCTCCTCTCCTCCGGCGGGGTGTGGGGTTCTTGCCGGGGCGGCAACCCTGCCCTCGGGAGGGGCTGACGCCCTCCCGAGCGGTGGGAATCCTGGCTCTGACCCACACTGTGTGGAGTGGTGACGGAAGATCATCGTATGGGCAGTCGGAGATGATCCCGTTTCCGTAACGTCGTGCTCATGGGAACGGCCGCGAGGCCAAGTGTGGCGTACTGCTGGGCAGGCGCGGATGCCAGCTGCTTACATCTGTTGTTGCCCTATCTGAATATCCGTGGAGGCGGCCTGTCGAAGCTGTGAGGTGATCTCGGGGCGGGTCAATGGCCGGTATCGCCGTCGTGTTCACGATGTGGCGGCCGCTGGTCGTTGGCGTGGTGGTTGAGCTGGACGTCGCCTGTTTCGTGTGCGGCATCTCGCCGTTTTCCTACTGATCTGAGGCATGATCATCGTCCTGGCTCAGAGAAGCTCGTCCAGGAGCCGGTAGTAGTGCATCCGCTCTTCATCGATGCGATCGACGAGGGCGTAGGCAGAAAGGAATCCCTCCCAGGCCGCCGGGCCGTGGTCCTCGGACAAGTCTCTGTGGGCGATGGCGAGGTCGCGGTACCGGTCGGCCACGCCCAGTGCCGGGACATCGATGATTATGGGTTCTCCCGAGGCGGGCACCAGCACGTTGGAGGAGGTGTAGTCTCCGTGCGCGACGACGAGGTCCTCGACGCGCGGGCGCGTGGCCAGCAGTCGTTCGTAGACCACCTCAGGAGTCAGCCCGAAATGGTCGGAGTCGAAGTCGTCCGGATCCACGAGGCCGTCACGGATATTGGCGCCGGCGTGTTCGAGAACCGCCGGCAGTCGGCCGTCGAAGGGGCACTCGGTGATGGGCAACTCGTGCAGCATGCGCAGCGTCCGGCCCAGCACGGCGCCTACGTCGGCGGGTGCGGCGGCTTCCAGGGACGGAGCGCCCACGTCGGCGGGTGCGGCGGCTTCCAGGGACGGAGCGCCCACGTCGGCGGGTGCGGCGGCTTCCAGGGACGGAGCGCCCACGTCGGCAAGAACGAGAACGGGGTCTTCGAAGGCGACCACCTCAGGGACGGGAACGCGTCCATGAAGCCAGCGCAGTCGCAGGTGCTCGGCTCTGGCGAGGGGGCCGTGCTTGACACCTCAGCCCCGATCAAGTTCGATGAGCCCTCAAGACCGCCCCCTGCACCACCCAAGACCCGCCACATCACGAGCTGGATCCGCCGCTGCCCCGGCAACCTCGACCCCGACGAACTACAGAAACTCGAGAACGTCCTGGCGGCATGCCCCCACCTGGAGGCCCTCTCCGGACACGTCAAGTCCTTCGCCGAGATGATGACCGGACGCCGCGACGACCGCCTCGACCGGGTGATCCACACCCTCCAACCACGATCCACCGCACTCGGGACACGTCACCAACGGGGCCGCCGACCCGTCCTTGATCACCGCTACCCGGGTTCGCGTCCGCACCCGCCACCATCGGTGCAGCGCACGGCAGCCGTCACTGCAGAAGATCGCATCTCGCCGCATCCACCCCGGCAGAGCGTTCCCGCACGTCGGGCAGCGGCGCCCATCGGTCACCGGCACCCCGCCACCATGACCCACCACAGCACCCCGCCAGCAACATCCGGACCGCCGCTCCCTTGAGATGTCTTTTCCACCTGTCGTCGAAGCTCGCCGGGGATCGGCGGACGGCGAAGAGCGCAGGACCGCGCCGACACACCGTAGCGACGGTATAACGATGCTGTCTGAGCGCATGGCCTGAGCGTCATTACGCTGAGGTCTATGGAAGACACGGAGCACGAGTCGTCTGACGGCTCCTACCGATTCTTCGACGAACAGGAGATGTTCGACGCGCTCGACCACGGCACGCCACCGCTTCCGGCGGTTCTCCCAGCCGGCTCGGCTGCGATCGCCGCAGTCGGCCAGTGGGGCCGCTACGGATCGTTGACCGTGGTGCTTCGCGACCCCGAGGACGGCGAACTCTACAGCGACGTCTACCTGCTGACACGCTCAGCGGCCGGACAGTGGCAATACCCCTCTGGTTCCTCGGGAGGCGGCATGCCGGAATGGGTGCTGCACCGGCCGGACGCGCCGCTGCCCGATTGGCACGGCAACAACTTGGTGAACCTGTCGAGCCAGCTCGCCCGTCCCGATACCGAGTGGGTGACCGAGCTGACGGTGATGGCGACGCGACGGATAGCGGCCGTGCAGGTGCACTACGCCGACGACGTCATCGACTTGTCCGTCCCGGCCAGTGGTCTGGTCACCGTGCCGCACGCCATTCGCCATGTCGACGACCGCGCAGAGTTCCGAGGCTTCGACGACTCCGGCGAACTCATCGCCGTTGCGCACTACCAGCCGCTGACCGACGACGACCGCAGATGCAACTGGCCCGATGCCTCGGTGTGGACCGACTGACATACAGATCAGCTCGTCAAAACGATTCTGATCCTTGTCCTTCGGGCCCGCGAATCAGGATGAGAAACGCTCCTTCATCCTCCGATTACCTCACTCAAGATCAACGGTTGTTCAACACCCACTGAAGCATCTCGCCTGGTCAAGGAACCGATCCGGCTGTGGTCACTGGCCGAGCCCATGGAGGAGGGTGTAGTCGGCGGTGGTGTAGTCACCACCCTGAAGCCGATCGTCGGCGAAGTAGCCAGCCGCTTCAGGGATCCGGCCCGCGTAGGCCTCGGCGTCATCGCGGGGACGGTAACCGAGCCGGTCGTCCAACTCCCAGAACCGGCGGGTGTTGGCCGAGACTGCGTACGCGGCCATGAAGGTGACATCCGGCTGCGTCAGCGCGGCCCAGACGAACCCGGCGCAGTCGTACGGACTCAGCCAAGTGGCCAGATGCCGTGGCTGGCTCGGTTCCGGTTCGAGACTCCCGATGCGCAGGCACACCACCTGAAGGCCGAACTTGTCGGCGTACAGGCGGCCCAGAGCCTCCACGGCGACCTTGCTGACGCCGTACAGCCCGTCGGGACGCGGAGGAGTCTCGGCCGAGACCGTCTGCGCGGCCGGATAACAGCCGGTCAACCGGTTGCTGCTGGCCAGCACCACGCGCCGGGTCCCGGTGCGCCGCGCCGCCTCCAGAACGTGGTGGGCGCCCAGGACGTTGGCCTCCAGGAGGTCGGCGAGCGGCGCCTCGTCCGGCACGCCGGCCAGGTGCACGACCGCATCGGCACCTTCGAGGAGCGGTGTCACGTCCTCCACGTCGGACAGGTCGGCTTGGCGGACCTCCTCGTCCGGCCCCAGAGCGGTCAGCGGCACGCGATCAATCGAGATCAGCCCCTGCAACCGACGCCGCAGGGGCTCGCGCAGCACAGACCCGACCAGCCCGGCGGCGCCGGTGAGAACAACCGTTTCCACTGTCATACGCCGGAGCGTGCCACGCCCCACCGACGATTCGGGTATGGGGCAGGCACAGGGAGCCGGCTCCCACGACAGGGGCTGCTGTCCCCATCGAGCGACCGCGATCGTGCAGACGGTCCTCGTCCTGCAGCTCGTCGAAGAGGACCGCTGCCCAAGACGAAAAGCACTCACGCATTCAGCTGACCGTGCTCAGGGTGAGGCACCATTGCATGCCTCACCCTGGCCCTGCAGGGTGTTACTTGTTGTAGTTCTTCCCGGGGGCCTTACCGGGGATCGGCTTGGCGATGAGGGCCACGGGGATGAAGAAGCAGATCTGGCCGATCGCCAGGATGAGCGTCCAGAGGGCCTTGTCGTCGTAGTGGGTGGACGCCCTGGCGTACAACTCGTCGGGGACGCGCTCCCCGAAGGGGTTCGGGGTGAGGACGGCCTCCACGAGCTCCAGCGCGATCCGTTCGGCGGCGCTGAAATAGGGGGCGTCCTGCCATGACGCCACGGCGGAGATGCGCTCCTCTGTTTCCCCGGCCTTGCGGAGGCTGCCGGTTTGCCGGACCGTGTGGTACGTGCTGCCGACGATCTGCCCGGCGCGGAGCTGCACCAGGCTGACGGTGGTCTGCGGAATCGAACCGTTCCGGGTGGCCTTGGTCATGGCTCCGGCGATTGCTGCCACCTCGGGAAAGAACTCGGCGGGGTCGGGCAGACGCGACTGAAGGCTGTCCTGCTCGGTCGTCGTGGGTGTGGACATCGCGGGGTCTTCCTTTCTCAATTTCAGTGGTGTTTTCGAGACTTGTGACCTGGCGAGGTCGGCCCTCCATCACGAAGTGGCCGGCCGCGCGGGGCGACCACACGCTCCGACGCGGGCTTTCCGACAGCGACCCGCATCCCGGCCGGAGTCGCTGAACTCTCCCGCATGCTGGATGGTGTCTCAGGAGTCCGACGACACAACCGCTGGGAATGTGAGGCGATGCGCCCACCTCACATTCCGAGGGGTTGTCTCGTCGAACGGGCGAGGACAACTGCATCGAGGGAGCCGACGACACGATGACCACCCCATCCGAGCCA
This sequence comes from Planomonospora sp. ID67723, assembly GCF_015711605.1. GTDB lineage: Bacteria > Actinomycetota > Actinomycetes > Streptosporangiales > Streptosporangiaceae > Planomonospora_A. The sequence continues at coordinate 895,082 of NZ_JABTEZ010000004.1, read as the reverse complement.
GGACACACCCGGCCCGATCCGAGCCTGAGCGTGATCATCCGTGAGCGGCGTCAGCTGATCAATCTCGCCTACCGGCTCCTCGGCTCCCTGGCCGATGCCGAGGACGTCGTACAAGAGACGTACGCCCGCTGGTACACCATGTCCCGGCAGCAGCAGGAGGCCATCGAATCCCCCGGCGGCTGGCTGACGACGGTCGCCAGTCGCATCTGCCTCGATCTGCTCGGCTCGGCACGGGCCCGGCGCGAGCGCTACGTTGGCGAGTGGATCCCTGAGCCGCTGCCCGAGCGCACGGAGTGGATCAACACGCGGTCCGGCGGCGCCGCGGTCGACCCGGCTGACCGCGTCACTCTCGACGAGTCGATCAACATGGCCTTCCTCGTCGTACTCGAATCGATGACCCCGGCCGAGCGCGTCGCGTTCGTTCTCCACGATGTCTTCCGCTACTCCTTCGCCGAAGTGGCCGAGATCGTCGGCCGTACCCCGGCGGCCTGTCGTCAGCTGGCCTCCTCGGCCCGCCGCCGCATTCGCGCCTCGCAGACTCCCGCGACTCCCACAAGCCGGCGGGCCGACATCGTCAGGGACTTCAAGCAGGCCTGGGAAGCCAAGGACATCGACGCCCTCATCGGCCTCCTCGACCCCGGCGCCACAATGATCGCCGACGGCGGCGGCCTCGCCAGCACCGTGCTCCGCCCGATCGCGGGCGGCGAGCAGATCGCGCGCTACGCCCTGGCCCTCGCCGGCAGGGCGCCCGACCTGGCGATCCTGGAGCGAACGGTCAACGGTCAGCCCGGTCTGGTGGCTCAGCAGGACGGCGTCACCACGGCGGTGATGGCGTTCGACGTGGCAGGCGACCGGATCACGCGCATCTGGGCAGTGCGCAACCCCGAGAAGCTCCGGCCCTGGACGGCGGGTCAGCGGCTCTGAGAGACCCTCCGCATGGCCGTGTTCGCAAGGTGGGCGTCGTCGAGCCTTCGCCGGCGTACAGCTTGTCCGGGCGCCTCCGACGTGGTCCGCGTCGGGATCGGAGATATGCCCGTGACCGGGGGTCGGAGCTTGGCTGTCTCAGATTGATCACTGTAGCGGGACGACTCGGTACCCTCGGCGGGTGACGACGATCGGGCAGATCTCGCTGGGCGTTACGGATGACGTACGGGCCGGGACGTTCTGGCGTCAGGCCCTCGGATACGTGCGGCGGCCACCGCGTTTCGCGGGTGACGAGTGGGAGGCAGCGCGCCGAACTGTGAGGTCGGTGCGTCACCTCACATTCCCAGCGGTTGTGTCGTCGGACTTCTGAGACACCGTCCAGCACGCAGAGGAGCGTCCTGGTCGCCGTCTTCGCCCGTCCCGCAGCCGTCGAGGAGTCATCCGTGTTCTTGCGTGTCGCGATCATCCTGCAGACCTTGGCCCTCTTCGCCGCGCCGATCACCGCCGGACTGCTGTTGTCCTCGCCCCACGGGCGGGCTTTGCACAGCGCTGCGGCGTACGGGGTGTTCGCCGTGGCGCTGCTGCACCTGGTCGCCGCGATCTTGGTGTGGCGGCCGGGCGGTGGATCACCCAGGCCCATCCTGTACGCGGTCGGGTTCCTGGGGCTCACGCTGGCGCAGACAGCACTGGGCATCGCGCAGGTGAAGACCCTGCACGTCCCATTGGGCGTGCTGTTGTTCGGCATGAGCGTCCTTCAGCTGAGCCGGGTCTCAGTCAGGCCTCGGCCGGTCGCCGCGCTCACGTGACACCCGGCCACCTTGATCGCCTATGGGTTGCGGGCGGGCATCACCGGTCGCTCACCGGAGCAGGCGCAGCAGATCCCATTCGGTCTCGCAGACGCGACGGCCGATCGCGGCCAGCTCGACCGACCGGGCGCCTGCGCTCAGATGCCGCATGGCCTGCATGACGCAGATGACGCCCCACTTGAGCACGGAGAAGGCCTCCCACCAGCGCAGCGCCTCCGGATCCACCCGGTGTCCGCCTGCCTTCTCGTAGGCCCCGACGAGCTCGGCGTACTCGCCGAACCCGCCGACCGGCGGTAGCGACCCGAACCGCCACGGCTTCGCGCACAGCCATCCGAGATCCTCCATGGGATCTCCCGCGTGGGCCAGTTCCCAGTCCAGCACCGCCCTGACGCCTTCGGGACCGATGATGAGGTTGCCGTTGCGGAAGTCGCCGTGCACGACGGTGGTCCGCCCGCTCGCGGGCCGGGAGGCGGCCAGGCGGCGGAAGGCGAGCTCGAAGACCGGGTGCGGCTGCCCGGTCAGATCCAGCAGGTCACGCCATGTCGTCAGCGGGTCGTCCGGTACGGCCTGCGGGCCCGGACCCGGGGGCAGGCAGGAGAGCGGCATGCGGTGGATCGCGGCCAGGATCTCTCCGCACCGGGCCGCCAGCCGGGGGCGTGCGGCGGCGAACGCCTCATCCCGCAGGATCTTGCGGGGGATCGTCTCCCCGGCCACCCGGGCCATCAGGACGTGCGCATCACCGGCCGACAGGATCCGGGGCACCGGAACACCCGCCGTTGCGGCGGCCCGCATCAGCGCGGCCTCCCGGGCCAGCCCGATCCCCGCCCCCGGAGGGGAGCCGGGGGAGTCGAGGCGCAGGACCAGCTCGCGGGTGACCCCGGCGGAATCCACCGCGTCGAGGGCCCAGGTCTCGCGGGACGCTCCGCCCGGCAACCGCACGCTCGCGGTGATCACCGTCCCCTCGCCGAGGGCCCCGGCGACGATGACCGCCCTGCGCGCCGCTCCGGGCCCGTCCGCCGCTCCGGCGCCGGGACCGTCCACCGTCCTGGACCCATCCGTCACCGCAGGCCGAACTCCCAGTTGCCGCCGGCGGCGTACTCGCCGAGGATCCGGCGGCCGACCGAGTCGATGTGCACCTCGTCCGGGCCGTCGTAGACACGCGCGGCGCGGGCGTGCCGGTACATCCGGTCCAGGGGGGTGTCGGGCGTCAGGCCCGCGGCGCCGTACACCTGGACGGCCCGGTCGATCACGTTGTGCAGCATGCGCGCGCCGGCCACCTTGACCGCGCCGATCTCCACCCGCGCCTGCTCCCCCCGGTCGATCGCCTGGGCGGCGTGCAGGGTCAGCAACCGGGCCGACTGGATCTCGGTGTAGGAGTCGAACACGTGCTGGCGCATCAACTGCTTGTCCGCCAGCGGCCGGCCGAAGGCGCTGCGGTCGTGCAGGCGGCGGCACATCAGGTCGAAAGCCCGCTGGGCCTGGCCGAGCCAGCGCATGCAGTGGAAGATCCGGCCCGGGCCCAGCCGCCGCTGGGCGATGACGAACCCCTGACCGCGCGGGCCGAGCAGGTTGGCGGAGGGGACGCGGACGTTGTCGTAGCGGACCTCGCAGTGGCCGCCGTCCAGGCCCAGCACCGGAGTGTCGCGGACGATCGTGTATCCGGGCGTGTCGGTCGGCACGAGGATCATCGAGAAGGCCAGGTGCGGCGGGGCGTCCGGCTCGGTTCGGCACATGACGGTGGTGTAGGCGGCCCGGTTCGCGCCGGTGGTGAACCACTTGTGGCCGTTGATCACCCACTCGTCGCCGTCCAGCACGGCCGAGGTCCGCAACTGGGTGGGGTCGCTGCCGGAGACGGCGGGCTCGGTCATCGCGAAGCTCGGCCAGATCTCCGCCCGGACCAGCGGCGCCAGGAAGCGCTCGCGCTGCTCGGGACCGGCGAACTCGTGGAGCATCAGCGAGTCCTGCAGGGTGAACGTGCCCAGCGCGAGCTGGCCGAACTCGCTGCGCCCCTGGACCTCGTTGACGTAGACGTAGTCGAGGAAGGGCAGGCCTCCGCCGCCCAGTTCGGCCGGGTGGCCCAGAGCCCACAGGCCCTCTTTCCTCGCCTCCTCCTGGAGTGCGCGCAGGACCGTCCCGGCCCCGGGGCCGCCGCGGTGCAGGACGTCCTCGGCGGGTTCGACGCGTTCGGTCACGAAGGCGTGGACGGCGTCGCGGAGCGGGCGCACGCTGTCGGGGACGGCGAAGGTCATGCAAGGATCTCACCCGACATTCGTTGCAGGGTCAACGGGTAAGGAGTTCCTTATGTCGGAGGGAAGGGCGGCGCGGGATCACCGCGGCGCGGCGCGGCGGGAGCCGGCGGGCCCGGAGGACGGCACGCCGCCGGATCCGCGGAAGGCTCTGCGCCGGGACCCTCGGGACCCGTCCCCGCCCGCCGGTCCCCACGACGTCCCGTCGGCGGCCCGGCTCGTGGCCGCGGTCCGCGACTTCCTGGAGAGCGACGTGCTCCCCGCGGTCGAGGGCCGGGTCCGCTTCCACACCCGGGTCGCGGTCAACGTGCTCGGGATGGTCGAGCGGGAGCTCGAGCTCGGGCCGGAGCAGGCCGTCGCCCACGCGGACCGCCTGAGCGGGCTCGGTTTCGCCTCCGAAGCCGAGCTCGCCGCCGCCGTCCGCGAAGGGCTGGACCACCCCGCCCTGGTCGCCGCCCTGACCGAGGCCGTGCGCGACAAGCTCGCGGTGGCCAACCCCGCCTACCTCGACGGTGGATGACCGGACGGTGGATGACCGGCGGCCCCGGGGAGGCCGCTCCCTCGCCGTTCCTCACGACGTCCGGTACGGCCCTCGCACGCCGGTACGGCTCGCGCCGCCACCGTCAGGCGCGAGCCGTACCGGAGGATCTCAGTGGGCCTTGGGGGACCCGGGGGTGAGGTCGAGGTCCTTGATGCGGGGATCGCCCTCGTCGGCGAGGTAATGGTCGGGGCGGGTGGTGTCGCCGCCGTCGGCCATCTTCAGCGCGCGGGCGGCGACCGTGCCCAGAGCGGCGACGGCCAGGTTCACGGCCAGGGCCAGGACGCCCGCGTAGATGGTCATGCTGGTGTCGAAGCCGAGGTTCTTCAGCGGGAAGGCCGATCCGGCGAAGTGCAGTTTGCCGGTGACCGGGTTGCCGATGTTGTACAGCAGGACCATGCCCGCGGTCATGCCCGCGACCCAGCCGGCGATCAGGCCGCCGCGGTGGAACCAGCGGGTGTACAGGCCCAGCGCCACGGCCGGGAGCGTCTGCAGGATGATGACGCCGCCGATGAGCTGCAGGTCGATGGAGAAACCGGTGTCCAGGAACAGGATGCAGGCCACCGCGCCGACCTTGACCAGCAGCGAGGTGATCTTCGAGACGCGGGCCTCGTCGGCGTCGCTCGCATCCCGCTTGATGTACTCCTTGTAGATGTTGCGGGTGAACAGGTTCGCCGCGGCGATCGACATGATCGCGGCGGGGACCAGCGCGCCGATGCCGACCGCGGCGTAGGCGACGCCGGTGAACCAGTCGGGGAACATCTGGTCGAACAGCCGCGGCACGATCGTGTTGTTGTCCTTGCCGATCGGCGTGGTCCCGGCCGCGATGGCCATGTAGCCCAGCAGCGCGATCAGGCCGAGCAGCAGGCTGTAGGCCGGGAGCGCGGACATGTTCCGCTTGATCACGTCGCGGTTCCTGGAGGCCAGCACGCCGGTGACGCTGTGCGGGTAGAGGAACAGCGCCAGCGCCGAGCCGAAGGCCAGCGTGATGTACTGCAGCTGGTTGTTGGCGTTGAGCAGGATGCCGTCGCCCGGGGCGGGGGTCGCGGCGAACTTCTCCTGGGCCGCGTCGAAGATCGCACCCCAGCCGCCCAGTTTCGCCGGGATGACGATGATCGCGACCAGGATCACGATGTAGATCAGCGTGTCCTTGACGAAGGCGATCAGCGCCGGGGCGCGCAGGCCCGACTGGTAGGTGTAGGCGGCCAGGATCGCGAACGCGATGATGATCGGCAGGTGGCCGGTCACGCCCATCGCCTTCAGCACGGCCTCGATGCCGACGAGCTGCAGCGCGATGTACGGCATGGTCGCCACGATGCCGGTGACCGCCACCAGCAGTGCCAGGGTCGGGGAGCCGAACCGGGCGCGGACGAAGTCGGCCGGGGTGACGAAACCGTGGACGTGCGAGACCGACCAGAGCCGGATCAGCACCAGGAACACCATCGGATAGATCACGATCGTGTACGGCACCGCGAAGAAGCCCATCGCGCCCGCCCCCCAGAGCAGGGCGGGCACGGCCACGAATGTGTAGGCGGTGTAGAGGTCGCCGCCGATCAGGAACCAGGTGATCCACGAGCCGAAGTTCCGGCCGCCCAGGCCCCACTCGTCCAGGCTGGCCAGGTCCGTCGGCCGGCGCCAGCGTGCGGCCACGAATCCCATGCCGCTGACCAGCAGGAACAGGAAGGTGAAGACGATGATCTCGGTCAGGTGCTCCTGCACGGTGTCACCGCCCCCGCTTGGTCATCTGGTAGACGACCGTGGTGCAGGCGACGCCGACCGCGATGAAGGCGAGCTGGAGCCAGTAGAACAGCGGGAAACCGAACAGGCGCGGTTCGTCGGAGTTGAACAGGAAGGGCAGCAGGGGCAGGACGATCGGCACGACGAGCAGCCAGTTCCACGGGCTGCGGTCGCTCCGGTCGCCGTTCGGCACGGTCAACACGGTCTCCCAGGTCTGCGAGAGGGCCGGCCCGGGTGGGGCCGGCCCGTTCGGGTTGACCGGCAGAGTAATCACGGGCCTGTTTCATTGCGGTCACCGAGCGCCGAGCGGGCCCGTTGGCGCGACGAACGGTCGGTCAGCCGCCCGCGAGGACGTCGTCGACGATGTCGCGGGTGCCGTACCCCTCGGGTGCGTCCACTTCGACGACCGGTTCGGGCCGGTCGTCGAATTCCAGGCGCAGTGCCCTTGACATGGTCGCGTGCATTTCGTAGAGGCAGGTGATGTAGGTGAGCTCCAGGATCTCCTCGTCGGGCAGGCGGGCCTTCAACGCCGCGAAGACCTCGTCGTGCACCCGGCCGCCATCCAGCACCAGCCCGTCGGTGTAGGCCAGCACCGCCCGCTCCAGCTCGTCGAAGTGCGGGCTGACCTGCCAGTGGGCGACCGCCTGCACCTTCTCCTCCGGTACTCCGAGCGCCCGGAGCTGCTTGCAGTGCTGGGAGAAGACGAACCGGCTGCCCCGCGCCCACCCGGCCCGGCACTGGCCCAGCTCGCGCAGGACCGGGTCGAGCCGGGCCTCGCGGTAGAGCTGGAAACCCTTCACGCAGTGCTTGAGGATCACCGGGTGCAGGGCGAAGACCGTCCACCAGTCACCGGGGGAGCCGGTCGCGGTGCCCGGTTCGGCGACCGGGTCGCGGTCGGCGCCGAAGAGGCGGTCGTAGAAGAACAAGGTCAGCGGGTCGGTGACCTGGTCGCGGGGGACCTGGCGCAGGCGCGGCATCACAGGGTCCTGTCGGCGGCGGTCTTCGGCTCGTGCCGCACGTCTCCGGGCCGGTCGAGCGCGCGCGTCCACGCGGCGAACTCCACCAGGACGCCGTCGGGGTCCTTGAAATAGATCGACCGGACGAACACGCCCTCCTGCATCCCCGGCGCGATGCCGAACTCGCTGTCGTCGTGGTTGAGGATGACCCCGACGTCCACGCCCTTGGCGATGAGCTTGTCGCGGTACTCCTCGATCTTCTCCGGCGCCACGTCGAAGGCGATGTGGTTCATCGAGCCGACCGCCGAGAGCAGCTCGCCCCGGTCGGGCAGGTTCTTCGGCGCCGAGACCCCGGGGACCGGCTCGGGGGCGTCGGGGAACCAGAAGAACGCCAGCGCGTTGCCGCCTCCGCAGTCGAAGAAGAAGTGCTGGCCCCAGCCCATCGGCAGCTCGATCGTCTTGATCAGCGGCATGCCCAGGACGCCGGAGTAGAAGTCGACGGTCTGTTTCATGTCCGAGCACACCAGCGCGACGTGGTTGACCCCGCGCAGCTCGAACTCGCTGTTGTCGCCCATGGTCTCCTCGCTCCTCGAAGTAATGAACTACTTATCACACGGCGGCGGCTGCGGGGATGGGCCGTGACGGCTGATGCGGGTTCGGAGCTTCGGAAAACATGACATGAGGTGTCCTGTTTCCCCGGCAGCATCATGGCCATGGATACGACGCTGAAGGGAAAGATCGCCCTGGTCGCCGGGGCGACGCGCGGAACGGGACGGGCCATCGCCGTGGAGCTGGGCGCGGCCGGGGCGACGGTCTACTGCACCGGCCGCAGCACGCGCGAGGGGCGCTCGGAGATGGACCGGCCGGAGACCGTCGAGGAGACCGCCGAGCGGGTGACGGAGGCCGGCGGCGAGGGCATCGCCGTCCGGGTGGACCACCTGGACCCCGAGCAGGTCAGGACGCTGGTGGAGCGGATCGACCGCGAGCACGGGCGGCTCGACGTCCTGGTCAACGACATCTGGGGAGGCGACCATCTCACGGCCTGGAACACACCGATCTGGGAGCACCCCCTCGACGACGGCCTGCGCATGCTCCGCCTGGGGATCGACACCCACCTCATCACCAGCCACCACGCCCTGCCCCTGCTGATCAGGAACCCGGGCGGCCTGCTCGTCGAGATCACCGACGGCACCGTGGAGTACAACTCCGCCAACTACCGGCTGTGCACCTTCTTCGACCTGGCCAAGGTCGCGGTGAACCGGCTGGGCTTCTCGATGGCCCACGAACTGCGCCCGCACGGCTGCACCGCGCTCTCCCTCACCCCGGGATGGCTGCGCTCGGAGGCGATGCTGGAAGGCTTCGGCGTCACCGAGGAGAACTGGCGCGACGCCATCGCCAAGCAGCCGGACTTCGTGATCTCGGAGTCGCCCGCCTTCACCGGGCGCGCGGTGGCCGCCCTGGCCGCCGATCCGGAGCGGGAGCGCTGGTCGGGGCAGTCGCTCTCCAGCGGACAGCTCGCCCGGGAGTACGGCTTCACCGACATCGACGGCAGCCGCCCGGACGCCTGGGGCTACATCACGGCGAAGGAGTCCGGAGAGGGGCCCGTCGACGCCGCCGGCTACCGCTGACACCGGGCGGCCGCCCAGCCGTACGGGGAGGTCAGCCGTACAGGGAGTGCATGCGGACGGCGGCCTCGGCCAGGAGGGCGCGCAGCTCGGGCGGGTCCAGGACCTCCGCGTCCGGGCCGAAGCGCAGCACCTGGCCGTAGGCGACCTCACGGGACTCGACGGGCAGGCGGACCGTGACCCGGCCCTGCCCGTCGGGCGGCTGCGCGGAGGCCAGGGCCTCTTCCAGGGCGGCGGGGTCGGCGACGAAACGCAGCAGGCGCTGCCCGTACGGGCTGAGCCGCAGGGTGACGTGCTCCCTCAGCAGGGAGCGGGTGAACTCCACGGCCCGCTCGGCCCAGAAGGCCGCCAGGTCGAAGTCCCGGTCACGCTCGAAGCGCCGGTCGGGATGGGGGACGACGTCGCCGAAGCGGTCCACCCGGTAGATCGCCGTGCGGGTGGCTAGGTACCAGATCCCGCCCTTGAGCACCAGCCCGTACGGCTCCAGCGTGCGCTCGGCCTCACGGTAGCGGGCGGTCACAGGGTGGTCGCCCCACACCGCCCTGGCCAGCGGGGCCAGGGCCGGCGGCGGAGGGCGCTCGCTGGCGAACCAGCCGGGGGCGTCGAGGTGGAAGCGCTGCGCGGCCGTCGCGGGGGCGTCGCGCAGGCTGGGGGAGAGCGCCGCGGCGGCCTTCAGCCTGGCGGTGGCCGCGACCTCGCCCAGCCCCATCTCGCGCATCGCCCCGGGCACTCCGGACAGGAACAGCGCCTCGGCCTCGGCCCGGTCCAGGCCGGTCAGACGCGTGCGGTAGCCCTCCAGCAGCCGGTAGCCGCCGCCGCGCCCCCGCTCGGCGTAGACCGGGACGCCCGCCTCCGACAGGGCGAGCACGTCCCGGTGCACGGTCCGCTCCGAGACCTCCAGCTCCCGGGCCAGCGCGGCGGCGGTCATGCCGCCGCGCGACTGCAGCAGCAGGACCAACGACATCAACCTCGCCGCCCGCACCGGACGACCTTAACGCCCGGCCGGCCGGTAGCCTCTGACGTAGTCCACGGTGAACCGCTTGGGGTAGGGACGCCCGCGCTCGGGCGACCCGTCCTCCTCGGGGAACTCGTAGATGTTGAGCATGAGCTGCATGGGATAGGCGGGCGACTGGCGTACCGTCCTGACGTGCCGCCCGTCGACGAAGAAGGCGACATGGCGGGGGGTCCACTCGGCGGTGTAGACGTGGAACTCCCGGGCGTCGATGGGGAGGGTCTCCACCGTGAAGTCATCGGTGATCGCCGGGTCGTCGAAGGGGTGGACGCCCATGCCGATCCGGGCGCTGTCCGGGCCGACGTCGCGGCCGAAGATCTCGCAGACGCAGATCTCCGCCGAGCGCTCCGGCTCGTCCTCGTAACCGATCATCCACAGGGCGACCATGGACCGCGGGTCGTCGGTCGCCCTGGCGCGCAGCTCGACCAGGCCGTACTGGGGGGTGTAGAGCCGGACGTTGCGCTGCGCCTCGCGGACGACCGCCTCGGGGCTGCGCCCGTGCTGCCCGATGGAGCTGCCCACGGGCCCGGCGAAGACACCGGTCTGCAGGGACGAGACACGCAGCCCCCCGTCGAGCTCGGGGCACCAGGGTGCCTGGTCCTCCTCGATGAGCAGGTGCAGCAGGCCGTCGCCGATCTCGTACCGGGCGGCGGAGGCGGCACGGCTGCTCCACTGGGGCAGGTAGTGGGGGATCCAGCGGGTCTCGTCGAGCCGGTCGCCGTCGAAGCGGTCCTCGAACTCGAGCTCGTAGCCGGCCTTCGTGACCGGATCGAGCCCGTCCGCCCGGTCCTCTTCCGTCGCCGTCACGATCGGCCCGCCTCTCGTCCGCCCGGACCCATCCGCGTCCCGGCCCCGTCCACGTCACCCGGTCCGCTCACCCGCGGCCGCACGGGCACGCGGAGCCTTCGCCCTCCGGGAACGCCGATCCTCTCATGAGTCCTGAAAGTCATGAAAAGTAATGAATGGGGGAGGGGGACGACCCCGGTACGGCTCAGCGGGGGACGAGGGGCAGCACGACGGCCGAGGGGCGGGACGGGTCGTGGAAGATCTCCTGGTCGGCGGCGACCATGGCGCGGCCGGTGCCGAGCGGGTCGCCGGTGCCGAGGTTGCGGGCGATGCGGGGATAGGCTCCGCTCGTCACGTGGACCCGGATCCGGTGGCCGAGGCGGAAGCGGTGGCCGATCGGCCAGAGCTCCACCTCCACCCGGCGCACCCCGTCGGCGTCGGCCACGGACGCCCCGGGGGTGAGCCGTCGCACGCCCTCGCACACGTTGAGGGACGTCCCGTCCGGATGCACGTCGCAGACCCGCACGACCACGTCGGTGTGGCCGGTGCTGGAGCGCAGATAGATCTCGGCGGACACCGGGCCGACCATGTCGGTGTCCTGGCGCAGCTCGGGACCGGTGTAGACGAGCACGTCGCGCCGGGCCTCCAGCCGCCGGTTGTCGCGCGGCCGGGAGTCGCCCAGCAGCACCGGGCCGCCCAGCGCCGGGGTGGGATGCGCGGGGTCGTAGCGGTAGCGGTCCGGCTCCGACTCCACCGGGTTCTCCGGGGCGAGGGCGAAGTCCGGCCGCAGGTGCCAGCGCTGCTCCCGCATGCCGGGCACCGGCCAGTCCGGATAGTCGCGCCACTCCTCGGCGCCGGTGACGTAGAGCCGGACCGGCAGTTCCCGCAGCTTCGAGGGGTCGCCGAGCAGGTGGGCCCGGAACCAGGCCAGCGCGTCGGTGTTGGCCGCCCGCATCTGCCGCATGTCGGCGTGGTACCACGGCCCGATCGTCAGCTGCGGACGCCGTCCCGCGGCCCGCATCGCCGCATAGTCCTTCACCTGCCACGGCAGGAAGACGTCGTACCAGCCGCCGACCATGGTGACCTCGGCCTGGACCTCGCCCACCGAGGAGGAGAAGTCGCGCCTGCCCCAGTAGGCGGCAGGATCGGCGTGGTGGGCCAGCAGGTCCTGGAAGAACGGCATGCCCCGCCCCGCCGAGAGCACGTCCAGCTCGCCGAGGGGGCGTCCCGACAACGCCGCCCGCCGGGTCCTGCGCGGGGCCAGCAGCGCGCCGGCGCCGCCGAGCGGGCTGCCCATCGAGGCGGTCAACGTGGTCCAGATCAGTGACGACTCCAGCGCGAACGCCCCGCCCACGTAGGCGGCGTCGCGGAACTGCGAGGCGGTGACGGAGGTGGCCATGGCCTTGAGCTCCGGCCCGGCGAACGGGGCGACCGCCCACTGCGTGTAGCCGAGGTAGGAGGGGCCGTGCATGGCCAGGCTCCCGCCGTACCAAGGTTGCTCGCGCAGCCAGGCGAGGGTGGCCAGGCCGTCGTCGTGTTCGTCGCCGAGGGGGTCGAGCAGGCCTCCCGAGCCGAATCCGCCCCGGCAGCTCTGCATCACGACCTGGAAGCCCTGGCGGGCGAAGGCGCGGCCGTACATGAGCCCGAAGACCCCGCGCCTGCCGTACGGCGAGCGGACCAGGATCGTGGGCGGCCGGACCGCGCCGACCGGGATGTGGCGGTCGGCGAGCAGGACGACCCCGTCGGGCATGGGAACCGGCAGGTCGCGCTGGACCGCCACCCGGTGGGCGGTCCGCGGCCAGGTGATCGCCATGTGTCCTCCCGCGCCGGTACCTACTTACTGGTAACAGAACCGGGGTCGCTCTGGCCAGCACCCCTGGGTGTGATGAGTGTCATTTTTCCCTTTTGGTCAGGTCATATGGTCGGATTTCGCCGGTGTTCCGTTCCTGCGGAAGGCCCGGGATCGCGGGCCTACGGTCGCGTAGGGGGCGATCCGCGCGGCAGACTGTCGCGACATGTCAGTGATCACCTCGTATGTCGCTCTTGGGGACAGCTTCACCGAGGGCTTGAACGACCACCTTGACGGCGACCGCTACCGGGGCTGGGCCGACCGGCTGGCGGAAAGGCTGGCCGCCGACGCCCCGGAACTGCGCTACGCCAACCTCGCGATCCGGGGCCGCCTCATCCGGCAGATCCTGGCCGAGCAGGTGCCGCAGGCCGAGGCCCTCGCGCCCGACCTGATCTCCGTGTGCGCCGGCGGCAACGACATCCTGCGCCCGGGCAGCGACCCCGACGCGATCGCCGCGCTGCTGGATGCCGCCGTGGGCCGGCTGCGCGCCACCGGCGCCCGGGTGATGGTCTTCACCGGTTTCGACCTCCGGCAGGTGCCGGTGATGCGCCTCGTCCACCACAAGATCGCTGTCTACAACCTGCACATCCACGACATCGCCGCCCGGCACGGCTGCGCGCTCGTGGACCTGTGGGCGATGCACGTCCTGCGCGACCGCCGGGCCTGGAGCGAGGACCGTCTCCACCTGTCGGCCGACGGGCACCGCAGGATCGCGCTGCGCGCCGCCGAGGTCCTCGGGCTGGAGGCCGGGGAGGACTGGCGGGAGCCGTACCCGCCGCTGACCCCGGCCGTCTGGACCGAGGCCCGCCGGGAGGACCTGCGCTGGGCCCGGAGCTTCCTCGGGCCCTGGATCAACCGCCGTCTGCACGGCCGCTCCTCCGGCGACGGCCTGGACGCCAAGCGGCCAGATCTCGCCCCGCTGAGCTGAGGCCCGGCCGCAGCAGGACCCGTCTCGGCCTGCGCGGCCTCCTCGGCGGCCTGGCCCCGCTGACCGGGCGGGCCTGACGGCGCTCCCACCGTGCGGTGAGTCGCGTTGCACGGTCGTGCCCGGCGCCGGTACGCTGAACCACATGCGATCCTCCGATACCCTTCAGTGGTGGCGCCGCTTCTAGGCGGCGCGGGTTTCGCATACGCGAGCAGACGGACGGCCGCCCGGGGAGGCGGCCTTTTCTGCGTCCGTCCCCTGGGCATCAGGAAAACCGACAAGGGGCGAGACAGCAGTGGAGACGAGCGGATATACCACCGCCGGTGGCATCGGGGTCGAGGTCTCGACGGCCGACGTGCCGGAGACCGTGCTCGGCGACGTCGTCAGCACGCTCGGCGAGCGGCGCGGCGGCGTCCTCTCCTCCGGGATGGAATATCCCGGCCGCTACAGCCGATGGCACCTGGCCTACGTCGACCCCTGCCTGGAGATCGTGGCCAGGGGACGCAGGATCGCCGCCCGAGCGCTGAACGCCCGGGGCCGGGTCGTGCTGCCCGCCGTGACCTCCTGCCTGCTCGCCGCGGGCGAGCCCACCGCGGAGCCGACGGCCGACCACGTCGAGGTGTACGTCGCCGAGTCCGATGAGATCCTCCCGGAGGAGATGCGCAGCCGCCGCCCCACGGTCTTCACCGCGATCCGCGAGGTCATCGCCGCGTTCAAGGGCGACGACGAGCACCTGGGCCTGTACGGCGCCTTCGGCTACGACCTGGCCTTCCAGTTCGAGCCGATCCGGCAGGCGCTGACCCGGCCGGAGGACCAGCGCGACCTGCTACTGCACCTGCCCGACCGGATCATGGTGATCGACCGCAAGCGGGAGACCAGCAGGGAGTACCTCTACGAGTTCACCGTGAACGGCGTCTCCACCCGCGGCCTGCCCCGCGAGGGCGAGGTCGTCCCGCTCCCGTCGGCCCCCGCCGAGATTCCCGCCGATCCGGTCAAGGGCTCCTACGCCAAGGTCGTCGCCGCGGCCAAGGAGAAGTTCGTCCGCGGCGACCTGTTCGAGGTCGTCCCCGGCCAGGTCTTCCACGCGCCCTGCACCGACCCGGCCGCGTTCTACCGGGGCCTGCGCAAGGCCAACCCCGCTCCGTACGAGTTCCTGTTCAACCTCGGCGAGGGCGAGCACCTGGTCGGCGCCTCCCCGGAGATGTACGTCCGGGTCAGCGGCGACCGGGTGGAGACCTGCCCGATCTCCGGCACCATCGCCCGGGGCAGCAACCCGGTCGAGGACGCCGACGCCATCCGCACCCTCCTGTCCAGCGTCAAGGAGGAGTCGGAGCTGACCATGTGCACCGACGTGGACCGCAACGACAAGTCCCGCATCTGCGTGCCCGGCAGCGTCCAGGTCATCGGCCGCCGCCAGATCGAGATGTACTCGCGGCTGATCCACACCGTGGACCACATCGAGGGCCGTCTGCGCCCGGGGTTCGACGCGCTGGACGCCTTCCTCACCCACATGTGGGCCGTCACCGTCACCGGTGCGCCCAAGACCTGGGCCATGCAGTTCATCGAGGACCACGAGGACACCACCCGCCGCTGGTACGGCGGCGCGGTCGGCTACATCGGCTTCGACGGCTCGATGAACACCGGCCTGACCCTGCGCACCGCGCAGATCAAGAACGGCGTCGCCATCGTGCGGGCCGGAGCCACGCTCCTGTTCGACTCCGACCCCGACGCCGAGGAGCGGGAGACCGAGCTCAAGGCCAGCGCCCTGCTCGGCGCGCTCGCCGCCGTCGGCGCACAGGCCGCCGAGGCCGTCCCCGAGCCGGTGGCCGAGCGGCCGGGCGAGGGGATGAAGGTCCTGCTCGTCGACCACGAGGACTCCTTCGTCAACACCCTGGCCGACTACTTCCGCCAGCAGGGCGCCGAGGTCGTCACCCTCCGGCACGGCTTCCCGATCGAGCTGATCGACGAGATCGCGCCGTCGCTCGTGGTGCTCTCGCCCGGCCCCGGCTGGCCGTCGGACTTCGGCCTGCCCGCGCTGGTCGACGAGCTCTACGCCCGCGAGCTGCCGGTCTTCGGCGTCTGCCTGGGCCTGCAGGGCATGGTCGAGCAGGCGGGCGGCACGCTGGAGCTGCTGTCCTATCCCGAGCACGGCAAGCGCGGGCAGGTCAAGCGGCTGGGCGACAGCGCGCTGCTGGAGGGGCTCCCCGACGAGTTCACCGCGGCCCGGTACCACTCGCTGCACGCCAAGCAGCCGGGAGTGACCGGCTTCGCGGCCACCGCTCTCACGCCGGACGGCGCGGTCATGGCGATCGAGGACGTGGAACGGCGCCGCTTCGCCGTACAGTTCCACCCTGAGTCGATCCTCACCGCGGAGGGCGGGGCCGGGGAGAAGATCATCGCCAATGTGCTGCGGCTCTCCAAGGCGGCGGGCTGAAACGGCGGCACCATCGAAACCGCTGCCGATCGCGGGCCGGGGCACCGGCGGGGCCGGAGTGACACCGGTCCCGCCCGTCGATCCGAAACGGCGGCGTGATCACACCGGGTAGTCGTAGAGTGCTCCTGACGTGAACTGCGGGCGGGCCGGCGGACCGGCCCGCCCGCAGCCGTGTGAGAGGAGCCCGCGATGCGACCGGAAGACGTCCTGCCCGCCGAGCTGCCAGGCGGGCTGCCCGACCTGGTCATGGAGGCACTGCTGGCACCGCTCGTGGACCACCACTGCCACGGCGTGCGCCGGGACGACCTGGTCCGGGCCCAGTTCGAGCTGCTGATCACTCCGGCGGGCGCCCCGGCCCCGCCCGGCACCACCCACTTCGACACGCCCACCGGCGCCGCGATCCGCCGCTGGTGCGCCCCGGTCCTCGACCTGGAGCCGCACGCGCCTCCGACCGTCTATCTGACCCGCCGCGCCGAGCTCGGCCCGGCCGAGGTCAACCGGCGGCTGCTGCGCGAGGCCGGCGTCGTGACCTTCCTGGTCGACACCGGCTCGGGCGGCCCGGACCTGCTCTCGGCGGCCGAGTTGGGCAGGCTCGGCGGGGCGACGGCCGACGAGATCGTCCAGATCGAGCAGACCGAGGAGGAGGTCGCCGAGACCGCCGGCTCCGGCGTCGCCTACATCTCCACCCTGGAGACGGAACTCGCCGCCCGGGCGGCCAGGGCCGTCGCCCTCACGTCGGTCATCGCCCGCCGGCACGGGCTGGACTTCGACCCGGCCCGCCCGAGCAGGGGCTCGGTGATCGCGGCGGCCAACCGGCGGCTGACCGACCCCAAGGAATCGCTCACCGACCCGGTGCTCCTGCGCCACCTGCTCTGGACGGCCGTGGACGCGGCCAGGGAACGCAACCTGCCGCTGCGGTTCCACACGGGTCACGGCGGTCCCGACCTGGACCCGCACCGCGCCGACCCGGCGCTGATGACCGGCTTCATCCGGGCGCTCCAGCCGATCGGGGTGCCGGTCGTCCTGCTGCACTGCTACCCGTTCCACCGCCAGGCCGCCCATCTCGCCGCCGTCTTCCCGCACGTCTACGTGGACGTCGGCGTCGCGCTGACCGGGTCGGCCACCGTCATGGGCGAGTTGCTGGAGCTCGTCCCCTTCCACAAGCAGCTGTTCGGCTCCGGCGCCCGGGGCGTTGCCGAGACCTGCCACCTCGGCGCGCTCCACTACCGGCGCGGCCTGGCCAGGGCCCTGGCGGCACGGCTGGCGGCCGGCGAGTGGAACGCCTCCGACGCGGCCCGGGTGGCCCACATGGCGGGATCGGGCAACGCCCGCCGCGTCTATCGCGTGTGATCGCATTTCCTCCCTGAGAAGGAGGCACGGCCTGGGGGAGCGCGGGAATAATCCCGATCGATGACTGCCATCGAGATCCGAAATCTGTCCAAGACGTTCGGTCCGGTCAGAGCCGTCGACGACGTCTCCTTCTCCGTCGAATCCGGTACGGTCACCGGCTACCTGGGTCCGAACGGCGCGGGGAAGACCACGACCCTGCACTGCCTGCTCGGGCTGGTCACCGCCGACGGCGGCACCGCCCTCGTCAACGGCCGGCCGTACTCCGCCCTGGAGCGGCCGCTCGCCGAGGTGGGCGCGGTACTCGAGGCCACCAGTTTCCACCCCGGCCGCACCGCCCGCGACCACCTGCGGGTGATCTGCACCGCCGCGGGGCTGCCCGCGAGCCGCGCCGACGAGGCGCTGGAGCAGGTCGGGCTGGCGGGATCGGCGGGCAAGCGGGTGGCGGGCTTCTCACTCGGCATGCGTCAGCGCCTGGCCCTGGGCACCGCGACGCTCGGCCATCCCCGCGTGCTCATCCTCGACGAGCCGGCCAACGGGCTCGACCCCGCAGGGATCGAGTGGCTCCGCGGCTTCCTGCGCACCCTCGCGCACGAGCAGGGCGTGGCCGTGCTGGTCTCCAGCCACGTTCTGTCCGAGGTCCAGCAGACCGTGGACAACGTCGTCATCATCGCCCGGGGCAGGCTCGTCCACCAGGGCTCCCTGGAGGAGCTGACCGGCAACGGCGACCGCCCGGTGCGGGTCCACGCCGCCGATGCGGCGCGGCTGGTCCCGGCGCTGGAAGCCAGGGGCGCCCGGGTGGAGAGGCCGGCGGACGGGGTGCTGCGGGTGCACGGCGTCGGCGCCGAGGCGGTCGGCCAGGCCGTACTGGACGAAGGGGTGCTGGTCACCGAGCTCGTACGGGAGCGTTCCGACCTTCAGGAGATCTTCATGGAACTGACCAGGGAGAAGTGACCGATGGCACTGGTTCGTTCCGAGTTGCAGAAGCTGTTCACCACCCGGCTGTGGTGGATCATGCTCATCGTCATGCTTCTGTTCACCGGGCTCAACCTGGGCTTCCTGATCGGGTTCGCCGGGGTGGAGGGGACGCAGGGCGCCCCGGGGTTGCCCGGGCGGGAGACACTGGCGTTCCAGCAGTCGGCCTGGACCGCCGGCGCCGGATCGTCGATCTTCGTGATGGTCCTCGGCATCATCATGATGACCAGCGAGTACCGCTATCAGACGATCACCACCACCTTCCTGGCCACGCCCCGGCGCAGCCGGGTCGTGACGGCCAAACTGGTCGCAGGGCTGCTGGTGGGCCTGCTGTTCGGCGTCGCCGCGCTGCTGCTCACCGCCGCGGCGGTGATTCCGAGCGTGCTGATCGCCGGGGGAGAGGTCGCGCTGCTCGACGGGGGCATCCCCCGGATCATGCTCGGCGTGGTGGCCACCTCGGCGCTGTACACGCTGTTCGGCATCGGCCTCGGCGCGCTGGTCCGCAACCAGATCGCGGCCGTCGTCGGCGCGATCGTCTGGGTCTTCGTCGTCGAGTCGCTGCTCGCGGCCGTCCCCGCGCTCCAGACGGTCGGGAAGTTCACCCCCTCCGGGGCGGCGCGCAGCCTGATCGCGGTCCAGATCGACAGCGGCTTTGGCCAGGCCGACCTGCTGCCCTCCTGGGCGGGGGCGTCGGTGCTGGTGGCCTACGCCCTGATCTTCGCCCTCATCGCGTCCCTGACCACGGTCCGCCGCGACATCACCTGATCGCGGCCCGGGTCGTCACGCGGGCCGGGTCCGGTCGGCGGCGATGACCACCGCGACCCCCAGGACCGCCAGGCTCAGGTTCGCGAAGAGCTCGTAGCCGGCCAGGAAGTCCAGCCGGTTGACGATGACGCGGTTGAAGAAGTTGAGAATCGGGCCGAAGAAGGGCTGGACGATCATCCGGTCGACGGCCCCGCTGATCCCTTGGACGGCCATGACGATCCCGGCCAGTTGAATGAGCTTGCGCATGCTCCAAGGCTAGGAACCGCCGCCGCGGCGGGAATCGGCCATCGGACTCTCCTCCCCCGACCGAAGTCGAGGTTTCCGGATGTCCGGGCCGACGGAAGTGTCGGCTGCCGCGGTTCGGGCGCGTCCCGCCGTCCGTGACTCGTGCCATACCCGGAGGGTCTCCCGCCGGGACGTTGCGCGGTCGGGGAGGGGACGCGTCGGTGATCAGCGCTAGGCTTGCCCGCGGTCCCGATCCCGACACCGGAAGGTCCTTGCCGTGGACGAAAGCCAGCCGCGTTTCCTCGATGACGTGACCGTGGAGTTGGTCAAGCACAGCGCCTCGGACACCGACGTGCTCTGGGCGGCCCGGGTGTCCACCGCGGGGGAGCAGTCCCTGGACGAGATCGGCAAGGATCCCGAGCGGTCCACGGGCCTGATCAACTATCTGATGCGGGACCGGCACGGCAGCCCGTTCGAGCACAACTCGATGACCTTCTTCGTCAGCGCTCCGATCTTCGTCTTCCGTGAGTTCCACCGCCACAGGGTGGGCTGGTCGTACAACGAGGAAAGCGGGAGATATCGGGAGCTTCAGCCCAATTTCTACATCCCGGGTGTCGAGCGCAAGCTCGTCCAGGAGGGGCGGCCGGGCAAGTACGTCTTCGTCGAGGGAACCGAGGCGCAGCACAAGGTCGTCTCCGAGTCGATGGAGGCGGCCTACCGGCAGTCGTACGCCGCCTACCAGGAGATGCTGGAGGCCGGAGTCGCCCGGGAGGTGGCCAGGGCGGTGCTCCCGGTCGGGCTGTTCTCGTCGATGTACGCCACGTGCAACGCCCGCTCGCTGATGCACTTCCTGTCGCTGCGGACCAAGAGCGAGCAGGCGAGGGTGCCGTCGTTCCCGCAGCGCGAGATCGAGATGGTGGCCGAGAAGATGGAGGCCGCATGGGCGGAGCTGATGCCGCTCACCCACGCGGCCTTCGTCGCGAACGGCCGTGTCGCCCCCTGATCCGTGTCGCCTCCTGATCAGAGCGACACCGCGCGCACGGACAGCACGTCGGGCAGGTGCCGGGCGATGAGGAACCAGGTCTCCCCGTCGTCGCGGGAGCCGTACACCTCGCCGTCGCGGGTGCCGAAGAAGACGCCTGCGGGTGAGGCGCACATCGCGTCGCGCAGCACGCTGGAGTGGACCGGTCCCTCAGGCAGGCCGGTGCTCAGCTCCTGCCAGGACCCGCCCGCGTCGTCGCTGCGGAAGACCCGGCAGCGGTGGTCGACGGGAGTGCGGTCCATGTCGGCCTGGAGCGGGAAGACGTAGAGCGTGTCCGGCCTGTCGGGGTGCACGACCACGGGGAAGCCGAAGTCGGAGGGGAGCGAGTCGCCGATCGAGGTCCAGGAACCGCCGAAATCGTCGCTGCGGTAGACGCCGAAGTGGTGCTGGAGGAAGAGGCGCTCGGGACGGGCCGGATGCATGGCCACCTTGTGCACGCACTGGCCGAACTCGGGGTACTGAGAGCCCTCGGGCAGGAACGGCGCCCGGATGCCCTGGTTGGCGGCCTCCCACGAGGCGCCTCCGTCGGTGCTGCGGTAGAAGCCGCCGGTGGAGACGGCGATCGCGACGGTCTTCGGGTCGGTGGGGTGGGGCAGCACGGTGTGCAGGCAGAGCCCGCCGCCGCCCGGATGCCACTGTGCCCGGTGCGGGTGGTTCCACAGCCCTTCCACCAGGGAGAACGTGGCTCCGCGGTCTTCGGAGCGGAACAGCGCCCCCGGTTCGACCCCGGCCCAGACCACGTCGGGCTCGCTCGGGGAGGGCAGCAGCTGCCAGACGCGTTCCAGCGTGGCGCCGGTGTGCTCGGGGAAGGCAATGGGAGGCTTGTCGGCCTCCTGCCAGGTCGCGCCGAGGTCGTCCGACCACATCACAGACGGCCCGAAGTGACCGTATTCGATTCCGGCGAGGAGCCTGGGGGCCGGCCCCCGCGTGTCGATCGCGACTGAGGGGACCCCGATGGTGGAGAAGTGGACCGGTTCGACCTCGAACGGGCCGCCGCCGGTCGAACGGGCAAGGAACAGGCCTTTGCGCGTGCCGACCGCCAGGAGTGCGTCATGCATGGTCGTCTCCCTTCGATTCAGCTCCATGCTTTCACGCCGGCTCCTGATTCGCACGTGTTCCCTGATAGGCGTGTCGTCTTCGAACTGTTCTTCGGGAATCTTCGGGGGAGGGGGACCCGAAGCCCCTCAGAGCTCACCGAGTGCGATGTCCCTGTGGATGTTCGCCAGGGGCACTCCGCTCCACAGCAGCCGGCGGACCGTCTCGTTGACCATGGCGCTGGGCCCGCAGACGTAGACGTCGTGCTCGGCCCAGGAGTGGAACCGCTCGGTGACGTCCGGAACCTGCCCGCGCATCCCGCCGTAGTCGGGATCGTCGGAGACCACGGGGAGCACCCGGAGCCAGGGGAAACTCGACTCCATCCGGATCAGGTCCGGCAGGTCGTAGAGCTCGCGGGCGTGGCGGGCGCCGTACAGCAGGTGGATGTTGGGCCGCCTGCCCGAGGCGATCACGTGTTCCACGATGGCCTTGATCGGGGCCAGCCCGGTGCCCCCGGCGACGCACAGCATGTCGCGGCCCGAGTCGGAGGGGGTCATCGTGCCGACGGGGGGACCGAGCATGACGGTGTCGCCGATCCGGGTGTGGTCGACCAGCGCGGTGGAGACCCAGCCGCCCGGGACCGCCCGGACGTGCAGGCGGATGGTGTTGTCCTCGCGCGGTGCGTTGGCGATGGAGAAGGTGCGCCAGACCCGGGGCCAGCGCGCAGTCTGCACGTTGACGTACTGTCCCGGCAGGTACGGCATGCGCTGGCCGGGTCGCAGGGTGATCACCGCGATGTCCCGGGTGCGGCGCTCGTGGTCGATCACCTCGGCCAGCCACCAGGCGGGGGAGACCCCCGCGTCGGACTCGGCCGCCTCGATCATGACGTTGGCGGCGGCGGTGTAGGCGGTCACCCACGCGGCCTCGATCTCGGTGTTCCAGACCTCGGCGGCGAAGCGCCTGACCGTGGCCAGCAACGCGTTGCCGACGGCGGTGTAGTGCTCGGCGACCACCCCGTACTTGCGGTGGTCGCGGCCGAGTTGACCGAGGAACGAGCTCATGCTGTCCGGGCTGTCGAGGCTCCAGACGATCCTGGTCAGCGCGCTGAACAGGCGGTCGCGCTGTATGTCCATGGCCGGCGGGAACATCCCCCGCAGGTGGGGACTCTCCGCGAACAGGCGGCCGTAGAAGTATGCCGCGGCCTTGTCCGCGACGGGCTCGATGACGGCGAAGCTCTCCTTGACGAGATGCGGATTCAAAGACATGGAACGGAACCCACCCTAATTGACCGGATCGATGTCCGATCTTGAAGATCCACCTCCCTGACGGCTCCGGGTTATGAGCGTCCGGCGGCCCCGGCGCACCTGAACGCTCGAATTTAAGTCTTCCATCACCATCTGGACGTCACAACCGATTCACTCCAATATGGTGCAGGGTTCAACTCTCCGTAATCAAATGGTTATTAATGGCAACGGCTCGGTCGTCCAATGCGTAATAAGCGAATAAGAATCACATTCAGTTGAACCTCATGATTTACCTCACGTGAAAACCGTTGTCACCGCGGCCGGAGCACCTCGGGGAGACCGCAGCCGGCCTTCGGCGCGGCGGGCAGACGGTCCCCGGCGAGACGACACTGATACCTGGGATACGTGACATGGGGGAAATGGTGTACGCCATGATGGGAGTGCTGCTGGAGATGGGATGGGTACCGCAGTCACAGGCGGTACGACTCTGCGCTTGGCCCCTGGAGATCGCATGTCCCGACCTTTGATCGGTATCACCTCCTACCTCGAAGCCGCCCGCTGGGGCACCTGGGTCCGGGAGGCCGTCCTGTCCCCGCAGTCCTACGCGCGGGCGGTCGAGAAGGCGGGCGGGGCCCCGGTCCTGCTGCCGCCGCTGACCCTCACCACCGTCGACGACTACGTGCGCGGGCTGTCCGGGCTGATCCTGGCCGGCGGGGCCGAGCTCGACCCCGGCCTGTACGGCGCCGCCCGCGACGAGGGGGGCGAGGAGCCCCAGCCCCACCGCGACCGCTTCGAGCTGGCCCTGGCCCGCGCCGCCGTGGCGGCCGACCTGCCGCTGCTGGCCGTCGCCCGGGGCATGCACGTCCTCAACGTCGCCCAGGGCGGTTCCCTGATCCCGCGCCTGCCCGACGTGGTCGACCACGACCGGCACGGGGAGAGCGGCCGCGTGCACACCATCCAGATCAGCGTCTCCAGCAAGCTGGGCAAGGCGGTCGGCGACCGCGCCGAGGTGACCGCACCGCACCGACAGGCCGTCAAGCGGCTCGGCGCCGGCCTGCTCGCCGTGGCCTGGGCCGACGACCAGATCGTGGAGGGCGTCGAGCTCCAGGGCCACCGGTTCGGCGTCGGCGTCCAGTGGCACCCCGAGCGCGGAACGGACAACCGTCTGGTCGAGGCGCTGGTCGAGGCGGCCGCCTTCTGACGGAGCCGCCGGGCGACGCGCCGTGAGGTAGGGGGCCGGCGGCCGCACGCCCGCCGGGCCCGCGGGAGCTGCGCCGGGTAAGGTGCGATCATGGCACTGCACCCCCAGGCTGAGGCCTACCTGAAGCTGTTCCCCTCCGACCTCGGCGTGCCCCTGGCCGAGCTCACCCCCGAGGCGATCGTCCAGATGCGGACCCTGGACGGGTTCGCCGAGCAGCGGGGGCCGATCGTGCCGCTGCCGATCGTGCGCGACGAGATCGTGACCGCTGTGACCGCCGGGACTCCGGACGGGAGCGCGACCGGCGTGCCGGTCCGGGTCTACCGGCCCGTCGAGGACGGCCGCCCGCTGCCCGCGATCGTCTACTTCCACGGCGGCGGATGGGTGTTCGGCAGCGTGGCCCGCAACGACGCGCTCGCCCGCGACCTGGCCGTGCGCAACGGCGCGGTGGTGATCTCGGTGGACTACCGGCTCGCTCCCGAGCACCCCTTCCCCGCCGCGGCCGACGACGCGTGGACCGTGCTGCGGGACGTCTTCGCCCGGCCCGGGGCGTACGGGGCCGACCCGGCGCGGATCGCGGTCTGCGGAGACAGCGCCGGGGGGAACGTCGCCGCCGTGGCCGCCTGGCAGGCCAGGGACGCCGGGCTCCGCCTGGCCCACCAGGTGCTGGTCTACCCCGTGATCGACGTGGCGATGGACACCCCGAGCTACCGGGCCTACGCCACCGGCTTCGGGCTCGGCGCCGACGAGATGGCCTGGTTCATCGCGCAGTACGCCGGGGATCCGGCCGACCCCCGGCTGGCCCCGATCCGGCTGTCCGACAAGTCGGGCCTGGCTCCTGCGACGGTGATCGTCGCCGAGTGCGACCCGCTGTGCGACGAGGGCGAGGCCTACGCCGCCCAGCTCGCGGCGGCCGGGGTCCCGGTGGAACTGCGGCGCTACGAGGGGGCGATCCACGGCTTCTTCGGCCTGCCCGGCTTCTTCGACCAGGCGGTCGAAGCGCGGGAGTACGCCGCCGCACGACTCGGGGAGGCGTTCGCGTGAAGCACTACGAGAAACTCAAGGTCGACTGGGCGGCCGACGGGGTGCTCCGCATCGTGATCAGCGAGCCGCGCAGGCTCAACGCGGTGGACATGACCGGTCATCGGGAGCTGGCCGAGATCTGGCGAGACGTGGACCGCGACGACGACGTGCGCGCCGTGGTCGTCCGCGGCGAGGGAGAGGCGTTCTCCGCGGGCGGCGACCTGTCCATGATCGAAGAGATGATGCGCGACCACGCCACGCGGATGCGGATCTTCACGGAGGCCCGCGACATCGTCTACAACGTGGTCAACTGCTCCAAGCCGGTCGTCTCTGCCATCCAGGGGCCGGCGGTCGGCGCCGGGCTCGCGGTCGCGCTGCTGGCCGACGTCTCGGTCGCCGGACGGAGCGCGAAGATCATCGACGGTCACACCCGGCTGGGCGTGGCGGCGGGCGACCACGCGGCGATCGTCTGGCCGCTCCTGTGCGGCCTGGCCAAGGCCAAGTACCACCTGCTGCTGTGCGAGCCGGTCACCGGCGAGCAGGCCGAGGCGATGGGCCTGGTCAGCCTCTGCGTCGACGACGACCGGGTGCACGAGAAGGCGCTGGAGATCGCCTCGCGCCTGGCCGCGGGCTCGGCCGAGGCCATCCGCCTGACCAAGTACGCGCTGAACAACTGGCTCCGCCTGGCCGGGCCGTCCTTCGACGCCTCCCTGGCCATGGAGTTCCTCGGCTTCACCGGGCCGGACGTGGCCGAGGGGGTGCAGGCCGTACGGGACAAGCGCCCGCCGCGTTTCACCTGACCCGTCCAGGCGGCCGTCCCCCTGGACGGGATGTCAGGGGGACGGCAGACGGCTGATCACGGTGTTCTGCACCCGCTGGAAGATGACCGAGGTGCGGAATCCGGCGATCTCGCGGCGCTGGCTGAGCTGGTCGAGCAGGAAGCCGTGCAGGTGGTCCAGGTCCTGCACGGCGACGTGCAGCAGGAAGTCGTCACCGCCCGCCAGCACGAAGACGCTCAGCACCTGGGGCAGCCGGCTGACGGAGTCCTTGAAACTCTCGATCACGGCCCGGCTGAGCGGGCGGACCTGGACCGAGACCATGGCCTGGACGCTC
Source organism: Planomonospora sp. ID67723 (assembly GCF_015711605.1). Taxonomy (GTDB): domain Bacteria; phylum Actinomycetota; class Actinomycetes; order Streptosporangiales; family Streptosporangiaceae; genus Planomonospora_A. The sequence goes on along the minus strand of NZ_JABTEZ010000004.1, from coordinate 869,277 downwards.
CGGTTGAGCGCGGCGTGGTCGATGTCGGCGTGATAGCCGCGGATCACCCCGCGCCGGGTGAGCGCGCGGACCCGCTCCAGGCAGGTCGAGGGGGCGACGCCGAGCGTGCGGGCGAGCTCCCGGTTCGACTGCCGCGCATCTGTCTGGAGAAGGCGGATGATTTCCGCATCAAGTTCGTCCATTTCAGTGATTCTGCCCTTATTCCGATCATTCGTCCGGTCAATCGCCGCCACAGTCGCCCGACTGGCTACCTTCCTCCCGGATCACCGATCGATGGGAAGGCGGGATGGAAGGTGCCGAAGACAGGGCGAAGGGGCGGGGCGGGTCCTCGGGAGAGGCTCCCCGCGGGGACCGGCCGGGAGACCGCGGCGGGCTCGGGAACCGGAGGGCCGCGGACCGGGAGCGTGGGCGCAGGGGGACCGGGCGGCCGGCTCGGGACGGGGCAGGGGACGGCGCTGCTGCTCGGCGCGGTGCTGGGGCCCGGAGTGCTCGCCCTGCCGCATCTGGCCGCGGCCGCCGCCGGTCCCGCCTCGATCCTGGCCTGGGCCGCGCTGCTGGCGCTCAGCGTGCCGGTCGCGCTGACCTTCGCCGCACTGGGCGGCCGGTTCCCCGACGGCGGCGGGGTGGCGACGTTCGCCGCGCGGGCCTTCGGCGCGCGGACGGCGGCGGTGACCGGCTGGTGGTTCTACTTCGCGATACCGGTGGGGGTGCCGGCCGGTGCCATGATCGGCGCGGGGTACGTCGCCCCGGCCCTGGGCCTCGGCACGGCCGGGGCCGCGGCGGTGACCTTCGGGCTGCTGGCGGCGGCGTTCGCCGCCAACCACGCCGGTCTGCGCCTGGCCGGAGGGGTGCAGCTGCTCCTGGCCGCCCTGCTCACCGTCCTCCTGGTCGCCGCCGTCGTGACGGCCCTGCCCGCCGTACGGCCGGGCAGCTTCACCCCCTTCGCCCCGCACGGCCCGGGCGGGGTCGCCCGGGCGGCCGGGGTGCTGTTCTTCGCCTTCGTCGGCTGGGAGGCGGCCAGCCATCTGTCGGCCGAGTTCGCCGACCCCCGCCGCCACCTGGTGCGGGCCACGGCGCTCACCCTGGCGGTCGTCGGCGTGCTCTACCTGGGGCTGGCCGTGACCGTGATCGGCGTGCTCGGCGACGGGGCGGCCACTTCGCCGGTCCCGCTCGCCCTGCTGCTCCGGGAGGGCGCCGGAAGCCTGGCCGGGCCGGTCACCGCCGTCGCGGCCGTCCTGTTGAGCTTCGGCGCGATCAACACCTACATCGCCGGGGGCGCCCGTCTCGGCGCCGCACTCGCCCGTGACGGGGCCCTGCCCGCGCCCCTGGCCAAGGGGGCGGTCCCGGGCCGGGTGCCGCATCGCAGCCTGGTGCTGCTGGCCGCCCTGACCGGTGCGCTCACCGCCGTGGCGGTGGGTTCCGGGATCGGGCTCGACCCGCTCATGCGCGCCACCTCGGCCTGCCTGGCCGCGGTCACCGCGGTCGGCGTCGCCGCGGCGACCCGCCTGCTGGCCGGGGCCGGGCGGCGGGTCGCCGCGGTGGCCACGGCCTTCACCCTGGTGCTGCTGGCCTCCTGCGGGCCGTACCTGCTGGTGCCCGCCGCAATCGCGGCGGCGGGCCTGGCGATCCGGCGGGGAGGACGGGGGGCGAGATGACCGGCTCGCCGCACGCCCGTCGTGCGGCGGGCCGGGAGTCAGAAACGCTTGTGCAGGGAGGCCAGGCCCGGCTCGAAGACGCCCCGGGTGAGGATCTTGGTCATCTTCGGCTCGTCGTCGGAGTCGAAGACGGCCGACCACTCGACGAAGGCCCGGCCACTGTCGGTGACCGGGGCGACCCGGTAGACGCCACGGTAGTTCCGGACCGGCAGCGGGCATTCGAGGATCTCGTAGGTCGCCGAGCGGGAGGCGTCGTCGAGGGTGAGCAGCCGCTCCCGGAACAGCCCGCCCGCTCCCTCGACCCGGCGGACCGCGCCGGGCTCGGAGGGTGTGCCCTCCTCGATCTCACAGCTGGTGATCCCGGGCAGCCACTCGGCCAGGTTTCCGAACTCCCGCAGGTAGTTCCAGACCTCGTCGGCCGACGCGTCGATCACGGTGCTGGCGTAGGCGGTCATGGGCGCTCCTTTGCGCTCGCTGACGGACCAGCCCATGGTCCGTCAGCCGGGCGCGCGCCGCAATCGCTCAGAAGCTCCGGGGAAGCCCGAGCACCTGGGTGGCGAGGTAGTTGAGCAGCAGTTCCTCGGTGACCGGGGCGACCTTGCCGATCCTGGCGTCGGCCAGCAGGCGGGCGACTGGATACTCCAGCGAGTAGGCCATGCCGCCGTGGGTCTGGAAGGCGTGGTCGGCCGCCTCCCAGGCCGCCTGGGAGGCGGTCAGCTTGGCGATGTTGGCCTCGGTGCCGCACGGCTGCTGGTCGTCGAAGAGCCAGGCCGCCTTGTACAGCATCAGCCTGGCCAGCTCGATCTTGGCCTTGACCTGGGCGAGGGGGAAGGCGATGGCCTGGTTGGCGCCGATCGGGCGGCCAAAGACCTCACGCTCCTTGGCGTACCGCACCGCGACCCGCAGCGCCACCTCCGCGCCGCCGAGGGCGGAGGCGGCCAGCAGGATGCGCTCGGGGTTGAGGATGTCCCACAGCACCAGCGCGCCCTGGTCGACCTCGCCGACGACGTTCGCGGCCGGGACGCGCAGGTCGTCGATGAAGACCATGTTGGACGGGGTGGTGTTGGCGCCCATCTTGGGGATCGGCTGGAAGGAGAGCCGTCCCGCGGCGACGGCCTCGGGCACGTTCACCAGGAAGACGGTCATGCCGTGGGTGCGGGGTTTCGCCTCGGTGGCCGGGACGGTCCGGGTGACCAGCAGCATCCAGGTGGCGCGCTGCACGCCGGTGATCCAGATCTTCTGGCCGTTGACCACGAACTCGTCGCCGTCGCGGCGGGCGGAGGTGGAGATGCCCAGCGCGTTGGAGCCGGCGTCCGGCTCGGTCAGGGCGAAGCAGGTCTCGATCTCGCCGGTGGCGAGTCCGGGCAGCAACTGCTCGCGCTGCCACCGGCTGCCGTGCCGGGCCAGGGTCATCGCACCGAAGCCTGGGGTGAGGACGTAGGTGAACGCCGAGCCTCCCGCGGAGCCGGAGGCCGAGAGGGTCTCGGTGGCCACGGCCAGCTCCAGCAGCCCCTGCCCCCCGCCGCCGTACTCCTCGGGTACGGCCAGGCCCAGCCAGCCCCCCTTGGCGAGCTCCGCCCAGACCTCCTCCGGCCAGCGCTTCTCGGTCTCGCAGCGCTGCCAGTAGTCCAGGTCGTAGCGCGAGCAGATGTCGGCGATGCCGCGCTGGACGGCGAGGGCGCTCTCCGGGAGCGTGAAGTCCACCGTGATCAACTCCGTTCTGGTTGCGTGCGCAATGGTAGAACGAAGTTCGGTCGTGAGGCGAGGGTTTCCGGTGAGCTCCCGGAGGGATCCGTGCGGTCTACGAGCGCGGGCGGCGCGCGTGGTAGACGAAGGCGGGCGGGAGGTTGCCCCACACGGTCCGGCCCATCACGACCTCCTCGAAGGTGTCGTGCAGGCGCCGCCGGAAGCGGCGCGCGGGCGGCAGCGGCTTGGCGAAGCTGTAGGCGAAGGTGGTGAAGGCCGTGTTCGGCCCCATGATCGCGGCGACGGCCTCCAGCAGGCTCGTCTGCGTCTCCTCGGAGAACGCGGCCCAGGGCAGTCCGCTCACGACGACGTCGGCATGGGTCAGACCGCGCTCCTGGAGCAGCTGCGGCAGCTTCGCCGCGTCGGCGACCATGACGTCCACCGCCGGGTGCCGGGCGGCGAGAAACTCCGCCAGCCTCGGGTTGATCTCCACCGCCAGGTGGTGCCCCCGCCCTTCCAGACGCCGCTGGATCTCGGCGGTGAACGCGCCCGTGCCGGGGCCGAGCTCGACGATCACCGGCTCGCCCCGCCGGGGGACCGGCGCGGTCACGGTCTCGGCGAGCTTGCGCGAGCTCGGTGCCACGGCCCCGGTGGTTCCCGGGGAGCGCATCCACTGACCCAGGAAGAGCGTGGTGTCATTGGTCATGGACTGAAGATTAAGGGCTCTTTTGCCGTACTTGACCAGCCGTTCGGCCGATCTTCCGGCCACTAGGAGGAGACGCGGCCCTCCCAGAGGATGAGAGGGCACCGGCCGGATCCGGATACCTTTTGCCCATGAGACCCCGCGATCCGGCCGTCGATGGGAGAGCCCGCGGCCCGGCGCTCGACGTCCTGCTGTCGGTCGCCGGAGTCGCCTTCGGGTTGTTCGTCTCGGGCAAGACCGGCCAGCCCGTGTCCTGGTCGGCGACCCTGGTGCTCGCGGCGCTGGCCGGGATCCCGATGGGCCTCGTCCGGAGGTGGCCGCTGGCCGTCTGCGTCTACCAGTCGGCCTTCCTGGTCGTCTGCGACCGGTTCTCCACCTTCACCACCGACACCGTGCAGACCCTCATCCCGGTCGCCGTGGGCGTCCTCGCCTACCGCTGCGCCTGGCGGCAGATCGTGCCCGGCGCCGTCCTGGCCGCAGTCGCCACCTCGGTCAACCTCGCCGATCCCGGTCTCGCCCTCACCGCCACCACCTGGTACTTCTCGGCCGGGATGAGCGCCGTCCCCGTGGTCGTCGGCCGCTACCTGCGCAGCCCCATCGAGGCGGTGGCCAAGGTGGAGCGCCGTCCCGGCCTCGACCTGCTGCTGTCGGGCGGCGGCGTGGCCTTCATGGTCCTGGACACCTGGACCGACTGGCACGACGGGCCCTGGCCGGTCTGGGGGGTCGGCTGGTTCGTGATCGGCTGCGGGCTCACCGCGGGCCTGGCCCGGGTGCTCCCGGGCACGGCGTTCGCGCTTCAGGCCGTACTGGTCCTCGTGGCCGACCAGTACGCCGGGTTCGCCGCCAACTCGCTGCAGGGCCTCTTCCTGGTCACGCTCGGCGCGTTCGCGATGCGCGCCTCGTGGTCCTGGACCGCCGTCGCCTACCTCCTGGCCGCCGGGGTGACGGCGCTGAACATCGTGGAGGAGGAGTGGGCGGGGGTGACCCCGGCCCGGGTGGCCGCGCTGCTGGCCATGGTGGCCGCGCCGATCATCATCGGCCGCTACCTCGGCGTCCGCCGCGACGCCGCCGACCTGCAGCTGGCCATGGCAGAGGAGGCCAGACAACTGGCCGCCGAGCGGGCCCGGGCCGACCTGCTGGCCGAGCGCGAGCGCATCGCCCGCGACGTGCACGACATCGTGGCCCACCACGTCGGCGCGATGGTGCTGCGGGCGGGCGCCGCCCAGTACGCCGCGCCGTCGGGGCCGGTCGCCGAAGCCCTCTCGGACATCCGCACCACCGGTCACCAGGTGCTGGAGGATCTGCGCGGCCTGCTCAACGTGCTGCGCGACCCCGATCTCGCCCATCTTCCCGTCGCCGCCCCGGAGGAGGTGGTGCGCGACGCGGTGGAGCGGATGAACGCCGCGGGGCTGAAGGTCGAGCTCCGCTCCGGCCTCGAGGCCGGCCTCGTCCCCCTGGTGACCCGGGCCTCGGCCGCCAGGATCGTGCAGGAGGGCCTGACCAACGTGCTCAAGCACGCCGGGCCGGGCACCGCGGCGGTCGTGGAGCTGAAGGTGACCGAGAACGCCCTGGAGGTGAACGTGGCCAGCGGCCCTTCCCCGCAGGACGCGCCCCCGCCCGGTCCCCGCGACGCGCTGCCCTCCTCGGGACAGGGCATCGCGGGCATGCGCGAGCGGGCGCGGGCCCTGGGCGGTGACCTGTCCGCCGCGCCCGACGGGGACGGCGGCTGGCGGCTGGCGGCGACGCTCCCGCTGGATCGTGACGGATACTCATGCGGGATGACGCCGCAGCGCAGGATCCTGCCCTGGCGGCGGGAGGAAGGGAAGACGGACGGCATGGGCGGCAACGACGGCGTGGCAGGCGTGCGACAGGCGGAGCGGCTCCGGTGATCCGGGTCGTCGTCGCCGACGACCAGGCGCTCGTGCGCGCGGGCGTGCGGATGCTGCTGGAGGCCGCGGGGGAGATGGAGGTCTGCGGCGAGGCGGTCGACGGGACGCAGGCCGTGCAGCACGCCGAGCGGCTCCGCCCCGACGTGCTGCTGATGGACCTGCGCATGCCCAGGATGGACGGGCTGGAGGCCACCCGGCGGATCCTGGGGGCATGGCCCGCGGCCAGGATCGTGATCCTCACGACCTTCGCCGAGGACGAGAACATCTACGCCGCCCTGCGCGCCGGGGCCATCGGTTTCCTGGTCAAGGACGACGAGCCGGAGCGGATGGTCGACGCCGTGCGCCGGGCGGCCGCCGGGGAGCCGCTGCTGGCCCCCTCGGTGCTGCGCCGCGTGGTGGAGCGGGCGCTGGCGGCCGAGGAGCGGGTCGGCCCGCGCGTCCTGGCCGGCCTCACCGACCGGGAGCTGGACGTGCTGGCCCTGGTCGGCACGGGACTGTCCAACGCGGAGATCGCCGACACCCTGCACGTGGGCGTCACCACCGTGAAGACCCACGTCTCCACCGCCATGGACAAGCTCGGCCTGCGCAACCGCATCCAGGCGGCGGTGGTGGCCCACCGGATCGGGCTGGTCGACGCGGACTTCCGGCCGGTGCGGAATCCGCCCCGCGGAGGATCGGGGGGTCAGCCCGCAGGCTGACGACGCGGCAGGTCCCTGCGAGCACGATGTGTCCTGAACCACTCATCCCAGGAAGGACACATCTCATGCAGGAGGTCATCACCCAGGGACCGGCGGCCCAGGGCCGGCAGGTCTCCGCGGGCCTGCTGTACGGCCTGCGCATCCTGGTCGTCGCCCAGGCGGCCGGCCTGATCGTCGCGGCCTCGTTCGCCGGGCAGGCCGTCAACGGGGACCAGGCCCTGGCCGACACCCACGTGTGGGCGGGAATGGTGGTGCACCTGATCGCCCTGCTGCAGATCGTGGCGGCCGTGCTGGTCTGGCGGCCGGGCCGCGGCGCGGGCTGGCCCGCGCTGGCCAGCCTCGGCCTCTTCCTCATCGGCATGGGCCAGCACTTCACGTGGGAGATGCTCGGCACCCACGTGCCCAGCGGCCTGACCCTGTTCGGGCTGACCGTGGCCGTGCTCGTCTGGTCCTGGTCGCCCCGCGCCGCCGTACGGTGTTCCTGAGCCCGAAGGGGCACGGGCGCTGATCCCGTCCCCTCCGGGCCCGCGCGGCGGTGTCCGGACGCGCCCCCGCGCCGCCGGACACCGCCGGGCGTCCGGCGCCGCCTCAGGCCGTGCTCAGACGCCTTCGACGGGCAGGTAGACCCGGCCGCCCTCGCGGGAGAACTCCTCGGCCTTCTCCCGCATCCCCTCCCGCAAGGCCTCGTCGTCGGTCAGCCCGCGCTCCTCGGCGAACCGCCGCACGTCGTGGCTGATGCGCATGGAGCAGAACTTCGGCCCGCACATGGAGCAGAAGTGGGCGGTCTTGGCCGGGGCGGCGGGCAGGGTCTCGTCGTGGAAGGAACGGGCGGTGTCCGGGTCCAGGGAGAGGTCGAACTGGTCCTCCCAGCGGAACTCGAACCGGGCGTCGGACAGCGCGTCGTCCCAGGCCTGCGCGCCCGGGTGGCCCTTGGCCAGGTCGGCCGCGTGTGCCGCGATCTTGTAGGTGATCACGCCGGTCTTCACGTCGTCCTTGTTCGGCAGGCCGAGGTGCTCCTTGGGGGTGACGTAGCAGAGCATGGCCGTGCCGTACCAGCCGATCATCGCCGCACCGATGGCCGAGGTGATGTGGTCGTAGCCGGGGGCGACGTCGGTGGTCAGCGGGCCGAGGGTGTAGAACGGCGCGTCGTCGCAGAGTTCGCGCTGGAGGTCCACGTTCTCCTTGATCTTGTGCATGGGGACGTGGCCCGGCCCCTCGATCATCACCTGGACGTCGTGCGCGTGCGCGATCTTCGTGAGCTCGCCCAGCGTCCGCAGTTCGGCGAACTGGGCCTCGTCGTTGGCGTCGGCGATCGAGCCCGGACGCAACCCGTCGCCCAGCGAGAACGCCACGTCGTAGGCGGCCAGGATCTCGCAGATGTCGGCGAAGTGCTCGTACAGGAAGCTCTCGCGGTGGTGGGCCAGGCACCAGGCCGCCATGATCGAGCCGCCTCGCGAGACGATGCCGGTCTTGCGTCCCGCGGTCAGCGGCACGTGGGCCAGGCGCACGCCGGCGTGCACGGTGAAGTAGTCCACGCCCTGCTCGCACTGCTCGATCAGGGTGTCGCGGTAGACCTCCCAGGAGAGCTCCTCGGGGCGGCCGTCCACCTTCTCCAGGGCCTGGTAGAGCGGGACGGTCCCGATCGGCACCGGGGAGTTGCGGATGATCCACTCGCGGGTGGTGTGGATGTTGCGCCCGGTGGACAGGTCCATGACGGTGTCGGCGCCCCATCGGGTCGCCCAGGTCATCTTGTCCACCTCCTCCTCGATGGTGGAGGTCACGGCGGAGTTGCCGATGTTGGCGTTGATCTTCACCAGGAAGTTGCGGCCGATGATCATCGGTTCGCTCTCCGGGTGGTTGACGTTGGCCGGGATGATCGCCCGTCCGGCGGCGACCTCGTCGCGGACGAACTCCGGCGCCACGCCCTCGCGGACGGCGACGAACCCCATCTCCCGGGTGATCTGGCCGCGCCGGGCGTAGGCGAGCTGGGTCACCGGCGCCCCCGCGGCCCGCAGCGGCCGGCGGTCCTGTCCCGATCGCGCCGGGTCCGCGCCGTCGCCGGCGAAGACCGCGTCCAGGGAGCGCAGGTCGCGGCTCCAGGACTCGGAGTCCCGGTAGCCGTCGTCGGCGGGCCTGGCCGGGCGGCCGCCGTACCGGGCCACATCGCCGCGGTCGAGGATCCAGTCCTCGCGCAGGCGCGGCAGGCCGCGGGTGATGTCGACGGTCACGTCCGGGTCGGTGTACGGGCCCGAGGTGTCGTAGAGCGTGACCGTCTCACCGTTGGTCAGCCGCACCTGACGCATGGGGACGCGGAGGTCGCCCTGGTAGATCTTGGAGCTGGAAAGGCGCGCATCGCTCATCGCGCAAACTCCCTTCGCCGGCATTATCCGGAGCAGGTTCTGGCGGTCGGCGGCCGTCACAGCCGTCCTCTCAGCCCGGTTCTCCGGGCTCCCGCGTTGGTCGGCGGAAACCCTAGCGCGTCCCCCCGCCGATCACCACCCCTCCCCGCCACGGCGCCGCCAACCCGCGAGGGGGTGCCGGTGGGCTGGACTGAGGAGCGAAGGAGGCTGCGAGGGGGCGCCGGTTGCCAGCCCCCGAGCCGCGACGCGCAGCGTCGTCACAAACACGGCGTCGCATCGACGCAGTAGTGTCACTATCAGGTACGGGGAGGGAGATAAACGGGTGAATTCGGAAGTATCGGGAACCGAAGATCGAATCTGGACGGTTCCCAACGCGCTGAGCCTGGCCAGGCTCCTCGGCGTGCCGGTCTTCCTCTGGCTCGTGCTGGGTCCGAAGGCCGACGGCTGGGCCGTCGCGTTGCTGATGCTCGCCGGATTCTCCGACTGGCTGGACGGCAAGATCGCCCGGGCGTGGAACCAGACCAGCAGGCTCGGCCGGCTGCTCGACCCGCTGGCCGACCGGCTCTACATCCTGGCGACCCTGCTCGGCCTGGCCCTGCGGGACATCATCCCCTGGTGGCTGGCGCTGGTCATCCCGCTGCGGGACGTGATGCTCCTGGGCATCCCGCCGATCCTGCGCCGGCTCGGGTACGGCCCGGCGCTGCCGGTGCACTTCCTGGGCAAGGCCGCCACGGCCAACCTGCTCTACTCCTTCCCGCTCCTCTTCCTGGCCCACCACGACACGTGGTACGCCGATCCCGCGCGGATCGTCGGCTGGTCGCTGGCGATCTGGGGCGTGGGGCTGTACTGGTGGTCGGGGGTGCTGTATTGGGTACAGGTGCGGCAGCTCCTCAAAGGAGTTAAAACGCCGTAAGGGGTGATGTGTGAAGGCCGTCGTGATGGCGGGTGGTGAGGGGACGCGGCTCCGGCCGATGACCGCGAACCAGCCCAAGCCCCTGCTCCCCGTGGTCAACAGGCCGATCATGGAGCACGTGCTGCGCCTGCTGAAACGGCACGGGCTCACCGAGACCGTGGTGACCGTGCAGTTCCTGGCCGCGCTGGTCCGCAACTACTTCGGCGACGGCGACGAGCTCGGCATGAGCCTGTACTACGCGACCGAGGAGAGGCCGCTCGGCACCGCCGGGAGCGTCAAGAACGCCGCCGACAAGCTCCGCGACGAGCGCTTCCTGGTCATCTCGGGCGACGCGCTCACCGACATCGACCTGACCGACATGATCCGGTTCCACCGGGAGAACGACGCCCTGGTCACCATCGGGCTCAAACGCGTGCCGAACCCGCTGGAGTTCGGCATCGTCATCGTGGACGACCAGGGCCGGGTGGAACGGTTCCTGGAGAAGCCCACCTGGGGCCAGGTCTTCTCCGACACCGTCAACACCGGTGTCTACGTGATGGAGCCGGAGGTCCTCGACGAGGTCGTCGGAGACGGGCCGGTCGACTGGTCGGAGGACGTCTTCCCCAAGCTGCTGGAGCGCGGCGCCGCCCTCTTCGGCTACGTGGCCGACGGCTACTGGGAGGACATCGGCACCCACGAGAGCTACCTGCGGGCCCAGGCCGACGTGCTCTCCGGCCGGGTCAAGGTGGACATCGGAGCCTTCGAGCTCTCACCCGGGGTCTGGGTGGCCGAGGGCGCCGTGGTGGACCCCGACGCCATCCTCAAGGGCCCTCTCTACATCGGCGACTACGCCAAGGTCGAGGCGGGGGCCGAGCTGCGCGAGTACACCGTGCTCGGCAGCAACGTGGTGGTCCGCGAGGGAGCCTTCCTGCACCGCGCGGTCGTCCACGACAACGTCTACGTGGGGCCCAGCACCAACCTGCGCGGCTGCGTCATCGGCAAGAACACCGATCTGATGGCGGGCGCCAGGGTGGAGGAGAACGCCGTCGTCGGGGACGAGTGCATCATCGAGGCCGAGGCGTACGTCTCCTCCGGGGTCAAGGTCTACCCGTTCAAGACCGTCGAGGCCGGAGCCCTGGTCAACACCAGCGTCATCTGGGAGTCCAGGGGCCAGCGCAACCTGTTCGGCCCGCGCGGGGTCTCCGGGCTGGTCAACGTGGAGATCACCCCTGAGCTGTGCGTACGGCTGGCCAGCGCCTACGCCACCACCCTGAGGAAGGGCACCTCGGTCGTCACCTCCCGCGACTCCTCCCGGGCCGCCCGGACTCTGAAGCGGGCCGTGATCAGCGCCCTGAACGCCAGCGCCATCGACGTGCTCGACCTGGAGGCCGTCCCGCTGCCGGTCTCCCGCTTCCACACCGCCAAGGAGAACGCCGTGGGCGGGATCGCTCTGCGGACCACCCCCGGCGACCCGCAGAGCGTGGACATCGTCTTCATGGACGAGACCGGCGCCGACCTGTCCCAGTCGGCCCAGCGCAGGCTGGAGCGGGTCTTCTCGCGCCAGGAGTTCCGCCGCGCCTTCCCCGGGGAGATCGCCGAGCTGGGCTTCCCGCCGAGGGTGATCGAGGACTACGCGCACGAGCTGCTGCGCTGCGTGAACATGAACGGGGTGCGCGACGCCGACATGAAGGTCGTGGTCGACTGCGCGGGCGGCACCTCATCACTGGTGCTGCCCAACCTCCTCGGCCGGGTCGGGGTGGACGTGCTGACCGTCAACAACCGGCTGGACGAGGCCTCGCCCACCGAGACCTTCGCCGAGCGCCGCCGCGACCTGCAGCGCCTGTCGGAGCTGGTCAGCTCCTCCCGGGCCGCCTTCGGCGTGCGGTTCGACCCGGTGGGGGAGCGGGTCGCGCTGGTCAACGAGACCGGCCAGCTGATCAGCGAGGAGCGCGCCCTGCTCGTCGTGCTGGACCTGATCGCGGCCGAGCGGCGCGGCGGCCGGGTGGCGCTGCCGGTGACCACCACCCGCGTGGCCGAGCAGGTCTGCCGTTTCCACGGGGTGCAGGTCGAGTGGACCTCCACCGCGATCGACGCGCTCACCTCGGCCTCGCGGGGGCACGACATGGTGTTCGCCGGGGACGGGCGCGGCGGGTTCATCGTGCCGGAGTTCGGGCCCGCGGTGGACGGGCTGGCGGTCTTCCTGCGCCTGCTCGGCCTGGTCGCCAGGACCCGGCTCTCACTCAGCCAGATCGACGCCAGGATCCCCGTGGCCCGGCTGCTGCGCCGTACGGTGCCCACGCCCTGGGCGGTCAAGGGGGTGGTGATGCGCTCGGTCATCGAGGCCGCCGAGGACTACCGGATCGACACCACCGACGGCGTGCGGGTCGTCGCCGACGACGGGAGCTGGGCGCTGGTCCTGCCCGATCCGGCAGAGGCCGTCACCCACCTGTGGGCCGAGGGCGCCGACGTGGACTCGGCGCAGGCGCTCCTCGAGCACTGGGCCCGGGTCGTCGAGGACGCCGCCGGCTGCTGACCCGCCCCCGGTCTGCGGGGGGCGCCGGTGCACTGGACTGAGGAGCGAGGGAGCGCAGCGGATGAGCGGCGAGGAAAGGCGCCGGTCACCGGCCCCCGAGCCGGCTGCGCGGAGCACGGTCCGTCAACACAACGACGCGCCAGCCTGGCCCGAGATATAGACCGTGGACCGTACCCGGCTGTAGTTTTGACACCGACCGAACCCGCGGTCCACCGCTCGTCTTGACCTTTGCGCCTCATCAGCGTAAGTTTCGGCATTCGCAGTCTGAACACACTTGAGAAGCGAAGAAGCGAGGCGCGCATCCCCGAGCACCGTTGCCGCGTCTTCGCGGTAGGAGGCCGAGCCGATCGATGCCGAGCGTCTACTGCACGCAGTGCGGTCATGCCAACCCCGAGGACGCGCGTTTCTGTTCTCGATGCGGGTCACCGCTGACCAGAGCTGAGATTCCCGGAGACAGCACGTCGACGATCTCCCTCTCCGGGATCGAGGCCTACGAGGCGGAGACAGGGGAGACGCTTCTCGCCGAGCGGCAGGCCGTCGAGCAGTTGCTCCCGGGCACGGCTCTGCTGGTGGCCATGCGCGGCCCCAACGCAGGCAGCCGCTTCCTCCTGGACAGCGACCTCACCACCGTGGGCCGCCACCCCGAGAGCGACATCTTCCTCGACGACGTCACCGTCTCCCGCCGCCACGTGGAGTTCTACCGGCGCGGCGGTGGCATGTTCACCGTCCGTGACGTCGGAAGCCTCAACGGCACTTACGTCAACCGCGAGCGGATCGAGGAGGTTCCGCTCTACGGTGGGGACGAGGTGCAGATCGGCAAGTTCCGCCTGGTGTTCCTCACCCGCGGCGCCGCTGGAGGATGATGAGCTCGCAGGCCGCTCGTGCGCACATGAGCATCGGGGAGGTCCTCGCCCTCCTGCAGGGCGAGTTCCCCGACGTCAGCATCTCCAAGATCCGTTTCCTGGAGGGTGAGGGGCTGATCGAGCCGGAGCGCAGTCCCTCCGGCTACCGCAAGTTCACCTACGCCGACGTCGAACGGCTGCGTTACATCCTCAGCGAGCAGCGCGACCGCTACCTCCCGCTGCGCGTGATCAAGGACAGGCTGGAGGCGGCGGACCGCGAGGAGCGGCCCGTCGCCCGGCCGCGCGCGGTACCCGGCGAGGCCGTCCCCGAAGTCCGCCTCAGCCGGGAGGAGCTCCTCGCCGCCGCCGAGCTCGACGAGGAGACCCTGGCCGAGCTCGAGGACTACGGCCTGCTGTCCGCGGTGGCCCGCCACTACGACGCCGAGGCGCTGGCCGTGGCCCGCAGCGTCGGCGCGCTGGCCGCCTTCGGCCTGCACGCCCGCCATCTGCGGGCGGTCCGTGCCGCAGCCGAGCGGGAGGCCGGGCTCGTGGAGCAGGCCGTCGCCCCGCTGCTGCGCCGCCGGGCGCCCGGTGCCATCGACCGGGCCGACGAGACCGCCCGGGAGATCTCCGGTCTCCTGCTGGACCTGCACGCCTCTCTCCTGCGTTCTGGAGTCCGCGACGCCCTGGGGAGGTGAGGACCTGCCGGGGCGCTCGTCGCCCTCCGGGTGTTACGTTGAAGAAACCGGTCGAAACCCAGCGAAAAGACGGAGCAGCCCGTGTTGCAGATGGAGGTCGTGGGCGTTCGGGTTGAAATGCCCTCAAACCAGCCGATCGTTCTGCTGAAGGAGGCGCACGGGGAGCGTTACCTGCCCATCTGGATCGGCATGACGGAGGCGACGGCGATCGCCATGGCCCAGGCGGAGGAGCCGCCGCCCCGGCCGCTCACCCATGACCTGTTCCGGGACGTGCTCGACGCCCTCGGTGTGGGACTGCGCACGGTGAACATCGTCGCGCTCCGCGAGGGCATCTTCTTCGCCGACCTGGTGTTCTCCAACGGGGTCGAGGTGAGCGCCCGGCCCTCGGACTCCATCGCCTTGGCACTGCGCACCGGCGCGCGTATCTTCGCCAGTGAGGACGTGGTTCGCGAGGCCGGAGTGATCATTCCGGACGACCAGGAGGGCCAGGAGGAGGAGCTGGAAAGGTTCAGGGAGTTCCTTGACCAGATCTCGCCGGAGGACTTCGGCCGCGCGGGGTAGGAATTTCGGTGCATTTACGCTTCACGACGCGCCGAGTGGGGTCGTTGACTGAGCTGGATCCCAGTCTTACGGTGCGAGTGAACCTGTGGCCGTGTGCAAACCCCCAGATCAGGCCATGGGATGAGAGAAAGCCGGAGGTCCGCAGTGGCGGTCAGCAGCGGCGAAGGAAAGGCGGCCGGCCAGGATGATCCGGGGCGGCGCCGGTCGGCGCGGCAGCGTGCCGGAGAAGAGGGCCTGCTGTTCGAGGGGCAGCCGGTGAGCCTGCCCGCCGACGTCGGCTATCGAGGCCCCACGGCCTGTGCCGCTGCCGGGATCACCTACCGGCAACTGGACTACTGGGCCCGCACCGGACTGGTCGAGCCCACGGTCAGGGCCGCGCACGGCTCCGGCTCCCAGCGGCTGTACGGCTTCCGCGACGTCCTCGTGCTCAAGGTCGTCAAACGGCTTCTCGACACCGGCGTCTCCTTGCAGCAGATCCGCATCGCCGTGCACCACCTGCGGGCCCGCGGGGTCGGCGACCTCGCCCAGATCACCCTCATGAGCGACGGGGTGAGCGTCTACGAGTGCACCTCCCCCGACGAGGTGATCGATCTCCTCCAGGGCGGCCAGGGCGTGTTCGGCATCGCGCTGGGCCGGGTGTGGCAGGAGGTGGAGGGTTCCTTGGCGCAGCTGCCCGGCGAGCGCGCCGAGGCCGGCGAGGGCCCTTTAGCCGAGCACCACGCCGATGAGCTGGCCCGCCGTCGCAGGGCGCGCCGCACAGGGTAAAGTTGACCTCGCTGACGACCCTGTGCGGGAGAGACCCCGGCACGACCGGGGCGCCGAAGGAGCAACCTCCCCGGAATCTCTCAGGCACCCTGTACCGCACGGACGAGGCAACTCTGGAAAGCAGGTGCGTCCGCCAGGCGCGTCTCACCGACGGTGAAAGCCTCCCCGAAAGGGGTAGGTGAAGCTCTCAGGTCGAGATGACAGAGGGGGAGATCCGGCACCCATGCCCGCGCCCAGCGCCGGTCTCCACCGCCTCGGGAGGCTTTCCATGACCGATCTGTCACCCCTCAGCGAGCTCAGCTCCCCGCCGTTCGCGACCCGCCACATCGGGCCCGGCGAGGCCGACCGGGACCGCATGCTGGAGGCGGTCGGATTCGGCTCCGTCGACGACCTGATCGCGGTCGCGGTGCCCGAGACGATCCGGGCCAAGGACCGGCTCGAGCTGCCCGCCGCGGCGAGCGAGGCCGAGGCCATCGGCGAGCTGCGCGCCCTGGCCTCCCGCAACACCGTCCTCACCTCGATGATCGGCCTCGGCTACCACGACACGATCACGCCCGCGGTCATCCGCCGCAACCTGCTGGAGAACCCCGGCTGGTACACCGCGTACACGCCCTACCAGCCGGAGATCTCCCAGGGCCGGCTGGAGGCCCTGATCAACTTCCAGACGGTCGTCTCCGACCTGACCGGCCTCGACGTCGCCGGTGCCTCCCTGCTGGACGAGGCGACCGCCGCGGCCGAGGCGATGACCCTGGCCCGCCGCGCAGGCCGGGCGAAGTCGAACGTGTTCGTGGTGGACGCCGACGCGATGCCGCAGACCAAGGCCGTGCTGCGCACCCGAGCCGAGCCGCTCGGCATCGAGCTGGCCGAGAGCGACCTCGCCGGAGAACTGCCCGAGTGCTTCGGCGTCCTGGTGCAGTACCCCGGAGCCGGCGGCCGCCTGCGCGACTTCCGCGCGGTCGCCGAGGCCGCCCACGCACACGGCGCCCAGGTGGTCGCCGCGGCCGACCTGCTCGCCCTCACCCTGCTGGCCGCCCCCGGCGAGCTCGGCGCCGACATCGCGATCGGCTCCTCGCAGCGCTTCGGCGTGCCGCTGGGCTTCGGCGGCCCGCACGCGGCCTACATGGCGGTCCGCGAGGGCCTGCAGCGGCAGATGCCCGGCCGTCTGGTCGGCGTCTCCCAGGACGCCGACCGCCGCCCCGCCTACCGGCTGGCCCTGCAGACCCGCGAGCAGCACATCCGCCGGGAGAAGGCGACCAGCAACATCTGCACCGCGCAGGTGCTGCTCGCCGTGATCGCCGGCATGTACGCCGTCTACCACGGCCCCGAGGGCCTGCGGCGGATCGCCCAGCGCGTCCACCGGCACGCCGTCGTGCTCGCCGAGGGGCTGCGCCACGGCGGTGTCGAGGTCGTGCACGAGGCCTTCTTCGACACCGTGCTCGCCCGGGTCCCCGGTCGCGCCGCCCAGGTCGTGGCCGCCGCCCGTGACAACGGCGTCAACCTGCGCCTGGTCGACGCCGACCACGTCGGCGTCACCTGCGACGAGAAGACCGAGCTGCTCCACCTGGAGCAGGTCCTGGCCGCCTTCGAGGTCAGCGGCGCCGTCCTGACCGACCTGGACGCCGCCACGCACGACGCTCTCCCCGCCGAGCTGCTGCGCACGAGCGAATACCTGACCCACCCGGTCTTCCACAGCCACCGCTCCGAGACCGCGATGCTGCGCTACCTGCGCCGCCTGCAGGACAAGGACATCGCGCTCGACCGGTCGATGATCCCGCTGGGCTCCTGCACGATGAAGCTCAACGCGACCACCGAGATGGAGCCCATCACCTGGCCGGAGTTCGCCGGGCTGCACCCCTACGCCCCCGAGGACCAGGCCGAGGGCTTCATCGAGCTGATCAAGGGGCTGGAGGGCTGGCTGGCCGAGGTGACCGGCTATGACGCCGTCTCGATCCAGCCCAACGCCGGCTCCCAGGGCGAGTTCGCCGGTCTGCTGGCCATCCGCGCCTATCACCGGGCCCGGGGCGAGGCCGGGAGAGAGGTCTGCCTGATCCCGTCCTCGGCACATGGCACCAACGCGGCCAGCGCCGTCATGGCGGGCATGAAGGTCGTCGTGGTCGCCTGCGACGACAACGGCAACGTCGACCTCGCCGACCTCACCGACAAGATCGAGAAGAACCGCGACCGGCTCGCTGCGATCATGGTGACCTACCCGTCCACGCACGGCGTGTACGAGGAGACCATCACCCGGATCTGCGAGCAGGTCCACGAGGCCGGCGGCCAGGTCTACGTCGACGGCGCCAACCTCAACGCCCTGGTCGGCCTGGCCAAGCTGGGCGAGTTCGGGGCCGACGTCTCCCACCTGAACCTGCACAAGACCTTCTGCATCCCGCACGGCGGCGGCGGCCCCGGCGTCGGCCCGGTCGCGGTCCGCGCCCACCTGGCCGGCTACCTGCCGGGCCACCCGCTGCACGGGGGTTCGGAGGTCGGCGCGGTCTCGGCGGCGCCGTACGGCTCGGCGGGCATCCTGCCCATCTCCTGGGCATACATCCGGATGATGGGCGGCGAGGGCCTCAAGGCCGCCACCGAGCAGGCCATCCTGTCGGCCAACTACCTGGCCCGCAGGCTCGCCCCGCACTACCCGGTCCTCTACACCGGCCGCGGCGGCCTGGTGGCCCACGAGTGCATCGTCGACCTGCGCCAGATCACCAAGGAGACCGGCGTCACCGTGGACGACGTGGCCAAGCGCCTGGTCGACTACGGCTTCCACGCCCCGACCATGTCCTTCCCGGTGGCCGGCACGCTGATGATCGAGCCCACCGAGAGTGAGGACCTGGCCGAGCTCGACCGGTTCTGCGACGCGATGATCGCGATCCGGGAGGAGATCGCGAAGGTCGCCTCGGGCGCCTACGACAAGGTCGACAACCCGCTGCGGAACGCGCCGCACACCGCCGACTGCGTCGTCGCCGACGCGTGGGACCACGCCTACACCCGCACCGAGGCGGCCTACCCGCTGCCCTCGCTGCGCGAGGGCAAGTACTGGTCGCCGGTGCGCCGCATCGACCAGGCCTACGGCGACCGCAACCTGGTCTGCTCCTGCCCGCCTCTGTCGGCCTACGAGGACTGACCCGCCACGGCCCGCGCCCCCGCCGGGGGCGCGGGCCGCGCATCGTCAGGACGCATGTGGGGGGACGAACCAGGCCCCGAGTCGTTAGGCTCGGGGCGTTCGCTCATCCGGGAAGGACCCCTGCATGCCTGAGGTGGACACGCACCCGCTGGACACCGCGCGCCGGCTGGCCGAGGACGGCGACCTGGACGGCGCCGCGACGATCTTCGCCGAGCTGGCCGCCGACCCCGAGGGCCCCGACCGGGCCCAGGCCGCGGTGGGGCTGGCGGTGGTGCTGGAGGAGCGGGGAGACGTGCCGGGCGCCCGCACCGCCGCGCGTACCGCGCTGGCCACCGGGCACCCGGAGTTCGCCGCCCAGGCGGCCTGCCTGCTCGCCCGGAGCTTCGAGCGGGAAGACCTGCCGGACCAGGCCCGCGCCGCCTGGCAGGCCGCACTCGGCCTGGAGAACCCCGCCTACGCGCCGCTGGCCCACATGGCGCTCGCGCGGCTCGCCACGGAGGAGCAGGAGGCAGAGGAGGCGCTGAGGGCGGCTCTGGCCACCGGCGACCCGGAGATCGGCTCCCGCGCGGCCCAGCGGCTGGCGGAGTTCCTGATCGGGGAGGGCGAGGCCGGGCAGGCCGCCGACGTGCTCCTGGAGGCGCTGGAGATCCCCGAGGTGGCGGACCAGCCGCGGCTGCGGGTGCTGCTCGGCATCGCCCACCTGGATCTGGCCTGCGCGGAGTTCACCGGGGCGGTGGAAGGCACGGTGGGCACAGAGGGCGCAGAGGGCACAGGGGATGCCGAGACCGGGGCGCTCGCCATCGAGCTGCTGGCCCGCACCCTCCCTCTGCGAGGGCGTGACGAGGACGCCGAGCGGGTGTGGCGCTACGGCCTCGACCACGCCGACGAGCGCCTCTCCGAGGAGGTGCGCCTGCGCCTGGGCCGTGATTGCTGACGTCGCGGCCCGCACTCCCGGCTTCCGTGGCGGATCGGCCGGTGAGCGGGCGGAGGTCAGTCCCGGTGACGCCAGTTGCCGATGGCGTGGGCGATGTTGATCGTCACGATGCCGCCCCATGCCAGCAGCAACCCGGCGAAGCCGGCCTCCCCCGCTGCGATGCCGGTCAGCGGGATGCCGATGCCCAGCGAGCCCAGCGCGATCGGGATCGAGGGGTTGCCGCTCTTCTTCTGCTTCTTGTACGGCTGGCCCGGATACGGCTGGCCCGGATACGGTTGGCCGGGGTAGGGCTGGCCCGGGTACGGCGCAGCCCCGGTGGCGTGGACCTCGGCCCGCACCCTGGCGGCGATGGTCGCGTCGAGGCGTTCGACGAACGACTCGACGAGCGCGGCCTCGTACTCGGGGCCGAGGTCGCGGCGGGCGTCGATGGTGGCGCGCATGTCCTGGCGCATCTCGTTGTAGTCCTGCACGCTCCCAGTCTGTACCCGGGCGCGGTTTTCGGTATCGGCCATGAGGAGGAGATGGGCGCCGGATCCCCTGCCGGGGTGCGGCGCATGCCGGGAGCGTCCGGCCCGGTACGGTCGCCGCATGGAGTTCACGACGCCGCACGGCCCGGCACGGGTGGAGATCGACCGGCCGCGGAACCCCTGGTTCCTGCTGGTCCTCACGCACGGGTCGGCCGGGGGGCTGGACGCGCCGGACCTGGTGGCCGTACGGGAGGCCGTACTGTGCGCCGGAGGCGTGGTCGCCGGGGTGACGCAGCCGTTCCGGCTGCGGGGGGCGAGGGCGCCGGGTTCGGCGGTCAAGCAGGACGAGGCGTGGGTGGCGGTGGTGGAGGAGATCCGCCGGCGCCATCCCGGGCTGCCGCTCGCGCAGGGCGGGCGGAGTAACGGGGCCAGGGTCGCCTGCCGTACGGCTCTCGCGGCGGGGGCGTCGGCCGTCGTCGCGCTGGCCTTCCCGCTTCACCCGCCGGGCAGGCCGGAGCGGTCCCGGGCGCAGGAGCTACGCGGGGCGGGGGCGGAGGTGCTGGTGGTCAACGGGGACCGCGACCCGTTCGGGGTGCCCGAGGCGACCGACGCTGCGCGCCTGGTGGTGCTGGCGGGGGAGGGGCACGACCTGAAAAAGGACCCCGCCCGCGTGGGCGAGGTCGTGGCCGGATGGCTGCGGGAGAGGATGCGGCCGGACGCCGGGTGACCTCGCGGCCCGGGGGGAGTCCGGTGCGTCACCGGACGGGCCGCGGGGCCGGAACCGGAATCGCGGGCTCCGGTCCCTCAGACGGCGCCGACCAGGGGCCGGTGAGGCTCGATGACGCCGCCGTCGGGCAGGAGCTCACCGGTGTCCTCGAACAGCACCACGCCGTTGCAGAGCAGGCTCCAGCCCTGCTCGGGGTGGGCGGCCATGGTTCGGGCGGCTTCGCGGTCCTTCGCCTCGGCAGGCGGACAGGACGGCTCGTGCGGGCACATCGGCGTGCCTCCGGATCTCTCGTGTCGGCTCGCCGGGATCGACATCGGAGAGGCGGACACCGTCACCGATGGGACCCCGTTCCCACGCATGACGGGGACGAGCATCTGGGTGGACATATGGCCGTGCGCGCCTCGAACGGGGTGGGGCACGCACATTGGACAAGGTCAAGTGTGCGACGGGTCACGCCCGGGGGACATAGTTAGTTAGAGCCGTTTGAGGACCACTGGGGATGGTCCTCCGGGACTCCGTCGGGGTGTGACCTATAACACAGGGTGCCTTATATAGACATAACAGGCCAAGTGCGACACGCCGTAAGCGGGTAAATGATTGGTTACAACTTTCTGACGCCACATATCGCCTGGTCAGAGCGTTGTTCACCGCTGTGCGAGACCGGCCAGCAGGGCGTCGAGGCCGCGCTCGAAGTCGGCGTCGGCCGCCGGATCGCCGCCTCCCTGAGACGGGGGCCGCCAGGGCCCGTCACCGTCGCCGGGCGGCTCGGCCCAGCCCGACTGCTGCACCTCGACCGCCACCGCGCCGAAGACGTAAGCCCTCAGGGCCCGCACGGCCTCCGGCGCGTCCGGCAGCCCGGCCTCGGCGAGCTGGTCGATCTGCTCGCGCAGGGCCAGTGCGGCCTGTCCCTTGGGCGGCTTGGTCAGGGCGAGGGCGAGCACGCCGGGGTGCTCCCGCAGCGAGGCCCGGCTCGCCCGGCACCACGCCCGCGCGGTCTGCTGCCAGTCGGCGCCGGGTTCGGCGTGGACGGCGGTGACGTGCTCGGCCAGGGCGTCCATGAGCGCGTCCTTGCCCCGGGGCAGGTGGTGGTAGATGGCCATCGCCTCCACCTGGAGCGCGTCGCCCAGGCGGCGCATCGTCAGCCGTCGCAGCCCCTGGCCGTCGGCGATGTGCAGGGCCGCCTCGATGATGCGCTCTCTGGAGAGCGGGATCGGAGGTCGTTTGGCAGGCATGGGATCATCGTGCCACCCCCTGCCTTACTGTGTAAAGGAGGACACGCCGGACGCGTCCTCCCCAAGTACGTGAAGCAGGGGGCGACGGCGTAGGCTGCGGGTGTCGACACGCCGGGAAACGCCCGGCGACGGGTGAGAGAGGGCAGACGATGGCGTTTTTCCGACCGCGGGTGAGCCGGGAGGCGGAGGTTCGCTACCACGCTGACCAGGAGGTCGGGAAGAGCTTCCCCGAGCTCCTGGAGAGGGCGCGGGCGGCCGAGGCCGCGCTGCGCCAGGTGCAGGCGACCTCGTCCTCCGCCGAGGAGCGGCGGGCCGCCGGTCTGGTCTTCGACAGGGCGCTGACCGAGGCGCTGCGGGCGGCCGAGGCCAACCAGCGGGCGACCTTCGGCGTCAAGGCCTACGACGACCGGATCCGCCGCCGCAAGGGCAGGGCCACGCCCAAGGGCGCCGCGTGGACCACCGAGGTCGAGCGCCTGCGCACCCTGCGCGAGCAGAACCGCCTCACCGGCATCGCCCGCGACGTGCTGCCCATCGGCACCGCGCACTGACGTCCGCTTCCACGATCCCCGGTACGGCACGCCGTACCGGGGATCGTGCGTTTCGAGGGCGGGCGGCAGGGCGGGCGGCAGGGCGGGCCGCGTCCTCCCGTTCCGCCGTCCCGATGGGGGTGCCCCCCTCGTCACTCAAAGTGTCGGATGTGTCACGCTATCGACATGGTGGGGTTGGGTCCGGAGGGCCGGACGCGCTGCGCGCGGCTGCCGGGACCGGTGACCCCGTTCTGATCGCTCACGCGGCCGTACGCCGCGCCAGGGGGGGGAGTCGAGCGGTGATCAACTCGTCGATGGTGGGAGCGGGGCTCTCGTTCAAGAACCGCTACCGGGAGTCGCAGGACACGGGGTGGGGCGGCCGCCTGGCGCTGCGAGCGCTGCTCGGCGTGGCCGCCTTCGTGCTGGTGAGCCTGGTCTGGCACTGGCACGCGGGACTGGTCGCCGCGGGGATCGCCGCCCCGGGCGACATGGTGTACCGCCGGTGCCTGGACCTGCCGGTCATCGCCCGGCGCAGAGGCGCGGCGGGGGAGCGCGCCACCGCCCGGATGCTGCGCCCCCTGCTCCGTCGCGGCTACGTGGTGCTGCAGGACCGGGTGCTGCCGCACGCGGGCGGCGGCGCCGGCCACCTGGTGATCGGTCCGACCGGGGTCTACGTGGTGGACTCCAGGAAATGGCCCTGGGACGTCAGGATCGCCGGAAGCCGGGGCAGGCTGTGGATCGGGCGGAACCCGGCCGACCAGGAGGTCCGGGCGGTGGCCTCCGCGGCGCGCGCGGTCTCCGACGTCCTGTGGTCCGTGGCCGGCCGACGGGTGAAGGTGGTGCCGCTGGTGGCGGTGCACGGCGCGCGGTTGCCCCGCTGGGGAGCGCTCAGGGCCTCGGGGGTCGTGCTGATGCGCGCGCCCCGGGTGCGCGCATGGATCACCCGCCAGGCCGTCCGGCTCGACACCTGCCAGGTCTCGGCCCTGGGCGCGGTCGCCGAGCGCCTGCTGCCGCCGGCCGCTCGAGGGTGAGAGCACCGCATGAGCGACCGAATGAGCGAAGGCGCCGCAGCGACTCCGTGGTCGCGGCGGCGCCTTCGCGTCCGGTCCTAGCTGGCCCAGTCGAGCAGCGGGCGGGTGTTGCTCGGGTGGCGCAGCTTGGACAGGGACTCCTTCTCCAGCTGGCGGATGCGCTCGCGGGTCAGGCCCAGGTGCTTGCCGATCTCGTCGAGGGTGTGGGGCTTGCCGTCGACGAGGCCGAAGCGCAGCGCCATGATGCGGGCCTCCCGGGGTGAGAGGTTGCCCAGCACGCCGCGCAGCTGCTCGCCCAGCAGCTGGCGGTCCACCACCTCCGAGGCTTCGGGGGAGTCGATGTCCTCGATGAGGTCGCCGATGGTGGTCTCGCCGTCCTCGCCGATGGTGGCGTTGAGGCTGATCGGCTGGCGGCTGGTGCGCAGCAGCTCCTCGATCTGGTCGGGGGTCTTGTCCAGCTCGACCGCCAGCTCCTCGGGCGTGGGCTCGCGGCCCAGCCGCTGGTGCATGTCACGCTCGATCCGCGACAGCTTGGAGAGCATCTCCAGCACGTGCACGGGCAGCCGGATGGTGCGGGCGGAGTCGGCGAAGCCGCGCTGGATGGCCTGCCGGATCCACCACATGGCGTAGGTGGAGAACTTGTAGCCCTTGGTGTAGTCGAACTTCTCCACCGCCCGGATCAGGCCGAGGTTGCCCTCCTGGACCACGTCGAGCAGGGCCATGCCGCGGTCGGTGTACTTCTTGGCGACCGAGACGACGAGCCGGAGGTTGGCCTCCAGCATGTGGTCCTTGGCGCGGCGGCCGTCCTCGGCGATCCACTCCAGGTCGTCGCGCATGGCGGCGGACAGGCCGGGCTCGGACTCCAGCTTGGACTCGGCGTACAGGCCGGCCTCGATCCTCTTCGCGAGCTCGACCTCCTGGGCGGCGGTGAGCAGCGTGCGGCGGCCGATCGACTTGAGGTAGGTGTGCACCGAGTCGCCCATGACCGAGGACTGGTCGTCCAGGTCACTGGAGGCCTCGGCCTCCAGCTCGGCCTCGTCGGGGACGGTCCACTCCTCGCCGCTCAGCTCGATCCCGGCCTCGAGGACCTCGGCGGGCGGTCCGGCGGGCGGGGCCTCCTTCGCGTCCGCCGCCTTGCGGGTGGTCGCGGCCGTGGTCTTGGCGGAGGTCTTGGCGGAGGTCTTGGACGCGGGCTTCTTGGCGGCGGCCTTCCTGGCCGGGGTCTTCTTCGCTGCGACGGCGAGCGAGGGCTCGTTCTCTGCGGCCAGGCTCACGCCCGCCTCGGTCAGCTCGCGCAGGATCGATCTGCCCTCCACAGGGCTGATCCCCGCCTCGGCGAAGGCGTGACGCAGCTCCGCCAGAGAAAGGTGACCCTGAACTCGCCCTCGGTCAAGGAGCTGGTCGAGGGTCGTCGGGGCCTCGGAAGGGGCTGAGGTCGCGGCGGCGGTTTGGGGCATGAGGACACCTCCTCCGTAACGGAGTCGTCGGTTTGCAGGTTTTAGGGTCGGGTGGGGCGGCCTGGGCCGCACGGCGCACCAGTACCAATAACCCCGTTTGAGACCTTTCTGTTCCCGACTTGACGGGGAAAATATGATGGGTGGATCGGCCGCGACCGATCCACCCGTCGAGAGCGGTTCCGGGCTATTCGGTCGAGCGCCGCGTTCCCCCGCCGGTCCCGTCGAGGCCGGGCATCGGCATCGGCTCGGCGTCTTCCATCCGGTGTTCGGTCCAGTAGCGCGTGACCTGCTCGGGGTCGGGGTTGACCTCCTTGGAGACCACGTAGTCCTCCGGCCCCTCCACGTCCTCGGCGTCCTCCGCCGGCGGAATCGGCTCCGGCGAGACGGGCGGCGCGGGTGTCTCCTTCGAGGCGGGCGGATGCGGCTCCGTCGCGGGCGCGGGCTGGCCGTCCTTGTCGAGCCCGCCCGCCGAGGCGGCCGCCGAGACGGACACGCCGCCGACGAGGATCGCGGCGACGACTCCGGCGGAGAGCCACATCTTGCGGGTTGGGTTCATCGGCCAGTCCTTCCTGTTCCTGCTACCCCTATGACGTGCGCGGGTGCCCTCCCGGTTCCCCCTTTCGACCATAACGGAGGGTCGACAGGTCCGGCTTCCCATTGGGCAAAAGTGGTATTTCGGTCAGCACGACCAGCTCGGCGGGGGCGGCGTAGGCGGGCAGCCGTTCCTTGACGAAGGCACGGAGCTCGGCCAGGGACGGCGGGCGGGGGGAGACGACGACGGCGACCACTCGCTCGCCCCATTCGGGGTCCGGGCGGCCGACCACGACGGCGTCGGTGATCGCGGGGTGCTCGGCCACCACTGCCGCCACCGCCGCGGCGACGACCTTCTCGCCGCCGGTGTTGATGACGTCGTCGGCCCGGCCCAGCACGCGGAGCCTGCCGTCGTCCAGCGCGCCCAGATCGGAGGTGACGAACCAGCGGCCCTCGCGGGCCCCGGCGGTCAGGTCGGGGCGGAGCCGGTAGCCGGAGAACAGCACGGGGCCGGCGATGCGGATGCGGCCGTCGCCGCCGAGCTCCAGCTCTACTTTGTCGAGGGGGCGGCCGTCGTAGACGCATCCGCCGCAGGTCTCGCTCATGCCGTACGTGGTCACGACCCGTCCGCCGGCGCCCCGGGCCGCGGCGAGCAGGTCCGCCGGAGCCGCCGCCCCGCCGAGCAGGATCGTCCGGAACGCCGAGAGGTCCGCCGAGACGGCCAGCAGGCGACGGAGCTGGGTCGGCACCAGCGAGACGTGCTCGGCCCCGGAGGCCAGCACGGCCTCGGGGGAGAAGCCCTCGTGGATGATCGGGTCCGTCCCGCCCAGCAGGGACCTGACCAGCACCTGCAGGCCGGAGACGTGCGAGGGGGGCAGGCAGCAGAGCCAGCGCTCGCCGGGCCGCGCCCCCAGCCGGTCCAGGGAGGCCGCCGCCGAGGCGCGCAGGGCCGCGGCGGACAGCTCGACGCCCTTGGGGACCCCGGTGGTTCCGCTGGTGGCGATGACCACGGCCACCTCGGGGGAGACGCCCCTGCCGCCCGCCTGCCGTGCCCCGTCGAGGTGGGTGGGGCGCAGCGCCTCGAGCGTGGCGCGCAGCGCGGGGCCGGGCAGGCCGGGGGAGAGGGGCAGGACGGCGGGACCCGTGCCGTCGAGCGCCGCGGCGATCGCGCGGAACAACCCGGGCCCGGGCGGCAGCGTGACGGCGTTCAGCCCCCGCAGCCCTCCCGAGGAGGAACCGCAGGGCGACTCCGCGTGCACGGGGGCAATCATCACAGTCGTAAGGTTAGTGCGGACGACAGCGCAGACCGGCCGGGGAGCACCTCGGCGCGACGGAAGGGGCAAAACCATCGTGACGGACGCGGCCGGGCGGGGCGGCGGCGTGCCGGGCGGGGCGCCAGGCCGCGACGGCGGCGCGCTCCGGGTCTTCCGGATTCCGATGCGCACGCGTTTCCGCGGGCAGAGCACCCGCGAAGGCGTGCTGATCCAGGGCCCCGCGGGCTGGGGAGAGTTCTCCCCCTTCCCCGAGTACGGACCCGCCGAGTGCGCGCGCTGGCGGGCCTGCGCGCAGGAGGCCGCCTTCACCGGCTGGCCCGCGCCGCTGCGCGACCGGGTCCCGGTCAACGCCATCGTGCCGGCCGTCGGCCCCGAGCAGGCCCACGCGATGGTCCGGCGGGCGGGCTGCGGCACGGTCAAGGTGAAGGTCGCCGAGCGGGGTCAGTCGTTCGCCGAGGACCTGGCCCGGGTCGAGGCGGTGCGGGACGCGCTCGGACCGGCGGGCCGGATCAGGGTGGACGCCAACGGCGCCTGGGACGTCGGCACCGCGGTGACCCGGATCACCGCGCTCGGCCGTTTCGGCCTGGAGTACGCCGAGCAGCCCTGCGCCACGCTGGAGGAGCTGGCCGCGGTGCGCAGGAGGGTCGAGGTGCCGATCGCCGCCGACGAGTCGATCCGCCGCGCCGAGGACCCGCTGAAGGTCAGGGCCGCCGAGGCCGCCGACATCGCGGTGGTCAAGGTGCAGCCGCTCGGCGGTGTCGCCGCCGCGCTGCGCGTGGTGGAGGCGTGCGGGCTGCCCGCGGTGGTCTCCAGCGCCGTGGAGACCTCCGTCGGCCTGGCCGCGGGGGTGGCGCTCGCCGCGGCCCTTCCCGAACTGCCCTACGCCTGCGGCCTGGGCACGCTGTCCCTGCTGGAGGGAGACGTGGTGACCGACCCGCTCGTCCCCGTCGCCGGGACGCTCGCGGTGCGGCGTCCCGCCGTGGACGAGGCCGCGCTGGCACGTTACGAGATGCAGTCGCCCGCCTGGGTGCGCCGTTTCGAGGAGGCACTCCGGTGAACCCCGCGACCGCCCTCGCGACCGTGCTGGTCGATGAGCTGGTGCGCTGCGGCCTCACGGACGTGGTGCTCGCCCCCGGCTCGCGCTCGGCCCCCCTCGCCCTCGCCGCGCACGCCGACAGCCGCATCCGCCTGCACGTGCGCATCGACGAGCGCTCGGCCTCCTTCCTCGCCCTGGGCCTGGCACGGCGCGGCGAGCGGCCGGTGGCCCTGGTCTGCACCTCCGGCACCGCCGCGGCGAACTTCCACCCGGCCGTCATGGAGGCGCACGAGTCGGGGGTGCCCCTGCTGCTGCTCACCGCCGACCGCCCGCCGGAGCTGCGCGACACCGGTGCCAGCCAGACGATGGACCAGGTCAAGCTGTACGGCACCGCGGTCCGCTGGTTCAGCGAGGCCGGCGTCCCCGAGGAGCGGCCCGGCCAGGTCGCCTACTGGCGCTCGCTGGCCTGCCGCGCCTACAACCGCTCGCTGGGCCCGGCCGACCCCGGCCCGGTCCACCTGAACCTGGCCTTCCGCGAGCCGCTGATCCCCGACGGGGACGACTCCTGGTGCGAGCCGCTGGACGGCGGAACGACCGGACCGTGGATCCGGGCCCGGGTGGCGCCCCCGGCGGTCGCCCTGCACCTGCCGCCCACCCGGCGGGGCGTGCTGGTGGTCGGCGATGGCGCTCCCAACGTGCGCCGCTACGTCGCGGCGGCGGGCATGGCCGGATGGCCGATCCTGTCCGAGCCCAACGGCGGCGCCCGCTACGGCGACCACGCGATGTCGTCCTACCACTTCCTGCTGGGCACGCCCGAGTTCGCCGACGCGCACCGGCCCGAGGTGGTCGTCACCCTGGGCCGTCCCGGCCTGTCCCGGCCGCTGCTGTCCTGGCTCAAGCACGCCGGCGAGCACATCGTGGTCGCCTCCGACCTGACCCGCTGGCCCGACCCGACCCGGTCGGCCACACAGGTGGCGCAGGCGGTGGAGATCCCGATCACCGCCGGCGAGGACGGCTGGCTGCGCTCCTGGCGCCGCGCCGACGCCGCGGCCAGGGAGGCGATCGACGGGGTGCTGGACGCCTCGGGGCTCAGCGAGCCCAGGCTCGCCCGCGACCTCGTCGACGCGCTGCCCAACGGGTCGCTGCTGGTCTCCGGCTCCTCGATGCCCATCCGCGACCTGGACCAGGCGATGCGCCCCCGGCGTGGCCTGCGGATCCTGGCCAACCGGGGGGTCGCCGGGATCGACGGGATGGTCTCGACCGCGATGGGCGCGGCGCTGGCCCACAACGGCCCGGCCTTCGCGCTGATGGGCGACCTGACCTTCCTGCACGACCAGAACGGGCTGGTCCTCGGCCCTCGCGAGCCCCGCCCCGACCTGTGCCTGGTCGTGGTGAACAACGACGGCGGCGGGATCTTCTCGCTGCTGCCCCAGGCCGCGCTCCGCGACCCGTTCGAGCGGGTTTTCGGCACCTCGCACGGGGTGGACCTGGCCTACGTGGCCGCGGCCACCGGCACGCCGTACACCTTCGTGCAGGAGCCGGAGCAACTGGCCAAGGCCCTGCGCGGGGAGGGCGTGCGGATCGTCGAGGTGCGCACCGAGCGCGCGACCAACGCCGAGCTGCACGCCGCCATACGCGAGGCGGCCGGTGCGGCGATCCGCCGGGTCCTGTGAGGGACCGGGCGCGGGCCGTCACCCACGCTTTCGGGAACGGGCCCGCCCCGGAGGAGGGCCGGCCTGCACCTCCCAGTGCGCCGGGCGGGTGAGCGACGGCGGCAGCTTCGTGGCGGAGTCGCCTTTGGCCGCGTCGAGCTGGGCCTGGGTGAGGAAGATGCTCTCGGCGAGGTCGGCGCCCCGCAGATCGGCGCCCCGCAGGTCGGCCCCGGTGAGGTCGGCCAGCCGCAGGCGGGCGCCCCGCAGGTCGGCGCCGATGAGGTACGCCCCTCTCAGGTTGGCGCCGGCGAGGTCGGCGCCCTTGAACGCGGCCCCGATCAGGTGGGCGCCTCTGAGCTCGGTCTTCTTGCGCCGGAGCGGACCCCGCACGAGTTCGCTCGCGCGCAGCAGCAGGGCGTTGACCTCCTGCCGGTGCGCCGTCACATCCGCCTTCGCGAGGACCTCGGGGCCGTCGAGGGTGAGGCGTTCGACGGCGTCGAAAGCGCGGACGAGCTCCCCGTGGAGCGGCCGGGCCGCCTCCAGCGTCAGCGCCTCGTTCAGATACCAGAGCAGTTCCTGGAGGTGCCGCATGATCGGGAACACCTCGAACATCCGCCTGGCGGTCCGCGGTGCCCGCCGCCAGTCCTGCCCGCCGAAGGTGACCTGGGAGACCTTCTGTCCCGCGCCGAAGCAGTCGTAGACGGTGCAGCCGGGGAAGCCCCGCTGCCGCAGGTGGACGTGGATGCCGCAGCGGAAGTCCTCACCCAGGTTGGGGCAGGCCTGGCCGGCCGGTTTGTCGATCGCGAAGTCCGATGAGGCCGAGAAGGCCGGTACGACACAGCACAGGCCGAAGCATCGCTCGCAGTCGGCTCGCAGGCCGCTCCGGCCCCCGCCGGGGAGTGGTTCCGCGTGCTCACGTTCCTCGGACAACCGCATGCTCTCCTGTCGTGTAGGGAACGCCGCTCGCCGGCATGCCCCGGGGTGGGATCCCACTGTATTGGGGGAAGGCGACCGGCTCCGCCGATCAGGACCCGGGCGGGACCCGCGCGCGGACGATCCGCTGACCGTGCGGAGCCGCACGGTCAGCGTTCGATGAGGGTGACCTCGAGGGAGTAGTGCGAGGCGCGGTAGACGTGGGAGCCGTGCTCCACCGCCCGGCCCTGGTCGTCGTAGGTGGTACGGAGCATGGTGAGCAGGGGCGCGCCGCGCCGCTCGTCGAGCAGCCTGGCCTCGGTCGCGCTCGCGGCCCTGGCGCCCATGCGCTGGTTCGCCACCCGCATCCGCACCCCGGCCGAGCGGAGCAGCTCGTAGAGCCCGCGCTCCCGGAGGTTCTCGGCGGTCAGCGAGATCAGGCCCGAGGGCAGCCAGTTGTGCAGCAGCGCCAGCGGCTCGCCGGCGGCGTAGCGCAGACGCTCCATGCGCAGGACCTCGGCCCCGGGGGCGACTCCGAGGATCGCGGCGATCTCCTCCTCCGCCGGGACGGCCTCCAGCGCGAGCACGCGGGTGGCGGGGTCCTGCCCGGCCCGGCGCAGGTCGTCGTAGAGGCTGGTGAGCTCCACCGAGCGCTTGACCTGGCCGTGTACGACCTGGGTGCCGACGCCGCGCTTGCGGACCAGCAGGCCCTTGTCCACCAGATACTGGATCGCCTGGCGGACGGTCGGCCGGGACAGGCCGAGCCGGTCGGCGAGCAGGATCTCGTTGTCCAGCCGTGAGCCGGGGGGCAGGTCGCCGCGCCTGATCGCCTCGGAGATCTGCTCGGCCACCTGGAAGTACAGCGGCACCGGGCTGGACCGGTCCAGATCGATGGCGAGCTTGGCGGTCATCTGCCCTCCCGGTGAGTACGCTCCGTGATCAGGTTAGCGGACATCAGAATGTCCTGACAAATGCGGTGACGGCTCTCGGTCCCCAGTAAGATGAGGATGTCTTGACAAGCTGTTCACCTTATGTTCATTGTTTGCTCATCGCAGTGGCCGAGACCTCCACGCGGGGCCTGGCCGACCCCGGAGGTCCCGGCGGAGCGACGGTCTTCCTCACCGCGTGGGACGAGGCGCACCGGGAGGTGAGGGCCGGATGGGCCCGCTGGTCAGGCCGGAGGCCCTGCTGCTGGACTTCGGCGGTGTGATCGCGGAAGGGACCAAACGGCCCCAGTGGGTGGCCGAGCTCGCCGCCGAGGTGCACGAGTCGCTGGTCAGGGCCGGGTCGCGGGGCCTGACGGCGGAGGAGATCGAGGTGGACATCCGGGCCGCGGCCGACGCCGACCGGGCGTGGAAGGACGCGATGTCACGGCCGTACGCCCCGCGGGAGATGACGCACCGCCGCTTCTGGGCCGGGTTCGTCGCCGCCGACTGGCCGCCCGCGGCCCGGGCGCTGGTGACCGCGCACGCGAGCGCGCTCTGCAAGCGGATGGGGCAACTGCGCCGGACCCACAGACTCCGGCCCGGCATCACCGGCCTGCTCGCGGCGGCCTGGGAGCACGACACGCCGCCCGCCGTGGTCAGCAACGCGTTGTGCGGGGCGGTGCACCGCGACTTCATCGCCGCCGCGGGGCTGGGCCGGCAGGCGGTCGCCGCGCCGGCGCCGGAGCCGTGGTCCTGATGACCTCCGGGAGCACGGGGAAGATCCCCTACGTGGTACGGCAGCGCCCGGACGCCGTCGTCGACGACCCGCGCGGCCTGCTCGCGCTGCTGGAGGAAGCGTGGGCGTGACCGCCTCGCGCGAGCTGCCCGGGACCATCCGTGAGGTGCTCGCCGAGCGCTGCCCGGGCGGCACGGTGGCCGATCTCGTGGAGCCGGCTCTCACCCGGCGGCCGCGCGGACGCCGGCGCCTCCCACCCGGCGGGTCGGGTGGGAGGCGGGCCGGTCAGCGGCGGGGGTTCCAGCCGCGGGTGTCGACGGCCAGGTCGTGCAGTTCGGCGACCTCGTCCCACTCGACGAACTTGAAGTTGGTGTTCTCCCGGTCGCCGTCGGCGGGGAGGTTGACGCCGTCGTGGACGACCAGGACGCCCTCGTCGAACTCCTCGCCGAGCGGCACGTTCAGCACCATCGCGCCGTCGCTGTGCTCGACGCCGTCGATGCCGTCGTCGGCACCGACGCGGAAGCGCCCGAGGTGGGCGTTGGAGCCCTCGCGCCGGTAGACCGCGAAGGTGCTGTCACCCTGGCTGGAGGCGAGAAGGTAGCCCTTGCCGTCCGCGCGGTAGTAGATGGTCAGCCCCTCGGCGTCGGCCGTGATGTGCTCGCCGCCGAAGCCCGGGTCCTCGCCGAAGGTGCACTCCTCGGTCTCGGGGTCGTAGGTGCCCGGCACGCCGTACCCGCGCACCTTGTCCATCAGCACCGGAGACCCGGTCAGGTCGGCGCGCATCTTCCAGATGCCGACCGTCTCCTGGGCGGCGTAGAGCACGTCCCGCTGGACGTCGACGACCATGCCCTCGACCTGGGGAAGCTCGTCCGGTTCCAGGCAGGGGCTCCAGGCGGCCCCGTTGGGCAGGGTGAAGGAGGAGGGCAGGGTGATCTGGCGGACCTTGTCGTAGCCGACCTTCCCGCCGGGGACCGCCTTGAGCCTGAGCAGGGCGACGGTGGTCCGGTGGCGCTGGCTGACGAGCACGTAGGTGCCGGTGGAGTCCTTCCAGGCGGTGAGGCCGTAGGCGGTCTCGGCCTCGTTGACCTGCTCCTGGGTGGTGTTGAACACGAACGGCGCCGCCGGGTCGGTGACGTCGGTCAGCGGGGCGCGGCCGGCGGCGGCGCTCGCCGCGTCGACGGCGTAGAAGCGGATCTGGTCGCGACCCCGGTCGGAGACCACGGCCAGGTCCCTCCCCCCGAAGCCGTAGACGATGTCACCGTTGTTGAACCGTCCCGGCTCGTCGTCCTCGCCGGGAGCGGCGGGGGCCGGGACGTGCTGGAGCCGGGCTCCCCTGAGGTCGTAGACGTACAGGCCGCCCTCCTTGGCGGTGGCGACCACGACGCTCCTGCCGGGCCTGTCGGGGTGGACCCAGATCGCCGGGTCGTCGCCGTTGGCGTTGCCTCCCGCCTCGTCGTCGAAGAGGGCGGGGGTCTCCACCTCGGGGTGGGCGGTGGGCACGTCGGAGGCCTGGGCGGCGGGGGCGGCCGCGGTCAGGCACGCGGCCAGGCACGCGGCCAGGGAGAGTCGGGACAGGGGACGCATGACGCCTCCACGGTGGGGGTCGGGCTGATCGGCGTCCGATCATCTTGATGTCACGTTAACGATTGATGGATGACTGAGCAATAATACGTTCATATGTCATGACATACTGATGAAGCTTGGTCACCAGGAGGTCGCAGGATTGAAGGTAAGTCCTGATGTCACGACAAACTGTTGACACGGCGGTAATTCCATGGTTACAAACCATGGACGGGGGTTCCAGCGGAACAACGCGCAGGAGGCTTACCCATGAAGCGAACGACAGGGCTGGTCGTGGCAGCCATGCTGGGATTCTCCGCGCTGAGCGGTTGTTCGTCCGGGTCGGGCGGGCAGGGCGAGGCGGGGCCGTCGAGCGCTCCCGCAGGCACGGCCCCGGCGGCCGGCGGCGGGAACTTCGCGGTCATCACCCACGCGGCCTCCGGGGACGCCTTCTGGGACGTGGTCAAGAACGGCGCCGAGGCCGCCGCCGCGCGGTACGGGGTCACGGTGAGCTACCAGGGCGACGGCGACCCGGCCCGGCAGTCCCAGCTCATCGACCAGGCCGTGAGCCAGAAGGTCGACGGCATCGTGGTCTCCATGGCCAACCCGGACGCGCTGAAGGAGTCCATCGGCAAGGCCGTGACCGCGAAGATCCCGGTCGTCACCATCAACTCGGGCGCCGACCGGTCCCGGGAGTTCGGCGCGATCACGCATGTGGGCCAGTCCGAGGACGTGGCCGGGCGGGGCGCGGGGGAGCAGCTCAAGGCCGCAGGTGTGAGCAAGCTGCTCTGCGTGATCCACGAGGCCGGGAACGTGGGCCTGGACCAGCGCTGCAACGGCGCGACCGAGGGACTCGGCGGGACCGTCGAGCGGCTCCAGGTGGACGTGGGCAACCTCGCCGACGCCACTTCCAAGATCGCGGCCAGGCTCCAGTCCGACACCTCGATCAACGGCGTGCTGGCCCTGAACCCGGCCGTCGCCATAGCCGCCCGGGACGCCGTCGCCGACGCCGGTTCGAAGGCCAAGCTCGGCACGTTCGACCTGTCGGGAGACGTGGTCACCGCGATCAAGGAGGGGGAGGTCCTGTTCGCCGTGGACCAGCAGCAGTACCTCCAGGGCTGGCTGCCGATCACCTTCCTCACCCTCTACAAGGACAACCTCAACACCGTCGGCGGCGGCCTGCCGGTGAACACCGGTCCCGGGTTCGTCACCAAGGACAACGCCGGCCAGGTCGCCAAGCTCGCCGAGAGCGGTACCCGGTGAGCGGTGGGCGCCCGGCGGGGAGCGGGGCATGACCGTCGCGGCCGATGAGCGGCTCGCCGGGACCGGCCTGGCCCGGCGGCTGCTGATCCGGCCCGAGCTCGGCGCGGTGGTCGGCGCGGCCGTGGTCTTCGCGTTCTTCGCCGGCCAGTCGGAGACGTTCCGCTCGATCGGCGGGGTGGCCAACTGGCTGGACCCGGCATCCACCCTCGGCATCATGGCGGTCGCCATCGCGCTGCTGATGATCGGCGGCGAGTTCGACCTGTCGGCCGGGGTGCTCACCGGCACCACCGGCCTGATCACGGTCATCCTCGCCACCCGGTACGGCCTGGCGATCTGGGTGGCGATGCTCGCCGCCCTCGCCGTGGCGCTGCTGGTGGGCTTCCTCAACGGGCTGATCGTGGTCCGCACCAGGCTGCCGAGCTTCATCGTCACCCTCGGCACCTTCCTGATGCTGCAGGGAATCAACCTGGGCGTCACCAAGGCCCTGACCGGGACCGTCCAGGTGAGCGGGCTGCGCAGGGCGGAGGGCTACGAGCAGGCCCGGGCGGTGCTGGCCGGGACGTTCTCGCTCGGCGGCACCGAATTCCGGGTGGCCATCCTG
This sequence comes from Planomonospora sp. ID67723, assembly GCF_015711605.1. Classification (GTDB taxonomy): domain Bacteria; phylum Actinomycetota; class Actinomycetes; order Streptosporangiales; family Streptosporangiaceae; genus Planomonospora_A. The sequence goes on along the minus strand of NZ_JABTEZ010000004.1, from coordinate 834,005 downwards.
TGGTGGCTGGGCGTCACCGCGCTGGCCACCTGGGTGCTCATGCGCACCAGGGCGGGCAACTGGATCTTCGCGGTCGGCGGTGACGACCGGGCGGCCCGTGCGGTCGGCGTGCCCGCCGACCGCACGAAGATCGCCCTGTTCATGACCACCGCCGTGGCCGCCTGGCTGGTCGGCTCGATCATGGCCCTGCGCTTCACCTCGGTGCAGGCGAACGCGGGACTGGGCCAGGAGTTCGTCTACATCATCGCCGCGGTCATCGGCGGCTGCCTGCTCACCGGCGGATACGGTTCCGCGATCGGCGCGTCCATCGGCGCCGTGATCTTCGGCATGGCCGACAAGGGCATCGTCTTCGCCGGTTGGGACGCCGACTGGTTCAAGTTCTTCCTGGGTGCGATGCTGCTGCTGGCCACCCTCGCCAACCGGCTGGTCCGCCGCTACGCCGAGGAGGTGCGGCATTGACCGGGACGGACAGGACGGCGCCGGCCCCGGGCGCCGTGCCGGACGGGCCGGACTCCGCCGTGCCGCTGCTGGAGACCCGCGGGTGCGGCAAGACCTTCGGCGGGGTGATCGCGCTGCGCGACGTCTCGACCCGGGTGCACGCCGGTGAGGTCACCTGCGTGCTGGGCGACAACGGGGCGGGCAAGTCGACACTCATCAAGATCCTGTCGGGCGTGCACCCGCCCGACTCGGGCGAGTATCTGGTCGACGGGGCCCCGGCCGGCTTCACCAGTCCCCGCGACGCCCTGGACCGGGGCATCGCCACCGTCTACCAGGACCTGGCGATGATCCCGCTGATGTCGGTCTGGCGGAACTTCTTCCTCGGCTCCGAGCCGACGCTGGGCCGGGGCCCGCTGCGCCGGTTCGACGTGGCCGGCGCCAGGCGCACGGTCCGCGAGGAGCTGCGCTCCATGGGGATCGACATCCGAGACGTCGACCAGCCCGTGGGCACCCTGTCCGGCGGCGAGCGCCAGTCCGTGGCCATCGCCCGCGCGGTGTACTTCGGAGCCCGGGTGCTCATCCTCGACGAGCCGACCTCCGCCCTGGGCGTCAAGCAGGCCGGGGTGGTGCTGCGTTACATCGCCCAGGCCCGCGACCGCGGCCTCGGCGTGGTCTTCATCACCCACAACCCGCACCACGCCCACCCGGTCGGCGACCGCTTCCTGCTGCTCAACCGGGGCGTCGGCATGGGCGAGTACGGCAAGGCCGACATCACCCGCGAGGAGCTCATCTCCCTGATGGCCGGGGGTGCGGAGCTGGAGCAGCTCGCCCACGAGCTGAGCCGTGAGGATCCGGTCCCCGAGCCGGGGGTTCGGGGGAAGGGGACGCCCGAGGCGGGCTGAGGGGCCGGGCGGCCGTCCGGCTGCGGAGCCCGCGTCCGTGCGGCCTGTACACGGCGCGGGCTCCGCTCCCCATGAGGATGAGGGCCTCCACTACTCCATGAGGTGGTGGAGGGCGACGAACACCGTCCCGGCCGCTCCGAGGCCCGCGACGACGCTGAGCGGTTCGGAGACGCCGCCGGCGAAGGACAGCAGGCCGACGACGCCGCCGAGGACGACGGCGGTCATGCCGATCAGCACCGTGCGGCTGGGCAGCAGTGCGGGCTGTGGAGCGTCACCGGCATGGGTAGGCTTCTTCATAGGTTGGCCTTTCGCGATTGAAGGTGGACCTGACGGCTCCCTGTTGCCTCAGGGGGCCGTCGCCTTTTCGCGACGACCATGCCGTTTGCCCGGGTAGGACTTCACAAGACCCCAGACATCCGGGGTTCCGCCGTTACCACAACGGAACGTGTCCAACCTGTTGCCATAGTGCTTTCCCCTCGAAACATAGAGGGTTTTCGCAGTGGAAAGGGCCTTTAGCCGGGCTTTCCGCAGGCGTGCGGGCCCATGTCGGAGCCGTCTTCGATGAGGTCGCGCACGGATGGCCGGCCGTGCCGGCGGACCCCAAGCCGGAGACCGGCGCCGCGACCGGGGCTTCCGGCCTGCGCCGGTGCTTCTCCCCTCGGGCGGGCCGGAACGCCGGGTGAGGAGGGGAGGCACGACTCCGTGCGCCCGCGGTGCCCCGGTGAAGGTGCGCGTCTCGCGCGGGAACCGGCGCGACCCGGTTCCCGCGGCGGTCCGAGATCAGCGCGGGAACAGCTCGAAGCCGACGGCCGGGCGGCCGCCGAAGCGGGCGGACGCCATGGAGGTGGCCTGTTCGATGAAGGTACGGCAGTAGCTCTCCGGATCCTCGTCGGTGAGCGCCTCGATGTAGGCGCGGTGCTCCAGCAGGGAGCGGATGGCGCGCTCCACGCCGCCGCTCACCTCGACGGCGTGGGTCGGGCTCGGGGAGCCGCTCACGGCCACCCAGCGCACGCCGTCCCAGGGCGCCAGGCCGGCGGCGGACAGCTCGGGGAAGATCCACCGGTTCCCCGCGTCACCGGCGGCGTCCAGGACGGCCCGGCCGACCACCCGGTGGTCGGGGGTGTTCCAGGCGACCCCGCCCCAGGTGTCGTGGTGGTTGATGGTCAGCACCAGTTCGGGCCGGTGCCTCCTGATCGCCGCGGCGAGGTCCTTGCGCAGCGCCGGGCCGTACTCGATCACCCCGTCCGGGTGGTCGAGGAACTCCACCGAGGTCACCCCGACCACCGCGGCGCTGGCCCGCTGCTCCCGCTCGCGCACGAAGGCGGCCTTGCCCGGGTCCATGGTGGCGATCCCCGCCTCACCGCGCGTGACCAGCAGGTAGGAGACCTCGCGGCGCTCGTCGACCCAGCCGGCGATGGCCGCGGCCGTGCCGTACTCCAGGTCGTCGGGATGGGCCACGATCGCCAGGGCCCGCTGCCAGTCGGTGGGCATCGCTTCGAGCTGCTCGGTCATCGTGGCCCCCACAGTGAATCTACTTTGTAAAGGAAGCGGATCGGTTCAGACATCACCGACCCGACAAGCCAATCACGGCGGGAACGCAGAGGCGAGATCGCGTCCCGTGTCGCTCCCGCCTCCGCCCCTGCCCGGACGGCGACCTCCCCTCCCCGCCGGTACCCTGCCAGGGTGGCTGAGCCGTACCTGACGCTGGAAGAGCAGATCGAGCACGAGACAGAGGTCAAGGGGTCGCGGTTCATCTGCCTGCTGGCCCCGGCCTCCTCGGAGGAGGCCGCCCGCGCGGTCGTCGCCGGGCGCAGGGAGCTCCACGCCGACGCCACACACAACTGCTCGGCCTATGTGATCGGCGGAGACCGGCGGGTCCAGCGGGCCGACGACGACGGCGAACCCGGCGGCACGGCCGGCGCGCCGATGCTGGAGACGCTGCTGCGCCGGGGGATCGGCGACGTGGTGGCGGTGGTCACGCGCTACTTCGGCGGGGTGAAGCTGGGCGCGGGCGGGCTGGTGCGCGCCTACGGCGGCGCGGTCGCCAAGACGCTGGACCTGTCGGCTCCGGTGACGATGGTGCCCGCGCGGGTCATGACGGTGACGGTGGACCACGTCCAGGCCGGGCGGCTGGAGAACAGCCTTCGGGCCTCGCCGTACGAGATCAGGCGGGTCCGCTACGGCGCGCGGGTGGGGCTGGAGGTGGCGGTGCGCGAGTCGGAGCTGGCGGCCTTCCCCGACTGGGTGGCCACGCTGACGGCGGGCCGCGCGGTCGTCGAGCCGGGGGAGGCGGTCCACCTCAGGCAGGAGGGCGGCTGAGGGCCCGGCCCGTTCCGGGGCCTACGGCAGGGCGGCGTACAGCCGGGGGATCTCCTCGGTGACCCGGTCGGAGAAGGCGGTGAACGCCGTCGCGGCCACGGTGCGCTGCGCGCCGCGGCCGGTGCGCTTCCAGGTCCCGACGACCCGGCCGTCGCTCACGACGGTGGGCTGGAACACGCCGTTGCCTCCCGGCACGATGCGGTCGGCGAACTCGGCGGGCAGCGCGGCGCCGCGGTCCAGGTAGCCCAGCATGAACTCGTCGAACCCGGGGAGCAGGAAGACGCCGCGGGCGCGGGAGCGGTGTGCGTCGAGCAGCTCGGGGGTCTGAGGGTCCATGAAGTGCTCGGCTCCGCCGGACTCCAGGCGGGCGAGCCGGGGGCGGGCGAGCGCGAGGCCGGCCCGGGCGTCGGCCATCAGGAGGTTCGTCCATCGGGCGAAGTCCTTGAGGGTGGCCGGGCCGTGGCCGCGGAAGTATCGCAGCGCCAGCTCGCCGAGGGCCTCCTCTCGCTGCAGGTGTCTCGGGGCGGGGATCCACTCGTCGACGAGCACGACCAGTTGCTCGTTCTCGCGCACCGGCCCGAGGCAGAGGACGCCGGTCTGCGCCAGGTGGCCGAGCATGTGGTAGCCGCGCTGCCCGGTCGTGGACAGGCCGCCGGCGTCCCACACGGCCATCAGGTCGTCGCGGCGCAGCCGGCGCCCGCCCGACAGAGCGCCCACGGCGAGCTCGCGGGCCTTGTCGAAGGAGGACGCGTCGAGGCCGAGTTCGGCGTGGCGGGCACGGGCGGCGGCGATGACCCGCGGCGCCATCAGCTCCAGCATCCAGGGCAGGTCCTCGGCCGCGACGAAGTGGAGGGTGCCGCGCATCGGCCAGGACCTGACGATCTCGCCGGCGTCGAGCGCGGCCTCGACGGACAGGCGGGTCCCCGCCGCGGTGCGCAGCGCGACCGAGGTGAGGGCCCCCGGATAGTCCTGCGCCTGCACGGCGGTCAGCAGGCGGACGGCCTCACCCGGGGTGGCCAGGCCCGGCGCGGCGAGGCGCTGCGCCGCGAGCCTGAGCAGGGCGATCTCGTGCGAGGACGTCACGGCCGCGCAGGCTTCGTGTGGCGGGCGACTGGTGCGGCCATGGGCTCTCCTCCACGCAGTACGGACGCCGTACAGCCTAGTGCCGCACCAGGGCGACGCTTGCCCGGCTTGACGCGCGGTCAGCCCGGTGCGGCCTAGACGGAAAGGCGGCGGGAGAGGAGGTCGCGCAGGGCTTTGGCGATGTCGGCAGGCGCCTCTTCGGCCATGAAATGACCGCAGGTGACGGTGACGTGCCGCAGGTCGGGCGCCCAGGCGCGCCACAGCGCGGCGGCGTCGAAACCGAGCGCGGCGCCCCAGTCCTGCTGGAGCACGGTGACCGGCATCCGCAGCCGGTTGCCGGCCTCCCGGTCGGCCCCGTCATGGTCGACGTCGACGGTGGCGGAGGCACGGTAGTCGGCGACGATCGAGGCAACGGCCGCGCGGCAGGCGTCCAGGTAGGCCGTACGGACATCGGCGGGGATCGCCTGCGGGTCGTTGGCCCAGACGTCGAGGAAGTGACCGAAGAAGGCATCCGCGCTGGCCGTGATCATCTGCTCGGGCAGCCCCGGCGACTGCGCCATCAGGTAGAGGTGGAAGCCGACGACGGCGCCGGTGCCGTGCATCACCTCCCACATGTCCAGGGTCGGCAGTACGTCGAGGCAGGCCAGATGGGTGATCGCCTCAGGGTGGTCGAGACCGGCGCGGAATGCGACCAGGGCGCCGCGGTCGTGCCCGGCCAGCGCGAAGCGGTCGTGCCCCAGCGCGCGGGCCAGGGCGATGACGTCGGCGGCCATGGTGCGCTTGGCGTAGGTGCCGCCGGCGTCGGCGGGTTTGTCGCTGGCGCCGTAGCCGCGCAGATCGGGGCAGATCACGGTGTGGTCGGCCATCAGATCAGCCGCGACGTGCCGCCACATGAGGTGGGTCTGGGGGAAGCCGTGCAGCAGCACGATCGCGGGTCCCGAGCCCGCGACGGCGACGTTCAAGGACACGTCGTCGGCGACGGGGACGCGCCGGTAGTCGAAATCGGGGATGACAGGCGTCATGATTGCGCCCTTTCCATGGGGTGGTCCGAATGCCTCCAGCCTGCCGGGGGTGAATGAGCATCCGGTCAGCGCGCTACCGTGACCTGGGCGATGCCCGGGAAGGACGGTCAGGCGTGCGAGTCGTGTTCGGGGTGCTGGGGCCGGTGACCGCCTGGGACGGCACCGGGGACGGCACCGGGGGCGCGGTCGACCTGAAGGGGCCCCGGCACCGCGCGGTGCTGGCCCGGCTGATCGTCGCCCGCCGCCGTGTCGTCCCGGTCACCCGCCTGGTCGAGGACCTGTGGGCGGATCCCCCCACCGGCGCAGTGGGCGCGCTGCGCACCTTCGTGGCCGCGCTGCGCCGCGCTCTGGAACCGGAGCGCCCGCCCCGTGCACCGGCCCGGTTGCTGGTCACCGAGGGGCCGGGATACGCACTGCGCGCCGGCTCCGGAGCGGTGGACGCCTGGTGCTTCGAGCGGACCGTGGCCGCCGCTGCGGCGCTGCGGCCCGAGGATGCGCTGGCGGGGCTGGAGGAGGCGCTCGGGTGGTGGCGCGGGCCCGCCTACGCGGAGTTCGCCGACGAGCCCTGGGTCCGTGCGGAGCGTTCGCGCCTGGCGGAGCTGCGGTTGCACGCCGTCGAACGCCGGGCCGAGGCCCGCCTGGCTCTGGGGCTCGCGGCCGAGGCGGTGCCGGATCTGGACGCCCATGTGACCGAGCACCCCTGGCGGGAGGACGCCTGGAGGCTTCTGGCGCTGGCGCTGTACCGCACCGGCCGCCAAGGCGACGCGCTCGCGGTGCTGCGCCGGGCGCGGACGCTCCTGGTCGAGCAGCTGGGGGTGGATCCGGGTGCGGGACTGCGCCGGCTGGAGGCCGACATCCTCCACCACGCCCAGCATCTGGACCCCGCCGGGCGGCCCGGCGAGACGGTGGCGCGGGTGTGGGCGCGGGCGACCGCGGCCTACGACCGGAGCGTGCCATCGGCCGCCCGGGCCCGGCTGGAGTCGACGGTGGGCCTGCTGCGCGGTCTCGCGGTGACCGGCGGCGGCGGCCTCCAGGCGGCCCGCGAGCACCGGGTCGAGGCGATCGCCGCGACCGAGGAACTGGGCGATGCGGAGCTGACCGCCCGCGTGATCGGCATGTACGACGTCCCGGCGATCTGGACCCGTGCCGACGACCCGGGGCAGGCGGCGCAGGTCGTGGCGGCGGCCGAACGCACCCTGGCCGCCCTCCCGCCCGGCGGGCACGAGGCGGCCCGGGCCCGCCTGCTGGCCACGATCGCCGTGGAGTCACGCGGCACCCGTTCGGCGCGCGGCCCCCAGGCCGCCCGCCAGGCCGAGGAGATCGCGCGCGGACTGGACGACCCCACGCTGCTGGCCTTCGCCCTCAACGGCGCGTTCATGCAGACCTTCCACCGGGCGGGCCTGGCATCGCGCCGCGACGAGATCGGCGCCGAGCTGGTCGCCCTCTCCACCCGGCACGGGCTGGTCACCTTCGAGGTGCTCGGCCACCTCATCCGCCTCCAGGCCCGCAGCGCGCTCGCCGACTTCCCCGGCGCCGACCGGCACGCGGCGGCCGCCGATCGTCTGGCCGAGCGCCACGAACTGCCGCTGGCAGGCGTGTTCACCGGGTGGTACCGGGCGCTGCGGCTGGACGCCACCGGCCGGGCGCCGGTCACCGAAGTGGAGGCTGCCTACCGGGACGCCGCCGCGCGGCTGGACGGTGCCGGCATGCCGGGGCTGGAACACGGTCTGCTGCCGCTCGCACTGCTGTGCCTGCGGCTGCGGCACGCGCTGCCCGTCCGGGCTGGCGAGCACACCGACTGGGGACCGTACGAGCCCTGGGTCCACCCCCTGGCTCTGCTGGCCCAGGGCCGTCACGGCGAGGCCGCGAGCGTGCTGCGCCAGGTCCCGGACCCGCCTCGGGACCTGCTGTTCGAGGCACTGTGGTGCCTGGTCGCGCGGGCGGCCGTCGCCCTCGACGACCGGGAGACGATGGAGCGTGCCCTGACCGCGCTCACTCCCGCGGCGACGGAACTGGCGGGGGCGGGCAGCGGCCTGCTCACCCTGGGCCCCGTCTCCCGGTGTCTGGGCGACCTCGCCACCGCTCTCCGGCCGCGCGAAACTATGAGATAAGTCACACCGGCCTGCATCTCCCGGATTCCACCGGCCGTGGCGGCGCCCTTGGCCCCGTTCGCGCCGGGGCGCCGTATCCGGCCGAGGTGGCCGTCGGACACGGACGCAACCCGTTCTGACGTGCGGAAACACCGTCGATCTCCCGGTCGTCCCACCGGCCGCTCCCGAACGGGCGGCCGTACGGGCGGAGCCTGGGGCTTTCCGCACCCCCAGGGCTGGGGCGCACGCCAGGGGAGTCTGGCGGCACGCCTCATGCACGGCATAACCCCGTGTCCCTAGCCTTGGGGCATGAGTTCAACGACTGTCGAAGAGGTCAGCGGGGTCGCCGGGTGGGCGATCGGCCTTATGGAGACCCTGGGGGCGCCCGGGGCGGGGATCGCGATCGCGCTGGAGAACCTGTTCCCCCCGCTGCCGAGCGAGGTGATCCTGCCGCTGGCCGGGTTCACCGCCAGCAAGGGGAACATGACCCTGTTCGACGCCGTGCTCTGGACCACCCTGGGATCGGTGATCGGCGCGCTGGCGCTGTACGGGATCGGCGCGCTGCTCGGCCGGGAGCGGGTGATCGCCATCGCCTCGCGGCTGCCGCTGATCAGCGTCTCCGACATCGAGAAGACCGAGGCGTGGTTCGCCCGGCACGGCAAGAAGACGGTCTTCTTCGGGCGGATGATCCCCATCTTCCGCAGCCTCATCTCGATCCCCGCCGGGGTCGAGCGCATGCCGATCTCGATCTTCACCATCCTCACCCTGGCGGGCAGTCTCATCTGGAACACCGCCTTCGTGATGGCCGGTTACACCCTCGGTGAGAACTGGGAGCTGGTCGAGCGGTACATGGGGATCGTCTCCAAGGCCGTCCTGGGCGTCGTCCTGCTCGCCATCGTGATCTTCATCTGGGTCCGGGTGGCGGACCGGCGCAAGGGCAAGCACCACGCCCGATGACGGCACGGGCTGCGCATCCGATAGCGGCACGGGCCGCGCATCCGATAGCGGCACGGGCCGCGCATCCGATAGCGGCACGGGCCGCGAAGGCGCTGGCCGGCATCGCCCTGGGGATCGTCTCGGCCCTGGCCGGACTGGTCTTCCTCGCCGGGGCCGGTCCGCTCCTGCTCTCCGCGCGCGCCCGGCCGCGCGTGCTGGCCGGGGCCGTGCGGCTGGCCGCCCTGGAGGTCCGGCGGCTGGGCCTGCTCGGCGGGGTCGAGGTCTCCGGCTACGACGGCCGCAGGGCGCTGGGCTACCTCGCCCGGCGTCTCCCCGCCGGGCTGCTGGCCGCGGCGGTCCTGCTGCTCCTGGTCTACGGGATCGGCGTCGGGGTGACGATCGCCTGGCAGTGGGGCCGGGGCGAGCCGTTCGACGGCATGCCGCCGCAACCGCTGGTCGTGGCCTATATTGCGTTCGCCGGCCTGGTCCTGCTCTTCCTGGAGGTCATGGGACTGGTCGGCCTGGTGGCCGTGGAGCGCAGGCTCGCCCTGGCGGCCCTCGGCCCGAGCCCCACCGAGCTGCTCCGGCGCCGCATCGCAGAGCTGGCCGAGACCCGCGCGGGCGCCGTGGCGGCCGTCGACCAGGAGCGCAGGCGGATCGAGCGCGACCTGCACGACGGGGTGCAGCAGCGCCTGGTCGCGTTGGCCGTGCTGATCGGCCGGGCCCGCAGGGGCCGCTCGCCGGAACTGCTCGACGAGCTGCTCGGGCAGGCCCACGCCGAGGCGCAGGAGGCCTTGAGCGAACTGCGGGAGGTCGCCTGGCGGGTCTACCCGAGCGGGCTGGACACCCTCGGCCTGAGGGACGCGCTGGCCGGCGTCGCCGAGCGCGCGGGGGTCCCGGTCACGATCCGGTACGGCCTGCGCGAGCGCCCGCCGGGGCCGGTGGAGACGGCCGCCTACTTCGTGGTCAGCGAGGCGGTCACCAACGCCGTCAAGCACGCGCGGGCGAGCGCCGTCACCGTGGACGTCACCGCCCGAACCGCCGGCGACGGCGCGGCAGAGGACAGGGCAGAGGGCACGGTGGTCGTGGTGCGGACGCGGGACGACGGCCGGGGCGGCGCCGACCCCTCGGGCGGAGGGCTGTCCGGCCTGGCCCTGCGGGTCGCCGCGCTGGACGGCCGCCTGCGCGTGGACAGTCCGCCCGGCGGGCCCACCGTGATCACAGCGGAGCTGCCGTGCGGCTGACGACATTCGTTCCCGCGACAGTCCGGGAGGCTACGTGCGCGTGATCCTGGCCGAGGACTCGGCGCTGCTGCGCGAGGGTCTGGTCCGGCTGCTGGTGGAGGAGGGCCACGAGGTCCCGGCCGCGGTCGGGGACGGCGAGGCGCTCATCGCGGCGGCGGCCGAGCACGAGCCCGACGTCGTGGTCGCCGACGTGCGGATGCCGCCGACGCACACCGACGAGGGGCTGCGGGCGGTGCTGGAGATCCGCCGCCGCAGGCCGCGGACCCGGGTGCTGGTGCTCTCGCAGTACGTCGAGAAGCGGTACGCGACCGAACTGATGAGCGGTGACGTGGAGGGCGTCGGCTACCTGCTGAAGGACCGGGTGGCCCAGGTCGCCGACTTCCTCGACGCGCTGGAGCGGGTCGGCGCCGGCGGGGCGGCCTTCGACCCCGAGGTGGTGCGCCAGCTGCTGGCCCGCACCACCCATCTGGACCCGCTGGGCAGGCTCACGCCCCGCGAGCGGGAGGTGCTCGACCAGATGGCGCAGGGCCGTACGAACGCCTCCACGGCCGAGCGGCTGCACATCTCGCAGAGCGCGGTCGAGAAACACGTCAACGCCATCTTCGACAAGCTCGGGCTGCTGCACGTCACCGGCTACAGCCGCCGGGTGCTCGCCGTACTGCGCTACCTGGAGTCCTGACCCTCCGCCCGGCCGGGAGGACGCGCTCTCTTCTCTACAAACCGACTAGTCGGTACGGTGAGGCGAACGGCAAGGAGGACGGCTCATGGTGAGCACTTACGGCAGTTGCGACGAGCGTTTCGACGGCGTCCGCAAGGCCTTCGAGGAGAACTTCTCCGCCCGCGGCGAGATCGGCGCGGCGGTCACGGTGACGGTCGACGGCACGACCGTCGTCGACCTGTGGGGTGGGCACGCCGACCGTGCGCGCACCCGGCCGTGGGAGCGCGACACCCTGGTCAACGTCTGGTCCACGACCAAGGGGGTCGTCGCGCTCTGCGCCCACATGCTCGCCGACCGCGGCCTGCTGGACCTCGACGCGCCGGTCGCCTCCTACTGGCCGGAGTTCGCGGCCGCGGGCAAGCAGGACCTGCCGGTGCGCCACCTGCTCTCGCACCGGGCCGGACTGTCCGGGCTCCGCGAGCCGACCGCCCCCGCCGACCTGCTCGACTGGGAGCTGATGACCTCGCGGCTGGCGGCCATGGAGCCGTGGTGGGAGCCGGGCAGCCGCTCGGGCTACCACGTGCTGACCTACGGCTACCTGGTCGGCGAGGTCGTCCGCCGGGTGAGCGGCCGGAGCGTCGGGCGCTTCCTGCGCGAGGAGGTCACCGGCCCGCTGAGCCTCGACTTCACCATCGGGCTGCCGGAGTCCGAGGACGGCCGGGCGGCCGAGCTGGCCCACGCGCCCGTGCCCGCCGGGAGCGAGCAGGCGGAGATCTTCGCCCAGATGCACCCGGCCGCGATCTCGGCCCTGGCCAACCCGCTCTTCGGCGCGGACGGGGCCAACACCCTCGCCTGGCGCCGCGCGGAGGTCCCGGCCGCCAACGGGCACGGTACGGCGCGGGCCGTGGCCGCGCTGTACGGCGTCATGGCGTGCGGGGGGAGCTGGGGCGGCCGCCGGCTGCTCTCGGCCGAGGCGGCCGAGCGTGCCCGGCAGGGGCAGGGCGCCTGTGTGGACCTCGTGCTCGGTGCGGGCTTCGGCGGCGAGACCGAGATCGCCCTGGGCTACTGGCTGAGCGGCTCGCGCGGCTCGTACGGACCCAACCCCAGGGCGTTCGGCCACGACGGCTACGGCGGCTCGTGCGGGCTGGCCGATCCCGAGGCGCGGGTCTCCGTCGGTTACGTGATGAACCACATGGGGCCGCTCATCTCCGACGATCCCCGGAAGATGGCGCTGGTCGAGGCGGTCTACGCCGCCCTGTGAGCACGGTGAGCGGGAGGGTGCCGCGCCGGGAGAGGGCGGTACAGCCGAAGAGGACGCCGTGACCCGGAGGGCGCCGTGACCCCGGGAAGGCGCTCAGCCCTCCAGGGCGTACTGCATGACGCGGAGCTTGGCCTGGGCCTCGGCGAGCTCGGCGGCCGGGTCGGAGCCGGCCATGATGCCGCCGCCGGCGAAAAGCCGGGCCCTGGAGCCGGAGATCTGGGCGCAGCGCAGGGCGATGCCCCACTCTCCGTCACCGCGGGCGTCGACCCAGCCGACCGGCCCCGCGTAGCCGGCGCGGTCCATGCCCTCGAGCTCGCGGATGACCTCCAGCGCGGTCGGGGTGGGCGTGCCGCCCACGGCCGCGGTGGGGTGCATGGCCGCCACCACGTCCAGAACCGAGATCCCGGCGGCCAGGCGGCCGGTCACCGGGCTGGCCAGGTGCTGGACGTTGGGGAGCACGAGCAGCTCGGGCTCCTCGGGCACCTTGAGCTCGGTGCAGAGCGGGCCGAGGGTCTCGCGGACCGACTCCACCGCGCAGGCGTGCTCCTGACGGTCCTTCGCCGAGGCGAACAGAGCCGCGCTGCGGGCCGCGTCGTCGGCGGTGCCGGAGCCGCGGGCGGTGGTGCCGGCCAGGACCAGGGACTCGATGGTCTCGCCGGTGTGACGGACCAGGAGTTCCGGGGTGGCGCCGACCAGGCCCGCGCAGGAGAAGGTGTAGCACTCGGGGAAACGCCGGGCCAGGCGGGACAGGAGCAGCCGGACGTCGATGGGGCGCTCGGCCATGGCGGTCAGGTCGCGGGCGAGGACGACCTTCGCCAGGCGGCCGGAGCGGATCTGCCGCACGGCCCGGGCCACCGCGTGCTCCCACTCCGGGGCGGTCAGGCTGCCGTCGCCGTACCGGATCCTGCCGGGGTCGCGCACGGGGGAGACCGGATTGAGGGACTCCTCGCCGATGGTGGTGAGCCAGGCCCGGCCGTCACGGCGGGCGAGGATCGTCCGCGGCACGACGAGGACCGAGCCGGGGGAGCGGGGGTCGAAGGTGAAGGAGCCGAAGGCGACCGGGCCGGAACCCGGGGCGCGCACGTCGTCGTCGACGTGGGCCTCGCCGAAGATGGCCGAGAGCCGGTCGCGGGCCCACTCGAAACGTCCGGGCCCCGGGGGCACCGTCAACCGCGCGGCCTCCCCCCAGGCGACCAGGCCCTCGCCGTGTCTGATCCAGGCGTAGGGAGCGGTGCCGGGAAGTCGCGAGATGAGGTCGCCGGGGTCTCCGACGAGAGCGGTTCTCACCACGAGAGGACGGGTCAGTCCGGGCGCGACTTTCACCCACAACACTCTATGCGGAAACTGAACGTGTTCGATGAGGGCCCCCCGGTAAGCACGTCCGCTGCGGTGTGTCAAGAAAACCAAGGGAGTCGGTCAAGCTGCTCCGCGCTCCTGTCCTGCGGTGATACATCCGAAGCGGAAGTGATCTCTCAGTCGGAGGTTCCATGATCCGCAGGACTGTGACCACATTCACAGGGGCGGCGGCCCTCGCGGTCACCGTGATGGCTCCCGCGACACCCGTGTCGGCGAGCGCCGCCGAGCCGTGGCGGCCCGTGGTCATGGCCGCGCTGGGGGATTCGATCAGCGCGGGCTTCAACGCCTGCGGCTGGTACGTCGCGTGCACCTCGCGTTCCTGGGCGGCGGGGGACCATCCGGAGGTGAGGAGTCACTATCTGCGACTGCGCGCCGCGGACGGGGCGATCGGCGGCAACAACGTCAACCTCGCCGTCCCCGGGGCGACCAGCGCCGACCTCGCCGGGCAGATGGGACGGGCGGTGGCGCGGCGGGCCGACTACGTGACGATCCTGATCGGGGCCCAGGACGCCTGTACGTCCGAGGAGCGCAGGATGACGCCGGTCGCGGTCTACCGGCAGCGGGTTGCCGAGGCGCTGCGCCTGTTCCGGCAGGGCAGGCCCGCCGGGCGGGTGTTCGTGGCGAGCATCCCCGACCTCAAGCGGCTGTGGCAGGTGGGCAAGGACAACGCGGTGGCGCGCGGCTTCTGGTCGGTCGCCCGGATCTGCCCGACCATGCTGGCGAAGCCGACCTCCGCCGCCGCGGCCGACCGGGCGCGCCGGGACCGCGTGCGCGCGCGGGTGGAGGCGTACAACGCGGCGCTGGCCCGGGTCTGCGCCGCGTACGGCCCGGCGTGCCGGTTCGACGGCAACGCCGTGTTCGACTACCGGTTCACGCTGGAGCACGTCAGCAGGTGGGACTACTTCCATCCCAACGCCGACGGCCAGCGGCTGATCGCGCGGGAGACCTTCGGTGCGGTCGACGACTGGATCGGCGCGTCCGACCGGGAACCCGCCCGGCCCTGATCCGTGCTTCCAGCGGTGCCGCCGATCCACTTGATCTACAGTGTAAAGGAGTGGCCTGCCGGCCGGACAAACCAAGACCCCGGCCGGCAGGCCCGCGCTACCGCGCCAGAGCGGCGAGCGCGGCGGCGGTCTCGGCGGGCTTGGAGAACATCGGCCAGTGACCGGTGGGGACCGCGGCGAAGCTCCACTCCGGGCCGGCCAGCGCGGCGAAGAACGGGTGGCCGGCGGCGATCATGGCGTGGACCTGCTCCAGCGGGAAGGAGCAGGTGATGAGCGTCCTGGGCAGCCCGTCCGCGCCACCGGTGAGGACCAGCGGCCGGGTCATGCTCCCGTACGGCTGCGGCGTGGCGCGGGAGGCGAACCACTCGCGCTCGGCCTCGCCCAGGCCCTCCAGGCTCACTCCGGCCTTCTCGTGCTCCTCCCATGAGGGCGGCGGGTAGCCGGTGCCGCCGCCCCGCCCGGCGACCTGCTGCTCGATGAGGCCTCTCTGCTCGGGCTCGCTCATGTCCATCCAGGCCATGCCGTCGCCCAGGGGACCGCTGTCGAGGTAGACCACGCGGGCGATGCGCTCGGGGATCCGGTCGGCGGCGCCGGTGACGGGCCCGCCGCCGCCGCTGTGGCCGACGAGGATCACCTCGTGCAGGTCGGCGTAGACGATCGTGTTGACGATGTCCTGGATATGGGTCTCCAGGTCGGTCCCGGCGGTGGCCAGGTGCGCCCGGTCGCCGAGGCCGGTGAGGGTGACGGGGTGCACGTCGTGGCCGGCCGCGCGCAGGTCCGCGGTGACCTTCTCCCAGGCCCAGCCGCCGAGCCAGAAACCGGGGACCAGGACGTAGGCGGCCTTGCGAGGCCGGGTGGTGCCGTCGATGTGCTCGTTCATGATTTCTCCTCCGTCGTTCTCGCTCGGTTCCACCGTAGGATCGAATCCGGGCAGAATCAGTCCGGATTCTTAAGGAAATCTCATGACGGTCACTCGCGTGCTCGCGCTGCTGGAGTTGCTGCAGGCCAGCCCCGGCCTGACCGGTCCGGAGCTCGCCGCCCGGCTGGAGGTGGACGAACGCACGGTGCGCCGCTACGCCGTGAAGCTGGCCGAGCTCGGAGTGCCGGTCGAAGCCGACCGAGGCCGCTACGGCGGCTACCGACTGCTGCCGGGTTACAAGCTGCCGCCCCTGATGTTCACCGACGACGAGGCCACGGCCGTCGTGCTGGGGTTGCTGGCCGGGCGGCGCACCGGGCTGGCGGTGGGGGAGGCGGCGACGGGGAGCGCGCTGGCGAAGATCCAGAGGGTGCTGCCCCAGGCGCTGCGGGAGCGCGTCGAGGCGGTCTCGCAGACGCTGGAGCACACCCGCGCCGCCCCGGCGGCCGCAAGCGCGCCGCGGGCGGGGCCGCTGCTGGCGCTGGCCGACGCGGCCCGGCGCGGGCGCACGGTACGGCTGGCCTACCGGTCGTGGAAGGGGGAGCCGTCGGAGCGGGACCTGGATCCCTACGGCATCGTCTTCCACTCCGGCCGGTGGTACGTCGCGGGGTTCGACCACGGCAGCGGGGAGGTCCGGACCTTCCGGGTGGACCGGGTGGCGAGCGCCGGCCGGACCGAACGGGCCTTCGAGGTCCCCGAGGACTTCGACGCGGCCGGGCACGTGGCGGAGGCGCTCTCGGCGGTGCCGTACCGGTACGAGGTGAGGGTGCTGCTGGACACCACGCTGGAGGAGGCGCGCCGCCGGGTCCCGGCCGAGGCCGCCACACTGGCCATGACCCCCGAGGGGGTGCTGCTGACGACTCGGGCGGAGCGGCTGGACGGGATGGCGCAGATGCTGGCCGGGCTGGGCTGGCCGTTCACCGTGATCACGCCGGACGGGCTGCGCGAGGAGATCGGGGCGCTGGCCGCCCGGCTGGCGGGATACGCGGGCGGTCCGTGAGCCGGGGACGCGCGGGGAACGCCGCCCGGGTCCCGCACCTGGGCGGTGCGGGACCCGGTCCTGGGCGGGTCAGGGACCGGGGCGACCCACCCGCCGGGTGAGGAAGGGCCCGAGGAGATCGGGTACGGCTCGCGCCGCGAGCTCCAGGCCCTCCTCCGTGCCCACGTCCAGCAGGTCGTAGTGCCCGTCGCCCGCCGCCGTCGTCGCCGAGACCGTGATGAGGCCGAGCCGCCGCTGGAGGTACGACTCGCTGACGGTCCAGCCGACGACGCCCTCCCTGTCGAGGGCGACGGTGCGCCGTACGATCGAGCCCGACCGCGTCACGAGATGCCGCTCGCCCAGCGCGTGGCCGAGCCCTCGGTAGGCGTCCGCCGCCAGCCACAGGGCGAGCGGCAGCACGAACGCCGGCACCGCCCACAGCCAGCTCCAGGACACGGGCCAGGAGACAGACCGGATCGCCACCGCGACGGCCGCGGTGAGCAGGACGGTCCACACGGCCGCCGCGCGCAGTCGCCTGGTCCTCGCCGCCGCCGGATGGGGGCGGAGGACCGGGTGCCCCGCCCTGATGATCCGCCCCGCCACCTGAGCGGCCAGCTCGCGCGGCATCGGAGGTGTGAGCGTGCCGGCGTCGTCGGCCTCGTTCTCCTCCTTCTCGCGCAACCCGGTCGTCACCGCCTTGACCCTCGCGCCGCCGCCGAGCCGGAGCAGGAGGGGTTCGGCGAGTTCCACCCCCCGCAGCCGGCGCTCCTGGATCGTCAGAGAACGGGTGGTGAGCAGGCCTTTGCTCAGCTTCAGCCTGCCGGGCTCGCGTTCCAGCCGGTAGCCTCCCCACGTGGTGGCGAACACCACCAGCGCACCGGCCAGCCCGACCAGGGCGTTGGCGGCCAGGAGCAGCGGGACCGCGAGCCACGGGCGGGTGGTGACCCAGTGCCACAGGTCCGCGACGACACCCGGCTCGAACAGGTCGACGCCGAGCGCGTTGAGCGGCTTGTAGGCGACGCCGGCGACCAGCGCGCCGCCCGCGACGGTCCACACGGTCAGCGGCGCGAGCCTGAGCCACGACCAGTCCAGGGTGGCGAGCGGGCGGTCGCCGTGCGGGTCGCCGGAGTGCGGCTCCCCGATCTCGTGCAGCAGAGCGCCGCGCAGTTCCTCGGCCGCATGTCTGGACAGGGGGTCGAGGGTCAGCGTCGTGCGTTCGCCGGAGGCGTGCTCGCCCGTGCCGATCCTGACGACGGCCAGGCCCAGCGCACGCCGTACGGGATCGGCCGTGAGGTCGACGCTGCGGATCCTGTCGCGGGGGACGGAGCGGTGCTCGCGGAAGACGATGCCCGAGCGCAGCTCCAGCCGGTCGTCGGTGAGCCGCCAGGCTGTGGTGCGCAGCCGTACCAGGTCGAACACCAGCGCTCCGGCCACGACGAGCGCCGCCGCGCCCGCGATCGTGGCGACCAGGGCCGGTGCCGGCCAGTCGCGGGGCAGGACCCTGAACAGGACCGCCGCGACGGGGGTCGCGATCGCCACCGACAGCACCGAGGAGGCGGCCAGGCTCCGCCGGTGCAGGGTCCGCCAGGCCGTCACGTGGCATCACCCGGCGCGGCCTGCGTCAGCGCGGTGAGCCGCTCCGCCAGTGCGACGGCCACCTCGTGGTCCAGTGCCTCGATTTTGATGGCCCCCGCCGCCGAGGCGGTGGTCACCGTCACGTCGGCCAGCCCGAACAGCCGTTTCACCGGCCCCCGCTCGGTGTCGACCGTCTGGATGCGCGACATCGGCGCCACCCGCCAGACGTGGGTGAACCAGCCCTTGCGGGTGTAGACCGCCTCGCCGGTCACCTCCCAGCGCTCCAGCCGGTAGTAGGCGTGCGGCGCGACGACGGCGAACCCCAGGACCAGCGCGGCGAAGCCGCCGGTCAGGACGGTGAGCCACACCGGGTGGGAGGTGAAGATCCAGTAGGCGGCCACGGCCGCGGCCGCCACGGGCACGGCCAGGAGCAGCAGCTCGGCGGTCCACGCCTTCACCGCTCGCGCATCCACCTGGTTGCGCGGCGGCCTCAGCATCACCGCCGCCGTCCGTCGCCTGCGCGGGTGCGCGCCCGCAACTGTCCTCATGCGGCCATCCTGGCCGCCGCAGATCCCGCGCCGCCTCGTGCGAAGGTCGAGGGCGGCACCTACTTTGGTCGCCGCCGCGCCGGATCTGGACCACCATCTGGAGCGCGGGTCAGGTCTTCCGGTCCGACCTCCGGGGTGCCGACCCCGGGGCCACGGGAGGCGCCGAGGACCAGACGCAGCAGGTCGGCGGCGAACACCTGCGGGCCGGTCGGATCCGCCTGCGGACGGCGCTGGCCGCCGGTGCCGAACCGGTCGATGGCGGGGCCGTCGGCGCCGTTCAGCGGGGCGGCAGCCCGGGGACGGTCGGTCGCGGCCGGTCGGCCAGGTCGGGCGTGTGCGGCGGGTGCGTGGCCAGGCGTTCCAGGGCGACGTCGATCGCCTTCTCCAGTTGGGTGTCGACGCCCTTGGCGTAGTCCTGCGGGGTGATGTCCACCTCGATGTCGGGGTCGGTCCCGTAGTTCTCCACCTTCCAGCCCACGTCGTCGAAGGCGAAGGAGAACTCCGGCTGGGTGGTGACGGTCCCGTCGGCCAGCTGGTGGCGCGGCCAGATCCCGATCACGCCGCCCCAGGTACGCTTGCCGATCAGCGGCCCCAGGCCGAGCAGTTTGAAGGTGTGGCTGAAGATGTCTCCGTCGGAGCCGGCCCACTCGTTGGTGATGGCGACCATCGGGCCGCGCGGTGACTCGTCGGGATAGGGCTCGGGCACGCCCCAGCGGGGGAAGTTGTAGCCCAGCCGGCGCCGGGAGAGCTTCTGCAGCAGCAGCGAGGAGACGTGTCCGCCGCCGTTGAAACGCACGTCCACGATGAGGCCCTCCCGGTCGTACTCGGCCAGGAAGCCGCGATGGAACTCGGCGTAGCCGTCCGGGCCCATGTCGGGGATGTGCAGATAGCCGAGCCGGCCGTCGCTTCGCTCGTGGCAGCGGGCGCGGTTGGCCCGCACCCAGTCGCGGTAGCGGCCCGGCTGCTCGTCGGAGATCGCCCGGACGGTGACGGTCCTGCGCTCCTCGCCGCGGCCGAGGGTGAGCTGGACCTCCTGGTCGGCCTGGTTGACCAGGCGCTCGCCCGGGCTCGTCGACAGGCCGACGGGTTGTCCGTTGACGGCCAGGAGCGTGTCGCCGGGCCGTACGTCGAGCCCGAGGCGGTTGAGCGGCGAGGTGGCGTCGGGGTCCCAGCGGTCGCCGTCGACGATCCGCTGGATGCGGTACACGCCGTTCTCGAAGGAGAGGTCGACGCCAAGTTTGCCCTGGCGGTAGTGGGGGCGGGTGCGGTAGGCGCCGCCGCTCTCGTAGGCGTGCGAGGTGCCGAGCTCGCCGAGCAGCTCCCACAGCAGGTCGGAGAACTCGCCGCGGGTGGTGATCTTGTCCACCAGCGGCAGGTAGCGGTCGTAGACGCCGTCCCAGTCGACTCCGGCCATGTCCTCGGTCCAGAAGTTCTCCCGCTGCAGCCGCCAGGCCTCGCGGAACATCTGCCGCCACTCGGCCTCCGGGCAGATCGAGACCTTCACCCGGGACAGGTCGATCCAGCCGCTGCTGCGGCTCGGCGTGTCGCTGTCGTCGTCGGGCTCCTCGCCCGCCTTGACCACCCGCAGCCGGTTCCCGGCGCGGTAGAGCATGGTGGTGCCGTCGCGGCCGATCCGGAAGCCCGAGACGTCGGTGGCCAGGACCTCCTGCTTCTGCTTGGCGAAGTCGTAGGCGTGCAGGGTGCCGTCGGAGAATTCGGCGTGCTCGTCGCCGAGGGCGCCCTCGACGGGGAAGGTGAGGTAGACGGCCTTGCCCTTGACGGCGGCGATCGTCTCGTAGCGGCATTCGGGCACGGGGAAGGCGACGAGGCGGTCGGCCAGGCCGTCGGTGTCGATGACGAACTCGACCTCCTCGTCGTCCTCGTCGTCGTCGCCTTTGAGCGGGCGGGGTTCGGGGACGAACGGAGAGCCGACGTCGGCGCGCAGCGCGATGGCGTAGGGACGCGAACCGAGCGGGAATCCCAGGTCGAACTGGAGCTCGTCGTAGACGGGGTTGAAGACGCGCTGGCCGATGAAGTAGAGGTATCCGCCCGCGGGATCGAAGGCGGGACAGGAGTCCCACAGCACCGGACGCGTGGCGAAGAACGTCTCGCCGGTCTCGACTCGATACAGCTTGATCGCCATGGTCTGGGCGGTGTCGCGGCAGGCGTAGGCGAGCCAGCGGCCGTCGGGGGACCAGGTGAGGTCCTCGACCGCGCCGAACCTGCTGGAGTCGATCACGGTGGCGGTGGCGGGGGTCTGGCTCAGGTCGACCACGAGCAGCTGGTTGCGGTGGTTGGTGATGGCGACCAGGTCGGCCTTGGGGGAGACCTCCAGCGCGATCGTGCGGCCGGTGTCGAGGTGGTCCATCCGGAGGGGGTCGTCGCTCCCGTCGGCGGTGATCACGGTCAGGAGTTCGCGGTCGCCGTCGTCGCTGGCGGCGGTGATCAGCCGTGCCCCGTCGTTGAGCCAGGTCAGCAGGCGGTAGCGGACGCCGTAGGCGGCGCCGTGCTGGTGGATCGGGCCCTCCCAGGCGGCGAAGGAGAAGGCCTTGCCCCGGGTGGTGATCGCCACGCCGCTGCCGTCGGGGCTGAGCGTGGCGCTGTCGAGGAAGTCCGCGGCCGGGGCGAAGCGGCGGTTGCGCTGGGTGCGGGAGCTGCGCAGGTTGACGCCGACGTGGTGGGACTGCCCGTCCTCGATGAGGTAGAGCTCGCCTCCGGCGTGGTAGACCAGCCTGCGGCCGTCACCGGACAGGTTGCGGGCGTAGTAGTCCTGGTGGTCGGTGTGGCGGCGCAGGCCGGTGCCGTCGGCCGTGCAGGAGTAGACGTTGCCGATGCCCTCGTGGTCGGAGATGAAGTAGACGCGGTCACCGATCCAGCAGGGCGAGGCCAGGTTGCCGGGTAGCGCGATCAGCCGCCGGAAGTCCGCTGTGCCCGTCCCCGTGCCGATCCACAGGTCGCCCACGGTGCCGCCGCGGTAGCGTTTCCAGCGGGCGGGGTCGGCGGTGTTGCGGCCGAGCACGATCTGCGGGCCGTAGGAGATGGAGTTGGCGGGGCCGTACGGCAGGCGCTCGGGCACGCCGTGCGGGAGCACCCGGTGCAGCCACTTCTGGCCGTCGAAGGGCTGGCACTCGTCGCTGGCGTAGATGATCGCCCCGTCGGAGTCCCAGCAGGTGACGGTGGAACTGACGCCGTGGTAGGTGATGCGCCGGGCGGAGCCGCCGTCGGCGGGCATCACGTAGACCTCCTCCGGCCCTTCCTCGCGGCCGGCGAAGGCGAGCTGGTCGCCCCGGGGGGAGAAGCGGGGGTAACCCGCCTCGGCCACCCCGGCGGTGAGGCGGAAGGCCCGCCCGCCGGCGGCGGGCAGCATCCACAGGTCGTCTTCGGCGGCGAAGACGACCACGTCACCGAAGATCGTCGGGAATCGCACATAGGCGGACATCGTGTCACTCCGTGATCGGGGAGGCCGGGACGTTAACGGCCGCCTGATCGTGATCTCTCCTCGGCGGCGGACGGGGACGGCGCGGGTGCGGCGGCGCCCTGCCGGCGGGGTCTGTCGCAGCCGGGCGCGGTCCCCGGGGCCGGCGGGCGCCGCCGCGGTGTCACTCGGCGCTCTCGGGGCGCCTGGCCTGCTGCTTGGCCTGCTTGGCCTGGCGGGTGGCCTTGATCGCGGCCTTCTTCTGCTTGCCTGAGGCCTTGGCGGGTTTCTTCTTCTCTGCCACGGTTTCCCCCGTTGAGATTCGTACGGCGATGCGTCTGATCGACACATCGAGGCCGTTAATACCCTTTGCGGGCATCAATCACCCGTCGGCTGCGAGGGGAGAAGCGGGCCTTCCCGGGCGGGCGGCCGGAAGGAAAAGAAGAGGTAAATCGCAGCCCTCGGAACGGATAATGATCTTCATGATTGGGCAGAACGTCGGCACACGCCTTGCGTCCCGGGGAGGTGCGGCATGGCCTGGTCGCAAGACGAGGAGCGAATGCTGCTGCAGATCGAACGTCACCTCATCGACGAGGACCCGCGGCTGGCCGCGCGGTTGGAGTCGTTCAACGAGCGCGTCCAGCGCAGGGAGAACGGCCGCCGCGGACGGGAGCCCGGCAAGGAGGGGAGCCGGTCGCGCGGACGCCTCCGGCGCTCCACCGTCATCATCATGATCAGTTGGTTGCTCATCGCCACCCTCATCGCAACCCTGCTCATCATGGTCCTGCGTCACGACGCCGCGGCGCTCCCCCTGTGACCCGCGGTCTTCTTCCGGCCTGAGCGGGCTCGGCGCTCCCCGGGCCGCATGGAGCCGCGGCGTCATCCGGCGCCGGTCCGGGATCGCCGTCGGCCCGGGGGACCGGGCGGAAGGTGAGGACGGCGGCCCCGAGGGTGAGCGCGCAGGCCGCGTTGAGGGCGACGGGCAGGCCGGCCGACTCGCCCGGTGAACAGCAGCCCGTCGAGCGGCGCCGCGCCCAGCCCGATGAGACCGGAGGTGAAGGCGCTCAAGGCGTTCGCGCTGGTGAGCAGGGATCCGGTGCCCACGACGGCGGGTGTGTGCGCCTGGGCCGCCGGGGAACCGGCCCCGCCGCCTTCGCTCCTGCGCTTCACCCAGACCCGTGGCTTCCGTCAGGAGTCCGGCAGGCTGGCCGCGTCGCTCGGGGAGGACCCGCACCGGGTCCGGGCCCGGCTGGTGGACGCCCTGGCGGCGGTCGCCCGCAGTCTCGGACGCGACGACCTGGCCGAACGCGATTGGCAGCGCCTCATGGACGCCATGGTTCTCGTCCTCGCCCACCCGCCCGGATAGGCACGCGCATCCGGGCGGTCCCGGCACGGATGCCGCCCCGCCCCCGGACCGGCGCCCCTCAGTCCAGGGTGCGGAGGAACGCGGCGGCCACCGGGGCGGCGTCGGAACCGCCGCCCGCGCCCTCCTCGACGATCACCGCGAAGGCCAGGTCGCCGCGGAAGCCGATGAACCAGGCATGAGTCTTCAGGTCGCCTGCCGGGCCGTACTCCGCGGTTCCGGTCTTGCCCCGGGTTCCCGGTGGCAGGCCCGCGTCCTTGGCGGTGCCCCTGGTGACCACCGCGGACATCATCGGGCGCATCTTGGCCACGACGCCGTCGGGCAGGGCCTGCGGCTCCAGCTTCTGCTCGACGGAGGGGACCAGGGTCGGCGGGCGCCAGGTGCCGTCGGCGAGCGCGGCGGCGACCGAGGCCATCAGCAGCGGGCTGGCGGTGATCCGCCCCTGGCCGAAGGACTCGGCCGCCAGTTCGGCGTCGCTCTCGGCCCGGGGGAAGCTCCCCTTCGCCACCGGGACGCCGATGTCGAGCCGCTTGTTGAAGCCGAACAGCTCCGCGGTCCGCACCAGCTCGTCGGCACCCAGCCGCTCCTTGGCCAGCGGGGCGAAGGTGGTGTTGCAGGAGTGGGCGAAGGAGTCGGAGAAGGTGACCGAGCCGTAGGCGGCGTGATTGGAGTTGCGGATCGGCAGGCCGCCGATGTTGACGTCCTTGGGGCAGGTGACCTGCTCGCCGGGGTCCACGCCGGCCTCCAGCAGGCCGACCGCGGTGATCGCCTTGAAGGTGGAGCCGGGCGGGTAGTTGCCGTCCAGGGCACGGTTGAAGCCGCCCCTGTTGTTGACCACCGACAGGATCTCGCCGGTGGAAGGCTTGATCACGACCATCGAGGTGGTCTTCTCCAGATCGCGCACGGCGCTGACCGCGGCCTGGTGGACCCGCAGGTCGAGGGTGGTCTCGAGCGGCTCCCCGTCCTCGCCGTCGATCTTGCCGAGGACCTTGGCGGTCTTCTTGTCGGCACCGACGAGCTGGATCTCGGTGGCGGGGACGCCGGCCAGGCGCTGCTGGAACCTCTCCTGCATGCCGCCGCGCCCGATCGCGTCGCCCACCTGGTAGGAGGAGCCCAGCTTCTTGACGTCCTTGGCCGTGGCCTTGTCCAGGAACCCCACCAGTTGCTGGATCGAGCCGCTCACGTCGCCGCCGTCGATGCGTTCGCCTCCGGCGGCGGTGATCGCCGCGCGCTGCGGCCACTTGGTCTTCAGCGCGAAGGAGGAGCCCGCGGAGAGATCGGGGTGGGCGGCACGGGGCGACCACTTGACCCGCCAGTGCCGGTCGACGACCGCCAGGTCGACGGTCCCGGAGTAGCTCCACTCGCCGATGTCGCGCAGTTTCAGCGTGGCGGTGTAGGCGGCCTGGGCGGTGTCGTCGCCGGTCTCGCGCACCGCGTCGAGCCGTACCGCGGTGCTGTCGACCGCCCAGCCCTTGCGCATGTCCTGGTAGGTCTGGTCGAAGCCGGGGGCGGGGGCGCCCAGCTCGGCGCGCATGGCGGCCAGGTCGCCGCGCTGCCAGGCCTGAGCGAAGCGCTGAGCGGTCTCCTGCGGGGTGCCCCGGGTGTGCAGATACCACCACGCGCCGCCGCCGGCGGCCCCCGCCACCAGCGCGACGCTGACCGACGCGATCGCGATCGTCCTGCCGCTCGGCACCCCGTACACCCCCCGCTCGTGTGCGTCCGGCCGGTTCCCGCCGTGACGGGAACCGGCTGACCCACCCTAGCGTGGACAATCGGACATATGCCGGAAAACGATCAGGAGGGCTGCGTGCGTGCCGGTGCGTAGCGCGGTACGTACTCCTGGCCGGAGAGTCCGTGGATCGCCGCCATGATCTCGTCGGTCACCTGGCGCCGGTCCCGGGCGCTGGTCTGTGATCCGGTGAACGTCATCGGCTCGCCGATCCGCACTCCCACCCGGCCCAGCTTCGGGGTCGAGGCGCCGATGGGCAGCACCTTGTCGGTGCCGGACATGGCCACCGGGACCACCGGCGCCCCGGTGGCCAGGGCGAGCCAGGCGACCCCCACCTTGCCCCGGTAGAGACGGCCGTCGGGCGAGCGGGTGCCTTCGGGGTAGATGCCGAACAGGCCGCCTTCCTTGAGCACCCCCGCGGCGGCGTCGAGCATGTCCTGGGCGGCGGTGGGACTCTGCCGGTCGATGGGGATCTGACCGGTGGCCCGCATCCACGCCGCGGTGACGGGATTGCCGGTGAAGTATTCGGCCTTGGCGACGAAGCGCACCTGGCGGGTGAGCACCAGTGGCAGGAACGTCGAGTCGAGGACCGAGAGATGGTTGGAGGCCAGGATGGCCGGTCCGGAGGCGGGTACGTGCTCAGCCCCGGTGACCTCGGTCGGCCACAGCAGGTGCAGGAAGGGGGCGCTGACGATCTTGGTCAGGCGATAGAGCACGGGCTCTCCTCACGGGATGGGGTCACCACACTAGGTGGTGCCCCGGCGACCGGCGGGTGTGGGCATCCGCACAAGCGAGGCCCGGCTGTTTGTAGGCCTCCTCTAAAAAACCGGAGGGGTGCGGCGCGGCCGACGAGGAGCGGGGCGGGAGGTGCCATGGGGGCCGGGGGAGGAACGGGAAGCGGGGCAAACGAAACGCCCCGCCAGGCACGAGGCCTCGCGGGGCGGAACGTTAGTGCCGATGTGGCGGTCGCCTCCTCGGCGAGAGGCACAACACGGCTCCAGCCGAACGGTATTCCGTGAAGGCGGTAATTTGCGGCCCGGGGGACACAAACCACATCGGCACGATGACTCTAACGGACGTTGGGGAGTAGTTATTCCACTTCCCGGTTACCGGTGTGGCCGGTAGGACGCCGCGAGGCCGTTCGGCATGCCTGCGGACCTGCTCGCTCGGACGTTCTGCGGCGCTTTGGGGTGTTCCGCTCCCCCCGGGTGTCCGGGATACCGTGCCCTTCAGGGCGGCGACGCGGAGAACCGGACGCAGCGAGCCGTGAAGAGAGCCATGAGAGGACATCCCATGGACCACCGAGAACTCCGGCAGCGGTTCGCTGCGCTGACCACCGCGCATCTGGCGGACGCGTGCATCCGCGCCCGGATCCCGGTGCGCTGCGCTCCGGCGCCCATGCGTGCCGTGGTGCCCGGCAGCCGCCTGGCCGGGCGTGTGTCTCCGGCTCGGCACGCCGGCAGTGTCGACGTCTTCCTGGAGGCGTTCGAAAGGGCCGCGCCGGGCGACGTCCTGGTGGCCGACAACGGCGGGCGGCTCGATGAGAGCTGCGTCGGGGATCTCGTGGTGCTGGAGGCTCGGACCGCCGGATTGCAGGGAGTCGTGGTGTGGGGACTGCACCGCGACACGGCTGACATACGAGAGATCGGGCTGCCTGTTTTCAGCCTGGGCGCGCTGCCCACCGGTCCGCAACGCCTTGACGCACGCCCCGGCGACGCGCTGGAGGCCGCCAGCGTGGGGGAGTGGACCGTAGGCCCGCAGGACCTGGCCCTGGGCGACGACGACGGGGTGCTCTTCGTGCCGGCCGCCCACGCGGAGAGTCTCTTCGCGCTTGCGGAGACGATCCGCGACACCGAGCGGCGGCAAGCCGAACGGATCCGTGCCGGTGTCTCCCTGCGCGACCAGGTGCGGTTCGACACCTACCTCGCCCAGCGGCGGCGAACGCCGTCCCTGACCTTCCGCGACCATCTGCGGGCGGTGGGCGGAGCGATCGAGGAGTGAGCCCGGTCCGCCCGCCGTGTCGCCGCCTCCGCGCTCACAGGGGTCGGGGCGGCGGGAGGGCGATCCTGTCGACGGCCTCGCGGCGGCGTCGTTCGGGGCGGCGGTCGTAGCGTGCGGTGGTGGCGGGGGAGGAGTGGCCGACGAGCGCCTGTGCGGTGGCCAGGTCCACGCCCGCGTCCAGGAGCTCTCCGATGAAGGTGCGCCGGAAGTCGTGGGGGGTGCGCGGCATGGCTCCGGCCTGGGCCAGGCGCCGGGTCAGGATGTCGGCGACCGCCTGCCCCGTCATGGCCGCGGGCCCGCCGTCGCGCACCCGCAGCGATCCGTGCCTGCCGATGGGGCAGAACAGGGCCCCGGTCCGCCGGCCGCGTACGGCCAGCCACCGCTCCAGCCGGCCGACGGCCTGGGTGGTGAGGTAGACCATGCGTTCCTTGTCTCGCTTGCCGCGCACCCGCAGGGAGCGTGAGCCGGGGTCGTAGTCGGCAAGGGTCAGCCCGGCGATCTCGGCCCGCCGGCAACCGGTGGAGTAGAGCACCGCGAGCAGCGCGGCGTCGCGGGTCCCGGCGGGAGAGTCGTCGCCGTCGCAGGCGGCCAGGGCTGCGCCCACGACCTCTGCGGGAACGTGCTGGCCGGTGGGCAGGCGGGTGTGTTCCAGTGTCGGCAGGTCGGCGGCCCGCTGGTAGTCCTCGGCCGTCATCTGGCCCAGCCGCCAGGCCTCGCGCAGCACCCGGCGCAGCGCGACCAGATGCTTGTTGACGTAGGCGGGGGACCAGCCGCGCTCGGCCATGAGGGCGCGCAGGCGCACGGTGTGCTCGTAACGCAGCAGGTGCCAGGGCTGGCCGGCTCCGGAGGGCGCCTGGCCGTCGGAGATGAGCGCCGCCAGGCGGTCCAGGCAGCCGCGCATGGCGCGGCGGGACTCAGGGCTGGTGAGGGAGTCGAGGTAGACCCGGTAAGGATCGCGCGCCGGCTCGACGGCGGGGCGCGGCGCTTCGTCGGGTACGGCCGGCACGCTCATTCCGCCGATCTTACCTTCATCTTGTGATCTACATCGTAAAGGAAGCTGTCTGTTTCAGAACAACCTCGTAGGATGCCGACCTCCGACGACAAGAGAAGGCGGTTCCGCAGTGGGAGCGACGGTGACGGCGGTGAGCCGCAGTGGCGGCCACACCTTCAGCAAGTACAACGAGCCGGCCATCCGGCTGCTGGCGGGGCTTGGAGTGGAGGGTGACGCGCACCTCGGGGTGACGGTGAAACACCGGTCCCGGGTGGCGCAGGATCCCACCCGGCCCAACCTGCGGCAGGTCCACCTGCTGCAGGCCGAGCTCCACGACGAACTGGAGGCGGAGGGATTCCGGGTGGCCGCCGGCGAGATGGGGGAGAACGTGACCACCCGGGGTGTGGATCTGCCGGCACTGCCGGTCGGCGCGTTGTTGCGGCTGGGCGCCGAGGCCGTGGTGGAGGTGACGGGCCTGCGGAACCCGTGCCTGCAGATCGACGGCTTCCAGCCGGGTCTGCTGAAGCGGGTGGTGGGCCGGGACGAGACCGGGCGGCTGGTCCGCAGGGCGGGGGTCATGGGCGTGGTGGTGGCCGGGGGCGAGGTGCGGCCGGGCGACGTGATCGGGGTGGAGCTGCCGCCTCTTCCGCACCGGCCGTTGGACCGGGTCTGAGGCTGCCGGGGACGGGGGACTTTTGGCGGTTTCAGGGGCGGCGGGCGGCGGCGAAGTTGACGCGCAGCGCGTACAGGGAGCTGGACGCGGTGATGAACAGGTGGTTGCGCTTGGGGCCGCCGAAGGTGAGGTTGGAGACGACTTCGGGGATGCGCAACTTGCCGATGAGGGTGCCGTCGGGGTCGAAGCAGTGCAGGCCGTCGTGGGCGGCGGCCCACAGGCGGCCGGCGTCGTCGAGGCGGACGCCGTCGAAGGCTCCGGCGTCGCAGGTGGCGAAGACGTCCCCGCCGGTGAGGGTGGCGTCTTCGCGGACGTCGAAGCGGCGGATGTGCTTTTCGGGGGTGTCGACGACGTAGAGGTGACGTTCGTCGGCGGAGAAGGCCAGGCCGTTGGGGCGGGTGAAGTCTCCGGCGGCGATCCGCACCTGCCCGGTGGCGGGGTCGGCACGGTAGAGATGGCAGGCGCCGATCTCGCTGTCGGCCCTGTTGCCCTCGTAGTCGCTGGTGATGCCGTAGTCCGGGTCGGTGAACCAGATGGAGCCGTCGGAGTGCTCGACGACGTCGTTGGGGCTGTTGAGGCGTTTGCCCTCGAGGTTGTCGGCGATGACGGTGACGGAGCCGTCGTGCTCGGTGCGGGTGACGCGGCGGTTGCCCTGCTCGCAGCTGACCAGGCGGCCCTGGCGGTCGACGGTGTGGCCGTTGGCGTAGCCGGAGGGCTGGCGGAAGACGCCGACGGCGCCGGTGGTCTCGTCCCAGCGCAGGACCTGTTCGTTGGGGATGTCGCTGAACAGCAGGTAGCGGCCGGCGGGGAAGTAGGCGGGACCTTCGGTCCAGCGGCAGCCGGTGTGGAGCCGCTGGGTGCGCTCGTCGCCGTTGCAGCGGCGGAACCGATCGTCCAGGATCTCGAAGTGGGTCTTGATGCTGTCAGCCATATAAACCCCCATGACGAACTGTGTTCGGCTTCTTTGCCTTAGAGTAGAACTGTATATGGCATCAGGGCGGTTAGGGGAAGGCGGGGCGGTGGACGCGACCGATCGGGCGCTGCTGGCGGAGTTGCAGCGCGATGCCACGCAGTCGTATGCGGCCCTGGGGCAGGCGGTCGGATTGTCGGCCGGGTCGGCGCACGAGCGGGTGCGCAAGCTGCGTGAGCGCGGTGTCATCCGCCGTACCGCCGTCGAGATCGATCCGGCCGCCGTCGGACGGGGTGTGCTGGCCTTCGTGATGCTCACCTCCGACGCGTGGATGGGTGACGACTCGACCCGGCGGGCTCTGGAGGCGGTCGCGGAGATCCAGGAGGCGCATGTCGTGGCCGGTTCGGCGTCGGTCCTGGTGAAGGTCAGGACCGGCACGACCGAGGAGTTGCAGGCGGTGCTGCGCCGTCTGTTCGCGATCGAGGGGGTGACGGGCACGCAGACGATCGTGTCCCTGGAGACGTTCTTCGAGCGTCCGGTGGACCCTCTCGGCCGGGGATAGGCGGTCTGGTTTCAGCGACCGTTCCAAGGCCACTCGATGGGATTGGTTCTTCTCCCGGACCGAGGCGGGCGCCGAGGATGGGTTCATGATCTCTCTCAGCGCGTTTCTGGGCATCGCGGCGGTGGCGCTCGGCATGGTGCTCACGCCCGGCCCCAACATGATCTACCTGGTGTCGCGGTCGGTGACGCAGGGGCGGCGGGCCGGGCTGATCTCGCTGGCCGGTGTGGCCGCGGGGTTCGTCGTCTACCTGGTGGCCGCGGCCGCCGGGATCGCGGCGGTGTTCGCGGTGGTGCCCGCCGCCTACACCGCGCTCAAGCTCGTCGGGGCGGCCTACCTGCTCTGGCTGGCCTGGCAGGCGGTACGGCCCGGCGCCGGACCGGTCTTCGCGCCGGGGCGGCTGCCGGTGGACGCGCCGCGCAGGCTTTTCACCATGGGGCTGGTCACCAACCTGCTCAATCCCAAGATCGCAATCCTGTACGTGTCGTTGCTCCCCCAGTTCGTCGATCCGTCGCGCGGGAACGTGGCCGTGCAGAGCCTGCTGCTGGGGCTCACGCAGATCGTCGTCGCGTTGTCGGTCAACGGGATGTTCGTGCTGTCGGCGGGGCAGGTGGCGGCGTTCCTGGGCGACAGGCCGATGTGGGCGCGGGTGCAGCGCTACCTTATGGGGACCGTGCTGGGCGGGCTGGCGGTGCGGGTGGCGACCGACCGTGCTCCCGTCACCGGATGACCGCTTCAACCCGTCCCTTTTATTGCCGGAACGTGACACTCTGGGAGTCGTGAGTAGCGGTCAGGTGGGATCATTGGTGGCGAGCCGCCGTCGGCGGCCGGTCCGAGAGAAGTGGAGGTGTTCCGAGTGACCGCCGCGGTCGAAGTCGCCGTCCGTCCTGACGTCTCGCTGGAGCGGGGGGTGGTCCTCACGCTGGCAGGGGAGTTGGACTACACCAACGCCGAGCAGTTGCAGCAGGACATTCTCCGGGCGTTGCCGGCCGGAGGCTGTGACCTCGTCGTGGATCTGGCGCGTCTGACCTTCTGCGACTCCACCGGGATCAGGGTCTTCCTTGCTCTGCGCAAGCTCGCCGACGAGCAGGGCGGAGTGGTCGCCCTCACCGATCTGCAGCCCCGGCTCAACAGGATCTTCCACACCACGGGCCTGGCTCGCTTCTTCACCGTGCTGCCCACCGTCACCGACGCCCTCGACCTTCTCCGGTCGCGGTAGCCGTCGAGATGGGCGGACTGCGGTGCGGAGGACGGGAGGTCTCCCCATGACCGCCGCCGGCGAGCGACGCTGGCCGATCACCTCTGATCTCGCGCTGTTGCGAGGGCACGTCCACTCGCACGCGGCCCAGGCGGGGCTGAGCGGCGAGCGGCTGGACGACCTGCTCATCGCCGCAAACGAGGCCGCCATCAACGTCCTGGAGCACGGCGGGGGACAGGGCACGGTGTCGGTCTGGCGGGAGGAGGGTTTCCTCGCCGTGGAGGTGGCCGACAGCGCGGGCAGGCTGAGGCCCGAGGACGCGGCTCGCGTTCGCCCGTCCGCGGATGCGTCGCGCGGGTTCGGACTGTGGTTGATGAGTCAGTTGTGCGACCAGCTGAGCATCGATCAGGACAGGCGAGGATCACGGGTCCTGCTGCGGATGAGGCTGGTCCGTCCGAGCCCGTCGGGCTGAGGTCCGTCGCCGTCCGCGCGGGCAGGAACGACCTTGCGGCCGGGACGGGCCCGTCGTCTGCGTCGAGGACGACGGGGCCGGGCCGCCGCGGACGGCAGCCCCGGCAGGAACGCGCCGACCGGCTCGGTGGTTCCGGCGGGCCGGGGCCCGGCCGATGCGGACGTGCCGCCGGCCGAGCGGGGCTGAGGCCGGGTTCCGGCGGAGGGCCGCGGTCAGCCGGTGGTCTGCTTCTTCTCGATGAACCGCAGGAAGTCGGAGAACAGGCCGGCGCGTCCTCCGGAGCCCCAGACCGAGCCGCAGTGGGGATAGCGCCAGTCGGTCATGGGGATGCGGCCGCAGGAAGCGGTCTCGCTGTTCCGGCCGGAGGGCCTCGCGAGGTCCCGGGGCCCCCGCAGTCCGGGGACGGGCCGCAGGGACCGGATGTGCTGGTCGGCCCGGTGGCGGGATTCGGGGATGCGGGTCTCAGCCGTCACCGAATGCGGTGCCGCGAGTCCGGACGGGATGCCGGACAACACGGACCGGTGGTCGCGACGATGGTCCCGTCCGCCGGTCGCCGGTGACGGCGGCCGCCAGCCGATGCGCTGGTGGCCGCTGTGCCACTCCTGTTCGGGTCCGCCGAGGTGACTGTGCCGCTCCTGGGGATCGGCCGGCGATGAGGCGTCCCCGGGCCGGACGGATGTCGCCGGGGTCGGCGGGGACATGGCGGGGCGGGGGGCGTGGAGGGAGTGTGGTCTCTTCTGCCCGGCGAGGGCGAGAGGCGCTCCCGCGGCGATGCGCGTGGACGTTTCGGAGCCGCTCGTGCGGGACTCCACGGCGCCGGGCTCCATGGTGAACGCGGTGACGACGACGGCGGCGGCGACGAGCGCCGCAGCGCCGGTCACATACGGTCGCCAGTCTTGTGTCCGGGTGTCGGCCACCGTGGCGTCCTCGTCGTCATGCATTCGACTTCCCCCCCATTGGTCACTGTCAGTAATCAGTGTGACACCATGCCGGACTAATGGGGGTCATTTTGGCGGCGAGTCGCGCATCGACCGCGGCCGCGGACGGTCCGGAAGCTCAAAACTTCCCGTGGGTTGTCGAGGCTGCGAGGACGGTTCGGACCCGCCTGTGGAAGCGCCCGAAGGGGTGCGGTTTCCCCGCCTGTTGGCCACCGGCAGCACCGATCGCACGGTGCGGCTGTGGAAGCCGGCGGACTTCCCGGTGTGAGAGGTGCTTGAGCATCCCGTGATGCTGAGCGAGGAGCGCGGCAGCGAGCGTCCACCACCGCGGCGGTATGTCCGTTTTCTGGGATGCGTGGACGCGGATTTAGAGGGTGTCTGAAAAGCTGACGCTCGCGTCGCTGTTCAGCCGCCTGCGGGTGTGCGTTGCTGGGCGTGGGAGGTCCCCATGCCCGACCCCCGACGCCCCTACCCGACCGATCTCACCGACGCCGAATGGGCGCTGCTGGAACCGCTGCTCCCCACCCCGAAAAGCGGTGGCCGCCCGGTACTTCACGCGCGTCGGGAGATCGTGGACGCGATCTCCTACTGGCTGCGGGCCGGCTGCGCCTGGCGGCTGCTGCCGCACGATTTCCCTCCCTGGCAGACGGTCTACCACTACTGGCGGCAATGGCGGATCACTGGCTGGTGGGAGGAGGTCCTGGCCGTGCTGCGCGAGCAGGAAGCCGGTCAGGGACGCGATCCCACACCGAGCGCCGGGGTCATCGACAGTCAGAGCGTGCGCGGTACCGAACGTGGCGGCCTGCACGGCTACGACGGCGCCAAGAAGGTCCTCGGAGTGAAGCGGCATCTGCTGGTCGACACCCTGGGCATCGTGCTGGGCGCCTGCGTAAACCCGGCCAACGCCGGTGATCGAGAGGGCGCAATGGTGGTGCTGTCCCGCATGACTTTTCAGACACCCTTTTGCGGTCCCTTCTCGCGAACACCGGCGCGTCCCCTGCCCCCTTGGTGCGGTCGAAAACGGCGAACATTCGCGGTCACTTCTCACGAACGAAACCACTCGGTTCTGCTCGGAGCCCATGACCAACTGACCTCTCAAGAGGACCCGCACCCGACTGCTTAGCTGGAGCTGCTGGCGTTGGCGCATATCCTGGCGCGATGATCGCGAAACTGCCGTTGGACAGTCCCCGCTGGAAGGAGCTGAAAGGCTGTTCGGTGACCGGCGTCGAGATCGTCGGACTGCTGCAGACCCTCCGGGCCACCGGAGATCTGTACCCGCGCGCCTGTCACGACGGTCCCGGCCCAGCCGGCCACGACCACGTCTCCTCGCCCGATCAGCGCTGGACAACGTGGCACGAGCTGCAGGAGCACCTCCTGCATCAGCAGACGGTGTACACCGCGACGTTCGCGGCCTTGCCGCACGTGGTGGAAGTGGCCGAGGGCTTGCCGCCCGACCGGCTGGGCGACTTCTGGAGTGACATCGGGATGATCGCGGCCGTCGTCCGCACCGGTTCCTACGGTCCGCCGGTGCCCGCCGACCTGGCTGAAGGGCTGGATGCGGCATTGCGCTTGAGCGAGCAGCTGGCAGTCGCCAGTTTCCTGCAGACTCCCAGGGCCACCGAGGTTGACTGCAGCTATCTGGCGTTGACCTGCCTGGTCCTGGCCGGCCACCCGGTCGGCGGACTCATCTGGGCCTTCCTCAACCGCGGCGAGATCGCCGAGTGGGGGCTGGAGCCGCGGTGTCCCGATCGCGAGTGCGGGATGGCGATCGATGTCGGCCCGTTCCCCGACCCGGGGGAACCGCCGTTCCCGGCTCCCCGGCTCCCCGGCTCCTACCCGCCCCGGCCGGGCGATCATCCGTGGGCGGCGGTGGCCGCCGCGATCGACCACGCGCGCCGCAACCAGATGCTGGGACCGCACTGGACGCCGTTTCTCGGCGTGGCGGCCCGGGTCGCCACGGCCGGCGTGCCCGACCACACCCCCACCGCGGCGGCGGTGTGCCTGGTGGCCGCGATGGTGGCGGTCAAGGGTCACCCAGGATGGGCCCGCGTGCTGATGCTGCTGGCGGGGAGCTTCCGCTGCGAGGAGTGTGAGCGGTTCTGGACCCTGGCCGATGGTCTGGGCATCGGACCGCACGGCACACCGCAACCCGGTGATCCCGACGCCGAACTGAAGCTGCCGGACGGCCCCAGGCTGTTGGCCGGGCAGATGCGCAGCGGCGCGGTCTGGCTGTGGAACTCCGCCGCGGCGCAGCCCCTGCCCCCGCGGCTCGGCCCGGTCGGCGCGGTCGCGCTGCTGGTCCCCATCGCGCTGCCCGACGGCCGCACCCTGATCGCCACCAGCGGTGGCTCGGACGCCACCGTCCGGCTGTGGGATCTGCACACCGGCGCGCCCGCCGGACCGGCCCTAACCGGCCACTCCGCCGCCATCATCGCGATGGCCGCCGCACCGCTGCCCGACAGGCGCACGGTCCTGGTCACCAGCGACGCCGACGGCACCCTGCGTTCCTGGGATGCGCTCACCGGGGAATTGGTCGCTGTGGCCACGACCGCCCGCGTCAGCGCCGTGCGCGCACTGGCGCCGGTCACCCTGCCCGACGGGCGCACGCTGCTGGCCACCGGCAACGACTCGGGCATCATCCGGCTGCGGGACCCCGCCACATGTCAGGCCGCCAGCGCCAACTTCACTCGTGCCGATCGACCGATACGGGCCCTGGCCGCCGTCTCGATGCCCGGCGGGCGCACGCTGCTGGCCAGCAGCGAGAGCACCCCGGCCCAGGGCGGCGACCGGGCACTGTGGCTGTGGGACCCCGCAACCGCCCTGCCAGTCACAGGCATTCCCGTGCTCGACCAGGTGCACAGCCTTGCGGCAGTCTCGGTGTCAGACGAGCGGACCCTGCTGGCGGCCGGCCAAGCCGACGGGTCGATCCGCCTCTGGGACGCCGTTGCCGATCTACGCTACCTGGGCCGGCTCCCTGGCGACTCCAGACACATGGCCGCGCTCACCACACCCGAGGGGCACTCGGCCCTGGCCATCGCCCAAGACGACCAGGTCCGGCTCCTGGACCCGGCCGCCCTCCAGTACCCGGCCGCCTCCCAATTCCTGTGCAGCTATCCGGTGGAGCAGGCCATCACGGCCCTGACCGGTACCGGATCGTCGCTGATCATCGGATCTTCCGCTGACATCGCCGTTGTGAACTGGGCGTAGGCCAGCAGGAGCAGTGTGGCAAATCGGAGGGTCCGGGCATTTCGCCCTAGTCAGGCATCGTGTCGGTGTCAGCGGATAGCCGAACTCACGGCAGGCGTCGCGTGCCCACTAGGAGCTGTTCGAGGTTTGATCATGTGGCTGAAGCTCCTTGCCTCAACCACATGATCCGAACCTCGAACAGCTCCTAGCACATTCCCGGTGAACCCGCCGGACACAACCTGATCACCCTGCCGCTTGCCGCCCGCGTCCTGTCCCTGCGCAAGAGCGGCGCCGAGCCCGGCGATGGGCGCACTGCTAGAGGGTGTCTGAAAAGTCATGATCGTGATGCTCCGAGGCGGTGTAGGAGCAGCATGCAGGTTGCGGCGTAGATGACGTTCTCCGATGTCATGATCAGGTACTCGTAGTCGCGCGACAGCCGCCGATAGTGGCCCAGCCAGGCGAAAGTCCGCTCCACGACCCAGCGCCGCGGGATCACCCCGATGCGCGGCACCTCGCGAGGTGGTGCGTCGTTCCTGGCCCAGGTACCGCGCATACCGCCGTCGCGGCGCACCACGATCTGCACCCTCACCCCGAGCGCCTCCCGCGCCCAATCGATGAACCGGGCGCCGCGATAGCCCTGGTCGGCCCACACGTGGTGGAACCGCGGAAAGCGATCGATCGACCGGGACAGCACCACCATCGCGCCCTCTCGATCACCGGCGTTGGCCGGGTTTACGCAGGCGCCCAGCACGATGCCCAGGGTGTCGACCAGCAGATGCCGCTTCACTCCGAGGACCTTCTTGGCGCCGTCGTAGCCGTGCAGGCCGCCACGTTCGGTACCGCGCACGCTCTGACTGTCGATGACCCCGGCGCTCGGTGTGGGATCGCGTCCCTGACCGGCTTCCTGCTCGCGCAGCACGGCCAGGACCTCCTCCCACCAGCCAGTGATCCGCCATTGCCGCCAGTAGTGGTAGACCGTCTGCCAGGGAGGGAAATCGTGCGGCAGCAGCCGCCAGGCGCAGCCGGCCCGCAGCCAGTAGGAGATCGCGTCCACGATCTCCCGACGCGCGTGAAGTACCGGGCGGCCACCGCTTTTCGGGGTGGGGAGCAGCGGTTCCAGCAGCGCCCATTCGGCGTCGGTGAGATCGGTCGGGTAGGGGCGTCGGGGGTCGGGCATGGGGACCTCCCACGCCCAGCAACGCACACCCGCAGGCGGCTGAACAGCGACGCGAGCGTCAGCTTTTCAGACACCCTCTAGCGCGCCCCACTGGTGGCCGGACATCTCACACACCACTAGAAGCGATCTGCCGGGAAGGTCCCGGCTTGCCGGGACCTTCCCGGCTGTCGGCTCAGGGGGCCGAATGTCACGGGCCTACCCACAGCTCATAGTGCGACTTCCCCTGGTGCGGGGCATAGGTGTTGGGGAAGTACTTGCACTGGTAGCCGGTGGAGCCATCGGCGTAGTACTGCCCGTCCTTTTTGCAGCGGGCCAGGTTCGCCGCGTTGGCAGGGATGTAGGACTTCACCTTCACCCACCCCAACGCCTTGGCGGGGGCGGCGTGAGCAGAGGCCGGCATCAGCACCCCTGTCGTCGACAGGGCGGTGACAACGGCCAGCGCGCCGAGGCCACGTTTGATCACAGACAACTGATCTCCGATCGATAGTTACTAGATCATCTTGTCCGGCCATCGTACATACCCGGCCGATCTTCATCCGGCGAGGAATCCCTGCTCGGCCTTCAGGGAGGCTGGGTGCCGGAGTCGGCGGTAGCGCGTTCTGCAATGAATATGACAGAGCGTGACGATCGCGGCCTGAGTCAGCCGCTGATCTCAGGAGGGTCTTGCGGGTGGCCCCGGGACGGGAGCGGCGGGTGTGCGGCTCGGCCCGCTGCAGGAAACCGGCCGTCTGTTCCCGACGGTCAGCGCTGGGTAGGGATGAGCTGCGAGTATCTGGGTGATGACGCCGCGATACGGGGAGGTCGGCGATGGGCGAGGAGCCGGCGGCCGACGCGGGCGACGCGGCCGGACGGGTGCGGGAGCTCGATGAGCTGAACGCGCTGGAGAGCCTGCTGGAGCCGGACTTCCAGGCCATCGCCATCTCGGCCGCGCACGTCTGCCAGGCGCCGATCGCGCTGGTCAACCTGGTCGCCCAGGACCGCCAGTACGTCAAGGGCCGTGCCGGCACCGACCTGACCGGCGTGAACCCGCCGGTCCCGTTCTGCGACCACACCGTGGCCGGACGCGAACCGCTGGAGATCCCCGACGCGGCCGCCGACCCGTGTTTCCGCGACACCCCGATCGTGACCGGCCCCCCGTTCATACGGTTCTATGCGGGCGCCCCGCTGATCACCGATCAGGGGAACACCCTGGGCACGGTCTGCGTGATGGATCACCGCCCACGCCGGCTCGACGATGCCCAACGCCAGTCCTTGCACACCCTGGCCACCCACGCCGTCACCCTGATCGAACTGCACGGCCGCGCTCACCAGGCCGAAGAGGTCGTCCAGCGGCTGCGTGCCCTGGAGAAGCTCAAGACCCAGTTCCTGCGCAACATCAACCACGAGCTGCGCACCCCGCTGGCCTCGATCCGCAGCTACTTGGAACTGGTCAAAGACGGCGGCCTGGACGAGGCCACCGAGCAGCGGTTCCTCGAAGTGATCGAGCGCAACGGCGACCGCATGCTGCACCTGGTCAACGCGCTGCTGCTGATGGCCAGCCTGAACGCGCAGACCGCCACCTTCACCCCCGCCCGCATCGACCTGGCCGACCTCGTCGGTCGGGCGGTCGAGCAGACCGCCTCGGCCGCCGCGCTCAAGCACCTGGTGCTGAACCTGCACGCCCCCGGCCGGGTGGAGGTGTGGGCCGATGCCGAGCAGCTGGGCAACGCGCTGCTGCAGGTCCTGGACAACGCGATCAAGTTCACCTCCCGCGGCGGCGCGATCGACGTGGTCGTCGTCGCCGGCCCTCCGCCCGAGGTGGAGATCCACGACACCGGCGTCGGGGTGGAATCGGAGGATCTGCGGCGGGTCTTTGAGGAGTTCTACCGCACCCCGCAGGCCGAGGAGCAGGCCGTCGAGGGCACCGGGATCGGCCTGTCCATCGTCGAGAAGATCATGGAGATGCACGGCGGCACCGCACGGATGGAAAAGGGACGACACGAAGGCGTGTGCGTCTATCTCGCCCTGCCCTCATCGGCCGCAGCCGGTGACCGTCCCGTAGCCGACCCCGGCACGACCTGATCGATGCCGACGTCAGCACGGCCTTCTCCTCGCACGGGGGGCAAGGATCTCCTGCCGACCGGTGGTCCGCGCCGGGCGGGGCCGGTGACGGATCGCCCGCGTCGGCGGCGCCGCTGAGGCCGGGAGTGGCCGGCTGGTCGCAGAACCTGCGAGTGTACGCCGTCGACGTGATCGGTGAGCCGGGCCTGAGCGCGCCGTCACGCCCGCCGCTGGTGTCCGAGACGCGGTCGGCCGGAGGCCGAGGGGACCCCGCATCCGGCGTTACCGCGGCCCCCGGGAGCGCGGTACGACCAGTCCCATCTCGTACGCGGCGACGACCGCCTGCGTCCTGTCTCGCAGGCCGAGCTTGCCCAGCACGCGGCTGACGTGCGTCTTCACCGTCTCCTCCGTGACCGTCAGCCTGCCGGCTATCTCCGGATTGGACAGGCCCTCGGCGATGAGCCGCAGGACCTGTGTCTCTCGAGGGGTGAGGGCGGCGAGCGCGGTCGCGGGGGAGCCGTCGGGCTCCGGCCGCAGGAGGGCGAACTCGCTGATGAGGCGGCGGGTTATCGCCGGGGCCAGCAGCGCCTCTCCGGCGGCGATGACCCGTACCGCGTCGAAGAGCCGCTCGGCGGTGACGTCTTTGAGCAGGAACCCGCTGGCCCCGGCGCGGAGCGCGTCGTAGACGTACTCGTCCAGGTCGAAGGTCGTCAGGATGAGGACGCGCGGCCCGGCCTCCGGCGAGCCGGCGATCCTCCTGGTGGCCTCGATGCCGTCCATACCCGGCATGCGGACGTCCATGAGGACGAGGTCGGGGGAGAGCTCGCGGCAGGCCCGCACCGCCTCGGCCCCGTCGGAGGCGGTCGCCACGACGTCGAAGTCCGGCTGGGTGTCCAGCAGCGCGGCGAACCCGGTGCGGACCACCAGATGATCGTCGGCGACGACGATCCGGACCGCCGGGGACGAGGCGCTCAACCGGGCACCCCGTCCCCGGCCGGCAGGCGGGCCTCGACGAGGAAGCCGCCGCCGGCGGCCGGACCGGCGCGCAGCTCACCGCCGATGGCCGCGGCGCGCTCGTGCATGCCGGACAGCCCGTGCCCGTCGGACAGCCCGTGCCCGTCGGAGGGCCCGTGTCCGCCGGACGGCGCCGCGGCCGGGCCGGGCCCGTTGTCGCGGATGAGCAGCCGCAGCTCATCGCCGGTGTAACGCAGCTCCACATCGACGGCGGCCCCCGGCGCATGACGCCGGGCGTTGGTGAGGGCCTCCTGGACGATGCGGTAGGCCGCCAGTTCGACGCCGGGGTCGAGCGCGACCGGCGAGCCGCTCAAGATGAGGCGGGCGCCCGCCCCGGAGGCGCCTCTCGCCTCGTCGAGCAGCTCGTTGAGCTCCTCCAGGCGCAGGCTCGGCTGGGGCCGCCGGTCCGTCGCGTCCGTGCCCGCGTCCTCGCGCAGCACGCCGAGCAGCCGCCGCATCTCGGTCAGCGCCGTCCGGGCGGTGTCGCCGATGGCCGACAGCCGCTCCGCGCCGGCGGCCGGCATCCCCGGGGTGGTCAGCCGGGCCGTCTCCGCCTGCACGGAGACCATGGAGATGTGGTGGGCGACGACGTCGTGCAACTCGCGGGCGATGCGCGCGCGTTCGCCGCGCGCGGTGTGTTCCATGAGGGTGTCGGCGATGGCCTGCCGGGCGGCGCTGTCGCCCAGCGCCCGGGCGTGCGCCCGCCGCGCGATCCCGGCCAGGGCCGCCGCCGGGGCCAGACAGGCCGCCAGCAGGGTGAGAACCCCCGTCCCGCCGGCCGCCGTACCGGCCAGGGCCACCGCCACGAACGGCGCCGCCAGGAGAACGGCCAGCGGCTGCGAGCCGGTGCGGCCGAGCCGGTACCCGCAGATCAGCTGCGCGGCCACGCCCGCCGCGGTCAGGGTGTGGAAGGCCGCCAGGGACAGCAGGCCCGCCGCGGAGGCGGTGACGGCGGCCAGGGCCGGCTGCGCCCGAGCGAGCGCGACGGGCAGCGCGGCGGCCAGGCCGAGCAGGCCGGCCACCACCGAGAGCGCCGGGTCGGCGGTGCTCCGGTCCGCTCGCACGTCCCCGGCGGGCACGGTCACCCCGCCCGAGACATGCGCGACCGACTCGGCCACGGCCAGCGACGCCAGCAGGACGGCCGCCACGGCGGGCGCGTACGGGGTCGCGGCGATCCGCCGTCCCCAGCCACCGGCCCAACCGGCCCATCCGCCCTGGCGATCACGTGCTCGCTCCACGAAAAGCCATTGTTCCCGCGGGGGGAGATTCCGGCATCCCTCGTGTGGGGGATGGACCGTCCCCCACGCCAGCGATGGCCGAGATCGCTCCGTCCCGTGACGACCGGGACCCCGCCGCTGCCTAGTCTGCCGTGACATGGAAGCAACCATCGAAGTCGCCGGGCTGCGCAAGCGCTTCGGTAAGATCCTGGCCCTGGACGGGATGACCTTCACCGTGCGGCCGGGGCAGGTCACCGGCTTCGTCGGCCCCAACGGCGCGGGCAAGTCCACCACGATGCGGGTCGTCCTCGGCCTGGACGCGGCCGACGAGGGCAGCGCACTGGTGGGCGGCCGACCGTACCGGAGCCTGCGCAACCCCCTGGGCCGCGTCGGGGCGCTGCTGGACGCCGGTGCTCTGCAGCCCGGCCGTACCGGTCGCGACCACCTGCTGTGGCTGGCCCACTCCCAGGGCCTGACCGCCAGGCGGGTCGACGAGGTGGCGGAGCTGGTCGGGCTGGGTCCGGCGGCCCGGCGCAGGGCGGGCGGCTACTCCCTGGGCATGCGGCAGCGGCTCGGGGTCGCCGCGGCGCTGCTCGGCGACCCGCCGGTGCTCATTCTCGACGAGCCGTTCAACGGCCTCGACCCCGAGGGCATCGTGTGGATGCGCGGCCTGCTGCGCTCGCTGGCCGCCGAGGGCCGCGCCGTCCTGGTCTCCAGCCACCTGATGGGCGAGCTGCAGGACACCGCCGGCCATCTCGTGGTGGTCGGCCGCGGCAGGGTGGTCGCCGACACCGGCGTGGAGGACCTGATCGCGGCCGCCTCCGGCGGCCGGGTCGAGGTGCGCACCACCGCGCGCCCGGAGGCGATGGCCGCGCTGGCGACCGCCGGGGCCACCGTGGCCGCCACCGGCCGCGACACGCTCGTCGTCTCCGGGCCGGCAGCCGAGCGCGTCGTGGCGCTCCTGACCGCGGAGGCGGTGCCGTTCTCCGGGGTGGCGGCCCACCGTGCGACGCTCGAGGAGGCGTACATGGACCTGACCAGGGACGCCGTCGAGTTCCGCGCCGACGAGGGGGCCGTCGCGGGACGGGAGGCGGCACAATGAGCACCGGCACCGGCACGCCGTACCGCTCGTCCCTGCGGACCGGGCGCGACGGCTTCATCC
Organism: Planomonospora sp. ID67723; assembly: GCF_015711605.1. Classification (GTDB taxonomy): domain Bacteria; phylum Actinomycetota; class Actinomycetes; order Streptosporangiales; family Streptosporangiaceae; genus Planomonospora_A. Next base: position 791,629 of record NZ_JABTEZ010000004.1, on the reverse strand, counting down.
ACCTGCTGCGGGCGGAGTGGACCAAGTTCCGCACCGTCCGCGGCTGGGTGCTCGCCTTGGGGGCCGCGGTGCTGGTCACCGTACTGCTGGGGGTGCTCCTCGCGGCGGGCAGCCACACGTCGTGCAGCAAAGGCCCGGTCGAGGCGCCCTGCCCTCCCCTTCCGACGGGCCCGGGCGGTGAGGCGGTGGAGGACAAGTTCTACTTCGTGTACCGGCCGCTGACCGGCGACGGAAGCATCACCGTCCGCGTGACCTCCATGACCGGGCGGATCCGCCTCCCCGATGAGACCCCGGGAGTCCGGAACGTCGTCCCCGGCGTCGTGCCGTGGGCCAAGGCCGGGGTCATCGTCAAGGAGAGCGGCGAGCAGGGGTCGCCGTACGCGGCGGTGATGGTCACCGGCGAGCACGGGGTGCGGATGCAGCACAACTTCACCCACGACACGGCCGGCCGCCCGGGCAAGGTGTCCGGGAAGTCTCCGCGCTGGCTGCGGCTGACCCGCGCCGGCGAGACGCTGACCGGCTACGAGTCCGCCGACGGCGTCAACTGGGCCGTGGTCGGCACGGTTCGCCTGGCGAGGCTGCCCGACACCGTGCGGATCGGGATGTTCGCCGCATCCCCAGGTGATCTGACGGTGACGCGGGGCGGTCTCGGCGGGCTCTCCGCAGCGGTGCGCTTCGCCGAGGTCACCGCGGTCTTCGACCGGGTCGGTTTGGGGGGCGGGGTGCCCGGCGGCGCGTGGAACCGCCAGGACGTGGGGGTCACCACGGGGTTCGACGGCTCACCCCACCACCCGGGCGGGTTCGTCGAGTCGGGCGGTACGTTCACCGTGACCGGGGTCGGCGACGTCGCGCCCCGCGCGGACGGCAGCAAGATCGAGCTTCCTCTCACCGGTACGATGACCGGCCTGATCGTGGTGATCGTCGTGGCGGTGACGTCCGTCACCGATGAGTACCGGCGAGGCCTGATCCGCACCACCCTGCTGGCCAGCCCGCGGCGCGGACGGGCGCTGGCGGCCAAAGCCGCCGTGATCGGCGCGGTCGCCTTCGCCGCCGGGCTGGCCGCGGCCGGGATCGTGGTCCCGCTCGGCGTCCGGATCCTGCGCGCAGGAGGCAACGACGTCCTTCCGGTGGCGGCGCTCACCGAACTGCGCGTCATCATCGGCACCGCGGCGCTGTTCGCCGCCACCGCCGTGATCTCCCTCGCTTTCGGCGCCCTGTTCCGGCGCGGTGTCGCGGCGGTCGTCACCGCCGTCACGGTGGTCGTCCTCCCGCACATCCTCGCGACCACCTCCGTCGTGCCCGAGGGCCTGTCGCAGTGGCTGCTGCGCGTCACCCCGGCCGCCGGCTTCGCCGTCCAGCAGAGCATTCCGGAGTACCCGCAGGTGATCGGCCACTACGCGCCCGCGGCGGGCTACTACCCACTGGCGCCGTGGGCCGGGGCCGCCGTGCTGTGCGGCTACGCGGTGCTCGCCCTCGGCCTGGCCGTCCTCCTGCTGCGCCGGAGGGACGCATGAGGCGGGAACTGCACGCGGAGTGGACGAAACTGCGCACCTTGTCGGGCACCGGCCGGTTGCTGCTCGCTCTCGTCGTGCTGACCGTGTCGGTGAGTGCCGTGGCAAGCGCCGTCGTGAGCTGCCCGCGTGCGGGCTGCGGCCACGACGCGGCCAAGCTCAGCCTCACCGGCGTCCACCTGGGTCAGGTGGCCGCCGCCATGCTGGCCGTGCTGACGGTCGGCGGTGAGTACGGCAGCGGCATGATCCGCACCACCCTGGCGGCGATGCCGCGCCGGACCACCGTCCTCGCGGCCAAGGCGGCCGTCCTCACGGGCGTGACGATGGCCGCGGGCACCGTCGCCGTACTCGGATCCGTGCTGGCCGGGCGGCTCGTCCTGCCCGGCAGCGGCTTCACCCTCGCACATGGGTACTCGCCGCTGTCCCTGGCGGACGGGCCGACGCTGCGCGCGGCCGCCGGCTCGGTCCTCTATCTCACGCTGATCGCCCTGCTCGGCCTCGGCGTCGCCACCGCCGTCAGGAACCCCGCGGCGGCCGCCGGAGCCATTCTCGGCCTGCTCTATCTCCTCCCGGTCATGGCCTTCACGAGCTCCGACCCGGACTGGCAGCGGCGCCTGTGGCAGATCTCGCCGATGAACGCCGGGCTCGCCGTCCAGGCGACCACGAGCCTTCCGGACCTGCCCCTCAGCCCGTGGGCCGGTCTCGGTGTTCTCGCCGCCTGGGCCGCCGCGGCGCTCCTGGGAGGTGGCCTGCTGCTGTGGTCGCGTGACGCGTGACCCGCCCGCCGTCGGTCGGCCGCGTGCTTCCTGAAGTACGTCCAGCTCGTCGTCGGCGGCGCGGGTGGAGAACCGGAGCGGCTCCGTCACGCTTCCTTCACGGCGGTGTGTCGTTGAAGTCTGGTTGGCGGCAGGAGGCGGATCAAGTACACCGGGGGGAGGCGTCGGCGCGACCGGTTCGCAGGGACCGGCCGCCGGCGGGGGACGCCCTGTTCATCGACGAGCCGAGGAGGCGGGCATGCGTCATGCCGACTGGGGTGCGCTGTCCCCGCGGTGGGCGGGAATCCGCAGCGAGGAGATCGATGTCTGCGGGACCGGCGTGCACTATCTGAGCGCCGATGCCGGCCACGGCGGACCCGTCCACCTGCTGGTCCACCCGATGGCGGGCAGCGCCTCGATGTGGCTGGACCTCATCGCGCCGCTGAGCGCACTGGGGCCGGTCATCGCCCCCGACCTGCCGGGGACCTTGTTCGGGCACACCGGCTCGCCCCATCCGCGCGCGGCAGGGGCCGAGCCGAACGCGCGCTTTCTGCGGGCGTTCACCGCCCGGCTGGGCATCGGGGGCACCATCACCCACGGTTGGTCCATGGGCGCGCTGGTGGCGGTGCTGTTCGCGGACTCCGCCCCTGAGCGGGTCGGGCGGCTTGTGCTCGCGGCCCCGGTCCTGCCCGGTCCGATACCCGCCGACGAGGTGCTGTTCTGGCGCACCGCGGGCAGGTTGCTGCTGGCTGCCGGGCCGCCCGTCGCACGGGCCGTACTGCGCCTTGCCGGTCGGCGGCTGCTCGATCTCAAACTGAGGATGTACGTCGATCCCGGAATCCGGCACGACGGCGACGTCATCGGCGGAGACCCGTCGAGGCTGTCACCGGACATGACCGCGCTGCTGGCCGCCGAACTGCGCAGCGCGCAGCCGCGGCGGCTCGGTGATGCCGTCACGGCCTTCACCTCGGTCCTGTCGGCGTTGTTCGTCGATCGCTCTCCCCTTCACCGGGCGATCGCCGGGGTGAGCGCTCCCGCCCTGCTGCTCTGGGGCGACCAGGACGGCCTGGTGGGTGAAGGCACGATGGGCGACCTCGCCGGGCGCCGGCCCGATTGGGAGCAGCGCGTCTTCGAGACGTACGGGCATCTTCTGCCGCTGGAAACGCCGGGCGGCTACGTCGAGGCGGTCGGCCGCTGGCTGGCCCGCGGGGATTCCCCGCCGTGATCACTCGTGGCCGGTCCCGGCCGGGCTTCGGCCGGTCGCACGGCTCGCCGACGGCCTGCGGGCACGTCCGCCGGTGGCCGTGTCTCACACGGTGACGACGATCTTGCCGCCCACGTGGCTTTGATTCTTTACATCGCCCTGCTCGTGGTCCTGTGTGACGGCCAGGGGTCACGAGTTCCCCTCGGCAGAGGTGGCGATGGTCAGGCCGGCGTCACCGGCATCGGCGTAGGCGTCGTCGATGTGCACCACCGTCCGTCCGGCCCGGGCCAGCAGGCTGCCGGCGGCGGCGGCCCGGTAGCCGGAGCCGCAGTGCACCCACACCGTCCCGTCCGGCACCTCGGCCAGCCGTGCGGGCAGCTCGGGCAGCGGGATGTGGGTGGCACCCTCGAGGTGCCCGGAGCGCCACTCGCCTGTCATGCGCACGTCCAGTACGACGTCCGGGGCGGGCAGGTCACGGACGGTACGGCCGGCGCGGGCGGCGGCCAGGTCGGTGAACGTGGCCACCGTCAGCTCGCCCAGCCGGGCCGCGTCTTCGCCGGTCCACTGCTCGGGGGTGCCGGTCGCGGCGGCGGCGGGGCGGTCGATGCCGATGCGCGCCAGTTCGCGCTGGGCGGCGGCGACCTGCTCAGGGCTGTCGCCCAGCAGCGTGATGGGCGCGCCCCAGGGGGCCGTCCAGGCCAGCCAGGTCGCCATGGGCCCGTCCAGGCCGAAGCTCAGAGTGCCGGTCAGGTGGCGGTGGGCGAAGGCTTTGCGTGAGCGCAGGTCCACCACCCATTCGCCGGCCTCGATCCGCTCCCGTAGCTGTCCGGCGTCGGCCGCCTGCACGGGGGGTGAGGTCGATCAGATCGGCGCCGGCGCTGTTGCGTGCGCCCATGTGGGCGTAGTAGGCGGGGTAGGCGTCCAGCCCGGCCAGCGTCTGGGTGACGAAGGCGTCGGCCTCCAGCCGCAGTGCCGGGTTGGCGTCCTTCTCTCTGCCGATGGTGGAGGCCGGGGCGTCGGACTGGGTGGCCGAGCAGAAACTGCCGAAGCCGTGGGTGGGCCAGATGTGCGCGCCGTCGGGCAGCAGGTCGGCCAGGCGGCGCGCCGAAGCGTGCTGGTGACGGGCCAGGGTGTGGGTGTGCTGGTGGCCGAGCAGGTCGGTGCGGCCGGTGGTGCCGAACAGCAGCGAGCCGCCGGTGAACACGCCCTCGGGTCCTGCGGGGCCGGTCAGGACGTAGGACAGGTGGTGGAAGGTGTGTCCCGGGGTGGCCACGACGGAGAGGCGCATCGTCTCGGAGACGGTGAGCTCGTCGCCGTCGATCGCGGGCGTGTGCTCGAAGCCGACGGCATCGGCGCCGGCGACCAGGTAGGCCGCACCGGCGACCTTGGCCAGGGCCAGGCCGCCGGAGACGTAGTCGTTGTGCAGGTGGGTCTCGGCCACGTGCGTGATGCGCACGCCGAGCCGTCCGGCCAGGGCCAGGATCCGGTCGATGTCGCGCTGCGGGTCGACCACCAGCGCAACGCGGCCGTCGTGGGCCAGGTAGCTGCGGTCGCCCAGGGAGGAGGTCTCCACCACCTCGACGTGAACCATCGTCATCGCGCCTTTCGCTTGATCGTTGTCACCGGCCGGGCTCCCCGCCCACCGGGTGGAGCGGATGTGGTCTCGCCCGATGCCCGCTACGGCGGGCGGAGGGCTCGGGTGGGCTCGGGCGGGTTCGTGGCGGGTTGTGCGTGCCCGGCGCCGTGGCCGTGCCCGGCTGTCGGCTCCCGGGGTCAGGGCCGGTGACCTCGCAGGCCGTCACTGTCCAGATCTTTGGTGTGTATACCCCGGAGGTGCGCGTGCCCTTCCTGCCTGCACCGGGTGGCCGGAGCTCCGATCGGCCGGTTCCTCCGGCCGGGTCCGGCTGACCGGCGGCCGAAGCCATCCAGAAATCACTAAAATGGGATATCATCGCTATATGGCGATGAATGAAGGCGGGCGGTGCGTCGGCGCCGAGATCGCCGCCGGCGTCACACCGGCGGCGGCGCTGTTCCGCTCCCTGTCCGACGAGACCCGGCTGCGCATCGTGCGGCGCCTTGCCGCCGGAGAGGCTCGGGTGGTGGACCTGACCGGCGAGCTCGGCCTGGCGCAGTCCACGGTCTCCAAGCACCTGGCCTGCCTGCGGGACTGCGGCCTGGTCGACTATCGGACCGAGGGTCGCCAGTCGTTCTACGCCCTGACCCGGCCGGAGCTGATGGACATGCTGGCCGCCGCGGAGACCTTGCTGGCCGCGACGGGTCACGCGGTCGCCCTGTGCCCGGCCTCCGGCCCGCCGAGCCGGAGCGGCCTGGCAGAGGCGAGCGGGTGAGCGCCCCGGCCCTGACCGCCGAACGGCGAGCGGCGCTCAACCGGCGCAGTCTGCGCCTGGCCTATGCCACGGCCGGATACAACCTGCTCGAAGGCGTCGTCGCGCTGGCCGCCGGCGCCGCGTCCTCCTCGTCGGCCCTGCTGGGCTTCGGCCTGGACTCCTTCATCGAGGTCTCCTCGGCCGCCGTGGTCATCTGGCAGTTCCGCTCCCGCCTGCCCGAGGCCCGCGAACGCCTGGCGCTGCGCCTGATCGCGGTCTCGTTCTTCGCGCTGGCCGCCTGGGTCGGCCTCGCCGCCGTCCGTTCGCTGTCGGGCGGCGGCGAGGCCGGGCCGTCGGCGGCCGGCGTCGCCCTGGCGGCGGTCTCGGTGGTGGTGATGCCTCTGCTGATGAGAGCCAAACGCCGCACCGGCCGTGAGCTGGGCTCGGCGACCGTGGTGGCGGACTCCACCCAGACGCTGCTGTGCGCCTACCTGTCAGCGGTGCTGCTGGCCGGCCTGGTGCTCAACGCCGCGTTCGGCTGGTCGTGGGCCGACCCGATCGCCGCCCTGGTGATCGCCGCCGTGGCGATCCGCGAAGGACTCCAGGCGTGGAAGGGCGAGCAGTGCGACGACTGCGCCCCACCCGCCGGAGACGTCCGGGCGGGCGGCTGCGGATGCGGGCCGGACTGCGCCGACGCCTGCTGCCGGAGCGAGACGGTCAGCGAGATGCTCAAGGAGACGAAGCAGTGAGACGTCGCACCATGCCGGCGGCCGTACGCGCCGCCTACGCCACCGAGATGGCCGCCGCCCGGACCACCGGTGACCCCGTGGCCCGCTGGCGGCATCTGGAACGGGCCCATATCCTGTCCCAACCCTGGGCCTGGCCGCACACGCGCAACCACATGGCCATGTTCGCCCTGGCCGTGACCCAGCGAGACCGGCGTGAGGCGTTCGGCCAGGTGATCCGGATCCTGGTGGCCGCGCCTGGTTCGGCGCTGGGCCGCTACCCCGAGGGCAACACCGGTCGCACCCGCGCCGGTCTCACCCGGCCCATGCCGATGCCCGCCGATCTGGCGACCCTCATGGCGGGCTGAGCCGGCATCGGCACGGCTCCTCTGACCGGGCCGTGCCCTTCGACGTGCTTTTCGGCCGCCGCCGTACCGGTCACCAGGCGTCGACGAACATGCCACCGCCGCCCGGCGGTACGGGGGCGGCGCGCAGGGCGCGGGCCAGCCAGGCGCGGGTCTCGGCCGGGTCGATGACGGCGTCGATTTCCAGATGGGCGGCGACGTTGACGGCCCGGCCCTGTTCGTAGGCGGCGGCGACCATGTCCTGGAAGGCTTTGTCGCGTTCGTCCGGGTCGGCGATGGCCTCCAGCTCGCGGCGCATCGCGAGCCGGACCGCGCCCTCCAGGCCCATGCCGCCGAACTCGCCGGTGGGCCAGGAGACGTTGAGGGCCGGGGAGTGGAAGCCGCCTCCGGTCATGGACTGGGCACCCAGCCCGTATCCCTTGCGCAGGGTCACGCTGAACAGGGGGACAGTCAGGTTGGCCGCCCGCAGGAACATCCGGGAGACGTGCCGGACGGCCGCGTCGCGCTCCGACTCGGGTCCGACCATGAACCCGGGCGTGTCGACCAGGGAGAGCACCGGCAGGCGGTGCGCCTCGCACAGGTTGAGGAAGCGGGCCGCCTTGTCGGCGCACTGGGCGGTGATCGCCCCGCCGAGCACGGCGGGATCGTTGGCGAGCACGCCGAACGCCCGTCCTTCGAAACGCGCCAGCGCGGTGATCATGCCGGGGGCGAAGGACGCCCGCAGTTCGAGCACGGAACCGGTGTCGGCGAGCGTGCCGAGCACCCGGCGGACGTCGTAGACGCGTTTGCGGTCCTCGGGCGGCAACAGCCGCAGCTCGCGCTGGTCGGCGCAGGACCATTCGGTCAGGTCGCCCTGGAAGTAGGCCAGGTAACTCCGCGCGGTCCTGACCGCCTGGTCCTCGTCGTCCACCACGATGTCGCACACGCCGTTGGCCGCCTGCACGCTCACCGGGCCGATCTCCTCGGGGAGGTAGGCGCCCAGCCCGCCGCCTTCGATCATGGCGGGGCCGCCCATGCCGAGGGTGGCGCCGCGGGTGGCGATGATGACGTCGCAACAGCCCAGCAGGGCCGCGTTTCCGGCGAAGCAGCGGCCGTTGACGATGCCGACGAGCGGTACGCGGCCGCTCAGCGCCGCGAAGCGCACGAAGGTGGCGGTGTCGAGGGCCGAGACCCAGGGGGCGTCGGTGTCGCCGGGGCGGCCTCCGCCGCCTTCGGCCAGCAGCACCAGCGGCCACTTCCACCGTCCGGCCAGGTCGATGAGCCGGTCCAGCTTGCGGTGGTTGTTGAACCCCTGCGTGCCGGCGAAGACGGTGTAGTCGTAGGCGGCCACGGCGCAGGTCGCCCCCTGGCCGAACACGTCGGCGTTGACGGTGCCGACACCGGTGATCAGGCCGTCGGCGGGGCTGCGCCGCAGCAGGTCCTCCTCGCCGCGGCGGCGTCGCTGGGCCGCGACGGCGAAGGCGCCGTACTCGTTGAGGCTGTCGGCGTCCAGAAGCGCGGCCACGTTCTCGCGGGCGGTGCGGTAGCCCCGCTCGTGGCGTCCGGCGACCGCGTCCGGGCGGGCGGCGTCACGCGTCAGCGCCCACCGGTGCCGCACCTCGTGCAGGGCGGGCCGGATGTGGTCCGGGTCCTGCACGGCCGCGGCGGTGTCGCCGGGGTGCGGCCGCCCGCCGAGCGGCTGGAGGAACAGCAGAGGCCGGCCCTCGGAGACGGTGTCGCCGAGCCGGACGGCCAGCTCGCGGACCTGCCCGCTCACCGGCGCCTCGACGGGGAAGTGCATCTTCATGGCTTCCAGGACCGCCAGCAGCCGGCCGGCGCGTACCGGTGTGCCCGGCTCGACCTCGAGCGCGGCCACGACGCCCGACGTGGGCGCGGTGACCGCCACGGTCCCCGCCGGTGCGGTGGCCTGCGGTGCGTGCGCCGCGTCGGCGGCGTGCGGTTCGCGGCCGGTGAAGAAGCGGCCCTGCGGCAGGTCCCGTCCCGCGGCGATCAGCTCGGGCAGGTGCGTTTCCAGCCACGTCGTCGTCACCCGCGCGTGCTGGAGTTCGGGCCTGTCGAGTACGGCGCGCAGCAATGTGATGTTGGTCGCCACGCCGCCGATGTGGAACTCGGCCAGTGCGCGTGCCGCCTGCCGTACGAGCGTCGGCAGGTCGCGGTCGGCGCGGGAGACGACCAGCTTGGCGAGCAGGGTGTCGTAGCCGGGACTGGGGGAGAACCCGGTATAGGCGAAGGTGTCGACGCGCAGGCCGGGGCCGCCGGGTGGTTCGAAGGCGTGCAGCGTCCCGCTCGAGGCGCTCATCCGCCCGTCGGGTGCGAGGTTCTCCATGGTGATGCGGAGCTGGACGGCGCAGCCGGACGGGGGCTCGAGTGCGGGGTCGAGCCGGTCTTCCAGGCCCAGCTCGCGGAGCGTGGCGCCCTGTGCCAGGAGCAGCTGGGCGACCACGAGATCGACTCCGGTCAGCTCCTCGGTGACGGTGTGCTCGACCTGAAGCCGCGGGTTGGCCTCGATGAAGAAGAAGTCGCCGCCGGGCCCGAGGAGGAATTCGACGGTCCCCAGCCCTTCGTACCGGACGGCTCCGGTCAGGCGGAGGGCCGCGTCGATCAGCCGCGCCCGCAGGCCGGGGTCCAGAGCCGGGGCGGGGGCGAGTTCCAGGAGCTTCTGGTGGCGGCGCTGCACGGTGCAGTCGCGCTCCCACAGGTGGGCCACCTGCCGGCCGTCCCCGAGAACCTGTACCTCGATGTGGCGGGCGTCCTCGACGAGAGCTTCCACGTACAGGCCGTCCTCGCCGAAGGCGGCCAGCGCTTCCGCGCCGGCCTCGGCGTAGGCCGCTTCGAGGTCGGCCCTGCCGCGCACGACCCGCATGCCGCGCCCGCCTCCGCCTGCCAGGGCCTTGACGACCACGGCGCGGCCGTCCATCGACGCCATGAACCTCTCGGCCTGCTCCAGCGTGGTCGCCGCCTTCGTGCCCGCGACGACGGGTATCCCCACGCTCTCGGCCAGGGCCCGGGCGGCGGCCTTGTCGCCGAAGGACTCCAGCGTCGCCGCGGAGGGGCCGACGAAGACGATGCCCGCTTCCCCGCAGCGCCGGGCGAATTCGGCGTTCTCGCTCAGGAAGCCGTAGCCCGGGTGCAGGTGCGTCGCCCCGGTCTCGGCGGCGACACGCAGCATCTGCCCCATGTCGAGATAGGCCGCGGCGCCCTGACCGGGCAGGGGCCGTACCTCGTCGGCGCGCAGGACGTGCAGCGACCGCGCGTCGTCTCGGGAGTGGACCGCGACCGAGCGCCAGCCCAGGTCCGCGGCCGCCCGTGCGACGCGGACGGCGACCTCGCCCCGGTTGGCGATCAACAGCGTCGGAGTGGGGGGCATCAGGCTCCTCGTGCGCGCCGTCCGGCGGGTGCGTCGAGCCTGCCGGGACGACCGGCTCGTCGGCGCGTCCGCCCAACATACCGTCCGGACGGTATGGAACGCATCCGGCTCCTCGAGGATGTGAGCCGGTAGACGCGGACGATCCGATCGAGGAGACTGGCCCCAAGGAATGTCCCCTGACGGGGTGGCAGGGGGTGACGCATGACACTCGGCCCTGATCGGCATCTGCAGGCTCACGTCTGGCGGCTGGGCGACCTTCAGGTTTCGCGCCTTTCCGGAGAACTGGACGGGCTCACCGCCCCGGCGGCCCTGGACAGGCTGTACGACGCTCTGGTCGGCGGCAAGGCGATGCTGGTGGTCGATCTGACCCAGGTGACCTTCATGGCCTCGGCCGGCGTCGGCGTCCTGCTCGCCATCCGCCGGCACGTCGCCGAACGGTCCGGGCGCCTGGTGCTGGTCGCACCGGTCGGCGGCAGGGCCTGGCGGCTGCTGGAGCTCACCCGGCTGCTGGAGGTGTTCGAGGTCCGGTCCGACCTCCAGCAGGCCGTGCGCTCCGCCCAGGCTGACTCCGCCGACACCGACCGGCCGGGAGGCCGGCGTACTCCGGAGGTCGCCTGACCCCGGTCCGCCCGCCGGCGCTCTACGGCCGAACGCGCAAGGGCCACCTCACCCGCCGATGCCCGTCAGCCCGATCAGCGGCGGCAGGAGCAGGATGATCAGGATGGCGCCTATGACGTCGAAGCTCGCGCCCGAGCGGATCATCGTGGTGATCGGGACCACGCCGGAACCGTAGGCGATGGCGTTCTGCGGCGTGGAGACCGGCAGCATGAAACCGAACGACGCCGCGAACGTCGCCGCCAGGGCGGGCACGAACGGGTTGACCCCGGCCGCGGCGGCGATCGGGATGATGATCGGGACCACGACGGCGGCGGAGGCCGTGTTGCTGGTGGTCTCCGAGACCAGTACGGCGAGCACCACGGCGAAGGCGGTGATGGCGAACACGCTGCCCAGCCCGAGTGCCGAAGCGGCCGAGGAGCCGATGGCCTTGGCCAGTCCCGTGTCCTCGAGCAGGGAACCGAAGATGATGCCGGTTCCGAACAGCACGATCGTGCCCCAGTCGATGCGGGCGGCGTCGCTCCAGTTGAGAGGGAACTCGCGCCTGCTCCAGTCGGTCGGCAGCAGGAACAGCAGGGAGGCGCCGAGCACGGCCACGATGCCCTCGTTGAGCCGGCCGCTGACGGTGGTGTAGAGGGCGGAGTCCGTGCCGGCGAACAGTGCGACCACTCCCGGGAGGATCCAGAGGAACACGGTGACGCCGAAGGCGACGAGGGTGTTCCTCTCGGCGCGCGACAGCCTGCCCAGGGCTGCCCGCTCGGAGCGCACGTACTCCTCGACGCCCTCGATCGCGCGGATCTCCGGCCGGTTGAGCAGGAGCAGCACGGTCGCGAGCGCGACGAACATGAGCGCGCATATCGGTAGCGCGGTGACCATCCACTGGGCGAAGGAGATGCGCTGCCCGGTGGCCTCCTCGATGAGGCCGCGGCCGATCAGATTGGGCGGGCTGCCCACGGGGGTCAGCAGGCCGCCGACGCTGGCGCCGTACGCGAGCATCAGGACGAGGGCGGCACCGACCCGCAGCCGCAGCGGGTTGAAGTCGGCGGCGACCAGCCCTCGGTCCTGCAGGAGCTTGGCGATGACCGCGAGCATCCCGAGGGCCGTGGGCAGGAGCATCGCCACGGTGGCGGTGTTGGAGACGAACGCCGACAGCAGGCAGGTGATGAGGCCGAAGGCGACGATCAGCCGGGACGTCGAGCGGCCCACGCCGGGAAGCGACAGGATCCGGAAGGCGAAGCGGCGCGCCAGGCCGTGCTTGAGCATCGCCTGCGCCAGGATGAACGCTCCGATGAAGGTGAAGATGGTGGGGGATCCGAAGGGCGCGAGCGCGTCCGCGGCCGGGACCACCCCGAGCAGAACGATCATGCCGACGCCGATGAGACCGCCGACGGGGATGGGTACGGGTTCGGTGACCCACAGGACGATGACGCCGAGCAGGACGGCCGCCAGCGTCTGCTGCTTGGCGTCCATGGAGATGGGCAGCAGCAGGAAGACCACCGTGACGAGCGGCGCGAGCCACATGCCGGTGGTGCGCCTGCCCTTCTCGAATCGCTCCTCGGCCGCCGACAGCTTCTGCTCGCCGAGGCTGCGGTAGGTCGCGTGGCCCAGCAGGGCCTGATCGACATCGGTTCTCGGGCCGCCGGGGTTCATCGCCCGCTCCTCACGTTTCCGCCGCCGTTCAAGGGCCGGGCGGCCCGCAGGTCCACGACGTGTTGGCTACCTGAGTTATAAGCACCTTCTGCAGGCGTGTTCAATGGACATCCGGCAGCCTGAACCTTCCGGCCGCCCTCGGCCATGGCGGCTTCGACCGTCTCCTCCGGCCTTCCGCCGGATGGTGTGGCGCATGTCCGGCGAGCTCTCCCGGACGGCTGCACGTCCGCTTACCGGATACGGTGCCGGAATCCTGGGGCTGCGATCACCGCGTCGGCCACGATGACCAGCCATTGGCCGCACGCGCATCGCAGGTAGTCGACGGTTCCCTCGAAGCTGTCATGAGCCGACCAGGAAGTGGCCGCCGGATGTCCGCACGACGGGCATCCGGGCTGCTGCCGGGCGCCTGCGCTCATGGGGTGCCGGGTGCGGCGGCGAAGGGACCGGCCACCGGCCCATGGACCGGTCCGGCCGGGACGCCATGGTCGACACCGGTGGGCGGATGATCTGGGATATGAGACATGCAACCCTCCTGGAATGAAATTCCCTGAATTAAGATATCATCTGGAATATGATTCCTGAAGCTTCGAGTGGATCGGTCGGCGACCCTCACCCGGTCGGCGGGGTGGCCGCGGTGGTCGCGGCGGCCGCCCCCGGACTGAGGCCCAGCGATGCCCGCGTCATGCACCTCGTGATCGAAGACCCCGGCTTCGTGCGGGACGCCACGGTGGGGGCCGTCGCCGAACGTGCGGGCGTCAGCCCCTCCACGGTGGTCCGGGCGTGCCACGCCGCAGGTTTCGGCGGCTTCCAGGGGCTGAAGCTGGCGCTGGTGCGGGAGTCGGCCCGATCGGCTGACAGCGTGCCGCACACGCTCAGTGCCGGCACCGGACTCGAGGAGGCGTGCGCGACGGTGCTCGCCAGCCACGCCGACAGCATCCGCTCGGTCCGCGCCACCCTCGATCCCGCCCATCTGGGCCAGGCCGTCCGGCTGCTGGCGGCGGCCCCGCACATCCTGGTGGTCGGTGTGGGAACCTCCGCGGCCCCCGCCACCGACGCCGCGTACCGGTTCGCCACGATCGGCTGCCACGCCGAGGCGCCGGCCGACGGCCGGACGAGGCAGTTGCGGGCGAGCCTGCTCGGCGAAGACGACGCGGTCCTGGCGATCAGCCACACCGGGCGCAGTGCTGAGACGCTGGCGGCTGTCGACGCCGCCCGGACCAGGGGGGCGAAGATCGTGGCCATCACCAGTTTCTCGTCGTCGCCGCTGGCCGTCCGGGCCGACGCGCTGCTGGTGGCCGGCGGCCCGGACCTGGGTTTCCAGATGGCCGCCTCCAGCAGCCGGCTTGCTCACCTGGCCGTCGTCGACGTCCTGCACGCTGTCGTCGGGCTCTCCGATCCGGCTCGGTCGCATGTCGCGATGCGGGTGACCGCCGACATCACGGAGGCCAACAGCATCCGCGCCTGACCGGTCGCCTCCGGAACTCGGCGGGGAACGCCCCGCACCCCGCCGGGATGTCCCGGCACGGGCATGCCGGGACATCCTGCGGAGGTGGAAGGGGCGCCGGGCGGGCCGCTTGCATGCGCCATGCCATCCGCCATAAGTTACCGACAGGTAGCTTATGAAGGAGTCGCCATGCCCACGCTCGACCGCCAGGACAACGTCTTCATCCTCGACCTCGGCGACGGCGAGAACCGTTTCCACCCCGACTGGATCGCCTCGGTCAACGTCGCACTGGACGAGGTGGAGAAGGCGGACGGGCCCCGTGCGCTGGTGACGGCTGCGACCGGGAAGTTCTTCTCCAACGGTCTGGACCTGGACTGGCTGTTCGCCCACGCCGACCGGCACCAGGACTACGTCGTCAGCGTCCACGAGCTCCTGGCGCGGGTGCTGTCCCTGCCGCTGGTCACGGTGGCGGCCCTGCAGGGGCACACCTTCGCGGCCGGTGCGATGTTCTCCCTGGCCCACGACTTCCGCGTGATGCGCGCCGATCGCGGCTACTGGTGCCTGCCCGAAGCCGACATCAACATCCCTTTCACGCCGGGGATGTCCGCACTGATCCAGGCCCGGCTTGCGCCGCAGACCGCGCATGAGTCCATGACCACCGCCCGGCGCTACGGCGGCCAGGACGCCCTCGCCGCCGCCATCGTCGACCACGCCGTGGAGGAGGACGCGGTGCGCCGGACCGCGGTGGAGATCGCCCGGGCCCAGGTGGCCAAGGCCGGTCCCACCCTCGGCACGATCAAGGCCCGTATGTACGCGCCCGCCCTGGACGCCCTGCGGGACAAGGACAACCCGCTGGGCTGAAGCCGGCGGTGCGCCGCGTCAGGGGCGTTAACGGGGCTGGGCGGCGGTGATGACGCCGTGCACCGCATGGCCGATGCGCTCGGCGGCGGTCTCGCGGTCGGGCCGGCCGGCGTCCAGCCAGGCGATGACCGCTTCGACGGTCACGGCGGGGATCAGCCGGGCGGCCCAGTCGGCCCAGGGGCCCTCCGGGACGAAGGGGGCGAGGTTCCTGCGGGTGATCTCGGCCGAGGCCGCGGTCAGGGGGCCGGTCAGGGGGCGGGTCAGGTCGCGGAACTCCGGCTCGCGGGCGGCGTAGCGGAACAGCAGCCGGAAGGCGTCGGGGTCGGCGGCGGCCGCGCACAGCAGCGCCGGGATGGGCGCATCGGTGAAGTCGCCGGCGCCGGCGGTCTCGGCCAGACGGGTGCGGGCCCGGTCGAGCACGGCGCGGTACAGGTCGGCCTTGGACTCGAAGTGCCGGTACAGGATGACGCGGGTGACGGCGGCCTCGGCGGCGATGTCGTCCAGGCTGGTGGCGGTGAATCCGGCGCGGGCGAACGCGCGGGTGGCGGAGGCGAGGATCTGCTCGCGTCGCTCGGCCCGGCGCAGTCGGCGCACCGGTGCCGCGCCGGGAGTCTTCGTGTCGGCAGGGTCGCCGGCGGTCACGATCTGGGCCCCTCCCTGTTGTGTACTCGACAGTATACAAATACTGTGGTTCGGACAGGAGGGAGGCCATGACCGGCACGACGGTGAACCATCCGATCTTCGCCCGCTGCTACGCCCGCATCAGCCGCGTGATGGAAGATCGCGGCCTGGCCGCGCACCGCCGCTCCTTGCTGGCGGACCTGTCCGGGAAGGTGATCGAGATCGGCGCCGGCAACGGGCTGAACTTCGCCCACTACCCGCCCGCCGTCACGCGGGTGCTGGCCGTCGAGCCGGAGCCGCGGCTGCGCCGCCTGGCCCACGCCGCCGCGGCGAGCGCTCCGGTTCCGATCGAGGTGGTCGATGGCCTGGCCGAGCACCTGCCGGCCGCCGACGCCGCTTTCGACGCCGCGGTGGTGACGCTGGTGTTGTGCTCGCTGCCGGATGTGCCCGCGGCTCTGACCGAGATGCGCCGGGTGCTGGCCCCGCAGGGGCAGTTGCGGTTCCTGGAGCACGTGCGCGCCGACACCGCCGGCCTGGCGCGAGTGCAGGACCTGCTGGACGCCACGCTCTGGCCGCACCTGTCGGGTGGCTGTCACACCGGCCGCGACAGCCTCGCGGAGATCCGGCGCGCCGGGTTCGCCGTCACCGACCTGGAGCGCTTCCTGCTGCCGGAGGTGCGCACGCCGGTGTCGTTCTTCGTCCGGGGCGCGGCCCGGCCCGCCACCGGACACTGAGCCGGTTCACCGCGAGGTCTCGGCCGGGAGGGCTCGGCCATCTCGAACGCCGCCTCCCGTTCGGCCTCGCCCATCGCCTCCAGTTCCTGGGCGACCTCGGGAGTCTCGACGAACATCAGCACGTACTTCATTCGGCCGCATTCTCTCCGCCGTACGGCAGAGGGCGTGTCCCACGAGCGGTTCCCGATGCGCCAAGATCTACAGGTGTCGGATGGATGTCGGGTTCTGGAGGGGTGTGCGTGTCGGCGTCGTCTGCCGTGGGCGGCTCGGGAACGGTGAGGAGCCTGCAGGAGAGGGCGGCCCGGGCTCTCCCGGCCGAGCATGTCAAGGACGCCGGAGGGTGGTGGCTGCGCCACGCCCCCAGCTGTTCCTGGTGGGTGGGAACGGTGTTGCCGCACGGTGGCGCCCGGCCGGGCGAACTGATGGACAGGGTCGTCGAGGCGGAGGAGTTCTACGCCGCTCGCGGTACGGCCGCGCGGTTCCAGATCAGTCCGGGAGCGTGCTCGCAAGGGCTCGACACGGTGTTGGCCGAGCGCGGCTACCACCGCCGGAGCCCGATGTCGTTGCAGGTGGCGTCGACCGCCCGCGTTCTGCGGCAGGTGCCCGCGGGCTCGCTGCGGGTCCGCTTGGACGAGCGCCCGACACATGCGTGGTTCGAGGTCTGGCACGCCGTGCACGGCCATGGCGGCGACTCCCGCTCCGAGTGGGACATGCTCGGCCGGGTGGGGCGGCCATGCGCCTACGCCTGCGCGGTGATCGATGACGAGGTCCTCGCGGTGGGCCGCGCGGTCGCCGACACCGGCTGGGCGGGACTGTTCGGCATGGCCACGCTTCCCGAGGCGCGCGGGAAGGGCGCCGCCCGCGGAGTGATCGCCGCGCTGGCCGGCTGGGCCGGCGCGCGTGGAGCCGGCCGCATGTATCTCCAGGTGGAGCGCGGCAACATCCCGGCTCTCCGGCTGTACGAGCGGACGGGTTTCCGTGAAATATGCGGTTACCACTACCGCACCGAAGGATGAGCCTCAGGCCCGGCTCCTCCGGGTGCGGTCGCGGTCGCTCGTCGGCGCGGGCGATGTGCGCGATCGGCTCGTAGCGGACGGCGGGTTCGTCGTCTCCGGTCACATCCTGAAACGCGCCCCGGGCCCGGCGACGGTGTCCCCGACCGCGCCGTTTCGCGGGGATCGCCATCTCGCCGCCGGTCAGCGGAAGTCCGCGACGTGGTCGCGGGCCCACGTGGCGTAGTCGCGCGGGGCGCGTCCGGTGACCTGTTGCACGTCCGGCCAGATGCGCATCAGCGCCGACCAGTCCTGGTCGGCGTAGCCGCCTCCCTCGGGGTCGCCGCCGCCGTATTCGACGAAGCCGAGCATCAGATCGGCCGACTCGGCGGCGAAGCCGCCCTGCGCCTTCATCAGCTCGCGCGCGCGTTCGCGGGTGACCTCCTCGTAGCGGACCTCCTCGCCGAGCGCCGCGCCGATGGCCCGGACCTGTTCGCGGACGGTGATCAGCTCTGGGCCGGTCAGCGTGTAGGCCTTGCCGTGGTGGCCGTCCTGCAGCAGCGCGGCCACCGCGACGGCGGCGATGTCGGCCTCGTGGATCAGGTTCATCGGTTCGTCGGCGAACGGGTAGCGCACCACGCGCTCGGTCCGGATGGACGGCGTCCAGATCTGCAGCATGTTCGCCATGAACCCGCACGGCCGTACATGCGTCCACTCGAGCCCGGACTCCTCAACCGCCCGTTCCACCGGGTTGACGTGCAGGCCGGCGGTCACGGACGCCGCCGACAGCACCACGATGCGCCTCACGCCGGTCCGCTCCGCCAGTGCGACGATCTCCCGTGCGGTCTCCTCCACGGAGAACAGGTACATCGCCTCCACACCCTCCATCGCGGGCGCCACGCTCGCCGGTGCGGTGAGATCGCCCTGAACGACCTCCACGTACGGCGGCAGCGCGGCGGCGGCCGGGTTCCTGGTCAGTGCCCGCACGCCGGCGCCCGCCCGGAGGAGCTGATCCACCACATGGCGGCCGACGATCCCCGTCGCCCCCGTCACCAGGATCTTCATCTTCGTCCCTTCCCTGCATCGGCTGAGAACGACGCTAGAACACATCCCGGTCAGTTCCTGGCCGGGAGTCGCGAGAATCCGAGCTCGTGGCGGACGCGGACGGACCCCGTCGTCCCTGACGCACGCCCGCCGCTTCGGGCGCGGTGTGAGCTCTCGGCAAACCCTCTCGGCAAACCGGCGGGCCTACCCCTTACGCAACCCGTCGGCGTGCGGCGCATATCGTAGCCATTAGGCTACGCAGGGCGATGGTGCGACGGGGAGCCGCGGGGAGGCGCGATCATGGGATCAGTCGAGCGGCTGGGCGACGCCCCGGAACTGCAGGCGATCCTGGAAAACGCCCACGACGCGTTCATCTCTCTGGACGACGTAGGCAGAGTGCGGGCATGGAACGCCGCGACCGAGCAGTTGTTCGGCTGGAGCGCGGAGGAAGCCCTCGGCCGCAGCGTGATCGATCTGATCGCTCCGGCCGCGTTGCGCGACCGGTATGACCGGGGCCTGCGCGTCCTGTACGAGCACGGTCCCAGCGTGCTGCCGGGTCACCGCCTGGAGCTGACCGTGACCGACCGGGCCGGCCGGGAGTTCCCCATCGAGATGGCCCTGCAAACCGGCACCGACGCGCGCGGCGCGCTGGTCGTGCACGCGTTCGTCCACGACATCAGCGCCCGGCACGCGGCCCAGCGGGAGCTGGAGGCCGAGCGCATCTTCCTGCAGGCGCTGCTGGACAGCCTGGACGTGGGCGTGGTGGCCTGTGACCACCAGGGCCGGGCGACCGTGGTCAACCAGATGGTGCGCCAGCTGTACCGTGTGATGCCCGATCCGCGAATAGACCAGGAGAGCTGGCCGCAGGCCTACCACCTGTTCACCCCGGACGGGCACACCCTGCTGCGCCCCGAGCAGGTGCCGCTGGCGCGGGCGCTGGCCGGGGAGTGCGTCGACGGTCAGCACCTGATGATCTGCCCGCCCGAGGGCGCGGCGCACCGCTGCCTGGTCAACGCACGGCCCATCACCACTGCCGACGGGCAGCGCCTGGGCGCGGTGCTGGCCGTGCGCGACATCACGAGCCAGCACCGCGCCCAGGTGCTGCGCGACGCCCAGCACGCGGTGGCGCGGGCCCTGGCCGAGGCCTCCGGCAGCGAGCAGGCCGTCACCGGCGCGGTGGCCGCCGTCACCCAGGCGCTGGGATGGACCTACGGCGAATACTGGCAGGTCGCCCATGAGCAGCAGGTGATGACCCGCACGAGCTCGTGGCACCTGCCCGACCGGGACCTGGAGCCCTTCGTCGGCGAGCAGAGCGCCGTCGTCCGGCGGGGACAGGGACTACCGGGCATGGTCTGGGACAGGGGCCAGGCGGAATGGATATGCGATCTGCAGGCCGACGCACGATCCTTCCGCCTCAAGCAGGCCGCTCTGCAGGCGGGGCTGCGCGCGGCCATCGCCCTGCCGGTGCGCAGCGACCGGCAGGTCCTGGGCGTGCTGATCTTCTGCGCCGACACCGTCCAGCAGGCCGATGACGAGCTGATCGACCTGCTGGACGGCATCTGTGCGCACATCGGCCGCTACCTGGAACGGCGCCGTGCCGAGGAGCTCGCCTTGGACCTGGCCGAAAGCCGCCGCCACTTCGACCAGGTCATCTCCCAGCTCGACGACAACGTGTGGACGACGGAGATCACCCCCGACGGGCAGCTTCGCTCGATGTTCGAAGGCTCCAACGTCGCTGCGGTGCTCGGCGTCGAACCGCCCGAAGGCGTCAATGTGGGCATGCTGCTCACCGAACGGGTCCACCCCGAGGACCGGGCGGTCTGGGACGGCTTCCGGGCCGAGCTCATCGCCGGAAGGCCGGCGCAGGGCGAATGCCGTGTCATCGGCCTGGACGGCGTCACCCGCTGGATCTGGATGCGGGGCACTCCCCGCAGGGAAGGCGGGCGGGCGTTCGTCGACGGCATCTCCACCGACGTCACCGAACGCCATCGGCTGGCCGAAGAACGCGACCGCATGAAAGACGAGCTGGTGGCCCTGGTCAGCCACGAGCTGCGCAACCCCATCGGCGCCATCCGCGGCTATGTCGAGATGCTGCTGGACACGCCCGGCCTGACCGGGGTCCAGCGCATGTTCGCCGACGTCATCGACCGCACCAGCGCCCACCTGCTGCACCTGTCCGACAATCTGCTCGACCTGGCCCGCCTGGACGCGGGACACATCACCGTCGACGCCCGACCGGTGTCGCTGACCCGGCTGGTGCGCCAGGCCGTCGCCGACCACCGCGCCGCCGCCGAGGCCAAACACCTGAGCATCGGCATCGAGACTCACCTGCACCCGCCGGTGCACGCCGACCCGCTGCGTCTGCGCCAGGTCCTGGACAACCTGCTGTCGAACGCGATCAAGTACACCCCCGACGGCGGCACCGTCACCCTCACCACAGGTTCCAGCGGCGAGGACGCGGATACAGGCGAGCACGCGGCGGTCATCGCCGTCGCCGACACCGGCATCGGCATCCCCTCCGAACAGTACGGCCAGCTGTTCTCCCGCTTCTTCCGCGCTTCCAGCGCCCAGGAAGCCGGGATCAAGGGCACCGGCCTGGGCCTGGCCATCACCAAGGCCATCGTCGAGGCTCACGGCGGCACGATCACCGCAGGCCCGCGCGAAGGCGGCGGAACCCTGGTCACCGTCCGCCTGCCCGCGGCCGCGGCGGTCCCCTCCTGAAAGGCCACCGGACCGGCGGGTCCCGTCATCTCCGGAAGAGCGGTTCGCCCCGGCCTGCGGCCTGCGGGCCGATTAATGTACGGCACATGCATCGAAGTCGCGTCTACGCCGTTCTGATTGATACGCCCGAAGTCGATGCTCCCCACGCCGACGACGGCCAGACGGGAGTCTGCTGGTTGCGGGCGGTGTCAGGCGGCTGACCAGCCGCCGTCCACGGGGACGATGGCGCCGTTGACGAACGAGGCGGCCTCGGAGGCGAGGAAGACGGCGACGTCGGCCATCTGCTCGGGCTCGGCCATGCGCTCCCCCAGCGCGATCACCGGGCCGAGGCGGGTGATGCCGGCCGGGTCGAAGGAGCCGGCGGATTCGGCGATCCCGGTCAGGGTGGGGCCGGGCAGGATGGCGTTGCAGCGGATGCCGTCCTTGGCGTACGCCCAGGCGACGCTGCGGGTCAGGCCGACGACGCCGTGTTTGGAGGCGGTGTAGGCGGCGCCGGCCGCGCCGCCGCGGATGCCGGCCTCGGAAGCGGTGTTGACGATCGCCCCGCGGCCCTGGGTGAGCATGTACGGCAGGACCGCGTGGGTGACCAGGAAGGTGCCGGTCAGGTTGACGCGCAGGACCCGCTCCCACAGCTCGATCGGGATATCGGCGGGCAACGCCATGCTGTCCAGGATCCCGGCGTTGTTGCACAGCACGTCGATGCGGCCGTACGCGCTGATCGCGGTCTCGACCAGTGTGGCCACCGAGGCCTCGTCGGAGATGTCGGCGGCCACGGCGATGGCGGCCCCGCCGATGTCGGCGGCGGTGCGCTCGGCGCTGTCGGCGTCGATGTCGCACGCCACCACGTGGGCGCCGGCCTTGGCGAACGCGACGGCCATCGCCCGGCCGATCCCGGAGCCCGCTCCGGTGATCAGTGCGACGTACTCGTCGGAGGTGGAGTCGGTCACGTGTGCGTCCCTCTCGATCGGAACGGAGGCCGGACGGGCGAGCGGCATCGACGAACCCGATAACCGGACAGTTACGTCCGGTTATCGGCGCAGCCTCCACCCGGAAGGGGGTCGGGGGACGGGAAGAGCTCGTCGCCACAACCGGACGATATCGTCCGGTTGCTACCGTAGCTGCTATGCCTGTCGTACGTCGAGTCAACAGAGGACCCAGCGCAGCCGCGGAGAACCGGGCGGCGTTGATAGCGGCGGCCCGCGAAGTCTTCGCCAGCGACGGGTACGAGGCGCCGCTCACCTCGATCACCCGGGTGGCCCGGGTCGGCCAGGGCAGTCTCTACCGGCATTTCCCCGACCGCATCAGCCTCGCGCTGGCCGTGTTCGAGGACGGCGTCAGGGAGCTGGAAGCGCTGGCCGCCAGGCCCGGCACCACCCTCGACGACATGCTGGCGTTGATGACCGAGCAGACGATCGCCTCGACCGCGTTCATCGGCATGGTGAGCGTGTCACCGGCCGACGCCCGCGTTCTGCGCGTCAGGGACCGTGTGGCGGGGTTGCTGGAGGGCCTGCTCGCCGAGGCTCAGCAAGCCGGCCGCGTCCGCGCGGACGTCACCACCGATGATCTGATGCTGGCCATGGGCATGATCGCCGGAATCCTCGCCAAGGAGCCGGCCGCCGCCCGGCACGAGACCGCCGAACTGGCGTGGAAGCTGATTCGCACCGGCATCGACACCTGATCCGTCCTGCCTCCGTCGCGGCGGCAGGACGGCGCACCGAGTCGGCGAACCGTTCTCCGTACGAGTGCCGGACCGCCGCCGGGTCCGTCAGGTATCCGTCATCATGACGATGACGAGACCGACGAGATGGATCAGCACGATGAACACCAGCACGCCGATGAACAGCCATTTGGCGGGACCGTGCTCGAAGTGCTTGTCCTCCTTCAGGGGAGGGCGTTGTGCCTGGCGGTCGGCGATCCGCTCCTCCAGGCTCTTCCTTTTCTGACGCGTCATGATCGACTCCTCGGCGACGGCGGGCTGTCGCCCGGCCGGGGCCGGGCCTGCTTCCCCTGCCCCCCGAGCAGGGGAAGCAGGCCCGAAATGCGGTCAGCGTTCGACAGGTACACCGGCCGGGGGAGTCGCGCTCGGCCCACGCGCCGCGATGGATCTCGGGGTGGGCCGGTCGAGCGGCGGCTCCCGGAGGCCACCACCGAACCGACGCGCTCCGGATCGGCTTCAGCGCCCAAGGGCATCAGCCGCCCGCTACTGCACGCGGATCAACGGCCCGCAACGCTAGCCCTCGATGCCGTCACCGGCCGGTGTGCCCCCACTGACCGGTTCGAGCACGAAGACCGGGATCTGGCGGTCGGTCTTGCGCTGGTAGTCGGCGTAGTCGGGGTACGCGTCCACCGCCCGGCGCCACCAGAGGGCCTTCTCGTCCCCGGACACCTCGCGCGCCCGGTACGCCCGGGTCACCACGCCGTCCTGAAGTTCGATGACCGGCTCGGCGAGCAGGCTGGCGTACCACTGCGGGTTGGTCGGCGCACCGCCCTTGGACGCGACAGCCGCGTAGAGCCCTTCGTGCTCGACGCGCATCAGCGGTGTCTTGCGGACCTTGCCGGTCCTGGCGCCCCGATAGGTCATCAGCACGGTGGGCAGGCCATTGATCGTGACGCCGTCGGTCGTGCCGGTGCGCACGATCTGCTCGACGTGCTCGCGGACCCACGCCGACGCGCTCGGTTCGTAATCGCCGACCGACGCCATGCCCTGAGCAGTGTGCCCGGCCCGTCGCGATTCCGCGGCCAGACCCTGCCGGCGGCCGTGGGGGTGGTCGGGGCGCCTGGTATCCACGTTGCCGGTCAGGGCCGTGAGGACGCCGGGCAGTTCTGCCACGGTCCGGGCGGGCAGGCCGGCCACGGTCTCCTCGGCCAGAGCGCACCATAGCTGCTTGACCTGGTCGGTGAGTGCCCTGCCGCTATCGGTGAGTTCGACGATGCTGGCGCGCTTGTCGGAGGGGGCGGGCCTGCGGCGGATATGGCCGGAGGCTTCGAGCTTGCGGGTCATGAGGGTGACGCTGGGCGGCTCGCAGCCGAGCGCCTCGCTGAGCTGTGCCTGGATCATCGGACCGGTCCGGGCGAGTTCGAGCAGGAGCACCTCCTGGCCGGGATGCAGGCCGAGCGGGGCCAGCAGTGCGGCGGCCCTGGCCCGGTGGCGCAGACTCAGCAGGCGGATGGCCTGGTTGAGGGCGTCGGCGTGCTCGAAGTCCATCGGCTCTCCTTGACAATTTAGTTATGCGCATAATATTTATTCGCATAACTAATCTTACATGGGATCGAGGAGCCGGACATGACCGTGAAGGTCGCAGTCATCTACTACAGCGCGACAGGCACTGTGCACGCGCCCGCGCAGGCCTCGCTCGAGGACCTGGCGTGGGCCGACGCGTTCGCGTTCGGGACGCCGACCCGGTGGCGGCTGGCCCAGGTCGCGATCCGGCTGCTGGGGGGCGGCCGCGTCGCCGATGCCGCCGCGGGCGACGGGAACGCTCGCGCAACCACGGCCGGAACAACCTCCCGGACCGCGTGAGCGGCGGGTCGGCAAGGAGGAAGTCATGACAAGCACCAGTACCGCAACTCAGCGGGTCAGGTCGCATGCCGGTCCTGCCTGGTTGGTCCTGTCCCTGGCGTGTGCCTGCCAGTTCATGGTGATCCTGGACGCGTCCATCGTCAACGTCGCCCTGCCCTCGATCCACCGGGACCTCGGCTTTACGCCCACCGGCCTGCCCTGGGTGGTGAACGGCTACCTGCTGACCTTCGCCGGCTTCATGCTGCTGGGGGGCCGGGCCGCTGACCTGTTCGGCCACCGCCGGATGCTGGCCGCCGGGCTGTTGCTGTTCTCCGCATCGAGTCTGGTCGGCGGCCTGGCAACCGCTCCGGAGATCCTGGTGGCGGCCCGCCTCGCCCAGGGCATGGGAGCGGCCATGCTGGCCCCGGCGACGCTGGCCGTGATCAACACCAGCTTCACCGAGGAGCGCGCGCGTGCCCGGGCGTTCGGCGCATGGTCCGCCTCCGGCGGTGTGGGCGGGATGGCCGGCGCGGTCGCGGGCGGTGCCATCACAACCGGCCTGTCGTGGCGGTGGGTCTTCCTGATCAACGTGCCGATCGGCGCGGTGCTGATCGTAGTGGCCATGATGTCGCTGGCCGGCACGCGAACCGGCCGGCGGGAGTCGCTCGACCTCACCGGCGCGGTCACGGGGACGGCGGGGCTGGCCGCGCTGATCTACGGGGTCATGCAGAGCGCCGACCACGGCTGGACGTCCGTGCTGGTCGTCGGGCCGGCCGGGGCGGGTCTGCTCCTGCTCGTCGCCTTCATCGTGGTGGAGGCGCGTTTCGCCACCCGGCCGATGATGCCCCTGCGGCTGTTCAGAATCCGGAGAGTGGCCGTCGGCAACGGCATGCTGCTGCTGTTCGGAGGGATCGCCGTCGCGATGTGGTACTTCACGTCGCTGTTCCTGCAGAACGTACTCGGCTACAGTGCGCTTCGAGCCGGGCTCGGGCAGACACCCGCGGCGGTGACGTTCGTGGTGGTCGCGCGATCGGCCGCCGTCCTGCTGCCGCGAACCGGTGTGCGCCCTCTGGTGCTGGCCGGCTGCGGCTGTTTCCTGGCCGGTTTCGGCTGGCTCGCCCAAGCCCACGCCGACAGCGGCTACGTCATCAGCGTGCTCGGGCCCACACTGCTCGTCGCGGTCGGCATCGGGCTGACCTTCCCCACCCTCATGGCCGTGGCGACCGCCGACGTTCCCGGGAGCGACGCGGGGATCATCGGCGGCCTGGCCAACACCGCCAGTCAGATAGGCGGGTCGGTAGGCCTGGCGGTGCTCGCGACGGCCGCCGGCGCCAGAGCCGCGGTGGAGTCCGGCAGGAGCTCCCCGGCCGCCGCCCTCGCCGCCAGCTACGACCTGGTCTTCCTCATGGCGGCCGGGCTCGGCCTGGCCATCGCGGTGGTGAGCCTGCTGCTGCCACGGCACCGGCGCGGCTGACCGCGCCGGCGAGGTCTGACTTCTTCCTGCTCCGTGTGCGGATCCCTGATTTGTGTCGGTGACGGTCAGTAACATCAGGGCCTCGACGTTGAGGAGGACGCGATGATCCACCCCCTGATCATTCCCGTGCTGGTCACCACCGACCTGCCGCCCCAGACCGATCTGACCGTCTTCGGCCAACTGCTCGCCGACACCGTCACCCTGTTGCGCCGGCCCGGCGCCGTCCCCTACCCGGGCCACCTGCACGGCGGCGTCTTCTGGCTCGACCGCCCGGCTCCCGCCATCGGCCGGGACGCTCCGGCTCCGGCCGTGGAGCCGTTGCGTTTCGCCGCGCTGCTCGGATTCCTGTCGGTGGCGCTCGAAGCTCCGCAGGTCGCGGTCAAGGACGTGCTCGCCGACGCCCGCACGGCGATCACCACGGCTGTCGCCACCGCCTATGATGATCTCGGCAGCCCGCCGGCGGTGCTCGCGATCGGCGCTCAGGACGTGCGCGAGCGCACCCCCGAAAACGCCGTCCGGGTGGCCACGGCCAAAGCGGTCCCACGCCTGGCCTGGGCCGCCCGCACGCAACCGGTGAGCTGAATCCCAGCAGGTACGGCGCCGCCTCCGCCTGCGGGGCGCGGAACAGAGACCACGCCCAACGCAGCCGGGGGAGTGGTCGTCGTGCCGCGACGCCGTACGGGCGGGCCGGAGCCTGGAAACCGGCGGCGGTGGCCGGCGCCCTCCGCTTCCGGCGCGCATTCTGCCGGGCGGGCTCAAGGGCGGACGGCGGACCCTTAAGTTCATCGGAAGGAGACCTTAAGCGCCCTCCGCCACTGTGGAGACATCGAAAGCGAACACGACCGGGAACAGCAATCCCGAAGGGAATCACCTCATGCGCACGTTCAAGCTCCAGGTGCAGACCACCGTCGACGGCTACATGGCCGGCCCGAACGGCGAGATGGACTGGATGACGTTCCCGTGGACCGACGACATCAACGCCTACATCGAGGCGCTCACCGAACCGGTCGACTGCATCGTGCTGGGCCGCAAGCTCGCCGAGGGATTCATCCCGGCGTGGGAGGCCGGGCCTGAAGGCGAGTCCCAGGAGTCCATCGACTGGATGAACAAAACACCCAAGGTCGTGATCTCCGACACCCTCGCCGAGTCTCCCTGGGAGAACGCCGTCGTGGCCGGGGGTGATCTGACCGAGACCGTGAACCGGCTCAAGGCCCAGCCGGGCGGAGACATGATCACCTATGGAGGCGGCACGCTCGCATCGAGCCTGATCGCCCAAGGGCTGCTCGACGAGCTCCACCTGTTCGTCAACCCGACCGCGATCGGCGCCGGAATGCCCGTTTTCGCCAACCGTGGCGTCTACCAGCGACTTCACCTCGTCGCTGCGCGGCCGTTCGACTGCGGGATCACCGCCTTGCACTTCGAGCCGAAGCGCCCCTGAGCACGGCCGACGGCCGTGCTGACGGCCCACCCCGTGCCCCAAGTTCAATGAAACGGGTCTCGTTCCCTCCGCCTGCTGAGGCGCGGGCCGGTCACCTCAGCGGCCGGACGATGGGTCGATCGGCAGGCACACGGTGAAGACCCGGGGCCAGCTCGGCGCTGACGGTCAGCCGCTTGGCCGCGGCCCGGTGGTCGTCGATGGTCTCGCGCAGCAGGCCGGTCAGCGCGACCGGGCGCGGGTCGATGCCCAGGCCTCCGGCCTCATCTCCTCCCGCGAACCCGGCCCCTCGCCGGGCCCTGTGTATGTCCTGGTTCGTCCCCTCGCTCACCAGCCACGCTACGCATCGGGCCACTCCAGGCGATGAGCGGCCCAGCAGCCCCGGGGCCCGGTACCCGCAATCACCGCGGGCCGCGGTAGGCGATGCGTGCCGCCGCTGATGATGATGTTGCGCGTGGAGAAGATGAAGATTCACCTACCGTAATTACGTCAATACTGGTAGAACATCCGAAGTGAGCGGGGTTGCCGGAGGGGGAAGCCGCGCTCACTCGGCGTGCAGGCGCCTGGCCGACCACACCCGGCCGGCCGGGCGCCGCCGCCGGTTATGGTGGGGAGAGCGGGCGCTGGTTCTACGGTGTGCAGGCGTGGGGGTCGCTGCCGTGGGGGTCGCTGTCGTGGCGGCCCGGTGGCCGGGTGGCCGCCCGTAGCGCGGCAGTGATGTCGGGGTGCAGTTCCAATGCCTTTGCCAGGCCGGTGATGGTCAGGACCCGGGCCGGGGCCCCGGTGAGACCGGCGAGCATCAGGCGGGTGCCGCGTGCCCGGCTGCGCTTCAGAGCGGCGATCAACGCGCTCAAGCCGGTGGAGTCGCAGAACCGCAGCTCGCTCAGGTCCATGATCAGGACGGGAAGCTCCGGTAGTGCCCAGACGCGCTCGAGTTCGGCGCGCAGCAGCGGGGCGGTGGCCAGGTCGAGTTCGCCGGCGGCGCGCACGATGATGGCGTCGTCGTGCAGACCGGTGGACAGGGCCAGCGCCGGATCGCGGTCGGCCAGGGGCGTCATGGGATGTCACTCCTTTACCTGCGGGGGTCATGGCAGGTGTGCGGTTGCCTGCCCCGAAGGACGGGCCTTATGCCGTATGCCAGAAAAAGACTGGCCGGCGGGGTGCGGTAGCGGTCGTCGAAGACGCGCTCGATCTCATCGCTCGTGATGCCGATGCCAGTGTCGCAGATCTCCACCGCCGGGGCCGGGATGGCGACACTCACGGTGCGGCTGCATCCGGATGATCCGCGATCATCCGACTAACCGGCCGGCATCCCGTCCGCCCGTACCCTGCCCCGCCGTGCGGCCGGAGGATCGAATCGGGGAACAGGGCCGGTGCTCAGAGGCACTCCGTCCTGGCCCCGCTTTCACCGTTGCCGGGGCAGATGCCGGCGTCCGCAACGGCCGACAACCGCGAGCTCTGGACTCGGGACGCCGAACGCTTCAACGACATGTTCGGCGCCGCGCTCAACTCCCACCGGGCGTCAGTCGGCCTGGCCCCGGTCCCTGACGTGCGCAGCCACGTCTTCACCGACCGGCCCTGGCCGGCCGCCGACCCGACCTTGGGACCCTGGCCCGATCCCGCCGACCAGACCGTGTGCCAGACCGGCGCCTGGATCCTGCCGGACGAGGCTCCGTCACGTCCTGCGGCCCGACGCGGCCGCCCGCGCGCGGGTCGTCGCCGGCACGGTGCGCACGGACGGCGCCAGGGCCGTCGCGCAACGCTTGATGGCCGCGGTCCCTCGGAAAACGTCCTGAGACGAGCTTCAGGCAGGCGGCGTTCTCCCGCCGGGACGGGCACTGGCGGGCCTGCCGTCGCGTCGGGGCGGGCGTGAGGCCCGGGTGCGCAGGATCCGCCCGAGACGCCGGTCGACCGGCCGGTCCGCCGAAGCGGTATGCCCCACCGGCCACCCCGATCGCGGGGCGTCACGTGGTGCTGCCGTAGAGTCGCGGAGAGTGATGCGAGTATCGCTACGGGAGTGCACGCATGTGGGAGAGGGCGCGGCAGCGACGGCGGGCCACCGCGTGGGAGCGGGACCTGCCCGGCAGCCTCACGGCGGAGGCGGCCGGCGACGAGGCCGGGTCGCCGCTCCTGGAGGCGGGACGGCTCTACCGCGGCGTGAGCGGGGTGGACCCCGAGCCGCGGCCGATGAGCGCCGAGGAGATCGCCCGGCTGGGAGATCCGATGGCCACCGTCACCTTCCGCCGAGGGCGGTTCCCGATGACGGTGCACGAACTGCTCGCCGAGATCGACCGGAGCGGGACGGTTCCGGAACAGAAGGTCTTCATGATCGGTGAGGCCGGGCAGATTCCCCCGCAGAACGCCCCGCAGCTCCGGCGTGACCTGCGCTTCACCCTGACACGCGCCGAACGCGGCAGCGCTCCTGATCTGCTGATCAGCACCGCGGCCACGGGCGACCCCGCCGACGGTTTCCTGCAGGTCATCGCCTGGGATCCGGTCGCGCGGGTCTTCAACTACTACATGCGCATCACACCCGCCTGGGTGTGGACGGGCGACTCGTGGGCGGCGCTGGCGCCCGAGTCCCGGGGGAAGGGCTGTTTCGACAGCCACGTCAACGGCAGCGTGGTGATGAAGGAGCTGAAACAGCCCTGGGGCAACTGGCAGTCCATGGCGGCCCAGATCCAGCTCGCTCCCTCCGATCCGCTCCGCGCGGACCCGCTGTACCGGCAGGTCCGCGGCGCCGAGGAACTGGAGCCGATGATCAGGGCGCTGGTGAGCCGGTGGACGGGCGCCCGGCTGGAGGCCGTCATCGCCGACGGCGTGCTGCGCCGCCCCGACCAGCTGCTCCGCCAGCTGTTCACCGGAACGTCGGTGAACCTCGCCAGTGCCCTCACCCAGAGCGCGGCCGTCTCGCCCGGCCAGGATCTGGTGCTGCCTCTGGGTTTCTGGTTGAACGCCGACGCCCTGGTCGACGATCTCGGCCTGGATGTCACCGCGGTCCCGCCCTCGGTCCCGGGCGCGCTGTACCTCGACAGCCTGATCATGTTCGACTTCCGTCTGGAGGAGAAGACGAGCGGGTTCTCCCAGGAAGGAGACACCTTCTTCGCCTTCGTGGTGCCCGAGGCGGCCTATGAGGACAACGACGTCGCCAACCAGATGGTGCGCAAAGGTCTGGTCTCCGCGAAGTTCGCGGCCTGCGCGCTGATGGTGGACTTTCCCAGCCCGGTCTTCAGCCCCGACCGCGCCCGGTTGATGACGTACGTTCCCGCCGAGGCGACGCCGATCGACGCGCTGGACGAACGGATCGCCGAGGCGATCGTCACGGCCGCCGGCAGGTCGCCGGCCGGCAGCCCCGAGCGGCGCTTCGCCGCGGGCTGGGCACTGCCCGACGACCGCTGGCGCGCCGAGTTCGGATCACGTCTGAGCGCCTACCTGGAGAAGGCCGGCGCGCGCATCCGCACCGCCGACGGGTTCGGCGACTACGTACGGCTGGCGGAGTCGCGACGGCGTGACTTCAAGATGATGCGGCTCAACGAGTTCGAGCTGACCTTGCCGGCCACCGGCATCCCGGAGGACGCCCCTCGCCTGCGGATGACCGAGGACGCCACGGTCGCCACCCGCCCCTGAACGGCCCGCGGATCCGCCGCTTCCGGCCCACCGGATTCGCCGCCGTGGCCCGACCACCTGCCACCTGAGGAGCATGATGACCATTACCGCCAGCAGGCTCGCCGCGTACGGACCGCCGGGACGGCTCACCGACCTCGACGAGATCGGCCGCCAGGCATGGCACGTTCTCATCTCCGAGAGCGTCGACCGCGCGATCAAGGGTCCCGATCCGAGCCAGGCGCTGCACGACAGCCCGCGCCCGCAGTTCTACAACCTCACCAAGACCGAGACCGCTCCGGACGCGGCCGAGGTGGCGGTCAGGTGGACCGCTTTCCCCCGCCGCGTCAAACTCCATTCCATCGGGGACAGGAAGCGCTGGGAGCATGCCGACTCCAGCCGCGACGTGCAGGACGAATACTGCGAATGGAGCGTCACCCGCAACGATGCCGGGAAGATCACACGCGTCACCTTCACCTGCGAAGGGCCGGAGTACTGGGAGGTGCTCGCCCAGACACGGCCCGACGTCGTCGTCGACCTCTACCGGCGGCACGTCAGCCCGGACGTGCAGAGAAGCGACCTGTTCGGCCCCGACGGACGCTACCGGCCCCGCAACGAGTGGAACAACTCCACCACTCACGGCGCCATGCACCTCATCCAGCAGTCGAACACCCTCGACGCCGAGATCGAGCTCGCCGCCGCCGCCACCATCCGGCGCGTCATCGACGGCAGGGAGCTCACCACCGCAGAGGAACTCATCAACTGCAGCAAGTACGGCGCCGCCGAACGCAACAGCGACCCCCACATAGGGCAGGTCGTGAACTCCGCCGCCCGGCAGAGGGCCGACATCTCGCTGGCCGACCCGGTCGGCCTGTACATCGACGGCCTGTCGACCGACGGGTGGAGCGCACCCGACGGCTCCGACCCCATGGGCTACTGGAGATACGTGCGCGGCGACGCCGGATATCCGGTCCGGGCCGTCTACGAGGTGCCGGTCAACAGGAACTTCACCGTCGGCGACATCACCATCAACGGAAGACCCATCGAGTTCGGCGCGCAGATCGCCGACTTCATCACCGTCCGGCTCACCGCGGTGGTCTGCCGGGTCGGCCGGAGTACGGCCGCGCCCCAGACCGCTTGCGTGCAGATGCCGCAGGCCACCAGCCCGGAGGAGATCCTCCGGCACGCCAGCATGATGGCCGAGCACGGATATCCGGGTGTCCAGCGCGTCACCCGCCGGTCCTGAGGAGCGCGCGGCCACGACCGGGAGCGGGCCGGCGCTCCTGCCCGGAGCGATCTCCGCCGGAGACCTAGAGAGAGATCACGACCTCCAGGTAGTCCAAGGGCAGCAGCAGGGCGCCGGTGGTGTCGGTGTTGAGCTCCTCGGCCAGCGCCAGCAGGTCCCCGACCAGCGCGGCCCGTCCTTCCTCGCCGAGGGCGTCCATGGTCGTCGCGGTCGGGCCGTACACGTCCGCCCAGACCTGGGCGTGCTCGGCGGGGGAGGGGAACCGCCAGCGCAGGGTGCGGGGGGTGGCGTGGATCCCGGTCCCGGAGCCGAACAGCTCCGCCAGCCCTTCCCGGGTGCCCCACCGGGTCGGCGGGTGCGTGCCCTCCGGGACGGGGACGTACCGGGTGTTCAGCTCCAGCATGCGGCCCATGTAGCTCTCGGGGGTCCAGGTCGCCAGGCCGATCCGCCCTCCGGGACGGCAGACGCGCATCAGCTCGGCGGCGGCCCGTTCCTGGTTGCGGGCGAACATCACGCCGAACGCGGAGGTCACCACGTCGAAGGAGGAGTCGGGGAAGGGCAGGTCCTCGGCGTCACCCTCGTGGAAGGCGACGGCGAGCCCTTCCGCGTCGGCCCGGCGCCGCGCGTGGCCGAGCAGGTCCGGAACGAGGTCGAGGGCGGTCACGGCGGCAGCCCGGCGGGCGGCGGCGAGCGCCAGGTTGCCGGTCCCGGTGGCCACGTCGAGCAGCCGTTCGTTCGCCCGCAGGTCGAGCGCCTCGGTGAGCAGTTCGCTGGCGAGGAGGAACTGCGCACCCACCGTCCGGTAGTCTCCCGAGGCCCAGATGGCCCGCTGTCCTTCCCGTGTCTCCATTCGCCTCTCCCAGGTCGGTTCCGGTTTGAACGCGGGCTCGAGCGGCCGGGCGACCGGATCGCAGCCCGAAGGCCAGTCTTCGTCACCTCACCGGGACGTTCCATTCCTTCGGGTGATCACGATGAGTGATCACCGTCCTGGGCTGCGCGGACGTGCCCGGCCGGATGCGGACAGGCCGCAGGGTCCTCCGGCAGGGTCTCGCGCTGCGGTCTCCCGCCGACCGGCTCTCGCTAGGCGACACGGGCCGCCAGGCGGGTGCGGACGACGAGGTCGTGCAGGAGATCACCCGCGTTCGCCGTCTCCGGGAGCGGGGAGGAGTCCCTCGCCTCCTCCAGCTCGGCCGTCAGCCGGGCGACGTCGCGCTCCAACCGCAGGCGCTCGGGGGCGCCGGCGGGCAGTACGCCGTGCTCCGCCGAGCGTTTGGCCGCCACCAGGTCCGCCAGGTACGGCGGGCCGCCGCCGAGGCGGGTGAGGTCGGCGACGAGCGTGCCGGTGCGCATCAGGTGGACGCCGGTCAGCAGCACCCGGAAGGTGTAGAGCAGCGGCTTGAGCTCACCGGACCGTTCGAACAGCCGCCACTGGGTCCGGGCGAAGCCCAGGTAGTGGTGGGCGTGGCCGCGGGTGACGCACCCCGGGGCGGCGGCGATCAGCTCCTCGTGGACCGGGGAGGACGCCACCACCAGCGGAGAGAGCAGCTGCTCCAGGACGTAGCCGTTGCGGCGCAGCAGCAGGCGGCAGAACTTGGCCAGGTCGTGGGTGACGAGGTCCACCTCGACACCGTGGCGTGTCCAGGAGCCGATGACGGTCTCCTGCCCGGTCCGCAGCCCGACGACCTCCTCCAGCGGCAGCACGTGCACGCCGCGCAGGTCCACGTCGGAATCGGTGGACGGGAAGCCGTACAAGTGCGCGCCGCTGACCGTGGCGAAGGCCAGGGTGTACGGCTGCTCGGCGGGGATCTCGGCCAGCCAGGCCGGCAGGGATACGGTCACAGCAGGGACCTCCGCACGCTGATCAGGTAGTCGTCGACGGTTCGCCGGTCGGGTGCCTCGGGCAGGGCGTCCGTGCCGCCGAGGTCGTCGAAGGCGGCCGAGAGCTCGGCGCGCCAGCGCTCCACCTGCGTCCACGGCATCTCGCCCCGCCGTACGGCCAGCAGCCGGTCGCGGTACTCGTCCATGCGCACCAGGGGCTCGCCCGCCCGCGCCAGGTGCAGCCCGCTGATCAGCAGCCTGATCATGTGCATGGCCTGCTTCCACTTCGGCCGTCCGGGGTCCAGCCGGCGGAACTGCGCGTCGGCGTAGCCGGTGAATGTCCGGCGGGCACGCGTGGACAGGAAGGAACGCCGGATGGCCAGCAGTTCCTCGCCCGCAGGAGCGACGCTCTCGACGATCGGCGACCACAGGCATTCCAGGACCGTCGGGTTGGCCTCCAGCGCCAGGGTGCAGAACCGTTCGACCTCCCAGGAGAACTGCTCCGGAGCGGGGCCCTCGATGTGGGTGGGAGGCTTGTCCAGCCGCCAGAACATCGGGGTCGGCGCGGCGAAGACACCGCGCCGGTCCACGTCGGACTCCTCGGTCTCCAGCCCGTAGGCACGCGAGCCGACGACCACTGACAACACCAGGTGCTCTGGAATGCTGACAGAGCACGCATTCCGCTCCGAGCCGCCCATAACGCCCCCTCGATGGAAAGTCTTCCACGGTAGCCCTCACCGGCCCCCTCCCGCCAAGCCGTTTTCCGGGGAGCCGTTTTCCGGGGAGCCTGGGCCGCCGGAGTTCTGCGTCAGGCGCCGAGGAGCCGCCGTACGCGGTCGGGACCGAGGGCGAGGAGCAGCGCCGGAAGCCGGGGGCCGCTGTCGCAGCCGAGGAGCAGGGTGTAGAGCAGCGCGAAGAAGGCGCGTTGGGCGGCCTTCAGTTCGGGGGCGGCGTCGGCGGTGGACCCGGCCTGAAGCTTCGGCACTCCGTACACCAGGGCGGTCAGGTCGTCGAGTGACCGGTTTTCGTCCAGCCCGTCCAGCAGGTGCCGGAGCGAGGCGCGCTCGGCCGCGCCGAGAGAGGAGAGGAGTCCGGTGGCGGGCGTCTCACGGATCCGGGGACGGTGCCCGGCCGGGATCCGGCCGGCGATCCAGTGCGCGGCCCGGTCGAGCCGCGGCCAGAGCTCATCGAGGGAGGCCACCGGGTCCCCGGGGTTCAGATCATGCAGAACCCGCAGGATCCGCCCGCCGTCGCCGGCGGTGATGTTCACGACCGAGGCGAGCAGGTGGTACGGCAGCGGCCGGGGCGGAGCCGGGAGCGGACGGCCGGTGGCGCCGGCCGAGCGGCGGTAGGCGACGGCCTCGGCCGGCTCCGCCGTACCGTCGGCGACCTCACGGGCGAGGGCGTCCCATTCGTCGTAGGCCCGCTGGAGCTCCCGGCCGAGGGCGATCGTGAAGGGCTGCTCCGGCCGGTGCCGCACGTACGGCAGGCGCAGCAGCGGTGGGTCCATGACCGCCAGCGCCGCGGCGGGGGTCGGCACGCGGCCGCTGCGGTCCTTCCTGGCCATACCGGAGACGCAGACGGGGGCGTGCACCGCCCCTAAGGGCCGTTCACCGTTGAAGACCTCCCTGATGATTCTCCCGGCGGCGGCGAGCGACGGCCCGGGGGAGGCGGGGGAGAACCTCGAGGGTTCGAAGACGACGCCCTCGTGGGCCCAGAACACGGCCAGCTCGACCTCATGCGCCAGCCTGCCGCGGCCGTGCTCGGCGAGCCGGACGGTCTCGGCGTGCCCGCAGGCGCAGGTGTAGGCCAGCGCGGTGGTCTCGTCATCGTAGGAGGTGACCGTGGTCGGGTCGCGGTCGCACGCTGAGCAGTAGGGCCGGTAGGGGAAGTATCCGGGACTCCCCGCCTCCGCGCCGGAGGTCGTCCCGCTCCCGGTTGCGGCCGCCCCGGGATCCGTCCGGTGGCGGGCCAGGGCCGCGCCGATCCGGGCGCGCTCACGCACGGCGACAAGGACCCGTTCCCGGACGGCGCCGGAGGCGTACAGCCGTTCCTGGCTGGCCCCGCGGAACGTGACGCCCAGATCGGCCAGGGCGGCGATCATCGGCTCCTCGAAGTAGTACGCCCAGTTCAGGTAGGCGCTCCAGGGCGGGGACGGCACCGAGGTCAGCGGCTTGCCGATGTGCTCGTTCCATGCCCTGCGGGTCCCGGCGGGGACGCCGATCCCGGAAGGGGCCCCGCCGAACCGCTCGAAGTCATACCAGAACAGGACATGCACGGAGTCGTGACCCCGGTGTCTGAGTTCCTCGGCCACCAGGTGCGAGGTCATCACCTCGCGCAGGTCACCGAGGTGGAGCGGCCCGGACGGGGTGAGCCGCGAGGCGCAGACGACCGGCCCGTCCTGCGCACGCCGTCCCGCCTCGGCGACGGCCTCGTCCGCGAGGCGGGAGATCCAGGCGGCTCCGGTGTCACGGGCAAGCCAGGGAGGTGATGCCACCGACGTATCCTGCCAGGCCCGGCACCCCCAGCGATCCGGCCGGCTGGAGAACGCGGTAATAATCTACATTGTAAAGGAGATCGTCCGTTCAAAATCAAAATCGAGGACTGTCCCACAACAGCGAGAAGGAAGGGCCGGGTCCGGGGAAGGCTGCCAGACAGGACCGGAGACGACGGCGGAACCGACGACTTCCCCGAGCAGCATCGAAAAGAGGCCTGCGGCGAGCACCTTCCTCCACGTCGGTCTCACCGGTTGAACTTCCTTCGCATCCTTGGCAGGGTCGAGCGTCATGACGAAGCGAGAGAAGACATCCGCTCCGATCGCGACCGTCGGGATGGCCGTGGTCCTGTCGCTCACGACCACGGGCGTCCTGGCAGCCGTGCCTGAGGCATCCGCAGTGTCCGCCGACTCCCGGCGGGCTGTCCCCTCGGCCGGCCCCCTCGGCGGTTGCCCGAACACCCCCGCCAACAGCTTCTGGCATGCCGACGTCTCCGGACTGCCGCGTCATCCCAACAGCCGGGCATACGTCTCCAGCATCGGCACGGCCAAGAAGGTCAAGGCCGATTTCGGCTCGGGCCTGTGGGAGGGCGGGCCGATCGGGATCCCCATCACCTACGTCAAGGCGGGGCAGGCGAAGGTTCCGGTCTCGTTCGAGTACGGCGACGAGAGCGATCGAGGGCCCTACCCCGTTCCCCGTAACGCGCGCATCGAAGGTGGTCCCTCCAGCCAGGGGGACCGGCACGTCCTGGTCGTGGATACCGGTTCCTGCACACTGTACGAGCTGTATGCGGCCCACCCCCGGGGCAGGGGGTGGCGTGCGGGCTCCGGCGCGGTGTTCGACCTGAGGTCGAACAAGCTTCGCCCGGCCGGATGGACGTCCGCCGACGCCGCGGGACTGCCCATCGCGCCCGGTCTGGTCCGCTACGAGGAGGTCGCGGCGGGCCGGATCGACCACGCCATTCGGGTGACGGTTCCGCGCAGCCAGAAGAAGTACGTCTGGCCCGCGCGTCATTTCGCCTCCAGCAGCACCGACGCGGCCCTGCCGCCCATGGGTCTGCGGTTGCGGTTGCGGGCGGGCGTGGACACGAGCAGGCTGCCCCGGCAGGCCAGAGTGATCGCGGAGGCGATGAAGACCTACGGCGTCATCGTCGCGGACAACGGTTCCAGCTGGTTCATCAGCGGCACGCCGGACAACCGCTGGGACAACGACCAGTTGCGCATGCTGGGCACGCTCAAAGGCGCCGACTTCGAGGCCGTCGACTCCTCCTCGCTGATGATCAGCCCGGCCTCGGCGGCTGCCCGCAGCCGCTGAGGTCACGCATCGCGGCTTGTGCCGGGCCGTCGTCGCCCGCCCTCCTGGGAGGCCGGCCGGGCACCGGCCGACGGCCGTCACGGAGGTGTCCGCCCCTGTCGGTCCGGGTCGTGTGGGTGCCTGGCCGCGATCCGGGCCCGGTCGAAGGTGACGGAGGATTCGGTGATTCCCTGCCTGATCTGCTGCCGTCCGGCGTCCGCCCCGGCCAGCAGCGCCGCCACCGGCTGATTGTCGGCCAGGTAGGAGGCGGTGAAGGAGGTGATGCCGTGGTCGAGAGCGGCTTCGGCGAGCATCTCGACCAGGACGGTGGCCAGCCCGACCCGGCGCCAGGCGGGGTCGACGGCGACCGCCGCCTCCGCGCTCTTTCCTCCGGGCGACTCGTATCGTGTGATCGCGACGCCACGGCCGGTCGTGGCGTCGCGGGCGACCAGGGCGAACCGGTTGATGTAGTCGACCTGTGTCAGGTGGGCGAGGAGGCGCGTGTTCAGTGAGGGAGCACCCCCCAGGAACCGGCTACGTAACGTGTCGGGGTCGGCGGTGCGGAAGGCTTCGGCCAGCTCGGGGGCGTCGTCGGGCACGATGGGGCGGACGAAGACCGTCCTGCCGTCGGCCAGTGTGGCGGTGCGCTCGAAGGCGCGGGGGTAGCCGGCGGGCGGTGAGGTAGGGCTGAAGGACTCCATTCACCTTCTCCTACGCCGGCGTCGGCGCTGATCGTCCCACAGGAGGGGCTCCGGAACCACCTGCGGTGGGCGGGAAGTCCTTCGCGCACACCGATGGATGGGCCGCTCTCCGCTCGTCGGTGTGCGCCTGCGCCGAGCTCTCGCCCGACACGGTGCTGTCTTCTCGCTCATAGGGGCTCACGGCTCCAGGCACTCGGGGACGGAGTCGGAACGGCCGGCGGGTCGTTCGGTCCGGCCGGCCGCGTCGTAGATCTTGACCCAGCGGACCGACGGGAACTGTCTGAGCGTCGGCGTGATCTGGTCGGCGACGGTGAAGGTGGATCCGCCGCTGGTGCACCGTCCGGTCAGGTGGACCCGGGCGATGCCGTTCTTGACGGTCAGCCTGCTGAAACCGGTGACTTTGGAGCCGGTGAAGCGCAGACCCCTGGCGTACTCGGCCCGGGTCGGTCCGGCGAACAGGCGCTGCAGCGCCCCGTAGGCGGTGCCCGGAAGGGCCACCGGCCGGATCACCGCGGTGGTGTACGGCGTGCGTCCGCTGGCGAAGTTGCGGCTGTTGAGGAAGTAGGTGCGTACCTTGACGGTCCGGTACGGCGTGGCGATGTCGACGACGACCCGGTTGGGCCGGGTGAGGGTGTAGATCCGGTAAGGCGTGCGCTTGGCGAGCCCCACTCCGACCGAGAGCACGGCCTCGTTGTCGCCGGTGGTGACGACCTGGATGACGCCGGGCAGGGGGTAGGTGCGCCGGGTCGGTCCGTAGGTGACCTCGCCGTTGTCGTCGTGGCCGGTGGCGTCGGCGAAGCGGAGGTGCAGCAGGGCGTTTCCGGCGGCGCGCACGGTCATGCCGGAGGGGTCGCCGATGAGCCGGGTGACGTAGCGGGCGCTGCGCCGGGTGGGGAGGGGACCACGGAACTCGAAGACCAGCCGGTCCAGGCCGGGATGGTGGGTGGCGCGCACGTCGACGAGGGTCGGGACGGCGGGTGGGGCGTTCTGCTGCGTGGAGTGCCGTGCCGCCGTCTCCCGCGGCGGGGCGGGGGCCGAGGCGGCGTGAGCCGGTACGGGCAGCAGCCCGGCCGTGACGGTGGCGGTGATGAGGAATCGGGTGGTGAGGGGTCGGGTGGTGAGCACAGTGATCGTCTCTTCTCGTTGATCGTCGCTTGCGGTCTGGTGCTCTGCATCTACGATGCCCGGCCGGATGGCGGGCAGACCTGGCGAACGCGGTGTACCAGTGGGACCTGTTGCGCGTTCGCACCCGCCCGGCGGGGGAGCCGCGGTCCGGGATCGAGCCGGGAACCGGCCGGTGGTGAGGCCGGTCCGAAACGGTGCGCCGTTATCCGATCCTGAGGTAACGCCGGCGTGGCCGGTGCGGGACGCCGAGCAGGGGCAGACCATCGGCACGGTTCGGATGGGCATGTCGTCCTATTCCTGTCGAAGTCATGTGATCGCCGCCACCGTTGTCCGGTCTCCATGCACCGCTCTTG
This sequence comes from Planomonospora sp. ID67723, assembly GCF_015711605.1. Lineage (GTDB taxonomy): Bacteria > Actinomycetota > Actinomycetes > Streptosporangiales > Streptosporangiaceae > Planomonospora_A. The sequence continues at coordinate 751,651 of NZ_JABTEZ010000004.1, read as the reverse complement.
GCGCCCTGCCTATTGTGGTTCGGTGAATATGTCGGCAATTCGGGTGGCAAGCGTGTTCGACGGAGAGCGACTGCTCGACGGAGTCACCGTGGTGCTGGTGAAAGACGGCCGCGTTGCCGGGGTGGAGCGCGGTTCGGCGGTACCGGACGGGTGGCCGACGCAGGACCTGCCGAACGGCACTTTGCTGCCCGGTCTGATCGACGCACACGTGCACCTGTGCGCTGACGGCGGGCCGGGTGCGCTCGACCGGCTCGCCGAGTGCACGGAAGAGCAGCTGGACGCCACCATCGAGGCGTCGCTGGGTGCGCACCTGGCTGCGGGCGTCACCACCGTACGTGACCTGGGCGATCACCGGGACGCCGTGCCGGCCTGGCGGTCGAGGGCCAGACCAGGGCTGCCGGCTGTCGTGGCGGCCGGCGCGCCGATCACCAGTGTGGGCGGGCACTGCTGGTCGATGGGAGGCGAGGCCCGGGGCGCGAGCGGGCTGCGCGACGCCGTACGGCAACGGGCCGACCGCGGCGCCGACATCGTGAAGATCATGGCGAGTGGCGGCGTGCTGACACCCGGCACCGACACGATGAGCCCGCAGTTCACCGACGACGAGCTGAAGGCGGCGGTCGCTGAGGCGCACGCGCTCGGCCTGCCGATCACCGCGCACGCCCACGCGCTCACCGCGGTACGGCAGGCGCTGGATGCGGGCGTCGACGGTATCGAGCACTGCACCTGCCTCACTCCCACCGGCGTCCAGCTCGACGACGCGCTGCTCGCCGCACTCGCCGACTCCAAGATCATGATTTGTGCGACGCTGGGGTCCGACCCGAGTGTCGTGGTCCCGCCGCAGGTCGTGGCGATGGCTGAGCGCGCCGGTATCACCGAGGCCGTCCTGCAGGAAGCCGTCGCCCGTCTTCACTGGGGCGGAGTGCGCCTGGTCGCCGGTTCCGACGGAGGCATCGGTCCCGCCAAGCCGCACGGGCTGCTGCCCGCCACCCTTGATGAGTACGTCAGATCCGGTCTGCCGGCGGCGTCCGTCCTGGCTGCGGCGACCTCGGTCGCCGCCGACGCCTGCGGCCTGGGCGACCGCAAGGGGCGCATACGGCCCGGCTATGACGCGGACCTGCTGGTGGTCGACGGCGACCCGACCCGCGACATCACCGCGGTGGCCCGGCCTCTTGCCGTCTATCTCGCCGGTCGGCCGGTGGCCGGACGCCGGGGACGGCACACCCCCGGCCCCGGATAGGTTTTGTCAGTTGAGGCTGCCCGCCATCCCGTTGTAGATCTCCGTCGCCTCGCAGAAGCCGTACCCCAGATGCCCGGCGAGGGCGAAAGCCTCGTCGATCTTGGTGAGGTTGACGGATGCGGTCGGCTCCCAGCCGTCACGCCGCGCCACTGCCATGATGGCCTCGAACCGCGTGGCGAAGGCGCGGCGCGAGCCGGCGACGTCGCCGGGCGGCACGAGGCCGCCGACCATGTAGTTCTCGACGATGGTGGGCTCGTTCATCCACGACAGTTGCGGGAACATCTCCCGCAGCGGCGCGAACAGCGCCTGCGGCAGGCCGAACCCCCCGGCCGGGACGTCCGCGAGCCGGCACAGGTGCGTCGGCCAGACCTTCCCCCGCGACATCCAGCCCGGAGTCAACGCCGCCGCGTACTCCACGACGCTGAAGGGTATCTCCCGCGCGACGAGCGCCGCGGCGGAGTGTTCCCTGCCGGTATCCGGGTCCCGGATCGTCTCGGTGCCGGAACGGACGGCTGCGACGGCCAGCCGCAGCACCCGCATCCGCCAGCTGATCTCCATGGCGAGGTGGTGGTCCGCCGGCAGTGTCCCTTGTGTGTCCGGCTCGACGAGATCGACCAGACCGGGATCGAGGCGGGCGATCATCTCTCGGGCCAGCGTGGGCACGTCGTCCGGTCCGGCGCTCTGATAGCGCAGGACATCCTGCACGACCTGCTCGGCGGAGTCGGCGATCACGAAGTACGGTCTGCCCCACACGTGAAGATGCGGCTCGAACGTGTCGGCGCCCCGGGCTTCGGCGGCACGCAGCGCGCCGAGCGCCCAGGCCTTGGCGTGGAAGCGCACCTTCCTGCGCTCGACCGCCTCCCGGGTGAGGCGGTCGAGGTCGGAGTCGCTGCCGTATCCGATGATGAACGGCAGGAGCCGGTCCTCGACGAGCGCGATGTCGACGGCGTGGAAGCTGGTGTCGTAACCCATGGCCGCCCAAGGTAACGACACGGTCCGGTGATCGGCAACGTGGAGTCACGCCGGGTGGAGCCGAGACCGACCCTGACCGTGCCGCAGTCGGTGCGGTCAGAGGGTGAAGCTGTCGGCCACCGAGCGCAGCTGGTGGGAGGCTTCACGGAGGGTCTGGGCCATCTGACGGGTCTGCGAGGCGCTGGATGAGGCGGCGTGCGTGGCGTGCGCCACGCCGGTGATCCCTTCGGCGATCTCGGTGCTGCCGGAGGCCGCTTCGCTGACGCTGCGGCCCATGTCGGCGGTGACCGCGGTCTGCTCCTCCACCGCGCTTGCGATCTTGGTCTGCAACTCGCTGACCTCGGCGATGATCTGGCTGATCCGGTCGATGGCGGTGACCGCGTCCTGGCTTTCGGTCTGGATCGCGCTGATGCGCGTGCTGATGTCGTCGGTGGCCTGCGCGGCCTGCTGGGCCAGTTCCTTCACCTCACCGGCGACGACGGCGAATCCCTTGCCGGCTGCTCCCGCGCGCGCCGCCTCGATGGTGGCGTTGAGCGCCAGCAGGTTGGTCTGCTCGGCGATGGCGGTGATGGAGCGGACCACGTCCTGGATCGCGGTAGAGCTCTCTCCCAGCCGCCTGACCGTGGCGTTGGTGTTCGTCGCCGTCTCCACGCCCGAGACCGCCACCTGGGCGGCCTGAGAGGCGCTTTGCGAGATCTCGTTGATGCTGGAGGTCATCTCCTCCACGCCCGACGCCACGGTCCGGACGTTGCCGCTCACGTGACCGGCCGCCGAGGAGACGGCGGTGGCCTGCGAGGAGGCTCGGGTGGCGTTGGCGTCCAGTTCCTGGCTGACCGTGGTGAGCCGCTCGGCGGATCGGCTGAGCTCGGTGGCGCCGGTGCTCATGCCCGCGATGGCGTCGGCCATGAGATCGACCATGGCGTTGAGTCCGGCGCCGATCTGTCCGACCTCGTCGCGGCCGTCGATCGGCATGCGAGCGGTGAGATCGCGGGTGACGAGCCGGTTCAGGAAGGCCAGCGTCTGGCGCAGCGGCGCGGTCACGCTGATGGTGACCCAGAAGACCACCGCCGAGACGACCAGAACGCTGATCGCACCGATGGTGACCTGGTAGCGCAGGAACTCGTCGGACCGGGCGGCCGGGAGGTGGTCCTGGACGAAGAACATCGCGCCAGCGGTCTGGATGACGACGACGAGCGTGCTGAGGCTGATGGCCAGGAACATCAGCAGGGAGCGCATGCTGGGAAACAGCCGCCACAACCGGTTCAGGCCGGACGCGCGGGAGGTGATGGCAGGTGATGGCATGTTCTTCGTATCGGCAGGCGGGCCCGGCATCCCAGCCTTTCCCGGACCGGGTGAGAGGGAGCGGGCAAGGGAGGGCAGGGCATTCCGGTTTCGGCACCTTTCGGCACCGCCGTGTGCGCCGAGGGCGGTGCGGGATGAGCGGCAGCCGGACACGGTCACGCGGGCCGAAGGCGTCGATCTCGAACGCCCACGCGAGATCGGGACTATATGATCTACATTGTAAAGGACCTCATCAAGGTGAGAACTAAGATCACACCCGGACACCCACCCGCGAAGAAGGGCCGGGACGCGTTCTCGGGCCGTGCGGGGCTCACTGCGGCTCAGGCCGCCCGGCATGGGCCCGGCCACCTTTCTGCTCGACGGCGACGAGGTACCAGGGGAGTTCCATCACTGGGGACTCCGCCACGGGGATCGGTCTGCCGGCCTGAGGTGCCCCGCGGAGACCCGGGCGGGGCTCCGGGTCAGCGGTCGGTGTAACTTTCCCCGGAATTCACCTGCCCGGAAAGAAACGCCCGGCCATGCGGGTAGGCGACCGGTATGCGCTATCACGCTTTGGCCTGTGATTATGACGGCACGCTGGCCGGCGACGGCCGGGTCGACGACGACACCGTGGCCGCCCTTGAGCGCCTTGTGCGGTCCGGTCGGCGGCTGATCATGGTCACCGGCCGGGACATGGACGAGCTCGCCTCTGCCTTCGACCGGTTCGATCTGTTCGAACGGATCGTCATAGAGAACGGGGCCGTGCTGTACGACCCGGCCCAGCAGGAGGCCACCATGCTGGCCGAGGCTCCGCCCTCGGAGCTCGTCGAGCGTCTGCGGCAGGCTGGTGTGCAACCGCTCACCGTCGGTTCGGTGATCGTCGCCACGCGGGAGCCCCACGATGAGACCGTCCTGGGCACGATCCGAGACCTCGGTCTCGAACTCCAGGTGATCTTCAACAAGGGGGCGGTGATGATCCTGCCGTCGGGTGTGAACAAGGCGACAGGTCTGGCCGCCGCCCTCGGCGCGCTCGGCCTGTCACCGCACAACACCGTCGCTGTCGGCGACGCCGAGAACGACCATGCCTTTCTCGCCGCCTGTGAATGTTCGGTGGCCGTCGCCAACGCCTTGCCGGCCATCAAAGAACGTTCCGATCTGGTGACCGGTCGGCCGCGCGGGGCCGGTGTCGCCGAGCTCATCGATCGGCTCGTCGACGATGACCTCGCCGACGTCGATCCCGGTCGCCATCATCTGCCGCTGGGGACCACGGAGGGCGGGCGGCAGGTGCGGCTGGCGCCGTACGGCACGCGCCTGCTGATCGCCGGCCCTTCCAACAGCGGTAAGTCCACGGTCGCGGCCGCCCTGCTGGAACGCGTCTCCGCAGCCGGTTACCAGTTCTGCCTGATCGATCCCGAGGGGGACTACACCGACGGCATCGAAGACGCCATCGTGCTGGGTGACGCCCGGCGTGCTCCCACCGAGGAAGAGATCATCCAGGTGCTCGGGAACCCGGCGCAGAGCCTCGTGGTCAACCTGCTGGGTGTGCCGCTGGACGATCGTCCGGGGTTCTTCGAGATGCTTCTGCCGCGTTTGTCGGCGATACGGAGCCGATACGGGCATCCCCACTGGTTGATCGTCGATGAGGCGCACCACATGATGCCCAAGGGGTTCGGTATGGAGTCGGTGGGGTTGCTGCGCCGGGCCGGGGGGCTGCTGCTGGTCACCGTCCACCCTGCTCTGATCAGCGAACCGGTCCTGCGGACTCTGAACGCGGTCGTCGCGGTGGGGGAGAGGCCCGTCGAGGTCTTGACCACCTTCGCCTCCGCCGTCGGGCGGGCCGGGGATTGTCCGGAGCCGCTCGGTGACCTGCCCACGGGGGAGTTCCTCTTGTGGCGGTTGTCCGGTGAGCCGATCCGTGCGCGTCTGATGGCTCCGGAGGGGGAACGCCAGCGGCATCGCCGTAAGTACGCGGCCGGTGAGCTGGGTGAGGAGAAGAGCTTCTACTTCCGCGGCCCGCGTGAGGTGCTGAACCTGCGGGCGGGCAATCTGACGGCGTTCTGTCATATAGCGGACGGGGTCGATGACGAGAGCTGGGAGTACCACCTGCGTCGGGGGGACTACTCCCGCTGGCTTGCCGAGGACGTCAAGGACGGGGAGCTGGCGGCCGAGGTGGCCGAGGTGGAGCGGGGCGGCGGCGAGCCGGCCGACGAGACCAGGCGTCGGGTGCGTGAGCTCATCGAGAACCGCTATACCGCCTCTGCCGAGCCGGGCGGCGCTCTGTGAGTTGCGGGCTGCGGTGCGGTGGTGGACGGGCTCCCGGGTGGTCGCGGTCGCCGGACCCGTCCTCGGAGATCGCCTTGCGGTTCAGGGCGGCCGCGGCAGTGCGGGTCATGGCCGGTAGCGGGGGCAGCCGAGATCGCCGGTGCATGTACCGGTAAGGTTGCCAATGGTGTGCCGGGAAGCCTGGTCGGCAGTGATCAATCTGTTTCCGACCCGACCTGGAGTATCGATGACCGGTAACGCCTTTGGCACGGCTGGATTGTTCGGCAGGGGTTCCTGGCCCGAAGCGCGGCGCATCGCCGACATCCTGCGTAAGGAGACCATCGGCGGCGCGCTGCTTTTGGCCGGTGCGGTGGCGGCGATGATCTGGGCCAACTCCCCCTGGTCAGGCGCGTATGAGGCGCTACGGGCCACCGAGGTCGGCCCCGCCGTGCTGCACCTGCGGCTGGATCTGGCCACCTGGGCCGCCGACGGGCTGCTGGCGATCTTCTTCTTCGTCGCCGGGCTGGAGCTCAAACGCGAATTCGTCGCCGGCGACCTGCGCCAGATGCGGCGGGCGGCGGTACCGGTCGCGGCCGCCGTCGGCGGGGTGGTGGCCCCGGCGGGGCTGTACCTGCTCATCACCGGCAACGCGACCGGTGCGGCGACGGGCTGGGCGATCCCCACCGCCACCGACATCGCTTTCGCCCTGGCCGTGCTGGCGGTCATCGGCCGCTACCTGCCGGTGGCGTTGCGCACCTTTTTGCTGACTCTGGCTGTGGTCGACGATCTGCTGGCCATCGCCATCATCGCGGTGTTCTACACCGACCACCTGGCGTGGGGGGCGCTGGCGGCGGCGGCAGTGCCGCTGGCGGTCTTCGCCGCTCTGGTGCGCCGGCGAGTGCGCGCCTGGTGGCTGCTGCTGCCGTCGGCGCTGGCGGTGTGGGCTTTGGTGCACGCCTCCGGGGTGCACGCCACCGTCGCCGGAGTGCTGCTGGCCTTCGCGGTGCCGGTGGTGCGCAGCCAGGCGGCCGGTGACCCGCAGGCGGGCCCCGGCTTGGCCGAGCACTTCGAGCACCGCTTCCGTCCCGTCTCGGCCGGGGTGGCGGTGCCCGTCTTCGCGCTGTTGTCGGCCGGGGTGCCGCTGGGTGGAGTCAGCGGCCTGGTCACCGCGTTCAGCGATCCGGTCGCCATCGGCATCGTGGTCGGGTTGACCGTTGGCAAACCTGTCGGGATCGCGGTCGCGACCTGGCTGGTGGCCCGCTTCACTCATGCCCGGCTGGATGAGGGTCTGGCCTGGGTCGATGTGTTGGGGTTGTCGATCCTGTCCGGTATCGGCTTCACCGTGTCGTTGTTGATCGGTGAGCTGGCCTTCGGCCTCGGCAGTGACCGCGACGATCACGTCAAAATGGCGGTCCTGGCCGGTTCTCTGGTGGCGGCGCTGCTGGCGGCGGTGATCCTGCGTCTGCGCAACCGCGTCTACCGGGACATCCATGAAGCCGAGACCGCTGACCGTGACGGTGACGATATTCCTGACGTCTATCAGCGTGTGCCGGGTCAGCACGGCTGAAACGGTGCTGCGGGCGATCTGGCGTGTCGACTCGATATGTCTCGTATCCGCCGGCCGAGTGGTCCGTCACGGCGGTGTAGTGCTCTGGGATCAGGGCGGCGACGGGATGTGCCGGGCCCGCTCCGATCGGCTCAGTCGTTCATGCCCGGCCTGAAATTCTGTCGCCGCCTGCGGACACGTAGGAATCGAAAGCCTGCAGCGTTCGGAAGGTCTGACGAGGATGACGAGTGAGTGAACAAGACGACCGGTCCCGGTTCGAGGCGGTGTACCGGCGAACTTATGAGCAGATTCTGGGATACGCCGTGCGGCGGTGTTCCTCTCCCGAGGACGCGGCCGACGTTGTGGCCGAGACCTACGTGATCGCCTGGCGGCGGATAGCGGAGCTTCCCGATGGTGAGGCCGGCAGGTTGTGGCTGTACGGCGTGGCCCGGCGGGTCCTGGCCAACCACCGTCGCAGCGAGCGGCGCAGACTCACCCGGCACGCCGAACTCACCGACGAGATCGGGCACCTCTACACCGCTTCCTCCCACCACGGTGAGCAGGACGGCGTGGATGAGGCCATGGGCATGCTTTCCGGCAGCGATCGTGAACTGCTGGCCCTGGCTCTCTGGGAGGGGCTCGATCCCGGCGAGATCGCCGCAGTGCTGGACTGCTCGCGTAACGCCGCCCGTATCCGCCTGCACCGGGCCCGCAAGCGCTTCGCCAAGGCCCTGGAGAAGACCCGTCCATCGGCCGCCTGGTTCGCGTCGCGGCCGCTCATCGAGAAGGAGTCAGGGTGAACAACGACCAGATCTTCAAGGACCGGGCGAGGGTGCTGGATGAGGGCCTGGCCGGCCGGGCGTCCACCGCGGGGGCGGACGCGCTGCTGGCGGAGATCGTCCGGCTGGAGCGCGTCCCGGCACGGCGGCGGTTCCTGCCCTCCCCCGGCCGCGCTCTGCTCGGCCTGGCCGCGGCGGCCGCCGCGGTAGCGGCCATCACCCCCGCGATGCTGTCCGGCGGCATGATCTCCGTCGCGCCTCAGCCCGGCACGTCGGTGTCGACGACGGTCGAACCGACCGCCCGGCAGATCCTGCTCGCCGCCGCCGTCGCCATGGAGGAGGCCCCTGCGAGCGGCGACTACTGGCGCACCGTGACGATCGGAAAGTCGATGCTGCCCGACCCCACCCGCAGCTATGTGATCGAGACCAGCCGGTCCTTTGAGGCGTGGATGGCGGAACGGCCGGGTCTGCAGAGCTGGTGGATCCGGCAGTATCTCGGCGCCGAGCCCGCGACTCCGCAGGACGAGGCGGACTGGCGGGCCGCGGGAGCTCCCACCAGCTGGCGGTACCCCAGGGACATGGAGACGGGGAACCTGTTCGCCGTCCCGTACAGGCCGCTGGAGGCGGCGGAGGGTGAGCGGACCGCCGAACGGCTCCACGGCAGGTGGAAAGGCAAGGCCGGTGACCTGATGGTGGAGCTGATCACCTGGAAGGAGGTGCGCGCGATCCCGGGCGAGCCCGAGAAGCTCCGGAGCTATCTGGAAGAGCGCATCTCCCGGCAGCTGGCTGCGGACCCCGTCCCCGGGACGGACGTGGAGAAGCTGACGGCGCAGCTCCTCCGGCAAGGCTGCGTGGACATCATCAGCCGCCTGCCCGCCTCGCCCGGGGCCCGGGCGTCCGCGTACCGGATCCTCGCGTCTCTGCCCGGCATACGGGCCGAGGGGGAGATGACGGACCCACTGGGCCGGCGCGGGCAGGCGCTCGCCTACCAGGTGGAAGCCGAGCCGGGCCTGTTCACCCGGGTCCGGCTCATCGTCGATCCCGGCACCGGCCTGCCCCTCGCCGAGGTGACGACGAACACGACCGAGCTCGCGAACGGGCGGCAGGTGGAGATCCGCCACTCCACCTCGTACCAGGCGATCGGCTGGACCGGCGAACGACCAGAACTGCCCGCGCGGCGGAACTGAGCCGTGCAGCAATCTGCGCGTGAATGCCTGCAGGGAGGTCAGCGGCGCGTCGCCTTTTAGTGATCACTCGCCGCCGACGCTTGCGGGGGCCGGTGGGCAGACAAGGTGCAGTGTTCCCGAAGACATCTCACAGTGCTGAGCGTCAAACCCGTAGCGCCGTGAGATTCCCTGGGAGGCATCGGGCCGGTCACCGCACCGGTACCGCCCGATGCTCCTGAGGACATCGCTCAGTGCCGTCGTCTGACGTTCGGTCATGGAGGTCGCCTCAGGGGCGTCGGGGGCGAAATCGACTCCGCTTGGATAGTGGTACTATCTATTATTGGATAGCTAAATTATCCAAAGGAGGTCGAGGTCCATGACCGTGATCGTTCTTGCCGTGGCCACGCTGTGCTTCCGCCTGCTGGGTGCGGTGCTCGGCCTGGCCCGCTTCGCCACCTGGCGTGTGAGTGCCGCACACGGCCTGGCCGTCATGCTCGTGATGACGGCCAGTGCCCATTTCGTCGCGCCAGAGGTGACCTTCATGCCGAACCACGCCGACATGGTGGCCATGGTCCCGCCGTTCATCCCGTTCCCCGCCTTCGTGGTCTACCTGACCGGTGTCCTGGAACTGGCCGGAGCGGTGGCCCTCGTGCACCCGGTCACCCGGCGGGCGGCCGGGGTCTGCCTGGCGCTGCTGTTCCTGCTCATGCTTCCGGCCAACATCCATGCCGCGCTGACCGGGGTGACTTTCGCGGGAGAGGCGGCGACGCCGCTGTGGCAGCGCGTTCCCGAGCAGGTCCTCTACATCGGCATAGCACTCTGGGCGGCGAGCGTCGCGGGGGGACGTCCGAGCCGTGCGGCCCCCGCAATTTGAAAAAGGCGTCCGACGAGGTGGACACTCCGGCGGAGACCTCGATCCCCTATAACCCGACGCGATCCGATCGAGTCCGATCTTCCCCGGCGCCACCTGGGCGAACGCCCCGCTGGCGCGGACCACGTGCTCCACGGCCGGTGCGGTGACAGGCGTCGTGATCGTCCAGGAGGGCTCGACCGCGCCGGAGCCGGAGCCGACCCAGCCCGGCAACCGGCTCGGGACGTCGCCACGGTTCGGCACAATGACTGATGTGCGAGTCGAATTGCTCGGACCGTTCGAGGTCCGGAACCCCGATGGGGCCGTGGTGGAGGTTCCTGGGGTTCGGCTGCGCGCCCTGCTGGCCGCACTCGCCCTCGAACCCGGCCGGAGCGTCACGCGCGCGAGGCTGGTGGACTGGATCTGGGGGCAACGGCCGCCCGCGGACGAAGTGAACGCCTTGCAGGCGTTGGTGTCCAGGCTGCGCAGGGTGTTGCCGGACGGTGTGATCGAGGCGGAGTCCGGCGGCTACCGGCTGGCCGTGGCTCCTGACGCCGTGGACGTGTGCCGGTTCGAGCATCTGGTCGCTCAGGCCCGTGCCGCCGAGCCCGCGGCGCGGGCGGATCTGCTGCGCTCGGCCTTGGCGTTGTGGCGCGGTACGGCCATGGCGGACATCGCGCTGCAGGACAGCGACGTGTTCGACGCCGCGGTCGCGCGTCTGAACGAACTCCACGTCGCCGCCCTCGGGGACCGGGTGGAGGCGGACATCCGCCTCGGCCGCGGCTCGGAGCTGGTCTCCGAGCTGACCGAGCTGGTCGCCACGTATCCGCTGCGGGAGGGGTTCGTGGCGGCCTTGATGCGAGCACTCGCCGAGGCGGGACGTGGGAACGAGGCGCTGACCCTGTACCAGCGGACGCGCGAGCGGCTCGCCGAGGAACTCGGCGCCGATCCGTCGGCCGAGCTCTCCGCGCTGCACACCGCGTTGCTCCGTGGCGAGCTGGGCGAGCGGGCCGAGAACCGCAGGACGAACCTGCGCGCCGAGCTGACGAGCTTCGTCGGCAAGGACGACGACATCTCCGCGGTCGCCGGCCTGGCCGTCAGACATCGGCTGGTCACCTTGACGGGAGCGGGTGGCTCCGGCAAGACACGGCTGGCCGCCGAGACCGCGCGGACGATGCTCACCGAGCTGCCGGATGGGGCGTATCTGGTCGAACTGGCCTCGGTGCAGGCAGGCGGCGACCTGGCGCAGGCCGCCCTTACCGCGATCGGCCTGCGTGACCAGGCGCTGCTCGGTGAGGCGCGGGCCGGGGAACCGATGGATCGGCTCATCGCCGCGCTCCGGGAGCGCGCGATCCTGCTGGTTCTGGACAACTGCGAGCACGTGATCGAGGCGGCCGCGGCTTTCGCGGACCGGCTGCTGGGCGAGTGCCGGAGGCTGCGGATTCTAGCCACGAGCAGGGAACCGCTCGGTATCACCGGGGAGGTGCTGTGGCAGGTCGAGCCGCTCGCACTGCCCGCGGAGGGAGCGGGCCCCTCCGAGGCCGGGTCCTCACCCGCGGTGCGGCTGCTGCGCGACCGCGCGGATCTGGTGCGCAAGGACATCGGCTCCGACGCGCACACCCTGTCGGCCATGGCGCGGATCTGCCGGGCGCTCGACGGGATACCGCTGGCGATCGAACTGGCCGCGGCGCGGCTGCGCACCATGTCCGTCGATCAGCTGGCACGCCGGCTCGACGACCGGTTCCGGCTGTTGACCAGCGGCAGCCGTACGGTGCTTCCCCGGCACAAGACGCTGCGCGCGGTCGTGGACTGGAGCTGGGATCTGCTGTCCGAGGCCGAACGCGGCGTGCTGCGGCGGCTCTCGGTGTTCTCCGGCGGGGTGAGCCTGGAAGCGGCCGAGCGGGTGTGCGGGGACGAGATCGCCGGAGAGCCGGTGTTCGACGCGCTGACCGCGTTGATGGAGAAGTCGCTGCTGCTCGCCGAGGGCGAAGACGCACCGCGTTACCGGATGCTCAACACCATCAGGGAGTACGCGGCGCAGCGACTGGCCGAAGCCGGGGAGACCGAGCCGGCACGCCGGGCGCACCTCGCCTACGTCACCGAGCTGGCCGAGACGGCCGAGCCGTACCTGCGCCGGGCCGAGCAGCTGGAGTGGCTGTCCAGGCTCGAGGCCGAGCACGACAACATCAGTACGGCCCTGCGCGGGGCGATCGCCGAGGGATGGGCCCATGAGGCGATGCGGCTGGCCGCGGCGGCGGGCTGGTACTGGTACCTCAGCGGACACCGGGCCGAGGGCGCCGAGTTGAGCATCGCGGCGGCCTCGCTGCCCGGTGAGGCGCCCGACGAGGTGCGGGCGCTGGCGTACCTCATGGTGACCATGTTCGTGACCGCCGGGGTCAGCGGAGACCAGTTTCAGGCGCGCGAGTGGATCCAGGAGGCACACCGGCTCGCCCGGCACAGCGGGTCCCGCCACCCGCTGATCGGGTTCGCCGGGCTGCTGGAGGCGACGCTGCGGGGCCCGACGGAGTTCCTGCCCGCGATCGAGCCGCTCATCGTCAATGACGATCCGTGGGTGCGCGCGCAGGCCAGACTCACCCGTGGCCGATTCCGGCTCGTGCTCGGCGGCGACGAGACCGACGTGGACCTCGACGCCGAGATCGCCCTCGCCGAGTTCCGCACGATGGGCGACCGGATGGGGATGTCGCTGGCGCTGACCTTCCTGGCCGATCGGCGCGCCTCGCGCGGCGAGTTCGCACGCGCGTGCGAACTCTACGAAGAGGCGATCGCGGCGATGACCGAGGTGGGCGCGACCGAGGACGTGGTCGGCATGCGGGCACGGCAGGCTCAGCTGTACTGGCTGCTCGGCGACGAGCGGTCCAGCGCGTCCGCCATGACGGAAGCGCAGCGGTGCGCGGGCGGGATCGCCTGGCCGGACGCGCTCGCCGAGCTGGCGCTCGCGAAGACGCAGCTGGCGCGCTGGCGCGGTGAGCCGGACGAGGCACGCGAGCACCTGGCCACGGTGCGGGCGGTTCTGGGCGACGCGGAGCTGGCCGGCTCCATCCGTGCCGCGACCATGGACCTGTACGCCTACCTCACCGAGGATCTGGAGAAGGCCCGCGCGTATCGGGAAGAGGCGTTGCGTGCGGCCACGACCCTGGAGCACACGCATCCACCGACGATCGCCTACATATTGATCGGGATCGCGGATCTCGCGCTGCGCCAGGGCGACTACGAGCAGGCCGTACGGCTGCTCGCGGCGAGCGACGTCGTGCGCGGCACGCCGGATCGTTCGCTGCCGGACGCTTGCCGGATCACCGCGGAGACACGCGATCGCCTCAGCGAACGTGTGTTCGCCGAGGCGATCCGTGACGGGAAGCGGCGGGACTGGCGCGAGCTGGCCGAGATCACACTCGCTTCGTGAACGACGTGCGCGCCCACAGGTAGCCGATCAACGCGAGCCCGGCGCACCAGGCGGTCGCCGCGACGGTCGTGCCCGTCGACGGCGCGCCGGTCAGGAACCCGCGCAGGGCTTCAGGGTCCGCAGCATGGTCGCGATCACGTGCGCGTTCAGCACCGCGGCCCGGGACACGTCCATCCGGCGCCGTTGGGCCCGAGCAGGGCGAAGATCGTGCCGGCCCGGACATCGGGGTCGATACCGTCGCACTACAACAGAGGCCACAGCAACCCGTAGAGGACCACCGCGAGGAGGACCACCGCAACGGCGGCAACGCCCGCCTTGATCGGGGTGGGCCGCGGCATCAGCAGCCCGCTGCCGCCGAAGGCCAGAGAGGAGATCCACAGCGGTGCGAGTTTCAGCAGAGCCGTTTCGCTGAGATCGCCGAAGGCGCCACCGTAGATCACCGCGACCTGCGCCGTACCGAACACGAGACCTGCCGCGTAGAGGCTGCGCGCCCCTCCGTGATGCCGAGGGGATTCGGCCACGCCGGTTCTCCTGCCGGCGACCATCGGCGCGGGCGCGGTCCACTCCGCCGGCTGCAGCCCGTTCCCGCCGTTGGCGACGGTGGCGCCACCGCTGGTCAGAGTGGCGAGCACCTGAGCGGCATCGGGCCGGACGGCGGGGTCCTTGGCCAGGCATGAGGCCAGCAACGGCCGCAGCGCCTCCGGAACCCCGGTCAGGTCCGGCTCGCGGGTCAAGACGGCGGTCATCACCGCCGCCGGGTGCTGTCCGGCGAAAGCCGGGCGCCCGGTCGCGGCATAGGCCATGGTGGCGGCCCAGGCGAAGATGTCGGAGGCCGGACCGGCCGGCCGGCCGGAGAGCTGCTCCGGTGCCATGTAGCCGGGGCTGCCCACCAGCGCCGAACGGGTCGTACTCGTCTCCACGGCCCGCGCGATGCCGAAGTCGATGACCACCGGGCCCTCCGGCCCCATGATCACATTGGCCGGTTTGAAGTCACGGTGCACGATCCCGGTCCGGTGGATGGCGGCCAGCGCGGTCGCGGTGGCGACGGCCAGGCGCTCAAGCCCGCCCCCGGCACGAGGCCCTTCGGCGGTGACCAGATGCTGCAGCGACGGGCCGGGGACATACTCGCTGACGAGGTAGAGTCGCCCGTCGCTGATGCCCGCCTCCAGCACTTGGGCGGTGCAGAACGCCGCCACCCGGCGGGCCAGGGCCGCCTCCCGCTCGAACCTCTCCCGGACGGCGTCCTCGGCGGCCATCCGGGCGTGCAGGACCTTGACGGCCACTCGCCGGCCTGAGGGATCGTGGCCGAGGTAGACCGTCCCCTGGCCGCCCTCTCCGAGGACTCCGACCAGCTGATAGACACCGATCCACTGTGGATCCCGCGGCTCCAGCCGACCGAGATCGGACACCGACCACCTCTTTCTTCCACCGTTCGTCCTCAGGTCCGAAGCCCGTGATGACGTCCGATGACTGCGGAGGGTGTCGATCGCGGCACCCCGATGGGCATCCCGCGAGATCCGTATCGCGCAGGCCGCCGCCAGCGTAGCCGTACGGCACCCCGCCCGGCACGCTGCACCGAGTACGGCGTCACCGGCGACGGGCGGCCCCGACGCCGCCGGCGCGGTCGCACGATCCGTCCGGGGTGACGGCGCGCATCGGCCGGCTGAGCCGCCGTACGGCTCACCGAGTCCTCCCGGTGTCCGGAACGTCGAATAGCAGTTCCAGAGATGCTTGGCGGTTCCTGTCCTGTGAAGAATGTTGAGCGCTTGGCGATAGCGCTTCGTCGGCGCTCACGGTCATGCGCCAGGAAGGAGCCGCAGTGCCCGTCACCACCACCCTCCCTGATCTCATATGTCGTTTCCAGGACGATCCGCCTTCCACATCGAACGGCGTACTCGGCGTGATATCGCATGGATACGGCAGCGAACCGCCATCCTTGCACAACGGTTTTCCCGCGCTTCCCATCGCGGTTCCCGACACGGCTGCGACGGGACGCGTGGAGGTATGGAGAAGCAGTCGTGACGTCGTGTCCGGGTTCCACGATGAACTGGTCTACGCACACGACGGACGCTATTTGTTCTGCGGCGGCCGGATCCGCCACGACGCCGCCTACGCCGCCACCACGAAGAATGCATATCTGCGCGCATTCGAGCTTCTCGACCGCCTGGGCTATCCGGAGATCGCACGGGTGTGGAACATCGTCGGCGGAATCACCGGGCAGGCCGCGGAACAGGTCGCGACCGACAGGTACGGCGAGTTCTGCCAGGCTCGGGCACAGGTCTTCAAACAGCGCGGCCTGACGGTCAAAGACATCCCGGCGGCGACCGGCATCGGCGGGCACGACGACCACACGACCATCTATTTCCTGGCCACCCGCTCCCGAGAAGTCATCAGAATCGAGAATCCCCGGCAGATCCCGGCCTACGAATACCCCGAGCGTTACGGCCCCGAGGCGCCGTGCTTCGCACGGGCGACCTATGTCGCTGCCGAGGGCGACAGCCGGTTCGCCGACCTCTTCATTTCCGGGACGGCGAGCATCCTGGGGCACCGGACGGTGCACGAGGGAGACATCGAACGGCAGACCCGCACCACGCTCGAGAACATCGCAGAGCTGGTGTCCGGAAAAAATCTGCGCAACCACGGCATCGACGCGGAACTCACTCTGCACGATCTGGACTGCGTGAAGGTGTACATCAAACGACCGCAGGACGTCGAAACCGTCCGGCAGATCTGTTCGGCGGCTCTGGGCCCGAAGAGCGAGGTCGTGTACGTCATCGCCGATATCTGCAGGGAGGACCTCCTGGTGGAGATAGAAGGCTTCACCTCGGTCGCCCGGCCGGATATCGAGACCGTCAACTAGAACAGGACGGGAAGTCATGAAAGAGGCACTGCACCCGGTCGGCCACTGGCGCAGCTTCGAGCAGCTTCGCGAGGTTCAGGAGAAGCTGCTGAGCACCGCGCTGCAGCGGGCGTACGAGTCGCCGTTCTACCGGCGACGGGCCGCCGGCGACGGCATCTGGAACCTGGACGATGTCCCGATCACCAGCAAACCCGACCTCCGGTCGACCTATCCGTTCGGCATGCTCGCCGTACCGAAGGCGGAGCTGGTCACCTACCACGAATCCAGCGGCACCAGCGGGGCGCCGGTTCCCACGCCGACGTTCTACACGGCGGCGGACTGGGCCGAGATGGTCGATCGCTTCCTGCGCAATCCGATCCCGATGACCCGTGACGACACGCTCCTGGTGCGCATCTCGTACGCGCTGGTCATGGCCGCTCACCTGGCGCACCAAGCAGGCCTCACCGCCGGCGCGACGGTGATCGCCGCGGACGCGCGCACCCTGGCCTCCCCGTATCCGGCGCTGGTCCGCATCCTGCGCGACGCGGAGGTGACCCTCACCTGGTCCACGCCCTTCGAATGCCTGCTCTGGTCCGCGGCGGCGCGGGTGGCCGGCCACCGGCCGGACAGGGACTTCCCGGCGCTGCGGGCGTTCTACACCGCGGGCGAACCGCTCGGTCCGGCCCGTCGCGCCAGGATCTCCGAGCTCTGGGGCGGCGTCCCCGTCCTCGATGTCTACGGCTCGACCGAGATCGGCTCGGTCTCCGGCACCTGCCCGGCAGGGGCCATGCACTTCTGGGCGGACAGGCTGCTGCCCGAGATCTACGACCCGGCGTCGGGAACCTTCGCCAGGGAGGGCACGGGGCAACTGGTCGTCACCACCCTCTACCAGGAGGCCATGCCGCTGATCAGGTACGACCTCGAGGACCATGTGGAGCTGCGCTACGAGCCCTGCGAGTGCGGCTGGAAGCTTCCCACGATCAAGGTGTTCGGCCGCATCTCCCACGACTATGAGATCGCCGGCAAGCAGCTCTCCGCGGCGCAGGTCGAGGAAGCGGTCTTCCAGCTGCCCGCGGAGTACGGAGTGATCTTCTGGCGCGGCCAGGCGCACCCCGACCGCCTGGTCGTGCAGATCGAGGTCGAACCCGAGCACGCCGCGGCGGCCCGCAGGGAGCTGCACGACCTGCTGGTACGGACATTCGACGTCCCGTCCGATGTCGAGCCCGTCGACGTCGGCACCTTCATCCCGCACGAAGTCCTGACGGGCCAGCGCAGCGTGCTGAAGCCCCGCAGGTTCTTCGGCCCGGAGGAGGATTGGGACGGCGCGATCATCCACTGCTAGACGATTCACCGGTGTGGCCGCCGGGCGCTGCTGCGCCCGGCGGCCACACCGGTGTCGGAGGTCCCGCCCGGCGGGGCCCCGTCACAGCGGGGCCCCGCCGCCGCGAGACGGCCTTACGGCAGTTCCGCCACGGCCTTGCGGATGATCTCGATGGCTTCGGCCATCCTGTCCTCGTGGGTGCGAAAGGACAGCACGCAGATCCGGAGGAAGAACGAGCCCCGGATCATGGTGCTGGACAGGTGGATCCGCCCGGACTCGTTGATCTTCTCCAGCAGCAGCCGGTTGGCCTCGTCCGCGTCACCGCTCGACGGGACGTAGCGGAAGGCCACGATGCTGAGCTTCGGCGACCAGGGCACCTCGAGCCCGGGGACGGCCTTGAGCTCGTCGTAGGCGTACCGGGCCAGGTCGAGCTTCTCGTCCAGCGCGGTGCGGAACGCCGCCAGGCCGTACAGCTTGATGGGCAGCCACAACCGCAGGCCGCGGAAATCACGGCTCAGCTCGGTCGAGTACTCCGAGAGGTTCGGGATCTCTGATTCCTCCGCGACGTCCTGCAGGTACGCGGCATCGAAGTGGTGGGCGTCGCGAAGGAGCCTGCCGTCCCGGACCAGCAGGGCGCCCGTGCCGTAGGGAAGGAAGAAGCCCTTGTGGGGGTCGAGGGTGACGGAGTCCGCCAGCTCGATGCCGCGCATGGCCTCGCGGCCACGCTCGGTGAGCAGGAAGGCGCCGCCGTACGCACCGTCCACGTGCAGCCACAGTCCGTGTCGGCGGCAGATCGCGGCAAGCTCGGGCAGCGGGTCGATCTCGCCGGTGTTGACGGTGCCCGCGCTCGCCACCACGCAGAACGGCCGCAGCCCGGCCGCCTCGTCCTCGGTGACCATGCGGTCGAGGGCGGCGGCGTCCATGGACAGGGCGTCGGTGGTCGGCACCGTCCGGACGGCACGCCGGGGCAGCCCGGCCAGCATGGCGGACTTGAGTGCGGCGTGGTGCGTCTCCTCGGTCACATACAGCACCGCGCCGGTGAGGTCCTCACCCAGCTTGGTCGCGCGCGCGGTGACCAGACCGGAGAACACCGACGTCGTACCGCCCGAGGTCAGCACGCCGCGGGCCGAGTCCGGATACCCGACCATGTCGGCCAGCCAGCGGACCGTGGTCGCCTCGATCTGCGCGTACATCGGCACCGCGGACCACAGCGCCACGTATTTGTTCGTCGCCGCGCTCAGGAACGCGGCGACGGCCGACGCGTACAGCCCGCTGCCGGGGACGTAGCCGAGCATGCCCGGCCCGCTGTTGTTGTACGACTTCCTGGCGCCGAGCCGGACGACTCCGAGCACCTCTTCCAGAGTCTCACCGTCTTCGGGGGCGGCCTCCCGGAGGGCGGCCGCGGCTTCGAGCGACCCGTCCAGGTCGTTCAGCATCTCGGGGATGTCGCTGATGAATTCGGCGGCGAGTTCGACCGCGGCCGCGCCCATGGCGCGCATCTGCCGGCCGTCGGGCTCGAGAGGGTATTCACCTGGCATGGGCCGAGCTTAAGTCGGCACCCGAGGGCCTCTCTTATGCCTGATTGCTCACTGCGCCGGCGAGGACGAGGAGATGCGGCCGTGGGAGGCGGTCCGGCACGGGACATCTCCGGGTCGCGGGGCGGCCGCCCCGCGAGACCATCGGTAAAACCGGCGGCAAGTGGCCCATGACCAGGCACGTCTCCTCGTAGAGTCCGCCCATGATTCCGAACGCGTGCCTGACGAAGCGAGCGGACGTACTGATCGTGATGACCCCGGGGCGCGGAACGGTTCGCCTGCTTCCGCCTGCTCGACCGCATCCGACACGGCCAAGCCGATCCGCACGGCCTCCCGGACACCCAGGACTGCTTCGACGACCACTTCGTCGACAGCGCCGCCCGGAGCCGGCCCGCACCGCCGGGTGAAGGCGGCCACCCCGCACCACGGCCGGCCCTCGCAGCCCGGCAGCCGCCGGCTGGCGGCGACATCCCACCCTTTCATCATGATCCCAGGGAGTCCCCATGCGTAAGATCATCGCTTCCACCTACACCACGCTCGACGGGTTCATCGACAACCCGCACCTGTGGTCCATGCAGTACAACAGCGAGGACGCGATGGCCTACGCCTTCGCCATGACCACCGGCTGCGACGCGCTGCTGCTGGGCCGCGTCACCTACGAGGGCATGGCCCAGGCCTGGCCGAACATGGGCGGCAACCCCTACGCCGACCACGTCAACGCGATAACCAAGTACGTCGTGGCCTCGCAGCCGGTCGACATCTCCGCCTGGAACCCCACCACCGTCATCCCCGGCGACGACCTGGCCGGGCAGGTCGCGAAGATCAAGGAGCAGGACGGCGAGGACATCCTGATCTGGGGCAACGGCCGCCTCACCGACGACCTGGCCAAGCGCGGTCTGCTGGACGAGTACCGCATCTGGATCTATCCCGTCCTCAAGGGCGAAGGCGAGCCCCTTTTCCGCCCCGCCAGCACCACCGGCATCGAACCGGTCGACAGCACCACCTTCGACTCCGGCGTCACCGTCCTGGCGTACCGGCCGACCGGCGCCTGAGCGGCATCCGCGCCATGCTCCGACGTCCCTGACGGGCGCGGACCAAGTACGGCAGAAAGGGGCGACGGCCCTTCTCCACGGGCCGGTGCGTCACTTCTCGCGGGGGCCGGCGAACCCACGACCCGTCAAGGCGCTGACCGGCCCTATCGGCCCTTGTGGTCGTACTTGGTCCCCCCTCCGGAGGCGACCCCGTCGTCGAAAGTGGGCCGGAACCCGGTTTCTCTGTGACGCGGACCCGAGCGGGGCCGGGGTGCCTGCGATCCCGCGGCGTGATCCCGCTTGACCTTGACACAGTGACAAGGTCTTCACTGCTGCCAAGGAGGTGGTCCCGATGACCATGCGGAAACAGGACGCGGATACGATGCGAGCTTTCCAGGAGCTGGAGGACAGCCGCTCGTCGGTGCGGCTGCGGGCGGCGATGGCGATCGGTACGACCCCTGGCCCGCGGTTCGTCGACAAGCTCATCGAACGATGCGCGATCGAACCCGAATTCTATGTGCGCGATATGCTGACGTGGGCACTCACCCGACACTCGGCATCCATGACGGTCCCGGCGCTCATCGATGAACTCCGCTCGAAGCGTGCGCAGGCACGAAGCCAGGCGCTGCACACACTGTCCAAGATCGGGGATCGGCAAGCGTGGCCGGCGATCACACCGGCGCTTCTGTCCGACGCCGACGATGAGGTGGCGCGGAGCGCCTGGCGGGCGGCGGTCGTGCTCGTGCCCGACGGTGAAGAGCCCCGGTTGGCCGCAGTGTTGTCGAAACAGCTCGGGCGCGGCGAGCGCGGGATGCAGCTGAGCCTCAGCCGGGCGCTGGTCGCGCTCGGTGAGGTGATCGTGCCCACGCTGCGCGCTGCGATGACGGATCCCGACCCGCGTGTGCGCGCACACGCGATCGCCACGGAACGGCTGTTGCGCGACCCTGATGCCGGATTCGAGTTCGCGATCGAGGAGGCCAAGCGCGTCGCAGCCCTCGGCGGCACCGGCAAGGAGGAGCGATAGGCCGTGTTGATCGGTGATGTGGCACGACGGTCCGGGGTCAGCGCCCGCATGCTCAGGCATTACGACTCGCTCGGCCTGGTGCGGCCAACGGGCCGTAGCCGCGCAGGCTATCGGGAGTACTCCAGCGAGGACGTTCGGCGGATCTTCCATATCGAGAGCCTGCGATCCTTGGGGTTGTCGCTGGGTGAAGTCAGGCGCGCGCTCGACGATCCCGACTTCACGCCCTCGGAGCTCGTCGACAACCTCATCCGCCAGACACGAGAACGCATTGCGGCTGAGACGGAGTTGCTCACGCGACTGCGTCGGATCGACGCCGTGGAACCCGCCGGCTGGGAGGACGTCCTCCAGGTCGTCGCCCTCCTGCAGGCGTTGGGGTCGAAGAGCGCCGGCAAGCGCCAGCGCGCGGCCCTGTCCTCGGCCGAAGGGGTTGCGGTGCCGGTGGAGGCACTGGTCGAGGCAGCGCTGGGCGAAACGGACCCGAACGTCGCCGGAGCCCTCCGCTGGGCTCTGGCGCAGTCGGGCGATGACGGCTTGGCGCTGCTGGCGGAGGGCCTCGGCTCACCAGCAGCCGAGGTGCGCAGACGTGCCGTCCAGTCCATCGCCGAGATTCCGAACGGTGAGGCGACCGCACTGCTGCAGGACGCCCTCGCGAACCCCGACATCGCGGTCCGCAGGTATGCGGCTCTGGCACTCGGGGCACGTGGAGTGGCCGACGCGATCCCGACGCTCATCGATATCGTCGCCGAGGGGACGAACGACGTCGACGCAGCCGACGCCCTGAGCGTGCTGGCGAGCCGTCCCGCATCGGCGGATCAGATCACTGCCGGGCTTGTTGATCGCCTGGCCCACGGCAGCGTCGAATCGCCTGCACGCCGGCGGCTGACACAGGCGCTCGCGGAGATCCCGGGAACCGCGGCGTCACGAGCCCTCGCCGATCTGTCACACGACGAGGACCGTGCCGTCGCGCTTACCGCGACATACATTCTCGGGATACGCGACGCACGATATTGCCCGTCGCGCCCGAGATCTGCCACCTGATATGGTCTCGATCATGATCTACACGTTCATCCGCCTTCGGACTGCCTGAGACGGTGTCCCACCGGTCGCTCAGCGATCAGCGGCGGTTGAGGCGATCCCGCTATAACGTCGCGGCCTGAGTTCCGCGCGCCGCGTTTCGCCCGCCCGGCCCTTCGTTCACGCGCCCGCACCGGCGCACGCAGCCGCCTTCCGTCCTCGGCGCTCTGCCGTGGTCCGGGCCGGTGCCGCGTCCACGATCGCCTGTGTCGTCACCGGGTCCCGGCGAACTCACCGGCGGGTACGCCCGCCATCTCATCAGCGGCTCAACGCGCCGGCATCCGGCACCACGTTGTGTCCGCCCCCACTTCCATCCGATTGGACTGATTCGCGTGTCATCTATCTCAACCGGCTCGTCGCACCCTCGATCCGTTTCCGGCGCCTCTCCCACGTTCGTGCTGGTCCACGGTTCCGGCTCCAACGCGTTCATGTGGTCCTCCATCCAGCGCGAACTCGCGTTGCTCGGCCACCGCAGCTTCGCCGTCGACCTGCCGGGCCATGGCCTCGACGCGCAATACCCCGTCGCCTACCAGGCTCCGCAGGATCTCGATGCGTGGGCGATCGAGCCGTCGACACTGGCCGGGATCACCCTCCAGGACAACGTCGACATGGTCGTCGACGTCGTCCGCCGTGTGGCCGGGTACGGGCCGGTGGTACTGGTGGGCGCCAGCCTGGGAGGGGCAACCGTCACCGCAGTCGGTAACACGATTCCCGGCCTGGTGGATCGGCTGGTGTACATCTCCGCGTGGGCGTGCGTGCAACGGTCGAACCCGATTGAGTACATGCAGGAGCCCGAGTTCGGAGACAGCCTGATGCCGTCCCTGGCGGCGTTCAACGTCGGAGATCCGGCCCG
Organism: Planomonospora sp. ID67723; assembly: GCF_015711605.1. GTDB lineage: Bacteria > Actinomycetota > Actinomycetes > Streptosporangiales > Streptosporangiaceae > Planomonospora_A. Next base: position 728,460 of record NZ_JABTEZ010000004.1, on the reverse strand, counting down.
GCTCGGCGTCGGCCGGGCCAACTACCGCACCGCCGATCCGGCGCTGCTGGCAGGCCTCAAGGCGGCGACCATGGCCGACGTCACCGACGAGCAGTTCAGGGCCTTCCTCAACATCCTGCAGCCGGACGAGTCGATCGCGGTGATGATGGCCGACGCCCGTGGTCACGCCGACACCTGGGGCACGATCGCCCGCACCTACGTTCGCCTCACCGGTGACCGATCCATTCCGGTAGCCATGCAGGACAGACTGATCGCCGAAGCGGATGCACTGACTCCCGGCAACCCCTACGACGTCCACACCCTGGACACCACACATGCGGGGTTCGTGTTCAGGGCGGCGGAAGTGGCGGCCATCCTCGACAAGTCAGCTGTCTAGCGACGACTCAGAACCGCCTCGTGTCCACGCTGCCAGGGCTTGGACACAAGGCGCTCGCGAGAAGAAGGCTCAACGGCCCCCGCCGTTTGGCCGAGTCCTCGCGGCCGACCGGCCTTCGCGGCGTCGGACATGGGTACGGCCATCGCGTGATCCCTCGTGATTGCGACATCAGGATCGAAGGATCACGTGGTGGCCGTACCCGACAGCGTGGATCCGACGGCGTGGCCGGCGGAGCAGATTCGTCGTCTCCGCCGGTACGGGTGCCACGCCGCCTCACGGGGTGCCGGCATGCGGCTTGACCTGGACGGGTGAACCTTCGACATGTGCGGAGAGGCCCGGTCGGCAAACCCGTCCACCCTAAACCAGACATGTATCGCATAAATGATTTCTTTGCGCATTATCCATGTCGGCTTACTTCAGGCACATTAGGGACGTCAAGCGTTGAGCTGGCAGGAAGCGGTTCACACACGAACAACATGTTGATCCTGCCTTGCCTGTTTTCTGGGGTCCAGAGGGCGCACATTCGAAGGTGTTAGGAAAACCGGAAAGTGCATGAAAGGTGTGAGGAATGACGAATGCAGTGGCTCGTCCCTTCGGTTTCCGTGACACCGTCAGGCCGTCGATCACCGTCCTGCCCGACCTGGCCTCATGTGAAATCCAGTGGCCGGAGCCGGAGACCTGGGTCAACCATGAGGGGGCCTCCAGACCGCACATCGCCCTCGACTCCGACGAACCGGGGGTTCGCGGCCTGTTCCGGTTCCGCCCGGAGACGGCTTTGCCCCTGAACCAGCTGGTGGAGGTGCTGCTGTGCGGGGAGAGCACCCTGTCGCGGGGGGAGCGCGAGCTGATCGCCACCTACGTGTCGGCGCTGAACGAATGCCGCTTCTGCTTCTACACCCACGCGGCGTTCACCGCGGTGCGCTTCCCCGAGGGGATGGAGCTGGTGGAGAAGGTGCGCGCGGACCTGGCCGCCGCACCGATCTCGGCCAAGCTCAAGGCCCTGCTGGCGATCGCCGGCGCGGTCCAGCAGAGCGGCAGGGCCGTCTCCGCGGCACTGGTCGCCGACGCCCGGCGCGAGGGCGCCACCGACGTGGAGATCCACGACACCGTGCTGATCGCGGCCGCGTTCTGCATGTTCAACCGCTACGTCGACGGGCTCGGCACGGTCGCCTCGGACGACCCCTCCCACTATGCCGAGCGGGCGCAGCGGACCGAGGGGTATGTGGCCGTGCTCGTCGACGCACTGCGCCAGGAGTGAGGAGGGGCGGCGGAGGCCGTTGACCGCGCGCCGTACGCGGTCAACGGCCCCCAGGCGGTCAGGCGAAGAACTCGTCGACGACGTAGGTGTCCTGAGGGAAGCTCCAGCGCTCACTGATCTTGCCGTCGGTGACGCGGAACACGTGCACGCCGCGTTCGTCCAGGATCCGGCCCTCGCGCTCTCCGCGGATGCGCAGCAGCGCCGCCACCTGGCTGTCATCGGACAGGAAGGCATCCGGCTCGAACCTCAGCACGCCACCCAGCTCGACGAACCGCGACAAGTAGTCGGCCACCGCCGCTTTGCCGCGGTAGTCGCCCGCCAGCGCACCCCGGCCGGGGATGTGGAAGGTCACATCGTCGGCAAGCAGGTCATCGCGGAAGCGGTCCAGATCGCCTTTGGCGAGAGCCTCGTAACTGTCGCGGACGACCGCGATGTTCGGGTGTTCTGACATGAAGGAGCTCCTTGCGACGGGATGAGGATTCCGGAATACGGGTGACGCTACCTTGATCCACATTGGCAGACAATACGGTAATATCAGACTTACCGTATGGCCATACGGCCGTGCCGGTTCAGGAAATGACAGCAGTCCATCAGGTGGAGGATGTGGATAAATCCGGCATTGACAGCCGGGTGGTGGTGTAGCGATCATCGAGACCGGTCGGGCGGATTCGTTCGTCACATAAGAGCATTTTCCATGCGTCCCTATAAGGAGCGCCATGCCGCATATCGCCCTCACCTCCGACGATCCGGGAATCCGCGGCCTGTTCCGGTTCCGCCCGGAGACGGCTTTGCCCCTGAACCAGCTGGTGGAGGTGCCGCTGCCCGAGGGGATGGAGCTGGTGGAGAAGGTGCGCGCGGACCTGGCCGCCGCCCCCGATGACCCGGCGGCCTACGCGGCGATGGCCGAGGTGATCGTGGCGGGCGGATACACGCGTGCGGCCGTCCCGGCGGGGCAGCAGAGCCGATGACGGCCGGAGCCGACGGGCACACCCATCGCTATCTGATCGTCGGTGCCGGCCCGGGCGGGCTGCAGCTCAGCTACTTCCTGCAGCGCGCCGGGGCCGACTACCTCACCCTGGAGCGCGAGGCCGCACCCGGCGGGTTCTTCCGCCGCTATCCGCGTCATCGCAGGCTGATCTCGCTGAACAAGGTCCACACCGGCCAGAAGGATCCGGAGATCGCCCTGCGCTGGGACTGGAACTCGCTGCTCAACGACGAGCAGGAACTGATGTTCCCCCGCTACTCGCAGGAGTACTTCCCCCGGGCGGACGACCTCGTGCGCTACCTGCAGGACTTTCAGCGCAGGCACCGGCTCAACGTGCGCTTCTCCACCCCCGTCGACCGGATCGAGAAGAGCGGGGAGCGCTTCGCCGTGCACGCGGCGGGCCGGGTCTTCCACGCGGAGTGCGTGATCATGGCGACGGGCTGGGGCGGGCCGTACATCCCCGACATCCCCGGGATCGAGCTGGCCCGGGGATATGAGGACATGCCGGTCTCCGGGGAGGACTTCACCGACCAGAGGGTGCTGATCATCGGCAAGGGCAACTCGGCGTTCGAGACCGCCCAGGCCATGCTCGGTCACGCGGCCGTCATCCACCTGGCCAGCCCGAGCCCCGTGCGTCTGGCCTGGACGAGCAAGCACCCCGGCCACGTGCGCGGCCAGTACGGCGCGCTGCTGGACAGCTACTGGTTCAAGACCCTGCACGGAGTGCTGGAGTGCCGCATCGACCGGATCTGGCGCGACGGCGACCACTTCAAGGCCGCCATCACCTACACCCTCGCCGACGGTGAGCAGGCGCTGCTGGAGTACGACAGCGTGTTGCGCTGCACCGGCTTCACCATGGACTCCACCGTCTTCGACGATTCCTGCCTACCCGAACGCGCCCCCGGCGGACGGCTTCCGGCGATCCGCCCCGACTTCCGGTCGGTGAACGTCGACGGGCTGTATTTCGCGGGCACCCTGATGCAGGCCCGCGACTTCAAACGCGCCTCCTCGGCGTTCATCGACGGGTTCCGCTACAACCTGCGCACCATGGCCGCCCTGCTGCGCGAGCGCTATGACGGTGTCCCGCTCGAGCGGCGAACCGTGCCGTCCGACCCCGACGGGCTGACCGCCGCCATGCTGGAGCGGGTCAACCACAGCTCAGCGTTGTGGACGCAGTTCGAGTACCTGTGTGACGTGTACGTGGTCGACGAGACCACGGGGAGCATCACGCACTACGCCGACCTGCCGGAGGACTACGCGGTCGACCGGTTCTGCGGCCATGCCCTGTACTTCACCGTCACCCTGCGATGGGGGCGCCGGGAGTATCCCGACGTGTTCGCCATCCAGCGGCATCCCACTCCCGAACGGGCCGACGAGAGCGCCTTCCTCCACCCGGTCGTGCGGGCCTGGCGGTACCGCGAGCAGGTCGCCGAGCAGCACCTGCTGGAGGATCTGATGGCCCGCTGGCTCGATCCCGCGCGGCACGTGCGGCCGCTGTGCGACTTCCTGGCCGCCCGGCTCGCCCCCGGTGAGCCGGGGGATCCTCAGTCCCGCACCTCCGGGTCGTCCTGATCCACCATCCGCTCCACCAGGTGGTCGACCACATCGACGGGCCGCCCGCGCCGGTCGAGGGCGGCGCGCTGGCGCGCCGCCCCGGTTCCGGCGGCGCGCAGCCACTCCATCCGCCGGCCGACCATGTCCAGGTCGCCGGTCTCCTCCAAGGCCGGGCGGATGTGCCGCAGCAGCGCGGCGAGCAACTCGCCGGCGGGCCGCAGCCGGCCGGTGACCGGATCGACGCCGTGCCCTTCCAAGCCATCACGCGCCGCCCTCCAGTAGGCCACCCGGAGCCGCTCGGCCGACAGCCGCGGGCCCAGGTCGCCACGCTCCACCCGCTCCAGGGACGTCACCACCAGGCCGCGCACCACGGCCGCGAGCAGCACCGACTCCCCGGCGGTGGCCGGCACGTCGGCCACCCGGACCTCCAGCGTCGGCAGCCGCGCCGACGGCCGTACATCCCAGAAGATCGTCCCCGGGTCCACCAGAGCCCCGGACTCGGTCAGCGCGGCGATCACCTCCTCGAACTCGGCCAGGGAGGCGAAGTACGGCGGCGGGCCGGCCACCGGCCACTTCCCCCACGACAGGGTCCGCCAGCTGGCATAACCGGTGTCACGGCCCGCCCACAGCGGGGAGTTGGCCGTCATCGCCAGCAGCACCGGCAACCACGGCCGCAGGTGGTTGCCCACCAAAACCGCCCGTTCCCGGTCCGGCAGGTGGACGTGGACGTGCCCGGCGCAGATGGCCTGCTCGTCATGGAGCGCCCGGTAGGTCGCGATGCCCACCTCGTAGCGGGGGTCGTCGGTGATCGGCGGCGGGACGACCTCGCCCAGCACCGGCGTACCCGAGGCGACCACGGCGAGCCCCTCCCCGCGGGCCGCAGCGGCCATCGCCGCCCGCATCCGCCGTATCTTCCCCTCCAGCTCGCAGGCGCGCGCACACGGCGTCGTCTTGGCCTCCACCTGAAACCGGGTGATCTCCGAGCTGACCTGTCCGCCCAGCTCGCAGGCGGCGCGTTCCAGCACCTCGGCCGCCCTCGGCGCCACCGCGCGCGTCAGCGGATCGACGACGAGGTACTCCTCCTCCACCCCCACCAGCGGGCAGAGCGCGTCGAAGGGCATCGGACGCACCGAATCCGCGGTCGCGGTCATCTTCCCTCCCAGCCGGGGGCGCCTTCCCCGTGATCGGCGGTACGGCAGGCGACGACGTCACGTTATCGATCAGATCGCAGGCGCGCAGACCGGAACGGCGGCTTTACCCCGAAGCAGGGGCCAGCCGTTCCGGAATAGGGGAGGCCGCGCTGCTGGGCCGGAGTGAGACGGTCAGAATGCCGAGATCACCGTGCTCCGGCATGAGACGGCGGTGCAGGGTGCGGCGGCCGTTGCGGGCCGCCGCACCCTGCGGTACTGCCATGCGACGAGCGGTTCAGACGCGGAAGCGGGAGACCGCGGCGGTGAGGCCGTGGGCCAGCTCAGCCAGGTCCTTGGCGGCCTGGGCGGCCTGGATCGCGCCGGTGTTGGACTCCTCTGCCGCATGGGAGACGTCGGCGACGCTGCGCGCGATGTGATCCATTCCGTCGGCCGCCTGGCCGACGCTGCGGCTGATCTCCTGGGTGGTCGCGGTCTGCTCCTCCACCGCCGAAGCCACAGTGGTCTGGTGCTCGTTGATCTGCTCGACGATCTCGGTGATCTCCGACAGGGCCTGCGCGGCCTCGCCGCTGCTGGCCTGGATCGCGGCGATCTTGCGGCTGATCTCCTCGGTGGCCTTGGCGGTCTCCTGGGCCAGTTCTTTGACCTCGGTCGCCACGACCGCGAAGCCCTTGCCCGACTCGCCGGCGCGGGCGGCCTCGATGGTGGCGTTGAGGGCGAGCAGGTTGGTCTGCTCGGCGATGCTGTTGATCACCTTGACCACGTCGCCGACCTCGCTGCTGGCCGTACCCAGGGCGGCCACCGAGGCGTTGGTCTGGGAGGCGACGGCCAGCGCCTTCTGCGCGACCTCCACCGCGCTGGCGGCGCTGCGGGAGATGTCGGCGATGGCCGCGTTCATCTGCTGGCTGGCCCCCGCCACGGTCTGCACACTGGCCGAGACCTCGTTGGCCGCGCCGGCGACGCTGTGCGACTGCGTGGCGGTGGTGGTGGCGCCGGACTCGATGCGCGTGGCCAGGCCGGTCAGGTCGGCGGAGGCGGAGGTGAGCTGCCCGGCCTGGGCCTTGACGTGGTCGACGCTGAGGCGCATGGCGGTCAGCGAGCGGCACAACGCGGTGGCCATCATGCCGACCTCGTCACGGCTGGCGGTGTCGGGAACCTCGGTGGTCAGGTCTCCGTCGGCCACCGCGTTGAGCGCGTCGGCGACGCGGCGCAGCGGCCGGCTGATGCCCCGGGCCACCCACAGGGCCAGCCCCAGGCCGAGCATCACCGCGATGCCCAGGCCGGCCAGGGAGAAGGCCACGGCGCGGTCGTACTCGGCGTCCAGGTCGGCCGCGGTGGCCGCGGCCTCCTTCTCCTCCGCGGTGAGCATCTCCTTGAGCAGGTCCTTGGCCGCGTTGTAGGGCGGCAGCGCCTCGCCGTCCTTGACCGCCGAATAGGTCGCCACATCACCCTTGAGCACCGCGGGGATCATCTTCTGCGAGGAGATCGCGGTGTAGGCGTCGAGCTGCTCGATGAATGCGTCCACCGTCTGCGGCGCGGCGGCGACCGGCCGGTACCGGGTGGCCAGGTCATTGATCGCTTCGATGTCTTCGGCGACGTCGGCGGCCTTGGAGGCGATGGCCTCCGAGCCCGGCTTCATCATGACCATCACGTTCTGGTCCAGCCGCAGCAGGCGGAAGGTGTCGCGCAGGTCCGAGGCGACGACCATGGGCTGGACGTTTCCGGTGTAGATCGACTGACCGGCCGAGCGGACCTGGCTGGTCTGGGATAGCGTCACCAGGTTGGCGGCGGAGGAGGCCGCCAGTGCGAGCAGCACAGCACTGGTGATCTTCGCGCCGACCGGCAGGTCGGCCCAGATCCGGCGGCCTGCCGGTCTGGTCGGCAGGGGGGTGGCTGGCATGGCTTTGTCCTTCGGAGGAAGTCGGAGGAAGAAAGTGACGAACGCCTCCTTCGTCGGCGCTCGTCACCCCGAGCTGAGGACATCGCCTCTTCCGCACTTGTAAGGACCGGGCAGGGAGAAGATCTTTTTTCGGGACGGCCGGGTCGACACCGTCGAGCACGACCTTGTCGCGGTAGGACGTGCGCAGCCCGTTCGACGAGGTGGCCAGGCTCGTCATGACGGGTGCTCCTCTGAGGAGCAGCCTCAGAGGCTGCTCCTCAGAGGCTGCGGGCGGTGATGTCGCCGTAGGCGGTGGTGGCGTGGATGTCGAGCTCGGCGGCGCCGTCGTTCTTGAGCGCGTTACTGACGCGGCCGTAGGAGGTGCCGGCGTCCAGCGAGGCCGAGACGCCGGGGGCGGCGCCGACCGAGATCGCACCGGACTGGGCGCGCAGCACGACCGTGCCGCGCACGGCCTCGGCGATCCGGATGTCGCCCTTGCTGGTGCTGATCTCTGCGGGGCCGTTGAGGCGACCGACCTCGACGTCTCCGGCGACGGCGGTGAGGCGGACGCTCGCGGCCTCGTCGATCTTGATCTGGCCGTACGCGCCCTCGAAGACGACGTCGCCGAGGCGTCCGACGCCCCGGAACTCGGCGCTGGCGGCCTTGCCCTCGATCCGGGAACCTGCGGGCAGCTGGACCGTCACCTCGATGGACCCGGAGGAGCCGAGGACCTGGTTCTTCACCGGCGTCTCGATCCGCAGGACGCCGTCGCGGTAGTCGACCGTGGTCTGCTCGGCCGCCTTCACATCACGGCTCTTGGAGGCGTTCGCGGGCAGGATCTCGACCGCGGTGTCGGCGCGCTCGGCAGCGATGACCTGCACACGCCCGGCGGGGATGTCCAGGACGGTGGCGATGGGGGCGGGGGTGTCGAACTTCTGCATTGTTCTCTCCTTGCGGCTGGTCGTTTCGAACAATGCAAAAGCTACGTTGCTTTCCAAAATCTCGCAACAAGATCTTTGCTTCAGAATCATATTCATGCAGGTAAGCGCCACAAGAATGTTGCAATGGGTTGAGATTTAACGCAACGACAGACACTCCGATCGTTGCAATGAGTTGAGGGTGAACGCTATGGTGGAGTCGTCGGCGATCGCCAGGGAACATCAGGGAGGCCATGATGCCGGGAGGCAGGCTCACTCAGCAGGACCGCCAGCAGATCGCGCTGGGGCTGGCCGACGGTCTGGCCTACGCGGAGATCGCCAGACGCCTCGACCGGCCGACCTCGACGATCACGCGCGAGGTGATGCGCAACGGCGGCCCCACCGCCTACCGGGCCGACCTGGCTCACCGCGCCACCGAACGCCGCACCCGCCGACGCAGGCAGACCGCCCCCGCCAGGGCGCAGGCGGCCCCGCAACCGCACGGACGCGACGCCGAGGCCGTCCGTGAGTACGAGGAGACGTTCACCACCGTCCTCATGGCTTCAGGCCTGCCCAAGCTGATGGCACGGGTGCTGAGCTGCCTCTACACCACCGACGCCGGCAGCCTCACCGCGGCCGAGCTGGCCCACCGCCTCCAGGTCAGCCCGGCGTCCATCTCCAAGGCGATCGCCTTCCTGGAGAGCCAGGACCTCGTCCGCCGGGAACGCGACGAACGCCGCCGCGAGCGCTACGTCGTCGACAACGACCTCTGGCACCAGTCGACGATCGCCAGCGCCCGGTCCCTCGCCCAACTCGTCGAGGTCGCACGGCAGGGCGTCGGCGTCCTCGGCGGCGACACCCCGGCCGCCGCCCGCCTCGAGAGCATCGCCCGCTACCTCGACTTCGTCAGCGAGAGATTCACCCGCGCCGCAGAACAAGCCCGCGAAATCCTCTACACCCACCCCAAGGAAACCCGCGACGCCGGGACCGACAACCGCCCGGGGTGACAGACCCCGCCATGGCCGGCCGAGCCGCCGTATGCGGATCACCCTCATCGGCGACACCGGCCATCTCGATCCCGCCTTCCTGCATGACGTCCCGCTCCCGAACGTGTCAGGGCTTGAGCGACGACAGAACGGCCGGTCCGGAGCTACCGAACCGGTGACGGTTCGGCGGGGAAGCCGTGCTTCCCGGCCTCCCCGCGCGGGGCCGGGCCGCTTCTCCGATCACCTCCTCCAGCGCCAGCGACACCGCCAGGCAGATGGTCGTTGCCCGAAGCACCGGGTGGGGTCAGGGCGAAGCGCACGCCCTCGGCCGCCTCACGCCACCACCCCGCCCGAGGCGCCGCCGGTCCCTTGCTGCCGGCTCCCCGGGATCCGGGGTTTGCCGACCGGAGGCCCTGGGCTACTGTTCTAGAACAGTCGAGAGAGGGAAGACGATCATGGGCGAGGTATCCCGGTCCGGCCGGCAGGGCGTCACGGTGCCCGCCGCCCGCGCGATGAGCGACCCCGGCGTCACCGGCCGGTTCGGAACCTACGGCGGAAGGTACGTGCCGGAGTCGCTGGTCCCGGCCTGCCACGAGATCGAGGCGGCGTTCCGCGAGGCCTGGAGCGACCCCGAGTTCCGCAGCAGGCTCGACACCCTGCTCACGGTCTACGCCGGCCGCCCCACTCCGTTGACCCCCGCCTGGCGGCTCTCCCATGAGCTCGGCGTCACCTTGTTCCTCAAACGCGAGGACCTCACGCACACCGGCTCGCACAAGATCAACAATGTGATCGGCCAGGCGCTGCTCGCTCACCGGATGGGCAAGGAACGGCTGCTGGCCGAGACCGGCGCGGGCCAGCACGGCGTCGCCACGGCCACCGCCGCGGCGCTCCTGGGCCTCAAGGCGACCGTGTTCATGGGCGAGCGCGACATCGAACGGCAGGAGCTCAACGTTCTGCGGATGAACGTGCTGGGCGCGGAGGTCGTGCCGGTCACGACCGGGAGCCGCACCCTCAAGGACGCCTGCAACGAGGCGATGCGGCACTGGGTGTCGTCGGCGGACACCTCCTACTACTGCATCGGATCGGTGATGGGCCCGCATCCCTATCCGTGGATGGTGCGCGAGTTCCAGCGGGTGATCGGCGAGGAGGCCCGCGCCCAGTGCGCCGCCGAACTCCCCGTCGGTGTGCCCGACTACGTGGTCGCCTGCGTCGGCGGCGGCTCCAACGCTGCGGGCACGTTCGCCGGCTTCGTCGACACCACTGCCCGGCTCATCGGGGTCGAGGCCGAGGGCGGTGCGGCGGCGACCTTCGGCAAGGCCGGGGTGCTGCACGGCTTCCGCTCGCTGGTCCTCCAGGACGAGAACGGCCAGGTGAGGGAGGCCCATTCGGTCGCGGCCGGCCTCGACTATCCGGGGATCGGCCCCGAGCACGCCCATCTACGCGACAGGGGGCGCGCCCGCTACGAGACGGTGAACGACGAAGAGGTCATCCAGGCGCTGCTGTGCCTGGCCCGCACCGAGGGGATCCTGGCCGCACTGGAGTCCTCACACGCCGTGGCCTGGGTGATCCGGGCCGCCAAGTCCGGCGAGATCGCGCCGGGGTCGACCGTGATGCTGACACTCTCCGGCAGGGGAGACAAGGACATCGCCTCCATCAAGGAGCTGCTGTGACCCAATCCCTGGAAGAATTCCTGACCGCACGCCGTGGCACGGGGCGTCCCCTGCTGGTGCCCTATGTCACCGCCGGGGTCACCCCCGGGTGGACGGACGTCGTCCACGCCTACGCCGACGCCGGAGCCGACGCCGTCGAACTGGGCTTCCCCTTCTCCGACCCCATGCTGGACGGCGTCACGATCCAGGAGGCCTCCGACCGGGCGATCGCGGCCGGGACCACGGTCAAGGGGATCCTCGAGAAGGTCGCGGCGCTCGAGGCCGACGTGCCGCTCATCGCGATGACCTACAGCAATCTGGTGGTGCAGCAGAGCACCGCGGAGTTCTGCGCGCGGCTCACCGCGAGCGGGCTGCGCGGGCTGATCGTGCCTGACTCGCCCCTGGAGGAGGTCGGGGAGCTGGCGGACGCCGCGGCGGCCGAGGGCCTGGATCTCGTACTGCTCGCCGCTCCGTCCTCCTCCCGGGCCAGACTGCGCGAGATCACCGAGCGCAGCCGGGGCTTCGTCTACGCACTGACCCGTATGGGCACCACCGGCGAATGCGGCGAGATTCCCGAGCAGGCCGCCCGGCTCGGCCGCGAGCTCAAGGGACTCACCGACCGGCCGGTCCTGTTCGGTTTCGGGGTCTCCAACCCGGCACAGGCCGCCGAGCTGGCGGGTCATGCCGACGGCGTCGTGGTTGCTTCGGCGCTGATGCGCAAGCTCCTCGACGGCGCCCCGCCACGCGAGCTGGGAGAATACGTGGCGAGCATTCGACGCGCACTCGACCAGGGAGCCAGATGAGCAGTACGCCCCGCTACCGCGCCATCGCCGACGACCTGACCCACAAGATCAAGTCGGGCCACTACCGCGCGGGCGAGGCGTTGCCCGCGCAGCGTGAGCTCAGCGCCTTCTACGGCGTGACGATGATGACGCTGCGGCAGGCGTTGCAGGTCCTCAGCGGTGAAGGGCTGATCGTCCAGCGGGCCGGCCGCGGCACTTATGTGACACCGGCCAGTGCGCAGTACCCCCTCGACACGCTGCGCAGTCTCGGCGACGATCTACGCAGGCAGGGTTACCCCCTGCGGACCGAGGTGCTGTCGGCCGCCATCCGGCAGGCCCCGCGCTCGCTCACCCGGCTGCTGGGCGACGCGCCGGCCGACCCCAGGGCCCTCCGGCTGGCACGCGTACGGCATCTGCTGGGCCGGCCCGCCGTCCACCAGATCTCCTGGATCGTCGAGCCGCACGCCTCGGCGATCAAGAGGACCGATTTCACCGAGACCCCGCTGTACACCGCCCTCGCCGACGTCGGCGCGCGAGTGCACCGGGCGACTGAACGGGTCAGGCCGGCCCTGCTCACCGCCCTGGTCGCGGCGCGGCTGCAGCACCCGGCGGGCAGCCCGGTCTTCGTCAGCGAACGGACGACCTACGACGACCAGGGCGCCCTGATCGTCATGGACCACGCCACAATCCTCGGCGAGTGGATGGAGATCAGGGCCGAGCGCAAGGCCACGGACCTGTCGCTGCACTGGGTCTCCCAGCACTGACCGTTCACGGTTTGAGGGGAAGCTCCAGACGGCCACCCATGGGCGGAGCATCCGCTCAAGACCGCTACAACCCGGGGAAGACCGTGAGTTCCCGACGAGGGACCTTCAGCATGGCTGAACTCACGGCGGACACGCCGTTGTCGTCGCCGGCGCCCTCGGGCAGCTCGGTGACGGTGGCGGGGATGTCGGCGACGGCCCAGCGCCAGAACCCGGACCCGGTGAGGGCGTCGGGGGCGTAGACGGTGACGGCGCAGCTGTCTCGGAGGGGAGAGCGGCCGGGCGGCGGGGGAGCAGCAGCGGGGTCGCCAGCAGGAGCACGCCGGCCAGGCCGATGGCCGTACGCGGGCCGAGCAGGCCGCCCAGCACGCCCCCGGCGGCCGTCAGGAGCGCGGTGGAAGCCTTGGTCGTCACCGCCCAGGCGGACAGCGTGCGGGCGATCCGGTCGGTCGCGGTGCGTTCGAGGCGGTAGGTGGCGTAGACGGGGTTGAAGACCCCGCAGCAGAAGACGAGCCCGAGTTCGACGCCCATCACCAGCAGCAGCCCGCCGGTGCCCGGCCCCAGGAAGGCCAGGCCGACGGGCCAGAGCGCGCGCAGCGTCCCGGCCACGACCAGGACCTGGTGCTGCCCGAACCGGGTGACGAGCGGTCGAGCCAGCCGCGAACCGAGCAGTCCGCCGATCGCGGGCGCGGCGAAGGCGAGGCCGTACTGCCACGGTGCGAACCCGAGCTGGCCGAGCATCAGGACGACCAGCAGCGCGTCGGTGGCCATCACCAGGCCGTTGAACAAGGCGGTGTTGAACAGCAGCGGACGCAGCGTCGCGTCGGCGAGGATGTACCGCCAACCGTCGAGCAGGTCCCCGGCCCGCACGCGCGCGGCCTGCCGGCGCTCGGGCGCCGGCTCCCGGCCGCCCGTCGCGCGGATGCCCAGGGCAGAGAGCAGGTAGCTGACCGCGTCGGCCGCCACCGTCGCCACCGGACCGAGGAGCCCGATCGCGGCACCGCCCAGCGGCGGTCCGATGATCGTGGTCGTCCAGGCCGTGGACTCGAATCGGGCGTTGGCGACCAGCAGGTGCTCGGCCGGCAGCAGCGTCTTCAGGTACGCGCCGGAGGCGGCGCGGAAGGTGATGTCGGCCGCCGCGACGACGACCGAGACCAGCAGGAGCTGGACGAAGGAGAGCACGCCGAGCGCGAGCGCGGCGGGGATCGTCAGCAACGCCGCGAACCGCACCAGGTCCATCCCGATCAGCACCGGCCGCTTGCGGCGGAACTCCACCCACGGGCCGAGCGGCACCGCCACGGCCGCGCCCGCCAAAGCCCCCACGGAGGACAACGCTGCGACCTCCGCCGGCCCGGCGCGCAACACCTGGATGGCGATCAGCGGGAACGCGCCGAAGGCGAGCCACGTGCCGAGCGCGCTGGTCCCGTACGCTCCCCAGAGCCACCCGAACTGCCGCCCCAACCGGTACCCGCTCCGCATGCCCGAGGCTCCTCGCCACCCACTCGCACAACCGATCCGCGACCGAAAGCATCAAAGCGCGCCCCATGCCAGGGGATCAAACAACCACCAGGCCACCTGGCCACAACCAACGGTTGTATCCATAGGCTGTCCGCATGGACCTCGACACCGTCCGGACCTTCGTCGCCGCCGCCGACACGGGGCAGTTCCGGGAGGCCGCCTCCGAGCTGGCGGTCACCCAGCAAGCCGTCTCCAAACGCATCGCCGCGCTGGAGCGCGACCTCGGAGTGCGGCTGTTCACCCGCACTCCGCGCGGCGCCGAACTCACCATCGACGGGCAGGCGTTCCTGCCCCACGCCCGGGAACTGCTCCGGGTCGCCGAGCGCGCGGTCGCGTCCGTCCGCGCCGGCAGCCGTCCGCTGCGCGTCGACATGATCGCCTCGCGCACCGCGGCGTCGGGCCTGATGCGCGGTTTCCACCGCGCGCACCCCGAGATCGAGCTCGACGTGGTGATGCTGTTCGACGTCGAGACGGCCGTCGCCGCCATCTCCTCCGGTGCGATCGACGCGTCCTTCCGCGCCGTCGCCGCACCCGGCCGGCCCCTTCCCGAGGAGATCGCGTCCGTCCGGGTGCTCGACGAGCCGCTCCAGCTCCTCACCGGCCCCGCCCACGCGCTGGCGTCCGCCCGGTCGGTCACCCTGACCCAGCTCGCCGGGCACCGGATCTGGATGCCCGGCATCGTCCCCGGAACCGAGTGGGCCGCCTACTACGACGACCTCGTCGCCGAGTTCGGCCTCACCATCGAGGCGACCGGCCCCAACTTCGGCTCCGACGCGCTCCTCGACACCATCGCCGACACCCCGGCCCTGGCCACCTTCATGGGCGAGCAGACCCGCCTCGTCTGGCCCGCCGACCACGGTCTGCGCCGCATCCCGGTGACCGACCCCACGCCCGTCTACCCGCACTCGCTCCTGTGGCACCGCGACAACCCCCACCCCGCGCTGGCCGCCCTCCGCGGCCACCTCGCCGCTACAGCGGACCGCCGCGGCGCCGCCGGGACCTGGGCGCCGCACTGGGCAATCCCGCGTTGAACGCCGCCTCGACGGGCCGGACCGGCGGACCGGGATTCAGGGGGCGGGCATCGGCACGCTCCGGTCCGGCCCCTCCGACGGCCGCTGTGCCGGGCAGGCGTCGCGGCCGACCGCCTGCCCGTGGCCGGACGTCAGGTCACCAGCGTTCGCGGCGGACCACCGTCTCCAACGGGAGGCGGTTCCGCCAGCCGCGCCGCTCCAGGTCGGGGACCACCTCGAGGTGGGTGACCGGTCCCAGGCAGAGCCAGGCCACCGGGCGGATGCCGTCGGGGATGCCGAGCAGGTTCTGGACGAAGGGCTCCCGGTAGAACGAGACCCAGCCGACGCCCATGCCCTCGGCGGTTGCGGCCAGCCACAGGTTCTGGATGGCCAGGCAGACCGAGTACAGCCCGGCGTCGGCGATGGCGTGCCGGCCCAGCACCGCGGGGCCGGCACGCTCGGCGTCGTAGGTGACGACCACCGAGAGGCTGGACTCCAGCACTCCGTCGATCTTGATCTGGGCGAACCGCTCCGCTTCGGCTCCGGTGAGGGACGCCGCGAAGACGTCCCGTTCCCGCTGGACGTGGTCGTGGAAGGCCCGGCGGGTGCCGGAGTCCTCCACCAGGATGAAGTCCCACGGCTGGGAGAGCCCCACGCTGGGCGCGGCGTGCGCGGCGGCCAGCACGCGCGTCAGGACGTCACCGGGGACGGGCTCGCCGTTGAACTGGGACCGTACGTCGCGGCGGCGGTGGATGACGTCGTAGAGGCCGGTGGCCGAGGGAACGTCGAAAGGACCGGTGCTCACAGGCAGGCTCCCGCTGTGTCGTGCCGGAATTGCACCGGACTTCCCGATTCCCTTTCCGGGGGAGGCACCTCGCGCTGGTCTGTGCCGGAGGCGACTGTAGCGCAACCCGCGCTGCCGCCCGCCGTCCCGGTCACGTGGAGGAGCGACGAGAGAACCGGCGATCAAATCACAAAAAGGTTAATCTACATTGTAAAATCGAGAGGAAGTGAAATCTCAAACCCGGACGGGTCGTGGTTGCCCTGAAGTTCGCCGGTGAGGAATTCCAGGGCGACGCCATAGGACTTGAGCTGCTCGGCGAGCTCAGCCAGGGCCAGGCCGCGTCCGAGGCGCTTGTGCTCGTGGACCACTAGCGTGACACCGAGGCTGGCGGCCCGCAGCTCCCGCGCGAACTCCGCCGCACGGTCGAGCTCGGGACGACTGACGGCGCGGGTTGAGATCTTCTCGGAGAAGATCTTCGTCACGCCCGCGGCGGTGAGAGAGTCGAGCTGGGTGTCGAGCGACTGTCGGGCTGTGGACGCGCGAGCGTACCCGATCCGGACGTGCCCGCTCAGCTCGGCCCCGGAGCTTGCGGGGCGGGGCAGTTCGACCCACGGAGTGCCCGGCTTGCGGATCGGCGGGGTGACAACCGTCAGGGCCTTGGCGAGCGAGGGGACGAGGCGGAACCGGGCGGTGTGGTAGTTGATCGCCACCCTGCCCTTGCTGGTCCGGCAAGGTGACCCGGCGGGCGCGGCACAGCCGGACATGGGGCAGCCGTGGGTTTCCACGCTGAGGTACCCGTCATTCACCCGGCGAGTGTTTCATGGGGTCGTTTCATGTGGCTACAGTTTTGAAACGACCTATGAAACGGCGAATGCCCTGTTCGCGATCTCCGGTGAGAACTGTTTCATGTGTGCTCGTCTATGAAACACCCGCCGGGATCGACCGGAAGTGATCTCGCGGGCCCAGCCTTCAGCCGACCGGTTCTGTGGGACGAGATCTTCCGGGGCCCGCGATCCAGTTTTAGTAGTACTGATGCATCAGGTTGGTTGCCCAGGGGGCTTGCCGTACCTCGTCCTGCGGCGCGAACTCGCGGAGGTACGGTTTGATGTCCAGCACCGGCGTGCCATCCAGGGCGTCAAGATCGGCCACGTGAAGCGCGCGCCCAGGGCCCGATAGTCCTATGACGTCGGCGCGGCCCCGCCAACCCCGGAGACTCTGATGTGCTGATGTCCTACCCGGCGGGCAGGATGGGCACGGGAGGTACAGATGAGCGACATCGCGGGCGTTCCACCCGCCGCTGTGGGCCGGCTCCGGGTGATCTGCGGGGAGCTGCCCGAAGCGTACGAGGAGCCGGCGTGGATCGGCTTGCGGTGGCGGATTCGCCGGCGGACGTTCCTGCACGTCTACACCACCGACGTGAGGGGGTCGGCGTACATCGATATGGACGATCCGGCCATCCTGATGACCTTCCGGGCGCCGCCCGGGGAGTTGGCCGCGCTGGCGCATGCCGGCCCTCCGTTCTTCCGGGCCGACTGGGGTGTGAATGTCGTGGGAATGGTGCTGGACGACGAGACGGACTGGGTCGAGGTTGCCGAGCTGGTGACGGCAGCTATCGCGTGCAGGCGCCCCGCCGCCTCGCGTTCCGGCTGAAGGCAGGTGGATGAACCGCCGGGTACCTCCCCACGTTGCACCATATCCAGGTTCGGTGCTGAGAAACATTCCTATTCACGGTGGGATAGGTCGGGTTGCCGCACTGGCCAGAGATATTTCAGGAGACGATTCCGATGACGACATCACCCAGTGCCGCATGCTCCGGCCGTCTGGCCGGATTTGCGGGTGCAGTTCATTCCGGGCGTGATCGCCTTCGCAGGTCCACCGCGGCGTGACATCGAGGAAGACCTCGCGTCGTTCGTTGGGGAAGCCCGCATTGCTGGTCTTTCCGTAGCCGGTCGTGACTACCTCGCCGGTCGGCACCGCGCCCTGGCTGGGCAGCGCGGGTGCGATGAGGGGCTCCGACAGCAAGATGGGCTGGTCAAGCGCAGGATCGCAAGATCGCCGTCCATTGCCGGGACGCGCCTTCACTCGGTTCGGGCACCGGCCTCGAGCACGGTGAGGTCGCGGACCGCATACCGGTGATGCTCGGCCTCTTCCTTGCACACCACCGTGAGGCAGCGGCGCACGACGTACTCCCGGTCCGGATATGGGTCCGCCGGCTTGCGACCACACACCCGATCGAGCTCGGCCTCGGTGAGCTCGTCGACGACCCGGCGCATCGTGGCCATGCGGGCGAGCCGCGGCGCGAGTACCTCGTCGAGCGTCGGGGTGGCATCGAGGGTGAGCCCGAGCTTCGCCGATGCTTCGGCCGGCATCCCGCCGCTAGGAAGGCCCAACGGGTGGTACGGCGCGTCCTCCTCGAGCACGGCGTTGCCGATCCAGGCATCGCTGGCCATCAGCAGATGCCGCTGCGTCTCGACGAACGACCACTCGCCGTCGACCTGCTCGTGCAGCTTCGCCTCGGGTAGGCGCCTGGCGCGGTCGAGCGTCTCCTCCCATTGCTTCTCGATGGCATCCCAAGCGGCCCGGTATTCGGCGGCGGACGTGGCCTCACGGGCCAGCACCCGGTTGGGATGCAGCCGGTCGAGCTCGGCCTCGACGTAGGCGGTCACGTCGACGTCGTTGACAACGACACGCTCGAAGCCGCCACCGAGGGAGACGTTGCCCCCATAGCAGTCCACGATCTTCAGGCCGGTGACGTCGCAATCGCGAATCTCGAGGCCGGAGAGGTCGCTCAGGTGGATGCGGGCACCACGGAACTGGTCACTTTGGGTGTACTCAGCAGGCATTGGGACAGTTTCCCGTATCCGTCCCGCCCGTGCCAGTGAATGGCACAACGTGAGGGTTGCGTGTTGCGTCCGGGTGGGGGAGTGCGGGATCGAGCATCTTGGCGAGCGCTCGACGATCGATTTTGCCCGCACGGTTGAGGGGGTCGGAGTGATTTGGAACGAAATCCCGATCCTGGACAAGGTCGGACGGGGTCGCCATGATCACGAATTTGGCGGCTGGGCGCATGCCTCTTACTTAGTGGAGCCATCGGCGGCGTGGACGAAGGCGTCCAGGAATCCGGTCCAGGAGTGCACCTCGAACAGCAGATCCGGCAGTTCGATGCGGGGCAGCATCGCGGCGGTCGTCGCCCGTAGCCAGCGCAGCATCTCGCTTTCGCCCAGCGCGCCGAGCCGCTCCACATTCAGCTTGGGGCGTCCCCTCTCCGGGACCACGATGGAGATTTTGGCCTCTTCGCCCGCTTCCTCTAGTTGTTCTGTCCCGTGAGGTTGAGTACGCGGCTGGCGGGTGGTCGGCCATTCAGTGCGGTGTGACCGCGGTGGTGATTGTAGGCGTGCAGCCACTGCGGGAGGGCTTGGCGACGCTCGGTCTCTGAGGTGTAGGGCCGGGCGTAGGCCCATTCGTCGAGCAGGGTGCGGTTGTAGCGCTCGACCTTGCCGTTGGTCTGAGGACGGTAGGGACGGGTGCGTTTGTGCGTGATGCCCGCGGTGGTCAGGGCATCACGCCACAGACGTGAGCGGTAGCAGGAACCGTTGTCGGTCAGCACGCGGGTCACGGTGATGCCGCAGCCGGTGAAGAAGGCCTGGGCGCGCTGCCAGAAGGCGGTGGCACTCTCTTTGGTCTCGTCGGGCAGGATCTCGGTGTAGGCCGGGCGGGAGTGGTCATCGACGGCGTTGTGCAGGTAGCCGTAGCCGAGATTCGGGCGGCCGCGGCGGGTGCGTGCCCGCTGCGGGTCGCGGTGGGCGGAGCTGTTGCGGTCTCCTGCGGCACGGCCGTTACGCCGCAGCCTACTCATCCGTCAGAAACTCAACCGGCATGAAGCGGACGATAGCTACCTGATCGGCTGGTTCGTCCGCATCGTGATCGAACTGTGGTGCTCACGACCAGCGAAAACGCCAAGATCATTCTCACCGCTAATGGCTGTACCGCTGTTCCTCAACCCCGGAATCCGGCGCCCAGGGCCGACCCCGCACCCAGCCAGATCCGCCAGCGCCGGTCCGGGTTCTCTGACGGCAACCTTGATCCACCGTTTCCGAGCGGACCGGTCTGTCAGGCTGCCCGGTCGAGGGAGATGCCCCGCGCGCTGAGCAGCGCCACGAAGACGCAGCTTCCGACGAGGGCGATGTCGGCGAGGTTGCCGACGAACAGTCCGCCGTAGTCGATGAAGTCGACGATGTGGCCCCGGGCGAAGCCGGGCGGGCGGAACAGGCGCTCCAGCAGGTGAGAGGCGGCGCCGCCCAGCAGCGCACCCAACGCCACGGTCCAGGCCGTCGAGCGCAGCCGCCGCCCGACATGCACGATGCCGGCCACGACCGCAGCCGCCACCAGGGTGAACACCCACGTCATCCCCTCGCCGATCGAGAAGGCGGCACCCGGGTTGAACAACAGCCGCAGCTGAATCACCCCCTGGATCACCGAGACGCGTTCGCCGTCGGCCAGCGCCGAGACCGCCCACAACTTGGAGGCCTGGTCGGCGAGAAGAACCATGACGGCCAGCGCGAGCATCCACCCGTACGGCCGCATTCCTCGTCTTGCTGCCCGCGCACTTCGTTCGTCTGACACGCCTACCTCGCAATCGTGGGATCGAGCGCAGCAAATCTAGCGATACCGACCTGGCGGTGGATACGGCGATGACGGTCCGCCCCTCACCCCCGTATACCGGAGCAAGGAGTCCACGACGGCCAGCACCAGCGCCCATCCGGCCAGCGCGTCGCTCGGCCAGTCCGCGCCCAGCTCCAGCCGGGATAGGCCCGCCGCGACGGCGAACAGGTCGGCGGTAGGAGCCGTCCTCAGAGGACGGCTCGGTAACAGCAGCGCAGGGTGTCGGAAGTGATCACCCGAGGGATTTGCTGACGCTCCGGACGGCAGGCGCTCAGCTGAGGCGAAGGCGACATCCGTCACGTGAATGGCCCGCAGGTCAGCGCCAGGTCGCGCAGGCCGGCGTCGTCTTCAGGGCGCAGCTTGGCCGCCCAGGAGCGGAACGCGGCCAGAGCCTCTTGTGGCTCCTTCTTGCAATGGCGGAGGATCGCCATCGGGCGGCGGGAGCCGGCGGGGCGGGGTGAAGCGGTGGAGTTCGAGGATCGGCGGCAGCGGGACCAGGCCGGGACCACCGGCACGGACCCACTCGGCGACGTCGGCGGTGGCGTGCTCGTCGTTGACGAAGGCCAGCCACACCGGACGGCCACCGGCCGCCCGTCCTTCCGGCGTCGGCTGCACGATCAGGACGTTGGCCTGGTCGCACACGTCGAGGCAGCCGGTCACCCGGACCTCGGCGACTTCGGCCAACCGGCGGATCTGCTCGTCGTGATCGAGGGCGGGCACTCTGCGCAGGCTCCCGCAGCAGCAGTCCCGGCACACGGTGATCCTTTTCATGCGTTCCTTCCCCGGGCCGCCCGGTGGCGCAGCACGCAGTCACCGCACATACCGCCTCCGGGCACCCGGTAGTAGAGACAGCAGGTGCGTCGGACGAAGAACGGCCGCGCGGCGAATGTCCCTTGGCCGCGCAGGCGCCCGATACCCATCAGTTCGCTCCCCAGCGCCAGGGCTGCCGCGGTGCACTGCGGCCGGTGCCGGGTCAGAGCCTGGATGCTCCCGGCGAGTGCCGAGGCGGCCAGGGCGAAGGCGAAATAGTCCCCCAGCGCGGCCAGTTCACGCACGCGCGGGCACACGGGCACAGACGTCCGTCCTCTCTCGGGGAGATCCGCCCCGGCTGGCGAGGAGGCGACCGCGTGAGTCTCCTGGCTCTCGGGTCGTCGCTCGTCCCGGCTTTCCCGCCCCGTGGGGTAGTGGCTCGCTCGGGAGTCGCTCGCCGATCACAGTGGCGGGACCGCACCGGAGTCGCACCGGTTTCCTCGTTCCGCCGTCACCTTCACCGGACATGATCCCACAAACGATATAGGGCGCATACCGGCCCCTGACGTCGTCGATGATCGGAGACCGGTCGGCCTGCGGAGTCGGCGCGCTGATGCTCGTCAGCGCGAGCGCCGGTCTGCCCGGGGCTGTGCGAGGAGGGCCGCCCGGGGACTCGTCCGGCGGATCAAGCCATCGACAGGTAAGGGCCTCATGCCTGTCTTCCCGTGGTCGGCCCAGGCCAAGGCAGAGGCAGGGGATCACGACGACATGCCGTGGCCAAGCCACTGACAGCAGCGACGAAACCCCAGGTCGACGAATCGACCGTTCGCGTCCTTCTCCATGTGATCCCGGCAGGGCTAAGGCAGAAGCAACTTGCGGGAATTGTCATTCCCGGTAGTTACCGGTACTTCAAAGCCGCGCAACGGATCGTCTTTACTGACTTCTAATTTCCAGAAATTAAAAGTGGTAGGCTGTGCCGGTGACCGCAGAAGCCACCACCATGACGCCCTGTAAGCACTGCGGGACGCCGATCGAACGGCGCCCGGGGCGGGGACGGCCACGGGCGTACTGCCCGCAGGGCGATTGCCAGGCCGAGGCGAAACGGGAGCGGGAGCTGCGGCGGGCCACCCCGGGCCTGGAAGGGACGCTCGCCCGCGCCGAGGAGTTCTACGAGCGCATGGAGAAAGGCATGGCCGCGGTGATCGCGCCGCTGGCCCACGCCCTGGCCGAGGAGCTGAGCCCGGCCGGAGTGGAGGCCAAGCTGAGCGCGATGCAGGCCGAGGCCCACACCCGGGTGGCGATCGCACGCACCGAACGGGAACAGGCCTTCGAGCAGGTACGGCTGGCGCGCGAAGCCGCCGAACACGCCCGCCGGGAACGCGACGTGATGGCCGGCCAGGCCCAAGAGGCCAACGCCGAGCGCGACACGGCGCTGCGCGACGCCGAGACCGCACGCGAACAGGCACTGGCCGCGCTGCGTGAGGCCGCCAGCACCGAACGCCTGGCCCGCAGCGCCGAGGCGGCGGCGCTGCGGCGGGCAGAGCGAGCCGAGGCGGCGCGGGACGAAGCGGTGCGCGAGCTGGCCGAGCGGGTGGAGGCCGCCGAGGCCCACGTACGGCAGGCACAGGCGCAGGCCGAACAGGACAGGCGCGACAGCGAGCAGGCGCGGGCCGAGCGCGACGCCGCACGCCAGGCGCAGGCCGCCGCACGCGAGGGCAGGGCCAGAGCCGAGCAGGCCTCCGCCGCGGCCGCCGCACGAGCCGAGGCGGCCGAGGCCGAGCGCGACAGGGCGCTGGCGCGGGCCGAAGCGGAGGCCGCCGCGCGGTCACAGGCCGCGGCGGAGGCCGCCGAGGCCGCCGCACGGGCCGAGCGGGCACGCAGCGGCGCCGTCGAGGCCGACCGGCGGCTGACCGCCGCCGAGCACAGCGTCCGGGAGCTGCGTGAGCAGGTGCTCCAGGTCCAGGCCGAGCGGGACGGGATGAGAATGGAACTGATCTTGGAGCGGGCGCGCGTGACCGACCTGCGCGAGCAGGCCGAGACGCTGCGGGCGGAGGCCGCCGCCCTGCGTGAGCGCGCGGTCACGGCGGAGCTGCGGGCCGCCCCCGGCCCGCCCGGCCACCCGTCGGCGCCGTCTTCCGGATAACCGCCCGACGGCCACGGCCGGAACGCCTGATCGGACAGGCCGCGGCCTGAGCGATGACCCCCGGCTCCTCCACGGCTCACGCCTGCGGAGGGTCGCCGTCCCGGGGCGGGTCGTCCGGGACGGGCAGGGTGAAAGCGAAGCGGGCGCCGCCGCCGGGGTTGTCACCGGCGGTGATGGTGCCTCCGTGGCGCTGGACGACCCGCTGGCAGATGGCCAGGCCCAGGCCGGTGCCGGTGTAGCCGGTAGCGGCCCGGTGGAACCCTGCGAAGATCGCCTGATGCTCGCCCGGCGGGATGCCGATGCCCCGGTCGGCGACCTCGATGCGGGCCCAGCCCGGCGGGGCGGGATGGGCGGTGATGTCGACGCGTGCGGCCTGACCGGGCGGAGTGTATTTGACCGCATTGCCGATGAGGTTGTTGATCAGCTGGCGGACCAGAGGCGTGTCGGCGTGCACCACCGGCAGCGGCCCGGCATACACCTGCGGCGGCGGACGGCCCTGGTCGGTGGCCGCGGTGGCCAGGTGCTCGGCGACGACCTCCCCGACCAGCGTGTTCAGGTCGATGTCGGTGAGGGTCAACGTGGCGTCGCGTGCGGTGGCATAGGCGAGCAGGTCGTCGATGAGACGGCTCATCCCGGTGACCGCGGTCAGGATCCGCTCCAGATGCCGGACGTGGTCGTGGGCGACGATGCCGCTTGAGCCGCCGGCGGCCGACACCGGCGGACGGGGGCCGGCCGGCTGGTCCGCCTGGTCCGCTCCGGCCGATTCGGTCAGGTCCTCGTGGAGGAGCTCGGCGAACCCGCGCACCGTGGCGAGGGGGCGTTTGAGGTCGTGGGCGACGATGCCGGCGAACGCGGCCAGTTCGGCCTCGCGCTCGCGCAGTGCGGTGATGGTGAAGGAGGAGGCGACCGCGCCGATGATGTCACCGCCGGAGTCCCGCAGCGGCCGGGCGTGCAGCATGATGACGTGCCGGTTGCCGTCCGGCAGGGCCACCACGACTTCCAGACCGGCGAAACCCTCGCCGTGCAGGGCCCGCACCAGCGGATTCTCCTCAAGAGGCATCGGTGTGCCGTCGGAGTAGGACATGCCCAGCAACGAGATGGTCTCGGCGATGGTCAACGGCCGGGCGTCGACCGGCAGGACGGCACGGGCCACCCGGTTGGCGTGCACGATCACCCCGTCGGAGTCGCAGGTGATCACACTGACGTCGATGGCGTCCAGCACCTGCGTCAGGTAGGCCTCCTGCGCGGCCAGCTCATCGCGGGCGGTCCGCAACTCGACCTGGTCGGCCTGCAGGGCGGCGGCGGCGTGGGCCAGCTGCTGCTCGGCTCGGGTACGGGCGGTGATGTCGTGGAAGACCGCCACCGCGCCGCTCTGCCCGGCGGCGGTGTCCAGGGGCCGGGCCGACACCGAGATGATCACCCCGTCGGGGTGGGCGTCGTTGCGGATCAGCATCGGCACCTGCTCGACGTGCTCACCGGCCAGCGCCCGTACCAGCGGCAGCTCCTCGGTCGGGAACGGAGCCGACCCGTCGGGGGTGAAGATGCCGTAGTGACGCTGCCAGGAGGCGATCTCGTTGGTGTCCAGACCGGTGCCGAGAATGACCCTGGCGGCGGGGTTGTGCAGCAGGAACGTCCCGTGCTCGTCGACGACGCCCACCCCGTCGCTGATGCTGTCCAGGACCGCGCTCATCAACGCTGCCTGGCCGCGTGCGACGGTCTCGGCGGCACGCAGGTCGGCGGTGGCCGCCTTCACCTGCGCGCGTGCCCGAGCCCGGCCGCTGCCCAAAGTGAACACCAACGCCGCCAGCAGCAGGCTGAGCGTGACACCGACGGCGGCCGTCGCCGGGCCCAGCAGTCCGCGGCTGCCCGGTACCCGCCCGCGGGCGGCCGAGAGCTCCAGTTCCCAGGACTGCTGGGCGATCGGGAGGCGGATGCCGCGACGCAGGTCTTTCACCCCCGCCGTCGTGAGCGAGGCGACGGTCACCACGGTGGCGTCGCTCTGGCGGGCACGCAGATGCACATCGACGCCGTAGGTGATGCGCTGCAGCACGGCGCCGAGGAAGTCCTGGCCGTGCAGGCTCATCATCACCCAGCCCGCGAACGACCGCTCACGGCTGCTGCCGCCGTCGGCGGGCACGTAGACCGGGGCGGCCAGCACGAACGACAGCTGCCGCGGCCCGGCGGCCCGGTCGCCGCCGGGCAGGTGGAAGGCGTCGGACACGGCCACCTGCCCGCTGCGGCGCGCCTCGGCCAGTGCCTGGGCGGGCGCGGCGACGTGGGTGATGTCGGTGCCGAGCACAGGAGCGGCACCCGGCACCAGTTCCCGGCTCAAGACGAAGAAGACGTGCTCCTCCGTCCGGTCGGTGTGATCGTGGGGCTGCAGCCTCAGCGCGGGCACGCCGCGCGCCCGCCAGCGCTCCTGCACCTTCGGAGTCTGGGCGTCGGTGGCGGACACCAGGAAGCTGATCGAGGCGGCACCGGGCAGGCGGGCCTGCCGCAGCGGCCCGGTCAACCGGGCGAAGGCCGTGCCGGTCAGCGGCGCCACCGTGCCCGCCGCCTCGGCCACCAGACGCAGCGCATCGACGTGGCGGCCGGTTTCGGCGGTGAGCACCTCACGCATCAGCTCGGTGCGCCGCCGCATCGTCTCCTCGGCGGCGTCCTGCTGCATGCCGTACAGGATGCCGACGGCCACGGCCGTCACCCCGATCCCGGCCGCGGCCACCAAGAGCGCGGCCAGCACCGCCAGCGTGGTCGCCGACCGGGACAGCCGGCGGATGCGGTACCTGATCGCGTGGTCCACGTCGTGTTTTCCTCACCGCCCGCTGGTCAGGTCTCCCGCGCGGATGCGGGCGCCGCCAACGGCACCCGCAGACCTGGGTACCTGGCCCGTACCGCAGTCGGAGGCAAGGGAAAACCCCGCTCGCCTGCGCTCCATACCGGCAATCGGGAAGCTGACGGTAAAGGCCCCGGGCCGTCGATCGGACGGCCGGACAGCAGATCGCGCACGGAGACGGGGAGCAGCCGGACGAACGCCGGCGGCCACGCTGCACGGGTCAGGCAGGCCGGCGCTCGAAGAATCCGCCGGAAGGTAGGCTGGCGGCCGTGGATCATGTCCTGACAACCGGGCGGCTCGTGCTGCGCCCGGTGACCGAACACGACCACGCCGGGCTGCTGGCCCACTGGGGCGCCCCGCAGGTGCGGCGGTTCCTGTTCGACGGACAGGCCCCGTCCCCGGCGCAGGTCACCGGCATCATCGAAGACAGCCTGCGGGGCTTCGCCGAAGCCGGATACGGCCTGTGGCTGATCCGGGAGATCGGCGAGAGCGACCCGGTCGGCGCGGTCGCGCTGCGGCCGCTGGAGGACGCCGGACCCGGGAGGATCGAGATCCTCTACAGCCTGGCGCCCGCCGCGTGGGGCCACGGGTACGCCACCGAGGCCGCCCGCGCCGTCATGGAGCACGCCCTCGGCCGGCTCGGCCTGCCCGAGGTGCTGGCCGAGGTCGACGAGGGCAACACCGCGTCGGCCGCGGTCGTCGAGCGGCTCGGCATGACCCCGTACCAGGTGGTACCTGGCCTGCTCGGCCCGATGACCCGCTACCGCAGGACACGCTGAGCCGCCTCGGGTGGTCGGCCGGTCCGGTTGGGGGTGCGGCGGGGTCAGCCGGCCCCGCGCGCAGCCCCCGCCAGCCGCGCCACGTCCTGCGCGCCGTCCTCGATCAGCTTCGCGGCCAGATCGGACAGCGCCCGCCCCGCCGCCAGTTCGTCGCCTATCCCCGCGACCGGCTGGTCGCTCGGGTTGCGCCGGGCGTGGGCGACACTCTCGTGCCGCACCCCGTCGTGGGACAGCACCGCTCTGGCGGTGGTGACGTCATCGTTGTCGTCTTCCTCGATGAATACCTGCACATCCCACTGCTTGGTCTGCATCACGAACACCTCCTCGTTAAAGCGTCCCCCTCCCAGACAAGCGGAAAAAGAGCACTTGACCGGGACAAAACCAGATTTAGCACGCCCTGTACCGAACTCCGCCACCCACCCGGAACCCGGCCACCCGCCACCACCGCCCCTGGGGACAGCCCCGCCACCCACCGGACCCGCATGGTGAAAACCAATGGACGCAACCGACCACACGGTGGAATAGTCCCGCCGTGACCGCCACCACAGCTTCCCCCGCCCTACCCGTCCCCCTCCCCGACGGCCTCATCCTGAGAGAAGCGCAGCCCGCAGACCTCGACCAGATCGGAACACTCCTCGCCGAACGCGGCGAACCCGCCGACTCCCTCGACCACCGGCTGGTCGTCACAGACCCCGACGCCGGCTGGCCGGCCTGCGCCGTGGTCGTCGACGGCGACCGAGTCGTCTCCACCGCGACACTCCTCGACGAAGAAGTACGCATCGCCGACATCCGCCTGCCCTCCGGCCAGGTCGAACTGGTCGCCACCGACCGCGAATACGAAGGACGCGGACTCGTACGGGCACTCATGCGATGGGCCCACAACCGCTCCGCCGCCCGCGGCCACGTCATACAGGCGATGATCGGGATCCCGTACTTCTACCGGCTGTTCGGCTACGAGTACGCCATCGACATACCGCCCGCACTGACCGTGCACACCCCGCCGCCCGGCGAGGGAACCCCCGCACTGCGCCCCGCCCGGCCCTCCGACATCCCGGCCATGGCAGCCCTGCAGGACACGACCCAGAACCGGTTCGACGTGGCCATGCCGCACTCGCCCGCACGCTGGCGATGGCTGCTGGCCCACGAGGCCAGCACCCTGTGGGTCCTCGAGCACGCCGACACCGTCATCGCCACCGGGCGCACCACACCCCCCGAAGACGACGAACTGCTCCTGGCCGAAGCCGCCGCACTCGACGAGGCCGCGGCACGGGAACTGCTCCGCGGCGTCACCGCACTGGTCCCCGACGGGCAGGCACAGGTCGTCCACCGAGCCGGCACCGTGACCGCCGCCGCCTGGCACGACTTCCTCACCCACGAACCGCGCCGACAGGCGGAGCAGTACTACATCCGCATCCCGGACGTCACAGCACTGCTGGACCGGCTGCGGCCACTGCTCTGGCACCGCCTCACCGCAGCCGGGATAGACCACACCGGCCGCGACATCGTCATCTCCACCTTCGGCGCCCACTACCGGATCCCGGTCCACGCCGACGGCCTCGGCGCGGTCACCGCCGGCGGCGCGATGCAGGGCCCCGCAGCGGTGGGAGGCGCCGGAGTGGCACCCGACTACCTGCCCGCCCTGCTGTTCGGCCCGCACGGCATCGAAGGCCTCAGCCGGATCCGGCCCGACGTCTACACCGCGCAGGAAGAACTGTTCCAGGCACTCTTCCCACCGCTCACCGCCGATGTACTCAGCTACTACCTGCCGTACTAAGACCCGTCCCGTGAACCACGGGGGCCAGTCCGGGTGATGATCAGCAGGACCTGGCAGCGGTAGATGACCGCGTGCCTGGCACGGCGGGAAGCCGGCACGCGGTGACACTCCATCGCAAACAGGCCTAGCGCTGCAGATGGGACCAGGCGTCCAGGGTCAGAATGACTCCGGCGATGCCCATCGCCCAGCCGACCGCCGACGCCGAATTCCTCAGCAGCCATGCGCGCAGCTTTTCGAGCCGGGCCTCCAACCGCCCGCCCGCCACAGCACGGGCACCCATGAGAGCCAGCGCGGGAAGGACCATGACCACGACGTAGGCGGCGAGCACGGGAAGCCACGACACAGCAGCCAGACCGGCCTTGGTGAGAAGGCCGATGGCCGCCAGGTAAGGGACCATGGTGGCGACCTCCACCACCCCGGCGGTGAGCGCCAGCAAGAGCACGGCTCCATGACCGCCGAGCCGCGGCTCCCACAGCGGCTTGTAACCGCGCTTCCTGGAATCGAACCGCCAGCTCAGCGCGAAGAGGCCCACGCCGACGGCCAGCTGGATCCAGTAGGCGGTACGGCTGTAGAGCACGTCGTGGAAGGTGGTCAGCAGGGCGTCCAGGCCGAGCATAAGACCGACGCCGACCAGGAAGTAGAAGCAGGCGATGGCGGCGAGGTAGAGCAGCAGGCGACCGGTGACACCGCGCCCGCCGGTGAGAAGGAGGACGAGCGGCACTCCCAACGTGCCGAAGCTGGTGCTGTCGACGAGCGCGAGGGCCGCCAGCCCGACAAGCAGTCCGACCGACATGCTCCGATCATGCAGCCCTTTGGGCGGCGGCCGCCTCCTTCCCCGGGCCCGGCTTGCCGTACACCTTTGTGCGTATGCGCACAGTGCGGTCGACACGCCTTCGGACACCACCCGCGGGACACGACGCTCGCCTGAGCGCCGGCGACGACCCGGCCGCCCATCGGGCCCGATCGTCGCCGGCGCTCCGTATCCGCCGCTGCGCTCAGAAAGCAGGCCGGACGTGATGAGTCCGGCCACCGGTACCGGTGTGATTGGCTCCGGTGGACCAGACGCGGTCGTTGATCAGAATCTTGTACTCGAAACGCTGCCCCTTGGGGATGCCCACGACGGCACACTCCCACAGGTCGGCGGCCCTGTTGACGCACTCACGGCCGACGCTCCAGCTCAGCGGAGGGATGTCACCGCGGATGGTGATCGTGTTGCCGAATCCGGCATCGTGGTGAACGAGCACGATGCTGTCACCGACGCACATCTCGAGGCGATCGAGACTGCCGTGGGGACCGATGTGCCCGGAACCGACAGTGGCCGTCTGCCCCGCCGCCAGGAAGACGCAGCTTCCCCGGTGCCCGTCCTGGTAGACGAGCCTGAAGGCCAGACCGTCGGCACAACCGTTGGTGGCCATCGTGTAGCGCCAGTCCTGCCCGTAGGACAGGCAGGCGGGAACGACCGCGCCGGAGTCCGACCGGGCGCCGGCAGGGCCGGCGACGCCCAGCAGGGCGGTGAAAGCGACACCGACGCACGCCAGCATCATGGTGAATCGAGATGTCATGCGCTTCTCCTCGTGGAGTGGGGGAGGACTCGTAACGCGCGTGATTTTCGGTACCGGAGCCTGATCCGGGCACCGAAAACACCGGGAGGCGCACCCGGGCGGTAATCCGGGGAAACGGATCACCGCCCGGGCGGCCCGCCGTCAAACCATCACCCTGTCATTCGGCCGTCACTGCCAGGAGTCATTCCTGCTGGCGGTTCCGACCGGGGGAGTGGTGAACGTCCGAACCGGCCGGGACCGCCAGGGCGCCCATGGCAGCGATGAGAGCGGCGACGAGCAGAAGCCCTGCCGGACGCGACCGACCCGTGCGGTTTTCCGTGTGTGTTCGGCCGGGTGTGGTGACACCGTGAATTCTCCCTGGTCACTGACGGATGAGGACAGCCGTGGACGCCGTTGCTGCGGCGTCGGCGTCCACGGGACTCGCGGAGCTCCTTGCGATCTTGAATCTTGCCCGGCCTCCATTAAGGCTGCAAGTCCTTGTGGAAAGTTTCTGAAAGCTTGCATGACACGGTTCACTTCGAACAAGTAACGCAGAGCGGTAAAAGACCGCTGAAGAGCCCTGTTGTCCACGACCTCAAAAGGATCGCTTCCTTGTGAGAAGACTCACAACGGCATTCACGGCAGCCGACCACCCCTTGCGGTCGACCGGATCCCGCAATCCACAAGGAAATATTCCGAAAGCCCGCACAGACGAGAAACCGGTGGGGCCGCCGTTCGCCGACGCACCCGACCGCCGGAAGTCATCCCGGAGCCGCCCGGCCGGGAACCGACAGACTCATCAGTCGCCTTCGGCCGGGTGCCCGTCGCGCACAGAAGAAGGCTCACACCCCGCCGGGAATGCCCCTCGCACTCAACCAACGCCGGACATCCTTCCGGACCGGCAGGGGAGCGGAGTCGGAAGCGGACGCAGAGGCAGAGGCAGGCGCCGGAGGCCCGTGCCGGGGGCAGCGCGACCGGGCGCACGCCTGCCTCCTCGTCGCAATCGCATGCGCGACCACGCGGTGCGGAGCGGCCACGAGACAAGAGGACAAAAGTCGCATTTACTCCCATACCAGACAGAATTAGCCTTCTGTCTGGTATGGGAGTTTCTTCGCGGAGCGGGGTTTCCGTCAGAGGCGGCGGACCAGTCGGGAGGCCGCCCGGTGACTCATCCCGGTCTCACCGCGGATCAGGAAGACCGCCTCGTCGAACTGGCCGGTGTCCTTCAGCTCGCGCGCCTGGCTCACCAGCTCCGGCCCGAGATCACCACCGAGAAGAGCGTTGCGGGGCTTGTGGGTCAGCCGTACCGCGAACCAGATCAAACCCATGATCACCACCACGACGACCGCGGTGAGCGCGATGATCCTGATCATGTCCGCCATAGATCGAGGATAGCCCCGTCGATCGGTCGCTGTCTGTAGTGCGGCGAGCGTGCGGCAAGACAGACGTGCTCGCCGTACGGAGGTCGGCGGGGTTCCGGGCGTGCCGGCCCCTTCTCTGACGTAAGTGATGCATAATCGCACTTATGCATCACTTATGCATCACTTGTGATGTCCTCCCCTCACGCCCCAGGCGGACCCGCCGCAGCCGCACAAGCGAGACCGGACGCACCCCCGCCCCATCGGGTGCGGGGCCACCGGGCGAGAGGCCACCGAGGAGCCGTCCGATCGTCGCAGCGCGCCGCGTCAGGCATCATGACGTCGACGTCGCGGCCTCAGGCTTCGGGCTTCGGGCTTCGGGCTTCGGGCTTCGGGCTTCGGCGACGATGCCCACAGTGATGCCCACAGCGCTCCACCGCGAGCCGTCCGCTCTGCCGTCTCCGACTCGGCCCGCTCTGGCCCGCTGCCGGCGGACCCGCATCCGCGGCCTTCCCTGTGGCGGGCCTCCTCCCCCGGCCTCCTGTGAAGAATCTTGCGTGCTGCTGTAGCTTGGCTTTATATTCCATCAGGATTACGGGCACTCACATTTTTTTCTTAGGCGGAAACAATGATCGACCGTAGTCGTCTGGCTCAGCTCCTCGAGCGTGAACGCCGCGACTTCCGCGAGCGCAACCCCCGCTCGGCAGCGGCTTACGAGCAGGCGCGCGCCCACCTGTTCGGAGGCGTGCCGATGACGTGGATGAACAAGACCGCCGCGGGTTTCCCCCTCTACCTGTCCGAGGCCCGGGGCGCCAGGGTCGTCGACGTGGACGGCCATGAGTATGTCGACCTGTGCCTGGGCGACACCGGCGCCATGGCTGGGCACTCCCCCGCGCCCACGGTCGAGGCGGTCACCGAGCGCTTCGCGCGCCGCGGCGGTGCGACGGTGATGATGCCCACCGAGGACGCGGCCTGGGTCGGCGCCGAGCTCGGCCGCCGCTTCGGCGTGCCGTACTGGAGCTTCTCGCTGACCGCGACCGACGCCAACCGGTGGGCCATCCGCCTGGCCCGGGCCGTCACCGGCCGGCCCAGAATCCTCGTCAACAGCTACTGCTACCACGGCAGCGTCGACGAGGTCCTCCTGGTCGTCGGGCCGGACGGGCGGGCGGTGGCGCGTGAGGGCAACGTGGGGGCTCCCGTCGATCCGACGCTCACCTCCCGGGTGGTGGAGTTCAACGACCTGGCCTCTCTGGAGCGGGAGCTGGCCCACGGCGACGTGGCGGCGGTCCTGATGGAGCCCGCCCTGACCAACATCGGCATCGTGTTGCCCCGGCCGGGCTACCTCGAGGGGGTTCGCGAGCTGACCCGCCGGTACGGCTCGCTGCTGATCAACGATGAGACGCACACGTTCTCGGCCGGTCCCGGAGGGTGCACGCGCGCCTGGAGGCTGGAGCCCGACGTCGTGACGATCGGCAAGGCCGTCGGCGGCGGCATCCCGAGCGGCGGGTACGGGCTGTCAGCGGAGGTGGCGGCCCGCGTCGAGGGCATGAGCGGCCTGGACCTGGTCGACATGGGGGGCGTCGGGGGCACGCTCGCCGGCAATGCGCTTTCGATCGCCGCGATGCGCGCCACCCTGGAGTATGTGCTCACCGACGAGGCCTTCGCCGCCATGGAGGGGCTGGCGGTCCGCTTCACCGAGGGCGTGCTCAAGGTCGTCGACGCGCACGCCCTGCCGTGGTCGGTCGTCCGGCTCGGGGCGCGCGCGGAGTACCGTTTCACCAGCCCCGCTCCTCGCAACGGTGGCGAGTCCAACGCCGCGGCCGATCCCGATCTCGATGACTACCTGCACGTCTACCTGGCCAATCGGGGCGTGCTGCTGACGCCGTTCCACAACATGGCGCTGATGTGCCCGGCCACCACCGCCGCCGACGTGGACCGGCACAACGAGGCGTTCGCAGACGCGGTGAGGGAACTGGCCGGGTGAGCGGGGCACGCGAGCGGCCTGCGCGGGGCGGCACGCCGGCCGGCCTGGACGAGATCGACCGGATCGTGCTGCGCGAGCTGCAGCGGGACGGCCGGATCTCCTACACCGCGCTGGCCGAGGTGACCGGGCTGTCGGCGCCCGCCGTACGGCAGCGCGTGCAGCGGCTGCGCGAGGAGGGCGTCGTGCAGATCGTCGGGGTGACCGATCCGATGGCGCTCGGCCTGCCGGTCATGGCCCTCATCGGCGTGCGCGTCGACAGCGACGTGCACGCCGTGGCCGACCGCGTCGGTGAGCTGCCGGGCGTCATCTACGTGGTGCTCACCTCGGGTTCGTTCGACATGTTCGTGGAGGTGGTGTGCGAGGAGCCCGGTGAGCTGCTGGCCGTGCTCAACGACCACATCAAGCGGGTGCCGGGGGTCACCCGGGCCGAGGCGTTCACCTACTTCGGCATCCACACCCACCGGTTCGCCTGGCCCGGTTCCTGACCTGTCACCGATCGAGCGCAGGAGAGGTGACCGGTCGGGGTCTCGGTGGTTTTGCCGAATCGTTCTCGTCGGGGGTTCAGCTGCCCGCCGGGCGCGCCGATGGATCGTCGGAAGCATAGGAGGGCCTGTCATGCACCGGTTCGTGGAACGGATCCCGGCGAAGGTTCGCAATCTCGTCGTGCTGCTCGGCTATATCGGCGGTCTCGTCACGCTGAGCGTGATGGGCGGTGGTGCGGCCGATGAGGCGGCCGCGTCGCTGCCGGTCGGGGCACCTGCCCGGGATGGGCTGGAGTCCTTCTCCCGGGTCGCGTTCTGGCTGCCGGTCGTGCTGGTCCCGATCGCTGTGTACCTGCAGCTGTCGGTGCAGCTGACCGTCGTCAAAGGTCTCAGGCACGCCGCGAAGGTGGCGATGGCGGCCGCTGAGGGCGACATGACGCAGCGTATGGAGATCATGGGTAAGGATGAGCTGGCGCTGCTGGCCCGGTCGTTCAACACCATGACCTCCCAGGTGGGCGGGACCATCCGGGGCATGCGGGAGACCGCTGACCGGCTCGAGGGGGCCGCCGCCAGGCTGGAGAGCGGCAGCGACGCGATGTCCGGTTCGGTCGGGCGGACGGCGGCCGAGCTGGAGACGGTCTACCGCTCCGTTCAGCGTTCGTCTCACGACCTCACCGGGATCGCCGCGGCCACCGAGGAGATGCACGGCGCGATCGGGGAGATCAGTGTGAACACCGCCGCGGTCTCGACGGCGGCCGCCGAGGCGGTGACGAGCACCGGCCAGGCCGTTGCGGACGTCGATCGGCTGCGGGAGTCCAGCCGCCGCATCGGTGAGGTGGTGCGTGCCATCACCGCCATCGCCTCGCAGACCAATCTGCTGGCGCTCAACGCCACGATCGAGGCGGCCCGGGCGGGTGAGGCC
This sequence comes from Planomonospora sp. ID67723, assembly GCF_015711605.1. Classification (GTDB taxonomy): domain Bacteria; phylum Actinomycetota; class Actinomycetes; order Streptosporangiales; family Streptosporangiaceae; genus Planomonospora_A. The sequence continues at coordinate 693,625 of NZ_JABTEZ010000004.1, read as the reverse complement.
GGTCGCGGGTTCGCCATCGTTGCCGGTGAGGTCAAGGAGCTGGCGCAGGCCACCGCGAAGGCGACCGACGAGATCACCGGGCGGATCGGCGATATTCAGGTCAGTACGGAACGCGCCGTGGGGACCGTGGCGGGCATCGGTGCGATCATCGAGTCGATCGCCTCTCACCAGGGTGTGATCGCTGCTGCGGTGGAGGAGCAGACCGCCGTCACCAGCGCCATGGCCGGTGGTGCCGACGAGGTGTCGCGGAGCGCTACGGCTATCGCTGCCGCGATCACCAATGTCCGTGACGCCGCCGGGCATGCCGGCGAGGTCACGGAGCAGACCCGTTCGGCCGCCGCGGAGCTGGCCTCGATGTCGGCCGAGCTCACCCGGCTGGCGTCGTCGTTTCGCTGCTGAGGGCTGCGGCCGGTGTCGGGTCGGCTCCCCCGCGTTCCGGGATGGCCGGTGGGGCGGGCTCGGTGGCTGTGATGCGGGTGGGCGCTGAGGTTGTACGGCGTGCCGGGGCCGCGCTGCGCGACTTTTGGCCGATAATCCGGCGTATGTGCCGCCTGCGTCCCTGCGGGGGCGCCGTCTACCCCCCGTGGGAGGTCGCCGTGGATCGTGACCCGCTGGTGCTCATGCGCGTGCCTGAGGCGATACAGGAGTTCCTCGCGTCGCTGCGCACCAAGAAGCTGTCCGGGCACACCGTGGCGGGCTATGAGCGTGACCTGCGGGCGGTCACCGAGATCGTCGCCCGGGAGGCGGGTGTGCCGGTGGCCGATGTGGAGGTGCGCCGTCTCACGGGGCGTGTCGTGCGTACGGCGTTCGCCGGCTTCTCCGGTCCGCGCTCGGCGGCGAGCGTCAACCGGGCGTGGAGTGCCTGGAACCAGTTCCTCACTTTCTGTGTCGCCGAGGGGTTGCTGGAGGGTAATCCGATGGCGGCGGTCCCCCGGCCGCGTCAGCCCGCCAAGGCTCCGAAGCCGCTTCTGGGGGACGGCAGTGCCTCGGCGACGTTGCTGGAGCGGATCGCGGAGGGCGCGCGCAGGGCGCGGGATCCGTGGGTCGAGCGGGATCTCCTCGTCCTGGCGTTGGCGCTGGTCACCGGTATGCGTTCGGCGGAGTTGCTGGGTTTGACGGTGGGGTCGATCGGCGGCTCCCCCGGTGACCGGCGTGTCCAGGTTGTCGGTAAGGGCGGCAAGACGCGTTCGCTGCCGATCGAGCCGCCGATCGAGCGGCTTGTCGAGCGTTATCTGGACAGTCGTCTTTCGCGGTTCGGCCTGGCTTCGCTCCCCCGTTCGGCGGCGTTGCTGGTCGACAACGGCAATGAGCCGTTGCGGCGGGGCGGGCTGCAGTATCTGGTCCGGCAGTGTTATCGCCATGCCGGGGTGCACGATCGGGTCCAGCGGGGCACGCTGGTGCACGCGTTGCGGCATGAGTTCGCGACGCGGTTGGCGGAGCGTGGTGCTTCGGCGCATGAGCTGATGGAGTTGCTGGGGCATTCCTCGATCGTCACGGGTCAGGCGTATGTGGCGTCGACGGCTCGTGAGGTGCGGCAGGCGGCGAGGGCCAATCCGGTGTATGGGGTGATTGACCGGCTGGGTGATTGATTGTCTTTGGGCTTGTCTGTTTTATGTGTTTTGTCCAAACCTATCGCCTTTACAATGTAGATTTATAAATGCGCTGTGTCGGCCTGCCGGCACGAGAGACTCCTTCCGGGCATGGACCGCTTGGCCCCGGGCAGTGGACGCCGCATGAAGAACTTCTTCAAAGTCGTGGTGGTCCGGTGGTTGTCGCGCACTCCCCTGGGTCTGGCCCTGCTGGGTGTGGGCTGGTTGCTCGGCCGGCGCAGGAAGCGCCGGGCCCAGGCCGACGCCGCCTGGAGCGGCCCCGACTCGGGCAACCGGCGTGACAGGTCCCGCGCCGGACGGAAAGCGGCCGTGAACCGCTCCCCCGTACGGCGATAACACGGCGATAAATCGCTTGCGGGATTGTCGGACGGCTCTGTTACGGTCGCGGGCGTGTCTGAACAACCCCTCATCTACGCCCGCGGTCTGGTCAAGCGGTTCGGTGACTTCACCGCCGTCGACGGCATCGACCTGGAGGTGGCGCCCGGCGAGGCGTTCGGTTTCCTGGGGCCCAACGGCGCCGGGAAGTCCTCGACGATGCGCATGATCAGTTGCGTCTCCCTGCCGACAGGCGGTGAGCTGCGCATCCTGGGCCTGGACCCGGCGCGGGACGGATCGCGCATCCGGGCGCGGCTGGGGGTGTGCCCGCAGCTCGACAACCTGGATCCCGACCTGAGCGTGCGGGAGAACCTGACGACCTACGCCCGGTACTTCGGGCTGTCGAAGGCGCAGGCGCGCAGCCGGGCCGACGAGCTGCTGGATTTCGCGCAGTTGCAGGAGAAGGCCTCCAGCGCGGTGGAACCCCTGTCGGGCGGGATGAAGCGGCGCTTGACGATCGCGCGGGCGCTGGTGAACGACCCGGATCTGGTGCTGCTGGACGAGCCGACGACCGGGCTGGACCCGCAGGCGCGCCACCTGTTGTGGGAGCGGTTGTTCCGGCTCAAGCAGCGGGGCACGACGCTGGTGCTGACGACGCACTACATGGACGAGGCCGAGCAGTTGTGCGACCGGCTGGTGGTGATGGACGGCGGGCGGATCGTGGCCGAGGGGTCGCCGCGGTCGCTGATCGAGACATACTCCACGCCCGAGGTGGTGGAGCTGCGCTTCGCCGACGGGGTCGACTACGCCGGCAAGCTCGAGGGGATCGGGCGGATCGACCCGTTGCCCGACCGCATCCTGCTGTACGCCGACGACGGGGACGCCGCGGTCGCGGAGGTGCACCGGCGGGGGCTGACCCCGTCGAGCGTGCTGGTGCGCAGGTCGTCGCTGGAGGACGTGTTCCTGCAGCTGACCGGCCGGACGCTGGTGGACTGACGATGGCCCATCCGACGGTGGCCGTGCTGGAGCGGCACCTTCATCTGTACCGGCGGCTGTGGCGGGCCTCGGTGTTCTCCTCCTTCATCCTGCCGGTGCTGTTCCTGGTGAGCATCGGGATCGGGGTGGGAGGTTACATCGGCGACATCGAAGGAGAGGACTACCTGGTCTGGATCGTGCCGGGGGTGATGGCCTCGACGGCGTTCCAGATGGCCATCGGCGAATCGACCTACTCGGTGCTGGGCGACTTCAAGTGGGTGCGCGCCTACCACGCGATGCGCGCGACCCCGGTCGAGATCAGGGACATGGTGGCCGGATGGATGTTGTACATCCTGTTCCGGGTGGAGATCGCCGCCGTGGTGTTCCTGGGGATCACAGGCCTGTTCGGGGCGTTGCGCTCGCCGTGGGCGGTGGTGACGCCGCTGATCGCGGCACTGGTCGCGGTCGCGGCGGCGGCGCCGGTGACGGCGTTCGCGGCGAGCATCGACCAAGACAGCTACTTCGCGCTGCTGTTCCGGTTCGTCATGATCCCCTCGACACTGTTCGCGGGGGTGTTCTTCCCAGTGGAGCAGCTGCCGGAGGCCCTGCGCCCGCTGGCCTATCTGTCCCCGCTCTGGCACGGGGTGGAGCTGAGCCGTGCGGCGACGATCGGAGTGGCTCCCCCGTGGCCGGCGGCGGTCCATGTGGGATACCTGCTGGCGTTCGCCGCGGCGGGACTGCTCTGGGCGGTCTCCGCCTTCCGTAAGCGACTTCAGGACTGAGGGCATGGTTACCACGATGCTGGCCGCCCGGATCTCTCCCTCCCGGGTGGGCGCGGTGATCAACCGCAATGTGGGGGCGTTGCGCAGCGGGCCCTCCTACTGGCTGGTGCTGGTGTCGGGCTTCTTCGAGCCGGTGCTGTACCTTCTGTCGATCGGCGTCGGGGTGGGCGCGCTGGTCGGCGAGCTGAGGCTGCCGAGCGGCCGGGTGGTCGAGTACGCCGAGTTCGTCGCCCCGGCGATGCTGGCGGTGTCGGCGATGTCCGGGGCGCTGGCGGAGACCACGTTCAACTTCTTCTTCAAGATGAAGTACTCCAAGACCTTCGAGGCGGTCCTGGCGACGCCGGTGAAGCCGTTCGAGATCGCGGTGGGCGAGCTGGCGTGGGCGCTGGTACGCAGCTCGGTCTACACGGGGGCGTTCCTGGTGGTGATGGTGGCGCTGGGCCTGACGTCGCCGGGCTGGGCGCTGGCGGCCTTTCCTGCGACGTTGCTGGTGGGGGTGGCGTTCGGCGGGGTCGGGATGGCCATCAGCACGCTGATGCGCGGCTGGCAGGACTTCGACATGCTGACGACCGGGCAGTTCGCACTGTTCCTGTTCTCGGGGACGTTCTCCCCGGTGCAGGACTACCCGGCCGCGTTCGAGGTCGTGGTGGCGGTGACGCCGCTGTTCCACGCGGTGGAGCTGGTGCGGGGGCTGGCCATCGGCGAACTCGGCTGGGGGCTGCTGGGGCATGCGGCGTATCTGGTGGTGATGGGGGCGGCGGGGCTGGCCTTCGCGGCGCGGCGGATCCAGCGGACGTTGTGCGTGTAGACGCCGGACGGTCTCTGCACGCCGCCCGGCGGCACCCCGGTCCGGGCGAGGCTGCACGCGGTCGGGTGGGACAGCCGCGTCCTCAGGTGGGCCGGTGTCGCGGCGCAGCCGGCGCGGGTCGTGGCGGTGGCGGGGCAGGCGAGGAAGTGATCGACGGCTTCGGCCGCGCTGGGCCCGCCCTGGCCGTCCGCAACCGGGCCTCGGCGGCCCAGTGGGGCGCGTTCCATTGGTCGGCGATGGTGGCGGCCTGGGTGAAGTGGGCGGCGGCCTCGTCGGTGCGGCCGAGGAGGACGGCCAGATCGCCGAGGGTGTGGGCGACCGGGCGCAGCGCCAACGACAGGCTCGTTGCACCCGCCGGGGGGGCGTTGCGGTGCGGAAGCAGCGTCGCGTAGATCTCCTCGGCGGCGTCGCGGTCGTTCAAGGCGACGATGGCCATCGCGCGCAACGTTGTGAGGAAGGTGAAGAAGAAGTCAGGGCGGATCGGGCTGGCTGACAGGCGGACCTCGCGGGCTTCGGCGTCCAGGCCGTTGGCGTGGAGGGCGAGCGCGAGCAGGTCGGAGGCCATGGGGCCGAGCGCCGCGTGGAGGGCGCGCACGTCGTCCAGGTGCGCACCGAGCGTGCCGTCGTTCAGCCGGATCGTGGCCAGGGCGAGTTGGAGAAAGCCCGTGTGCACCGATCCGGCGCGCCGCATGCCCTCGTCGGCCTTGATGTAGAGGAGTTCGGCGTCGGCCGATCGGCCTTCGATGAGCGACAGGGTCGCCAGCGTGATCTCGGCGGCGGCGATCGCCTCGCGCATTCGGTAGGTGCGCGCGAGGTCCAGCGCCTCGGTGGCCACCCGGTGCACGGTCACCGGGTCGTTGGCGGCGGCGGCGACGCCGGCACGGTTGAGCAGCCCGGTGACGCGGTAGACCGGCAGGTCGTGCTCGGTGCCGATCTCCACGAGCTCCCGGCAGAGCTCGGCGTCGCCGTGGACTCCCGCCAGGATCTCGAGTGCCGCGGCCCGCAGCCGGGGTTCGGTGGCGAGGTCGAGTGCCTCCTGCGCTGCCTCCACGACCGTCGGGTCGTCCTCGCCGACCAGTTCGTGCGCGTACGCCGTCAGGAGCCGGGACCGCGCCGAAGGGGGCAGGTCACGCTTCAGCAGGCGGCTCAGGCGGTCGACGATGGGCCGGTCCACCGTGCCGTACGTGCGGGCCTGCCAGGCGGTCGGCTCTGTCCACGCGGTGAATGCGGCGATCATCAGGTCGTCGCGGCCCAGGGACTCTGCGTACTCCACGGCTTCACGGCGTGTCTCGCGGGCGGCCCCGACGGCTCCCGCCCGGATCTGCGCGCGCAGCAGCCTGCCGAGCAGTTCGACCCGTTCGCCCGGTCCGGTCGAGTTGGTGACGGCGTCGGTGAGGAGGTCGGCCGCCACGTCGTGGGCGTAGCGGGCCTCGGCAAGCTCGGCGGCCTGGACGCAGTAGCCGACGGCCTTCGGTGAGCCGGCACGCGTGTGGTGGTGGGCCAGCGCCGCGATGTCGTCGGTTCCCTCAAGAGCGGCGGCGATCCGGGCGTGCATCCGGGTGGCACGCAATCTGCTGAGGTCAGCGACGAGCGTGTCCCTGACGAGGGCGTGGACGAAGCGGATGAGGCCTGGGCCGGGCTCGTCGAGGAGCCCGGCGATGACGCCCGCGTCCAGCGCGTCCATCACGCCGTCCTCGTCGGTGTCGGCGGCCTTGACGAGGACGTCCACTGAGCTTTCCCGGCCTGCGACCGCGGCCAGCCGGAGGACGGACACGCCTCCTTCGGGCAGGCGCGCGAGCCGGCGGCGCAGGACGTCCCGTACGCCTTCGGGGACCTCCGAGAGGGCGACCAGCGCGCCTTCGCCGTTCAGCAGCCGGGCGCTTTCGCGCACGTAGAACGGGTTGCCGCCGGTGCGCTCGGCGATCCTTGCGATGGTCTCCTCGTCGGCCTCGCATTCGGTCCGTACGAGCTCCGCGACGGCCTCGTCGTTCAGCCCCGGCAGTGCCAGGCGGAGGGGCGTGGCGCGCGCGACGGAGGCCAGCGTTTCGGTGAGGTGCCCGCTCTCGTCCGCGCGGTACGCGGCGACGACCAGGATCGGGGCCCGTATGCCGAGGCCGCCGCCGAGCAGCTCCAGGGTGGCGGCGTCCGCCCAGTGCAGGTCGTCCAGCACGACGGCGACCGGGCGTTCCGCGGCGACCGCCGCGAGCCACTTCCACACGGCTCGGCGCAGCCGGAACCGTCCGGCGGTGGCGTCGTCGTCCGCCGGTCCGGTGTCGGTGAGCAGCGGCGCGAGGTCGCCTGCGAACTCGCCCGGGGACCTGGTCGCGGCGGCGGCTCTGAGCACCTCAGTCCAGGCCCACGCGGGTGGCGCGCTGTCGACCTCGGGGCAGTGGCCGACGGCGACCAGCCACCCGTCACGTTCGAGCCGCCTGCCGAGGTGTTCCAGCAGCGTCGACTTGCCGAGCCCGGCCTCGCCGGTGACAAGGGCGATGCGGATGCCGTCGGTGGCGGCCGTGGTGGCGGCCGTGACCAGTGCCGACAGCTGTGCCTCGCGTCCGACGAACGGCGCCTGCACGATCGGAGCCGGCCGCGGTGCGGCCGGCGGGGGCGGTGGCAGTGGCAGTGGCAGTGGCACGGTCTCGCGCATGACGTCCGTGCGTTGGGTGAGGATCGCCTCCTCCAACGCCGTCAGGTCCGGGCCAGGGTCGAGCCCGAGCTCCTCGGCGAGGATGCCGCGGGCGCGGCGGAGCGTCGCCAGCGCGTCGGCTTGGCGGCCGCTGCTCCACAGTGCCAGGGCGTGCAGCCGCCAGCCTTCCTCGCGCAGGGGCTCGTCGCGGGTGAGCCGCTCGGCCTCGGGAACCACCGCGGCGGGGTCGCCGATTCGCAGACCCGCCGCGGCGTGCAGTTCGGTGGCGACCAGGCGCAGCTCGTTCAGCCGGGCGGTCTCGGCGGCGGCCCACGGCTCGTCGGCGACCTCGGCGAACGCCGGTCCCTGCCACAGCCCCAGCGCCTCGGCGAGCCGAGCCTGGGCGAGGCGCGGGTCGGTGTCCGTACGGGCTTGGTCGAGCAGGTCCTCGAACCGCCACGCGTCCACCGACTCCGGCGGCAGCCGCAGCGCGTAGCCGGGCGCCGCGCTCACCAGCAGCCGGGCCGGCGTGCGCGGCGGACGTCCGGGCTCCAGCAGCCGGCGCAGGTTGGACACGTACGCCTGCAAGGACATCAGCGCTCGCGCGGGCGGCTCCCCGCGCCACAGGTCCTCGATCATCCGGTCGACCGGCACGACCTGCCCGCGCGCCGCCACCAGCAACGCCAGCACGCCCCGTTGCCGCGGCCCGCCCAGGGGAACGGGCTCGCCGCCGACCTCGGCCCCGAAAGAGCCCAGCACCCGGATGAAGACCATGATCCGCACATTTTACGTGGACGTTCCAAGTCGACTCCAAATCCCCTCCAAACACCCGGGAGCAGCCTGAACACGTCGCAACCGATGAACCCTGCCCAGTCTGAACGTCACGAGGAGAAGAACCATGTCGCTGAAGAACGTCAACACCGTCCTGGCCACCGCCGTGGTCCTGTTCACTCTCTACCTCGGGACGTCCTTCATCCTGATCCCCGCAACGCAGGCGCCGGGCTTCGGCCTGCCGACCTGGCCCTCCGGCGACGGCGGCGGCTTCCTCAACGTGAAGGGCAGCCGCGAAATCGCGATGGGCCTGGCCATGGGCGTCCTGCTGGTGACGGGCCACCGCCGCGCCCTGGGCTGGGTCCTGCTGATGGTGGCCGTCGCCCCGTTCGGCGACATGGCTATCGTCCTGGCCCACCACGGCTCCACGGCCGCCGCGTTCGGCGTCCACGGGCTGACCTCGGCGCTGATCGCGGTCACGGGCCTGCTGATCCTCCGCGAGACCGGCAAGGCCCAGGAGGCCGCCGCCCCGGCGCCGGCCGGGCAGCCCGCCTGACGTCTACGCCCCGAAGGGGTCCGAGAACACGTATTCCTCCGCATTTTCTGAGAACTCGAAAAGGGAGACGACGATGACGACCAACGATCTGCGCGGTGTCCTCAAGGGGCGCGTGCTCCTGGCCGACGACGACGGCTTTGAACAGGCGGCCACCGCGTGGAACCTGACTGTCAGGCAGCCGGTGGCGGCCGTGGCGGAGGCCGCGGATGCCGATGACGTGGCGGCGCTCGTGCGTTACGCGCGGCGGGCGGGTATGACGGTGACCGCGCAGCCGAGCGGGCATGGCGCCTCGGGTGATGTGGAAGGCCTGATCCTGTTGCGCACCGGCCTGCTGAACGAGGTGGAGATACGCGCGCAGGAGCGCGTGGTCCGGGTGGGCGCGGGCGCGAAGTGGGGGCAGGTGCTGGCGGCGGCCGGTCCGCTGGGCCTGACCGGCCTGGCCGGCAGCGCGCCGGGGGTCAGCGTGACCGGCTACACCCTGGGCGGCGGGGTCGGCTGGTTCAGCCGCAAGTACGGCTTCGCCTCCGACAGCGTGCAGGCCATCGACATCGTGGACGCCGATGGCGAGCCGGGCCGGGTGACCGCCGAGTCCGACCCCGAGCTGTTCTGGGCGCTGCGCGGCGGTGGCGGGGACTTCGCGGTGGTGACCGCCCTCGAACTGGAGCTGTATCCCGCGCCGGCCCTGTACGGCGGGCGCGTGATCTGGCCGGAGCACCGGACCAGGGAGGTGTACGACGCGTTCCTGGAGATCACCGCCGAGGCGCCGCGTGAACTCAGTGTCTGGATCAACCGGCTCCAGCCACCCGGCGCGCCGCCGATGGTGACGCTGGATCTGGCCTACCTGGGTGAGGCGGCTCAGGGGGAGGACCTGCTGGCGCGCATCGGCAAGATCGAGGGCGCGATCTCCGACAACCGCGGCGTCGTCCCGGTTGCCGACCTGGGCGACATCGCCGCCGAGCCCACCGATCCGGCCCCATCCGTCGCTCGTGCGGAGTTGCTCACCGGCCTGGACGCGGACGCGGTGGAGCTCCTGCTGGCCAAGCCGGTCGAACCGCTCATCAACATGCAGATCAGGCACCTGGGCGGGGCGCTCGCCGAGCCGGGCGGCGGGGCCGGTGCGAGCGGTGCGGTGGCCGAGCCGTACCTGCTCGGTCTGCTGGGCCTCGGCCTGCCGCACGCGGCCGAGGCGACGCGCGCCAAGCAGGCCGAGGTCGTGGCCGACCTGGGGGCCTACATCAGCGGCCGCAAGCCGTACACCGTGCTGTCCCCCGGCGACACGGCGGCGAAGGCCTTCTCCGGCAGCGCACTCGCGCGACTGCGGGAGATCAAGCGGGCCCGTGACCCGCACAACGTGTTCCGCGCGAACTACCCGGTGCCTGGAAATTTCCCCAGGACGGCAGCGAGGCCGAACGGGACGGCGGAGATCACGGCGGAGACGGGGATCGGCCCGTAGACGTGCGGGAAGACCTCCCCTCCCGCCCCCTCCCGCCCGGGCCCGCCCGGTCCGGCCGGGGCCTCGTAGCGCACGTCGAGTCCGGTGGGATCGACGCTCAGGAGGGTCAGCGGCTCGGTGACACCGCGGTAGAAACGGTGGACGACGCCGTCGAGCTGGACCCGGTCGGCGCAGGCGTGGATGAAGCCTTCTTGCTCGAGGGTGCGGCCGAGGGTGGAGATGCGGTACTCCCCCACCGCTCGGGCGGCGTCCCAGTCCGCGGTGAGGGCCAGGTGCAGGATGGTCATGGGATCAAGTGTGCCCGGCCCGTACGGCCCGCACCGGGTGAGGGGGGTACGGCCGCACGCCGCGGCGGCACGCACGAGCCCGGGCGGCCTCTCCTCGGGGACGGCCGGCGGGCCGGCCTCAGGAGACGCTTTCCAGGATGACGGCGTTGGCCAGGCCACCCGCCTCGCACATGGTCTGCAGGGCGTAACGGGCCCCGCGCTGCCGCATGGCGCTGACCAGCGTGGTCGTGATGCGCGCGCCACTGGCGCCGAGGGGATGTCCCAGGGCGATGGCGCCGCCGTTGACGTTGACCTTGCCGGGATCGGCGCCGGTCTCCTGCAGCCAGGCCAGCACGACGCTGGCGAAGGCCTCGTTGACCTCGAACAGGTCGATGTCGTCCAGACTCAGCCCGGCGCGGCGCAGGACTTTCTCGGTGGCGGGGATGACGCCGGTGAGCATGAGCAGCGGGTCGGAACCGGTGACGGCGAAGGAGTGCAGCCTGGCCAGCGGGCGCAGGCCGAGGCGGGCGGCCGTCTCACTGGTGGTGATCAGTACGGCCGCCGCGCCGTCATTGATCGGGCTGGAGTTGCCCGCGGTGACCGACCAGTCGATCTGCGGGAAGCGCTCGGCGTAGGCGGGGCGGAAGAAGGCGGGCTTCAGGCCGGCGAGGATCTCCACCGATGTGCCGGGCCGCACCGACTCGTCCGTGGCATGCCCGCCGATGGGTGCGATCTCCTCGGAGAAGTCCGCCGCGGCGGCCTTGGCGTGGGAGCCGGCGGAGAAGGCGTCCATCTGCTCGCGGGTGAGCGACCACTTGGCCGCGATCAGCTCGGCGCTGATGCCCTGCGGGAGGAGCCCTTCGGGGAAGCGCTCGGCGATCCCGGGACCGAAGGGGTCGGTCCCCGCAAGGACGTTGGACCCCATCGGGACCCGGCTCATCGACTCCACACCGCAGGCGACGACCAGGTCGTAGGCGCCGGAGATGACACCCTGCGCGGCGAAGTGGACGGCCTGCTGGGAGGAGCCGCACTGGCGGTCCACGGTGACGGCGGGCACCGAGTCGGGGAACCCGGCCGACAGCCAGGCGTAGCGGGTGATGTTCATGGCCTGCTCGCCGACCTGGTCGACGCAGCCGCCGATCACGTCGTCGACCAGGGCGGGGTCCACCCCGCTGCGCTCCACCAGCGCGCGCAGGGTATGGGCGAGCAGTTCCACCGGATGGATCCCGGCCAGTGCGCCGCTGGGCTTGCCTTTGCCTATCGGGGTCCGTACGGCGTGCACGATGACGGCGTCGCGCATCGCATCCTCCTGTCAGTTGGAAAACTGGACCCACTGTAGACGAGTGCGTTGGATTTTCCAATGCACTGCCGTACCCTGGACACATGACAGCGGCACGCCCCTGCTCGATCGCCGACGCCCTCGGCGTGGTCGGCGAGAAATACTCTCTGCTCATCCTGCGCGAGGTGTTCCTCGGCGTACACCGCTTCGACGCGATGGTCCGGGCCATCGGCGCCCCCCGCGACATCCTGGCCACCCGCCTGCGGCACCTGGTCGAGGCCGGAGTGCTGGAGAAGGTCTGCTACAACCAGCGGCCACCGAGATACGAATACCGCCCGACCTCAGCCGGACGGGAACTCCAAGGAGTCCTGCACCTGCTGCGGCAATGGGGCGACCGACACCTGACCGACCGGCCCCCGGTGGTGTTCGAGCACTCCTGCGGCGCGGCGCTCGACCCCGTCGTGGCCTGCCGCTGCTGCACCCAACCCGTCACACCCGACTCCCTGACGATCCGCTCCCGGATCCCCGAATGGGACGCGGCCACCACCACGAGGTGACCCCGACGGCCCCGCAGCGCCGTCAGCATCCGAATTCAGCGGCGAGCCTGCCACTCGCGGCGCAGGATCGCGTAGACCACCTCGTCGGTCCACTCCCCCTTGACCCACTCGTTCTCCACCAGGTGCGCCTCGCGCCGCATGCCCAGCCGCTCCAGAACCCTGGCCGAGGCGGTGTTGCGGCCGTCGATGCGACCGGTCACCCGGTGCAGGCCCAGGCCGTCGAACCCGAGCTCCAGCAGAGCGCGCCCGACCTCGGTGGCGTACCCCCTGCCGTGGTGATCGGGGTGCAGCACATAACCGATCTCGCCGGCGCGATGGGTACGGCTGTGCCAGAACAGCAGGCCGTCGCCGATGACCTCACCCGTCGCGGCGATCTCCACCGCCAGGGAGAGCGCCTGACCCTCGTCCAGGAGCGCCGTCTGCGCGAGCTTGGCCTCCAGCGACTCGCGGACCTGCTCCCGATCGCGGGCCTCCCAGTACAGATAGCGGGTGACCTCGGGCAGCGACTGCACGGCATGCAGGGCGTCCAGGTCGCCGAGGGTGAAGGGACGCAGGAGAAGCCGGTCGGTCCGGATCGGATAGGAGGGCTTGAACATCCGGCCAGCCTAGAACAGGGCGAAGACGACGGGCGATGCAATAAAGTCCCGGCTCCCGCCTTGCCGCCTGGTTTTCGAGAGCCTGATTTCGTGTCCTGTTTATTGCCGGCTTCTTTACATTGTAGATTAATAAGTCGGCACCGCGGCCGGCCGGTCCGCCAGGTCAGTGGGCCCCGCCGGCAAGGTTGAGCACGAGCACGCCCGCGATGATGAGGGCGATACCCGCGATCTTGGCGGCGGTGAGGCTCTCCCCCAGGAACAGCACGCCGATCGCGGCGATGGCGGCGGTTCCCACACCCGACCAGACCGCATAAGCGGTGCCGACCTCCATCTGCAGCCGCAGGGCCTGGGACAGCAGGTAGAACGCGGTGCCGTAGCCGGCGACCACCAGCAGCGACCAGCCCTTGTGGGAGAAACCGTCGCTGAGTTTGAGGGCCGTGGTGGCCAGGATCTCCGCGACGATCGCGCCTGCCAGCATGAACCAGGCCATGTGTGAAGTTCTCCCCCGGAAAAACGCGCTTACAGGCGCTCCAGCTTAGGGTCGCCTCACGCACCCGGATCTCCGGGCCCCTGCCCCGGGGAGGCAGGGGCGGCCCTCAGGCGGTGAGGCGTTCGCGCAGCCGCGGATGATCGGCCAGGGCGGTGACCAGCATGCCGGTGATCAGCGGGGCGAAGGCGGCGCGGTCGATCGCGGCCCAGTCGATGGGGCCGTGCGGCGGCTGCGGATCGTACTCGATCATGAGCTGGACGGTCCGCGCCATCTCCTCGCCGGCCAGCCGGTCGACCAGGGCCAGCGCCATGTCGATGCCGGCCGACACCCCGGCGGCGGTGACGACGGGACCGTCGTGCACGACGCGCTCGGCGACCGGGACGGCACCCAGGCGGCCGAGCACGTCGAGCGCGGCCCAGTGGCTGGTGGCGCGGCGGCCCTGCAGCAGCCCGGCGGCGGCCAGGAGCAGGGAGCCGGTGCAGACCGAGCCGACCACCTGGGCTCCCGCGGCCAGGGCGCGGATGCGCCCCAGGAGCCTGTCGTCGGCCAGCGCGGCGAAGGTCGGCTCGGTGCCACCGGGCACGATCACCGCGTACGGCGCGGCGCGCTCGGCGAGCTGGTCGAAGGTGTGGCTGGCGGTCAGGCCGAGCGGGGTGTCGGTCGGGGCGGTCTGGAGGGTCTCGGCGGCCACCACCACGTCCCAGGAGGGGTCGAAGGCGGCGAACACCGACGCCACCTGGAGGGGGCCGACCAGATCCAGGGCGGTGATGCCGGGGTAGAGCACGAACGCGAGGGTCTTCATGGGCGTCTTTCTTCCTTCCGTCGTCCGCCCTCCACCGTCGCCGCGTCCGGGCCGCGGGGCGAGCCCGCCGACCGGGCAGGTCCGGATTCTTGGGATGCGTGTCCTGCGGACCGACAGGGGGCGGGAGAGGCGGTGACCGCGGGCACCTGCCGGAAGCCCTTGCGAGGGGAGTCGAAAGCGTGTTCCACTGATCCGCATGGGATGGCACTCCCCCGCGTTGCTGGCCGAGGCGCCCGACGCCCGGCCGCGGATCGAGCGCACCGCGGTGACCCGGGTTCATGGCGCGCTGACCTGCTACGAGGTTCGGGCGCGCACCGCGCTGGAGGCGCATCCCGACGGCTGGGCGGTCAGCCCGTACCGCGGCTGCGCCCACGCGTGCCGCTACTGCGCGGCCCGGCGCGGCCACCGCTACCTGGGGCTGGACGCCGGGGCCGACTTCGACTCCCGCGTCGTGGTGCGCACCGACATCGTCCGGCGGCTCCGCAGGGAACTGGCCGGCAAGTGGGACGGCAGAGCGGTCTCGGTGGGCCTGGCGGGTGACTGCTACCAGCACGCCGAGGAGATCTACCGGATCATGCCGCACCTGGCCGGTGCGCTGGCCGAGGCCGGGGCGGCCTTCACCGTGCACACCAAGAGCCCGCTGGTCCTGCGGGACGCCGAGCTGCTGGCGGCGGGCGGGGCGAGCGTGATGGTCTCGGTGGCGTTCGTCGACGACCAGGTGCGCCGCCTGGTCGAGCCGGGGGCGCCCAGCGCGCAGAAACGCCTGGAGCTGGTGGCGGCGCTGGCCGAGCGCGGCGTGCCGTGCGGCGTGGCGATGTCGCCGATCCTGCCGCTGCTGACCGACTCTCCCGACCAGCTCTCGGCCACGGTGCGCCGGATCGCCGCCGCCGGGGCGGCAGGTCTCGAGCCGAGGGTGCTGCGCCTGCCGCCCGGCGCGCGGGAGTGGTACCTCGCCTGGCTCGCCGAGCGCCACCCCGGCCTGGTGGAGCGCTACGCCGAGCTGTACGGCAAGGGCCCCGACGCCGACGCCGGCTACACCGCGCGGATCACCGGGCAGGTGTGCGAGCTGGCCACCCGCTACGGCCTGCGGCCCGCTCCCCCGGCGGTCCGGCCCGCGCCGGCCGCGGCCCGGCAGCTGTCCCTGCTCTAGACGAAGGCTCCGGGCGTGCCCGGTGGAGACCGATCGGGGCCGCCTGGCGGCGGCGCTGCCGCAGCGAGAAGGTCGAGCCGCCGGACGGGGAGCATCAGACCGAACGCGTGGTCGCTTCGGCAGTGCGTCGCTTCGAGGAGATCTTCGCCGGCCAGGTCACGCACCGGCCCGAGCCGGTGCGTGACCTGGCCGGCTGGAGGAGCTGCTGGCCCAGCCGGCACAGTTGAAGGCCGATCCGCGTCCCCGCTGCCAGGTGCGACTCGACCTGCGGCAACTCCGGCTGCGGATTCGACTGCAGAGGCAATACCTGGACCAAGTCCGGTCGTCGCTGACATTCGGGAGGAACGTGCGACGCACGCGGTGCCGGCCCGGCGGCCGCTGCTCGGGAAGGCCGCCGGGCCGGGATCTCAGCCGCCGCTGGAGTCCAGGCCGGGCCCCTCGTCCTCACCGGTGCCGGACTTCTCGGTGGTGGCAGGCCCGGTCGGTTCGGGCGCGGCCGGCCCGGGACCGTTGGGCTCCGGCATCGGGACCGCCTTGCAGGGCTCGACCTCGCCCTCGGTCACCTGCAGCGATGTCGCGGTCGGTGGCTGGTCCGGGTGGGCGTGGTCGAAGGAGACTCTCAGGACCAGCGTCTCTCCGGTAGTGATCTGCCCCGGCTTGAGCTGGAAGAAGATTCCCCTGCCGTCGCGGCCGATCTTTGACTCCACCGGTTCGCCCGCACGGCCGCCCCCGGATCGCCCATCCCGGGGCGCCTCGCAGATCTGGTCCCCGGGCAGGTAGTCCACCTGGGCTGTGATCCCCTCCTCTGCAAGCTTGGCCTCCAGCTCCGCGGAATCGCGAAATTCCTTGATCCACACATCGACTGACCCGCCCGCGCCCTTGGTCACCGCGAAGGCCGGGCTGCCGGCTCCGCTGAACAGGGTGACCGCCACCGCGGTGGCCGCCGCGGCCCCCGCCAGCGCGGCGGCCAGCCCTGCGACGCGGCGCCCCGATCTCCGCCGCACCGGGGTCGTGATCGCCATGCGCTCTTCGGCGGTCCCGGTGGTGATTTCCTCCTTGAGCGCCATGAGCAGGCGCTCTTCGAAGTTGCTCATGCCTGTCCTTCCACGTATACGGCCGGTGGCGAAGCGACGTCTCCAAGAGCGCGTCTGGCACGGTGCAACCGGACTCTCGCGGTCACCTGCCTGATTCCCAGGGCTTCGGCGGCCTCCGCCACGGTGAGCTGATCGATCGCCACGAGTTCCAGCACGGCCCGTTCGCCCTCGGGAAGCTCCCGCATCGCTTCCAGAGCGCTCCGCATCCGACGCTCGGCGTCGATCCGCTCCTCCATGCGGCTGAGGTCGTCATCGTCCATCAGCCGCCGACCGGCGATCCGGCTGGTCACCCGCGCCTCGCGAACCGTCTTCCGCTGCTGGGCGGCGATGACGTTGCGCGCGACGCCGTACAACCATGCGATCTCGCTCCCCTTCCCGGGGCGGTAGGTATGCGCCGAGCCCATGGCCGCCAGGAACACCTCAGCGGTCAGATCAGCAGCCAGGTGAGGGTCACTCACCCGCCGGACGACGAACCGCATGACGGCGTCAACGTGGCGACGGTAGAAGGCCTCTAAGGCCACAGGATCTTCGTTGAGGCGCACCGGCCTCGCTCCCTTCGTCGTTCGCCCTTACACCCCTACTTGGACCGGGCGCCGCAAAGCGTTTCCTCGCAGCTGTAGAGCCACCACCGCAAATCGTCGGCTAGTGCGGTGACCACATAGGTTCACCGGGCCGCTGCTCGCGGTCGCGGGGCCCGGGCCGGCTGGATATGAGGTGTCAGATCTTCAGCTCGAGCAACTGCGGCACGATGACCTCACGGACGTGCTCCTGCACGGTCTGGCCGAAGACCCGCTGCGCTTGGAGGACGACGGTGCCGTGCGGGGCCGCGTGCCGCTTGACGTGCGGGCGCGACTCGAGCTCGACCCCGCTGCCGACCAGGACCGCCACGAACTCGCCCCTGTCGAGCAGCGCGAACGCCTCCTCGTCACGGGTCACGCCCACCGTCCGGAAACCGCTCGCCTCGATGATCGACGTCGACGCGTCGACCAGATGCCGTTCCCTGCCGAGGACCAGTACGTTTTTCATCTCCGTCATTCCTCTCACGCCGTCACGATCTCGGACTCGGGCTCGTCCAGCAGCGGGTTCACCATCTGCGCGCGCCGCGGCAGGGCGAGGAACCCGATCGCCACGATCAGCAGCACCAGGGCGCCGCCGATCAGGACACTCGCGAACGCGTACGCGAAGTTCTTGGCGTCGGCCGTGGCGACCGCCGCACGGAACGCGGTGGCCGTCCCCGGGCTCAGCGCACCGGTGTCACAGCTGGCCGGGGTCCGGCTCGGGTCGAACGACGCCGACCGGTCCGTCACGCAGGCGCGGAAAGCCGCCAGGACCTGCTGCTGCTGGGGGTCGGCCGCCAGCTGCGACTGCAGGGCCGGGGTGGCCGCGTCGGCGCCGCGCTGGTGACCGCTGTCCAGCTGGGCGAAGAAGCCGAGGCTGAGGGTCGCGACACCGAGCGCGATGCCGACCTGCTGCACCGTGTTGAGCAGACCGGAGGCGTTGCCGGCCTGGTCGTGCGGAACCTGGCCGAGCAGCATGTCGAGGCTCGGCGCGACGATGAATCCGAAGCCGATGCCGCACAGCAGGTGCGCCGGGATCAGCTGCCATGAGTTGAGCGACTGCCCGAAGTGGGTGATCAGCCAGGCCAGCAGCAGCCAGCCCGCCGCGTTGATGATGCCGCCGGCCACCAGCACGCGGCTGCCGAATTTCGGCACCAGCTTGGTGGGCGCGTTGCCCGCGCCGATGCCGACGCCGATCGCCAGGGTGGCGGCGGTCAGGCCGGCGTGCATCGGGGACCAGCCGAGACCCGCCTGCAGGAACAGCGTCCAGACGAAGAAGAAGCCGCCGGAGGCGATCCAGAACAGCCACCACATACCCATGCCGACCGAGAACTGCCGGGAGCGGAAGACCCCGAACTCGACCAGCGCCGAGCCGATCGTCGCGAAGCGGCGCATCTCGTAGGCGACGAACACCACCAGGAGCAGGACGGCACCCGCCGGCATCGCGAAGGTCCAGCCGGCCCAGCCCACGTGCCGGCCCTGGGTGAGCGGGTAGACCAGCAGCGTCACCGCGGCCAGGGCCAGCACCATGCCGGCGGCGTCGAGCCGGGGCCGGCGCGCCGAGCGCGACTCGCGGAGGAAGACGGCGCCTGCGATCAGCGAGGCGATACCGACCGGCACGTTGATCAGGAAGATCGTGCGCCACTCCCAGCCGAACAGGTCCCACTGCACGATCACGCCGCCGAGCGCCAGGCCGAAGAGGGCCGACGACCCGGTCACGCCACCGAAGAGGGCGACCGCCTTGCCCCGCTCGTGTGCGGGGAAGGTCACGCGCAGGATGGCCAGGATCTGGGTGACCATGAGGCCGGCCGCCGCGCCCTGGGCGAGCCGGGAGGCGATCAGCATCGCGGGGCTCACGGACAGGCCGCAGCTCAAGGACGCGACGGTGAAGGCCGCCATGCCGATCATGAAGATGCGCTTGCGGCCGTAGATGTCACCGAGACGGCCGCTGAGGATCAGCAGGCCGGCGAAGGACAGCACATAGGCCGCGACGACCCACTCCAGCTGGACGTAGTCGGCCTGCAGGTCACGCTGGATGCTGGGGATTGCGACATTGACGATCGTCGAGTCGACGAGATCCACGAAGCCGGCGACCAGGACCACCGCGAAGGCGAGCCAGCGGCGCGGATCGAGGGCCGTGTCGTCCCGGGCGTCCCGGGGTGCGTCCGCAGTTGATGACGAGAGCTCCTGAGGCATGCCGCCAAGTATGCATCATGAGTGACTATCCCTCAACGTGACTATCTCTCGTAGTGACTATCATGTGAGTTAGCATGGTTCCGTGACACCACAACCGCTGTACGGCCACCCCGCCTGCCTGATGACCCGGCTGGGCGTCCACGTGGAGGCACACCTCACCGAGCTGCTCGTCCCCCTCGGCATCCAGCCGCGTCACTTCGGCATGCTGAGCCTGCTCATCGAGCAGGACGGGCGCAGCCAGCACCAGCTCGCCGAGCCGCTGAACGTGCATCGCAACGTCATGGTCGGCCTCGTCGACGAGCTGGAGCAGCGTGGCCTGATCGAGCGCCGGAGGCATCCGGTCGACCGGCGCGCGCACGCCGTGCACCTGCTGCCCGCCGGCCGCGAGCTGCACGCCGAGGCGGATGCCGTGGTGACCGAGTTCGAGGCGAAGATGCTCGGCGGGCTGTCCGCCGAGGAGGCGGCCACCTTCGTCGAGCTGCAGAAACGGGTTTCCGAGCACGTCGGCATCAGCCATGAGCTGCATCCCGGCCTGCGGGGCGACCTGCGGTAGGGGCCGGCCGCCCCGGCGGCGAACCCCGGTAGCGGCCGGCCCGACCCGCAGTCGGCTCAACGACCCAGTCGGCGGTCTGCTGGGTGTACTGGTTGATCAGGTTCAGGCTGGTGTGGGCCTCGCGCGGGTGCACCACCAGCCGATGCCGTACGCCCCAGTCCCGGTCGAGGTCGTGCAGCGCCTCCACCGGAAAGATGTCGTCGAGCGCGCCGTGCACGCCGAGCGCCTCGGTCCCCGGTACGCCGCCGCCCAGTTCCATGGCAAGTTGGCATCAGGGGAGTACCGGAGCGGATTGGCGCTAGCTGCCGCAGAAGGCGTCGGCGTGGTCGATGGCCCATTCGGCGTAGGGCAGGGCGGGACGTCCCAGCACCCGTTCGACGGTGTCGGTGGCCGGGCCCGGCTGGTCGGCGCAGGTGGACAGGTAGCCGAGCATCCGGTCGGGAACGTCCTCGGGCAGTCCCTGGGCGAGCATGGCCTGGCGCGCCTGCTGGTGGGTGATCTCCTGGAAGGCCAGCCGGCGGCCGATCGCCTCGCCGATGAGACGGACCTTGTCGTGCTGGGTGAGCGGTTGCGGGCCGGTCAGGGCGTAGCGGCGGCCGGCGTGCGCGGGATCGCGCAGGGCCCGGACGGCGACCTCGGCGATGTCGCGCTCGTGGACCGATGCCGTCGCGGCGTTGCCGTAGGCGCCCCGGACCGTGCCCGTCGCGCGGATCTGCGGGGCCCAGGCCAGGGTGTTGGCGGCGAAGTCGGCGCAGCGCAGAAAGGTCCACGCCAGGCCGGAAGCGGCGACTGCCGCCTCGATGCTGGTGAACGCCGCGGCGAAGCGCTCGTATCCGCCGCCGTACTCCACCGTGATCGCCGATAGCAGCACCACCCGCTGCACGCCCCGTTCGGCCGCCAGCCTCAGCAGTTCGGCGGCAGTGTCACCGACGGCTCGAGGCGCGAGCAGCAGCGCCGTGACGCCCTCCAGCGCCGACGCCAGCGTTTCGGGATCGGCGCCGGCGACCCGCACGTCGGCGGGTAGCTTGGCGGCGTGCGGAGCCCGGGTGACCGCGGTCACCTCCTCACCGGCGTCCACCAGGAGTTTCATTACTTCGCGTCCGATGGTTCCGGTCGAGCCGGTCAGAAGGTACACGGGTTTCCTCCGCTGCCACGGCTTCTCAGTACGAGGGTCGTAATATACGAGAACCGTAACAGATTGATTCGAGAGGCGTAAATTATGGTTTCCGTACCATCTGGGGATCCGGATCGCGCTCGACGGCAGACGACAACGGCGATCCGCGGGGCGCTCCGCGAGCTGAGCCTGCACCTGTCCCTGCTCAACCGGCATGTCGGCGCCCACCTCGACCTCAAGGACGTCGACCTGGACTGCCTGGACCTCATCAACGCCCACGGCCCGCTCACTCCGACCGCCCTGGCCCAGCGCGCCGGCCTGCACCCGGCCACGATGACCGGCATCCTCGACCGCCTGGAGCGCGGCGGCTGGATCACCCGCGAACCCGCCCCCGCCGACCGCCGCGCCACGCGAATCCGCGCCCGGCGTGAACGCAACGCCGAACTGCTCGGCATGTTCGCCGGCATGAACGCCTCGCTGGAGCAGATCTGCGCCGATTACGGCCCAGCCGAACTCGAGCTCCTCGCCGGCTTCCTCCAGCGCACCTCCGAGGCCGGCCGTAACGCGACCGAGCAGATCCACCAGGAGCTTCCCGGAAAACGGGCAGGCGCGACCGGACGCCGTAAGCGACGGGACACCGCTTCCTGAGGCGTCGGCAAACGACCGTCTGGCGACACCGCGTAACGGATCACCGGCTTGCCGCCTGGAGTTCGGCCGCCCCGCGGGCGGCACGCAGCTCGCGCAGGTCCGGGACGTGGTTGTAGAGCGTGCTCGCCGAGACGCCGGGCAGACGCGCGATCGAGGTCACCGAGTGCTCGGGGTTTGGTCGCCAGCCGCACACGCGAGACCACGGGGTCCTCCTCAGATCGGGCGGGTATCGGCAACAGTCATCGGCCGCCGGCAAGGAGCGGCAGCAGGACCGACAACCAGAAGACGGCCATGGCCGTGACGCTGAGCAGGATGCGGCGGAGCCGGGGGGTGACCGGGGTTCGCCGCCGTTGTGTCCTCCGGCGGGAGGACGCCGGCGGGCCTTCGCCTCGTCGGCGGATCGGTGTCTTCACGGCCGTGGTCACCGGGGCCCGGGTGCGGAGCCCCGGTTTTGCTCCAGGCGCTCGATGCGTTCGATGAGCGGCTGCAGTTGCCTCTGCACCGCCGCGGCCAGCGCCTGCGTCGGGTCACCGGCAGCCGCAGTCTGAGCGCGCAGGTGCACGTAGCCGGCCAGGGCCGCTGTCACGGCGCGGCGGACCAGGCGGGGTTCGGCGCCCAGCGCCCGCAGCACCTGCCCGGCGGTTCCGTCGGGCTCGGTGATCAATCCCAGGAGCAGGTGCTCACAGCCGACGTAGTTGTGTCCCAGCGCGGTCGCTTCGGTGACCGTCAGTTCAAGAGCGCCCGCGGCGGGATCGCTGAAGTGGACCGATGAGCCCTCGCCGGCTCCGCCTTCTTCTCCGGCCGTCTGCCGCTCCAGGTCGCGCTGGACCTGTGCGGGGTCGATCTCGACCGCTCTGAGCACGTGCAACGCCAAATTCTGCCCCTCGGCCAGCATTCCGGCGAGCAGGTGCCCGGTTCCGACGTTCGGCGCAGCATCGGCACGCGCCCGGTCGATGGCCAGCTTGACGACCGTACGGGCACGGTCGGTGAATCGCGGCAGCCGTTCGCCCAGGTCATCGGCGGCCAGTTCGCCCAGAGCGGTCTGGCGGATGGCGGTGATCCGGCGCACCGCCTGCTCCAGCGCGCGTTGGCAGATCGCCGACACCGGGACGCCGGCGTTCTTGACCGCCTCCGCCAGCTCGTCGGGCAGGTACACGTTGATCTTCGGCACAGCGACGACCTCCCAACATTGGGGTTATCGACGGGTTATATGACACTTATACACCTATAGGGATTACATTTTCTAGCGCTTCTACCCCCATTCGAATGGAGGGGCGGTGTCTGCCGAGTCCGGGCGCACGCCTGGCGCGTGGCCCTGGCATGTGACGGCGGTCCAGGCGTGCGCGCCCGAGCACCGGCCTCCGCGAGAAGGGCGATACGGTCGAGGGCGGAGACGGCGGCGCAGAGGGCGCCGTCGAACGGCGAGCACCAGGATCGCGAAGCGGGTGCGCCGCCGGAGCCGACGACGACGTTCGCGCCGTCGCGCGTGAGGACCTGCTCGGTGGTCCCGCCCGCCCGATGGCCCCAAGATCGTGATCTTTGACCGGGGTCTTCGCAGCGGTCCCGGCTTACGCCACCGCGGGGAGGTGGCGGGCGAGATCCACGCGTCGTCGCGGAAGGCCGCCTACGCCGGCTTCTTCGCTCCGGAGTTCTTCGCCGAAGCCGTACGACACCGGTGTGACAAGTGGCATGACGTGCCGGCCGAGGGAGAGGACACCGTCATGCCGGCACGACCGGGCCGCCGCCCTGTTCCAGCACGGTGTCCTGACCTCTCACCGCTGGTGCGAGGACTGGTAGCGGGCCAGCTCGAGGGCGTCGTGGGCGCTGAAGACCTCGACCCGGTCCCGCGGAAGCTCCCGCAGCCGGGCGAGGTTGGCCAGGCGCCGGGCGTGGTCGACGGCGACGGCGCGCTGGGCGGCGCGCAGCACCAGGGGGCAGCGCGGCGGAGTGGCCACCTCGCCGTGGAAGTAGTAGGCGTCGCCGGCGTGCAGCAGCCAGCCGTCGGCGGTCTGCACCGCGACGGCGGAGTGACCTCGGGTGTGGCCGGCGAGCGGCACCAGGGCGACGCCGTCCACCCCGTCCAGCGGCCGGGCGCTCAGACCGAACAGGTCCTCGCCGGCGTCGTCGTAGGTCGCCCAGTCGGGCCCGTGCGCCCACTGGGCGGACCGGTAGCGGCGGCGCTCATTCGCCGTGGCCGGGCGGGTGGCGGCGGCCAGTTCGGCGGCGTGCAGGTGGACGCGGGCGTGCGGGAAGTCACGCAGCCCGCCCGCGTGGTCGGGGTCGAGGTGGGTGAGCACGATGTGGCGCACGTCGGCGGGGTCCAGGCCGAGCTGCCGGATCTGGTGCACGGCGGGCTCGGCCGGGTCCAGTGCGGGGCGGACCATGCGGGTGAAGCCCGCGTCGAGGTTGTCCTCCCCGGCGGCGAAACCGGTGTCCACCAGTACGAGGCCGCCGCCGGTCTCGAGGAGCAGGCAGTGGGCGACCATGCGGGGCGAGGCCGGTGGGAGCATCGTCCCGCAGTTGAGGTGGTGTGCCTTCATCCCGTTCATACTGGCCGGTAACAGGCCGCCCATCCAGCCGATGTGACGTGGATCACCCTGTGGGGCGGGTCCCGCCGGAC
Source organism: Planomonospora sp. ID67723 (assembly GCF_015711605.1). Classification (GTDB taxonomy): domain Bacteria; phylum Actinomycetota; class Actinomycetes; order Streptosporangiales; family Streptosporangiaceae; genus Planomonospora_A. The sequence goes on along the minus strand of NZ_JABTEZ010000004.1, from coordinate 669,807 downwards.
ATGCGGCGGGACCCGGGGGTCAACCGGCGCTGTCCGCCGTCTCTGCGGCGTCACCGGCGCCCGCGTCGCCGTCGGAGGTGCCGGCCGGCAGGGCGCTGCCCTTCTTCCACTCCTTGAACGACAGCTGCCAGTAGCTCCAGCCGTTGTTCCACTCCACCTCGCGGTCGGTGCCCTTGACGATGATCACGTCGCCGCGCTGGACGGTGTCGTAGAACCATTTGGCCTGGTCGGGCCGGGCGTTGATGCAGCCGTGGCTGACGTTGCGGCGGCCCTGGGCCCAGACGTTGTTCTTGGCGTGGACGTACTCGCCGCTGTTGGAGAACCGCACGGCATGGTTGATCATGACGTCGTAGTACTCCGGATGGCCCTTCTCGAAGCCGGGAGAGATCATCCGCTCGGGGTTGGCCTTGCCCATCGCCAGGTGCACACCGCTGGTGGTGGTGTAGGCGCGGGTGGTGGCCATGCCCGCGCTGATGAGCATCTTCTTGACCACCTTGCCGTCCCGCTTGACGATCATGGTGTGCTTGCGGGTGTTGACGGTGGAGATCTGGGCGGCGCCGACGCGGATGGTCTTGGTGAAGTCCTTGACGCCGTACATGTCCCTGCCGCCCTGGACCCCCTCGAGGTGGGCGGTGAAGGTGATCTTCTGGTGGGCCTTCCAGAACTTGGCGGTCCGGTAGATGACGGTCTTGTCGTCGATCCACCGCCACGCCCCCCGGGCGGGCTTCTCCGCGGTGACCTCCAGCGCCCGCTCGACGTTGGCCTTTCCGGCCCTGGACGGGATCGGCTGGTTGAAGGTCACGATGATCGGCGCCCCCACGCCGACCTTCTCCCCCTTGACCGCCGGGGTCACGTCGGCCACGGCCAGCTCGATCTCCGGCTTCAGCGTGGTGAAGGAGCTGCTGGCGGTCGTGCCGCCGGCCGCACGCGCCGAGACGGTGTAGTCGCTGGCGGGCTTGAGCGGGACCTTGGAGACCCACCTGGTGCGCTCGGCGTCGAACTCGCCCTCCACCTGCTCCCCGCCGCTCTCCACGGTGACCTGCTCAAGCGGACCGCCGGCGGCGGTGACGACGACCTTCTTGTCCGGGCGGACGGTGGCGCTGCCCTCGGCGGGACTGATCTTGATGACCGGCGCGGCCGGGGTGGCCGGCGCGGTCGCGCCCCCGTCACCCCCCGCGGCGGCGGGCCCCGCCCCGGCCGGCTCGTCGGAGCAGGAGGCGGTCAACACGGCAAGGGCGGCCACAGCCAACCCGGCTATCGGCATCCTCAACCGGCTGTGATCAACGTTCAGCACAAAATTCTCCCCCACTGTGCAAACTCATCCAAAAACACTATTAGGAGATGCGCGTGAAGTGCACATGGTTCAGGGGAGTTAGGTCACATTTGCATTACTTCGAGAGGTCAACCCTCTGCCGACAGCGAGTGAACCTGATAGTGGCGTGTCGCCTGGCGCTCCCCGCAGACCCGTCACCGTCCGGCCCGCACCCGGCGGCCCGCCCGCCGCGCCGCTTCCGTGCGGCATCCGCCGCGTCGCCTTCGTACGGCGTCCGCCGAACTGTCCGCGCCGCATGATGGAGGCATGACAGCCACCGCGCAGATCCCGCTGGCCGCCCTGGCCTCCCTGCTGGCCGACGGCACCCGGGCCCGGTTCTGCCTGGCCCTGCTGGACGGGCGCGCCTGGACTGCCGGGGAACTGGCCCGGCACGCCGGGGTGGCCGCCTCCACGGCCAGTGAGCACCTGTCCCTGCTCGTCCAGGGCGGCCTGCTGGCCGAGGAGCGCCAGGGCAGGCACCGCTACCTGCGCCTGGCCGGCCCCCGGGTGGCCCAGTTGCTGGAGGACCTGGCCGCCCACGCCGATCTGGCCGTCTCCGCCCCTCCGCCGCCCGCGACGCTGCGCGCCGCCGCCTCGGCCCGGGCCATGACCGAGGCCCGTACCTGCTACGACCATCTGGCCGGGCGGCTCGGCGTGGCCGTCGCCGACGCCCTGACCGCCCGCGGCCTGCTGCTGCAGGACACCGGTTTCGCCCTCAGCGACGCCGGCCTGGAGTGGTTCGCCACCCGTCTGGAGGTACGGCTCACGCCGTCCGGCAGGCGGCCCCTGGCCAGGGGATGCCTGGACTGGACCGAGCGCCGCCACCACCTGGCCGGCGTGGCCGGGGCCGTGCTCTGCGCGACCGCACTGGAACGCGGCTGGGTGAGGCGCATCGGTTCGGGCCGGGCGCTGCGCGTCACCGGTCCCGGCGCGCAGGCCCTGCAGGAGCTGCTCGGCATCGAGAACAGCACAGGCAGCGGCACGGCCGACAGCGCGGAGGGACCCACGGAAGACGGACCCGCGGTGCGCTCCCGCGGCGACGGGATCTTCTAGCCCTGGCGCAGGCGATGGGTGAGGCTGGTGTGCCGGCGGCCGGCGCCGCGGGTGCGCACCGCCTGCGCCAGCGCCCGGCGTGAGCCGACGATGACGACGAGCTTCTTGGCGCGGGTGATCGCGGTGTAGAGCAGGTTGCGCTGCAGCATCATCCACGCGCTCGTGGCCAGCGGGATCACCACCGCCGGATACTCGCTGCCCTGGGAGCGGTGGATCGACACGGCGTAGGCGTGGGCCAGCTCGTCCAGTTCGTCGAAGGAGTATTCGACGTCCTCGTCCTCGTCGGTGCGCACGACCAGCTTGTGGTCGTCGGGCTTGATGTCCACCACCACGCCGACGGTGCCGTTGAACACTCCGGCGGCGCCCTTGTCGTAGTTGTTGCGCAGCTGGGTGACCTTGTCGCCGATCCGGAACACCCGCCCGCCGTAGCGGCGTTCGGGCATGCCCTCGCGGGCGGGGGTGAGCGCCTCCTGCAGGATGGTGTTGAGGTTGCCCGCCCCGGCCGCGCCCCGGTGCATCGGCGCCAGCACCTGTACGTCGCGGCGGGCGTTGAGGCCGAACCTGCGGGGGATGCGGCTGGCGACCACATCGACGGTGAGCGCGGCGATCTCCTCGGGCTCCTCGCACGGGAACAGGAAGAAGTCCTTCATGCCCTCCAGTGCCGGGGGCAGGCCGGTGTTGACCCGGTGGGCGTTGACGACCACGCCGGACTCCTGGGCCTGGCGGAAGATGTGCGTCAGCCGTACCCGGGGGATCTCCTCCTCGGCGGCCAGCAGGTCGCGCAGGACCTCGCCCGCGCCGACCGAGGGCAGCTGGTCGACGTCGCCGACGAACAGCAGGTGGGTGCCGGGAGCGACGGCCTTGACCAGCTTGTTGGCCAGCAGCAGGTCCAGCATGGAGGCCTCGTCGACCACGACCAGGTCGGCGTCGAGGGGGTTGTCGCGGTCGAAGGTGGCGTCGCCGCCGGGGCGCAGCTGCAGCAGCCGGTGCACGGTGGTGGCCTCGTGGCCGGTCAGCTCCGACAGCCGCTTCGCCGCCCGGCCGGTGGGGGCGGCCAGGATGACCTTGGCCTTCTTGGCGCGGGCCAGGGTGACGATGGAGCGCACCGTGAAGCTCTTGCCGCAGCCGGGCCCGCCGGTCAGCACCGCGACCTTCTCGCTCAGCGCCAGCCGCACGGCCTGCGCCTGCTCGGCGGCCAGGTCGGAGCCGGTCCGGCCGCGCAGCCACTCCAGCGCCACCTCCCAGTCGACCGTCCGGAAGGCGCCGAGCCGGTCGTGCGAGGAGGTGAGCAGGGCGCGCAGCGAGCCGGCCAGCGACAGCTCGGCACGGTGGAAGGGGAGCAGGTAGATCGCGGGGATGGTGTTGTCGCCGACCGGGAGCTCCTCACGGACCACGCCCTCCTCCGCGACGAGCTCCTCCAGGCACGAGGCGACCAGCTCGGCCGGTACCTGCAGGATCTTCACCGCGTCGGCGACCAGGTTGGGCGCGGGCAGGTAGCAGTGGCCGTCGTCGGCGCCCTGGGACAGGGTGTAGCGCAGGCCCGCCTTGACCCGCTCGGGACTGTCGTGCGGGATGCCGACGGCCTGGGCGATGGTGTCGGCGGTCTTGAAGCCGATGCCCCACACGTCGTCGGCCAGCCGGTACGGCTCGCTCCTGACGACCGAGATGGAGTTGTCGCCGTACTGCTTGAAGATCCGCACCGCGATCGAGGTGGAGACCCCGACCCCCTGCAGGAAGATCATCACCTCTTTGATGATCTTCTGTTCCTCCCAGGCCGCCGCGATCATCTTGGTCCGTTTCGGGCCGAGCCCCGGGACCTCGACCAGCCGCTCCGGGCTGGTCTCGATGATCTCCAGGGTGTCGGTGCCGAAGTGGTCGACGATCCGCTCGGCCATCTTCGGCCCGATGCCCTTGATGAGCCCCGAGCCGAGGTAGCGCTGGATGCCCTGGACGGTGGCGGGCAGCACCGTGGTGTAGGACCACACCTCGAACTGCCTGCCGTAGCGCGGGTGCGAACCCCACCGCCCGGTCAGCCGCAGCGACTCGCCGACCTGCGCGCCCAGCAGCGGCCCCACCACGGTCAGCAGCTCGGCGCCCGAGCGCTCGGTGGCCACCCGGGCGATGGTGTAGCCGGTCTCCTCGTTGGCGTAGGTGATGCGCTCCAGCACCGCAGAAAAACTTACAGCGAGGGAACCATCCTTGACACCCTGTCCCCTGTCTGCGGGCTCCACTCCTGCACCCCTTCCGCGCGAACATGCGACTCCACGAGAGTACGGCCGAGGCGGCGACTTCACGCCACTTTGATCAACAAGTTCATCAAGCGAGATCTCCCGGTCTGTCCGGTGGACCGAAGCGACACAGACCGGCCCGTCCGCCACCTGTACGATCGCGTCAACCTGGACATGCGCACCGGCTCCGACGCCCAGCGACGTGCCATCGGGGACAGGTCAGGACCGGCCGCCCGCACACTGCCGCCACCCGCCGCCGGCACCCCCGCCCTGACCGGCGCCGCCTGCAGTCAGACCAGGTCGGCGTCGTGGACCAGGAGAGCGATCTGCACCCGGTTGTTCAGTTCGAGCCTGGTCAGCGTCCGGGACACGTACGCCTTGATCGTGGCCACGCTCAGGAACAGCTCAGCGCTGATCTCGGCGTTCGAGCAGCCCCGCCCGATCGCCACCGCCACCGCCAGTTCGCGCTCGGTGAGGCGGTCGAGCAGCCGCTGGGCGCGCTCACGCCGGGTGTCGGCGATCGGGTCGACGAGGTGGTCGATCAACCGCCGGGTGACGGACGGCGACAGCGTCGCCTCCCCGGCGGCCACCTTCCGGACCGCCTGGATGATCTCGGGCGGCGGGGTGTCCTTGAGCAGGAACCCGCTCGCCCCGGCGCGCAACGCGTGCAGGACGTATTCATCGGTGTCGAAGGTGGTCAGCACGATCACTTGGGGGGCCGGCGGGCGGGCCCGCACCCGCTGGGTCGCGGCCAGACCGTCCATCCGCGGCATCCGGATGTCCATCAGAATGACGTCGGGCCGGTGTGCGTCCACCATCGCCTCGACCTCGTCGCCGTCCGTGGCCTGGGCGACCACCTCGATCCCGTCGGCTCCGCGAAGCAACATGGCCAGACCGGCACGGACCAGCGCGTCGTCGTCCACGATCGCCAGCCGGATCGCTCCATCGTCGGTGGGGTCAGTCATATCGGGCACGGTATCCAGGTTTCGAGGCGGAAGGTGCCGTCGGGGGCGGGGCCGTGGGTGAGGTACCCGTCGGCGAGCTCGACGCGTTCGGCCAGGCCGATCAGGCCGGTCCCGGACCCGGGCACGGGGGAACCGGTCGGCGGGGTGGCCGGGAGGGGGTTGCTGACCTCGAGGTGGAGCCAGCCGGGGGAAGCGGTGAGAGCGAGGCGGACCTCGGCGCCGGGGGCGTGCTTGCGGACGTTGGTCAGCGCCTCCTGGATGAGGCGGTAGATCGTCCGGCCGGTGACTGCCGGTATGGCCTGCGGGTCGGTGACGGTGGTGGTGTAGTGCACGGAGTTGCCGGCGGTGGCGCTCTGGGCGACGAGTTCGGGGACGTCGGCCAGGCAGGGTTGCGGACGTTCCGGGCGGCCGGGGACGGTGGGGCCTTCGTGGAGCAGTTCGATGACCTCGCGTAGCTCCCGCAGCGCCTGGCGGGCGTTGGCGCGGATCACCCCGGCGGCGCGGGAGGTCTCCTCCGCCGTGACGTCGGTGCCGTGCTCCAGGGCCCCGGCGTGCAGGCTGACCAGGGAGATCCGGTGGGCCAGGACGTCGTGCATCTCCCGGGCGATGCGGGCGCGCTCCGCCCGCCGGGCCTGCTCCATCCGGAGCCGCTGGTCACGATGGGCGTGGGCGGCGCGTTCGCGCAGCGAATCGATCAGTTGCCGGCGGGAGCGCACCAGCATCCCCCACCCCAGCACCGCCGCCACGAACATGATCCCGGCCGGTACGGCGGTCAGTTCCCCGGAATCGGGTTCCTGATCGGCCCTGGCCAGGAAGTACAGAGGCGCCGGGGCCAGGGCGAAGGCGCTGAGCAGCAGTGCCGTACCCAGCCTCCGGCGCACCGCGACGGTGAACAGCGCGGCCAGGGCGGCGACCAAACCGGCGGAGAAGACGAACACGCCGAGCGGGGCGCAGGCCAGGGCCACCCCCACCGGCCAGCGCCGCCGCAGCCACAGCGCCAGGCAGGCCAGCGCCCCGAAGACCAGGTCGGCCCGGCGCAGCGGCTCTGACGCCCAGGTGAAGCCCGGGACGAGGCCGTACAGGGCCACCACCGAGGCCGAGGCCGCGAAGAGCATCCCGTCGACGGCCCACGCGGGGATCGTCCACATCGCCCGGTGGGTGCCGCCGTCCCGGTCCCGGGGGTCCTGGACGGCCGGCTCCAGGGCGTCGCCCGGCACCGGGCGCGGCGGTGGGCCGCTGCCGGGCGCGCCCGGCCGGTCGCGGAGCAGGCCGATGACCTCGCGCAGTTCCTGCAGCGCCTGGTGGGCGGCGGCGCGGATCACCCCGGCGGCGCGGGAGGTCTCCTCCGCCGTGACGTCGGTGCCGTGCTCCAGGGCCCCGGCGTGCAGGCTGACCAGGGAGATCCGGTGGGCCAGGACGTCGTGCATCTCCCGGGCGATGCGGGCGCGCTCCGCCCGCCGGGCCTGCTCCGCCCGGAGCCGCTGGTCGGTCTCGGCCCGTTGCGCGCGTTCCCACAGCGAGGCGAGCACCTGCCGGCGGGAGCGCACCAGCATCCCCCAGCCCAGCACCGCCACGGTGGACATGATCGACAATATGATGTTCTCCGACGGCGGCTGGCGAGCCGGGTCCGGGTGCACCGCGAAGTACAGCGGTGCCGTGGCCAGGACCGGCGCGGCGACCAGGAGCGCCACGCGGGCGGGCCGGTGCACCGCCACGGTGAACACCGCCAGGGTGGTGGAGGTGATCACCGTGGGCAGGACGAGGACGCCGAGCGGGGCGCATGCCAGGGCCACCCCCACCGGCCAGCGCCGCCGCAGCCACAGGGCCAGGCAGCCCATCCCGGCGAGTGCTTCGCCGCAGAAGGCCGGCGGCCCGGACGGCCGGATCGCCGGGGCGGATGTCTCGATCTGCACGACCACCCCGGCGACGGCGAGCACGAAGAACAGGCCGTCCACGAGCCAGTCGCGGACGCTCCGCCTCCTGCGGGACACGCCCTCCCGGTCCCCGGCGCAGGGGGTGACGGCACCGGGCAGCAACCACGGATGATCGACCGTGCCGCCCCCGGAACCCGGGGGCGGCACGGCGTTCGACACGTGTGCCATGGTACGGCGATCAGCGTTCGACCGCCGATCACCGGCGCTGCACGTATCCGCCGGCCGACGCTCTCCCATCCGGACGGTCAGTCCTTCGTGGGGGTCTCGCCGGAGCCGGACGCGCCGGGGTAGGGGCTGACTCTGCTGCAGGTGATGTCGGTACCGGGCAGGACACCGGTGAGCAGGTAGCGGTTGGCCACGCGATCGACGCAGGGGTTGCCTTCGAAGAAGGTCACCCCGTGGCGGTAGGCGCCGCGCAGGGTGAGCATGCGGGAGCCGGTCAGAGCCCGGTGCATGACCAGCTGGCCCGCGTAGGGGGTGCCGGGGTCGCCGCTGGCGCCGACGATCAGGACGGGGCGGCCGTTGCGGATCGTGGTGGGGGGCTCGGCGGGCTCGGCGGGCCAGAACGTGCACGGGGTGACGTTGCGGTTGGGCGGCCCGAAGAACGGCTCGCCGGCGCGGTGGGCCTGGATGTCGCGGTAGTAGACCTCGGGGTCACGGGAGGAGGACGCCCGGTCCGCGCACCTGCTCGCCGCCGAGGCGGCGGCCTCGGTGTTCACCTCGGTGGAGGACAGGATGGCCAGGACCTCCTCCTGGGCGGGGGTGGGAGTGACCTTGACGCCGCGGGCGGCGTCGTAGAGCAGGCGCATCATGTCGCTCCAGCGCGCGTACGTCCACTCGGCGTCGGTGCCGAGGGCGAGCCTGCGTACCAGGTTGAGATCGGCCCGATGGCGGCCGATGCGTACCGGGCGGCCGCGGTCGGCGACCCGCCGGATGACGTCCATCGAGGCCAGGACCTGCGCGGTGGTGGCGCCCAGGTGATAGCGGTCGTCGTGCCGGGCCGCCCAGGCCGCCCAGTTCCGCTGTTCCGCGGCGAGCGCGGGCGCGTTGTCGCGGGCCCCGTCGGCCCCGTAGGTGTCGGGATCGGGAGGGCTGTCCAGAAGCATCCGGTCGACGCGGTCGGGGAACATCTGCAGGTAGACCCCGCCCAGGTAGCCGCCGTAGGACCAGCCCAGGTAGGAGACCTTCCGCTCGCCGAGTACGGCGCGGATCACGTCCAGGTCCCGGGCGATGTTGCGGGTGGAGACATGCGGCAGCAGGTCTTTCTGGCCGGCGCAGCGGGCGGCCAGTTTCCTGGTCAGGGCCACGCTGCGGTCGAAGCTGGCCCGATCCAGCCCGACGAACGCGGCCTTCTCGGCGAGCCCGGTGGGCCAGCCGCACGCCAGCGGGGGGTTGCGTCCCATGAACCGGGGATCCATCCCGACCAGGTCGTAGCGTTTGGCGAGCTGGGGTGAGCCGACGGCGAACGGCGGCAGTCCCTGCAGCACCCAGGTCACACCGGAGAGCGATTCACTCGGCCCGCCCGTATTGATCATCAGGGTGCCCAGCCGGCGGGCGCGGTCGGAGGCCTTGCGCCGGGAGATCGCCACCGTGGTCGTGCGGCCGTCCGGCGCGCTGTAGTCCACCGGGACGGTGACCTCCGCGCACCGGGCCCCGGCGGCGTCCAGGGTCTTGCCGATGTCGTCGTTCCTGTTGCGCCGGCAGCTGTGCCAGGTGATCGGCTGCCGGTCGAACCGGGCCAGGCGCGCGTCTCGCCCGTCGTCCGCCGCGTACCCACTCATCGGCCCATTCATCGGCTCGTTTGCCGATGCGGTCGCACCGGTGTCCGCCAGCGCCGCCGGCTGCGGGTTGATCACCCCGCCGGCCGCCAGCACCGCCACCGCCGCCCAGGCGAGGCGCGCCCGGCCTCGCCTCACGGGGTGGGACCGGTCGGGTCGTCGGGGCGGGAGAGGCGTCTCAAGGTGTTCGTTCATCGGGGTCCGTCCGTGGTCGAAGAGCTGGTCCCCCGATCCTTCGTCTCGCCCCGGCCCAGCCGATACGGCTGCCCGGCCACGGGGCCGTCGCTTTGGTCTCCTCCCCGCAACCCGCCGACGAGACCAAAGGTGATCCGGGGATAGACCGGCGGCCTCAGCGGTCGCCGCACCGTTCGGTTTCGCGCTCCCGCTGTGGTGCGAAGACCTGGCGTGAGGCTCGGGAACGCGATGATCGCGGCTCCAGGTCCGGCCGGCCTGCGGCTTCGAACCAGGAACGGCGCTGTGTACTCACCTCATCACCTAAAGTGAAGCGAGTGGATGGCGCCTGCGGAGCCAGGCCGCGAGAAACCGAGGGGACGACGTGCCTGCCGGAGAACGGGAAGCGGCACTGGTGGCGCTGCTGGACGGTGTCACCGCGGCGCTCAGCGCCAGCGACGATCTGGAGTCGGCGGCGCGTGCGACGTTGCGTGCGGTGCGCAAGGCGATCGGCTGGCCGCTGGGCCACATATGGGTGCCGGACGGCACGAGCGGCTGCTTCGTCTCGTCGGGTGCATGGACGGGCGCGGTCAAGGAGTTCCCGCTGCTGTACGAGGTGACGACGGCCGCCCGGCTTCCCCCGGGAGCCGACATCATCGGCCGGGCCGCCGCCACGGGCGAGCCGGTGTGGTCGCGCGACGTCACCCGCGACCCGCTGTTCACACGCGCCCGGCCGGGCGAGGAGGTGGGGGTGAGGGCGACGTTCGCACTGCCGGTGGTGACCACAGTGGGTGTGACGGCGGTGCTGGAGTTCTTCTCCCGCGAGGCGGTCGCGCCGGACGAGTCGCTGATGCGGGTGATGGCCAGTCTGGGCCACCAGATGGGCCGGGTGGTCGATCGCCAGCATGCCCGCCGGGAGGCGGAACTCGCCCGGCACCGGCTGGAGCAGGTCATCGAGACCTCGGTGGAGGCGTTCGTGTCCGTCGACGCGCAGGGGCGCATCAACGGCTGGAACGCCACGGCCGAGCGCATGTTCGGCCTGACGCGCCAGCAGGCCCTCGGCAGGCCGATGGACCAGACGATCATGCCGGCCCGCTACCGGGACGCCTACGAGGAGGACCGGGCCCAGTTCCTGGCCACGGGCAGGTCGCAGGTGCTGGGGCGGCGGCTGGAGCTGAAGGCGCTGCGCTCCGACGGCAGCGAGTTCCCGATCGAGATGGTGATCTGGGCCACGTGCGAGGCCGAGACGTGGACCTTCAACGCGTTCGTCCACGACATCACCGACCGCCGCCGGGCCGAACGGGCGCTGCGTGAGGCCTACGCCCAGGAGCAGGCCGCCGTGGCGCGGCTCAAGGAGCTGGATCGGACCAAGGACAAGTTCATCGAGACGGTCGGCCACGAGCTGCGCACCCCCCTGGTGAGCATCCTCGGCTACCTGGAACTCCTCACTTTCGGCAACGACGACCTGCCCGCCGGCCAGCGCATGCGGATGCTGCGCGCCATGACCCACAACGCCATGCGGCTGCAGAGGCTGGTCGAGGACCTGCTGGCGGTCAACACCGTCGCCGGCGGCAACCTGACCGTCAACCCCGCCCCGGTGGGAGTGGGCGAGATCATCGACGAGGCGGTGCAACTGGCCTCCGCCGAGACCCGCTCCTGTGACCATCGCGTTCAGGTGGACGTCGATGCCGTTCTTCCCCCGGTGCACGCCGACCGGGGCCTGCTGGTGCGGGCGGTGAACGCGCTGCTGTCGAACGCGGTCAAGTTCTCCACGACCGGCACCCCGATCACCGTGTCGGCCTCGGCCACCGATGACGGAGTGGCGATCGCCGTCAGCGACGCCGGGGCCGGCCTCGGCGCCGACGAGCTGCCGCGCGTGTTCGACCGCTTCTACCGCACCCCCTCCGCCTCCGCGGCGGCCATCCAGGGCATCGGGCTGGGGCTGAGCATCGCCAAGGCCATCGCCGAGGCCCACGGCGGCACCATCACCGCCACCAGCGTCCCGGGCCAGGGCTCGACGTTCACCCTCCTGCTGCCCCATTCCCGGCCGGAGCCCTGAGCAGAAAGCGGAACGAAACTTTCCGCATCGGGTGGCATCGTCGCAGTCATGAGCACTCCGCGCACCCTGACCACGACGGCGCTCAACCGGATCACCCTGGACCGGCAGCTCCTGCTGCGCCGCAGCGAGCTGTCCCCGTTGGCGGCCGTCGAGCACCTGGCCGGCCTGCAGGCCCAGTCGGCCAACGCCCCCTACCTCGGACTGGCCGCCCGGCTGGCGCGCTTCACCGTCGCCGACCTGACCGCGCTGCTGTACGGCAGGCAGGCCGTACGCGCCTCTGTGCTGCGCGGCACCCTGCACCTGGTCGCTGCGGCCGACTACCGGTGGCTGCGCCCGCTCATGCAGCCCGTCCTGGCCAGGGGTCGCCAGGCCTCCTTCGGCCGGGTGACCGCGGGGGTGGATCTGGAGGAACTGGCCGCCGCGGGCCGGGAACTGCTGGCCGGGCGCGTCCTGACCCGCCCGCAGCTGGGCCGGCTGCTGGCCGAGCGCTGGCCCGGCGTGCCCGCCGACGCGCTGGGCTGGTCGGCCCAGAGCATGCTGCAGCTGGTTCACGTCCCGCCGCAGGGCACCTGGGGCAGGGGCGGCGCCACCCCGTTCGCCCTGGCCGATGAGTGGCTGGGCGGGCCCGTGGAGCCGGCCTGCCCGGAGGACGGGGCCGGCGCCTCCGGGTCCGTTGCGGCCGGGCCGCCGGTCGAGCGGCTGGTCCACCGCTACCTGGCCGCCTTCGGCCCGGCCGCGGTCATGGACGTGCAGGCCTGGTCGGGCCTGACCCGCCTGCGTGAGGTCGTGGCCCGCATGGACCTGCGGGTCTACCGCGACGAGAACGGCCGGGAGGTGTTCGACCTGCCGGACGCCCCGCCGCCGCCCGACCCGGACACCCCGGCCCCGGCGCGGTTCCTGCCCGAGTTCGACAACCTGATGGTCGCCTACGCCGACCGCACCCGGATCATGACCGACGAGCACCGCAGGCGCGTGTGCGTCGGCTCGATGGTCGCGCCGACCGTCCTCGTCGACGGCACCGTCCACGGCACCTGGAAACTCACCGCGGACCGCCTGGTCGTCCAGCCGTTCGTCCCGCTCACCGCACGGGCCGAAACGGAGCTGAGCCAGGAGGCGGACCGCCTGCTGACCCTCACCGGTGCCCGCGACCTGGAGTTCCTGCCCCCCGCGTGACGGCGACGGGCAGGCCCTCCGCTCGGGAGGAGGGCGGCAGGAGCGCCGAACACGGCCACAAACCCGGATGATTCCGGATCTTCCCAACATCCCACCCGCGGGATAGGAACGGGGGTGCGCCGAAGGTTCCGGGGACGGCGCGCCATCGACACGTGAACGGGGAGATCGACATGACCAGACAGGTGATCATCGAGGCGGTCGCGCAGGCGGGACTGACCGCCGAGCGGGTACGGGAGGTCGCCTCGGCCCACCCGGCCGTGCTGGCGCACCTGGAGACCGCCGATGCCGACCGGCTCATCCTGGGTCAGGCCGTCGCGCTGAGCCGCCAACCGGGTGAGCGGGCGCCGTTCCGGGCGAGCGTGTTCGACCCGGTGTCCAACCGGGGGGTGGAACTGCGCGGCACCGTCGACCGGCCCGAACGGGCCGAGGTTCTGCCCAGCGGCTACCGGCCCAACCCGCGCCCCGCCGAGCTGCAGGCGGCGGCGGGGATCCTCCGGGCGGACGCGCGCTTCCCCGCCGGCGACGACGTGGTCGTCTACCAGCCGATGCCGCCCCTGGCCGATCTCGAGAACCCCGACGGCACCACCGTGCGCCGCCCCACCCTGGGTGTCTACACACCCGGCGAGGACGTCAAGCACCGCATCGTCGCCGTGGACGTCACCGCGCGCACCGTCGACTGGTCCCCGGCCGGGGTCAGCGTCGCCATGCACCCCGGTGACTGCGAGTCGCATCTGCCCGTGCCGGTGGAGAGCCTGCGCGACCGGGGCGGCCCGGACGCGGTACGGCTGCGCGTGGTCGACGACGGCGTCGAGCTGTGGAACCTGATCGTGGTACGGCCCCGCGCCTCGGCGCCGCAGGATCCCGGTGACGGCTCGGGGGTGGAGCTGCGCGAGGTCCGCCACCGGGGCAGGCTGGTCTTCCGCCAGGCGCACGTGCCGATCCTCAACGTCCAGTACGAGGAGGACGGCGTCACCTTCCGCGACTGGCAGAACCAGGAGACCCGTTTCTCGGCGACGGGCACCGACCCGGTCGGCTGGGGCTGGCGGATCTGCGACCGGGCGCCGAAGACCATCCTGGAGCGGCCCGACAACGACGCGGGCAACTTCCAGGGCGTGGCCTTCCACGACGCCGGCGGCGAGCTGCGGATCATCAGCGAGATCTCGGCCGGCTGGTATCGGTACGTCTCGGAGTGGCGCCTGGCCGACGACGGCATGGTCCGCCCGCGCTTCGGCTTCGCCGGGGTGCGCAACCCGCGCACCTGCATGCGCCACCGCCATCACGTCTACTGGCGCTTCGACTTCGACGTCGAGGGTTCCGACAACGACGTGATCGAGCAGTTCGACGGCACCTCCGACGCCCCCGTCGGGACGACGATCGTGCGCGAGACCTCCCGCAAGCGCCGCCCCCCTGCCCGGTTCTGGCAGGTCACCGACAAGTCCAGCGGCCGCGGCTACCGGATCGTGCCCGGGGAGCACGACAACACCGCCGACCCCTACGGCATCAGCGACCTGTGGTTCCTGCGCCGCCGGGCGAGCGAGCTGTACGACGGCAACCCCGACGACGACAACCGGGCGATGCTCGACCGGTTCGTCGACGGCGAGAGCGTCAACGGCACCAACGTCGTCGTCTGGTACGCCGGGCACTTCCGCCACGACCAGAACGCCCCCCACCCGCACCAGGGCCACGTCGTCGGCCCGGACCTGGTGCCGGTCCGCTGAGTGCCCGCCTCGCAGAGCGGTCCCGGCCCGCCGGGCCGGGACCGCTCTGCGATCATTCATGGACCGTTCATGCCCGCCATGTGTTCCCCATCGTGAGGAGAGACCTGTGACCTCTTATGCCGAGTGGTGTGCTTCGGCCCCCGTCCCCGCGTTCAGCGAATGGCTGCGCGCCTCCAGCGAGCCCGACTGGAGCGCCGTCGTGGAGCATCCGTTCGCCGACGCCATCGCGCGCGGCGAGGCCGACATGCGGCGTTACCTGGTGCAGGACTTCCAGTTCGTGGACGCCTTCACGGCACTGCTCGGGGCGGCCGTGGCTGCGGCCGACTCCTTCGAGGCCCGGGTGCCCACCGGCAGGTTCCTGGGGATGGTCGTGGCCGACACCGAGCGGGGCTACTTCCACCGGGCGCTGGCCGCCCTCGGCCAGGATCTGGTTCCTCCGGCCCTGGAGCCGGCCACCGTGGACTTCAGGGACCTGATGGACGAGGCGCGGCTCAGCCAGAGCTACCCGCTGATCATCGCGGTGCTGTGCGTGGCCGAGTGGAGCTACCTGGGCTGGGCGAGCCGGGCCGGGGAGCCGCTGCCCGGTGACTTCGTGTACCGGGAGTGGATCGAGCTGCACCGCGGCCCGGGCTTCGAGGGCTGGGTCGGCTTCCTGCGCGGGGAGCTCGACCGCGTCGGCCCCGGGCTCGGCGTGGACGAGCAGAAGCGGGTGCTGGAGTTCTTCCGGCGGGCGACCCTGCTGGAGCGGCGTTTCTTCGACATGGCCGCCGGCACGCCCGGCTGAGGCGTTCGGTCGAGGCGCCCGGTGAGGGGCGGGCCCGCCTGCGGGCGGGTCCGCGCCGGGCCGCCCGAGATCTGCGGCCTGGCGGAGGCATGGCGGGAGGACTATACTCAAAAGCTTACTTTGAATACAAGAAACCCATTAGACAGGAGTCTACCAAAGAGATGGCGCTCCGTCAACCGGGAACCGCCGGCCCCGCAACCGCCCTGACCGAGGCGATCCGCGTCGAGCAGACTCGTCTCACCCACCTCTACGGCCGCCTCGACATCCTTCGCGAGCAGGCCCGCTCCTCACTGGCCGCCGTCCTGGCGGCGGGCCAGGCGGGCGGGCCGCACCAGGCCAGGATCGAGCGCGACGTCTCCGCCGCCGGGCACTCCCGCCGCCTGGCCCGGCTGTCCGGCGTCGAGCACGGCCTGTGCTTCGGCAGGATCGACGAGACCGGCGGCCAGACCCACTACATCGGGCGTACGGGGCTGCGCGACGACGACGGCGAGATCATCCTGACCGACTGGCGGGCCCCGGCCGCCCGCCCCTTCTACACCGCCTCCCCCGGCGACCCCGGCCCGCTGGCACGCCGCCGCCACCTGCGCACCCACGGCCGGGCCGTGGTCGGCGTCGACGACGAGGTGTTCGATCTGGATCGCCTGAGCGAGCGCGACCGGCGCGGTCTGGTCGGCGAGGCCGCGCTCATGGCGGCGCTGCGGCGGGGCCGCACCGGGCGGATGGGCGAGGTGGTGGCCACCATCCAGACCGAGCAGGACCGGGTGATCCGCTCCGGCCTGGCCGGTGCGCTGGTCGTGCACGGCGGCCCCGGCACCGGCAAGACCGTCGCCGCCCTGCACCGGGCGGCCTACCTGCTGTACACCCACCGCGAGGTGCTGCAGCGGCGCGGCGTGCTCGTCGTGGGCCCCACCACGCTGTTCTCCCGCTACATCGCCCAGGTGCTGCCCTCCCTGGGCGAGACCGACGTGGTGGTGGCCACCCTCGGCGAGCTGTATCCCGGGGTGCGGGCCACCGCCGCGGACTCCCCCGCCGCCGCGGCCGTCAAAGGCGACCTTCGCATGGTCGAGGTCGTCGCCGCCGCGGTGCGCGACCGCCAGCGCCTGCCCGCCGGTGATCTGCAGGTGACGATCCCGGTGCGGACCTCGCTCCGCGACGGGGTGGAGGTCGTGGTCGAGGAGATGACGATCAGCGCCCCGCAGGCCGCCTGCGCCGCCGCCCGCGACCGGGCCAGGCGTTCGGGCCTGCCGCACAACACGGCGCGCCGGCTGTTCGTGCTGGACGTGCTCACCGCCCTGGCCGCCGACGAGGCCGCCCGCCTGGACGCGCTCGTCGCGCTCCCCGCCGAGGAGGCCGCGCGGCTGGAGGCGCTCCTGGCCGAGGACGAGGAGGACCTCCGGCCGGAGGAGCCCCGCGACGCCGATGACCTGCGCTACGCGGGCAAGGTCCTGTGGGCGCACCCGGCGGTGCGCGAGGCGATCGAGCAGCTGTGGCCGT
Organism: Planomonospora sp. ID67723; assembly: GCF_015711605.1. Classification (GTDB taxonomy): domain Bacteria; phylum Actinomycetota; class Actinomycetes; order Streptosporangiales; family Streptosporangiaceae; genus Planomonospora_A. Next base: position 653,138 of record NZ_JABTEZ010000004.1, on the reverse strand, counting down.
ACCTCACTCCGGAGCGGCTGGTCGGCGAGTTCCTGGCCGACCCCGCCGCGATCGCCTCGGCCGCGCCGCAGTTCTCGCCCGCCGAACGTCAGGCCCTGCTCCGGCCGTACGGCTCGCCGTGGACGCCCGGTGACGTCCCGCTGCTGGACGAGGCCGCCGAGCTGCTGGGCGCCGACATCGCCGAGGAGCGGGCGGCACGCGAGGCCGAGGCGGAACGGTGGCGGCAGGAGGAGGCGTACGCGCGGGGCGTGCTGGAGTTCACCGGGCTGGCCGAGGAGGAGGTCATGGAGGCCGGGATGCTGGCCGGTCGCCACCACGACCCCGGTCCGGAGACCACCACCGCCCAGCGGGCCGCCGCCGATCGCACCTGGGCCTACGGGCACGTCATCGTGGACGAGGCGCAGGAGCTGTCGGCGATGGCCTGGCGCACGGTGATGCGGCGGATCCCGGCCCGCTCGCTGACGGTCGTCGGCGACCTGGCGCAGACCGGCTCGGCCGCGGGGGCCCGCTCGTGGGGCGAGATGCTCGATCCCTACCTCGAGGGCCGCTGGCGCGAGGAGCGCCTGACGGTCAACTACCGCACCCCGGCGGAGATCATGACGCTCGCCGCCGACGTGCTGGCCGCGGTCGCCCCGGAGCAGGAGGCGCCCGGACCGGTCCGCGAGGGCGGGGACCCGCCGCGCGCGGTACGGCTGGACGCGGGCGCCAAGGGCGGCGTCACCGGCCTGCCCGCCCTGGTGGAGGCGGAGCTGGCGGTGGTCAGGGCGAGCCTGGGGGAGGCGGAGAGCGCCGCCCGGCCCGCCTCCGCAGAGCCGGAGGACGGTGACGGCCGGGCCTCTCCCCCGCCGGAGGGCACCGGCGCCGCGCCGGAGGCCGCCCACGTGGCAGGGGGACGGCTTGCGGTGATCGTTCCCGACGCCCGGCACGCCGAGGTGGCCGCGTTGTTCCCGCACACGGCCGCCGACGTGCTCGACCGCCCGGTCGCCGTACTGACCCCCGCCGCCGCCAAGGGGCTGGAGTTCGACGCGGTCGTCGTCGTCGAACCCGCCGAGATCCTCGCCCAGGGACCCATGGGCGGCCGTGATCTGTACGTCGCGGTCACCCGTGCCACCCGGCGGCTGACCGTGGCGCACACGGGCGCGCTGCCGGACATGCTGTCGCGGCTGGAGCGGCACTAACCTGGGACGATCTCAGTCGTCTCGGGGAAGGGCCCTGTCGATGTCGCCGGTTCTGGAGAGTACGGCCCGCGCGCTGCTGCGCAGGATCGCGGTGGAGCAGGCCGAGTCGCGCCTGCCGTCCCTGGCCGCGGCCGTGGTGCGCGACGGGCGGATCGCCTGGTTCGGCGCGCGCGGCAAGGTCGGCGGGGCCGCGCCCACCGAGACCACCCAGTACCGGATCGGGTCGATCACCAAGAGCATGGTCGCCGTCGTCGTCATGCGGCTGCGCGACGAGGGCCGCCTGGATCTGCTCGATCCGATCGGCAAGCACGTCCCCGGCACGCCCGTGGACGAGGTGACCGTCGCCCAGCTGCTGTCGCACACCGGCGGGCTGACCGCCGAACCGCCCGGCCAGTGGTGGGAGCGCACGCCCGGCATGCCCTTCGAGGAACTCCTGCCCCTGCTCGGCCCCGAGACGCCCCGGCACCGCCCCGGCCGCCGTTACCACTACTCCAACCTGGGCTTCGGCCTGCTGGGCGAGCTGGTGGCCCGGCACCGCGGCACGGACTGGGCGCAGGCCGTGCACCGGGAGGTCCTGGAGCCGCTGGGCCTGCGCGACACCACCACCCGGCCACGCGCCCCGCACGCCACCGGCTACGCCGTGCACCCGTGGGCGGACGTGCTGCTGCCCGAGCCCGAGCACGACGCGGTGGCCATGGCCCCCGCCGGGCAGATCTGGTCCACCCCGGCCGACCTGGCGCGGTGGGCGGCGTTCGTTGCCGGCGACACCGGCGGCGTGCTGGCCGAGGCGACGCTGGCGGAGATGCGTGAGCCCGCGACCGTCGACGAGGGCGACGTCTGGACCGGCGGGTACGGCCTGGGCCTGCAGCTGTCCCGGCCGGGCAGGCGCCGTCTGGCCGGGCACACCGGATCCATGCCGGGCTTCCTGGCCACGGTCTGGGCCGACCCCGCCGACCGGACGGGGGTGCTGTTCATGGCCAACGCCACCTCCGGGGTGAGCCGGACCCTGCTGACCGACCTGCTGGCCGTACTGGACCAGCACGAGCCGCGCCTGCCGGCCGAGTGGGCGCCCGCCGAACCCGATCCGGGCCTGCTGGAGCTGGCCGGCCCCTGGTACTGGGGACCGTCGCCCTACGCGCTGCGGCTGCTCGGCGGCCGGGAGCTGTCGCTGACCCCGCTGGGCGGGCCTGGCCGCGCCTCCCGGTTCACCGCACAGGCCGATGGCACCTGGCTGGGCCTGGACGGTTACTACGCCGGGGAGACGCTGCGCCCCGTCCGGCGCCCCGACGGCTCCCTCAGCCATCTGGACCTCAACACCTTCGTCTTCACCCGCGCCCCCTACGACCCGGCGGCCGGCGTGCCCGGCGGCGTGGACCCGGACGGCTGGCAGGGCTGAACGGCGGGCCCGGCCGCCCGCCGGAAACCGGATCAGGAAGCCGGGTCGGGGGCGGCCGGGGAGCCGGTCAGCTCGCTCACCAGGCCGACCGGCGGGCCCGGCAGGGGGCCGTGCAGCATCTCCACCCGGTGCACCACGCGCGGCGCGACCAGCGGGACGCCGATGACGCCGGGACCGGCGACCGGGCCCGTCCAGTCCGGGGACGCCGCTCCGGCGGCGCCGCCCGGTCCCTCCCGCTCCGCCGCCAGCGCGGAGGCGGGCAACAGGGTGAGACCGTGCCCGGCGGCGGCCAGGGACACCACCGTGCGCAGGTCGTGGCCGTCGTAGCGGAACGCGACCCGGAACCCCTCCCCGCCGGCCGGCAGGCCCGCCACCTCGCACAGCCGCTCCACCGCGACCGCGGCCGGGGCCTGCAACCACAGCGCGTCGGCCAGGTCGGCCAGGGCCAGTCCCCGCCTGCGCGCCAGCGGATGACCGGAGGGCAGGACCACCAGCAGGCGCTCCTCGGCCAGACCGACGGCGGTCAGCGGGCCGACGTCGGGCAGGCGCAGCGGGTCGCTGGGCGCGGCGATCCCATCGAGCAGCCCCATCTCGGCCGCGCCGGCGGCGACCTGCTCGGCGACGTCGCGGCGGCTCACGGTGCGCAGCGTCACCTCCAGGCGCGGCCCGCGCAGGCGGCGGACGATCGCGGGCGGGCAGGCCAGCGGGGAGGCGGCCACGACCAGGCGGCGCGGTGGTCCGGCGGCGGCGCGCAGCACGTCGGCGCGGGCGGCCCGGTGGCGCAGCAGCAGCGGTTCGGCGTGCTCGAGCAGGCGCTGCCCCGCCGGGGTGGGCGCCACCGGACGGCGCTGCAGCAACGACGTCCCCAGGTCCGCCTCCAGCGCCGCGACCTGCTGCGACACCGCCGACTGGGTGTAGCCGAGTTCTTCGGCCGCTGCGGAGAACGAGCTCAGGCGGACGACGGTGACGAACGTGCGCAGCAGATGTGGATCCACAGTGCATCAGTATCGCTTATCGAATCAGCAGAAATCATCGTTGGCGCTTACCTGCGGGCGCCGCCAGGATGAGGGGCATGACCACCGCGACAGTCGCCCTGGTCGGCGACCGATCCCCCAGCGTCCAGGCCCACACCCGCGTCCCCGCCCTGCTGTCGGCGCTGCGCGAGCGCGACGGGCTGACGCTGGACGCCTACTGGATCCCCACCACCGACACCGGCGACCTCGCCGGGTTCGACGCGATCTGGATGCTGCCCGGCAGCCCGTACCGCAGCGAGGCCGGGGCGGTGAACGCCGCCCGCACCGCCCGCGAGCGCGGCATCCCGTTCCTGGGCACCTGCGGCGGATTCCAGCACGCCATCCTGGAGTACGCCCGCAACGTCCTGGGCCTGGCCGTGGCGCACGCCGAGAACGACCCGGACGCCGGGGACTTCCTGCTGGTGCCGCTGGAGTGCTCGCTGGCCGGACACGAGGACGCGGTACGGCTGGCGCCCGGCTCCCTGGCCGAGCGGATCATCGGGGTGGAGCGGACCGTGGAGCGCTACTCCTGCAACTTCGGGCTCAACGCCGCCTACCTGCCGCGGCTGGAGGCGGGCGGGCTGCGCTTCACCGGCCGTGACGAGGCCGGGGCCGTACGGGTCCTGGAGCTGCCGGACCACCCGTTCTTCCTGGCCACGCTCTTCCAGCCCGAACTCGCCGGGGACGGCACCCGCCCCCATCCGGTGATCACCGCCTTCGCCGCCGCCGCCGTCGCCCACGCCGGGCGGCGCTCAGGTGAGCGGGTCGGCACGGCCGGATAGCCGGGCTAGGGCCCGGCCCGCGGGGCATTCCGTTCCCGGCCGTCCGCGCGGCCTCAGTTGATCGCCTGAACGAAGCTGCGGGCCTCGGCCTCGGCCATCCCGGTCTCGCCGCGCACCAGCAGGACGGCCTGCTCCGCGCGGCCGGACGCCTTGAGCTCGCGGACCCGGCCGGCCAGATCGCCGTGCGGGGTCGTCCGGGACGCCATGGGCATCCGGCCGGCGGCGAGGTCGTCGACGTAGCGCTTGGCCTCGGCAAGGCCGAGGCCGGTCTGCTCGCGGACCAGCTTGATGGCCGAGATCTGCTTTCCCTGAGCGATCAGGGCGTGCGCCTGCGACTGCAGGTCGGCCGCGCTCATGGGGCGGGGCGCGAGGACTCCGGACCGGGCAAGCGCGCGGGAACGCCCGGCGCGCCGTACGAGCAGGGCCACCCCGATGATCAGCAGGATCGGGACGACGAAGATCAGGAGTTCCGTCGGTCCAATATTCGGCATGCTTTGATCTTATTCCGAGAAAAGACCGATCATCGGAACCAGCTGACGGGTCAGCTCGACCGGATCTCGCCGCCGGTCCCGTTCCCGCTCTCCGGGAGATCGCGCAGGGTCCGCAGCGGCGAGAACATGATCGGCAGGAAGCTCACCGCGAGCGCCGCGGCGCCCGCCCACAGCGCGGCCCGCGTGCCGGCCAGCTCGCCGATCACCCCCGCCGCCCCGGCTCCGATCGCCAACGCCCCGGTGAACATGAACCGCATCGTCGCGGTGACCCGGCCCAGCAGGTGGGCGGGGGTGATCCGCTGCCGGAAGCCGACTTTGATCACGTTGGCGACGCCGACCTTGTAGGTGACCACCATCCAGCCCGCTCCGGCCAGCCACAGCCCGGCCCCGGCGTCGAGCAGGGGGATCAGGGGCGCGAACGGCACGATCGCCACACTGGTCAGCCAGACCAGGCGGCTCTCCCCGAAACGCCGCCCGAGCCGGGCGGCGCTCGCCGAGCCGAGAAGGAACCCGGCCCCTCCGGCGGTCAGGAACACCCCGAACCACAGCGGCGACAGACCGAGCTCCCGGACGAATATCAGGGGAAGCATCGTCTGGACGATCTGGATCGCCAGGTTCGTCAGCGCCCCCTCCACGGCGATGGCCCGCAGGATCGGATGCCCTGCGACCATGTGCACCCCCTCCCCGATCTCGCGCAGCAGGCTCACGCGCTCCTGGCGGGCGGGAGAGGGTTCGGGGCGGGTGATCCCGCGCAGGCACACCGCCGACCACAGGTAGCTCAGCGCGTCCACCAGGATCGCCACCGGCGCCGACAGCAGCTGGATCAGCAGGCCGCCGATCCCCCGTCCGGCCAGCTGGTTGGCGGCGTCCATGCTGACCAGCGCGGTGTTGGCGGCCGTGAGCCGGTCCGGGCTGACCAGGTGCGGCAGGTAGCTCTGGTCGGCGATGTCGAAGAAGACGGTGGCGACCCCGCAGGCCAGCACCACCGCGCACAGGTGGGCGAAGGTCAACGCCTCCAGCCACCAGGCCAGCGGCACCGACGCCAGGAGCGCCGCCCGCACCAGGTCCGCGACGATCATCACCGGCCGCCGCCGCAGCCGGTCGACCCACACCCCCGCGGGCAGGCCGATCAGCAGGAACGCCGCCGTGCTCAGCATGGCCAGCACGCCCAGCTCGCCGGGGGTGGCCGCCAGCGCGGTCACCGCGGCCAGCGGGACGGCCAGGTGACCGATCGAGGTGCCCAGCTTGCTGGCGGTGGCCGCGGCGAACAGCCTGCGGAAGTCGGGGTCGGCGAAGATCAGCCGGCCTGGCGCCGTCTTTTCGCGGGGTGTTTTCTCCGGTGTCGTCCTCATGCGGCGACCTTGCCGCCCTCGCGTGGGGAGCTCCATTAATTTAGGCAGGAGCGAATCCGTCCGGCACATCCCGTGCCGGACGGGCCGGAGAGGGGAAGGTGCCGTGCTGAAGCTCGGGTTCGGCCTGGCGGATCTGGCGTGCACCAGGTTCGCGTTCTCGCCCCTGTGGGAGGTGATCGCCAGCGTCCGGGTGCTCAAGAGTCCCGGCGAGCACCCCCTGCACCGACCGTGGGTGACAGCGGTACGGCCCCGTCTGGACGCCTCCGGCCTGGACTGGGACATGCTGGCCGACCTGGTGCCGGTGCCGACCCGGACGATCCCGGCGTTCGTCTGCCCGCCGCCGGTCACCACCTCCCCCGACCTGGAAGTCGAGCTCGCGACGTTGCGCTCCACCCCGCCCGGCCAGGTGGAGGTCGAGGGCGACAGCCCGCGCCTGGCCGCCCTGCGTGAGGATCCCGAGACGGGGCTGGAGACGCTCGCCGAGGTCATCCGGGGCTACTGGGCCGTCACGCTGGCACCGTACTGGCCCAGGATCCGCACCCTGCTGGAGAGCGACGTCCTGTACCGCGCCCGGCAACTCGCCGAGGGCGGGGCGGACAGGCTGCTCAACGATCTGGACCCGGCCGTCCGCTGGGAGGACGACACCCTGTCCGTGGCGCACCGGCACGTGTCGGCGGTCCGGGAACTGGGCGGGCGGGGTCTGCTGCTGGTGCCGTCGGTGTTCGTCTGGCCGCGACTGTTCTCGGTGACCGCCCCGCCCTGGCAGCCGACGCTGCGCTACTCGCCGCGCGGGATCGCCACCCTGTGGGAGCGGCGCCCCGCCGACGTGCCCGAAGCGCTGGCCGCCGTGCTCGGCCGCTCGCGGGCCCTGCTCCTGGCCGAGCTGGACACCCCCGCCTCGACCACCGACCTGAGCGGCCGGACCGGGATGTCGATGGGCGGGGTGTCGCAGCATCTGACGGCGCTGCGTGACGCCGGGCTGGTCGGCGCGCACCGCAGCGGCCGGTACGTGCTGTACGCCCGGAGCCAGACGGGGGAGGCGCTGCTCGCGGCGGCCCGTCCGCCCGCCTGACGGCGCCGCCGGAGGTTCCCCGGCGCGGGGCCGCCCGCCGGCCGGGTGCTCAGGCCGCAGGGGAGAACGCGGGGCGCAGGTCGTCCACGTCGGCGAGGGTCAGCACCCGGTGGAGGTGGTGGACCCCTGCGGGCAGCCCGGCCGCCGCGCGGGTCGCCAGGGCGGCCATCACCGCGGTGGCCTGTGACTGGATCCGGCCGCCGAGCCATCTGACGGTGCCGTCCCCGCTGCGGGCCAGGGCGAGCCAGCGGTCGCTGCCGGGCGGGTGCAGCCCGCGCGGCACCCTCGACGCCCCGGGCACCCGGGTCAGAGCGGCGAGCGCCGCGGTCGCGGCGCGCGAGTCCAGGCCGAAGTGGGTCCGCACGGGGACGCCGAGGTCGCGGGTGAGCACGTGCTGGTCGCTGTAGTCGGTCCGGTACAGGCGGCGCGGGCCGTACCCGGGCAGGACGAAACGGCGCGGGCGCGTGTAGTTGCGGATCGCGGCGCCGGTGGCGGGGTCGTGGAAGTCCCGGCCGAGCAGGTCGTACGCCCACGCGGTCGACGCCCCGCCGTGCCGCTCCCCCGCGCCGAGCAGCAGGGCGATGTCGATCGGCTCGGCGGGGCTCACCTCGTGCACCGCGACGGCCAGCAGGTTGGTGAGCCCCGGGGCGAGCCCCACGCTCAGCAGCACGGGCGCGGGTGGCGTGAGCCGCTCCACCGCGGTGACGTAGCCGGCGGTGGCGGTGATGTCGACGAACGCCACCCCCCGGCCGGTGACCGTCTCCACCAGTGCCGGGTCCTCGGCTCCTGCGGCGTTGACGACCGCGTCCACCCCTTCCAGCGCGGCGTGCAGGGTGCGCGGCTCGCGCAGGTCGACGGTGACGTCGGCGCGCCGGGAGTCCCGGCCGGCGGCGAGGGCGGCCGCTCCCCCGGCCCGGAGCTCGGTGACGATCCGGGCGCCGACCGCGCCGTACCCGCCGAGCACCAGGACCTTCATACGGGCCTCACCACGAGCTTGCCGACGAGGGCGCTGACGGGCTCCCGCCGGACGGCGTACCGGGGGAAGGCGGCGCGGGCGGCGATCTCGGCCCGGCGCAGCGCCAGCGTGAAGTCGTAGATCCAGAGCTGTCCGCCGGGGCGCAGCACGCGTCTCAGCTCGCGCACGCCCGTACCGGGATCACCCCAGTGATGCTGGCTCATGGTGGACACGACCAGATCGAAGGCCTCATCGGGGTAGGGCAGGTCGGCGACGTCCCCGACGGTGAAGCCCACCCGGTCGTCGCCCGCGGCGGCCCGCCGAGCGTGGGCGATCATGCCGGCGGACAGGTCGACGCCCTCGGCGCGCAGACCGGGGCAGGCGCGCACGATCGCGATCGGCACCCGTCCCGGTCCGGTCCCGACGTCCAGGATCCGGGCACCGTCGGACAGGCCGGCCCGAACGACGTCGGCGACGGCGCGCGTGTAGATCCGCCGGAACCCGAACACCCGGCTCATCCGGTCGTAGAGCCCGGCGTGATTGAAGAAGCCGAACATGCTGGCATGAGCATTCACGGCGACCCCCTCCTATAGTTGCATGAAACAACTGTTCTCTCTCCGAGCATAGGACTGATAGTTGTACGACACAACTCATGGGAGCGGATTCCCCGACGACGACCTTCGCCGTCTGATGAAACTGCTGGTGCGCGTGGGCGGGCTGCTCGAACCGCAGGAGTACGGCGGGCTGCGGGCCTCCCTGTCGGAGGTGTTCGCCCTCGGCGAGCTGGGAGAGGCGGGCACACTGTCACAGCAGGAACTGGCCGCCCGGCTCGGCCTGGAGAAGAGCACCGTGAGCCGGCTCGCCGCGGGCATGGAAGGGCGGGGCTGGCTGTCGCGTGAGCGTGACCCGGCCAACCGGCGTTTCTACCGGCTGCGTCTCACCCCGCAGGGGCAGGACGCCACCGAGCGGATCGGCCAGGAGTTCCGGCGCACGCACGCCGCCCTGCTGGAGGCGCTCACCCCCGCCGAGCGCGCGGGGCTCGCCCTGGGCCTGTCCGGCCTGATGCGCGTCTTCGGGGGGCACGGCCGCTGAACTCCCCGCCCCGGGCGGTTGCCGGAGTGTCCTTGTCGGTGCCGCGCGGTACGTTCGTGCGAAGCGAGAAAGGACACCCCCGCCCCCATGCGACCCGCGGATCTCAATCGCCTCACCGTCCAGGAGTCGGCCGACCGCTACGTGGAGCTGATCCGGGCGAAGACCTCGACAGGTGCACTGTCACCGGCCACCGCGGAGGTCTACGCCCGCGACGTGGTGACGTTCGTGGAGCTGGCCGGCGCAGGCCGGGTGCTGGACGACCTGACCGGCGAGGACGTCGACGCGGTCCTGCTCGCCTTCGCGCGCAGGCCCGACGGGCGGCGGGCCCGGCCGCGTGACGGCGCACCGGCGGCCTCCCGCCCGGAAGCCGCCGCGGGACCGGCGCAGTCGCCGTCCTCACAGGCCCGCTTCCGCCGGTCGGTCTCGGCGTTGTTCAAGCACGCGGCACTGGCGGGCTGGGTGCAGATCAACCCGATGACGGCGGCGACGGTGACGGCTCGCGAACGCGGCGGGCTGCGGCCGGAGCGGCGTGCGCTGACCCGCGAGCAGGCCCAGGGACTGATCGGCGCGGCACGGGCCCTGGGCGAGGACGGCGGTGCGCCCGCCCCGTCTCCGGGCGAGCGCGGGGCCAGACGGCGCGACCAGCGCACCGAGCTGCGGGACGCGCTGATCGTGCTGCTGCTGTCGACCGTCGGACCGCGGGTCTCGGAGCTGGTCCGCGCCAACCTCGAGGACTTCTACACCAACGACGGAGTGCGCTACTGGCGGATCTTCGGCAAGGGCGGCGGGACCCGAGACGTGCCGCTGCCCGGTGACGTGGCGCGGATGCTGGAGGTCTACCTGGCCCGAGGACGGCCGGAGACTTCGGAGAAGGCGCTGCTGCTGTCGTGGCGGGGCAAGCGACTGGCCCGGGGGGACGTCCAGGCCGTGATCGACCGGGTGCAGCGGCGGGTCGACCCGGACCGGCGCCGATCGGTGACGCCGCACGGCCTGCGCCACACGACCGCCACCCACCTGCTGGCCGACGCGGTGGACATGGACGCGGTACGGCGCGTGCTGGGTCACAGCGACCTGGCGACGCTCGGCCGCTACCGCGACGAGCTGCCCGGCGAGCTGGAGGTGGCGATGCGCACCCACCCGCTGCTGCGCGGGCACGGTACGCGGCCGGACACCGGTGCGGCAGACTGATCCGCACACGGGGGCACCGCCGCGCACGCCGTCCACGGCCCACGCCGAGACATCCGGCGACCGGACCGCCCGGCCGTTCCGCACCCGGTCACTGCGACCGATCCGCCGCGAGGTGCGCCCGCTCCTCGATCTCGGGCTGCAGGGTCTCGATCGTGCCGCGGACGAGATCGAGCTCCTGCCTGATCTCACGCAGTGTGCCGGCGGTTTCGGAGAGCCGTCCTGTCCTGCCCTGCGCCTCCAGCCGGGCGCACAGCTCCGCCAGGGCGGTGGCGCCCATGTTGACGGCCGAGCCCTTCAGGCTGTGCGCCTGCTCCTCCACGTCCTTGGCGTCATCCCTGCCGACGGCCTCCGCCAGCTCCTCGACGGCGGTCGGGGCCTTGCTGACGAAGGAGGTGGCGAGATAGTCGACCATCTCCCAGTCGTCCTGCCCCGCGTCCGGACCGGCCAGTTCCTCGAAGCGGTTCCTGATGGCGGTCTCCCGGGCCGGCGCCCCGGTCTCCTCCTGCGCTGCTTCCGGGCCGGCCGCCGCGGGTCGCTCCGTGTCGGAAGGCTTCTCATCCGCCCGCTCCGGACCGGCCCCGGCTGTCGGCTCCGCCTGTCCGGCCCGCTCCTCCGGCCGCCTGTCCGGGGTGCTCCCGGGCACAGCCCCCGTGCCGGGGGCGGGCTCCGCGGGCCGCAGCCGCTCGAGGAGTTCTTCCAGTTCGTGTGCGCGCACCGGCTTGGCCAGGTAGTCGTCCATGCCGGCGGCCCGGCAGGCCTCCTGGTCCTCGCCGAGAACGCTGGCCGTCAGCGCCACGATGTACGGCGGGGCCTCGAACTGCTCGGCGCGGATCCGCCGGGTCGCCTCCAGCCCGTCCATCTCCGGCATGTGCACGTCCATGAGGATCACGTCGTAGGAGGCGCGCCGTACCGCCTCCAGAGCCTCTGCGCCGTTGCCGACCGTCTCGACGCGGTGGCCGAGCCTGCCCAGCATGAACTGGGCGACCTTCTGGTTGACCGGGTTGTCCTCGGCCAGGAGCACGTTCAGCACGCCGTGCCTGGCCGCCTGACCGGGTTCGGCCTCCTCACGCCGGCCGGCGGCCGCCTCCGCCCCGGGCGACGGGGCCTTCCTGCGCGCGATCGCGTCCGCCAGCTTCTCCCGCAGCACGGTGCTGCGGGCGGGTTTGGTGAGCACGGCGTCGAACAGGGCCTGCTGCCCGCCTTTGGCACGCCAGTGCACGCTCGTCAGCAGCACCATCGGCAGGTCCCCGCCGGCCGTGAGGTCACGCAGGGCGGCGGCCAGCTGCTCGCCGTTCATCTCCGGCATGTGCATGTCCAGGAGGGCGACGTCGTAGGCGCGGCCGGCGGCGAGGAGTTCCACCGCCTCACCGGGCGAGCCGACGTCGGTGCATTCCATGCCCCAGTTGGTCAGCTGCAGCCGCAGCACGTGCCGGTTGGTCGCGTTGTCGTCCACGACCAGAGCCGAGCGTCCGGCGAGCTCCACGGTGGTGGGCGGCGGCCCGGGTTCCGGATGCTCGGGGTGGCCGGTCAGCACCGCGGTCAGCGTGAAGGTCGAGCCGACGCCGACCTGGCTTTCGACCGTCAGGTCGCCGCCCATGGCCCGGGCCAGCCGCTTGCTGATCGCCAGGCCGAGGCCGGTGCCGCCGTAGACCCGGGTGGTCGAGGAGTCCGCCTGGCTGAACGACCGGAACAACCGGTCCATCCGGTCGGCGGGAATGCCGATCCCGGTGTCCCGGACCGCTACCTGGAGGCGGACCGGCCCGTCGTCCCGCTCCGAGAGCCGCTCCCCCTCCACGGTGACGACGATCTCTCCGGTGTCGGTGAACTTCACCGCGTTGCTGAGCAGGTTGACCACGATCTGCCGGAGCCTCGTCATGTCGCCGCGCAGCGTCCGGGGACAGTCGGGGGCGATGTCCCCGACCAGCTCGAGGCCCTTGCTCTCGGCTGCCAGCGCCATCAGGGCGAGCGTGCTCTCCAGGCACTCCCGCACGTTGAACGGTTCGTCGTCGAGTTCGAGCTGACCGGCCTCGATCTTGGAGTAGTCCAGGATGTCGTTGATGACGGCCAGCAGGGCCTCGCCGCTGTTGCGCACGGTCTCGACGAGTTCGTACTGGTCGGGGTCGAGCTCGGTGTCCAGCAGCAGGTCCGTCATGCCGATGACGGCGTTCATGGGAGTGCGGATCTCGTGGCTCATGGTCGCCAGGAACGACGCCTTGGCCGCCGCCGCCGCGAGCGCCTCGTCCCGGGCCTGGGCGATGACCTGGACTGAACCGTTGACCGCCTCGGCCATCTCGGCCATCTCCAGCGGTTCGCTCACCTCGGCGGGGCGGCTCACATCGCCGGCCGCGACACGTCGGGCGGCGGCGGTGACCTCCTCCGCGGAGGAGGTCACCTTGCGCGTCGTCCACCACGCGCAGGCGCCCACCAGCAGGGCCGAGCACAGCGAGCCCCACAGGATGAGAGTTCGGGTGTCGGCGGCGCTGGCATCGCCGGCACGCTCGCGCTGCTCGAGCAGGCGCGCCTCTTCCTGTCGTATCTGGTTCAGCAAGGTCTGGAAGCGGGCCATGGCCTGCTGGCCGCGACCGGTCATGACGGCGGCTTGCGCGGCCTCGAAGCCCTCCTCCCGGCGGAGACGGATCATCTCGGTCGCTGTGTCGAGCTTCGCCTGGGTCGCCTGGCGCAGCAGTCCCAGCGTCTCCTGCCGGCGGGGGTTTCCGGCGGTCATCCGCTGCAGAGCCGCAAGCTCGTCGTCGATCTGCCCGACCGCCTGCCGGTAGGGCTCCAGGTAGCGGTCCTGCCCGGTGATGATGTAACCGCGCTGGCCCCGCTCGGCGTCCTTGACCAGTTCACCGACGGCCCCGATCCGGCCGAGAACCCGATTGGTGTGCTCGACCCAGCGCAGGTCCTCCTGCAGAGAGCCGATACGCGCATAGGAACTGAGCCCGATGACGGCGAGGGCGAGAAACGCGATCACGTAGCCGACCGCGAGCAGCGGGCCTACGGCCCAGTTGCTCCTGCGCCGGCTCTCAGCGGAGCCGGGCGGATGCGGTCCGGGTGAGGGTGCCGGCGCGGGTGCCGCCATGATCTCGTCCCTTCTCCATCTTCGCCACATGATCCTGTTTATGGTTATATATCCGTTTTTGCGGAAGGGATGTGTCTCACCATCCGCGCACCCGATCCGCCCGCCAGCCGCGCGCCTGACTCCCAGGTCAGTACACCTGGCGCTGCGCCGCGTCGATCCTGCGAGGGTGCGCGCCGACGGGCAGGACTCCTCAGTCCTTGATGAGAACGGCTGCCAGGCCGGACAGGGCGGTGTCCATCCGGGCCAGGTCGAAGGCGGCGGAGTCGAGGCCGAGCCATTCCAGACGATCCTCGTGCTCTTCATGCTCGGGATCGGCGAGGATCTCCAGGAGACAGTCGTAGCCCCAGATGCCACCGCAGTCTTCAGGCGGACAGGCTCGCCGGCCGGTGAGGCGGCGCGGATAGATGATCCACGCACCAGGGTGTCTGGGAGTTCTTGAGCCGGACGCGCACGCCTCTAATCTGGCCTGCGTGCCGAGGCGAGCGTGCGCAGCGTCTCGATGAATGCCACCTGCTGGCTGGTGGCGAGCGAGGATAGGTACAGATCTTCCTGCTTGTGCAGGTCGGCTTGCGCCTCGACGGCGCGGCGCCGACCGGTTCGGGTCAGGTGGAGCCGGTTGGCCCGGCGATCGGCCGGGTCAGGGGTACGCCGGAGCAGGCCCTCCTTCTCCAGCGCATCGATGTCACGGACGATGCGGTTCTTGTCATGCCCGATCGCCTTGGCGAGATCGGCCTGATTGGTGCCAGGGCGGTCCTTGACGGCGACGAGGATGATGTAGCCCCAGTGGGTCAGCCCGTGCCGTCGAGCATTGCCGACCTCCATGGCGAGCACGGCCTTCCACACCGGCAGCAGGACCGCTCCGAGATCCGTCCTCGATATAGTATGCACAAGCATATTATATGCAAGGGTCTACGAAGGAGCGTGATGACCACCATTCACCTGCGACCGGTGGAAGACGCCGACCACGATCAGATCTTCGAGATGATGCGTGATCCCGAGTCGGTGAAGATGGCGGCCTTCACCGCTGCCGACCCCGACGACCGGGCCGCGTTCACGGCGCATATGAGGAAGGTGCTCGGCGATCCTGAGGTGTGCCAGCGCGCAATCACCAGGGACGGGGACCTCGTCGGCACGATCGCCAGCTTCGTGGTGGAAGGCGATAGGGAGATCACCTATTGGCTGGACCGCAGCGTCTGGGGCCAGGGGATCGCCAGCCGGGCTCTGTCGTTGTTCCTGGCACAGACCGCGACCCGGCCCTTGTTCGCCCGGGCGGCGAGCGACAACACCGGTTCCCTCCGCGTCCTGGCCAAGGCCGGGTTCCACGTCGTCGGCACCGAATCGTCCTACGCGCACGGCCGGGGCGGCGACATAGACGAGACCGTCCTCAGGCTCGGCTGAGGACGGTCTGCTCTCGGCCCCGTCGATGCGCCGACCATTGCGTGCGCCGGATTTCGACGGTAACGAACGGCACCGACGATGAGGCCGCCGTCGTGGGCTGCGTCCTGGGCGGCACAGTGCCGAAGGCCTTGCCCGGACACCGGCGGAGTCGCCCCGAGTCACCGCTCAGGACGAGACGATGCAGGCGTAGGTGCGGTCGAAACGGCCACGGGCCAAGTCTCGCCCGTCGATGAGGAAGTCGAGCTGACCGGCGTCCCACCACACCATGTCGGCCGCCTGGTGCGAGTCGACCGAGAACAGGACACGCCAGTGCCCGATCTCCTCGTCGTGCTCCCGACGCCCTGCGACGAACCATTCCAGGTCGTCCACCACCCGGCTGTGGGCGCCTGGGCCATCGACTCCTCCTTCGGGCCGTCGCGATCGCTCGGCCTGCAGCTCCTGCACGGTTTTGTGCCAGTGGAACAGGATGGATTCACGGCCCGACACGCACAGGTACGCGTCCCGGCCGGTGCCGTCTTGAGGATGGCCGCCGATGCGGCTGCGGCCGTCGAGGCCGGAAGGAGCGGGGTGGGGCAGCCTCCGCAGGCGCTCACCGAGATCACCCAGGTCCCACAGCAGCTGTTGCGGCAGACTCACCGTCGCCTGCACTCGCAATGCGCAGGCGGGAAAACCGGTCAGCTCGTCGTTGTGGAATCGGGCAACCGGGGGCGCGCACTCCCGTAAGCGCGACGCATCGGGAAAATACCGGATCGCGTGTACGACGTTCGCGGCCGGCTCATCGATCCCGACGAAGAAACCGAGCAGGCCGACGGGAGGCAGACCGACGATCGACGCGTCGAAGGCACCGAGATCGAGCTGGCCGACGAAAGTCAGCGCCTCGCCGCCGACGGTGGGCCAGTGACCGGAGTCGGGCAGGGCAGGCCTGCCACCCAGGCGGCTACCGGCAGGCAGGGGCGGACCACCGGGCACGACATCCGCCGCGAACGCGGGCAGTGCTGCGGCCTGCATCTCGGGCCATCGATCGGCCAGACCTCCCCGTTCGGCCAAGGCTCGCATCTGCTCCATGGTTGCATCGGTCATGTGCCGTATCCAACCAGCATGCCGCAGGTCATCGGGAGCGTCTGGCCCCAGACCGTCGTCCAAACCTGCGTGGTGCACCTGCTGCGCGCGAGCTTCCGCTATGCCGCCCGCCAGCACTGGGATGCCATCGCCAAGGCCCTCAAGCCCGTCCGCACCGCCCCGACCGAGGCCGCCGCGTCAAGTGCGTCTACATGGCGATCATGAGCCTGGACCCGACCGGCAAGGGCCGCAAACGCTGGGTCACCCGCTGGAAGGCCGCGCCGAACGCCTTCGCCGTCACTTTCGACGGCCGCCTGACCCCGACCACCCGATAACTAATCAAGATCGAAGTACGCCGTTGTCTAGGCTCTGTCCCGTAATCGGTGGTAGCGCAGAGCGATCACCTGCCAGCCTGAGGCGTGCTGAAGATCAACGATCTGGTAGGTGTGGTGTTCTCAGGACTGTCTGCCCTGGTCATCAAGGACGTAGAGGACGAAGGCGACCTCATCCGGATCGTGGCCCGTACCCGCGACGAGCCGGTCCCCTGCCCGGTGTGCGGGGCATTGACCGGTCGAGTGCACGGCTACTGCGGCCGGACGATCACCGACCTCCCGGTCGACGGACGGCGAGTGGTGGTGTCACTGCAGGTACGGCGTCTGCTCTGCCCAGCGCGGGAATACCCTCGGCAGACATTCCGCGAGCAGGTGCCCGGGCTGCTCGAGCGCTACCAGCGTCGAACAAGCAGGCTCACCGGACAACTGAGCGCCGTGGTCAAAGAGCTGGCCGGCCGGGCGGCTGCCCGGCTCTCGACGGTCCTGGCCGTGACGGTCTCCAAGTCCACGGCATTGCGACTACTGATGCGGCTGCCGCTGCCACCGCTGCGGATCCCGCGCGTTCTGGGCGTCGATGACTTCGCGCTCAAACGCCGCCACCGCTATGCCACCATCCTCATCAACGCCGAGACCGGCGAGCGGATCGACGTGCTGCCCGGCCGCGGTGCCGAAGTCCTGGAGCTGTGGCTGCGCTCCCACCCTGGGGTGGAGATCGTCTGCCGCGACGGGTCGGGCGCCTATGGTGAGGCGGTTCGACGCGCCCTGCCGGATGCGGTGCAGGTCGGCGACCGATGGCACCTGTGGGCGAACCTGTGCGACAAGACCCTCGCTGAGGTTCGGTCCCACAGCGCCTGCTGGGCCACGATCAACCCGTCCCGGCCCGCCGGCGTCCGCGAACAGAGCACCCGCGAGCGTTGGCAGCAGATCCACGCCCTGCTGGGCAAGGGCGTCGGCCTCCTGGAGTGCGCCCGCCGCCTGAACCTGTCCCTGGGCACCGTCAAGCGCTACGCCCGCACCCGCGAACCCGAGGCTTTACGCCGGGCTCCGCGCTACCGGCCCACTCTGGTCGATCCTTACCGCGATCACCTGCGCCAGCGGCGCGCCGCCGACCCTGCCGTTGCAGTCCTGCACCTGTTTCGGGAGATCAAAGAACTCGGCTACACCGGCAGCCTCAACCTGCTCTACCGCTACATCACCCAAGGCCGAGCCGAAGGAGAGCGGCCCGTCATCACCCCGCGCCGCCTGGCCCGTCTGCTGCTCACCCATCCCGAGCGGCTGCGGGAAAGCGACACCCGGCTGCTGCGGGAGCTCACGGTCGCCTGCCCCGAACTGACCGAACTCGCCGGCCATGTCCGCGGCTTCGCCGCACTCCTCACCCCGGCCGAAGGCAACGACGCCAAGCTCACCGCCTGGATCACCGCCGTCCGCGCCGCTGACCTGCCCCACCTGCACGGCTTCGCCAACGGACTGGAACTCGACCGCGCCGCGGTGAATGCCGGTCTCACCCTTCCGTACCACAACGGCCGGACCGAAGGCGTGAACACCCGTGCGAAGCGGATCATGAGACAGATGCACGGACGGGCCGGATTCGACCTTTTGCGCTACCGCATCCTGCTGCAGTGAAGATCACCCAGCGTCACCACCGATTACGGGACAGAGCCGATTACGGGACAGACCCGCGGACGGGACCTCTTCTGTCCTGATGATCCCTGCAGGAGATCACCGAGACCCACGACCGCGTCGACACCGACGGTCATCGCAGGTCCTAAACTCCCGCCATGCAGTGGAAAGCCGAGCACTTCGCCGCCGCGGCGCAACGGCTCGACGACGCGGTCGCCTGCCTGCGCGCAGGCCGGCGACGGCGCCGCGGCGCTGGAGTATTTCGACAACCTTGGCGTGACCCTGCCGCGGGTCCGGTCGTAGCTGAACCGGCTGACACACCCCCGACGCCTGACTCAGGTCTTTGGCCGGTGCCACCTTCCACGCTCTCGCCCTCGCGCCACGCTGTGGACCCGGACACTGCGAGAGGGCTCACCCGGGCTCATCCACGAGAGCCGAATAATCGGACGGCGATGTCGAGAACCCGTGTCCGGCTCCGTCCCCGGGGTGAACGCGGCCACAATGGGCCGCACGAGCACCGAGGAGAACCACGATGGCCAAGTACCTGCTGCTGAAGCACTACCGCGGCGCCCCGGCTCCGGTCAACGACGTGCCGATGGACCAGTGGAGCCCGGAGGAGATCTCGGCCCATATGCAGTACATGAACGACTTCGCGGCCCGGCTGGAGAAGACAGGCGAGTTCGTCGACGGTCAGGCACTCGCCCCCGAGGGAGCGTGGGTCCGCTACGACGGTGAAGGGCGCCCGCCGGTCACCGACGGACCGTTCGCGGAGACCAAGGACCTCATCGCCGGCTGGATGATCATCGACGTCGACAGCTACGAGCGCGCCGTCGAGCTGGCCGGGGAGCTGTCGGCCGCCCCCGGGGCGGGCGGCAAGCCGATCCACGAGTGGCTGGAGCTGCGCCCGTTCCTGACCGCGCCGCCCACCATCACGGAGTGACCTCACCCATGGACGAGGTCCTGCTCAGGAGCCTCACGCCGAGCGTGCTCACCGTCCTCGTCCGCCGCGGAGCCGACTTCGCGGCGGCCGAGGACGCCGTGCAGGAGGCTCTGACGGAGGCACTCCGGGTCTGGGCGGCCGACCCGCCGCGGGATGCCAAGGGCTGGCTGGTCACCGTGGCCTGGCGCAAGTTCCTCGACGCGGCGCGCGCCGACGCCGCCCGCCGCCGGCGTGAGGACCGCGTCGAGGAGGAGCCTGCGCCCGGGCCGGCTCCCGCGGTGGACGACACGCTCCAGCTCTACTTCCTGTGCACCCACCCGTCGCTGACCCCGGCATCGGCGGTCGCGCTCACGCTGCGCGCCGTCGGCGGGCTGACCACCCGCCAGATCGCCGAGGCCTACCTGGTGCCCGAGGCGACCATGGCGCAGCGCATCAGCCGGGCCAAACGCACCGTCTCCGGCGTGCGCTTCGACCGGCCCGGCGACGTCGCCACCGTGCTGCGTGTCCTCTACCTCGTCTTCAACGAGGGCTACTCCGGCGACGTCGACCTCGCCGCCGAGGCCATCCGGCTCACCCGGCAGCTCGCGGCCCGCATCGACCACCCCGAGGTGGCCGGGCTGCTCGCCCTCATGCTGCTGCACCACGCCCGGCGTGCCGCCCGGACCGCGCCCGACGGCAGCCTGGTGCCGCTCGCCGAGCAGGATCGCGGCCGGTGGGACACTGCGTTGATCGCCGAGGGCGTGGGGATCCTCCAGGCGGCCCTCGCCCGTGACCGACTGGGCGAGTTCCAGGCCCAGGCCGCCATCGCGGCGCTCCACGCTGACGCGCCCACCGCCGAGGAGACCGACTGGGTGCAGATCGTCGAGTGGTACGACGAGCTCACGCGCCTGACCGACAGCCCGGTCGTCCGGCTCAACCGCGCGGTCGCCGTCGGGGAAGCCGACGGACCGCGCGCTGGCCTGGCGGCGCTCGCGGCGCTGGACGCCTCACTGCCCCGCCACGCCGCGGTGGCGGCGTACCTCCATGAACGCGACGGCGACCTGGCGACGGCGGCACGGCTGTACGCCGAGGCCGCCCACAAGGCACCCAACCTCGCCGAGCGCGACCACCTGACGCGCCAGGCCGCCCGGCTCAACGCCCGCCGATGTCGCTGACGGGTCGCGCTCGGATTTTCCCGCGGCACTGGGCGCGCCTCCACGGCCAGAACGGTCGCCTCACCGTGAGTGGGCGGGTCGAGACCGGCTGCACGCCGCGTTGCCGACGGGGAAACAGCGCCAAAATCCGGTCCGGTACTCCCCTGATGCCTTCTAATGCCTGTCCTGTGGATCTTCCGCTGGTGCCTGTCCGACTCCGCGAGGACCTCGCGGGCGAGCAAAGCGAGTTTGGCCGGCGACGGCCCCGGCCATGGGTGCTCAGATCAGGGAAGTGCGATAGACGGTGGCTAAAGCGTGTCTCATCGCTGTTCGAGCTCATACCCCACTCCGGTGTTGGGGTGGACCTGATCCGGCGCAGCCGGGTCGGCATGCGCGACCGGCAATCTCATGCCAGCTGAAGCGATGAGTTTCGGCGGGCCAACCGGTCCACCTCAGTGAGGCTACGCAAAACCAGCCCACCGACGAGCCGGGGAGGCCCTTGCGGGAAACGCTGTGGTCCACTTCGAGGTGGAGGGCAGGGACGGCGATGCACTTCGGAAGCTCTACTCCGAGATGTTCGCCTGGCGGATCGACGCGAACAACCCGGCGCAATACGGCGTGGTAACCCGCGACGAGAACGTCAACGCCGACGGCATCGGTATCGGCGGTGCCGTATACGAAGTTCCGGAGACGCCCTCGCCGACCTGGCGCGGCCCGTCCCGCGCCGACGGATACCAGGGCCACGTCACCGTCTACGTCGAGGTGGACGACGTGGAAGCCGCGCTCGCGCAGGCCGAGCGCCTTGGTGGCAGCCGGATGCAGGGACCGGATGAGGTAATGGGAGGACTGATCATGGGCAAGTTCAGTGATCCCGAGGGCCACCTGATCGGGCTCGTCAGCAGACCCCTTCGGCAGATGACCGGCTGAGGCCTGGATTGCGACTCTCAGCTCAAGAGCTTCCCCCGGTCACCGATGTGGCAGACGTGGTGCACCGGGGGAGAACTCATCGATCAAGGGACGGGCAGGGCGACCTTGGCACCCCAGCCGCTGAAGCGGGTCTTGATGGTGATCACACTGCGGGAGCTGGAGCGCAGCGACCGGGAGGACTCGGTGCAGGAGGTGACGATCTGGCGAGTGCGCTGTTTGGCGTCCAGCCACAGCTTCCAGCCGATGGCGAGCTTGGCGTTGGATCCGTGCGGCTTTTCACCGATCGTAGAGCGGAAGGATGGTGAGACCGCATACAGCTGGCCGACCGTGATCGCGTGCCCTTGCGCACAGCGGCAGGCGACCCGTCGACCCCGTGCCCGGCAACTTGGACTGCTGGGTGAGGTCGGAGCCGATCACCTTGGAGGCGCCGAACTGGCTCGTGGCTCAGCCCGTTTGAGAACGGACAGCGGATTCGTCCGGCGCGCTCAGCAGCCGACCTGGGAAGTTCCGGCCGAGGCGCCTGCCTCGCCGGGCTATCGCAGCCACCGCAAAGCCGCGTCGGCGCAATCCTCAGGACTGCTGCTGTTGAAGGCGATGGCCGCGTCGGGCGCGTGCCGCCGGACCAGGTTGATCACCTTCTCGAAGAATTCGAGCAACGGCTCGTGCTTGCGGATGCCGCCCCCGATCACCACGCAGGCGTAGTCTTTGCGGGTCAGCGCCTGCACGATCGTTCCTTCGGGGTTCTCCTCGAGTGCCACCAGACACCAGTCGGCCTCAATATTATGATCGTCGAAGCGGGCCTGACCGCGGGCTATCGCCGCCTGGACCGGCTCCGGGTCCCAATCCGGGGTCGTGGCCGGATCGAGGCCGACCACCAGTACTCGTGCCACTGCCACGCGTCCTCCCTCTCGCGGAACGTTTCCACGCCAGCGCGACGGTCGAAGGTGGTGCCCAGGTCCATCGACATCGTCGATCTCCTCCAGAGGGCGTCACGTTATCCCGATCTTGCCACGCGCGCTTCTCCGGAGACAGAGCGAGTACGCCGGAAAGGGGCCCGTCCCAGGCTTGAAGGGCCGTCTCCGCGTGAGATGCAACGGTTCGGTTCCCCCGGCCCGGCAGCCCTCGATACGGAGGTCACACTGGTCGTCAGGACCTGCCCGGAGGCCCGGTTACGCATCCGGTTCCGGATCGGGCGCTGGGGAGCCCGGAAAGTGCGGGGAGGTCAGCGGGGTCGGCGGCTTCGGAACGGGGCGTGAGCAACAACCGAACGGCCAGTGGCGTTAGCGGCCCGGCCTGGCCGTCAACACGGTCGGCCGGGCCTATCGGGAGCTGGAGGAGGCGGGGCTGATCGAAACCCGGGGGCGGGCGGGCTCGTTCGTGTCGGCCGCCGGCGAGGACGGCCGGGAGCGGGCCCGTCGGGCCGCCGCCGACTACGCGGCCGTGATCGCCAGCGTCGGCATCGACGCGGGCGAGGCGATCCGCATCGTGCAGGCGGCTCTGGCGTCCGGCTCGGCGGCACCGGCCCCGTCATGACCGCGACCCGGCCGCGGGAGCTGTGGGAGCCTGGGGCCCGAACGGCGGATGGCGGCGACTCCTCCCGCGCCGGCCAGGGCCTGGGCCACGTGCCGGGCATCGGGCCACCAGGTCGTCGAGGTCGTCGCATCGTCCACCGCAGCACGGTATCGGAGGCATCCCGCCGGGGGTGATTGAGGCGTCCCCGCCCGCACCGGCCGGGGCGGCGTGCCGGCCTGCGGAGGCCTGGAGCCCCCGAGGATCCGCACCGACCGCTACGAGTACTCCACCCCGATCATGTGGGACGGCGATGAGAACTGGTACCGCATCGAGCCCGACGACATGACGTACGGCGAGCTCGGCAAGAAGTGCCGCGCAGGAGCTCCTGGCGGCGCCGGTGGCGGGAGGACAGGGCTGATGGGACGGCACGGCAAGTTCACCCCGGACATTCAGGCCCGCGTGGTGCAGGCACCGGAGGGCGGCCGGATCGTAGCCGTCGCGGCTCACCCCTCTCCTGCGGCCCTTGGAACCCCGGGTGTGCTGGGCGCGCTGACGGCCGAGAAGACCGCCGATGAAATCCCTCACCTGGGTAGAAAAGGCATAAGGGGTGGTGCGTCATGGGGACGAGTGATCGAGACCGCATCGGTGATCCAGAGCGGTTGCGTGTGCTGCGCGCCACCGGTCTGCTGGATGCTCCGGCGGTGCCGGTGCTGGACCGGGTGACCCAGATGGCGACCCGGCTGCTGGACGTGCCGGTCGCGCTGGTGTCACTGATCACCGAGGACCGGCAGGTCGTCATCAGCACGGCGGGGGTGGCCGACCCGCAGGCCGTACGGGAGAGTCCCCTGGCGCGGTCGCTGTGCCGGCATGTCGTGGCCGAGGACGCGCCACTGGTCATCGGCGATGCCTGCGGCGACGGGCGCTGGCACGATCTTGTGGAGCACACCGACGGGCTGGCGGCCTATGCCGGGGTGCCGCTGAACGCGCCCGGTGCGCAGGTGATCGGCGCGTTGTGCGTGGTCGATGCCACGGCCCGCTCCTGGGATCGCGATCAGTTGCAGATCCTGGAGGATCTGGCCGCCCTGATCGAGCCGGAGATCGCGTTGCGGCTGGCCCGCGCCGACGCCGCGCTGGGGGCCGCGCGCAGGCAGCAGGAGCGCATCTTTCTGCGCGCCCTGCTCGACAGCCTGGAGGTGTCGGTGATGGCCTGCGACGAGAACGGCAGACTGGTGATCAACCGGTCGCTGCGTGAGAGCCTGCACACCGATACTCCGCCAGCCGACGTGCGCTCCTGGCTGAAGAACTACCCGCTGTACGCCCCCGACGGGCGGACCCCGCTGACGGTCGAGGAGATGCCGCTGACCCGGGCGTGGGCCGGGGAGTACTTCACCGGCTGGCAGGTGGTGGCCGCGACCGATGTCGGACCGCGCCGCTTCCTGGTCAACGGCCGGCCCATCGACACTCCCGAGGGGCACCGCCTGGGCGCGGTGGTGGCCGGCCACGACATCACCGACTCCCACCGCATCGGCCTGCTGCGCGAGGCCCAGCAGGCCGTCACCCGGGTGCTGGCCGACGCCGCCTCCAGCCGGGAAGCCGCCGCCGGCGTGGCCGCCGCGGTCACCGACGCACTCGGCTGGACCTACGGCGAGTACTGGCAGGTCGATGAGGACCGGGCCGTCGTGACCCGCATCGGTTCCTGGAGCAGGCCCGGCCGGGACCTGTCGGCCTTCACCGGCGGCCACCCGGCTGCCTTCGCTCGAGGGGAGGAGCTGCCCGGCCTGGCCTGGGAGCGCGGTGAGCCGGTCTGGGTCGCGGACACGGCGGCCGACCCGGCCAGCAGCCCCCGGGTGCGGGCCGGGCTGCGGGCCGGCCTGCGCTCGGCTGTGGCCCTGCCGGTGCGCAGCGGCGAGCAGGTCCTGGGCGTGCTGGCCTTCGCCGCCGACCACCCCCAGCGACCCGACAACGATCTGGCCGATCTGCTGGACGGGGTGTGCGCCCATGTGGGCCGGTACATGGAGCGCCGCCGCGCCGAGGAGCTCGCCCTCGCCCTGGCCGAGAGCCGCCGCCAGTTCGACCAGATCATCAACCAGCTCACCGACAAGATCTGGACCGTCGAGGTCCGGCCCGACGGCACCGCCCGCCCGGTCTACGTCAACACCGAGCACACCACCGTGTTCGGCGGACGGCTGCACCTGGATCCCGACGACGACTTCATCGCCGTCATGCTCCGTTTCGTCCACCCCGGCGACCGCGACGCCTTCGGCGCCTACTGCGCCACGCTCATCTCCGGCGAGCGGGCCCAGCTGGAGTATCGGCTCATCGGCCTGGACGGCGTCACCCGCTGGATCTGGACCCGGGGCATCCCCCGCCGCGAGGGCGAGGGCGAGGACGCTCGACTGCTGGTCGACGGCATCTCCACCGACGTCACCGAACGCCGCCAGATCACCGAGGAGCGCGAGCTCCTGCTCGCCCAGCAGCAACAACAGGTCAGCCGCCTGCGCCAGATCGACGAGGTGAAAAACCAGTTCCTGCGCACCGTCAACCACGAACTGCGCACCCCGCTGACCTCGATCCACAGCTACCTGCAGCTCATCCGCCAGGGCGATCTGGACGCCGTGACGCAGGCCCGCTTCCTGGAAGTCATCGACCGCAACAGCACCCGGCTGGGCCAGCTCCTGGACGAGCTGCTGCTGATGGCCAGCCTGAACGCCGGCGACGCCGCCTTCACCCCGGCCCGCGTCGACCTGGCCGCCTTGGCCCGGGAGGCGGTGGAGGCGATCACCGCCCAGGGCCGCGCCGAGCACCTGACCGTGACCGTACACGCCCCCACCAAGGTGATCGCCTGGGCCGACGCCGGTCGCATCCGGCACGCGCTGGCCCACCTGCTGGACAACGCGGTCAAGTTCACCCCGCCCGGCGGCCGGATCGACGTCACCGCCGGCCCGGCCCCGGCGATCGAGGTCGCCGACACCGGCATCGGCATCGACCCGCAGGATCTCGACCACGTCTCCGACGACTTCTACCGCGGCGGTGCCGCCGAGCAGCAGGCGATCGGTGGCACCGGCGTGGGCCTGGCTCTGGTGCGGAGAATCGCCGACATGCACGGCGGGAGCCTGCACATCGACAGCCGTCCTGGCCACGGCACCCGGGTCCGCCTGGTCCTGTCCGACACGGCCGAACCCCCTACCGGTCGGCAAGCCCGCAGACGATCATCATCTTCGGCCCGGTCACACCGGCACCGGTGATGCCGCGCGCTGTAGGCCCTCCGTGTCTTCGCCGCGCTGGCCGTGTTCATTCGCGAGGAGTCGACCTCGGCGCCTGACGCGTTGAACCTCCCCCATGAGGACCCATCATCGGCCGCGGAACGCGAACCGTCATCCCTCAAGGCTTGTGAGAGCTGCGACCGGCCCTGCTAGCCCTTTCCGGCGTACTCGGTCTGCCCCCACCCACAGCCGCTTCACGTTCCGCTACACCGACAACCCCGCCCGGCCGACCAGGCCCTGCGCGGCGGCCTGCAGGCGATGGCCCAGAAGCGCGGCCGGTTCTGGCCTTCTGACGTCGTACGGCCCCGCTCCGGCACCGGTACGCGCCCGGACGGGGCGGGGCTGTACGACTGTCAGCGCCCGTCCGGGCGCGTGCCGCCGGAGGCCCGCCCGGCCCTCTCACGCCGGCCCCCGTCCCGCGGGACTGCGGTACATCCGGCCGATCCAGGCATCGTAGCCGGGCCCGGCGACCCGGTAGTCGTGCCGCCGGTACAAGGCGAAGGCCCGCCGCTTGACCTCGCGCTCGGCGAGGTCGAGATTCGGCGGCAGCGATGTGATCGGGTAACCGGAGTAGGAGATCACCTCGATGTCCGCAGGCGCCGCCTCGTCGGCGAACCGGGCCGCGGCGACATGGTCGGGATGGTCGGGCCGCCTCCCGGCGGGCGGAGCCGGGTCCAGGCTGCGCAGCACGGCGGGCCTGAAGGTCCGTATCGCGGCGCGCAGCATGCCCAGCACGTCCGCCCGGCTCAGGCAGGCGGGGCCGGAGGCGATGGCGTGCACGCAGGCCGCACCGGACCGGTCCGTCCACAACCGCGTCAGCGCGTTCCGGCCACCGTCCGCGCGGGGGTCGCCCCCGTCGGGCAGCCGGGCGAAGACCAGCTTGATTTGGGGCCGCTCCACGAGCGTGTCCACGGCTACCCGGACCCCGCCCAGGCTCGTCGTCTCGCGCCGCCAGTGGTCACGGAAACCGGCGACCCAGGCGTAGGCCGCCCGCACGCCCCGCTCCCGGTCCTCGATGTAGCCGACAGGGTTGCGGTCATCCTCCAGCCCGGCCACGGCCTCCCCCGCAGTCAGGTAGACCGTGACGGTGTTCCTCCCCCGGGCGATCCCCCGCAGCAGGTCAGGGCTCATGAACAGCAGATCGTCGTCGGGATGCGCAACCACCTGGAGGGAAGACCTGCCGCTGTCCGCCGCGGCCGTACCCTGCAACAGCGCGCCCGGCTCGTATGTCTGGGCCAGCGGCAGCGCGAGCGGCAGCACCAGAGCGGCGATCACCGCGATCACAATTACCGTGCGTATGCTGCGCACGCCCCTCATACCGCCCCCGTGGCCCCGATGTGGTCCAAACCTAAAGAGCGGCTTGTCCGCTTTTATGGCCTATCGGGATGATCTTTTGGGGTATGAGGTCATTCCACAGACGGAACCCGGGATGCGACCTGGGGATGATCCGATCCACCGCCCCTCCCGGAGAAGAGGGCGCCGAGCCGTCCGCGAGGGGAGCCTCCTCTCCCGCCTGTGATCAAGATCCGTCGACGGCAAAGGGCCCGGCTCGCTTCCGCCCTTTCCCGGTCGGCGCGGCGTGCGCGCCGTCGCCCACAGCTCCGACGAATGGCGCCAGGTCATCACCGGGCAGGCGGCTCCGATGGTCGCCAAGCGTTACGAGCAGATGCTCACCTGGCGCTCCGGGAGAGCCGCCGCACGCCGACCCTCCCGACACAGAACGCGCGATCGATTCCGGTCATCTCAGCGACCTGGGCCTGCGGGTGGATCTTCCCGTCCTGGCGGACGGCCGTCTGCCAGGGATTCTCGGGAGTTTGGTGATCGCAGCCTCGTCCACATCGGTGATCTTCCAGTCCACGGTGAAGCCTCAGGCATGCACTAGAGCGAGTTTCAGGACAGAGCTGGCTACGGGGAGAGCCTCCGCGCACACGGCCTCACCCTGTCGCTGCCGTCGATCAGGGCGATGACGCTCTCCAAGGCCGGCCTGGCGAGGTGGCCGAAGTTTGACCTGATCATGAGAGGTGCCCCTGCTGGGAGCGGGCGGCGATCACGACCTCCCGGAGCCGGTCAGCGACACGATCGGCACGCGTGTGCCACCCCAGCCATGTCGCCAGGTTCGATTTCTGCACCGCCCAGGCCGAGATGACCCTCCCGGCGTGCGTCTCGATCGTGATGCCGTCGTCGTGCGCCGAGATCGACGCGATCTGGGCGAGGGGGATCCGGTGGGTCGACAGCGGGTTGCGGATGATCACGACCTCACCGTTCAGCCGTATCCAGGGACGGATGCTGTCCAGCAGGCATTTCACAAGGAGTGCTCTCATCAGCGGGACGAGCCCCACCAGGCCGAGCACGGAGGCGACCGGGGCCACCTCGAACCCAGAGATTATGATCATGACGACGAAGGCGAGCACCCCGAGCAGCACCAGAAACAGGCCGACTCCAACGATCCTCAGCGCGAGACTTACGCGCCATGTCTGTTCCATGCTGCGCCTCCCGTCGTAGGCGGTGCGCCTGGACGATCAACGAGAGTGGCGCCCGGGAGGTTCCGCCCCGACGGCCAAGGCGATCTTGTCCACCTACCAGATGATCGCCACGCCCGGCCCCTTGCAGGGGTACGTGATCAGCAGTCTCGCCCTCATCGGCAGCGCGGTGACCCCCATCGAGCCGATTGGCCGCTCTGACGCATCCGACATAGAACATGTGATCGATAAGACGGTAGAGTCGGCACATGCCCGCCTCCGCGTTGCTGCCGGTGCCGCCGCTGGTGCTGTATGGCAGGCGGCCGGTGTTCCTGCGCGGGGCCGCGAACCCCGTGAGGGCCAGCTGTGGGCGCACATCTGCTGGATCCTGCCAGGCGAGCCGATCACCGCCGCGCCCGCCGTCATCGACCAGCGCCTGCCGTATGCGGATCTGGCCGAACTCGACGGCCAGCCCTACAACCAGCTCCCCCACCGCCCGGGAGCCCTGCTGACGCTGCCGCCAATGGTCGCCTACGCCGGCCAGGTGGTGCTGCTACGCGGCTGGCGCCACGCCAGAGGCTCGTGGTGGGCGCACCTGGCCCGGCTGACCGTGGGAGAACGCGACGACAAGCGCCGCGCGGTCCTGACGGATCTACACGCGGCCGCAGCATCGGCGCCAGCACGGCGTTTTGCTGTCCGAGCTCGGCAAAACCGGCCACGATCTGCTCCAGCAAACAAGTATTGCCGCTGGCGATCGCCTCGCTGATCACCACCTGGGTGGTCTGGGCCTGCGCCAAGACCACGGTGAGGGTCTCAGCCAAGGCATCAGCGCGGGCATCACCGGCCTGCAGGACCTCCTGCAAGCGAGCTGCCAGCTCCTGCTCCAGCCGCCGTAGAGCCTCGTCCATCTGCTCATCGGCGCCTGCACCGTCGCTGCCGTCCCCAGCAGTGATTGACCCATCGGCATGCGAGGCGCCCAGGCGGGTGCGCTCCCGTGCAGCAAACAGCGAAGCACCCATGGCATCAGACAAGATGTTGGTTCCAACCGAGCCGACGACACCAAACCAAGCTGCTACCACCGCTGGACCCGGCTCAGCCAGTGCCAGCGGTGCCAGCGCGCCAGCAGCCAAACTCGCCAGCAGTGCCCGCGGGGTCGCCCACTTCACACCCTGCGCAATGGTGTGGCGCACCCAACCACGCACCCCCTCCTGCGCCGCGGCGATTTGCTGCGGCGGCACGCTGGAGGCATCCGGCTCAAGCGGCTCGCCATGCTGCTCGCCCGAAAGCCCCACCCTGTCGTTCCTGACCGCGCCACATTCTCTGCCGACATGCCTGCACGCCGCTGCGGCCAATGATGATCACGGCTCCACAGGGCCCATGGGTTCATCGGCTCTGCTCGCTTGAGCGCTACCGACTGTGGCCATAGGAATCCAGATCGGTATGGCAGGAGGCTGGGTAGTCGCCGTGAAGGGAGATGGAGGGTCGAGAAGTCACGCAATAGGGGAGCTCACTCAGATACCAGACAGTATTGTTGTTCTGTCTGGTATCGGATGACGGTCTCCGTATGTCACTTCTCGTTCTACTGACTCCGCGAGGTCTGCGGCCATGAGTAGCCGTAGCGTCGGCACATGACGCCCTGTGGCGGGCAGCTCTGAAAACCCTATATCGATCCAGGTGAATTCGAGCGACCTTGTGGGCGGCGCGAATCGGTTATCAAAAAATCCCCAGAATGAAAATTTTCCGGCCATGATTTTGCCGGGGCCAGGCGGATGCTCTCGCATCGCCCGGCCCCCGGCGATGCGCGTGGTCAGCACGGTCAGTTCCGCGTCCCAGGACACGACGAGATCACAGGTCAGAGCGCACGTCACGCACCGACGATGGACTAACCGCGTCCCGTGGCGGAGCCAAACGAATCAAGATCTATGAATGTAGTACCGGAAAGTAACAAAACTTATGATTGACTCAGTAGCATGAGCTAATGACGACGCTTATGTGTTATCACCATAAGTATACCGTCCGGCATGCATCTAAAAAGACTGGCGCATGCCGGACGTATGCTACTATCTTTCGACTTCTATTCGCAATGCTATTGAATCTTCTGCTAGCCACCCAGAATAGGTATCGAAATCGAAGTGATTTCCGTCAGGAACTTCACTCTGGGCAAGCGCTAGAAGATGTCGTGCTAGAGATATCAGGCCAGCCGGGTTTCCAGATATTACGGCTGTCTGCTCAGGAGTTGGCCAGACTTCCACGCGAAGCGTGGCATCATCCTCGTTCCAACTCCCGATGCCTCGCCTAGGGTCGTAGGCTTGGACTTCCACCGTAACAGCTTTTTTGCGTGGCCATCCTTGCTGGCTAGGTTCTATCGCAGATGCCACCCTGACTCCTCTGGTAGATATACATGAAAGTTTTCTCGCGGTGGTCCGCCACGCATCCCAGGGCCGATAGGTTGATTGTATATTTCGAAATTAATGTGAGGATCCTGTCGCCGATGTGCGAGGTCACCATCTGTCATTCGCACTTGTCTCAGACCGTCCTTGCTGAGGAAGCGTCCGCCCCCCATGTCTCGATACCCCGACCCGAGGAATTCTATCGCCGTGTCCAGAGCGTCATCCGTTGTCATATAGACGTCGTGGTCGAGATTTTTCAATCCGCCCGGTACTGTATTCCGGGCTGTTCGAGCACTTCCTCCGCCGCCGAGCCTAATAGCGCCAGTATCGTCGGCGAAGTCAAGCCTCTTACTCCAATTCCTAATATTATTCCAGATCTCTCTGGCATTTCTGGCGACCGATACGACGGCTCTGGCGCCTGCGCGGACGGGGGTGATCATCTCGGCGATGGTGCTGGCGGCTCCGCCCTTGTCATACCAGGAGTTGGCGGTGGTGGTGCAGGCGTAGCCGGGGTTGATCTTTTTGCGGGCGTAGGCGGTGAACCCGAAGGTGACGTCGTCGATAGCGCCGTTGAAGAAGCCCAGGGCATCTCCGGTAAAGCCCGTGGTGAGGTCTTGTGTGGACGGGCCCATCAGGACGAGCTTTTCGAACAAGTTGCAGTCTTCGCACAGACCGGTGGGGTCGGTCAGCTGCAGGGGGTTGTTGCCGACGTAGGCATACAGTTGGCCGGTGGCGTCGATGAGGGGGTCGATGGTGAGGAACTGGCCGGTGGCCGGGTCGTAGTCGCGGGCGCGTAGGTAGACCAGGCCGGTGGCCGGGTCGGTCCAGTTGCCGGTGTAGCCGATGCGGCTGTCGGCGGTGCCGGTGTGGGCGGTGCGCTTGCCGTAGGGGTCGTAGGTGATGGTGGCGGCGGCGGCGCCGTCGGTGGTGGTGATCAGGCGGGTGGAGCCGAGGTTGTCGGCGTGCAGGTACTCGATGCCGCCGTCGCGGTTGATTTGGGCGTAGGGGGCCAGGTCGGGGCCGTACAGGTAGGTGTGGGTGCCGTCATCGAGCAGCAGCGGCATGGCGCCGGTGGTGGCCCACAGGAACGTCTCGGTGCCGGTGGCGGTGGTGCGGCTTTGGCGCAGGCCGGTGGCATCGGCGGTGTAGTCGACGCTGGTGCCCTCGGCGGTGGTGGCGCCGGCCAGGTGGTTGGCGCTGGTGTAGCGGTAGCTGACGCTGCTGCTGACGGCCGGGTCGCTGCTGGAGGTGGTGGTGGCGCGGGCGCGGTTGCCGCGCTGGTCGTAGGTGTAGTCGGTGACCGCCCCGGCCGCCTCGGTGAGGCGGGCCAGCTGGCGGGCGTCGTTGTAGCTGAGCGTGGCGCCGTTCGGCAGGCCGGTGAGCAGGCCGGCGGAGGTGGTGGCATAGGAGCCGTCGGCGAAGCTGCTGGTGCCGGTGGTGGTGGCGACGGATTCCAGCTGGCCGGTGGGGCTGTAGGTGTAGCTGCGCGCGTCCCCGCCGGTGGCGTCGCCGCTCAATTGTGCGGCGTCGTCGTAGCGGTAGGTGTAGCGGCCCAGTACGGCTTGGTCGTGGGTGATGGTGATGTCGACCGGTTGGCCGACCTGGTTGTAGTCGGTGGTGGTGGCCACGTCGTTGGGGGTGGTGCGGGTGCGCTGCTGGCCGTCGGCGGTCCAGGCAAAACGGGTGGTGCGCTGCTGCCAGTCGGTGGCGGCGCTCATCTGCCCGGCGGCGTCGTAGGTGTAGATGACGGTTTTGCCGCCGGGGTAGGTCAGCGCCTCCAGCTGGCCCAGGGCGTTGTAGTGGTAGCCGACTTCGGCGCCGGCGCCGTTGACCGAGGTGATGCGCCGGCCGAGTGCGTCGTAGGTGTGGCGGGTGGTGCCGGTGCCGTCGGTCATGGTCGTCATGCGGCCGAGCGCGTCGTAGGTGAAGGTGACATCGGCGGTGGCCGGGTCGCTGTAGTCGATGTGCTTCAGCTGCCCGCGGGGGGTGTAGGTGCGGGTGATGGTGCTGCCGTCGGACTGGGTGGTGATCTGGTCGCGTCCGGCGGCGTCGTAGCTGTAGCGGGTGATGGCGCCGCCGGGCAGGGTGCGGCTGGTCTTCTTGCCGCTGACCGGATCGTAGCTGTAGCGGGTGGTGGCGCCGTCGGCGTCGGTGACGGCCAGCAGCTGGCCGTCGGCGTTGTAGTCGGAACGGGTGGTCTTGCCGTCCGGTCCGGTGACGGCGGTCAGCAGGCCGTCGCGGTCGTAGGCGCGGGTGGTGGTGCGCTTGTTGGGGTCGGTGCTGGCGGCCAGCCGTCCGGCCGCGTCGTAGGTGTAGGTGGTGGTCTTGCCGCGCGCGTCGGTGCTTGAGGTGGGGCGTCCGGCCGCGTCGTAGGCGGTGCTGGTGCGGGCGCCCGAGGGCAGGGTGATGGCGGTCAGCCGGTTGGCCGCGTCGTAGGTGTAGGTGGTGGTGCGCTGCAGGGCGTCGGTGACGCCGGTGCGGTTGCCGCGCTTGTCGTAGGTGTAGGTGGTGACATTGCCGGCTGCGTCGGTGATGGTGGCCGGCAGAGCGGCGTCGGTGTAGGTGGAGGTGGTGCGGTTGCCGGCCGCATCGGTGACGGACACCAGTTCCCCGGCCAGGTTGAAGGTGGTCGTGGTGGTGTGCGCTGCGGCGTCGGTGAGCTTGGTGCGGTGGCCGTCGGCGTTGTAGACGAAGGCGGTGGTGTTGTCCTCGGGGTCGGTGGTGGCGGTGATGCGGCCCAGCCCGTCCAGGGTGTAGGTGGTGGTCTGGCGGTTGGTGTCGGTGGTCGCGGTGACGCGGCCGTCGGCGTCATGGGCACTCGTGGTGGTCTGCCCGCCGGGCCCGGTGACCGAGATCAGGTCACCGTCGGTGTTGTAGGTGAAGGTGGTGCGGTAGCCGGCCGCGGTGGTGGCGCTGGCCAGGGTGCCGTTGGCGTTGTAGGTGAAGGTCTGGCTGCGCCCCTCGGGGCTGGTGACGTGCGTGCGGTTGCCGCGCGCGTCGTAGCCGTAGCGGGTGGCGTTACCGGCCGCATCGACGAACTCGACCAGATCTCCGACCTCGTTGTAGCGCCAGGTGCTGGTGGCGCCGACCGGGTCGGTCATCGTGGCGCGCTCACCACTCGGCAGGTAGGTGAAACGGGTGGTGTGCCCCAGCGCATTGGTGATCGAGCTGATCTGGGAGGTGAGCGGGTCGTAGGTGTAGCTGGTAGTGGCCGCCTCGCTGGTGCCGGCGGCCTTGGTCTGGGCGCGCAGCTGGCCGTCGACATAGGACTCGACGGTCTTGACCCCATCGGGTGCGGTAATGGTGACGGTGGAGGTACCGAGCGCATCACCGTCGACGTAGGCGAAGCGCCAGATGCGGCCCTCCGGGTCGACCTGCTTGATCACCCGGCCGGCGGCGTCGTAGGTGTTGGCGGTCACGGCGCCGCGGGCGCTGGTCATTGTGGTCAGCAGATGCTGGTCGTTGTAGGCGTAGCGGGTGGTGGCGCCGGTCGGGTCGGTGACCGCGGTCAGGTCACCGGCCGCGTTGTGCTCATAGACCACCTTGGCGCCGGAGGGAGCGGCGGCGGTGGCCAGGTAGCCGGCGTTGTCGTAGGTGAAGCGCAACGCCCGCCCGGAGGCGCCGGTGACCGCGCTCAACTGCCCGGCAGTGTTGTAGGCGTAGGTGAGGGCCTGGCCGCTGCGATCGGTCTGCTTGATGATCTTTCCGGCGGTGTTGAAGACCATGACCTGCCAGCGCTGGCGGGTGAAGGTCCAGGTGCCGTCGCTGTTTTTGACCAGGGAGGCCTGCACCCGGGGGGCGGCTTTGAAGCTGCCGTCGGCCTGGCGGGCAAAAGCGACGACGCTGCCGTTTTCCTGCCGCACCAGCACCTGGCCGGTGACAGGCTCGGTGACGGTCATGCCGTACGGCCAGGCCCAGCCGTAGCCCAGCACCGAGCGCGTGCTGGCGGCCGCGGAGCTGTAGGTGCGCGACATCTCCAGCGCGCGCGCCTGGTCGGAGACGCGCAGGTCGGTGACCGGTTCCAGCAGCGCGCCGGTGTCGGTCTGGATCGGGTCGCCGTGGCAGGCGTTACACGCCGCCGCCTCGGGTGAATCGGGGGCGCCGATGGTCGGGTTGTTGCCGCCGGTGGTCTCTCCCGGCAGGCTCGGCCCGCCCTCATAGGTCGGCAGCTTCGTCTTGCGGATCGACAGCAGCCGTTTGGTGGAGTCGGTCAGGTAGA
Organism: Planomonospora sp. ID67723; assembly: GCF_015711605.1. Classification (GTDB taxonomy): domain Bacteria; phylum Actinomycetota; class Actinomycetes; order Streptosporangiales; family Streptosporangiaceae; genus Planomonospora_A. The sequence goes on along the minus strand of NZ_JABTEZ010000004.1, from coordinate 618,285 downwards.
GGCGGCTGCCGTCAGTGGCCAGACCGTTGATCAAACCGAGCAACCGGCCGGTGTGTACCAGCGTGACGGCACCGGTCTTGCTGATCCGATATACCTGGTAGTAGGAGATCCCACTCTCCCAGTACTGAGCGGCTCCGTAGAGGTAATCACCGGCCAATAGCGCGCCCGTAAAGGGGAGGGAGGGCAGGCTGGTAGTGATCGTAGTAGAGCCGCCAGTGGCGCGGTCGATGCGGTAAAGGGTGCTGTTTGAGACGAGCCACAGGTAGTTTTCGTCGCCGGCCATCACTCGGCCGGAGGGGGCACTGTAGGTCAGTGTGCGGAAGGTACCGGTGACCAGGTCGTATCGGTCGATGGAGGGCCATCGTGCGTCGATGTAGCCATACAGGGTGTTGCCGATCACCGCGACCTGGTTATAGTAGGTGCTGGTCAGGGTGGAGGTGACACCGGTGGACGCATGGATGCTGCGCAGCCCGCACCCGTCGGTGACGTAGATCAGCGTGCCGTCAGTACCCACTACCTTGGGGGGAAGAGGGCTGCCCCAATCAAGGGGCTTAGAAGTGAAGCGGGCCGCTGAACCGCTGGCAGCATCGGTACAGCCGCTCTGCGTGGCCGAACCGGCCAGCAAGGTAACGACTCCGGTGCTCTTGTTGATTCGCACGATGCGGTAGCCGTCAGCGACGAAGGCATCCTCACCGAGCACGGTCACGCCGTTGGCCGCCGACAGCGCCCCGGTCTCGGTCACCGCGTTGACCGCACCAGCCTCCAACACCGGCGCGGCGGCCGCAGGGGAAAACGAGCGGGCGCTGGTGGCGCTCACGCTTTTCAGCCAGGTACCGCGTGAGCCGGAGTCGGCCAGATAGAGCTTGGTGCCATCGGTGGCGATGCCGGTAGGAAAATAGAAGAGGTCACCGCTGCCCGCGCCGCCACCGGCGATCAATCGCCGGGCTCCGTCGGTCTTGCTGACCCGCATCAAAGCAAGAGCACCGTCATACGGGGCGTTATACGGCCGCGCGGTAAGGTACAGGTAGCCACCGACTGACAGCAATGCGGTAGGGCTGGCATTCAGACTGTTGGTGACCGTGGTGACGTTGCCGGTGATGCGGTCGATGCGGTAAAGGGTGCTGTTTGAGACGAGCCACAGGTAGTTTTCGTCGCCGGCCATCACACCGCCATAGGTGACCTGACTGGTCAGGGTGTGGACGGTACCGGTGACCAGGTCGTATCGGTCGATGGAGGGCCATCGTGCGTCGATGTAGCCATACAGGGTGTTGCCGATCACCGCGACCTGGTTGTAGTAGGTGCTGGTCAGGGTGGAGGTGGCACCGGTGGACGCATGGATGCTGCGCAGCCCGCACCCGTCGGTGACGTAGATCAGCGTGCCGTCAGTACCCACTACCTTGGGGGGAAGAGGGCTGCCCCAATCAAGGGGCTTAGAAGTGAAGCGGGCCGCTGAACCGCTGGCAGCATCGGTACAGCCGCTCTGCGTGGCCGAACCGGCCAGCAAGGTAACGACTCCGGTGCTCTTGTTGATCCGCACGATGCGGTAGCCGTCAGCGACGAAGGCATCCTCACCGAGCACGGTCACGCCGTTGGCCGCCGACAGCGCCCCGGTCTCGGTCACCGCGTTGACCGCACCAGCCTCCAACACCGGACCGCTCTCGGTTTCGGCGCTGGCCTGCATCGCCGAATTGCTCATCGTCATCGGCGCGGAGCTAAAGGAGAAGGACAAGGCGGTGGAGAAGCCGACACCAGTGCCGCGGATGCCGGTGCGGTACGAGTAACGCCCGCTGGTGCGCCCCTCATCGGCGGCCTTGTCCCGGCGGGAACTGGGATCCGTAGAGGCCGTGGTGGTCTTGCTAGTGATCACCCTTTGGCTGCTCTGAGGGCGCGCGGGGAAAGCGGCGGCTGTGCGGCCCAGGCGCTCGGCGACCGGCTCGGCTGTGGCCGGAGCGGCGACTGCGACTGCGGCCGTGCGGGAAAAGCCGAACGCGGCAGAAGTCTCCGCAAACGAGCCGGACGTGGCGACAACGGTTGCCACCAAACTGACCGCGATCGTCCGAATCCGGCGAGAACTTCTACGAGCAGCGCCAGAGAAGGCGGGCACAGTTTGTCCCACGTCACACACTCACAAGCAGCTAGAAGGGGTGAAACGGAGGTAACCGTACGTGCGCCCTTTTGGTGCCTTATGCCGTGTTTACATCCACCGGCGGTGATCTACTTCGGCTTGACCCGGTGACGCAGGTCACCTCCTTGGAAGTGACCTGGATGAAGGACGCCGCGGATTCTCGGCGGCGGGCTGCTCGCCGTGACGGCGAATGGATCTTTCTCCTCGCCTGGAGTGAGGAGCGTCACAGCGAGGCCCTGGTCATTCGCCAGATGAAGATCAACGAAGCTTTGCCGCGCTTTGCCCGGTTTGCCGTTTCCCTTTACACCCTCCGCTGCCTTACGTATTCGCTCTGTCACTGCACGTATCGCAGGGGTGCAGGAGGGGCATGTCACCATGCCGCCAGATCGGTGGCGTGATCAGGTTCCTGTCGCGCGCAGCCGTCGCCTCGGCAGGGCCGGGTGAGGAAAGCCGATGTCGTGCGGCCTCCCCAAGCCAACCGTGCACCGCGCCGGACGACGGCAGGCCAGAAGACTCGCCGGTCGCTCTTGTATGGGGTTCACCCCGGTGCCGCTGCGCCCCAAGGGGGGTGACCCGCCGCAGAAGGCCGGCACCCGGAGCGCGCCGGGGCGGGGAGTGTGGTGCACCGCCTGAGCAAACCCGGTGAGCTGACGGCGGCATAAAAGATGCTCCTGCGGGGCCGACCGCTCCGGCGAAGGCCGGGCCACTCCAGCCGACCGGTGATGGAGTGCGGCTGCGGCGTCAGCCGCGGGGTGGCGGCTCCCGCGGGCGGGGCGTTCAGGTGGAGCGTTGCGATGGGGCAAGGTCCGGGACACGCCCATAGAAAGCGGGGAGGCCGCCGGAGATAGGAAACCGATACGAGAAGGCGCCGTAGGCGGCTTCGCGTGGTTCCGGCGATGCGGTCCCGGCGCCTCCAAAAGCGCGCCCTGCTCCGGCCCTGTCACCGGCGCCACGCTGCCGACCGGGATCTTTGCCGCATGGCCATGACAATCCCATAGATGTTTAAAGATTTCCCATATCGGCTTCCACGCTTATGGGACACAAAATGCGCCCCGGTAAAGTATTTCCGTTTTGCTTCTCCTTTGGCTTTTGGACTCCGCGATGAGATCTTTTGGGCGTATGCCAGCGAACAGGCCGGCTATCCCTGCCCTTCCACCCTCGCCGGTGGATGCGGCCGGCATCGCCGCCCGGCCCTGACCGCTTCGGCTGTCGCCGCCCTGCCTCAGTCACGGCTGCCTGGCGGCCCCGGCCGCGCTGAGGTTCGTCACCCCGGCGGCCCGCCCGGTCGCCTCCTCGTGTCCCGGTGCATGTGTTGCGTGCCGGATGCCGGTGATGCGGCGAGGCCGCCTGCCCCCTGCCGCACCGTCAGCGGGGACACCCCGACCCCTATCGATTGCGCTTTTCATGAGACTCCTCCCCCGCACCCGCCCGGTCACCGGCCTTCTTGCCGCCGTGCTGCTCAGCGCTGTGGCAGCGCCTGCTGCTGAGGCCGCAGCCCGGCTGCCGCTGAACTCCGGCACGGTCGCCGATTCTCGTGACATCGCCCGCGATGAGGTCATCAAGAACGCCACGTTCAAGCCCAAACCAGCACCGACCGCCACCCGCATGCCCACCCCGGCCCCGACGGTGGCGGCGGTGGTCGCGACGCCGACGGTGACCATGACGGCGGCCCCGGCGCCGGCGGTCACCATCACCGTGACGCCGACCCCGACGATCACCATCACCGCGGCACCCGCAGTGGTGGTGCACTCACCGCCCCCGGTGCCGCCGGCCGGCGCGCTGCCCCAGCAGGTGTCTGCGCCTGCGGCCACCCCGCCGCTTGCCGCTCCGCCGGCGTCACCCGAACCGCCGCTCGTCCTTCCTGCCGCCGGAGCCGAACCGGCTGCGGCCGCGGCAGCTTCTGCTCCCGTTCCCGCCCATGAGCCGGCCACCGCCGAGCCGGTCGCCATCGTGCCGGTCGCTGAGCACGCCCCGCTTGCTGAATCCGACCAGCAGCAGACCGTCAGCCTGGCATTGGCCGGCCCGGCGCTGCTGCTGATCCTGGCCGTGATCACCGGATTGGTCTTCGTCGACGGCCGCACCCGCCGCCGCCCCGCCCCGCCGGCCGCTGCGCCTGCCGACGACGCCCACCCCGCCTTCGCCTGACCCCACCACCCTCGCCAGCCTCGCCCTGCCGGAAAGAAGACCCCTGCCTCGTGAACACTCTTGCCCGCCTGCTGTCGGTCACCGCCGTGCCCTTGGCCGCCGCGGCGATCGCCGCGCTTCCCGCCCACGCCATCCCGATGCCCACGCCCACGCCGAGCCCCACCTCCGGCACCCCGATGACGACTGCCGGTGCTCCGATGAGCGCTGGTGTCCCGATGAGCGCGGCGACGGCCTCGGCCCGGCAGGCCACCATCGCCTACACCTGCGCCGCCCCGCTCGGCACCGGGACCGCCACCCCTATGCAGGTGATGGCCACCATCCCGGCCACCGCCGCCGTCGGCCAGCCTTTGGCGGTGCAGTGGAACCTGACCACCGGCCTGCGCGCCCCCGAGGCCATCGCCGCCAACACCGCCCTGCACAAAGGCGTCCTGAAGGTGATCGGCGGCGCCCCGGCCGAGATCATCACCAGCTCGGCCGGCAACCCGGCCGCCATCGGCACCGGCCAGCCGCTGGCGCTGCCGGCCATGCAGGCCAGCTACACCCCCACCCAGGCCGGAACCCTGACCCTCATGGCCGGCGACGTCAGCGTGCTGCTCACCCGAGGCGGCATCGCCCAAGAGACCCGCTGCAGCGCCGATCCCGCCGCCGCGCCGTTGGCGAGCGTGAGCGTCAGCGCCAACGGCGTCACCGGCGGCGCCCCGGCCGCGGCCCCGGCGCCGACCGTGACCGTCACCGTGACCGTGACCGCCACCCCGACACCGGACAAGAAGAGTAAGGCCGCGCGTCCGCAGACCGCGATCACCCCCAAGGGCGGCGCACCGACCGGCGGCGGCGGCTTGGCCGGCGCCAACCCGTGGCCGTATGCCGGCCTGGGCGTCGGTGTGCTGTTTGCCGCCGGGCTCGGCTGGGAGCTCCGCCGCAAGCGCATCCATGGCTACTGACCCCTCCCCCGCCCGCCGCACGCGCCCACTGACCTGGACGCTGCTGATCGCCGGCATCAGCGCGGTGATCGCCACCCCGGCGGCCATGGCGCTGCGCGTGCTCAGCGACAGCACCGCCCCGCCCCTGCTCTCCGGCGCGCCCGACACCTCGCTGGTGGCACAGCCGCCCACCGCCGCGCCCCCGCAGGAAAACGCCTCCAGCGCCAACGCCCCCAGCGCCGCAGCGGCCACGACCGCAGATGCCCCGGCCGGCCTGCCGCGCTCGGCGCCGGTCCGGTTGAGCATCCCGGCAATCAAACTGTCGGCCCCGATCACCACGGTCGGCGTCGACGGCGACGGTGTGGTGCAGGTACCGCCGCTGAACCGGCCCCAGCAGGCCGGCTGGTACAAGCACGGCCCCACCCCGGGCGAACTCGGGCCCGCCGTCATCCTCGGCCACGTCGACACCACCACCGGACCCGCGGTCTTCGCCCGGCTGGGCGAGCTCGCCAAGGGCGACGCCATCACCGTCACCCGCAAAGACGGCAGCACGGCCACCTTCACCGTGACGTCCATCTCCAAGGTCGCCAAGAAGAACTTCCCGACCCGCCGGGTGTACGGCCCGCTCGACTACCCGGGCCTGCGGTTGATCACCTGCGACGGCGACTTCGACACCCGCACCCGCAGCTACACCGACAACATGATCGTCTACGCCGCGGCCCGCTGAACGCCCCCCGCTCCCACCCGATGAAAGACACCACGCACCCCTCCCTGACCTCCCCTTTCACCCCATCTGCCCCGGGTGCCGTTCCCGCCCGGCCGGTCCGGCCGGGCGGCGGCCTGTCCATCGCGGTGGTAGTGCTGCTGGGCGCCACCACACTGGTCGATCTGGCCGCGCTCGTCATCACCGTCGACCACCCGCAGACCAAGGAGACCGGCGAGGACACGCGAACCGTCGATCCGACCGGCGAAGCTCACCCGCCGCCCGCGCCCAACCCGGCGACCTATCAGGCGTCCAGCCGTACGGTCCGCCGGGAGAGCCGTAGAGGCATTCACCCAACTGGCGGCTCCAAGCCTGTCACGCCGACCCGGGCTGTGAACCCTGGTGACTGATTGCGTCCGGCGGGTACCCTGAACCCCATGGACGCCGAGTACGAGATCACCGAGCCGGAGCAGGAGCGCACGCCCTACTCCGATGCGCAGCGCGCGAAGGTTCTCGCCCAGCTCCTGGAGATTATGGGCGGCGAACCCTCCGAGGAGATGCTTCGTCTTGCCGAGCAGCGCGATGAGGAATTCGCTCGGCGTCGTTCCCACGCCGCGTGATCGGTCGCGTTCTGGACAGCAGCGCCTTGATCCACTGGGCACGCCAGTCCTCCCCCTACGTCAACGCGATCGTCTTCTCCCGGGCCAAGCACCCGGGTTACATCGTGCCCGTCGTCACCACCGCGCCCGCCGTCACCGTGGCACTTGCCCAGCTGCCCGCCTCGGCCGTCCCCATCCTGGACGCGCTCATCGGCATGGAGATCTGCCTCGTCGATGACCTGACGCCGAGCAGCGCGCCCGGCGTGGCCGAGGTCCTCCAGGTTGTCGGCCCATACGCCGCTGAGCACCTGCTGACCGCGGCCAGTATCGTCCAGGCCGCCCGGCGCCGGAATATCCCCGTCACGACCTCGAACCCCTATCCGCTCACCGAGCTGGCCAGCCGTCTAGGGATCGAGCTGGAGACCGATCCGATCCCGTAGCGCTGCCTCAGACGCCGGCCGAGCAGGCTGGTGCCGGAATGGGGACCCTTCATGCAGGTAGAGGACCGCGGAGCAGAGGTCGTCGTCACGATGGCCAGAGAGGAATTCTTCCTTGTCGTATCACTCATGAGTGAGGCTTTTTCATCCTGATAGCCTGACACGACAGGTCGACGGAGAACCGTGCCTCCATGGAGCCCGCAAGAGCTTGCAGCGAAGCGATCCACCGATCGCGGCCTATCCGCGGGGACCACGGGCGGCGGGTTCTGCTCACCTCGGCCTGGGAAAGCCCCCGCACAGGTAGATGGACTCCTCCAGCAGTTGCGGCGTCATCGTGATCCCGGTGAGGCGCTCGGCCAAAAGAAACGCCGGCCCTTCGTAGGGGTCGGGGCACGACGGGTAGACGAAGTCGATCCGCTCCATGGTCTCCGCGAGTTCGTCCGGCATCTCCTCCGAGCCTTCCTGCGGCGGGAACCTGAGCTGGACCTTTCCGTCCTCGATCCAGTAGAAGTGAGCCTTTTTCATCCTGCGTAGCGGTTGGCTTCGACGTCGTGCAGGACGAGGATGGCCTGCACGATCGCGGCGGCTCGGCGGGGGCAGCAGCGCAGCTTTGTCAGTAGTTTCCAGGTTCCCGAGAAAACATCTTCGTGATCCGCGGAAAGCGGATCGTCATCTCCATTCGATCGCTACCCGCGCCCCAGGGTCGAAGCGTTCTCGGTTGGTGAGACGGTCACGCCCCTGGGGCGGACGGGTGGATAAGGGCATCCTGGTGCTGAGATGACAAACGCGACCCCTCATGATCGTCGGGTGTCTGCGCCAGACGATCAAGAACAGGGACCGCGTTCATGCACCGTCATCCCCGACCGACGTGCTCGTCCGCCACATGGAACACGTCTCCACAGCCGATCCACTGTTTGGCCTGCCCGCACTGGCTGAGGTTCTGGCTGCCGCAACCCGCCCGCGCAGCCGCCGCTGCCAGCTCGGCTCGCTGCCGGCCTTGGCCCTGTTCGCCGTGCTCAGAGGGTCGATGCCTGGTGAAGATCACCCGGTTCCTGCCTGGCCTCCTCTCACCCCGGGTGAGACGAGAACAAAAGACTTTCGGTGATCTTCTAGCACGCGGCATGCCAGCGGATCGAGGCCACTTCCGTGAAGTTGGGGCGGTTCGGGAAGGAGACGACGCGCTCCCACTCGTACGTCGTGTTGATCCGCGGCATCCGCGGCCCATCCGGTGCCTTCACGGTGGCCAGGATTTGGCCGGCGCTGTTGAGGAAGGAGAAGGTGCTGTGCCAGATGTCGGCGCTGTTGGTGTGGGTGGTCCAGGCCCGTGCGTGCCAGATCAGCTCGTTGGTGGTGTAATCGATCCCCACGGTGACGGGGTCTCTATCGAAGGCCGGTGCCATGACACAGTCGCCGACAGGGAAGGCGCTCCACAGCCTGCTCCCGAAAATAGCGTGGCCGGGACGCGAGAAGAGGTCCTCGACATGTTCGAACGGGAGCATCAGGTTGCGGGGGTTCGGCGCCGACGCAGCCGTCGATGCGGTTGATGCATATGACGATCCCGGGAGAGTGGTCAGACCGATCAGCGTGGTGGTGACGGCTAGTGCGAGGACTCTGAGGCCGGGCTTGGCCATGCTGGTCTCCTTACTGTGGGCACCGTCGTCGGACGACGGCGCCTCATGACGATTGATGGGGAAAGCGGTCCGAAGAGCGAAGAGCTGCTCCGGTTTTCCTTCGAACCGGTCGCCACCATTTGACTCCGAGCCTGTACGGCGCACATCCGTGCTCAGTACGGAACTCCCGTCAGTGGTGAGGGTCACGCCCGCATCTACCGAGACACCGTCGATGTCACCTCGATCAGGCCCCAGCCCTGCGACCTGACTCCATCGGAGGCCTTGAACTGCGGAGACGCCGAGGCGAAGCCACCCGGATGACCCACCACCGCCTCTCGAGTGTCCGTCACCGGCTGCAGGCACCCCACCGCCGCCGCCGAGGTCGCCATTGAAGTCGGCCAGCCGGGCCGCGACCGTGTCCGTCGCCGCCGCCAGCCGTTCCGGTAGGACGGCGGAGAACTTCAGCCCGCTGACGGCACGGCGGTCGACGTCCGGCAGCACCAGGATCTCCCCGTCGCCCGCTCTGTCGCGGGCCTCCTGCCAGGCGGCGGGGGGTAGGTCCTCGCGCAGCCGTACGGAAAATCCGTCGGCCGCTGGACCGGGTCGGCGATCGATGGCAGTGTGGCGGCGAGCGTGGCGTTCGCGCGGTAGCCGGCCCAGGTCCACCACCGCACGTCGTCACCGGTCCGGGTGATCAGCGTCCCGCCGGGGTGCACGATGCCGGGCGCCTCCTCCTCGCGCCATCCGGCGCAGATCGCTGAGACCCGTCAGCGCTGTGCCCGTCTTGCCGCCGAGGTCCGCACGAGCATCGCGGCGGGATAAGACAACAATGAGGCTCTCGTTGGCGCATCAGATCTTGGTCGGCTCTGTCTGACCGGGGCCTCATCTCACTCAACCTGGCCTTCTATCCGATGAACCTCGGGTGCTGGTGGAGGAGCCGCCGGTCTGGATGTCTCTTCGACGAGGCCCGGTGCCATCACCGGGATGAACCCGTAGGAGACGAGCAGGCCCCGCTCGTACCTGCAGTCCCTTCAACGAGGTCCGGCTCCACCGCCGGAATGACGGTCACCTGTACAAGGTGGCGAGGGCGTCCGGGGTGTCGGCAGTGATCGACACGGCGGCGGTGCCGTACCTGTCCGGGGCCCGCGAGGCCGTACGCGACGGGGGAACGCGGCGCAACCTCGACTGGGTCGCGCCGCACGCCGACTTCGGCCGGGCGGACGAGGAGACCCGGTTGCTGCTGGCCAACGCCCAGACCTCCGGCGGCTGCTGCTCGCCGGAGAGATCCCGGGCGCGCCGGTGATCGGGGAGCTCGTCCCCGCCGGGAGGACGTGCTCATCCTGCGCTGACCGGTGCCGCGGCGTCGATCACCGCCGGGGCGCTACGCCCGGCGCGTGGCGCCGATCACCGACCGGCACAGCGCGCTCAGCTCGTCGACCACCGTGTCGAGGGGCGCCGAGGAGCGCTGCGCCTGGGCGAACACGAGCGCGCCCTCGAGCGCTCCGACGACGAGCACCGCCACGGACCGCGCCCGCCGCGGGTCGGCTCCGTCCGCGACGAGCTTGTCGGCGATCAGGCCGCACCAGGTCTCGAACGTCTCCCCGGCGATGTCCCGGGCGGTCCGTTCGGTGCCCAGGGCCGCCGCGACGATCGGGCAGCCGACGGTGTGGTCGCCGGCCTCGAGGCCGCGGCGCCACAGGTCGGCCATCGCGCGCAGCGCGCCCGGCGCGTCCGAGGCGCCGAGCACCCGGGCCACCCGGGTGTTCAGCTGCTCGGCGGCGCTGCGGGTGGCCTCCTCGACGAGCTGGGACTTGCCGCCGGGGAAGTGATGATAGATCGAACCGCGCGGCGCGCCGCTGTCGGCCAGGACGTCGGCGAACGAGACCGCGGCGATGCCGCGTCGGCGGATCAGCCTGATCGCGCTACGGATCATCGCCGCGCGGGGACCGGCCGGGTCCTGCTCTCTCGCCATACCCTCTGCTCCCGTCGTCACCGGCTCTATGTATGTTGTCATACATACACCCGTATGCGAAGGAACCCCCGTTCCGCTCCGAGGAGACAGCGTGACCGAGATCGACGCTCCGCCGCATCCGTTCGACGCGGCCATCGCCCTGCCCCCCGCGACCGACGGCCGCATCACGAGCCGGACCCGGCCGGAGTACGCGAACATGGTCGGCCCCTTCGGCGGCATCACCGCCGCCACCCTCCTGCGGGCCGTCCAGCAGCACCCCGACCGGCTCGGCGATCCGCTCTCCCTCACCGTCAACTACGCCGCCCCCGTCGCCGACGGCGACTTCGACATCACCGCGCGGGCCGTGCGCACCAACCGCACCAACCAGCACTGGACGCTCGAACTGACGCAGGACGGCGCCGTGACGACCACCGCCACCGCGGTGTTCGGCGTCCACCGCGACACGTGGTCGGACACCGAGATCGACATGCCGTCGGCGCCGCCTCCCGAGGCCGTGCCCGTGCAGAGCTTCCCGGACTTCATCGCCTGGGCCCAGAACTACGAGATGCGGTTCGTCGAGGGCGCGGTGCCGGACCAGGACGCCGGCGAGCACCCGGACTCGACCTCGACGCTGTGGGTGCGCGACGACCCGGCCCGCCCCCTCGACTTCCCGGCGCTGGCATCGCTGTGCGACGTGTTCTACCCGCGGGTGTTCCTGCGGCGCGGCCGGTACGTGCCGGCCGGCACCGTCTCCCTCACCATGTACTTCCACGCCGACGCGGAGGAGATCGCGGCCCAGGGCGCCGACCACGTCCTGGGCACCGCGCGCACCCGCCGCTTCTCACGCGGCTACTTCGACCAGACGGCCCACCTGTGGGGCCGCGGCGGCACCCTGCTGGCGTCCAGCCACCAACTGGTCTACTTCAAGGACTGACACCCCCGTCGAGGTACGGCGGCGGCCGGGCGTCCACGGCAGGAGGGGGACGGCCGCCACGGCGCCGCCGGGCCTGGCCAGGTCTCGTGCTCGTGCTCGTGTCACTACATCTTCGTGGTGGTGCGCTGGATGACGGCGGGGGCCAGACGGACGCGCCGGGCCGTGACCCGGTGGCCGCGGGTGTCGGTGACCCAATGAACGCGACCTGGCGTGCGAGCCGGATGTCGCGCTCGAGCCTTCAACGAGGTCCGGCGTCACCGCCGAAATGAACCGCCTGGGGGCTGGGCGATCTACGAGCCGACGTGGGCCCTTCGACGAGGCCCGGCTCCACCGCCGGAATGAACCCGCCAGCGCGAGAATCTCCACCGGCGGGTCGCGGGGAACCTTCAATAAGGTCCGGCATCACCGTGAACCGCGCCGGGTTCCCTGGAGGCCCTGAAGCCAGCATGATCTTGCTGGCGGAAGGGAGAATCACACGCGATGCCAGCCCCCAGGAAGTACCCCGACGAGCTCCGCGAGCGCGCGGTATGGATGGTCTTTGAGATCCGAGAGCGCACCGGTGAGCCGAAGGGCGCGATCGCCCGCGTCGCCGAACAGCTCGGTGTGCACCGCGAAGCACTACGCGGCTGGGTCCGCCAAGCCGAGATCGACAACCGGCAGCGGCCCGGTACCTCCACCGCCGATGCCCAGCGCCTCGCCGAACTCGAGCGCGAGGTACGCGAGCTGCGCCGGCCCGACCTGCTCAACGGGTTCATCGCCGAGACCGGACTGACGATCGCTGATCCGACGTAACCTCCGGCTTTCTTGCTCAGTAGTCGCCGGCGCGCTCGATCGCATGCACGGTGCCGTACCGGGCGGCCCGGGTCGGCAGCTCGTCGAGGACCTCACCGTAGACGACCGTCACCGAACCGGAACAAGTCCGGAGGCAGCCAGCTCAGACTCGGCCACCGCTGCATGTACGGCCAGTTCCTCGACAGCGCGTTGAAGGTACCCGGGGTTGAGGAATCCAGGAACGGCGGTTATCGCTGAGAACGATCTTGTGTGACGGTCAGGCCGGGGTTGCGTGGGAGACGGAGGGCCAGGCGGCGGGGCCGAGGACGGCGGTGACCTCGGCCATGGTGGCGTGTGAGGGTTTGAAGTAGCGGCGGGCGTGCTGTTCCTTCTTGTGCCGGGACTTGGCCATGAACAGCAGTAGCGATAGCCCCGACTCGCCCAGGTGGGTGAGGGCGGAGTGGCGGAGTTCGCGCAGGTCGCATCCGGTGCCCGCTTCGCCGCCGATGCAGGTGGCCGTGTCGAATAGGGAGCGGGCTTGTCCGTAGGACAGGCGGGCTCGTCCGGTGTCCGGGCATAGGTCACGGACGTCGATCTTCTTGCCGGGGCCGGGGCGGCGGTGGCCGATGAACAGCGGCCCGCAGTTGCGGTCGCCGATAAGGACCGTTATCCATGGCAGTGCCGACGGCGCCCAGTGTGAACTCCCGCCAACCACCCTTCAAGATCATCCTCAAGTGCGCCCGGTTCATGTGAGGACCGGAGTTATCCGCCGAACTGCTCCGCTTCGGCATCGACGCCTCGAACCTCTTGTCCCGGAAGCGTTTGGGCTGTTTGCGGGACAAGAGGTTCGAGGCACTGCTCGGAAGGGTCCGGCTAATACGCGTGACGCAGTAGCAAGGTGACGAAGCCGAGCTTGCCGCGGTAGCCCTTGAGCCACATGTCACGGTGCTCCAGCGCGGCGGCGAGCGCGGTGTCGCCGCCGGGCCCTGGGTTGTCCATCGCCCAGCGGGCCAGCGAGCCGGTCCACGACCACTCGTACTCGTCCCACTCGCCCAGCGAGCTGGTGTGCGCGTAGACGGTGCGATACCCGGGCTCCTCGGCCTGGGCGACAAGTCCGGCCAAGTCAGGGTATTGGCCGATCTCGGCCTCCAGCTCCGGCGAGGGGGGCGTCTCCCAGAAGCCCTCCCCCACCAGCACCAGCCCCTCTGACCGGGTCAGCTGCCTGATCGCCTGCAAGCTCGGCGTGAGACCGTCGAAGGCGTGGGTGGAGCCGACGCACAGCACCAGATCGTACGGCTCGGCAGCGCTGAAGTCCGCCGCCCCCATCTCGTGCAGCCGGATGCGCTCGCCCAGCCCGCGCGCCTCGGCGTGCTTGGCCGCGGCGGCCAGGGCACTGGCGGAGATGTCCACGCCGTCAGCGGTCGAGCCGGGAAACAGCTCCAGCGCCCGCAACGTCCACATCGCCTCGCCGCAGCCGAGGTCGAGGATGCGGGCCCCCTGGCGGAGCTTGGTCCGCCGTAGCAGCGTGTCCAGGCTGGCGGCGCTCACCGGGGCGGCGATCGGGTGGTCGCAATGGGCGATGCTACTGATCAGGGAGCGGTCCATCGGTTCCTCGTTCACGGCGTGGCCGTCCGGGCGTAGGTGAGGAAGAGGACGCCGCCGGGCAGGGCGGTGCTGTCGGTCAGGGTGTGGTGGTGTGGGCTGAAGGGCGTTTTGTCGCCGAAGAGTGGGATGCCCGCGCCGACGGTGACGGGGTTGACCTTGAGGATCAGCTCGTCGATCTCTGGGTGGAGCGCCCCGGCCAGTTCACCGCCGCCAACTAGCCAGATCCCGAGGCCGTCCTGGGCCTTGAGTTCCCTGATCTTCGCCACGGGGTCGGTGGCGACGATGTCCACCGATGGGTCCGGGCTCGGGCCGAGGGTGCGGGAGAAGACGTAGTGCCGCAGGTGCGGGTAGGCGTTGGTGACACCCATGTCCAGGCCAAGCTGGTAGGAGCGGCGGCCTTCGACGACGGTGTCGAAGCGGGTGCCGGGCGCGGTGATACCGAGTGCCTGGCGCGCCATGACCGGCAGGGTCTCGGGGTAGTGCGCGATGATCTGCTCGACGTAGTCGGGGGTGGGGGTGAGGATCCCGCCCGGCCCGGACGGATCGGCGCCGGTGGGGTCGGCGATGAAGCCGTCGAGGGTGGTGGCGACGTAGTAGGTGAGCTTTCGCATGGTTGTGCTCTCTTCGTTAAGCGTGAAGGGGTCGTGCGTGGCCGACCGCGTCGAACAGGAGCTTCGCGGCGACCGTCGCACCGTCGGTGCGGATCGTGTCGGCCACGGCGGTCGCTCGCGCACGGATCTGGGGGGTCAGGGCCGTTGTGAGTGCGGCTGAGAGCGACTGTGTGGTCGGGGTCGGACCGTTGTGGGCTATGCCGATGCCCAGGTCTGCCACCCGGCTCGCAAAGTAGGTCTGGTCCACTGTCTGCTGGGGAACCACCACCTGCGGCACGCCCGCCCAGGTGGCCGTTGTGGTGGTGCCTGCCCCGCCATGGTGGACGACGGCAGTCACGCGGCGGAACAGGGCCTGGTGGTTGGCCTCGCCGACGGTGAAGCAGTCGTTCTGGTCATCGATCAGGGCCAGGTCGGCCCAGCCATGGGACAGGAGCGCGCGGTGGCCCTGCGCGCGGATCGCCTCGATGGCCGCCCTGGCCATGTCGTGTGAGCCTGTCGTGGGCATACTGCCGAAGCCCACGTAGACCGGTGGTGTGCCGGCGTCCAAGAACGCCTCCACCTCGGGCGGGAGCGGGCGTTCGTCCGGCAGGAACCATGCGCCGGTCTGCACAACGTCCAGGTCCGCCGGCTCCTGCCACGGGCCCAAGACGGGATCCGCCGCAAGCCACGGCCTGTCGGTGAAGGCGTAGTCACGGACGTTGCCCACCGGTGATAGGCCGATCGACGCTCGGTGAGCGTTGACTACCTCGGCGAACAGCACGTTCGAGCTCTCCGCGTCCAGGTCCCACAGCACCTGGTGATCGGTCACCTCAGGCGGCAGCGGCCGGAACGGCCGCGGGGCCGGCGGATGGTGCGGCGACGGCAAGGTGACCGCCTGGTAGCAGGCATACACGTAAGGGATGCCGAGCTTGTCAGCCACCGACCGTGCGGAGGCCACGGCCGCCAGCACACCGGTCGCCAACATCACGTCACATCCCTCGGCCGCCTCGGTAAGCGTGCCGAAATGCGCGGCGACCAGCTCGGCCACGATCTGCTGGAAACCCGCAGCCCCCGGCGGTCGCGCCTCGGTCGCCAGCGAGCGCACCGCCGGGCCGACTGGCACCATCTGCACGCCCACACCAGCCAGCCGCTTGCCGAACTCCTCATCCGGCGGCGCGCACACCCGCACCTCCGCGCCGAGTTCCCGCAGCCGTACCGCGAGTCCCACTATGGGTTCGACGCCCCCACGCGAATCGTAGGTCGACAACAACACCCGCATATCACGACTCCAGTCTTCTAGGTTCCGGCCTCGGCCGACGATCATCACCGGCGTAGCCGGTCTGGTATGGGGCGTCAGGCGATCCACGGCGGGATGACCTTGTCGGTGCTTCCCGGGACACCGGCCCGGGCGCCGGCGGGGGCGGTGACGATGGCGGTGAAACCCTGCGGGCCTGCGGTCACCTGGCGGGTGGCGTCGGCGGCCAGGATGGCAGTGTCGCCCTGGCCGAGATGCAGGTCCCGGCCGTCCAAGGTGATCGTCGCCTCGCCGACCATGAGCGCCCAGACCTGCTCGGCGTCGATGAGGTGGACGGGGCCCTGAGCAGCAGGCTGCATCTCCACGCGCCAGAGCGCCAGCGTGGCCTCCCCTTGGGAGGGGGAAGCCAGGGTGGTCATGACGGCGGCGGGCGTTTCGGTACGGCGGGCATCGGCAGAGCGGATCAGTGTCACGGCAGTCCAATCGTGAGAACGGGCAAATCGACTACCCCATGGGGTCGGTGTGCTGGAACGGCCACACGCCTACGACTCCTGACGCATCGGCATGGTGTCGTACGGCCACTCAGGCGGTGGCGCTCCAGCGGTCCACAGCGGTGTAGGCGGGTCGCCAGCGGTGCCGATAGGCGTGGCGTACCGGTTCGGGGAGTGCGGCCAGCAGGGTGGCGACGGTCTGGTCACTGGCACCGTCCAGGAGCCAGGGCAGGATCCGGGAGGTGTCAGAGCGGATCCACCGGAAGTGGATCCGCCGGAAGTGCTCCCACTGCCGGCGGGTGGTGAGGCGGAGGACCAGCGGCACCGCTTGGTCCTCCTCGTGTCTGAGATGTCCGACCACGCCCGTGGCCAGGGAGTCGATGAGGTCGCTGAGCTGGTCCAGCCCGGCCTCGGGGTTGGCCAGGGCCGCGTCGATCGCCTCGATGACCTCGTTGATGGCGCCGTGCTCGGCTTCCAGCGCCTCCAGCGGCACCAGGTCGGTCGGCCGGTCGGCCAGGCCCTCGCGCAGGCCGGGCCACAACGCCTCGTCTTCGGCGGTGTGGTGGACGCGCAGGGCCGTCTTGAACAGTTCCCAGCCGGTGGCGGTGCGCAGCACAGAGCGGGGATCGCGGCCAACTCGGGCAGTGACCCTGGCCAGATGCCCCGCTTCCCGGCGCAGCGCGTCGTGCATGACGTACATCGCCGACAGGTCGAGCGTGCTGCTCACGGGCCCTCCCTCGAGTGGTCAGCCTGGCGCGGTTTCAGACGTCCCCAACTCTGGAATAGGACACAGACCGTATCAACACGTGATTCCGTATGATCCCTATAACCTGTGAGTTATCAACCAGATCGGAATGACGTGGAGCTTCGGGACATCGAGATCTTCCTGGCCCTGGCCGAGGAGCTCCACTTCGGTCGGACGGCCGCCCGCCTGCACATCTCCCAGGCCCGGGTCAGCCAGGCGATCAGCCAGCAGGAACGCCGGCTCGGGAGCCCGTTGTTCGATCGCTCCAACCGCCGCCAGATCCGCCTGACCCCCATCGGGGAACAGTTGCGTGATGACCTGCGGCCGGTGTACGCGGGCCTGCGCGACAGCCTCGAACGCGCCCACCTCGCCGCCCGCGGCATCACCCACGTCCTGCGCGTCGGCATGATCCCCCTCAACGCCCACGATCTGCGCCCCTTCTGGGACACCTTCCGCGCCCGCCATCCTCAGTGTCGGCTGCAGATCCAGCACGCCTCCTTCGTCGATCCGTTCGCCGGGTTGCGCCGTGGCGACCTCGACATGCTGGTCTGCTGGCTGCCGGTCGAAGAACCCGACCTGACGGTAGGCCCGGTCCTGTTCACCGATCCGCGGGTGATGGCCGTGGCCGCCGAGCACGAGCTCACCCGGCGCACCTCCGTCTCGCTGGACATGCTCGCCGACTTCCAGCACAGCGACGCCCCGTCGAGGCCGGACTACTGGGCCGAAGGCTTCGTCCCGTCTCACACCCGCTCAGGACACCGGATCGAGCGCGGCCCCTTGGTGCACAATTCCGAGGAGATTCTCACCCTGGCCAGCACCGGGGAGATCGTCAACCTCTTCCCCGCCCACGTGATGCGTTACTGGGGCCGGCCCGACATCGCCTACCTGCCCGTCACTGACATCGACGCCCTGTCGTACGCCCTGGTGTGGCGTACCGAGACCGAGAACGACCTCATCCGCTCCCTGGCCCAGACCGTCCGCGACCTCGGCCCCACCGCCTTCTGACACGCCTCCACCGGCCTTCGGACAGCTCACGACCACGAGAGCGGATCGGCACCGGCAGGGAACTACTCGCCGTGACATCGACCCGAAACCGGGAAGTCCCAGACGAATGAGTGCGTCACGAACGCGGCGATCAGTCGTCCTCCTGCCCGCCCGGCCCGCCCGCTGCCGTCCGCAGGGGCCGCAGCCTCTGTCCCGGTCCCGGTCCCGGTCCCGAGGGCGCGATAGCGTAACGACCTAGGCAATCGAGGTGGGCATGACCCAGCGGGGACAGCCGGGCCACGTGCTCATCGGTGACGCCGATGCCTTCGGTGGAGGTCCAGCCGACCGCCCGCAGGTGATCGGCGATCGCCGACACGTACGTGGAATTCCACAGCACCACGGCGTTGACGACCAGCTCGAGCGCGGCTAGTTGATCTTCCTGGCCCTCCCAGTAGGCCTGGCGGATCTTCCCGCCTCCGCCATGGCAGATCTCCGCGCGAGCCGGTGCCGCGACTCCTGGATCGACAGCTGGCGGCCCAGGGTACGCCGGCAGGTGTTGTCGATCGGGTCCAAGATGTTCAGCAGGTGCAGAGTCTTGTCGATCCGGCCGTACTCGGCGAACGCCTGCCCCAGCAGGCCGTAGCCGGACACCGGCGGGCGGCCGTCGTCTGCGGTGGGCAGGTCGGCCCGCCGGAAACCGCTGGTCGCCCAGGTCGGCGAAGCGGGGCGCGAACCGGTACCCGAGCATCGCGAAGATCCCGGACACCATGTCCGGATCGGAGGCCTGGTCGGTGGTGTCCTGGGCCGCGGCGTGGGCGGCGCGGTCGGTGGCCGCCGCCAGCTTCTCGCTCAGCCGAGTGGCGGTGGTGACCTGTTCGGCCAGCTCATCTTGCACGGCCAGGGCCGCGTCCCGGGCCGTCTCGGCGCCGGTTCGCGCGGCCTGCTCGGTGCCCAGATCCCGTAGAGCTTTGAGCTCGGAGGCGATTGCGGTCTCGGCGCGCTCGTGCGCCTCGGCGGCGTCGCGGTCGGCCTGGGTGCGGGCGCCGGTGAGGCGAGGTTCGGGGCGGGATCAGGCGCGGAGGTACATCAGGACGGCGCGGACACGGCGGTGGTCGTCGGTGACCGTGGGCGGGAGGTCCAGTTTGGTGAAGATGGCGTTGATGTGTTTGCTGACCACCTTCTCGCTCACCCTCAGCTCGTTGGCGATCGCCATGTTGGAGCGGCCCTGCGCCATGAGGGCGAGGATCTCGCGTTCGCGGGGCGTGAGGCGGGTCAGCGGGTGGTGGGTGAGGAGGCGGCGGACGACCTCGGGGTCGATGACGCAGCCGCCGGCGGCGACCCGTTCGACGCCGTCGACGAACTCGCGCACCTCAAGGATGCGGTCCTTCAGCAGGTAACCGATGCCGCCGTCGTTCGTGGACTCCAGGAGCTTGGCGGCGTAGGCGGTGGCCACGTACTGGCTGAGGATCAGGACGGGGAGGCCGGGGTGGGCGTGGCGGAGGGCGACAGCGGCGCGCAGGCCCTCGTCGGTGAAGGTAGGCGGCATGCGTACGTCGGTGACCACGATGTCGGGGGACTGCTCGGCGACGGCGGCGGACATCGCATCCGGATCGCCGGCGGCGGCTACCACCTCGTGGCCGAAGCGGGCCAGCAGCGCGGCCAGCCCCTCGCGCAGCAGTAACGCGTCCTCAGCGAGCACTATGCGGAGCATGGCAGCTCCAGGCGCAGGGTCGTGGGCCCGCCGGGCGGGCTGGTCAACGTGATGGTGCCGGCCAGGGCGTCGACCCGGTCGGCCAGTCCGGCCAGGCCGGTGCCGCGCGCCGGGTCCGCGCCGCCCTTGCCGTTGTCGCCTACGACGATGGTCAGGGTGTCGGCGGTGGCCGAGCCGGTCACCGTGATCTTGGTGGCGGCGGCGTGCCGGGCCGCGTTGGTCAGAGCCTCGGCGACGACGAAGTACGCCGTAGACTCCACCGGCGCCGGTAATCGTTCCGGTACGTCCATCGCCACGGTCACCGGCACGGTCAGGCCCGCCGCGAGGTCGGTGACGGCGGCGCGCAAGCCCAGGTCGGTGAGCACCCGGGGATGGATGCCGTGGACCAGCTCGCGCAGCTCAAAGAGCGCGGCTTTGGCCTCGTCGGCCGCCTGGGCGAGCAGGGGGCGGGCAGCCTCGGGGTCGTGGTCGAGTTCGAGCTGGGCCGTGACGAGCGTCATGCCGAGCCGCAGGAGCCGCTGCTGGGCGCCGTCGTGCAGGTCGCGCTCGATGCGGCGGCGTTCCGACTCGAAGGCGTCGATGAGGCGGACGCGGGAGCTGGTCAGCGAGCGGACGCGAGCCTCATCGCCTGGGGAGAGCAGGAGGCGGGCGAGCGCGCCGTGGGCCAGCGCGGCGAGGGCCGTCGCGTAGGCGAGGAGGACGGCGGTGCCAAGCACGGCTAGCGCAGCACCGCCGACCAGCGCAAACACCTGGCCGTCGGCGGTGTCGGCCCGCATCGCGGGCGTGGCGGACGCCGGTCCGTCGGGCTGCGAGGTCGCGAGGTTGGCGACGCCGCTCAGGTAGACCAGCGCAGGGGCTGAGCCGAGCAGCAGCGCCACGACGTTCACTGCCAGGAGCACGCTGCCGTGCAGCACCAGGTAGGCCAGCTCCCGCCAGGTGGCCGCGTCGGTGTGCTGAGCCCTCAGCCAGGCGGCGAGCCCGGCATGGTCCGGGATGCGGTGCGGGTCGGGCAGCGCGGGCAGGCCGAGGAGTGCGACGCGCCGCCGCTCGGCCGCCGCGAGTGGGGACGTCAGCAGCGGCGTGAGCACGTACGCGCCCGCCACCAGGGCCACCGGAACCCACGCCAGGGCCAGCAGGCCGCTGACCACGCCGGTGAGTACGTAGGCGGCGGTGCGCAGCGGCCAGGGGGACGCGACGAAGCGCAGGGGAGCCCCGCGCAGCGCCTCTGCCATTTCCATGGCCGCCACTGTACGAGGTAGAGCCTGCCCACCCCCGGAACTGGGTGCGGAGACTCCTGTGCCCGCCCGCCGCACCGCCTTGGATGGGCTTTCGACACCTCACGAAGGAGGAGCTACATGATGGGATTTGCGCACAAGGCGGGTGCGGTGCTCACGGGCGCTGTGCTCGCATTCCCGGGCGGTAGCGTGCTTCCGGGCCGCGGCGCGGCAGCGGAGCCGAAGATCGCGTGGGCGCCGTGTGCGGCCAACCGGGCCGTCGAATGCGGTGAGCTGCAGATCCCGATCGACTGGGGCCGCTCGGGCGGGGCGAGGTTCGGCCTGGCGGTGGCCCGGCTCAAGGCAGCAGAGCCCGGGCGGCGCGTCGGCGTCCTGGCGGTGAACATCGGCGGCGGGCCGGGCACCGATTTCGTCCAGGGCGAGGCGAGCACGTACTTCAGCAAGGAGATCCTGGCGAGATTCGACATCGTGGGGTTCGACCCGCGCGGCGTGGGACGCAGCTCCCCGGTGCGGTGCTCGGCCGACATCGTCCGGCGCGAGCCCCTGCCCACACCGCGTGACCAGGCCGACTTCGACCGGCTCCGGACGTACGCCGCCGAGCTGGCCGCCGACTGCCGACGCCGCACCGGACCGGTGGCCGATCACCTCGACGCGGTCAGCGTCGCTCGGGACCTCGAGGCCGTACGGGTCGCGCTCAGCGAGCGCACGATCAGCTACCACGGCGTGTCCGCGGGAACACTGCCCGGGCAACATTACGCGGAGCTGTTCGGGCGTAACCTCCGGGCGATGTCGCTGGATGGCGTCCTCGACCACAGCCTGCCCACCGGCCGCTTCCTGGTGAGCCAGGCGGCCAACGCCGAGGAGGCGTTTTTGGCGTTCGCCCGCTGGTGCGCCCGCGAGCGGGCGTGTGCGCTGCACGGCAGGGACGTCCTGCGGATCTGGGACGGGCTGATGGCCCGGGCGGACCTGGGCACGCTGCGCGATCCCGCCCTGGCTGGCCGCGTGCTGAGCGCGTACGACCTGGCCACGGAGGCGCATCTGGGCGGCCTCATGGGGCCGGACTACTCCTGGCTGGCCGAGCGGATCGCCTCGTTGCAGTCGGGGAGGCCGGGACCGCGCGGCGTCGTACGCGGCCAGCCGGGTCCGGAGGTTCGGGAGATCGAACATCCGGCCCCTGCCGCCTGCCAGGACTGGCGGCTGACGATCTCCGACCACCGGCGGTTCGCCGCCCATGCCGCGAAGATGCGCCGGGTCGCGCCCCACATGCGTACCCAGCCCGACACCCAGGCGTTCGCACTGACCTGCGCCCTGTGGCCGGTCGAGCCGCGCAACCCCCAGCACCGGCTGAAGGTGCCGGCGGGCACTCCCCCGATCCTGCTGGTCAACGCGCGTCACGACCCGGCGACCGGGCACGCGTGGGCGGTCGGCGTCCGCCGGCAGCTCGGTCGGGGTGCGGCGCTGGTGACCTACGAGGGCGCGGGCCACAGCGCCTACCAGCGTACGGCCTGCACCCGGCGGGCGGTCGACGACTACCTGTTGCGCCTGCGCGTCCCCACCGAGGGCCGTCTCACGTGCGGGCGCTGAGTTGTGCCTTCACCACCGCCGACTGACTCCCGCACGTTGCGCTCCCACAGCCTGCTGCTCGTCCTGACAGAGCAGATCATCCAACTGCATCCTCTGGTCCGTGCGGTCCTGCGGGTCCGCCGCTCCCCTTCACCAGGGGCGGATCCCCGTGACGGAGCCGATACGGCGGCTCGCTCGATCTGCGCACATGGCCGACTGCGCGGCGGCTATAGTCCAGCTGATCACCAGGAGTCCGCACAGCAGCCGCGCCCGGCTGGGCGGGCAAGAGCATAGGGAGACCCGGGCAGCGGTGACCGAGCGCAGCAGGGGACGGCCCGGATGGCTGCACGTGGGCCCGCTGGAGTCGCGGCTGCAGCGCCACTGGGATGCCGACGCCTTCCCGCCGGCCGAGTCCTTGCTTGCGATCATGACAGTGGCGGCGCTGCCCCAGGCGCTGGCCACCCGCCTGGCCGCCCACCTGACCGGCGGCATCATCATCGGCCCCGGGGCAGTGCCGGACCTGCCCGGTTTTGAGGGGCTGCGCGGGGTGGCGCTGCCGATCCAGGCCGGGTCCTGGGAGCGCACCGCCGGCGTCCGAACCCGCGGCCGATCAAGAAATCCTCGCGCGCTGGCGCACCCGGCAAAGCGCCTGATCACCTCCACCCCGCTGGCCGAGCCCCGGCGATGGCACCTGCGGGCATCTGCCCTGTCACGCGCATCTGGCCACCCTGATGCGGAAGAACCCCCCGGCCGAGGGTCGGACAGCGCCACCGGCCGGGTGGCGACCGGCGCCGGAGATCGCTCCCCGCACCCGAAGGCTTGACGGCTTCCCGCTTCATCGCCCCGCGCCGCCCGTCTCGAAGGACAGAAGGTCTTACCGAGGCTCGGCCCTGTGGATCAGCGGCCTGGCCAGCTCACCGCGTCTGGGCTGCGCCGCGATCTCCCATGCCCGCGGGCTTTGACACCGGGCGGCGCGCCCACCGCCTGGAATATACCTGGGGGGGTATCTGTTGAGGAGGAGTGAGCGGCGGACCGCTTCCGTGGAAGAAAAGGCCGCCTGCACTCATGCACCCCGGCGGCACACTGGATCTTGAGGTGGAGACCATGGAGATGGACGCGATCGTCTTGGCCGATGCGCTCACCCGGCTCAGGCGGGCCCACGGCCAGCTGGGCGGGGTGATCGCGATGATCGAGAACGCCGAGGACTGCGAGCGGGTGCTGACCCAGCTGGCGGCGGTGTCCAAGGCGCTGGACCGGGCCGGATTCAAGATCATCTCGACCGGCCTGCAGCAGTGCCAGGTGGCGCGCGAGCGCGGCGAGGAGCCGCCGATCAGCCCCGAGCGGCTGGAGAAGCTGTTCTTGGCCCTGTCCTGACCCGACGCGCACGGTATCCCCGCTTGCCGGGCCGGTGAGCGGGAACCATGCCGCGATCAGGGCTTTTCTCTGCCCATCGCATACCCCCCCGGGTATATTCGCTGAGGAGTGACCTGATGACGATCCGTGAGATGACCGTTGCCGAGCTGCGGCGCGACGACCGGACCGGCACCGCCGCGCAGGCCCTGCACAGCGCCGGGGCGCGGGTGCGCTCCCTGGCCGGCGGCACCGATGCCTGGCAGCGGGCCGGCCTGCCGCTGCAGCACGGCCGCTGACGCCCCCGCACATCCCGCAACCGACACCGACGACCTGTTCCTGATTCCGACGACGTGAAGGCGGCAACGACGATGAGCACGATCCACGTCGAGGTGGTGGAGACCTCCTCCCTGGGCGACCGCAGCTACCTGGCCCACGACGGCCGCGTTGCGCTGGTGGTCGACCCGCAGCGCGACATCGACCGGATCCTGGCCCTGGCCGGACGGCTCGGCGTGCGCATCACGCACGTGGCCGAGACCCACCTGCACAACGACTACGTCTCCGGCGGCCTGGCCCTGGCCAAGGTCGCCGGTGCGGCCTACCTGGTCGCCGGCGCCGATGCCGTCGGCTTCGAGCACACGCCCGCGATCGACGGCGACGAGCTCACCGTCTCCGAGACGATGCGCCTCTCCGTCGTGGCCACCCCGGGACACACCTTCCACCACCTGTCCTACGTCCTGACCGGCCCCGCAGGACCCGAGGGCGTGTTCACCGGCGGCTCGCTGCTGTTCGGCACCACCGGCCGCACCGACCTGCTCGGCCACCAGCACACCCACACCCTGGCCCGTCACCAGCACGCTTCGGCGCGCCGCCTGGCCGACCTGCTGCCCGACGGCGCGCACATCTGGCCCACCCACGGCTTCGGCAGTTTCTGCTCGGCCACCCAGTCCGACGCCCCGGCCTCCACCATCGGCAGAGAGAAGGACGCCAACCCGGCACTGCGGCTGGAGGCCGACGCCTTCGTCACCCAGACGCTGGCCGGGCTGGACGCCTACCCCGCCTACTACGCCCACATGGGCGCACGCAACAGCGCCGGCGCCGATCTGATCGACCTCACCCCCCGTGCAGGCGGCCGACGCCGGACAGCTACGGGAGCGGATCGAGGCCGGCGAATGGGTGGTGGACCTGCGCTCACGCAAAGCCTTCGCCCACCGCCACCTGACCGGCACTCTGAGCTTCGGCCTGGACGGGCCCATGGCGACCTGGCTGGCCTGGACGGCCCCCTGGGGCGCGCCCATCACGCTGCTGGGCGACAGCCCTGAGCAGGTCGCCGCCGCCCAGCGCGAACTGGCGCGCATCGGCATCGACCGCCCCGCCGCCGCCGCGACCGGCACCCCCGAGCAGTGGACCGGCGAAGACGCGGCCCGGCTGGGCGAGCTGACGGTGGCCACGTTCACCGACCTGGCCGCCGCCCGCGCCGGCCGTACCGTCCGTGACCTGCCCGCCCCGGACGTCGTACTGGACGTGCGCATGACAGGCGAGTGGCGCTCCGGGCACCTCGAGGGTGCCACCCACATCCCGCTGCCCGAGCTGCCCGCACGGCTGGCCGAGGTGCCGGACGGGACGGTGTGGGTGCACTGCGGCTCCGGCTACCGGGCCGCCGCCGCCGGCAGCCTGCTGGCCCGGGCCGGACGGACGGTGGTGCACATCGACGACGCCTATGCAGGCGCCAGTGACGCCGGCCTGACCCTCACCGCCCCCGCGAGGTGACCCTCCGCAAAAACCGCCCCCGGGGAAGGCGGCCGCCGTCCGGCGGCCGCCGCCCGCAACCGGCCGACCGCCCTGACCTCTCGACAAGGAGACCGCATGACCGCCGCCGACACCCCGAAAGCCCCCGCCGCCCTGGACACCGCCGTCCTGCGGCGGCTCCTGGAATCCGGCGAGCCGCCCCGGCTGATCGACGTGCGCACCCCCGGCGAGTTCGAGACCGCCCACATCCCCGGCTCCTGCAACGTGCCGCTGGATGTGCTGCGCGAGCACCGCGACGAACTGCGCCCCCACCTGGACGAGCAGGTCGTGCTCATCTGCCGCTCCGGCCAGCGCGCCCAAGCGGCCGAGCAGGCCCTGGCGAGTGCGGGCCTGCCCAACCTGCGCGTCCTGTCCGGCGGGATCACCGCCTGGCAGGCCGCCGGAGCCCCGGTTGCCACCGGCAGGCCCCGCTGGGAGCTGGAGCGCCAGGTTCGCCTGGTCGCCGGCTCCATCGTGCTGGGCTCGCTGCTGACCAGCACGGTGATCCCCCGAGCCAAGTGGGTCGCCGCGGCCATCGGCGGCGGGCTGACCTTCGCCGCCCTGTCGGGCACCTGCGCCATGGGCATGGCCCTGGCCAAGCTCCCCTACAACCGCGGCCCGCACACCGACATCACCACCGTGCTGGGCGCCCTGGCCGACGAGCGCAAATGAGCCGGGACGGCGCGCCCCGGCCCCTGACCGACCGGACGCGCCGCCCGGCCCCGGCCGACCGAACCGACCGAAGCGACTGAACGGAGACGGCGATGCTGAGTGCACTCGGCCTCGGCGCCGTGATCGGCATCCTGCTCGGACTGCTGGGCGGCGGCGGCTCCATCCTGGCGGTTCCCGCCCTCGTCTACGGCGCCGGCCTGCCGCTGGCCTCGGCGATTCCGGCCTCCCTGCTGGTGGTGGGCATCTCCTCGGCCACCGCCGTCCTGCCCCGCATCCGCGCCCGCCAGGTGCGTTGGCGCATCGCCGCCGTCTTCGGCGGCGCCGGCGCGGCGGCCGCCTTCGCCGGCGCCGCCCTGGGCCGGCTGCTGCCGCCGCAGGCGGTCCTGATCGGGTTCGCCGCCCTCATGGTGGTGGCCGGCTGGCGGATGCTGGCCGAGCAGACCGCCGTGGGCGGGGCGTGCGCGCTGCCCGGCGGCGGGGTCAACTAGCGCAGTTGCCTGCCCAAGAGCATCGTCGCGGGCGCGGTCGTGGGCGCTTTGACCGGCCTGTTCGGCGTCGGCGGCGGCTTTTTGATCATCCCGGCCCTGGTGCTCGGCCTGGGGCTGCCGATGACGGCCGCGGTCGGCACCTCGCTGCTGATCGTGGTCGTCAACGCGGCCGCCGGGTTCGCGGCCCACGCCGGGGACGCGGTGCTGGACTACGGCGTCATCGCCTCCTTCACCACCGCGGCGATGGCCGGGTCGCTGGCCGCTGCCCGGCTGGGCCGCCGCCTGGAGGCGGTACGGCTGCGCCGCTGGTTCGCCTACCTCGTCTTCGCCGTAGCGGCCTTCGTCGCCGTCCAGGAGCCGGTCAACCCGGCCGCCCTGAGCGGCTGATCCGGCCCCGGCCGGGCCGTGCGCTCCGCGACCGGCCGAACCCGCGGCGGGCGGGGGGTTGGCGCACGCGCGCCGGGCATCCTCCCTGGTGAGAAGACTTTTACGGCCAGGAGCAGCCGATGGGCTACGCCCATACCATCACCGTGACGGCGCCCTTCGACGAAGCGGTGGCAGCCACCCGCCAGGACCTGGCCGAGCACGGGTTCGGCATCGTCAGCGAGATCGACATCCGCGCCGCCTTCGCCGGCAGACTCGGGCCCGAGGCCGCCGCGACCGGTGACTACCTCATCCTGGGCGCCTGCAACCCGCAGCTGGCCCACCAGGCCCTGGGCGGTGAGGCCGAGCTGGGCCTGCTGCTGCCGTGCAACGTCGTCGTCCGCCGGGCCCCCGGCGCCGACGCCACCACGGTGCAGGCCGTCGACGCCCGGATCATGGGCACCCTGACCGGCGCCCCGCAGGTGGCCGAAGTCGCCTCCGACGCCGACGCCGACGCGCGGCTGCGCGGGCCCTGCGGGCCCTCACCATGCCGCAGGCCTGACCCCGCCCGGCGCAGCCGCCCCGCCTGAACGGCCCGCCCCTACCGTCACCGCGGGGTGCCGGGATTGACTCCCCTCCCGGCGGGCATGGCCGCTGCAAGCACATCACCACCGCTCATCACGGTTCACAGGAGAGCTGGAGAGGGGAACCCCTGATGGCCCAGCACGCAGACTCATCGCCCGCGCAACGCCGGCACCCGCCCGGCATCGCCCTGCCCGGCATCGTCTTGGGCATCGGGCTCGGCGGGTTCGTCGACGGCATTCTGCTGCACCAGATCCTGCAGTGGCACCACATGCTCACCAGCACCGGCACCGACAACATCGGGCTGGCCCCCTATCCGGCCACCACCGTGCACGGCCTGCAGATCAACACCCTGTGGGACGGGCTGTTTCACACCTTCACCTGGCTGGCGGTACTGACCGGCTTGGCGCTGCTGTACTCCCGTGTCACCCATGCCCGCGGCCGCGTCTGGGCCTCCCGGGTGCTGTGGGGCTGGGTGCTGGTCGGCTGGGGGCTGTTCAATCTGGTCGAAGGCGTCATCGACCACCACCTGCTGGGCATCCACCATGTGCGCACCGGCCCCGGTCAGCTGGCCTGGGACCTGGGCTTTTTGGCGCTGGGCGCGCTGCTGGTGGCCGGCGGCTACCTGCTGCAGCGCAGCGCGGCGCCGGCGGCCACCGCGACCGGTCCAGCGCGATGACCGCCCTGCCCTCCGCCCACGCGCACGCCGGGCCGGGCGCGTGGCTGCCGGTGGCCGCCCTGGCCGCGGTGGCCGGCGGCTACCTGCTGCTGGCCGCCCGGCGCCGCCGCGCCGGGCGGGCCTGGAGTCGGCGGCGCAGCAGATCCTTTTTGACCGGCTGCGCCCTGCTGGCCTGGGCCACCGGCCCGGATCTGCTGCCCTTCGCCGAAAGTGACTTTCGCGGCCACATGCTGCAGCACCTGCTGATCGGCATGCTCGCCCCGCTGGCCCTGGCGCTGGCCGCCCCGATCACCTTGCTACTGGGCACGCTGCCCACCTCCTGGGGCCGGCGCCTCGGCCGCGCCCTGCGCAGCCGCCCGGCCCGTCTGCTCGCCCATCCGGTCACCGCGCTGCTGCTCACCGCAGGCGGCCTGATCGCGCTGTATGCCACCCCGCTGTACGCGCTGACCGCCACCACGCCCTGGGCGCACCACCTGGTGCACGTCCACTTCCTGGCTGCGGGCTACCTGTTCGCCTGGGTGATCGCCGGAGTGGACCCGGCCCCGCATCCTCCCTCGGTGCCGTTCCGGCTGGTCGTGCTCGGGGCGGCCATCACCACCCACGCCGTGCTGTCACAGCTGATGTACGCCGGGCTGTTCATCGACCTGCCGGTCCCGGCCGAGCAGCGACGCGGCGGCGCCGAGCTGATGTACTACGGAGGCGACATCGCCGAACTGCTGCTCGCTTTGGCGCTGTTGGCCACATGGCGGCCGCGCCGCCCCCGGCCGGAACAGCACCGCTCCAACTCCCCGGCCGGTGAGTCGATCACACCGGCTTTCCCCCGCGCCTCAGCGCCCGGCCCGCCCCAGTGAGATCCGCATCGGCTTCACCTCGCTGCACGAGAACCTCGACACCACCACCCCGTGCGGGCGGCTGGTCTTCCACGTCTTCGCCGCGCTGGCCGAGTTCATCCGCGAGCGCATCGTCGCCGGCACACGCGAGGGCCTGGCCGCGGGCCTAATCGGCGGCGCGAAGGAGGCCGTCGAGACCGCGGCCCGCAAACTCGACCGGTATTGGGTGGCCACGGCCGGGCGGGCGCTGGCGGAGATCCGCGACGGGCGGCTGTATGAGCTGTACGGCCACAGCTCATACAGCGACTACGTGGCCGAGCGGTGGGGAATGGTCCGCCAGCACGCCTACAAGCTGATGCGGACCGTACGGGTCCAGCGGGCGCTGCCGGAAGCGGAGGTGGACTGGACCGTCCGGCAGGTCGATCTGCTCGGGTCGGTGGCCGAGCCGTACGACTTCAGGACCTCCGCAAGCTGCGTCTGGTGGCAGTGCCTCGGCCCTGGGACGTGGGTGGTGGGGCCACGTTCTTGTGGCTCACCGGCAGGTTGCCGGGGCGAGGGCGCGGACGGAGGATCAGTGCCCGTCGCAGAGGAGCCACGATGACGTTCACGGCCAACGGCGCCGCCCAGGCGGCCATCACGGTGGTGAGGACCTACAGCATCGAGGCGGACAAGGTCGCCTCCGTCAAGGAGGCGACCGGGTTCTCGGTCCACTTCGAGTGCTCGGGCAATCCGCCCCAGCAGGGCCTCGATGACGTGTCCGGCTGGACCTACTGTGCCCTGTACGAAGAGGGCACGAACCAGCCGTACGCCACGATGATCTCCCAGGGTCCTGATCCGGCCAGGCTTGTCGAATGGGCAGCCAAGCTGCACAGCGCCCAGGTCAACGTCTGGATCAACTCGGCCAAGGCCACCTCGGCCGGAGTACTCGCGGCCATCGCCCTACACGAGTTCGAGCTGCACGTCCTGGCCTTCTACGAGTTCTTCAACCGGCTCAGCACGCTCGCCTACCACGCCGACCTGCACAACTCCACCCAGGCGGCCGACACGCTCAGGGATCTCGTCGGAGACGTGAACGCGGGGACCTACCGAGCCTCCACCCAGCACGCCTCGACCGTCCTGCGCGCCAACCAGGCCCTGTCCGCCTTCGCCCTGGCCGCCGAGCAGGTCGCGGGCAGGATGACCGACGTGGGCGCCAAGCCTGAGATCGACCCGGACAGCTACGAGTACGCGGCGATCATGACCACCCGCAACGACATCACCGAATCCTTCGAGGACCTCGCCCCGGTCAAGGCCGCCTACGGCGGCAGGCTCGGGCCCCTGGAGACAGTCTGCGGCAAGGAAGTCGTGGACTTCGTCGTCTCCGAGTTCGAGACGGAATAGATGATTGATCCCAAGGGTGGTGTTTGGCGGAGGGCATGGAGCGAGGGTATTCAAGATCCGTCAGCAGAGGGAGCAAGGGGACTCCCGGGGACGGCTTCCAAGGGCTGAGGCCTCCGCTGGAAGGTACAGAAATCAAGCACATTGTGGCGCCAATCCGCCGAGTTGACCCGGGCGGAAACCGACTCGATCAGGTCCAAATCGTACGCGGGATCAGGATCGCCGAAGCCCACGCCTAGTGTCTTGAGTCGCTGATTCGCTGCGTAAATTGGTTGATATTCGACATGACGGCGGGGTAGCGAGGACGGGACGGCCGAAGGCCGAGCTGGTACTGACCGAGGACGAGCGTATGACGCCGACCCGCCGGGCCCGGCGCCGCACCTCCTCGCAGGCGTTGGCGCTTCCGCGCCTGGATCGCGACCTGGAATGACGATCCCAAGCCCTTCGTCTGGACCAAGACCGCAGACGAGATCTTCGAACGACTCTCCGGATATTTGAATCGAATTAACGACTCAGGACACTAGATGCCCGATCCCGCCTCGCAAAGCGAGGCGGGATGCTCTTCCCTGTGCAAGACGGCCTTCAGCGATATCCGTCATGCGGTCAACGCGATGCCCGGGAGGATCCGGTGGAGTACGAAGACCGGAATCGCTCGGTAGGACGCCACCATGACTAACACCTTACGTCTGCTGGCCGGTCGCGTCCGAGATGCGGTGTAAAAGTGAACGAGCGTAGGTTGCCGTGGTGAACCGGCCAAAGGATGCACAACGGCAGCCGGGCCGAGCCGATCTTGGCCACCTGGGGCATCACCACCGCCGGTAAACCGGTCTTCGTCGGCCTGGCCGCCGCCGGATCCGAATCCACTGATGCCTGGCACGACTTCCTGCCCGACCTGACCGCCCGCGGCCTGAAGCCGCCGCTGCTCATCGTCTCCGACGGCGCGCCCGGCCTGATCAGCGCCGCCGAGCAGGGCGTCTCGCACTCACTGCACCAAAGGTGTCTGGTTCATCGCGCCCGCCACGTACCGGCCGAGGTCAGCGCCACCGATCAGGCCGAGGTCAAGGCCGCCTACCGGCAGATCTTCGACCTCACTGAACCGGGCCAGAACGTCAAGCCCGGCCAGCACCTCGTGGACTGGGCGCAGGCCCGCATCGACGCCTTCGCCGAGGTCTGGGGCGGCCGCTGTCCGGCGGCGGTCACGTACCTGCTCACCGACCGCCACAGCCTGACCACCTACCTGCGCTTCCCGATCGAGCACCACAAGCGCGTGCGGCACTCCACCTTCATCGAGCGGACCTTCGGCGAGACCCGCCGCCGCGTCAAGGCCATCGGCCACTTCCCCGGCGAGAGCAGCTGCGTCTCAATCGTATGGGCCGTGCTCGATCGCGCCCCTCGGGGCTGGCGCGGCTTCACCATGACCAGCACGGGTCTGCGCATCCTGCAAGACCTCCGCCGGGCCCTGCTGCATCCACCCGCCCAGCTCCGCTCGACCGACGACCCTGCCTTGGCACCCGGCATCGAGGCTGCCTAAGATCCCCTCGCGGTACCTGCCTCGTCGAGCCATTTACACCGCTCCGCGGACGCGACCGGGCGAGGACCGGCGGAATGGCTTACGCCGCTTCCGGTGTACGGCGGGCATCTGCACCCAAGCTCATCCCCGATGAGACCACTGGGACCAGCTGAACAGATCGAGGCTCAGTGCACGGCGCCGCACCATGGGGTCGCATCAGGAACGAGATCGACATGACAGGTAGGAAATTTCCTACATATAGTGGGTGCATGACCATCACACACGCGCGATTCGTCACCCTGCCCGTCTCCGACCAGGAGCGGGCCAAGGACTTCTACGTCACCGCCCTCGGATTCGAAGTCGTCGCCGACCGGCAGATGGGACCGGTGCGGTGGCTGCAGGTGGCGCCCGCCGGGGCGCAGACCAGCTTCACCCTGGCCGCCCCCGCCCAGGGGTTCGCACCGGGCAGCGCCCAGGGCATCATGCTGGAAAGCGCCGACCTGCAGGCCGACTGCGCCCGGCTGACCGCGGCCGGGGCCCAGGTGGAGGGCCCGGTGGACCTGCCCTGGGGACGGCAGGCGACCCTGCGCGACCCCGACGGCAACGGCTTCATCCTGGCCGCGCCGGTTCCCGCGGGCTTCTAAGAACCGGCATGAACAACGCCCCACGGATCTCCGAGGACCGGGTCTTCGCGGCGCTGGCCAGTCCGGTGCGCCGGGAGGTGCTGCGGCTGCTCCGGCAGGAGGGGCCGCAGCCCGTGCAGCAACTGGCCGGACACTTCGCGATGGCCCGCCCGAGCTTTTCCGAGCACCTGCGGGTGTTGCGGGAGGCCGGGCTGGTCACCGAACGCAAAGTGGGACGGCAACGGCTGTATCAGCTGCAGGCGGTGCCGCTGAACGAGGTGCAGCAGTGGCTGAGCCCCTTCGAGCGATTCTGGCGCGACAAGCTCACCGGACTGCGCGACCTGCTCGACCGGATGGACGACGACGAGTCATGAGCGACGACGACCTGACCATCCTGCACCTCGACCAGTTCCTCGCGCACCCGCCCGCCACGGTGTGGCGGGCGCTGACCGAGCCGGACCTGCTCGCCCAGTGGCTGATGCCCGGCGACTTCCGGCTCCAGGTCGGGCACCGATACACCATGCGGGCCGTCCCCATGCCCGCCACCGGCTTTTCCGGCACCGTCCTGGCCGAGGTGCTCGCCTACGAGACCGGCACGATGCTCAAGATCGGTTGGCGTGACGCCGAGCCCGGCGGCGACGCCAGTTGGACGATCACCTGGACTCTGCAGCCGGAGGGCACCGGCACCCGCTTGTTCCTCCTGCACGAGGGATTCGACCCGGACAACCCGCTGCAGCAGCGGGCCCGCACGATCATGGGCGGCGGCTGGCGCTCGGCCGTGTTGCGCGACCTGGAAGCGATCCTCGCCCCTCTCTAGAGCCGGACCGCACGTCGGGAGGCGGCGGCCGTCCCCTTCCCCTTCCCCTTTCCCCATCAAAGATCGGATCATCACATGTATGGAATCGCCGACCGGTTCGACCGCCTCGCGGATGACTTCCTGGCCCGCGTGCGGGCCGTACCGGCCGATCGCTGGGACCGCCCGAGCCCGTGCGCGGGATGGACCGCCCGTGACGTCGTGACGCATGTCATCAACGGGCACCGCGGCATCATCGCGGCCGTACGCGGCACCGCGCCCCGGCCCTCGCACGGCGTGGGCGTGTCCGGCATGGCCGGCGCCCCGGCGGTCGAGCCCGGCGCCGACCTGGCCGCCGCCTACGCCGAAGTCCGGACGGGGCTGCGGGACATCCTCACCGATCCGCGCCTGGCCGCCACACCCCTGCCCTTCACCCCGATCGGGCCCGTCCCGGTCGAGCAGGCCGCCGACGTCGTGGGGGCCCTGGAACTGCTCGTCCACACCTGGGACCTCGCCCGCGCCGTCGGCGGGGACGAAACCCTGGATCGCGAGGCCGTCGCCAGAACCCACGAGAGGCTGCGCCCCCACTACGCCGCCCTCCAGGCGACCGAGGCGTTCCATCCGCAGACCGCTCCCCCTGCGGGAGCCGATCCGCAGACGGCGTTCCTGTACTTCACCGGCCGCCGCCCCTGACACGGCCCTCCCGCCCGGTGCGCAGCGGACCTGTTCGGGTCAGGACCTGATGGATACGGTGCCGGCCGGAGAACCGTTCACATTCACGCCGGGCATCCCGCAGGGGACGTTGCCCCTCATCGTCTGGACGATCCAGTTCGCGGTCGGGCAGGCTGCGGTGTCCTGCGGCGGACGGAACGGTGCACGACGGCGTGTCGTGGCACCGTTTCTCATCCACCGGTTCTGTCGGAGCCCGTGTTCAGGCTGTCGGCCATGGGCGGAGCCGAAACAACCGGCGCCGAGCCGCAGGTCCTGCTCGCGGGCGCGCGAGTCAGCGACCAGGCTGCCTTCGGCGCCCTGCTCTCACCCCATCACCGGGCACTGCACCTGCACTGCTACCGGATGCTCGGCTCGTCCGTCATCGGACATCGGTGGCCGGGGAAGCATCACCGGGTTCCGGGGAACGGAACCCGGTGACGCCCCCGCCGGTCAGCCCAGCCGGCCGCGGTCCGGGGTCAGCCGCACCACTGTGTACGGCAGCACCGGGCTGGTGGCTCCGTACTGGAAGTTGACCACCAGCAGGTCGCGGCCGTCGAACGCTGCCGTGGAGGGGCCGTGCAGCCTCGGATCGGTGACCCGCGCCAGCAGTCTGCCCCGGCCGGAGCGGACATCGAGCCGTATCACGTTGACGGTGTTGCCGTCGCCGTCGGCGTTGCTGACCGCGTAGAGCGTGTGGCCGCGGAGGAGCAGGCCGTCACCGCGCACCAGGGCGCCGCCCAGGTCGATCGGCCTGACGGTGCGCCGCCGCAGATCGACACGGTGCAGCACTCCGTCGTTGTAGTCGGCGACGACGAGGTATCGCTGGTCCGGGGTGACGGTGATGCCGTTGAGGTTGAAGCCCTCGGTGTACACGATGTCCGTTCCCCGCAGGTCGAGGAAGGGCCGCAGCGGTGCGGTCGCCCCGCTGCCGCCCCGCAGCTCCGCGGCGCCGATGCGGTAGATCGTCGGCTGGAACGAGTCGGTGACGTAGACGTCGCCGTTCCCGGCCACGGCGACGTCGTTGAGCATCGAGTTCGGCGTGGCGGTGGCGAAGCGGTGCAGCAGGGCGCCGGTCCGCGTGTCGTACACCCACACGAAGCCGGTCGCCCCGCCCGCGACGATGAGGCGGCCGGCGGCGTCGACCTTCATCCCACCGGCGGTGGTCCGGCCGTCGGCGGCGTTGCCGGGTAGCCACACCGAGGTCTGCGGCGAGCGGACGTCGCCGCGGTAGATGCGTCCGTCGGTCACGCTGCCGACGTAGAAGTACGGCGTCCTCGGATCGCGGGCGATGCCCTCGGGGTAGGCGTCGTCGCCGGCCAGGACGTAGACGCCGGGCCGGTCGGCCTGGGCCGCCACCCCCGCCGCCTCCGTCGCCGTCGCCGATGCGGTCCCGGCGGAGGAGGCGAGCACCACGGCCGCCACGGCCAGGGAGAGAAGTCGGTGGATACGCACGGTTTCCCTTCGATAGTCGATCGCAGCCAGCCTCGCGCCCGGACCGACACCTCAACAAGATCGTTTTGGGTATCCCGGTATACCCTGGCGGTATGTCGATCGACCTGCGACTCATGCGGTACGTCGTCACGATCGCCGAAGAAGGCGGTTTCCAGCGGGCCGCCGAACGCCTGCGCATGGCCCAGCCTCCGCTGAGCAGGCAGATCCGCGACCTGGAACGCCGGCTCGGGGTACCGCTGTTCCACCGCCGCCCGACCCGGCTCACCGAGGCGGGCGAGGCCTTCGTGGCGTCCGCGCGGAGGCTGCTGGCCGACGCCGACTCGATGATCGAGCTGGTGCGGGCGGCGGGGCAGGGCCAGTCCGGCACGGTGCGCCTGGGGATGGTCATGAGCGCCGCCCACGAGACGGTGCCGGAACTGCTCGCCGCGTTGCGGGCGGCGTACCCGGGCGTCACCGTTCAGGCGCGCGAGGCGTGGTCGGGCGAGCTCGACGCCGGCCTGCGGGCGGGCCGGTTCGATCTGGTGCTGGGGCGGATGATCCCGCGGCGGCCCGGCCTCGCCCGGCAGACCGTCCGGCGGGAGCCGCTGGTCGCGGTCGTCGGCACCGCCCACCCGCTCGCCGGCCGCCCGGTGGCGGCCCTGTCCGACCTGTACGGCAGCCGGCTCCGCCTGGTCCCCGGTGACGTGGCGCCGGACTACCGCAGCGCGCTCCTGGCCGCCCTGGCACGTACCGGTCTGGAGTTCGAGGTGGACGACTGCGAGGTGCTCGGCTGGCGCCACCTCGGCCTCGCCGACGGCAAGGGTTTCGCGCTGGTACCGAGTTCGCTCGGTGCCCTGCCCACGGCCGATGGTGTGGTGCTCCCGCTCGCCGACCACCTGCCCGCCCCCGACCTGGAACTGGTCTGGCGGCGCGACGCCCTGCCTCCGGCCGGTGCCGCCTTCACCCGTGTCGTGGAGGCGACGGCGCGTGAGCGCGGCTGGCTGGAAGCCGCCCCCACCGGTCTGCCCGTCTGACACCGGTGCCGCCCGCCGGCCTCGGGGAGGTGATGGCGGTGACCGCCGGCGCCGACGGCGGCTTCACGTTCTCAGCAGCCGGGGAACCGTACGGCGTTGCCGCCGACCGGCTCACGCAAGGCGGGGCCCGCGACGGCGTCCTTGCCTCCTCGGCGTCGCCGTCATCATGGACGCGCCCCGTACCTGAACAGCCCTGCGGCGAGCAGTGAGGCCGGACGATCCCTGCGATAGGCCCCGAGAGAAAAGCTTCCGCCCGATTCACCATTCGGCGTGTTGTGGTAGCCGTGCCTGCCGGCATGCTCGGATCCCGCGACCGTCGGCCGTAGCCTACGGGCTCATGGTTGAGCGGAAGGTGCGGCGGTAGGCGTCCGGGGGTACGCCGACCGTGCGGTTGAAGTGCCGGCGCATTGTCGTCGCGGTGCCCATGCCGGTGGTCGCCGCGATGGTGTCGATGCTGTCGTTCGTGGTCTCCAGCAACTCCTGGGCGTGGCGGATCCGCTGAGTCAGCAGCCATTGCAGCGGGGTGGTACCGGTCACCGACTTGAAGTGGCGGCCCAGGTTGCGTGAGCTCATCCGCGCCTGGCGGGCCAGATCCGTCACGGTCAGCGGCTGGTCGAGCCGTTCGATCACCCAGGGGAACAGGCCGGCGAGCGGGTGGTTGTCCGGGGCCGGCACCGGGGTGGTGACGAACTGGGCCTGGCCGCCGTCCCGGTGCGGCGGCACGACCAGGCGGCGGGCAACCGTGTTGGCGATCGAGGAGCCGTGGTCGCGGCGTACGAGGTGCAGGCACAGGTCCATGGCGGCGGCTTTTCCGGCGGAGGTGAGCAGGCTGCCGTTGTCCACGTACAGGACGTCCGGGTCCACCTGCACCCGGGGGTAGCGGGCGGCCAGGACCTCGGTGTGCGCCCAGTGTGTGGTTGCGCGCCGCCCGTCCAGCAGGCCGGCGGCGGCCAGCACGAACGCGCCCGTGCACAGGGAGGCCACGCGTGCGCCTGCCTCGTGAGCCGCGCGCACCGCCTCGACCAGGTCGGCGGGTGGATCCTCGTCGACGTCGGCCCATCCGGGGACGATCACGGTGTCGGCGCGCGAGAGTTCGCCGAGGCCGTGGTCGGGCTCCAACCGGAACCGGCCGACCCGTACGGCGGCCGGCCCGCAGACGGTGACGTCGTACCAGGGGACCGTTACGCCGGCCGGGGCGGCGGCGAAGACCTCGTATGCCAGGGACAGTTCGAAGTGCAGCATGCCGTCGGTGACGGCCAGTGCGACAGAACGCATGTCCGGAATTGTACGAGTCATGGCGTTCCGGACACTCACGGTCGGCGGCCCGTTCCCGCCAGGATGTCCGCAGCGGATCATTCGAGCACAGGAGGGAATCCATGGGACCGGGGCAGATGGGATCGGGGCAGACGGTGGCGGTGTTCGGCGCGTACGGGCACACCGGGCGGTTCGTGGTGGCAGAACTGCGGGAGCGCGGGTTCGTCCCGGTTCTCTCCGGCCGCGACGCCGGCAAGCTGCAGGCGTTGGCGGCGTCCCATCCCGGACTCGAGGCCCGGCCGGCGTCGGTCGACGATCCGGTCTCGCTCGATCGCGCACTGGCCGGGACGGCGGCCGTGATCAACTGTGCCGGGCCCTTCGCCGCGACGGCAGCCCCCGTGATCGAGGCGGCGCTGCGCGCCGGGATCCCGTACGTGGACGTGGCGGCCGAAATCGAGGCCAACGTCGACACGTTCGCGCACTTCACGGACCGCGCCCGCGCCGCAGGAGCGGTGATCGTCCCCGCGATGGCCTTCTACGGCGGCCTCGGCGACCTGCTGGTCACCGCGGCGATGGGCGACTGGAGCGCGGCCGACGAGGCGCACATCGCGTACGGGCTGAGCGGCTGGCACCCCACCGCCGGGACGCGCACCGCGGGTACGGTCTCCCGCGAACGGCGGGGCGGCCGGCGCGTCCGCTACGCGAACGGACAGCTCGAGTACCGCGCTGACGCCCCGCCCACCCTGGAGTGGACCTTCCCTGACCCGATGGGCACCCGGGCCGTCATCGGGGAGTTCACGATGGCCGACGTCGTCACCGTTCCCAGCCACCTGTCCATCCCCGAGGTGTGCACCTACATGGCGATCGAGGCGGCCAGGGACATGGCGGACCCGGACACGCCCGAGCCGGCCGCGGTCGACCGGCTCGGGCGGTCCGCGCAGACC
Organism: Planomonospora sp. ID67723; assembly: GCF_015711605.1. Classification (GTDB taxonomy): domain Bacteria; phylum Actinomycetota; class Actinomycetes; order Streptosporangiales; family Streptosporangiaceae; genus Planomonospora_A. The sequence goes on along the minus strand of NZ_JABTEZ010000004.1, from coordinate 579,482 downwards.
TTCCTCGTCGACGTCGTCGTGCGCTCCGGCGGCGGCGAACGGCGCGCCGTGGCGGGCGGCCAGGACATCTACGCCGTCACCGCCCCCCTCGTCGTGGAAGCGGTCGACCGCATCCTCACCGGACGGACCAAGACCGTCGGCGTCGCCTCCGCCGGTGAAATCTTCGACGCCCTCGACTTCCTCCGCGCGCTGTCCCCGCACATTTCCCTGGAACTGCGCCCTTGAGCGGCCCCGCCGGAGGCCGCCTGCGGGCTGGGCCCGCACGACACCGCCTTCGATGCGTCACTGCTCACCTGCTTCCGGCGGCGCCTGGCTCGCTCACATGACCCGAACCGGATCTTCACCCGGGTCAAGCAGGTGATCGCGGCCATCGGAGTGCCGGCCGGGCGACAACGGCGCGCCCTCCGGAATCGCCGGCACCGTCACGACCTCGATCTCTCCGTCGTCGAGGACCGTCACGTAGCCGGCCGCCTTTCCCGTTTCGAACAACTCGACCACCGGTTCCGTCTCCGCCCGGACGGCCTCGAGGAACACCGCCGTCCAGGCGGAGGCGACGGGCCGCCAACGACCGTAGGTCCGGAAGTTGTCCACCTTCGAGTCCTCGATGAACCCGACCAGCTGCTGCCGGTAGTACACGGGAGCGTCCATACCGTCCTTTCCGGGTCCGTGGTGAGCCCTCTCCATCCCGGGCCGCGAGCTTCCGGCCGGTCCCGCAACACGGCGCGCACGCCGTTTCGGCAGCCGGGTAGCGGCCGGCCGGCAGTCTCTCCGCATCAGGGCCGGTTGTTCTTCCCGTCCAGCCAGAGTGTGTCGGATTCATCGCGGTGGGAGCCGGAGCTGCCGACGTGTTTGGCGTCGATCTCCGGACCCTTCTTGATCACGTGGACCAGGGCCATCGCGTGCCCGCGTCCCAGGTCATAGTCCTGCTTCAGCCACTCCACGATCGGTCCCGCCTTGGTAGACGGGTCGTCGAAGCCGCGTTCCTCCGCCAGGGCGATGAACTCACGGGGAGTCAGGCCGGTCTTGTCCTCGATGTTGTCCAAGTACGCCTGGAAAGACATGTGCGCCCTGTTCCCCTCTGCGATGTCGCCGCCGAGTATCGCAACAGACGGTCTTGCGCGCGAACGGCGGGCCCCTCTCGTATCAGACCGAGGCGCGTGCATCCCGGGGGCGGGGTCGGACCGGTCACATTATGGGTCAAGTGACCTATAGTGGGGCCATGGACGATCTACAGTTCGATCCCGCGGGCCCCGTGCTCCTGGTGGGCGGGTACGGCACGGTCGGCGCCGAGCTGGCCAGGCTGGCGGCCCCCTCCTGGCCGCTGCTGCTGACCGGCCGCACGACGGAGCGCGGCGAAGCCCTGGCGCGGGAGGTCGGCGCGACGGTCCGCCGCTGGGACCTGTCCGACCCCGCCCCGTTCTCGGCGAGGATCCGTGCCGTCGTCGGCGTCGTGAACGACCCCGACGACCGGGTGCTGCGCGCCGCCGTACGGGCCGGGGTCCCCTACGCCGACGTCACCCGGTGGACCGCCCGCCTGCAACGGGCGGCGACCGTGGCCGCGACGCTGCGCCCGGACGCGCCCGTACTGCTCTCGTCGAGCTGGATGGGCGGCGTCAGTCCCCTGATGGCCTCGGCACTGGCCACCCGGACCGGCGGAGCCGACACGGTCGAGATCGCGGTGCGCTGGGATCTGAAGGACCGGGCGGGAGCCGACTCCGTGGAGTTCATGGACCGGCTCGGCCTGGAGTACGAGATCGTGGAAGCCGGGCGGCGGCGCCTGATCACGCCGCTCACCGACACCCGCACCGTCACGATCGGTTCCTCGCGCACCCGGGTGGCACGGATCGACACACCGGAACAGTTCACCCTGCCGATCGCCCTCGGCGTGAGCACGGCGGCCACCCGGATCGGTTTCAGCTCCCCCGCCATGACCTCGGCGCTCCTGGCCGTCAAGCGGTCGGGGTTCTTCCGATGGGGACGCGGCGAGCGCTGGACGTCGCTCCGCCGTTCCCTGCTGCACTCCGCCGGCGAGGGCGGGATCGCGCAGCTCCGGATCGACGTCACCGGCCCGGCCGGAACCCGTGCGGCGACCGTCACCGACCCCTTCGGGCAGGCGCACCTGACGGCGGTCGGGGCGCTGATGGCGCTGCGCAGGATCCTGGGCGCCGACGGCGCCGTCCCGCCGCGGGGGCTCGTGTTCCCGGAGATGACCCCGCGCCCGCAGGACGTCCCCGCCTTCCTGGAGTCCGTGGGGGTGTCGGTCACCGAGGGCACCCCCGTGCCGGCGGAGCGAGCCGCATGACGACGGCCGGACCGGGCCCGCTGGCGAACCGCTCCTCCCCCGCGTCGACCGCCAAGGGAGACAACCGACGGCAGAACCTGCTCGACGTCACCGAGCACATCCTGGTGACCAGGGGAAACGCCGAACTGTCCCTGCGCGCGGTCGCCACCGCGGCGGGTGTGCGCCTGGGGCACCTGCAGCACTACTTCCCCACCCGCGGCGAGCTGATCCACGCGGTGCTGAACCGCGTCCTGGAACGCTCACTGCGGCAGGTGGCCGACCTCATGGGCCCGCAGGACGCGATCGGCGTCCGGTCCCACGAGCCCGTGCAGCTGATCCAGGTCTTGCTCACCCAGCAACAGGACGACCGGCTCGTCCGCCTGTTCACCGAGGTCTGGGCCCTGGCCGCGCACGACGCCTCCGCGGCCGGCGCCGTACGCGCCTTCTACCGCGACTACGTGGGACATGTGGCCGCCTTCGTGCAGCAGCGGGATCCCGTCCTCACGCCGCAGGTCTGCCAGGCCCGCGCCGAGACGTTCGTCATGCTGATCGAGGGCGCCGCCCTCTTCCGGTCGGGCATCGCGTCGAGCGTCTCGGCCGGGACCGACGCCGAGCTCCTCACGACCGCCGCCGCACTGCTCGGGAGCGGGCCTCCCGGATCGGAGTAGGAGCACCGCAGGTCACGGCCCCGCGCCGAAGACGACGGCCACCGGCGCCATCGGGCCGAGGACGAAGTAGCCGCCAGCCCACAGACCCGCTGGTTCGTGTCGGGCGCACGGGGGCGGCGGCGCCCCGCGGGTGTGGCTGCTTTCATCCTGACCACGTGTTGACAAACCGTGTTCGGATATTTACTTTCAGTAATGGAGATAGGAAACGGTTATCTTTTCCAAGCCTATCTGCCCTGCCGCGAACGACACGGGCCCGGTCCGTTCACGGCTGCCAGCCGCCCCGGCACGCACGGACGCAGCCTGCGGCGCCACCCCCCACCCCCGCTTCCCCCGCGGAAAAGGAGCCAGCCATGCCGCTCGCCAGCGCCCTGCCCACCGGATCGGTGATGATGGTCCACCACGTCACCGGCACCTACTTCATGTGCAACGACTTCCACGACAACGTCGGCAACCACGTCCAGACCTGGGCTCAGGACCCCTTCGCCGACGCCACCAGCCACCGCTGGACGCTGGGCCGCAACCCTGACGGCACCGTCGTCATCCGCTCGGCCGCCCACGGCCGGGCTCTGACCGTCGGCGCCACCCCCGCCGAGGTGGTGACCCTGCGTGAGGGCAACGACAGCCTGCACCAGAACTGGCGCTTCGAACATGTCGACACCAGCGCCGACAGCTACGTCATCGCCTCGGTCGTCCACCCCAGCTACGCCCTGTCCATCGCCTCCCACTTGCAGGCCAACGACCAGCTCCTCGGCCTGACCCGCATGTGGGGCGGCCCGAACCTCTCCCAGGTCTGGAAGGTCTTCTCCCAGGGAGCCTGACCGCTGACGAGCCAGGCGGACGGGTGAACGCGGTCCTGACCGTGCTTGAGAGCCGTCGCGACTCACCCGATCCGCCGAGCGGTCACTGGCCGGTGCGCCGTCTCGCAACGTCGGCGCACCGCGCGATGCCGGCCCGCAGACCATGGGTGCGCCGGGGCCGGCCCGCAAGGCGAGCCGCCGCCGGTTTGACCTTGACGCTGCGTCAACTTCTAGCATCGGAGCCATGTCGATCACTGTTCTTGACACCTACTCCGCCATGAGGCGGATCCTGCTGGCCCCGGTCGCGGGCCGCGTTGACCTGCTGCGTTCGATGCTGGAGGCCAACAGGGGCATGTACCGCCACCACCCCGGCGAGGTCGACCTGGTGGCCATGCACCTCCAAGCGTCCGGGTTCCCCGTCGACCGCGACGAGGAGCGTTGCCTCGACGCGCTCGAAACCCTGGCGGCGGCCGGAGCCTGGGAGCGGATGCAACGCGCCCTCGACGACGCTCTCGCCGTACTGCTGGAGGCGAGGCCGGGGCTGGAGGCCCCGGACATCACCGTGCTGTTCGTGCTCGGCGATCCCGGTGACGAGCACTTCATGGGGCCCTGCCAGGGAGTGACCGGGTTCGGCGGCATCTCGGGCCACATCGCCATCACGTTCTGGCCCTTCCCCGAGAACGTGGAGCGGCTGGAGGCCACCGCCGTGCACGAACTGCACCACAACCTGCGGTTCGGCCCGGGCGGGGTTGTGTGGGACCCGATGACCGTCACGGTCGGCGATCACATCGTCTCCGAGGGCCTGGCCGACGCCTTCGCCCGCCAGCTCTACGGCGACGGGCTCGGCCCCACCCGCATCGGCGTGCCGCACCTGCACGACGACGAGGTCGTCGCCAAGGTGCTCACCGGGCTCGACGTGACAGGCATGCAGAACTTCACTGCCTGGGTGCACGGCGACCCCAGCGCCGAGCGCTTCGGCCTCACGCCGGTGGGGCTGCCGATGGGCGCCGGGTACGCCGCGGGCAACCGGCTGGCCGACGCCTACCTGGCGGCGACCGGGCAGACGGCGGCGCAGGCCCTGCACGCCGACAGCTCGGAGGTCATCGCAACCACGCTCCGACGCGGGTGACACTGGGACGATGGAGTGGACGATCCAGGAGCTCGCGGCGAGGGCCGGCATCACCAGCCGCGCGCTGCGTCACTACGACCGCGTCGGGCTCCTGGCCCCGTCCCGGGTCGGCGCGAACGGGTACCGCTACTACGACTCCACAGCGGTCGCCCGGCTCCAGCGGATCCTGCTCATGCGCCGGCTCGGCATGGGCTTGCCGGCCATCGCCGGGGTCCTGGCCGACGAAGTGGACCCGTGCGACGGGCTCCGCGCCCACATCGCCGCGCTGGAAGAGGAACGGGACCGCATCGAACGGCAGATCCGGTCTGTGCGTCACACGCTCGAGGCCCTGCAGGCGGGGGCGGAACCGCGGATGGACGTCATGTTGGCGGGGTTCAACGACCGCTACAAGGACGAGGTGATCTCACGCTGGGGCGAGCGCGCGTTCCAAGTGAGCAACGACTGGTGGCACGGCAAGACCCTCGACCAGCAGCGGGCCTGGAAGCAGGCCGCCGAAGACCTCGTCGCCGCATGGGTCGCCGCAGCGAAGGCCGGGGTTTCCCCGACATCGGAACACGCCCGGTCACTGGCTGCCCGGCACGTCCGGTGGCTGGGCCAGATCCCGGGCACCCCCACGGCCGAGGGCGACCGGGAGCGCTCGATCGAGATGGTGAGATGCCTGGGAGACATGTACGTCGACGACCCCCGCTTCGCCGGCATGTACGACGACGCCGCGGGGGCGACGTTCGTCCGGGACGCACTGCAGGCGTACGCGCGGACCCGGATGTAGCTCGTGCGGTTCGCGGGAATGACCGGTTCTGCGAGATCCGGTCACCGCCCGCCGGACGTCCGGTTCGTTTCTGAGTTTCGTTCTCAGAACCTCTTGCGCAACCGGGTTCTCGGAACGCCGTCCGCACGGGGTTCTGAGAACCGTACACCTCGGCCAACGCTTCGATCTCGATCACGTCGTCTCCTTGATTCGGGGAACCCCGGCCCCGGCTTGCGGGGCCGGGGCCGGTGATCAGAGCTCGTCGAGAACCTCGATGTCGTCAGCGGTGACCTCCCGGGCCACCGCGAACGCCGCGGCGGCCACGGTGGTGCCGGGCAGCGTCTGGCGGGCCGCGGCCAGGCTGGCGGCCGAATCCCAACGCCAGACGCCGACCCATGTCTCGTCGTCGAGCCGGCCGAGGCGCGCCTCGGTGAGGCCCGGCAGAGCGGCTCTGGTCGCCGAGACCAGGGCCGCGTGCCGGGCTCGAACCTGGGCGGCGTCGGCGGGATCGGCCTGGAAGCGGGTGACACTGATGACCGTCATTGCTAGACCTTCTCTCTAGAGTTGACTTCTAGTGAATGAATCTAGAGATAGACTCTAGCCATGAGTGATGTCAAGCAGCCGAGCAAACGAACGCAGAAGGCGAAGGAGACGCGCCGGCGCATCCTGCAGGCGGCACTCGAGCTGTTCGTGCGGGACGGCTATGGCGCGACGAATCTCCAGGACGTCGCCGACAAGGCCGGAGTCGCGGTGCAGACGATCTACTTCGTCTTCGGAAACAAGCGCGCCCTGCTGAAGGAACTGGTCGACGTGACGATCGCCGGTGACGACGAACCGGTGTCCACGATGGACCGGCCGTGGTACCGAGCGGCCCTGGCCGCCGACACCGCCCAGGACATGTTGCGCGCCTACGTTACGGGCACGAGCGCGATCCTGCAGCGGGTCGCGCCGATCGGACAGGTCTTGGAGGCGGCGGCCGCGAGCGATCCCGAAGTCGCCGCCTTGTGGCCGCACGATGTCGATCCGCGTTACGTCGTCCAGCAGGAGGCGGCCAAGGCACTGGTCGGCAAGCCGGGCGCACGGGCGGATATGCCGGTGGAGGAGGTCGCCGATCTGCTGTACGGGCTGCTCAGCCCGGAGCTGTACCTCCTGTTCGTCCGTGAGCGCGGCTGGTCGCGCGAGCGCTGGGACGGCTGGGTCGGCGAGACCCTGCGCGGCCAGCTCTGCCAGACCTGACCGGGCCGGACCGGCCTGCGCCGGTCAGCCCCGGCGGCGGGTGCGGTAGGCGGCGGTCTTGGCGGGGCGGCGCAGGCGGCACTGCAGCGACGCCGCGTGGCCGCCGGGTCCGCGCCCGTGCCGGACCGCCTCCTTGATCTCCGCAGCTCGTCCACGAGATCATGCATGGGCGTCTCCAGCCCTACCGCAGCCATCCACCAGACCCCGGACGGCTGATCCGCAGATGGAGCACCGCTGCGGATCGACCGGAATTCGCTGCGCCACCGGGGCTTGGGGGACACTGGGCCGAGTACCCCACCCGAAGGAAGAGCATGAATGCACGTTCCGAGGCGGGCAGCCGCCTCACCGCCCTGGGCACGCAGTTGCTCGAAGTGCATATCTGGCTCCGCGAGATGCTGGAAGACCTCCAGGACAGCATCGACGACTACTTCGACGGCAGGGGGCTTCCGCCACGGGACCTGCGTGCCCACTGCCTCTCCTTCTGCACGGCGTTGACGCGCCACCACACCGGCGAGGACAAAGACGCGTTCCCGGCGATCGCCGAGGAGTTCCCTGAGCTGCGCAAGGTGCTCTCCGACCTGCGCACGGACCACAACCAGCTGGACTGGCTGCTGGGGAATCTACAGAAACTGCTCGACTCCCTCCCGGAGAAGCCGGACCCGGCCACGGCCTCCAAGGTGCGCGAGGAGGTGGAGGCGCTGTCGGCGGTCATGCAGACGCACTTCATCTACGAGGAAAAGAAACTGATCTCCGTGCTCAATTCGATGGATGTGCCCGAGTGGCGCGAGAACCGGCCCGGGTTCCTGCTGATCGACGACGAAGACGAGCCCCGGACTCCTTCTCGGTGAGGGTCCGCACCGGGAGAACGGCCGATCCGGACACCGGACGCGTGTTCCTGCTGCCGGTCGAGCGCACCGGAGCGGGCGAACAGTCACCGGTGCCGTGCCTCGGCGATCGTATGGGCGTCCCCGGACTCCATCACGATCTCGCTCACGGGTCCGCGCTCTATGATCGCCGTCGGCAGGACGCAGCCCGTCGCGGACGGCGGATCGAACGGTGGGACACAGTATGATCGAGGAGTTGCTCCAAGACGTCATGGCGACCGCGTACGGCGAGTGGACGCCGGAGAACGGGTGTACCGGCACCGAGATCGCCGCGGCTGAGGACCGCCTCGGGATCGGCCTGCCGGACGCCTTGCGCGCCTACTACGCAGTGGCCGGGCTGCACGCGGAGATGATGGGGGCCGACGGGCACCAGCACACCCTTCGGATGAGCGCCCCCGAGCGCCTCGTGGTCGAGGGCGGGTGGCTGATCTTCTGCGGGGAGAACCAGTGGCCCGCGCAGTGGAGCACGCACCCGGACGACGACGACAGGCCCGACCCGCGCGTCCACGGCCGGACCGGACCCGGGGAGAAGTGGTTCAGCGAGTCCCGCTCGCTGTCGGCTTTTCTGATCAACGTCGCCTGCCGGCAGGCCGTGATGTCGCTGCCGTACCAGGCCACCTGCCGGCTGCGGAAAGGGCAGTTGGAGACCGTCGAGTCACTGCTCGGCTACGTCGGCTCGCGGGAAGCCTGCCGGGGCGGCGACTGGCTGAGCTTCCTCGACCGGCCGACCCGGACCCTGGCCAGTTACTCCTTCATCACCTCGACGGTACGTGTCGGAGCGACGGCGCCCGATGCGCTCGCGTCCTTCCAGGAGCGGTCGGGCCTTCGGCTCAAGGCGGCCGAGGGCCGGGGGCCGGCTGCCCGGCCGTGACCGGCCCGGCTCTCAACCTGCCGTGACCCAGCGGATGAGGATCCAGCGATAGTCCGGCTGGACCGGACGGCCGCATCCCCGCGCATTCCACTCGGTTGAGCGCACCCGCAAACAGCCAGAACATGATCGGACCGAAGCCGCCGACGGCAACCGTCCGGCACCGGTGAGGCACTGGTCCTGCCACGCCCATTCGGTGGACTGGGCACCGGCCAGAGGGAAGAGCGCCGACCGGTATCCCGTCCGGCCACAACTCCGACGGTTCGTCTCACCTGCCGTCTGGGCCTGCCGATGAAGGGAGGTCGGAGTTCATGGAAGAAACGGACAACCCTCATGCGTTCCCCCTCTCGTCTGGCCGCCGCGCTGGCCGCCGGCGCCACCACCGCGGCCCTGGTCGCCGTCCCCGCTCTCAGTGCCCAGGCCGCGGTCAAGGATGACGGCCTGCAATTGGTCGTGCCGACCCTGGCGGCGATGCTGCCCGGCCAGCAAGGCTGGGTCAGCGCCATGTGGAAGGCCACCACCGATGTGTGTGATGTGAAGGTCACCGCCACCGCGCCGGGACTGACCGTCGGCTACCCGGCCAACACCGCCACCTACACCTCGCTGTACGACAGCTCCGCGCTGCTGACCGACGCCATGGACTTCACCGCGCTCAACCTCGCCGTCCCTGCCGGCGCCTCCGGGCCGGTGAGGGTCACCCTGAACATCTCCTACACCCAGCTGCCTCCCGGCCAGGCCAAGAAAGACGACGCCGGCATCACGCAGAAGTTCGACTGCAAGGGCCCCAAGGGCAGCCAGAGCCTCACCGCGACGCTGCCCATCGGCTCGGCCTCCGGCGCGGCGGTGGTGCAGAAGACCAGCGCCGTCACCGTCACCAAGGACGCCCCGGCCTGGGTAAAGATCGCCTTTGAGGGCCGCGAGGTGGGCGTGGACGACTTCCGCCTCACCCTGACCGCGCCGCGGGGCCTGGAGGTCATCTACCCGGACGAGAAGACCTCGGCCGGCCTGCACACCGGCAACGCGCTGGCGGTGGCCCGGGAGGACTTCGCCGCGGTTCGCCTGGACGCCTCCGGCCTGGCCGCCGGCACCTACGCCGTGCCGGTGCACGTCACCTACACCGGCGGCAGCTACGACGGCGAACTCACCGTCACCGTTCAGTAACGCCCATCCGCCGAGCCGGGCCCCGTAGCCCCGGGGCCCGGCCGCCCGGATCCCTTCGCCCCGCATCGATCACCGCAGGAGACCGCCGACGTGAAAAGCCGTACCGTAGCCCTGATCATCGCTGTGCCGATCATTGTCGCCGCGACCACCATCACCCTCCACCTGCTCACCTCCTTCGGCACGGTCGGCCGGCAGGCCGCCGCCGCACCGGTCGCACCCAGCACCGTGCCGGCCGAGCCGGTCGCCGCCACGGCTCCGGCCGGTCCGGCCGTCGCGCAGACGCCCGAGGAGCTCTTCCTGTCGGTCACCGCCGCGCACCTGTGCACGGTGCAGTCGACCGTCTACACCGATCCGGCGGCGATGGCCGAGGCGTATGCCGCCGCCCCCGACTACCCGGCGGGCCTGACCGAGGACCAGGCCGCGCAGCTGCGCCAGCGCCTGACCGACGACGGCGCGTTCTCCGCCCGGCTGACCCAGCGGCTGGCCGACACCTGCCAGCCTGCGGCCACTCCGTAACCGGGTCGATGCGCATGTGCTCGGCCATCGCCCAGCCGACGATGCGCCGGGAGCGCACGTCCAAGACCACGGCGAGGTAGACGAAGCCCTGCCGGGCCGGCACATGGGTGACGTCGGCGGCCTGGACCCGGTTCGGCTCACCTGCCGCCGCTCAGGTCGGTCAAGCCGCCTCGGGCGGTGGTGAATCGATCGGCAGGCACACGGTGAAGACGGTGCCGCCGCCGTCGCGGGGCGCGGCGGTGATGGTGCCGCCGTGTGCTTCCACGATGGCCTTGGTGATGGCCAAACCGAGACCGGTGCCCTTGATGCCGGCGTCTTTCGCGGTGGAGGCGCGGAAGAACCGCGAGAACAACCGGTCGTACTGCTCGGGCGGGATGCCGATGCCGGTGTCGGCGACCGTGAGCACGACCGCCTCTCCCACGCAGGCGTCGCCGGCGGCGGCGAGGGTGATGGTGACGGTTCCTCCTGAGGGCGTGTATTTGATCGCATTCGACAGCAGGTTGTCGGCCAGCTGACGGATCCGTACCGGATCGGCGTGCACCCGCAAGGCCGGGGTCAGCTCGGCGCTGATGGTCAGCTGTTTGGCCGCGGCCGCGGGCCGGTGGTCGTCGACGGCCTCACGCAGCAGGCCGGTCAGCGCGACCAGTCGCGGATCGATGCCGATGCCGCCGGCCTTCAGGCGGGCCAGGTCCAGCAGGTCGTCGACCAGGCGCTGCAGGTGGGTGCTCTTGCGGTCGATGACGTCGGCGAAGGAGCGCTGCTCGCCGCTCAGGGCCTCATTGTCCAGCAGCAGTTCGGCGTAGCCGCGGATGGCGCCGATGGGGTTGCGCAGTTCGTGGGTGACCATCGCCATCAGCTCGTCCTTCATCGCGTCCAGCTGGCGCAGCCGCCGCACCTGCTGCTGTTCTTGGGCCAGCAGGTACTCACGCTGCTCGGCCAGCCGGCGGCGCTCGGTGATGTCGGTGGAGATGCCGTCGACCAGCAGCCGGTCGCCCTCGCGGCGCGACATGCCGCGCATCCAGATCCAGCGGGTGACGCCGTCCAGGCCGATGAGACGGTATTCGGCCTCAGCCTTCCCGCCCGAGGCGGTGGCGGCCTGGAAGGCGGCCATGGTCGAGCGGTCGTCAGGATGGACCTGGCGCATGACGAGCTCGGACGGATCGACGCCGGCGGGGATCGGGCCGCCGAGCAGCTTGCTCAGGTTCGGGCTGACCAGGGTCCGGCTTGAGCCGTCCGGCCCGATCTCGGTGGTCCACACATCATCGTCGAGCTGGGCGATGATCCGCTCGAACCGGCGGCGGCTTTCGGCCAGCTCCAGCGCGAGTTCCTCGGCGCGGCGGCGTTCCATGTAGCGGCCCACATGCGCGCAGATGCTGTCCAGCAGGGCGACCAGGTCCTCGTCGGCCTCTTGGGCGGTGTCGGTGAAGAAGGCCAGCACGCCGTGCACCTGGTCACCGCTGTGGATCGGCAGGCCGATGGCCGCGTGCAGGCCCGCGCGCATCGCCTGGGGCTTGCGGGTGAAATTGCGGGGATCGGTGGCCAGGTCCTCCACCCACATCACGCGGCCGCTGTCCCACACCAGCCCGGCCAGCCCCTGGCGGCGGGCGAAGGTGAGCGGCTCGCAGCTGGTGAAGGCCGACACGTCCCGCCCGGGCCGATGCCAGGAGGCGGTGCGGGTGATGCCGCTTCGGCTGGGCTGGACCTGCCAGTACTCGCCGCAGGTCCAGCCCAGCGCGCCGGTGATGGCGGCCAGCACGCCGGCGGCGGCCTCCTGACTGGAGCCGGCCTCGGCCAGCACCCGTACCACGGCGTGATGCGCTTCACGCAAAACCTGCATGCGGCGCTGGGCGGTGATGTCGTGCAGCACCGCATGACACAGCGACCCGTCCTGCTCGGCGTCGACCTGCACGATCATCTCGGCGGGGAACTCCCGCCCGGACCGATCGACCGCGGTCAGCTCCAGCCGCTGCCCGAGCGGAGACGACCCGCTCTCCTCCCGCACCCGGCGTTGTATCTGCTCCCAGTCCGAACGCAGCCGCTGCGGGCTGATCAGCGCACCGGCCTGACAGCCGGCGGCCTCGGCGGCCGACCAGCCGAACAGATGCTCGGCCGCGGCGTTCCACGCCGTCACCGCCCCGGAGACGTCGAAGGAGATCACCGCCTCCGGCACCCGGTCCAGCACCGCCTGCGCTCGGGCCAGCCGCGCCTCGATCTCCGCCTCCACCATCGCGGCCAGATCCCCCAGCGTGCCCAGCTGCTCGGTGCTCCACTGCCGGGGCTGATCATCGATCACGCACAGCACGCCCAGCACCTGACCGCCGCCGGACCGCAGAGGCACTCCGGCATAGGCCGCCGGCTGCCCGCCGGAGACGGCCTCGACCGCGCGCCAGCGCGCATCGGCCCGCGCGTCCGCCACGGTCAGCGGCGCATCGTCGACCACGATGCGCTGGCACATCGACTGCGACAAAGGACTGTGCCCTGCCTGCCGCCGGTCGGCGGGCCCGGCCGCGCTGACCACGACCTGGCGGTCGACGTCGATCAGCGAGACCATCGCCACCGGCGCCCGCAGCCACTGGGTCGCCAGCCGGGTCACCCGATCCAGCAGCGGCACCTCGCTCGCCTCCATCAGGCCGGTGGCGTGCAGCACCCGCAGCCGCCGCGTGTCCTGGATGCGATCTGTCGCCGGCATGGTCTCATCTCCCCCGCGAATCCGGCCCCTTGTCGGCCCTTTGTACACCTGGGTTCGTACCCTCGCCTACCAGCCACGTTACGCACCCGGCAGCGCCGGGCGATCCGCCCCCTCCAAGATCAAAAGTTTCGGGTCTGCGACGCAGGCTTCAGCGCGGCCTTCTCCTCACCCTGAGGTGGAACTTCGAGTGAGCGGCACCGGCTGCACGGTGTGCGTCCCGGGCGATTTCAGGGCCCCGGCAGGTGAGCCGGGGCGAACAGGCGCAGGTGCAGGGCCTCGGCTGCCGGGGTTCCACACGCAGGTCCGTGACCGCCGGGATTCTGAGGTGCCCCCGTCTTCTGTGAAGAGACCGGCCGGTGACTGTTTGCCGTATCTATGATGAGGAAGTGCGGAAACGCGTCGGCCGCAGCCGGCTGGGAGTGTGGCTCCTCGCCGTCGCCGTAGCGGTGTTCGCCATGATCCGGCGGTTCCGGTTCGCTTCACCGCCGAGCGAGCCATGCGCGCCACCCGTCGTCGACGACTCTCCGCCGGCGCAGCCGACGACCGTGGCGTCTCGGATCCGCAGGTCCGGGCTATTGATCGGCGTCGGGGTCCCGTTGCTCGCGGTAAGCATCGGCATGGGATGCATCGCGTGGGGTCAGTACGCCATCGCGACCGTGCAACCGCCCCGGCTGACGTCCGAAGGCTCCGTAACGGTGTACGTGCCTCCCGACGTCCAGGGCGTCGAGCCCAAAGCGGTCGTCGCCCAGATGAACCTGACCCCTGACCGCTACAGCATGAGGCTCTTCCTGCAGATACACCCACGCGTGTGGAGATCCGCCTGCGTTCCCTACGTGGTCAGCCTGTACGGCTCCGCGCGGTTGGCGTCTCCCGAGCCACGGCTCATTGATCAGGGCGTCGTCATCGAGGGCAACACCTGGCGCCGCACCGCAGAGGAACTGCTGGTTCGCGGATCGGCCTGTCCTGGACGCTCCGCGGACGGTCAGGACCCCGGTCGGCTGTACGGAAGCGTCGGATGGCCTCTGGCCGGGCCGACCGTGATACAGCAGGGCAGTTGGACGGCCCTCGCCATCCCCTCGCTCGCGGTGCGGACCGGTGACCGGGAGGACTTTTCCGCCATGGTCCGGGACTTCGACAGCGGTTCGCCCCATGGGCTGGGGACGACGTATTCCGCCGACGCCGAGTGCACCGTGGACCTGGGGCCTCTGGGGCCCGTCGACCGGCTGGAAGCCGCGGCTCCGCCGCTCGACGGGCCCGGGCTTCGCTGGCTGACTTGCGAGAAGCCCATGACGGCCCTGCTCGTGTCGATCCCGCTCAAGGCCGACGCGGATCGAGCACTGTTCTGGGCGGGCCTGTCCGGCGGACTTGCCTTTTCGCTGCTTCTCTTCATCCTGCAGCTCATCGTGCAGGCGCTTCTCGATTCGTGACCAGGAACAGCGCTCCCCGAAAAGAGCTCGACGACCACCCAGCTGACCGAGGCCGGCTGCATCCGGATCTTCACCGACCGCGCCGAGCTCGCAAGGCGCTGGACTGCCTGCGCCGCCGCGCCACGGCGTCGGCTTCCGATCGCTGCAAGAAGCCCGCGACCTGTCCGCGCGGGTCAATCCACCCATGGAGCACGAGCTAATGTGGATGGCCGATCGCGTCCGTGTCCTTCCGAACCCGCAGGAACCGGGGTTTCCGCAACCTGGACTCCCGGAGATCGGGCGAAAACGGATACGGCTCGGTCGGTATCCGAAGCTTCGGGGCCGCCTCGCCTCTCCCCGGCGCTCCGGAAGTATCGGGCCGCGTAGGCCTGGCCTCCAGGCGTCGGCCCTTCAGCAGCGACCGATCGGCCGGTGGCGATAGCGGGTCGGCACGTGGTGCGTTGCCTCATCCAGCGCTCCGATGCGGGCGGCAGCTGGCGGTGCTGCCCGAAGACTCGGTCGACGACGGCGACCTGCTCGGCGTGAACTCAAGCGACAGGGACCATCGCCCGCCGGAAAACCGTTTGAGCCTCCCTTCCGCGTTCCCATAGGTTGCCCACGGCCCCGTTGCAGTGAGGACAGAGGACAAAACCGCGTGACCCCGCCTGCTCTTTAGACCTGACGCCTTCTTCCGCTCACCTTCAAGCCGACCCTCCCGTCGGCTCCGCCGGGCTGCCCGTGTGCGCCCGGTCATACAGCGTTCGAGGCCGCGCGCAATCGGCCTCGTGTCAGGTCTAGAGAGATCATGTCTTCACAACCTCATACTGTGCTGCCCTGGGTCGTTCGTCGGACCAGGCTGCCTCTGCTGTCGTTGCGGTGCGTGGACTGTCGGTCGGAGTCGGCCACCACCGGCGAGGGCAGGTTCCGCGTCAATGCCAACGGCAAGCTGCTGGACGTGTGGCTGCTGGTCCGCTGCGTGTCCTGCGACCGGACGAGCAAGCTCACCGTGCACGAGCGGGCTCCGGTCAGATCCTTCGATCCGGCCGAGCTCGACGGCTACCACGCCGACGATCCGGGGCTGGTGGCGTCCAAGCTGTTGGATCCGCTCCTCGCCCGGCGCAACCGCTTCACCCTGGACTGGGAGGGGGCCTGGCGGCTGGACACCCCGTCGGTACGGTCCGACGAGGCGTGGCCGGTCCACGTGGATGTCGTCTTCGAGGATCCGGTACCGGTGCGCCCGGAGCGGCTCATCGCGCAGGGGCTCGGCCTCAGCAGGAACGAGGTGCTGCGCCGGATCAAGTGCGACATCCCGCTGCGCCGTCCGACGAGCGCCGGGTTCACCTTCACCGTGATGGCCGGGGACTAGCGGGAATCCGGCCGCGGCGCGCGGTCCCCTCAAGCATCCGTGCGAAATACGCCTCGTCCAGCGGCGGCTCCGGCGGTATGGAGTCGCCCAGGGCGGCCACCGCCGCGCGGGGGCGAGCTCCACCCTGAGAGGCGGGCACTCCTGGTCGACCTGGGCGCGGACCGGCTGTAGCCGGTCCGCGCCCAGCTGTCCGATCACCTGGCTGGCAGGACAGCTTTCCATCCCCCGCAGCGGCTTGGATCAGGCGTACTTCTGCACCCACATGTTGATCGTGTGGGACTTGGGGCTGAGGGAAACGACGGCACGGAACTGACCCGGCCGGCCGTTGTTGATCCTGATTCGGTGGTACATCTTCCCGCCGACGCAGTAACCGCTGCTGCTCCCACCCGCGGTCAGCCAGATGCCGGCGCGCTTGAACTGGAAGTACGCTTTCGCCCGCGTGCCGTCACCGCCGTTCCAGCATTGAACCACGATCTGCAGGATCTTGGTCCTGTCCGACCGGGTGGCGCTGACCAGCTTCTTGGTGTTCTTGTTGCCGTACCAGATGGTGGACCAGCGGGCCTGAGCCGATACCTCGCCTGCGTCAGTCTCCAGGGGACCTTCCACCTCCGACAGGGGAGAAGGATCTTGGGCGTCGGAGACCGCCTCGGCCGACGTGGGTGTCGGCGTGGGCTCGGAGCCGACCGCATAGGCCGCCGTCGGGATGAAAAGGCCCGTGGCGAGCGCGCCGGCAACCATAGTGGTGCGAAGGTGTCTCATCGTGCTTCCTCTCAGTTCGTCGTCCTGGACGTGGGACAGTCCAGCGCTGTTCAGCGTTCGGTGGAGGAGCCCTCGCGCACCGGCCGTGAGGGCTGATTCCCGCCCTCTGCCTCGAGGCACGGCCCGGAGAGGCCGGCACAACGAGGCGAGCGGCCGGATCGGGCCGTACCGTCTGTTCATGGGGGACAGGGCACGTACCTGCCGACGGTGCAGCCCGCAGCGGCGATAACCGCACATCCAGGTTCTGTCCGCTAAACCCGATACCCTGAGCCGGGCAACCACCCGGCGAGCCGGTCATCGGCCGCGCGGGCAGTGTGATTCGAGTGCCGCTATCCGATCATGCCGGGCCGCCGTGCACAGCCATGCAGCCACCGCACCCCGTCGTCAACATGGCCGCTGAGCTGCGCAGTGCGGCTTCGGTCCGTCCTTGGCCTGTCCCCAACGATGAGGTTCACTTCTCCTCGCCCCCTGAGCCCTGTCACGGGATTTCGTGCGGTAGGTGATGGCTTTCCCCTTGCTGCCGAACACCGTCCTCACGCTATGAGCGATGCCGGTAAAGGTCGTCAAGCTGAGGCGGTAATCATGGGTTCCTTCTCGCGGTAACCCGCCGGGGGATTCGCAACTTTCGCGGTATTCGGGCTGAACTTTCGCAGGACACTCCCCGCTCCCCTGCAGGGACAGATTCGACAACCAGCGCGGTCTGCTCGCCTTCGCCGCGCACGCGATCGGCAGAAGCGCCGCCGCGCGCATCGCCGGACATCTGCACGCCGACCTGCCGGGCCTGGAGCGTGCCCAGCTCATGCTCGAAGAGCTCCTTCCGCTGGACGAGGACCGCCGCGTCGAAGTCGACGTGTGGCTGGCGTGTCGGGTGCGCTCGCGCGTCGATGAGTCCCTGGCGGAGCTGCGCGGCACCGGATGGGCGGGCGAACGCCACATCTGCCGCCTCGCGGTCGCCTCCTGTCACGACACGCCGTCGCCCGAGATCGGAAAGGAGTTCGCCGATGCCGGCATGGAACGGCAGGCAGCGCGGCTCCATGTGTTCATGGACGGTCTGACGCTGCAGACGGCGGCCTACTCCCGCAACTTCACCCGCAGGGCATCCGCACAATCGTCCGTGAAGAGCTGCGCCTGCTGACCGAGGCGCGGCGACCTTCCGCGGAGAAGGATTCCGGTGGCCCGAAGCCCCGCCCGGGAACCTGCTGAGATCGGTCCTGCTGCTCCTTCCCACTGGTGGACACCGGCGAGGACAGTTGCCGCGCCGGACGCCATGGCGTCGCCGACCATGCGTGTAAATAAAGTTTGACACGGTGTCTCAGTCGCTTTACATTAGTTGATGTCAGCCTTGCTTTACATGAGGAGCGGGCATGGCCTTCGAGGAAAAGCGCGCCTGGGTGATGATCACAGTCTCCGGCGGCGCGTACACGATCTCCATGGCGGCCGCCCTGGGCCGGGTCGGCGACGACCCCTCCCGCCGATGTCGCCTACGCGAGAACTCTGCTGTGGACCATCGGTGGCGCCGTCGCCGCCGCGATCGTGGCCCACCAACGCGATCCGGGCCCTGCGGTTCGCGCGCGACGAGATGACCCAGGCCGAGCTGGCCGACCGGGTCGGCGTCCCCTCCAGACCGTCATCGCGATCGAAAAGGGTCGCCACTCCCCCTCCCTGGGGATGGCATTCCGCATCGCCCGGGTTTTCCGGGACGGACTCGACGACGTCTTCCAGTACCCCGACACCGAAGGAGACCCCTCATGAAGGCGATAGTCCAGGACGAGTACGGCCCGCCGCACGCGCTGAGCCTCGGCGAGGTCCCGACCCCGACACCCGGCGCCGACGATGTGCTGATCCGGGTGCACGCGGCCGGCGTCGACTACGGCGTGTGGCACGTCATGACCGGCCTGCCGCTCATCGGCCGCCTCGGCTTCGGCCTGCGCCGGCCCCGCAACCGCGTGCCGGGTATGGACGTGGCCGGCGTCGTGGAGTCCGTCGGCGCCAACGTGACCGCGTTTCGCCCCGGCGACGAGGTGTATGGCGCGGCGACCGGCGCGTACGCGCAGTTCGCGCTCGCCCGCCCGGGCAAGCTCGCCCGCAAGCCCGCCAACCTGAGCTTCACCGAAGCGGCGGCCGTACCCGCGTCGGGGGTGACCGCGTTGCGGTCCGTCGGCCAGGTCACCGCCGGCGAGAAGGTACTGGTCATCGGTGCCGGCGGCGGAGTGGGCAGCTTCGCGACGCAACTCGCGTTCGCCGGCGGCGCCCACGTCACCGCCGTGTGCAGCACCGCCAAGGCCGACCTCGCCCGGTCGCTGGGCGCCCAGGCCGTCATCGACTACACGCGCGAGCCGCTCACCGGGGCGTACGATCTGATCATCGACATTGCGGGCATCCGGCCGCTGGCCCTGCTGCGCGGGCTGCTCACCGAGCGCGGCCGGCTCGTCATCGTCGGCGGCGAGGGCGGCGGCCGGTGGTTCGGCGGGCTCGGCCGGCTGCTGGCCGCCCGACTGATCACCCCGTTCACGCGCCAGCGCCTGGACGCGCTGATCGCGCTGACCCGCACCGCCGATTTGGACACGCTGCGCGATCTCATCGAGGCTGGGACCCTGCGACCGGCCGTCGGGCGCACGTACCCCCTGGCGGAGACCTCCACCGCAGTGGGTGACCTGGCGGCGGGCAACGCACCCGGAAAGCTCGTCATCACGGTTGATTGACCCCGGGACGCCGAGATCAACACCCTGCACCGGGTCTTGGCAGAGGTGCGTCCGATGACCTCTACCGCCCGGCGGTCCTGGATCGACGAGCCACAAGATCAACGCTGTTTGGGGCTTGACACGTTTCTTACCAGTACCCCTTAGGTTGGTGTTCGCGTGCCTTGGTCAGGGGACAAGCAGGTTGATGGCGACACCGACCGGGATGGAAACGGCGGCACCTATGGCGAAGAACAACCGCTGCTGACGGCGTTCGGCGAGGATCGCTTGGTCTCACCGACGAGGATGCTCCGGATCCTCTCGACTTCAGGGCGGTCCAGGTGTGGTCGATGCCCTTGCGGGCCCGGTTGACGCCCCACAGCAGGTCATCGCCGACCGAGTAGCAGCCGTGGAAGGAGCGCACGCCCTGGGTGCGGCGGTAGGTGGCCGGTAGCCGGTCCGGCCTGCCTTGCGGTGCCCAGCCCGTCCCGGCGGTGGGCCGGATGCCCAAGGGCCCGATCTCATTGAAACGGTGGATCACATCGCGCACGGTGTCCTTATCGGCGGCGACCAGGCGGGCGATGACCGGGACGGTGTTGCCGCCGGCCGAGGCCGGCAGCATCATCGCCCGCCGGTAGCGCACCGAGCTGGTGCTGCCCCGTCGCACGATCCGCTGCAGCTTCTGTCCTTCTTGGTCGGTGGGTCTGCGGACCTTGACCGGTTGGGTCACCTGGCCTTCCGAGTGCTGATCGAACGTGATCAGCGCCCATCCAACCGGCCGGGACGTCCTACACGCCAACCCGGTGATCGTTTCCGGTCACAGCACTGGTGTTTTCCTGCGCCTGGTGACCTTCACCGACAACGGGGACATCGTCACCCGCGCCGCGCCGGACGACGAGTCGTTCGATCGATCGTCGTTTGAACAGGAGCAGGCGCCTCACGCCGTCCTCTCGGCCTTGTCGAGCGGAGGCGGCGGTGGCTGGTTTGTCGCCGTCTTCCCTGAAGCGGTCACGGGCCGGGCGCCGAAGCTGGTCATTCCCGACTCGGCTACTCTCGGCGCCACCGACGTTCATTCTTCGATCCGGGCCAACTACAACCGCATCGTCGGACGGGAGACGCCAACGCATGAATACGCCACCATCGCCACCTGGAGTGGAGCAGACTGACGGATCAGCCGTCCGGATCGGCGCTCTCGTTCCGCTAACCCGGCCTGGCTGGGTACAGGCAGGCCGGCACGTGCTCGCCGGACTCGAGCTGGCCGTTCGCGACGTCAACGACGCCGGCGGGATCGTCGGAAGACCGCTCGAGCTGGTGGTCCGAGACACCGCGGCTGATCCGCACAGGGCCGCTGCGGCCGTCGACGAATTGGCCCGCCTGGGCGTGGCCGCCTTGGCGGGGGAGTATCACAGCGTCGTCGCTCGCGCCGCTGCCGCCAGGGCCGACGTCCTCGGCCTGCCGTTCCTGTGCTCGTCAGCGGTTCTCGACGCGCTCACCGAACAGCCGACGCAATGGGTCGCGCGCCTCGCCCCGGCACAGTCCCACAGCTGGCGGGTCTACGCAGACTTCCTCCTCAGCGCGGGCCACAGCAGAATCGCCGTAGCGGCCGAATCGAGTGTCTACTGGTCATCGGGGGCCCGCATTCTGCGGGACTACCTCGCTCCACGCGGCGGGACCGTCATCGAACTCGACATGCGCGCGCTCGCCCCCACCGCCGTGTGCGACGAACTCGCCGACAATCGGGCGACGGCCCTCCTTCTCCTGGTCGGCCACCCGGAGCCGGCGGTGTCGATCGTCAGGTCCGTCCGCCGCGACCAGCGCCTCGCCGAGATCATGATCGGTGCTCCGGCCGGGCAACCGGAGTTCGCCGAATGGGCGAGGTTGCTGGGCGACGACAGCGCCGCGATCCCGTTCTTGCGCTACCTGCCCGAGCGCCTCAGCCCACTCGGTGCACGAGTCGAGACGGCCCTTCGTGAGCGGCTGGCCGAAGCGCCCTCCTTCGTCGCCTTCGAGGGCTACGACACGGTCACCGTCCTCACCGACGTGCTGCGTTCTCACGGCGCGGACCGGGCGCGCATCGCCGAATCCTGGCCACGCGTCGCAGTCGAAGGCACCCGCGGGCAGATCCGGTTCTCCCGCACGCCAGGCGTCAGCGTTTGGCAATGGGCTTGGACGCCGATCCAAGTCGTTGATCGAGATCCGGCGGAACCCGATCGCTTTCGGATCCTCCATACCGGCTGAGAGAGCGCGGAGGCGCGACTGCCCCGATCACACCCTCTTCGCCGGGCGCCGGATCGGGGTGGGCCAGGGCGGTCAAGGCCACCGGAGCAGGCGCTTTCACCGGGGGCGGTGACGGAAGTGCCTGGTCATGGCCACCACTCCCTGGACCAGGTCCCGGGCCGGTTCGTACGCCGGGCCCGTACCGAGGCCGGGTCGCATCCGGCGAAGTGGCGTCTTTCCGTGTCGGACCGCGGACGCCAGGGAGGCGCCGCTTCCGTGGACGCAATCCGGCCGTTTCCTGTGCTGATCGGTTGGCGATGGGTACAGCTCCTGGATGAAGCGCAGCGCCGCCACGCTGTTGAAGGGGTGCGGGCCGCGGCCCCGCCCTCGAGGTCGGCCTCCTTGACCGCGTCCCGCACGGCATCGGCATACAGCCACAGCGCCCGCCGGGCGCGTATGGTCGTAGCAGGCACTCCACGCCGCCGGCGCTTCGGCGAAGCCGGGGAGTGAATCGCGGCAGACACCGTATCCCTGACCGCCGAGATCAGCGTGTCGGCGATCAGGTCGCATTGACCGACCTGTCCCGGGCGGGCGTTCAAGCCGACCCGGGACAGATCGTTCAACCGCAGCGCGACGTCACCTTCGCCGGTGATCGTCACACCGGGCGGCCGGGACCCGATCACCTGGCCGCAGGAGCAGTGCGGCCGCGGCTGCGAGCAGCACTCCCCCGGCCGGCACGGTCATCAGGCGCGTCCGGATCACCATTGGACGTAGGCGAACCCCACTTGGGGATAGTCCCTGGCCGTCGGCCAGAAAGGCTTGTTGGCCTGTCCCCGGCCGTTGCTGTGGTGGGTGTAGTAGATGCCGTACTTGTCGTTCCGGGTCTTCTTGGTCAGGATCGAGACGTGACCGATCTTGGACCAGGACCGGTGACGCCAGTACATCACGTCGCCGAGCTCCACCAGGTAGAAGTTGGGCTCCCAGTAGACGCGCTTGCGCTTGATGCCGAAGTGCTCGTAGTTGTAGTAGGCGCCGGTCCAGCTCCACGTCTTGTTGAGTGAGTTCTCCCACCAGTACATCCGGTTGCGGTACCAGCCGGAGTACTTCTTGGCGCCGCCGCCGTAGCGGACGGCCTTGGAGACGAAGTTGGCGCAGTTGTCCCTGTACTGGTGCCGCATGCCGACGTTTCTCAGCGCCCAGCTGGCGATGCCGCTGTGGTTGACGCGGGCCTGGGCCTTGAGGGCACCGTCATCGGCGGCGCGGGCCGCAGCGGCGGGCGCGTCCACGTTGATGAAGTGGCTATCGTCGATCGTCTGCTCGGCCTCCTGCCCGGGGGTGAAGGCGTTGATCTGGATGGCGTTGCCGGTCCCCTCCTGGCTGACCGATGTCAGAGTCGGCTCCTGAGGGTCGGCGGCAGCCACTGCACGGGCCGCGGGCGCCCCCGGCAGGGTGAAGACGAAATCGCTCACCTCGACGAAGTCACTGTTGGTGCGGTCCTCGGCTGCGGTCCCCGCCTCGTTGGCGTAGACGGTGGTTCCGGTGAGAGTGGCCCGGACGGTGACCGTCTTATCGGTGTCGGAGTAGCTGACGAACACCTTGGGGACGTTGAGCGTAGTGCTCAGCTGGGCGGCCCTGACCTCGGCGGCCTCCTGCCGTGTCTGAAGGATGCCCCCGGCCAGGGTGTTGAGCAGGTCGCGGAACAGCTCACCCTGGGTGCTGGCCTTCACCGCCTCGTCGGCGCTGTCGTAGCGGTTCTCCATCAAGCCTTCACGGCTGATGACGAACTGCTTGACCGCCTCGGTGTATGCGGCGACGTCGCCCGGCACCGCCTGCGGGGTTACGGTTCCGCCGGCGGTCCACTCACCTGTGCCGTAGGCGTTGCGGGCGCGTACCCTGAACCGGTACCCGGTTCCGTGGGTCAGACCGGTGACCGTCACCTCGGGTTTGGTGGTGGCGAGGGTGTTGACGACATGACCGCCGGAGTCGAGCACGTGGACGTCGTAGCCGGTGATGACGGAATCGGGGTCGGCTCCGTCCGCGGCCGGGGCGGGAGCCGCGCCGGTGTCCTGCGGAGGACTCCACGTCAGCTGCGCCGACTTGTCGCTTCCCAGGGAGCTGATGCCGCCGGGGGCTCCGGGGGCCGTCGCGGGGACGTAGTCGATGGTCGCCGACAGGCCCGACCCCGGGTAGCTGATGGGGGGAAGCGCATCACCCGCGAGCTTGAGGATCAGTCCGTCGTTCTGGTCCTCGCGCCACAGCGTCGCCAGGCCGCCCAGGTTGAGTTTGGCTCCGTTCAGCTGGGTGGTCTCATCGACCGCCTCGGGCAGCAGATTCGACGCCGCTTCGGTGCCGGTGGGCTCGCCGGTCCAGGTCTGCTTGGGTTCGTGTCCCGCGAGTTTCGCCGTGGTGGGGCATGAGGCGCCGCATGAGGCGGCGCCGAACTCCAGGGTGGCGCCGACTACGCGAGCCCCGGCCGGAAGCGAGCTCAAGTCCAGCTTGACGACGGAGAGCTGCTGCTGGTCGCCGGTGCCGCCCAGGTTGACGGCGGTGGCCTCGGCCAGCGGGCACGGGGCGCCGTTGCACGCCTTGTCCCCGGTCATGGCACCAGTGATCTTAATCTTGTCGGGTCCGAGTCTGACTTGGGTAGTCTGCGGAGCCGGTGCGGGCTGCGGCACGGTGAAAGACACCGGAGACGTCGGCGGGCTACAGGCGTCGCCGACGCAGGCGTCCATCCGCCACGTGTAGGTCTTGCCCGGCTGGACCAGGTCCTCTGGCAGCCGCAGGCTCACGCTCTCTCCGCCCTTGACCACGCCTCTGCCCAGCGGGCTGGCGCCCACCGGGTTTCCGGCCTGGTCGTGCAGGTAGAAGCGGCCGGTGACGGGTCCGCCCGACGGGCGGTTGACGGTTCCGGTGAGCACGGGCTGCTCGGGCGTTTCCAGCGACGTGGCGAGCGATGCGGGCACCAGAGGCGCATCGACGAGGAGCCATCGCCAGGTGGACCAGATGTCGTCCTGGCCGTCGGCGGCTTTGACGCGGAAGCGGTAGGCGCCCGGGTTGCTCAGGACGTTGGCGGGCACTTTCCAGACGCCTGCGTCGCCTGCGGGCACCGACGCCGCCGTGCCGTCGGCCACGGGGGTGTCGGTATGCAGCGGGGCCACCTCGAAGGTGTAGGTGACCGGGTCGGCCCCGATCGACGAGGCCAGCGCCGACAGCGTCGGGGTGGTGCTGTTGACTCGTGTGCCCTCGGCCCAGGTCGAGTCGGACGGTACGGCCTCCAGCATGGTGAAGCCAAGTCCCTCGCGGAAGTAGCCGTACACGGCGACGCTGACGGTCGCGGCGGCCGTGCCCGTGTTGCGGATCAGCACCTTGCCGTCCGCGCCGAGCTTGACTACGGTGGATGCGGTCGCCCGGACGTTGGCGTCGAAGCCGACCGTGTGGGTGGTGGGCGCCGTCGTGCCCGAGGGGTAGGACGTGAGGGCGCCGGCGGCTGTGCTCTGGGCCGTCAGGCTCACCGAGACGGCGTCGACGCCCGTTACGGGAACGCCGCCCTTGCCCAGCGGGGCCAGGCTGTAGGTGGCGCCTGCCGCGATGCTGGCGTTGGCGACCAGGCGGGAGGGCTGGACCCCGCGCAGCGTCGGGCCGGTGGGCTTGTTCTTGGTGAAGTACCCCGCGACGTCGACCCACACGGTGACGGGGGAGAAACCAAGGTTGTGAATGTTGATCCTGCCGCCGCTGCCGATCTTGGTGATGGCGAAGTTCTGCAGCGCCAAGCCACCGGCGTAGTCGATCGTGGCGTCGGCCGGCCAGATGTCTCCGGCCGCGTAGGCGCGCAGGGTCCCGGTCGAGGTCGCCTTCGCCCGCAGGGTGTAGGCCAGCGACTCGACGTCGGAGGCGGGCACGCCGCCCTTGCCCAGCGGCGACAGCTCGTAGTTGCCGTTGGCGGGAACCGTCACGGCGTTGGCGATGCGTGCGGGCGGCAGGGGGACGTAGGTGCTGCCGACGGTGGTTCCGGCCTGGGTGAGGGTGTAGCCGTGGACGTCAAGGTAGACCCGGGCAGGACCCGGCCCCTTGTTGGCGACCTTGACGTTGCCGTCGGCGCCGACCTTGATCGTCACCAGGTTGCCCCCGTACACCTCCTTCCGGTAGCTCACGGCGGTGGCGGCCGGCTCGGCGTCGCCCGAGGGGTAGACGACGATCGAGCCGGTTCCGGTCGAGCCCTTGGCCGCGATGTTCAGGGCGATCGAGCCGACGCCCGACCAGGGCACGGCGCCGACGCCGACGACCCGGACGGTGCTGGTGGAGCCAGCCGCGATCTCGACGTTGTCCAGTGCCCTGCCGCGCGTGGGGAAGAATTCGCCGGGAGCCGACTGCGGCGTTTCCGCCTTCGCCTGGCTCCAGCGGAGTGCTGACGGCAGCGCCAGCGCGGATACCGTCAGCACTAAAGCCATCACCGTGCGTAGTGTTCGTTGGTGACGGCGGAGGGGGGGTGCGTGCATTGTCTCCATCCGGCGATGAGGGGGCGGACGTGTGGCGCCGACCCTAGCGCGGCAGCACTTCGTAGTGATCAACCGAGGAGTGGAACTTCCTTCCACCCCGCACGGTAGCCGTGTTTCCGTCGTCAACCTTCGGCGGTATACGCAGCACGCCTCGACCGGCTCGTCACGCAGCCGCTCGGCCTCGCTCCGACGAGAGGCCGATGCCTACGTGGACGACGTCCTCCAGGAACGCCCGAGCTCCGGAAGAAACCAGGTCAGCCGCACCAGGGAGACGTTGATGCGCCTGAGCGGCTGCGCGCCCCTCGTGCCCGGAAGGTGAACCCCGGGAAGCCGAACGAGGGGTGCTCGAAGGAGCCCCCGCGTCGTCCACCCCTGCGGTAGACGATCCGGCTCTTGTCCGGGTGCCGTCTTTTCGCGTGCCGCCCGGCGGTGGCCAGGCGGTCGCGCCAGGCGGCCGTCTCGCGGGCGGTGACCGCCCAGCCTGCCGGCGATGGCGACGGCCTCTTCCCCGGTGACATGGGCGGGTCCTGCCGGCGCACCCCGTTTCCTTATCGGCTCCTTACATGCAAATATCTAAAGTACTAGGACACTAGATAAATGGGAGAACCGGTGATCGAGTTCCATCTGGATGCGAGGTCCGGCGTCTCGCCGTACCTGCAGCTGGTCCAGCAAGTGCGGCATGCGCTACGGCTCGGTCTGCTGCACGAGGGCGACCAGCTGCCGACCGTCAAGGAGGTCGTG
The DNA here is from genome assembly GCF_015711605.1 of Planomonospora sp. ID67723. GTDB lineage: Bacteria > Actinomycetota > Actinomycetes > Streptosporangiales > Streptosporangiaceae > Planomonospora_A. The sequence goes on along the minus strand of NZ_JABTEZ010000004.1, from coordinate 552,842 downwards.
GCGCAACTGGCGATCAACCCCAACACCGTCCTCAAGGCCTACCGGGAACTCGAGCACGAGGGCCTGGTCGCCGCCCGGCCGGGGGTGGGGACGTTCGTGACGGCGACCCTCACCGACACCTCGCTGGCCGCGCACGGCCCGCTCCGGCTGGAACTGCAGCGCTGGCTGGCCAAGGCCCGCCGCGCCGGCCTCGACGACGAGAGCATCGAGGCCCTCTTCATGACCACCTTTCGGACCACCGCTCAGGAGGACATAGCGTGACCGCTGTCTTACAGGCCCAGGGGCTGGGCAAGAGATATGGCAAGCGCTGGGCGCTGCGCGAGTGCACCATCGACATCCCGGCGGGCCACGTCGTCGGGCTGGTGGGCCACAACGGGGCCGGCAAGACCACGCTGCTGAAGCTGGCCAGCGGCCAGCTCGAACCGACGGCGGGCGACATCACCGTGCTGGGCGGCCGGCCCGGGGACAGGCCCGCACAGCTGGCCAGGGTCGGCTTCGTCGCCCAGGACACCCCCGCCTACGCGGGGCTGACCGTCGCCGAGCACCTGCGGCTGGGGGCACGGCTCAACCCCCGCTGGGACGCCGCCATGGCACGGGAGCGCATCGCGCGGCTCGGGCTCGATCCCACCCAGCGGGCGGGCAAGCTGTCAGGCGGTCAGCGCGCCCAGCTCGCCCTCACCCTGGGCCTGGCCAAGCGGCCCGAGCTGCTGATCCTGGACGAGCCCGTGGCCTCGCTCGACCCGCTGGCCCGCCGCGAGTTCCTGCAGGGGCTGATGGAGGCCACCGCCGAGCACGAGTTCAGCGTCGTGCTCTCCTCCCACCTGGTCTCCGACCTGGAACGGATCTGCGACTACCTGATCGTGCTCTCCGACTCGCGCGTCCAGGTCGCCGGGAACGTCGACAGGCTGCTGGCCACCCATCACCGGCTCACCGGCCCACGCCGCGATCCCGACCGGCTCCCCGCCGGCCAGCACGTGGTCTCCGGGCGCCACACCGACCGGCAGAGCACGTATGTGGTCCGTACCGACGCCCCGATCCATGACCCCGCCTGGACGGTCACCCGCCTCAGCCTGGAGGACCTCGTCCTGGCCTATATGGACAAGCCCACCGCCGCCGACCGGCGAGCCCTCCTGGAGGTTCAGCGATGATCTGGCTGACCTGGCGCCAGCTCCGCGGCTCGGCCATCATGCTGGCGATCTTGCTGGCGCTGCTCGTCGCGATCCTGGGCCTGACCGGCTCCCCGCTGGCCGCCGACTACGCCAGCGGGCTGGCCGCCTGCACCCGGGGCGAGGAGTGCCTCGGCTTCTACGACCAGCTCTTCGACGACTACGAGATCCCCTTCCTGGCCAGCATCCTCGTCGTGCTGCTGCTGCCCGCCCTGATCGGACTGTTCTGGGGCGCGCCGCTGATCACCCGGGAACTGGAGGCGGACACGCACCTGCTGGTGTGGAACCAGAGCATCACCCGGACCCGGTGGCTGGCGGTCAAGCTCGGCCTCACCGGCCTGCTCGCCGTCGCCGCCGCGGGTCTGGCCGGTCTGGCGGTGACCTGGTGGTCCGGCCCGCTGGACCAGTCCGCCCCGCAGGGCTTCGCGCTCATGGATCCCCTGGTGTTCAGCGCGCGCGGGATCGCTCCCCTCGGGTACGCGGCCTTCGCCTTCGCCCTCGGGGTGACCGTGGGCATGCTGGTGCGCCGCACCCTGCCCGCCATGGCCCTCACCCTGGTGATCTTCGCCGCCGTGCAGATCGCCATGCCCATGCTGGTCCGGCCCCACCTGATCCCTCCGGTCACGGGGACCTTCGAGATCGGCCAGGAGAACACGGACGGCTTCGGCATCAATCGCGACGGCACCTTCGATGTCCGTATCGGAGCGGCGATCCCCGGCCACGCGGGCGCGTGGGTCCTGGCCAGCGACCTGGTCGATCCGTCCGGACGGACGATCGCCAGCAACGGCGCGGAAGGCGTCGTCAAGGGGGTCTCCACCACGTCGGGACCCTGCGCACCGGCAGCGGGACCGCCGAGCGCGAACGGGTGCCCGGCCGAGGTCAACCGGCTCGGCTACCGGCAGAAGGCGACCTACCAGCCCATCGAGCGCTTCTGGCCCCTGCAGTGGATCGAGACCGGGGTCTACGCCCTCTTCGCCGCCGGTCTCACGTGGCTCTGCTTCTGGTGGATCCGGAGGCGGCTGACATGACCGAGCCCGTCGAGGCCGTCGACAGACACAGCGCCTCGGTGACGAGGCCGGCGAAGGATGGCCCATGACCTCCTTCAGGGCCGCGGCAGCCGGGCTCGCCCTGCTCCTGGCGGCGGCCTGCACGGCGCCGACGCCGCCGCGCAGCCAGGCGAGCGCGGCAGCCGGTACGGCCTGCGCGCGGCCTTCGGGGCCCCTCGGGGCGGAGACGGCCACCACGATCGACGTGATCGAGCAGGCGTACTTCTGCATCCTCGACCGCTACTACAGCGGCGCCACGCTGGACGCCCGCTCGCTGCTGACCTCCGGATTCATCGCCCTGACGCAGGAGCTCAACCGCAACGGACGCGACGTGCCGGAGGCGACCATGCCGGCGCTGACCGGCGACCGGAAAGCCGACTGGACCGCCTTCGAGGCCGCCTACCGAAAGATCACCGATCAGGTCCCCGAACTCCGCGACAAGCTGGCCGTCGTCACCCTCGAAGCCGTCGTGTCCGCCCTCGGCGACAACCACGCCCAGTGGATGCGCGACGTCAAGCCACCGCCCGACTCCTACGACGGCGACGGCTACGGCCTGGGCCTGCAGGTGAACGTCACCGGCCTGCAGGCGGACGGCGGCCCCGGCGTCGCCCTCCCCCCGCTGTTCGTCACCGCCGTACAGGGCGGCGCGGCGCAGGCGGCCGGCCTGCGCCCGGGCGACATCATCGAATCGATCAACGGATCGGCGCCCTTCGTCGAGGGGAAGGCCACCCCCGCGATCGCCGCCCTCTACCCGCAGTACCCCGAAGCCCGCCCGGTACGGCTGCGGCTCCTGCGGCAGGCCACCGGCCACCGCTGGACCGCCACGCTCAAACCCGGCCTCTACCCGCAGGATCCGGCCGCCCTGCAGGTGGTGAGATCGGAGCTGCTGGAAGACGACATCGCCTACGTACGGCTGCGCGGGTTCCCCTCCGACGCCGCCAAAAGGGTCTTCAACGCGATCACCCGGCTGCGCACCGGCCGGACGCTGTCGGGCGTCGTGCTGGACCTGCGCGGCAACGGCGGCGGCAGCCCTTCGGAGGCGACCCGGCTGGTGAGCGCGTTCGTCCACGGCCAGGCCACCGGCTACCAGTGCGCCGTGGACGGCACATGCGAGACCATGCGGACCGACGACACCGTCGAGCTGCTCAACCTGCCGCTGGTGGTGCTCATCAACAGCGACTGCCCCTCGGCCTGCGAGCACTTCAGCTCCGCGGTCAAGGACCTGCGCCTCGGCCGGCTGGTCGGCACCAGGACCGCCGGGGCGATACCGGGTCCGGCGCAGTCGTACCTGCTCGCCAACAACACCCTCCTGCGCTTCCCCACCACGCGCCACCTCGGGCCCAACCGCGAGGTGATCGACCGGATCGGCGTGCCGCCCGACCACCACGTGCCCCTGACCCCCGAGGACGCGGCCGCCGGGCGCGACCCCGCGCTGGCCAAGGCCCTGACCTTGCTGCACAAGTGAATGGACCTCCCGATGAGACAGCTCCTGGCAGTCGCCGCGGGACTGGCCGTCCTCGCCGCGTCCGCCTGCACCGCGCCCACCCCGCCCAGACCCGCCGGCGTGGCGGCCACGCCGACCGGCCCCGTCACGCTGCCCGCCCCCACCGGTGACCATCCGGTCGGCACCACCGTCCTGTACCTGAAGGACGCCTCCCGCCCCGACCCCTGGAACCTCGACGCCGACGCCCGCGAGCTCAAGGTCACCCTGTGGTATCCGACCGGACAGCGCGACGGGCAGCGGGCGCCGTACATGACGCCGAAGGAATCGGAGCTTCTCCTGAAGGGCTCCAGGATCACCGGCGTGCCGTACGACACGCTGAGCAAGACACGCACGCACGCCGTCGAGGACGCCGAGCCCACGGGGCGGAGGCTCCCGCTGGTGGTGCTCTCCCCCGGCTTCACCAAGCCGGTGAGCACGCTCACGTCCCTGGCCGAGGATCTGGCCAGCCGCGGGTACGTCGTGGCCGGGATCGACCACCCCTACGAGAACTACGCCACGACCCTCCCCGGCGGGCGGGTCGCCGAATGCATCGCATGCGACAGCGACGGCGACCCGGGCTTCGGCATGGGCGTGGTCCAGGGCCGGGCGGCCGACGTCTCCTTCCTCCTCGACCGGCTGCCATCGGAGTGGGACGGTTCCGACCGGATCGACCGCTCCCGCATCGCGATGGCGGGCCAGTCGATCGGCGGGGCCAGCACCCTGGCGGCCATGGTGAAGGACCCCCGCGTGCGCGCCGGGATCGACATGGACGGCACCACCTACGCCCGCATCCCCAAGAGCGGGCTCACCCGGCCGTTCATGTTCATCGGTTCGCCGCAGCACGTCCCCGGGGGCCGCGACATCTCGTGGGACCGTGACTGGAAGCTGCTGACCGGGTGGAAACGCTGGGTCGTGCTGACGGGCGCGAACCACCAGTCCTCCACCGACCTGCCGCTGCTGGGGAGCGTCCTCGGCATCACCCTCCCCTACGGCGCCCTGTCCGGGGCGCGATCGGCCGAGCTCACCCGCACGTACGTCGCGGCCTTCCTCGACCAGAACCTGAAGTCGCAGCGGCAGCCCCTCCTGGAGGGGCCGTCATCACGCTACCCCGAGGTCAGGTTCTGCCCTGTGGCGTGCGGTCGGTCCTGAGGTCCGGCGGGGGCCGGGCGACGGCCGGACCTGGTCCGCGGTCTGGTCATGCTCAACACCGCGGATGACGCCTGCCGGCCACCGGGTCGGTCATGGTGGTTCTCCTGGCAGCTCCGGTATCGGTCGGTCACAGGTAGGACTTGCGCTGTGGCGCAGAACCGTCGTTCGCGGGAGAAAGCTTTCCCGGGCCTCCGCGGGCGCGATCGGATCCGGATCGAGGCCGGCGCCCCGCTGCTGCCAAGCCTCGCGCACGGCGGCGGCCATCGCCGCCGCATGGTCGCGATGGCCGCCGTAGTGGCCGCCGGCGGCGTGCATGCGCTCCATCGCCTCGGCGGCGACCTGACGATGCACCTGCAGCAGGTCGGTGACGGCGCGCTCGAGGGCCGCACACGCGGCGGCCTCGGCGGCGGCCTCGGCGCTGACGGCGTGACCGCTCTCGGGCTTGGGCGGGTCGAGGGCGCCGACGCCCCGCGCGATGCGGTGCCGGTGGTGGGCCGCCTCGGCGGCGGCCAGGGCGGCGCCGGCGGCGTGCTGGTGCGGCATCTGCTCGCCCGCCCACAGCCGCAGGTAGCGGGCGCCGGCGTCCCCGGCCACGTCGGCGATGCGCTCGGCCAGGTCGGCGTGTTCGGCCGCCAGCAGTTCGCGACGCGCCCGTAGCGCCGTCAGGTATCGGTCGGCAGGTTCGGGCCGGTCGACCAGGTCGCGCAGGACGGCACGCGCGATGCCCGCGGCGAGGCAAGAGGGCGGCGCGTCGGCGATCGTCGGCTCTGGGGGGATCGGCACACCGTGACGGTAATGGCCGTATTGCGCACTCGACAGCCCTACCCCGCGGTAGGACGAGAATGTGATGCTCGCCGGTCGCCTGCCGTACCGCCCCGGCCCCTGAGCCGCCACCGGAACGAGGGGCCGCCGGACCTGCCGATGCCGAACAGCGGCCTGGCAGGCTGCGCTGTCGGCGGCCATGCGGGGTAGGACAACGGTTGTCAGCGGCCGATGGCGGGCGTCGGGCCGACGGGGGGCGAGGAACGACCTATGCCGAACGAGGAGCGGGAAGAGTCGCTGGTGGCGTTGCTGGAGGACGTCACCGCGATCGTCGATACCACCGAGGATCCGCGCTCGGCGGCCCAGGCGATGCTGCACGCGGTGCGCAAGATGACCGGCTGGCCGCTGGGCCACCTGTGGGTGCCCGACGGTCCCGGAGGCGCGTTCGTCTCCTCCGGCGTCTGGGCGGGACCCATCGAGCGCTTCCCGCACCTGCATGAGGTGACGGCGCGCGCCCAACTGCCGGTGGGAACCGGCGCCGCCGGTCAGGCCGCCGCCACCGGACGGCCGCTGTGGTCACGCGACCTCACCGGCGACCCGCTGTTCGCGCATGTTCACCATGATGGGGCGGTGGAGGCCAGAGCGGCGCTGACGGTGCCGGTGGTGACCGGCGACGTCGTGGTCGCCGTATTGGAGTTCTTCTGCCCCCAGGCGCTCGCACCGGACGAGCCGATGCTGCGGATCCTGGCCAGCCTGAGCCGCCAGATGGGCCGGATGGCCGAGCGCTGGCGCGCCCGCCAGGAGACGCAGACCGTCAAACGCCAGCTGGAGCAGGTGATCGAAACCTCGGTGGAGGCATTCGTCTCCACCGATGCCGATGAGCGCATCATCGGCTGGAACGCCGCCGCCGAGCGCATGTTCGGACTGTCGCGTCAGCAGGCTCTCGGTAAGATCATGCACCGCACGATCGTGCCGGCCCGCTACCAGGCCCTCTACCAGCAGGAGCGGGAACGCTTCTTGGCCACCGGCCAGTCATCGACGCTGGGACGGCGGCTGCAGGTGGCCGCGGTCCGCGCCGACGGCAGCGAGTTTCCTGTCGAGACAGTCATCTGGGCTACCCGCGAAGCCGGCGCGTGGACCTTCAACGCCTTCCTGCACGACATCACCGACCGCCGCCGCGCCGAACAGGCCCTGCAGCAGGCCTACACACAAGAACAGGCCACCGTGGCGCGGCTGGAAGAACTGGACCATGCCAAGAGCGCGTTCATCGACACCATCGGCCATGAGCTGAGCACCCCTCTGGCGGGCATCCTCGGCTATCTGGAGATCCTCACCACCACTGATGACGACGCGCTGCCGGCCGACCGGCGTATGCGGATGATGCGGGCCGTGATCGACAACGCCATGCGGCTGCAGAAACTGATCGAGGACGTCCTCGCGGTCAACGCCACCACCGGCAGACCCCGGAAGACCGTTCCCGTTCCGACGACGGTGCAGGCGGTCATCACCGAGGCCGTGCGCACCGCAAAGGCCGAAACCCGTTCCGGCGAGCATCCTGTCCGGGCGCACGTCGACGCCGGTCTGCCGGCCCTGCACGCCGACCACGGCCTGCTGGTGCGCGCGGTGAACGCGTTGCTGTCCAATGCGGTCAAGTTCTCCGTGACCGGGACCCCGATCACCGTGCACGCCTCACTCGCCGGCGATGCAGTGGCGATCGCCGTCAGCGACTCGGGGATGGGCATCGGCGCCGACGATCTGCCGTATGTCTTCGACCGCTTCTACCGCACCGCCGCCGTCCGCCAGGCGGCCATCCAGGGCATCGGATTGGGACTGGCCATCGCCAAAGACATCGTCGAGGCCCACGGCGGCACCCTCACCGCCAGCAGCCTCCCGGGAGAGGGCTCAACCTTTACGCTCCTCCTCCCCTACCCGCGATCCGACCCCTGACAGCTCTGCGCCATGATCCCGGAGCCCTTCGCATTCCTCCCGTCGCCGGTTCGCTCCCCCGACGATCTTTCTCTCGGTGTACACCGTCACCGGGTTGTTCCAGGCATGGCTCCTCTGACTGATCGCACGCGGACGTGGAAAGACCACGCCTCCCGCGGGGGGCACTCCGGCTCCAGGACGATCGCCCTGGGCGGGGACCGGGTTCGCAGGTGGCTTGGGACCGGCTCGTCCCGCCGTCACAGAGCAGGCCGAGCAGATCGGGGTGCCGAGGTCGTCCGGCCGTGAGGCGCTCCGCCTTGGCACTCCGGCGCTGGCCCGCTCCTTGACGGGCGGGACGACGGCGACGGGAGGATCCGCCGGGAGGGATACGTGCTGCCCGCACGGGGTTCAGGTGCGGAACGGGCCGCTCACGCAGTAGGTGATGCCGCCGGAGGAGGAGCCGGTGGTGCCGCGCTGGGAGGAGAAGTACAGGCGGTCACCGGCCGGGTTGAAGGCCGGACCGGTGATCTCCGAGGAGCTCTGGCCGTTGATCCGCAGGAACGGTGAGATCGTGTCGTCCGGGGTGATCAGGCAGATCTCCATGCTGGCGCCGTCCTCGGCGACGTACAGGTCGCCGAAGGTCGAGCCGGTGACGTTGTCCACGCCGGTCAGCGGGGGTGTGCCGGGGTTGACGAGGCTGTCGTCGTAGGCGAGCTCGTAGGTTCCGGCGGCGAGGTTGACCTGCCAGACCCGGTTGTCGCCCTTGGTGGTGAACCACACCGTGTCATCGGCGTAGTAGCAGCCCTCGCCTCCGTTGAAGGACTTGGCGCCGGCCACCTGGCTGCGGGTGGCGGTTGGGAAGCCGTCGGGGTCGGGGACGTCGGCCCAGGTGAAGGTTCCGGAGGCGGCCGACCCGGCGCGCAGCACCTGCAGCCGGCCGGAGGACAGGTCGCCCCAGGTGGTGGGGACGAACCGGTAGAAGCGGCCGTTGCTCTCATCCTCGGTCAGGTAGATGACCTTGCGGACGGGGTCGGCGGCGGCGGCCTCGTGCTTGAAGCGGCCCATGGCCGGGCGGCGCACCGCGCTGCCGCCGAAGGGGTAGGTCTCATAGACGTAGCCGCGGCTGACCTCCTCGCAGGAGAGCCAGGTGTTCCACGGGGTGGCGCCGCCGGCGCAGTTCTGCCGGGTGCCCGACAGGATCGAGTTCGCGGAGACGACGACGCCGCCGGAGTCGAAGCGGAGGGCCGAGGCGCCGCCGCCGGGGCTGATCTCGGAGTTGGAGACGTAGATCCAGCCGCTGCCGTCGGCGAAGCAGGCGCCGCCGTCGGGAGCCCTGTGCCAGGTGTAGGAGGTGCCGGGCACCGTCTGGCCGGAGCGGGCGATCACCTGGCTGGTGAAGCCGGCCGGCAGGTGGATGCCGTTGGCGTCGGCGGCCAGCAGCGGCCCGTAGGGACCGGGGGCGTTTTGAGCCGGGGCGGCCAGAGCGGCGTTGTGCCAGAGGCTTCCGGTGAAGGCCAGGGCGCCCGTGCCGAGCACCGAGGCGCGCAGGAATGTACGGCGTTGCATGGATGAGCCTCCCAGGTGGAGATCAGCAGGACCGTGCTCCCCCCTAGCGGCTTCAACGCTAGGAGCACCGGCGAACGTGCGCCAGTGCCGCGGAGGTGAACGGAGGATGGCCTGGGCGCAGCCCTTGGACCGTGTCCTCCTGGTGAGCGTCCTCCGTGGTGAGCGTCCTCCGTGGTGAGCCTGGGACGCCGCCTGCGGCAGGTCATGACCGCGCCGGACCTCGCGCTTTCGGGGCCCGCGCCGCAGGGCTCCGGGATCAGGCGGCGCGGTCGGCGGCGACGACCTCGGCCAGGACGTCCAGGGAGACGCCCAGGGCCTGGGCGAGGGCGGCGATGGTGAAGAAGGCGGGCGTGGGCACCCTGCCGGTCTCGATCTTGCGGAGGGTCTCGGCGGACAGCCCCGCGGCGGCGGCCACCTCCACCATGCTCCGTGCGCCACGCGCCTGGCGCAGGAGCGCGCCCAGGCGGTGGCCGCGTTCGCGGTCGAGTTCGGTCAGCGGAGGTCGCACCATGCACGCGATCCTACAACCGTGATAACAATACCGGTATAAGTATTGGGCAGCGAGGAGCGTGGAACATGGTGGAGATCAAGACCGCGACCGAGATGGAGTGCATGGCCGAGGCGGGGAGGGTCGTGGCGGCGGCGCTGGCGGCGGTGAGCGCCCAGGCCGCCGTCGGGGTGAGCCTGCTGGAACTGGACGAGACCGCCCGGACGGTGATCGCCGAATTCGGCGCCCGGTCGGCTTTTCTGGGCTACAAACCCGGATTCGCACCCACGCCGTTTCCCTCGGTGATCTGCGCATCGGTCAACGAGGCCATCGTGCACGGCATCCCCGGCCGCTACCGGTTGCGCGAGGGGGACCTGCTCAGCGTCGACTTCGGCGTCTATCTGGACGGCTGGGCGGCCGACGCCGCGGTCAGCGTCATCGTCGGCCGCCCCCGCGCCGGGGATCCGGAACTCATCGCGACCGCCGAGGCCGCGCTGGAGGCCGCGATCGCCGCCTGCGTGCCGGGCGGACGGCTGGGCGACATCGGCCACGCGATCGCCCGGACCGGCCGGGCCTCCGGGTACGGCATCCCGGAGGACTTCGGTGGGCACGGCATCGGCCGGGCCATGCACGAGGACCCGTCCGTGCCCAACCACGGCCGCCCGGGCCGGGGCCTGGTCCTGCGGCCCGGCCTGGTGCTGGCGATCGAGCCGATGTTCACCGCCGGAGGCCGCGACGGATACGTGATCGCGGCCGATGGCTGGACCTTGTCCAGTTCCGACGGCAGCCGCGCCGCGCACGTGGAGCACACGGTGGCGATCACCGAGGACGGCCCGCGCGTGCTCACCCGGCTCTGACCACCCGGCGCCGATCTCGGCGGAGCGGGTTCTCCCGCTCCGCCGCTTCCTTTGCGACGGGAACGAGCATGATACTGAGCGACCGGCGGGACGACACGGTCGACCTGGTCCTGCCGAAACTGCAGCGGCGCGGTGCTGCCGATGTTCTCCGAGGCGCTGGTGGACCGAGTGCTGCCGGAGGCCGACGGCGGGCTGCTGACCATGATCGGCCTGGGGCTGGCACTGGCCGCGGGCATCGAGGTGGTCAGGCTGCGCGGCTCGATCGAGCTGCACGACGTCGGTTTCCGGCGCGACCGGTCAACTACGACGGCGTACCGCTGCCGCAGCTCAACCTCCGTTCCCTGCGCCACCGGTTCGGCGTGGGCAACCAGGATCCGTCGCTGTTCACCGGCTCGATCCGGGAGAACATCGCGCTCAACGACCCCGACGCCCCGATGGAGCGGATCATCGAGGCGGCCGAGCCGGCCTGCCTGCACGAGGAGATCTGCGCGATGCCCATGGGGTACCAGACCATCGATCCGGCCACCACCGGGAGCTGATCGGCGTCGGCCGTCGTGACCGCCTTCGGCCCGGCCGTTTGTTCATGCGAGACGGCCGGCCCGACCTCGGCCCGCTCAGTACGTGATGAACACGGGCTGCTCGGTGATCTGGACGACGTCACCCGGCCGGACCGGGGCGCCGGACCCGTCGAGACGCCATACGTTCCGGGCCCCGGGAGCGGCGATGGAGGCCGTCCCTTGGTGCGTCCAGCGCAGGACCGCGGCGTGCTCGCCCTCCGGACCTGCGACGGTGAACTCGCACTGCCAGACGTTGTCCGGCAGCTCGATGGCCAGCCCCTGCCCGCAGGAGCGGAGCCGGGCGTGGGCGAGCCAGCGCTGCAACTGCTCGACCGCCAGCGCGGCCCGCGTCGGAGCGCCCCCCTCGGCCTGCAGCACGACGGGGATGGAGTTGCCTCCCCAGTTGTAGAAGTACATGCGCTTCAGGTTGAGATTGGTGGCGTACAGACCCAGCAGGTAGAAGCGCACCGCGTAGTCGGCGGCCCGCCGCTCGTCCAGTGACCCCTGCAGCGGGATGTCATAGCTCGTCCCGGTGTTCCACAGCGGTGGATGCACACCGAGCCGGTGGAACACCCGGTCGACCAGGCGCAGGACCTGCAGCATCGTCTCCGGAGGATCCGAGGCGCGGCGCTGGTGCAGCTTGATGCCGGCGGCGTCGCAGTGCCGGTAGCCCCCGAGCTCGGCGAACCGCTCCAGCGCCCGCCGGGCACCGGGGTCCCACAGCCTGCCCATGCCGGGGCACACGACGGTCGCGCGCGGATCGATCCGCCGGATGATCCGTGCGGCGCGACGCGTCATCTCCACCAGCACCGGGACGCCCCCGGTGAAGAACCGCTCGTCGTTGCCCATCACCCACAGCTCGTAGGCCTCGATCCGGCCCCGGTACCGGGTGACCAGGGTCCGCACGAGCGCCTCCCAGTCCGCCAGGTCGTCGGGCGCCCCGGCCCGGGACTGGTCGCCGTAGGGACCGGGCGGCGCCTGCGGAGCCGCCCATGCGGGAGTCCCGCCGAAAACGAACAGCGCGGGAAGCCCGGCCCGGTTGGCACCCGTCACCAGGCGGTCCAGCGTGCTCCAGTCGTACTCCCCGCGGCGCGGCTCGATGCTCGCCCATCGCGTCCCGCTGTCCCAGAACCTGACGGCACCGACCCGGAAGGAGGGCATGGTTCCCGTGTTGGAGTTCATGGTGACGCCGAACAGCTCCCGGCGCACGGGCGCGGGCGCCCGGACCCAGCTGGGGCCGGAGATCCACTGCGCCGCCCGCGTGGTCTCCCGGGGCGGCGCGGCGGAACCCGCGGCGGACGCGCTCCCGGCCAGCCCGGCGAGCACGAGAACAATGCCGAGAACGCGCCTCCATCCCGTCGCCCCGCCGGTCCCCGGGCTGCGGGGTACGGCCTCCGCCCGGCGTGGCGCCTGCTCGGCCGAAGCGGCGGACTCGGCGGACTCGGCAGCCGGACGACCGGGCCCGGCGCCCGTCTCTTCGGCCGCGCCCGCCTCTCCTCCCGGAGCCGCCAGCGCCGACCAGGCCCGCAGCACCTCCTGCAGTTCTCTGCTCCCGGCTCCGCACTCCCTGGCGATGCGCATCACCACCCCGATGTCGGAGGGCACGCTCTTGCCGTTGCAGTAGCGGTGCAAGGTCGACCGGCTGACGAACGACGCCGCGGCCAGGTCCTCATAACTACGCCCGCTGCGTTCCTTCAGCCTCCGCAGCAAGAGGGAGAAGTCGCGCTCTTCCCGCCCGCCCACCGAACCTCCTCAGCGTTCCGGTCCCGACATCGAAGCGTGTCAGACCTAGCGCCGAAGGATGTCAGATCCTCCCAAAGAGGAGATGAACTCGCAGGCCGGAGCATCTTCCCGCATCCCACCCGTCTCGTTTCCCCCTGCCCCCTTGTTCGCATTCGAAGCTTCTGATCATACTTGCGATCCGGCTGATCAAGAGCCCCGCCCGGGGCGTGACACCGTACCCACCGACGGTCGTGCAAAAGAGGGACCATGAAGACCCAGAAAGCCGCAGACCGCGGCAGAGCGTTCGAACCAGGTCGTGAACTGGAACGCCGGCACCCGGTGCCACTTCGCGGTGCGGGCCTGCTCGCGTCCCGATGACGGCCGTCCGAGCGTGTGCGGCAAGTGGTACGTCGACCGGAGCTGACCACCCGGCGCCCGGAGAGCCGGCGACGCCGGCTCTTCGGTGTAGGGACCGTGATGGGTCATCTGCATGCACAGTCCCTCGGTGAAGGTCACCGGCTGCGCCCGATGGGTCATCGGGGTCGCCGGGCAGGCCGGCTCCCGGGTCCGGCCGGCCAGGGGCGCGGGCACCTCGTCCGGCACTCGCCCCGGCCGGTGAGGCCCAGGGCGCGGCCCGTGCCGTGCTCGGCGAGTTCGGAGGCGTCGGAGGCGTGGTGCCAGGTCATGAGAGATCCTCCAGTCGGATCATCAGGTCGGTGACCAGCCGCTCGGGCGGCGTGGTGACCGGGTCGGACAGGTAGACCTCGCGGACGGGGCCGCGCGCGGGATGCCCGCGCTCGGCGCACCAGGCGAGGAGCGCGTGGTAGGCCAGGGTGATCTGGTCGTACGGGCCGACATGCGTGACACGGGCGAAGGCCCCGCCGGGCAACAGGTCCAGGGCGGTTCCCGGCGGCGGGCGCAGCTCTCCGCCCGCGTTCCGTAGGGCGGAGTCGGCCGCGGTCCCTGCGGCGGCCGGGGCGAGGTCCAGGGCGACGGCGACGGGCAGCGGCTCGTCCGGTTCGACGGGGAACAGCCCGATCAGCCGCGCGGGAGCGGTGTCCTGCCCGCCGGGGCCGTCCCGGACCGCCACGCTCTCCACGACGGCGTCCTCGCCACGGGGGCGGGCGCCGTCGTGGACGGCCGGCAGCAGCCGCGCCACGCACGAGGAGACGGCCCGGCCGATGTCCTGGGCGGAGGCGGCCGTGTCCCGGGCCAGCGCCACCCGGCGGGCCGGTTCGGCCACGACCTCGACCGGTGAGGCGGGGATCCCGTGGAGAAGGACCCGCTCCAGCGTGGCGAGGGTACGGCGGCGCCGCGCCAGCTCGGCCTCCAACTCGTCGCGGACCCGTCCCAGCGTCCGGACCTGCGACGAGCCGGAGGCCGTACCGGACAGCACCTCGCCGATCGCGGCCAACGGCACGTCCAGGGAGCGCAGCAGCCCGATCGAGAGGGCCTCGCGCGCCTGCCCGGCCCGGTAGTAGCGGTATCCGGTGGCCGGATCCACCCATGCCGGCGCCAGCAGCCCCAGCTCGGCGTAGTTGCGCAGCTGCTTGACGCTGAGCCGACACAGCCGCGCGAACCGCCCGATCGGCAGCAGTTCCCCGCCGTCTTCCCGTTCCTCGTTCACGCCTTCAAGCATGGGCCATCTCCCGGGGGGAGAATCCAGCCGCGATAATCGGCTTGACCCTCACGTAACGGCAGGCCGCACCCTGGAGCGCGTAAGGGAAAGGGGGACGGCCATGGGCTACTCGGTCGGGCAGGTGGCCCGGCTCGCCGGGGTGACGGTGCGCACGCTGCACCACTACGACGAGGTCGGGCTGCTGTCGCCCGGGCAGCGGTCGGCGTCGGGCTACCGGCGCTACACCGACGCCGACCTGGAACGACTGCAGCACGTGCTGTTCTACCGGGAGCTGGGCTTCCCCCTCGAAGAGATCGCGGTCATCCTCGACGACCCGGGCAGCGACGCGCTGACGCACCTGAGGCGCCAGCACGAGCTGCTCAACCGGCGCATCGGCCGGTTGCAGGAGATGGCCGCGGCGGTCGAACGCGCCATGGAGGCGAACACGATGGGAATTTCACTGACGCCGGAGGAACGTTTCGAGATCTTCGGCGACTTCCGGCCGGAGGACCACGAGCAGGAGGCCGAGGAGCGCTGGGGCGGCACCGAGGCGTTCGAGCAGTCGCGGCGCCGCATGGCGAAGATGACCAAGGACGACTGGGCGCGGTTCACAGCCGAGGCCGCCCGCACGACCGAGGCCTTCGCCGAGGCGTTCACCGGCGGGCTGCCCGCCGACAGCGAGCGGGCCATGGAGCTGGCCGAGGAGCATCGGGCGCACATCACCCGCTGGTGCTACGACTGCTCCTACGAGATCCACCGGGGCCTGGGCGACATGTATGTGGCCGACCCGCGCTTCACGGCCAACTACGAGCCGCTCACGGCCGGCCTGACGCAGTACATCCGCGACGCGATCCACGCCAACGCCGACCGTGCCGCGGACTGATCGGCGGCCACCCGGAAGCTCTGCGACGATTACCTCATGATCCGTGCGATTCTGTTCGATCTGGACGGCACGCTGATGGACCACCGCGGCGCGGCCGACCGCGCCGCGGTGGCGTGGGCGAGCGGCCTGGCGCCCGGCCACCCCCGGCTCGAGGAGGTCCCCGCGCTGTGGCGGCGCCTGGAGGAGACGCACATCACCGCCTGGCAGGCGGGTGAGTGCTCCTTCACCGAACAGCGCCGCCGTCGCGTCCGCGGCCTCTGCACCGAACTGGGCCTGCCCGGTCCCACCGGGACCGCCGGCGCCGACGCGTCCTTCGCCGTCTTCCTGGACTACTACCGGCAGCGGTGGCGGATCTTCCCCGACGTCGCCGAGACCCTGACGGCCCTGACCGCGCTCGGCGGCCTGCGGCTGGGCGTGCTGACCAACGGCGAGGCGGCCGTGCAGGCGGCCAAGCTCGCCCGGATCGGCCTGGCCGACCTGCTGGACCCGGTGCTCACCGCCGACCTGCTGGGCGGCCACTTCAAGCCCGCCCGCGCCTGCTACCTGCACGCCGCGCGGCTGCTCGGCCTGGAACCGGGGCAGGTACTGGTGGTGGGCGACGACGTCGCCGCCGACGTGACGGGCCCGCGCACGGCCGGGATGGGCTCGGTCTGGCTCGACCGCGACGGCGCCGGGCATCCGGGTCCGCCGCCACCGGCACCCCGGATCAGCCTGCTGACGCAGCTGCCGGCCCTCCTGACCGGCGCGCCGGCGGCCGGAGGATTTCCTCTGGTCCCCCTCGCGCCCGGGGGCGGGCCTCCCCCGCCGTGACGGCTCAGCCGCGTCGGCACGCGCCCGCCGACGGAGGACTCCTCGGATCATCATACCGGCGTGGCCGCCCGCCCTCCGGGCCGGGACCGCGCAGGCCGGCCCGTAGGCTGGGGCCGTTCCCCGAGGTCGTCTGAGAAAGGGTGGCTCCGTCGTGCCCACCGCACTTCGTCTGTTCCGTTACGTGGCGATCGCCGAGGCGTGCTCGTGGGCCGGACTGCTCATCGGCATGTACTTCAAGTACGTCGCCGCCACCGGCGACCTCGGCGTCAAGATCTTCGGCCCGATCCACGGCGCGCTGTTCGTGCTGTACGTCGCCGGGGTGTTCGCCGCGGCCCGCGTGGCCAGGTGGAGCCTCGGCACGATCGTGCTCGGCCTGGCGTGCGCGGTGCCCCCGTTCACCTCGCTGTGGTTCGAGCGGCGCATGCTGGCCCGCTTCCGCGAGCCCGTCGCCGCCTGATCCGCCGGGGCACGGGACCGGCACCGCGCACGCGGATGCCGCGGAGGCGCGAGGGGCTACGGATTCAGTACGGCGCGCGTCACGGCGCGGCACCGGCCCGGATGCGTGAGCAGGTCTGCGGAGTCGGCGAACTGGTCGACCGAGCCGACCGGCGGCAGCCCCGCCACGACCGGGTCGGTGATCGAGGCCGTCAGCGCGTCGGCGAACCGCTGGGCGTCGATGACCTGGAAGGGCCGCGCGTGGTGGCAGCGGGTGGAGCTCTCCAGCGGCTCGGTCAGAGCCAGCCGGTTGTGCAGGGCCGCCACCCGTTCGTAGGCACGGCACAGGTGCCGTTCGCGTTCCCGCCAGTCCGTGGCGGCCAGGGCCGCCGACAGGGAGTCTCCGAGCTCGGCCGACCCGGACAAGCGGGCGAAGCCGCTGCCGAGCCATTTGGAGTAGGGCGGGTAGCGGCGGCGCATCAGCAGCGCCAACCGCACCACGTCGCGTACGAGGCGGGCGGTCACGAGGGCCGACCCCAGGTCGTCGCCCACCTCGCCGCACCGCCCGGGGAACGCCTCCTCCTGGGCCAGGCGTCTCCACTGCGCGGCCAGCACGTGCCGCCACAGGTCGCCGGGGTACCAGCGCAGCGCGGCGCGCGCCTCCTCCAACGCGCCCAGGCCGTCGTGGAAGACCTCCCCGCTGGTGACCTCGGCCAGTCTCTGCCAGGGAGCCGACAGCCAGTCCAGGGGGGTGATCTCACGGCGCGGGTCGAACCCCAGCTGTCGGGTGAACCATCCCCCAGGCTCGGCGACCTCGACGCCGTGCCGGCCGCCGAAGACGGTCGGGTACCCGCCGAAGGTGGGGGGAAGCGCCCGCTCGACGGCCTGCCGTACCTTCCCGGCCAGCTCACCGGCGACGAACAGGACGACCCTGGGCCCCCAGTCGTGGTCGGTGGAACGCTCGGTGTCGAATTCCAGAACCTCCGAACCCGCGCCGATCAGCGCGGCGCTGTGGGGAACGTCGGCGACCGCGGGCCGCACGACCTCGGCATAGAAGTCACGCGACAGCTCCAAACCAGGCACAAAACTGGACATCATTTCGCCCACTTTGCCCGTCGGCTCCCCTCTGCGCACCCGGTTTTCCCGACCGGGTCACCCGCCGTCACACTGCCGTCACACTGTCGCCGGACTGCCGGCGGACTCCGGCCGGAGGCCCTCAGCAGGCGGCCGGCTGCTGGCGTAAGCTGGGTGGGCGCGCTCAGGGCGCCACCGGTCCGCGGGAAGGGCTGAGCCCACCTGATTCTCACCGAACGACTCGGCCCGACCTCTTTTCCGGCCTGACCATGCGGACACCAGGCCAGACGGAAAGGAGGCCCTGGTGCCTATCCACCGCCTGCCCGACAATCCCAGCATCGAACGGCTCCGCAAGCAGGCCAAGACACTCCTGCGGCGTGCGAAGGCGGGAGCTCCCGAGGCGCTCGGGCTCGTCGCCGAGTTCCATCCCCGACCGCCGGAGACGCTCAAGCTGTCCGGCGCACAGCTCGTCACCGCCCGCATGTACGGCTTCGCGAGCTGGCCCAGGCTGAAAGAGCACATCGGCACCGTCGAGCGCTACTCCCGGTCGCCGCACCGGGTCGCGCCGAGCCGGGAGTTGCCGCAGGAGTTCTTGCGGCTTGCCTGCCTCACCTACGGCACCGACCATCCGGGCCGGGTCGCGGAGGCCGAGCTGCTGCTGGCCAGGCATCCCCGGCTGCCCACCGCGAACGTCTTCACGATGGCGGCCACCGGCTCGGCCGACGCGCTGGCCGACGCGCTGGCCGGAGATCCGGGCCTCGCCCGGGCGCAGGGCGGCCCTTTCGGATGGGAGCCGCTGCTGTACCTGGCCTACGCGCGCCTCCGCACTCCCGGCCGGTATGCGGCGGCGGCCCGGCTCCTGCTCGAGCACGGTGCCGACCCCAACGCCGGCTTCCTGTGGGACGGGCTGAGCTCGCCGTTCACCGCCCTCACCGGCGCATTCGGCGGAGGAGAGGGCGACCAGCCACCGCATCCGCAGGGACTGGCGCTGGCCAGGCTGCTGCTGGAGGCCGGAGCGGATCCCAACGACGGCCAGACCCTGTACAACCTCGGGCTCGGAGGCTCCTTCTCCGACGACACCGCCCACCTGCGGCTGCTGCTGGAGTTCGGCCTGGGCCGCGGCCGGGGCGGGCCGTGGCATGCCCGGCTGGGGCCGACGCTGCAGTCCCCGCAGCAGATGCTGCGCGACGAGCTGGCCACCGCCGCGCTGCGGGGCGGCCCGCAGCGGGCCCGGCTGCTGCTCGCGCACGGCGCGGAGGTGAACGGCCTGGGCGGGCATCCGGCGTACGGCGGACGCACTCCCTACGAGCTCGCCCTGCTGAACGGGCACACCGACGTCGCGGAGATCCTCGCCTCGGCAGGCGCCTCGGCGATGCTGGAGGAGATGGACGCGTTCATCGCCGCCTCCATGCGCGCCGACGCCGACGCGGTGGCCGGGTTCGGCGCGGAACTGCTGGCGCGAGCGCTCGCCCGATCCCCGGAGTTGATCAACACTGCGGCCGAGCAGCGCAAGCCCGAGGCGGTGCGGCTGCTCGCCGGTCTCGGCTTCGACGTCAACCACCTGTGGCGGACCACCCCACTGCACCGGGCGGCCTGGAACGACGACGTGGAGACGGCCAGGACACTGATCGAACTCGGCGCCGATCCAACGATCAAGGACACCGAGCACGGCGCGACCCCGCTCGGCTGGGCCGAGTACGGCGGCAGACACCGCGTGGCTGCCTACCTGCGGAATCCGAGGTAGACGCCGGCGATCTGCGAGGCGATGGCCTCCCGCCACGAAGTGGGCTGGGTGGCGGCTCGGCGGACGGGGCGTTGCCGACGCGGCGGCGGCCGTCGTGGTTCTGGGCGGCCACCCGCCGCTCCGTCATACGGCGGCCCGTCTCCGCAGCGTTCCGCTTCGGCCGCCGACCACGCCGGTGCACGGTCGGCAAGCGGACGGGCCGGCAGGAAGCATCGGACGACGTCCTCCCCTTGACGAATCAAATGAACAGTCTTTTAGTTTGAGCGTGGGACGCATCGCGGGTGTCACCGCCGCCGAAACACGCGAGCGACTGCTGCGCGCGGCCGCCGACGTCTTCGCCCAACGCGGGTACGACGGCACACGTGTGGCCGACATCGCCGCAGCCGCGGGTGTGAGCAACGGCGCGCTGTACGCCCACTTCGGCTCGAAGGCCGACCTGCTCGTGGCCGCGCTGCACGCGCACGGGCGGCGGCTGCTCGCCGGCCTGTTCGCCGCCGATCCCAACCGGTCCATCACCGACCTGCTCCTCGTCATCGGCCGCTGGCTGCCCCGCCGTCGTGACGCCCCCGGCCACCTCGTCGTCGAGGCCCTGGTCGCCGCCCGCCGCGACCAGGACGTCGCCCGGCCGATGCGCGGCTACGTCGGTGAACGCGCCGACTGGATCGCCGGGCTCGTCCGCGCCGCGCAGACCGGCGGAGAGCTCGACCCCGCGCTGTCACCGGACGCGCTGGCCCACTTCTGCCTCCTGCTCTCGATGGGCGGCGCGCTCGTCACACCGGACCTGCACCCGGTCGACGATGCGGAGTGGACCGCGCTGCTCACCCGCGTCGTGACCGCCCTCGCCCCCGCCGACACCACCGCACAGAGCGGAGCGCCGCAGTGAAAGTACGGATCGACCCCGAGCGCTGCCACGGGCACGGCCGCTGCTACGACCTCGCCCCCGAGCTGTTCGCCGAGGACGACGAGGGCTACGGGCGGACCGTCGGCGACGGCGCCGTGCCGCCGGGAGAGGAACAGGCGGCACGCCTGGCCGTGTCCAACTGCCCGGAACGGGCGATCGACGTCCTCCAGGAGGCGTGACATGACCGTCGACGACCGTTTCACGGGCGACTTCCGGCAGACGCGGACAGATCTGCCCTTCGGCACGCGCAACGAGATCATCACCGGCCCGGTGGCGGACTGGGCGACCGACTTCTCCCACCTCGAACCCGAATGGGCCGCCGACCCGTACCCCGTCCAGGACGACCTGCGGCAGCGCTGCCCGATCGCGCGCACCGAGCGGTTCGGTGGCGGATGGCTGCCGACACGCTACGAGGACGTCGCGGCGATCGCCTACGACACCGAACGCTTCTCCTCCCGATCGATCATCATGAGCAACTTCCGGCCGCCACGCGAGATAGCGCCGGTGGGCGGCACGCCGCCGATCTCCTCCGACCCGCCGTTCCACCACGACGCGCGCAAGCTGCTGCTGCCGGCGTTCACCAGGAGCGCGGTCACCAAACGGGAGCCGACGACCAGAGCGCTCTGCCACTCACTCATCGACGCATTCGACGGCCGGCACGTCGTCGACGCCGCCCGCGACTACGCCCAGCACATCCCGATGCGGGTCATCGCCGACATGCTCGGCTTCCCGCCCGAGGACGCGCCGCGGTTCCGCGAGTTCATCGAGAACGCGCTCGAAGGCGTCAATCTGCCCCCGGAGGAGCGCATCGCGCGGATGGGCCGGCTGTTCGACTACCTGCTCGCGCAGATCCGCGACCACCTCGACCACCCGCGCGACGACCTGACGACCTACCTCGTCAACGCCGAGCTCTACGGCAGCAAGCTCAGCCCCTCCCACGTGGCCGGCACGATGGCCTTGCTGCTCATCGCCGGGATCGACACCACCTGGAGCGCGATCGGCGCCTCGCTGTGGCATCTGGCCAGGACTCCGGGCGACCGCGAGCGCCTGGTCCGCGAGCCCGGCCTGCTTCCGACCGCGATGGAGGAGTTCCTGCGGGCCTACGCGCCCGTCACGATGGCCCGGCTGGTCAAGGAGGACATGCACTGGCACGGCGTCGACATGAAGGCCGACGACTGGGTCCTGCTGTCGTTCCCGGCCGCCAACCGCGACCCGGCGCAGTTCGACCGGGCGGGCGAGGTCGTCATCGATCGCGAGGTCAACCGGCACGCCGCATTCGGCCTCGGCATCCACCGCTGCGTGGGCTCGCACCTGGCGCGCATGGAGCTGCGGGTCGCCCTCGAGGTCTGGCTGGAGCGGGTCCCGGCGTTCAGCCTCGCCGATCCGACGGCGGTGACGTGGTCCGCCGGCCAGGTCCGCGGCCCGCGCACGCTTCCGCTCCGCATCGGCTGACGCTCCGGGCACGTCCCGCACTCTCCCGTCAACGGCGTCCCCGCGGTCTCGCCCTTCGAGGCGGCCGGCGCGGCTCGGCCGGCACGGGCGCCGCGCCGGCCGCTTCGTCTCTTCCACCGCTCTCGCGGCTGCTCTCGTCCGCTGCCGCCGACACGCCAGTCGACGCCTCCTCTTGACGTCAGCCCACGACGGGAACTGTCCGTGGTGATTGAATTACACAGAGCAGTAGAGCGCCGGCGGCGGGAGTGGCTTCCCGCCGCCGGTCGTACGGCTCGACCTCCCGCCCCCTCCGCGATCACCACCGCAGTCATTCCCTCACCCCTTAGGGAGCCGGCCCCGTGTCACGGCGTGAACGTGTGCGTTCCATCCTGGAGTCCCGCTTTTTCCAGCGGGCCCTCATCACCGTCATCGTCCTCAACACCGCGACCATCGGCGCGGAGACCTCCGCGGTGCTGACCGATCACATCGGCGGGATCCTGCACACCGTCGACCGGGTGACCCTGGCGGTCTTCGTCGTCGAACTCGGGGCGCGCGCGTACGCCTACCGGGGCGCGTTCCTCAAAGATCCGTGGAACCATTTCGACGCCGTCATCGTGGCCGGTGCCCTGATCCCGGCCTCCGGGCCGGTCTCGGTGCTGCGCGCGTTGCGGATCCTGCGGGCGCTGCGGCTGGTCTCGGCGGTGCCCAGCATGCGCAAGGTCGTCACGGCGTTGCTGGCGGCCATCCCCGGCATGGCCTCCATCATCGGCCTGCTCGTGCTGGTCATGTACGTCTCGGCCGTGCTCGCCACCGAGCTGTTCGGGCAGGCGGCCCCCGCCTACTTCGCCGAGCTGCCCGTCTCGCTGTTCACGTTGTTCCAGATGATGACCGGGGACGCGTGGTCCGACATCACTCGCACGGTGATGGCCGAACACCCCTGGGCGTGGGTGTTCTTCATCGGCTACATCCTGGTGTCCACCTTCGTGGTGCTGAACCTGTTCATCGCCGTGGTGGTCAACGCCATGGACGAGCAGAGCACCTCCTCAGAGGAGGAGCGCACCGACGAGCAACTGGCGACGGTGCTGGCCGAGCTGGCCCGTCTGCATGCCAAGATCGACGCCATCCAGGCCGCACCGGCCGTGCCCGTCGTCCCCGACGGCCGGCTCCCAACGGGTACCGCATGACCGGCTGGGACCCGTGCGCGACCGGCGGTGCGCTCCACGAGCGCACCGCACCGGCCCGGCCGAACCCGGGACCCGGGCCTACGGCGAGGTCAAGGCCGCGGCGGCGACCGGGCGGATCCGCATGCCCAGCCGCTCGTACAGCCGGATCGCGCTCTGGTTGTCGGTGTCGACCATCAGCGCGACCCGTTCGTGCTCGGCGGCCAGCGCACCGAGCACGAACCGGCACACCGCCTCGCCCAGGCCGCGGCCCCGGAGGGCGGGGGCGGTGGCCACCCCGGCGACGAAGCCCACCCGCGGCGTCGACCACGCGTCGGCGGCCACGGCCGCCAGCGTTCCCGCGGCGTCCCGGATCCCCGCCCACCGGCGGATTCCCGTCAATCCCGGAACCGCCCACGCCGACGGAGACGCCTGGGCCAGCAGGGCCGTCACCTCCGCGTCGGATTCGGGGCCCAGCCAACCGGCCTCGCCGTCCCGCCCGGAACCGCCGGACCCGTTCCCGGCGGTGTCCATCCACTCGAACGTCCCCACGACCTCCGCTCCCGGCACCCGCCGTACCACCTCGGCGACCAGCGGCCGCTCACCCAGCAACCGGTAGGACGGCCCGAGCTCGGGGCGCACCTGCCGCACCAGCTCGGCCACCTGATGCGCGGGGCCGCGCACGGCCAGGCGGTCGCGGCGGTTCAGGTCAGGGCAGGCCACCGCCACGGCCCCGTCCGACGCCCACGCCCGCACCCCGGCGCGCAGTCCCTGCGCGGTCCACATGATGACGGCGTCGTCGCCGGACGCGGTGGCGACATCCTGGATGGTCTTCAGTTCCACGGGCGGCTACAGGATCGCCCCGGGAACGTACGCGGCGGCCTGCGGGTAGCGGGAGGTGATCTCCCCTACCCGCGCCACGACCGCCTCGACCTGCTCGGCCGCGGCACCGGTGAACACGATCCGGTCGGCCAGCAGCGCCTCCAGACCGGCCCGGTCCAGCGGGAACCGCTCGTCGGACGCCAACCGCTCCAGCAGCTCGTTGCCGGCCCCGCGCTCGCGCATCGCCAGCGCGGACGCCACCGCGTGCTCCTTGATCAGCTCATGCGCGGTCTCCCGGCCCACCCCGGCCCGCACCGCAGCCATGAGCATCTTCGTCGTCGCCAGGAACGGCAGGTACCGGTCCAGTTCGGCGGCGATCACCGCGGGGAACGCGCCGAACTCGGCCAGGACCGTCAGCATCGTCTCCACCAGCCCGTCGAAGGCGAAGAACGCGTCCGGCAGTGCCACCCGGCGCACCACCGAGCACGACACATCGCCCTCGTTCCACTGGTCCCCGGCGAGCTCGGCGGCCATCGACGCGTACCCGCGCAGGATCACCGTCAGCCCGTTGACCCGCTCGCACGAGCGGGTGTTCATCTTGTGCGGCATCGCCGAGGAGCCGACCTGGCCCTCGGCGAAGCCCTCGGTGACCAGCTCGTGCCCGGCCATCAGCCGGATGGTCTTGGCCAGCGACGACGGCGCGGCGGCCAGTTGAACCAGCGCCGTCACCGCCTCGTAGTCCAGCGAGCGCGGGTAGACCTGCCCGACGCTGGTGAAGCGGTTGGCGAACCCCAGGTGCGCGGCGACCCGGTCCTCCAGCTCCGCCAGGGCGCCGCGGTCGCCGCCCAGCAGGTCCAGCATGTCCTGCGCGGTGCCGACCGGCCCCTTGATCCCGCGCAGCGGGTAGCGGGCGATCAGCTCCTCCAGCCGCTCGAACGCCACCAGCAGCTCGTCGGCGGCCGAGGCGAACCGCTTGCCCAGCGTCGTCGACTGCGCGGCCACGTTGTGCGAGCGGCCCGCCATCACGGTGCCCGAGTGCTCGGCGGCCAGCGCCGCCAGCCGGGCCAGCAGCGCCACGCACCGATCGCGCACCAGCAGCAGGCTGTCGCGGATCTGCAGTTGCTCGACGTTCTCGGTCAGGTCCCGCGAGGTCATGCCCTTGTGCACGTGCTCGTGACCGGCCAGGGCGTTGAACTCCTCGATGCGGGCCTTGACGTCGTGGCGGGTGACGCGCTCGCGCTCGGCGATGGAGCCCAGGTCGACCTGCTCCAGCACCTTCTCGTAGTCGGCCACGACTCCCGCGGGGACCTCCACCCCCAGCTCCGCCTGCGCGGCCAGCACGGCCAGCCACAGGCGCCGCTCGGCCACCACCTTGTATTCGGGGGACCACAGGCGGGCCAGCTCCACGGAGGCGTAGCGGCTGGCCAGGACATTGGGGATACGCGGCTTGGCAGTCACGTTGCCGCAGTCTATCGGCGCCGTCGCCCGCAGTGCGCCCCGCCCCTTCCCGTGGCCTGCGGCATCTCGTCCTCAGCCCGACTACCGGGATCCGGAGGCGGTCCGGTGTCGCGGCCGGGAAGGTCCACCGGGAGGAGGATCATCGGTGAACGGGGTCGGTGAATTAGGCGCGGAGCCGGTGACGCGTGCGCATCAGGATCCGGCCGAGCATGTTCTTGCCGGTTCCGGTCCTGCCGCGCCCCCAGTAGTGGTCGGTGGTGGTGTCCTCGACGATCTCCTGCTCTCCGGTGGACAGCAGGATGGCGCGAATGTCGGCGTGCGCGTGGAACTTCGCCGCCACGGCACGGCGCATCACGTCGTCTTTGACCCGCTCCCAATCCCGCCGTAGCGGCCTGGACGGGTCCCGGCCCAGTTCGGCGGCGCGCAGGGGGGTTCGGGCCCGGCGGATGACATCGGCGTGGCGGGTGCCCGCGAACTTGCAGGCCTGGAAGTAGTGCTCCGAAGTCGGCCACCAGTGTCCGTCAAGGTCGAAGCCGTGTGCGGAGAAGTTCGAGAAGCATCCGTAGGGAACCTCGTCGGCGGCGTAGAAGTAGATCGTCATCCATTCCTCGGTGGGGTTGCCCGAACCGGCACTTTGCCAGAGACCCGTGGCCCTCGCAATCGTTTTGCCCGCCGGTCCCGGGGCTCGGCGCACCGGCCCCATGCGACCCGGCTCCGCAGGCCGCATGGGGCCTGACATGCACACGGGCCGTACGGCGGCGTGCGCCGTACGGCCCGTGTGCATGTCAAGGGATCACTTGGCCGGGGCCAGCTCCCCCGGGTTGCGGACCTCGGCCCCGGGCTCCCGCCCACCGGCCTTCGGCTTGCGGCGCAACCGCTCCTTGGTCCGCTCCAGCATCACGTACAGGGTCGGCACCAGCACCAGCGTCAGCAGCGTCGACGACAGCAATCCGCCGATCACCACGATGGCGAGGGGCTGGGAGATGAACCCGCCCGACCCGGTCAGGCCGAGCGCCATCGGGATCAACGCGAAGATCGTCGCCACCGCGGTCATCAGGATCGGCCGCAGGCGGCGGCGCCCGCCTTCGATCACCGCCTCCACGATGCCCAGGCCCTGCGCGCGGTACTGGTTGATCAGGTCGATCAGCACGATCGCGTTGGTCACCACGATGCCGATCAGCATCAGCATGCCGATCAGCGCCGGGACGCCCATCGGGGTGCCGGTGACCAGCAGCAGCCCGAGCGCGCCGGTCGCCGCGAACGGCACCGACACCAGCAGGATCAGCGGCTGGACGAAGCTCCGGAACGTCGCCACCATGATCATGAAGACGATCGCGATCGCGGCCAGCATCGCCAGTCCCAGCTGGCCGAAGGCCTCTGCCTGGTCGGCGCTCACGCCGCCGATGGTGTACGACGCCCCTGCCGGCAGCGACAGGCCCTTGAGCTTCTCCGTCAGCGCCGCCGTCACGCTGCCCAGGTCGCTGCCGGTGGCCGTGCCCGACACCGTCGCGCTGCGCTCACCGTCGATCCGGGTCACCTGAGTGGGCCCCCCGATCTTCTTCACCGACGCCACGTCCGCCAGCTCGACCAGGCCGGTCGCGGTCGGCAGCTTCAGCTCGCGGATCTCCTCGACGTCCTTCGGCGCGTCACCGCTGCGCAGGACCACGTCGCCGGCCTGCCCGTCCAGCGTCATCTCGCCCAGTGGCGCGCCGCGGAACTGCTGCGCGACGATCTGCCCGATCGCCGCCTCGCTCAGGCCCCTGGCCGCGGCCTTCTCCCGGTCCACCTGGACCTCGATCCGCTCGGCGCTGGCCGCCAGGTTGGAGGTGACGTCGCGTAGCCCGTCCAGCTCGGCCATCGCGCCGCGCACGGTCTCGGCGGCCGTCTTCAGCGTCGCGAGGTCGGGCGCCTGCACGATCACCTGCAGCTGGTTGGTGGAGCCGCCGCCCATGCCGCCGCCGCTCGCGCCCACGGTGATCTCACCGGTGCCCTGCAGCTGGGCCAGACGCTTGCGCAGCGCCTCCTCCAGTGCCGGGGTGTCGGTGCCCTCGGCCACGCTCACCGAGTAGGACGCGCGGTCGCCGCCGCCGCCCGTCGCACCGCCCATGAAACCGCCGCCGCCGCCCACGTTGACCTGATAGGACTGAACGCCCTGGCTCTTGAGGCCGGCGAGCACCTCCTCGACCTTCTCGGCCGCCGCGTCCGTGGTCGCCAGGTCGGTCCCGACCGGCATCTTCTGGCTGATGGAGATGGTGTTCTGCCCGGAGGAGTCCAGGAAGTTGGTCTCCAGCCGCCCGGCCAGGCCCAGCGTGCCGACGAACACCACGATGCCGATCAGCACCGTCACCAGGCGCCGCCGGGTCGCGAACCGCAGCACCGGCAGGTAGGCGCGCTGCAGCGGGCTGCGCAGTTCCTTGGCCTCGGCCTCCTCGCGGACCGCGCGGGCCTGCTCCGGGCTGAGCACCGGGGCCTTCAGGAACCAGTACGCCAGCACCGGGATCACCGTCAGCGAGACCAGCAGCGAGGCCAGCAGCGCCACCGTCACCGTGATCGCGAACGGCGCGAACAGCTGGCCCACCATGCCGCCGACCACGGCGATGGGCGCGAACACCGCCACCGTCGTCAGCGTCGAGGCCGTCACCGCGCCGCTCACCTCGCGCACACCGGCCAGCACGGCGTCACGCTTGGCCTCGCCGTACCCCAGGTGCCGCTTGATGTTCTCCAGGACCACGATCGAGTCGTCCACCACGCGGCCGACCGCGATGGTCAGTGCGCCCAGCGTCAGCATGTTCAGCGAGTAGTCGCCCAGCCACAGCGCGATCAGCGCGATCACCACCGAGAGCGGGATCGACACCGCCGTCACCAGCGTGGAACGCAGCGACAGCAGGAACACGAGGATGACCAGCACCGCGAAGGCCAGGCCGAGCAGCCCCTCGGTCGTCAGGTCCTCGATCGAGCGCTCCACGTAGGGCGCCTGGTCGAAGATGACCGTCACCTCCGCGGCGTCGCCGAGCGCGCGGACGATCTCCGCCTTCTTCTCCTCCACCGCGTGCGAGATCGCCACCGCGTTGCCGTCGGGCGACATCGTGATCGACACGCCCAGGCTGGGCTCGCCGTTGGTGCGGGTCAGCGAGGTCGCCGCCGCCGGCTCGCGCTCCACCTCCGCCACGTCGCCGAGCCTGACCGGCTCGGGTGCGGCCGCGGGCCGCTGCTGGGGCTGCTGCTGCGCCGCCGTACGGCCGGGCGCCTGGCGGCCCTGCTGTGCCTGGGCGGCCGGGTTCTGCTGGGCCTGGGCCGCCGGGGCGAGGTAGAGGTCCCGCAGTTCCTCGATCGAGTCGATCCTGCTGCCGACCTGCACGGTCAGCGACATGTTGTCCTCGGTGAAGCTGCCGGCGGGGATCGGCTGGCCGTTGGCCCGCAGCGCCTCCGCGATCGCGGTCGGCTGCAGGCCGCGCAGGGCGAGCTTCTTGAGGTCCGGGGTGATGACGACGTTCTCCTCACGAACGCCGGTCACCGTCACCTCGCTGACGCCCTCGATGCCCCGCAGCTCCGGAACCATGATCCGTTCGAGCTTGTCGGCCATCGCCCGGGCGTCCCCGCCGTCGCCGACCGCGAGCACCATGACCGGGATGTCGTCGGTGCCGCCCGCCAGCACCTGCGGGTCGACCCCCTCGGGCAGCTGGGCCTCGATGCGGGAGACCGCCTGCTGCATCTTGCCGACCGCGGCCTCGATGTCGGTGCCGTACTCGAAGGACGCCTGGACCTGCGACATCCCCTCCCTGGAGGTGGAGGTCACCTCGGTGATCCCCTCGATGCCCTGGAAGCTGTCCTCGATCGGCTTGGTGACCTGCTCCTCGACGATCTCGGGGGAGGCGCCGAGGTACGGGGCCACCACGAACGCCCCGGGGAACGAGAGCGAGGGCAGCAGTTGCTGCTTCAGCGACGGGATCGCGAAGGCGCCGAACGCGCTCAACACCAGCGCGATCATTATGACGAGGCTGCGGTTGGCGAGGCTCAACCTGGCCAGGGCGGTCATCGGGACGGACTCCTAGGGCCGGGGACGTCACAGTAAATTTCGCACAAGACTAACACTTCGCCTCACACGAATATTTAATGGCGTCTTACAATCCTGATAACCTTCTCAGGAAGCGAGGGGTGAGTGTGGACGACGAACGCGACCGGCTGATCGACCGGATCGGACAGATACAGCGCGACCTGGGCCGATTCCTCGCCGAAAGCCGCCAGCACTCCTCCCCCCTCCTCGACTCCAACCTCACCATGCGCCAGCTCAAGGTCATCATGTTCCTGGCCTTCCGCGAATCCGCCTCCGGACAGGACATCGCCCACCACCTCGACGTCGGCCTGGGCACCGTCACCGGCATCGTCGACCGCCTGATCGGCCACGGCCTCGTCACCCGCCGCGAGGACCCCAACGACCGCCGCGTGCGCCGCGTGGAACTCACTCCCGAGGGGCACGTCCTCCTCGAACGCATCTCCGAGGCGGGCATCGACGACTTCCGCCGTCTGCTCGAACGCCTCGACACCCGCCTCCTGCACGACCTGTGCACCGTCCTCGGCGAGATCCAGGTCACCGTCGCCGACCTCGGGGAAGATCCACCTCGGTAAAGGTGGGATGATAGGATTAAGGGCTATGCCCGGATATCTCGATGACCTCTTCTCCCTCACCGGCCGCACCGCTCTGGTCACCGGCGGCAGCTCCGGCATCGGCTACGCCATCGCCGAAGCCCTCGGCCGCGCCGGCGCCCGCGTCGTCATCGCCGCCCGCCGCCCAGGGCCCCTCGCGACCGCCGTCGAGAACCTGCGCCGCCACGGCGTCCAGGCCGCCGCCGTCAGCGCCGATCTCGGCGACCGCGCCGATGTCGCCCGCCTGTGCGAACAAGCCGCCACCCACCACGGCGAAATCGACATCCTGGTCAACGACGCCGCCAACAACATCCGCCGCCCCATGGCCGACCTCACCGTCGACGACTACGACCAGACCATGGCCGTCAACATCACCGCCCCCTACCTCCTGGGCCAGCACCACGGCCCGCGCATGGCCGCCCGCGGATGGGGGCGCATCATCAACATAGGAAGCCAGCAGTCCATCAGCGCCTTCGGCGACAGTGGCGCCTACGGCGTCTCCAAAGCCGCCATCGCCGGCCTGTCCCGCTCCCAGGCCGAGGCCTGGTCCGCCTCCGGCGTCACCAGCAACACCATCATCCCGGGCTTCGTCCTCACGCCCCTCACCGAGCCGGCCCAGGCCGTCCCCGGGCGCGTCGAAGCCCTCGCCGCCCGCGCCATGACAGGCCGCAACGGCCTGCCCGCCGACTTCGCCGGCCTCGCCGTCCTCCTCGCGAGCCCCGCCGGCGCCTGCATCACCGGCCAGACCATCTGCGCCGACGGCGGTT
Organism: Planomonospora sp. ID67723; assembly: GCF_015711605.1. Classification (GTDB taxonomy): domain Bacteria; phylum Actinomycetota; class Actinomycetes; order Streptosporangiales; family Streptosporangiaceae; genus Planomonospora_A. Next base: position 522,374 of record NZ_JABTEZ010000004.1, on the reverse strand, counting down.
TCTCGGTCCACTGAACCTCCCCGGCCCCTCCCTCCGAAGGGGAACCCGGACCGGAAACCCACCGGGCACCCGGCGACCCGCCCGATGATTGAATGACGACTCCCAGCCGATCACCACCCCCGGGGACGAACATGAGCACCACCACGACCCAGCAGGCCGTCAACGCCCGCCGCGCCGTGTCCTACTTCTTCATCCTGCTCGGCACCGTCTCCGGCGTGTGGGCCGCCCGCATCCCCGCCGTCAAGAACAGTCTCGCCCTCACCGACGGCCAGCTCAGCTACGGACTCCTGGCCGCCGCCGGCGGGCTCGTTGTCGGCATGCGCTTCGCCGGCCGCCTCACCGACCACCTCGGCAGCACCCGCGTCATCGTCCCCGCGGGCATCGGCACCGCCCTGGCCATCATCCCCGCCGGCTACGCCCCCAGCCTCCCCCTCCTCATCGCCGTGCTCTTCCTCTACGGCCTGATCAACGCCTCACTCGACGTCTCCATGAACGCCCACGGCGTCGAAGTCGAACGGGCCCACGGCCGCCCCATCATGTCCTCCTTCCACGGCATGTTCAGCATCGGCGGGCTCATCGGCGCCGGCATCGGCGGACTCTTCGCCTTCCTCGGCCTCAGCGCCGGCATCACCCTCATCGCCACCGCCGTCCCTCTCGTCCTGCTCTCCCTCTACGCCGGACGCCACCTGCTACCGGCCACCCGCGCCCCCCGCGCCTCCGCCACCACCGGCCGCGCCCCCTGGAGCGGCTGGATCGTCCTCATGGGCGTCGTCGCCTTCGCCGGGCTCGTCGGCGAAGGCGCCGCCGTCGACTGGACCTCCGTCTACCTCTTCGAGGACCTCCACGCCTCCGAGACCGTCGCCGCCCTGGGCTTCGCCGTCTTCTCCACCGCCATGACCGTCGGCCGCTTCGCCGGGGATCGCCTGGCCCTGCGCCACGGCCCCGTCCGGCTCGTCCGCGTCTCCGGCGTCGTCGCCACCCTCGGCCTCGGCGCCGCCCTGCTCGTCGGCACCGTCCCCGTCGCCATCGCCGGTTTCGCCCTGTTCGGCCTCGGCCTGGCCACGATCGTGCCCCAGGTCTTCTCCGCCGCGGGGAACCACGATCCCGCCCGCGCCGGGCAGGCCATCGCCCAGGTCGCCACCGTCGGCTATGCCGGACTCCTCGCCGGCCCCGCGATCATCGGCGGCGTCTCCGAGCTGGTCGGCCTGCCCGCCGCCCTCGCCGTCCCCGTCGCCCTGGCCGCCTTCATGGCGGCCTCCGCCGGCGCCCTCCGCCCCCGGCAGGTGCTGGCCCGATGAGACGCGACTCGGCTTCTGCTGCTCTGGTCCTGCTGGTGGCTTCTATTTGGTCTTGAAACAAGCAAACGCCTTTACGTTGTAGATCAACAACGCTGGTCCCGTCACTCGCGGCGAATCTCGTGAAGCCCCCGGCCCTCGTGCCACATCTGGATGACCAGGTGCGTCCCGCCCGGGGCCACGAAGGTTCGGACCACCTCGGCCACCTCGATCCGGAACAGGTGCGCCCCCTCCCCCGGCAGGCCGAGCCGCTCCAGCACCTCCGGATCGGTCACCTCCACCGCCCGGCCGGCGAGTTTCGCGTCCCCTGCCCACGCCGCCGGATCCGCGTCGTCGGGATCCTCCGACGCGCTGTGCAGGGCGACCCGCGGATCCCGCCGCAGGTCCTTCGCCTTCATCGCTCCCGGCATGGACCCCAGCCACAGCTCCCCGTCCTTGAACTGCGCCTCCGTCCCGCTGATGCGCGGAGAGCCGTCCTTCCTGAGGGTGGCCATCGTCTTGTGCCGGTGGGCGTCGAACAGCTCGCGCACCCTGCCCGCGAACTCGGGCTCTTCCTTCTCGATCTCCTGCCACGAAGCCATGGGGACATCGTGTACCCGCCCACCGACAGATTCCGCGGAATCAGCCGATGAACTCGAGGATCAGAGCCGTGATCTCCTCAGGCCGCTCCATGCTGGGCAGATGGCCCGCCCACGGCAGTTCCACCAGCCGGGCCGAGGGCAGCTCCGCCGCCACCCGCCGGGCCGACAACTGGAAGTAGGGCAGATCATGGGCGCCGGAGACCACCAGCGCGGGCGCCTCCACCTTCGCCAGGTCGACCTCGCCCTCCAGCTGCGAGGGTTCAGGGTCGGCGGCGAGCTGCACCTGGAAGGCGTGGCGCTGCATCTCCGCCAGCCGGGCCCTGACCTCCTCGCCGGCCTCCGGGCCGAGCCAGGTCCGGACGTTCAACTCGACCGCCGCCTCGATCTCCCCCGCCTCCAGCAGCCGGTTCTCCTCCGCGCCGAACGCCTTCAGGTCGGGGGTGGCCTTCAGCCCGGAGCCGGGATTGAGCAGCACCAGGCGGGAGACCAGCCCCGGGTGGGCGGCGGCCAGCTCCAGCGCGACCCCCGCGCCGTGGGAGGAGCCCACCAGCACGGCCCGCTCCACCTCGATCGCGGCGAGCAGCTCGGCGACGTCGCCGCTGTCGGAGTAGGGCCTGTCCGCCGCGTACGGCGTGCGGCCGTACCCCCGCAGGTCCGGCCGGACGACCCGGAAGCGGCCGGTCAGGACCTCCCACTGCGGGTCCCACATCCGCGAATCGGCGGTACTGGAGTGCAGCAGCACCACCGGGCTCCCGCTGCCCCCGTCATCGAACATGATCGTCATCGCGCCTCCACCGCCAGTCGCACGCCCAGGCCGATCAGCACGGCACCGGAGACCTGCTCCAGGCGGTACCGTACCGCGGGCCGGCCGAAGACCATCCGGGCCCGTCCCACCGTCCAGATGAACAGGCCGTACCAGACCGTGTCCACCAGCACCCAGACCACCGCGAGCAGGGCCAGGGTGAGCGGCACGTCCGCCCCCTCGGGCACGAACTGCGGCAGGAACGACATGGCGAACACCGCGGCCTTGGGGTTGGCCAGGCACGTGCTGAACCCCAGCAGGTAGGAACGGCGCCAGCCCTCCGTGACCGGGCCGGGCCTCTCCTTCTCCGGTCCCGCCTGCGCCGCCCGTCCCCCACGCGCCCGCCGGATCGACTGGACGCCCATCACGACCAGGAAGCCCGCGCCGAGGATCCGCATCACCTCGTAGGCGACCTCCGAGGCCAGGACCAGCGCCGACAGCCCGAAGGCCGCAGCCAGAGCCCACAGCAGGATGCCGGTCTCGTTGCCGAGCGTGGCGGCCATGCCCGGCCCCCTTCCGGCACACAGGGTCTGGCGGAGGATCACGGCCGTGCTGACACCCGGGATCATCGCGAGCAGGAAGCACGAGCCGACGAAGGCGACGAGGAGCATCACGACATCGTCACCGCTCTGGTACGGCGACCGCAACGGGTTTCCCGCGCCCGGAGACCGACCGGCCCGGCCTCCCCGGGGCACATTCCGACCGAACGCCACCAGGCCGGCCGATGCCTGGCGGGATGAGTTCGGCGAGAGCACGGCTCGTAGCGGCGGCCACCGCGCGTCGAGAACCACCCATCGCCAGGCGGAAAGCAAGGTTGGAAGCTGTCCCTATGCGACGGGGTTGCTGCTGCGGAGACGGTTGATCCATTCTTTGAGGGCCGCTGTGTCTGCGCTGTCGAGTTGGTCGAGGAGCATCAGCGCGGCCTGCCAGCGTTCCTGCGCCCTTTCCTCATCGCCGGCCGCGGCGTGTGTCTCACCCAGATGGGTCAGGAGCGTCGCTTGCATCGAGCACTTGCCCAGTTCCTGGAGCAGGACGTACGCCTGCTCGTAGCAGTCGATGGCTCGGTCGAAACGGCCCAGGTGGTGATGGGCGTAGCCGAGGCTGTCGAGGGTACATGCTTGGCCGTACAGGCAGTCGACCTGCCGCTGCATGGCGAGGCCTTGCTCACCGGCCACGAGGGCATCGGTGTGGTTACCGAGGCGGCTGTGGCACCAGCCGATCATGTTGAGGGCGTTGGCCTGTCCGGTGGCATGACCCGCTGATCGGAAAAGTTCCAAGGCTTGTGATGCGTTTTCCAGCGCCGCTCGATAGTCGCCCTGGCCTTCCAGCACCAGAGCGAGGTTGAGGTGCACATTGGCGCGGGTGGAGTCGTCACCGTGTCGGGAGGCCAGCTCCAGCGCCTCCTGCAGGTGGATACGCGCCTCGTCGCGGCGGCCGAGGGAGGTGCAGGCGCTGCCCAGAGAGCGCAGTACCCTGATCTGGCCCAGATGGTCGCCGAGGCGCCGGGCCGCCTCCAGGGCCGTGTGCTGGGTGGTCACCCGGTCGCGCCAGTGTCCCCGGCGGTCCAGGAAATCAGTCATGGCCCAGGCCAGTTGCCATGCGTGGACGTCGAATCCCGAGCGGCTCGCCTGGTGCACGGCTGCGAGCAGATTGTGGTGCTCGGCGGTGAACCACTCCATCGCCCGATCGCGGTCAGGCACGTCGCCGAATGTCACATCCGGTGCCGGATCGGCTACCGCCACCGGGTCGCGGTGCGGGTTGAGTGGAACCAGCACTTCGTCTTCAGAAAGGCCGAAGTCATCAACAACCGGCAGGCATGGTGGATCCACCCTCGATACACCGACATGCAGCGGTGCCTCGACGTCACGAACGGCACCAGCAACGGCGGCGAGCAGCTCCAGATCTGGTCGTGCCACTCCGGGTGGCAGCAGCAGTTCCACGTCGAGGAAGCCGGCAACGGCCGGTTCAGGATCAAGCCCTCGTACAACGGCTGGTGCCTCACCGCCAACTATCCCACCACGGGAGACCTGGTGCCGATCAGGCAGTATCAGTGCCCGAACTGGAGCTGGAGCTCCCAGGAGTTCCTTCTCCAGAGGGCCTGACGCCGGTTCCAGGCACCGGTGACACGTAAACGCTGTGCCCGGGCTGATCCGCCCGGGCACAGCCCGCCCCACACCCCGCCACGCCGGGATACCGTCACGAGGGCGGTTCGGAGCCTCCGTCGTACAGCTCGCCGAGCCGGGCGACCGCCTCGATCATCAGGGCGCGCAGCTCGGCCGGTTCCAGGACCTCGACATCGGCTCCCATCCGCAGCAGGAGCCAGCGGGCGTGCCGGACAGACTCGATCGGCAGGCGCACGGTCGTCCAGCCCCGCTCGTCGGGCGGCTCCGCCCCGGCCAGCGCGGCGTCGGCGGCGTCGTCACCGACCGTGACGCGCAGCAGGCCCCCGGCTCCGGGCGCCAGCCTCACCAGCGCCTCCGCGGTGTACATGCGCTCGCGGAACTCCGCGGCGTAGCGCGTCCAGAAGTCCGCCAGGTCGAAGTCGTCCGGCCGATCGAACCGGCCGTCGAGCACTTCCACGGTCACGATCCGCGCGACCCGGTAGGTGCGCGGCGCCCCGCCATCGACGGCGGCCACCATGTACCACGACCCGCCCTTGAGGACCAGCCCGTACGGATGGGCCAGGCGCTCCACGTCCTTCGGCCCCCAGCGGCGGTAGGTCATGCGCAGCGGCCGCTGCTCCCAGACCGCCTCGGCGACCTCCGACAGGAACGGCACCTCGTCGGTGCCGCGGTACCACCCCGGGACGTCCAGGTGGAAGCGCTCGCGCATCCGGGCGGCGTGGAGGCGCGGCTCCGGCGGCAGCGCGGCCAGCAGCTTGAGCTCGGCGGCGGCGACGACCTCCCCCAGTCCGAGCTCGGCCGCCGGGCCGGGCAGCCCGGCCAGGAACAGCGAGGAGGCCTCTTCGGCGGTCAGCCCGTTGAGCCGGGTGCGGTAGCCGTCCAGAAGCCGGTAACCGCCGGCGGGCCCCCGGTCGGCGTAGACCGGCACTCCTGCCGACGACAACGCCTCCACGTCCCGGTAGACGGTCCGGACCGAGACCTCCAGCTCCCGCGAGAGCTCGGCGGCGGTCACCCGCCCCCGGGTCTGCAGGAGCATCAGGAGTGAGAGCAGCCGACTCGCGCGCATGCCCCCGAGTCTCCCGCAGATTGCTTTTCTCACATGCATCATGTTCAAATGAACACATGGAAAGTTCTGACCGGTTGCGGGCGATCATGTCCGCCCTGCGCGCTCACGACGCCGTCTCGGTGGCGGAGCTCGCCCTGCAGCACGCGGTCTCGGAGATGACCATCCGCCGCGACCTCGACGAGCTCGCCCGCCAGGGCGTGGTCAGGCGGGTCCGCGGCGGCGCGGTGAGCCTGCTGCTGCGGGGCGAGGAACCCCCCTTCGAAGTGCGGGAGCGCGAGGCGGTGGAGGCCAAGCAGCGGATCGCCGCCGAGGTCGCGGAGCTGCTCGCCGACGGTGAAGCCGTCCTGCTGGACTCCGGCACCACCGCCCTGGAGATCGCCCGCGCGATCCGCCACCGCCGCCTGACGGTCCTGCCGCTCTCCCTGCGCTCCGCCCACGAGCTCGGTACGGCCCCGCGCATCCGCCTGGTCCTGCCCGGCGGCGAGGTCCGGCCGGGCGAGCTCAACTTCACCGGCCCGCTGACCGAGGGCTCCATCCGGTCCCTGCGCTTCGACACCGCCGTCATCGGCTGCTGCGGACTGTCCGCCGAGCACGGCCTGACCACCCACGATCTGGCGGAGGTCGCCGTCAAACAGGCCGCCATCGCCTCCGCCCGCCGCGTCATCGCGGCCGCCGACTCCGCCAAGTTCACCCGCACCGCCTTCGGTGCCGTCTGCTCCCTGGACCGCCTCGACCTGGTCGTCACCGACTCCGGGCTTCCCTCCTCCGAGCGCGACGCCCTCACCGCCGCCGGCGTCGCCGTCCGAACCGTCTGACCCGCACCACCATCGGCGCGGGTCCAGCGGGTGCACCGTCCCCGCCCCCGAACCGGGCCTCAGGAGCATCGGCCCGGCCACCTCACGCGGTCCGCAGCCGAGGCCGGCCCTCTCTGTCACACCGCCCCGGCGCCCCGTTCCCGGCCACCACCTTTGGAGACCCCCTTGACCCTCATCCTTGGCGACCGTGCCGCGCTGCGGCGCGGCACGGTCGCGGTCTACCTGCTGTTCCTGCTCTCCGGAACGGCGATCGGCACGTGGACGGCCCGCATCCCGACGATCAAGCAGGAGCTCGGGCTCGGCGACGGCCAGCTCAGCGTCGGCCTGCTCGGCATCGCCGCCGGGGCCATCACCGGCATGCAGGTGGTGGGCCGTCTGGTCGACCGCTTCGGCAGTGTCAGGGTGATGGTCCCGATGGCCTTCGCGCAGAGCCCGGCGCTGGTCCTACCGGCCCTCGCCCCGAACCTGGCCACCCTCACTCTCTCCCTGTTCGCCTTCGGCGCCGTCCACGGCACCCTCGACGTGGCGATGAACGCCAACGCCGTCGAGGTCGAGCGCGCCGCGCAACGACCGATCATGTCGTCCTTCCACGCGGTGTTCAGCATCGGCGGCTTCCTCGGCGCCGCCACCGGCGGCCTGCTCGCGACTGCCGCGCTCACCCCCGCCGCCACCTTCCTCGTCGTCGCCGCCGCCATCGCGGTCATGGCACTGTGGGCCTCACGCTGGGCCCTCGCCCCGGAGGCCGGAGCCGGCCCGCAGGAGAAGACCGGCGGTCCCGGAGGCGGGCGCGGCGTGCTGCTCCTGGGCGTCCTCGCGTTCTGCTGCATGATCGGCGAGGGCGCGGCCGCCGACTGGAGCTCGGTCTACCTCCGCGAGGACCTGGACAGCCCGGAATGGCTCGCCGCGGCCGCCTACGCCGCCTTCTCCGCCATGATGACCGCCGGGCGCCTCGCAGGCGACCGCCTCACCGCTCTGCTCGGCCCGGTCGTCCTGGTCCGCGGATGCGGCGTCCTGGCCGCCGCCGGCCTCGGCACCGCCCTGCTCGTCGACCGGCCGATCGCCGGGGTGATCGGCTTCGCCTGCTTCGGGGCAGGTCTGTCCTGCATCGTCCCGCAGGTCTTCTCCGCCGCGGGTCGCCGCGACCCCGCGCGAGCGGGCCAGGCCCTGGCCCGGGTGGCCGGCCTCGGCTACGTGGGCTTCCTCACCGGCCCTGTACTGATCGGCGGAGCCGCGGAGTGGCTGGGCCTTCCCCGGGCGTTGGCGATTCCCGCCCTGCTGGCCCTCTTCGTGGCGCTGGCGGCCTCGGCCCTGCGCACCGGCGGGCCTTCCTCCGCTGTCGCCGGGTCTGTCCGCATCGGCTCGGAGGATGAGGATGCCCAGACCACGTCCTTTACAAAGTAGATCATCTAACTGGACGCGGCTCAGGAGCCCGTCTGGTCGATCCCCAGCTTGGCCACCATCGCGATTACCACGCAGAGCAAGACGATCCGCACGAACTTCGCCCCCTTGCGCAGGGCCATCCGGGCGCCGAGCTGCGCCCCGGCGACGTTGCAGGCGGCCATGCCCAGCCCGAGGAGCCACAGCACGTGCCCCTGGTAGGCGAAGACCAGCAGTGCGCCGAGGTTCGTACAGGAGTTGATGATCTTCGAGTGAGCGGATCCCCCCACGAAGTCCATGCCGAGGAGCGTGGTGAACGCAATGATCAGGAAGGTGCCGGTACCGGGGCCGAGGATGCCGTCGTAGAAGGCGATCGCGACACCGGTCACGGCGATCGCGGCCAGAGTCCGGGCACGGGTTCCCAGATGGGGCTCGGGATGGACCCCGAAAGCCGGGCGGAGGGTGACGAACAACGCCACCACCACCAGCGCCGCCATGACCAGAGGGATCAGCGCGTCCCGCGAGATCGCCGCCGCGGCCGAGGCGCCGAGCCCGGCGGAGGCCAGCGCGGCCAGCCCCGCGGGGATCGCGACCCGTTTGTCGATCTTCGTGGTGACGGCGTAGGTGACGGCGGCGGAGGCCGTGCCGAAGACGGAGGCGAGCTTGTTGGTGGCCAGCGCCTGCACCGACGGCACTCCCGCCAAGAACAGCGCGGGCAACTGAAGCAGTCCTCCCCCGCCGACCACAGCGTCGATCCACCCCGCCCCGGCTGCGGCCACCAGCAGCAGCGCGACCTCCGCCATATCCATATATCCCCCGAAACGATCCGATCGCCAGGCAGAGCGTACCGGCGGGGCGACGCCGCCTCGGGACCCGGCGGGGCGGCGCTCCCTCCTGCAGGGGAGACCGCTCCCCCGGGAGCGGGAGTGGCCAGGCCGCCGCCGCCTGGGAAGATCTCCCTGTGAGACGTGTCCTGGCCCCCCTGACCAGCGTGACCACCTACCTGCGGTGGACATGCCTGATCCTGGGCGGAGCCCTGGCGACGCCGTACGTGATGGCCGGCTCGGTGGTCGACGGGCTGCTGAGGCTGCCGGATCCGGAGGGTTACCCGCTGCTGGTCAGGGACCCGGTCGTCTTCACGGCCATGCTCCCGGTGATCGCACTGACCGGGCTGTTCCTTCCGGTCCGCGGACTGGAGCTGACCGCCGCCCGAGGACTGCTCGGAGTGGAGGTCGGCCCGGTGCCGCCCGGCGGAAAACGGACCTGGGCCGAGCGGCGCCGCACCTCAGCCTGGTTCACCCTGCACCTGGGGATCGGCGCGGTGGTGGCGGGCGCGACGCTCGCGCTGATCCCGTTCGTCCTGTGGCTGTGCCTGCTCCCCCTGTTCGGCGACCCGGCCGGGATGCTGGGCGTCACGTTCGAAGCCGGCTGGACCAGCGCATGGGGGCCTCCGGCCGGAGTGGTGACGCTGGTCCTGCTCATCCATGTGGTGGCGGGTGCGGGGGCCCTGCTGGAGCGGTTCGCCCCGGCGCTGCTCGGCCCCTCGCCCGCCGACCGGCTGGCCGCGTTGCAGGAGCGGGCCCGGCGGTTGGCCGCGCGCAACCGGCTGGCCCGGGAACTGCACGACTCGGTCGGGCACGCGCTCAGCGTGGTGACCGTGCAGGCCGGTGCAGCCGGCAGGGTGCTCGGATCCGACCCGGAGATGGCGCGCGCCGCGCTCACCGCGATCGAGGAGACCACCCGGGCGGCACTGGAGGACCTCGACCACGTGCTCGGCGTGCTGCGCGAGGAGACCGACCGCGAGGGAGCCGGTGACAAGGACGGTGACGAGGACGGCGGGCGCGGCCCGGTCCGGACCCTCGCCGACCTGCCCGAACTGATCCGCGCGACCGGAGCCGCCGCCGAGGTCACCGGCGACCTCGGCGGCCTGCCCGCCCTGGTCTCCCGTGAGGCCTACCGGATCCTCCAGGAGGCCCTGACCAACGCCATCCGGCACGGCGCCCGGCCGGTCCGGCTGGTGGCGGCGGTAGGGGACGACGGGCTGAGCCTGGACGTACGCAACCCGATCGGGGAGCGGCCGGGCCCGGGCGGCGGGCGCGGGCTGGCCGGCATGCGGGAGCGCGTGGCGCTGCTGGGCGGCCGCATCGAGGCACGGGCGGCCGGCGGCGAGTGGCTCGTGACCGTGCGGCTGCCTCTGCACGGCGACCGGACCTGATCCTCTCGCGTTTTCCCTCAGAGGGGGCGCGTCGTGTCCGATCAGCGTCATGAAGTGGCTGAACCCGTCCGGCAACCGGGCGGCATCCCAGCGCGCTCCACTGCCGCGATGCCGCCGGTTCGGCGACCGGCGGGGCCGCCCCGAGAGGAGGAACATGAGTCAGACGTTCCCCGGAGCCGCACTGGCCGCCGGAGCCCGTCTCACCCGCGGGCCGCACGGCTGGCTGGCGTTCCTTGTGCTGTCCGGGCTCCTGGCCCTCGCCGCCCCGTTCCTGGCCTCCCTCTCACCCGTCCTGGACGTGCTGCCCTGGGTACTGCTGCAGGGCGCGACGGCGCTGGCCGTCATCGTCGGGATCCGCCGGCACGACCTGAACCGGCAGTGGTCGTGGCGGCTGATCGCCGCCGCCAACGTGATCATCTGGCTGGCCACGACCGTGTGCTGGGGCATCGGCTGGGTCTGGCTGGAGATCCCGTTCCTCCTCGATCTCTACAACCGCGTCGCCGTGGACTGCCGCATCCTGACGCTGATCGCGCTGGTGATGCTGGGACGCCGCGAGAGCGGCTCGTCCGGCGCCGCCCTGCTGGATGCGGGCATCGTCACCGTCGGCGTGGCCATGCCCGTCTGGGCCTTCCTGCTCCACCCCATGCTCCACAGTCTCCCGCGCAGCGGCGTGGATCTCGTCCTGGGACTGGCCACCCCCATCACCGACCTGTTCGTCGTGGGCCTGGCCGCGCGGCTGGCGCTCAGCAAGGGGCGGGCGCCGTGGCTGGTCCTGTTGAGCGCCTCCTACGGCATGGTGTTCATCGGTGACAGCGCCTACCTGCTCGACCAGATGGCCGGCCGGCCGGACGGCGCCGTCGCGACGGTCGGCTGGCTGGCCTGGTCGGTCCTGATCGGCGCCGCCGCGCTGCACCCCAGCCTCGCCCACACCGGGGACCGGGCACCGGCCCTCGACGTCTCCCGTCGGGGCCGGGTGACGACGTTCCTGATCCTGACGCTGCTCAGCCCGATGGCCTCGATGCTCCAGTTCACCGTCCTCCACGGGTACGGCCCGGAGACCACCGACAAGCTACTGATCATGGGGTTGACGGTGGTGCTGGCGGTGCTGCTGGTCCTGCGCCTGAACACCGTCGCCCGCCTGGCCGAAACCCACGCCGCCGCCCTGGACCGCCAAACCGAGCAACTCACCCGCCAGACCCACGAACTGTCCACCGCCCTGCACACCCAGGAACTCCTGCAGCGCAGCCTGTCGCACCGCGCCTCCCACGACCCCCTCACCGGCCTGGCCAACCGCACCCTGCTCGGCCAGGCCCTGCACCGCGCCCTCAACCAGCACCAAAACCACACCCACACCCACACCCACACCCACAGCCAGGGCGAGGGCCACAGCCACAGCCACAGCCAGGGCCAGGGCCACAGTCAGGGCGCGGATCAGGACACGGCACCCGCCACCCCGCCCGCCCTGCTGCTGCTCGACCTCGACGACTTCAAAGACGTCAACGACAGCTTCGGCCACCCCATCGGCGACGACCTCATCATCGACGTCGCCCACCGCCTGCGCGCCCTGACCCGCCCCGGCCACACCCTGGCCCGCCTCGGCGGCGACGAATTCGCCCTGCTCATGCCCGCCACCGACACCCCCACCGCCCAGCACACCGCCGACGCCATCCGCACCGCCCTGGCCGCCCCCTACCGGCTCGGCCCCCACGAAATCCACCTCACCACCAGCATCGGCATCCTGGCCGAAGTGCCCGTGGCCACCCCCGCCGAAGCCCTGCGCGACGCCGACCTGGCCCTGTACGCCGCCAAAGCCGCCGGCAAAAACCAGACCACCGTCTTCGACACCGCCCTGCGCACCGCCCGCCTGGAACACACCCGCCTGAGCAACGGCCTGCGCCACGCCCAAGCCCGCGGCGAGCTGTCCCTGGCCTACCAGCCCGTCGTCGACCTGCGCACCGGCCGCATCCACGCCGTCGAAGCCCTGCTGCGCTGGCAACCGGCCACCGGCCGGCCCATCCCCCCCGACGTCTTCATCCCCATCGCCGAAGACACCGGCCTCATCGTCGACATCGGCCTGTGGGCACTGCAGCAGGCCTGCGCCGACGCCGCCCGCTGGCACACCGAGCACGGCCTGGCCGTCACCGTCAACATCTCCGGCCGCCAACTACGCGAACCCGCCTTCGCCCACGCCGTGCTGGAGACCCTGGCCCGCCACCGCCTGCCCGAACACGCCCTCATCCTGGAGATCACCGAAAGCATGCTGCTGGCCACCACCCCGGCCGAGACCAGCCGCCTGACCGGCGTGCTCAGCCGCCTGCGCGCCCACGGCGTGCGCATCGCCCTGGACGACTTCGGCACCGGCTACTCCTCCCTGGCCTACCTGCGCACCCTGCCGGTCGACATCCTCAAAATCGACCGTTCCTTCACCACCCCGCCCACCGCCGCCGACCACGCCCAGACCCGCGCCTTCACCAAGGCCATCTTGGAGCTGTCGGCCAGTTTGCACCTGCAGACCATCGTCGAGGGCGTGGAAACCCCCGAACAAGCCGTGCTGCTGCAGCAGATGGGCTGCCCGCTGGCGCAGGGCTACCTGTTCTCCCCCCCGGCCGACGCCCACCAGATCGACGACCTCCTCCAGACCACCCCCGGATACGAGGCCGCCTGACGATCCGGGCGAGGCCGCCTGACGGTCCGGGCAGGGCGGTGACGGAAACCTCCGGCCCGGGCGCCGGGGAGGTCGCGCGCCGCCCTCGCAGTCGGACGAGCGCCTCCCGGGCACGGCGGCTCCGGCCGCAGACGCCGTAGCCTGCCGGGGGCGCTCCGCTACGTTCTCATCGTCAGGCCAGCCAGACGGCGGTGTCGGAGGGAAGCTCCTCTCCGTCGAGCGAGCCGCTGGCCAGCAGCACCGATCCGTGCGGCGGGAGCCGTACCGGATCGGAGCCCAGGTTGACCACGCAGGTCAGGCCGGACTCGCGGGTGAAGGCGAGAACGTCGGGACGGAGGTCCAGCCAGGTGAGCGTGCCGTCGCCGAGCCGGTCGCGGCGCAGGCTCAGCGCGGCCCGGTAGAGGTTGAGCATCGAGCCGAGGTCCTCGGTCTGGGCCTCGACGGTGAGCTTGCGCCAGTCCTCCGGCTGCGGCAGCCACGGCTCGCCCTCGCCGAAACCGAACGGCGGTTCCTCCCCCGACCAGGGCAGCGGCACCCGGCAGCCGTCCCTGCCCGGAACGGTGTGGCTCGAGCGGGTCCACATCGGATCCTGCCGGAGCTCGCCGGGGATGTCGTCCACCTCCGGCAGGCCCAGCTCCTCGCCCTGATAGATGTAGACGCCGCCGGGCAGCGCCATGGCCAGCAGCGCGGCGGCCCTGGCCCGGCGGTATCCCAGTTCCAGGTCCGACGGCACGCCGTCCCTGCGATCGCCGTGGTCCCAGGAGGTCTCAGCCCTGCCGTACCTGGTCACCACGCGCGCGACGTCGTGGTTGGACAGCACCCACGTGGGCGGCGCACCGAGCGGGGTGTGGGTGTCGAGAGTCTGCTCGATCGAGCGGCGCAGCGCCGCGGGCTCCCACGGACAGGCCAGGAAGTCGAAGTTGAAGGCGGTGTGCAGCTCGCCCGGGCGCAGGTAGCGGGCGAAGCGCTCCTGGTCGGGGAACCACACCTCTCCGACGAGGATGCGCTCGTCGTACTCGTCGGCCAGGCGGCGCCAGCTCCGGTAGATCTCGTGGACCTCGTCGAGATCGGTGTAGCCCTCGGGGTCGCCGCCGTCGAAGTCCTTCACCAGCACCGCGGCCGAGTCGATGCGGATGCCGTCCACACCCCGGTCGAACCAGAAGCGCAGAACGTCGTGGAATTCGGCGTGCACCTCTGGGTTGGTCCAGTTGAAGTCGGGCTGCTCGGGAGCGAACAGGTGCAGGTACCACTGCCCGTCGGGCACCTGCGTCCAGGCGGGCCCGCCGAAGATGGACTTCCAGTCGCCCGGCTCGTCCTGGAACCAGAACCGCTCCCTGGCCGGTGAGCCCGGCTCCGCGGCCAGAGCCTCCTGGAACCACGCGCTCGCGGTCGAGCTGTGGTTGGGCACCACATCGATAATGATCTTGATCCCCAGCCCGTGGGCCTCCTGGATGAACTCCTCCGCCTCGGCCAGGGTGCCGAAGACCGGTTCGATGTCCCGGTAGTCGGCGACGTCGTAGCCGCCGTCGGCCATCGGCGACGGGTACCACGGATTCAGCCAGACGGCGTTGATCCCCAGGTCTGCGAGGTACGGCAGGCGGGAACGCAGCCCCGCCAGGTCTCCCGTCCCGTCACCGTTCCCATCGGCGAAACTGCGCAGGTAGACCTGGTAGATCGCGGCCCCCCGCCACCACGTTTCCGGCATGCTGAACACGACTCCTTGCTGGTAGACCTTGACGGTGGAGAATCTCAGCCCTTGAGGCTGCCGGCGGTGAGGCCCGCCATGATGTGACGCTGGAAGAGGAAGAACACGACGATGGTCGGGATGCTCGCGATCACGAGCGAGGCGATGAGCACGTTCTGCGGCATCTGCGACGACAGGCTCGCGATGCCGATGCTGACCGACATCCTCTCGCTGTCGGTCAGCACCAGCAGCGGCCAGACGAAGTCCCGCCACACGTTGACCACCGTGAGGATGGACACCACGCCCAGGATCGGGCGGGAGATGGGGATCACGATCGACCACAGGATGCGGCCCGGGGCCGCGCCGTCGATCTCGGCCGCCTCCAGCAGCTCCCGCGGGATCGAGTCGAAGAAACGCTTGAGCAGGAAGATGTTGAACCCGTTGGCCGCCGCGGGCAGCCAGATCGCCCACGGCGTGTTGAGCAGGTCCCATCCCAGCAGCGGCAGGTCTTTGACCGTCAGGTAGGCGGGCAGCATGATCACCATCGGCGGGATCATGAGCGTGGCCAGCATCAGGGCCAGGACGAGCTTGCCGAGCACCGGCCGGAGCTTGGACAGGGCGTAGGCGGCGGTGACGTCGATCGCCAGTGTGAACAACCAGGCCCCGCCCGCGTACAGGGCGGTGTTGCCCAGCAGCAGGCCCAGGTCCATCAGCTCCCACGCCTCGGCGTAGGCGTCGAGCGTGAACTGCGGCGGCAGGAACGTCGGCGGGATCTGCACGAGGTCCTCGGTGGACTTCATCGCCCCGGTGATCATCCAGTACAGCGGGAAGACGAAGGCCGCGGTGAAGCTCACGACGACGACGGTCAGAACGCTCCAGTAGACGGCGCGGCCCCGGCGGGAGTTGAGCTGGTGCGGTGAGACGACGGTGCGGAACTCCTGCCGGATCTTCCTGCGCGGCCGTTTCGGAGGAGCCGGGAGAGCCGCCGGCGGCGCGGGCCGCCGGGGTTCCTTGGACACCACGGTGAGGTTCGACATCAGCTCTTGTCCTCCCGCGAGACGCGCAGGTAGATGGCCGAGAAGACCATCAGAACGATCATCAGCATCACGCCGAGCGCGTTGCCGCCGTTGATGTTCCCGAAGTTGAAGGCGTACTGGTACATGAGGTAGACGACGCTGACCGTGGAGTTCTCCGGGCCGCCTCCGGTGAGCAGGAAGGGCTCGATGAAGACCTGCATGGTCGCCACGATCTGCAGCAGCAGCATGACCAGCAGGATCAGCTTGGTCTGCGGGATCGTGACGTGCCAGATGCGCTTGAGGATCCCGGCGCCGTCCAGCTCCGCCGCCTCGTACAGCTCTCCGGGGATCGTCTGCAGCGCGGCGAGGTAGATGAGCGTGCCGGTGCCGAGGTTCATCCAGGTGGAGACGACGACCAGGGAGATCAGCGCGGTGTCGGTGGAGTTCAGCCAGTCCAGGGCGGGCAGGTGGAAGAAGCCGAGGACCTGGTTGAACAGCCCGTACTCCGGCTCGTAGAACCACTGGAACAGCAGCACGCCGACGGCCGGGGGCAGCATCACCGGCAGGTAGACGACGAATCGGAGGTAGGCCCGCGCGTGGCGCAGTTCGTTCAGCACCAGTGCGACGACGAACGGCACACCATACCCGAAGACCAGCGCCAGGACGGTGAACATCACCGTGTTCTTCCAGGCGGGGCCGAAGGCCGCGTCCTCGAAGACCGTGACGAAGTTCTCCAGTCCCACCCAGACGGGCGGATCGACGAAGTTGGTCTGCTGGAAGCTGAGCACAACCTCCCAGATCATGGGGTACCAGGAGAAGAACGCGAAGCAGATCAGCGCTCCGCACAGGAATCCGTAGGCGGTGACGTTCCGCCGCACGGCGCGCCGCCGCCTGGTCGGGGGCCGCCCTCGCGAGCCTCGCGAGGGGCGCATGCCGGTTGTGGTCATTCTGTCTTCCGATCTCGACGTGATCGCCGGGGGCGGCGGGAGCGCCGCCCCCGGCTCCTGCGGGTCAGCCCTTCTGCTCCAGCAGGGCGTTGACCTTCGCCTCGGCGTCGGCGAGCAGCTTGTCGATGTCGGCGTCCTGCCTGGTCAGCACCGCGGACATCGGAGTGTCGAGGATCGCGTAGATCTCCTGTGCGTACGGCCCCGGCTCGGCCTTGGCCGGGATGCCCTTGGAGCCTTCGACCCAGAGCGCGAACTGCCCGGGATCGACGTTGGCGTTCTCGGCGCGCAGCTTCAGGACTTCCTGGCCGGAGGGGGTGTCGGCGCCGTACAGGTCGGGGTACGGCTGGCCGACGGTCAGGTTCGCGCCCTTGGCCCGCACGTAGTCGAGCTGGCCCTTGCCCGGCGTGAGGAACTCGTACTCGATCCACTTCAGGCCTGCCCGGATCTGCTCGGGCGTGGCCTTGGGGTTGATCATGTAGCCGGCGCCGCCGTTGAACAGCGCCTTGGCCTCGGGCAGGGAGGTGACGGCGTAGTTCTCGAACTTGGCCTGGAAGTCGTTGCGCAGCCCGATCAGCACGTCGGGGGCGCCGACCATCATCCCCATCTTGCCGCCGGCCATGGCCTTCATCAGCGCGGGCCAGTCGATGTAGAGCTTGGACCCCATGCTGTTGTCGGCCCAGCGCATCTGCCTGAGGTTCTCGAGCACGGCCTTGCCCTCGGGGGTGTTGAAGGCGGCCTTCTTGCCGTCCGGGGTGATCACGTCACCGCCCCGGCCGTAGAGGGAGGCGGTGAAGTGCCAGCCGCCGACGTTGTTGCCGCTGTACTCGCCGAAACCCACGTAGCCGGGGCCGAGGGCAGCGATCTTCTTGGCCGCGGCCTGCACGTCGGCCCAGGTCTTGGGCGGGTTGTTCGGGTCGAGCCCGGCCTTGGTGAACACCTCGCGGTTGTAGACCAGGCCCATGCCGTACCCGTCGGTGGGCAGGCCGTAGATCTTGCCGTCTTTCTTGAAGATCTCGATGGAGGCGTTGTAGTCCTTGAAAGTCTTCAGTTCCCCGACGTAGGGGGTGATGTCGGCGGCCTGGCCGCTCTCCATCAGCCGCCCGACGTTGGGGAAGTTCACGTAGAAGACGGTCTCGAGCTGGCCGCCGGCCAGCTTGGCCTCGAAGGTCCGGGGCTCATAGCACGGGAAGGCGTCGGTGGCCTTCTCAACCTTGATGTTGGGGTTGAGCTGCTGGAACGCCGCGAGATCCTCCTCGAAGGTCGCTCGCTGCGCCTTGTTCGTCTTCGGCGGCATGCAGTTGACCGTGATCGACACCGGCCCGGCCGCGGAGCCCTGCGCGGTCGGCTTGGACTCGTTCCCGGCCGGCTTCTCCTCCGAGCCGCATGCCGCCGCCGTCAGGCCGAGCGCTGTCGCGAGCAGCAGTCCCATGGTTCTGCGATAGCCGGATCTCGTCATGGAGCTGACCCTTCTGATGCGTGTGGAAGCCGGCGAGCTCGAGGACGACCCGATCCGGCGTGGCCATCACGATAGGCTTCATGACACTGCTATGCAATATTTCAACAGAACTATGAAACATAACGACTAGATCACGCGCCAGATTGAAGGAGCAAACGAAAGAGGGGATGACACGGCTACCGTGTCATCCCCTCCGCAGGGCCAGGAGGCGGGAGGTCAGGGTGAGGGCCGCGCCGTCGAGGCCCTCACGACCAGCTCCGGCTCGAAGAGCAGTTCCTCGGCCGGCACGACGGCCTTGTCGATCAGCGCGACCAGGAGGTCGACGACCGCCCGCCCCATTGCGTCGATCGGCTGACGCACCGTGGTCAGCGGCGGCTCGGTGCAGTTCATCAGGGCCGAGTCGTCGTATCCGATGACCGACACGTCACCCGGCACCGACAGTCCCGCGCGGCGCACGGCCCTGACCGCGCCGAGCGCGAGCAGGTCGCTGGCGCACACGACGCCCGTGACCCCGCCGCGCAGCAACCTGGCCGCCGCCGCGTGCCCGCCCTCCAGAGAGAACATCGTGTGCTCGACGAGCCCCGGATCGCCCCCTGCGGCGAGGAAGGTCTCCAGTTTGCGGCGGGAGGGCATGTGGTCCTTGGGCCCCAGCACCATGCCGACCCGTTCGTGGCCCAGCGACCTCAGGTGGCCCAGGGCCATCTCGGCGGCCACGACGTCGTCGCAGGAGACCTGGGGGAACCCCAGGTGCTCGACGGCCGCGTTGACCAGCACCACGGGCAGACCGCGTTCGAGCATCAGCTCGTAGTGCTCGTGGGAGGCGTCCGCCTGGGCGTACAGGCCACCCGCGAAGACCATGCCCGACACCTGCTGCTGCAGCAGCAGGTCGACGTACTCGGCCTCGGAGACCCCTCCCACGGTCCGGGTGCACAGCACCGAGGTGAACCCCTGCTGGGCGAGGGCCCCGCCGACGACCTCGGCGAAGGCCGGGAAGATCGGATTCTGCAGCTCGGGCAGGACCAGGCCCACCAGGCGGGCCCGGTCACCGCGCAGCTGGGTGGGGCGCTCGTAACCGAGCACGTCGAGGGCCGTCAGCACGGCCTCCCGGGTCGCCGCCGAGACCCCCGGCTTCCCGTTGAGCACGCGGCTGACCGTCGCCTCGCTCACCCCGACCTTCTTGGCCACCTCTGCAAGTCGTCGAGTCATGCGCAAACTATATGACAATGAGCGCAAGTGGTTTCACCGACTTGCGTGATCCTGATGTCGCGAACTTGCGCCCAGAAGGAAGAGTTTCACGACTCCGATGATCGCCTGACCGGGGAACATGTTCCCGGGACCGTTCCAGGCAAACAATCTATTTCTTGCGAAACTTAATCGTAATATTGCAAATAGCTGCTACTCATCTTACGGTTCAGGCCGTGAGGCCCGGACGCTGAACCGCCTGAGCCCGGGCCGGCACCCCCCGCATCCCAGAGAAGAGACGGCAGAACGGATGAAAGCCACACACCCAGTTCTCCTACGGCTGATCACGGTGATGACCGTCCTCGGCCTGATCGTCGCCGCCGGGCCTCCCTCCCCCGCTTCCGCGGCCGGCGGCCCCAACCTGGCCGCGGGCAGGTCCGCCTCGGCCAGCGGCGCCAGCGGCCCCCACTCCCCCGGCAACGTCAACGACGGCGTCCAGGCCACCTACTGGGAGGGCCCCGCCGATGCCTTCCCGCAGTGGATCCAGGTGGACCTGGGCTCCGCCGTACGGGTGAACAGGCTCGTGCTGAAGCTGCCGGCCGGCTGGGAGGCCCGCACGCAGACCCTGGAAGTGCAGGGCAGTACGGACGGCTCGGCCTTCTCCACCGTCGCCGCCTCGGCCGGCCACCGCTTCGATCCCGCCGCCACGATCACCTTCAACGCCGTGACCGCCCGGTACGTACGGCTGCGCTACACCGCCAACACCGCCTGGCCCGCCGCCCAGCTCTCGGAGTTCGAGGTGTACGGCACCGCCGTCGGCGACACCCAGGCCCCGACCGCACCCGGCACCCTCGCCTACACCGAACCGGCCGCCGGCCAGATCAAGCTGACCTGGACCGCCTCCACCGACAACGTCGCCGTCACCGGCTACGACGTCTACGCGGGCGACGTCCTGCGCACGAGCGTGGCGGGCACCGTGCTGACCTACACCGACGTCCAGCCCGCGAGCGCCACCGTCACTTACCACGTCAGGGCCCGCGACGCCGCCGGAAACCAGTCCGCCGCCAGCAACTCGGTCACCCGGTCCGGCAGCGGCGGCGGCTCGAACCTGGCCGCAGGCAAGCCGATCAGCGCCTCCTCCCATGTCCACACGTTCGTGGCGGCCAACGCCAATGACAACAGCACGGCCACCTACTGGGAGGCCGCACCCGGCGCCTACCCGAACACGCTGACCGTGAAGCTGGGCGCCAACGCGAGCGTCACCTCGGTCGTGCTCAAGCTCAGCCCCGACGGCGTCTGGGGTACCCGCACCCAGACGGTCGAGATCCTCGGCCGCGAGCAGACCGCCTCGTCCTTCACCACGCTGAAGGCGGCGGCGCCGTACACCTTCGACCCGGCCACCGGGAACTCGGTGACGCTCCCGGTCACCGCCGACGTGGCCGACGTCCAGCTCAGGATCACGGCCAACACGGGGGCGAGCGGCGGACAGGTCGCCGAGCTCCAGGTGATCGGCACCCCTGCGCCCAACCCCGACCTGACGGTCACCGCCCTGGCGTGGACACCCTCCTCCCCGGTGGAGAGCGACGCGATCAGGCTGCAGGCGACGGTGCGGAACTCCGGCACGCGGGCCTCGGGCGCCACCGATGTGAACTTCTACCTCGGCGGGACCAGGGTCGGCACCGCCCCGGTGGCGGCGCTGGCCGCGGGCGCGTCCGCCACCGTCTCGGCCGGCATCGGCACGAGGGACGCGGCCGCCTACCAGGTGAGCGCCAGAGTCGACGAGGGCAACGCGGTCATCGAGCAGAACGACCTGAACAACGAGCTCGTCGCCTCATCCCCGCTCACGGTCAGGCCGGTCGACAGCTCCGACCTGGTCGCCTCACCGGTGAGCTGGACACCCGGCAACCCGGCGAACGGCACCGCCGTCGCCTTCTCGGTGGTGATCAAAAACCAGGGCGGCGTCGCCTCGGCGAGCGGCGCCCATGGCATCACGCTCACCGTGATCAACGACGCCGGGAGCGTCGTGCGCACCCTGACCGGCTCCCACACCGGCGCCGTCGCCGCGGGTGCCACCACCGCTCCGGTGAACCTGGGCACGTGGACCGCCGCCAACGGCAGGTACACCGTCAAGACCGAGCTGGCCGCCGATGCCAACGAACTGCCGGTCAAACGGGACAACAACACCACCACGCTCCCGCTGTTCGTCGGCCGGGGCGCGAACATGCCCTTCGACATGTACGAGGCCGAGGACGGCGCCGTCGGCGGCGGCGCGCAGGTCGTCGGCCCGAACCGGACCGTCGGCGACCTGGCGGGCGAGGCGTCCGGGCGCAAGGCCGTGACACTGAACACCACCGGCTCCTACGTCGAGTTCACCACCAAGGCACCGACCAACACCCTCGTCACCCGCTTCTCCATCCCGGACGCACCGGGCGGCGGCGGGATCGACTCCACGCTCAACGTCTACGTCAACGGCACCTTCCACAAGGCGATCAACCTGACCTCCCGGTACGCCTGGCTGTACGGCAATGAGACGAGCCCGGGCAACTCGCCGGCCTCCGGAGGGCCGCGTCACATCTACGACGAGGCCAACATGATGCTCGACTCGACCATCCCGGCCGGAAGCAGGATCAAGCTGCAGAAGGACGCCGCCAACACCACCGCCTACGCCATCGACTTCGTCAACACCGAGCAGGTGTCGCCGCTCGCCAACCCTGACCCCGCCCGGTACGTCACGCCCACCGGCTTCGGCCACCAGGACGTCCAGAACGCCCTGGACAGGGCCCGGATGGAGTCCGGCCGACTCGGCGTCTACCTGCCGCCCGGCGCCTACCAGACCGCCGGCAAGTTCCAGGTGTACGGCAAGCCGGTCAAGGTCGTCGGCGCCGGGCCCTGGTACACGAGGTTCTACGCGCCCGCCACGCAGGACAACACCGACATCGGCTTCCGCGCCGAGGCCTCGGCCAACGGTTCGACGTTCGCGGGCTTCGCCTACTTCGGCAACTACACCTCCCGCATCGACGGTCCCGGCAAGGTGTTCGACTTCGCCAACGTGGCCGACATCACGATCGACGACATCTGGGCCGAGCACATGGTCTGCCTGTACTGGGGCGCCAACACCGACCGGATCACGATCAAGAACTCACGCATCCGGAACACGTTCGCCGACGCCGTCAACATGACCAACGGCAGCACCGACAACCTGGTCAGCAACAACGAGTCCCGGGCCAGCGGCGACGACAGCTTCGCGCTGTTCTCGGCCGTCGACGCGGGCGGCGGCGACGTCAAGGGCAACGTCTACGAGAACCTGACCTCGATCCTGACCTGGCGCGCCGCCGGCGTCGCCGTCTACGGCGGGTACGACAACGTCTTCCGGAACATCCACATCGCCGACACGCTGGTCTACTCCGGCATCACGATCAGCTCGCTCGACTTCGGCTACCCGATGAACGGCTTCGGCGCCGACCCTCCGACGCGCTTCGACAACATCTCGATCGTCCGCGCCGGCGGCCACTTCTGGGGCTCGCAGACCTTCCCCGGGATCTGGGTCTTCTCCGCCTCGAAGGTGTTCCAGGGCATCCGGGTGAGCAACGTGGACATCGTCGACCCGACCTACCACGGCATCATGTTCCAGACCAACTATGTCGGAGGCCAGCCGCAGAACCCGGTCAAGGACACGGTCTTCACGAACATCTCCATCACCGGCGCCCGCAGGAGCGGGGACGCCTACGACGCCAAGTCCGGGTTCGGCATCTGGGCCAACGAGATGCCCGAGGCCGGGCAGGGGCCGGCTGTCGGCTCGGTGACCTTCAACAACCTGAAGATGAGCGACAACCAGCAGAACATCAGGAACACGACCTCGTCCTTCACCATCACCGTCAACCCCTGACGGCCCCGACCGGCCCCTGAGCCGGCTCGCCGTCCGGGCGGGAGCCCTGCCTCCGCCCGGACGGCAGCCTGTGCGCGTGGCGGGGCGCGGCCCCCCATCGGCGTCACTCCTCGCCCAGGGCGTTCGCCAGCGCCTCCCGGCGAGCCTCCAGCTCCGTGATCAGGCTCTGCTGCTCGTCCGCCATGTTGATCATCTGTGCCCGCTCGACGGCGTCCGTGGCACCGATCTCCCCGACCTGGTCGCGCAGGGCGGCGACCTCCGCGCGCAACCGTTCCAGGTCCGCATCGACCTGGCGGAGCTCATCTCGCTTGCTCATCCGCTGTCCATACCCAGAGATCGCGGCTCGACGCGGCACGTCCCTCCTGACGGAACCGCGCAGCGACAGCGGCCGCGCCGGTGACCCGGGAGGGGGACCCGAGAGGTGGGCCACTCACCGTGCGGGCCGATGCCTCCCCGCGGGCAGGCCTGAGACCGCCACGTCATGCGCGGGAACCGTCTCCGGCCATGTCTCGTTGGGCTGGGTGAAGATCCGTCCGGCGATGCAGGGGTCCGGCCACAGGAGGAAACACCCGATGCCCGATTTCGAAGCCGACCGCGAGAGGTTCTCCACCCCCCAGAATTATCGGCCGGTCAAGCGCGCATCGAGGTGGCCGGCTCGAATGATGATCGCCTCGTGGGTCGTCGGCCTCCTGTGGACGGCCGTCTACTACACGATGCCCGACGCCCCGGTCGTCCGCGAGCTGCACAACTGGAATCTGCTGGTCGGATACCTCTTTCTCGGCCTCGGCGTGGCGCTCGGGATAGGTCTCCTCCTGCGGCGGTAGCGATGCCGCGCGCCGGCTGCGGAGATGCGCACCGGACACCCGCGCAGCGAACGGAGAACCGGAGCCGGCGGAGGAAAGGCGGTCGGAGCGCGGGGCTCGTCGGCCGTGGTGAGCTCCAGACGCAGTGCGATGGCGTCGTACACCAGCGCCGTCAGCTCGGGGTCGGCGCCTGCTCTCCCGATCAGGGCTGCGGCCTGCGGCGTGCCCCTTTCAGCTCCGGGGTTCCGGACGCCGGGACCCGCTGCCACAGAGGTTCCCCGCGGCGGCCGCCCGCACCCCTACCTCATTGCTCATTGGCGGCCGGCCGGGCCGGCTGCCGCTCGATCACGACCGCGGCGCGGCCGAGATCCTGCCGGGGTCCCGGTGAACACCACGCGGGCGCCCGCGATCGGGAACGGCGGCGACGTGACCTGTGAGCCCGATCGGCGCGCCTCATGGACCGTGTGGTGCTGATCACCCTGGCTGTGTGGATTTCTCCATAGTTGATCTCTGGGCTTCTCCGTAGCGTTCAGATCGCTGCCGGGGGGACCGGCGGCACCGACCAACGGAGGAACCCGATGCGTAAGACCTTCACGATCGCCGCTCTGGCCGGCTCGATGGCCCTGACCGGCCTCGCCCTCACCCCGGCCACCGCCCAGGCGGCCACGCAGCCGGCCGCCTCCACCGCGACCACGGTCGTGCAGTGGGGCAAGTTCTTCTCCAGCGACCACAAGGCCTACACCTTCGGCAAGACCTGGAAGTCGCACGGCAAGGTCTACACGAAGTGGCACGGCGCCGACAGGGCCGGCGGCAAGAAGGGCTGGGTGTGGTTCGAGGTCTACCAGAACGGCGACTGGCACAAGTTCAACAAGTCCTGGGACGGCGAGGTTACCGGCACCTGGAGCGGCCACGGGATCAAGAAGGTGTACACCTACACCTGCTGGGCCGGCAAGTTCGACAACTGCGGCGAGAAGTACCGCATCTATTAGACGAGCATGTCCGATCACCCGGTCGGTGACCGGGTGATCGGGACGTTGGTCGCATGATTGCGCCAGATCGCGGTGGCCGTCGCCGGAATGCGCCGGGCGAGGCGGGTGGCGACTCCCGCGAAGGATCGGCCGCCGTGGGCTTCCGGGTCGCATCGGCTTTTGAGAGTGTCGTCGGGCGATTCGATCGACTGCCGGACCTTCTTGAGCACCGGCTCGCCGTAGCGGGCATTCGCATGACCCGCTTGACCAGGCCGAGCACAGCGCGTAGCCGCTCGTCGTAACCGGACTGCCGGGGCAGGTACGGGAACAAGTCGGCTCGGCGTGATACGACAACCGTGGGGCTATGATCCGCGCTGCTGTCAGGCGATGTGTCCCAGCACCAAGGCGGCGATCACCGGGCCCATGTACA
This sequence comes from Planomonospora sp. ID67723, assembly GCF_015711605.1. Lineage (GTDB taxonomy): Bacteria > Actinomycetota > Actinomycetes > Streptosporangiales > Streptosporangiaceae > Planomonospora_A. The sequence continues at coordinate 497,063 of NZ_JABTEZ010000004.1, read as the reverse complement.
GCAGGGGAAAGACGACGGTCGAGTACGAGCGTGCCCGGAGCACGGTGAAGACGGCTCCGGCGAAGTACAGCACCAGGCCGATCCCGGCCAGGAGGCCTACGACCGGCACGAACAGGCCGACCAGCAGGCCTGCGGACCCTGCGGCCTTGGCTGCGCCGAGCCAGGTCCACCATGAGCGGGGGACGCCGTAGTCCGTCAGCGGCTTCACGACCCACTCGGCGCGGCGAAGGAGGGAGAAGGCGGAGAAACCCACCCAGAGGGCGGCCAGGACGGTGACAATGGTGGCGGTGGTGGACATGGGGACACTCCCTAGCTGGTGCTTTCTTGTGACACCAATCCTGCGAGCCCCGGTTGATAGATCCGCGATGCGTTCACGACGCGCGGGCTTCCCGACCGATCCGTGACCCGGCGGCGAAGCATTCCGCTCGGAAGCCTTCAGACTTCCTCGTCCGGGGGACGAGACACCCGCCTCTGCCGGGGTCGGCCGCGGCGGCCACCTTCGGGAGGGCAGGCCGAGTGGGCCGGAAAGGGGCACGCCGCACGTCGGAGGTCGGGCCAGAAGCGGATCATCAACCCCAGGAAGCAGTACCGGCCGAAGAGCGGAGACGTTGCCCCTGCCTGTCGTACGTGGTCTGTTCCCGGGTCCGGCCTGCTCGGCCTACCGCCGCTCGGCGGGCGGAGGCGTGCAGCGGACCGGACCGCCGGCGCCCCGGGCGAGTTGTTCGGCGTACGCGCCGATCTTGCGGGTGATCAGGCCGAGGGACTCGGTGAGCTGTTCGATCTGCGTGGCGACCTGGTCCCGGTGCTGCCTCAGGAGGGCCAGGAGCTGCTCCTCGTCGCCCGTCCCTTGTCTGATGAACTCCGCGTATTGGCGGATGGCGGGCAGCGGCATGCCGGTGGCGCGCAGGTTGACGCAGAGGTGGATCCACTCCACGTCGCTCTTGCTGTAGAGGCGCCGGCCACCGGGTCCACGTCGCACCGGGGCGGCCAGAACGCCTTCGCGCTCGTAGAAGCGAAGCGTGTGGACGCTCAGCCCGGTGAGCTCGGCGACCTGCCCGATGCTCAGCCCCCGGTTCGTCTCCGGCATGCGGTCCACACTAAGGCTTGATCTAGAGTCGGCTCTAACTCGTAGGCTCCGACGCGCGCCCGGCCCCGACCGCCCGGCGGGGATCGTTCCGGCGCTCCCCCATGACGTCTTCCAGGAGCCTGATCATGCGTTACCGCGTTCTCGGCGGCACCGGCATCGAGGTGAGCGTCCACTGCCTGGGCGCCATGATGTTCGGCGCGGTCGGCAACCCCGATCACGACGACTGCGCCCGCATCGTCCACCACGCCCTCCACCAAGGGATCAACTTCATCGACACGGCCGACATGTACTCGGCCGGCGAGTCGGAGGAGATCGTCGGCAAGGCGCTGCGCGGCCGGCGCGATGACGTCGTGCTCGCCACCAAGGTGCACTTCCCGATGGGAGAGGGCCGCAACAGGAGCGGGAACTCGCGACGGTGGATCATCAAGGAGATCGAGGAGAGCCTCCGGCGCCTCCGGACCGACTGGATCGACCTCTACCAGGTCCATCGTCCCGACCCCGCGACCGACGTCGAGGAGACGCTCGGCGTGCTGGGCGACCTGGTCACGCAGGGCAAGATCCGGGCGTTCGGCTGTTCGACGTTCCCGGCCTCCGACATCGTCGAGGCGCACCACGTGGCCGAGCGGCGCGCCCTGCGGCGCTTCAGGACCGAGCAGCCGCCGTACTCGCTGCTCGCCCGCGGCATCGAGGCCGACGTGCTGCCGGTGTGCCAGCGGTACGGCATGGGCGTGCTGACCTGGAGCCCGCTGGCGTCGGGATTCCTGTCGGGCAGGTACAGGAAGGGCCAGCCCGTCGACCTGTCCACCGGCCGCCCGTCGATCAACCCGGATCGCTTCGATCCCTCGATCCCCGAAAACGCCGTCAAGCTCGACGTCGTGGAGCAACTCGTCGAGCTCGCGACGGGCATCGGCTGCACGCTGCCCGAACTCGCCGTCGCCTTCCCCGCGGCGCACCCGGCGGTCACGTCGGTCATCGTCGGCCCGCGCACCATGGAGCAGCTGGACGCCACCCTCAAGGGCGCCTCCCTCGCACTCGACGACGCGACCCTCGACCGAATCGACGAGATCGTGCCGCCGGGCACGAACCTGTACCGGCCCGACGGTGCCTGGCGGCCGCCTACCCTGGCGGACGCCGCGCACAGGCGACGCCTGCCAAGCGACCGAGCCGCGGGCTGACGGGCACGTCCGCGGCGGCCCCGGCGCGGTTGCACACCGCCGCCCGATCGCGGGTTTCGCCGGTTGCGTCGGGGACCGCACGGTTATCGTGGCAGCATCTGCTGCGCTATGTCCTCAGGGGAGCTGGATGTCTGATCAGTCGTGGCCGGCGCGGATCCGCGCCGAGTTCGCCCAGTGGGTGCTGGACTTGCGCGCCGAGCACCCGGGCATCGGTGCGTCTCTGGATCAGCACATCGCCGCGGTGCGACATGCGCTGGCCGGAGTAGGTCAGCACTCGGTCTGCCTGCTGGCGTATCTGATCGGTTTCTGGGACGGCGCCCATGAGAAGGGCTGGCGAGCACCGCAGCCGGGCCAGCCGCTGGACTTCGCCGCGCTGCGGCTGAGCGCATTGTGCCTGATGCTGGAGACGGCTCCGGCTTCCTGAACGACCCCACCCGCCCGGTCCGGCGGACGGCCCGTGAAAGGGAACGGTCGGCCGGACCGGGGCAGGCGCGGCCGGACCGTTGAGGACCGGCCGCAGCCGCCGACGGGCAGGTGTCTGTGGTTCAGCCCTGCGGAGGGGCCTGGCCGGGGTAAGACTGCGGGCCGGGCATGGGACGCACCTCGCTCTCGACCGGGATCGGGGCGGCGGTCCCGGCGCTGGCCGGGCGCGCGGCCTCAGGCACCTCGACGGTGGCCATCGCCTCGGAGCGGCCGCGGTCGTAGGCTGCGGCCTGGCTGCGGATGACGCCGGTCTCGGCCTCGGCGCGGGTCAGCCAGCCCTCCCAGCGCTGGCGCATGGGGCCGATCAACCCGCCGCCCACGCCGACGACGAGGATGCCGGCCACGGTGGCCAGGAAGGCGATCAGGACCGGGGTGGTGACGGTGGTGGCCACCTCGATCTGGTTCAGCGCGGCGATGACGCCCAGGCCGATGATGAACGCCGAGGCGATGGTCGCCAGGGTGCGGCCGTACGACAGCCCGCCGAGTGCACCGGAGACGATGTCCTTGACCGCGCGGGCGATGGCGGTGGCGATGACGATGATGACGATGGCGACGGCGGCCTTGGGCAGCCACGCGACGACACCGGCGAGCAGGGTGCTGACCGGGTTGGGGCCGAAGACCGAGAAGCCGATCTGCAGGGTGATCAGCAGCACCGCGTAGTAGGCGAGCTTGGCGATCAGGTCGGAGGCGTCATAGCGGCTGCGGGCCAGGACGCGGCCGACGCCGCCGCGTTCCACCCACCGGTCGAATCCGACCCGTTCCAAGACGGCGTCGATGGCCTTGCGGAGCAGTTTGGCGAGCAGCCAGCCCACCAGCAAGATCACCAGGAAGGCGAGGAACTTGGGGACGAAGGTGGCGATCGACGACCAGGCGTCGGCGATGCCCCGTCCGAAGTCGACGGGAGCGGCCATGCGGGCCTCCTGATATCGGGGGGTGCCCACCGGGATGGCGGGCCGTTCGGCGGCTGTGGCTACCCCGTGATCGGCCTCTCATACCAGAACCGCGTTCGCTTCGTCACGGAACGCAGCACTGCGAGGCATGGCGATGGCTGTGCGGCCGCTCGGCCGGGGACTTTCCGGGGCCGCCTGCTCCCCATCCTGTCGTGGGCTGGGAGCAGGCGGCCTCTGCTGCGGACACCGCGGCATATCGGCGCCAAACGGGATGAAGCCGCGGTATGACGAGCTGGGCGCCGGCGCGTAGCGCGGCCAAATGAACGCGCAACGCATGCAAGGCGTAGAACGCGCCGCCGGTCCGGTGCGCATAAGTGCCGTCCGGGCCGGGCGATGTCAGGCCGTCCTCGGCACCCGAGACGTTCAAGACTGCGACGTTCGGCTTGCGGCCAGGTCAGTGATCAGCGGGTTCCCACCACGTCAGATGGGCGGCCGCCTGGGCCACCGGCTCGATGATCTCCCACGCCTCGGCGATCAGCCCTCATCGAACCGCCAGATATCGACGACCGCGATCCCCGGCTCGGCACCGGGAAGCCGGCGCCGCGAGTACATCACAACGTGATCACCGTCGGCCAGCACGTGACGGACCTCGACATGCATGCCGGCGAGCGGGATCAGCGCGGCGCCCACGGCGGCGAGCCATTCCGCCTTGGTCTTCGAGGTCACATCCGGCCGATGGTGGACGAAGCCGTCGCTCGGCAACGGCGCGAGCACATCGACGTCGCCCGTCGCGACCGGTGCCGTCAGGGGCCGGGTGCAGGGGGGCCTGCAGCCTGGCGGTGACGCGGGCGTGCATGCCCGGCCCGCTGAGCTCTATCCATCGGTCTCGGCCGGATGCGGCGGGAGACTGCCATGCCCGAGCGGCGGACGAGGTCGCCGTCGCTGCTGCAGGCCTTTCCCCGGCGGCCCTCCGCATCAGTGCTGAAGATCGCACCGACGATGAGGAGGGCCAGGAGAAACTCACCGGTCTTGTACAGGCCGTATCCGATGCAACCGCGCAGCAGGGCGAGCGTTCTGGATCAGCGTCCGGATGCAAGCGGAGGGTCGTAGACGGTGACGGTGATGCCCTTGTCTGTCAGGGATGCGGTGATGAGGGGTGTGATCCGGTCCCAGGATCCGCCCGCCAGGTCGGCGCCGATGCGGGGCATGTGCACGCTGGCCCGGCGTGCAGCGGCGGCGTCAGCCAGGGTGTCCAGGCACTGCTTCAGGGCGTCGTAACGGATGGGCGCGCTGTGGTCGCCTCGGCGCACGCCCGTGGCGGTGCGTAGTCCGGTGGCGGTGCGGATGCCATGCTGGCCGATCATGTTGGCCACCCAGAGGTCGTCGCCGACCTGCACGATCTGCACCGCGCCGAGGGTGAAACCGTCGCCGGAGTGGTGCCAGGCGCGGTAGGCGGCCTCCGGTTCGGGCCAGCGCTGGGAGAGGGCCTTGACGAAGCCGCGTCCCCAGGCGCCGATGTCGTTGCACACGTGCGCGATGATCTTCAGGTCGCTCCCGGCGGGGGTGGTGGCGTCGCCGGTCCGGTAGGTGATGGTGGTCATGCGGACCCTTCGTCGAGGAAATCAGGCGGCAGACATGCTGGCGGGCGGCCTGCGCCATCGGCAGACCGCCCGCCGGCATACGGAGATGTCACAGGAAGTCGGAGACCATGGCGGCGAACTCATCCGGAGTGATGATCCGCACGCCCAGGTCCTCGGCCTTGGTCTTCTTCGATCCGGCCTTCTCCCCGGCGACCAGCAGCGCGGTCTTGGCCGAGACGCTGGAGGAGGCCTTGCCGCCGGCGCGCTCGATCAGCTCGTTGACCTGGTTGCGGGACAGCTCGGCCAGCGGGCCGGTCATCGTCCCGGTGGCCACCACCGACATGCCCGCCAACGGCAGCGCGGTCGCCGCCGCATCGCCGCTGCTGTCACCGTCGGCGACTGCGGTCGCCGTAGTGGCGCCGGGCTCGGTCATGTTGACGCCCGCCGCGATGAGCTTGTCGATCAGCGGCCGCACTTCGGCCAGCTCTTCGAGCATGAGCTTGGCCTTCTCGGTTCCCATCCCGTCGACGGCCTGAATGGCTTCGGCGTCGGCGGCCATGATGGCCTCCATGCTGCCGAAGTGGCGGGCGATGCGCCGCGACATCGACCGGCCGGTCCCGCGGATGCCCAGCGCGCAGAACACCCGGCTCAGGGGCCGGGTCTTGACCGTCTCGATCGCGGCCAGCAGCTTGTCGGTGTTGGCGGCGCCCATGCGCTCGAGGCTGAGGAGCTGCTCGCGGGTCAGGGTGAACAGGTCGGCGAAGTCGGTGATGAACTTCGCGTCCAGCAGCTGCTGGACGCGGTTTTGCGCCAGGCCTTCGACGTCGAGCTGATCGCGCCCGGCGGCGTAGACGATGGAGGCCAGCGCCCGGCAGGCGCGGCCGCGCACGCACCGCCAGCGTTCCTGGCTGGTGTCGATGGCATCGCCGCAGTTCGGGCACACCTGCGGTACGGCGATCGGCTGCTCGTCGCCGGTGCGCAGATGCACGACCGGTGCCTCGACCCGCGGGATGATGTCGCCGGCCTTGTAGACGGTGACGTGGTCACCCAGGAGCAGGCCGCGGCGGGCGATGTCGGCCGCGTTGTGCAGCGTGGCGAAGGACACGACACTGCCGTCGATCTCGACCGGCTTGAGCACCGCGCGCGGGGCGATGATGCCGGTGCGCCCGACGTTCCACTCCACGGCGATGAGCTGGGTGATCTTCTCCGTGGCCGGGAGCTTGTAGGCGATCGCCCAGCGCGGCGCCCGGGAGCTGAACCCGGCCGCGTTCTGGTCGTCGGCCAGATCCGCCTTGACCACGATCCCGTCGATGCCGAACGGCAAGGAGGCGCGCGCCTCGGCGATCTGCTCGATGCGGGCCTGGACCTCCTGCACCGTGGCGGCGACGATCCCGGCGACCGGCGTGGCCGCGGTGGTGGCCACACCCCAGGCGGCGACCTGATCCATGATCTGACTGTGCGGCAGCGTGCGCAGCCGCTGCGCGGGCTCGGAGGCGTCGCCGGGCGGCAGCGGCAGCGCCCCGTAGCCGAAGAACGTCAGCTCACAGGTGTAAGCCCGGTCCTGAGCGCGCAGGGTCCCGGCGGCCGCGCTTCGCGGATTGGAGAAGGTGGTGCCGTCGTGCGCCCGCCGCTTTTCGCACGCGGACTCGAACTGCGCGGCCGTCATCATCACCTCACCGCGGATCTCCACCGTGACCGGCTCGGTGAGGGCGTCCGGCAGCCCGACGACGGTCCCCATCGCGTGGCTCACGTCCTCGCCGGCGACGCCGTCGCCCCTGGTCACCAGCTGGACCAGGCGGCCACGCCGGTAGCGGGCCGAAATCGCCAGACCGTCCAGCTTGGGCTCCACGCTCCAGGCGGTAATCTCCCGGCCCAGGCGGCGCTCCAGCCCGGCGGCCCACCGCTCCAGCCCGGCGGCGTCGAAGACGTTGTCCAGGCTGAGCATCGGCACCGTGTGCGGCACGTCGCCGCTGACGGCCCCACCGGCGACCTTGCCGGTGGGGGAATCGGGCAGCACCTGCTCGGGGTGGTCGGCCTCGTAGGCCTCGATGCCACGCACCAGCCGGTCGTAAGCATCATCGTCGAGCGGAGAGGTGCCGTCGCCGTAGTAGGCGGCTGCGGCGTCGACCGCCAGCTGCACGGCAGCGGCGTAGGCGGCCTGGTCGGCCAGGACGGTGACGGGGGCAGGGGCCGGAGGAGCGTCGTTCATAAGGTCATTCTGTCGGGCGGGACCGACATTCTCCGACCGGCGAGTACGGGCATGAGCTGGGGGATCGCCGGTTCGTGTGGCAGCCGGACCGAGGGTGAGGGCCTGTGTCCGAGCGGCAGGCTCCTTGAGAGGGCGGTCACACGGTACGGCGTGACCGTCCATGCGTTCTCCGTGGATCGGGTGAGAGATCAGCGCCGGGACCGGCAGTGGCCTGCAGGGCGCCACCGACTCGGAGCTGCTCAGCGGGGTGGAGAGCGGGCGAGCCACCTGCTTCCGTACCGATGCGGGGACCAGGCGGCCTCCCCGCGCTCAGGTATTGCCCCCGTGCACGTGGGCCGTTCTCGTCCCGACGCTTCGGACACCGCAGAAGACGCGTGCCCGTCGGGCAGCACCGTCTCCTGGCGGAGGCCGGGTCCGCCGGCGGCGAGGACTCTGAGAGTGCGTTACGTGAGCTGACACCCTTTTCGTCGTTGCGGTTGGATGAGGTCTGCTGATCGATGGGTCGCCGCTCGGTCTGTCGTCACGGCTGAGTGAACAAGCCGGGCTCGGTTTCGATGAGGATGCCGCGGCTGGTCAGGCGTTTGAGCTTGGCGCGGACGTTTTGGATGCCGTTGGGCGTCAGAGGCAGGTCCATCGCCAGAGCCAGGTCGCGGGTATCGGGCCTGGTCATGTCCACCGCCAGGACGGGGTCGCGGAGGTCAGGCGCCGGGACATCACGTCCGTCAACGCCCAATACACCCGTGATTCAGAACTGGCTGGACGGTGCTCGTAGTCGCGGATCAGGCGCCGGTGGAACATCAAGATTCCGTAGGTCTGCTCGACGACCCATCGTTTCGGCTGGGGCACGAAGCCTTTGTCGGCGGGGTTGCGTTCGACGATGTCCACGGCGATCCCCAGGCTGGCGCCATGGGCGACGACCGTGTTCTTGAACCCTTGGTCGACCAGCGCTTTGGTCACGCTGCCCTCGGTGACGACGGCGGCCTGGTCCAGCAGGGCGATCCCGGCCGTGTTCTCGTGGGCTGAGGCCGCGAGCACGACGACCGCGATGACCAGCCCAGCACGTCTACGGCCAGGCCTCGCTTGCGTCCCGGCACCTTCTTGGCGACGTCCCGGCCGGTCGTTTCGGCGGGAACCCCGGCCGCGACGTGGACGCTTTGGGTGTCCAGTACTGAGCAAGAAAGCCGGAGGTTACGTCGGATCAGCGATCGTCAGTCCGGTCTCGGCGATGAACCCGTTGAGCAGGTCGGGCTGGTACTGCATGGATTTGAGCCGACTCTTGATCAGGGTGGTGAGCTGGTCGATGCCGTGAACGGTGAAGTCGAGGGCCTTGGTGCGCAGGTTGGACCAGATGCCCTCGGCCGGGTTGAGATCGGGTGCGTACGGCGGAAGCCGGTAGACCAGCAGCCAGTCGTCCTGGGCGGCGATCCATGCGCGCATCTCGGCGCTGACGTGCTCGGGCAGGCTGTCCCACACCAGCGAGATCGGCCCGCCGAGCTGGGCGTGCGCGGCGCTCAGCAGGGCCTGGAAGGCTTTCTCTCCGAAGCCCTTGGGCTCGTGCTTGCGGCGGTGGTAGGTGAGCGTGCGGTAGATCAGCCGTGTCCGCCGGCCGGGCTTGACGCAGATCAGCCCGGCGATCGAGGTCCGCCCGGCTCCGCTGTAGGCGACCGGCAGGACCGGCGTACATCCCGCGGGTGCCCACGTTCTGCCCTTGGGCGGCCTGGAGGCTCTGACCGGACTCGTCGGCGAAGCAGAGCCACGAGCCCCAGGCCGCCCGGGTGCTTTTATCGCAGGCCAGGTCCGCTTGACCCAGGTGGCGACCTGGTCCTCGTCGCGCCGGGCGACCCGGTGCGCCGGGACCTGGAACGACCAGCCCAGCCGCTGGAGCAGGTAGGTCACCCCGCGCGAGGTGTAGCGGATGTGGAACGTCTGGGCGATCAGTACAGCGATGCGTGCGCTGGTCCAGCGCTGGTCGTCCCAGCCGTACGCGGCCGCGCCCGTTCCTGTGTCGCAGACCAATTGTGCGCTTGGATCGGTTCCGTGGCTCGAGCCCGCCAGCGTGGAAGATCCCTCGGTTGTCTCCGGGCGTGGAGCCCTCAGCAAAGACAGGGAGCCGCGATGGTCGCCGGGATCACGGACGGCTCATCGGATGTCAGGCCCAGAGCCTTCCCATTAGGGCGCCGTGTGGTTCCGCCAGGGCATTGACCAGCGACAACGCCAACACCGGAGGCAGAACTTGAAGATCACCTGCGGTATCGACTGGGCCGAGAAACACCACGACATCGCCCTCATCGACGAAAACGGCGCCCTGATCGCCAAACGACGCATCAGCGAGACCGTCGACGGCTTCAACGAGTTACTCTCCATGCTTGCCGAGGCCGGCGACAGCCCACAGACCCCGATCCCCATCGCGATCGAAACACCCCGCGGCCTCCTGATCGCCGCGCTCCGTGCGGCCGGCCGACAGATCTACCCGATCAACCCCATGGCCGTCGCCCGCTATCGCGAACGCCACCCAGCCTCGGGCAAGAAGTCCGACCACGCCGACGCGATGGTCCTGGCGAACATCCTGCGCACCGACGCGCACGTGCATCGGCCACTGCCCGCAGACACCGAGCTCGCCCGCTCGATCAAGGTGCTTGCCCGCGCCTGCCAGGACGCGACCTGGCGACGGACCCGTGCAGGTAACGAGCTGCGCTCCCTGTTACGTGAGTACTATCCGGCGATGCTGGAAGCGGCCGCCAATCGCAGCGGCAGCCTCCACGCGCCGCTCACCCGGGCACTGCTGCAGTTGGCCCCCACCCCGGCAGCCGCCCTCAAAGTTTCCCAGGCGAAAATCGCTGCAGCCCTGCGCAGGGCCGGCCGCCTGCGCCATGTCGAGGAGGTCGCCGCTGAACTCCATGCCATCTTGCGCCGCCCTCACCTGCGCCAAGACCCGCTCGTCGAGCACGCGATGGGCGTCCAGGCCCTGCGCCTTCTCGCCACTCTCAGCACCGAGTGCGAGAGCATCGAACAGCTGTCACAAGCCACCGAAGAGGCGTTCCGGCAACACCCCGACTACGAGATCATCACCAGTTTCCCCGGCATCGCCGACCAAGCCGGCGCGCGGATCCTGGCCGAGATCGGCGACGACCGCACCCGCTTCACCAGCGCCCGATCCCTCAAAGCGTTCGCGGGATCGGCCCCGGTCACCCGTGCTTCTGGCCGCAGCCTCGTCGTCTCCTGCCGCAGAATCAAAAACGACAGACTCGCAGCCGTCGGCTTCACCTGGGGCCTGTCCACACTCAATCTCTCGCCCGGAGCCCGCGCCCACTACGACCGGCGACGAGCCACAGGCGACGGACACGCCGCCGCCTTCCGCAACCTGTTCAACCGCTTCCTCTACCACTGCCTCCACAAGCGTCTGCACCACAACGAGACACTCGCCTTTCCACCCACCGTCCCAGCCGCGGCTTGACTCTTACGCCCATCGGATGTCTTGCCGGCGAGCGTGACGATGCCGGCCCGTTCCAGCATGCGCAGGATGCCCCAGATCCGGGCGGCGCTCAGATCGTGGACCTTGCCCGGCAGAGCCCCCGACGTCCACAGGATCGTCCCGTCCGGTGCGGCGAGGACCTGCACGTTCATCCCGTGCACGCGATGCTTCCGGAGAAGTACGGCCGGTCGGCCTTCACCCGGTCGGTGTGGATCAGCGTGCCGCCGGCACCAGGTAGGGCAGCCCGTTCTTCTCGGCTGTGCGCAGCGCCCTGCGTAGCTTCGGCGACCTCGCCGACAGCAGTGTCACCGTCTCTTCCACGTACCGCCACGCGGTGGTCGTCCAGACCCCGAACCCGGCGGCGATCTCGTTGAACGTCTCTCCTTTACGCAGGTAGACCAGCACGAGCAGGGCTTGCTGCCGGGGGTTCAGCCGCCGCCAGGGCGAGCCGATCGCCTTGCGCCTGCGGCGGATCAGGCCGGCCACGTAGTTCAGCGTTGAACGCGACACATCGACCGCGGCACGGTAAAACAACACCTGAAGCTCCTGGTTGGGATGGGTCTGGTTGTGGTGATCAACCCATCTACCAGGAGCTTCTCTACGTCGTCAGGCGAACACCCGACTCCCGATCATGCTGTGACCAGGCAGGCCTCTACCCGGGGATGAAAAGCGTTCACTGTAGAGATCACCTGGCCAGGACACTCCACGACCTCACTCAAGATCAGCAGTTGTTCAACCCTCACTCACTGATGCCAGGTCATCTGTTTCGGGGGCAGGAACGGATGGCTGTCACCTCGGCTGGTTGGATTCCTTCATGACGGATTGGTCGCAACTCAGCCACGCCTATGGCTGTGCGGAGGATATCCCAGCCCTGCTGGATCGGCTCGAGACGGACCCGGACGCTGACTGGAACGATCTGTGGTCTGCTCTGTGTCACCAGGGCACCGTCTACTCGGCCAGCTTCGCAGTGCTGCCCTGGCTGATGGCGCTCGCGACCGACGGTGATGAGGACACACGGCTGGATGCGCTGTTCCTGGCGGGTGCGATCATGGCAGGGGCCGACCAGCCTCATGGAGCAGGCGCGGTCCGCCAGAGGTACGCAACCGAGATTGCACAGCTGCTGCGGATGGCCAACGAGCGCCGGCGCACGCTGCACGACTGCACCGACTACCTCTACCTGCTCCACGCCATCGTGGCGTTCGAGGGTGTCCCAGGGGGATGCGAAGCTTTGGAGGGGCTCGGGAACGGGGTGTACGCAGTCTCCTGCCCTGCCTGCGCAACCGCTTTGTTCATCGTCATCGGCGACGACGGCTACTTCTCCACCAGCGGCGACCATGTCCTGAAAGACGATGTCACGAAGACTCCCCTGCGTCCTGCGAACCCGGAGAGCCTGAACGGCGTCGGCCGACGCCTGCACGGCATCGCCCTGGCCGACGGTCAGCACGACGCCGCCGCAGCGATGACCTACCTGTTCGGGACCGCACTGTGCACCAGCTGCGGAGCGGCTTTCTGCGTGGCCGACCAGGTGGGCCGCGCCTGAGGACCATGCCATAAGCGGTTACAGCAATCCAGCCGAGGACATATGGGCGGCATTACGGACGAAGCTGTTCAACTTCACCGTCGGCGACATCGACCAGCTCGCCGCCCTGATCAGAAGCCGGCTCAAGCCCATGCAGTACCGTTCCGACCTGCTCAACGGGTTCATCTCCGCGACAGGTCTCACGCTCGACTCGCTGTAACCCCCGACTTTCGGCCTCTGTAGGCATCCGGTGAGGCTGGGTGGGAACCGATGCTTCTGGTCCCCCAGCCATCCTCAGCGGCCCTCCTCGCCGCTCCTGCCCTCCGGGCGCGTCGGCTTGGCCTCGGGCCGGGGACGGTCGGCGCGGCGACGCCGACGCTCGGCGGCCAGCCGGAGCGCGGCGGCGGTCAGGTTGAGGCCGACCACCAGCAGCGGTAGCCACTCGGGAAGTTGGTTCATGCGCGAACCAACCCGAACGAATCGCTGCGTGAGATCCCCCGGGGTGGGCATGCTGATCAGCACGAACCCACGATCGGCCGGCGGCGGGATGTGGGGATGTTCGCCGCCCTTCGAGCCCTACGTCGAACACTCGGCGCACGGGCGCGGCGCCGTACGTCAATAAGCGCCCACTGATTCACGTACAAGATCACCCCGAAACATGATGACAGCGCCCGCCGCGCGGCGGGCGCTGTCATCACTCCCTGGTGATAGGCCGCGGCGTCGCCACCGACCCGCGGGGCTCAGGCGCCGGCGGCCGTGAGGAAGTCGGCCTCGTCGGTGTCCGAGAGCGGCGTGTTCAGGTCGGATACGACGTCGCCGTTGACGAGAACCCGGTGTACTGACTGCAGGTTCCCGCTGCCGTCGAAGAGGACGGACCCGAGCTGCGGGTACGTGCCCCTCAGCTGTGTCAGAGCCTCCCCAGGGTGGCGGCTGTGACGTCGGCCATCCGTTCGTAATTAGTGAAGCGCAGGAGCAGGCCGCTGAATCTGAATCTCATGGCAGAGGCCATCTCCCCACGGGGACCGTCTCAACCCGTGACCCGCCCCGCGCCTGGCTGCCTGCTCAGCTGTCGGAATAGGCCTCCTCCTCCCGAAACTCCGAGGGCGGGGCCGCGATGCGGCCCCGTCCTCGTCGTGTCGGCTCCGGGAAACGGCGGACGCCCCGCCGTACGGCTCGCGCCGAAACGGGGCGTCGCAGGAGGAATTCGGGCGGCTCAGCCGGTGCGGCCGCCGGAGCCGTAGGGGTTGTATCCGCCGTACCGGGAGCCGCCGAGGATGTCGAGGTCAAGGTCGAGGTCGAGAAGACCTCCCTTTCCCTTCCCGTACCGGTGGTTGCTGGAGAGGATGTTGAGGTCGGCGTCGAGGTCGAGGAGGCTCCCGTTCCGAGCGCCGAGGTTGGCATCGGTGCTGAGACCGGGCTGGGCTGCGGCCGGGGCGGCGGCGAGCAGCACGCCGAGGCCGGTCAGGGCGGCCGCGGCGGTGAGCCGGGTCGGGCGGGGCATGGGCGGGTCCCTTCGGTATCGGGGCGGCGGGGTGCCGCCCCCACTTTGACTACGAAGAGTAAAATATATATCACATTGAGTAAAGGTTTGGGGGGTGCGGCCCGCCGGGCAGTCGCAGAGCCGGGCGGTTTCCGCGCCTGGCAGGCCTGCTCCCTCCTCGCTGCCAGGGTGAAGGCCAGCCCGGCCCGAGTCCGCCACTTCACCACGGCGGGCACGCCGTCCGGTGCGGGACCGCCCTCGGCCTCCAGTGGCCGCCGGGGACGTGCGGAGTGCTGACCTTGTGGGGCGGCGCATCACTCGCGATTCCTGGGCGACCGGGGTGACGTCGCGGGCCGGCCTGCCCGCGGTGACATTGACCGGCTCGGGCCGGTGTCGCCCGGCTCCGCCGTCACAGAGAAACGCCTGACCATCCGCAAGGCGGCATGATAACTCTTGGTAGTCAAATAATTGCAATCAGCCCACCATGGGTTCGTCAAGAACGGAGAGTGCACGTGCGTCCAGTGTTCAGGACGGCCGTCATCGCAAGTCTGCTCACCGCAACCCTCACCGCGGGTGCCACGGCTGCCAGCGCAGTCAGCGCAGAGGTGAGCGTGGGCGGGGGCGGCGCACAAGGCGCTGCCGTCAACTCGCCGGGAATCGCCTCCGGCAACGTCGTCCAAGTCCCGGTACAGGTTCCGGTCAACGCCTGCGGCAACACCATCAACATCGTCGGCCTGCTGAACCCCACCTTCGGCAACACGTGCGTTAACTACTGATCGGGCCCAGGCCCGGCCCGCTCACGGCCAGGGCCGGCCTGAACCCGAGACGACACCCGCCGGCCCGGGAACCGGCGGGTGTCAGGAGCAGTCCGGCGCGAAGCCGGGCTCATGCCGTCCGGCCCCGCCCCTACTCGTCAGGGTTTGACCTGCAACCGACCGGTGAACGGCGTTTGCTGGGCCTGATTGGACAGTCCCTGGGTTCTGCCCGGTCGCCCTGTGGCGTTACCTCTTTCCGGCGTCCCTGATCCGCCCTCAAGGACAGGCAGTCAGAGCACCAGATCGTCGTGTTCGTCGAAGATCCAACCGTCTTCGTAGAGCACCTCGAACAGGTGACCGTCGGGATCGGCGAAGTATCCGCTGTGCCCCCAGGAATTCGGGCCGGCCGGGCGGGTGACGGTGGCGCCTAACTCGGCGGCCTTGGCCATGACCTGGTACACCTCCTCGGCGCTGCGAGCCACATATGCCAGGGCGAATCCGGCGAAGCCACCCGGCTGACGGTCGGGTAGACCGGCGTCGGCCGCGAAGGCTTCCCGGGACTGAAACGCGACCGCGACCCCACCTAACTCGAACAACGCGAACTCGTCCGAGCCTGCCGTGGACCTTCGCCAGCCCAGTTCCTGGTAGAACGCGACCGAGGCGGCGACATCGCGCACACCAAGCAGAATCAGATTGAGTCGCTGCCGCATGTCTTCCCCCTGGGAACTAGCGTCCGGCACGTCATCCTGCCATCTCCGGCCACCACCATGACCAGCCCTATTAGCCCTTTCCGGCGACTTGGCCTGCCCCCGCAGGCCGCGTCGACGGCCAGACGGGCCTGGACCAGGGCGCCCAGTGCGGCTGAGGACACAAACGTCACCGCCGTCAGGTCCACCACCAGCGACACCGGCCTACTGTCATCGGTGAGTTCGGCCAGCTTGGCCTCGAACGCCGGAACGGTCGACGCATCCAGCTCGCCCACCAGGCGAAGGATCCACAGATCCCCCACTGCGTACCTCTGCCCGGGGAGGGCGCCCATCGGCCATGCCGTGCTCCTGCCCGCGGTGATCACTGGATGGAGTGTTCCACCTGCGATCGCTTCGTGGCGCGCACCGGCGGGCGGCTGCGCTTGTTCTTCCTGCCCGCCTACGCACCCGAGCCCAACCCCGATGAGTGGGTCAACCAGAACCTTCGGACGCGGGTGGCCCGCCAGGCGGTGGCCGATGAGCACGAGCTGGCCGCGGCCATGCACGCCGGCATGCGCCGGCTGCAAAAGCGGCCCGACATCGTCCGGGCCTTCTTCGCCGATCCGCACCTGGCCTACATCACCAGGTAGCACTGATAGTCCCAGAACTTACGGCCGACTCAGTATCCGCCGTTCTCACCACGGGGGATCCACCGGTTCGAGCACACCCGTACACCCGCCTGCGCCGGTGTTCGCCCGGAGGCGTATAACCGGGGTCATGACAGCGGATACCTTCACGGATTCGACGACATTCCTCACCTCCAAGGGCGCCGCCGAGATCTCCCATCCCGGCGGAACGCTCCTGCAGCACCTGCAGCGCGTCGCAGTCCAGCTCAACGCCTGGGGCGCGGCTGAAGAAGTGCGACTGGCCGGACTGTGCCACGCGACCTACGGCACGGACGGCTTCGACCGGCGGCTTCTCGACCTCGCCGATCGGGCTACGCTGGTCGAGCTGATCGGGCCCCGGGCCGAGGCGCTGGTGTACCTCTACGCTTCCTGCGACCGTACGGCGACCTATCCCGCCCTGCGCTTCGCGGATCGCTTCACGGGCCGGCCGGTGGACCCCTCCGATGCCGAGCTCCGGGCATTCGTCCTGATCACAGCCGCGAACGAGATCGACGTCGTACGGCACAACCCGGACATCCGTGCGCGGCACGGGGCAGCGCTGCACGCGTTCTTCACCCGGAACCGGGACCTGCTGCCACCGGTCGCCTGGGAGACCGTCAAGGAGACCTTCGCGGTCCGCATCGCTAGCCTCGACCACCTGGTCCTGACCGTGGTGGACATCTCCCGGACGATCGACTTCTACCGGGATGCCCTCGGAATGGAGCCGGTGACCTTCGATGACGGCCGCCACGCGCTGACCTTCGGCTCCAGCAAGATCAACCTGCACGCGGCCGGGCACGAGATCCGGCCGCACGCCCTCCGTCCGGTGCCCGGCAGCGCCGACCTCTGCCTGATCACCAGCTCTTCCCTGGACCAGGTGGCCGCTCACCTGGCTGCGGCGGGCGTCCCCATCGAGGAGGGGCCGGTTCCCAGAACCGGCGCGCTCGGTCCGATCACCAGCCTGTACATCCGGGATCCGGACCACAACCTCATCGAGATCGCCACCTACGACTGATCCGGCGCGGCGTCAGGGTCACCCCTCCCCTGGACGTTGGATGTCAAGCGGCGAGGCCGATCTAAGCGCGTATCCAGAAGTCCTGCATGTAACAGGGTGTGAGATCGCCGGAGCAGACAGGCGTTGACATGAGCCTCGCCGGGGGTTGGATCGAGGTTGCTCAGACCGTCTGTCCGCCCCGGCGAGGTCGTGGTCAGTATGCGCCCTGCTGTCGTGTTCGCCAATGCTTCGGACGCCTCGATCGAGCACCTGCGCGCGACCCTGCGTAGCCAGCGGCGGCAGGCGACCCGCGCGATGATGGTGCTGTTGTCGCTGCACGGGCTGTCGGCGGCGCAGATCGCCGAGCTGCTCGGCTACGACCCGGGTACGGTGCGCCGCTGGATCGCGGTTCAACCGGTTGGGACCGGACGGCCTGGCCGACCACCCACGTTCGGGCCGCCCGCCGCTGGGGGGACGGCGGTTGTGCGACCGGATCACCGCGCTGCTGACCCGCCCGGGCCCGTGGACCATCCCCGGCTGTGGCGGTTGTTGCACCGGCCCCGCCTCAGCCGGCGCACCCTGTATCGGCGCGTGCGCCAAGTGGCCATCTGGCGGCGACCCAAACTGATCGCCAAGGGCGATCCGGACCGCTGGCGAACGGTCGCCGCCATCGCCGCCCGGCTACGGGCCCTGCCCCGCGGGGCGGTGGTGTGGGCCGCCGATGGGACCCACATCCACTGGCTGCCGCATCTGCGGGCCAGCTGGACGCTGCGCGGCCACCGCCCGAACGTCGTCACCCCGGGAAAGAACCGGCAGGTCACCGTGCTGGGCGCGCTGGAGCTGACCACCGGGCGGTGGGTGTATCGGCTGGGGCTCCGGTGCGCAGCCGACTTCCTGCTCCTGTTGCAGCAGGTGGTTGCCGCCTTCCCGGCCGCCCCGGCGATCGTGGTGATCTGCGACAACGACAGCATCCATCACGCCAAGCTCATCACCGCCTATCTGGCCGAGCATCCCCACGTAGAGCTGTTGTACGCGGCGCGCTACAGCCCGCACGACAACCCGACCGAGCGCATCTGGATTGGCTCCGGCCGGTTGCAGGCGGAACTTTTGGGACGTCGCTCAGGTCGCGGGGCATGTGTGCGGATACGACCGCTCGGGGACGTGTCGTCGCCACTGCGCTTCGGCCAGGCTGCGGATGAGCACGCCGCAGATGTGCTCGGCCGAGCGCCGGGCGTCGGTCTGCCAGACGATGACGGCCTGGTCGGCGCCGGCACTGGCCAGCAGGCGGCCGTCCGGGCTGAAAGCAATGGCTTGCACCGGCTGCGTGTGGCCGCTCAGGCGGGCCAGAAGCCGTCGGCCCCGCAAGTCCCACAAGGCGATGGTGTGGTCGCCACCGGTGAAAGCGAGGGTGCGTCCGTCGGGGCTGAAGGCCACCCCGGTGGTGATGGCGTCGGCATGCTCGGGCAAGGTGGCCAGCCGGGTGCGCCGCGCCACATCCCACAGCATGACGGTGCGGTCGGCGCCGGCGCTGGCCAGGATGCGACCGTCCGGGCTGAAGGCGACGGTGCGCACCCAGCCGTTATGGCCTGCCAGCGGAGCGGCCAGCGGTTTGCGCGTGACCACATCCCACAGCATGACGGCGGGGTCGTGCCCGGCGCTGGCCAGGATGCGACCGTCCGGGCTGAAGGCCAGGCCGTTGACGGCCAGGCTGTGGCCGGTGAGCGTGGCCAGGCGTGTACCACGGGCGGCATCCCACACGATGACGGTGTGATCGACGCTACCGGTGGCCAGCAGCCGTCCGTCCGGGCTGAAGGTGGCATCGAGCACCGGGCCGGTGTGGCCGTTGAGCCGGGCGGCGATGCGTCCGTCGCGCCACAAGGTCACCGCGCTGCCGGCGATGAGGGAGGGCAGTCCGACGGTGCCGCCGGCGGTGGCGAGCGTGCGTCCGTCCGGGCTGAACGCCAGGGCGTTGACCTGCGGTGAGGGATCGTCGTAGACGGCCGACAAGGTGCGATCGGCGCTGTGCCACAGCATGGTGCGCCGGCCACTGGCGGCGGCCAGGGTGCGCCCGTCCGGGCTGAAGGCGATGTCGGCGACCGTGGTGGCGTGGCCGGCCAGGCTGGCCTGGGTCAGGTCCCACAGCAGGATGGTGCCGTCCTCGCCGGCGCTGGCCAGCGTGGGCGAGGACGGATCGAAGGCGATCGTGTAGACGTTGGCCTGGTGGCCGGTGAGTCGGCCGCGCAGGGTGCGGTGCGGCACGTCCCACAGCAGCACCGCCGGGTCGTGTCCGGAGCCGGCCAGGGTGCGGCCGTCCGGGCTGAAGGCGAGAGTGATGATCTGCCCGCCCCCGCCCCCGCCTCTGACCTCGCTACCGCCCCTGACCTCGCCGCCGTCACCGCCGGGGCCGAGTCGGGCCAGCCGGGTGCGCCGCGCCACATCCCACAGCTGGACGCTGGCCTGCCCGCCGGCGCTGGCCAGGGTCCGGCCGTCCGGGCTGAAGGCTACGGCGGCGGCCGTCTCAGGGTGCTCGCCCAGCAGCGCCGGTGGCGCCTGTCGGGTCAGGTCCCACAACAGCACGGCCCGGTCGTCGCCGGCGCTGGCCAGCGTGCGGCCGCCCGGGCTGAAGGCCACTCCGCGCACCGCGGCCCGGTGACCGGTGAGGGTGCGCAAACGCACGCGCCGCTCCACATCCCACACCACCACGTTGTGATCGTCGCTGGCGGTGGCCAGCGTGCGGCCGTCCGGGCTGAAGGCGATCTCCCGAATCTGTCGCTCATGCCCGGGCAGTGCGGCGATGCGGGCGCGGCCGGGCACATCCCACAGCACCAAGACGCCGTCCTCGCCGCCGGTGGCCAGGGTGCGGCCGTCCGGGCTGAGCGCCGCAGCTTTCATCCAGGTGTCGTGACCCATCAGGCTGGCCAGCAGGGCGCCGCTGCGCACATCCCACAGCCGCACGCTCCTGTCGCGGCCGGCGCTGATGAGTGTGCGGCCGTCGGGAGTGAACAGCACCTGGGAGACCGCGCCCGCGTGACCGGTGAGCGTGCCGCGGCGCGCCAGGTGCGGCGTCATGCTGAGCAGGGCGCTGCGGGCCTCGGTGGTCGGCGCCAGGGCGTGTGCTTCGACCGCGAGCGGCATGGCCGCATCGGGCTGGGAGTCGGCCAGGTACAGCGCCTGCGTGGCGAGCTGGCGTGACAGCGCCACTCCGTGTGCCTGGGCGGCCTCGCGCCACTTTGCGGTCGCGAACACTCCCGTGGTCGTGGAGATGACCAGCAGCAGCGCCAAGCCAGCGGTGAGCATGCGCAGTTGGCGTCTTCGGCGCACCGTCTTGGTGTGCTCGGCGGTTTCCTGCGCGATGGAGGCATCCACAAAGGCCCGTTCCAGCGTGTTGAGCACGCCGCGGTGCGCACCGGCGTCCTGGCCGTGGCGGCTCCCGGCGTCCTGACGGTTCAGCCATTCGCGGGCGATCACCAGGCGGGCGCCCCGATACAGCGCGCCGGGGTCGCGTTCCAGCTCAGTCCATGCTTGGGCCGCCTGGGTGAGCCCGCGATGCACGCACAAGTCCTCCCGGTCGGTGGTCAGCCACTGGTGCAGCCGGGGCCAGGCCCTGATCAGTGCCTCGTGGGCGATCTGCACCGTGTCCGCGCTGAGCGTGATCAGACGGACCCGGGTGAAGTGCTCCAGGACGCTGCGGGTGTCGGCGTCGATGGGCTCCAGCTCGGCCGGGGAGATCGGGCGGCCAGTGTCGCCGGTGCCCTCGCCGAAGGCGGTCAGCCGTACGAACACCTCGCGGGCACGGGCCTGCTGAGCCAGGGTGAGGGCGGCGTACACCGTCTCGGCGGTCTTGGCCAGGGCGCCGTGGATGCCGCCCGCCGCCTGATAGCCGGCCAGGGTCAGGGTGGTGCCGCGGCGACGGCGCCAGGTCTCGGCCAAGGCGTGCGAGATGAGCGGCAACGCACCGATCTGACCTGCCGAATCAGCCATGATCGCAGCCAGCAGGGAGCCCTCGACGACGCAGCCGGCCTCCTGGGCGGGCCGGGTGACGGCCTGCCGGAGCTCCTCGGTGGTCATCGGCCCGACCGGTACCTGAGCGCCGGTCAACGCTGCGGCCAGTTCGGGATGGTCGGTGCAGTGGGCATAGAAGTCGGCCCGCACCCCCAGCACGACGCGCCCTGCGCCGGCCCCGTCGGCCAGGGCGGGCAGGGCCGCGATGAAGGCCGCCCGCTCCCGCCTGTCCCGGCAGAGGGTGAAGACCTCCTCGAACTGATCCACGATCAACAGCAGCCCGGGGACTACGGTGAGCCCGGCCGGATCATCTTGCAACGTGGCGTGGAGTTCGTCCGCCGAGGCGCCGCTTGCCTCGGCCAGGCGCTGTGCGCACTCCAGCAGCGGATGCGCACCCGGCGTCATCAGTACCGGGCGCCACCCCTGCGCGCACGCGCGGGGCAGCAGCCCCGCGCGCAGCAGCGATGACTTGCCCGCCCCGGAGGCGCCGCACACCGCCAGCAGACGCCGCCGGCCCAGCCGCGCCATCAGGTCGTCGATCAGGCTCTCCCGGCCGTGAAAGCGCGCGGCGTCTTCGGGCTGGTAGGCCGCCAGACCGACATACGGCGCCTGCTCGTCCTGGCCGTCATCAGCCGGCGCGGGGGCGCCGACCTCCTCGGCCACACAACGCCAGCGCTTCTCCCAGTGTTCGGCATCCCCGCCACAGGCCCGCACATAGGCCCGCACCACCGCCAGGCTGGGCAGCGTCTCTCCGCGCGCGGCCTGCGCCAGCGTGGTCGGCGCGTAGTGCGCCCGCCGCGACAGCTCCCGATAGCCCGGGTTGCCGGCCTGCCGCCGCAGCTCGCGCAACTCCCACGCGAATCGCTGGAGGACCCCGGCCTCCGGATCGACCGGACGCTCGGGACGCGGCATCTCCTACCTCCGGGGCTGTCAAGGCGACTGGGGCGGCGGTGCAGTTGTGCGGTGTTGATTGTGCACCGGCTACCCCGAAACCGCACAACCCGACAAGCACTACACATATCGCTACACGGGCAAGCCATGGCGGAAGATCGCGCTTGCCCGGAAGACGCCATATCTCTGTAGGGAGGGCTCTTTGAGCATCGGACGAAAGTTCTGCGCGACCGGCCTCGCCGCGGTGAGCGCCGCTGTTCTCCTGGCGGTGGGCACGGCAACTCCGGCCTCCGCGAATTCCAGCGAGTGCACCGTTCCTTGGGGCTGGACCACTTGCACCACAGGCCGGGTCGCGGCCGATCCGAACGGGCATTTCGTGGAGATCAGCACGTGGGAATCACCGAAACCGTTCAACAATCCCATCTGCAGCGAGAGCGAGATCAGGTGGAAGGTGGTGGACGCGATAACCGGTGATGTCGTCCGTCGAGGGTCTGGCAAGGTCACTGACCTGAGAATCGACCGCGTCTACAGCCAGTACGTCGCCCGGCTCGACAACTGCCCCCGCATGACCGTGCATCTGTCCGGCTGATCGAAGAAGCCTGCTGCCCGGTTCACCCGGCCGGGCAGCAGGGCACCGTACTGATCTAGAAATGTGGGCGTGACGTAATGCCAGTCCCTTTCCGAGGCGGGTTTTCCCTGGTGGCAGCCTTGAAGGATGAGGTACTCCGATAGAAGCGGCGGACTGTCCGCAGCCGAACGGGAGCGGCGCCAGGCGTTGCGGTTCCAGGCCGCGGACATGTTCGCCGGGAACATCGCCCCACCGCGGGTCGCCCGCCTGCTGGGCATCACCCGCAAGTCCGCCTACGAGTGGCATGCGCTGTGGAGGCGCAACGGCAAGGCCGCGCTGGCCTCCAAGGGCGCCGCCGGGGCCGGCGGCAAGCTCACCCAGCGGCAGCTGGAGCGGCTGCAGGCGCTGCTGGAGCAGGGCGCGGCCGCGCACGGCTGGGCCGACCAGTGCTGGAGTGCTGCGCGCATCGCGCTGCTGATCGCCGAGAGGTTCCGCATCCACTACACCGCGCGTGGGGTGGCCTATCTGCTCAAGCGGCTGGGCTGGTCATTTCAGGTGCCCGCGCATCGGGCGCTTCGCCGTGATGAGGCCCGCGTCGCGACCTGGGTCAGGCGGGTGTGGCCGGCGATAAAAGTACCTGGGCGGCCTGGGGCTCCTGGCTCGTCTTCGCCGAGGAGTCCGGCCAAAGCCTCCAGGCCGTCCAAGGGCCGAACCTGGGCCCGCAAGGGCCACACCCCTACCCTGCCGGTGTCCTACCGCGGCTCGGGCCGGGTCTCGATCGCCGCGCTGCTCTGCGTCAAGCCCGGCCGGCGCACCCGGCTGATCTACCGCACGCTCACCTACCACCGCCGCAAGCACGAGCCCAAGGGCTTCGGCGAGCAGGACTTCCCGAACCTGCTGAGCGCCGCCCACGCCCAGCTGGGCGGGCCGATCCCACTGGTCTGGGACAGCCTGCCCGAGCACGTCAGCACCCCGATGCGCACCTGGATCACCGCGCATGAGGACTGGCTGAGCGTCTATCGGCTGCCGCCGTACGCGCCCGGCCTCAATCCGGCCGAGGGCATATGGGCGGCATTACGGACGAAGCTGTTCAACTTCACCGTCGGCGACATCGACCAGCTCGCCGCCCTGATCAGAAGCCGGCTCAAGCCCATGCAGTACCGTTCCGACCTGCTCAACGGGTTCATCTCCGCGACAGGTCTCACGCTCGACTCGCTGTAACCCCCGACTTTCGGCCTCTGTACGACCAGGCTCGGGTCGGCTAATCGGCCCTTCTTCTCGCGCAGGTGCCAGCGCAGCAGGTCGTGGATCGTCTTGTCGGTGCCGTCGTCGCGCCATTTGGCGAAGTAGTAGTACGTCGCGCCCTTGGGCGGCAGGTCATGGGAAGACAGTCCCATTGGACGCCGGTTCGTCCCTGGTAGCGGATCGCGTTGACGATCTCCCGCAGCGCATAGTTGCCTTCGTGGCCGCTGACCGAGGGGTGCGCGGCCTTCCATGCCGTGAGGACCGGTTCGATCAACGCCCACTGAGCGTCGGTTGAGTCGCTCGGGTACGGCTTGCGCTCAGTCACCGCGCCATCCCAGCACAACTGGACCCGCAGACTGGCGGTAACACTACAAATCCACACGATCACATAACGACATCACGGATGGAGGCTCACGTAGGCACTCTCAGGGGCTCGAGGGCGGCTAGGACGAGGTCGAGGCCGAAGGTGAACTCCTCCGCCGGGTCGTAGCCGGCAGCGGCGAGCGCCGCGGCGGACTCGTTGAGGTAGGGGAACTCGTCAGGAGGAAGCTGGGGCAGGAAGACGTCCTCGGCCATGTCCGCGAACTCATCGGCGGTGTCGAACGGCAGGCTGGCTTCCTGCAGGGCGAAACCGTAGACGTAGCTGTCGAGCAACCAGTTGGCGTGCGTCGCCATCAAGACCGGGAAGCCAGCCCTCCGCAGGCAGGCGGTGACCGCTTCGCGGTGGCGGAGGTTCGCGGGCCCCGGCGATGTCCGCGACTCCATCAGGCCGATCGCCCACGGGTGGCGTGCGAGAACCTGTCGGGCGGATACCGCCCGACGTCGCATCGCTGACTGCCAGTCGGTCTCTGCAGGCGGGAGCTCGATCTCCTCGAACACGACGTCGATCATGGCGTCCAGCAACTCCTCCTTGCTCGCCACGTAGTAGTAGAGCGACATCGCGCCCGCGCCGAGCGCGCGAGCCAGCCGGCGCATGCTCAGCTCGCCGACCCCCTCGCGGTCGGCGAGCCGGACCGCCTCGACCACCACCCGCTTCTTGCTCAGCCCCGCATCTGACGCGACCTGGCGTCGTTCCCTCGCAGACAACGGGTCTCCTCGCTCCCTCGAACGGCTTGACAATCGTCCAGCGTACGGTCATCGTACAGCGTACGATCGTAGTACAGCGTACGACGTACGATGTACGAACCAGCGAGAGTCGCAGCTCGGACGTGAGGAGGCTTCTGTGGGAATCGAACAGCGATCGAGTGCCGGAGCACGCCTGGTGCCGGGGGCAAGTCCGGCCGGGGCGACGACGATGCGGGCCGCCCTCAGTGCTCGAGCCGTCCGAGGTCGGGCTACCTCTGCCCGGTCGAGGCGATGTGCTCGTCCAGGCGGGCGCAGTCTCGGTACACCCTGGCGCCTACTTCGTCATGACCGGTGAGCCGTACGTGGTGCGCTTGGCGTTCAGGCTCCGCCGGCCGCGCCACGGCATCCCTGGCAGGGACCTCGCTGGCGTGGCGGCAGCGGCCGGGAAGGATGTCACCGCTCTCCGCCCCGGCGGCGAGGTGTTCGGCCAGAGCACCACTGGAACGCTCGCGGAGTCCGCCTGCGTCCCGGCGGACAACCTCTTGTCCGCGCCCGCCAACCTGTCGGTCGTGGACGCGCCAGCGGTGCCCACCTCGGCCATGGCGGCGTTGCAGGCATTGCGCAAGATCGAGAACGTTCGACCGGGCCAGACGGTGCTGGTCACGGGCACGTCGGGCGGCGTGGGCTCCTTCGCCGTACAGATCGCCAAGGCGTTCGGCGCCGAGGAGACGGGTGTGTGCAGCACCCGCAACGTCGACGAAGCAGCCGACGCCCTCCGCTACGTCGCGGCCGGCCACACCCGAGGGAAGGTCGTCGTCACCGTCTGACGACCGGACCGACGAGAACGACCCAACCCCGTGCGTATGTACGCCCCAACCTGCCGCCACTCCGGCGGACGGACCGCTCCTCTCGAAAAGAAGAACCGATGACCATCCGGACGAAAACCCCGAACCTGCTCGACAACCCGCCGGTCCCCGTGCAGGTCAAGCTCGCCGCCGCATGGACCAGCTCCATGTTCCTCTACATCTACGTCGACTACTTCCACCTTTACAAGCCTGGCACCGTCGACAACATCCTGGCTGGCGTCGTCTTCGAGTTCGACATCAGCCCGACATTGTTGACCGTTATGCTCGCGTCCGTGGCGACCCCGGCCCTGATGGTGATGCTCTCCATGACGCTGCCCGCCCGGGTGAACCGCGCCACGAACCTCGTCGTTGCATCGCTCTACATCCCCTACTCGGTGTTCAACGCGGTAGGGGAGTCCTGGGACTGGGCCCCCTTCTACGGCCTCTCCATCGGAATCGAGGTGCTGCTCCTGGCCTTCATCCTGCGCTCCGCCTGGACATGGCCTCGAACCCCCGTCGTCCCAGCCGGTCCCGCGACGACCGACCTTCGACAGGACCTTCGACAGTAGGTGTCCGTGCAAAGCCCTACGGCGTGAAGCCCGCCGCCGCGGACACCGGGCCGACCGTGACCAGCTCAGTCGCGGTATACGCAGAGAACCTGCTCACGAGCGGTCCGGTGTTCGCGCCAGCCGCGCCCGTAGGCCGAACGGCGGCTGACCGACCAGCAGACCTCATCCAACCAACCACAACGACGAAAGGGGCATTAGCTCGCTTAACGCACTCTGAGACGTCGGTGGGCGCCATGGAAAGGCACCTGACCACCTGGCCGGAACTTCGAGAGCAGGACCCGCTGACCGGCGCCGTGCCGGTCGTCAATCAGCAGCCTAAGGCGGCCGTCATCGAGCGGATCCCCCGGTCTACCGGCGCCCGGTGCTCGCCGCGAGTCTTTCGCTTGGTCGCCTTCCGGACGAGATAGCGCCAATGCGCCCAGTTTCGGCCGGCCTGCATCTGGTTCATGTCCCGCAGGTGTGGGCGTAGCGGCACCACCCAAAGGGACAAAAACCCCAACGACACCGCGGCTGGCACAACGAGCGAGGCAAGCCTGACGGCGGCGGGAATCTGCTTCTCGCCATGATGCGCAAGCTGCGTGATCGCGGCCACCAGCGCCGTGACGACGAGACAGAACGCGAACGCCGAGCGAAAGTGCACAATCGAGAACAGCCGAGTCATGGCGGAGGCCGTCGTCTGCCGGTTTCCGGACGCCGTCAAGATCTTGTTCCTCATCGTCGCTCGCATGCTCGGGCCTGGCCTTGTCGCGTCGGGCGCGGAGGCCGGGGATGAGGCCAGAGGCCGGCGCTGGAGATCGACTTGCCGATCACCGGGGCGACCCGAGGTCCTGGCGGCAGTCGCCGAAATCCAACGGACGTCGTTGATCAGCGACGGCGTGGAGCATTCCGGCAAGGTCAGCGACGTCCCCGGCCCGGCCCGGGGACTTATCCGGGGATCGGCCGGTCATCGGGGAGAGTGCCTCGTGCCCTCTCATCTGGTCAGGGGTGCGTTCAAACGCAGGTGATCTCCAGGGGGCGCGCTCATCCGGCGGGCGTGCACGCTCGAAAGCTAACCTGGTCGGCGACGGTGCTCGCCTTGGGCGCGGCCCTGACTCTCCTGGCAGGCCCCCTCGGCCTGGCCGGCCCCGCGCAGGCGGCGCCGGTCACGGCGAACACCGACCTCAACGGCGACGGCTACAACGACCTGGCGGTGGGCATTCCCGGCTATCCCGGTTACGAGGGAACCAGCAACAGCGGCCTGATCGCCGGATAACGCCCGCGCTACCTGCCCGTGATGTTGGGCGTGAAGAGGCGCTCATGCTCCTCGAACAACTGCGTACCGGTGACGATCACGCGGCGGTGACCGCCGGCTTCCTCCTCAGCGCCGTATCAGGCTCCTCGCCCGGCATCGATTCGACGGGGCAACGGCTCCCGTGTATCGCCCGCAGGTGGCGCCGCCGGGCCGATGCCCGCTCCATCAGGGCCTGCAGCGATGCTGTGGGCCGGCAGCCGGGGAGGGTCACCAGCTGCACCGCTGGGCGCGGGCGTTGTCGGGAGACTCCCAGGGGGTGTCGGCAGTTGCCCGACGAAGTCCCGCATTCGGCCCGCGCCCTTGGAAACACCGGAACACGACGTCCGCTACCTCTGCGGTAGCCGGTCGATGTAGGAACGGATCGCGTGTTCCGCGTCCTGGGGATAGGCGAAGCCGTACGCCTCGGCGACGTCCCGGGCGAGGTCGCCGAACAGGTCAGCTGTCTCCTGGGCCTGCCGTAAGGGGTCGTGGATACCCAAGACCTTCTCGACGCGCTCCCAGACACCCGGCGCCGCCCAGTCCCGCATCTTGGTCCCGATATGCCAGACGTCATGACCGGGGCCGTAGTGGGTCACGGCATGCCATTCGATCATGGATAGGAGGAGTTCCTTGGTCTCCCAGTCCCGGGCCCTGACGACCCACAGGTCGCCTCGTGCCAGGTAACGGGGCAGGTGAGCGATCTCGAACCAGAACTCCGCACAGGTCTCCCGGAACTCCTCCTCACCGGGTGCCTCCGTGAGCGGAGCGCTCCGAGTGGCCGCCGGAAGCCGTGCCGCGATGCCGTCACGGTCGAAGAGCACCTGGTAGCCCCGCTGGTGGAGTTCGTCCAGACCGCCGTCGATCATGTTCTCAAGGAGACTCATCGGCACCACCTGGAAGTCGACCTTGACACCACCCTCGAAGAACACCAGGTGCGCGGGGTTGTCATAAGGGCCCTCAAGCTCGATGTTCACCCATACCGCACCGAGTTCGCCCACCCACTCGTCCGATCCGGCGTACTCGTCGGGGGCGGTGGTGTAGAGCTCGATGTCGTGGTCGGACAGTGCGTCGACGCTGCCGTCACCGCGCGCGCGTGATCCGGTGCGGAGCATGGCCCTGATGTCCGGCCGGCGCCGTGCCCATTCCACCAGACGTGTCACCAGCGCATCATCGTCATCAGTGATCATGGCACCACGTTAGCCACCTCGTGCGGAGCTCGGTTTCCAGCGGGCAGCCGCCGACCCGGGACAAGGGCGACTCCCATACCCTTATCGATCATCGATGCGATTCCGCCGCCGTCGCCGCCCTGCGCCGCTACAGCCTGCTGAGCCGGCCTGCCGACGCCCTGGCCGCCCGGCACAACCTCATCCACGTCTGTCGCAGCCCGGCGGAGGCCTACGCTGAAATCGCTGAACAGCGGTGATGCGTTGGTCTCTTGAGACCGCCATCGTCTACGGGACGATCCGTCAAGATCGTTTAGAGATCGCGTTTCCGCAAGCTCGGGGAGACCATCTCGGCCATCGCCAAGGCCCTCGGGGTGGGGCGCTCCACGCTGTACCGGGCGCTGGAAGACGATCCGGCCCCGGTCCCCCACTCCCCCGCCTGAATCCGGCCGGGGGCCGCCCACGTGGCCGTAGCGGCCCCCGCATCCCCCAGAACCCACGACGACCCGAAGGGACACCCCCATCAGGGCGAAGTCCTCCACCGTCGCGGAGATCCGCGAGATGGTGACCCACACCGAGGCCTGCGAAGAGTGCCGCGGAGGCGACTCCGACATCCTCGCGGCCACCTACGACGAGAGCCTGCCCCCGCAGGAGCTCGCCGACTACATCGCCTCCACCCACTCCCCGGAGTGGACGGCGTTCATGGAGAGGCACGGCCGATGACCATCCCGGTGCCCGATCTGGGCGACGACATCTTCGCCGTGCTCGCGGAACTGGAGGAGGTGTTGCTGACGTACGCGGTCTGGGAGAGCGGCGGCGTCACGCGGTACAGGAAGGAGCCTTCGCCCCGACCGCGATGCGGTAGGCGGTGGAGATGAGTTCGCTCTCCACTCGCTTGTTCCCGGTGAACATCTGGTTGACGGTGCCGGTGACGGAGGTCTTCGTGCCGGGGTCGTAGAGCATGAAAGCTCCGTGCGCACCCAGATGGCCCCAGAACGCCGTCTTTCCCTCCTGGATGCGCATGATGCCCAGGCCGTAGCTGCCTTCGCTACGCGGGGTGGCCTGCAGCATGGTGTCGAGCGTCTGGGCGTGCGCGAAGACCCGGCCTTCGAACAGGCCGCGGATGAACCGGGTCAGGTCGGCGCCGGTGGAGACCAGGCCGCCGCCGCCGAAGGTGTCGTAGGTGGGGTTCCAGCGCCTGAAGTCCAGGTCCAGGACGTACGGGTGCGACAGCCGCCCGCGGTGAGGCTCCCAGTGCTCCAGGTAGGTTGCGCGCATGCCCAGCGGCTGCAGGATCTCCTGGCGGTAGACCTGGTGCAGGCGCTTGCCGGCGGCTTTTTCGATGATGAGCCCGGCCAGCACGTAGCCGGTGTCGGAGTAGTGGTACCCCTTTCCCGGCTGGAACGAGGCAGGAAGCCTCAGTCCCCGCTCGGCCAGTTCGCGAGGTGTCCAGGTGCGGCGGGGGGAGGCGAAGACCTCGCTCATCCACGACGGGTCGTCGGTGACGTAGTCGGCGATGCCGGAGGTGTGGTCGAGCAGCTGCCTGAGGGTGATGCGCGAGCCGTAGCGGATCTTCTTCATCAGGGCGGGATCGAGGTGTTCGCCGATCGGCTCGTCGAGGTGCAGTCTGCCCTGCTCGACGAGCCGGAGAGCTGCCACCGCGGTGAAGGTCTTGGTGACGCTGGCGGTGCGGAAGGCGTCGCCGGGGCGCAGTCTGCCTGCGCCGAGGGCGAGGCGGCCGGCGGCGCCGGTGAACCGGGTACCGGGCGTTCGGACGTCCAGCACGATGCCGGGGATAGGGGTCTTGACGTGCCCCGGAACAGGCGTCTGGTCCTTGGGCAGGTCGGGCAGGGGCGTGGCGGCGACCTTGTCGATGAGGCAGCGGTAGGGCGAGGGATCGTTCGCGCCGGCGTCGGCCCTGG
The DNA here is from genome assembly GCF_015711605.1 of Planomonospora sp. ID67723. Lineage (GTDB taxonomy): Bacteria > Actinomycetota > Actinomycetes > Streptosporangiales > Streptosporangiaceae > Planomonospora_A. The sequence continues at coordinate 466,528 of NZ_JABTEZ010000004.1, read as the reverse complement.
CCGCTGACGGCGTCAGCACGGCCAGGGCGGCCGCGGCGATCACGGCGAGTTTCGCGGAATGCACGAGGGGTTCCTTCCGGAAGGGCGGAACAGATACCTATGAAAGGTCATGGAAGATGGGTCCGCGACGGATCAGGGTGATCCCCCGCCCGTCCCTGAGCGTCAGGATCAGGCCGGTACCTCAGGAGGAGGCCGAATGGCCGATCACCGTAGGGGCGCGGCGTCGGCGGCCGCCGGAGTTCTGCGAGTTTCGCGAGCTGCCCGCGCGGGCGCGCGGCCACCGAAGTGCTCCGGCAGATGCGCGCCGACTGGGCGGCAAGGTTGGAGCGGGCCGTGGCCGACGACGTCGGCATCGCCCCCCGGCGGGCCCGCAACCAGGACCCGCGCGCCCGGGAGAGTCCCGGCCGGCCACCAGCCTGGCTGAGGCCCGCCGCCAGCTGGAGGCTGTGCGCGCCGAACTCGCCCCGCCCGGATCGCGGCCGGGGCGGACGCGGCCGGTAACCGGACCCGAAGGACGAAGATCTCTGAGACGCTCACCAGCCGCTCTTCGTGCCGAGGCCAAGCCAGCGGGCGAAGGCCGTGCCGAGCCTCACCGGTCCCGGCTGAGCCCGGCCGGCTGCGGGACGCCTGGTCCACTATTGAGTTACCGCCGCCGCATCCGAGTCCGGTGGGCGGACACGTGGACCCTAGTGGCGCACTGGCGTGAGCAGTATTCGCGGCGGCCGTTGCGGGACACATCGACGAAGACGGCGCGGCACCCCGGTGCCGCGCACCGGCCGAGGCGACATGGATCGGTCTCGGTGAGTACCAGGGCGAGCCCGGCCGCTGTGACGGCCCGTACTCGCGTGACGACGTCGGCGTTCTCATCGGCGTAGTGCAGGTGCGGTGGCTGGCCATCGTGCGTGGACACATACGGACGGGCTGCCGCATCAGCCAGCAACCGGTTGACGACGGCGACTCGCTCCTGCGTGGTGGCTGCGGCGAAGACCTCCCACAGGCGAATACGCCACGCCAGCAGGAGCTCCAGTTGATGGTCGGTCAGTTGGGCGCGCGCCACCCGATGCTCGGCCAGCAAGGCCTCCACCACGAGCGTGTCGCATCGATCGTCGAGGTTCGACAGGGCCGCCGCCAGCAACGCCGCGTTGCCGCCGTAAGCGTTGAAATGCACTTACTCATTGCACCACGGTCATGGGGTGACAATGCACATCTTTCTCCCCCGCTCCCAGCGCTCGACGTCTCTGGCGCGGGTGCGCGACCAGGGCTGCGTGTGCGGCCGCTTGCGTGTGCTGCCGAACTGGCAGGCCCTCAACGACGAACTGGCGTTGCCACGCGAGCTCCGGCTCGCCGATCCGGCGAGGATGCTCACGAGTATGGCCGACGGCGGTGAGCCGACGTGGTAGCCCTCAGCTGGGCCGAGCTGGGTAGCTTCGTCGCGCTGTGCCTGATCCTCGCGGCAACCCCCGGCGCCAATCTCACGGTCGTGCTGCACTGCGCACGACAGGGCGGTCAGCGCACCGCGGTCGCTGCCACGATCGGCCTGACGCTCGGCAAGATTTTCTGGGCTACGGCCTCGATACTCGGGCTCGCCGCTTTGCTGGCGTCCTCACGCGTGGCCTACGACGTGCTGCGCCTGGCGGGCGCGGCGTACCTGATCTGGCTGGGCATGCAGTCCCTGCGCTCGACCCGGTGCCGGGCAGCCGGTCGGCGGTCCGACGGTTTCGCTCCCACGCTCTCCATGCTCGGCGGGTTCCGCCGCGGTCTGGTCGGCGACCTGCTCAACCCAAAAGTGGGCATCTTCTACACCACCGTGTTCCCGCAGTTCATCAGGCCGGACGACGCGGTCGCCCCCACTGCTGCCGTGCTGCTCCTCGCGCACGCCGCGGTGCTACTGACGTGGTATCCCGGGATGAGCTTCCTGCTCACCCGAGCGGGTCGCCGAGTTCGGCGGCCCACACTCTCGGCGGTGCTGGACGGGGTCATGGGCTCCGCACTCGTCGTGCTCGGCATCCGGCTGGCCATCGCCCCGCTCTGAGGCGTCCGACCGAGGCGTGATGCAGTCCCTGCAGCCACGGCGGGTCACGTCCAGCGAAGTGGTGTATGAGCCGACCTTCGCGTGATCCTGTTTCTGCAGGTTAAGCGGTAAGTGTCTGCGGCAACGCGTTCTGCCCCGGTGTGTCGCCGCAGATCATCCGTAGCCGGACCTTGGCCAGTACGTCCAGGCCCATGTAGCGGCGGGCCTCGGTCCACTCATCGGTCTGCTCGGCCGAAACCGCACCGACGAGACGGACGATCGCAGCTCGGTCGGGGAAGATCCCGACGACGTCGGTGCGGCGGCGGATCTCCTTGTTCAGCCGTTCCTGCGGGTTGTTCGACCAGATCTGCTTCCAGACCTCGCGCGGGAACGCGGCGAAGGCCAGCAGGTCCTCGCGTGCCGCTTCCAGGTGCTCGGCCGCCGCCGGATATTTCGCTTCCAGAGCGTCGATGACCCAGGTGTGCTGGGTGCGCACCGCCTCGGCGGTGGGCTGGTCGAAGATCGTGCGCACCAGCGTGGCCACCCATGGCTGGGCCGACTTGGGCATCGTGGTGAGCAGATTGCGCAGGTAGTCGAAGCCGTAAAAGATCGCTAACGTGTTGGGGTCGCTGCCGGAGTTCGCGCACCCGGGCGCCAAGAAGACGCTGGCCGAGATCTGGGACGCCGAGGACAAGACGCACGCGCCGGCGGCCGTGGAGGCGTTTTCGGCCGCTTACGGCGCCAAGTACGGCAAGGCGGTGGCCAAGGTCACGGGTGATGTCGGCGAACTGCTGGCGTTCTACGATTTTCCGGCCGAGCACTGGATCCACCTGCGCACGACCAACCCGATCGAGTCGACGTCTGCCACCGTCCGGCACCGCACCAAGGTCACCAAGGGGCCGGGGTCGCGCGCGGCCGGGCTGGCGATGGCGTTCAAGCTGATGGAGTCGGCCCAGGCTCGCTGGCGCGCCGTGAACGCGCCTCATCTGGTCGCCCTGGTCCGCGCGGGGGCCACCTTCGTCAGCGGCAAGCTCGTCGAACGTCCAGAAGGGATCGCGGCATGAACGACAAGGCCACCACCGGAACACTGCACCACATCGAGATATGGGTGCCCGACCTCCATCGCGCCGTGATCAGCTGGCAGTGGCTGCTGCAGGCGCTCGGATACACCCTCTTCCAGGACTGGAGCGGGGGGCGCAGCTGGCGGCTGGGAGCCACCTACCTGGTCCTGGAGCAGTCATCCGCGCTCAGCGCCGACCGGCACGACCGTTGCCGCCCTGGACTGAACCACCTGGCCTTCCACGTGGAAAGCCGCGCCCTGGTCGATGCGCTGACCGAGCAGGCGCCCGCACACGGCTGGAGGCTGATGTTCCCCGATCGCCATCCGCACGCGGGTGGCGAACAGCATTACGCCGCCTATCTGGAGGACACGGACGGGTTCGAGGTCGAGCTCGTCGCGGCCGATATGACAGACCAGTCCTGACAATCCTGCTCTCAATCGATCCACGACTCTTGACGATTGCTCCAATCATGAGTCACGGGGTCTCTACCTGGGTCCCGGAGCACTGGCCCTACCTGGCACGGTAGGGACCGCCTTACCGGTGGTCAGGGGGTGAGCCGGGCTGACCGGCCCGGTACTGATCCCTAGTGTTGGGCCTCACTTCCCCATTGAAGAGAGACCATGATGTTGCGCGCATTGACGCGGGCCGGACTGTCCGGTTCCGCCGTGATCCTGCTATCAGGACTGTCCGCCCCTGCGGCCATGGCCGGATCCACCGGACCAGTCCACGACGGATCATTCGACTCCGGGCGCGTACAGGCCTTCCTCGATCGGCGCGTTCCCCAGCTGCTGCGGGAACAGAAGGTGCCCGGTGCGGCGGTGTCGGTGGTGGACAGCGCCGGTGAGATCTTCACCGGCGGTTACGGCTATGCCGATCTCGCCGCCGGGAAACCGGTTGTCGCCGACACCACGGCATTCCAGACCGCCTCAATCGCCAAGACATTCACCGCGGTCGCCGTCATGCAATTGGCGGAGACGGAGAAACTGGATCTCGATGCCGATGTCAACGGCTATCTGCCCGAGAAGGCCAAGCTTCCCGACACCCATCCCGGACGCCCGGTCACCTTGCGTCACCTGCTGACCCACACCGCAGGTTTCGCCGAGATCACCGAGGGCACGGCAGCCCCCTCCGCCGAGAGGGTGTCGGCCCTGGGCGACTACATCGTCCGTTACCAGCCCGCCCGCATCCACCCACCCGGTCGCTTCGTCGCCTATTCCAACTACGGCATCGACCTGGCCGGATACATCGTGCAGACCGTCTCGGGCCGGTCCTTCGAGGACTACATGACCCAGCGGGTCTTCGCTCCCCTGCGGATGACCCGCACCGCCTTCATGCAGTTGGACGAAGCCCGCAGGCGGTTGTCCGCCCCTGTCCCATACGAGATCATCGACGGCGAGAACCGGCCCGTTCCCCTGTGGTACGCCAACGGCGCCCCTTCGGGAGGGTCCTACGCCACCGTTACCGACATGGGCCGTTTCCTGCGCGCCCTGCTCAATGGCGGCGAGCTCGACGGCAGGCGGGTGCTCACCTCCACCAGTGTGAAGGCGATGCTGCGACGACAGGCGGGCCCCCAACCGGAACTCAGGGGTCCCGGATTCGGAACGTTCCAGGGAAAGGGCACCGGTCCGCAGTGGGCGTGGCACACCGGTGACGAGAGCGGCGCCCACGCCGAGTACGCACTGGTCCCTGAACGGGGCGTGGGTATCTATATCGCGGTCAACGGCGACGGTGTGGCGCCGGACAAGCTGTCCGGCGTCCGCGACGTGGTCATCAGGGAGTTCCTGACGACGTTCGCCGGAGTGAAGCCGTACCCGGTGCCCGCCTCGCCCGCCGCCCCCGGCCGGGATCTGGACTCCTACACCGGGGAATACCTGGCCACACGGATGAGCGAGGGCGAAGCGTATGAGCTGTTCCTTTCCGCCGCGGATCGGGTGACCGTCACCGCCCTCGGGGACGGCACCCTGCACACCTCCCACCCGGTACTGCCGGATCGAGTGTGGATTCCGGCCGGCGGTGAGACGTTCGTCTCGGCCGACGGCACGGACCGCCTGGGGTTCATCAAGGAGGAGGGAAAGATCGTCGGGTTGTCCTCTGACGGCAACCCCACACAGAACTACGAACGAATCTCCTGGTACGCATCCCCGATGGTGCTGCTGCCGACGGCCGCAGGCGCCCTCCTGGTCCTGCTCGGCGCGCTCGCCTGGCCGGTGGCCGCCCTGGGACGGCGGTTGCGCGGACGTGCCACACCGCCGACGGGCCGGGCTGCATGGCAGGCACAGGTGCCAGCCGTGGCGACCGCGCTGATCTGCCTCGGCTACCTGGGCTTCCTGACCCGCGCGGCTTCGGATCTGGCATCGCTTTCCACGGGTACGGCGTTGCCGTTCTCGCTGGTGTGGGTCCTGCCCACCACGGTGACGGTCGTGGCGCTCGCGGCGCTGTCGTGGTCGCGAGGCTGGTGGTCGAAGGCGGCGCGAGTACGCTACAGCGCCGTGGCGGCAGGCGCGGTCGTCTTCCTCACCATCGCCGCCCGTTACGGCTTGATGTGAGAAGGGAAGCGGGACGGCGATCTCACGACGGTCACCGCTGCTCCGGGAGCGGCGGAAGAGCGGCGAGTCATCCCGCCGCTCTTCCGCCGAACCGCGTCGTCGGCCACGACTACCCGCACGGCACCTCCGCCACGATCACCGTCGGCCCGCCCACCGGTGAGTCCACCGACAGCTCGCCGTCCGCCGCCCGCAGGCGGTCGGCGAGGCCGGACAGGCCGTGTCCCTTGGCGACGTGCGCGCCGCCGACCCCATCATCCCCGATCGTGAGCATTAGGACGCCGCCGGTCTTGGCCAGCGTCACCGTGCAGACGCTCGCGTGGCTGTGCTTGGCGATGTTGGTCAGGGACTCGGCGACCACGAAGTAGACGGTGTTCTCCACCGCGGCGGCGAAGCGCCCCTCCACCTGGACGTCCAGCTCGACCGGGACGGTGCACCGGCTGGCCAGCGCGGCCAGCGCCGGGGCCAGACCGCGGTCGGTGAGGATCGGCGGGGCGATGCCGCGTGACAGGGCGCGCAGCTCGTCCAGGGTCTCCCGGGTCGAGGTGATGGCCTGGGAGAGCATCTGCTCGACGGCCTGCGGGTCGCGCTTGAGCTGGCGCTGGGCGCGGGACAGGTCCATGGCCAGGGAGACCAGGCGCTGCTGCGGCCCGTCATGGATGTCGCGCTCCAGCTTGCGCAGCGCGTTGGCCTCGGCGGAGACCGCCGCGGCCCGGCCCTCGGCCAGGTCGTCGATGCGCTCGTGCAGCTCGGCGACGCCGGTCAGCATGGCCCGGCTGAGCCCGGCCTGGATCAGCGCCCCGCCGCGGATCACCACCGGCAGCGTGATCGCGAACAGCAGACCGACCCCGGTGGTGATGAGCACGTCGATTACTGTGCTGTCACCGAAGCCGAGCAGGTAGGCCGGCCCGTAGTTGTCCGGCATGCTGGCGGTGAGCCAGCCGTAGAGGGGAAAGGTGAGACCGACGATCGTCCCGGCCCACCAGGTCACCGTGAAGCAGAACGTCACGACGGCGATCGGGAAGTTCACGATGGCGTGCAGCAGGTCCAGCCAGGACTGCCCGCTGGTCAGCGGGTTGACCATGCGGCGGAACCAGCCGGCGCTCTCGGGGGCGCGGCGGTAGCGCGGCCGGGCGACCGGGTGGCCGAGAACCCCGGCAAGTATCGTCCGCTGCAGATCGGCGACGCTGCGGGCGAGTGTCAGCGTCGCCGCCAGAATCGGTGCGCCCACCCAGACGGCCACTGTTCCCGCTCCGGCGGCGAACCCTGTCACTACCAGCGCGAAGACGACTACGGCGAGAGGAAACCCGACGAACAGATAACGGGTATCGGCACCGATACGGCGCAGGAGGGACTTCATGGGGGTAACCGTATGAGGTATGACATCCACCATCGACCTTGCATGCAGGAATCGTCAGAGTAGTGCTGACCCCACCCCAACTGTGGAACCTGGAGGTGCTATTGGTCGGAAGCCCTTCTGGGCTATGACGGTGGCCATCGGCTGATCATGCTGAACAGCGCCGCTGGCTTTAGCACCTGACGATCTCGAGGGTTTTGAAGAGCTGGTGATCATCTGGTTGAACGCCAGGACCGAGGTCGGGGAGGCTGACAGTCGAGAAATCCCTGGAAGGCGGTCGGGTGGCGTCGTCGATCAAGACGGGCCGAGCGTTCAGGCTGTCGCACAGTCATGGGACCGCTGCGGAAGGCGATCAGGCTTGCGCCTGGCAATTCCCGGCCTCGCCCGAGAAGCGGGTGCCGGAAGGCCGGTTCCCGTACCCACTCTCCTACCGTGCGTCCCGGCAGGTGCAGGAGTACGGCGCTGCCCCCGCTGCGGAGCGCCGGAAGCATGGCGATCGGCGCGAGAACGGACTGCGACGGGCCAACAGCCACCGGTGAGCGGGATGCTCATGGTCCACCGACCAGGCGGCAGCCCGGCAGGACGCACCGGTCACGGTGTCGCTCGGTGAACCTCCGCCAGCAGCCGGGCGTATGCCGAGACCAGAGGTGAGCTCTCGGTCCTGCGCCAGGCGAGGACCAGGCGGCTCGGCGGGGCGTCGGTGATCGGGCGGAAGACCACGCCCTCCGCGGGAGAGCGCTGCGCGACCCGGGCGGGCACCATCGCCACGGCGCCGTCCCACAGCACGGAGGCGTACCAGCGGTGCCCGCCTCGGGAAACGGTGACCGACCGCACCACGGCCTGGCCACGGGTGATGAGACGGGCCAGGCGCTTGGCGGAGTCGTGCAGCCACACCTCGCCGAACGTGGGGATGCGTAACCGCCGGTAGGTGACCAGCCGGATCCCCGGTCTCTTCACGTCATGGGGATGCGGAAGTACCGGGTCCCGCTCGGGGATGCCGCGGTGTCCAGGGCAGAAAAGTCTCGCTTCGTGGCCGTGATGCCCGGCAGATCAGGGGCGGGTGCGGAAGGTGGTGCGGTAGGTCTGCGGGGAGGTGCCGACGGCGCGGGCGAAGTGGGCACGCAGTGTCGTGGGAGAGCCCATGCCCACCGCTTCGGCGATCCGGCCTATCGGCAGATCGGTGCTTTCCAGCAGGTGCTGGGCGCGGCGGATACGGGCGTGCAACAACCACTGCAGGGGAGTGGTCCCGATCTGAGCACGGAACCGGCGAGTCAGGGTCCGTACGCTGACGCAAGCGTGACGGGCGATGTCACCGAGACTGAGCGGCTGGTGCAGGTTGGACTCCATCCAGGTGAGGACGGGCTGGAGCGCGGTCCCCAGGTCGCGGGGATCGGCGTGCCGGATGAACTGCGCCTGGCCTCCGTCGCGCTGGGGTGACATCACTATCCGGCGAGCGGTCTCAGCGGCCACCGCCGAGCCGTGATCGCGCCGGACCAGATGCAGGCACAGGTCGATGCCGGCCGCCACACCGGCCGAGGTGAGCAGATCGCCGTTGTCGGTGAACAGCACCGAGGCGTCGACCTCGATGGCGGGGTAGCGCCGGGCCAACTCGGCGGCGTAGGTCCAATGCGTGGTCGCCCGCCGTCCGTCGAGCAGCCCGGTGGCAGCCAGCAGGAACGCCCCAGCGCAGATCGAGGCGATCCGCGCGCCGCGCCCAGCCGCCGCCCGCACCGCCTCCAGGACGTCCCCGGGTGGCTCTTCCAGGAAGTTCCAATGACCAGGGAGTACAAGGGTGTCGGCCGCTGCGAGGTCATCGAGACCCCATGCGGTCTCCAGCCGCATCGCGCCGAAAGGCTCCGAGGTCCGGACGGCACCGCCGACGGTGCACAACCGCGTCTCATACAGCGGCTGATACCGATCACCCGTGGAACTGCCGAAGACCTGGGCGGGCACCGTCATGTCGAAGGCGACCACTCCGTTCATCGCCAGCACACCGACCACATGCATGGCCAGAATCTAGCGCAGTACGGCATTACAGCCACTTTCCGCACGGTCCCTCAGTGGCCACGATCAAACCCATGACAGATCACTTCACCGGCTTCGCGATTCCCGACACCCCACTGACCCGCGAGGCGTACGGGTTCGTCCAGGAGATCGCCGCGCAGGCCGTCCTGACCCACAGCGTGCGCAGTTACCTGTTCGGCAGGGCCATCGGGGAGCGACACGGTCTTCGGGCCGAGCACGATTACGACGACGAGGTCCTGTTCCTGGCGTGCATGTTGCACGACGTCGGGCTGACCGAGCGGGGCGAGCGAGGCGGGCGGTTCGAGGTGGACGGCGCGGACCTGGCCGCGGAGTTCCTCACCGAACAAGGGCTGGCCGCGGACCGGACCCGCCTGGCCTGGGAGGCGATCGCCCTGCACACCAGTCTCGGCATCGCCGACAGGATGCGGCCCGAGATCGCGCTCACCCATGCCGGTGCGGGGGCGGACGTGGCGGCGTTTGGTGCCGACAAGCTCCCCGCAGGCTACGCCGACCGGGTGCACGCCACCTACCCGAGGCTGGGCGGTAGCGTCGAGTTGACCGAGCTCATCGTCGGCCAGGCCACGCGCAACCCGGCCAAGGCCCCGCCGTTCTCCTTTCCGGCGGAACTGCTGCGGCAGGACGCTCCCGGCACAGCCGTTCTGCCATGGCGTGAGGTGGTCACCGCAGCCTGGTCCGGCGTCGCCTGACAGGGCTGGCACTCATCAGCCCCGTGCAAGACGGGGAGCGTCTCCCTCCGAGAGGTCCATCTGCACCACCAGGCGCTGGAGGCCGTCGCGGGCCGCTGCGACCACTGAGCGCTGGTCGAGTCGCGAGAACACCGACCGGATCAGATCTGCGACATCTCCGATGGTCGAGCCGTCGGCGGCGAAGAGCACACGGCCGAGGCTGAGCCCTACCTCTCCACGCCGCCTTCTGCACCCGCAACTCGGTGATCAGATCCAGACCGTTCGGCAACAGGCCGCCGAAACCCGCCCTCTCCGAAGGGCGCAACGGGCCGTGTCGCACCAGCCATGGCCCCTTTCCGGCGTACTTGGCCTGCCCCCGGAGAAGACCTACGTCGGCGTCAGGCCCGGTCCGGAGCGCGCAGGTACGTGAAGGCGAAGTGGGCATCGGCCAGTCGTCGCGCGGCGTCGTAGCAGTGCACGATGATGCGCAGCTTCCCTGGATAGCTGTAGGAGTTCCACGACAGCACCCGGCACCACCGCGCCTCCGGGCCGATGGCGGCGACGTCGACCAGGTCGGCAGGGTAGGTGAAGGGGTTGCCGATGGCTTGGTAGTTGATGTCGTACACGCCTGGCGCTGTGCGGGCGATGGTCGGCAGTTCACCAGTGCTGCTCCACGAGCGCCGGGTGTCGATGCCCGGCGCCGACGCGTTCCCCGCCGTGCTCGCGTACGCCGCCGGTACGGCGGGATCGTGGTGGGTGCCGACGCCTTCGGTGTAGGACAGCAGCCACGGCGTGCTGCGTGGGCGGAAGTCCGCGCCGAGGCACTCCACGCCGATGCGAACGCCCGTACCGGTGTCCTCGGTACTCGTCGCGCGGCACCGGACGCGTACGTCGTTGAGCGCGGTGATCCGCGCGTATCCGGTGGCGTCGAAGACCGCGCCCCCGGCCGTCACCTCGTAGCGGCCTTCACCGGCCCGACGCACCTCCACCGGGCCCGCGGCGGAGTTGTACGTATCGCCGTTCACCAGCGGTAACGCGTTGCCGAATCCGCCGACAGTCTCGTAACGCGCTTGGAGCTGCGGCTGTGCGCCTGGGCTCGGCCCGCTCGCCCAGACGGCGAACGGCAGGTTGCTGGGCGTTCCCGCACCGTCGAAGCAAGCCACGTCCAAGTGCTTGTCGGTGCCGTTCCTGGTTACGGTCTCCAGCTGGCACCAGGCGGCGTCCATGCGGCCCCACGAGACGCCCGCGCCAGCATGCGCGACGCCCGGGGTCGTCCCGAGGCCGGGCAGCGTGACGGTGTAGCGGCCGGTCCCCGTACGGATCATGGTGGCGTGCCTGCTCACCTGTTCCGGATCGCTGTCCCGTTTCCAGGTGCCCCATTGCCAGGACGGGTCGAGGGTGACTACCTCGCCGACCGGGGCCTCGTACTGCAGGGCGCGCGTGGAGGCGTAGCCCCAGCTCGCCGCCGGCGGTGCAACGACCCGTACGGTGACATCGCACCTGGATGTGTACCGTGGGTCGGCGAGCCAGGTGGCCTCCGGTGACAGGCGGTAGTCGCCGGGTGCGGCGGCGGCCGGAGTGGTGATGAGCAGCCGGCTCACCGTCGTCGCCTTGGCATCCAGGTCGGCGCTGTCCCCGCTCCATGACCAGCCGGGCTCCAGTTGCCCGGCCAGGCCCAGGCCGACGGCTCCCGACTGCTCGCTGGTGTTTTGCACGGGAAGGCGCAGGGCGACGGTTTGTCCGGCGATGACCTGCACCTCGCGTCGCCGGGTGGGGGTGGAGCGGTCGAAGCAGTCCACGGCGGCGCCCGGACCCGGCACGTCGAAGTAGACCGTCGTCGTCGGCCCGGCCTCGTTGACCATCCGGATCGCGACGTTACTGGGCGTGCCGTCGCGCCAGGGGCCGGTCATGTCCCGCTGCGGCGTCTCGGGGTCGCTCGCGTCCCATGCGTAGTGGGTGCACGAGTAGTCCGGGCAGGGGCCCTGCAGTCTGATCGGGTAGGCGTCGGGTGCGTTGTTGTAGTACTGGCTCTCGTCGATACGCCACACGGCTAGGCCGTTGTCCTTCACGTCGGCGTCATAGCCGCCGGGGCGGCGCCATCGGTTTTCGACCAGGAGGTAGTCGTCGGTGCCTCGGTCGGGGTCGTAGAGCAGGAACGCGGTGTCGCTGGTGTCCCAGGTGGGGACGCCGTAGTAGCCGTCCCGTGTCACAATCGTCGGTTTCGCCCAGCCCAGGTGCATCTTGTGCCAAGAGTTGAGGTCCACGTACCACTCGTCCTCGGTGCAGGTGTTCCCCATGACGTCGAAGCCGTGAATGGGGTATCCGTGGAAGTCGCGGTCCAGGCCGAACGCGGCGTGCATCATCTCGTGGTCGAGAGAGATCTGGTTGGTCGCGCTGTTGGCCCAGACGTTGACCCGCCTGTCCAGATCCATTCCATCGAGCACGGGACCCGGGAAGACCTCCCGGGCAGCGCCGCATTCTCCGATGTACCCGCCGGTGTCGGAGCGTACTGACTGCAGGACCACGATCACCACCTCGTCCTGGCCGAGCCGGTGATCGCCGTTACGGTCGAAGGCCGCGTAGTTCACCAGGGGGTCAGCCAGGTTCACGGCGTGACGCATCATCTGCTCGTCGGTGAGCGCGGTCCACTGCGCCAGCGTCAGCCCGTAGTCGACGGTGACGATCCCGTCGTCGTGGACGCCGGAGCTCTCGGCGGCGCGGGTGAGGTACACCCGGCCGTCGGAACTCTGCACGAAGTAGTCGCGCACACTGGGGTAACCCCCGAAGTAACGCCGCCCGAGCCAGGCGTCGTCCTTGACCGCGGGCCACGGCACATCGGTGAAGCCTCCGCGGATGATCAGGACAGGCCGGCTGGTGGCCGCGTTGACCGGCTGGTACCAGGGGTAGTGCGGTGCGTGCGGATGGGCGAAGTCCGGCAGCGGCTCGGGGTAGTCCATCGCCGCTGTCAGAGCGACGATCACCATCATGATCACCGGAGCGGCGAGCTTCCTGGCGAGCGTGTACAGCATGCCTACCCCTGTGAGGTCCAGCGCCAGACGATGTAGGAGATCTTGAGCGGGGCGTCACCGGTCGGGATGACGGGGAACTGGATCGCGACGAGGTTGCCCTCGGCGGTGCGGGCGCAGGCCCAGTCACCAGCCGCCATCGTGCCGACCTCCACCTGGTCGTAATCGCGAGCGGCCAGCGCCCGCGCGCATTCGGCAGGGCCGGGGCGCACGTCCACGGTGGTGATCGGGCGCTTGCCGCCGCCAGCCGTCCACAGGGAGCGGTACGGGCTGACGTACCACAGGTCGCTCGTGGCCGGGGTGATCGTACCGATGCGGCCGGACTCGACGTCGAGGTAGTCCTGGTCGCGTAGGGACGCCTCAGCCTCGTGGATCACCTCCCCGGCTGACGCCGAGGGTGTGGGCCCCGTAGCGGTGGCGCTCGTGCCGCGGGACGAGTCCGGGGACGGGGACGGGGACGGCACGGTGGGGCCACGGGACGCTTCCGTGAACGCCGCAGGCCCGGTGGCGCCATTCACTGGAGCGGCGGCGGACGGACTGCCTCCGGCGACCGCGTCGGCACGATACCGCTCGATCATCACGCCGGTCAGCCCCGCACCGACGGCGATCAGCGCAACCATCACCATGGCCGGCATCCGCATGGGCTGCCCGTGGAGCTGGATCAGTCCGAGTGTCCCTGCGAGCACCGACAGCAGCCCGGCGACGAGGATCCCGTGCCGCGACTCGGTGGTGACGAGCTGCGCGATCGCCGCCATGTCGGCGATCGAGCCAACCCCCGCCAGCGCGGCGGCCCGGCGGGCAGCGCCCTTGTCGGGCCCGTCGTCTTGCTCCGGGACGGCGCTCTGCTGCGTCTCCGTGGCGCTCACCCGCCCATCTGCGTACGCCGCAAGCCGTGCTCGTTCACGGTGGATCGCAGCGTCCCAGGGAGGTGATGGATGCGCCTGGCATCGTATCCAGACAAGGCCGTCATAACCGCAGTGTGCATGATTGGTAATCGCCTGTCAGGGCGAAGCGTGAACATCGGCGTGAACGCACTACGAATCCTGCTACTGGAGGCCGGCGTGACGGTGACCACCGACGCCGGTGGTGGCGAGCGCGTCGACGCGGTGACCACCTGGCTGCAGTACGGCCTGCACCTGGTGGCCGCCGGCGACCAGGTGCAGACGGCGCCTGGGTGGGGCCGTCTGCACCTGACCGGCGGCACCGGCGGGCCGCCGCGGCGGTGAAGGTGGCCGTCGACCGGTCGGCGGGCCTGACCGCCGGGACCGCTGACGGCTGAGACGGCCGCCTGCCCGGGACGCGACGGCTGGCCCGCAAGGAGGGCGGCTGAGGCCGCCGGGAAAACAAGACTGCTCTTTCCCGGCGTTTCTCCCTAGATTTCCCAGCACGGTCGACGAGGAGGACACCTTGACGGAGCTGTGGACGTTGGGCGCGTGGGATCTGGCAGAGCTGATCCGCGCCGGAGAGGTCTCATGCCGGGAGGTGATCGAGGCGCATCTACGGCGGATCGACGCGGTGAACTCCCGGGTGAATGCGATCACGGTCACGCTGGAGGAGGAATCGCTCGCGGCGGCGGACGCGGCCGACAGAGCCCGCACGCGAGGGGACGCGGTCGGTCCCCTGCGCGGCGTACCGATAACGGTGAAGGAGAACATCGACGTCAGGGGGTCGGCGACGACGCTGGGAATCGTCGCGCTGAGGGAGACGGCGGCGGCCGTCGACGCGCCTTTCGTCGCCGAACTACGCGCGGCGGGGGCGATCCCGATCGGCCGGACGAACATGCCCGAGTTCGGCATGCGCTGGCACACCGACAACGCGTTGCGCGGCGCGACGGTGAACCCTTGGTCCGCCGAACACACGCCGGGTGGCTCAAGCGGCGGGGAGGCGGCCGCTGTGGCGACGGGAATGTCCCCGCTCGGAATCGGCAACGACGGTGCGGGCTCGCTGCGATGGCCTGCCCAGTGCTGCGGCGTCAGCGCGCTGAAGCCCTCGCTGGGCAGAGTGGCGCAGGCCGGGCAGGGGGCGGGGCCGGCTCCCTTCGCGTTCCAGCTGCTTGCCGTCCATGGTCCGATCGCCCGGCGCGTGCGGGATCTGCGTTTGGCGTTCGACCACATGTGCGGGCGGTCCGGCGGGGACCCGTGGCACGCGCCGGTGCCCGTGTGCGGCCCGCCCCTGCCGGCACCGGTACGAGTCTGCGTGGTGACCGATCTCGATGGGACCGAGATGGACCCGCAGGTGGCCGACGCGCTGAAGCGCGCGGCCGCGGCCCTGGCCGACGCGGGTTACCTCGTCGAGGAGGGCTCGGCCACGGCCCTCACCCGGGCGAGCGAGATCTTCACGCAGATCATGTCGGACTACGGCCGGATCCACCGGGAACAGCCCCCTGCGGACGCGATCGCCTCTCCTGGGTTCGTACGCTTCTGGCAGGCGTACGAGCCGATCTGGACGCGGGCCCGCGGAGAGCAGGCGTTCGACCCGATGATGGAGCGGGCGTCCATCGCGCGCCTGTGGAGCGCGCAGCTGAGCCGTACCCCGCTGATGCTCGCGCCGATCCGCACACGTCCGGCCTTCCGGATCGGATCCGATCTCGACCCCCGGTGGCTGGACGATTGGCCGGACACAATGCGCATGGTCGTGGCGATCAACCTTCTCGGGCTGCCCGCGGTCGCTGTACCGGTCGCCTCGGCCGATGCGCTGCTGCCGCAGGCCGTGCAGATCATCGGCCCGAGGTTTCGCGAGGATCTGTGCCTGGAGGCGGCTGCGGTGGTGGAAGCCGCGGCCGGGACGCCGACGCCGATCGACCCCCGCTGACCGTCCGCTCCTCGTGGGGGCCGCGCAGGACCTCCCACGGTTCGCGGAACTCGAAGGACCGGCCCGCTATCAGGCGGCCGACGCTTGTCCCGCCTGCCCCGAAACGGTCCCGTCGCAGATCGATCCCCGGTTCGGTGTCCCTGCGGCGTGGGCTGTCCGGTGTGTCGTGTCACCCGGAGGGCGGGCGGCAGGTCGGCCGTACGGGTGACGCCAGGTCTGCCCCGGCCCATCAGAATCCGTTCCATGAATGCCCAGAAGATCGTGCGGTCGGCGGTGCTGCTGGCCCTGGTGACGACCCTGACCGCCCCGCACGGGCCGGCGCGGGCGTCCGCCCCGGCGCCGGGGAACACCGACTTCAACGGCGACGGCTACAACGACCTGGCCGTCGGCAGCCCGAGCTACCCCGGCTATCCCGGCACGGGGAACTCCGGCCTGATAGCCGTCCTCTTCGGCGGGCCGGACGGGCTCACCAGCCACCGGCACATCATCCGCCCCGCGCCAGGCTGCACGAGCTGGGGACCCTGCACGGGGTGGGGCCGACATGTAAGCGCTGCCGACGTGGACTCCGACGGCAGGACCGACCTCGTCTCCGAAGGACATTACGACATGCAGGTCGACTCCTGGACCTCCCAGGGAGCCACCACGATCGAGCGCCGCGTCATCGGACCCCTCCTGGGCCCCTGGGGACTGACCGGCGGCCAGTTCGACGACCAGCCGGGAACCGACATGGTCGGACCCACAAGGGGCGGCTACTGGTTCCGCGTCGGCGGCTGGTACAACAGGGACGCGAAGCCCGTCTACCCCGACTTCGAAGATCGAAGCTATATCTCCCACGAGACGAGCGCCGCCGCCGGCGACATCGACGGCGACGGCAAGCTGGAGATGGCGGTCGTCGCCAGCAGGCACTCCGGCGAAGGGGAGCCCGGGCCCCACCTGTGGCTCATCGATGATCCGCACCGGGCCCCGGTAAAGCTCACCACGCTGGGTTCGCCGTCCACCTGCACCTCGCCTCCCTCCCCCGGCCACGGCTGCCCGAAGAACGACTCCAAGCTGGCGATGGGCAACGTCAACGGCGACGGGCACACCGACCTGGTCATGCTCACCCCGAGCACCGCCTCGCTGCAGGTCTGGTACGGCAGGGCCACCGGCCCGTCCCCCGCCCCCGGCCACACCATCGACCTGTCCTCGCTACCCAACGCCGCCGAACTGGGCCCGGGCCTGGCCGTGGGCGACGTCAACGGCGACGGCTGGGCCGAGATCGCCGTCGGTGCCGCCAAGGCCACCGTCTCCGGCCACAGCGAGGCCGGCGCCGTCATGGTGATCCCCGGCTCCGCCAACGGTCCGGTGGTCAAACACGCTCAGATCATCACGCAGGACGGCGTCGGGACCACCGGCGGCGGGACCTCCGCGCCCGACCCGATCCGTGAACAGTCCAGGCCCGGTGACCACTTCGGACAGGCCATCACGATCATCGACGTCACCGGTGACGGCAGGGGCGAGGTCATCGTCGGCACCCCCGCCAAGAACGGGGGCAGCGGCATGCTGGCCGTCTTGCACGGCTCGGCCACCGGCGTCTCGGCCACCACCGCCCAAGCCGTCCACCCCAGCTCGTACGGCCTCAACTCGACCCAGGCTAATTTCGGCGGATTTCTACTGAAATAAGCCGACCGACGCGGTCAAAGGCTCCCGGAGCCACGCCCAGCAGAGCAACCAAGCATCCGAAGGCGGCCGACAGGAACGACTGCTGCCCGCCCGGCCTCCACGCCCGGCGGGCAGCGGCATGTCCCCGCGCGCGGTCCTGCGCTCCGGAGCCTCCGATGATCAGCAGCCGGACCTGGGGCTGGATGGCGGGCCTGATCGCGGCGGTCGTCGCCGCGGCCGATGCGCTGTATCGGTGGCGCGCCCCGCACGGCTCCGGGCTGGGCGCCATCCGGTGGGTGGTCGAGCGGACCTTCGCCCGGCTGCACCCGTTCAAACGGTTACGCGTCCGCTACGAACACCGTGCCGATCTCCGGCAGGGCCTGCTCGACCTGGCGTGCAGCATCATCTGCCTGCGCCGCCTCCGAACCCCATGTTGAGATGATCACGAGGTTGCGGCGTGAGTCCGACCGATCAGCGTCGCCACGCGGACGTGCTCGGTGAACGGCGCATACGGCTCCAGCGCACAGCGGACCTGCTCGGCGAAGGAGGGCCTGCGGTCCGGGGCGGGAAGCTCATCGACGGGAAGTGCCGAGTAGACGCTGCCCACGATCCGGTCGAGGTCCAGTTCGTCGGTGTAGTCGACACCGGTCTCGTGCACCTCGAACCCGGCGGCGGCCAGGCTCGTGCCGTATCGCCTCCGGCTCTCTTCGTCGGTGCCGCAGGTGCGGGTGAGCTTGCGACCGCACCACTGCTCCAGGACGTCGCGCAGCGCCCGCGACCAGGCAGTGTCCTGCTGCCAGAGCGGGGTCCCGTTGGCCAGCACGGCCACGCCTCCGCCGGGGCGCACCAGCGGAGCCAGTGTGTGGAACAGTCTGTCGTGGTCCATCCAGTGCAGGGCCTGACCGATGGTTACTGCGCCCACGGTCCCGTCGCCGAGCAGCCTGCCCAGTGTCGGCGTGTCGGTGTCGGCCCCGATCATCCAGCTCACATTGGCGACCCCCTGTTCGTCGGCAGCACGCCGGGCGCGGAGGAGCATGTCGGGTTCCGGGTCCAGGCCGACGACCGCCCGCACCTGTCTGGCGATCGGCAGGGCCAGTTGACCGGTCCCGCAGCCGAGGTCGACGACGGTGTCGTCCCCGGTGAGACCGAACGACTCCACCAGCGAGTCGATGACGGCCGGGGGATAACCGCGCCGGTACCGGTGGTAGAGATCGGCCACCTCACCACGGAAACCAAGATCCATGATCCCAACCTGCCCGCCCAAGGCAGTGCGGGGTAGCGGTTCAGCTATCGGCGTTGAGCGATCTCTGCATGACGGGAGCCGCCCGGCGGGCGTTTCCCGCCTGAAACCAGCACACCGTTCATTTTGGAATGGGTGCAGTTCGTTCTGAGTGACTGCTCCCAGAGAGGAAGCGGGTGCCTTGCGCCACCCCGAGAACTCCGCGCAAGTGTCAGAGCCGTCTCCGATCGGATGTGATCGCGCCCGGGTAGGGTGAGGGCATGCTTTGACGCCTGCCCGGTAACCGGGCACCTCCGGATCTCCTTCGTTTGTCGCAGCTCCGCCCCGGACCCACGAAGGAGATGTCTTCCATGAACACCTCGACCCGCATGGACGTTCCCGCCCTGTTCGCCGCGTCGTATGCCGCCAACGGCGCCGAGGCGCGCACCTGGATCACCGATCTGCCGCGTCTCGGCGGCAAGTTCCTGGACCGCTGGGGACTGCGGCCTGACGGCCCGGCCGCATACGGCATGGCCTCGCTGGTGCTGCCTGTACTTCAGGCCGACGGGACACCTGCCGCCCTCAAGCTCCAGCAGCTGCGGGAGGAGACCGCCGGCACCGCCGCCGGCCTGCGGGCGTGGAAAGGCAACGGCATTGTGCGCCTGCTCGACTATGACGAGATAAGCGGCACGCAGTTGCTGGAACGCCTGGATGCGACCCGGCCCCTGTCCTCAGTGGCCGACGATGATGCGGCTGTGCAGATCCTGGCCGAACTGCTGGCCCGTCTGACCTCGTTGCCTGCTCCAAGGCATCTGCGACGGCTGTCCGACATCGCCGCGGCCATGCTCGACCGGGTCCCGCAAGCCGTACCGGCACTGCGGGATCCCGACGAACAGCGACTGGTGCGCACCTGCGCGTCCGCCGTGGCCGAACTGATCGGCGAACCCGGCGACCGCCTGCTGCACTGGGACCTGCACTACGACAACGTCCTGGCGGGGGAACGGGAACCCTGGCTGGCCATCGACCCCGAACCGCTGGCGGGCCACCCGGGGTTCGAGTTGCTGCCGGCACTGGACAACCGGTGGGAAGAGGTGGAGGCCACCGGCGATGTGGCTCGCGCGGTGCTGCGCCGCTTCGACTTGCTGACCGAGATCCTCGGTCTCGACCGGGGGCGAGCGGTGGGATGGACCCTCGGCCGCGTGCTGCAAAACGCCCTGTGGGACATCGACGACGGCAAGACCACCCTCGAACCTGCCCAAGTCGCCATCGCTATGGCGCTGCTGCTCCGGCGGAGATGAGAAGGGTGTAGTTCGTTCCGAGCAACTGCGTTGATCAGGCGGTGAGGTTGTATTCGCCCTGGTAGCCGTGGTGGATGCGCTGGTGTTCGCGTGCGAGGTGGGATCGCCATTAGGCCTCCAGGTCACCGTCGGCGATCACATGATGCTCAGAACCCGTCTTTCCGCCGCACAGCGCCTTGCGGTCATCCAGCCGCTTGCGCCCGGGGTAGCGCTGCCGTCGCTCCGTCTTCGGCAACAGCGGCTCGATCCGCTCCCACAGGCCGTCCGAGACGATCCACGGAGGCTGCCCACCCTTCCTCACACGCAGATCAACGATCATCCGGGAGGGTGGATACGGCCAAGGTCATTTTGCTGGGAGTTGTAAGCCCGCCGTCGGCGACCGGTGGTCAGCAGCAGCGCAGCGCGGGTTGCCCGGGGGCGGACCTGCGACGAGCCCTCTTCCAGCCACGCGGGGCTTCGTCGGAGGTCAATGGATGTCGCATGGGCGAGGTGACTGTCAGCTGGCCGTCTCGCCCGTCTCGGCCCGCGGTCAGAGGCCGATGACCTCGGCCAGGAGGTCCACCTGTGCGGGATCCGGATCGTTGCCCATGAAGATCAGTTCGTCACAGCCGATCTGGTCGAGGCGGTGATCGCGGCGGTGATCTGTTCCGGTTCGGTGTAGGCGATGGAGATGCCGTACTGCGCGTACTCGTCGCCGGCGAAGGCGTAGTAAGAGCCGATGGCATCGGAGATCGCAGCCTCGGCATCGGAGCCGAGCGCGTACATCACCGACGCCACCAGGCGAGGCGCGCCGGCTCTGCCGGCCGCTTCCCAAGCCTTCCGGATCTGGGGTGCGAAGTCCTGCACGTCCTGTACGGTCGCGTCGCCGGCGATCCGTCCCGTTCCGTGCGAGGCGATGCGGCGCAGGGTCGCCTTCGAGTTGCCGCCGAACAGCAGGGCGGGCCCGCCGGGTGTGGCCGGCCAAAGCGATCAAAGGCTCCGGCGTCGACCAGGCCAGACGGTCACTGACGCTGAGGGTGGAAAAGCCGCGTGCTTCGGCACGGCGTGCCCACTCCACCAAGGTTGTGCCTTCGGTCCACCGAGCATGCCCGGGCAACCCGATACCGATGTCCATCGCTGGTGAGATTCCTTTCAGAAAGAGATGTCGAGACGGTGCAACAGGCATGACCGGAGTCGTCTGTCAGCCAGGCCGGTCAGGGTTGATCAGAACGCCGTGTGAGCCGGCCGGTTCGTTCCGCAGGAGCCCTTGCAGATCGGCGACGGGCTGGACTCCGGAGACCGGCGGGCGGCCGTCGATCACGAGGCTGGGCACGCCGGTGATGCCGTGCTCTGCCGCGTGGCGCCGGTCGGCGCGTACCTCGTCGGCGTAGTCGTCGCCGTCCAGCACAATGCGCACCTCCCTGGTGTCCAGCCCGGCCTCGCCGCCGAGGCGCTGCAGGACCTGCGCGTCGGCCACGTTGTGTCCCTCGGTGTGGTACGCGTGCAGCAGCAGCTCCATCATCTGGTCGGCCCGGTCGCGGTCGGCGGCGAGCTTGACCAGCCGGTGCGCGTCGAGGGTGTTGACCGGGCGGGCCAGATGCAGGTTCAGTTCCAGGCCTTCGGCGGCGCCCACGGACCGGATGCGGGCGATGCGGGCGGGCGCCTGCTCGCCCCACCAGCCGGCCATGGCCTCCGCGGCGGTCGGGCCGGGTGTAGGTCCCCGCGAAGCGGCGGTAGTCCGCCTCGCTCGCCCAGTGCGCGATGTTGTATACCCGGGTCCCGTCGGTGCTCACATGGAAACGAGCCGAGCGGTAGCCGGGGTAGAAGCGCACCCACCGCTCTTGGATCTCCGCGAACGCCTCGGCAAGCTCACGCTGTGTGTCAAAGCCGTCAACGGTGTAGTCGATGATCGAATGGAAACCGGAATCGGTGCTCATGAACAACTCCCCAAGATGCAGGGGCGACGCCCCGGCCGCCATCGTGCGATCTCAACCAGAGTTGAGGTCAAACGCCCGGGCGAAGGCGCAACCGATCCTGCTCTGCTTTCGGAATGCCTCAATTCCGGAAGCAGACTCCGAGGGTGGCTTCCGGAAACACAATCCCAGAGATCGCGCAAGTCCTCTGCACAGCTTCCGGAAACACAACCCGGTCCCGGACCGTCGTGCTCCCCCGGCCCGTACGCGGCGATCCTCGACGACTACGCCACCGCGCTCGAGCGCTCGCCGCTGGCTGACTCCAGCGAAATCAAGTCACCGGTCATGGTGTCGCTCGGTGAACCTCCGCCAGCAGCCGGGCGTATGCCGAGACCAGAGGTGAGCTCTCGGTCCTGCGCCAGGCGAGGACCAGGCGGCTCGGCGGGGCGTCGGTGATCGGGCGGAAGACCACGCCCTCCGCGGGAGAGCGCTGCGCGACCCGGGCGGGCACCATCGCCACGGCGCCGTCCCACAGCACGGCGTGCATGCACTCGTCCACCGAACGGACCTCCGGTCCGCCCGCATCGCCGACCGGCTGCCAGAACGCGCGCCAGTGCGCGTCCGCCTCCGCCGGGAGCCGCACCCACGAGCACCCGGCGAGGTCGGCGAGGCGTACGGCCCGCGCCCCGGACAGCGGGTGATCGGCGGGGAGCACGACGACGCACGGCTCCTCGGTCACCTCCTGGAGAACTAGACCGGTGGTGTCGAACGGGGCCCGGGTGACCGCGAGATCGACGGCGCCGGCCGCCAGTCCCATCGTCGGATCGGAGAAACCGCCCTGGCGGAGCTCGACCCGCGCTCCGGGATGGGCCTGCCGGAAGACTGGCGCGACCCGCGCCGACAACGTCTGCTCGCCGGGTCCGAGCACGCCGACCACCAGGCGCTGCGCGCCCGCCGCGGCGCGGACCCGTTCGCGTGCGGAGTCGACCCTGGCCAGCAGGTCGCGGGCTTCGGTCAGCAGGATCTCGCCGGGCCGGGTGAGGCACATCCCGGCAGGCGTCCGCTCGAACAGCGCACAGCCCAGCTCCGCCTCGAGTTCGCGGATGCGCTGGCTCAGCGGCGGCTGCGACATATGCAGCCTGCGGGCGGCTCGCCCGACGTTGCCCTCCTCGGCGACCGTCACGAAGTACAGCAGCCGCCGCAGGTCCACGCAGGCACGATATCAGCGTGTTGACCACCCGGTCCGAGACGGACTTAGACACCGCCGCTGCGACTGGGATGTGATCGGAGCATGTGCTACAAACATCCATCCGACCTGAATCTGATCCCCCGCCTGAAGGATCTGGCGCCTGCCGAGGCATCGGCCTTCCTCGATTTCCACAACGCCGTGGGCCGCTCCAGCGGGGCGGTCCCGCCCCGCTACCGGGAGCTCGTCGCGATCGGGGTCGCGCTGACCACTCAGTGCGAGTACTGCATCGACACCCACACCCGCCAGGCACGTGAGGCCGGAGCCACGGCCGAGGAGCTCGCCGAGACCGCTCTCGTGGCCGCCGCCGTACGGGCGGGCGGGACCCTCGCGCACGCCCTTCTCATGATCCGGCTGCACGACGAGGCACGTGACGGGGTACATCGCGAGGTGCGCGGCGAGGCGGCGGCCGATGCGTAGGCTGCTGCGGAGGGTCACCCGGCTGTGCGGCCGGTGCGCGACGGCCTGCACGCCGCGCCGGTTCAGGTGGCGCCGGTGACCTTCCGGTCGTCCCGACAGGTGGCACGACCGCCGGCGGAACCGGGATAGCCGGAGAACCGGTGACCTGCCGGCGGCGACGGCATCCCGCCGGTCCTCGGCCTGACCGGCGGCAACCGCGGGCGACGTCACCCGGCTCATGCCGCTGGCTCAAGGGGATCCCGCCGTTGCCAGGGCCGGCGCGGGCGGCCCCGGCAACGGCCGAAGACCTTGTCCGCCGACCGCGGCTACGACCATGACAAGTACCGGCGCATGGTCTGGGTCAAGGGCGTGAAGCCCGTCATCGCCCGCCGGGGCACCCCGCACGGTTGGGCCGCCCGCATGGCGGAGCGGCGGATCGTGTGGTCCATCGCCCCTCCTGCAAAACGCTTCTCACCGGTCCGTCCATCACCGCTGTATGAGGCGGGGCCGCCGCCCGGTTGGGCGCTCCGAATGCGCGCGCCGGCCGTACCGGGTGGTGCCCCGTGGTTTGTACACCGCCAAGACCATGGCCGAAAGCAGCACCAGCAGGCCACCGCCGGAGTGCAGGACCAGGGAGATCCGCAGCTCCCGCAGGTCGGCGCCGGACGGCCCTGTCATCGCGGCCGCGTCCGCCACTGCACCGATCACCCCCAGCTGCATCACCAGGACGCCGATCGCAAAAACGGTCAGCGCGAGTTTGGCCAGCACCCAGTAGTGCCGAAACAGCCCCCACGGGGTGCCGAGCGAGGAGACGACGCCGCTCAGCAGAGTAGCGAAGGCCAGCGGGACGATCGCCGCCCAGGTGATCACCTCCATCGCCGGGTAGAGCCCGCGTCCCCTCGGGGCGTCCTGGCCGCTCAGGCCGGTGACGGCGAGCGCCAGGAAGCAGACGACCGCGCCGAGCCAGCCCGCCGAGGAGGTGACGTGCACGGTGAGGGCGAGCTTGCGCACCGCCGGGGCCATGGTCACGGCCCGCCCATGTGGCGCGCTGCGCCGGCGACCAGGGCCGTCCGGTGAGCGCCGTCGCCGGACGGCAGGTGACGGCCGGGGCCGTGCTCGCCGCCGCTGATCAGGATCACGGCGATGGCGAGCAGCACCAGGACGACCACCGTGATCGCCGCTACCTTCACCCAGCGGGGCGTCGGCCCGCGGTCGCCGCCCGTGCCGTCACTGCCCGCAGAGGGCGGAGGGTCGGTCATGTGCGTCTCCTGTGCCGTAGGTGCCCGCCAGGACGTTCTCCCACCAGTTTTTCGAGACAGTATGTCTATGTCAATACATCATGTGTCAATATCGGCGATGCGTAGACTGAAGCGGTGCCGAAGCTGTGGAACGAGACCATCGAGGCGCACCGCCGCGCGGTACGCGAGGCGACCTTGGACACCACCGCGGCGCTGGTGGCCGCGCACGGGCTGCGATCGGTGACGATGTCACGAATCGCCGAGGAGACAGGCATCGGGCGCGCGACGCTGTACAAGTACTTCCCGGACGTGGAGGCGATCTTGACTGCCTGGCACGAGCGCCAGGTCGCCGGTCACCTGGCCCGTCTGTCCGAGCTACGCGATCGGGCCGACGGCGCCGGAGCGCGGCTCGAAGCGGTGCTCGAGGCCTACGCCCTCATCCAGTACGAGCATCCCGGTGGTGAGGTGGCGGCGCTGCTGCACCGGGGTGAGCATGTGGCCCGGGCACAGCGGCACCTGCGTGATTTCCTGCAGGATCTGCTGGCCGAGGGCGTGCAGGCCGGACAGCTGCGTGACGACGTCGCCCCGGAGGAGCTGGCGGGCTACTGCATGCACGCCTTGGCGGCGGCCGGCGGCCTGCCGTCCACCGACGCGGTCCGCCGACTCGTCATGGTCACCGTGTCGGGGTTGCGTCCTGCGCCTGCCGGCCGGGGTGCGTCCCGTCTGGGGGGTCAGCCGAGTGTGGTGAGCAGTTCCTGACGAGCCCGCTCACAGTCGCGGCAGGCCTGGGGTGCAGACCGGCGCGCTGAGCCTCCCCCTCGGCACCGATATTCCTTCCGAGCCGATCGCGACCCGTTCAGCGAGGGCGAGCGTGGCGGCCACCCGTACGGCGGTGCCGGCCGCGCGCTCGGCTGCGTGCGGAGCGCCTTGACATCGGCGGGCCGTTCCGGCCGATCAGACGCCTGTTCAGGAGCCGCCTACCGGTGACCGCTCCCCCGACGGCCGCGCCGACAGCCGTCAGGAGGATCCCGGTGGAGATGCCGCCGGAGTCGTCGACCGCTGAGGAAGCGGCGGCTTCGGCTCTGGTGGTCTGTATCGGAGCGGGAGAGGCGGCCGGAGTCTTCACCCCGGTCTGAGCGCTTCCCGCCGGAGGGGGCGCGGTCTTCTCCGGTTCGGCTTCGGCCTCGTGCGGGATGGTCACGGGTTCGGCGGGGTCGGTGTCCCTGATCGACCAGGCGCGGGTGGAGAACGGCACCGGGTGGTTCTTCTTGCCGACGCCCGGGCCCCACTTGGTGATGACGTAGTCGACCTTGATGTGGCCCAGACCGCCGTTGCCGTGCACGGTCAGCGTGCGCGGGTCGAAGGTGCCGCCGGTGAGGTCGGCGAAGGTCTTGGCGTCCAGATCGAGCATGATGCCGCGGCCGGAGGGCTCGCCGGGGCCGCGGTCGCCGACGAAGAAGGGGGCCTTCTTGCCCTTGTGGACGACGTAGCCCTCGGTCAGCAGCGGCCAGCTCGGGCTGGCGGCCAGGCCCTTCTGCATGGGCTTGCCGGAGGCGGGCAGGCCGGTGTCGCCGGCGCGGCCGGAGCCGTCGTCCCAGAAGTAGGAGGCGGTGGTGGAGCCCTTCAGCATGACCTGCTGATCGTTGTCCGCCTGCGCGGCGCCGGCGGCCGGGGGCGCTCCGGTGGCCAGGGCCAGTCCGACCGCAACGGTCAGCACGCGGGAACGGCCGGTACGGCGGACGGCTGGAGCCATGAGGAAAGCAGACCCTCCAGGGGAAGACACGGGTGTCCTCGACCGGGGCGGCGCCGGATACGCCGTTGAGCGGTCGTCTTCTCCACTGGACCCGCCGAACGTAGCGGGAACAGGAGCGCGGAGGGTGCCGAAGGGTTGCCGGGACCATAGACCGATCAGCCGCTGCAGGCCGTCGGGGTGCGGCAGATCGTCGTTCATGCCGGAAACGAGTGGAGTCCTTCCCCCCAACCGGGGGAAGGACTCCACTCGTTTGCGGCGGCGGTTCCTATCTGAAGCCGCGCAGGCGCAGGCTGTTGGTGACCACGAACACGCTGGAGAACGCCATCGCCGCTCCTGCGATCATCGGATTGAGCAGGCCGAGGGCGGCCAGCGGCAGGGCGGCCACGTTGTAGGCGAAGGCCCAGAACAGGTTGCCCTTGATGGTGGCCAGGGTCCGCCGGGACAGTCGGATCGCGTCCGCGGCCACCCGCAGGTCGCCGCGGACCAGGGTCAGATCGGAGGCCTCGATGGCGGCGTCGGTGCCGGTGCCCATCGCAAGTCCCAGGTCGGCCTGGGCGAGCGCGGCGGCGTCGTTGACCCCGTCGCCCACCATGGCCACCGTACGGCCCTGCTCCTGCAGCCGCTTGACCACGTCCACCTTGTCGGCGGGCAGCACCTCGGCGATCACCTCGTCGATGCCCACCTCGGCCGCGACCGTCCTGGCGACGGCCTCGTTGTCGCCGGTCAGCAGCACCGGGGTCAAGCCCAGCGCGCGCAGTCGCCGGACGGCTTCGGCGGAGGTCGCCTTGACGGTGTCGGCGACGACCAGGACCGCGCGGGCCCGGCCGTCCCAGCCGACCGCGACCGCGGTGCGGCCCGCCGCCTGCGCCTCGGCGAGCTTGCGCTCCAGCT
Source organism: Planomonospora sp. ID67723 (assembly GCF_015711605.1). Classification (GTDB taxonomy): domain Bacteria; phylum Actinomycetota; class Actinomycetes; order Streptosporangiales; family Streptosporangiaceae; genus Planomonospora_A. Next base: position 439,431 of record NZ_JABTEZ010000004.1, on the reverse strand, counting down.
CGACCGGCAGGTGCTGGGACCACTCGGCCAGCAGTTGCGGGCGGCCGACGAGCACGGCGTGGCCGTCGACGACGCCCCGCACGCCCAGCCCCTCGATGTTGGCGAAGTCCTCGGGGAAGGGCAGCTCACCCACCTGCTCGGCCGCGCCGCGGGCGATCGCCTGGGCGATGGGGTGCTCGGAGGCGTGCTCCAGGGCGCCCGCCAGGCGCAGCACCTCCTCGGCGTCCTCACCGTCGGCCTGGTGCACGTCGACGAGGGTCATCCTGCCCTCGGTGACGGTGCCGGTCTTGTCCAGCACCACGGTGTCGATCTTCTGGGTCGATTCGAGGACCTCGGGGCCCTTGATCAGGATGCCGAGCTGGGCGCCGCGGCCGGTGCCGACCAGCAGCGCGGTCGGGGTGGCCAGGCCCAGCGCGCAGGGGCAGGCGATGATCAGTACGGCGACCGCGGCGGTGAAGGCCGCCCCGGCGCCGTCACCGGTGCCGAGCCAGAAGCCGAGCGTGCCGACGGCCAGCGCGATCACGATGGGGACGAAGATCCCGGAGATGCGGTCGGCCAGGCGCTGCACCTGGGCCTTGCCGGTCTGGGCGTCTTCGACCAGCCTGGCCATCTGGGCGAGCTGGGTGTCGGCGCCCACGCGGGTGGCGCGCACCACCAGGCGTCCGCCGGCGTTGACGGTCGCGCCGACCACGGTGTCGCCGGGCCGCACCTCCACCGGCACCGACTCGCCGGTCAGCATGGAGGCGTCCACCGCCGAGGAGCCCTCCTCCACCACGCCGTCGGTGGCGATCTTCTCGCCGGGCCGGACCACGAAGCGGTCCCCGACCACCAGCTGGTTGCTGGGGATGCGGACCTCGGTGCCGCCGCGCAGCACGGCGACGTCCTTGGCGCCCAGTTCCAGCAGCGCCCGCAGGGCGGCGCCGGCGCGGCGCTTGGAGCGCGCCTCGAAGTAGCGCCCGGCCAGGATGAACGCGGTCACCCCGGCGGCGGCCTCCAGGTAGATGTTGCCCGAGCCGTCGGTGCGCTCGATGGTGAACGCGAACGGGTGGGTCATCCCCGCCGTGCCCGCGCTGCCGAAGAACAGCGCCCACAACGACCAGCCGAGCGCGGCGATCGTGCCGAGCGAGACCAGGGTGTCCATGGTGGCGGCGCCGTGCCGCAGGTTGGTCCAGGCGGCCTTGTGGAACGGCCAGCCCGCGTAGACCACGACCGGAGCGGCCAGGGTGAGCGACAGCCACTGCCAGTGGGTGAACTGCAGGGGCGGGATCATCGCCATCGCTATCACCGGCACGGCCAGCACGACGGAGGTGATCAGGCGGGCGCGCAGCGACGCGAGTTCGTCGGCCGCCTCCTGCGGGGCGGCCTGCCCGGCGGTGTGCCCGGCGGGCGGGGCGGGCAGCGCGGCGCTGTAGCCGGCCTGCTCCACCTGCTCGATCAGCGTCTGCGGGTCGAGGCCCTCGGGGAAGGTGACCTTGGCCTTCTCGGTGGCGTAGTTGACCGTCGCGGTCACGCCGTCGAGCTTGTTGAGCTTGCGCTCGATGCGGTTGGCGCAGGACGCGCAGGTCATGCCGCCGATGGAGAGCTCGACCGCGCCGGTGGCGGCCGGTGGTCTGTCGTCGGTCACGGGGGACATCGACGTCACCGTTCCTTTCTCGCGTCGCGCATGTGCGTCAGTGCGTGTGCTCGCCGTGCGAGCCGGACTTCTCAGGGGTTGCTGCGGGCCGCGGCGTGGGCGCCGTGTCGGCAGGACGGGCGGGGGTCGCCGTCGGGGCCGGGCTCTGGCCGGCGTGGGCGGTGAAGGCCGCGGTCCGCACGACTCCCTCGTGCTGGAAGTCCAGGAAGAGCCGGTAGTCGCCGCGGCTGGGCACCTCGGCGTGGAAGGTGATGCCCGGACCGGCCGCCGTCGTGCCGTCGCCGGGCTCGCCGTCGGGGTGCACGTGCAGGTAGGCCAGGTCTCCGGCGCGCAGCGCGACCAGGTGCCCGTAGGCGCCCAGGTACGGCTGCAGGTCGGTGACCGGCTTGCCGTCCTTGCTCACCGTCAGCGTCAGGGCGCTGGAGGCGCCGGGGACCAGCTCCCCGCCCAGCTCCACCGTGTAGCCGTCGACCGTGGCGGTGCGGCTCACCTCGGGCAGCGCCCTGGGCGTGTAGTCACCGGCGGCGTGCAGGTCCGTTCCCAAGGTCAGCCCATGGCCGCCTTCGGGGGCGAAGTCGGCGAACGCCCGGTAGACGCCCGCCTCCGGCAGGGTCAGCTTCACCGACCAGGTTCCGTCGGCGGCCTTGGCCGGGTGCAGGTGCTGGAAGTCGCCCAGATCGCGGGAGACCACGATGAGGTGAAGCTGCTTGCCGTGCTGGGTCTGATAACCGGTCAGCGGCCGGCCGTCGGGCCCGGTGACGGTGAACCGGAAGTCGGTGGCCTCGCCGGGTGGGACGGTCGTCGTCTGCGGGGTGAGGGTGTAGCCGCTTTCGGACATCTGAAGGCCTCCTGGAAGGGACGCCGGGGCCGCCGCGGCGGGTCGGCGGGGAGTCGCGCTCGGGGCCTCGTGGACGGTGTGGGGTTGCGCGGCGGGTGGGGAGGCGACAGCGCCGACGGCGTTGCCGATCCCCAGCGCCCCACCGAAGACCACGGCGAGTCCGAGGGCGTAGGCCCCCAGCTTGGCGGGGGTGTTCACGACGGCGTCACCACTTCGTACCCGGCCTCCTCCACGGCGGCCGCGACCGCGGCGGGGTCGATCGGGCCGTCGCTGTCGACGCTCACCCGGCCGGCGGCCAGGTCGACGTCGACACCGGTGACGCCGGGGACGGCGCCGACCTCTTCGGTGACCGAGCTGACGCAGTGGCCGCAGGTCATCCCGGCGACGGTGTAGGTGGTGGTCATGATGATCACTCCTTGTCGTTGCTGGTCGATCTAGTGGTCAGGGTGGTCAGGAGCGCACCAGGCGGGCGATGGCCTCGGAGGCCTCTTTGACCTTGGCCTCGGCCTCGGCGCCGCCCTTGGCGGTGGCGTCGGCCACGCAGTGGGCCATGTGCTCCTCCAGCAGGGCCAGGGCGAAGGACTGCAGGGCCCGGTTGGCCGCCGAGACCTGGGTGAGGATGTCGATGCAGTACTTGTCCTCCTCGACCATCCGCTGCAGGCCGCGAACCTGCCCCTCGATGCGGCGCAGCCGCCTGAGGTGGTCCTGCCTGTCGTGGGTGTATCCCGCCATGTCCCCGCCTCCCGGTCATCGTGCTCTCATCTCTCACAACACCATACCCCCCTACCGTATTTCGATTCTCGTGGATTCATTCGACGCAACCGGCCGGTAGCGGGCGGAGCGCAGCCGGACATCGGTCCGTGCGGTTGCTCCAGAAGCCGTCCGCACCACCGATCACGGCGATCTCACTGTCGTGGCCCGGTCGGCTGCCGACTTCTCCCGCCGCTTCACCAAGGACGTGGGCATCACCCCCGGCCGCTACGTCGAGCAGATCCGGGTCAGAGCCGCCCAGGTGCTGCTGGAGACCCGCGACGACACGTCCACGTTGTCCTGTTGTCTCCTCGCCCTGCACGACAGGCGTGCCACCCGGAGGAGACCTCCGGGTGGCACGCCCGATGATCCTGATCAAAACGGTCCGCTGTGATGACGGCCTGCCGCGCTGCGCGGGTGGACACCCGGGCGGGCGACGTGGGCCGGCTCAGGCCCTGACCGCCTCCTGCCGCGCGTCCGTCTCGGTGGTCGCCGGCTTGGGGCGGCGCATGAGCAGCACCGTCAGGACCGCCCCGGCCGCCGCGACGGTCCCGGCGCCGATGAAGGCGGCCTGGAAGCCGCCGGTGAGCCGGGGCAGGTCGCCGAGCCGGTCGGCGCCGGAGGAGGTGGCGATCGCGGTCATGACCGCCAGGCCGAGCGCGGAGCCGACCTGGTAGGTGGTGTTGACGATGCCGGAGGCCAGCCCGCTGTCCTCCGGCCGCGCTCCGGACATGGCCGACATCATCGCCGGGATGTAGGCCAGGGACATGCCGACCGCGGCCACCAGCGAGGCGGGCAGCACGTCGGCGGCGAACGCCCCGTCGGGGCGCACCAGCGACAGGCCCGCCACGCCCGCGGCCAGGATCAGCAGGCCACCGGTGATGAGCGGCTTGGCGCCGAAGCGGCCGAGCAGCCGGGCGGTGATGGCGATCATGAAGATCATGATGGCGACGGTCATCGGCAGCAGCGCCGCGCCGCTGGCGAAGGCGCCGTAGCCCAGCACCTGCTGGAGATAGAGGTTGAGGAAGTACCACATCGGGATCCATGCCGCCCCCAGCAGCGCCATGGCCAGGTTGGCGGTGGCCAGGCCCGGGGTGCGCCAGATCGCGAGCGGCATGAGCGGCTCGCGCACGCTGCGCTGGATGAGCAGGAACGCCACCAGGAGTGCGACGGCCCCGGCCAGCTCCAGCACGGTGGCGGCCGAGCTCCAGCCCTGTTCGGGGGCGCGCACGATGGCGAACACGGCCAGTGCGATGCCCGCGGTGACCGCGGCTGCGCCGAGCAGATCGAGCGAGCCGCGCCGGCCGGCGACGGCCGGGAGCAGGGCGGGGACGGCCGCCAGCGTGGCCAGGCCGATCGGGACGTAGACGATGAACACCCACGGCCAGCTCAGGTATTCGGTGATGACGCCGCCGAGGAAGACGCCGGCGGTGCCGCCCGCGGGCGCGGCGGCGCCGTACAGGGCCATGGCCTTGCCCAGTTCTCGCTGGTCGTGACCGAACAGCATCATGAGCAGCGTCATCGCGGCGGGGGCGATGAGCGCGCCGCCGACGCCTTGCACGGCCCGGCCGAGGATCTCGACCCAGGCGGTGCCGGCCGCCGCGGCGACGACGGATCCGGCGATCAGGATGATCCAGCCGGTGGTGAAGACCTTCCGGGCGCCGAACAGGTCCGACAGCCGGCCGCCGAGCAGCAGCAGGCCGCCGAAGGCGACGACGTAGGCGTTGAACACCCACTGCAGGCCGCCGGGGCTGAAGCCCAGGTCGGCCTGCATGTCGGGTAGCGCGACGCCGATGATGGAGGTGTCCATGATGACCATGAACTGTGCGGCGGCCAGCACGATGAGTGCCTGCCACCTGCGGGGACTGACGGCGTTCATGCCGTTCTCCTGGTTTCTCGCCTCCGTGCCGAAAGATGGCAGGATGCGTCGTAGGGGGTTGGGTGGATGTCGATTCGGACCGGCCCCGCGGGTGGGCGTGCATGCCAGTGCACGCCCACCGTCTGTTGTCCGGGACCGTCCTTTATGGGCCTTCAGGCGGAGGCGGGCGCCGCGCCGGCCAGGGTGTAGCCGGCCCGCTCCACGGCCGCGCGGACCTGCTCGTCGGAGAATCCCGCACCGCTGACGCTGACCTCGCCGGCGGGCAGGTCCACCCCCACACCGGTCACGCCCGGGATCCGGCCGACCTGCGCCGAGACCGACGAGACGCAGTGCCCGCAGGTCATGCCGGTGACCGTGTAGACGGTGCCCGCGCCGGTCCCGACCGGGGCGGAGGTGGTGTCCGTGGTGCTGCAGGAGCATGCCGTGCACATGGGCGCCTTCCCTTCATGTACCCCAGTGGGGTATCTGCTGTCGGGTCGCAACATACCCCTATGGGGTTTCATTCCTCAAGTGGCGGCCGACATCCGACATCCGGCGGGCCGCACCTGGCCGACGTGCTCGCAAGGCGTGCAGGGCCGGGTGCCACGCGGCGTTGCGGCAGCTGCGCCTCCTGCGGCGATCGCCCTGATCCGCGAGCACCTGACCGCCGAGGCGGCCGGCTTCAGCAGGGGCGACTACGACCAGCACGCCGGACACGGCCGACCCCACCCCGGACGCTTCTACCGTCAGCGCCAACGACTCCCGGGTTCCTCAGCACCGGCGCCGGCGAAGACGAGACCGAGTTCGTAGGCGAGGATCGCCGCCTGGGTGCGGTCACGGGCGCCGAGCTTGTCCAGGACGTTGCCGACGTGCGTCTTGACCGTCTCCGTCGTCACGTGCAGGGCCGCCGCGATCTCCGCGTTGTTCCGTCCGAGCGCGATGTGCCGCAGGACGTCCAGCTCGCGTGGAGTCAGCCCGACCGGCGTGCGCGGTTCGGCCGTACCGAGATGCGGGGAGGCGATGCGGCGCAGCGCGTCGGGGAAGAGCACCGCGTCGCGTGCGTGCACCAGCCGGACGGCCTCCACCAGCTCGCCGGCGGGCGCGCGTTTGAGCACGTACCCGGCGGCGCCGGCGCGCAGGGCGCCCCAGACCAGCTGGTCGTTCTCGAACGTGGTGACCACGATGACGCGCGTCGCCGGGCAACGCCGGGCGAGTTCCCGGGTCGCGTCCAGGCCGTCCATACGGGGCATGCGGATGTCCATCAGCACGACGTCGGCGCCGGCGCCGGCCTCGACGGCCTGGTGGCCGTCGGCCGCCTCGCCCACCACCGCGATGTCGTCGTGCAGGGAGAGCATGGTCGTCCATCCCGAACGGATCAGCTTCTCGTCGTCGGCCAGGACGACCCGGATCACAGCGGCAGCCTCGCCTGAACGCGCCATGTCCCGCCCGCCTCCTCCCAGGTGAACGTCCCGCCGGCCAGGCGGGCCCGCATGCGCATGCCGGTCAGGCCGCGGCCCTGCCCGCCGCAGGCGCCTGCGGTCGCGTTGGCCACGGTCAGGATCAGGTCGGCCTCGACGGCGACGTCGAGCGTGACCGGGCCGTGCCCGTGGCGCAGGGCGTTGGTGAGCGCCTCCCGGGCGATGGCGAAGGCCGCGCGCGAGGTCGCGGCCGGCACCTTGTCGAGGGGGCCGACGCTCGCGTGCACGTCGAGGCCGCGGGTGAGGGCGCCGAGCGCCTCCAGTGTGGGCGCTTCGGCCGTGGTGCCGTCGTCGAGCACGCTCAACAGCACGTCGAGGTCCTGCTGGGCGTGGCGGGCGGTGGTCGTCAGATGCTCCAGCGACTGCGCGGCGAGCGCGGGCGCGGTCCGCTGCAGCGCCGCCTGGGCAGCCATGGCCTGCACCAGGACGACGCTGAGGGCATGGCCGACCGAATCGTGCAGCTCCAGGGCGAGGCTCTGGCGGCGGCCGAGTTCGCCGATCAGCCGGGACGGCTCGGTGCGCAGCAGTCGGCGGGCTGCCCAGCGCTGGCCGAATCCTGCGGCGACCATCGCCGCCAGCACGGCGGCGGCGAGCAGGAGCACCTCGGCCAGCTCGCCCGGCGCCGGGCGCCACAGCCCGCCGAACGGGACCAGCCCGGGAGACAACGCCAGCACACCCGCACTGAGCGTGGCGCCGCCGTACAGGTGCAGACCGGTCAGGGCGGTCAGGTAGAGGCGATCGGCTCGCTCGGGCACGTCGACGTCGAGCAGTTCCGACAGCGCGACCACCTCCAGACGCCGCATCAGCGGCGTCATGGCCAGCAACACCGCGGCGGGCAGGCACACCGCCCACAGCACCAGCACCCGCCCCGGCGTCAGCTCGTTCACGATCGGCAGCCCGAGCGCCACGGCGAGCGGAGTCAGCAGCGCGGCGCCCAGCACCTGGTAGATCCCGGCCCTCACGGCCTGGGCGATACGGCGCTTCACGACGACCGACGTTAGCCGACGCCCCGCCCGGCTGCCTCCCTCGCCAGGGGGAGGCGGCCCGCTCCGGCCGTTCCTAGCGTGGGCGGCATGACGAGAACTGCTAGGGCCCCCGGCGCGGGGCCGCCGCCCGCGGTGACCACCGGAACGGAAGAATCGGCGACGGCCGGTGCACCAGTGGTCACCGGGCGGCTGCGCACCGCGTGGAGGGCCGCTCATGCTCCGGTGCCCGGGGTCCCCCGCTGGGCGCGGCTCGCCGCCTACGCCGTCCCGTTCACCGTCCTGCCGTCCAGCCTCTGGCGGCTCCCGCTCGTGTTCCGCGACGGGGTCGGGTTCGGCGAGCGGGCCTACATCGTCTCCCTTTCGGTCGTGTCGGAGCTGGTGGCGTTCACCGCCGTCGGGTTGGTCGCCGCCTGGGGAGAGCGGTTCCCGCGCTGGATTCCCGGGTTGCGTGGCCGCACAGTGCCAACGCCGGTCGCCGTCATCCCCGCGGCCCTCGGCGCCGTGGTCCTGACGGCCTTGTGGACCTACGCTTTCGTCACCGTGCCCGCCGGGGTCACCCTCGGCGGTGAGCCGATTCCCGCGGACTTCCCCACACAAGCGGGCGGTTGGGAGGCCGCGATCTTCTACCTCTGCTACCTGCCGCTTCTGCTGTGGGGGCCACTGCTCGCCGCCGTCACCTACGCCTACCACCAGCGCCGCAGGAAGCACTGATCTCGTTGGCCGGGTCGGCGCGCAGGCCCTCGATCCAGAACCGGCCCGCGGTGTAGCCGGCCACATACAGGGCGATGCCGCGGCGGCGGCAGGCGATCCACATGCCCACCCCGCCCAGGGCCACGGCGCCCCAGATGCCCAGACCGCGCCAGCCCGGCCCGGACTCGCTCCAGATCAAGAGCGCGTCGACAGGTGCCAGACGCCCTCGGGCGGGCTGGGGATCGCGGCGAGGGTCAGGGCAGGCATCAGGTTCCGATCAGCGGTGAGGGAAGAGCCGCCGGGCGGATCACCGGCGGCCGGGGGCGGTTATCCGCGCGGGGCGTACATGATGACCACCACCCCCACCAGGCAGATCAGCGCGCCGATCACGTCCCAGCGGTCGGGGCGGAAGCCGTCCATGACGATGCCCCAGACCAGGGATCCGGCGACGAACACGCCGCCGTAGGCGGCCAGGATCCGCCCGAAGTGCGCATCGGGCTGGAAGGTGGCCACGAACCCGTAGGCGGCCAGGGCCAGGATCCCGGCGGCGATCCACGCTGGGCCGCGGTGCTCGCGCCAGCCCTGCCAGATGAGCCAGGCGCCGCCGATCTCGAAGACGGCGGCCAGGGCGAACAGCACCAGCGAGCGGACGATCGTCATGACCGGCTATCCCAGCACAGGCGGCGGGCCGGACCATGACCGGCCCACCGCCGCGGCGCGGCGGGCGGTCAGCATCCGCAGCCACCGCCGCATCCGCAGCTGACTCCAGAGGCGGCGGCCTGACGGGCGGTGCGGCGCCGGTGCAGCCACCACATGCCCGCCGCGGCGGCGATCAGCAGCCCGGAGACGGCCAGCAGGGCGTTTTCCACCAGTGCGGCGCCGGCTCCGGTCAGCAGGCCGCCCGCGATCAGCAGCGGCAGGGCGCAGCAGACCGCGCACGCCAGCACGGCCAGGGCGGCGGTGACCTTGCTGCGGGTGGGGGGCGCGTTGTCCGGGCCCGCGGGGCGGCGAGCGGCGGTCGTGGGCAGGGTGGGGCGGTCGGTGGGCAGGGTCATCGGGTTTCTCCTCCGGCCAGGTCGGCGAACGGCAGCGGGCAGTCGGCGCAGGTGCAGGTGCAGGTGCAGGTGCAGGGGGTGAGGCTGTCGCAGCGGGCGGCCACGACCTGCTCCAGGGCGGTGCGGATGGTGGTCAGGTCGGTGATGCGGGCGTCGACTCCGGCGAGTTCGGTTTTGGCGCGTTCTTGCCGCCCGCATACACGCGCACGCCGGTGTGGCCGAGGCGGGCGAAAGCGGCCGCAGTGGTCTTGGAGCGTCCACGGTCTTGGAGCGTCCACAGGCCGGACCGGAGCAGTAGACCGCCACGGAGATTGTCGGGTCCGGGGCGAGCTGGGCGGCCAGGGCCGCGGTCAGCCGGTCGGGCACGTTGACGGCGCCGGGGATGGCCCGGCGGCGTAGGCGGCCGCCGGCAGAGCCTCAATGGGCACCACCGCGTCAGCCTCCAGCAGGACGCGCAGTTGCTCGCGGCTGATCGTCTCCATCACCCGGTCTCCGGGATGTCGGCGGTGCCGAACAACGCGGTCACCAGTTCCTGAGCGGCCTCCGGCGCGGTGGCGGTGAACGTCATGCCGCCAGGGCCGAGGCTGAGGGTGAAGGTGAAGAACGAACAGCACGCGAACTCGGCGGCCGCCAGGCGGGCCAGCTCCACCGCGACGTCGGCGTCGTGGGCATAGGTCAGCCGCAGCCCGCCCTCGACGGCCTGGCGGCCGCCGGCGGGGGCGAGAACCGCCTGCCAGGCGGCCACGCGCTCCCGCATCGCGTCCACTCCCCCGCCCAGCGTGCACACGATCTCCGGCTCCGCCGCCGGTGCCGTCGCATCGGTGAGGGTCAGGGCGGTGCGGGAGAGGGGGATCTTCGGAGTGGTCACCGCCGACGCCGCGCCCAGGCACGCGCACTCCTGGTCGCACGCCCCGGCGCGGGCCGAGGCGGCCAGGTGCTGAGCGGCGGCCTGCAACCGGGCCATCTGGCCGGTCAGCTCCGCCGTGCCGGTCTGCAGCGCGGCCAGCACGTCACCACCCGCACCGGCATCGGCCCGGCGCACACCAGCCGCATGCTCGATCTGCTCAATGACGGCCCGCTCGGCCGCCTCCAGCCGCTCTGCCGTCAGCTGCCGCATGCGCGCCTGCACCACGGCGCAGTCGCCACCGTCGAACAGGCCCACCAGCTCGGTCAGGACCGCACCGGTGATATCCAGCTGCTCGGCGCCGGCGAGGAACCGCGCCCGTACCGCCGCGGCGCCGGTCATGTCGCCGGTTGGGACGGGGTGCAGCGCGCACCCGCCACTCGTGCTCTGACCTGCCATGACGTCCTCCCGTCGATCGGTGTGCTTCGACGGTAGGGCTGTACCTGGGTACCGGATGCAAGTCCTATGGGCGAACTCATCACCGGCTCATCACCGAGCGAGGACATCAGGCGGACCCCGGGGCCGCCGGTCTTCACTGACAACAACCGGGCGTACGGTCACCGACAACAATCAGACGCCATCCCAGCAACCGGCATGAGTCCAGCAACGTGGCTCCATCCAACTCGGGGCACATCACTCCATCAGACCCGGCGCGGTTCAGGGCACCCGCCAACGCCTCGACCGCTTCCCGCTTGAACTCTTCGGGATCCCTCTTGCTCGTGCGCTCTCTTTAATCACTTTCCTGGACGTCGAGGACGGCTTTTCCGGGAACCTGTCGTCTCAGCAGCTGCTCGATGGCTTCTTCGTAGGAGTGCCAGTCGCCCCTCCAGCCGACGGGGATCTCCAACCGGCCCTGCTCGGCGAGGTGGACGAGGTACTGCAGGTCGCTGCCGAGCGGTACGGAGATGTTGAACGTCTCGATGCGCCCGCGATCGTGACCGATCCGGGCCTGCTCGAAGTCGATCGTGGTCGGCTCCTTGGACGCCATGCCCACCGCCGCGACGACACCGCCGGATGAGAGCCGCTGGTACGCGTCCGCCAGCTGCTGGCCGCCGACGTTGTCCACCACGCCGTCGACCCGTCCCCTCATGGCGTGCGGGCCGATGACGACCTCCGCCGCGCCGAGGGCGAGCAGGCCCCTGCCGCGTTCGGGCGAACCGACGGACGCGACGACCTCCGCCCCGGCCAAATTCGCGAGCTGCACGGCGTACCTGCCGACACCGCCGGACGCCCCGGTGACCAGCACGCGGCTGCCCAGGATGGGGCCGAGCCGCCGGACGGCCTGCAGCGCGGTGACACCGGCGACCGGCAGCGCCGCCGTGGATCCGAGGTCTACCCCGTCCGGAACGACCGCGAGCTCATCGGTGTCGACCGCGCGGAACTCCGCCCACGCGCCTGCCCAGCCGAAGGCGACCACGCGCGCTCCGGTCGCCGGGCCTGAGCCGTCGGCGGCCGGAGTGACCACGATGCCCGCCGCGTCCCATCCGGGGATCGTGCCGTCCGGAAGTTCCGGCGTCCGGAAGGCGACCTCCCCGAAGTTGAAGGAGAACGCGACGACCTGAATGAGTGCTTGTGATGGACCGGGCTCCGGGGCCGGTGCGCTGTCCATGCGCAGCATGTGCTTGCCGGCCCGGTGGTGAACGAGTGCTTTCATCTGGTATCCGATCTGCGTGTGCGCCGAGCCCGCTGTGCGCTTCTCAGACACGCCACTGGTCGGCATGCTCGGCGATGAACTCCCTGATCGTGCGCGGCGAGCGCCCCGTGACCTTCTCGACGGTGTCGCTGACCGTGGCGAACGTCCCGTCGTGCACCCGGCCGAACATGTCGCCCACGACTTCGGCGAGCCACGGGGCGGCTCCGGCGATGGCCGCCGACAGCGGCGGGACCGAGGCTGTGACCTCGGTGCCGATCGCGGCTGAGATGTTCGCCGCGATGTCGGTGGTGGTGACCGCCTCCGGGCCGGTCACGGTGTAGGCCTTGCCGTGGTGGGCGGTGGGGTCCGCGATCGCCTGCACGGCGACGGCGGCGATGTCGCGGGTGTCGACCCAGGCGATCGGCGTGCCGCCGGTGGGCAGGCTGATCGTCCGCTCGCGGCGGATCGCGTTGAGGAAGTAGCGTGGATCGGTCAGCACCTGCTGAAACCACGACGGGCGGAGGATCGTCCAGCGGCTCGCGTTGCCGGTGACGGCGTCTTCGACCTGCCGCACCCAGCCGTCGGCCGCGACCCGGTCCGCGCCCTGCTCGGAGACGAGGACGATGTGAGCGCCCGGTGCGGCGGCGATGAGCTGCGTGACCAGCTCGGCGGAGTCCTGGACGTCCGGGCGTCCGAGGTAGATCGCGTCCACCCCCTCCACCGCTTTCGGCCAGGCCGACCGGTCCCGCCAGTCGAAGGCGACCGTTGTCGGCTCCTGCGAGCTCCGCGAGGACCCACCGCGGACCACGGTGTCACCGCGTCCGGCGAGTTGCGCCACCACTTCGCGACCGGTCTTCCCACGCGCTCCGGTGACAAAGACGGTTCTGGTCATGTTCATCGGTCCTTCGATTTACTCGGTGTTCTCCAGCGCCGGGTAGTCGGTGTACCCGGTGTGGTCGCCGCCGTAGAACGTCGCCTGGTCCGGCGTGTTGAACGGGCCGCCGGCCTTGATGCGCACATCGAGGTCGGGGTTGGCCGGCCACAGAACGCCCAGGGAAACTGCGTCCGCGATACCGGCCTCCATCGCCTGCTGCGCCGCCTCGACGGTGGCCGGGAAGACCTCCATGGTCTCGTGCGGGTTGAGGATGAGCGTGCGCGACCAAGCGGCCCGAAGCTGCTTGGTCAGGTCGCGCGTGCCCATCTCGACGACGTGGATGTAGGCGATGTCGAGCGCCGCGAGTTCGTTGAGCAGTGCGGTGTAGACCGGAACCGGGTCTGCTTCGACCATGTTGTTGTACGGGCTGCCCGGCGAGACCCGGATGCCGACGCGGTCGGCGCCGACCACCTCGGCGACCGCGCGCACGACCTCGACGGCGAAGCGGATGCGGTTGGCGACGGAACCGCCGTACTCGTCGGTGCGCAGGTTGGTGTTGTCGGCGAGGAACTGGTGCACCAGGAAGCCGTTCCCGCCATGCACCTCCACCCCGTCGAAACCGGCCTCCAGGGCGTTGCAGGCGGCCTGCGCGAACTCCTCGACGGCGTTGGCGATGTCCACGGCGGCCATCTCCCGCGGCGTCGGGTGGTCCACCGGCCCTTCGAAGCCGATCATCTGCTCACCGGAGACCACCGGGGACGGCGCGATGGGCAGCTCGCCGTTCGGGTACAACGACGGGTGCCCGATCCGGCCGCAGTGGGTGAGCTGCGCCACGATGCGGCCGCCCTTCGCGTGCACGGCATCGGTGACAGTGCGCCAGGCCGCCACCTGCTCGGCGCTGTGCAGGCCGGGGATCAGGATGTGGCCCTGGCCCAGCACGCTCGGCTGGATGCTCTCGGAGATGATCAGACCGGCGCCGGCCCGCTGGGCGTAGTACTCGACGGTCAGCGGAGTGAGGATGCCCTCCGGGGTCGCCCTGTTCCGCGTCATCGGGGCCATCACCAGGCGGGACGGCAGCTGCAGCTTGCCCACCGCCGCCGGGTCGAACAGAGTGCTCACGACTTCTCCTCACCGAAAAACGCCGGACGCGGCCGAACGCGAATTACTTGATTGACTCATGGATATCCTGGCACGGTTACTTGAGTCGATCAAGCAATCTCGGATTCTTGAGTGACTCAAATGCCTGGCCTACAATCACCCCATGGCAGTGCCCTCTGTACCCGCGAGCGCCGCGACCGACGTCGAACAGGCGATGTTCGAGTTCGTCGACGCCTACAACCAGGCGTGGGAAGCCGCGGCGAACGAGCATGGGCTCAGCACCGCCCACGCCTGCGTGCTCGGACGCGTCGAGACCCGCCGCAGCATGGGGAAGCTCGCCGAGGAGCTGCGCTGCGACGCCTCCAACATCACCCAGATCGTCGTCCGCCTCGAGACCCGCGAGCTGGTCCGCCGTGAGCCCAACCCGGAGGACAGGCGCTCCCGGCAGATCGTGCGCACGCCGAGCGGCGACGACCTCTACGGCGCGTTCGAGGAGTCCTTCGAGTTCCCGAGGTCGGCCGCGGCGAACCTCACCGTCGCGGAACGCAAGCAGTTGACGGCGCTGCTGCGGAAGGCGATGCGGGGCTGACACGATGACGGCCGCGCCCGTGGAACCGGGCCCGGCCATCGGCTTTCTCCCCGCTCATTCCGCCGGCAGCAGCCCGAGATGTCGCCGGGTCAGGGTGGCCGTGCCGCGCCACCGGCCGTGTCGCACACCGATCGCTAGCGGGGCGTCCCGTCGTGCCCGCTTCTTCGGGCGAGGCGTTGGAGTTGCCCTTCGTGCACGTCGCTCACCCACTCCCAGCCAGGCTTGGCCGACGGGCCGACCCGTGGGTCGGCGGGGACCTGCCCGTTCTGCAACGCGAGTACGTACGCCCGATCCTGTTCGATCCGTGCCTGTACCTGGTCGGATCCGCCGACGGAACCGTGGCCCGGGACGACGACATCGACGCCGCCCGCCACGCCCTCGAGCAACCGCAGCGCGGCGAGGTAGTCCTCGATCGGGTCAGCGGTGCCGTCCAAGTCGAGCATCGGAATCAAGACATCGGAAAGCATGTCGCCGGCGACGAGAACCCGGCGTTCCTGGATCAACAGCGCCGCGTGGCCCGGTGCATGCGCTTGATGCTCGATGACCCGGACCCCGGGGCCGTCCCAAGGGATCTGCGCAGTTTCGGCGGGCAGGCCGGTAATGAGACCGAGTAGGTCCAGCGGTACCTGCCCGGCGATTTCCGTCTCGAGCAGGTGGGCGGCGATGCGGGCCTTCGCATCTGCGTCCGACAGCTGATCCCGGACGGTGGCCGCGCAGCGCGCCGTGCCGTAACGGGGCGCCTCGCCGAGCCGGGCGTGCCAGAGCAGGTGGTCCCAGTCCGGATGCGTAGAAAACCCCGCCACAACGGGCTGACCCAACTCGCGAAGGTCGTTCGCGAGGCAGTCGATCTCGGAGCCGGTCACCCCGGGGTCGATGAGCAGCACACCGGCCCGGCCCTGCACCACAACGGCGTTGCTCTGCACGAACTCGCTCTCATGGACCAGCACACCCTCCGCGACCTGCCTCAGCACGAGCTCGCCTCCTTCGCGTCCCGGATGGCGTAGCGATGCATCGTGACGCCCTGCGCGAACGATCGCTGCTCAAGCAGGTCGAGATCGATCGGCATGTCGTAGTCGTCGAACAGCGGCCTGCCGAAGCCGAGGATTGCCGGGTGGGTGAAGAGCAGCAACTCGTCGAGAAGCCCCGCCCGGAGCAGCTGCGTCGCGAGCGCCGCGCCACCCACACTGATGCTGCCGTCGGTCCCGGCCCGGAGCGCGGCGAGCTGCTCGATCGCGTCGTCTCCGCCGATGATCCGGGTGTTGTGATCGGCGCTGAGGCGCGTGCGGGAGACGAGCACCTTGGGCTTGGCGGTCCAGATCTCGCCGTACTCACGCATGTAGCCGGGCAGCGACGCGTCCTCGCGCGCCCGCGGCCAGCACTCCTCCATGACCTCGTAGTAGACCCGGCCCTGGACCATGAGCGCGAGCGCCTGCGTCTGCGCGTTGGCCTCGCGGTGCAGTTCCTCGTCGATGCACAGCCACTCGCCAGCGCCGTTGTCCCCCGGAACTTGCTCGATCCGCAGGTCGAGGGACACCTGCATCGAATAGACGAAGCGGCCCATCGGCGCCCCTCCCCAAGAGTGATTGTATTATGCAACTACTATAAGTACGATGAAATGCCTGTCAAGGAGGAGATCGTGGAACCACGATCCGGGTGTCCGATCAACGCCGCCGTCGAGGTGCTCGGAGATCGCTGGTCGTTGCTCGTGCTGCGCGACGTCATCTTCGGCGACCGCCGCTACTTTCGGGCGCTGCTCACCGGGTCGATCGAGGGCATCGCTTCGAACATCCTCGCCGATCGCCTCGTGCGGCTCGTCGAGGCCGGGATCCTCACCCGCGGTACCGCCATGCGGGGGCAGCGCGCTCGCTACAGCCTCACGGAAACCGGTATCCAGACTCTTCCGATCATCTACGCCCTCGGCAACTGGGGCCTCGCCTGGCGCCCGGGCAGCGACGAGCTCCGGAGCCGGCAGCAGCTCATGCGCGATGAGGGTCCGGCGTTCATCGAGGAGCTCATGGACGAGCTTCGCGTCCGCCACCTCGGCGCCCCGCCGAAGCCGCACGACGGTCCAGGCCCGTTCGAGCGCCTCGACGCCGCCTACGCCGCGGCCTCCGAGCAAGAGCACGTCGACTAACGGTGACGGAACGGCCCCCGCCCCGACCTTCTTGGGCTCCGGTAGCTTGCCGTCACCGCACACAAGCGTCGCCGCCATGGGACAGACACGCTGCCTGCCCGACGTCGGATGGCTCCGCGACGCCCAGGACCGTTTTGAACTCGGGCCTTGCCGGATCCCTGGTTGCTGACGAGGCGGCGCCAAGACACGGTGGCGTACGGCTGTCCTACGCTCATCTTGCTGCAGCGGCCGCCCGTCAACCGCCGTCGAGCGACGGCTGCCCTGACTGCCCGGGCGACCTACGCCGACGGAGCACACCTGCAGGCGGTGCCTGAAACTCACCCGGCGCGAGCCCGTCGTCGATCGGCTGAGGCTGTTCGACGACTCCGGCCCCACCATGGTCGTGCCCCTGGCCCGCTGCTCCCCCGTGGCAGGGTCCTCGTGGCCGGCACCACCGCGCGCCTCGGCCGACAGCCGGGTGCACACGACCAGCCTGGGCACGCCCAACGCCGCGGACTCCGACCGGGCCGAGGACTCGCTGAACCGATTGAGGGAGGTCGCCGCAAAGCGGCTGCGCTCGATTCCCGGCGTGACTTACGCGGTCGGTGGTGACGTCGCCAGGCACAACGACGAGATTGCCATCCAGGCCGAGAAGATGCCGTGGGTGGTGGGATTCGTCCTGCTGCTGACATTCCTGATCATGTTCGGGGCGTTCCGATCCGTGATCGTCGCGATCACCGCGATCGTGCTGTCCCGGCCGCCGCGTTCGGTGTGCTGGTGACGGTGTTCCAGTACGGGTGGGCTGAGCAGCTGCTCGACTTCCGGACCAACGGCGCGGTCATCTCGTGGGTTCCGCTGTTCCTGTTCGTCGTTCTCATCGGACTGTCGACGGACTACCACGTGTTCCTGATCAGCCGCATCCGCGAGGCCGCCGGACGTCCGGGTGCGTCCACGCGGGACGCGGTGGCGGGCGGCATCATCAGCTCGGCCGGAGTGCTCACCAGCGCCGCGGTCGTCATGGTGTCGGTCCTCGCCTTCGTGTTCACCGCGATGGTGGAACTGAAACAGCTCGGCCTGACACTGGCAGTCGCCGTGCTGCTGGACGCGGTGGTCATCCGGATTCTGATCCTGCCCGCGCTCATGGTCTTGCTCGGCAGGTTCAACTGGTGGCCGTCCACGCTGTGGCGCAAACCCATCACCCTGGCAGGAGGTGATGAGGACACCGTGAATGCTGAGGGCAATCGCGCGGACACCCAGCCCGCCTGGGGACAGCGCTGAAATAGCTCCGGCCGGTACGCCACGCCCGGCAGCTTCGGCACGCCGAACGGAACCGGTGCTCGAAGTGCTCGGCCAAGCCCCGGGCCGGCGCCCGGTCAGCCACCGGAGCGGCGAAGCACCGCGACGTCCCGGCCGAACCCCACCGCCAGCTCGCCCTCCGGTCCCCAGGCCAGGGCGTTGGGCACCATCGGGAATACGATCCCTGCGTGAGGCGGTCGCTCGGGATCGTCCCACAGCAGCACGGTGCGGTCCGCCACGGCCACCGCGATGCCACCGCTCACCGGGTCCGCAGCGATCGCCGTGACGTACGTGGACCGCGCGTCCGGGCCGGACTGCCCGGTCGCGTCGTTCCGGCCGGCGGCCGGCCCTGGCAGGACGGGGCCGGGCTGCCCGGTGCGCAGGTCCCAGAACCCGACCGGGCGCTCGTTGCGCCCGCGATCAGCACGGGGCGGCCGTCCAGACAGGAGACGGCGTAGGCGTCGAGGTCTTGGGAGTCGAGCAGGGACCTTTCGGCCCGGAGCGGGCTCAGGCTCCCCGCCCCGCCGGCGCCGGTGCGGGGCGGCGCCGATGATCATGCCGTTGGCGCTCATCTGATCGGTGCTCATTCCGGGGCGCCCTCCGGGCCGTAGGGCAGCCGGGCCGACACGTGAAAGCCTCCTTCGGGCCGGGGTCCGGCGCTGAACGTGCCTCCGTACATCCTGGCCCGTTCCCGCACGCCGATCAGGCCGCGGCCGCCCTGATCGGCGCGGCCCGCACGCGGCGGGCGGCCGTGGTGGGGGCCGTCGTCGACGACCTCGATCGCGGCTTGGCGCCCGTCGACGTCCACGGTGACCGCGCAGCGGGTGGGGCCCACGTGGGTGATGACGTTGGTCAGGGCCTGTTGCACGATCCGGTACACCGACATCGCGACCGCGGGGGGCAACGCGGCCTCTTCGCGGACGGTCAGGTCCACCTCGATTCCGGCCGAGCGGGCGTGGACGGCCAACTCGGGCAGGTCCGCCATGCCGGGCGCGGGCAGGCGGTCCTGCCGGGGGTCGCCGTCGGAGCGCAGCAGGTCGAGCACCCGGTGGATCTCGGCCAGCGTGCTGCGACTGGTCTGCTCGATGACGGCCAGCGCGGCGCGCACCTCCTGCGGGCGGGCCTCGGCGAGGTGGTTGGCGACGGTGGCCTTGACGGCGATCAGGCTCATGCTGTGGCCGATCACATCATGCAGTTCCCGGGCGATGCGCCGGCGTTCGTCGGACACCGCGGCGTCGGCGATGCTCTTTCCATCGAGGTGCCATCCAGGCCATTTCATGGCGGCAAGTTATCGCCTCAACAGATCATCCGGCGTCTGCCCACGGTCGGACATCCGCATCCGTCCAAGGTCGCATCACCGGCCCGTGCCTGCCCGCCAAGATGCGACCCGGGCCAGACGCGCACCCCCCGCCCCACCCAGCACCATTCTGGTGTGCCCCGGCAGACCGGCCCGGGCACACCACTACGGACAGGACGGGCAGCACTCCATGAGCATCGACCTCCACGGGCGCATCACACGGTGGCGGCAGACCGGCGCGGACCGGCGGGCCGCCAACACCGCCGCCAACCTGGACCGCCAGCCGGCGTTCCCCGGCCGCTGGGTGAGCGCCGCCTCACTGATCGCCGGCCCCACCCTGATCATGATCGGGACGCTCCTGCGCTCCTCGTTCTACTACTTCGTCCCTTACCAGCTCGTCGCCTACACCCAGCATCCCACCCTCATCACCGCCGCCTACGCCTGCTTCGCCTTCGGGTTCGTGCTGCTGCTGCCGGGGGTCGTGGCACTGGCCCAGCGAATCACCGCCACCAGCCCGCTGTGGGGACTGTGGGGCGGCTGCCTGGTGATCGTCGGCCTGTTCACCCGGACCTTCCAATTCGGCACCGATCACCTGGCCTTCCACCTGACCGACACCCTGGGCCTGCAGACCATGCTCACCGGCATCGACGGCTACTACGACGCCTGGCGCGAGACGGTCTGGCACCCGTTCCGGTCCATGTCCGGACCGGCCTTCTTCGGCTGGGTCGTGCTGGCCATCGGCGCCTACCGCTCCGGCGCCCTGGGACTGGGCCGCTCCATCGCCCTGGGCCTGATGTCGGCACTCGCACTCGGGACGCTCAAGGGCACCGAACCGCAGTCCTTCATCGCCGTGGGCGGCCTGTGCCTCGCCTTCATCCCCCTGGGCATCTCGCTGCTGCGCAGCGGCCCCCCGCCGACCAGGCGCGCCATGATCTGGATCGCCGTCCTCATCGCCATCCATGTCCTCATGACGGGCTTCGGCCCGCGAGGATGACGACCCGGACCGGTGGTACGCCGGTGAGCCCGAAACCCAGCTCAGGCCTGGCCGACTCCGCGCAAGAAACCACCCCCACGTGGATCGCGCCTGGACCCCTGCAAGCCGTTCATCCACGACATGCTCCGCGTTGATCTGGACGCGCCGCCGTCCTCGCCCGCCGCGCACGCGGAGAATCCATCCGCGCCGTCGCCGCCGACGTCAACGTCTCCATCGGCGTCGCCCACAAGACCCTCGCAGACGCCAAGGACTCATAAGCCGATCCGGCGACCACCCGCATCAGAACGGCCAGTGACGCTAAGCCGGGCCCACCGAGCTCCTTATCGTCATTGGCCGTTCGGCTGCTGCTCAAGCCCCGACTCAGGCCTGGGGAACGAGGGGGCCGTCGGTGAACGAGCGGCCGACGCCGAGGGCCTTGGCGATGACCGGGACGGTCTCGCCGCAGGCGCGGGCGGCGGCGAGTTTGTCGGCGTCGATCGCCGGCGG
Organism: Planomonospora sp. ID67723; assembly: GCF_015711605.1. GTDB lineage: Bacteria > Actinomycetota > Actinomycetes > Streptosporangiales > Streptosporangiaceae > Planomonospora_A. The sequence continues at coordinate 418,859 of NZ_JABTEZ010000004.1, read as the reverse complement.
CCGGCCTCCGCGGCGGAGGTGGCGGGGGCGTTCATGCTTCCATCGCCCTGAAAACGGTCCTGGAATTCAATTTACGGGGACGGAGTTCCGGGATGAGTTCCGGGACGATCCGCGACGATCACTCCTGCGGAAATTGTCAGCTTCGGTCACGTCCAGCGAAGTGGTGTATGAGCCGACCTTCGCGTGATCCTGTTTCTGCAGGTTAAGCGGTAAGTGTCTGCGGCAACGCGTTCTGCCCCGGTGTGTCGCCGACAAGGACACGCAGCCGGACCTTGGCCAGCACGTCCAGGCCCATGTAGCGGCGCGCCTCGGTCCACTCGTCGGTCTGCTCGGCCAAAACCGCCCCGACCAGACGGACGATCGCGGCCCGGTCGGGGAAGATCCCCACCACGTCGGTGCGGCGGCGGATCTCCTTGTTCAACCGCTCCTGCGGGTTGTTCGACCAGACCTGCTTCCAGACCTCGCGCGGGAACGCGGCGAAGGCCAGCAGGTCCTCCCGCGCGGCCTCCAGATGCGTCGCGGCGGCCGGATATTTGGCTTCCAGGGCGTCGATGACCCAGATGTGCTGAGCCCGGACGGCCTCGGCGGTCGGCTGGTCGAAGACGGTCCGCACCAGCGTGGCCACCCACGGCTGCGCCGACTTGGGCACGGTGGTGAGCAGATTGCGCAGGTAGTGAAGCCGTCAAGAAATAAGGCGTTGCTTTCCGATCTTGAACTCGTTGAGATGGTATGGCGATCTCCAGCGAGGTCCGTGGCCAGCTCGCGCGCAAATTCCAGGCGCTGCTCCCGCATCTGAACGAACGCCAGCAGCGGCTGGTCCTGGCCGCCGAGGCGCGGCTGCTGGGACACGGCGGGGTGCGCGCCGTCGCCCAGGCCACAGGAGTCAGCGAGACCACCATCCGCAACGGCATCTTCGAGCTCGAAGACGGCCGCAAGCCGCTTGCGCCGGGTCGCATTCGTCGGCCCGGTGGCGGTCGCAAACGGGTGGAGGACACCGATCCGGCCGTGCTGGCGGCGCTGCTGGGGCTGGTCGAGCCGGATGAGCGCGGCGATCCGCAGTCCCCGCTGCGCTGGACGACCAAGTCGCTGCGGCACCTGGCCACCGAGCTGACCCGGCAGGGCCATACGGTCTCGGCGCCCACGGTGAGGCGGCTGCTGAAGTCGGCCGGCTTCAGCCTGCAGGCCAACGTCAAAACCCTGGAAGGCACCCAGCACCCCGACCGCGACGCCCAGTTCCGCTATATCAACGAGCAGGTCAAAGCCCATCAGGCCGACGGCGAGCCGGTGATCAGCGTGGACACCAAGAAGCGGGAACAGCTGGGCCGGCTGCCGATGGCCGGACGCGAGTGGCGGCCCAAGGGCGAGCCGGTCCAGGTCGAAGACCACCACTTCTTCTTCACCGGCCCGGATGTCGAGCAGGCCATCCCGTATGGGATCTACGACATCACCGCCAACACCGGCTGGGTGAACGTCGGCGTCGATCATGACACCTCGGTGTTCGCGGTGGAGTCCATCCGCCGCTGGTGGAGGGCGCGCGGCCACCGTGACTATCCGGCCGCCTCGCGTTTGCTGATCACTGCGGATGCGGGTGGCTCCAACGGTTATCGCTACCGGGTCTGGAAGAGCGAGCTGGCCGCGCTGGCCGCTGAGACCGGGCTGGCGATCACGGTCTGCCACTTCCCGCCGGGCACCTCCAAATGGAACAAGATCGAGCACCGGCTGTTCTCCCACATCACCTTCAACTGGCGCGGCAGGCCGTTGACCAGCCACGAGGTCGTGGTCAACACCATCGCCTCCACCCGCACCAGCAGCGGGCTGCGGGTGGAGGCCGTCTTGGACCGCGGCGACTACCCGACCGGCGTGGCGATCAGCAAGGAGCGCTTCGCCGCTCTGCCCCTGGAGCGGCACGCCACCCGCGGGAACTGGAACTACACCCTGCGCCCCGCATCAACCGACGAACCGGCCGACCTCAGAGCGGTTGGCGAGGCCGATGGGCCGGCGCAGCGGCGCCAGGCCATGCTCGGCCGCCTGGCCGATGCGCGGCTGACCGGCATGAGCCTCGACCGGTTGGAGCAGTTGGCCGCGGTGCTCGCTCCGGCTCAGGCCGCCCGCACCCAGGAGCGACACAGCCGGCAACGCGGCGGCCGCGCTCGGCGGGCCACCGGCAAACTCCGCGTCAGACCACTGTTCGACGATGCCGCCCGCCTGCTGCTCACCCTTCTCTATCAGCGGCAAGTCTGCTCCATGCGCGTGCTCGCAGATCTTTTGGAGGTCACCGATGCCTGCATCGCCGACCTGGTGAAGGAGACCCGCAGAGTCCTGGAAGACCGCGGCCACCACACCGGAGCAGCTCAGGTCCGCTTCGCCAAGCCCGTCGCGCTCCTGGACTTCCTGGACACCGGCTGGCGCCCCGCACGAGCCGTGATCACCGACCGGCTGGCGCATCCGGTCCTGACCGGGATCACCCGCAACGAGCTTCATCTCCTCACCCAGCGCCTGGCCGCCTCGCAGAGTGCTCAAGGCGAGCGCCTCGGTTACCAACGGCGGGGCGCTCCCCGTCAGCCCGGAACCCGATCCGGTGTCTTCCCGCAGAAGATCAGCAACAGTGAACGGGTCCTGCTCACCATCCTCTACCAGCGGAAACTCTGCACCCTGGAGGTCCTGGCCGACGCCTTGGGCGATGTCAGCAGATCCTCCATCGGCAATGTCATCCGGGAAACCCGCCCCCTGCTCCAGCAAGCAGGTCATGTCCCTGCACCGGCGACCGTCCGTTACCGCACGGCGGCAGATCTGCTTGCCGCAGTGCCAGGCGACCGCGACACGCCAACAAGTTGATCTTTTACGGCTTCAGTGGGTGCGGCAGCGCTGCCAGGCCGCGCCCGCCAGCGTCGCGCCGACCGCCTCCACCAGCCCGCGGTGGGCGTCGGAGACGACCAGCTGCACCCCTGACAGGCCCCGGGCCACCAGGGAGCGCAGGAAGCCCAGCCAGCCTGCGCCGTCCTCGGCGGAGGTGACCTCCATCCCCAGGATCTCCCGGCGGCCGTCGGCGTTGACCGCAGTGGCGACCAGCACGTGCACGTTGACGGTCCGGCCGCCCTCGCGGACCTTCTGAGTCAGCGCGTCCAGCCACACGAACGCATACGGGCCACCGTCCAGCGGCCGGGTCCGAAACGCCTCCACCTGCCCGTCCAGTACCTTGGCCATCTCACTCACCTGGCTTTTCGAGATCCCGGTGACGCCGAGCTGCTCGATCAGCTTGTCGACCCGGCGGGTGGAGACGCCCAGCAGGTAGCTGGTGGCCACCACGCTGATCAGGGCTTGTTCGGCGCGGCGGCGGCGCTGCAGCAGCCAGTCCGGGAAGTAGGTGCCCGAACGCAGCTTGGGGATGGCCAGCTCCACGGTGCCGGCGCGGGTGTCCCAGTCCCGGGTCCGGTAGCCGTTGCGCCGGTTGACGCGGTCTTCGCGGCGCTCGCCGTAGGCGGCGCCGCACCGGGCGTCGGCCTCGGCCGACACAGGCGCCTCGGCCATGGTCTTCACCATGGAGCGCAACAGATCCGGGTCGCTGGTCTGAATCTGCTCCGCCAGCCAGGCGGCAGGGTCCACACTGTTGGGCACGGCCATCGCTTTCTTCCTTCGATCTTGATGTCGCAATCACGAAGGATCACGCGATGGCCGTCTTCATGTCCGGCGGCACGCCTGTGTGCTGGGGAAACTCTTACACCACTTCCATGGACGCAACCCTACTACCGGTGCCGCTGGGACACCTGCTCCCTGAGCATCGGCGGAGAGGATCCCACGGCCATCCCGGATTGGGAGGACGAGCAGGTGGTCGAGGGCGGTGAGTACGTGGCCAGCCATATCGCGCCAGACGATGCCGTCCGCATCCTGCTGGAACTTCACACCGTTTGGAAGGGGAAGACCGATACGGCTGATCAGCCGGAGGGATAAGGGTGTGGTCTTCACGTCTTCCTGCTGTTCCACTTCCTTGGAAGCGGAACAGGTGCGGCAGGCACGGCTGAAGGCCGCCAGCGGAGACTCCTCTCGCCGGAGCGGCGCTGGCCGCCCTACCACGACCGCAAGGACTTCCTTTTTAGTCGTATATAAGTGTTATGGGTGGTATCGGCGTCCAGGGTGGAGGTCGACCGTGAGGCGCACCTTTGCGTGAGCCGTCTCCCATCGCCCCACCCCCACCTCCGCCCCTCGAGGAGCCCCCTGTGCGCCGGACGATCACCCTCCTCATCCCGCTGGCGTTGCTGGCCCTGCTACCACTGGCCTCCTGCGACGACGGCCGCATGAACGCGGCGGAGTTTCGCGACCGCGCCCGGCAGACGGCCGACCGCTGGCGCGGCTCATCCGCCGACCGCGCCTGGCGGGAGGGGTTCGTGCCGCTGCGCCCCCTCGAGGTCGACCGCCGGCAGATGCCGGACTGGGCGATCGTCAGCGCCATGAACGGCGCCTGGGAGCTGGCCACCGGCCTGCCCGCGGCTTCTCCGTCCCCGGCCCGGCTGCGCTGGCCGGACGGCTCCACACTGACGGTCGGCCTGATCACCGCGGCGACGGCGTATGCGCAGCTGAGCATGCCCGACGAGGTCCCCGACGCCGACTGTCCTGCGGCCGGCTGCCGACCGCTGCGGGTCACCGCCGTCGAACTCGGCCGCACGCCGGTGCCCACCAGTCGGGGCATGGTCGACGTGCCCGCCTGGCGCTTCACCGTCGCCGACGTGCCCGCCCGCGTCAGCGTGCTGGCCGTCGACCCCGCGGCGATCACTCCCCGGCCCACCCCCGAGGACGGGCTCGAGGAGGTGACCTCGTTCAAGACGGCCGCCGGCGACCCCCGCCGGATGCGGTTGCACTACGGCCACGGTCAGTGCGACACCGTCCACGGCGCCCACGTCTATGAGAGCGCCGAGGTGGTCGTGGTCGACGTCGACACCGAGTCCAGCGGCGGGATGTGCACCGCCATGCTGGTCCTTGGCGAGATCACCGCCATCCTGGATGAGCCGGTCGGCGACCGGATCGTGCTGGACGCCGAAAGCGGCCTGCCGGTCCTGCCGGCCGCGCTCGCACCGCGCTGACCGCACCGTCCCGCCCTCCGCCGGTACAGAACACGCCGCACAACACGGCGGCACCGGCCCGCCCCACGAACCGGCCTGGTCCGCTCCCGAGCAAGCGCAACGGTTGGCCTCCCGTCACCGGACGGTTCACCGGACCACCTGGATGAGACGGCATCGGCGCAGGTCACGTCCTCCTGTTGTCCATGATCGGGAGTGTCCGGTGGAGGTTCCTCTAACGGACATCTCCGCGACCGGGCCAAGCGCGAGACCGAAAGCCGACACTAGGTGCACCGAGCAATACATGTCGGAAACCCGCCTTTCCGCGGGCACCGGCGAGGAAATCCTCAGGCACTTCTCCAGCCAGAAGCCGTAGCGTGAGACTGTGATCACACGTCAGCCGCCTGTTCCGGCGGAACCGCTCCGTCGGTTGCCTACCCGGGATGTTACGCTCCTTCTCCTGCAGAACCTCGCCAGCGGCGGTCGGCACGTTCAGTTCGCCGGACTAGTCAGCTCAGCGAAACAAGCGTTCCAAGGAGAGCCGGACGCCCCTGCTTTGCTGGACCGGCTGGCCGATGCGTGGACGTGGCTTGAGTCGCGCGCCCTGCTGTCCCGGGACCCCACGCAGTCCGAAGGCTTCTGTCGGGTGTCGCGGGAGGGCAGGGAATTGGTGAAAGACCCCCAAGGGCTCCAACGTTTTCAAGCGCGCGAGCGGCTCTCAGGGCCGCTGCACCCGCGGCTCGAAGGAACGACAGTGCGCACCAACTTTGACCTGGGTGACTACGAGACGGCGTGCTTCTCCGCGATGAAGGCAGTGGAGGCCGCCGTCCGGGAGGCATCGGGCCTGGCCAATTCCCTGGTTGGCGTGGGCCTGATGCGCGCCGCATTCCAGCCGCATCAGAAAGGCAAGACCGGCGGCCCACTCGCCGACGCGGGAGCCGAAGCTGGCGAGCAGGAAGCGGCTTCGGCTCTCTTCGCGGGCGCCATGGGCGCATCCAAGAATCCGTCCAGTCACCGCACGGTCGACTTCGACGACCCCATCGAGGCTGCCGAAATCATCCAGTTCGCAGATCTCTTGCTACGGCAGATCGAGCGAGCCACAGCTCGCCAGTCCCTGCCGTAACCCTAACGGCCGCCCTTCGAGGAGGTGAAGCGGGTGGGCTCGGGGTCGGGGAGGAAAGCATCGGGTATATCATGGCGGATCATGAAGTCGCGTCCGCGGTCGTAGGCCTCCCTGGTCCGGCTGTAGAGGGTGAGGAGGCCGAAGATCCGCCGGTCATCACCTAGTGTCCTGAGTCAGTAGTTCGTCTAGTGTTCGGTTATGGCGCGTCCTGGACCGAAGCTCGCACCACTGGATTTGACCGCCAACGAGCGGACAGAGCTTGAGCGCTGGGCGCGGCGACGCAAAGGCGCCCAGGACATGGCCCTGCGAGCCCGGCTGATCCTGGCGTGTGATGCGCCGGCGAGGACGGGCTCCCCGTCTCCACGAAGATCGTCGCTGATCAGATCGGGGTGTCCCGGGAGACGGTGTCGAAGTGGCGCAGACGGTTCCTGTCCGACCGGCTGGAGGGCCTGTCGGACGAGCCACGCCCAGGGCGGCCGCGCACCGTCAGCGACGAGCAGATCGCCGAGCTGATCGCGCGGACGCTGGAGACCAAGCCGAAAAACGCCACCCACTGGTCGACGCGGTCGATGGCTCGGCAGGTGGGCCTGTCGCAGTCGACGGTCTTTCGGGTGTGGCGGACCTTCGGCCTGCAGCCCCACCGCTCGCAGACCTTCAAGCTGTCGACCGACCCGTTCTTCGTCGACAAGGTGCACGACGTGGTGGGCCTGTACCTCGATCCGCCTGAGCGGGCCGTGGTGCTGTGCGTGGATGAGAAATCGCAGATCCAGGCCCTGGACCGGTCTCAGCCGGTGCTGCCGATGATGCCCGGCGTTCCCGAGCGGGCCACCCACGACTACATCCGCTCGGGAACCACGACGCTGTTCGCCGCCGTCGACGCGGCCTCGGGCAAGGTGATCGGTTCCCTGCACCGGCGGCACCGGGCGGTGGAGTTCAGGAAGTTCCTGTCGTGGTACTGCCTGCAGGAGTGGGTGCCGCCGGCGCCGCGCCCCGGCCAGTATCCCCACCTCGCCCGGCTGGATGCGGTCTCGCCTCGATCTCAGAAACTCACCGAACTCACGTAGATCCACGGCCGCCATTGTGGGCCGACGACTCGCCGACAGACAGGCGCTGTCAGCACCGGGCAAGGTTCAGAGTCTGGTCGCGGTGCGGATCAGTGAGGCGAGCGCCAGGGACCGGCTGTGCGGCGGCCAGGCGATCACGGTCGTCACCGTCGGCGCGTCCGGCACCGGCACCACGGCCAGGTCATGGAGTAGCTGGGCGCGGCATGACTCGGGCAGGATCGCCGAGGCGCGGCCCAATGCGATCAGCTGGCACAACTGCGCGAGGTCGCGGACCTGCGGGCCGGGCCCATCGGCGTAGGTGCCGTCCTGACGGGGCCAGCGCGGCTGCGGCAGTCCGGGCAGGTCGGTGACGTCGGCCATCCGTAGTTCGGCCCGGTTGGCGAAGGGGTGCCCGGCGGGCAGCACGGCGACCTGTCCCTCCGCGTGCAGCTCTTCGGTGTCGAATCCGGTCGTCGAGTCGTACGGCAGATGCAGCAGCGCCACATCCGCCCGGCCGTCGCGCAGCAGCCGCTCCTGCTCGGCGATCCCGCACAGGATGACTTCGACGGCGACGGAATCCGGCTCGGCGGCGTAGGCGTCGAGCAGTTTGGCCAGCAGTTCGCCAACGGCTCCGGCCTTGGTGACGAGGACCAGGCCCGGTCGGCCAGTCGCGGCTCGTCGGGTGCGGCGCTCGGCGGCCTCGACCGCGTCGAGGGCCGCCCGGCCCTCGCGCAGCAGGACTGAGCCGGCCTCGGTCAGCGCGACAGCGCGGCTGGTGCGGGTTAGCAGCAGGACGCCGAGCCTGCGTTCGAGCTGCAGGATGGCCCGCGACAGGGGCGGCTGCGCGATGCCGAGCCGCTGCGCGGCCCGCCCGAAGTGCAACTCCTCGGCGACCGCGACGAAATACCGCAGCTCTCGCGTTTCCATGCCCTCACCGTACGGCGGAGCGGCCCGTCCCGCACCGCATTGATACCGCTGAGGTATCGCCGGGCACCCAAGCGGTGTTGGAAACCGCAGCCGGTGCGCCGCCAGGATCGAGGCATGAGCGAACAGTCAATCGCGCTGGTCACCGGCGCGAACAAGGGAATCGGTTACGAGATCTCGGCCGGTCTGGGCGGCCTCGGCTGGCGGGTCGGGGTGGGCGCCCGGGATGCGGGACGCCGGGAATCGGCCGTGGAGAAGCTGCGCGCGGCGGGCGTCGACGCGTTCGGTGTGCCGCTGGACGTCACCGACGACGCGAGCGTGGCCGCCGCGGCCCGGCTCGTCGAAGAACGCGCCGGGCGGCTCGACGCGCTGGTCAACAATGCCGCGGTGACCGGCGGCATGCCGCAGGATCCCACGACGGTCGACCTGTCGGCCGTGCGTGCGGCCGTAGAGACCAACGTGATCGGCGTCATCCGCGTCACCAATGCGATGTTGCCGCTGCTGCGCCGCTCCGCCTCTGCGCGGATCGTGAACATGTCCAGCAGCGTCGGCTCCCTCACCCGGCAGACCACGTCCACGGACCTGGCCGTGACCGGGCCGCTGTCGGCCGCGTACTCGCCGTCCAAGACGTTTCTCAACGCCGTCACCCTCCAGTACGCCAAACAACTGCGGGACACGACCATCCTGATCAACGCCGCCTGCCCCGGCTTTGTCGCGACCGACCTCAACGGCTTTCGCGGCGTGCGCACGCCCGAGCAGGGCGCGGCGATCGCGATCCGGCTCGCCACCCTGCCGGACGGCGGCCCGACCGGTGCGTTCTTCGAGGACGCCGGGGTGGTGCCCTGGTAACGGCCTCCCCGAAGCCCGTTCACGGACGCGAGGTCTTCAGTTCCCGCCATTCTCGCGGCGTCATGCCGTAGGCCTGTTTGAACAGGCGGCTGAAGTGGGTGGCAGGGGTCTCGGGATCGGTGAAGCCTCGTCCTCTTCGTTGAGGTTTTTGTAGTGATGGTGAAGAGAAGGAAGCGCGTGACCGGCCCGTCCATGGATGCCCTGGTCCGGTGTCGAGCGTTGCTCTGACAGAGAATGCCTGCTCGCGCGAGGGTCGGCTTCGTACACCGGCTCAGGCGTCCCAGCCGCTCACCGGGCCGGCCGCCGTCGTCGTGTTCTGGGCAGTGCCTGGTACCGCTCCGAGACCGGCTGGCCATGAACGACCTTGGCCTTTGATGAACCCAAGGGTGCATACTGAGTCGGCCGTAAATTTTGGGACTATCAGCGCTACCCGGTGATGTAGGCCAGGTGCGGATCGGCGAAGAAGGCCCGGACGATGTCGGGCCGCTTTTGCAGCCGGCGCATGCCGGAGTGCATGGCCGCGGCCAGCCCGTGCTCATCGGCCACCGCCTGGCGGGCGACCCGCGTCCGAAGGTTCTGGTTGACCCACTCGTCGGCATTGAGCTCGGGTACGTAGGCGGGCAGGAAGAACAACCGCAGCCGCCCGCCGGTGCGCGCCACGAAGCGGCCGACCGCGGCGGCGGTGTGGATGGAGGAGCCGTCCACGACCAAAAAGATCGGCTGTGTGATGCTGCGCAGCAGCTGCGTGCAAAAGCCGAGGAAGGCCCAGCGGTCCATCGCTCCACAGCCCAGCCGGTAGCGCAGCGTGCCGTCGGCGCCGACGGCCGAGAACATCTTGATCGACCGGCGGCCGGCTCCGGCGCACACCACCGGCGTCTTGCCGACCAGGCCCCAGGTGGTGCCCGAGCGGTGATTGACGCGCATGCTCATCTCATCGGCGAACAGCACCAGCGCGCCCATCCGGCGGGCACGGCGGCGAAGGCGCGGGAAGGTCGTGTGCATCCACCGGGCGATGGCCGCCGCATCGCGCCGGATCGCCCGATAGGCCGGGCGCTGTACCGACAGACCCACCTCGTGAAGCAGCCGCCCGACCGAGGTCACCGAGATCCCGATGCCGAACCAGGCCGCGATCACCAGCGCCACCAGCGCCCGCGTCCACAACACCACCGCGCTGCCCAGCACCTGACGGGGGGTGACATCGCGCACCACCGCCTTGACGGTCTGCTCCTGGCCGGGTCGCAATCGCCGCGGCCGGCCCGGCGCCTTCTTGATCCGCAGCGCCTCACTGCCGCCGGTGCGCGCCTGGCGCTTCCACCGGAAGATCGATTCGCGGCCCACGTCCAGTGCCTCGGCCACCCGATCCGGGGACATGCCCTGCTCCAGCAGCCTCAGGGCGAAGACCTTCTCCTCGAACGTCGCTCTGCGACCTTTCCTGGCCATTCTCCCAGCATGACCCCACCAGAACGCGATCTTTCACCGCCCCCGGCAAGTACCAAAACTTATGATCGACTCAATACCCCCGAGCCGTCAAGCGCCCCAGAAAAAGCAGCTACCGCGAACGACGCCCCTCCGACAAGGGCACCCGCCACGCCGGGCCACCCACCGTCCGACTCGTGCCCACCACCCGAGGTGCCCTGCCGCCCAGATGATCTATCTAAACGGCATTGGCTGGACCTTGCCCCGGCCCCGCACTCCCGAGCAAGCCGAGCGCTGGACCTGGCTCATCATCGCCGCCTACACCCAGCTGCGCCTGGCCCGCGTCATCGTCACCGATCTACGCCTGCCCTGGGAGAAACTGTTACCGGCTCACCGATTGACCCCGGGGCGTGTACGGTGTGGATTTCGCTCTGTTCATGCGGAGGTCGGTACTCCCGCCAGCGCACCTCAACCCTGCGGGCGCTCTCCAGGCCGTCCGTGTGGCACCACTCGCGGCCCTGCTGCCCGTCATCCGGCCATCAAAACGACCAACCAGGCTGCCTGACGCCCCATCACGGGTTAAAAGTGAAGCTTAGTGGGCAATCCTCGGTCCGGTTCTCTGGGGTTACTCGGCATCAACGATGTGGTGCCCATCTCTACGAACAGGGCTTCCAACAATAGCAGTTACACCTTCGTAGACTAGCGAGATTAGCTCTCCGCCGAATATGCATAGCGTTTTCTCCCAAGGATGCGCAAAGGTCCCGAAGCTCAAGTCTTCCGAGACGTAAATGTAATAGTCACCATCTGGGAATATGGATCCAGGCCATCGACGTTGTCCTGAGCCTCCGACAGAGCGCGGTTGAAACCGTATAGCCTCATGATACCAATCTATAGAGTAGACCCAGCCTCCCGGTGGCGTACATACGGATATCCCCTGCTCGATCATCGACTGAAGACGGGAAACTTTCACTCCTTCCATGCTTTCTTCTATGGGATCATTCATAATCTCAAGCAAGCTCCACGTAAACGAGGGCTTCGGCTCTCGAATGCTTGGCCATTCTTCTGAATAATAGCTAGGGTGAAAATGAAATTTACTGCGAAATGAGTCTGCAGCCTTGACATATTCGGCCCCCTCGAGCTCCATGTATGCATCTTCTTCCATCTCATAATGATACACCAAGGGCCCTCTCTTGGCACACTTCCACTCCAGCTAGGAGGTGATTTGTTATTTTTTGTACGTCTCTCCTATCGCAAGTTAGCCGAATGTCTGGGATGGTTTTCATCCCAGACATTCGGCTAACTTGTGTTTGAACGAGGTTTGGTCGTTCTTATACCTCGCTTGATCCCTGCTATCTGACCAACGTCTAAACTATGCCTTATTTCCAGTCTGGCAATTGATAGAACGTTTTGTAATGGTCTGTAGTTATATATGCTAGTCCGTCATCAGAGTAGAGTAGCCGTGCACCCGGCTGCTCGGCGCGACTTCGCGACGACGTGAGACCGATATCCGCCTCTCTCCATGTACGGCCTGCGGCCACCGGCAAGCCAACGGAAGCCGGGTCATTGAATGCATCTCCACCGATTCGACCGTTTGGGACGTAATTCCCTAGGGCTTTCCCACTTTCCCAGCCAGCGGATTTGGCTTGGTTTTTCGTCACATAATTAGAGGGGAGTTGGCCTGTCGACCTCAAGCTTTCCAGAGCGGTGTTGGCAGATTCTGCGACCGCAAGGTCTCTGCGAAGCCCAGCCCTAGCAGCGTTTGTTGTGGCGTTGTTAAGGATCTTCTTTCCGGTGATAAGATCTCCGAAAAATGGGATGATGCCGATAGCTGATAGTGCTGCTTCCGCATAGTTTCCCTCGGAAAGATTTGTAACACCGTCCAGTACGTCGGCGGGAGTTCCGACTAGAGGGACGAAGCCGAGTCCACCGAAAAGCGCGTGCGCAGCGTCTTGAATTGTCGTATTGCACGACTCAGGGCTAATCCTGCACAGGATGGGGTAGATAGCTGGGTTTGTTCCCGAGCTTGGGCTGGGAGTCGGGCTCGCGACAGGAATCGGCTCTACCGGAGCAGCTGGTACAGGCGCATTCGTGGAAGGAGCGGGTGCAGGAGATGGTGACGGCGCCGTGGTGCCTGTGGAGCGGCTGCCACTTCCACTGTTGACAGGGCCAGTGACACTGCCAGCGTCAGCACCACTTCCGCCGCCTTCGCTGCTGCCGCTGTCGGGGCCGTAGCCCTCCTGCCATGGGTCACCGGAGTTGCAAGCGGAGTAGATACCGCACTGTGCGCCGCCGTCCAGCAACAGTCCGGTGGGGTCGGAGAAGGTGACGGGGTTGTTGTTGGCGTAGGTGTAGCCGTGGATCTGCTGGGGGTCGGCCAGGTCCATGATCGGGTCGACGCTGATGAACCGGCCGGTGGCCGGGTCGTATTCGCGTGCGCCCAGGTGGGTCAGGCCGGTGCTGTCGTTGGTGCCGCCGACGAATCCCCGCTCGCCGGGCCACAGGCCGCTCGAGCCGCGTAGGCCACCGAAGGGCAAGGTGCGGCGTAGGGAGACGTTTTGGGTGTTGGCGTTGATGGACAGCTGACCGGTGCCCTGGTGGTCGGGGGCCAGGAAGGACACGCCTCCGGTGGAGGTGCGCATGGCGATGGCTTGGCCGGCGTGGTTGTAGTAGCGGGTGGCCGAAACCACGGTGGCCTTCTTCAGCTCTAGCCCGTTCGGCAAGTACAGGGTGACGGTGGTGCCGTCACGCCGGATCAGCCGACTGCCGGTGGCGTCGTAGAGGTAGGAGGTGGTTTTGCTGCCGTCGCTGACCTTTTCCAGGCGTCCTTCGGCGTTCCAGGTGAGGGTCTGGGTGGTGGCGCCGAGGGTGCGGGTGGTGGTGTTGCCGGTGGCGTCGTAGGTGAAGGTGTCGGTGCGTTCTCCGGTGGCGCCGCTTTGCTGAACGCCGGTCAGGCGGTGCTGGCCTTGGCCGGGCGCGGGGTAGGTGTAGGTGCGGGTGGTGTCGGCGGTGCTGGCGATGCCGTGCTGGATCTCGCTGGTGCGGTTACCGGTGGTGTCGTAGGTGTAGGAGTGCCAGTACGGCTGCACGCCGCCGACCGCGTCACCGGCTGGAGCGGTCGAGCAGGTGGTGTCACCTTCGGTCCAGGCTTCGGTCAGGCGGCGCAGGTAGTCGTAGGTGAAGCACTGGTTGTCGGTACCGGAGCGGGAGGTGTCGGCGATGGAGGTGATGTTGCCGGCTGGGTCGTAGGTGTAGCCGGCCGAGCGGTCGATGCCGGCTTGGCCTTCGCGGTCGACGCGGGAGGTGGCCAGGCGCTGGGTGCCGTACTCATACAGGTAGGTGAACCAGGCCTTCTTGCCTGCGGTGGTGCCGACTTCGTACTGCTCGGTTTTTCCGGTCAGCCCGTACTGGGTGCGGGTGACGTAGGTGGCCAGGTTCGAGCCGGTGGTGGTGGGGCGGGCCAGCTCGTCGTAGCCGTAGGTGACCACTTCGGCGGCCAGGCCGCCGGCAGCCGGGTAGCTGGTGGACTGCACCGTGCCGTCGAGGTTGTAGGCGGTGTTGAACTGATAGGAGCCAGCCAGGCCGGTTTCGGCGGTCGGGATGGTGACTGTGCTGCGTACAGCCCGGTTGAGGTTGTCGTAGATGTTGACGGTGGAGGTGTAGGCCTGCCCGGCGACGTAGCGGGTGGCCGAGGTGAGCTGTCCCTTGCGCACAGTGTCGTAGACGAACTGGGTCAGCAGCGTGCCGGTGGCCGAGCCCTGGCGGGTGTGGGTGGTGCGGCCCAGGCCGTCGTAGGTGGTGTGGATGGTCGTGCCGCGGGCGTCGGTGCTGGTGATGCGGCGGTCGAGGTTGTCGTAGGTGTAGGAGGTGGTGCCCTTGTCGGAGTCGGCTTCTTGGATCTTTCGGCCGCGCTGGTCGTAGCTGTAGCTCCAGGCGTTGCTGGCTCCGTCGGTGACTTTAGACAATTGCCCGAACGGCGTGTAGTCGTAGGTGATTACGTCGTAGGCACCGGTCGGGGCATCGCCCTTGTACTGGCGGGCCTCGATCACCTGGCCGCGGGCGTCGGTGATGGTGGTGGTCGGGGTGGCGCCGGCGGGCGGGTCGATGTGGGTGCGGTCACCGCCGTAGCGAGTGGTGGTGCGCCATTTCTCTTCGCCGGTGCCGTTGCCGGTCAGCAATCGCTCGACGGTGACGCGGCCCAGGCCGTCGTAGGTGTAGGCGACCTGGGACTCCACCCCCTCGGTGACCTTGAACAGTGATGGTTCGGGCGCGCCGGTGGCGTAGTAGGGGGCGTAGCTGCGGTCGGTTTTGCCGAGGCTGTTGTAGAGGGTGTCAGTCAGCAGCCGGCCGCCGTTCGGCCCGGGGGCCTGGCTCTGGCGCGGGCGCAGCAGCCCGTCCAACAGGCTGTAGCTCCACGGGGTGTAGGCGCCGTCCTGGCCGAGGGTGCGGCTGCCGACGGCGACGATCGTGTTGGCCTGGATGCTGTAGCTGTATTCGGTGCTGGCGCTTTGGCCGCTGGCTTTGCTTCGGTTGGGCAGCCACACCTTGTTCAGCCGGCCGAGGGCGTCGTAGGTCAGGTCGGTGCGGGCTCCGGCGGCGTCGATCGCAGCAACTGGAAGGTTGTAGGCGTTGTCGATCTCGGTGGTGGTGGTCATCGCGGTGGTCGCGGTGGTCGCGGTGCCGGCGGTGGCCGGGGGACTGGTAGTTTTGACCGAGGTCGGCAGCCCGGTGCTCAGCTTGTATGGCGAGTGCAGGCCGGGCTGCGGCCGTATTGGCTGCGGGACCTGGATGACGGGTCCTGGCTCGCGGTCATCACCAACCCTGCGGTGGGCCTGCACTGGTCACAGAAGGATCGGCTGCGTAAGGACGCCTGCCAGGGCCGGCCTCTCGATCCCGACCGGGCGGTATCGTCCGCGTGGTCGACTACACCGTGCCCGACCGCAAGGGCGACCACATCAGGCTGATCACCACCATCCTCGACCCGGCCGATGCGACCGCCGAGCAGCTGGCCTCCTGCTACCACGAGCGGTGGGAGGCCGAAACCGGGTTCGATCAGTTGAAGACCTATCTGCGCAGGCCCGGCAGGATTCTGCGGTCCCGGACCCCGGTTCTGGTCCGGCAGGAGATCTGGGCCTACCTCCTCACCCACTGGGCCCTCGCGACGCTGATCTGTGTCGCGGCCACCACCGCCGGGGTCGACCCCGATCGGATCAAGTTCCTGGCCATGGTCCGCATCGTGCGCCGATCGGTCACCGGCCGAGCGGCCTTTCCCCCCTGAGCCCCACGACGGCCTCTGGATGCGCACCGTCCTGCGGGTCGGCCGACCTCGAAACCGTAACCCCGCCCGCCGTCACCGCAGCTACCCCCGAGCTGTCAAGCGCACCCGACGCAGCAGCTACCGCGAACGTCGCCTCTCCGACAAGGGCATCCGGTACACCGGCCCGCCCACCGTCGCCCTCCTCCCTCGGTAAGCCCAGGTCCGAGGCGTGATCGTTAACTAAACGGCATTGTCCTTGCGGGCCGGGCTCGAAGCGCGTCTCGGCATCTAGGGCCTGTCCGGCAGATCATGTGAAGCGCCATGTTGGGTCATTGTTCCGGTCATGGGGCGGGGCGATCTGACACATCAAGAGTGGGCGCGACTTGCGCCGCATCTGCCGAAGTCCGGTCTCCGGGGAGGACGCTGGGCTGATCACCGCAAGGTGATCAACGGGATCTTGTTCAGGGTCCGCACGGGTGTCCCATGGCGAGATCTGCCAAGCCGGTTCGGGAGCTGGAAGACGGTCTATGAGCGCCATCGCCGATGGTCGGCGGATGGCACCTGGGAGAGAATCCTTCAGGCGATCCAGGCACACGCAGACGACCAAGCGCAGGTTGACTGGAGCATGGTGAGCGTGGATTCCACCTCGTGCCGGGCGCACCAGCACGCGGCTGGGGCACCGCGCAGAACGCCGCGGGTGCCGAAGAGAAGATCAACGCCTCGACAGCACCGTCCCGACGAAGGACTCGGCCGTTCGCGAGGCGGTCTGACCTGCAAACTCCACCTTGCCGGAGAAGGCGGCCTCCGCCCGCTGGCACTGCTGATCACCCCTGGTCAGTGGGGCGACAGCCCACAGCTGATCCCGGTCCTCGAACGCATCCAGGTCAAGCGCCTCGGCGGTGGTCATCCACGTACCCGCCCTGACCACTTGGGCGGGGACAAGGCGTACAGCTCCCACCGTAACCGCTGCTACCTGCGCAGACGCCAGATCAAGCACACCATCCCGGAACCGAAGGACCAGCGGGCCAACCGTCGACGCCGAGGAAGTCGAGGAGGTCGACCCGCGGGCTTCGACAAGAAGAAGTACGGGCGCCGAAACGAGGTCGAGCGCACGATCAACCGGCTCAAGCACTCCCGCGCCGTGGCCACGCGCTACGACAAGCGCGCCTACGTCTTCCACGGCACCGTCACCGTGGCCTCCATCCGTCTGTGGCTCAGTCCGTGGGCGAGCAGATAAAGCGGTGGTCGTCTGATTGGCTTCCCTGCCACGATCTGGGTGTGACCACGTTGTTCCTGATGGTCGGCCTGCCAGGGGCCGGAAAGACCACGAGGGCTCGGCAGCTCGCTGCGGAGCACGGCGCGCTGCGCCTGACGCCCGACGACTGGATGATTGCCCTGTTCGGCGAGGCGGAGGCGGACGGGAAGCGCGACGTGCTGGAAGGACGCATGCTCTGGCTCGCCTTGGAGGCGGTCAAGCTGAGCACCAACGTCGTCATGGACTACGGCTGCTGGTCACGGGACGAACGGTCTGCGATCCGCTGGCTGGTGGAGGCCGAGGACGCGTGCTTCCGCATGGTCTACCTGCCAGTAGACCACGCGACCCAACGCGCCCGTATCGCCCATCGCTGGGCGACCACCCCCGAGGAAACGTTGCCAATGTCCGAGGCCGACATCCTGCACGGGCAGGCGCACTTCGAGGAGCCCGACGCGGCGGAGCTGGAGGGCCGCGGGGCCGCCGGCCCGCCGCCCGGCTGGGCGGGCTGGCGGGAGTGGGCCGCCAACCGGTGGCCGTCGTTCGCGTGACTGCTGAGGCCCACGACAGCGCAGCCGTAGCGGGCGTGCCCGGAATGATCCGCCGGACAGACCCTAAGACGTGCAGTCCAACTCTCGATGCAGCGGCGCCGTGCGCTGCCACCTCCCTTGCCGGCGCTCCTGCAGGTCGTTGGTTAATTTGATCACAAGAGTCAGTTTGATCAGGGATCTTTCTTTGTGTAAATTTACTGATATCTTCGAGAAGTCGAACATGTGTTCGTATGCCCTGAGCTTTAGCGTGGGCCACTTGTATGTATGCAGGAGACCTGAGTGACCTTAACGACAGGAAGTGGAGAGCCCTTACCGCTCTCCTCCAGTCCTCGAAGGCGTAGACGCCGTTTGGCGAACGCCACCGCCGCGATCCTGACCGTGACCATGGTCGTCAGTCTGAGCGCGGTCCCGTCCTGGGCCGAGCAGGACCCCACACCGGCCACCACTCAGACCTCCGCCCCTCCCGCTCCGAAGGGGGGAGAGCCCGTCGTGGACGAGACGGTGGAGGCGGCCAAGAAGAAAGCTCGCGAGACCAGCGAGCGGGTGGAGATCCCCGAACGTAATACCGAGACCTCGACGCTGTTCGCCAATCCCGACGGCAAGACCCTGCGGGCCGAGCTGTACACGGAGCCTGTGCGTGTCAAGAAGGCCAAGGGTGAGGGATTCACCCCGATCGACACCACGCTGGTGCAGCAAGACAACATCATCAAGCCCAAGGCTGTCGAGGGCGAGCTGATCCTGTCGGCGGGTGCGGACACCACCGTGCTGAAGAGCAAGACCGCCCAGGGCACCGCCGAGATCGCAGCTCCGGGTGGCAAGCTGCCCAAACCCAAGCTCGCTGGTAACACGGCCACCTACCGGTCCGCTTACGGCAAAAACACAGACCTGGTGGTCGCCACGACCCCCACCGGTTTCCGGCAGAAGATCGTGATTCGGGAGCGGCCGAGTGGCCCGGTGACTTTCCGTGTGCCGGTGGACCTGCCCAAGGGCCGGTCTTTTGGCAAGAACGCCACCGGGCAGCCTACTGTGCTGGACCAAGACGGCAAGCAGCTTCTCGACATACGGCCGGTGCCACTGCTGGACGCCACCGCTGTGGACGCCAACGCGCCGATCGATGCCGGCAAGGTTGGCAAGGCCGCCGTCACCCTCGACGTCGACGGCTCCACACTGGTGTACACCCCCGATGCGGCGTTCCTGGCCGACCCGGCGGTCACTTACCCGGTGACGCTCTCGGCCGCCGACTCCGACTGGTGGGAATGCGCCATCGGACGCACCCCCTGTACTTCCCCGAGGGGCGGGGAGGACACGTTCGTCAATAACGATGCCTATTACGACAGCTGGAACAACTTCAACCTCGACCGGATCCTGGTCGGTAAATCCAACAGCGGCGCCGTGCGCTGGCGCAGCTACATCCGCTTTCCCAACATCTCCGAAGGGCTGAGGGGAGCGAAGGTCCAGAACGCCGACCTGGTCCTGTGGAACCACCTGTCCAACGACTGCGGCGGGTCCGTCGGCTCTGGCATCGTCGCCCGCCGGGTCACCTCACCGTGGGATGAGATGACCATGCAGTGGACCAGCCAGCCGTCGGTCACCACCGCAGGCCAGGACGTCGAGTACGCCGCCTACAGCCCCAACTGCACCAGCGGTGCGGCCAGCTGGGCTGGTAAAGAGTGGGATCTGATTCATTCCGTCAACCAGATCGTCCAGGCTTGGGTTGATGGTCAGCCGAACTACGGTTTCCAGCTCGCCGCTGCCAACGAGTCCGACATCACCAACTGGCGCCGCTACCGCACGCAGGAGTACACCTGCTGCAGTGCAGGTGCCCACCCGCCCAAGCTCACAGTCGACTTCGAGCCTGCGGAACGCGTCAGGGTGGTGTTCAGCACCAACGGAGACTTGACGTCACTCCCCACTTATAGCGAGGCGGTGGCGATGCAGGAAGTCTTGCTGGCCACCCCGGACCACAGCGTCCTCACTACCGAGCAACTGAATGTGATTGAACGCCAGCGCTACGCGGAATCCGACACCGCTATTGCTGATCTGCTGCCGCTGGAGGGGGAGAGCCAAGAGCCACCCGCCAATCCTGGCGTCGGTGACATTACCGCGCCGTCCGTTATCGAGACCACTCCGGCTGATGCTGCAGGCGACGTGCCGACCGACGCCGGCGTCACCGTCACCTTCAATGAGGATGTAACGGATGCGGACCTTGTCCTGAAGGACGCCGACGGCGGGGTCGTGACCGCCACGGCCAACGAAGTCGCTGAGTACGGCAGCGCCACCCTCACCTTCGCACTCAGTCAGCCGCTGCGTGCCAGTACCGTCTACACCGCGACCGTCAGCGGCGCGACGGACCTGTGGGAAAACGTCATGTCCCCCCATTCGTGGTCCTTCAATACAACAGGGCCGGACACGACCGCTCCGATGGTGAGCGGGACCGATCCGGCCAAGGACGCTACCGACGTGCCGGTCGGTGCACCTGTACGAGTGACCTTCAGCGAAGCCGTGTCCGACGCGCAGGTCACGATCAAAGACGCCCAGGGCGCGGGGATCACCGGCACTGCGGAGATGGACGCCGACAACAAGGTGGTGACCTTCACTCCTCAGCAGCCGCTGGCTAACAGTGTGAGGTACACCGCCGAGGTGAGCGGGGCCAAGGATGCGGCGGGCAATGTCATGGCCGAGCCGCACACGTGGTCGTTCACCACGGCAGCACCGGACACCACGGCGCCCACGGTGAGTGAGACGAGCCCCGTCAAGGATGCCGTCGATGCGCGTGTCGATGCGCTCGTGAAGGCCACCTTCAGTGAGGCCGTGTCGGAGGCGCAGATCACCGTCAAGGATGCCCAGGGCGCGGGGATCACCGGCACTGCGGAGATGGACGCCGACAACAAGGTGGTGACCTTCACTCCTCAGCAGCCGCTGGCTAACAGTGTGAGGTACACCGCCGAGGTGAGCGGGGCCAAGGATGCGGCGGGCAATGTCATGGCCGAGCCGCACACGTGGTCGTTCACGACTGCACAAATAGTCTCGAAAACGATCTCATTGCCGGTACAGACCGATGCCACGATCGACAGCTTCGGAACCTCTGACCCAGGTGGGAGTACGTTGTGGGCTGGTACCTACGACTACGGCGGCGGAATACTGAGCCTCAACCGATCGTATCTGACATTCGATGTCTCCGCCCTAGCAGGTAAGACGATCACTGATGCCCGGCTGGAGCTGTGGAATTTCGCAGGTGGCTCCTATGGGTGCGGCACCAGTAACTCGGGCATCAAGGCCCAGAAGGTCACCGCCGCCTGGAACGCTGAGACCTTGCAGTGGAGCAATCAGCCCACGACCGTTACCAGTGGCGAGACGATCGCCAAGGACCCGGGTGGGTGCACCGACTCTTCCGCACCGCCGAGTGATGTTGCCTGGAGTTGGCCCGTCACCAGCATCATGCAAGGTTGGGCAGCAGGACAGCCCAACCACGGCCTGCTGTTGCGCGGGGTCGATGAATCAGCCTCGGTACCTATGTACGACCGCGGGTTCAACGCATCGGAAAACAGCGAGCCCAATGCTCACCCACCAGTGTTGAAGGTGACCTACACCGACACCGCTGGTCCCGACCCGACCCCCACAGCCACTCCCACCTCAGGGTCAGATGCGATACCGCCGACGGTGCTGGAGGTTGTCCCGGCTAACTTGGCTGAAAACGCGGCGGACCACGACCAGGTGAAGGTGACCTTCAGCGAGCCGGTGACCGGCGTCGGGTTCACTTTGACGGACCTGATGTTCAAGAAAGAAGTCCCGGGCACCGTAACGATGGACGTCGGCAACACGGTGCTGACATTCACCCCGAACGAACCCTTGCATTCCTGGTACTACGAGGCGACGGCCAGCGGAGCCAAGGACGCCGTCGGCAACACCATGGCCGAGCCCTATGTATGGGGCTTCTCCAATGGCATGGGAGTGGCACAACGCCGGTCGGACGCGCGAACCGCTACCGCGCTGGCCGATGCCAAGCCGTTGGTGAGCAAGCTGTGGACCCGCTCGCTGAAGCGTAAAGACGGCACGGTGGTCGTACCGACCACGACCCCGGAACTGATGGTCAAGGTCTCAGACCCGCTGAAGCGGCGCCCCACAGTGGAAGTCGAGGTCGCCCATGATCCGAAGAGACCTTCGCAGGGCAAGGATTTGATCTGGTCCGAGACCGCCGACGTTTCCGCTGGATCTGTGGGAATCGTTCAACTGCCCGACGGGAAGCTGAACGACGGATGGCAGGTGCAGTGGCGTGCTCGCGTCACCTCGGCTGGCACTGCTTCGCCGTGGTCGGACTGGCAGCAGGTCAAGGTGGACCTCAGCGACGGTAGCCAGGCCAAGGTCGCAGCGGAGGCGAAGGCCGCCACTGTCCAGGCCACTGGCTTCGACTATAAGCACATGAGTCTTGAAGACTGCACGGCCGTGCGCCGGAACTCGAGTATGCCGAATGCCAGCTTCGGATGGCAGAAGTCCACCCGATACAACGCCTGCTGGAGCAAGATTATAGGCGTCGGCGAATACATCAAGAGGGGAGAGAACGTTCGACCGCAGGTGGAGGACGGCTACTTGGTGGAGGCCACGACTGTTTACCACACCTATCTAGGAACCGCCAACGGTGTGGGTATTGTCAACGGAACGGGGGTGACTCCGCAGACGATCTCGTTGTTCACCCGGCTGCAGAACATCGTCGCCTATGACGATGGCGAAGTGATTCCAGCCGACAAACTCGATGAGTACCGGATCGGCCTGGTGATCAGCTCGAAGGGTGAGAGTGGCTCCACCTGTAGGCCCACCTCCGCCACTATCAATGAGATGAAGGCGAAGGGCTGGAGGGAGTATGCAGAGGACATCTGGACGTTCCGGGACAGCATTGCCAAGTTCAAGGCCAACGGCGACACCTACTTCCGTTTTATCTCCGATAGCACCGACAGCGACCTTGTCAACACCTGCACGCTCCGTCCCCGGCTGTACAACACTCTGGATGAATGGGACGACGGCATCGAGGACGAGAGCTGGGGCACGGCGGCGATCCCGCTGTGGAACACCGGCTGTTTCGACGACCAGGGCCGTGACGTAGGAAAAATTATCGGTACGGCCCGCGTCTGTGGCGGCCCCAGCGTTGCTTACGCCCCGACCGTCAGGTGTGACGAGCTCACTCTCGGCGACAATGAGATCATCCCCGATAATGATGAGGGCATCCAAAGCAGCCTAAAGGCATCGGCCTCGGCTGCGGCGAACAGCACTTATGGAGTGCACACCGGCGGCTGCATTTTCAACATCACTCCCGTGTTCACCATGTCGAAAAGCGCTGCGGTGGCGGCCG
This sequence comes from Planomonospora sp. ID67723, assembly GCF_015711605.1. Taxonomy (GTDB): domain Bacteria; phylum Actinomycetota; class Actinomycetes; order Streptosporangiales; family Streptosporangiaceae; genus Planomonospora_A. The sequence continues at coordinate 396,052 of NZ_JABTEZ010000004.1, read as the reverse complement.
GAAAACCAATGGACGAAGTGATCGACCACATCGCCGAGGCGCTAGATCCGGCGAGGAACAAAAACACCTGGCCGTATCTGCTGGACGCGAACGGCAATCGTCAGCCCAAGAACATTCCAGGTAGTGCCGACCGTCCCGGGCAGCCGCTAACCTTCCTCAAAGACAAGGGGAAGCAGCATGAAAACCGGAAGATATTCAGCTGGAGAAGGAATGTTAACGGCTTTTATACAAAGGGTGAATGTGACCTGTATTACTGGGATCAAAATCCCGCTCTAAGAGGGAAGCAGCACTACACTGCCGCTAGTCTGGAGTGCGATGAATTTCCCTTTGCCAGCACATACGAAGGGGCCGCATCACTCAATTACGATTATTCCGTCAAGCCTGTCAATAAAGTGCACAACAATAAGCACGGATGGGTATGGCTCAATGCCTTCTATTCGAGAAATAGAATCGACGACAAGGATCCGTTCCTGGTGAAAACCAGAAGCTGAAACCGGCCCCGGCCCTCTGCCCGCTCGGCAGAGGGCCGGGGCAAATCAGCGGCCAGTTCGGATACGGCATAATCGTCCTGTCCATGAAACGTCAATCCGAGGAGCGTCATGAGAGGTTCCGGGCCAGTGGGATGGTCTGGCATCAGCGGGCGCGGCTGGGCTGATCTCGAGGCGGTTCGTGCCAGGCTGGAAGCGGGCGCCGACCCGAACTCGGGCGTCTATGCCTTCGGCAGCTACGACGGGAAGCCGTTGCACCTCGCAGCAGAATGGGGAACTCCTGAGACGGTGACCGAGCTGGCTCGCCGCGTCAACGATGTGGATGCCGAGCACGACGACCGGACCGCCCTATGGGTAGCGGTCTTCGCCCACCGCCTGGACAATGCCCGCGCCTTGGCCGCCGCCGGAGCGGACCCATGGCGGCCCATGATGGCCGGATGGTCTCCTGGACGGCTCGCCCTTGCCGGTCCGGCACCCGACCTGTTTCCGATCCCCGCAGGGTACCCCGGCCTGTCGCCCGCCGAGGCCGCAACGGCCGCGGAGGCACGACGCCTGATCGCCGCACTGGGGGAAGCGGGCGAAGACAATCTGGGCGTGGCGTGCGTGGCGAACATCACCGCAGCCGAGGCCGCCCGACGGCTGGAAGCCCGGCCGGTCGACGACGCCGATACCGAGGCTGTCCTGAGTGATCCGTGGTCCGACCCCGATGCCAGTCTGAAAATAGTTGGAATCACCGACGTTCCCGGCGGATGCGTCGTCACCCAGCCATGGGGATACGCCCCCTCCACCCCCGAAGTGACCCTGCCGCTGTCGGTGGGAACGGTCTGCTACAGCATGTTCGCCAATCCGAAGAGCGGTAACCAGGGAGCCGTGAGTCGCAACGGCGTCCTCGATGACTCGGACACACATCCCGGCGGCGGCGACGCCGGTGGACACCTGACGGCCGACGAGATTCTCGCCGAGTACCTATACCAGGACCAGGCCGTAGCCTATTGCTGTGCCGCGGCGGGACTGCGAGTACCCGACGCGCGGGCCGTCACCGGCCCACCGGATCTGTGGTTGCGGCTGTCAGAACGAGACCGCTGAAGCTGAAGCGACCAGTCGGTCTTGGCGGCGGTCCGCGGTTCGCTCCTCCGCCTCCAGCCCGTGCCCATACCCTGTACGGGCTGGGTGGTTACCATGATGGCAGCCGCCTCCGCCGAGTCGTGGGTGCCGCCACTCCTGGCGGCACCTGCACGAAGGCGGGTTCGACGCCCGCCGTTACACGGTCAGCGCCCCGTTGACTGAACGAAGCACGCTGATTGTGCAGTTCAGGGCACGGGTTCGGCTATCGCGCAGTACGGTCTGCGGTCGTGATGGACGATCGTGTTCCCGAGCGGGATCTGTCGAGGCTGACGGTTCCTCGGTGGGGTCGGCTGGTGGAGACCGGCGACCGGTACGAGCCCTATCGGCTGGTCGACGCCGACGGTGTCGCGGTGGAGCCGGTCGCGATGTTCTTCCAGGAGCTGCTGGCGGCCGGGAAGGCAGCGGCGACGGTCCGCTCCTACGGCATGGACCTGCTGCGGTGGTGGCGGTTTCTGCACGCCGTCGACGTGTCCTGGGATCGGGCGACGCGTGTGGACGCCCGGGATTTCAGCTGCTGGCTCCAGCTGACGGTCAAGCCGCGAGCGACCGCGGCCAAGCGGCGGCCAGCCCGGACCGTCGGAGCCCCGAACCCGGTGACCGGGAAGCCGACACCGGGGCCCGGCTATGCCCCGTCGACCGTTGCCCACGGCGAGACGGTACTGCGCCGGTTCTACGACCTGCACCGCGATGCCGGATCCGGGCCGCTGCTGAACCCGTTCCCACTGGACCTGGCGCGTCGCTCCGGCCGCGCGCACGCGCACCACAACCCGATGGACGCCTGGGCTCCGGAGCGGACGGGCCGCTATCGGCCCACGGTTCCGCACCGGATCCCGCGCTCGATCCCGGACGAGTGGTTCAACACGCTGTTCGCGGCGCTGCCGTCGAACCGCGATCGAGCGCTGATCACATTCTGGATATCCAGCGGAGTCCGGGTCTCGGAGCTGATCAGCCTGCGTCAGTGCGACGTCGACCCGGGCCAGCAGCTGATCAGCGTCGTGCGGAAGGGATTCTCGGGGCGGCAGCAGGTACCGGCGTCGTCGGACGCGTTCGTGTGGCTGCGGCTCTACCAGACCGGGCTGCACGGTCTGGTGCCGCGCGGCCGGACGCAGCCGGTCTGGTGGACGCTGCGGCGGCCGATCCGGCCGCTGACCTACCACGGTGCACACCGCATGTTCGAGCGGGTGAACGCTGCCTCCGGTGCGGACTGGACGCTTCACGACCTTCGCCACAGCGCCGCCGCCCGCATGGTCCGCGACCCGCAGCTGACGTTGACCGTTGCCGACCTTGACCGACCACAGCTTCTTGCCACCGGCGTCAATCGCCGCCGCGTGGTGGCTGGTCTTGCCCGCGTCGATCCCCACCCACACATCCGCTGCCGTCACTCGGCCCGCCTTTTGTTCTCGCAGGTCAACCCCATGGACGACCCCGCCGGCAGGTCCCTAAACAGCGACGATTCGCATCAGATCTCAATCAGCGGCCAGGGCGTCCAGGGCGGCGAGGCGGCAATTCTTTCGAAGCCACGACAGAGGCAACATCCCAGCAGCCACACCCCGTCGCCTTGGGTATCCAGAGCGACTCACTCCAGACAAATCGATCTTAGGGACATTCCAGGGGTTATGGGCGTCAAGCGGCAAGGCGATCGGCGTGGTGGTGCCAGGCGGTTGCCTCGTCATAGACGGTGCCGGTTTTGAGACATCCATGCAGGATGCCGACGAGCCGGTTGGCGAGCCGGCGGCCGCGGCGCTGCGCCGTCTGCTGGCCGCCCACGCGACCAAGGCGGTAGACCTGCGCCTGACGGCCTGCATCGCCTCGGAGAACCAGCCGGGGGGCGCTCCCCCGTCGCCCACCTTCACCACGTTCCAGCAGCGGCTGCAGCAGCTGCAGCTCGACCACCTGGAGATCCTGCCCGCGCCGATGACTCTGGATGTGGCCTATCTGGGGCAGGCGGTGCTCGCAGGCGAGGACGACGTCTCGTTGATGGAGCGCATCCACGCCGTGCTCTTTCCTGCCCAGTCCTTCGCGCTGCAGGACGCGCTGCGCTTCGCACCGCCCGGCCAGGATGCGGAGAAGACCAAGCGCAAGTGGCGCAACCGGCTCCTGGACGTCCAGGCCCTGTGGTGCCACCTGCACCACGGCGGCGACGTCTTCGTCACCACCGACGTGGACTTCCTCAGCAACCGCCGCCAGTTGGCGCAACTCGGCGCATCGATGATCTGCACCCGGGCGAGGCTCTGGACTACATTTCCCAGCATCGCGGCACCGGTGAGGTCTCACCGACGTAGTCCGCCATGGCCGGGCACACTCCCTTGCTCCCGCCCTGGTCACCCCCTACCCCCCGGGGCCAAGGAGGAGGCCGTGCTGACGTTGGCGTCGCAGCCCCGAAAAGTTGTTGATCTTGACTGAAGGGTGCCGCCGACGGCCCGGACCAACCCGGGGATCGGTCGGACGAACGTCAAGAGAGCGGGAATTGCTGCGCTTGCTGCACCGCCCTCGCGCGCAGGCGTGGGGAGGACTGGAGATGTTCGTGCTACCGCTGTCACTAATTCGGCTCACCCCCACGAGTGCGGGGCCGACAGACAGCCGACGCAGCAACCGCCCGGATTCCGTGCACCACACCCGGCATGCGGGGTGTGGTCGCGATCGGAATGAGACTTAAGGTGCCATGCGCGCCCCGCCACGGCAAACGCCGGATGCATCCTGTGTCGTTTGCGCTTGATCGGACCGGTGAAGCACTGACCGTCTCGGTGGCCGAGGCTTCACCGTGCTCGCTTCAGTACTCGTCGTCCCTCGGCTGGGTGATGAGCCCCAGGTCCCGGCCATAGGACAGGTCCGCCATCACGAACCCGTCCTCGCGGACCTGCCAGCCGGCGCGGAGCACGGACTTGACCGGTGCCGGGAGGAGGTGGTCCCGTGGGCTGCCTTCGCCGATCTGCTCACGGGCAGGACCGTGATGGAGTGGCCGCCGTCCAGGGTGTAGCCGTACCAGCGTTCCAGCTCGTCGGGCAGCTTCCCCGGGTACGTACGGCCTTGCGCCTGCATGTGGCCGAGGCCGCCGACACGCCCGCCCCGGCATAGAACACGCGATCGATAAAACGGTAGAGTCGGCGCATGCCCGCCTCCACGCTGCTGCCGGTGCCGCCGCTGGTGCTGTACGGCAGGCGGCCGGTGTTCCTGCGCGGCCGCGAACCTCTCGAGGGTCAGCTGTGGGCGCATCTGTGCTGGATCATCCCCGCCGACCCGGTGACGGACGCACCATCCATCATCGAGCGATGCCTGCCGTATGCGGATGTGGCCGAACTCGACGGCCAGCCCTACGACCAGCTCCCCCACCGCCCGGGAGCCCTGCTGATGCTGCCGCCACTGGTCGCCTACGCCGGCCAGGTGGTGCTGCTACGCGGCTGGCGCCATGCCAGAGGCTCGTGGTGGGCGCAGCTGGCCCGGCTGACCGTGGGAGAACGCGACGACAAGCGCCGCGCGGTCCTGACGGATCTACACGTGGCCGCAGCCGAGGTCACCCCGCTGCCCGGCCAGAACTATGCGCACGTTCCACGCACCCACCACTCGCACCAGTAACCGCCTGGCCGCGCGCACCGCCCCGCTGGGATGTGGCGTGGTGCGGAGCCTGCGGGCACCGAGAGTCACCCAGCGAGGAGGCGGCCGCAGGCTCCGGATGCGGATGCGATTTCAAGCACCGCATCCGTCACCCGCGCCCCACTCCCCCCGGGCCGGGATCGACTATCCCGGAGCGCCCAGTCACTCGGTGGATCGGCTTGGCCTACCTGATCGGCTGGACCAACATCGCCGCCGTCGCCGACCATTGCCACAGCCGTCCCGCGGACGGTCTTCAGCCACTTGGTCGCACAGCATGAGGACGCTGCGGCCCTGGCTGGCAGAGCCGCAGTATCACTCCGCCCTCTGCCGCCCGCAGCGCTACGGATCTATGAAGTCCGGAACAATCCCGAGCTTGATTACATCGCGCCGTACACTCGCAATGAACTTATCGATACAGGCGGCGAGCTCACCCCATGAAATTGGATCACTTTGCAGTTCCGGTGTGAAGATTGAGCTCACCGCCCAGCCGGACTGGCCACGGATAATTCTTACCGCACCCGGATCTTCAAAGGAAAGTGATGAGAAGGAGAAGTCCGGAGCTTGAGGCTCGCCCGTCGATACCCAGCGAGCAAGCTCGCGCGCCAGCTCTGCTACAGGGAAGCAGGACTCTGAGTAGATCACTTCGGATCCGTCGACTATCTCGAAAAATGCCTCGACGTTCACGAGGACGTCCGCGACCGTCGCCCCCCTTAGATCGCTTGCGTTGATTTCGCGGTAGAGCATTCGCATTGAATCACTTCACATTAATCGAGAAGGCGTTGATCGCTCTGCCGTCATTGGCCACAATGAGGCTTTTTCATCCCGGGCGGGACGCCTGCTGATCACAGCATGATCGCGGGTACGGTGTTCGCCTGATGATGCAGAGAAGCTCCCGGTAGACGGATTGATCACCACAACCACGTCCGTCACAGCCAGGAGCTTCAGGTGCTGTTCTACCGCGCCGCGGCCGATGTGTCGCGTCCGACACTGACCCACACGGCCGGCATCATCCGCCGACACCGCAAGACGATCGGCACCCCCTGGCTGCGGCTCAACCCCGGCCAGCAAGCCCTGCTCGTACTCGCCTACCTGCGGAAAGGCGAAACATTCGCCGAGACCGCCGCCGGCTTCGGCGTCTCGGCAGCCACCACCTGGCGCTACGTCGAGGAAACCGTGCGCCTGCTGTCGACCCGCTCCCCAACTCGACCAGACCCTGCACACGGCCAGGAAGAACGAACTGCACTACCCGGTCCTGGACGGCATGCCCATCCGCACCAACCGCGCGGGCCGACCGGCCCTCCTACTCAGCCAAACACCGCACCCACGGCATGAACATCGGAGGTCATCACCTCCCCGGACGGGACGATCCTCTGCACCTCCGGCGCCCTGCCGGGCACAGCCCATGACCTGACCGCCGCCCGCATCCGGGGCATCCTGCGCGCACTGGAACGGGCCGGCATCCTCACCCTCGCCGACAAGGGCCACCAGGGCGCCGAAGGCCCGGTCGTCACGCCACACAAGGGCCGCAACAAACCCGTCTCCCACATTCGGCTCCGCGGTCCCGGCGAGCGCGCCAACGCCCAGCTCAAGAGCCGACGCATCCTGAACAGACTCCGCTGCAGTCCCAGCAAGGCCGGACACCTGTGCAAGGCCATCGCCGTCCTGCAGAACTACGAGGTCACCCGAGGATGAAAAAGCCTCCATGATCATGATCAGCGCAGGGAATGTCGCCTGGCAGGCCAGGCCACCGCCGCCGCCGCTCGGTGTGCGGTGCGGCCGCGGTGCGCTTCCGGTGTTGTTTCCCGCTCCCGGGTGGCCACATCCGGACACGCCTCCACCCGTCCGGCAGGAATTGTCGCCGACGGCATTTACGGTGAAATCCGCTGCTCGTGCTCATCTCCGCTCCTTTTCGCTCCCGTAGTCGAAAGGTCGCTCGATGACCGCTCGGTTTTCTCCTCGCCCTGTGCCTTCCGGCGGCGCCGGTGCCTCCGCTCACGCCCGCTACCGCGAACTGCTGGCCGAAGGACGCCGCCGGCGGCTGCTGGTGCGCGCCGCCCTGACCGTCGCCGCGGCCGGTGACGCGCGTGCTGCGGCTCCAGTTCTTGGAATCGACCACCCAGATGCCGGTGGGGCCGATCACCATGTGATCTACATTGCTTCGGCTGCGGGGCAGGGCCCGGTCGTGCAGCAGCGCATACCCGCGCCGGGCCAGGGGGCGCAGCAGCCAGGCGGTGCGCCGCTCGCCGACGGCACCTTTGCGCCAGGTGCGCACCGCCTCGTCCTTCTGGTGACCGATCAGGCCGGGACGAGGCGCCGACATGAGGTCAGGCTGCCCAGCCGCGCAGCGCGGCGGGGATCGCCGAGCGGAAGGTGGCCTCGGCCGTGGCGGTGTCGAGGGCCCCGGCCAGTTCGAGCGTCACCAGACCGTGCAGGGTCACCCAGAGGGAGAGCGCGATCGAGGTCGCGTCACCCGAGAGTGTGGAGGCCGATCGAGCGCGGTCTATCGCCTCGATGAGCGGCCTGACGGGATCTGCGGCGCCCACTTCGCCGGACGGGTCGAAGCTCTGCACGCCGCCGAACAACACGGTGTAGAGGTGGCGGTGCTCGCGCCCCCATCGCCGGTACGCGACCGCCAGCGCATAGAGGTCGGCGAGGGGGTCATCGGAGGTCGGCGCCGCCGACAGTTCCCGGGACAGCCCGGCGACCGCCCTGTTGCGCACTTCGGCGATCAGCCCGTCCTTGCCGTCGAACAGCGAGTAGACCGCGGCGGTCGCGGTCCCGGCGGCGGCGGCCAGGGCTCGAATGGTGATCGACTCCCGTGGACGGGTGGCGAACATCTCGGTCGCGGACTCGATGAGGCGGTCCTTCACGGTGTCGTCGTTCGTTCTCGGCCTTCCCACGACGACCAGCCTAGCCGAGCTGGTAGTGTTTCCAAACATCGTTTTGAAACAGCGTTTGGAAATTTATATGTCTCTTCCCGTCGCCATCCGCCTTCTCGGCCGTCTGATCCTGGTCCTGCTCGCCGTCGTGGGGCTGGCCGGGCTGTTTCTCGCCCTCGTCGTAGTGACGGACGGCGCGCGCTCCGGGCTCGCCGCCTGGCTGACCGCCTTCGCAGTCGGCATCGTCGCCGCGCTATGGCGCGGCCGGGGCCGTACCTGGCCGGGCCGGCTGTGGCCCTTCGTCCCGGTGGTCGCCGCCGCGGCGCTCACCGCGTCAATCTGCGTCCCCACCGTTCCCACGACTCGGCAGTACCCGCCTGACCTGCCCTTCGTCGCGATGGGGCACTGGAGCCTGAGCACGGGAAGCCGGGTCGCGGTCTACCACTATCCCCCCGTCGGCGCCCCCCGCCGTCCCACGCCGCTCGTCTACCTCCACGGCGGGCCCGTCCGCTCCATCTCCGTGCTCGACCACCGCTTCCTGCGGCTCCTGGCCGGACAGGGCTACGACGTGTACGCCTACGAGCACCCCGGCGGCGGGCGGAGCGACCTGCTGCCCATGGAGCAGTACACAATCTCCAGGTCCGTGCGCGACCTCGCTGCCTTCATCGACCGCCTGGACAAGGGCCCGGCCGACATCCTCGGATTCTCCGCGGGCGCGATCGTGCTCACCCGGGCCCTGGCCACCCCCGACACCGCCGCCCGCGTGCACCGGGCGATCATCGCCGAACCCGGCCCCATGGACGGCCCCACCGCACTGACCAGCGGGCAACAAGGGCGACCGTCCGCGCGTGGCCTCGCCCCGGCCCCGACCGGAGGGCGGGCGACACACGTCCCCCGGTACGCCGTCGCGCTCGGCCTCATCCAACTCGGGCTCCTGCCGCCCGACACCGGCCTGATCACGCAGGCCGAAGGCGTCAACGCCTTCAAGGCCGCCGATCTCGGCAGCGACACCGCCTCCGCCTACTGCGCGCGCGACGCCGGCCGCATCCCCACCGAGGACACTGCGGAGAACTTCTCCTTCAACGCCGCCGCCAGCCTACGGATCCAGCAGACGATCAAAGACTCACCCTCTATCGTTCCCGGGCTGAGCCGCTCCCGGACCCCCGCGATGCTGATGATCGCCGAATGCTCCTCACAGACACGCCAATGGCAGACCAGCATCCTCGCCGCCGGCTCCGCCATCGAGCGAACCCAATACATGCCCGGCGTCGGACACCGCCTGTGGAACGGCCTCGACGACAACAACGAGCGCGCCGCCGCCGTCATCACAGCGTTCCTCCAGGGCGAGCCGTCGCCCCTGCCCAATTACCCAACCCGCACTGGCATCTCCGCCTTCCTCCGCGACCACAGGTGAGGCTCGCAGCGGGCCGATGTCATCCCACCGGAGGTCCGCTCGCGGGTCCAGTGAACGGTGTAACTCGATCTTGATTGCTTCTATCGGGAAACCGGGTTCAGACGGCCTTCGCCATGGCGCGGGGAGACCTCACCAATGAGGAAGGGGGTCTTGATACGGCCCCACCCGTCTTGGGCGAGCACGGTTCAATCCAGGCTTGCCATCAAGCTAAGTCGAGGTTCTACGGTCATCACAACGGTCTCGCCCGACCGGTATTCGAAGGAGCGATAATGAGTCTTGAGATCTTCGGCGTTGCCGACGACCCTCAGAATGACGTGGACGCGATCGTCGGCCTGGTGGCCGCGGTTCAGGAAGCCCAGCAGAACGAGAAGGTCGAGGCTTTTCTCAGTCTGTTCCGTAAGGCGGACCCGGTCTGGACGACCGGGCACGGCAAGCGCCTTTCCGGCTGGCAGACCATCCACGACTTCACCGCCCAGGTCCTTCCGGGCTCCACCCGGCATGGAACCGCTGCCTACACTCCGGTTCGGATCCTCTTCATCCGCCCGGACGTGGCCGCTGTCAACGTCCATCAGGTGCTCCTCAACTCTGATGGCACTCGCGCCGACGGCCCCGAAGGACGTCCCTTCTACATCCTCGCCAAGGAAGAAGGTCTCTGGAAGATCGCGGCCGCCCAGAACACTCAGGTCCACGAGAACCCCTGAACCATCTGACGCCACCGGCCCGCTGGCCGTCGCCCAAGCTCCGGCTCGGCTGATCAGCGTGGACGGCACAAGTTGGCGGGCCGCCGGGAGAACACAACGGTGCTCCCCGGTCATCACAGGCCCTGATGTCGCGTCGGCACAGATAGACACCGTTACCGCAGGAGGAGTACGTCTTGGCCCAGTACTCCCGAAACTACGGTGAGCTGCAAAGCCATCGGTGTACCCGCCGGTGACATGGGGGAATGCCTGCGGCGAGGACCGCAGCCCCTACCCGGATCTTACTAGTCGTGATAGAACCTTTACCCTTCGTAGTCATTGTGGAGAGCGGCGCCCCGCCGCCCCAATACGGAAGGGACCCGCCCATGACCCGCCCGATCCGGCTTACCGTCGTGACCGCCCTCGCCAGCCTCAGTGTGCTGATCACCAGCACCCCGGCCTCGGCCCAGCCAGCCCCCGTCGGCGTCACCGCCGGCACCGATTTCCTGGGGAGTCTTCTGGGGCAGGTAAACAACGTCCTGTCCGGCATTCTCTCCGGGGGAGCCCTCAACACCATCCTGCCCAACGGTGTCCTCAGCGGCTGAGCCGTAAGGGCTGCTGCAAGGCGGATGCTGGCCGCGCGCATGGCCGACAATGCGACGCCGCCCTTCTTGGCGCGAGGAGGGCGGCGTCGCGAGCCCTCAGCTCATGGCGTCCAAGGTGCCGATCCTCTCACCCTGCTTGTGCACGAACCGCTGAGCAGCGTTGATCTTGGCCAGCAGCTGCTGGTGCTCGATCGGGCATAGCGCCACTTGCCCCAAGCTCGCCCGATCCAGCTCACCGGACAGCTGAGCGCATCGCTGTCACACCGCGCCGGTCCAGGTGATCTTCGGGGAGCTGGGGACCAGGCGCAGGACCGGCTCCCCGATGCTCACTTCGGCATCGGCGGTGATCACCGCCCACACCATGTCGGGCAGTACGTCGGCGGGCTGGCCGGTGGTCAGCGCCTCGGCGACCCGGTGACGGACGCACCATCCATCATCGAGCAGCGCCTGCCGTATGCGGATGTGGCCAAACTCGACGGCCAGCCCTACGACCAGCTTCCCAACCGCCCGGGCCCGAGGGTGGAGCTGCCGCCAATGGTCGCCTACGGCGGACAGATAGTCCTGCTGCGCGGCTGGCGGCGCGCCAGTGGTTCGTGGTGGGCGCATCTGGCCCGGCTGACCATCAGCCAAAGCACCGGAGCGCGCCGCGCGACCCTGGACGATCTACATGTCGCTGCCGCCGAGGTCATCCCGTTGCCGGGCCAGGACTACCGGCGGGTGCCGCGCGAATACCACACTCACCCGTGACCGGCGCCGCTCTCCTTTGTTTCCTGGATTGCCGGGTTCGGTCGCTACGGTCGCTGCCCGGCGGCGGCTGCCGTCAGCTCCGCCAGAACCACGCCGACCCGGGCCGTGGCCTCCCGGACCTGCGCGGCGCCTGCGGGATCCGGTGGCAGCTCCCGCAACTGCCCTGCCAGCAGGCCCAGATGAGCCAGGAACCGCTCGCAGGCGTCGACGGCAGCACTCACCGCGGCGGGAGCGGCATCAGGCAGACCGGGGAAGGGATCATGGGGGGTCACGGTGAGCTACGCTACACCGGCCAGCGCGACCAGGTCGGCAGGTCAAGCCGATTCGCGTCCGATCCTTCGCGGCTTCGAGACCATGCCAGACGGCATCCAGGGTGCACTTTGTGGCCGCGGCGCATGAGCGGTCTTCGCCCATTAGCCGCCGCCGGCCCGCTACCGTGGCAGTCGGAGGCTTTGGTCATGCGGTCGCGCGGCCGGGGTCTTTGTAGGGGGTCGCCTGTTCCTGGCTCCTGTCGTGGACGGGGAGCAGGCGGCCCCTGCCGCGTAGCGCGTCCTGTCGCGGCCGCCTTCCGGGCCGACGCGGCAGCCTCTGCCTGCGATCAGCTCTCCCCCAGCGGATGCAGCCAGCGGGCCGGGACCCGGATCGCCGCCGCCACCGGCATCTCCACCGCCCGGCCGTCGGCGCCGTACCACTCGCCGCGTATCCGGTAGGCGACGCCGCTCTGCAGCCCGAAGGCCTCGACCTGCGCGGGCGTGAGCGCGACCTCGATCCGGCCGGAGTCGACCACGCGCAGGCCCTCCACCATCGGGATTCCTGCGAGAACCACCGCCGTGGCGGTGACGGTCAGCTCGAAGGTCGTGCCGCGCAGCCGGCCGTACTCGCGATACAGCACCGGGCCCAGTGCGGCCAGCGGGTAGCGGCCGGGCGGCAGGTCCACCGGCACCCGGACCAGGTAGGTGGCCCCGGCCACGACGCCACGAAAGCGCACCGTCGCCTCCTGCAGCCGAGTCGTCTTCACCGGGAGGCCTACCCGACCCCGTGCGGGCACAGTCGGATAAGCCCGCAGCCGGGCGCCTGCAGAGCGGGTTCGGCGGCATCGCTGCCTTCGTACCCCCGGGCAAATGCGCGGCACAACGCTCGCAGGCCGGTCGTGGCCGAAGGCGCCCCTGGCACGTCCGGCGATAGCCGTCGCTCACCGCCCGTCCAGGTCGTCGCGGCGAGCGTGCCCACGGGGCCGGATCTCATCGATCGGGCACACGGCCAACCACCTGCTACAATGACATCGAAAGCTCTGGGCGCCTCCTGGTGAGGCCACCAGAGTTCTGGTTCTTCATCACGAGGGGCGCCCACCGTACGGTGGGCGCCCCTCGTGATTTCCGGGGCGGACGCCACCAATAGCCAATACGTGCCGCAATCTTTCGCTTACCGTAGGTGCTCCTGGTGAAGGAGTGTCCCTTGTCGGAAAGGTCGAGGCGCCGGTGCTGTCCGAACCCCCCGCCCGTGTGCTCGAGCAGCGGTTGTCGCCCGAGCGACTGGGCCGCTATCGCACCGCGGTCGGCGGGGATCTCCGCCAGGCCATCGCGCTGTATGAGTGGAACGCCACCATCAGCGCCACCTTCTGGAGCACCCTGGGGCACTTGGAGGTGCTGATCCGCAACGCGATGCACCAGCAGCTGACCGCGTGGTCGACGGCGTCATACGCTCAGCCTCGCTGGTATCTCGATCCTGGCCGGGTCTTCAGCGATCAAACCCGCAGGGAGATCGCCAAAGCCCGCGGCCGCGCCACCCTCAACGGCCGTCGACCGGAAACCATCGGGCACGTGGTGGCAGAGCTGTCCTTCGGGTTCTGGCGCTACCTGCTGATCAGCTCATACGACCGGTCCCTGTGGCCCCATCTGCGCCACGCGTGGCCGAGCCGGCAGCTGCGCCGCGACGTCTACGACCCTCTCGCCCAACTCCACGATCTGCGCAACCGCATCGCCCACCACGAACCCATCTACGAGCGGCCGCTGAAGGAACTGCATGCCGCCACCCTCGACGTCGCCGGGTGGACATGCCCGGACACCGCCGCGTGGATCCGATCCCGGTGCGCAGTGTTAGATGTCCTGGCCCGGCGCCCGGCAACGATTCCCCGTCCCCGATAACAGCTGCTATGGGTTGGCGGACCGTATCGCTACCAGCCGTTGCCGTGCTCAAGCTGGGCGGCGTGGACGTGCTGAACCTCGGCCAACGTGCCCAGGGTGTCCCGGGACAGCTACGCAAAGGCCTGGGGGAAGCCTCTGAGCATGTCTGCGGCACGGGCGGTCTGGAGGCCGCTCGCGCATCCTGGCCCCTGGTGGTGGTGTGCGGGAGGGTGAAGGCGGTCTCCTGGCCGAAGGCCTGCATGCGCTGCACCGCCGTCGGGGTGCAGCTACCATCCAGCCACATCGGTATGGGACGAACGACGCCGGACCGGATGCCGGTCCCGGAGTGACCGCCACCCGACACACCCGGCCTGGGACGTAGTGCTGTCCTGAGACACCTGACGAAGCCGCTCATACGGCGTAGTGTCGACGACGCGTGAAAACTGACTCTCAGGCGACGGCCGAAATCTGACCCCTCCGCTGTCATCGTGGAGGGTGATCAAGGTGGAGGACTGGGCGGAGATCCGCCGGTTGCACCGGGCCGAGAACATGCCGATCAAGGCGATCGCTCGGCGGATGGGCATCTCGAAGAACACCGTCAAGCGCGCGCTGGCGGCCACAGAACCGCCGAAGTACCGGCGGGCGAGCAAGGGATCGATCGCAGACGCGGCCGAGCCGCAGATCCGCAAACTGCTGGAGGAGTTCCCGGACATGCCGGCCACCGTGATCGCCGAGCGGATCGGCTGGCAGAACTCCCTGACCGTGCTCAAGGACCGCATCCAATTGCTGCGGCCGCACTACAAACCCGCCGACCCGGCCTCGCGCACGACGTATCAGCCCGGGCAACTGGCCCAGTGCGACCTGTGGTTCCCGCCGGTGCGGATCCCGGTGGGCGCCGGACAGACGGCGATCCTGCCGGTGCTGGTCATGGTCAGCGGCTACTCGCGCTGGCTGATGGCCCGCATGCTGCCCTCACGCGCGGCCGGGGACCTGTTCGCCGGGATGTGGGCCCTGCTGACCGCTCTGGGTGCGGTGCCCAAGACGCTGGTGTGGGACAACGAGAGCGCGATCGGGCAGTGGAAGGCGGGCCGACCGCAACTGACCACCGAGGCCAGCGCGTTCCGCGGAACGCTGGGCGTGGCCATCCACCAGTGCCGACCGGCCGATCCCGAGGCAAAGGGCCTGGTCGAACGGGCCAACGGCTATCTGGAGACCTCGTTCCTGCCGGGGCGCTCCTTCGCCGGCCCGCACGACTTCAACGCCCAGCTGACCGACTGGCTGAATCGCGCCAACGCGCGTCATCACCGGCGCATCGAGTGCCGGCCGATCGACCGCCTCGACGCCGACCGGACCGCGATGGTCACGTTGCCGCCGGTCGCCCCGGTGACCGGCTGGCGCAGCTCGACCCGGCTGGCCCGCGACCACTACGTGCGCATCGCCTCCAACCACTACACGGTGCACCCCTCGGTCATTGGCCGGCTGGTCGAGGTCGCCGCCGACCTGGAGCAGGTGGTCGTGACCTGCGGCGGTCGTCTGGTGGCCCGGCATGAGCGGTGCTGGGCCGCCCACCAGACGATCACTGATGCCGGTCACGCCGCCGCGGCGGCGGCGCTGCGCCGCTCGGTCAACCAGGCCGCTCGGCCCGCGGGCGTGATGGTGGTCGAGCATCGGCGGCTCAGTGACTACGACACGCTGCTGGGCATCGAGGGGGTGGCCTGATGGCCGCTGCTGCGACCGGCTCGCGCAACGTCGCCGCTGAGCTGGCCTATCTGACCCGGGTGCTGAAGGCGCCGTCGCTGGCGGCGGCGGTGGAGCGCCTGGCCGAACGCGCCCGGGCCGAGTCCTGGAGCCATGAGGAGTTCCTGGCCGCCTGCCTGCAGCGTGAGGTCGCCGCCCGCGAATCGCACGGCGGTGAGGCTCGCATCCGCGCGGCGCGTTTCCCGGCGCGCAAGGCGCTGGAGGACTTCGATTTCGATCATCAGCGCTCTCTCAAGCGCGAGGTCATCGCTCATCTGGGCACGTTGGACTTCGTGGTGGGCAGAGAGAACGTGGTGTTTCTCGGCCCGCCCGGCACCGGCAAGACGCACCTGTCGATCGGGCTGGGCATCCGGGCCTGTCAGGCTGGTCACCGGGTCGCGTTCGCCACCGCGGCCGAATGGGTCGCCCGCCTGGCCGAGGCACATGCCGGCGGCCGGTTGCAGGACGAGTTGGTCAAGCTCTCCCGCATCCCGGTGTTGATCGTCGATGAGGTGGGCTACATCCCGTTCGAGGCCGAGGCGGCGAACCTGTTCTTCCAGCTGGTGTCCAGCCGTTACGAGCGGGCGTCGCTGATCGTCACCAGCAACAAGCCGTTCGGGCGCTGGGGTGAGGTGTTCGGCGACGATGTGGTGGCCGCGGCGATGATCGACCGTCTCGTCCATCACGCCGAGGTCATCAGCTTGAAGGGAGACAGTTACCGGCTGAAGAACCGTGATCTGGGCAGGATTCCTGCGGCCGAATCCGGCAACGACCATTAGCGACAATCCGTGACCAACATCAGCGTCAGGGGGTCAACTTTCAGTCGTCGGTAGGGGGTCAGAGTTCGAGCGTCGTTGACACGTAGCGTCGAAGACATGGCGCAGGAGAAGGAGACGCCGGTCTGCGGGACCTGCCTGGGTGCCCAGGGCGAGTGGGTCGATCGCAACGGTGACAGCACGAAGCAGGCCGTCTGGGTGCCGTGTACGTCCTGCGCGGGGACGGGGCGTCAGTGACCGACCCGATCATCTGCCCCGAATGCGGCGGCGACGGCGGTCAGCGCGTCGGCCGCCTCCGCCTCGCCTGCCGGTTCTGCGGCGGCTTGGGCCGGGTCGGCGGCGAGCACGAGCCCGCCGAACGCGGCGGCCAGGAGCCGCCCGCCGGGCCGCCTGCGGTCTGGGAGCACCGCATCTGGACCGACCCGGTGGCCGCGGCCGCGCTGGGCTGCCGCCGCTGCTTGGGCGCCGGGACCATCACTCACCTCGACCGGGCAACCCGCACGCTCACGACCGCGCCCTGCGAATGCCGTACGCCCGACAGCCGGTCGGCGTAGGCCATAGGCAGGCGGGTTCAGTCCTCGCCGAACAGAGCAGTCATCCCGTCCAGCATGATCATCAACCGGTGCCCGAACCCACCGACAAACGGTGCCGGTTCTCACAGGCAAAGCCATGCGTCATTTCTTCGAGTGCCGTGTGGCGGAGGAGCCAGCAGGTTGATGCAGCAGGCGTTTCATGGTCTCGCTGCGCTGAAGATGGGTGTGCTGTCCAGCGGTCCTGCCGGTGAGGCTCCGCGAGGGGCTCAGCACCGGCAGGGGGCATCTCATCCGGTGAGCTGGTGGGTGATTGACAGGTCGGTGATGGCGGTGTCGGCGGCCAGCAGGAACGCCTTGGACAAGATGACCGAGAGCATTCCGCCGTCTTCTTCGAAGGGCAGGAAAACGGAGCCGGTGTCTCGGTCGCGGCCGGGGACGATGCACAGGTAGGCGTCGTTGGGCTCCATCAGGATGTTGCCCGACCCGAGGTGGATCTTGTAGGTGCGCAGGTCTCCGCGCACGCGCAGGAACCGGTCGGTCAGCTCGGCCCGGTCGGCGATCTTCAATCGGGGCAGGAGGCGAGCCAGCGCGTCGCGCCGGGTTCGGGCGGTCTCGGTGAGCTCGCCGAACCCGTAGGACTGCCAGTAGTCGCCGTGGCCTTCGGGGTCCAGGCCGGTGGAGGTGACGCCGACGGCCAAGTCGGCGTCGCGCAACGTCTCCGACAAGATGAGCGGAGCAACCTCGGCCAGCGGGACCGGAGAGGTGCCGGCGCGGACGCACAGGTCGCCGCTGACGCACATGGAGACGGTGGTGCCGTAGCCGTCGCGTTCGTAGGAGTGCTCGTCCAGGTGGAAGTCCCACCTGGCGGTCAGGCCGCCGGGCAGCTCTTTGGCGGCGGTGCACTGGCCGGATCCTCCGGCGGCGTCCCAGTGGCCCAGCGACATACCGCTCCAGCCGCGCTCGGTGAGCAGTGCCTTGGCTTGGCCGTAACGGAGTAGATGATCGGAGAAGCGGCGTGAGTGGTCGCGCGTCACCTCCTCGGCAGGGGTGAGCAGGTAGACCTCCCGGAAGGCCTGCTTGAACGGCTGGCGCAGGCCAATCGCCAGGAGGTGGTCCCGCCAGGTGCGGACCTCGTCGGCGGTGTGGGAGATGGGGTGCCACAGGCGGACCAAGGTGTCAGGGCGCGGTTGGATGCGGTGCCCGGTTGGGTCGGTCAGCTCCCAGGCTCTGTCGACGCGGACAGGGAGTCCGGCCGGGCCCTGGATGATCTCCCAGATCAGGTTCCGGGCGAAGGCGCCGGTGACCGGGTGGTCGAGGTAGAACGCGCACGCCTCCTGCCACGGCCAGGTCCGCTCGGATGCCAGCGCGCGCTCGACGCGGAACCGTTCGGCGGGAATCGTCTTCTTCAGTTCCTTGGCCGTGGCCTTGAATTCGGCCAGCAGCTCCCGGTCGACGCTCCTGGGGATGGTCTTGCGGCCGTTGCAGGTGATCGCGCCGGTCACTGACAGGGTCAGCCCCCGTTCAGTGCGCGTGCCGTCGTGGTCCAGGCCGAAGGTGGGGACGGTGCGTTCGAGCAACTGCTCCGGAGACAGGCCTGTCTGTGCGGCTATCGCCTCGAGGATCTGCTTGACCTTGGCCAGGATGCTCTTCCTGCGCACCTTGGCCTGGATGCGGGCCAGCTGGGTGACCGCCTCCGTGCCTCCGCGCCGGGCCAGTACGCCGAGGGCCGCGTTGGCCACTCGCTCGCTGCGTGAGTTCGGGCCTGATCCACCGATCCCGGTGCTGGTGGCCAGGGCCACCTCGCCCAGGAGCCCGGTTACCCAGGGCTCGTCGATCAGCTCGCAGGTCCAGATCATCCCGCGCAGGAGCTCGGCGGTGCGTTCCCGGAGATAGGTGACGACTTCGCGGTAGCCGTTGTGCCAGGGTCCTTCACGGTAGGTCGGCACGCGGCCCAGGATCTCTCGCATCAGTTCGACCGTACGGGGCGTGAGCAGCTCGGCTGCGCGTGCTGTCCACTGCGCTGTCGAGGTGGCGGATGTCGCGGTGGCCCAGTGCCTCAGGAGCGGGAGGGCATCGCTCTCGCCCAGGCGCTTGCCGTACTCCTCGCGCAGCAGCACGGCGAAGCCGTCACCCTCGGGCACCAGAGAACGCGTGGCCTCGGCGGGGTCGTCGGCGAGATGCTCAGCAAGCAGGTCGTCCAGCAGCCGCTTGGCCGCCCAGCTGGCTGAGATCGGGGTCGCCTCCATCTCCCGCTGAGCCCACATGAGGTAGGGCAGGAGCGATTCGCGCTCGCTCGCTGGCAGCCCCTTGATCGAGGAGATCGGGATGCGGTAACACACCTCCGTCCAGTACTGCTCCGGCGGGGTGAGCGTGGTCCGCCACAGCAGTTCCCGCTCCTGCGGGGTCCAGCGCAGTTTGCGCTGCGCCAGCCTGGTGAGAAGTCTCTCGCCGGCGATGCTGCCGTCGGTGGTCCGCGTGAGCAACTGCGCCCACAGCGCCGTCGTCCGCCATTCGACCTCGCCCCAACCGGCGGAGAGCTCCTTCAGGAGCGTGTCGTCGGCGAAATGGTAAGCATCCTGGGGTCGGAGGGTAGCGTCGAGACGCCGAAACATCTCCAGGGTCGCTTCGTCCAGCCCGTCGAGCCAGCCACGAAGCCCGTCTGGAAGACCGCCGATGACCCCCACGTCAGCCTCCGGCCAAGGGAACGAGTTTGACGAACGACACCACGGGATCGGCGATCAGGTCGATTTCGGTGTCCAGGTCCTCGATCGGGCGGTCGCCGACCAGCAGCAGGAAGCCGTTGCGGGCGAACGCGGCCTCAGTCGCGTCGGCCTGCTGCTCCCCGTCCAGCCTGCGCGCGGTTCGCATCCGGTAGCTGTTCAGCTCGGTCTCGGCGTCGGTGGGCTTGACCAGCCCGCGGAAGTGATGAGAGGGGGCGGCGTTGTGGCGGGCCGCCTCCTCCCGGACGCGTAACCGCACCAACTCCCGCGTCGAGATGCTCTCCGGAAGATCCGGCAGCGCGAACTCGGCCCGCGGTTTCCCGGTTGCCGTCTCATCCCGAAAGGTGACCGTCACCATTCCACAGCTCCATAAATCATCGGATGTTGCAATGGAGGCCATGGATATCACCGAAGGACGACAGAACCTCGTGTGCGGGATTTGGCGGGCTCAATCGGTCACCCGGCGTTCGATAGGTAGGCGGCTACGGCCAGCAGCGCGGCGCCCAGCCGTACGGCCGTTTTCCGGTCGACCGGGCCGTTGACGCCGTACGCCATGAGCACCCGGCCGTTCTCGGCGAGCACCGCGGTGCCGTCGTCGAGCAGATCCCCGGGGTGCCGTCGATGTCGACCAGCGATGGCAGGGCCAACTCCGCCAGCCGGGCCTCCCTGTCGGCCAGCCGACTCCTCAGCTCGGTGGTGCGCTCCTGGGCGGCGGCGCGTTCGGTGGCCAGCTCGGCCTCGAGTGCGGCGGCTCGGGTGCGGGCGGTCTCGGCCTCGGTCCGCAGCCGCTCGGCCGCGGCGTGGACGGTCGTCAGTTCGGCGCGGGCCCGCTCGGTGTCGGTCTCGGCGCGGTCGGTGGCCGCCGCCAGCTTCTCGCTCAGCCGGGCCGCGGTGGTGACCTGCTCGGCCAGCGCGGCCTTGGCCTCGGCGGCAGGCTCACCCAGATCGTCACCTACTACCAGCCGCCCCATCCCCGCCCACCGCACCGGCTGATGATCACCGGAGCGCCCGGCTCCGGCAAGACCGTTCTGGCCATCGAACTGGTCTTGAGCCTGCTCGCCGCCCTGTTGCCAGTGGGCGCGCCAGCGCCGTTCCGTAAACCGGAGTCGGGCCTTCATGGATTGTCGGCACACCGCCCTTATGGTCGATCCGTGACCGCTCCCGCCTGGCAGCAGATCGAGTCGGAACGCTACGAGGACTTCTGGGCGCCCTTTGATGCCCGCTTCGACTTCCGGCCCAGCCCTGAGCCGTACGACGAACCTGCGATCAACGAACCGGCCCCATCGATCACCATTGACCTGTCCCCTATCTTCGCCATCAGTGGATCGGCCCAGTTCGCCGCGGCGCAGGACGCCGTCAACACTCTCGGTCTGCTGGCGATGACCCGCGTCTTCGCTCCATCACAACGACTGCTCGTGCTCGACTGGCACCATCCCAGCTGGTGGTTTTGGCCTCATCGCCAGGCCCTCGACGAGAACCCTCGCTGGCCCGTCGAGATCTTCCCTGACGGTGACTACTACGTCTTCTTGTCTGAGGACATGGCGAACGGCACCTTCGGCCACCCCTGGGAGCAAACCCTCTGTGTCTTCGGCGCAAGCCTGACCGGTGTGTTGGCACCGCTCCTGACGTCATGGCTGCCGGTCAAGCGTGCCCGTTCCTAACGGAAGCGGCGGGGTCAAACGCGCCGCCCTTGCGCTGCCCCGTCCCGCGGTGAGACGGGTCGATGTCGTGCACGGATTGCGCTTGCTGACTTTTCGCTGAGTTCGGTCCGCGAAAGCCTTTCTGGGACCGAGCGTACGGGGCTACGGCTTGAAGACCTCGACGGTCTCGCCGTCGGCGATCGCCCTGGCCGTATCCAGGACATGGTCACCCTGGCAGACGTCGAGCCCGGCGCGTGCCAGGGTCTCGACGACGCCCTGACCGAGCTGGCTGCGAGTGACGGCACCGGATTATATGAGCGCCCAGACCTAACTCTTTGAAGGCTCTCACCTTCCGAGCGTAACGCGCTAGGTGATCACATGGAGGCTGTCGAGCCAAACGATGGCCGCCTATGCCCGGATGTCCGGGTTTTCGGGGCGGCGGAAGCAAGGCTCGACCACGCCGTCGAGGTCATCACGGCGTTCGGCGCCGTCATCGGGGCGCCGAGGCGTCCTCCAGCCACAGCCGGACCGCGAGCGCGGTCTCCCGCAAGGCGATGGTGGCCACGTCCGGCCAGGACCGCCCGGGTCAGCAGGTCGGCGATAGCGTGGCGGTTGACACCGGAGGCGGCGGCCAGGCCGCGCAGGTTCAGACGCCGCACCGGCCCCGAACCGCCCGGCGAGCATGGATACGAGCCCGGAGACGAAGAGAGCCCGCCCGATCCGCACGATCAGACGAGCACTCGTGACACATGATCAGGCCATTTCAAGAACAACCCGGTCAGGGAGCCCAGGGCAGCCGTACCGCTTCGATCTCGGGGTCTTTCAGCAGGACCTCGATGAGCGAGGCGGGTCCGGCCACTTTGGTGGCCCACAGGTCGTAGTCGGTGCAGATGATCCATGAGCGGTCCTCGGCCCAGAGGTTGGACGGGCTGAAGCCGACCTCGG
Organism: Planomonospora sp. ID67723; assembly: GCF_015711605.1. Classification (GTDB taxonomy): domain Bacteria; phylum Actinomycetota; class Actinomycetes; order Streptosporangiales; family Streptosporangiaceae; genus Planomonospora_A. Next base: position 374,052 of record NZ_JABTEZ010000004.1, on the reverse strand, counting down.
GGTTGTCGTACAAGATCTCGGCATCGCCGAGCAGACCCGCACGCACATGGAGGTTCTCGAAATCGGTGGCCCCGAGCGTTAATGGGCTGTAGTAGGCCAGGCAGCGGGTGTCCGCGCCCGCAGGGCTATGAACGCGGAGCAGGCCGATCAGACGGTTCCAGGTCTCACGGTCCATGCTGCCCTCGGTCGGCGGAACGATCGTGATGGGCCAGCTGCCGTTGATGGAGACGGAGGGAAAGCAGCGGTAGCAGGGCAGAAGACGGTCGGGGATCATCGGGTCGCCGCTGCGTCGCGCGAGGTCGGCCCAGCGCAGCCGTTTCCAGCCGGGACCGGGGTGCTCGGCGCGGCCCAGGCCGCCTCCGGTGACGGTTCCCACGGTGTTCATGTCGATGCCGCCGACGATCTCGGGGGACACGCTTCCGTTCGCGATCGCGGCGCGGTGGACGTCGTCATGGGAGATACCGGTAGGGGCCTGATCATGTTCGTACATGGCGTTCAGCACCCAGGCCGCGTCCGGGAGCGGAGGCGGCATGAAGCCGGTAAGACCGTCGCCGGCGAGTTCTCGCAGCCAGTCGGTGGCGCTGGCGGGTGCGAGCGGCCACCGGGCTGAAAGCGCGGTCGATGCCTGGGACATCTCACTATTCTCCCAGGTCAGGGTGATGCCGCAGACTCGCCCAAGGAGCCACTGCCCCAGGGCGCCAGCATGGCCGATCTCACCCCAGAACGATCTCGATCGCATCGCTCAGAAGCTGAACGCCCGGCCTCGCAAGACGCTGGAGTTCGATACCCCCGGCCGATGGGTTTGCCGCCCTGTTGCGTTGATGGGTTGAGTGCACCGCTTCTTCACATACCCCAGCGGGCTCGGCGGGCCCGCTCCAGGGGCAGCAGCCCGAACGTCCCCACCGCGGACGATGGTCTCATGGTCAATCTGCACGCCTACGGCACTCGAGCCTCTGGCGCTCTGGTCATCTACCTGGCCCGCACCGAGACCGACACCGCCGCGGCGACCTACGTCGACAGCTTCGAGCGTGTCTGGGCCGGCGCCGAATCGGCCATGTCCCGGCTCTGAGCGGCAAGGCTCCGGGCTACTCTCCGCTTTCTTCGGGGGTGAATCGCGTGATCTTCTTCCCCGTTTCGGTCTCCACCCGCTTCACCGCACCGATCCAGTCCCCATCGGGATACTCCCAGCTGGTCGGATCCAACAGGACCGAGTGAAGCCGCTCTGCAGGGATGAGATCACCGGGCTGAAAACCCTGCTGGCCCGTGGGGCTGGTCCACGCCTCATACCGGCACACCTCGATCCACCCACGATCCACCAGGGACAGCAGGACCCCGGCCAAGGTGTCGACCGAAGCATCGCCGGCTTCAGCGAGATCGCCCCAGACGCCGGCGAGGATGTCGATCTCACCAGAATTGATCAGGAAGGCTTACTCTGTTTGGGTCAGCCCATCCCATACCGCCTGCATCATGCCAGGTGGGAGCGCATGTGAGGCTCAAACAGTACCTTGGGCGACTCGCGAGGCACCCAGACGACATCAAGATGCAGGGCTCAGGGCCCGTGCGACAGATCCGGCTCGGGAGGCGGGCGGCACTCCGATTAGATGATCTTTGGTATGTCGTGACGACAGTATCGTGACCGACGTGCCGCGAGCAGAGCGCGGTCAGGGATCGGCCGGCCCGAGGAAGTCAGCCGGCCCAGAGACGGCGGCCCTGCTTCAGCACGGCGAGGCCTGCGGGACTGCTGGTCGGCCAGATGTCGATGCGGTAGCGGAAGTGGTCACCGGGTTCGGAACCGTTGTGTCCGGATGCCGGAGGATCAGAAGGCAGGTAAGACACACGCACCCGATAGCGACCGGCTGCGACGGTGACATGCCGTTCCTGGCCGGGATCGCCGGCGGCCGCGCACACCCGGCACAGCAGCCGCCTGCCCCATGTGCGGATCCGCCGACGAGGCCGCGGCCTCGTCGGCGCCGGCCTGGCTGTCATGGTGGCCGGTCAGCGCGCCCGCGCCGTCGGCGTCGCCGGTGTCGCTCTCGTCGCAGCCGTCGCAGTCGGTGACGTCGCAGTCGGTGATGTAGCAGGCACGGTTCCGTTGGATGATCCGGTACGGCGCGTCCTGCGGCCGGCTTTCGAGTGCCGGCGCCAGGAAGCGGCGGGCGACCTCCTGCCTGGCGAAGTGCATCGGGCGGCCCGCCTCGTCGGTCGCCTCGCACCGTGACCGGCTCCGGCGATGTATGGGCGTTTTATGAAGTATCTTCCTCTATCGGCGCAAGACATGACGATTGTCGGTCTTGTTTGGGCGGTGGTGGCCACCTTGCGAGGGTGAGAGACGCGATGAAACACGGGGCAGCGGCGGGGCTGGCGATAATCTGCCTGCTCAGCTTCGCGCTGCTGACCGCACCGGCCGCACAGGCGTCACTCGCCCGCTCTCCCGATCCCGGCGTGATCGAACCCGGCCCGGCGACCGAGGAGGACGCCTCACCAGAACCGACGCCCCGCGCGCCTGAGCCGACCGTGACGATCACGGTGAGCAGCCCGCCCGCCGTCACGCCGCCGGCCGCCCCATCATCCCCGGCGCCGTCGCTCCCGCCCGATCCCGCCCTACCGCTGGAGAGCCCGCCCGCTCTCACGCCGCCGCCTACGGCCCCCAGTGGCCAGGACCCCAGTGGTCAGCAGATGCCGGAAACCCCGCTCGTTCTGCCGGCAGCGACGACGCCGCCGGTGATGCCGTTGCCGACCGCGCCCAGCGCCGCGCCGACGCTGCCCGCCGCTCCTGAGCAGATGTGGACGACCACCGTCTCCTCTGATGGCGCCGTGCCTGATGGCGAGGTCAGCCTGCGCTTGGCCGTCCCCGCCCTCATGCTGATCTTGACGGTGATCGCGGGATTGATCGCCGTCGACCGCCGCACCCCCAAGCGTGTCCCCGCCACTGCCCATCCCGCTGCTCCCCGGGAGCGGCACATCGGCCAGCACCGCGCCCCCTGAGCGTCCCTTCGGCGCTCAGATCGCCCCCGTTGAAGCTAAGGAAGCTGTTGTGAACACCCCGATTCGCCTGTTGACGCTCGGCCTGCTCGCCGCCGCGGCCACCCTCGGATGGCCTGCGGCGGCAGTAGCCGAGCCGACCCCCACCCCTACACCGACGCCCACTGCGGTGCAGACCACGGTCAACTACACCTGCCAGGCCCCCGTGGGCGGCGGGACGCTCACCTCGGCGCGGGTGAGCGCCAGCCTGCCGACCTCGGCGGCGGTCAACCAGCCACTGGTGGTGGAGTGGAACATCGACGCCGGCCTGCTGGCCCCCGAGACGCTGCCCGCCGGCGCGCTGATCCAGCGGGCGGCCATCAAACTGTCCGGCGCCCAAAGCGGCACCATCGCCACCGTCTCGGCCCCCAGCACCTCCGCGCTGAGCAAAGGCCAGGCGCTGGCGCTGCCGGTGATGAAGGGCAGCCTCACCCCGACCCAGAGCGGCAGCCTGACCCTCACCCCGGGCGATCTGACCATCGCCATCACCCACAACGGCAGCCTCCAGCAGACCTCGTGCACCGCTGATCCCGCCGCAGCGGCGCTGGCCACCGTCAACGTCGGCGCCGCTCCCACCCTGACGCCCACGCCCACGCCCACGCCGACGTCGAGTTCGACTGCGACGGCGCGGCCGACCGCGACCGTGACGGTCACCGCCACCCCGACCCCGACTCCCAGTGAAGCGCCGGCGCAGATCGCGGTGACACCCGAAGGCGGCGCCCCGACCGGCGGCGGCGGGCTGGCCGAACCGCTCGTGTGGCCGTATGCCGCCGCCGGCGTCGGTGTGCTGTTCGTCATCGGCATCGGCCTGGAGATCCGCCGCAAGCGCATCCATGGCTACTGACCACCCGCCTGAGCATCTGGCGCCGCGGCGCGCCTGGATCGACCGCTACGGCGTGCTGTGGATCGAACCCGCCCCACCCCCGCCGCCGCTCCCACCGCCAGCGGCGCCGTCTGCGCAGCCGGCGCGCCCGTGGAGTGCGTTCACCTGGAGCCTGATCATCCTCGGGGCGCTGGCGGCCATCGCCACCCCGCTGGCGATGGCCGCAGCGATCCTCAACGCCGCCGCTGCCCCGCTCGCGGTCGGGCCAGCCGAGCAGCCCGGCACCGCCATGAGACTGGAGCCGGTCCCCGATGCGGCGCAAGCCGCTTCGCCGCCCGACGCCACGGCGGCAGTGCTGCCACGCTCGATGCCGGTGGCCATCCGCATCCCCGCGATCGGCGTTTCGGCGCCGGTGCGGGCGGTGGGGCTGGACGCCGACGGAGCGGTCAGCGCCCCACCGGTCCGCCAGCCGAACCTGACTGGCTGGTACAAGCACGGCCCCACCCCCGGCGAGCTCGGCCCGGCGGTGATCCTGGGCCACGTCGACACCATCACCGGGCCCGCGGTGTTCGCACGGTTGCGGGAGTTGGCGCCCGGAGCGGTGATCGAGGTCGTCCGGCGCGACGGCAGCACGGCCACCTTCGTGGTGGACGGCCTGGAGAAGGCCTCCAAGCGCACCTTTCCCACCGGCCGGGTCTACGGCCGTCTCGAGCATGCGGGCCTGCGCTTGATCACCTGCGGTGGTGACTTCGACCACAGTGCGCGCAGCTACACCGACAACGTGATCGTGTACGCGCACCTGCGTTGACCGCCTTCCCTTGCGTCGACGCTGAGTGGGTCACGCGCGTCGCGTCTGTCGCTTGCCCCTGGTGGTGGACAGCAGAGCGGCCACACCCTCACCTGATCGATGATGACCGGTGCCCTCGGGCGCCGGCGGCCGCTGTGGCTTTCGGACGATCAGTCATCGGTCGATAACAATGCTTTTGCAGCATTTGAGACTTATGTGATCTTTATGTAGCTTCTAACCGTTTGTTGTTCATGTGCCTCATGTGGTTGATCTCGGCTCTGGTCGGGCGCGCCCGTGAGGCGGCCCGCAAGGCGCTGGTCGTCACGCTGGTTGATGCGAAAGGTGACGGCATATGCGCCGCAGTTTGTCCTGGTCACGTTCGGCGGGTCGCACGACCTGGCTGACGGCGGCGTTGACCGTCGCCCTGACGCCGGGCCTGTTGACGATGCATGCGCCTGCGGTGAGCGCCGATGGATTGTCGATCACACGGGCCACAGCGCCGGTGGACACCCCTGACCAGTTGACCGGATCGGCGGCGAACCTGCCGTCGCTGGTGGATGCCAAGGCCACCACGACCACGGTGCCGATGCCGGAGGCCAAGCAGGATGCCCGGCCTCCCAAGAACGCCCTGGCACCGGAACAGCGCCTGATCGATGAGAACGCGGGTAAAGCCGGCAACAACAGCGAGCCGACACAACCGGCTGAGCCGGCGTCGGTGCGCCGCACGCCGTCGAAGCAGCCGCTCATCCGCAACGCATCTTCCCGCGCCTCTGCCACCGACACCGCTGCCGCGCCGAAGCAACCCGCCGTACGGCAAGCGTCTTTCGCTACCAACACGGGATCAGTCAACGCCGGCAACGCCCTGATCGAGAACTACTGCGACCGGTATCGCTATTTCGACTCCATGACCTTGTATCCGCCGGGGTCGGTGGTGACCTACAAAGACCGTGTGTGGACAGCGATGAAGGAGGCCATCGGCCAGTGGCCCGGAGGCGGATGGGGTGGCTACTGGAGTGATGGCGGGCCGTGCCCGCCCCCGTCCACTCCGCCCCCGCCAGCGCCGAAGGCCCCGACCCTGTCGAAGACGTTCCCCACCGACCAGATGCTGGTCGACTCCCGTACCCCCCTGCTGGTGGCAGGTGGATGGAGCAACGAGGGCAGTTACGCGGTCCGATTCACCTTCACGGTGTGTGACACCGAGCAGATGTCCGGAGACGGCTGCTTCTCCTCCGGAGAACTCGGTAACAACGTCAACAGCTGGCGGGTGCCGGAGACCAAGACTCTGGCGTGGAGTAAGCAGTACTGGTGGACGGTATCGGTCAGAGACACCTCCAACAACCTGACCGCTGACTCCGGCAGGCAATCGTTCACCACCGGGGTGCGCCAGCCGGCCATCACCTCGCAACTGGCCGCCCGCGGCGCCAACGGCCAGGAGTTTCACCAGCTCACCGGCAACTACACCACCACCTTCACCGACGCGACGGTGGCCAGTGCCGGGCCGCCGCTGTCGATCGTGCGCTCCTACAACAGCATGGACCCGCGCAAAGACGGGCTGTTCGGCGCGGGCTGGTCGACCCGGTTCGACATGAAGATCCGCCCCGAGACGGCCGGGGCGGTCAAGACGCTGCTGGTGACCTACCCCGACGGCCGCCAGGTGCGGTTCGCCGACAACGGCGACGGCACCTTCCAGCCGCCGCCGGGCATGTACGCCACCTTGGTGGAAGTGCTGCAGCCGGCTCCCTGCTCCACCGAAGTGCCCGCAGCATGCCCCCAGACCATGGTGCCCGCGGGCTGGCGACTGATGGACAAGTCCTCCACCTCGTATGGGTTCGACACCCAAGGCCGGTTGACCAAGGTCACCGACGCCTACAACCGCAGCATCGAGTTGGAACACGCCGCTGACGGCAAGCTGAGCAAGGTCAGCGCGCCGGGCGGCCGGTACCTGACCTTCACCTGGAACGGCGCGCATGTGGCCTCGGTCTCCACCCCGCCGGTGGACGGCCAGACGCTCACCTGGAACTACACCTACCAAGGTGACCAGCTGGTCAAGGTGTGCACGCCGACGGCCACGCCGACCTGCACCACCTTCGGCTACGGCGACGGCTCGCTGTATCGCAGCAGCGTGCTGGATTCGGACGCGCTGGGCTACTGGCGGCTGAATGAGACCTCCGAAACCACCGCGGCCGACTCCGGTTGGAGCGAAGGGCCGGCTGCCTATTCATCGGTGACGCTGGCCCAGCCAGGTGCACTGGCCGGTACTGGGGACACCGCGGCCACCTTCAGCGGCGGCGCCAAGCTGACCTTGCCGCCCGACAGCCTGGCCCGGCTACAGGGTGCCGCCTCCTTCGAGACCTGGTTCAAGACCACTGGGCCAGGCACTGTGCTGGCCATCGGCGGCGCCGCGGGTCTGCTGTATGTCGGCAACGACGGCCGCCTGCGCGGACAGCTGCGCAAGGTGCAGGGCTCGACGCCAATCGCACCGATCACCTCCACGGCTACGGTCACCGACGGTGCCTGGCACCATGTGGTGCTCACACTGACCGAGACCGAGCAGCGGATGTACCTGGACGGTCAGCAGGCCGGCGTTTTGATCGGCATCCCTGTCGCTGGCTGGCCGAGCACTGCCACGGTCGGCACCGGCACGATTTTCGGTACCTGGCCATCGGCTCCCGCTTCGGGCTCATTCGCCTTCAACGGTCAGATCGACGAGGTCGCGCTGTATGCCAAGCCGCTGGCGATTGAGGAGGCGCAGGCCCACTATGCAGCGCGGGCCGCAGTGCCGTACAAGCTCACGAAGATCACGCTGCCGTCGGGCCGCATCTGGGCAGCCAACACCTACAACGCCGCCACCGACCGGCTCGCCAGCCACACCGATGCTCACGGCGGCACCTGGCAGCTCAGCGCTCCGGTGTACTCAGCCGAAACGGGCATGTCGACGGTGAAGGTCACCGACCCCAACGTCAACACGTTGACGTCTGTGCACGATGCCTGGCGCGGCTATCGGCTGGCAAGCCAAACCGACCAGCTCGGCAAGACCACGAAGTTTGACTATGACACTGGTGGCTTCCTCTCCAAGATCACTGATCCTAACGGCAACGTCACCGAACAGGTCAACGATGCACGCGGTAACGTAATCGCAGTTACTACCTGCCGAACGGTAGGAAATTGTCAGATCACCCGTCAGTCGTTCTACCTCAATAAGGACGACGAGTTCGATCCGCGCAACGACAAAGTGACCGTCAGTCGGGATGCCCGCTCGACTAGTGCCAGCGACACCACCTATGCCACCGCCTTCGACTACACCACTCGCGGTGATCTCGCGAAGGTGACCACTCCGGCCACGCCAGACTTCCCCGAGGGACGATCCGCTATCTCCACCTACACTGACGGAACCGAGCCCGCCGTCGGTGAGGGGACCATGCCAGCCGGTCTGCTGAAGTCGCAGAAGAACGCCCGTGGCGATGAGACCACCTACCGCTACACCGCCTCTGGTGACCTGACTGAGCAGATCACCCCGGCCGGGCTGAAGAGCACATTCACTCATGACGCGCTGGGCCGAGTGATCTCCCGCACGGAGATTTCCGAAGCTTACCCCGATGGGGTTACCTCCACCTTCACCTACGACGGTAGTGGCCGCTTGCTGGCCCAGACCGATCCCGACGTGAAGAACGAGATCACCGGCATCACTCACACCACCAAGACCACTTATACCTATGACGCCGATGGCAACAGACTCACCGAGACTGTTGCAGATCTGACCGGTGGTGACCCCGCTCAGACAACCGCCTATACCTACGACGCGGCTGGCCGAGTCAAGTCGGTGACTGACCCCGAAGGAAGCGTGGTCACCTCCACGTGGGATATCACCGGTGCGCTTACCTCGGCGACCGACCCAATGGGCACACTTCACACTTTTGCTTATACCAAACGCGGCGAACCTGCCTCTACCACGATCAAGAATTGGACCGGCAGCCCAGTCGCCCCACAGACCGCTCGCGATGTGGTACTGGAGTCCTATGCCTACGACCCCGCAGGCCGACTGGCCACCAAAGCTGACGCGATGGGCCGCAAGACCTCCTACACCTACTTCGCTGACAACCGTCTGTCCCAGGCAATCGCTGACGAGGTGCGGCTAAACGGCTCCACCACGCCGACCGACGTGGTGCTTGAATCCAACACATACGACGCGGCCGGCAATCTGACCAAGCAAGTTACTGGGGGAGGCAAGGCCACCACTGATTATGTCTACGACGCGGCTGGGTTGATGAGGTCGACCACATTTGACTCAGCCGAGCTCAGGCGTAAGACCGCCTACACCCACGACGCAGTCGGCAACATCACCACAGAGGCATTCACCGGCACTGACAGCAACCGAGTGGAATCCACCAATTACGCCTACAACGCTTTGGGTCAGGTCATCCGCCAAAGTATCGACAATGGCGACACCGACCTGACTTCCATTTGGACCTATGACGAGCGTGGTCTGCTGGTCAAGCAGACCGACCCGCGTGGCAACGCCGATGGCGCTGAGGCTGGCGACTTCACCACCACGATGCGTTATGACCTGGTGGGCCGCCTGGTGGAGAGCACCGCACCGCAGGTGAAGATCGAAAAGAACGGATCGGCCACGGCTGGCCGACCGACCGTCCGCTATGGCTACAACAACATCGGCCTGGCCACCCACACTGTGGATGCCGAAGGACGCCTGCTCACCTCGACGTTCGACAAGGCTGGCCGACTGACCTCAACAACCGGGACGCCGTACACCGTTCCGGATCTCGACTCTGGCTCCGGCCCGATCGGCGGGGAGGTTGGTTCGTGGAAGATGGAGGAAGGCTCCGGAACCGAGCTGACCGACTCCTCCGGGCGTGGCCGTACTGCGACGTTGGCCGGGCCGGTGGTCCGGGGTGAGGGCAAGATCGGCCAGGGCGTCACCTTCGACGCCGGCACGCACGCGGTGACCTCGGCTCCGGTGCTGGCCACCGATGCCAGCTACACGGTGAGTGCCTGGGTCAAACTCACCCGGGGCGATCTGTCCTCGGCGGTCCTCAGCCAGGACGGCGCGGTCAACAGCGCTTTCAAGCTGGCCTACTCCTCCGGCGACAAGAAGTGGCGGATCGCGGCTTATGGAACCGACGCCGCCGGTTCCACCGAGACCAAGGCCGTCTCCTCTCGGGAGGCCAGGCTCAACGCCTGGACGCACCTGACCGGTGTCTACGACGCCCAGGCGCGTAAGCTGCGGCTGTATGAAGACGGTGAGCTGGTCGCTGAGACCGACTACACCAGCACCTGGAACGCCACCGGCGGCCTGCTGATCGGCCGCACCAAGTTCGACGGCTCCTACCAGCACTCCTTCCGCGGCACCATCGACGAGGTCCGCGCCTACGACAAGGCCCTACCCGCCGACCAGATCCGCACCCTCATCACCACCCCCAAGCCTGCCGCAGACGGCAGGGTCGGTTCGTGGAAGATGGAGGAAGGCTCCGGAAACCAGCTGACCGACTCCTCCGGGCGTGGCCGTGCCGCGACGTTGGCCGGTCCGGTGGTCCGGGGCGAGGGCAAGATCGGCCAGGGCGTCACCTTCGACGCCGGCACGCATGCAGTGACCTCGGCTCCGGTGCTGGCCACCGATGCCAGCTACACGGTGAGTGCCTGGGTCAAACTCACCCGGGGCGATCTGTCCTCGGCGGTCCTCAGCCAGGACGGCGCGGTCAACAGCGCTTTCAAGCTGGCCTACTCCTCCGGCGACAAGAAGTGGCGGATCGCGGCTTATGGAACCGACGCCGCCGGTTCCACCGAGACCAAGGCCGTCTCCTCTCGGGAGGCCAGGCTCAACGCCTGGACGCACCTGACCGGTGTCTACGACGCCCAGGCGCGTAAGCTGCGGCTGTATGAAGACGGTGAGCTGGTCGCTGAGACCGACTACACCAGCACCTGGAACGCCACCGGCGGCCTGCTGATCGGCCGCACCAAGTTCGACGGCTCCTACCAGCACTCCTTCCGCGGCACCATCGACGAGGTCCGCGCCTACGACAAGGCCCTAACCGCCGACCAGGTACGTGGCCTGACCGCGACGATGATTCCGAAGACCGTTTACGGTTATGACGCGGCCGGGCGTCAGATCAGTGTTACCGACCCCCGCGGGTACACCACCACGACCGAATACGACGCGCTGAGCCGTCCGGTGCGCATCACCGAACCGGGGCCTTCGGGTCCGGGTGGGGCGCGGGTAGCCGAGTTCGACCTGGTGGGCGAGCAGCTCGCCGTGATCGATCCGACCGGCGCCCGCAGCGAGGCCACCTACGACGACCTGGGCCGCACTATCACCCAGACCGTGATCGAGCGCAGGCCCACCACGGCGGCGCTGACCACCACGCTGACCTACGACACCGCGGGCAATCTCACCAAGGCCGTTGCGCCCGGCGGTAAGATCACCAGCTACGCGGTCAACGCTGCTGGTCAGGTCACCGCCATCACTGATCCGAACGGCAACACCACCAGTCACGCCTACGACGCGGTCGGTCGTGAAACGAAGGTCACCGACCCGCTGGGCAACGTTACCGAGATCACTTATGACCTGGCTGGCCGGAAGATCGCCGCCAAGGACCTCGACGCGGCCGGCGCGACCGTGCGCAACGTCGGTTTCGGCTACGACCCAGCTGGCAACCTCACCCACAGCACCTCGGCTGAGGGACATGTCACACGCCAAGAATTTGACGCGTTAGGCCGGATGACCGCACTCATCGAACCGGTCTCGGCCGACAAGTCGATCACCACGACGTTCGGCTACGACGCAGTCGGTGCGCGCACCCGCCTGACCGACGGTCGCGGTAATGCCACCTGGACCAGCTACAACAGCCTGGGCTTGGTCGAATCCCTCATCGAACCATCCACGACCGCGCACCCGAACGCCGCCGACCGTACCTGGACCCAGATCTACGACGCGGCCAGCAACAACACCGCCACGCTGCAGCCGGGCGGGGTGCGTATTGACCGCACCTTCGACCACCTGGGCCGCACAGTCAGCGAGCGCGGAAGCGGCGCCGCGGTGGAGACCCCGCAGCGCACCTATGGCTACGACGCGGCCGGCCGGCCCAGCGCGATTGGCGACTACGGCCTGGAGTACAACGACCGAGGCTTGCTGACCAAGCTGTCCAAGGCCGCCGCCCAGGTCGCCACCTACGCCTACGACGCTCTGGGCAACCCGACCCAGCGCGTCGATCCCACGGGTACGGCGAACTTCACCTGGGATAACGGCAGCCGCCTGGCCACCGCCAGCGACCCGGTGACCGGGCGCACGTGGACCTACGGCTACGACAAGGCCGACCGGCTCACCAGCCAGACCTCCGCCAACCCCATCAACATTCATACCTTCGCCTATGACGCGGTCGACCGGCCCACCTCCCACACTCTGACTGGCAGCGGCGGGGCTGAGCTGGCGAAGATCGTCTATGGGTGGGACAAGGACGACCGGCTCACCTCCAAGACCACCTCCGGCACCGCCGGAGCCGGCAGCAACAGCTACGGCTACGACCACGCCGGACGCCTGACTTCCTGGACCGGCCCCGACGGCAAGAGCGTCGACTACGCCTGGGACGAATCCGGCAACCGCATCAAGGCCGGAGACACAACCTTCACCTACGACGAACGCAACCGGCTGACCTCCGGCGCCGGTGTCGACTACACCTACAGCCCGCGCGGCACCCTGGCCACCGAGACCACCGGCGGCACCACGAAAAATCTGGTCTTCGACGCCTTCGACCGGCTCATCACCGACGGCGAGACCAGTTACGGCTACGACGCCCTGGGCCGGATGACCTCGCGCACCAAGGGCACCGCTCAGCAGCGCTTCACCTATTCGGGCCTCAGCAATGACATCAGCGTCATCGCCGACGGTGTCGGTGCGGTTCAGGCCACGTACGGCCGTGATGTGGCCGGTGGGTTGCTGAGCATGCACGAAGGCGGTAGCCCCGCGCTGGGCGTGATGAACGACCTGCACGGCGATGTGGTCGCGACCTTCTCCGGCACCGCCCTGGTCGATTCCACCGCCTACGATCCGTTTGGCCAGGTCACCCACACCTCCGGCAGCAAGCGATCGATGGGTTATCAGGGGGAGTACACCGACCCGGACACCGGCAAGGTCAACATGCACGCCCGCTGGTATCAGCCCGGCACCGGCGCCTTCACCTCCCGCGACGACTGGACCCTCGACCCCAACCCGTCGGTGCAGGCCAACCGCTACACCTACGCCAACGCCTCCCCGCTGACCGGAACCGACCCCACCGGCCACGAAATGATCAACACCATTAGTGATGATCGTCCTCGGGAATACAGTGGCGTGTGTGACGAGTCGTGCCTGTATTCATGGGACCCAACTCCCGCAGACCTTCGTTTCCACGGCACTACTGAGGAAGACCTCGCTTGGCATGAAGCGAACTTCGGAGGGAGAGGATGGATTCCGGAGCTTTCAGAGGAAGAGGCACGCCGAATTGGATACCTCACCACTGGAGATCCGGCACCTGATGGCTACTGGCGTGCCACAAAAAAGCAGCGAGCAAAATACATTGAAGGATACGATAGGAATGCGGCCGACGAATACAATAATGCGCTCTGGATAATAATAATAGGAAAGAATCCCAAGGTGAAGGCGGGCGGATTTTTCGCCAAGCTGGCCACAGCCCCTCCGCCTAGGAAACTCAACGCCTGTGAGAAAAAATGGGGTGTAGAGCAGTGCCGGATGCCCCTCTCGGTGTCACTTAACGGCGACCTTCTCTTTCCGCCCTCCGCCCATGCGTTTGCAAAGGCAGTAAAAAACGCAAAGGATCATCTCTGTTATAAAAGAATCCGATGCTCCGGGTGGGCAACCCCCGAAGGGCAGGCATATCTCCACCTTTATGTTTGCGTCCACAATAAGACATGGTGCGGAGATACCTGGGCAGCAAAAAACAGTATCGGCCAGGAGGATCCGTATGCGATAAAGGAGATGGGATTCGGATCTGCTGCTGCCCGACTGGGAAATCTCCTTAAGGCGACCTCAAAGCTTGCCGCAGGATTTAGAAACAATACGGTTTATGTGGGGTATGATGCCTCAGGAAATATAATCTATGTGGGAATTACCAAGAATTTTGCGAAACGTTCTCAGCAGCACGGGGCAAGATTCACGATGAGAGCTATCGCGAACGGGCTTACCCGTGGAGAGGCGCGTGCGATCGAGCAAGCAGTAATCCATAGACACATGATGGGGGGCGGTCGCTTTAATTTGACAAATAAAATTAACAGCATATCGCCGAAGCATCCATATTATCAGAATATGGTAAACTGGGGAGTCCGGTGGCTCAGAAGCAATGCGCCACACCTTCTCTAGAGAGTAGGGATAGAAATGCATGGCGAAAAAATTCACTTCGAAGTACTTGGTAGATCACGAAAAGCCCTAGCCCCTGGAGACCTATTCACCTTCTCCATAAAAACTCGTGGATACTTTTTCGGGCGCGTTATATCTCCTTCCATGCCCGAAGATCATCCACTCACTAGCTCGGCATGTCTCATATATATCTACGCCTTCGAAAACTCTGAAAAGCGGATCGACCTTCAGTCTATAGATGTGCGATCGTTCCTTATTCCGCCGCTCTTCACGAATCGGAGGCCATGGACGATGGGGTATTTTCAAGTACTAGAGAATATCCCCTTAACCCAAAGGGATGTCTTGGAGAAGCACTGCTTCTGGGATGTTCCTTTTGATAGATATGTAGATGAGATGGGGTGCCTTGTAGAGAAAAAGATTGAGCCATGTGGCTCTTTTGGTTTGGCTAGCTACTATGGAATTAGCGAAGAGATAGGAGAGGCTCTGGGGTTGCCTGTGATCGCAGGGCCAGAAGATTATTGAGGTTTCTTAGTGAGGTGCAGGAACCGTGCTGCTGGAGTGAGTCTCCGGATGGGGAAGGGCTGCGACAGGCGTGAGGCCAGGGCCGATGTGTTCTCCGTTGGTGAGACGGGCGTGCCTCTGACACGTGCGATTAGTTGAGGGCTCCCCGGAACAGGGAACGGCAAACGCGACCCCTGATGATCGGCGGTTGTCGAAGCCAGTCAATCAAGGACGGAGCCACGTTCACGCGCCGATGCACGCTGATAGGCGTCTCGGTCGGGGTGGCGGTGACCATCCAGGCCCCACTCGCTCAGCGGGTGGACAGCGTGCGCATGAAGGTGTGCTGGGATGGCACCTGCCACATACCGGAGCAGGTTGTCCTTTACCCCGCCAGTGATGGGGCGGCCGCCTCCTCCGGCGATCGGCATGTCATGGGCGAGGTGCCGGAACTGCCGGAGCGACCGGTGCAGGTGAGCTTGTCCCTGCTGGATGCCCACGGTGAGCCCCTGCTGAAGCAGCGGATCGATGTCAGGCCGAGGATGATCTATCCCAACGGCCGGTCCTGCGGGGCGGGAGGCCCTCAGACTGTTCTGCTCGTCGATAGTGGTGGCCGGCTCCGCGAGAGCACACCTACCCGGTGATCGTCCTTTATGGCCGTGCAGGTGATCCGCGCCTTCAACTTGCTGGACAAAGCCTCTACCCACGATGAAAACGCTCAAGGAGTGCACGATCAGCCGCTATCGCGGCGGCTACATCCTGACACGCGCCACCGGCGGCGCACGGCAGTCAGCTCGCCCTACCGGCACACGCTCCGCTCGAGCCTGCGGGAGATGATGTTCGCGGTCAAGACCGGAGCGGCCTACGTCACCGGGACTTCCACCTTGGACGTGGACACCTTGAGACCTGAACCATGGAATGGTTCAGGTCTCAAGGTGTCCACGTCGGGGACGTTCAACTACCCGGCGGAGTTCCGGGCTGACGCTGTGGCGCTGGTGCGCTCGTCAACCCGGCCGCTCGCGCAGATCGCCAGACAGCTCCGGTGGTCAGCGGTAGCTCGCCACGGTCTGCGCGCTCACCGGGCGCAGGTCGGCCAGGGCTGTGAGTGCCTCGGCCTCGGACGGGGCGCTGACCTCGATCAATGTGTCCTGCCGCTGGGCGGTCACAGAGACCTGCCCGTACTCGTCGGCGCGTAGCCAGAGGTTGCCGGAAAGCAGCCGGCAGGTCTGGCGGGATGCGGCGGCGGACGGCCGCGTGCACAGCTCCTCCGTACTGCCCCAGGACGCGGGAATGAGCATGACGTCGATGGACCTGATATCGGCGCTCCCGGCGGTGCTGCGGAGTTCGTACCACGCGGTGAGGCCGGTGGGCAGGTCCTCCTCTGCGTGGTCCTGCCAGAGGATGGACCCGTTGGACTGGTAGGTGCGCGCGTCGAGTCCGAGGAGAGTGAGGTCCAGGCCTGCTATCGCCCGCTCCTTGTGCCAGTCGGCGATCGCGGCCCGTCCCTGGAGGATGACGGCAACGAGGACGCAGAGCGCCGCGGCCGCCGCGATCCTCGGCCACCGCGAACCGCGACCGGCGGCGATCCAGGCCACCGCCGCATAACCGATCACCCCGGCGAGGACGAACGGGAGCGCGTAGAACACCTTGGGCAGCTCGGGAGGGGAATGGCTGGGGATGAGCGCGTTCAGCGTCTGCACCAGGGCCGCGAAGGCGAGCGGCCCGGCCAGCGCGCTCGCCCACCAACGGGGCAACCGGGTGCCTGCGGCCAGCATCGTGCCCAACGGCACGGGCACGAGCAGGATCAGCAACAGGTGGATGACGGCGATGCCCTCGGCATGCCACCAGATCGCACCCTCCACCGTCCCGACGGCGGCGCCGATCAGGGCGCCCCGGCCGGTGACGGCCCAGGACGTCATTGTTCTCATATATGGATAATCGGGCAGGAAGCTGCATGAGTGGGGCCATGCGTCCCCAGTTCCGGCTGAGTATGCGTACTCATCTTGTTGTGCTCGGTGCCGCTGGCCGCCGAGGCGGGGAGGTACCTGGCTTTCCAGCACGCCCGCAGGCCCGTACCCGGAGGCGGGATGCTCGAGCAGGCCCACCCCGGCGATCCGCTGCCGTTGCTGCCGCGTGAGCTCTTCCGGCCTGCCTGGGAGGTGTTCCTCCACGCACTGCCACAGCCTGCTTACTTTCGGGTCCCGGGTTGGATCTTGGCTGGTATTGCGTTCAATGAGGTAGGCGGCGATCCGCCATCGATCGATGACGCTGCGTTCGTGAAGAGGATGATGTTTGATGGGGTGGATGCCGCTCTGGCGACTTCGTTCGGACACGTTTCTATGCAGGTCATACTTGCTGCGCAAGTCCTTGGTTACCATCGATTGAAGGATGAGCGCGATATTGGCAATATCCTCTACACGCTAAAGAATCCTGCATCGAATCTATTTATTGTTGCGTCTTATATATCTATGCTACATAAGTATATGGGAGGTGGTCATTGGGGTGATGGGGAGGCAAGGTGGATCGCGGCGGTCTATAATGGAGGACTGGAGGGCTGGAAGTCTGCCAAGGCTCAACGTTATGCGCGGGACTTTATGGCAGCCAAGCCTATAGTGACAGAAATCCTTGGTGGAAAGTAGGGGGAAGACTTATGGTCAATCAAGGCGAGGATAATCGTGTCTCGAAGGGCGCTTCTAATTGGAGAGCGTGGCATGTAGCGGGCACGGCGACTTGGCTGCTATTTTTTTCGCTGAGCGCGCTTATCGCTCTTGCGGGCTTCGTTGTCAATGTATACGATTACAGCTGGAACACCGGCGAGCCTATAGGTGTTGATCCTGACGCCCTCCTTGTGGCGCGATTAATTTTCTATTTCGCTATTAGTATGAATATGCTTTCCATGACTCTAGCGCGTGCAATGTCAATGCGGGCCGCATCTCTTGTGTTGGGACTCGTGGTTATCGTGCGGCTAGCTTCTTTCCCTGGCTGACCTCGTGGTGCTTCAAAAGCTCAGGGGTATAACGGTCGACAGGCGTTCATGTTGAATATTCGTGTTGAATATTCATGTCGGAAGAATACTGCTAATAGTAAATGCCTATGCGAGAACGCTGGCAGCTCATGGATAAGCGCTGCAGCGGGGGAATGTACAAACAGCGGCTCTGTCGCAGATTCGGTGGCGACGGAACGTCCCGCCACGTCACGCTGAGCTGTGCTTGATGCCGACGAGCTACTGAGAGCGTGACTCATTTGGTGAGTCGGCGGTAGCAAATGAGAGCGGCAGCCAGCGCGACGAAGGACGCGAAGTGGTCCGCGCGGCGCTCGTAGCGGCGATGTAGCCGACGGCATCCGCTCAGCCAGGCGATGGTGGCTCTTCGAAGTTAAGCGGGGTTGAGGCATCCGCGGCTTCGTCGGGTGGTGGCGCAGCGGGTGCGTAGACGCTGGTTTTCCGGATTGCGGAAACCGTAGGCGTCTCGGGCGACCGTCTTGATCACTCGGTTGGTGCCCTCGGAGCCGGCGTTGGTGACGCCGGTCTGGATGAACGCGAGGATCTCGAGCCACCAGGTCTCGACCGTGCTCGCCAAGCGGTGGAGCTCGGGCAGGCCGGAGGCCGCGCATCGGTCGTAGAAGCGAAACAGCCGCTCGGCGATGAGCGTGCGATCGGGGTGCGTGCGGGCCAGCGCGAGCAGGTCGAGCAGGTCTTCCTTGGCGTTCCACGCGGCCAGGATCGGCACACCGATCCGCTTCGGCAGCGCCGCCAGGTCATCGACCATCGGATCAAGCTGCGCGCCGTGCATCCGGGCGGCCGAGCGGGTCAGCCGGTTGCGCAGCTCCCATTCCCGGTTGCCCTTGCGCCCGCGCCAACCCCGCACCTGGACGGTGACGCGGCGGCGGACCTCGGTGACGGCGGCGTTGGCCAACTGCACGATATGGAAGTGGTCGACCACCAGCCTGGCCTGCGGTAACACCGCCCGGACCGCGGACTTGAAGATGGTGCACATGTCGATCGCGACGAAGGCCACGCCATCGCGCCATGCCTGGCCGCGCTCGCCGAGCCAGCCGGTGACGGCGGCGCTGGTACGGCCTTCGACCTGACCGAGCAGCCCTTGCCCGCCCGAGATGTCGACGAAGCCGACATGCCAGCGGTCCACGACAGTCTGCCAGGTGTCGGTGGTCTCATCCCAGCTCCAGCGAGGCCGGCCACGGCGGATCTCATCGATCCCCAGCACCGTGACGGGGGCGGGCTGATCGGGCAGGACGCGGGCGGCGTGCGCGGTGAACGCCGCACAGGCCACCGGCCAGGACATGCCATGGTCACGAGCCGACTGCACGATCGTCCTCCCGCCGTCGGCGACCGCCGCCCCAGCGGCCTGGCGTAATCGCACCGTCAGCCGGGCCCGGGCCGGGACCTGGGCGACGTGCTCGGTGAACGTCCCGCGCGGGCAGGGCGACTCGTCGCAGTACCAGCGGCGTTTACGCCAGCGCAGGTCACAGCGGCGGCCCGCGACCGGCAGATCACGTGGGCGGGTGGTCACCCACTCCTTGACCCGGGCCGCCGGCGTCCCGCACTCGGGGCAGGCCCGGGCGGTCTCGTCGGCGGTGACCAGATGCACGATCGGCCCTTGTCCGTACTCATTTCCGTCCTGACGTGCTGTGATGACGTCGACGACGGCCAGGCCCTCCAGGCCCAGCAGCCGGGTCGTATCGTTGACCATGCTCGCGGCTCTTCTGTTGTCGTTCTTGCCTAGACAACAGGAATGATCAAGGAGAGCCGCGGGCTCCCTCAAGATGCGATCTCAGCCCCGAACAGCCCGGTGAGTGTTCGGACCCCGGCTAAGTTCGAAGAGCCGCGATGGTGCGCTCGATCACCCACCGATGGCGGCCCAGGCGCTGGCTGGACTCCACAGCGCGCCGCGCGATGTGCGGGGTGATGCCGCGCTGCCGCAGGAAACGCCGCACGCCCGGGTAGTCGTATCCCTTGTCGCCGTGCAGCTTGGCCGGGCGGCGTCGACGCCGCCCGCGCCGGGAACGGGTCGGCGGGATGGCGCGTACCAGCGGCTCGACGGCCAGGCTGTCATGGACATTGGCCGCCGAGATCGCCACGGAGATCGGCAGACCGGTCCGCTCGATGATCATATGGATCTTCGCCCCGCTCTTGCCGGGGCGTTCACAAGTACGGCTGAGCTGTGCGAATCCGAGGGTTCGATGATCGCTTCCCGGACACATGATGATCGTTTCCCAGTGCTCGCAGTCCGTCCAGGAAGTGATCGACTACCGGCTCGCCAGGGGTTCCCGCTCCGGCGAGCCCAACGCCGGAGGGGCTTCGGGTCGAAAACGTGGTGGCGCACGCGCTGCAGCGCCTGGCGCATCTTCTGCACAACGACCCCGTCGTGGCGGCGGCGTTCGCGGAGACGCCGGCCGCCGTCCGAGGTCTACAGCGGCTGCCGTCCGAACTGGTCACAGCCGGGCTGTCGCCGTCATGCCGGCAGCGGTCAGCGCGGCGAGCAGGGCCCAGGCGGGAGTGAAGCTGTCGGTCAGGTCGGTGAGCAGGCCGAGCACGGGTGGTGCCAGGATGACCGCCACCTGGTTGACGGCCATGGCCAGGCCGAGGGTGAAGCCGGTGTGGGCCGGCGGCGCCGATTCGGCGGCGTAGGCGACCCAGGGGCCATACCAGCCGATTCCGAAGAAGCCGAGCCAGATGAAGAGCAGGCAGGCTGCGACGGGGGATCGGCCGATGGGGGTCGTCAACGCCGTCATCCCGATGATCACGGCGGTCAGGCAGGTCAGGACGCAGGCGTAGCGGCCGGATCTGTGGCGGTCGCTCCAGGCCGCCAGGCAGATACGGCCCAGCGCACCCGCGCACTGGACCGCGACGTAGACCAGGGCCGCCGGGGCGGAGTCCATGGACGTAACCTCGTGCAGGTACAGCACGGTGAGGACGCCCACGCCGCTGTGCACCGACACCATGCTCGCACCGGACAAGATGATCTTCTTCATGTACGGTTCGCGGAGCAGTTCCAGCCGCACGCGGGATGTGGTCGGTATGGGGCGTTGGCCCGGTGGGCGCCGATAGAAGCCTATGAAGGCGACGGCGCCTGACAGTGCGACGAGCGCACCGGCTAGGAGCGTCGACCGCCAGCCGAAGGCCGTTGCCAGTGCGGGAAGTGCGAAGGCGGCGAGGACTCCCCCGAGGTCGCGTCCTCGGAGCGGTGTAAAAGGCTCGACGAGGTAGGTGCCGTGGGCTGATCTTAAGCGGCTGCTGTTTCGGGTGTCGAGTCGGTGGCCGGGGTGGTTGTCGGGTGGATCCGGCTGGGCGGGGCAAGCAGGGCGCGGCGCAGGTCTTGCAGGGTGCGCAGGCCCTTGGAGGTCATGGTGAAGCCGCGCCAGCCGCGCCAGCCGCGGGAGGCGCGGTCCAGCACCGCCCAGACCAGGCTGACGCAGGAGGTCTCGCCGGGGAGGCGGCCGATGACCTTGACCCGGCGGCGGGTCTCGCCGAAGGTGCGCTCGATGAAGTTGGAGTGGCGGATGCGCTTGTGGTGCTCGACCGGGAAGCGCAGGTAGGTCGTCAGCGCGGCGCGGTCGGTCAGCAGGCTCTTGACCGCCGCCGGATAGCGCCCGCCCCAAGTGTCGGCGAAGGCGTCGATGCGGGCCTGGATGCAGGTGACCAGGCCCTGACCCGGTTCGATCTCCTTGTCGTCGCCCTCCTGCAGGCCGCTGAGATCGAAGATGTCCCAGAAGGCGGCCTTGATGGTGGCCTGGTCTCCGGCACTGACCTTCGAGAGCACATTGCGGCATTTGTGAAGTCGTCAAGAAATAAGGCGTCGCTTTCTGATCATGGACTCGTTGAAGTGGTATGGCGATCTCCAGCGAGGTTCACGAGCAACTCGCGGCACGGTGTGCGGTGTTGCTGCCGCATCTCAATGAGCGTCAGCGGCGCCTGCTGCTCGGTCAAGAAGCGCGGTTGCTCGGGCATGGCGGGGTTCGGCTGGTGGCGGCCGTGGCGGGAGTTTCGGAGACGACGGTTCGCGCTGGGGTGGCCGAACTGGAAGCGGGTGAAGAGCCTCTGCCCGATGGCCGGGTGCGACGGGCCGGAGGCGGCCGCAAGCTGGCCGAAGCTCTCGATCCCAACCTGATCACCGCCCTGTTGACACTGGTGGAGCCGGACGAGCGCGGCGATCCGACCTCACCACTACGCTGGACGACCAAATCTCTGCGGAACCTGGCCGAGGAACTGACCCGGCAAGGCCATCCTGTCTCCGCGCCAACCGTGGGCCGGCTGTTACGCGGCCAGGGCTTCAGCCTTCAGGCCAACGCCAAGACCCTGGAGGGCACCCAACATCCTGATCGCGATGTCCAGTTCCGGTACCTCAACGAGCAAGTCAAGCAGCACCAGACGGCCGGCCAGCCGGTGATCAGCATCGACGCCAAGAAGAAGGAGCAGCTCGGGCAGTTGCCGAACCCGGGGCGGCAGTGGCGCCCGAAGGGTGATCCGGTGCAGGTGGAGGACCACAGCTTCTACTTCATTGGCCCGGACGTTGAGGTGGCCATTCCGTTCGGCATCTACGATTTGACCCGCGATTCCGGCTGGGTGAACGTGGGCACCGACCATGACACCTCCGTCTTCGCGGTGGAGTCGATCCGCCGCTGGTGGCGCGCACGCGGACACCTCGACTACCCCAGCGCCGACCGCTTGCTGATCACTGCGGACTGCGGCGGTTCCAACAGCTACCGCTACCGGCTCTGGAAGGCCGAACTGGCGGCGTTCGCCGCCGAGACCGGCCTGACGGTGACCGCCTGCCACTTCCCGCCCGGCACCTCCAAGTGGAACAAGATCGAGCACCGGCTGTTCTCCCACATCACCCTCAACTGGCGAGGCAGGCCACTGACCAGCCACGAAGTCGTGGTGAACAGCATCGCGGCCACCCGCACCCGCACCGGGCTGCGCGTGCATGCCGAGCTGGACACCGGCGCCTACCCGACCGGAATCTCCGTCAGCCGCGACTACCTCCGCTCACTGCCGATCAGCGCCCATGAGCACCGGGGAACCTGGAACTACACCATCGCGCCCACCGGCCCCGGCAGCACCGCCCTGAGCACCGACGAGCGGGAACAGTCGCGCACCCGCACCTTGGCCATGCTGGCCGATCCCCGGCTGACCGGCATGACCCGCGAAGATCTGGATGCCTTGTGCGGTCTGCTGGCGCCCGCGCAAGCGGCCCAGGCCGAGCAGCGCAAGTTCCAGACACGCGGCCGCCGACGCCTCAAGGCTCCGGGCAACCACGGCCGGCCTCTGCTGACCCATGCCGACCGTGTCCTGGTCACCGTCATCTACCTGCGTCAGGTCTGCCCGCAGAAAGTCCTGGCCACTCTGCTCGGCACCAACGCTGTCACCATCGGCGAGGCGATCCGGGAAACCCGCGCCCTCATGGACGAACAGAAGATCACGCTGGGCCAGACGACGCACTACTTCTCCCAGGCCCAGGATCTACGTGACTGGCTCGACCACGGCGCGGTCACCAGTCAGATGCACATCTTCCAGGCGCTGACTCACCCGCAGCTGACCGGCATGCCTCTCCGCGACTTCCACGCCCTGGCCGAACGGCTCGTCATTCCCTACCAGGCCCTCCTCGAACAGCGCCGCCACCACCGCCGCGGCGGCGACCGACGACCGGGAACGCGCCGTGGCGTCTTCCCACAGAAGATCACCGACATCGACCGCATACTGGCCACCGTCCTGGCCCAACGCCGCCTATGCAACCAACAGACCCTGGCCGATCTGTTCGGCGTCAGCCGCGGCACCATCCGCAACGCCGTCGATGACGTCCTTCCCCTGCTCAAACAAGACGGATATCTGCCCGAACCAGCCACCCGTCACTTCGCCACGGCTGCAGACGTTCTTGCGTTCGTCACCAGTACTCCCGGCGACGAAACGCCAGGTTGAATTTTCACAACTTCACAGTGGGTGCGGCAGCGCTGCCAGGCCGCGCCCGCCAGCGTCGCGCCGACCGCCTCCACCAGCCCGCGGTGGGCGTCGGAGACGACCAGCAGCGGTGGACGCAGCCCGCGTCCGGCCAGATCGGTGAGGAAGTCGTGCCAGGCGTCGGTGGACTCGGCGGCGGCCGGGGCCAGGCCGGCGAAGACGGGCTTGCCGTCGGTGGTGATGCCCCAGGCGGCCAGGACCGGCTCGGCGCGCTGCCCGTCGTGCATCTTGAAGTGCGAGGCGTCGCAGAACAGGTAGTCCAGCTCGAGCGCCGACAGGTCGCGGCGGCACCAGGTGTCGTACTCGGTGACGATGGCCTGGCAGATCGCTGAGACCGTCGACTTCGACAGGGCGGCTTCGGGGCCGAGGGCGTCGGCCAGGGCGCCCTCGACGTCGCGGACCGACAGGCCGCGAACGAAGGAGGCGATGACCAGTGTCTCCAGCGCGTTGGTGCGACTCACGCCGGTGCCGAACAGGCGGGAGGCAAACGTTTCGGTGGTGCCGCGCAGCTTCGGGCGGGCGATGGTGATGGGCCCGCTGGTGGTCTTGACGGTGGTCGGGCAGTGTCCGTTGCGGTGGCCGGGCCGTACGGCCTGCTGCTCACCGGCAGCGGAGACGGCGGCGGTGCGCTGGTAGCGGGCGCGGCCGAGGAAGGCGTCCACCTCGGCCTCGACGGCGGTCTGGATGATCAGGCGGGCGCCGAGACGGGCGACGTCCTCGATGACCTCGACCAGGTCACGGCCTTCAGTGAACAGGGCGTCGATCTCGGCGTGGATGGCTTGAACGGGCGGTAGTGTGCGTGCCACGAGCGTAGGTCCTTGCGTCGTGCGAACTTTGGACGGTTCAGCACGGCAACCTACGCTCGTTCTCTTTTACACCGCATCTCGGATGTGACCGCGCCGCTGCGACGAGTAGCAGCGCCTGAAGAGCGGCTAGACCCTCGAGGAACAACGGGCCAAGGACACGCATCAAAGTGGATCAAGCACCGGGGTGAGCGTTCAGGGCCGGACCATCGTGTCCCGTTTCATATATTTAGCGGAGAAAATCACGATTAGTGCTGCCTGAGAGGTCCCATGGTCACGTTGGAGGCGGCCGACTGCATGCCGCGCGCGGCCAGGAACGCCCGGGTCGTCATGACGCTCCAGTCGGTCTTCGGGGCGCTGGCTATCGTGATGCTTTCCATCGTGCTCGTCGGCACGCTCGACACGCCGGCCCAACCGGAGGGATCGACCAGGCTCCTGCTCCTGAGCCTGGGCTTGGGAACCGCTCTCACCGCGCTGACCAGTTGGCTGGTGCTCAGATGGGATTCGCGTAAGCGGGGCGTATGGAGCGCTGCGCTTCTCCTCCAGAGCCTGCTGGCGCTCTTCGCCGTCGCCGGCGTGGTGTTCGATCCCGCTTCCGGGATCACTGACTTGCTCGGGTTCAACTTCGTGACGCCGGTCATCGTCACAGTTCTGCTGCTTCTTCCCTCGGTGAGGGCCTGGTTCGATCGCTGACCGAACAGCAGCACTCCCCCGCCGATGGTCCAGGCCGCGCTCCGCCATACCTCTTCGGCACTGACCATCATGCTCTCGCGCTCCCAGCGGCGGGGTGCCGCGGCGGGACCTAGTGTCCTGCACCTGAAATTCGTCGGCAATATTTAGCGAGGGATTCCAGGATCTCTTCGGCGCTCTTGGTCCACACGAACGGCTTGGGATCATCGTTCCACTGATCCATCCAGGCGCGGATGTCCTTCTCCAGGGCCTGGACGCTCTTGTGGACTCCCCGCCGGATCAACTGCTCGGTCAGATAGCCGAACCACCGCTCGACCTGGTTGATCCACGAGGAGCCGGTCGGGGTGAAATGCATGTGGAACCGAGGATGACGAGCCAGCCACGCCCTGATCGCCGGGGTCTTGTGCGTTCCGTAGTTGTCGCAGATCAGGTGGACGTCCAACTCGGCGGGGACGCTCTTGTCGATGGTGATCAGGAACTTCTTGAACTCGGTGGCGCGATGCTGTCGGTGCAGTTCACCGATCACGGTGCCGTCTTCGACGTTGAACGCGGCGAACAGGCTGGTGATCCCGTTGCGCACGTAGTCATGGGTGCGGCGCTCGGGCATCCCCGGCATCATCGGCAGCACCGGCTGGGACCGGTCCAGGGCCTGGATCTGCGATTTCTCATCCACACACAGCACCACGGCCCGCTCCGGCGGGTTGTGATACAGGCCCACGACGTCGACGACCTTCTCCACGAACAACGGATCGCTCGACAGCTTGAAGGTGTCGGTCCGATGCGGCTTGAGTCCGAAGTCCCGCCAGATCCGCCCGATCGTCGACCTGCTCAGCCCGCTGCGCTCGGCCATCGAGGCCCGTGACCAGTGCGTGGCCCCTGTGGGCGTCTCCTCCAGTGTCGCCACCACCACCTGTTCGACCTGGTCCAGGGTGATCGACGGCGGCCGGCCCGGCCGCTGTTCGTCGATGAGCCCCTCCAGTCGCAGCCGGCTGAACCGGGTCCGCCATTTGGACACCGTATCGGGATGTACCCGCAGTTCAGCGGCGATCTGCTGGTTGTCCTTGCCGTCCGCACACGCCAGCACGATCTTCGACCGCATCGCCAGGACCTGTGACGATTTGGCCCGTCGTGCCCATCGCTGCAGCGTGGCTCGTTCCTGGCCGGTCACCGTCAACTCCGACTTCGGTCGTCCTGGACGCGCCTGGTCGATCAGCCCGTCGATCCCGCCGTGGGCGAAGGCCGCCCGCCATTTGCGTACCGTGGCCAGAGCTGCTCCCAGGTCCCGCGACACCTGCGCGTTACTTGCCCCCGGCTCGGCACACGCCAGCACGATCTTCGCCCGGATCGCCCGCCTCGACGGTTCCGCCGACATGCCGATCAGCCGAGCACGCTCAGCCTCACTCAGATGGATCTCCACCGCCGATGGACCAGGATGCGACATACGAATCAGCATAGAAACTTATGCGGCGAATTTCAGGCGTATGACACTAGGAGCTGTTCGAGGTTCGGATCATGTGGTTGAGGTGAGGAACTTCAGCCACATGATCGAACCTCGAAGGTAGAGTCCAGCCTCGTAGCTCTCCGGGGCCTTGTCATAGCGGGTCGCCAGAGCGCGCCAGGTCTTGATCTTCTGGAAGCAGCGTTCAACGGTGTTGCGCTCCTTGTAGAGATCGGTGTCGTGACTGACGGGCCGACCGCCCCGGCTGCCCTTCCTCCTGCGATTGGCGGCCTGGTCCTTCTTCTCCGGGATGACCGCCTTGATGTGGCGTTTCCTCAGGTAAGCACGGTTGGAACGGGAGGAGTAGGCCTTGTCCGCGGCGAGGGCGCCCGGCCGGGTGCGGGGCCGACCGACCGGACCGGGAACGCGGATCTTGTCCATGACGGTGATGAACTGCGGGCAGTCGGCGGCCTGGCCGGGCGTGAGCACGAAGGCCAGCGGCAACCCTCGGGTGTCGACCGCGGCATGGACCTTGCTGCTCAGCCCGCCGCGGGACCGGCCGAGCCCGGCGGCCTTGGTCCGGGCCCTGCGGCGTCGCCGCGCAGCGGCGCGATCCTGCTCCGACGAGGTGTCCGCGCCGGGTGTCACCGGAGGCGCATCACCCGCAGCACCGGCGGCTGCTCCGATAGCGGAGCCCCCTTTTCCTCGGTCAGGGCCTGCTCCAGCGCATCCAGGGTCTCCCCGGCCACGGCCAGACCGGCCGATTCTTGATGCGCCCGCACGATCGTGGAGTCCACGCTGACCAGTTCCAGCCCGACCTGCCCGCGCGATGCCGCCTCAGCGATCAACGCGTCCATCAGCCCTTGGAACACCCCGGCCTTGACCCAGCCGTTGAACCGGGAGTAGAGCGTGGACCAGGGCCCGTAGCGTTCGGGGACGTCACGCCAGCCGGACCCGGTGCGAAAACGCCACAGGATCCCGTTGAACTGATCACGCACCCGCCGCGGCAGCGGCCCGGTGGCCGCCACCGGCAGATACGGCTCGATCAACGCCCACTCGGCGTCCGTCACATCAAAACGCGCCACATCCGAGTTCTACCAGCCGCCGGCCCGCCACCGGGCCCTACCTAGATCCGAACCCCAAACAGCTCCTAATAGCGATGGTCAGAGGCACGAAAGCCTACTGGACGGTCGGGCCGGGCGCCCAGCAGTACCTTGGGCATCCGGCCCGGCCGATACCGCACAGCTTCACCGTTCTGTCTGGTCACAGGAACCAGATCGTCCCAGGTCATGGCCCTGAATCCGATCGCCCCGCCAATCCGGTCCCCGATGCCGCACCGGGACGGGCTGCCGAAACCCGGCCCTGGAGAGCGGTACGGAAACTCGCGCTGAGCTGGACCAATCCGCCTACTTTGCGGCTCGCCGCAGCTAATGGAGGTGCAACCGCCCCTCAGGAAGAGGGAAGAACGGTTGTGCAGCCAGCCGGCCGGTGAGCACTTGGCGTAGCGGGGCCGTCGATGAGCCCTACCCGAAGATCGTGCCCCGGCCGGCCGGTGAGAAGGGTCGATGGCTGGTGGGATGAGGTGCCGAGGTCCGAGCACTGATCCATTAGCGCGCCGCTGTCCTTCTCATGGCTGATCCGATCACCGGACACGGAGGGAGCACTACATGATCTTCGTAGGGATCGACTGGGCCGAACACCACCACGACGTGTGCCTGCTGGACGCCGACGGAGGCGAACTCGACCACGCCAGGATCACCGACGGCGCAGCCGGAGCGCGCCGGCTGCATGAGCTGATCGCCCGTCACACCGACGACCCCGACCAAGTGGTCGTCGGGATCGAGACCGATCACGGGCTGCTGGTCACCGCGCTACTGGCGACCGGCTACCGGATGCACGCGATCAACCCGATGGCCGCGGCCCGCTACCGGGAGCGGTACGCCACCTCCCGCGCCAAGTCCGACCGGGCCGATGCCCGGGTGCTGGCCGACGTCGTCCGCCTCGATCGCCACCGGCACCGCCCCATCGCCACCGACTCCGACCACGCCGAGGCGATCAAGGCCCTGGCGCGGGCGCACCAGCAGCTGATCTGGGCCCGCCAGCGCCAGGTCAACGTGCTGCGCAGCCATCTGCGGGAGTTCTACCCGGCCGCGCTGCAGGCCTTCGACGACCTGACCGCACGCGACGCGCTGGCCGTGCTGGCCAAGGCTCCGACCCCGCAGGCGGGCCGGGCTCTGACCCGGGCGCAGACCACCGCGGCGCTGCGCCGCGGCGGACGGCAGCGCTACCTGCCGACCCGCGTCGAGCGCATCCAGACCGCCCTGCGTTCTGAGCACCTGGAGGCGGCGCCGATGCTCACCACCGCCTTCGGCCACGCGGTGCAGGCGCTGGTGGGCGTGATCGCCGAGCTGACCGCCCGCATCGACGCACTCGAAGAACAGGTCAACCGGCTGCTCGATGCCCACCCCGACGCGCAGGTCGTGCGCAGCCTGCCCGGCCTGGGCGGAGTCGTCGCCGCCCGGCTTCTCGGCGAGTTCGGCGACGCCCCCGGCCGGTTCACCGACGCCAAGGCCCGCAAGGCCTACGCCGGCACCGCCCCGGTCACCCGCGCCTCCGGCACCCGACAGGTTGTCCTGGCGCGCGTCGCCCGCAACCGCCGCCTGTTCGATGCCTGCTATCAGTGGGCGTTCGCCGCGATCCGCTGCTCACCCGGCGCCCGCGCCCTCTACGACCGGCGCCGCGCCGCCGGCGCCGGCCATCACGAGGCTCTGCGGGTGCTGGCCAACCGCCTGGTCGGCATCTACCACGGCTGCCTGCGCCACCACACCCGCTACGACGAGCAACGCGCCTGGGGCGTCCGGATCAGGGCCGCTGCCTGACGGTGCTCCTACGGTGAAATCCCCCTAGGAGCACCAGGTCTGGCTAAGCGCCCGCTACCGCACGTTCCGCCGCCATGATGGCGTTGCGGAATAGCATCGCGACGGTAGTGGGTCCCACTCCGCCCACGCGCGGTGTGATCGCACCCGCAACGCTCTCGACCGACTCGTCCACGTCCGGTAGCAGGCGGCGGCCCGCGTAGCGGACCCCGCCACCGACCACGACCGCGCCGGGTTTAACGTGCTCGGGCTGGATGATGCCGGGCACGCCCGCCGCGGCTATGAGAATGTCGGCTCTTCGCGTATAGCGCGCCCAGTCGGGCACACCGGTATGGACCACGGTGACGGCGGCGTTGGCGGTCGGGCGCTTCTGGCTGAGCAACATGGCAAGCGGCCGTCCAAGGGTGGCGCCACGGCCCAGGATGACGACCTCCCGCCCGGACACGGCAATGTCGTAGTACGCGAGCAGCGCCTCGATACCCGCCGGCGTGCACGGCAACGGACCAGGCATGCCGAGGGCCAGGCGACCCATGTTGAGCGGGTGCATGCCGTCGACGTCCTTATCCGGGTCCATGGCTTGCAGCGCGGCGTCATAGTCGAGCTGTTCGGGCACCGGGTACTGCACCAGCAGTCCATGCACTGTCGGGTCATCGTTGTAGGTCGCGATAGCGGCGTGCAGATCGGCCTGAGTGGCACCAGCGGGCAGGTGCGTATGCGGTGAATCGAAACCGAGCTCGGCGGCCTGACGCTGCTTGATACGGATATATCCGGCACTGGCGTCATCGTCGCCGACGAGGATCGTGGCCAGAGACGGAGTGACGCCCTTCTCGGTGAGTACGGCGGCGCGGGCGGCCACGTCGTTGAGTACACTCTCGGCGACCGGGCCGCCGGGCAGCATGCGTGCGCTGGACATGCGTCTCCTCGGGAGTGGTCGCCCAGGCGGTCGGCTTCCACAACGAGCTCCCCGATGGTCGATTCCATCCCCTTGCCGCCAGTCGCGCTCTCTAGGATGCCCGGCATTCGAGCAAACTGCGATGGCTCGGTGCTTCCAAAGGCGTCCGTATCAACGCTGCCGCTTGACGGCTTAGCACTGTGTGGCTCTGTAGGTGAGTTGTGACAGCGTTTGTCGGTCGGCTGTGACAGCGATCGTTTGTGGCGCACGGCGATGTCGCTGAGAAGTAGCAGCGCTCTCGGGCTTGCGGTGGAACGATGGGTGTGCTCCTCAACGTGAGGGGGATCCGGTGCAACCGAAGTCCAAGGTCGAGTTGTACGCGGCGATCCGCCGCGATTCCCGTGCAGGCCTGGCGAGCAGGGCTTTGCAGAGTAAGTACGGGGTGGGCTTTCGCACGATCGAGAAGGCCTTGGCATCGGTCTGGCCGGAGCCACGTAAGCCGCTGCCGCCCCGACGGTCACGGTTGGACTCGTTCAAGCCGCTGATTGATCAGATGCTGCGGACGGACCTAGACGCGCCACGTAAACAACGGCACACGGCCAAGCGCATCTTCGACCGGCTGCTGGAGGAGCACGATGCTGATCAGCTGTCATACGGCATGGTGCGCGACTATGCCCGCAAGCGGCGCCCGGAGATCCGATTACAAGAGGGACGGGATCCCCCACAGGTCTTCATCGAGCAAAGTCATCGTCCCGGTGCCGAGGCGGAGGTGGATTTCGGGGATGTGTGGATCCGCCTGGCCGGTGAGCTGACCCGGTGTTATCTGTTCTCCTTCCGCCTGTCGTGGTCGGGCAAGGCCATCCACCGGATGTTCCTGACCTGCTCGCAGGAGGCTTTCTTCGAAGGTCATGTGCACGCGATGACCATGCTGGGCGGGCTGCCGTCGGACAAGGTGCGCTATGACAACCTCAAGCCCGCAGTGGCCAAGGTGCTGGGCTTTTCCCGGGCCCGCGTGGAGAGCGAACGCTGGGTCGCCTTCCGTAGCTGGGCCGGGATCGAAGCCTTTTATTGCCGACCGGGTGTGGAGGGAGCGCATGAGAAGGGCGGGGTGGAGGGCCAGATCGGCTGGTTCCGCAGAAACCACTTCGTCCCGGTGCCCGATGTGGCCTCGCTTGCCGAGCTGAATGCGCTGATCGATAGCTGGGACCGGCACGATGAGCGGCGCCGGATTCGGATGCGGACCCAGACCATCGGCGAACGCTTCGCCCAGGAACAATCGCTGCTGAGGCCGCTGCCGATCGAGCCGTTCGAGATCGGCCGTCTGCTCACCCCGCGCGTCAACCTGCACAGCCAGATCACCGTGCGCACCAACCGCTACTCGGTGCCCATCCGTCTGGCCGGTCACCCGGTGCGGGTGATGCTGTTCGCTTCTCACCTGGTCGTCTATCACAAGGGCGTGGAGGTCGCCCGGCACGAGCGGCTGATCGCCAAGGGCGGGGCCCGGCTGGAGCTGGATCACTATTTGGAGGCCTTGGCGCACAAGCCCGGTGCGCTGGCCGGGGCCACCGCGCTGGAGCAGGCTCGGGCCGCCGGCACCTTCACCGCTACGCATGAGGCCTGGTGGGCCGCGGCGCGCAAAGCGCACGGGGAGGCCGCTGGCACCGGGGAGCTGATCGAGGTCTTGCTGCTGCACCGGCACATGGCTCACCACCACGTGGTTGCGGGCATCGCGGCCGCGCTGAAGGTGGGCGCGTTGAGCGCGGACGTCGTCGCCCTGGAGGCGCGCAAGATTGCCCAGGCCGGCGACGGGTCTGCGGCCGAGTCCGCGCTGCCCCGCCCAGAGCACTTGGTCTGGATCGATGAGCCC
Organism: Planomonospora sp. ID67723; assembly: GCF_015711605.1. GTDB lineage: Bacteria > Actinomycetota > Actinomycetes > Streptosporangiales > Streptosporangiaceae > Planomonospora_A. Next base: position 342,022 of record NZ_JABTEZ010000004.1, on the reverse strand, counting down.
GCGGTGATCTCGCTGACCACGCGGAGGCTGGCCCAGTTGCCACCCGATACCCGGCCGCTGCCGTCGGTGGCCGTCTACGACCAACTGCTGCGCCGTCGCACCGGCGGCGCTCAGCCCGCATCCGAGGGAGAAACGCCATGACCACCTTTCACCGCCGCGGGCTGACCGAGGAAGCGGCCGAGGCCTCGATCTATGCGGCCTGTCAGCGGTTACGCCTGCCGACGATGCGCGGACAGTTCACCGACCTGGCCGGGCGGGCCGCCCGTGATCAGATGAGCTATCTCGGCTTCCTGGCCGAGTTGCTGCTGGCTGAATGTGATGACCGGGACCGGCGCACCTCGGAGCGGAGGATCAAGGCGGCAGGCTTTCCCCGGCAAAAATCGTTGCGGGAGTTCGACTTCGAGGCCAACCCCAACATCGACCCGGCCGTCATCCACACGCTGGCCACCAGTGATTGGGTGCGCAAGAGCCTGCCGTTGTGTCTGATCGGCGACTCGGGAACCGGCAAGTCACATCTGCTGATCTCACTGGGCACCGAGGCCGCGATGGCCGGGTTCAAGGTCAAGTACACCCTGGCCGCCAAGCTGGTCAACGAGCTGGTCGAGGCCGCCGATGAGAAAGTACTAACCAAGACCATCGCCCGCTACGGCCGTGTCGATCTCCTATGCATTGATGAGCTCGGCTACATGGAGCTGGACCGGCACGGAGCCGAACTACTGTTCCAGGTTCTCACCGAAAGAGAGGAGACCAACAGTGTCGCGATAGCGTCAAACGAGTCGTTTTCGGGATGGACTAAGACATTTACCGAACCGCGGCTCTGTGCCGCTATCGTCGACCGCCTTACCTATGGCGGCAACATCATCGAGACCGGTACAGACTCCTACCGACTAGCACAAACTCGCGCTCAAGCCGACATCACCGCTGGCCAGAAGCGTGCCACCGGATAATCGGGGATAGAGCCGGGACGCCGGGAAAGAGGCTGTGGCAAGCAGCGGCCACACCGGCCATCACGTACCCTTTGTGGACATTCATCCGGTTTCAGGTGCCTTGTGAGCGTGACGTGTCCATGATCAGACTTCCTTCTCCCTACGCTCCCGGGGAACCCGACTGGACACTCGTTATCCGTTCGCTGACCCAAGTCGTCGTCTTGAGCGTGTCGCTGTTCATGGTCGGCACCGTCGCGCTCTCCATGATCGCCGACAGTCGTGAGCCGGAGCACGCGAAGGAGCGATTCGCCGCGGTGATGGACACCGCCGTGCAGATCGCCAATCCCGACTACCGCTTCCACGGCTTCAGCAACGACGGTGACGGGGCATCGGACCGATTGCGCCTGACAGGCGAGCCGCTGGCAGCCAGCGACGGCATCGCCGAAGACATCCACGGCGATGGCGTCACCTACGAGGTCACCAGGGACTCCTCCGGCAAGGTCGACGCCGGCTCCGCCCTGAGCATCGGCGACTCGGCACTCGATCAGAGCCTGATGACCATCGGTGAACGCGACCAGAGCCAGGATGCGGCCCGCCGCCAAGCCCGAAAGCGCCTGGATGCCCTGCCGGCGGCGATGAACGCGGTCGCGCTGGTGGAGTTCGAGCGCCCTCTGACCGCATCTCAGCTGGTCGACTTCACCCGCCGGCACGGTCACTGCGGCATGACCACCTACATCTACCGGCCCTTCGGCCATGGCAACGGCCTCAATCCGGAGAACGCGATCAGCTGGCACGTGGGCATGAACCCGTTCCCGGACACGGCCGGCTTGTCACATGAGTGTGAGAAGGAGCCGGAGGCGGCGCTGGCGTCATACCGCTCCTGGGTCGCCGCACTACGCCCGCAGGACGATGCCGGCTTGCGGCAGCTGGCCCTGACCCGAGCGGGACTGGCCGACGCCGCAGGCAAGGGTGTGGCGCATGCTTTCGTCGCCGAATCCTGGATACTGGCCGACCTGCGCGCCCTGCTCGATGATCCACAGGTGCGGACCGTCCGGGTGACGGATGTGGCCTTCAATCTAGTGAGCCGGTCTTGAGATCCTGTCGCAGTAGCGGCAGATACGGTCGATGATCTGGTCGGCAGTCTTGGTCCACCGGAACGGCTTGGCATTGTCGTTCCAGAACGCGATCCATTCCTCCAGAGCGGTCGTCAGCGCCCCCAGGGAGCAGAACACCCCACGCTCCAGGCAGCGTCGCTGCAACTCGGCGAACCAACGTTCGACCTGGTTGATCCACGAGGCATAGGTTGGGGTGAAATGCAGCGTGAAGCGTGGATGGGCCAGCAGCCAGCGGTGCACCAGCGGCGCCTTGTGTGCCGCGAGGTTGTCGCAGATCACATGGACCTGCAGGTCGGGTTCGACCTGCAGGTCCATCTCGGCCAGGAAGTCGCGGAAGTCGATCGCGCGGTGCCGGGCCGACAGTTTGCTGATCACCTGGCCGGTTGCGGTGTTCAGCGCGGCGAACAGGTCCACAGTGCCGTGCCGGATGTAGTCGAAGCTGCGCCGCTCCGGGGTCCCGGGCAGCATCGGTAGGACGGGCGCAGTCCGTTCCAGGGCCTGGATCTGGGGTTTTTCATCCATCGAGAACACCACCGCGCCGGCCGGCGGGGCCAGATACAGTCCGACCACGTCCCGGATCTTGTCGATCAGCAGCGGGTCCGGGGAGATCTTGAAGTCCTCGGTCCGCCACGGTTGCAGGCCGAACGCCCGCCAGATCCGCAGCACACTGGTCGGGGAGATGCCCACCTTCCGGGCCAGCTCGCGTTTGGACCAGTGGGTGGCTCCGGCAGGGACTTCTTCCAGCGTGCGCACTACCACCTCCTCGACCTGGGCGTCGGTGATGGTGCGCGGCACGCCGGGCCGGGGCTCGTCATGCAGTCCGTTCAGCCGGGCGGACAGGAATCGGCTGCGCCAGCGGGCCACGGTTTTACGGTGGATCCGTAAGCGTCCGGCCACCGCCATGTTGCTGCCGCCCTCGGCGCAGGCCAGCACGATCCGTGCCCGCAGTGCCAAGCCCTGCGCGGTCGTACGGCGTTTCACCCACCCCTGCAACGTCGAGCGTTCGAGCTCGGTCAGCACCAGCGGCTCCAGTCGTGGATCACTCATCCCTCCAGCAGAACGCGGCGCGGAGGTCTCGTCACCTCGCGCTGCGGCCTGAAACACAATTCACCTCATGTGGTGACACCACAGCTCAAGACCGACTCACTAGGTTGAACGCTCCGTCAGCTGAGATGACGACAAACGATCGCGTTCCTTCTTCCTCGGTAGCTGTCCGATCGGACAGCCGCCATACCGGGTGGAGAGGAAGAGCCGACTCCGCCAAACGTGACCTACCGTGCCGTTGCAGCGCTGCTACTTCTGACCGACATTCCTAACGCGCATCCATCCAGAGCGCTGTCCAAACTGACCGACAAACGCTGCTGCTCATCACCGACGTAATCACACTGTGGGATGTCTTCGGGAGCACTGGGCCATCATGGACGGGAAGGGCCGTGGGGATCGTCCGCCGAGGGGAACCGCTGTCGCCAAGGGATGCCCCCGGGTGCCGGCCAGGTGTCTTCCGCCATCCGCGTTTCCCACTGATGAACGTAGTCTTGGAGCCCGGCCTCCGTCCGCGGCATGTCCAGCCACTCCTGGGCCGCCCGCTTGAACTCGCGCAGGGCCAGGGCATCGGTGTCCGATCCGTAGTCCAAGGGCCAGCCATCGAGGATGTCGTCGATCTCCGCCCAGATGCAATAGACACCGCCCGCGCCCCACAGGTGCCCCCCGTAGGGCGATTCCGTGCAGTGCCATTTCACTTCATGGACGAAGTTGCGCGCCTGCGCTACGTCCTCACTGGCGAGAACACCCCGCATGAGCGGGTCAAGCTCTGCCATGAATCTGGAGAGCTCCAGATCCACGGGATCGGGATCGGGATCGGGATCGGTCATAGCTTCAGCATCGCAAGCAGGCGCTGAGCAACTGCGGTCAGTCTGGCCAAGGCCGCGACGATCGCTGTAGGTGGCCGACCGCCATAGGTGTCGGCCCTGTACTCCCAAAACTGCGCCGAGCCGCAAAGTAACTCATCTGAACAGGTCAGAGCCCTGATCGAAGGCGCTTCCTCGGACCACGGGAACCAGTAGTTCCCGCAACATGAGCTCCCAAAAATCGGATGAAACAGGGCGCGGGACGACTCCCTGTGATGCTCCGGGGTCTACCTTGCGGCTCGGCGCAGCTATGGGAGTCCAAGGCCTAGAAGTCCTAGAGTTCCCGCGAACTCAGGGGTTGAGGCTGAGCGGGTGGGTGGTCTGGGAGGTTGTGCACCCTTGGGTTCGCCGGAATCCGGGGCCGTCTATGGTCAGCCGGCCCCGGAGCGACACCGGGCGGTGACCGGGAACCCGACGACGGCGGTCGGCCCGGCCTGGCGAGCGCCGAGGTGCCTGGGCTGGTGTACGGAGCTGTCCCCATGTGAGCAGGCGTTCTTTGTCAGCGCGGCACTCAGCGCCGGGCCGAGCCGCCCTCGACCGGGGCCGGCGCGCGACTCCTCGGCTTCACCGCCGCTGCAAAAACCTCAGCGACAAGAGAGGAGCTTCACTGATTCCGAGACTTCCTCAATCGCCAGAGCGACGTGCTCTACGCGGAGAACGCCCTGGTCCTGGGGCTGGATGGCCAGGAGAGCAACTCGGGAACTCAGAGGTTATTCCTTATAGAGCAGTGAACCTGGAGGGCGGTAAATCAGGGCCTCAACCGAAGCCGGAGCGGTTCACACCATGCATTCGTTATGGCTACCCGGTGATCAGCGGAGGGATGATCGTCACCGATAGCCAGGCGAGGAAGGTGCATCCGAACCAGGCCGTAAGCATCCATAGCACGGCGCGGCGTGCTCGGGTGCGTTCGGCGTGCGTCCGCTGCGGGCGACCGGAGCATCCCAAAATCACGCCGGCCACCACAAGGAGGCAGGCGGTTGAGATGAAGAACGTCGGCGTATAGACCAATGCATCCTCCAGAGGGCTCCGATGCTGCAGGTGCCGCGCGCCGACCCCCAATGACCTGGTCACGAGGACGGCGCGCGGCTTTTACGTGGACTAGCGAATTGGTCTTTTACCAGCAGATCTCAGGGCCTGGCTTTTTGACCGTCCGGTAGGTGTCCTTGTCGCGCCAGCGTCTCTGGACGCATTTACCTTTCTTCTTCTTGGTGCAGACAATCTCTTTGTCATACACTTTTTCGATGACGAGTTGCTTGCAGCAGGTCTTGTACGACGTGTTTTGGCAGTAGGTAAGTGCCCCTCCGTAGGCGATCGAGCATGCCCCCATGCAGGGGGCACATCCGATCCCCAAAGTGCCGACGCAGACCGCCCCGCAGGCCGCCATGCAGCCTGCATAGATGGCCACGATTGGATCATGACATGTTGCGAATGCATCATGATCAAATACCTGGTAGGTAGGCCCGTAGCAGGCCTTGCCGTCGAGATCGAGGCCGTTGACCGGGTCCTGCCGGGCGTAGTCTTGCCGGTTGGCGCAGGCGCCGGGGATGGGGTCGGTTTGCAGCATGCGTCCCGTTGCGGGGTTGTAGACACGGGCGCCCATGAGGACCACGTCGCCGATGGTGTCGGCGGCGCGTTGCTTACTGCCGAGCCAGCCGTAGCGCTCTGGTGCAGTGGCGGTTTCCCGAGGGGCACCGAACTCGGTGTATTCGGTGTAGGAGGCGATACCGGTGGAAGTCGGCTCGGTGGTAGCAACGATATCGCCATGCAGGTTGGCCAGTTGAAGCTCAATTCGGCCGTTGCTGCGATAGATGGCATTCATGTCGCCCAGCCCGTTGAGATAACGGGTCCAGGTTCCGTCGGGCTCGGTGGTCCAGGCGGGTGTGTCGGCGCCGGTGGCGTAGTGGTGCGTTGCGGTGCCGGAGGTGTCGGTTTGGGTGAGAACGCGTCCAAGCGGGTCGAGGGTAAAGGTCTGAGTTTGCCCCGCCTGGCTCAGTGAGGCGACCATGTTGTTGGCGTGGTAGCCGCTGGTCAGCACCTGCCCGCCGGCGACCTGGTCTCCAGGGGTGGTCAGGATTCGGTCGAGGTTGTCGTAGGTGTAGCCGGGGTCGGTGATGCGGTCGGCGGCGTCATAGGCGTGTGTGGTCGTGACCGGGGTGGTCGAGGTGGAGCACACGCCGCCTGGCCCTGCGGGGTAGCTGGCCTGACTGGTGCGGTTGGAGTTCTTGTCGAATCCGTAGGCGCGGGTGAGGCAAGCACCATTGTGGGTGTCCTGAATCCTGGTGAGGCGGCCGTTGACGTCGTAGGTGTGACGCTGCTGACTCACCGGACTGCTTGCGGCCACCGTGCGGGACATGACGTCGCGGGTGACGGTGAAGCTCAGCCAGGTCTGCCCGCTCTTGCGATAGTTGAGTGTGCTCTCGGTCCCGGTGTTGTCCACGTTGGTGATGGCGGTCAGGCCGCCAGGCAGCACCTCGTGGTACTGGTGTCCATCGGCGTCGTAGGCATAGCCGAAGGCGCCGACACCGGCGACATCGATCCGGGTGGTCTTGCCGCGTCGCTCGGGCTTGCCTGCTGCGTCGACGCCGTCGTATGAGAACGTGATCGTGCCCTTGCCGTCGTTGACCGTGGCCGGTCGCCCGTAGGCGTCGTAGGCGGTGGTGACGGTGTTGCCGCCTGCGTCGGTGTAGCTGGTGGGTCGGCCGAGCGTGTCGTAGGCGGTGGTAACCGTTCTGCCGCCGGAGCTGACGGTGGTGGGCACGCCGGTTGTTGGATCGTAGCCGTAGCTGATGGCAGGTACCGGGATGCCACCGTCGGCGGCAGGGGCGACCTCGACCTTGAGCGCGGTGATCCGGCCCGCAGTGTCGAAGGTGGAGGAGGTAGTGCGGGTGGTGCTGCCGGAGGTTTCGGTCTTGCCGACGAGCTGACCGTAGTAGTTATAGCTCCTCGTCTCCACCGGCAACGGGGCGCCTGCGGGCTGGACTGACGGCGCGATTCTGCAGGCGAGTCCGGCCCAGTGGGGCTTGTTGCCGCACTCGGTCATGCTTGGGTGAGTTCCGGCGGTGTAGTAGGCGGTCACGGTTGTCCCGGCGTCGGCGCCGCTCGATTTCGGTGTCCGCGTTTCGATCGTCCGGCCAGTCGCGTCGTAGCGGGTGCGCTGGACGATGTCATCGCCACCGGGCATGACACTGGTGACGCTGGTGGCCTGCCGCAGGGTCCAGCCGGAGGCATCCCCGGCCTTGATCGGGTCATAGCCCAACTTCTTGATGGTGCGGTCGCTAGCTGTCGGGCTAGCCAGGCCGTCCATCACGACCGGCTCCACCGTCGTCGTGGTGGTCAGGTGGTAGGCGATCGCACTGCTTGGCTTGCCTTCGTCATAGACGTTGGTGGTGCGCTGCCGGGCCGAGACCACTGCCCCCGATGCCAGTACCACCGGATGGACAGGGCCGATGCTGCTCTGCAGGTCACTGTCAGGGGAGAAGGTATTGATGTTGGCGAGCAGGTTGGCCCGCTCGGCCGAATCGGCTCGCCCGGCCACATATGGGTCGGTGTCGGTCGTCGGTATCAGCGCCTGAGCACGGTTGCTGGCAGAAAGATCCCACGTCATGTTGCCGCGTTCGTCATAGCGGGCAGCGGAGATCTGCCAGGCTCCGGCGCCGTAGGCGGCCGAGTTCACCGCCCGACCGTTGACGTCCATATAGGTCAGCCCGGCGTAGGTCCAGTCCTCACCCGAGGGCTGGTAGGCACCGCTCGTGTTCCGTGTGGGCACCTTGGAGGCGGGGAAGAGGGCCGCGCCCACCACCGGCAGATCGGTGGCCTGGCCCCACTTACTGGTTTGCGCCACCGTCAGATCGACCGGCGCGCCGGCCCCGCCGATCGGCACGTCGTAGGCGACTGCCTGGGTGATGTCCGTATCGCCGCCTTCGCGCTGTACGTGCGCAATGCGGCCATGGCTGTCGTACTCCATCCGCCACGGCGCCAGGCCCGGCGGGTTGATCTGCGAGATCCGCCCCTCGGCGGTGTAGTAGTAGGTGGTGGCCAGGTTGGTGCGCGGGTCGGTGAGCTGGCGCAGATGCCCGGTGGAGTCATAAGCGTAGGTGGCCAGCGCGGTGGTCTTCATCGCGTTGGATTCGGGGTCGAAGGCGGTGAAGGACACCTTCGTGGCCAGGCCGGTGTAGTCGCCCCAGCCGGAACCGACGCCGGTGGCGGTGGTGGCGGTCGCATAGGAGATCTCCAACGCGCGGCAGCCGGGTGCCATGGTGACGCAGGTGACGCCCTTGGCGACAGGAGCCAGAATGCGGGTGATGCGGCCCTGGCCGTCGCGGAAGTAGGAGATGGTGGATTCTTCGGCCGGAGTCTTTACCCGCGCGACGACCCAGCGGTTGTTCAGCCGGGTGTAGATGGTCTCAGCCCCGTCAGGGCCGGTAAAGATCATCTGTTCCTTGGCCAGGTTGATACTGATGCGTGAGCCGTCAGCGGCATCACCCACCCCGGTGAAGACTTCGCCGTCACGGACATAGGACAGTGTCGCCCCATCCGGTCCCAGCAAGGTCAGTTTGCCCGATGTTCCATCACCGATTGGCTCGAAGTCGGCGGTGGCAGATAGGGCTGCAGGGAAGCTCGCCTTCCACCGCTTGCCGAACACTTCGTTCTCGGTGACTGGCGTCTCCTCCGAGGCGAACGGATTATCGTCCTTCAAGGTGGTGTGGGTGCGGCTGACGGCGATGCCGAACAGCTCAGCGTCAGTGGCGTTGATGGCGTAGTCACCGGTCTGCAGAGCCACCGTACCCGGCCCCACATTGGCGGTGGCCTGGGAGGGGTTGAAGGCCGAGCGTTGCACCAGCACGGCGGTCGGCTTGGTGCATGCCTCGCTGCCGCCGCCGCTGAAGCAGGCGCGGATCTGCCATTCACCGTCGATAAACCGGCTGTCCTTGAGGGTCTTGAGCAGGTCCCATGACAGATCGGGGAAGTTCTTGGCGGTGTCGGTTCGGGTCTGCGGCCAGGCGGAGAGGGGTGCGGCCGAGCCGGCGGGGCGCACGTCGGCGATCGGGATCGGTGTGTATCCGCCGACCGCGTAGTACTCATAGCGCACTGCGGTCCGGTTAGCCGGAGCGATCGTGCTCAGCGTCACCAGCCGCTGGGTGGTGGTATTCGGCTTAGGGCTGGCGAAACCGCCCGGACCGACGCCGAAGCTGTAGGAGACGACGGTGGAGGTGTTGTGGGCCCGGTCGCGGCTCTTGACATACAGGGTGTGCAAGCCGTCGGACAGGTCTGAGAGCGTCAGCGTCTGGTTGTCGTTGTTCTCCGAATCCCACTTGGAGATCTCGACCAGGTTGAAGGAGGCCGGGTCGTCCAGGCCCCATAGGTAGGCGCTGGTGTTCTTCAGTCCGCTGATCTGGCACTCGGTGGAGGTCGGAGTGTGCTCGGAGCTGGGATACCAGGCGCCTTCTTGATATCCGCACTCAATGGACGGTTGTGCGGGGGCGGAGGCGTCGATCGCCAGCTTTTGCCAGGCCGACCACGCCGAGGCACTGGTGGTATCCGAGGCCCGGGCCCGCCAGCGCAGTTTCTGGCCGTCGGTGACCTTTCCGGCGGGGACGGTGATCTTCGCTTCTGTGCCCGAGGCGACGCCGTTCACGGCGCCGGACCAGATCACCCCGCTGCCCTGGCCGGAGGCTGCCGGGTCGTGCTCGACTTCGAACTCGGCCTTCAGCGATCCGCCGTCGGGGTCTTTGACGTCGGCGACCAGCATGGGGGTCAGCGTGTTGGTGTAGACGACGCCGTCATGGCCGGTGGCGATCGGCGCGGCTCGCAGTCGGTCGGTGGCTGGGGTGGAGCCGAAGGTGACCACCAGCTTCGGCGGGGTGCCACCGCTGCCGGCCGACTCCAGATCGTCGAAGGAGCGCAAGTATTGGTTGTCGTTGATGACCGGGTCTTCGGTGGCCAGCCGCAGCTGGATGCCGCGCCCGGGCGCGCCGGCCGCCCACGCCTTGGCGATGTCGGTAACCGGCCAGGTCCACACGCCGCTGGGAACCTGCTGATAACCGGTGCATTGGCCGGGTTCCCGGGCGCTCTGCTCGCCTTCGGCCGTGGCCGTGACCCCGCCCACGATGGTTGCGTGGTTCCAGCTGGAGGTGATGCGCTGCGCCTTGATTGTCTGGCCGACGACGCAGCCTCGGCCGCCGCCTTGCAGCTCCAGCCGCGCGTCGGTGACGTTCTGGCCGGTCAGGGAGCTGACGTTGAACCCGATCAGGGCACGCGCGAACTGGCGTTTGCCGTCGCTGGTGTCGGAGGTACCGACACTGAGCGATCCTTCCTGACGGCTGCTGGGGGCGATCACCGTCACGTCCCCGGTGGTGGTCAGCGTGGTGGTCGGATCCACGGTGACGGGGTAGGTGGTGTTCGGATCAGCCAGGAACGCCGGATCCGGTTTGAGTACCAGCATCTGCTGGCCGTTCTCGACGGTGACCTGGGTGTCGATCGTCGCCTGCTCTGGCCTATCCCCTGCAGGGGTCTCGCTGTTTTGCTGCTCCGGCGGGGTAGGGCTGTCGTACATGACCGGCTCCGGCGCCGAGGCGACGGTCTTGCCCTTGTCGTCGGTCAGTTTCAGGCCGCCCTGCTTAGTCTCGGCCAGGGTCAGGCCTTCGGTGGTGACAGGGAGTTTGAACTCCACCGGCCCGGCCGGGTTCTCGCGCAAGACCACATCGTGGCGAAAGCCGGCGGGCAGCGCGGTGACGACCAGGTCGGCGCCGGTCCCGGCGGCGTCGACGAAGGTGGCCTTGTTGCCTTCCAGACGGGGTTTGGGCAGCGGAGTCGGCCAGGCCAGGGCGAACGACTCGTCTTCGCCGCGGATCAGCTTGGCCAGGGGCGCCTTATCGCCGCCGGCGGAGAACTCCACCTGCGTCGCGGCCGCCTTGGGTTTGAGCACGCCGTCGGCCTCGACGAGGGTGGTGTCGATCGGCGCCCACGCCTCGCCCTGCCTGACGCGGACCGGGCCGCTGGTGGCCTCGACAGTGACGGTCCCATCGGGGTTGGCGTAGGTGAGGCTGCTCTCACTCGTCTCACCGCTAACCAGGACGCGGCTGCCCTGCAGGCGGGCCGACAGCGCAGCGGAGACCCGATCGGGCCGTTCGGTCACCGGCGCGACCGCCGGAGTCTTCGGCGCCGGGGCCGGCTGCGGGCTCAGCAGCGACGCCGACGCCTCGGCCGCCTGTGCCGATGACAGCGTCAACGCGATCGTGGCGGCTACCGCGGTGGCGCGCATCAAGAGCCCGCGCCGCCACGGTGGTGGGAAGACCCCTGCCGGCCGGGGGGCGGCCAGAGGGGAAGGGATCGTCGCCGCGGATGCGGCGCGTTTAGGCGATCCACGCCGTGGCGGCGGTGTGGGCACGTGGTGCGGTGAGAACCTCACCGATACCTCCATCTACAGGCGATAGCCAGGCCGGGCGTTGGGAGAAGGGAGTCACCCGGCCTGGGCATGGTCGCCGTAAGCATGCGACCCACTGCTGTTGATCTTGCTGGGTAGAATGTCTTGATCTTGCTGTTTAATCAGCATGGATCACCGTCGAGCTCAAGAAGCCGCACGTCGAAACGAGTGCGGCGGTAAACCTGCCCAAGATGACCACATGCGTTATCGCGAGGGGGTCACCGCGTCCAAAGGGATGGCATGCTGCGCATTCTCGGCCCCGTCGACATCCAGCGCGGTGAGCGGTCGCTCACCGTCACCGGAGTGAAACAGCGGACGCTCCTGGCCGTCTTAGCGCTGCATGCTAATCGGAGCGTCTCCCATGAGCGGCTGCTGACCGCGCTGTGGGGCAGCGCCATTCCGGACAACGCGCGGCGGCTGCTGCACAGTCACCTGTGGGGGCTGCGACGGCTGCTGTCCGATGAAGAGCCGCTGGAAAACACCCCTCAGGGCTACCTGCTGCGGCTGCGGCCGGGCATGTGCGATCTGGACCTCTTCACTACCGAAACAGCCCTGGCCCGCTCCGCGCTGGCCGCGGGCGACGCCGCCGAGGCCGCCCGCCGCTTTCGCGTGGCGCTTGCCCTGTGGCGAGGACCGGCCCTGGGCGGTACCCAGCCGGAATTTCAGGCTGCTGAAGGCCCCGGGCTGGAGGAACAGCATCGGGCTGCACTGAACGATCGCATCGAAGCCGACCTGCGGTGCGGGCAGAACACAGAGCTCATCGGTGAGCTGCGGCACCTGATCAATGATCGTCCGTTGGATGAGAGATTGCATGCTCAGTTGCTGCTGGCGCTCTACCGCGCCGGCCGGCAGGCTGAGGCGCTGGCTGTCTTCCGCGACCTGCGCCGGATGCTCAACGCTGAGCTGGGACTCGAGCCCGGCCCGGAGCTTCAACAGCTGCACCAGCGCGTCCTGGCAGCCGACCCAGAACTTCACCCGGCTGCGGCTACCGCCGCTTCGGTGCCGGTCGAAGCGCCACCACCACCACCACCCGCCACCACCACCCCCGCCGCCAGCTCGGCGGTCTCTCCCCGCGACCGGGCCCCTGGTGTCGAAACGACCTCGGTCGGCGAAACCAGCGGGCCGTGCCAGCTGCCTCGCGCCGTCGGTGACTTCACCAGCCGAGACAGCGAGGTGGCGCACCTAATGCGGGAAACGGCCGGCGACGCGGCCCCGGCGGTGGTCATCGAGTCGATCGACGGAATGGCCGGGGTGGGCAAGACCGCCCTGGCCATTCACGTGGCGCACCGGCTGGCCGCCCGATTCCCCGGCGGGCAGCTGTATGTGGACCTGCACGGCCACACCCCCGGCCGCCAGCCGGTTATGCCCGTCGAGGCCTTGCGGGTCCTGCTGCGTGCGGTGGGCACACCGTCGGAGGAGATCCCCAGTGATGTCGAGGAGGCCGCCGCCGTGTGGCGCTCGGCGGCATCCTCCCGCCGGATGCTCATCGTGCTGGACAACGCCGCCACCACCGGCCAGGTGCGCCCGCTGCTGCCGGGCCGATCGGGCAGCCATATCCTGATCACCAGCAGGCGGCGGCTGGCTGGGCTGGAGGACGCCGCGGTGCTCTCGCTGGATGTGTTGACACATGCCGACGCCGCGGCTTTGTTCACCCGGATCGTCGGCGCCGAGCGTGTCGCTGCACAACAGCAGGCCGTCGATGAGGTCGTTGACCTGTGCGGCGGCCTGCCGCTGGCTTTGCGGATCGCCGCCGCTCGCCTGGTGCATCGCCCCGCATGGACGGTGCGGGACCTGGCCACCCGGCTGGGTGATCAGCGGCGCAGGCTTCAGGAACTACGCGCCGACAACCGCGACGTCGCTACCGCCTTCGCACTCTCCTACGGGCAGCTGCCCGCCATCCAGCAGCGCCTGTTTCGGCTGCTGGGCCTGATCCCGGGCGACGACTTCGACGCTTACGCGGCCGCAGCGCTCAGCGGCCTGGCCGTCGGCGACGCCGAGCAGGGCCTGGAAGAGCTGCTGGATGCCCACCTGCTGCAGCAGCACACCGCAGGCCGCTACCGCTTCCACGACCTGCTGCGCGACTACGCCCAGCAGAGCTGCCAGAGCGCCGAACCGGACAGCGAACGCGACGCCGCCGTCGAACGCCTGCGCAGCCACTACCTGCTCACCACAATCCTCGCGACGGCAACCCTCGGCTACGGCGACCCACGAGATCAGCCGAGCCCTACATCCGCTGCTGCAGAGAAATCCCCTGCTCTTACGACCCCCGAGCACGCAACCGCCTGGCTACAGGCCGAACGCGGCAACCTCCTCGCCGCGGCTCTGACCTGCCACGACGCATGGGCCGTCGCCATCTCCACAGTCGTGTGGCGCTATCTCAACTTCAGCGCCCACCACGGCGACGCGCTGACCCTGCACAGCCATGCCGCCGACATCGCCCAGCGGCTCGATGACCAGAACGCGCACATCCAGACCCTGATCAACCTCGGCATCGCCTACTGGCGGACCGCGCAACACGAGCAGGCGCTGCACTATCAGCGGCACGCACTCGCCATCGCCCGCCGGATCGGCGATCACATAGCGCAAAGCCGCGCGTTGAACCTGCTGGGCATCGTCTACGCGGACATGGGGCGCCCCGAGCAGTCCAACGACCATTTCGAGCAAGCCCTCGCCCTGGCCCGGGAGGCGAACGACCGCCCGCAGGAAAACCGCATACTGATCAACCTTGGTATCAACCACGAGCGGCTGGGCAACTACCCGCGGGCCCTGCGCTACCAGCAGCGGGCCCTGGCCTACGCGCGGGAGCTAGGCGACGTGATCAGCGAAGGCCGCACCCTCAGCAGCCTCGGTCACATCCATCGCCGAACGGGTCGCTACGAGATCGCCGTGAATCATTTTCAGTTGGCACTCGCCATCGCCGACCAGGCCGGCGATCGCACGATGGAGGCCAACGTACTGAACCAGCTTGGTGTCGTCTACGGGCGGCTGGGGCGCCTTCAAGAAGCCCTCGACCATCAACGCCGGTCCCTCGATCTCAGTACTGACACCGCCAACCGTGTCGTTCACGCCGATGTGCTGGTGGAGATCGGTGACCTCCACCATCGGTCAGGCCGCTATCAGCACGCCCGCGACCATTACCGGCAGGCCCTGGCTGTGATCGGTGAAACCGGCGACCCCGTCATAAAGATCGCCGCGCTCAACGGTCTGGGTCAGGCCGCCTGCGCCACCGGCGACCCTGCCCAGGCCCTCGACCACCACCATCAGGCCCTGAAGCTGGCGTTGGCCATGAGCCACTCCTACGGCCAGGCCTGCGCCCACTGCGGCATCGGCGACGCCCTGCATCTGACCGACCGCAACGCCGCCACCGAGTCCTGGCGGCAGGCCTTGAACCTCTTCACCCGCCTGGGCGTTCCCGAAACCGAGGAGGTGAGAGCCAGGCTTGCTCTCACGAACGAGGCCGACACCCTTCCGAGCACCGTGCCGACCTTCGGCAGCTGACCGTGCAGGCCCGCCAGGGCATCGGTGCATCCGATCAGGACTGTTTCCTGATGTCGATCGTTTATGGGGCGGCGCTATCGGAGGTCTCCCCGGGGGCGCGGCCACCCGACCTCATGCAACCAGCTGGGCCGTCCTAACAAGCCGATCTTCATAGACGATCGGAGGCAGGTCCGATCGCCGCCGGCGGTGGTTGTACCAGGCGGTAGGGCGGAAGACCTTCGTGCGCGTCGGCGCTCACCACGTCAGCGGTGCCCGCGCGATCCGGCAGCTGCAGAGGTCGGCCAGCTGCCCAGCCCATGATACTCCCCGGATAACTCTTCTTATCCGGGGAGTTGAGGTATGATCTCCCCGGATAACGTCGGCGGGGCTCCGGAGGCAGCGCCGGGAAAACTCCCCGGATAAGAAGGACGGTGGTCGATCATGGGTGCTCGCGCGAGGAAGACCGCCGTCGGCCCGGGCGCCGCGGTGGTGCCGATCCGGCCCGCCGCCGAGCTCGCGGCCGCGACCGAGACCGTCTTCGCCGCCTTCGAGACCCACCTGTCCCGGTGCGCGCTGGCCGCCAACACCACCCGCGCCTACCGCCGCCAGGCCCACGCCTACCGCACCTGGCTCGACGACCACCGCGCCGAACACCCCGACGCCTTCACCGATGTGGTCGGCGCCGAATCCGCCGTCACCGCCTGGCGCCGCCACCTGCTCGCCGCCGGCGCCTCCCCCGCCACCGTCAACCAGGGGTTGGCCGCAGTCGAACTCCTCTACACCCAGACCGCCCGGATCCGCATCGCCGTCAAGAACGCCCGGGTGCCCCGGCCCGGCGCCCCCGAGGCGCTGACCCGCGCCGCGGAGAACGCGATCCGCCGCGCCGCCGACCGGCGCAGCCCCCGCGACGCCGCCCTCATCGCGCTCCTGCTCGGCGCCGGCGCCCGCGCCGAGGAATGCCAGCGCCTGACCGTCGCCGACGTCGCGCTCACCGCCCGCACCGGCACCGCCCGCCTGCACGGCAAAGGCGACCAGGTCCGCACCGTGCCGCTACCCGCCCCAGCCCGCGAGCGGCTGGACGCCTGGCTGACCGAGCGCACCGTCCTCCTGGCCGCCCGCCCCGCCCTGGCCGACCTCGTCGGCGACGGATTATGGGCCGGCCAGCGTGGCCGATTGAGCGTCGACGGCGTCACCGACGTGGTGCGCGCCGTCGGCAAAGACGCCGGCCTGCCGTCCTTGCGCCCGCACCGGCTGCGCCACACCTACGCCACCCGGCTACGCGAAGGCGGCGCCGATCCCGCCCAGATCCAGGCCCTGCTCGGCCACGCCTCCATCGAGACCTCCGCCCGCTACTTCCGCGCCTCGGCCGCCGAGGTCGCCGACCTGGTCGACCGGGCCCTGGACTACTGACGGTACGGCCAGAACATGTCACCAGGGGCCGCCGGTGGGCATCAGGACCACGGGGCAGAGCGCCCCCGCGAGCGAACGGCTCGCCTCTGCCGTCGACGCCGAACCGGCAGAGCCTGCCCCGGCCAAAGAGATCGACATGGCTCTGCCTGAATCCGGCCGGGGGCCGCTTACGTGGACGTAGCGGCCCCCGCATCCCCCAGAACCCACGACAGCCGAAGGGACACCCCCATCATGGCGAAGTCCTGCACGATCGCGGAGATCCGCGAGATGGTGACCCACATCGAAGCCTGCGAGGAATGCTGCGGAGGCGACTGCGACATCCTCGCGGCCGGTCGGGGTGGTCGCTCGGCTCGGCGGCCTTCTCGATCTCCCGCGCCAGCGCGGCGTCGTAGGCGTAGCGGTCCTCACTGGTGCGGGTGGTGCGCAGGTAGCTCACCGTAGGTTCTTCCCGTAGTATCCGCCGGGCTTTACTTCAGCCCGGCAGACCGTTGCCTGTCACGTACTTAACGTCACTTACCGTTCCCTCATGACGGCCGATGACGAGAGCGCAGCCGACCAGGTCGATCCCGACGATAAGGACCGGCGCAGGCTGCTCAAGTTGCTGAAGGAGGTCCCGCACTGGGAGGAGCTGGTCGATGCCACCCCTCACCTCTGGCATGTTCAGCCGGGCAGCGATCTGGCCGGTGATGACGCCAAAACGGCCCCTTATCAAAGCTCGTCCCTGGCCCGGCACGCCTTGGCTGTGGCCGTTGATCACCTGGGATGCCTCAGAGCCTCCCTCCTGCGTGAGGCCAACCCCTCCGAGGCCGTGGTCTACCTTCATCTATTCGCCCAGTTCACCCTGGTGCGCGCAGTGATCGAGAACGCCGCCTGCGCGGTGTGGCTGCTGGGACCAGATGACCCGCTGACCCGCATTAGTCGACGGCTGGCCCTGCAGGTCAAACAGGTCAAGAACACCGACAATCTCTACACCGTACTGGGACACCAGCACGACAAGACGCTCCATGAGCGGGAGGAGGAGGTGAGAGACGCGGGTGTCCGCGCGGGAGTGCCAAAGGAGCAGGTTAAGAAGACCTTGAAGGCTCCCGACTACAGCGTCATCGTGCAGGAGGCCGCCGCCTTCACCAGCTTGCCCCCCGACACGGCCGAGCTGGCCTGGAGGGGCTGCAGCGGGTTGGCCCACGGCGACATGGACGCCACGTTGTTCTTCACCGATCAGCAGGCAGAGATCACCCTGCCCGATCCTGACATGACCATGATTCGGTTCACCGGTTCGCTGGGGTTACTGTCCATGTTCACCCATATCGCCATGATCATGGCGAATCGCGGTCTGGAGCTCTACAACGAACGCCGCATCTACTATGTGGCCCGAGTCTGACTGCCTGTGGCGTTCTGGGATCCCTTGAGGGGGGCGGAAAATTCCCCGCGCATTCAGCGTGACCAGCTCCTGGTCGTCGACGTCACCCACCTGACTCCACAACTTCGTGATGGACTGGGGGCATTGCGCGCAGCGATCCAAGCTGTGAATAAGTCGGACTGCCTGCCGGAAACCGCGCAGCTCCAGGATCTCTTCCATCTCCCGCGAGTGCACCTGGTAGCTCACCGGTGCGCGCGTCGCTGTCGCCTGGTCGCGGCTCTTGTGATCGCTTGGCCAGCCGGTACCTCCCCGATGGCCGGGGGCGACACGATATCGGGTCGCCCAGAGGGGGCGAGTGAGATGACCAAGCGCGGCACCAAGGCCAATGCGGATCGCCGTTGACCGGTCGGCGTCGCGGGATTCACCGACCGGTCGGTGCCGAGCGCTGGTGGCCCCCACCGCCGAGACCTACGGACGGATGCAGCTGCTCACCATCCCGATAAGGGCTCGGCACCCTCGTCTTCCCCGGGCGGCTCGAAGCGGGCACAGAAGTCCTCCAGCGCCTGCGGCGAGACGGCCAAGGCGTTGGCGTCCTGGCGCCGGTTGCGCTCGGCCAGCCGCCGCAGCAGCTCGCGCCGGGGGATATCGAAATACAGCAGCCGCCACCGGCCCCCGGCCTGCTCGACGAGACGCTTCCACTCCTCGCGCTCGCTCCGCCGCCACAACCCGTGGTCCACCACGACATCCCGCCCGGCCCTCACCAGAGCGGCCAGGCGCTCGCGGACCTCGGCGAGCACCGGCGCCTGCCGGGCGAAATACTCGTATGCGGGATAGTCCACCCCATAGCGACCGTGCCGCTGGTGGACGAGCTCGTCCACCGACAACCGCACCACCCCGGCCGGCTCCAGGTGCTGCCGGGCGTAGGTGGTTTTGCCCGAACCGGTCAGCCCGACCAGCAAGTACACCACCGGCCGGGCCTCACCCCCGCCGACCTCCGGCCCGTGTATCCCCATCCCCACCCCGTTGCCCCGCCTGCTACGACACCGGTTCCTCGCAGGCCACCCACCGCATCTGCGACGGCACGGACCGAGTGCGTAGTCAGGGGATAGGCGTCCTAACCCCAGTCGGTCCTCGCCCGCTCCAGCACCTCCTCCAACGCGTCGGTCTCGGCGAGGACGTCGATGGCGGTCTCGCGAGCGCGAGCGGCCCACGCGGCGCCGACACCGGTCCCGCTGTGGGCGCGGGAGTTCGGCGGGACGACTGCTTGCGACAGCAGACGCAGGGTGGTCTCGCTCGGGTTGCCGAACGCGATCAGGACCATCTCAGCCAGGGTACGGGGAGCGCCGTCGGGCCACATCTTGACGGTGTCGCGGACCCAGCCACCGATCGACATGACGGTGGGCAGGTCCCCGCAGTCATCGGCCACGCTTCTCCACAGCGGCTCGCGCGGATCGGACGGGAGCAGCAGCATGAGCCGGACAAGCCGTTCCGCGGCGGGAGGCATCTTCTGCATGCGCGTTCCTCCAGACAGATGAGGGGCGTAGGCCTCTAGGCGAACACGAGATCGGCGTCTGATCCAGCCTCCGGCTGTTGCGCGTGGAATTGTTGGTCTGGCCCACTTTCGATGACGGGGTGGCCGTGAGTGAGCCAACCGGCCTGTGCAGCCCCACCAAGATGCGTGTACCGCAAGTGCCCTATCAACGTCACCGGAAGATCCTCCAGCGCAGCCCGGCCACGCCGGCGCAGCCGCCGCCTGCCATGCTGGCGCCATGCGGCACAAACAGATCCTGGACGAACTCGCTGTCCCCACGCTGGTCCAGGCGATGGATGAGGATCTGGCCGGCTGGGTGGGGCGGCGGCTGCGGGAGATAGGCGGAACACCGGCCGAGCTCCGGCGGCTGGTGATCGAGCCGATCCTGCGGCGCTGGCGGTGCCTGCTCCAAGCCCCCGACACCGACACCACGACACGCGACATCGCCTGGGTGGCCCTGGCCACGCTGTTGCACAAGTACGGCATGCGCGCCGACGACGTCACCGCCGCCGCCCTGAGGGCCCTCGATGGCCTCGATGACGCCGCCGTGCTGTCGAAGGCGTTCCCGCGGCGCTCTCCGGTGATCAGGGCCCTGCTGCAGTCGCCGCCGGTGCCGCCGGCGCGCCGGCCGCCACGGCGCCGGGCGGTGACCTTTCTGCGGCCCGCCGATGTCGTCTCCATCGAACTCGACGCAGGCTTCCACGCGGCCTTCGTCCTGCAGCTGCACGACGACAAGGGCGGCCAGTGCCCCGTCATCGAGTTCTACGCCGGTCGCTTCTCCGTCCCGCCGACGGTGCGGCAGCTGGCCGGCCGTCCCGCTGCCGGCGGCGTGCGGTTTCGCCACGCCCGCTTCAGCGTGTGGGGCCTGACCCACCTGCCGGATCCGGCCCGCCAGGTGAGGCTCGTGGCCCGCGGGCATCCCGACAAGCCGCTGAGTGCTCCGTCTCGGCCGGGTGAGGGGCGATACACGGTGACCGACCTCATCTCCTTGCAGCAGAGCATGATGACGCTGTTCGCCGATACCGGCGAATGAGCCTCACCACCCATGGCTGTACCGATGACAACTGGGCGCACAACACGGACCGTCTTCCATGGTCCGTCATCCGTCATCGAAAGTGGGCCAGAGCCCATCAAGCCCGCGCGCAACACGGACACAGGCTGTCAGGGCGGGTTTCACCGTGAGGCGCCCCTTTTGAGTCAGCCAGATGTGCTTAAGGCGCCTTAACTGACTTTGGGGCTTTCGCCTGGTCGGATCATCTGTCTACTCTCGTCACGTGATCTTTTCCCGCCCAGGGAGAGGAGTCACTTCGCCGGGCAAGGACGAGGAGGGGCCGGTGCCGGAGGCCGCAACGCCGCCTGAGAGAAGGCGCTCGGGGCAGGGGCGGCCGATGCAGCGACGCGGCCGCATCGCCGGCGGACGCCCGAACCGCTACAACGTCCGGCTCACCGACGCCGAGGACGAGGAGTTCACCGCGGCCGCCGAGCAGTCCGGGGTGACCGTGCCGTACCTGATGGTCGAATCCACCCGCGCGGCCTTGCGAGGCGGCGGCCGGATGTCGGCCGTCGAGGCCCGCGAGGCGGTCCGGGAGACGCACGGGATCTGGCGGCAGATGCGCGTCGTCGGCGTCGACCTTGAGCACCTGATGGCCGCGACCGCCTCCGGCAGCCCGGGCGAGGCCGCGCTGCAGGCGGCGATGGATCAGCTGACGCGCACCCTGCAGCGGGCCGATCGGCTGATGGACATGATGAACCCGGACCGCCGGACCGCATCGTGATCAACAAGATCGGGCCGCGCGGCCGCGACATCGTCGGCCTGGTGCGCTACCTGTTCGGCCCCGGCCATTCGGACGAACACCGCGACCAGCGCCTGATCGCCGCCGACGCCCGGCTGGACCTCGCCGACGGCACCCGCCTGGACCCGGACTCGCCGGCGGACTGGGAGCGCGTGCTGGAGCTGGGGCACCTGATGGACAGCCACCGGCGCTTGATGCGCATCGAGCCGGTCGGCGGCTGGGTGTGGCACTGCCCGATCTCCCTGCCAGAGGGCGAGACGCTGACCGACGCCCAATGGGCGCACGTGGCGCGCACCGCGATCGAGCGGCTCGGCTTCGGCGAAGACGACCAAGGCATGGCGTGCCGGTGGGTCGCGGTGCATCACGGCCCGTCCTCGGGCGGCAAGGACCACATCCACCTGGCGGTCAACCTGGTGCGTGCCGACGGCAGCGTGGCCGCCCCCGGCTTCGACCGACACACCATGTCGGCGGTATGCGCCGAGGCGGAGCGCGAGTTCGGCCTGTTCGTCGTCGAGGGCCGCGTCGGGCACGGCCTGCCCGGTCTGAGCCGTGCCGAGTCCGAGCGCGCCGCCCGAGCCCGGGGCGCCGGGACCGGCCCGTCGACGCCGAGTTCGGGGACCGGGCCCGGCCGTACGGCGGTGCTGGAGCGGATGGTCCTGGCCCGCCGCGTGCGGGCCGCCTCGATGGCCGCCGAGACCGAGGCGGAGTTCGTGCGCCGGCTGAAGGCCTCCGGGGTGCTGGTGCATGCCCGCTACGCCCCCGGCAGTACGCGCGAGGTGACCGGCTACGCCGTCGCCCTGCCGTCACAGGGGAGCCGGAAGCCGATCTGGTTCGGCGGCGGGAAACTCGCCGCCGACCTCACCCTGCCCACGCTGCGCACGGCCTGGACGTCGCGGAACGCGGGCGAGGCCCTAGCCGAATGGAGCAACCGATCTGAGCCGGTGACCGCGCCCGGCCGGGGCGAGCTCCCGGTCGACGACGCGCACGCCTGGAGGCATGCCGCGCAGCTGCTGGACGGCATCCGCCAGCAGATGAGCGGCCTGGAGGCTGACGACCCCCGCTGGACGATCGCCTGCCGGGGCGCCGCCGCGGTGACCGCCGCCCTGGCCGATCGCCTGGAGAAGGAGCCCGGCGCGCTGGCCGCCCTGGCCGACACCCTGGCCTGGTCCGCCCAAGACCCGCGCCGGATCGGCCCTGCGGACCTGCCGATGCGGCAGCTGCGCGGCGACATCACCGCGGCGGTGCGCCTCATCAGCCAGGCCGCCCGCTCCCCGGACCTGGAGACTGCCGCGATGGTGGCCGTCGTCGGCGCCGTGCTGCTGTCCAAGGCCATCGGCAAGCTGCACACCGAGTGTGCGCAGCCGCACCAGGCGCGCGTCCTGACCCAGCGCACCACGGTGCTGGCCGGGCAGGTGGCCGGGCTGGCCCCATGGGACAAGCGCCCGCACGGCCAAGTGCCGACCTCGCGCCTGCGTGATCTGGCCACGCGCATCGAGGCCGACGTCGACCGGCTGGTCCGCACCGAACTCCGCACTGAGGAACTGACCGAGGCCGCCCGCAATGGACGCGGTCCGGACGCCGCCGTCCTGCAGGCCCGCCTGCAGGAGCTGAAGAAGGCCGCGGCTGCCGAACAGGCCCTGCCCGCCGCCCGGCGAGCCGCCAAGCTGGCCGACCTGCGCGTCGCCGACCTGGACGCCGAGGTCCGCCGCCTGAAGGCCCTGTCGGAGAAGAGGGGGGCCGGACTGTGGTTGAAGGGCATCTCCAAGAACGAGGTCCTCGAGGACTTGGCCCTCGCCCGCCAGCAACGCCGCCAGGCCCGCACCGTGCGGGATCACACGCACGCTGACGTCGACACCCTCATGGCCACCGCGCGCGAGCTGTACGGCGCGGCACCGACACCGACACCCTGGAGAGAAGGCGCAGCCACCGACGCCCTGCGCCGGCTGGCCACCGACTGGACGGCCAGCCTGGCGAAGACGGTGGCCGACGACGTCGCCACCGCCGCCCACCGCGCCCGCCTCCAGAACCCGCGCACCCACACCGAGATCGCCGCCCTGAGCTTCGCTCGCCCGCAAGAGCCCCGGCCGGCGGCCACCCTGGCCGAGGCCCGCCGCCAGCTGCAGGCGGTGCGCGCCGAACTCGCCCTGCGCCAGGTGCTGCCCGGTGACGTCGCCCGCGTGGAGAAGAGCCAGCGCGCCGCCGCCCAGCCGCCCGCCGCGGTCAGCTCCCCCGCACCCGCCCGCGGCCCGCGCCGGACCCCGCCCAAGCCGGACCGGGGCCGGGGCGGCCGCGGCCGGTAACCAGCCGGTACTCGTTGGCGACTGGCTGAGATAGAGGTGCCCTCATCCCGTTCCCATCGACCAAGGAGAGCACGGGTACCTTCCCTGCGTGGAAGCGACCTACAAACTGGCCCGGTACGTCGGCGGATTGGGGGCAGTCCAAGTAAGCGTCACAGATGCAATCCGCAGGTCAGAGGGTCTGCTGGTGTCTGAAGCGTGACTGTCTGAGTTGGCTTGGTCGCGCCTCGATGGACTGACGGGTGTGCCCTGATCATCTACGGCTACGGTAGGGGCGTCCTGCATGCGTTCAGCGGGAAAGGGCTCGGGTGACGTCGATCGAGCGGATCTCGTACCCGCAGGCGGTGGGTCCGGCGTGGATCTACTGCTGCAGGTCTTGATAGGTCGCTGTACGTTCGAAGGCCAGCCCGGACCTCCCGCGACGCGCTGAAAGCAGCCACAGACCGTGGCCGTACAGTGCCAGCATGAGACCGCCTACAGCGATCTGCCCTGCCTTGACGATCTGGAGCGCGCCCGCCGGATCTGCGAAGTGGGCAGTAGCTCGGGGTTTTGAGGATCGAGGGCTGGAGCGGTGCCTGCCGCCGTTCGAGCTGAAGGCGGACAGCCCAGGCGGCGGTATTTGCCGGGGGCCATGCCGTACTCGCGTTTGAAGGCATTGGCGAAGGCGAACTCCGAGCCGTAGCCGACGGCTCCGGCGATTTCGCTCAACGCGGCGTCGGAGTCGCGCAGCATGCGCGCGGCCGTGCCCAGCCGCCACCAGGTCAGATAGGTCATCGGCGGCTGCCCGACGAACTGGGTGAACCGGCGGGAGAACGCCGCGCGGGACAGTCCTGCGCGGCGGCCGAGCGACTCGACCGTCCACGGGTGGGAAGGGTCGCGGTGGATGCCGTCGAGCGCGGCGCTGATGGCCGGGTCGGCCAGCGCGGCGGCCCAGCTGTCAACCTTGCAGTGATCCATCGAGACGTCGAACCAGGCACGCAGGATGTACAGCAGCAGCATGTCCAGTAGCGCCGACACCACCATGTCCGCGCCCGGCCGCGGGTCCTCGATCTCCTTGCCGAGCAGCTCGACGGCGGCGCGCAGCTCGGTGCTGTGCCCCAGCCTGGCGGGCAGATGGATCATCTCGGGCAGCCCGTTGAGGAGCGGATGCGCCCGGCCGGAGTCGAGTCGGTAGCCGCCGCAGAGCGTCACGGTGACGGGCCCGGTGCCCTCCATGGAGGCTGAGGCGAACAGCTCGGCGTGGGCATAGGGGTCACAGTCGGGCTCCGCGATGGGCCTGGTGGGCGAGTCGGCCAGCGCGTAGCCGTGTCCGTGGGGGAAGAACAGCACGTCGCCCGTCCCGACCGGGATCGGCTCACCTTCCGGCGGGATCGCCCAACACGAGCCCTGCAACACCACCTGGAAGCCCGCCGAGCCAGGCGCTGACGGAAACCGCTGCCCCCAGGGTGCCGGCCACTCGACACGCGCCGACCGCGGCGTGCCCGTGCGCATGGTGGCGACCACATCGCTCAGCACATCCATAGCGTTAGTCTAAACCAGAAGACGATTACGTATAAATCGCAGACAGAAACGCATTGGACGCCTCACTCCAGGCTCATACGGTTGACGGTATGAGAAGAGTCCTGATCAGCGGAGCGACCGGCACGATCGGCCGTCCACTGGTGAACCAACTTCAAGACGCGGGCGCCGACGTTCGCACGGTGACGAGGGAGCTGACCGACCCGGTCGCGCTGAAGGCGGCTCTCGACGGTGTCGACACGGTGTTCCTGCTGTGGCCGTTCGCCTCGGCCGAGGGCGCCCGCAAGGTGCTGGAACTGATCGGGGCACGGCGGGTGGTCTACCTGTCCTCGGCCGCCGCCCGCCCGCACGAGGTCGAGATCGAACGCCTGATCACCGAGACCGCCCGGGAGTGGACGGTGCTGCGCCCGCACGCGTTCGCGGCCAACACCCTGCGGTGGGCCGAGCAGGTCCGCGCAGGCGTCGTGCGGCAGCCGTACGGCGACGCGGTCTCCTCCCCCGTCCACGAGCGGGACATCGCAGCCGTCGCGGTGCGCGCGCTGCTGGACGAAGGGCACCACGGCGCGGTCTACACGCTGACCGGACCCCGGCCGCTGACCCAGCGGGAGCAGGCGCGGGCGATCGGCGCCGCGATCGGCCGGCCGGTGCGCTGGGAGGAGGAGCCTCCAAAGGAGGCCAGGCTACGGCTGCTCGGGCTGGGATGGCCCGCGCCGGCTGTGGACGAGATGCTGCGCGGTCTCGCCGAGCCGGGCCCGGCCACCGGGACCGTGGAGGAGATCACCGGAGCGCCCGCGAGCACGTTCGAGACGTGGGCGAGCGAGCACGCCACGGATTTTCTCGGCACCATGCGGGCCGCCCGCATCCACGAGTACGGCGACGCGTCGGTGATCTCGCTGGACGAGGTGCCGGTGCCGAAGCCGGGGCCGGACGAGGTGCTCATCAAAGTGGCCGCCACATCGTTCAACCCGTCGGAGGCCGGCCTACGGATGGGCCTGCTGCAGGACGTGCTCGGCGTCACGCTGCCGCACACGCTCGGCTGGGACGTCGCGGGCACCGTGGTCACCGGGGCAGGTGACCTTGCCCCCGGCGATCGAGTGATCGGGCTCATCGACGGGGCGGCGGCCGAGTACGCGGTCGCGAAGGCGAGCATGCTGGCCAGGGCACCGCAGCGGATCCCGCTGACGGACGCGGCCGCCGTGCCGGTGGCCGGGCTCACCGCGTGGCAGGCGGTCTTCGACCATGCCCGCATCGGCCGTGGCAGCCGGGTGCTGGTCAACGGCGCCGGTGGCGGTGTCGGGCTGTTCGCCGTGCAGTTGGCCAAGCATGCGGGCGCGTACGTGGTGGCGACCGCGAGCCCACGCAGCGCCGCTGCTGTACGGGCACTGGGCGCCGACGAGATCGTCGACTACACCATCGCTCCCCTGCCGGGCGGCAACGACGTACTGATCAACCTGGTGGCCGACGTGCCTGCCTCAGTGACGGAACTGGCCGAGGAGGTCGTCTCGATCACCCAGCCGATCGAGCACCCGCGCGCCGTCCAGTTCGTGGCCCGCAACGACCCGGGCCAGCTGGGCGAGCTCGTGGCGCTGATCGACAAGGGCGTGGTGGACGTCAAGGTGGACACTCGCCCGCTGGAGTCCCTGACAGACCTGCACCGCGCCGCCGAGCGCGGCCTTACCCGCGGAAAAGTCACGCTGAAGGTGGAGAAATGATCAAGATTGGCATCATTGTCGGCAGCACGCGGCCGGGACGCAACGGCGAGGCCGTCGCCCGCTGGGTCCACGACCACGCGGTCAGGCGCGGCGACGCGCACTATGAGCTGGTCGACCTGAAGGACTACGACCTGCCCCACCTCGACGAACCGCTCGCCGCGGCCACCGGGGTCTACGAGCACCCGCACACCAAGAGGTGGTCCGACACCATCGCCGGCCTCGACGGTTTCATCTTCGTGACGCCGGAGTACAACTACTCGACCACCGGCGTGCTCAAAACCGCCATCGACTTCCTGTTCACCGAGTGGCACGACAAGGCCGCGGGTGTGGTTGGCTACGGCGTCAGCGGCGGGGTGCGGGCAGCCGAGCACCTGCGGCAGGTGCTCGGCCAGGTCAAGGTAGCCGACGTCCAGGCGGCCGTGGAGCTGCTGATGCACACCGACTTCGAGGACTTCACCACCTTCAAGCCCGTCGCACACCAGGAGAACATACTGAGCAACCTGCTCGACCAGGTCGTCTCCTGGAGCAAGGCGCTGCGACCGCTGAGAATGTGAGGTGCCGCAGTACCTCGGGGGCAGCCATGGTGTCCGGGGCGACGGCCCGCGAGGCGTGCACCCGTCACGACGCCCGTACCGGACGGCCTTCGCTGGGCCGCAGATGATTGGGATGGCCTTGAGCGGGCGGGCAGGCCGGCACGCCCGCCTGACTTGCCGGATCGCCAGCGCGCCGAGTCGGGGGACGACTGGGGCGTTTGCTTATCGGCTGCGCCAAGCAGGAATTCCTGCGCTCCACGGTCGCACTGCGGCCATTCGCCAGCTCGCCCTTCAGGCTCCGCCCGCGGTCGTCGCCCGAATGCTCGGCTACCATCACGTCCACATCACCGCGCTGGCCACAGAAGCCGGAAGCCCGTGGTCCCGTGGGCTGCCTTCGCCGATCTGCTCACGGGCAGGACCATGATGGAGTGGCCGCCGTCCAGGGTGTAGCCGTACCAGCGTTCCAGCTCGTCGGGCAGCTTCCCCGGGTACGTACGGCCTTGCGCCTGCATATGGCCGAGGCCGCGGAGGATCGCTTCAGCGGGGTCGACGGCAGACATCGGGACCAGCTCTCGTCGGGAGGCTGTAGTAGTCGCCAGGGTAGACAAGACGTACGGCCAGCGGGCCCGGTTCGGTGTCGGTTGCCTACGCGGGTTCGCTCAGTCGTTCGACCGGCCCAGCCAGCGGGTTGATTACCGCTTAGAACTTGGTGGTGGCGTCAGTGATCGCGACCTTTCTGATCTGCTCTGGAGTCATGCTTTCTATGTTGCGAAGGTCTGCACCCTCTAGATGAGCACCACGCAGACGGGCGCCATCCAAGTTGTCCTTGGTCAAATCAGCGCCCCGAAGGTTTGCACCCTCAAGAATTGCGTTTTTTAAATCTACATCAACCATGTGTGCGCCCATTAGTTTTGACCCAGCCAAGTTCGCCTCCTCCAATATAGTTTCACTGAAATCCGGCTCTTCCAAGTTCGCCCCTCTTAGATCCGCCCTATATAGGGCGGCGCCAATCAGGATAATACCTGTCGAGCGGATCCCTTTTAGATTCGCATGGGACAGGAAGGCCTGATGAAAGTTTGTTCTGTCTAGGGTTGCATAAGAGAGATCCGCCCCAGAGAGATCCGCCCAAGCGAAGTTGCCACGGTCCAACGCGGATCTTGCTAGAGCTATCTGCGGCATGTGCGCATGGGGGAAGGTGACTTCCGAGAAGTCCGCTCTGATCCCAGTGATGTTGCTGAGGGTTGTTGTACGGTCAACCGCGGCTCGTACGTCGATCGGGATCTTCTCGTTAACAGCTTTCCCTTCGGCTCGGCTATGACATAGCCTATTTTTCCTTGAGCAGAAGTCGCCGTTACGAACAAAAGCCGCCAACACATCTTGGATGGTTTTTCTGTCGCGGGGCGAGTCGACGGAAATGCGCTCCAGGGCGTACACTCCCCCGAGTCGGACTTCATCGGATTTCGAGCCAAGCTGTTCAACCGCCTTGGTGTATCGATCAGTAATCTGAGTCTGGCGAGTGGCCTCCAGTGTGCCCGCCGTATAGACCAAACCGTAAGCGGTAAAAACAACGCTCAGGAGGATGCCAATCGTAGTTATTATCTGAAGTGGCATATGCCAATGTGCTTGGTGTATTTCTTGGCGTTCTTGTGGGCCCAGCTTGTCGAGTTCGTCTCGGGATGGCGGTGTGACTGGCCGCAGCCATCGCGGGGCTCTCCAACGACGTCGAGGAGATACAGCCCGAGGGGGATCTGAGAGACTCTCTGCCGGGACGACGAAGAGGACCTCTTGGGTCCCTTCCGGGGGAGTATCCATATCCGGACAGTACGCATCCCGTGGCGGTATGTCAGGAGAGTGCTCCGCGGAAGCAGGATCGCGCCATCCCGGTGATGGCAACGCCCAACCGCTCAACGGTACAACTCTGGAGTTATTTCTCGCTTGGACAAGGCTGGTGCCACGACCGCTAGAAAGGGGGCCTCGCCGCGCGGGGTGTTTCCCGCCGCTTGCGGGCTCACCGCAGAGGCCGGGCCTGGCGCAGCTGATGCGCCAGCTCGGTGAGGTCGGCGTCGGTGACGGCGAACCCACCCGCCCGGGCGGTGAACAGCACCTGGCGCAGCCGCTCCACCGCGGGCGGGGCCTGCGGCAGGCCGATCTCCCACTCCCCCGTCTCATCGTGCTGCAGGGTGTAGCTGCCGCGCTGGCAACTGACCGTCCATGGGGTGATGCTGAACAGCTCGAAGGGGACCGTGCTGATCGACTGGCCGGCCTCCAGGTCGGCGTCGGCCTCGGCCAGCGCGGCGGCCGGGATGCGGGAGATGACGGTCGAGCGCCTGGACTGCGTGACCGTCCACAGCAGCATCCGCGCGGGCCCGTCGGTGCGGGCGGATGCGGGCAGCGCCCGCGCCAGCGCGATCAGCTCCCGCAGCCGCAGCGGGGCGGCGAAGGTGTGCGTTCGGGTGATCACCCAAAACCAGAACAGCAGCATGATGACCGCTGAGATGGCGGTGGGCGGCAGCCGGGGTTTGTTCCAGGCGATGGCGCCCGCGATCGAGGCCGAGGTCACCAGGACGGCCACGGCGATGATGGCGGCCAGCGCCCGCCCGCGATAGGGATGCACTGATTGTGACCTTTCGCTCGCAGAGAGGCAGAGCGTAGCCGAGTCGTTCCCGCAGGGAAAACGAACCAGCGATCTCCGTCCGCAGGACAGGAGCTACCGGCCGCTCTGGCAACAGGACACGCGCCGTCCATGCCGGGCCGCGCCCCGATGCCGCCGGCCGTGATGGGAGGCTGAACCCCATCCAGCCGACCACCAGGGGGAATCCAGCATGCGCGTAACGCGGTTCGAGCCGTACCTCATCGAGCTGATCCGCTCCGATGGCGCCGCCATCGTCAAGAGCGCGGAATCGTTCGCGGCCGCCGCCCTGAGCGAGAAACCCCACGGCGTGCGGCTGGAACTGGCCACCGGCGCCCAGGTGGGTGCTGCAGCTGGTGGGCACCGCTCCGGCCGGAGGTCACGCCAGCGGCGCAGATGAGCGCATCATCGACGGTGCGGTCCTGGAGCCGGTTCCCGCGGCCCCGCTGCCCGAGGCTCCGCAGGTCCGCATCTAGGACGTCGAGAACTGGCTGGTGGCCCTGCTCATCAACGCGGCCAGCCCACAGATCGCCGGCGTCGGCCCGTTCACCGGCCAGGCCCACCGCTACGGCGTCCACGTGCGCTGCCACAGCGGCGCCGGCTGCATCATCTACTTCCTGTATGGCCTGCGCGCCGGGCAGCGCCCCGGAGCGCACCCCGACTACCAGGTGCCCGAGATCATCTGACGGCGACGAACTGTGACCACCAGCGATAGTTGTCACTGACGGGCGGGCTGAGCTGGTGCCCAACGACCGGTTCCCAGCGCTAGTTGTCACCCCCTCCCAGCGGTACCTGTCACCTACCGCGGCTTGCCAGCGTTGTTGTCACCACCGAGTAGCAGGCTGACCAGGTGATTCGCGCCAGAGGCGCTCGGAGGTGTGGACCGTGGTGACAACTATCTCTGGCAAGTGACAACTATCGCTGGGAGTCACACGAACGCGGCACCGGCCGCAGCGCCGACACACCCACCCCGGCATAGAACACGTGATCGATAAAACGGTAGAGTCGGCGCATGCCCGCCTCCACGCTGCTGCCGGTGCCGCCGCTGGTGCTGTACGGCAGGCGGCCGGTGTTCCTGCGCGGCCGCGAACCCCTCGAGGGTCAGCTGTGGGCGCACCTGTGCTGGATCATCCCCGCCGACCCGGTGACGGACGCACCATCCATCATCGAGCAGCGCCTGCCGTATGCGGATGTGGCCGAACTCGACGGCCAGCCCTACGACCAGCTTCCCCACCGTCCGGGAGCGCTGCTGACGCTGCCACCACTGGTCGCCTACGGCGGACAGATAGTCCTGCTGCGCGGCTGGCGGCGCGCCAGTGGTTCGTGGTGGGCGCATCTGGCCCGGCTGACCGTTAGCCAAAGCGCCGGAGCGCGCCGCGCGACCTTGGACGATCTACATGTCGCCGCCGCCGAGGTCATCCCGTTGCCGGGCCAGGACTACCGGCGGGTGCCGCGCGAGTACCACGCCCACCCGTGGCCGGCGCTGCTCTCCTTTGTTTCCTGGGTTGCCGGGTTCGGTCGCTACGGTCGCTGCCCGGCGGCGGCTGCCGTCAGCTCCGCCAGGACCACGCCGACCCGGGCCGCGGCCTCCCGGACCTGTGCGGCGCCTGCGGGATCCGGTGGCAGCTCCCGCAGTTGCCCGGCCAGCAGGCCCAGATGCGTCAGAAACCGCTCGCAGGCGTCGACGGCAGCACTCACCGCGGCGGGAGCGGCATCAGGCAGACCGGGGAAGGGATCATGGGGGGTCACGGTGAGCTACGCTACGCCGGCCAGCGCAACCAGGTCGGCAGGTCGAGCCGATTCGCGTCCGATCCTTCGCGGCTTCGAGATCATGCCAGACGGCAGCCAGGGTGCGCTTTGTGGCCGCGGCGCATGAGCGGTCTTCGCCCATTAGTCACCGTCGGCCCGCTACCGTCGCCTGCTCCTCACTCTCCTGTCGTGGACGGGGAGCAGGCGGCCCCTGCCGCAGCCGCCTTCCGGGCCGACGCGGCAACCTCTGCCTGCGATCAGCTCTCCCCCAGCGGCTGCAGCCAGCGGGCCGGGACCCGGATCGCCACCGCCACCGGCATCTCCGCCGCCCGGCCGTCGGCGCCGTACCACTCGCCCCGCACCCGGTAGGCGACGCCGCTCTGCAACCCGAAGGCGTCGACCTGCTCGGGCGTGAGCTCGACCTCGATCCGGCCGGAGTCGACCACGCGCAGACCCTCCACCATCGGGATTCCTGCGAGAACCACCGCCGTGGCGGTGACGGTCAGCTCGAAGGCCGCGCCGCGCAGCCGGCTGCGCACCGGCCAGGGAACCGACACTGCCACCACCGTGTATCGGGGCCGGCGGCAGTACGTGTGGAACAACGACCGCGACAGCGCCTACCTGCTGCGGCCCAGCGGACAGGTGATCGACTCCTGCTCCTACAACTCCACCCGCGTTGATGCCATCTCCTGCCTATAAGCGGCGCACCGGAGACGTTGGCATAAAACGCTGACCCGGCCGGCGCACTATCGGCGCGGCCGATGGCCCGGTCATGGCTGCTCCGCCAGGATGCGGTTCAGGTGGTAGTCCAGGGTGCGCCGCACGTCCGCCCAGGTGCGGCGCCGGTTCAGCAGATCGATTCCGAGCCCGGTCACACCGCCGACGAGCAGGACCGCCTCCCGGGTCGCGTCGATCGAGGGCCGGACTCCGGCCGCCGTGATCAGAGCGGCGACCAGGTCCTCCAGCGGGCTTCCCTCGTGCAGGAAGACCGCCGCCAGCACGGGGTCGGTGAGGCTCCGCGCGTAGTAGGCGGTCATCACCCGCAGGCTCGCGCGGCGCTGCTCGTCGAGCGGGAGCAGCTCCTCCAGGGTGGCGCGCAGCAGCACCCGCGGGTCGGACGCATCGGGCAGCGCCGAGATCCGCTCCCGGGCCCGGCGCTCGTTTTCCCGGTGCAGCATCTGCAGGGCGGTGACCAGCAGGTGGTGCTTGTCGGTGAAGTGGTACTGCACCACCCGCGGGGACACGCCCGCCTCGGCGGCGATCTCCCGGACGGTGGCCATCTGCAGGCCGCGCTCGGCGGCGATCCGCCAGACCGCCTCGGCGATCTGCCGCTGGCGGCCGGCTGGCTCCGGGGCGGTGGGGGCCGGGACCGGCGGGTTCTTGCGGGACCGGTACGCGCGGGCCTGACAGGCGCGGGAGCAGTAGACCGGGCGGCGGCCTCGCGTGGACGGCCGCACCGGGCCGCGGCAGACCGGACACCTCGTTTCATCACGCATATTCCAAGCCTATCCACATCATTATCGTGACGAATTACATCTTATACCCTTGATGCCAGGAGATTTATGATGATGTTATTGATACGTTCGTATCTCGATGGGAGTGATTGTGGACGAAGGCTGGTATCGGCTGGCAATGCTTGTCACGCTCATCGCGGGGGTCTGGGAGGGGCCGATGGCGATCATCTTCCGCGTGTTCACCGATAAGGGCCCGAACCCACTGGTGGCGGCTAACTACCTGCCCGCCCCGTGGTGCTACGTCGTCGCCGTCGCGGCGGCAGCCATCGCGCTCGCGGTGATCGCGGTCCTGGACACCCGACACAAGAAGGCGATGTCCGCCGCCGAATGATCCCGCGACAATTCCGCGCCCGGGGTACCCACCAGGCGCCGAGCAGCGTGGCGGTGGGTGCCCGGACAACACAGATCCACCACGATCACGCGAGGCGTCGGCCGACCGTAGGACGCGCATCGAAGTCGGCGGCGACGGACTGAGGAGATCGCGGCAGGTCGTTGATCGATAACGGCGAGGTCTCTGGTGGATGATTTCCGACCAAGAAGAACCTGAATACCGGAGACCTCGTGGCCACCTTAGCGGTGACGAGGCGGTTCGACCTGACCGATGCACAGCGGGCGGTACTGGAACCGCTGCTGCCTGCGCCGAAGCGCTCAGGGCGACCGTCGCTGTTCAGCAAGCGGCAGTTGATCGACGGGATCCGCTGGCGAGTCCGGGTCGGCGCCCCCTGGCGCGACGTGCCCGACTGCTACGGGTCCTGGCCGGCGACAACGGCGAAGGACAGCTTCAGCAGATCGAACAGCCGGGCCAGGGAGATGCCCTTCGGGCCGACTGGAGTCAGGACCGGGAAGCCGAGTAGCCACAGCGCGCCGATGAACAGGCCGGTGCTGAGCAGGACCGTCCCAGCCAGGGCGAGGGCGAGTACGGGCCCGATGCGGGCCAGGCGCAGCCCTTCACGGGAGGGGGCGTGGTGGGGATCTTTTCGGGTGGGGCGGGGACCGCTTCGTCTGGCTTCGCCACGGAATCCACGATGGAGGAACGACTGGCGGCGTACCAGCGGTTCCGGAGCGGTAGCTCCACGGCTACCGCACCCCGGCGGAGGTCTACGCTGAGATCTTGAACAGCGGTGATGCGTTGATCCTTTGAGACCGCCGTCGTTTGTCGACGCTCCAAACGACAGCGTGCTCAGCTGAGGTTGAAGGCGACCAGCAGGTACTCCGCGGCTGAGCCGCTCAGCCGGTATCCGGGGTGCGGTCGGCGGTGATGCGCCACCGCGGCGGAGCGACTGCGGCGAGCTCGGCCATGAAGGCAAGCCGCGTCCGCTCCGCATCGACGCCGGAAAACAACACGGTGGTGTAGTCACCAGCGTGCTGGATCGCGTGCACGGCGCCGCACCGCGCCGCCAGGCCGGGCAGCTCGGTGTAGACCAGGTCCAGCTCGGTGAGGTCCTCGCCGTGGACGATGGTCACCGGAACGAGTCCGGAGGCAGCCAGCTCAGCCTCGGCCACCGCCGCGTGCGCGTACATGCCGAGTCGACCGAGCAGGCCGACGAAGTCGGCAAAGCCGCTGATCAGCATCTGCGGTCAGCCGCAAGTCGATCACAAGAGACCGCCGCGATCATGCGGCCATGCACATGACAGCCACCCGGGCGGCGCTGCTGCTCGCCCTGAGCGCGGCCCTGACCCTCCCGGCCACCGCCCCGGCCAGCGCCCAGGCCGCCGCCCCGGTCAAGAACACCGACTTCAACGGCGACGGCTACAACGACCTGGCCGTGGGCAGCCCGTTCTATCCCGGACCCGCAGGCAGCGCCCACTCCGGCCTGGTCACGGTGCTCTACGGCGGCCCGAACGGACTCGCCGGCCATGAGAACTTCCGGCCCACGCCGCAGTGCTTCAGCGGCGTCGGCCCGCGGGGGGCGCTGCCCTGCACCGACTGGGGCAGCGACTTCAGCGCGGCCGACCTCGACGGCGACGGCCGCACCGAGCTGATCTCCGCCGGCGGTCGCGGCATGCGAGTTCACGCCTGGAAGCCGGAAGGCGTTTCGACCCGGCATCTCACCGATCTCGCGACCGGAACCTACCTGGGCGGGCTGAAGGCCGGCCGGGCCGACAGCGACCCGAAAATCGACATCGTGGCCGCCTGGAAGAGCGGCTACACCTCTCACCTGGGTGGTTGGTACAACGGCGGGCCCTACGAGCAGGCCCCTCTCCTGCCCGGCCGGCAGCCTCTCCCCCTTTCGACGGCCACCGGCCTGCTCAACGGTGATGACCTGCTGGAGATGGTGACCGTCACCACTTTCGGTGACCGCGACTACTTCCTGTGGTACATCGGCGACATCCGCAATCCCTCGGCCACACCGTACGTGATGGGCTCACCGGCCGGCTGCGGCTCGAGCGCCCCCACCGCCCAGGCCTGCCCCCAACGCGACTCCAAACTGGCCATCGGCAACGTCAACGGCGACACCTACGACGACGTGGTCATGGTCACCCCCAGCACCGGCACCATCAACGTCTTCTACGGCTCCAAGTACGGCGCCGGCATGGCCGCCCCCGGCTACACCGCCCGGAACCTGTCGTGGCTGTCCGACCTGCCTGAAGATTGGATGACCGTGACCGTGGGCGATGTCACCGGCGATGGCGCCGCCGAGATCGCCATCGGTGCTCCGGCGGCCATCGTCTCCGGCCACCACGATGCGGGCCTGGTCGCCCTGGTGCCCGGCTCGAAATCGGGGCCGCAGCCCGCCGGCGTGCGCATCATCAGCCAAGACGGTGACAGTGCCGATCCGGTCGCCGACCCGGTGCCCGAGCAGTCCGCAGCCGACGACGGCTTCGGCGGGGCCGTGGCGATCCTGGACGTCACCGGCGACGGCAAGGGCGAGCTGCTGGTCGGCGCACCGGGCAAGAACACCAGGCGCGGCATGCTGACAGTGCTGCCCGGCACGGCCACCGGCGCCTTCCCCGCCGCCCAGATCATCCACCCTCACACCGTCGGAGCCGTCGAACCCGAAGCCCGCTTCGCCTCGGCCCTGCCCCGATGACACCACCCCGATGACGCCACCCCGATGACGCCACCGCGGTGAGGCACCCTCGGTGATGTGGCCGAGGTGAGGTCGCTACAGCCAAGGCGGCAAGAAAGAATCGGGGGCGCCGGCTGCGGCGGACGGGGGCAACTGCCCCGTCACGCTCGGATGGAGCGCCGCACGCCGCGCCGGTGCGCCAGCTGCGGAAGGCCTCTCTCGGAGGGGTCCAGGTCCTCCTGGCGGTACTGCTCGTCGGCCTGCCGCGCCGGACAGTGGCGTAAGGTCAAGCGCGGCCGCGAGGCCTACGCCGCGGCGATGGCCGAAGTAACCGCCTTGGGCAGCTCTGCTGCGGATCGACCGGCCGGGAGCTGCGCGCTCAGCGGCCCGGTGCTCGGTGTGGGAGACCGCCTGGTATGTGAGCCTGCACAAGCGCAGCGATGCGCTTTATTTTTCAACCAATCTGCAGTGCTCTTCAAGCTCCAAAGGATTGCGCGTATCGACTTCTCTGTCGCATTCGATTGTCTGCGCCGGCTTAAGTGTAAGTATTACCCCTTGCCCGAAAGGGATTATCAAGGCGAGCAGAAGCCAGAAGGACGCTATGCGCCATCCGAGGATGCCACGGTAGGCGCAGACCGCCGCCAAACCTAGAATCGCAGACAGGAAAAGCATCCAGACTGCCGCCATTGTAAGCCGAGGGGATCCGTCGGGAATATACCATCCGGTAAGACCTGCGACAAAAAGCGAACAGGAGAAGAGGAACCCGGCCACCAGGATGGCAACCAAAAGACGGATTCCAAATTTCCCCTTGAGTGAATTTTTCAACCTATCTCTCCTTTATGTCCCTGTGACCAGGGGCCCCTCTCTCGAGGAGCCCCCTGGCTTAACCCGCCGCTCGGCGAGATCGCTACTTAACGTACTGGTAATTCTTCTTTCCGCAGGGGGTTACCCCGAATGTCGCCAGACAGAAAGGCGAGACGGCTGCATGAGTGAAGACCTTCTTGTGGTGCTTGGTCTCCGATTGTCCGTCGGTCCAGACGTCTTGGATGTAGAACTCGTGATGCGGCATCTTCGTGTGCTCCCCGTAAACCCATCGGTTTCCGGTCTTATAGAACTTCTGCCAGTTCACGTAGAAGATGTAAGTGTTTGAGCAGAAAGGGTTCCCTACTTTGTGGTCTATCTTAACGTGGCTGAATGTTTTAGAATTCGCCAGCGAGTATACCTTGAAATTTGCCGAGCTTTCCTTCTTGCTGGAGTCGTAAACGTATCTGCCGCCGATGTACCTGTATCGCTTGGTGGAGCTTACGTCCTTGTATCCATAGGTGTTACCGTCATCCCAGTTGAACTTTACTGCGGCACGGGTGCGATATTTCCCGGTGTTGAACCCCGACCCCCGGCCGTCGCCGGAATACCACCAGTCGGCTCCGTCTTCACAGATAAGTCCGTACCCTTCAGGGGCGTCAACGAACTTATCTTTGATGTAGGTCTCGTACGTGGTCCAGGTAGCTGACAGGCGCATAGCGGATTGTGCGCTTGTCGTGGTTGCCCCCAAGGAAGATACGCTGCTGCTCGATGTCTGGACTGTCGGCAGACCCGCCAGGTCAGCGATCTGAGAATCCCCGATAACCGGCGGGGCGATGTCGACCTCGTACAGCAGATCTTCCGACTCCTCTTCAGGAGTGCCGACCTCCTCGGGAGCCGACTCCGTTTCAGTCATCGAGCTGGCAGCAGGGGCCATCATCGGCGAGCACGGCGGTGTCGTCGTCGAGCACGACCCCCGGCGTGCCGCCGACGTCGACCAGGGGCGGCAGGGCCAGGCCTGCCAGCCGGGCCTCCGCCTCGGCCAGCCGACTCCGTAGCTCGGTGATGCGCTCCTGGGCGGCGGCGCGTTCGGTGGCCAGCTCGGCTTCGAATGCGGCGGCCCGGGTGCGGGCGGTCTCGGTCTGTAGCCGCTCGGTCTCGGCGTGGACGGTCGTCAGCTCGGTGCGGACCGTTTTCAGTTCCTCGCGGGTCTCGGCTGCCTCGGTGCGGGTGCGCTCGGTGTCGGTCTCGGCGCGGTCGGCGCGATCGGTGGCCGCCGCCAGCTGCTCGTTCAGCCGGGTGGCGGTGGTGATCTGCTCGGCCAGTGCGGCCTTGGTCGCGGCGAGCTGCTCGGCTAGGAGCTGTTCGAGGTTCGGATCATGTGGTTGAGGTGAGGAACTTCAGCCACATGATCGAACCTCGAAGGTAGAGTCCAGCCTCGTAGCTCTCCGGGGCCTTGTCATAGCGGGTCGCCAGAGCGCGCCAGGTCTTGATCTTCTGGAAGCAGCGTTCAACGGTGTTGCGCTCCTTGTAGAGATCGGTGTCGTGACTGACGGGCCGACCGCCCCGGCTGCCCTTCCTCCTGCGATTGGCGGCCTGGTCCTTCTTCTCCGGGATGACCGCCTTGATGTGGCGTTTCCTCAGGTAAGCACGGTTGGAACGGGAGGAGTAGGCCTTGTCCGCGGCGAGGGCGCCCGGCCGGGTGCGGGGCCGACCGACCGGACCGGGAACGCGGATCTTGTCCATGACGGTGATGAACTGCGGGCAGTCGGCGGCCTGGCCGGGCGTGAGCACGAAGGCCAGCGGCAACCCTCGGGTGTCGACCGCGGCATGGACCTTGCTGCTCAGCCCGCCGCGGGACCGGCCGAGCCCGGCGGCCTTGGTCCGGGCCCTGCGGCGTCGCCGCGCAGCGGCGCGATCCTGCTCCGACGAGGTGTCCGCGCCGGGTGTCACCGGAGGCGCATCACCCGCAGCACCGGCGGCTGCTCCGATAGCGGAGCCCCCTTTTCCTCGGTCAGGGCCTGCTCCAGCGCATCCAGGGTCTCCCCGGCCACGGCCAGACCGGCCGATTCTTGATGCGCCCGCACGATCGTGGAGTCCACGCTGACCAGTTCCAGCCCGACCTGCCCGCGCGATGCCGCCTCAGCGATCAACGCGTCCATCAGCCCTTGGAACACCCCGGCCTTGACCCAGCCGTTGAACCGGGAGTAGAGCGTGGACCAGGGCCCGTAGCGTTCGGGGACGTCACGCCAGCCGGACCCGGTGCGAAAACGCCACAGGATCCCGTTGAACTGATCACGCACCCGCCGCGGCAGCGGCCCGGTGGCCGCCACCGGCAGATACGGCTCGATCAACGCCCACTCGGCGTCCGTCACATCAAAACGCGCCACGTCCGAGTTCTACCAGCCGCCGGCCCGCCACCGGGCCCTACCTAGATCCGAACCCCAAACAGCTCCTAGTGCGTCGCGCGCGGCCAGGGCCGCGTCCCGGGCGGTCTCGGCGCCGGTTCGCGCGGCCTGCTCGGCGCCCAGATCCCGTAGGGCCTTGAGTTCGGAGGCGACCGCGGTCTCGGCGCGCGCGTGCGCGGCGTCGGCGTCGCGGTCGGCCAGCGCGTCGGCGGCGCGGCGTTCGGCCGTGGTGGCGCGCTCCTCGGTGGCTGCGGCCGCGGCGCGGGCCTCTTCGGCGGCGGCCAGCTGGCCGGCGGCGCCGTCGGTGAGCTCGCGCAACTGCGTGGTGAGCGTCTCCAGTGCGGCCTGCCAGGGCCGACCGGTCTGCAGCAGCGCGTCGGCCAGGGCCTGGGCGCGAGTCACCGCCTCGCCCAGGGCGGGGGTGGCGCGGGCGGTGCGCAGGCGGTGGGCGGCACTGCGGCAGGCGGAGCTGCAGTAGAGGGCGGGGCGGCCGCCCTTGGGCCGGCCGCCGGCGTCCAGGACGGGCGGCGGCACCCGGGTGGCGCATCCGGGTCCGGCGTACCGGCGCGGCTCGGCTGCAAGGTTGCACTGAGATGACAGCAAAAAGCTGCACGAGGTGTCAGTGACCAGGTCAGAGCGGGTTTCCTAGCCGCCTACGGATTACCGCCAAGTCGTCCTGGATGTGCCGTGAGATGTCGGCGAGATCGGTTAGCGAAAGCCGCGACGGGCATCCCCCCTCGGCCGACTGAAGGCTGTTCACGCAAGTCATAGCTCCACCGCGAACTGAAGTCGGGGTACGCGTTCGGCCCATCGGCGTCCCCTTGCACCGGAGCGTGCGGAGCCTTGCTGCTCTTTGGGCTTCGACCGTGAACCCGCACGCGGGCCGGTCCGTATCCCCTGGCGGGCCTGGCGATGCGTCGTTTGCTGACAGTCAGTACGGCAGACGCGCTGCTGTGTGCCGTCATCTGTCAGCACGAGGTGCCATGGGGTGTCGCTGCTCCGCGTCGGGCTGGGATCTGGCTTGCTACCGTGGAGGGCATAAGCCCCGGGAGCGCCTCTGCGTGCACGCGTCCCGGGGCACCGCTGTGTTGCCGCTGCGAATAGGCAACCGGCGCTGAGTTCGTGAGTTCCCTGTGGTGGGTCGACCGAGTGAAACCGCGGACTGGGCCGGGATTGAAGGCCGCGGGCTCCTGCGCGCCGGGCCGGGCCGTGGGGGCACGTGCCGGCCCCGGGCCGGCTACTCCTCCCCGGCCGGCCCCGGGCCGGGGCGCGACCGCTCACGCTGGTCCGGCGGTGCGGCCAGGGCGCTGAGTAGCTCCTGCAGGCGGGTGTTGCGCGTCTCGGCCGCCTCCAGGGCGGCCCGTAGCTCCTCGGCCCGGGCCGCCTGCGCCTGGTGGGCGGTCTCGGCCTCGGCGGCGCGCAGCTGCGCGCGGGTGGTCTCCTCGCGGGCCTGGGTGAGCTGGCGGCCGTCGTGCTCCCGGGCGGCCTGGGCGGCTGCGCGCGCCTGCTTCAGCTCCTCGGTGGTGGCCTGCAGCCGTTCCCGCAGCGCCTGCAGCTGCTCGGTGCGCGCGGCGGCCTCGGTGCGCGCCTGCCCGAGCGCGCTCTCGCTGGCCTGCAGCTGCTCGGCCTGGAGCTGGGAGGCGACACGCAGCGCCTGCACCTCCTCTTCCAGGGTCGTCAGCTGCGCGGTGAGCGCCTGCTGCGCGGCCTGGGCGGCATCGCGGGTGGCCTCGGCCTGGCCGCGGGCCCGCTCGTGGCGGGCGGTCTCGCTCCAGGCGCGCTGCTGGGCGGCCTCGGCCTCGGCCTGGATGCGTGCGGCCGCCCGCTCGGCCTTGGCGCGGGCTTCGCTGGCCTGGCGGGCCGCGGCAAGGGCCTCGCGGCGGCGCGTCTCGGCGGTCTCGGCGCGGGCCTCGGCCGCGGCCGCGGTGTCCCGGGCGGTTTCGGCTTCGCTCTCGGCGGTGGCGATGCGGGCCAGCGCGCCGGTCTCGGCGCGGCGCAGCTGTGCGCTCAGCTCGGCCAGCACGGCCGAGAGCCGGTCGGCGGCCGGGCCCACGCTCTCGGCGAGCGCGCGGGCGGCGGTCAGCGGCTCGGCCACGGCCGAAGCCTGCTGCTCGCGGCGGGCCCGGGCGGCGGCGTCCTTGTGCGCGGGGCTGCAGTACTTGGCCGGGCGGCCGCTGACGCGCCGGCCGTGCTCGTCACGCCGCGGCGGCAGCGGCGCCGTACAGCTCTCCAGTCGGCACACCCCGGCGGCCTCGGCCTCGGCCTCGGTCTCGGCGAGCGGGTCCGGCTCGCCCGCAGCGCCGCCGTCGGGGCCGCCGCCGTCGGGGCCGCTGTCGTCGGGGCCGCTGTCGTCGGGAGCGTCGCCGTCGGCGGTCTGCAGCTGGCGGGCGGCCTCGGGGCGCGGGCCCGGTTCGCTCGCGTCAGCGAGATCAGGCGTGGGGTCCTCCATCATGACGGCACCCTACCAAGTATCGCGTGCTCTACTTCGAAACGTTTAAGCGATTCGCGGAACGCTAAATATCGTCCGTGATTTCGTACCCCATAATTCCGCTTATGGTGTACGGTCGCGGAGTGGACGATCACGCTGCCCTCACCGGCCCCGATGCCGCCGCGGTCATCGACGGGAGAGAGGCTCCACCGGCGGAAGGCGCACCCGCCGCATCCCTGCCCGCACCGGTCACTCAGCGGCGCCTGATGCTCAGCGAGACCGTGGCCGCGCTGCCCGCCCTGGGCCCGGTCGACGTGACCGACGCCTACGGCGTGCACCGGCTGACCGCGATCTGGCTGGAGACCCGCGCCTCACCCGCCACCCGCGCCGCCTACCGCACCGACCTGCACGCCTGGCTGACCTGGTGCGCCGAGCGCCGCCTGAACCCGCTGGCCGCGCGGCGCGCCGACGCCGACCTGTACGCCGCCGACCTGGCCGCACGCTTCGCCGCCGCCACCGTGGCGCGCAAGCTGTCAGCCGTGTCCGCCTGGTACGCCTACCTGATCAGCAACGACGCCTGCGAACGCAACCCCGCGGCCGCTGCCGACCGGCCCCGCCGCGAGCGGGATGTCTCCTCGACCATCGGCCTGTCTCGCGATGAGGCCGCCCGGTTCCTGGCCGCGGCCGCCGCCGACGATCGCCCCGTACGGCTGCGCACCGCCGCCCTGCTCGGCGTCATGCTCACTGAAGGGGTGCGAGTGGCCGAGATCTGCGGCTCCGACATCGCCGATCTCGGCTATAACCGCGGCTGGCGCACCCTGACCGTCACCCGCAAAGGCGGCAAACGTCAGATGCTTCCCCTGGCCCCACCCATCGCCCACGCCGTCGAGGTGTATCTGGCCGACCGCGCCGCCCGCGCCGGTGTGCGGCCCGAGGACCTGGCCGGGCCGCTGTTCGTCACCGAACCCTCCGGCCCGCACCCAGGTGGTGGGCGCCTGGACCGGTGGGCCGTCACCAAGCTGATCCGCCGCATCGCCCGCACCGCGGCCATCCCCTCGGCTACCAAACTGTCGGCACACAGCCTGCGCCACACCTTCGCCACCCTCGCCCTGGACGCCGGCGCCGCTCTGCGCGACGTCCAGGACGCCATGGGCCACGCCGACCCGCGCACCACCCGCGCCTACGACCGCGCCCGCTACGCCCTGGACCGGCACCCCGCCACCCGCTTGATGGCCTTCATGAACGCCGCCTCCACCGAGGCGCCCTACTGACACCTGATGACGAAAATTCGCTGACACCCGGCGATAAAACCACTGACATCCGATGACGAATCTCCAGGTCAATGGTCTGCTGCTGTGGGCAGGAGCGACACCATCGGCCATGAGGTGTCAGTAACGTGATCCGCCCTGCGAAGCGC
Organism: Planomonospora sp. ID67723; assembly: GCF_015711605.1. Taxonomy (GTDB): domain Bacteria; phylum Actinomycetota; class Actinomycetes; order Streptosporangiales; family Streptosporangiaceae; genus Planomonospora_A. The sequence goes on along the minus strand of NZ_JABTEZ010000004.1, from coordinate 299,066 downwards.
ATATCGGGAAAGGCAGGTCTGTCGACGCCCTGGATGATCGCCACCAGCCGCGCGTTACCCGAGCCCTTTACTGAGAAGGCTGCATGGCTGGTCTCTCCACGGTGCCGGTTCCCTACGCTGGAGAGATGAGCTCACCCACACCCGAGGAAGATCTCCCGGTCCTGCTGCCGGAGGTCGAGCAGCAAGCGCTCCTCACCTACGTCACCAACCTGCTGAGCAGAATGCCGTTGGAACAGGTCCACCAGGCCATCGACAGCTTTACCGAGCCCGGCCGCGCCGCCGCCGTCGTTCTGCAGCGTCGCCGCCAGGCCGCCGCGGCGCGCCAGCACATCGCCGAGTTGATGGAAGACAGCCGCCGGCGCGACCCCGAAGGGGTGGCCCGGGCCGAGGAGCAGGTCCGTCGGTCGCTGGAAACGATCGACGCCAAGAGAGCCACAGACGCCGACCGCGACCGGTTGTTCCCGTGCACCGGCATCCTGCCTGACTCACTACAGCCGTAAGTCTCTTTCACAACCCATCTGGCCTGCCCAAACACGCTCACACGATTGTGGGGCCAGCTGGCGGAAAGCCAGCAGCGACCCCGGAACACGAGGCCTACGGCAGCAGACCATCCCGAGCTTCAGTCGTTTGAGTCACTCGGCGTTGTACCTGAGCGGACCCGATCGCCGCCTCAACGTTCACCATCATGAGATGATAAATCTCAGCAGACCGACTGATGGAGCTGGCACCAGGCCGAGATACCGAGGCTGCGACAGCCAACCACGAACTTCAGTCGCTTGAGTCGCTGTTGCAGTTCAGGTCAACCCCGCTCGACCTCGAAAAACCGCCTGTGACCTGTCCACTACACCTCGCACAAATTCCCACCAACATCCCAGCGAAGATTCGCAGCTGTTCTCCTCCACCGAGATTCTCAATGAGATGGGGCTGGAGCGGATGCTGGGCAAGCTGTCGATGCTCCGCTCGTTCTCCTCTAACGCAAGCAGGACCAAATAAACAGTCACGCAGCGTTAAAGTCGGCTGCAGGCAAGGACTCGCTACTCACGCGCTGCGGTTCGCCAAGCACTAGACAGATGCGGCGAAAGCAGCCATCAAGGCGTCCCTAACCTCGATGGGCGAGCTATTTTTCGGTAGACATATGGCCTTTTCAGGTAAATGATCAAATCCCCCACCTTTTGCTTTGGTGCTAATGGTAGGGGTGAGAAATACCTCTTCTCCCTCCCGTCGTATAACTACAGCTTTCGCGCCTCGATTGAATACACTCCAGCTCTTCACTCCAGCGGCCTGCAAGATCGGCCACTCTTGTGACCGATCAAACCGAGGGGTCGGGACACCCTGGATGCTGCCAGCTAGGGCCTCAGTGATTGCCTGATACGCTTTTTCCGGAGGAAAGGGATCTTCTAGCACGAATATCGGATGTGCCGATATGCCCATTCCGTCCACGGTGACATGTACGGACTCTACTAAAATGATGCCTTTTCGGAGATAGGCATTGGCGTATCGGTTCATCCCATACCTCTAAATCGGACAGTAACGTTGACGGAATTGCCGTAGGAGATGCTCCTTTTGAAGACCTCCCGTTGCGCTGAACTCACCTTCCCCTTGGGGAATACTACATCGAGCGCCCTGCTGCTGATCATCGACTTGTCGATCGTAACGCCACCACGGCTGTGCCCGTTAAATTTCGACACCTTGTCGATATAGCCCTTTAGTCTACTTTCAAGCCTTCTTGGATTCTGATAAGACTTGGTGCGAGTGTCAATACTCTTAATACTAGAAACTTCACCATTACTGAAGCGATCGATTGTTTTGAATCCGTTTGGGAGGTTTCCACCAAGTCTTCCCTCGATGACATATCCTCGGCGAGTTGCAGGAAGTTTCCATACCGATTCTTGCCGCTTAAAGATCGAGAGAATTCCGGAAAAGCTGAAACGCCCACCTCGCCACCCGAACCCGGCGAGGGATCCGTTTGCCAGGTCGTCGATCATTTGCCCGACAGCTCTGGGGAGGGTGATTTCCCGGCCACCTCCGGGATGCTCCCGCAAGGCGAACGATGGAATGAGTCCCTCGTTCGTCTGGATGTATTCGTCGCGTACGGTTCGCCCCGTCGGTGAAGTGGTCCTGGCGTACGTGCTGGCGGTGCTGCTGGCGGCGCTGCTTCCCGAGCTCTTCGCAGTCCCGGAGTTGATCCTCGTGTAGCGTGCCGCTTCGTCCTGTTCCGATTTTTGAGCAGCTTCGGTGTACTTCTTCTTGGTCGCGCTGTCGGTCGTCTTGGACGCGAGCCGGTATAGGCCATTGGTGCGCTGCGGGCAGTCGCCGGGAACGCATTCGCCGGTGGGGTCGGCGTTGTTGACGGGATTGTTGATGCCGTAGGTGTAGGCGTTGAGGCTTTGCGGTCCCTCGAGAGTTCCGTGCAGGGGGTCGACGCTGATGAAGCGGCCGATGGCCGGGTCGTATTCGCGGGCGCCCAGGTGGGTGAGGCCGGTGCTGGCGTCCTGGGTGCCGCCGATGAAGCCGCGTTCACCCATCCAGTTGGTCGGCACGGTGCCGCGGGAGGCGCCGAAGGTCGTGAAACGCCGGGTGGTGGTGGTCAGCGTGCCGCCGTGGACGGAGATCTGGGCGGTTCCGTGGTGGTCGGCCATCAGGAATTGCACGGTGCCGACCTGGCGCACCGCGATGGTGTCGCCGTTGTGGCTGTAGTAGCGAGTGCCCTTGATGGTGCCAGCGGCATCGAGCTTGAGTTCGGAGCCGTCCGGCAGATACAGGGTGGTGCCGCTTGCCTCGCGGCGGATCAGCCGGTTGCCGTCGGCGTCATACAGGAACCCGGTGACCGCGCTGCCTTCGGTGACGCTGGCCAGGTGGCCTTCGGCGTCCCAGTCCAGTGTCTGCTGGCGGCCGCCGACGGTGCGGCCGGTGGTGTTGCCGGAGGCGTCGTAGGCATAGGTGTCGCTGGAGGCGCCGTTCGGGCCCGCGGTGGTGACCTGGCGCAGGGCGTGCGGCTGCGCCGAGCCGGCGGCCGGGTAGCTGTAGGTGCGCGTCACGTCGCCGGCGCTGGTGTGCTGGACCTCGGTGGTGCGGTTGCCGGTGAGGTCGTAGCTGTAGGTGTTCCAGTATGGGGCCGCCCCGCCGATGAGGGCCTGGCTGGGGGTGGCGGCGCAGGTGTTGTCGGCGGTGCTGGCCGGGGTCCATTCCTCACTGATGCGGTTGAGGTAGTCGTAGCGGAAGCACTGGATGTCGGCGGCCGCTCCGGCGATCGTCGGCACGTCGGCGATCTTGGTGATGTTGCCGGCCGGGTCGTAGCCGTAGACGATGTCGGCGTCGCGGCCGGTGAAGGTCTCCCGGGTCAGGTAGGCGCGCTGCAGACGGTTGGTGCCTTCTTCGTAGGTGAAGGTCTGCCAGATCTTGCGGTTTTGCTCCGACAGGGCCAGCGTGTACTGCTGCGTCTCACCGGTGGGGGTATACCGGGAGGCCAGCACATACGGGCGCAGCCCGGTCAATGTGGTGGCGAAGCCCAGTGCGTCGTGGCCGTACTTGAGGGTCTCGGCCGGCATGTTGCCCTTGGCCGGCAGTGTCTGGGTGGCCAGGCTGCCGTCGACCTTGTAGGTGGAGCCGAAGGTGTAGGTGCCGGCCAGGGCTTTTTCGCTGGCCGGGATGGTCAAGGTGGTGGCGGTGGGCCGGTAGGCGTCGTCGTAGCCGGTCACCGCGCTGGTGTAGGCCTGACCGCCGGCGTAGCGCACGCTCGAGGTGGGCAGTCCCTTGGCCAGGGTGTCGTAGGTCCACTCGGCCAGCTTGGGGCCTTCAGTGGAGCCGTCGTAGCGGGCGGTGTTGCGGCCCAGCACGTCGTAGGTGGTGACGATGGTCTTGCCGCGGGCGTTGGTGGAGGAGGTCAGCCGGTCCAGGGCGTCGTAGGTGAAGGTCTCGGTCCCGGCGTCGGGGTCTTCCTCCTTGATCAGGCGGCCGCGCAGGTCGTGGTGGTAGCGCCAGGTGTTGCCGGCCGCATCGCGGGTGGCGGTGTGCTGGCCGGCGACGTCGTAGGTGTAGGTGGTGGCGTCGTAGGCGCCGGTGGGCTCATCACCCTTGTACTGGCGCACCTCGGTGGTGCGGCCAGCGATGTCGCTGATGGTGGTGGTCGGGGTGGCGCCGGTGGGCGGGTCGACGTGCACGCGGTCACCGCCGTAGCTGGTGGTGGTGCGCCACTTCTCCTGCGCATACACCTGCAGCACCTCGGCGATCGGCCGCTCGGCGCCGTCGTAGGTGTAGACGCTCTGCGCCGGGACCAGGTGCTCGGGCACCGACAGCAGGCTGGTCGAGGGTCCCGAATCGTTGTTGTAGTACGGCGAGGTCTGCCGGGAGACCAGGCCGCGGTGGTCGTAGCGGGTGTCGGTGATGATGCGGCCGCCGCCGGGCGCCGGCGCCTGGCTCTGGCGGGGGCGCAGCAGCGAATCCAGCAACTGAACGCTGGTGACATAGCCGCCGTCGGGGCCGAGCGTCTTGGTGGTCACCGCGGTGGGCGCGTCCGCGCGGATCAGGTATTCGTATTCGGTGTTCGGGCTCTGGGTGGCCTTGTCGCGGCCGGGCAGCCACACCTTGATCAATCGGCCCAGCGGGTCGTAGGCGGCCTCAGTGCGCTTGCCGTTGGCGTCGACCTCAGAAAGCGCGGCTCCGGTGGCCGCATCCAGGGTGGTGGTGGAGGTGTGGCCGAGCGCGTTGGTCTCGCTGATCGCGGTGAGCGGGCCGCCGGTGGCGGGGGTATAGGCCACCGTGCTCTTGGCGTCGGCCGCATCCAGCGTCTCGATCACTCGGCCGTGGGCGTCGTAGCTGGCCCGGGTCTGGGCGATGTAGGTGGGGGCGCCGTCGGCCCAGCCCGACAGGCTCTCGCTGCGGGTGACGTTGCCGACGGTGGGGGCGGCGCCGAAGGCGCCGCCGTCGTAGAAGGTGCGCTCATCGGAGATCAGCCCGGCGGGCCGGTTCGGGGTGGTGGTGCACGCGCCGGCGGTGACTTCTTTCCGGCTCGGGTAGCCGATCATCCAGGCGGCGGTGTTGCGGGCGTAGCTGTAGCGGGTGCAGACATCGTCGCCCGGCGTGGCCAGGTCGCCCAGGTCGGAGCTTTCCTTGAGCGTGCCGTACTCGTCGTAGGTGTAGGTGCTCTCGCTGCGGCGCGGCGCGCGGAGGCCGTCCATCGCGGCGCGGGCGCGGGTGGAGGCGACCTGCAGGTAGTGGGCGGTACGACCAGAGGCGTCGGTGGCGGTGGCCGCGCTCACCTGCGGGGTGGTGATGGTGGCGCCGGTCTCGCTGGCGCCGTCGAAGGCGATCTCCTCACGCAGCACGCCGTTGAAGCGCTCGTGGTCGTCGAGGGCGGTGCCTTCGGAGTCGACGACCTTGACGGTGCGGGTGGAGCCGTCGGCGCGCTTGTCGCCGTGCATGCCGCGGAAATAGGTGTACTCGCTGATGGTCTGGGTCTGGCTGGAGGCGCCGGCGCTGACGCGGACCTTGCCGTAGCCGCGCCATTGGGACCAGGTGCGCTGCGTATCAGCGGTCAGGGCGTTGTCGTCGTAGTGCCAGGCCGCATCGCCGAGGTAGGTGTAGCGGGTGGTCTGCTGCACGCCGCCGGCGATGCGGTCGTCGGCGACGACCGAGTCGACCACGTGCTTGTGGAACCAGTCCTTGACCAGGGTGCCGTTGCCGTCGGCGTCCCAGTGCACCGGGAAACAGCGCAGCGTGTTGGCGTCGTCGGCCGGGCGGGCCTGGCCGGGCTCGCAGTTGGGGTTGGCGTAGTTGACCGACAGCAGGCCGCCGGTCTCGGAGGTGACCAGGTCCAGGCGCCACTTGACCATGGCGGGGCGGCCGTCGCCGACGTCGACCCGGTTGGCGCGCGGGTGGCCGTCCAGGGTCACCTTCGGCAGGGCCATGCTGCCGCCGGCCTTGCCAGTGTGCTGGATGGAGGCCAGCCACAGGCTCGCGCTGGTGCCGTCGCTGGGGACGGGGAAGCTGTGGGTGAGGGTCCAGGCGTCGATGTCGCTGTAGCCGTCGCCGGTGCGGCCCTGGGTGGTGACCTGGGCCAGGCGCTTGGTGGTGAAGAACGTCGGGCTGGTGGTCGCACACGCGGTGGTGCTGGTGCAGATCTGGTCGAACGGCACGTCCGGCCAGTGGCCGGCGTTGGCCGCGGTCAGCTGCGCCGGGTCGCAGGTGATGGTGCCGTTGGGGATGCAACGCTCGGCGACCTCGAACAGCACGCGCGCCGGGGCCGGGCTGGTGTGCTCGCTGCCCTTGCGGGTGCCGTACTCGATGCGGGCCAGGGTGCCGTGGCGCACGTAGCTGGCGACCTTGGCGCCGTTGTTCTGGCCGTAGCGGTTGTGCTCAGGGGCATAGAAGTAGGTCATCGTGTTGCCGGCCGGGTCCACGACGTAGTCCAGGTTCCACCGCCAGGCCTGGGTGCAGGCCGAGCCGACGAAATCGCTGCCACGGCAGGGCTCACCGGCGTGGTTGCCGAACACCGGGACGGTGAAGGCCGAGGCGGTCTGCGCGGTGTCGGCCGCGAAGCGCTTGTTGAGGCCGAAGTAGTACTGGGTGCCGTCGGTGGTGGTCAGGCGCCAGTATTCGCCGTCGTTGTCGCCGTTGACCGCGCCGGTCAGGTGCTCGATGCGCGAGCCGTCGTCGTTGCGCAGCCGCCAGATGCCGGTGGTCTTGTCCTTGATCAGCTCGCCGCCGCCGCTGAAGGTGGCGTTGTCGCTCTTCCAGCACAGGTCACCGCTGGGCTGACCGGCGTTGTTGGCGTTCGTCTGGTCTTCGGCACACGGGATGTAGGAGCGCTCGATATAGCCCGCCCCCAGGTCAAAGCCCTCACCGATCCAGGAGGGCTGGTTGTTGGTGGAGGCGGTGCGGCCGTCGACGCCGCCGGAGGAGTAGGACAGGCCCAGGTCGGGGGCCGGGCCGCCCAGCGACGGCGGGGTGTTCATGTCATAGGACCAGGTGAAGTCGCCGCTTTGGGTGCCGGCGTTCCAGGAGTCGGCCGGTGACAGCGAGGTCGCGCTCCAGTCGCCGGTGCTGCCCGACGGCGCCGCGGTCACCGCCACCAGCGTGCCGCTGGTGGTCGCGGTGCTCTGCGGGGTGGACGTCGTGGTCAGGGACGCGCCGACGATCGTCGGGGTGGCCTTGCCGGTGAAAGAGCTCGGCGCGGCCGGCGCCTGCTCCCCGTCAGCCGGGACTGAGGCATCCGGGGCCGGAGCGTCCGGACCGGGGGCCGCCGGGGCCTGCAGGACCGCACTCACCGTGGAGGCGGCGGCGTCGTTGTGTGTCACCAGCGGGGTCGCTGCCGCGCACCGGCTGGTGGCGGCGCTCTCCAGCACGCACTCGGGCAGCTGGACCAGGCGCAGCCGCTGGGCCCAGTCGCCGCCGAAGGCGCCGGCGAAGTCCTTGTAGTTGACCTGCAGGTCGATCGCCCCGGCCTCGGCCTGGCCGTCGGTGCGCGCCACCCGCATCAACAAGCCGTCCACGCCGGCCTTGGCCGCCAGTTCGCGATCCAGCACCTCAATGCGGACCCGTGCGGGTGTCTCCTGCTGCGTGGCCTCGGGTTGCGCTGCGCGGGCGTTCTTGCCTTTGCCCTTGCTCTTGTCCTTCGGTGCGGCGCCCACCCACACGGGCAACTGGCCGGCACGCACGCGCGGGTTGTCGGCCTGCGCGCCCGGCGCCTGCTTGGCGGCTTCCGGCTGGCCCGACAGGTCCACCTCAACCGCACCCGGCTGGGGCCAGCTGACCGGTGGCGCCTGCTTCAGGGAGGCCTTGCCTGCGGCGTTGGCCGGCCGCTTCTTGGAGGCGCGCACCTCGCCTTCCACCGACGGCGTCTTTTGCACCTCGGGACGGGTGTTGCCCGCGGCGGCGGCCGCTTGCGGCACGTCGACGAACGATGACGCCGTCAGCGCCGCCACCACACCCGCGACTACCGCCGCCGTCCAGCCCCGGCGCATCCGCTGATGCGCCGCCTTACGGCCGCCCCTACCACTCACAGCACGCCTCCGCGCAGATCACAAACAGTAGGCGGGACTGTAGTGACGCAAGTGACTTATGTCCAATTTATACCCAAGATCGAATAAAATGATCTTTAGTAATCTAAACGATCTATATGTGCTAGTGTCCAAATTGGTATGGCCGCCGACACCAAGGTGTCGGCGGCCATGCGAGAGTGCAGCAGCGCCTCCCGGTTGCTCTAGCCAGCCGAGGCGACGAGCTCGGCGATCTCGACTTCACTTAGCGCCCGCTGGTACACAATGACCTCGTCGAGGTCGCCGGGCCAGAAGCCGGCCGGTGCGCCGCCCAGCTTGGCGCGGCCGATCGTCATCGGCCCGCCCGCCTGCCAGACGGAGCTGATCGGCGCGCTGCCTTCCAGCTGGCCGTTGACATACAGCCGGATCTGCCCCGCCGCGGCGTCGTACACCCCGGCCAGATGTACCCACTCATTCAGCGCCGGAGCCGCGGCCGAGGTCGCCTGGACGCTGAGGGCGGCGTCGCTGTCGCTGGTCGGCAGCGACAGCGCCCAACGGTCCACAGCCTGCGAATAGCCCAGCATCAGGGCGCTGGCATGCGTGCCGTCCTGGCCCACGGCGGTGGCCGAGGCGCCGGTGGCGTTCAGCCGGACCCAGGCGTTGACGGTGAAGCTGGCATCGGTGCGGATCACCGGGCCTGCGGTGTAGGCATGGCCGCCGATGCCATCCAGGGCCAGGCCGAAGCGACCGGTCACGTCGTCGTAACTCGCGCTGGCGCCCTCAGTGAGGGTGGCATCGTGGCCGTTGCCGGAGTAGTCAGGGGTGACGCCGTCGCCTTCATCCAGCGGCAGGTGCGCCACCGGTAGCGTACTGACGCGCCCAGCTTGGAAGCGGTAGGCCGCCCGCGGGGAGAGCCGACCGGCCGCATCCACCGCGTGCACATACAGAATGTGCTCACTGTCGTCGGTCGGGGTGTAGGAGATGCCGGCCGTACCGCCCGCAGCCTCGGCCTCCACCCGCTGGGTCGGGCTCTGGTTGTCGACATCCCACAGGTAGGCCACCACGGTGGCCTGCCCGTTGGCGCTGAAGGTGAAGGCGCCGGATGTGCCCACCGGCTGGCCTACCTGGTTTTCCGGGAAGTCGCTGGAGGCGACCACCGCCGACTTGGCCGGCGGTTCGACCGCGAGCAGGAAGGTGTGCCAGGCGCTCCACGGGCCGGTCGTGCCGGCGGCGTTGAAGGCCCGCACCCGCCACGACACCCGGGTGCCGTCGGCGAAAGCACCCGCGGGGATCTGAGCCGTGTGCGTGCCGTGCGGAGCCAGCGCGGTCTCCTCCGAGCCCACCAGGTCACCGCCGGCGACCCACCACTCGAACCGCGCGGCCAGCCATTGGGGATCGCTGTCGCTGATCTGCGCCTTCAGCGTGGGAGTCAGGGTGCTCATCAATCCGCCGTCGGCGACCGGCGGATCGGTCGACATCCCACTCGACGCGTCCGGGATGGTGACCCTCACCTGCTGCCAGGCCGACCACGCTGAGGAGGAGGTGGCGGAGATTGCGCGTACCCGCCAGCGCACCAGCCAGCCGTCGGCCAGCTTGCCGTCGGGGACGGCGGCCTCGACTGTGCTGCCGGAGGCCACATTGCTCATGCTGTGCGACCAGATTGATCCGCTGCCCTGGGCTGGCACGGAGGGGTCGTGCTCGACTTCGAAGGCGCCGGTCAGCGTGCCGCTAGCGCTGTCGGTGAGCGTTGTGCGCAGCGTCGGCGTCACCGTACTGGTGGTGATCACTCCGCTCACCGAGGCCGACGGGGTCACGGTCATCGCACCGGCCGAGGGCGCCGACACCACCTTTATCATCCACTTTTGGTTGTCGGTGGTCAGGGCAGTCCGCTGCTGGATGAGTGCGTTATCGGCGGTCGAGGCTCCGGCCACCTCGATCACCTTGCTGCTGTGCTTGGCCCACAGCCGAATCAGGCCGCCGCCGGTGTTCTCGACGTACCAGGTCGCGCAGGCGCAGGTGGTGTTGTCGGACTGCTGGATGAGCGCGCCGTCGGCGGTGCTGGCGCCGTTGACGGCCAGCAGCTTCCCGCTGTGCCGGTTGACGATCTTGTAGCTGCCGTCGCTTTGCGCATCGAAGCGCCACACCTGCCACGGCCAGCCCTCGTACGGCCCCTGGCTGACCGCCGTTCCGCTGGCCAGTACGCCGTTGTCGACCTGCAGAACCTGGCCGCTGTGCGCGGCGATCAGCTTGTGCCAGTTGCCCGAAACGATGGTCTTGAGCGGCACGTGGTAAGTGACCGACAGGGTCGGCGGCCGCTTGACCGTGTGCTCGGTGGCGGCAAAAGCCCGCCAGTTGGTGGTCTCGGCCTCGTTGGTGCCGCGCAGCTGAAAGCCGTAGTTGGCTACGCCATCGGCCCAGGACTGAGCGATGGCGGTGACCGGCCAGCTCAGATAGCCAGCGGCGGTGGAGCAGGCCGCGCTCCAGGTACGGCCCCGGCCCTGACGGTTGACCGCTTGGCCGCTGGTCCCCGCGGTGGGCCTGTTGCTCCAGGTCAGCGTCGTTTGATCCCAGGCCTTGCTGACGCGCTGGACGAGGATGCCGGAGCCGACCGCGCTGCCGCAGGCGTGGGTCTCCAGGTTCCACAGCGACAAGGTGGCCGCGGTGACCCGCATGCCGTTCAGCGCGCTGGTGTTGAACTTGACGTAGGAGCGCATGATGTCGGTGCCGCTGCCGCTTTGCTTCGGCATCGTGCCCGCGATGATCATCTGATCGCCCGGGTGCGAAGCCCACGAGGTGGCGACATCGGTGTCGGCCTGGATCGGCAGCGTGGTGGTCGGGTCGATGGTCACCGGGTAGGTGGTTGCCGGATCGGCCAGGAAGTCGGAGTCGGGCTTGAGTACCAGGGTGGTCGCCTCACCGGTTGACTCCACCTGGGTGTCGATCGGCACGCTTTGGCGGTGCAGCTTGCTGCGGCCCTCGGCGTCCCACATCAGCGGCTGCGGCGCGGAGGCGACCACCTCGTTGCTGTCTGCGCCGCCGCTGTCGGTCAGCACCAGCCGCCCGCTCTTGGTCTCCGACAGCTCCACGCCCTCGGTGCGCACCGGGATGCGCAGCTCCAGCGGTTCGGTGGGCCGCTTGCGCAACAGCACGTCATGCTGGAAGCCGGTGGGCAGCACGGTCACCACCAGGTCCGCCGACGGGCCCGCCGCATCGACGAAGGTGGCGACGTTGCCGGTGATGACGGGCTTGGGCAGGGCGGTCGGCCACTGCAGTGCGAACACGCGCCCCTCTTCGTCGGTCAGCTTGGCCATCGGCCCGCTGCCGCCGTTAGAGACCTCCACCTCGGCCTTACCGGCGCGCGGCTTGAGCACCTCGCCGTCGGCGACCAGCGCCGTGTCGATGGGAGCCCACCCCGAGTCCTGCTTCAGCTGGGACGGACCCGAGGTGATGTTCGTGGTGTAGCTGCCGTCGGGGTTGGCGATCGTGGTGCTGACCTCGTCGGTCAGCTGCGGCACCGGCACCGGCTCGCCCGCGGCGCGCGCCAGCGCCGTCGCCTTCGCCCGGGCGGCGTCGGCCTCATCGGCCGCGTCGCCGTCCTGCGCCTCAGCCGTGTTCTCGATCCCGGGATCAGGCTCCAGGACCGCCCCCGCCGAGGAGAGAGCCTGCACCGGTCCGGCCGCCAAAGCGGGGCCTGCACCAGTAAGAACAGCCAACGCAGCCACCAGGATCGCCGCTGTCAGCGCCATCCCGAACTGGGCTTCTACGCGCGGCAACGCGCTCCGCCGGACCGCGGCGGCCCTCCGGATCCATACCACAGGAACCCCAATGAGCATAAAAGGTACGTAAACAGACAGCAAGGTATCAGTAGATCAAAAAGGAACATATGAGGATCAACTCGGCTTGCGCGAGGTCGCGAGCTGCAGGCGAGGGAAGGGGCGGGCCACTGCCTGGCCGACCAGACTTTTGTGATCTTGTGTGGCGATCTGTCCATGCGGGCGGCGGTCGCGAATGCCGTCGGCCATGAAGGCGTCGAGCAGGCGCCAGGCTCGGCCGTCTACCTTCTTAACCTTTATGTCCCATCTGCGAGCAATCTTCCTATATAAACATCAATAGGGCATTATGTTCGTTCTTGCTGCGGGCGGTGAAGCGTCGGGTCGATCACAAGGGAAGCGATGAAGCGGGTGATGGTGGCGGGGGTGGTGCTGGCCGCCTCGTTCAGCGCGGCCTATGCGGCCACTTCCGCAGCATGGGCATCACCTGTTCACGCGCCCACACCTGATGTGATCGAGCCGGACCCGGGCCCCGAGGACGGGAACAACGCCTCCCCCTCACCGCAGCCGCCACTCCCGCAGCCCACCGTCACCGTGACGGTGACCGATCAGCCGTCCGCCACCCCGGCGCCCGTCACCTCCTCACCGGCCCCCTCCTCCTCGGCGCCTGCGCCTCCAGCGCCCGCGAGCCTGCCGCCCCTGGAGCCCGTTGCGCCGGTGCCCACCGGCACGGACGCCACCGACGATGCGCCCGCCTTCCCCGAGGCGACGCCCTCACTGGTGCCAGCGCCGCCGATGGCACCGACCGGCCCCGCCCCAGCACCTACGCCATTTGCCTCCGTGGCTCCGATCACCTCGGTCTCCTCGGTAGGTGACTCCTCACCCGATGCCGGCGTCGAGCTGCAGCTGGCCGTGCCCGCCCTCATGCTGATCCTCGCGGTGATCGCCGGGTTGATCGCCGTTGACCGCCGCACTCCGCGGCGCCGGCCCGCCAGCATCTCTGCCACCGGCCCGCGCGAGCGCCATATCGGCCAGCACCGCGCCCCCTGACCACCCGGCTCTCGATCCCCGTTGCGAAGGAATGTCTGTGAATACGCCCGCCCGCCTGCTCGCGTTCGCTCTCCTCGGCACGTTGTGCTCCCTGACGGGGATCGCCCCGGCAGCCGCTGAACCGTCTCCTGTCACGGTGCAGGCCACCGTCAGCTACACCTGCCAGGCGCCGCTGGGCACCGGAGCCGCCGCCGCGATGCAGGCCACGGCCAACATTCCGACCACGGCGATGGCGGGCAAGCCGGTGGCGATCGAGTGGAACCTCACCACCGGCCTGCTGGCCGTAGACGACCGGCCCGCCGGATCGATCGCCCAGCGTGCCGTCCTCACCGTCTCCGGATCCCAGAGCGGCACCATCACCACCAGCTCCGCCGCCACCACCTCAGCGCTGACCGCCGGCCAGGCCCTGCAGCTGCCGCCGATGAAGGGAACCGTGACCCCCGACCGGACCGGCAGCCTCACCCTGACCCCCGGGAACCTGACAGTGACCATCACCCACAACGGCACCCAGCAGCAGACCCTGTGCACGGTCGACGCCGCGGCTCCGGCGCTGGCCACCATCACCGTCACCACCGCTGGCAGCACCCCGACCGCCACCCCCAGCGCAAGTCCCACCCCGCCCCCCACCCCGACTCCGAAGCCCACACCGACCGTGACGGTCACGGCCACGCCGACGCGCAGCACCACCAGTGAGTCGCTGGTACAGACCGAGGTGACACCCAAGGGCGGCGCCTCCACCGGCGGCGGCGGCCTGTCCGAGGCCAACATCTGGCCGTATGCCGCCGCCGGAGCCGGCCTGCTGCTGGTCATCGGGCTCGGCCTGGAGATCCGCCGCAAGCGCATCCATGGCTACTGAGCAGGGGCCGTATTACGCCTGGTTCGACCGCCAGGGCATCTTGTGGGTCCAGTCGGCGCCCCCACCGGCCCCGGTGCCCCCACCTCGCCCTGCGCCGCGCCCCTGGAGCGCGTTCACCTGGGTCCTGGTCATCACCGGTGTGCTGGCCGCGATCGCCACCCCGCTGGCGATGACCAGCAGAATCCTGGACGCCTCTGACCGCGGCACTGCCGCCGCACCGCAGAGCGGCGCCGCGCGTCCCCTGATGCTGCAGCCGGTTCCCGACCCTGCCACAGCGCTCGAGACGGATCCGGTTTCCCCCGCCGCCGCGCTGCCGCGCTCGACGCCGGTCCGTATCCGCATCCCCGCGATCGGCGTGTCGGCTCCGATCGGCACGGTCGGCCTGGAAGACGACGGGACCGTGGGCACCCCGCCCATCGATCACCCGAATACGACCGGCTGGTACAAGCACGGCCCCACCCCGGGCGAGGCCGGCCCCGCAGTGATCCTCGGCCACGTCGACACCACCACCGGGCCCGCAGTCTTCGCCCGGCTGCGCCAGCTCCTGCCCGGCGATGCCATCGAGATCACCCGCCGCGACGGCAGCACCGTCACCTTCATCGTGGAGGGCATCGAAAAAGCACCCAAGCGCAACTTCCCCACCGGCCGCGTCTACGGCGCCCTCGACCACGCCGGCCTGCGGCTGATCACCTGCGGCGGGGACTTCGACACCCGCGCCCGCAGCTACACCGACAACGTGATCGTCTACGCCGCCGCCCGCTGACCCGCACCCTCCGCACCACCTGAAGGACATCATGCATCCCTCCCACCTCGCCGCCCCGCCCGCTCCCACCCTGCTCACGCCGGTCCGGCCGATCCGTGGCCTGGCCATCACAGTCGTGGTCCTGCTGGGCGTCACCACGCTGGTCGATCTGGCCGCGCTCGTCATCACCGTCGACCGCGTCTTCTTGCTCTCCGCTCTCATCGAGGCCCCAGACACAGTCGACATGGTCGCGGTTGACTGCAACGACTTTCTCTACCTGGCTTCCGCCATCCCGATGACCGCAACCTTCTTCACGACCGCTGTCGTGTTCATGATCTGGCTGTTTCGGGCCCGCGCCAACGCCCAGGCCCTGATGGTGCTCCCACATCGCAGGCACGCCGCCTGGATCGTCTTCGGCTGGGGCTTTCCGATCGTGCACCTGTGGTACCCCCGGCAGATCGTCGACGACATCTGGATCACCTCCAAGCTGGGCTCAGCGGGCTTCACCACGCTCGGCCATCTGACCTTGGACACCGTCCGTCGTTCGCCGCTGGTGCTGGCATGGTGGCTGTCATGGCTGGTCAGCATGGTCGCGTCCGCCTTCGCCTACAGTCTGGCTGACGGTGAGGATCTGCCGTCCTATCTCCTGACCGCCAAGATCGAGGTTTTCTTCGCCGCGCCGAGCGCGATCTGCGCCGCCCTGGCTGCCACGGTGGTCTGGAAGATCACCGCGTTCCAAGAGCGCTCTGTCTTTGCTTCCCCACCGGCGGGCTAGGAGCTGATCGGTAGATCGGACGGTTGCCGGGCGGCAGCAACCCTCGGCCGCCCGGCGGCAGCGTCCGACCGGACGCACCCTGTCTGCCGGGCCGACAGGCGAACGGGCGCATTCTCAATGTCTAGCGCGCAGGGGGGGCGCGGTAAGCCTTCACCACGGCGTAAGTGGCTGGCTGTCGCGGTGATCACCGCGACAGCCAGCCACTTGCTCTACCCCACCTTCGGGCTCAGCGGGTGACTGTGACCGCTGCCTTGACCAGGTCGACGCGGCTGCCGTCGCCGACCCAGGTGCCCGAGACAGCGGCGGAGCGGGTCCCGGCCCTGACGCCAGGAGCGACGTGGAGCTGGATGCGGATCAACCGGTAGGAGCGGGGCGCCACGCTGACGCGCCAGCCCGATGCCGACTGCAGCGCGGCGGTGACGTTGGTGCTGCCAGCGTAGTAGCCGATCGCAGATCCGCTCGAGGCGCGGCTGCCCTTGAGGGCGATGACGGCAGGGGCGTTGCCGTCGTTGTAGATGCGCACGGAGAAGCTGCGGGTGGCACCCTTCCAGCTCCAGCGCACCGCGGTCGTCTTGCTCTGCGCCGCCGCAGTGGTGTTGTAGATGTTGTTGCCCACGTAGCCGCCACCGCTGCTGATCAGGGCGTCGGGCTGCTGGTCGCTGGCGGTGATGGTCACCGTCATCGACGCCGCCGATCCCAGATCAGATCCTGAACTGGGCGATGACAGCGTGATGCGGATCGTCTCGGCGGCTTCGGGGGTGGCATCGTTGCGGATGGCCAGCGCGATGGTCTTGGTGCTCTCACCGGGCGCGAACCTCAGCGTACCGGGGGTGAAGGTGAAGTCGGATCCGGCGACGGCGCTGCCGCCGGTGACGGCGTAGTCCACGGTGGTCGCCGCCGCAGCACCGGTGCGGATCACCGGCAGACGGAGGGTGCTGGCGTTCTCCGCGACGGTCAAGGTCGTGCGAGCGAATCCGACGGGGTGGTCGCTGGCGGTGATGGTCACCGTCATCGACGCCGCCGATCCCAGATCAGATCCTGAACTGGGCGATGACAGCGTGATGCGGATCGTCTCGGCGGCTTCGGGGGTGGCATCGTTGCGGATGGCCAGCGCGATGGTCTTGGTGCTCTCACCGGGCGCGAACCTCAGCGTACCGGGGGTGAAGGTGAAGTCGGATCCGGCGACGGCGCTGCCGCCGGTGACGGCGTAGTCCACGGTGGTCGCCGCCGCAGTACCGGTGCGGGTGACCGGTAGCTGGATCGTTGCAGTCTCTTCGGCGACCGTCATGGCTGGGTGCTGGAACTCGACCTCTGAACGGCAGCTCAACGCCACGCTGTGGGTGGACTGACTGTCAATCTGGATTACGCCGGTGAGGCCGCTGGGTACCGCCGTCTGGCCATAGGAGTGGTGTCCCCAGGCGACGACGGTGCCGTCGGACTTGAGTGCCAGACTGTGCAGGGTCCCGGCGGCGACCTGCACCACATCGGTCAGACCGCTGGGCACATCGATCGAATCATTGGGGTATCCCCAGGCCACCACGGTGCCGTCGGACGTGACCGCCAGACTGTGATTGCTGCCACCGGCGACCTGCACGACATCGGTCAAGCCGCTGGGCACCGCCGTCTGATCCTGTGCGTTGGATCCCCAGGCCACCACGGTGCCATCGGACTTGAGCGCCAGGCTGTGGGCGTGCCCGGCAGCGACCTGCACCACATCGGTCAAGCCGCTGGGTACCGTCGCCTGACCGGAGGCGTTGAATCCCCAGGCCACCACGGTGCCATCGGACTTGAGCGCCAGACTGTGATAACTGCCAGCGGCCACCCGCACGACATCGGTCAGATCGCTGGGCACCGCCGTCTGATCCTGTGCGTTGGATCCCCAGGCCACCACGGTGCCGTCGGACTTGAGTGCCAGACCGTGTCCGACTCCGGCGGCCACCTGCACGACATCGGTCAGCCCGGACGGCAGCGCAGGTACGTCGTCAGTGTCTCCCCAGGCCACGACGGTGCCGTCGGACTTGAGTGCCAGACCGTGTCCGACTCCGGCGGCCACCTGCACGACATCGGTCAGCCTGGACGGCACCATAGCTGAGGCGCCCGATTGTGTGCCCCACGCGGTGACGGTACAGCCCGTCGTGGCGTGCGCCGGAGGCGCATGAACGGTCACCAGGGCCGTGAACGTCACGGTGAGGGCGCTGAGCAGCACCAGCAGCCGTGTCCCCTTTCGCGAAGGGCTCACGAGTGCAGAGGTTTCACCAGTCGCAGGGTGAGGGCCGGCGGCCGGCCCGGCCACATTGCTGCGGCCCCTCATCGTCGGTGCAGATACCGCGCGTAGAACAGCCGGAGCGCGCTGCGGTTCTGGCGTGGGTGAAGAGGTGGTCATGAGAAGGGTCCTCACTCGGCGAACAGAGCAAAGCAACCCTATGCACCCTTTGTGTGCCCTTTTATCCTATTTGTTGTTTTTTGCCGATCCTTGTACTTCCTTGGAAGAAAACAGATGAACTCCCATACCTTCTCGCCGCAAGATGTAGATGCGCCAGCACCTCGGAAAGATCAACATCGCGTACCAGTCCAGGGCGATTGGGGCAGTGCAGATGCACGTGGTCGGCTCGGCGATCCCCATCATTGCCAATTCCAGCAGGACCTCGAGGACTTCCAGCCCGGCCACCCGTCCGGCCTGGCGTCCAGTACCCGGCGCGGTATCGGACGCGTTACTCGATGGTCAGCATCTGTTGGTCCAGGTCGATGTGGAGGGTGCCTCCGCTGTTCGCGCGAAGCTGTCGCCAGGCGACGTATCCCGTCATGATCGCCTGCTCCCAGTCAGTGGCCCGCAGGACGCTTACCTCCAGGTGGGAGGCCATGGCGGCGATGGTCTTGAGGAGCTCGTGGTCGATGTGGCGCACGTTGGCGAAGTAGCCGTGGCGGGCGGCGTAGGAGAACACAAGCGCGGAGATGCCTTCTTCGATCGCGATCGCGCGGCCGCCGTCCTCGGCCTCGTCGGTCTTGGGGTCGCTTTTGCGCTTGCAGCCCAGTACGAAACGGGTGACGGGGGACAGCCCAGGACGGCGGCGTGGGCCAGGTGGAAGACGTCGTAGAAGCGGTAGCGTCGATGTGCGACACGCGTATCTCCCGCGCAAATGTCCGCGGCCGAGCGCTGGTCCGGGATCGGCGCCGGCTCGATGCTGGCGGCAGCGCGGCTGGACGGATCCCGGCGCGCGATGCCGGCGGGGCGTCGGCGATACTGCGGGCGTGGAGTACGTGTCCAGAGTGCCGCGACCGCCGCTGGACGGGCTGATCGACGACCTTTACTACCTGGAGGGTGCACCGCCGTACGACCGGCTGACGCTGCCGCCGATGCCGGCGGCGTTGCTCATCGTCAACCTCGGGGCGCCGTTCCGCATCCGCGCCGGCACCGACATCGAGACGGCCGGGTACGCCGACGGCTGCGTGGTCACCATGCCCACCCGCGCCTTCGAGTTCGGCTATCCGCCGGGGACCCGGTCCGTCGGCGTGCACTTCAAGCCGTGGGGGCTGGCGCCGTTCCTGCCGATGCCCGCGGCCGAGCTGTGTGACCGGCCGGTGACGGTGGAGCAGGTTTGGGGCCGGCCCGCCATTGCCGAGCTGCGAGACCGGCTGGCCACGGCGGACGGACCGCACGAGATGCTGACGCTGCTCGAGCAGGAGCTGATGCGGCGGCTGTGCGAGACCGCCGGCCTGGGGCTGGTCCGCCATACGAGCAGCGTCATCGCGGCGACCAGGGGGGCGGTGGCGATCGGCGACCTGAGCGTGGCAGCCGGTGTCAGCAGCACTCATCTGGCACAGCGGTTCAAGGAGCTCATCGGCGTCACGCCGAAGCGGCTGGCCCGCACCTACCGCTTCGCCGCCACCGTGTTCGCGATCAACCCCGCCGGACCGATCGACTGGGGCGACCTCGCCGGTGGCGCAGGCTACTTCGACCAGGCCCACTTCGGCCACGAGTTCCGGGCGTTCACCGGGCTCACGCCGACCCGGTACGTCGAAGTCCGGCGGCGGTTCCTGCGCGAACATCCCGGCCACGCGCTGGACGGCTGGCCGCTGCCGGCCGATTGATTTCTTACAAGAGAGACAGCTCACGACACGCTAATTTGAGGGCGCCCCAAAGCGAATTGGGGGCACCCCGAAGCAGAGGAGAGCCCCGTGGGCAAGGTGGTCATGTACAGCTCGGTGTCGGTGGACGGCTTCGTCGCGGACGACAATGACCAGCCCGGACCGCTGTTCGACTGGTTGTCCAGCGGTGAGGTCCCGTTGGACGGGAGTGGCGAGCTGAAGGTGTCGCAGGCGTCCTACGACTACACCCGGCCGTACTGGGACCAGATCGGAGTCACGATCGTCGGCCGCCACGTCTTCGACCTGACGGACGGCTGGGGCGGGAAGCCGCCGGGCGGCATCGACCACGTGGTCGTCGTGTCGCACCGGCCGATGCCCGAGGGCTGGGACCCCGAGGCGCCGTTTCACTTCGTCGACGGCGTCGAGGCAGCCGTGGCCAAGGCGCAGGAGCTTGCGGGTGACCGCTTGGTCGAGGTCGCCGCCGGCGACGTCGGTGGCCAGGTGCTTGCCGCGGGTCTGGTCGACGAGGTGCGCATGGACGTCGTACCCGTGGTCTTCGGGTCCGGCAAGCGCTACTTCGGGTCCGTCAACGCGCAGCACCTGTTGGAGGATCCTGACGTGGTGATTCAGGGCAACCGGGTGCTTCACCTGCGCTATCGGGTGCGCCGTTGACCGATCTGAGCGGGTAGGCGAAGAAGACCACTGCGAACGGTGACACATGATCGGGCCTCCGGCTGCGTTGGCGCATCGTTGTCCCTGGTCGGGCAGCCGACGCCGATCCGCCCCAGCACCTCACCTGCGGAGCACACTCATCGTCCCACCGCAAGACCAAGAGCGCTGCTGCTTCTCATCGGCATCGCTTTCCGCTGAAAACGATCGCTGTCACAACTCACACCGACGTAATCAGGCCGACTTCACCAGCGGCCTGAGATCCGGGCCGAGGGGGTGTCGTGCTCGGCCTTGCGGGCTTTGGCGGCGCGGGCGCTCTCGACGACTTCGTACAGTCCGCAGGGGCAGCGCAGCCACCAGGAGTGGCGGTGGCGCACGCGCAGGTGCGCGCCGTTGGACCTGTGGTGGTTCCAATGGATTGCATTGCGCTCCTTCGGTTCCTGGTGCTGGTGTGTCACGTGCTGGAGGGGCGGCGTTCTCCTTTCTGCTGGGAGGGGCGGCGGTGGGAGGGATCACTTAGCGGTGACAATCCGCCTGTCAGGGGGGATGGTCAACGGCTCCCGGTTCAAGGGGCGGTGCACCCGCCGCGGGGCGAATTCGAGGGGGCACTGCGAGCGACCGGAGTTCCACGGCACCCTGCCCAGGGGCCGTGTGGTCGCCGTCGTGTCCCTCGCGGGCAGCGTGTCAGGCGGATCCGCGGCGCTGTCCGCGAGGGGGGGTGGAACGGCGCGACGACACGGGAGCCACACGGGTAGGGCTGCTCTTCGCGCTGCCGCGCCGGGCTCATGAAGGGACGAGCGCGGGGCAGACGTCCGCGCCGTGCTCGACCAACACCATGTCGTGCAAGCGGACGACCATCTGCGTGGCCAGCGCGAACGGCAGGACGCTGAACTCCTCCCATCCGACGAAGGCGTTGTGCTCGCCGGTGAACACCGGTACGCCGCCCGGCCCGGGCCGGTAGATGTCGGCGAGCACGCCGGCGGACTCGGCGGCGGCGACGGTGTAGACCGCGGCGGACTTCTGTAGTTGGGGGCACCATTGCAGGGAGGTGGGGATGCAGGGGCGGCAGGTCGGGGGCGCGTTGGTCAGGCCGCCGGAGTCGCTGCTCGCGCGGAACCCTGTCTCGGTGATCACCCACCACAGGCGCCCGGTGCGCGAATCAGCGGCCGGGCCCTTGCACACCTGGCACAGGTCCTTGGTCATGCATTCCCACTGCCGGCGCCGGTTGAGGTGCCGCCACATGATCTGGCCGCGCCGGTTGGTGCGCACCCGGGCGAGCAGGACCCCGCGGTGCCAGTCCGAGCGCGGCCGCGGGTCCTGGTGCGACAGCCGCAGCTCGCCGCAGGACGGATCGGGGGCGAATGTCAGCCGCTGGCGGACGGCCTCACCGGAGTAGGCCAGCACGTACGGGACGGGGATGTGGGAGCTGGTCACGACGCCTGCCGACCGGACGCTGCCTGTTCGGCGGTGGCCAGCTGCTCGCACAGCTCGCCGGCGGTGCGGGCGTGCAGGGTCTGGGTGCACCCGCACCCGGGGCAGGGCCCGGTCGCATACCAGACGCCATGGGCTCGCCAGATCCTCCAGGACGAATAAGAGCGGCCGATGCAGGCGGCGAGCCCGTCAGCCTGCTCCTCCGACAGCACCAGGCCCGGCGGACCGTCTCCGGTCGGGGTAGGTGCGGGCCGGCCCGGAATGCCACCCCTGATGGCCGGCCCGCCCCCTGCCGCGGGCTCCTGGTCACCGCCGGGGGCCCGCGAGTACGTCGGCGCGACCGACACCGGGTCGCGCCCGCTCATGACTGCCCTCCCGGGCAGATCCCGGCACCGCCCACGGCCTGGGCGGTGCCGTGATGAGCGCCGCCGTCGCCGGGCCGCCACTGCGACACCTCGACCACGCCCGGGTCGACGACGCCCAGGCCGTCGAACAGAGCCAAGATCTCACTGAAGGGGCGAGGAGTAATCGGCGTACCGGTCTCGGCGTAAACCGTCTTGACGACGTCCAGAGCGGCCGGGGAGACGGCGTCCCGGCAGGCGTGGGAGATGACGATCCAACTGCCCGGCGCGAGCCGCTCCCGGACCGCGGTGACGACCCCGGCTGGATCGTCGACGTGGTGCAGGACGGCGGCCAGGAGCACGACGACCGGCCGAGACACATCCAGCCAGTCGAGCAGCACCGGGTCTTTGAAGAGGGCGTCGGGGGTACGGATGTCGCCGGGCACGGCCGCGGCGGTGCCATCGGCGGCCAAGATCGCGCGGGCATGCATGAGGACGGCGGGGTCGTTGTCGACGTAGACGGTCCGAGCATCCGGGATCGTCATGGCGGCGATCTCATGGACGTTGCGCCGCCGGGGCATGCCGCAGCCGAGGTCCAGGAACTGGGTGATGCCCGCCACGGCGGCATGCCGTACGGCACGCTGGACGAACGCCCGGTTCGCGCGGGCGGTACCAGTGATCGTCGGCACCACCTTGGTGAGACGGCCGGCGGCGTCCCGGTCAGAGGCGAAGTTGTCCTTGCCGCCGAGGAAGTGATCGTAAATGCGGGCCACGCTCGGGGTTCGAGAAGAGAAGGTGGTGCCCGCAGGGGTGGCAGGGGAGCGCATACCCCGGACCGTAGAAACGCGCTGGCCAGAGCCTCAATGAGTTTGCTGCCATTTGCGACGGGCCTCTCCTCAGCGGCCTTTCTCCCGCTGGCCGAGCAAAATCAAGCAAACTCCTTGAGCTGGCGGAGGCATCGGAGCACACTCAAGCAACAACCCCCGATGCGCGAAGGAGCCCGTCATGGCCCTTGAGTTCCTCGACAAAGACCCCTCCAGCCCCAACGGCGACTCGGCGACGGTGTGGCGAGACACCGAGACCGGCGACTACGTCTTGCAGGGCTACATCGACACCAGCCCGGCCACGACCGCCGAGCTCGGCCCCGTCCCGGACGGGGAGATCCGGATCCGCTACCCCCAGCGCATGATGCAGTTCTTCCCGGAGGTGACCGGTGGTCGAGCGGACGCTTGAGCAGCACCTGGCCGTCTGCACGCGCTCCGCGCTCCACCTGGAGATGCGTGACGGCTACACGCTCAACGATCCCGACTATCACGCCTGGCAGGCCGGCCACCGCATCAACTTGGACGACCGCACCTCCTGGTGGCGGCCCTGGCTGCAGAACATCACGGACGCGACCGCCCGCGGCGTCCAGGTCCGCCGGGCCCGCATCGTGTCCGAGCCGATCAGCGCCTACATCCGCTACGAGTACGACATCACCGTCCCCAACCTGCGGGCCGGGGAGCAGGTGCGGTGGCTGCCCCGCCGCCGGACGACCGGCCTGGCGCTGCCCGGTAACGACTTCTGGTTGTTCGACGAGGAGGTGCTGCTGGTCCACCACTTCAGCGGCGAAGGCGACAAGGTCAGCGCTGAAACGGTCATGGATCCGCAGGTCGTGAAGTTCCACGTGGCCGCGTTCGAGGCCGTGTGGGAGCGTGCCATCTCTCACGACCACTACCAGCCGCTCTGAGCCCGCAGCCGCTGTGCGATCCTCTTCCTCCAGCGCGCATCAGGCGCTCCAGGCACTCGGGCAGCGCCTACGGGACATCCGCGTCGAGGCCGAACTGTCTGGCCGTGACCTCGGCCGGCGGACCGGCTGGCACTCCTCGAAGATCAGCAAAATCGAGTACGGCAAGCAAACCCCCACCGCCGCCGACATCCGCGCCTGGTGCGAGCACTGCGGCGCAGGCGACCAGGTCGCTGATCTGGTCGCCTCGCTGCGCGCGGTGGAAGGCATGTTCGTGGAGTGGCGGCAGATGGAACGCACCGGTCTGCGCCGCGCCCAGGAGACGGTACTGCCGTTGTGGGAACGCACCCGCCACTTCCGCATCTACTCGCCTCGGATGATCCCGGGACCGTTGCAGACTCGCGCCTACATCACCGCGGTGCTGACCTCCCTCACCCGGCGCCGCTCCATCCCGGACGACGTCGAGCAGGCCGTACAGGTCCGCGTGGACAAGCAAAACGTCATCCATGAAGGTGATCACCAGTTTGCGATCCTGCTGGAGGAGAACGTCCTGCATCACCCGATCGGCGGGACAGAGACCATGGCCGGACAGCTCGGGCACCTGCTGACGGCGAGCACACTGCCGTCAGTGTCGCTGGGCATCATCCCCCTGGACGCCGACCGCTCCAGCATCTGGCCGGTGGAAGGCTTCTGGATGTTCGACGAAGCCGAGGTGACCGTCGAGCTGGTGTCCGGGCATCTGACCATCACCCAGCCGCACGAGATCACCATGTACGCGCAGGCGTTCGCCGAGCTGGCCGAGCTCGCGGTGTACGGCAAGACGGCCCGTATGTTGATCACGAAGGCGATCGCCGGCCTCGACGTGTAGAAGGGCCGGGGCTCGAGCCCCACCAGCCCAGGCTCCGGCCCTGTCACCGCTGCCGTGGGCAGCGGGTCCCGCATGTGCGCTCAGGGCATTTAGGGCTTGTTGCAGCAGATCCACCCCGTCGGGCAGGCCCTTCGGATCCTGCGCAGTGAAAGGCCTCATCGTGACCACCAAGGGCCAGGGGCCGGTCGTCGCCGGCGGGAGGCCGCGCGAGCCGTACCGGGTGCCGGCAGGGGCGCGGGTGGGCGGCGGAAGGTCCTGCTGCTGTGCGGACCGATCCACACTCGCGTTTGACGAGGAGTGACGGACTGCCTATGGAGCGTTTCATAAGCTGCCGGGTGCCGCTCACGGGGCATTCGACGCGACCGGCAGCGTGGAGGTCACCGAACGCGCCATCATGGTGGAAGGACTGGACGAGCCGCCGCGCTACTTCCTGCAGCACACCCACGGCTACCAGGTCCACGCCCGCGAGCACCCCCACCACTACCGTCGGCACGGCCGCGCTGACATCGGCTGGCCCGCAGCGACCGCATAGGAGGCACCCCGTGGACTTCGGCACCTGGCCGCCCCTGCTCGTCGTCGACGTCGAGGGCAACGGCGCCCAACCGCCGGACCTGGTGGAAGTCGCCGCGATCCGGATCGACGGCGGGCGGCCGGTGCCGCAGCCGGCACTGTGCACCCTGATCCAGCCGCCGCGCCCCATCTCCCGCTTCGCCACTCGCGTCCACCGCCTCACCGACCAGGACGTGGCCGACGCCCCGGCCTGGGCTGACGTCGCCCCAGCCGCCCGGGACGCCCTCCACGGTGTATGGATCGCGGCCCACAACGCCCACGTCGACTACCGGGTGCTGGAGCGGCACCTGCCGGGCTGGGAACCCGCCGGCGTCATCGACACGCTGCGCCTGGCCCGCGCCGCCCTGCCGCAAGCGCCCGGCCACGGCCTGGACGCCCTGCTGACCTACACCGGCATCACCACCGACGACATCCCCGGCCAGCGGCACCGCGCCGCTTTCGACGCCCACGCCACCGCGCGGCTCCTGCTCACCCTCGCCGGCCGCTACCCGACCTGGGACGCGCTGACCGCGGTGGCCGTCCCCCCGGGCCTGCCCGCAACAGCGACCGTCCCCGACCATGAGGAACAGAAGACGTTATGGTGACCACCCCCGTTCACCTCGGCATCGCCGGAACGCACGGCACCGCCACCACCACCCTGGCCCGCCGCATCGAGATGGAGCTGCGCGCAGGCGGCCTGACCGTGGCCCGCGTCAGCGGCCTGGCCACCCGGGCGGCCGCACTCGGGTTTGCGAAGATGACCCGGCACACCCCTGCCTCCACCGAATGGATCATCACCAGCGGAGCCGCGGCGAGCAGCCCGACCCCCGCACCCTGGACCGGCTCACGGCCCTGGCTGACCTCCACGCCAGCCGCCAGGCGCTCATCATGGCGACCGTCCTGACCAGGGCAGGGGCGGCGCTGGGCATAACCGCCCGACACCGCGGCCCCGACCGCGTCCCAGAATCCGGCGGCGTCGCGAAAGTGGCCGCTGAGCACACCGGGAGCCGGTCCAGCCGGGATCCGGGCGCGGCGGCGCCTCGGTCACCCCGAAATGAACGGGCGAACCTGACGGCAAGCAGCGGCGGCCATCGTTCGACTCCCGGCGGGGAACCCGGCATGACCGGCAACCAACTGCGTCTTCCCGTCCAATTTGGGACACTGGGCTCTATGAGTGAGCGGCTGGCGAACATGCCTCTTCAACGGATCGACGTGGCCTACGCGCTGGTTCTGGATGAGACCCACCCGGCGCGTACTGGCGGTGCGTAATCGTGACTCGTGGAGCCTGCCCGGAGGTCGCCGCGAGGAAGGCGAGACCCTGAGAGCCCGACGCTGTCGGGGATCTTGAAGGGCTGACGTTCAACCAGATGATCACCAGCTCTTCAAGATCCCCGACAGCGTCGGGCACTTCGACTCCTTCCAGGCGCACGATCGCGGGCGCCGACGAAGAGTTACGGCCAAAATTCTTCACGCCCCGGGTGGTGCGAGGCATCTCTGGAACTGCTGTCCGGTGCGCCGCGGCCGTCACCAGCGGTCGTGGTGCAGCACCTCCCGCAGTGGGGGCCGGGCCGCCGGACGGAAGGTGTCGCCGAGGTGGTACGCCGTCGGTATGAGCGCCCCCTGGTGGACCCCGGGCGGGATCCCCAGCAACTCGGCGATCTCCCGTTCGTACGCCAGGTGGGCGGTGGTCCACGCGGTCCCGAGTCCGCGCGCCCGGGCGGCGAGCATGTAGCTCCACACCGAGGGCATCAGGGACCCCCACAGCCCGGCCTGGCTGCCGCCGGGCAACGGGCCGCCGGAATCCAGGCAGGCCATGACCAGGACGGGGACCTCGCCGAGGTGCCGGGCGAGATGGCCGGCGCTGTCGAGCGAGCGCCGCCGGCTCGCCGCCCAGGCGTCCTGTCCACCGGCACGGCCCGGCCCGGGGCCCGCCGTCTCCCCGGACGGCTCCGGGGAGGCCGGGGGCGCGTAGCGGTCGAACGCCGCCCGGTACGACTCGCCGATCGCCGCCCTGATCGCAGGGTCGGTGACGACGATCCAGTGCCCGGTGTTGCGGCCCGAGCCGCAGGGCGCCTGCTGGGCGATCCGCAGGCATTCCTCGACCAGCGCCACGGGCACCGGCCGGTTCAGGTCGAGCCGCCTGCGCACCGAGCGGGTGGTCGTCAGCAGCCCGTCGGGCGTCAGCCCGTTCTCCGCCGGGCCGTGCGGGGCGTTCGCGCCGTTCATGCGGAACCTCCCTCCTCCCCGGTCACCAGGTGACCGGCAGTTCCCACAGCCCGCGGATGAACATGTCGGTCCGCCAGCGGAGCTCCTCCTCGGGCACGGCCAGGCGCAGTGTCGGGAAGGCGCCGAACACGGCCGTCAGGCCCAGGCGCATCTCCAGCCGGGCCAGCTCCGCCCCCAGGCAGTAGTGCGCCCCGAATCCGAAGGTCAGGTGCGGGTTCTCCGCCCGATCGCCCCGCAGGCACCGGGGGTCCTCGAAGACGCCGGGATCGTGGTTGGCGGCGTCCGGGATCGGGACCACCACCTCCCCGGCCGGTACCACGACCCCGCCGGGGAGCGTGACGTCGGCGGTCGCCACGTGCGGCACACCGCCGCTGCCGTTCGCGCACAGGTATCGCAGTATCTCCTCGACCACCGGCCCGCTCTCCTCCGGACGGTCGCGCACGCGCCGCACCAGCTCGGGGCGGCGCAACATCTCGTACACCGCCGCCGCCAGTTCGTTGCTGGTGGTCTCGTATCCGGCGATGAGGATCCCGGCGGACATCGTGATCACCTCGGCCCGGCTGAGCCGGCGCTCCTCCTTGCGCGGGGTGAGCATCTCGGCGATGAGGCCGGGCACCGTACGGCCCGCGTCGAGCGCCGCCCGCACATCCTCCACGAGCGCGGTGAAGTAGTCGTTCATCTCCCGGTGGCACCGGGCCACGGTGTCGGCGGGGAAACGGCCCACGGACATCATGGGATCCACCCACGGCTTGAACCGCCCGATGTCATCCTCCGGCACGCCGAGGATCCGGCACATGACCCGCAGCGTGAACGGCACGGTGAACCGGTCGACCAGATCGGCCGGGCGCGGGCCGGCCGCGACCTCGGCGATCTGCTCCTCGATCACCCGTTCGACCATCGGCCGCATCCGCCGCACCTGGCGGGCGGTGAAGGCGTGTGCGACGGCTCCCCGCCGGCGGCCGTGCTCGGGCGCGTCGGCCGTGTTCAACGCGAGCGACTCCGTCGTGCGCGCGAACAGCGGGGTGCTGGTGAACGCCGAGCGGCTGAACCTGCTGTCCGACAGCACGAGCCTGACGTCGTGGTACCGCGTGACGACCAGCGCCTGGCGGCCGTTGCTGAGCCGTACCCGGGGCAGGCCGGGTTCCTGCCGGATCCGGGCGTATTCGGCCGGCGGCTCACCCCTGGTCCCGGCGGGAAAGGGGAAGAGCTGGAGGTCGGTCATGGCGCCGTCGCCCTCTCCACGAGGTTGATGATCTGATAGCCGGCGAAGCTGACGAGCATGAACAGCGCCGCCTGCCCGTAGGGCCAGCGGGCGAGGTCCTCGCGCCGGAACCGCAGCGCGCCGAGCCCCGCGAAGGCCAGCGGTGCCGCCGCCAGCCACACCGCCCAGGTCCCGGTGCGCTCGCCGCCTCCGGCGGTGGTCGAGGCGATCAGGACCGCGACCGAGGCCAGCGCGCAGGCCAGGGCCAGTGCGGCGGTTCCCGCCGTGCCGAACAGGGTGACGTAGGTGCGCTCGCCCGGGCGGGGCCGCCGGGTCGTCTTGCGGGCGAACTCCACGTGCAGGAACGCCAGGGCGGCCACGGCGATCCCGATCGCGCCCGGCCAGACCGGGGCGAGCCCGGCCGAGTGCAGCAGCCCGGCGTACAGGAAGGCGTTGATCATGAGCTGGACGGGGAGGTTCACCAGGAAGCCCGCCACGAGCGCGTCGCCGCGCGGCCACCCGAGCCGGCGGTCGGCCCACAGCACCAGGTACGCGTACGCGAGCTGACCCGCCAGCACGCACATGACCGGCCAGCGCCACGCGTTGAGCGCGAGCACGAGCACGGTCCCGGCGGCGACCATGACGGTCAGGTCGCGGACGCGGACGACGCCTCTGGCGAGCGGCCGGTCCGGGTTGTGCTCCCGGTCGTAGTCCAGGTCCCGGATGTCGTCCAGGGCCCGCATCATCAGCAGGACGACGACGAGGGTCACGGCGCTCACCGCGGTCCCCGCGTCCGGCAGCCATCCGGAGATCCGGGGGTCGACCAGCGCGCAGGCGGCCGGCGCGCCGATCGCCCACGCCAGCGCGTAGGGGAGGTACACCTTGGGCGGGTAGCTGCCGGCGACGTAGCGGAGCAGACGGGTCGTCAGGAGGTCTCCGCGGCGCTCAGGACGCGCACCCTCCCCTCGGCCCCGTCGACCTCGACGAGGGCCCCGTCCTTGATCAGCGTGGTCGCCCGGGGCACGGAGACGACGGTCGGGATGCCGAGCAGTCGTCCGGTGATCGCGGTGTGGGACAGTAGCGTGCCCCGTTCCACCACCATTCCGCGCGCCGCCATCATGAGGAACAACCATCCGGGGTCGGTCTCCTTCGCCACGATAATCCGGTCACGGCATGATTCGGGGGATATGGATGGGTCGAGGACGACGCGAGCCTCGCCGCGCACCACGCCGTTGCTGGACGGCAGTCCCCGCAGGTCGCCGGCCACCGTGGCGGGCTCCGGAGCGGGCGGGTCGGGAGGCGCACCGGCCGGGCCGCCCGGCATGGGGCGGTTGAGCGGCATGGGGCGGTTGAGCGGCATGGCCAGCTCGACGCCGGGGTCCGGACGTCCCTGCGCCGCGCGCCGCTCCTCGCGGCGGGCGCGGACGAGGGAGCGCAGGTCGGCGTCCACCAGCGTGCCGTCGTAGGCGCCGAGCACCTCCTCGACGGTGAGGTCCACGACATCCCGGCCGCGGTCGAGCCTGCCCGCCTCGGCGAGCAGGTCCCCGAGGCGCCACATCACCTGACGGGTCAACCCGAACAGCTGGCTGCGGCAGTACCGGGTGTCCTCGCGGGTCTTGACCGCCCGGCGCAGCCCAGCGACGAGGGCGCGGATCGTCAGGAGGCGGACGGTGCCGCGGCAACGCCCGCGCAGTTCCCGCTCCGCCTCGGCACGGGCGGCGAGCTCCTTGGCGCGGCTGCCCGCCACGGTCAGGCCGCCGTGGACCATGGGTTTGACCATTTCGATGATCATGCCGGGCCGCTGGCGGGGCGAGGGCTCCTCCAGCTTCAGGTCGTGCAGGGCCCGATCGCCGTACCGGCGCAGGTGGGTGGCGGCGGCCCGGGCGATCTCCGCTCCGTAGCGGCCCGCGACGACGTCGACCCAGATCTCGTCGGCGGAGTCGCCCTCCCCGCCACAGCGCCGGATCCGTCCGGCCAGTTCAGGGTGCCCGCCGACCAGCTCCGCGAGCGCGATTGCGGACCGCACCCCGAGCAGCGACCGGTTCTCCCGCCCGCCCGTCAGCAGGCCGCCGAGCAGCCGCTGCTCGTCGTCGGTGACCCAGCGGCGCAGCGCCGCCGAGGTCAGCGTGGTCCACACCAGGAGGAAGAAGCTGTTGACGAGGGTGACGCCCCATCGCCGGCCCACCTCGGCCCACAGCCGCCGGTAGAAGGCGATGAGGCGATCGGGCGTCCACTCGTCCATCCCCGCGCTCTGGTCGACCAGGCGGTCCCACCAGCGCAGGAAGTCCCCGGTCTCCCGGGGCTGTCGCAGCAGCCGTGCGAGGAGACGCGGCACGGAGGGCAGCGCGCGGAGCACCTCCGGCCGGGAGGGGCGATGGTCGCCGTCGATCCCCATCGAGCGCTCCCACCACCGGCGGACCAGCGGGAAGCCGGGGATCTGCCCGTGCAGAGCGAGCCAGGCGTCCAACCGGTAGTAGATGCGGCCGTCGACCAGCCCCACCATGCGGTTGAGGTGGTGCTCCAGCGCCCGGAGCCGGCGGTCGGGCACTCCCATCCGCCGGTAGAGGTCGCGGAAGATCGACCGGTAGAAGACGCGTGCCTGCGAGTACGTCAACGCGCCGGAAAGGCCCGGGAAGCTCTCGGTGATGTTGTGGTTGCTCCAGCGCACCGCCGGTTCCTCCGGACCGCCGGCGAACACCACGGGGCGGGCCTGCACCAGGTGGATGGCGCCGTCGGGCGTGATCGTGCCCTCCATGTCCTGCGGCAGCCCGAAGAAGTCCTCGACCTCCGCCGCGAGATCACTCACCCGGCGCACCTCACCGTCGGTGAGCACGGGCTGCCCGGCCTGCTCGGCGGGCACCGGACGCGGCACCGGCCCCTCGTCCCCGTCACCCCGGGTCATCATCACCCGTTTGACGACAACCTCGGACCGGATCCGGCCGGAGGCCGTGTCCACGAAGAAGTGGTCGACGTCGGCGCGTTCCTGGACGACGCCCTCACCGATGCCGTGCGCCGCCGCGATCACACAGGCGGCCTCGCCCGTGCGGGGGTCGCGGCTGAACGCCACGAACGACCGCGTCCCGGGGACCATCACCTGGACTCCGACCGCCACCCGGACCGAGCCGACCGACAGTCCCCTGCGTACCCGGTACAGGATCGACTCCGGGGTAAATCCCGAGGCCCAGCACTGCACGACCCGCCCTGGTACGTCCTCGGGACGCACGTACAGGTAGGACTCGGTCATCCCGGCGAACGCGTCGCTGACGCCGTCCTCGCCGACTCCCTCGGCGTCGGCCACCACGCAGGCCCGTACCGCGAGCAGGCCGTGGTCCCCGGCGAGGGCCGCGGCCTCCTCGCGCAGCTCGGCCTCCAGCCGGCCCGGTGGCACGGCGGACGACAGCCGGGCCGCCGCGTCCGCCGCCCAGGCCGTCAGCTCGGCCTCGCGCCCGGGGTCCGGCGCGGGGGGCAGCAGGTCGCGGGCCACGGCGTCGAACACGGTGACCGGAACACAGAAGAACTCGGGCACCTGGAAACCGGCCCGGCGCAGCAGCTCCTGACGGGCGAACTTGTGCCCGGTCACGGTCGCGTCGGTGAGCCGGGCGTCACCGGCCCGGATCAGCGCGGTCATCACCACACCCCCATGAGCAGGCGCGCGCGCCCGGCGGCGAACTGCGGGTATCCGGGAACCGACCACAGCACCCGCTCCTCGGTGCGGATCCGCCAGACCAGGACTCCGGCCAGCACCAGCAGCGCCGCGACGCCGTACGCCTGGTGGAAGTAGAGGACGAAGCCGGTGTTGGCCAGGAGCATGCCGGCGTAGGCCGGGTGCCGCAGGAACCGGTACGGGCCGGTGGTGACCAGCGGGTGCTCCTCGCGGCGCAGGACGTGATGGGTGTAGAGCGCGCCCAGCGCCCTGATCGCGACCGTGCGCAGCACGATGCCCGCCAGGAACAGGGCGATCGCCGGCGCCATCAGATAGGAGACCTCGTTCCAGGGAGCCGGCGGCACCACGGCCGCGAGCACCAGCAGCATCCGCGAGGAGGCGTACGCGGCAAGGGTGCGGCTCTCGGCGACGGGCTGCGACGGTTTACGGAAGGTGACCGGGATCTCGATGCTCACCCAGGCCAGGTAGCCGGTGACGAGGAGTCCGGAGACGAGGTTCGCGCCCTCGGCGGCGTGGGTCAGGTACCCGGCGGCGCGCACCGCCATCGCGGTGACGGCGGCGACGAACAGCACCCGGGTCAACAGGGTCACCAGGCCCGCGGACCTCGCGGCGCTCATGCCGTCCTTCCCGCGTGGCGCAGCCTGCGGTAGATCGCCGGCGAGGCGGCGTAGTAGTCGAGCGTGACGGAGCCGCACGGCTCGGTGCCGGGGTCGCCGGCGACGACTTCGATGTGCATGCGGGAGCGTCCACGTCGCGGGGCGGTCCGCGTCCACCCGAGCCGCAGGTCCCGGGGGAGCTCGCACGGCAGGTCGGCCTCGATGGCCAGCAGGATCAACCGGGCGTCCTGCGGCACGGCGTGCTCGACGTGGCAGATCATGGTGCCGAACTGCCGGGCCGCGTCGATGATCAGCTCCGCGCGGGGCGGCGCGCCCGGCGCCGGGGCGAGCGGGTGGCCGTCCGGCGGCCGGCGTATCTCCGCGATCCGCGTCGTGCCGTACGGCACCATGCCGCCGATCAGGACGTTCTCCGGACGGTGCCGGTGGACCAGTTCCGGGCGGGCCGGTTCGGGGTGGCGGGCCGCGGCGGGGACGCCGGGCGCCTCGAAGGGCGCCGCCGGGCGGAAGGCGGCCTCTCCCTCGCAGACGACCTGGCCGCGCTGGCGGGCGCTCATGACCACCCGCGTCGTGCCGGAGAGCCCGCCGGGCAGTCCGCCGGTGTCGTCGGGAGGGAGCCGGATCGCTTCGAGGTGGACCGGCACCTCCTGCTCGCAGAACGTCGACAGATCCAGCGACATGAGCATGCGGTGCCCCGGCCGCTCGGGGTGCCCGGTGCCGGTGGCGCGCAACAGGTCCAGCAGACCGCAGACGAGGGCCATACCGGGCAGGTGATCGAGAGGATGGTCGAAGAAGTAGGGATCGCCGGAGTCCACGGCGAGCGTCGCGGACCAGGTTCCGGTCACCAGATCGAGGTCCCGGAGCAGACCGTCGGCCGGCCGCTCCTGCGGCAGGACTCCGTGGTGGGCCTCGGATGCGGTCAGAAGTGTCACAGGTTCCAACCCCCGTTTCGGGAAAGATTCATGAATCCTGTTACCGGCATGATCACCGAGCATCTCCCGTATTGCTCTCCTCCATATTTCGGTGTTATGGATCGATCCCGAAACGACTGTCGGAATATTCGCCAGCGGACGGCGTCCCCTCTGATCAGGCTCTATGCGGAAGGCGATCCGGACAGGAAAAAGCCGGCGTTTTCAGTCCTCTGTCAATCGCGGATACGGCCCGGCGTTAACGGACCCGGAGCTGCTCACGGACCCGGTGTCCACCGGCGCCGCCGGTACCGCATTCCAGAAGATGTGCGTCCGGCGTCCGCGGGTCCAGGATTCGGGCCGCGTCGCACAGGAGGGGCGGTGCATTTCCACGCGTCGCCCGAAACCGGTACGGATCACCGGACACCGCTCGGTAAGCGAGGTCGAAAAATGAAGGTGGACGGCATCCACATCGCCGGGCTCGGCGCATACATCCCCGAGTCGTTCAGTGCGGCGAGGGCCGTGGAGCTCGGCATGTACGACCGTGAGGAGCACATGCGCGCCGGATGGTCCGGCGCCGCGGTGGCCGGCCGGACGCCGGCACCGGACATGGCCGTGCGCGCCGGCAACCAGGCGCTGGCCCGCTCGGGCCACGACGCCTCCGAGGTCGGCCTGCTCCTTCACGCGACCTTCTACCACCAGGGTCCCGACGGCTGGTCGCCGCACCACTACGTGCAGCGCCACACCATCGGCGGCCACGTCCCCGCCTTCGAGATCCGTCAGACCTGCAACGGGATGCTCGGCGCGATGGAGCTGGCCGCGTGCTACCTGACCGCGGGCGGCGGGGACCGTACCGCCGCCCTCATCACCGGGGCGGACAACTTCGGCGCGCCGCTCGTCGACCGCTGGCGCTACGCCGAGGGGGCGGTCACCAACCGCGGCACGATCTTCGGTGACGCCGGCACGGCCGTCGTGCTGTCGCGACGCGGCGGGTTCGCCCGGCTGCGGGCGGTCGCCTCCGCCTCGCTCCCGGACATGGAGGAGATGTACCGGGGGGACATGCCGCTGTTCCCGCCCGGATGCACGGTGGGCCGCCCCATGGCGATCGGGGCGCGGATCGCCGAGTTCGCCGCCCGCCGTCCCGCGGAGTTCGACCGGGCCAGGGAACGGCTGACGCTGGCGCGCGTCGAGGTGGCGCGGCGCGCTCTCGCCGAGGCCGGGATCGGCCCGCGGGACGTGGCCCGCGCCACGCACGTCTTCTCCGGCGGCGAGGCCTACGTCAGGAGCGTGCTGGAACCCCTGGGCATCGACCCCGCCCGGGGCGTGCTGGAGTTCGGGCGCGGCGTCGGTCACCTCGGGGTGAACGACCAGATCGCGGGACTCACCCATCTCGTCGAGACCGGAGCCGTCGGGCCGGGGGACCACGTGCTGCTGCTCGGCAACGGCGTCGGCATCGCCCTGTCCTGCGTGGTCGTGGAAATCGTCGAGCCCGCCGGGTGGGCCCCGGCCGGCTGAGCCACTGCGCCGCTGCGCCACCCGGTCCTCACGGCCCGGCGCCCATGCCGCGGTGCGGCGGGGGCTCAGCCGTACCGGATCGCGTTGGCGACGATGGCGAACAGGATCAACGCCACCAGCCCGGCCCCGACCATGCCGCGGATCGCCGCCCACGCCGCCGCCTTGGCGGCGGGGATCCTGTCCTTCGCGTCCGCCGCGGTCTTGATCGCCTTGCCCCGGCCTCCCCAGGCGTCCACCGTCCGCTGATAGCGCCGTCCGATGAAGAACACCACCGTCGCGACCACGATGAGGACCAGGACCCGGCCGTCCGAGGAGTCCATGAACACCTCCCGCCGTGCGCAGGAATCCGTTCCCAGGATTATGACGGCAGGGGCGCCCCCCGGCCAGGGAGCCGATGTCGTACGGTCTCGACATGTGCCGAAGCATCAAAACCCTTCGCGAGCCCTACTCCAGTGACGTGACCGAGCAGGACGTGCGGGCCGCCGCGCTGCAGTACGTCCGCAAGATCTCCGGCTTCCGCGCCCCGTCCGCGCGCAACGCCGCCGCCTTCGAGCGGGCCGTGGAGGCCGTCGCCGCCGCGACCCAGGACCTCCTCGACGAGTTGCAGATCGGCCGCACCGCCCAGGAGCGGCCCCCGGCCTGAGGCCCGGCACCGCTCCGCCCGGTCACCGGGGTCCGGCCGGAAATAGGATCGTCTGCCGCGATGCTTAAATAGTTGAATTTTAAACGGCAGCGGGACGGTGAGCACGATGCAGTTCGGAATCTTCCCCGTGGGCGACGTCACCATGAACCCCACCACGGGAAGGACGCCGACCGAGCACGAGCGGATCAAGGCGATGGTCGCCATCGCGCTCAAGGCCGAGGAGGTCGGTCTCGACGTCTTCGCGACCGGTGAGCACCACAACCCGCCCTTCGTGCCGTCGTCCCCGACCACCATGCTGGGCTACATCGCCGCACGGACCGAGCGCCTGATCCTGTCCACCGCGACCACGCTGATCACCACCAACGATCCGGTGAAGATCGCCGAGGACTACGCGATGCTGCAGCACCTGGCCGACGGCCGCATCGACCTGATGCTGGGCCGCGGCAACACCGGCCCGGTCTACCCCTGGTTCGGCCACGACATCCGGGCGCTCCCGATCGTCCAGGCCCGCCTCGCCGAGCGGGCCCTTCTGCCCGCCGAGCACCTGGTCGACGGCGGCTACACCTCCGTCGCCATCCGCGACAACGTGGCCCGCCTGCACCAGATCGAGCTTCTTGGCCCGATACGGGCCAAGCGCACCCGCCAATCACGCAAGGGGAACGTGTTCCCGCCCGACGCCTTCACCATCGACTGGGACCGAGAGAAGGTCATTTGCCCGCAGGGCAAAGAGAGTTCCCAATGGGCGACTCCCCCCTCGATCGCGCCCTTGACCAGGGTGAAGTTCCTCCAGAACGACTGCGGCGCCTGCCCGGTCAAGGCCCAGTGCACCCGAACCGACGCCCGCCAGCTGACGTTCTACCCGCGGGAACTCCACAAGCTCCAGACCCGAGCACGAGCCGAACAGCAGACCCGGGACTGGTGGACCCGCTACACCCGACGCGCTGGCATCGAGAGCACCATCAACGAGTTCGTCCAAGGACATGGCATGCGCCGAAGCCGCTACCGCAGCCAGGACAAAACCCACGTCCAACACGTCCTCACCGCGATCGCCATCAACATCGAACGCATCTGCGCGCAGCTCCCGCCCGCCATCGCACCTCAACTCCGCCCCCCGACTGCCCTCCAAGGCTTCCTCGACTGGCAACACATCCCGCGCCCTCGCTCCTGGCGCTCAACCGACTGATCCGCGCTCAACCAAGATCCCCGACAGCGTCAGGCTCTGAGCGCGACCGCCGTACGCGAAACCAAAGAGGAGACCGGACTGGTCGTGGAGACCGGGCCGGTCGTGAGCGTCACCGAGCAGATCACCGATCAGGTCCACGACCTGTTCGTGGTGTTCCGCGCCCACGTCATCTCCGGTGAGGCAGCCGTCAGCGGCGTCGACGACGACGTGACCGAGACCCGGTGGATGACGCTGGAGGAAGCCGGCACGGTCATGCCGTGGTACCGATCCGGCCTGGCCGGACTCCTCGACGGTCCCGGCGCCGAGTACGACACCGTCCAGCCCTAGTCTGCCGGGCCTCACAGCAGGCGGCGTGCGGCCGGTCCGCGCAACAGCCCGCCGGAGCCGGCCTCCAGCGCCCGCCCGCACACTTTCGCCGCCATCTCCGCCACCGTCAACGTCGCCTCCACGTGCTCTTGCCCGTGGGCGGCGGTCGGGTAGAAGATGCCGCGCACGAGCGCTCCGGCGGCGATGAGTTCTTGCAGCAGCAGCGTCTTGAGCTCCGCGGCGGACACGGCCGTAGTGTCGCGGGTTTCGATCCCGAGGAAGCAGTCGTATCCGACCAGCCGGATCTGCTCGGCCAGCCCGGCCTGGCGCACGAGGTCGTCTATGCCGGTGCGCAAGGCAGCGCCGGTGGCGTGGGCGGCCTCGATCGCACCGGTGGCGGCGATCTCGGTGACGGTGGCGACCATCGCGGCCAGGCCGGCGGCTTCCCCCCGTGCGTGGTCGACAGCAGCAGCAGCGGCGGCGTGCGCGGACACCGGGCCGGATCGCCCAGTTCCATCAGCTCGCGGCGGCCGGTGAGCGCGGAGACGGGCAGGCCGTTGGCGATGCCTTTACCCCAGCAGGTCAAGTCGGGGTGGACGCCGGTGAGGGTGCGGGCGCCGTGCAGGTGGTACTTCAGGCCGGTCACCGTCTCATCGAAGATCAAGGCGGTGCCGTGGCGGGAACACCGCTCGCGCAGCGCCGTGAACCAGGCGGTGTCGGGGCGGGTGAAGCGGACCGGTTCCAAGATGACGGCAGCCAGGTCGTCACCGTGCTCGGTGAACAGCGTCTGCAGCGCGGGAGTGTCGTTGTAGGGGAAGTCGAGGGTGCGGGCGGCGACCTCGGGCAGCGTGCCGCCGCGGGCGGCGGTGGTGCCGATGAACCAGTCGCCGGTGGAGAAGAACGGATGCTCGGCGCATTTGGCGACCAGCGTCCGGCCGGTGGCGTAGCGGGCGAGCTTGAGGGCCGCATCGACGACGTCGGAGCCGTTCTTGGCGAACTTCACCATGTCGTCGCCGACCGCGACGGTGGCCAGGAACGTCTCGGCGGCGGCGAGCTCGGCGGCCGCCGGCAACTGGAAGGCGCTACCGGATCGCAGGGCGGCGGCCACGGCCGCGGTGACGGCCGGGTGGGCGTGACCGAGCGGGACGCACGTCAGCCCGGCGAACCAGTCGATGTAGCGGTGGCCGTCGACATCCCACACCCAGGCGCCGGATCCGCGTTCCAGCAGCGGCGGCGCCGTCGCCGGCCACTGGGAGGGGGCTTTGCTGTAGGCGTGGGCGCCGCCGGGCACCAGGTCGCGCAGGCGGGCCGCCAGCTGCCGGCCGCGCGGGTGGGAATCAACCACGAGAAAACATCTCCTCTTTCAGGTCAGGCTCAGGGCCAAGCCGCCGTCGACGGTGAGGATCTGCCCGGTCAGGTAGCGGGCGTCGTCACCGAGCAGGACGGCGATGGCGGCGGCAACGTCGGCGGGCGTGCCGACGCGGCCGAGCGGGATACGCCGGGCGAGCATGTCGCGCGGCCAGGCGGGGTCGGCGAGGGTGCGTTCCACATCGATGGCGCCGGGGGCGACGGCGTTGATGCGGACGCGGGGCGCGTACTCGGCGGCCAGGGTGCGCGTCAGCATCGACAGTGCGGCTTTGGAGGCTTCGTAGGCGGCCGAATCGGGGCCGGTGAAGCGGGCCGCGACCGACGACACGAACACCACCGCACCCAGGTGGGGGTGGGCGGCGGCGGCGCGGGCCAGCAGGAACGCGGCGACCACGTTGGTGGTCAGCACGTCGGTGAAGCGGGCGGCGGTCAGCTCGGCGGCGGGGGTGATGTCAACGGTGGCGGCGCAGTGCACGAGCGCGTCCAGGCGGCCATAGCGGGCCACCGCCCGCTCCACGAGATCCTCAGCGGTGCCGGCCGGGGCCGACAGGTCGGCGGGAGTGAACGCCAGCGTGCGCCCCGCCGGGTCGAGGTCGGTGAGCAGCGCCTGGGCGCGTTCGGGATGGCGGTGGCTGGTGGCGAGGATCCGGTGGCCGTCGGCGTGCAGGCGCCGCACGACGCCGGCGCCGATGCCGCTGCTGCCGCCGGTGACCAGGACGACCGGGCCCGTGGCGGTGCTGGTCATGGGCGGGCTCCGTCCAGGCCGGCGCTGTCCATCCACGCGGCCAGGAGCTTGCGGAAGCCCTCCAGCATGGCGGCGTCGGGCCAGCGGCGGCCGAAGTACGGGAACGCCGCCAGGTATTCGATGCCCTGGTAGGTGAGCAGCCGCCGCTCGAAATCGCCTGGTAGCGGCGCGGTGGCGGTGTAGCCCTCCAGGAACGGCAGGTGCAGGAGAGGGTGCCGGTCGAACACCCACATGGTGAGCTTCACGAAGTCCCACACCGGATCGCCGAACGCGGCCGACTCCCAGTCCAGCAGCGCCACTTGCGGAGTATCGCCGACGGGGCCGGTCAGCAGCACGTTCGGCAGGTACAGGTCACGGTGGATCAGGCGGGGACCGATGTCGTCCGGCAGGGCGCCGATCATCGCGGTGAGCCGGTCGGCGACCGGCCGCAGGATCTCCTCCGACAGGACGGCGGCCTCCCGGTTGGATCGGATCATGCGGTCCAGGCGGGCGGTGCAGGCGTGACGCCAGGTGGGGTAACTGGTGGTGGCGGCGCAGTCGTCGGCGACGCGGGGCCCGCGGATGCGGTGCAGGCCGGCCACCGTGCGGCCGAACGCGGACCCGAGTGCGGCGGCATCGACCGGCGTCTGCTGCAGGGCGGTGGCGGCGTCGATGCCGTCGATCCAGGTCTGCACGTAGCAGGGCCGCTTCAGGGGGCCGCCGGTGGCGCTGGCGGCGACGACCAGCGGCGTGCTGACGCCGCCGGTCGCGGCGGCCTGCTGGGCGGTGACTTGCCGGAACAGGGCGGTCACACCGGCGTTGCGGATCGCGGTCTTGATCAGGTAGCGGCCGGTGCCGGTGGCCACCTGCCACGACAGATGGCCGTAGCCGGGCGGCAGGGCGGCCACGTCATCGGCGTGCTCACCGGTCAGAGCGGTGAAGGTGCGGCGGACCGTGTCCAGGGGTATCGCGTCCGGGGGTGGGGCGGGGGGCGCCATCGGGATCCCTTTCTCAGTCGGGGCACGGCGTCTGCTCCTGAACGGCCAGGAGCTCAACGAGCCGGTCAACGGTGTACGGCAGGGCGGGCAGGGCATGGCGCAGTCTCCACACCGGTACGGCAGCGGCCAGGCGGGCCGCGTAGCCGGGAGGCGGCGGGCGCTCTGGGATGAGCGGCTCCAGCCACGTCTCGTACGGGTCGCAAGGCCCCAGCAGCGGCTGCAGCGCGGCGGTGGCCTGCCTGGCGCTCAGACGGCGCAGCACCACATCCTCGCCGGGCGCGGCGAACACGGGCAGCACCAGCGCCCGCAACGGCACGTGGCTGGCCAGCCGGGCGTTCAGGGCGCGTGCCGCGACGCCGGCGTCCAGGGTTACCGTCGGGCCGCGGTGGCCGGGGGGTGAGGTTGCCTCGGCGCGGAGTAGGGCGGGGGCGGCCGCGCCGAGATAGGGCAGAGTGTCGCCGCGGATGGTGACGCTGCGCGGGTAGCCGCGCGCCCACACCTGCCCGGGGGCGATCGGCAGCAGGGAGGCGTCGTCGTTGGCGACCAGGTGCCCGCCGTACCGGTGCAGGGAGGCGAGCAGGAGACTGGTTTTTCCGGTGCGCGACCGGCCGGCCAACGCCATGCCGTGGCCGTCGGCGGCGAGCACGGCCGCCTCGATGAACAGCTCACCGGCCTGCGACAGGGTGCGGCGGAGGATCGCCCGCAGCAGCCGCAGCAACGGCGCCACCCCGGCGGCCATGAGGGTGCCGCCGAAGCCGGCGCGGTCGTGGGCGACGAACGGCAGCAGCCGGGGGTTGACCGCATGCAGGCGGTCGGCGTCGGTGCCCAGGAATGTCAGGTCGGTGGGGACGAAGACCCCCGTGAGGCCCACGACGGAGACGACGGCTCCTCCGGCGAACAGACCGAGGCCGACCGCGATCATCAAAAGCTGCCCGACGAGGGCGCGCCGCCGCAGCCGCTCTGGTCCTTCCGGGCGGATCCTCCACCGGGGCGGCATCGGCCTGCGCCAGGTGGCCAGCAGGAACATCGGAAACAGCACCACCGTGACCGCGGTGTGCAAGGGCTCCACGAAGCCGGTGCCCAAGAAATAGAACAAGGTGGAGAAAGCGACCAGACCGGAGACGAGATATGCCTTGCGAGCCCACCTTCATCCCTGCCGCAGGCCACCCCACGCCAGTCCGGCGTACAGCACGCCGATCGCCACCATGGTGCCGGCCATCGTGATCCGGTCGTGCTGCAGGAAGGGCGCCAGGTTCTGGTTGACGGCGTCGAGGTGACGGCGGTCCATGCCGAGGTAGCCCTCGTCGTACCAGAGCAGCAGCGGCCCGATCGTGATCAGGGCGGCACCGAGCCCGGCACCGATCATGCCGAACCCGACGAGCAGGCCCCACCACCACTGCGGCCAGCCCCGCGGATCGGCGGTGACCTCCCGCAGCCCGGGAGGCGGTCCGGTCGGCGTCACCGCCTCGATGACCCGCTGGAACCAGCCCAGCCCTGCGGCCACCAGCACCGCAGGCGTGGCCAGCACCGTCACGCCCGGGTCGGTCAGCGCCGCCGCGGCAGGCGCGATAGCGGGATCGGCCAGGTGGATCAGGTCCGGCTCGTCCCCGGTGACCACCCGGTCGACGTACGGGACGAACTGCGCCGCCACCTCGGGCGTGGACGCCCGAGCGATCACCCGGCAGCGGCGTAGCACTCAGGTAGGCGGCCACCTCATCGCGCCGCAGGTAGCGCTCCGGGTCGCCTCGGACCGCTGCTTCGTGTTCGGCCCTTGCTGCCATGTGTGCGAGGTTCTTGACCTTCACGTGGCGTCAGGCTGCATAGTCGGTGCCGTGGAGGATCACTGGACCGTGGGACACGTGGCCGAGCTGGCCGGCGTGAGCGTCCGCACGCTGCATCACTACGACGAGATCAGGCTCGTCCGGCCGTCGGCGCGGACCGCAGCCGGGTACCGGGCCTATTCGGCGGGCGACGTGGGACGGCTGCGAGAGGTGCTGGCCTACCGGCGGTTGGGCTTCGGGCTGCGGGAGGTTGCGGAACTGGTCGACGACCCGTCCACCGACGCGGTCGCGCACCTGCGCCAACTGCGCGGCCTGCTGCTGGAGCGGCGTGATCGCGCTGACGCCATGGTGGCGGCCATCGACAGGGAACTCGAGGCACGGGCGAAGGGACTGAAGGTGACACCGGAGGAGCAACTGGAGATGCTCGGTGCCGGAACCTGTCAAATGATCTTAGGTTGTTAGCTTCAGTTAATTCTGTGCCCGGTTATCTGTTTCGGGCTCTGGTCGGGGTTTGTTGATCCACGCGGGTCCGGGCAGGGCCGGTGGAGTGGGCGGGCCGTGGGGGAAACGCTCGGGACGGGCCGCGTGCGCGGCGGCCAGGACCGCGGCACGCTGGTCGCGCACGGCCGCGGCGCGGCCGTAGTGCACATCGACGGGATGCTGGTACTTGATCCCGGAATGGTAGTGATCATGGTTGTACCAGCGGTAGAACCCGGCGCAGAACTGGCGGGCATGCTCTTTGGAGCCGAACCGGCCCGGGAACTCTGGACAGTACTTCAGGGTCTTGAAACTCGCCTCGATGTACGGGTTGTCGTTGCTGGTGCGCGGACGGGAGTGGGACTTGGCCACGCCCAGGTCGATGAGCAACTCGGCGACGGTCTTGGACCTCATCGAGCTGCCCCGGTCGGCGTGCAGCGTCAAAGTGCCCTCGTCGATGCCCTGGGCGCGGGCGGTGGCCGTGATCAGGCGCCTGGCCAGGGTCGCGGACTCACGGGTGGCGACCATCCAGCCCACGACGTAGCGGCTGTGGATGTCGATGATCGTGTACAGGTGGTACCAGATGCCCTTGTCCGGGCCGCGCAGCTTGGTGATGTCCCAGGCCCACACCCGGTTGGGCGCATCGGCGAACAGGTGCGGGACCGAGGCGTTCGCAGGCGTGGCCTGGCGGCGGCGATCGCGGCCGACCTCGCCATGGCGCCGCAGAATCCGGTAGAACGTCGACTCCGAGGCCAGGTAGAGCCCTTCATCCAGCAGCATGTAGTAGACCGACGTCGGCGAGCGGTCCCAGAATCGCTCGCTGTTGAGCAGGCCGCGGATGTGCTCGCATTCGGCCGGGCTGAGGGTGGCCGGGTGCGGTCGGCGCGCTCGGGCGGGCCGCTCGGGCAGCGGGCTCTTGCGGTGGCGGCGGTACCAGGTGGCCTGCGCGACACCGTACGCGGCCAGCGCCTGCTTGCGGCCGATGACCGGCTCCAGTTCGGTGACCGCCGCGTACTGGGCCTGCTCGATCAGGCGGGCCGCCTCTACTTCTCGCCCCGATCCGGTGTCTCGCTGCTGGTGGCGAGCTGATCCAGCAGTGCGAAGAGTTTTCCCTGCACCTCGATCACCTGGCGGGTCGTGCCGAGTTCGGCGCGCAGCCGTTCGATCTCCCCTTCCAGGGCCTCGATCTTCTTGTCCCTCGGGTCGGCCTTCGGGCGTCCGACCGGCCGGGCCAGCGCTTGGGCCGCGCCGTGGTCGCGGGCCGTTCTCCAGCCGGAGATCAGCGAGGAGTACAGGCCCTCGCGGCGCATCAGCGCGCCCTTGCCGGCCTTGTCGAGCTGCTCGTACTCGGCCAGGATCCGGGCCTTGTAGGCCGCGCTGTAGCGACGGGCCACGGGCCGTTCGCGTACCTCAGGGTCGGGAACCTCGTGCTCTGGTTGCTGTGCGTCCACGAGGGGATGTCTCCTTCCCCGCCCTCACGACAGAGTTTCGTGCTTGTTTTCCACCTCTACCCATTTTGACAGGAAGGGTCTGCACTGATTCCCGAAGTCGGCTTCACCGGTTGATCTGGTCGGTGCCGAGGTAGCGGTGCAGGGAGGTCTTGGGGATACCGGTCTTGGCGGCGATGACACCGAGGGAATCGCCCTGAGCCTTCAGGAGCTGGGCGTACTCGATCTTGTCTTCGGGGTGGGCGACGGGGCGGCCGACCTGGCGGCCGGAGGCTTCGGCCACGGCGCGGGCGTGGGCGGCACGCTCGGCGGTGAAGGTACGTTCCATCTCGGCGAACAGGGCCAGCAACAGGAAGGCGATGCGGCCCATGCCCTCGTCGGTGGTGTTGATCGGCAGCGGGTCGGCCAGAGATCGCACACCGATGCCGCGCTCGGCCAGGTCGTGCACCAGGTTGAGGACCTCGCGCAGGTTGCGGCCGAGCCGGTCCAGGGTGTGGACGACGATGGTGTCGCCGGGCCGGGCGTAGGCCAGCAGGGCCTTCAGTCCGTCGCGGTCGACGGTGGTGCCGGTCTTCTTGTCGAGGTAGATCCGTTCGTCGCCGATCCCGGCGGCGGTCAGGGCGTCGAGTTGGCGTTCCAGGGACTGCTTGGTGGTGGAGACGCGGGCGTAGCCGAGTTCCATGCCGCCCTGAGGGTGATCGTTGCCGGTTCCCATGCTCCGAGCGTACCGTAATTCGTCTTCGTACGTCCTTTCTGGAACGTTTCTTGTGGAACGACTTCCGGAACGATGCGTGTC
Source organism: Planomonospora sp. ID67723 (assembly GCF_015711605.1). Taxonomy (GTDB): domain Bacteria; phylum Actinomycetota; class Actinomycetes; order Streptosporangiales; family Streptosporangiaceae; genus Planomonospora_A. The sequence goes on along the minus strand of NZ_JABTEZ010000004.1, from coordinate 254,375 downwards.
CGGCGGTGTCCGGTTTCCCGGCCCGGGATCGCCGGCGCCGCGGATTGTTCCACTTCCTTGGAAGTGGAACACCGGGCGGTCGCGGGCCGGACTCCCAAGAGACGCTCGATTCCCGGCCGCGGCTCATCCCGCGGAAACGGCGGAGCCGACGGGCCGTGCACACGAGTACGGACAGGATCGACCCGTCGTGCACGGGACTACAGGAATCAGAAAGTTCCGAAGTCCCCTGCAATCGGCCACGAAACGCCTGGTCGCTCGTGAACACGACTTCGGGAATCGACAAACATCGCCCTGGGAGGGATCCTGCGGGCCGTCCCAGGGCGAACGTTTTCGGGACGGTCGTTTAATAGGCACATGGAACTGGCCCGGATGTCCTCGAACCGTATTGACGACCACACTGACGGTATGGATCTCATCGTATGGGTCAATCGCTGGCTGATGGAGTGTTGCGGTGATCCGTTCAGCATCGGATCGTACGTTTCGTGGCGGCTGGGCCCTGTCGATGACGAGTTCCTGGCTGTGCTACCGAAAGAGGAGATCGTCGCTGTGGTCGCTACGACCGGAGGGCACCACAGTGGCCTGTCGGATGATATGCCGGCCACCAGGGGGACCGTGGCCGCGATCACTGCGGTTCGTTGCCGATATGCCTCAGGAGCCAAAGCAGACCCCTGCATCTTGTACCCGGTCGCGGGTTCGGCTGTGCTGTCTGCGCTGGATTTCGCTGACGGATGGACGCCCGACCTCGGCGAGCTGGAGTTCGTCGGCTACCTGGTGCACTTGACTGTGTCCCAATAACGATGGCGGTCTCAGGGGATCAACGCATCACCGCTGTTCAAGATCTCAGCGTAGACCTCCGCCGGGCTGCGGTAGCCGTGCATCTTCCGAGGGCGGTCGTTGAGCTCGGCCGCGATGGCATCCAGGTCTGCTTGCGTGAAGACGCGCAGATCGGCGTTCTTGGCCAGGTACTGGCGCAGCAGCCGGTTGGTGTTCTCGTTGGTGCCCCGCTGCCACGGGCTGCGCGGCTTGCAGAAGTAGACCGGCATGCCCGTCGCGGCGCTGAAGGCGCGGCGCTCGGCCATCTCCCGGCCGCGGTCCCAGGTCAGCGAGCGCCGCAGCCGCTCCGGAACGGCCAGGATGCTGCCGCTCAGATAGGGGCGGACCTGCTCGGCCTTGATACCGTCGGGCAGCGCGACCAGGCAGGTGTAGCGGCTGGTGCGCTCGACCAGCGTGGCGATGGCCGACGGGCGGCTGCCCATCACCAGGTCCCCCTCCCAATGACCGGGCACCGTACGGTTGTCGGCCTCGGCCGGTCGGGCGCTGAGCGGGACCATGTCGCGCAGGACGCCGCGGCCGCTGGGCCGGCGGGCCGCTTTCGGCTGGCGGATCGGGCGGGCGGTGCGCAGCCGCTGGGTCAGGGTGCGGTCGATCGCGCGGCGGCGGCGCGGATCGAACAGCGACAGGTAGATCGCCTCGTGTGAGATCCACATGCCGGAGTCGTGCAGGTGGTGCCGGCGCAGCCAGCCGGAGATCTGCTCCGGCGACCAGCACAGGGCCAGTTTCGCCTCCACCGCCGCTCGCAGTGCCGGATGCCGGGCCAGCTTGGCGGGTTTCGGCCGCCGTGCCCGCGCATAGGCCTGCGCGTCGGCAGGACCGGCCCGGTAGTTTTCACGGCCGCCGCCTGCGGGTGATCTCCCGGGAGATCGTCGAGGAGGCCCTGCCCAGCCGCGTGGCCAGCCGCCGGGCGGACATCCCCGCGGCGATGCCCCGGGAGATCTCCTCGCGTTCGACGGCGGTCAGGTGCCGTGCGCAACGTCGCTGCGGTGCCTGGCGCACGCCACCGCTCTGCGCCAGAAAACGCCGGACGTGATGCATGGGGGCGCCCAGTGCGCGGCTCATCGCGTTGAACGACTCCCCGTTGCGCCAGCGCCGCCAGATCTCGTCTTGCTGAGCAGGGGAGAACCCGTAGTCCCGCACACACACCTCCATGGCCCACATGATCATCCATGGGTGATGCATTGATCCATTGAGGCTGCCATCGTTATTTGAAGCCCAAGACGATCGCAGAGCGTGAAGACGATTACCCTCAGCTACTTTGCGGCTCGGCGCGGCTTCGGGAGTACTGGGCCAAGTAGGCGAGACTCGTGGCATGGCTGGCTTGAGCCCCGGTTCTTCGGGTGAACTGACCGATCCCGATGGTCGCACCTGGCGCGTACGGAGGCGCAGACTTGACCCCAGGACCGTCCGAAGCCTGATGCGCCGCCGCGATGTCCCGGTCCTGCTGGGTGAATCCGGTGGTTTCGACCTGCGGTGGGTTCCGGACGGGGAGCTGAGTGCCCTGTCGGAGCTGGTACGCCGAAACTACGCATTCACGACTGCGTCTGCCGACTCTGACATCGTGTACATGGGCTACGAGTTCGGCGATGAAACCGGCCTGCGCCTGCTCTACATCGAGGAATGGTGCTGAGGCTCGCGGGCATCGGTCGCCGGCAGGGGTGGGTGACCTGCTCATCCCGATGCCGCCGTCGGCCCGTCCGCAGGGGAAGCAGAGCAGACGCCGGCTCAGCGCTTGAGAGCCCGGTATCTCTTGAGCAGAGCGGTGATCTTCTCGTAATCCGCGTCGCCGTTCAGCTCGGCCAGCAGATCGTCGGGGCACAACTCGTAGAGATCCCCCCACCATCGGCGGGCCCGGGTGTCCCAGATGCGATAGCCGCCCGGCACTCCTCGGGCCACGTACCGTCTCCTACTCACCGGCCGCCTCCGGATCGTTGTCCTCCGGGGCGTAGCCGCAGCGCTGCGGGCCGCATGCGGCCTTGTGGTCGCGGCCCCACAGGTAGGTGTCGCGTTCGGTGGCGCGGACGAGGTGGACCAGCCGCAGTTGCCGGCTTCGGCGCAGGGTCGAGGGCAGGGCGGTGAACGTGTCGGGCAGGACGGCGAGCATCCCGGTGACCTGTTCGCCGTCCTGCATCCGCAGGAGCGCGGTGCACTGCCACCAACGGATCTGTTCGCCTCGGCCGTCCGAGCGGCCAGGCCAGTAGTAGTCCGCCGGATCCGGCACCAGGTAGTGGACGCCGTCGGGGTCCAGGTGGGCCCGTAGCCAGGGCCCGCCTTTACCGAGGCCGAGCCGGAGCCGTCCGGCCTCCTCGTACAGGGCGCAGACGGTGTCGGTGTCGAGTTCCTTGAGGACACGCGCCTGCGCGGGCAGCGGCCGCTGACCGGCCGGGGTTCTGACCGGCCAGCGCCCCAGCAGGACGCCGATGCGCTGCCGCAGCGTCATGGGGAACGGGCCCTTGCGATTGGCCGGGAGCGGCGGCGGTGGCGTCCAGCGAAGCCCGGCCTGTTCGATGTGACGCAGCATCCAGGCGCGCCCTTCCGGGCCAGTGGTGTGCCAGGCCCAGCCCATCGGCCGTTTCGCCATCGCCTGCTGACGACCACTGCCGCGCGTGCCCCTGCGGGACGGCCGCCAGGGGCGGCGTGGCCGCGCGATCCCCGGCAGGTTGTGGCCCAGGTTGGCCAGGAACCTGATGCGGTCCAGATCATCGTCAGGACAGCCGTCTTCCGGTGCCTGCCGGGTGTCCCCGGCCAGGTACCGGATCTCGGTGAACGCCCTGGCCGCCAGGAGCGCGGCCACGTCCCGATCGAGCCCGGCCTCGCGGCGCCTCATGCCGCCCCGCCCGCACGGTCCCGGCCGACCCGCGCAAGGACCCGGTACACCGTCGGCCGCGACACCGAGAACAGCTCCGCCAGGTCGGCGATGGTGTACTCACCGGTGCCGTGCATGCGGCGCAGCTCGCTCTGCTGGCGCACGCCCAGCTTGGGCTGCTTGCCGCGCAGCCTGCCCTTCGCGCGGGCCACAGCCATGCCCTCGCGGGTGCGCATGCGCAGCAGATCGACTTCGAACTCGGCGACGGTCGCCAGGATGTTGAAGAACATCTTGCCCATCGGGTCGAGCGGGTCATACAGGGTGCCGCCGAGCGACAGCCGTACCCCGCGGGTGGCGAGGGAGTCGCCGATGTCACGGGCATCAGGCACCGAGCGCGCCAGCCGATCGAGTTTCGGCACCACGAGGGTGTCGCCGGCGCGCACCGCGGCCAGGGCCTGATCAAGTCCGGGCCGCGCCCGGTTGGTGCCGGTGAGCCCGTAGTCGAGATAGATCCGCTCGGCGGCGACCCCGAGCCCGAGCAGGATGTCCTTCTGGGCGGTGAGGTCTTGCTCGTCGGTGGAGCAGCGGGCGTATCCGATCAAGGTGACGGCCACCCGGGAAGTGTAACGTTTACCCCTCCTCCATCGGACAGTTCACCGGACCACCTATATGAGACGGCGTCCGCGCAGGCCGCATCCGCCCGCTCTTCAAGATCACGAGTGTCCGATGGAGGTTCGACTTGCGTACACCACCTCGCTGGACATGACCGTGACTCCTGCGCATACCCTGATCGCCCCTTTGGGAAGGAGTCGCGGTATGGATGACCAGACGCCCTTCTTCGAGGGCCCCTTCGACAGCGACGAGGCCGCCGACGCCATCGCGGAACTGGAAGAAAGCGATGACATCGCGGCGGCTATGACCGAGGTGCTCGACGAGTTCGTCCGAGACAACGAGGACTACGCCGAGGAGGGCCAAGTGGAGGCCGCCCTGGCGATCGCCTGCCTGGTCGCAGCCCGCATCTCAGGAATCGCTCCCGATGAGGTCGCTCATCACTGGCTGGACCGCAACCCCTTCACCGTCTCCGCTGACCTGCGTCGGCTGGCCGCCGTCGCGTTCGATCTGGCCACCCGTGCCGACGACAACTATCTCAGCGAGGTCCGGGCCGCGGACTGGCCGGAGTTCCTGAAGCACCTGGCCCCCTACCGAAAGGCCCTGCACGGGGAACCGCAGGAGCCGGCCGCCCCGTTCGTCGCGGACCACTCCCACCCCGGCAAGCAATGGCTGCAGGCGTTCTGGAGCATCACCGATCGCGGCCTGCCGCATGGCAGCGCCTACGCCCAGGCCGCCGAACGCCTCGTCCGGGCCGTCAACGAGTCACCGCAGTGGCTCGCCTGGTGGCGCCCGGCGGGCCTACAGGAACTGCTCATCTTCGGGGAACTCGTACCGGGCGCCTGCAGCGAGCGGATCTCCCGGGGCCGCACCACAGCCGAGGTGTGGATCGGCTTCGGTCACTCCCCTGAAGCCTGCGGGGACTCCGTCGTACAGCAGGTCGCCGACGATGTCCGTACGGCTCTGAACGCAGCAGGCCGTTATCTCGGCCTCGCTGCTGTTCCCTCGCTTCCCGCCTTTGACTGAAACCCCGAAGCCACCGGCTCGGCAAGCGGAGCGATCGATCACGTTCGTCGTGGTGGCACCCTCAAGGGATCAACGCACCACCCATGGATGATCATGTGGGCCATGGAGGTGTGTGTGCGGGACTACGGGTTCTCCCCCGCTCAGCAAGACGAGATCTGGCGGCGATGGCGCAACGGGGAGTCGTTCAACGTGATGGGCCGCGCACTGGGCGCCTCCATGCACCGCATCCGCCGTTTACTCGCGCAAAGCGGTGGCGTGCGCCAGGCCCCGCAACGGCGGCCGCGAGCACTACCGGGCCGGTCCTGCCGACGCGCAGGCCCATGCCCGGGCGCGCCGGCAAGACGCGTATGGATCGCGTCAACAACCCCTCCGGCGGCGTAGAGAAAGCGTCAAGATGCGGGGGAAGCTCCGATTATCGCTATTTCATGGGTCTTGGTCCTTCTCCTGGAGGGCTGGGCGAGGTTTCGAGATCGGGGAAATGGTGATCGGCATGCCACGGGGGCGGCTGCGGGTCTACCTGGGTGCGGCGCCGGGGGTGGGCAAGACCTTCGCGATGCTGAGCGAGGGGCGTCGCGGGGTGGAGCGCGGCAGGGATGTGGTCATTGGCCTGGTGGAGACCCACGGCCGTACCCGCACCGCCGGGCTGTCGGACGGCATGGAGCTCGTCCCCCGCAAGACCCTGGCCCATCGGGGTGAGATCTTCACCGAGTTGGACACCGAGGCGGTCATCGCCCGGCGGCCGGAAGTCGCCCTCATCGACGAGCTCGCTCACACCAACGCTCCGGGGTCGAAGAACGCCAAGCGCTGGCAGGACGTCGAGGAGATCCTGGACGCCGGCATCGACGTCGTCTCCACGGTCAACATCCAGCACCTGGAGTCGGTCGGCGACGTGGTGCGGCAGATCACCGGAGTGGCACAGCACGAGACCGTGCCGGACGAGGTCGTACGGCGGGCCGAACAGGTCGAGCTGGTCGACATGACCCCCCAGGCACTGCGCCGCCGCCTGGCGCACGGCAACGTCTACGCACCGCAGGAGATCGACGCGGCGCTGTCGAACTACTTCCGCGAGGGGAACCTGACCGCGCTGCGGGAGCTGGCGCTGCTGTGGGTGGCGGGAAAAGTCGACGAGCAGCTGGAACGTTATCGCGTCGAGCACGGCATCGCCGCGCCCTGGGGGGCGCGGGAGCGGGTCGTGGTGGCGCTCACCGGCGGTCCGGAGGGCGAGACGCTGATCCGGCGGGCGGCCCGCATCGCCGGCCGGACCAAGGGCGCCGACCTGCTGGCCGTGCACGTCACCCGCGCGGGCGGTGGCCTGGCCGACGCGGGTCCGGCCCATCTGGCCCGCCAGCGCACGCTGGTCGAAGCCCTCGGAGGCTCCTACCACCAGGTGGTGGGCGACGACGTCGCGCGCGCGCTGCTGGACTTCGCCCGCGGCGTCAACGCCACCCAACTGGTGCTGGGCGCCTCCCGCCGCGGCCGGCTGGCCCGCCTGCGCTCTCGCGGCGTCGGCGTGGAGACCATCGCGCTGTCCGGTTCCATCGACGTCCACATGGTCACCCACGAGCAGACCGCCACCGGTCGGCGGCGACCGTCACGCTCGCGTGCCGGGATTTCCCGGACCCGGCGGATCGCCGGGTGGTGCCTGACCGCACTCGGCCTGCCCGCCCTGGCCGCAGCACTCGTCTGGCTGGGCGGGGCGGTGAGCCTGTCCAGCAGGATCCTGCTGTTTTTGTTGCTGGTCGTCGGCGTGGCCCTGCTCGGCGGCAGATGGCCGGCGATCACCGCCGCCGTGGGCGGATCCGCCCTGCTCAACTGGTTCTTCACCCCGCCTCTGCACACCCTGTTCGTAGCCGATGCGGACAACCTGCTCGCGCTCATCGTGTTCGTGCTGGTCGCGGTCACGGTCAGCACCATCGTCGACCTGGCCGCCCGCCGGACCGAAGAGGCCGCCCGCGCCGGTGCGGAGGCCGAGGTGCTGTCCACCCTGGCCGGGCACGTGCTGCGCGGCCAGGCCGCGCTGGCCTCCCTGCTGGCCCGGCTGCGCGAGACCTTCGCCCTGACCTCGGTGACGCTCCTGGAACGCGTCGGCGAGCCGGGCCTCGAAGACCGCGGTGATCCCGGAGCCTGGCGCATCCTGGCCACCTCCGGCGGCCCGCCCTGCACCCACCCGGCCACCGCCGACACCGACGTCGCCATCGACGCCTCCCTGGTGCTGGCGGTCCGCGGGCGACTGCTGAAGGCCTCCGACCGCCGGGTGCTGGAGGCCTTCGCCACCGAGGCCGCTGTCGCCCTGCGCCAGGAACGCCTGCAGCAGGAGGCAGCGCGGGCCCGGCCGCTGGCCGAGGCCGACAAGATGCGCACCGCCCTGCTGGCCGCCGTCAGCCACGACCTGCGCACCCCGCTCGCCTCGGCCAAGGCGGCCGTCGACAGCCTGCGCAGCACCGAGATCGACTGGAGCGACGACGACCGCGCCGAGCTCCTGGCCACCGCCGCCGAATCCCTGGCCATGCTGGACCGGCTGGTGGCCAACCTGCTCGACATGAGCCGCCTGCAGGCCGGCGTGCTCGGCCTGGCCGCACATCCGGTGGCGCTGGAGGAGATCGTGCCGCATTCCATCGACACCCTGGGCCCACTGCGCGAGCGCGTCGAAGGCGACATCCCTCTGGACCTGCCTGAGATCGTCGCCGATCCGGCCCTGCTGGAACGCGTGCTGGTCAACCTGATGTCGAACGCGGCCCGCCACAGCCCGCCCGATCACAAGGTCCTGGTCACCGCCAGCCGGTACGGCGACCGCGTGGAGATCCGCGTGATCGACCGCGGACCCGGCATCCCGCCCGCGGCCCGTGAGCAGGTCTTCCTGCCCTTTCAGCGCCTCGGCGACCGCGACACCCACACCGGCGTCGGCCTGGGCCTGGCACTCGCGCGCGGGCTCACCGAGGCCATGGGCGGCACCCTGGTTCCCGACGAGACCCCCGGAGGCGGACTCACCATGATCGTTTCTATGCCCGTCCCCCCCACGGCGGAGCATGCCTCCGCGAAGGAGGACGCGTGACCCGCGTCCTGATCGTCGACGACGAGCCGCAGCTGCTGCGGGCGCTGCGCATCAATCTGGCCGCCCGCCACTACGAAGTCACCCTGGCCGATGACGGCGGCTCCGCGCTGCGCCAGGCCGCGCAATTCCACCCCGACGTGGTCGTGCTGGATCTGGGCCTGCCCGACATCGACGGCGTGGAAGTGGTTCACGGCCTGCGCGGCTGGACGTCCGTGCCGATCATCGTGCTGTCGGGCCGGGCGGGCAGCCAGGACAAGATCGACGCCTTGGACGCCGGCGCCGACGACTACGTCACCAAACCGTTCGACATCGAAGAACTCCTGGCTCGGATCCGGGCCGTCACCCGCCGCGCCTCACCACATGAGACGCAGCCGGCGCAGTTCCGGATCGGGGAGCGCACGGTCGATCTGGCCGCCAAGACGGTCTCCGGCGATGTGCGGCTGACCCCGACCGAATGGCGCCTGCTGGAGCTGCTGCTACGCAACCCGGGCCGGTTGATCAGCCAGCGCCAGATGCTCGCCGAGGTGTGGGGCGCCGGCTACGCCAAGGAGACCCACTACCTGCGCCAGTACATGGCCCAGCTGCGCCGGAAGCTGGAGCCCGACCCCGCCCGCCCGGCCCATCTGATCACCGAACCCGGCATGGGCTACCGGTTCACGCCCTAGGGCCGGTCATTCGTCAGACGGCCACCGCTTTCGAGTTCCGGAAGGAAGCGCGCCATGCGCGCCACACGAACACACCGACAAGTGACATCGACCACGGGGGGGTGGGCCGGGGTGAACACATCGACCCCGCCGAGGACCGGATCCGCACACGGCGAGTCCACACTGCGCCGATGGCTGCTGCACGGCCTGCCGCGCTCGGACGCCAAGACCACCGGCCCGCACCACCAGGAGGCACCGGGCCACCAGCACACCTGGTGGCAGGTGATGTGCCTGACCGGTGTGGACTACTTCTCCACCCTCGGCTACCAGCCGGGCATCGCCGCACTGGCCGCCGGAGCGCTCAGCCCCGTCGCCACGCTGCTGCTGGTGGCGCTGACGTTGTTCGGCGCGCTGCCCACCTACCGGGCCGTGGCCCGGCAGAGCCCCAACGGGCTGGGCTCGCTGTCGATGCTGGAGAGCCTGCTGCCCGGCTGGCGCGGCAAACTGCTGGTGCTGTTCCTGCTCGGGTTCGTGGCCACCGCGTTCATCGTGACGATCACGCTGTCGGCCGCCGACGCCACCGCCCACGTGCTGCACAACCCCTTCGTGCCCGAGTTCCTGTCCGGCTGGCAGGTGCCGGTGACGCTGGCGCTGATCGCCGCCCTGGGCGGGGTGTTCTTGGTCGGCTTCAGCGAGGCCATCTCCATCGCGGTGGTGCTGGTCGCCGTCTACCTGGTCTTGAACGTCGTGGTCGTGGCGGTGGCCGTCCAGCACGTGCTGGCCGAGCCGGCCCTGGTCGGCGACTGGGGCGCCGCGCTGGCCGCCGAGCACTCCAGCCCGATTGCGATGATCGCCGTCTCGCTGTACGTCATGCCGAAACTCGCCCTGGGGCTGTCCGGTTTCGAGACGGGAGTGGCGGTGATGCCGCTGGTCAAGGGTGATCTGACGCGGCGCATCGCGGGGGCCAAGAAGCTGCTGACCACCGCCGCACTCATCATGAGCGGCTTCCTGGTCACCTCCAGCGTCGCCACCACCGTGCTGATCCCGGCCGAGGAGTTCGCCGAGGGCGGCCGCGCCAACGGCCGCGCCCTGGCCTATCTCGCGCACGAGTTCCTGGGCGACTGGTTCGGCACCGCCTACGACCTCTCCACCATCGCCATCTTGTGGTTCGCCGGCGCCTCCGCGCTGGCCGGACTGCTCAACATCGTCCCGCGCTACCTGCCCCGCTACGGCATGGCCCCGGACTGGTCCCGGGCCACCCGGCCGATGGTGCTGGTCTTCACCGCCATCTCTTTTGCCATCACCCTGGTCTTCAATGCCGACGTCGAATCCCAGGGCGGCGCCTACGCCACCGGCGTGCTGGCGCTGATCTTGTCGGCGGCGGTCGCGGTCACCCTGTCGGCCTGGACCACGGGCCGCCGCCGGGCCGCGGTTCCCTTCGGCGTCATCAGCCTGATCTTCACCTACGCCACCGTGGCCAACATCATCGAGCGGCCCGACGGCCTGGTGATCGCGCTGCTGTTCGTGCTAGCCATCGTGATCACCTCGTTGATCTCCCGGGCCACCCGCTCCACCGAACTGCGCGTCACCCGCATCAGCCTGGATGACGCCGCCCGGCGCTACATCAACGAGGCCGGGGAGATCCATCTGATCGCCAACGAGCCGCACGCCCGAGACTGCAAGGAGTACGTCGACAAAGCCCGCGAGGCCTGGGGGCTGCACCGGCTGCGCACGGCCGAAGGCCTGATCTTTTTAGAGGTGACCGTCCCGGACGCCTCGGAGTTCGAAAGCGAGCTGCGCGTCATCGGCGAGGAACGCCACGGTTTCCGTATCCTGCGCATGGAGAGCCCGACCATCGCCAACGCCATCGCCGCACTGCTGCTGTACCTGCGCGATGAGACCGGCAAGACGCCGCACGTCTACTTCCACTGGGCCGCCGAGGGCAACCCGATCGGCGCGCTGCTGCGCTACCTGGTCTTCGGCGGCGGCGACATCCCGCCGCTGACCCGGGAGGTACTGCGCCAAGCCGAGCCTGACCCCGCCCGTCGCCCGCTGGTCCATGTCGGCTGAGCCGCCACCGGCAGCGGCGTTCACTACACCCGCCTTTGATCACACCTGTCTCCCGGCAGTCCGCGCGTGGATTGACCCCTTCAGAGCGGCGCCAGAACTCGACCTCAGATCATGTCTTCGTGATCGCTAAGCGGTCCCGCAGCCGACCGACACCTGGCACCCCTTCAAACCGTCGTCATCACCCCACCGATGCCCAGGCGCGACTCAAGCGACAGGATGGTCCAATCAATGCGTCGTTCCGCCTCTCAGGTGCTGCTGGACCGCTTCCAGCATCCGGCCCAGATCATCGTGACCGCGTTCGCCGTCGCCGCGGTGCTCGGCACCGCGGCGCTGGCCAGCCCGTGGGCCAGCGAGTCCGGGCAGGCCACCAAGCTGATCGACGCATTGTTCACCGCAATCTCGGCGGTGTGCGTGACCGGGCTGGTGGTCGTCGACACCGCCGGTCACTGGTCGGTCTTCGGCGAGGCCGTCATCTTGGTGCTGATTCAGGCCGGAGGCTTGGGCATCATGACGCTGGCCACCCTGTTCGCGATGATGATCTCCGGCCGAATCGGGCTGCGCGCCCGGATGTGGGCCCAGGCCGAGACCAGGTCCCCGCAGATGAGCGACCTGCGCCGGGTGATCGTCAAGGTGGTGCTCTTCAGCCTGGCGACTGAGGCGCTCATCGCCGCGGTGCTGACTGCCCGCTTCGCGCTCGGCTACGGCCAGCCGTTCGGCCGGGCCGCCTATCTGGGAGTCTTCCATGCGATCTCGGCGTTCAACAACGCCGGCTTCGGCCTGTGGCCCGACAACCTGATGCGTTTTGCCACCGATGGGTGGATCTGCCTGCCGATCGCGCTGGCGGTCATCATCGGCGGCCTGGGCTTTCCGGTGATCTTCGAGCTGCGCCACTCCTGGCGCCATCCGAGCCGGTGGTCGGTGCTGACCCGCATCACCGTCGTCACCACGCTGGTCCTGCTCGCCTTAGGCTTCCTGGCCTTCACCATCACCGAGTGGGCCAACCCCAAGACCTTGGGGCCGATGGATCTGGGCGGCAAGCTGCTGGCCGGCCTCTTCACCGGCGTGATGCCCCGCACCGCCGGATTCAACAGCCTGGACATCGCCGCGATGTACCCGACCAGCTGGCTGGCCACCGACGTGCTGATGTTCATCGGCGGCGGCAGCGCCGGCACCGCTGGCGGCATCAAGGTCACCACCTTCGCCGTGCTGGCCTACGCGCTCTGGGCCGAGCTGCGCGGCGAGACCCACGTCAACGCCGGCCACCGCCGCCTGGCCGCCACCGTACAGCGCCAGGCGCTGGCCATCGCCCTGCTGGGCGTGGGGCTGGTCACCGCCAGTACCTACGCGCTGCTCGCGCTGACCCCGCACAGCCTCGATGCGGTGTTGTTTGAGGTGGTCTCGGCCATCGCCACGGTGGGCCTGTCCACCGGCATCACCGCCGACCTCACCCCGGCCGGGCAGCTGCTCGTCGCGGCGTTGATGTTCGCCGGCCGGGTCGGCCCGGCCACTTTGTTTTCCGCACTGGCGCTCCAGACTCGCACCCGCCGTTACGAGCTGCCCGAGGAAAAAGTCATCGTCGGGTGAGCCGGGCCCCGGGCGGTCGCCGACAGCTGCTACGCATCGGCCTCCCGCAGAGGGGAGGATCGCCCCATCCGGCACAATGCCTGATGTGATTGTGGACAAGGCCATCTACCGAGACGGCGCGCGGGAGACCATCACCGGCGACATCAGCGATGCCTTCGCCGCCGCCCGCGCCGACGGCGACTGTTTTCTCTGGATCGGCCTGCACGACCCCACCCAGGAGGAGTTCGATCTGATCACCAGCGAGGTCACGCTGCATCCCCTGGCCATCGAGGACGCCATCCACGCCCACCAGCGGCCCAAGCTGGAGCGCTATGACGACACCCTGTTCGTGGTGCTCAAGCCGCTGCGGTATGTGGAAGAGGGCTCCGACATCGAAGTCGGCGAGATCAACCTGTTCCTCGGCGATGACTTCGTCATCAGCGTCCGCCACGGCCGGGCCAACCCGCTGACCGGAGTGCGCCGGCGCATCGAATCCGACCCTGACCTGCTGGCCGCCGGCCCGGCCGGGGTGCTGTATGCGATCTGCGATCAGGTCGTCGACACCTACTCGCGCATCTCCCACGAGGTCGAAGCCGACCTGATCGCCCTGGAGCGGCGCGTCTTCAGCGGCCAGGACGCCGACGTCATCGAGGCCATCTACTCCCTCAAACGTGAGGTACTGGAGTTCCGCGCCGCCCAGGACCCTCTGGTGCCGGTCCTGGAAGAGATCGTCAAGGGCCGGGTGGAGCTGTGCTCGGTCGCCCGGGAGCAGTTCCGCGACGTGCTGGACCATCTGCTGCGGGTGGACGCCGCGGTCGATGAGCACAACGAGCTGCTGACCAGCGCGTTGAGCGCGCACCTGGCGCTGGTGGGCCGCGAGCACAGCGCCGCGGCCATGCAGCAGAACGCCGACATGCGCAAGATCTCCTCGTGGGCCGCCCTCATCGCTGTCCCCACCATGATCGCCGGGATCTACGGCATGAACTTCGACCACATGCCCGAGCTGCACTGGCTGCTGGGCTATCCCTTCAGTTTGACCGTCATGGTCATCGCCGTGATCATCGTTTATCGGATGCTGCGCAAGAGCGGGTGGCTGTGAAGACGCCGAAACCCTCGCACCGCCACCTGTCCTGGAGCAGGATCTTGCTGGCGGCGGTCATCGTCTGGATCGTTCTGCTGACCATCCTCATCCTGCTCGACCCCCGGGCCGCCGGCGGCCTCTCGCCGTGACTTCAAAGACCGCCCGCACACACGGACTACGCTGTGTGGACTGCGATTAAGCGCGCCGACGGCTCCCTCGTGGTGCCCGTGCACGTCGACACGCCGGAGGGCTAGCACGCCGACGACGCCACCACCCTGGTTCCCGGTGATGCCGACTACGCCCTGCATGCGGCCGCCGCTATTGCGCTCACGCGACGGCGCGCGGTTCATCGGCCACGGCCACCGCTACACCAGGCGCCTGCTTTCCCCACCGCACCCGCGTCGGCGCCCACCGAGGCATCCAGCGCCCACAGTCAGCACCGCCCCACCGATCAGGACGGGCCGAGGTTCCACATCAGCAGCTTGCCGTCACCGGAGACGGCGATGGTCCGGCCGCCGAACTGGCCGACCGCCAATGCGCCGATGATGCCGGTGTGACCGGTGCGCGGCTGGCCGATCTGCTTACCTGCGGCCAAGTCCCACACCCACACCGTGGAGTCGCCGCCCGTCGGCGTGCCCCTTGACATGCAGAGGTGCGTACGAGTGATCGTGCAGAGCACCCGGCTGTGCAGTCGTCATCGCCGCGGGGTGGGTGATCGTCTCGGGCGGGAGCGATACGGCGGGCACTTCCCGCCCGAGAGGGGCATCACAGGCCGGCGCCGCCGGTCGCGTCGATCACTCTGCCGGTCACCCAGCGGGCGTCGTCGGCGGCGAGGAAGGCCACGATGTCGGCGATGTCGTCAGGTCGTCCGATCCGGCCGAGGGCCGCCAGGGACGCAGCGTGGGCCTGGGCTTGCGAGTTGCCGCGCAACCACCCCGCGTTAACGTCAGTATCGACGATCCCGGGCGCCACCGAGTTGACCGTGATGCCTCGCGGACCCAGCTGCTTGGCCAGGTTGAGGGTGAAGGTGTCCAAAGCGCCCTTCGTGGAGCCGTAGGCGATGATCTCCGGCATGGCCAGGCGGGCCGCGCCGCTGGAGATGTTGATGATGCGTCCGCCGTCGCGCAGCCGCTCGAGTCCGTGCTGCACGATGAAGAACGGCGCCCGGACGTTCACCGCGAAGACCTCGTCGAATCCTTCCTCGGTGAGTGAGACCAGGTCCGCGCTACGGCCGATGCCGGCGTTGTTGACGATGATGTCGACGCCCGCACGGGGCGAGTGCTGCTGGATCTGGTCGTCGAAGGCGGCCCAGAGCGCGGCTGCGTCACCGTGCCTGCCCAGCTCGGCTTGGATCGCGAACGCCCGGCCGCCGCCCTTGCCGATCTTCTCGACGACCTCGTCGGCCGCGGCCTTGTCGCGCGCGAAGGCGACGGCCACGACGGCGCCGTCCCTGCCGAGCCGCTCGGCGATGGCCCGGCCGATTCCTCGGCTGCCGCCGGTGACCAGCGCGACCTTGTCGTTCAGCACGTGTGCGCCCATGGTGTCCTTCCACTCTTCTTTGTTGAGTGATTACTCAACAAAGAAGCTAGCACAACTTATTGAGCGATCGCTCTACAATGAGTGCATGGGCCAGACGGGTGCACCACGGGGACGGCCGCGCACGTTCGATCGCGACGCCGCCCTCACGCAGGCCATGCGCCTGTTTTGGGAGCGCGGCTACGAGGCCACCTCGCTCAACGAGCTCACCGAAGCGATGGGCATCCGCCCAGGCAGCCTCTACGCCGCCTTCGGTGACAAGAGGTCGCTGTTCAAGGAGGTGGTGCACGCCTACGCGCGCTCGTCCGTCGGCGCGTTCATCGGCATCGCCCTGAAGGAGGAGCCCACCGCCTTCCGGGCGTTCGCCCGAATCCTGCACCAGGCGGCGGCGATCTACCCCGATCCCTCCCACCCGGCCGGTTGCCTGACCATCAGCGCCGCCACCAACGTCACAGTCCAGGACGCCGAGATAGCGGTGTTCCTGCGCGACCTGCGTAACGCCAACCTCATGGTTTTCCACGACCGCCTGCGTACCGCCCAGCAGGAAGGCGAACTCCCTCCCGGCGCCGACCCTCGCGCCCTGGCCGGTTATTTCGCCGTCGTCATCCAGGGGATGTCACAGCGCGCCCGCGATGGAGCCGACGCGACCGAACTGGCAGCCATCGCCGATATGGCGATGGCTGCCTGGCCGGAGGCCGAGCCAGGCCGGAGCTCGCCGAACTGAGCCGAGCCCCCAGCCTGCGGACATTGCTCCGTCGCATGGGCACAGCGGCCTCTGCGCATCCACCCGTACCCGCCTCTGCACACAAGCCAGTACGCCGACACCGCCGGTTGCGTCCTCGGAGCGGTTAAAAGGCTCGACGAGATAGGTGCCGTAGGTTGATCTTAGGCGGCCTCGGTAGCCGTCGTCACGACGGTCTGCGAAGCGGGGTGGAGCTGGGTCGGCGGGTGCAGCAGCGCGCGCCGTAGGTCCTGCGGAACACGCAGTCCGGCCGGGGTCGTGGTGAAGCCGCGCCAGCCCCGTGAGGCCCGGTCCAGGACGGCCCGCACCAGCGACACGCACGAGGTCTCGCCGGCGAAGCGGCCGATCACCTTCACGCGGCGGGTCTCGCCGAAGGTCCGCTCGATGAAGGTGCAGTGGCGCACGCGCTTGTGGTGCTCGGCGGGGAAGCGCAGGTAGGAGGTCAGGTTGTGGCGGTCGGTCAGCAGGCTCCTGACCGCCGCCGGGCAGGAGCGGCCCCAGGCCTCGGCGAAGGCGTCGATGCGGGCCCGCACCAGTTCGACCAGCTGCCGGCCGGGCGTGACGTCGCCGAGGCCGGCAAGATCGAAGATGCCCCAGCAGGCGGCTTTGACCGCGGCCTGGTCGGCGGCTGAGATCTTGGAGGCGATAGTGCGAGCTGATCGATCGGCGCACCTTCCGCACCCGGTCAGAGGCCGAACGGGCGCTGTTCTCCTACATCGAGGGGTTCTACAACCCACGCCGGCGTCACTCGGCCAATGGCCAGCTCAGTCCCGCCGAATACGAACGCCGACACACGCTCAAGGCCACCCAAGATCTCGACTATGCTGCCGCGTAGTCGAAAGCCCTGATGTGTCTACCGAACCGGGGCAACTCCAGTTCGGCGACGATCCACACGCGCTCGACCACCTGATGGACGGACTGCGCTTCCAGGTCACCGATGACGACGTCGACCCCGTGGAAGCAGACGAGAGCGTCAGTTCCGCCTTGGCGCTGATCGGGCGGATCACCGAAACCGACATCGCCACCGACTGGTTCCAGGCGCGGCACTCGCGCATCGGCGACCCCTCCTGGCACCCACCTGGGCCTTGAGTGCACGGCCGGCCAGAGGAACGATCATCTTCATCCTGGGAAAGCAATCAACGATTCCCTGGCTTGTCCGCAGGTCAGGGCCACTCGTGAACACCCCACGATCGCCAATGCGGTGCAGAGCACGGCGCGCTGAAGGCCCGGGCCACCGCGCTCGCGGCACATCGCCGTCACACCAGATCGACGCCTGTATCCGCTACCTGACCGGTTGTGCCGCCTTTCTGCGCTACGACCAAACCCTGCAGCAGGGGCGTGGCCGAGCGCAGTCGGCCACGCCCCTGCGGTATCGCCCCTCGTGGCGGCGTGGCCGTCCCCGCGTCAAGACAGCGGGCGCACGTCCATGCCGTAGCTCAGACGATCGATCCACCATGGTCCGCAGCTCGCCGTGCTCCACTGGCCGCTGTTGGTCGTCACCCAGCCGCCGTCCCTACGGCCGTTGACACACTGGACCCACGCGCGGAACTCGTAGGCGGGACCGTTCGTCGCACATCGGGCGGAGAATGAGTTCTGACCGACGGCGTAGTCGCAGTCATCGACTCCTGCCGACGCCGGGCTCAGCATGCTCGATCCGACGGTAACGGCTCCCGCTGTGAGCATGGTCGCGGCGAGGACGCGCAGGGTTCTTCTCATACCCTCTCCTAGGATTGGTGACGGATGGCTGTTTCATGTTCCGTACGCCCCGGTTCACGCCTCATTCCGGGGAAGTGCAGCAGAGGAAATGCTTAGGAAACTTTCCTAAGCGAAAGATACGCGCCGACCCGGGCGCGTCAACCCTGTGCGTACCGGTAACCTCATCCGCCCAGCGGAGTAGGGGCGCGGACTCCCCCATTCGCGCACTTGAGGGTCGAGGATCTCCGGATCCGGCTTGCTTGCTCCCACGAAGGGATGTCTCCTTCCCCACCCTCAGCACAGAGTTTCATGCCTGTTTGTTACCTCTGTCTATTTTGACAGGGAGGGGATGGAATGCGTCGGGCTGCGGCTGCACCCCGGCAAGACCCGGATCGTGTACTGCAAGGACGGCAACCGGCGAGGCTCATATGAGCACGTGTCGTTCACCTTCTTGGGGTTCACCTTCCGCGCCCGCAAGGCGAGAAGCTGTCACGGCAGGAACTTCACCGACTTCCTGCCCGCGATCAGCAAGGACGCCCTGAAGAAAATCAGCGTCCAGGTGCGCCGCTGGCGACTGCACCGGCGCGTCGGCCACAGCCTTGCCGAGCTGGCCCGCGCGATCAACCCGATCGTCGGGGGCTGGATGCAGTACTACAGGGCGTTCTACCGCTCCGCGCTGCATCCCTTCCTGCACCGCATCAACGCCTATCTGATGCGGTGGCTCCGCAAGAAGTAGAGACGGCTGCGGGGGTTCAAGAAAGCCAGGACGTGCTGGGAGGGGATGACCGCCCGTTATCCCCGGTTGTTCGTGCCCTGGCGCTGGACCTGCGGTTTCTGGGGGCCAGGCGTGATAAGAGCCGGATGACGGGAGACTGTCACGTCCGGTTCTGTGGGAGCCGGAAGGTGGGATTCCTCCCGGCCACCCGACCCAGGTATCAGGTCTGCACTACCCAACGGGAGGCGTGCACTCTTCGTGTCAGAAGCGGAAGCGGGTTAGGCCGCCCGGCTCCGTCGCCGAGACCACCGTCGCCGAGCGTGGCTCGATGCGATACACGTTCCACGGCGGTGGTCCTTGCGACGGTGCATTGAACGGGGCGATGATGCCCGAACCGCTCTCATCGGGCTCCGCCGGCCAACCGTTGTCCGCCCACGCCTTGGCAATGCGCGCCACCGCATCCGGCTCGATTATCCGCACTGCGGCACCCTCGATCACGACATCCGCGTCGCGGATCGACACCGCGACCGAACACCGCGGATCGCGCGCGACGTTGCGCCCCTTGCGCGTGCCCGAGCCCGTCTGGAACCAGAAAGCGCCGTCCACCCAGAGAGCGCCGACCGCGGTCACATGCGGGCTGCCGTCCTCGTTGATGGTGCACAGCCACGTCGTGCGGGCGTTCGCCGCATCCGGTCGCGGTGTCGACCCCGCATCAAGCTTCTCGATGACGGCGGCCCAATCCACCGGCGGCAGGCCATCCGCCTCACCCAGATTGATGGTCTCCATATCCAGAACCTACCTGCCCGCCCTTCTCCGGCAGGCGCAATCGGCAACGAGACTCGCAACTGGGCGCGCAGGCATCGATCGATGAACCACCGGGAGGGCGCTGGACAACACCTCCACCGCCTCCGACGGGCCGGTACGGCCCGGCCACCCCGGGCGGCCACTGCCCCACCACCATCAAGACCACCAGCGGACCGATCACCATCGCCCGCCCCAACTCGCACTTCACAATGCACGACGGCGCCCGGGCCGAGCCGGTGCTGGCCGCCTAGTGAGCCGGTCTTGAGATCCTGTCGCAGTAGCGGCAGATACGGTCGATGATCTGGTCGGCAGTCTTGGTCCACCGGAACGGCTTGGCATTGTCGTTCCAGAACGCGATCCATTCCTCCAGAGCGGTCGTCAGCGCCCCCAGGGAGCAGAACACCCCACGCTCCAGGCAGCGTCGCTGCAACTCGGCGAACCAACGTTCGACCTGGTTGATCCACGAGGCATAGGTTGGGGTGAAATGCAGCGTGAAGCGTGGATGGGCCAGCAGCCAGCGGTGCACCAGCGGCGCCTTGTGCGCCGCGAGGTTGTCGCAGATCACATGGACCTGCAGGTCGGGTTCGACCTGCAGGTCCATCTCGGCCAGGAAGTCGCGGAAGTCGATCGCGCGGTGCCGGGCCGACAGTTTGCTGATCACCTGGCCGGTTGCGGTGTTCAGCGCGGCGAACAGGTCCACAGTGCCGTGCCGGATGTAGTCGAAGCTGCGCCGCTCCGGGGTCCTGGGCAGCATCGGTAGGACGGGCGCAGTCCGTTCCAGGGCCTGGATCTGGGGTTTTTCATCCATCGAGAACACCACCGCGCCGGCCGGCGGGGCCAGATACAGTCCGACCACGTCCCGGATCTTGTCGATCAGCAGCGGGTCCGGGGAGATCTTGAAGTCCTCGGTCCGCCACGGTTGCAGGCCGAACGCCCGCCAGATCCGCAGCACACTGGTCGGGGAGATGCCCACCTTCCGGGCCAGCTCGCGTTTGGACCAGTGGGTGGCTCCGGCAGGGACTTCTTCCAGCGTGCGCACTACCACCTCCTCGACCTGGGCGTCGGTGATGGTGCGCGGCACGCCGGGCCGGGGCTCGTCATGCAGTCCGTTCATCCGGGCGGACAGGAATCGGCTGCGCCAGCGGGCCACGGTTTTACGGTGGATCCGTAAGCGTCCGGCCACCGCCATGTTGCTGCCGCCCTCGGCGCAGGCCAGCACGATCCGTGCCCGCAGTGCCAAGCCCTGCGCGGTCGTACGGCGTTTCACTCACCCCTGCAACGTCGAGCGTTCGAGCTCGGTCAGCACCAGCGGCTCCAGTCGTGGATCACTCATCCCTCCAGCAGAACGCGGCGCGGAGGTCTCGTCACCTCGCGCTGCGGCCTGAAACACAATTCACCTCATGTGGTGACACCACAGCTCAAGACCGGCTCACTAGGGCATCACCACCGGCGGCACGCCCGTCTTCGTCGGCCTGACCGCCGCCGGATCCGAATCGACCGACGCCTGGAGTGACTTCCTGACCGATCTGGTCGGTCGCGGTCTGCGTCCGCCACTGCCGGTCGTCTCCGACGGCGCACCCGGCCCGATCAGCGCGGCCGAGCAGGTCTTTCCCGCTTCGCTGCGCCAGCGCTGTCTCGTCCACCGCCTGCGCAACATCGCCTCCAAGATCTCAGCCACCGACCAGGCCGCGGTCAAAGCCGCCTGCTGGGGCATCTTCGATCTTGCCGGCCTCGGCGACGTCACGCCCGGCCGGCAGCTGGTCGAACTGGTGCGGGCCCGCATCGACGCCTTCGCCGAGGCCTGGGGCCGCTCCTGCCCGGCGGCGGTCAGGAGCCTGCTGACCGACCGCCACAACCTGACCTCCTACCTGCGCTTCCCCGCCGAGCACCACAAGCGCGTGCGCCACTGCACCTTCATCGAGCGGACCTTCGGCGAGACCCGCCGCGTGAAGGTGATCGGCCGCTTCCCCGGCGAGACCTCGTGCGTGTCGCTGGTGCGGGCCGTCCTGGACCGGGCCTCACGGGGCTGGCGCGGCTTCACCACGACCCCGGCCGGACTGCGTGTTCCGCAGGACCTACGGCGCGCGCTGCTGCACCCGCCGACCCAGCTCCACCCCGCTTCGCAGACCGTCGTGACGACGGCTACCGAGGCCGCCTAAGATCAACCTACGGCACCTATCTCGTCGAGCCTTTTAACCGCTCCGAGGACGCAACCGTGAGGATTTCGGTGACGGCTCTGTTGGCGGAGCGGACGGCGCCGTCCATGTGGCCCTCCCACAGGTAGGAGGTCTCGGCGCCTGCCCAGTGCAGGGGCCCGATGGGGCGGGCCAGCCACGGGTGGTGGGATGCGAGCAGGCCGGGGGGCGGGGCGGGGACGCAACCGCTCTGCCAGGGTTCGGCGGCCCAGTCGTGTTCGAGGTAGTCCAGGCGGTCGCGGACTTGCTCGCCGAAGAGTGCCTCCAGGTCATCGAGCACCTGGCGTTCACGCTCGGGGGCCGCTCCGGGCCGCAGGAGGTTCGGGTCGTCGACGTTGCTGAGGTCCACGAATGCCAGGAGGACGCCCGGGGCGTCCGGATCGGGCGGGCTGACGTCGAAGGTCATGCGGGCGAGGCCGCATTCGGTGATGGCGGCGCCGGTGAGGCCCCGATCTCGCCACCACGGCCGCGAGTAGATGAGGTGGGTCTTGCTGCCGTGCCCCATCTGCCAGCGGCGTTGCAGATCGGCTCGGGCCGTGGGCAGCGGTGGGTCATGCGCGATGGCCCGGGCGGTTGCGGGGTCCGTGGCGATAAGGACGTGGCGGGCGGTGATGGATGTGCTGCCGGGGCCGTTCACGCAGGCCGTGCGATCGGTGCGACTGATGTGGGTGATCGGGTGGCCGGTGAGGACCCGGCCGCCCAGGTCCGCCGCCAGCCTGGTGGTCAGCGAGTCCGCGCCGCCGGCGATCCGGTATTTCAGCGCTCCGCTGACCTCGAGGAGTGAGCTGAGCCCTCCTGCTCCTCCGACGTGGGCGGAGAACGCCAGGAGCGACAGCGCGTCGGGCCTGCAGCCGAAACCGCTGGCGGTCACCGCCTCGAAGACCATCCGGCCCGCATGGGTGTGAACGTGGCGGCGCATCCAGCCGCCGAGGGTCTGAGCGTCCAGGCGGCGGGCGTAGGCCCCGTGCCAGGGCGGAGGGCCAAGTCGGTGGGCCATCCGGTCCAGGGCGTATTGGGCGCGTCCGAGGTCGAGCAGGCCGATCGGCCCGACAGGGGGGATGCTCCCCTGGTAGCGGTAGGTCCTGCCGTCCACGTGCAGCAGGTTCGCCCCGTCGTCGTACTGCGGTATCAGTCCGATGCCCAGCTCTTCCAGCAGTGCGAGGACCGCCTTCTGGCCAGGCCCCACCCAGGCGGCACCGGCGTCGACGGGGACGCCCGTGGTGGAGGTCATGGTCAGCATCCGTCCGCCGACGCGGTCCTTGGCCTCGCAGACGACGACGTTCATGCCCGCTTGGTGCAGTCGGCGCGCGGCGAGGAGTCCGGCCAGCCCGGCTCCCACGACGACCGCGTCGACCTCGCCGGATTGAACGGCCGGCAGGCGGTCCGCGGTCACGGTGTGTTCTTGCATGGGGTTCTCCTGTTCGGCGGATCGGGCGCGGGTCAGCGAGGCGGCGCGGCGCTCCGGTCGACCAGGACGCCGTCGCCGGAGGGCGGCGGCGGGGCGCCGGCGGTGTGGTGTGCCAGGTCGCGGAAGAAGCGGTCGGCGTTGATCGCGATCTCAGGTGGGTGGATGCCGGGGGTGCGTGCGGTGCCGTCCAGCACTCGGGCGAGTCCCAGCGCGAGCGGGATGCCGGTGCCCTCGGCCATGTCGTTGATCAGCGCCATCGCCCCTGTTCGGACCGTGTCGCCGGGCAGGCGGGCGTGAAGCGTGCTCCGGGGACGCGCGTCTTCAGAGCGTCTCGTCACGGTCCGGGCTCCGCATGCCGGACGAGCGTACGGTCCGGGTGATCCGGTGCCGGGCCGGGCCGCGCGCCGTGTGCGGGCGTCAGCGTGTACGGCCTCGGGTCGAAGGTGCGGGTGCGGCGGCGGAACCTCCAGGTCGGCTCGGGCCAGATGGCGGTGACGCGGCCCTGGGAGTCCATGTACCAGTTCGTGCAGCCGCCCGCCGCCCAGACGGTGCCGGCCATGCGCCGCTGGAGGGCGGCGTTGTAGGAGGCCTGGACGTCGGCGCGCACCTCCACGGCGGCCAGGCCGCGCTCGGCCATGACACGCAGGCAGTCGAGCAGATAGTTGATCTGCGACTCGATGATGTAGATGAGGCTGGTATGTCCCACCCCGGTGTTGGGTCCGGCCATCAGGAACAGGTTGGGGAAGCCGGCGACGGTGGTGCCGAGATAGGCTTGCGGGCTCCCCCGCCAGGTCTCGTCCAGGCTTCGCCCGTCGGCGCCCATGATGCACTGCGTGAAGGTGGCGTCGGTGACGCGGAACCCGGTCCCGAAGATCAGGACATCCGCCGGATGCGCACTCTCATCCCGTGCGGGATGAGATGCCGTGATCACGCTCTCCCGGGTGACGGTGGTGATCGGGTCGGTCACCACCTCGACGTTGGGCCGGGTCAGAGCCGGATAGTAGTCGTCGGACAGGAGGATCCGCTTGCAGCCCAGTTCGTAGTCCGGGGTCAGTTTGACGCGCAGCGCCGGGTCGGCGACCTGCCGGTGCAGGTGGGCGAGTGCTTCTTTGCGGCCCAGGTCGGCCATGGTGCGGCTGCCCAGCAGCACGGGCAGGCCCGCCTCGCGGCGCAGGTACTCCACGCCGCGCGCCAGGCGGTGCAGCGGCGGAGCCAGCCGGTACAGGCGGCGCCGCCAGGCGGGGATCGGCCTGTCGTGACGCGGCATGATCCACGGGGGGTTGCGCTGGAAGACGGTCACCCGCCGGGCGACGCGTTGCAGGTGCGGAACGAACTGGATGGCGCTTGCGCCGGTCCCGATCACCGCCACGCTTTTGTCGCGCAGATCGAGGTCGTGCCGCCAGCGGGCGGAGTGGAACGCCTCGCCTGCGAAGTCCTCCATCCCGGGGAGGGAGGGAACGGCCGGTTCCGACAGCGGTCCCTGCGCCATGACCAGTACTCCCGCGGTGAGCGGCCCCCGGCTGGTCTGCAGGATCCAGCGGTGCCGCCCGGGGTCCCAGGACGCCTGCTGAAGCGCGACGCCCAGTCGCAGGCAGGACATGAGGCCGTGGTCGTGGGCGCAACGCCGTAGATAGCGCTCGAGCTCACCTTGCGGGGCGAAGCGGCGGCTCCAGTCCGGGTTCGGTGCGAACGAGAACGAGTACAGGCGCGAGGGGACGTCGCAGGCGCAGCCGGGATAGGTGTTGTCCCGCCAGGTGCCGCCGACGTCGTCGGCCTGTTCGAGGACCGCCAGGTCCCGGTGGCCTTCCTGGCGCAGGCGGATGGCCGCACCCAGTCCCGCGAACCCCGCGCCGACGATGACCACGGCGACATGCGGCACGGGCGGGCTCGTCTCATCCCCGTCCCCGTGCATCCGCTGCGCCTCACCTGGGTTCTGGTCGGTCATGGTGCCTCCATCCACAATCTCTTGATTTAGAAACTATCGTATAGACTACGATAGTAAAAGATTCGATAGATGGAGTGAGATGAGAATACTGGACACCTGCGACGACTGGGAGCCGACCCAGCAGATGCTCGGCTTGGACGAGCAGGACCGGGCCGCCGGGGTCTGCGCCGTGGTGGGCATGGACGCCAGCCCGGGCATCAGCGACCTGTCGGCCCTACACGGCCTCACGATGCTGGACGGGCCGGCCCAGGGCCTGTCCGCCGCCTGGCCGGTGGACGTTCCCGGCTCGGGAACCGGCAGGCAGGGAAAGCAGGACGACGAACAGCTGCTCGATCCCAATGGGCGCCCCAGCGCCGCCGCCGTGCACCGGATGGATCAGACCAGCGTCCACGTCGCCGTGGTCGACGGCGGCCGGCTCGTTCACCAACGGCCACTGACGCCGGTCATGCTGGCCGTCGCCCCCAAACGTTCCGACGCGGCCTACACCGTGGGGCGTCCCGAACCGGTCACCTCCCGCCGCAGCTTCCACTCCACGGGCAAGGCCGTCAACCTCATGGTCATCACCCCGGGGACCCTCGCCTACCTGGATCTGCTGCACCGGAGTATCGACTCCGGCAGGCTCACCAACGAGACCGCGGCCACCGATCTGGCCAGGCCCTCGATCGTGCACGGCCTGCATTCCGCCCTCACCCCACTGGGCCGCAAGGGCCCCGGAACGCTGTCGCCGTTCTCCGCCACCGCCACCGCCACGGGAACCCGTCACGACGACCCGGTCATCGACCCCGAGCGGTTCTTCCGCGGCCTGGCGCGCCAG
Source organism: Planomonospora sp. ID67723 (assembly GCF_015711605.1). Lineage (GTDB taxonomy): Bacteria > Actinomycetota > Actinomycetes > Streptosporangiales > Streptosporangiaceae > Planomonospora_A. The sequence goes on along the minus strand of NZ_JABTEZ010000004.1, from coordinate 228,836 downwards.
GCCCCCCGCCTGCGCAGTGACCGCGCCCCCGACCGCGTGGCGGTGGACGTGACCCTGGCCGACGTCGAGGCGCTCCGATCGTGACGAAAGCCCATCAGCGACCCGCTAAGGCGCAGGAATCCTCCAGGCCGCACGGCCTCACCGCTCCGCCCGCGCTGTTCGCCGAGGCCGATTTCGCCGAGGTCGACGGGCACCGTGTCCGCTACCGCGTGACCGGCAGCGGCCCGCCGACGGTCCTGCTGCACGGGCTGGGCCGCAGCCTGGAGGACTGGGAGCCGCTGCGCGCGGCCCTGTCCGGGCATCGCGTGCTGGCGATCGACCTCGCCGGGTTTGGGCACTCCCATCCCCTGCCCGACCCGCAGCTCGGCTCCCTGGCCGGGCACGTCATGAGAACGCTGGACGTCCTCGGAGTCACTCCCGCCGTGCACCTGGTGGGCAACTCGCTGGGCGGCGCCGTCGCGATGCGGCTCGCCGCCGACGCCCCCGCCAGGGTCACCTCGCTGGCCCTGGCCGGCAGCGCCGGGTTCGGCCACCAGGTCACCTGGGCCTTGCGCGTTTTGGACCTGCCGCTGCTGTGGCGGCTGCTGCTACGCCCCGACGAGAACACCGCACGCTCGACCGAGCGTGCGCTGTTCTACGATCCGGCCTTCGCCACCCCCGAACGGGTCGCCCTGGCGCACAAGCTCTCCCAGCGCCCAGGGGCCGCCCGAACCCTGCGGCGCATAGCCGCCGACCTGGGCTCCCTGCGGGGCGTCCGCCCGGGCTGGCGCCGGGACCTTCTCGCGGAGACGGCCCGGCTCGGCATCCCGACGCTCGTCGCCTGGGGCACCCACGACCGGATCCTGCCCGCCGGCCACCTCGTCAACGCGGCGGCCGCCTTGCCCGGCGCCCGCACCCACCTGTTCCCCCGAACCGGCCACCTGCCCCAGATCGAGCAAGCTGAGCAGTTCGCCGCCCTGCTCACCGGTTTCTGGGACGGGCTGAAGGCCGATTGACCCGTGACGGACCGCCCGGAGAGGTAGCCAGGCTCGGCTCTCCGGGCACTCTGCTGTCCGCCCGCACCTGGAAGGCTCCCACCGTGACCGCCGCAGCGCAGATGCCAGGACCGGACGTGCAGGTCCCCACCCGGATGCTCGTCGAAGCGCTCGTCCGCGCCGACCTCACGGTCGACACCGGTGAGCTCTACGCCACCGGCAATCTGCTGGGCATGACCGACCAGCGGGTGCGCCTGTGCATCAAGCGACTGGTCGCCGAAGGGCGCTTCCGCCGCATTCGCCCGCGCCCTGTGGCCACTGGACGAGGTCGCCGAGCGCTACCACCGGCTCGCCGCCGTCACCCGACCGCGGCTGGAGCGCCTCCGCGACCACAGCGACCTCTCCGAAGCGCAGCGCCTCACCATCGCGGTGGAACTGGCCGCCGCATTCGCCCGCGCCATGGAGCCCGACCCCCTCCTGCCGCCTCAGATGCTCCTGCGGCCCTGGCCCGGCAGCCAGGCACGCGCACTGGTCGCGCAGTGCTGGTCGCTCCTGAACGAGAACGCCGACCCGGACAGCGAGCACACCCGCCTCTTCCGCCTCGACAGCGACGTGGAAAGCACCGCCGCCCCGCCGGCTCGGTGAAGAACCGGCCGGGATCGATCAGATAAGCCGCGGTCCCAGGCGTGACGACCAGGAGGTTGGCCGAGTTTTCGACCGGCCGGTAGCTATACCGCAAGGTCACCGGCTCGGGATGGCCGACGGTGTTCGATGGTCCCGCACGCCGCACACCGCTTCGAGGTGTGCGCGGGATTGACTTTGACGACCCGCCCGGGGCCTTGTCCTCCAGCCGCTCGACCAGCAGGCCCCACTCGTTGGCGAGGATGCCCCGGTTCAGCCCGGCCTTGGCCGCCACGTTGACCTCGGGGGCCTGGATCGTGCCCTTCGCCGACCGGACCATGTTCCGGATCCTCAAGTCCTCCACAGCGATCACGTCGAAGCGGCGGGCCAGATCCGTGCTGGTCTTCTCGGCCAATCTTTGCGCCGGTCGGTCTGACGGGCTTTCAGTTTCGCAACGGCGGCCTTGGCCTTGTCGCGCCGCTTGGAGCCGCGCCGGGCGCGGACGAGTTTGCGTTCAAGGCGCGCCAGTCGCCGCTTCTCGCTGTCGGTCAGGACCGGCACCGTCAGCAGTTCTCCGGTGGACAGAGCCGCCGACACGGTCACCCCGCGGTCCACGCCGATGCTTTCGCCGTTACCGGGGGCGGGAATCGGCTCGGGGATGACGGCGAACGCCACATGCCAGCGCCCAGCCGCCGTGGGACGGCCGTCCGGGCCTCGCAGGTCGGTCGCTTCAGCACCGGACGTCGGCAGCACATCAACAGGCCAGGCGGTGTAGAGATCGATTACGATGTCGAGCCGGGCCGCCGCCCTGGCTGCGAGCAGGTTGCCGATACCGGGGCTCGCGCCCATACCGACCACGGCGCACCCTGCCGCCCGGACGTCGGCGTCGAGCATCCGCAGGGTGGATTCCCAGTCGTCGCAGACATCGATGCAGGGAGTACAGGTGCGGATCGCCGCCTTGCAGGCGCTCGTCCGCACCCGCGAGCCGGCCCCTTTGACGTGTCTGCGTAGATCGCTCCCCGCGCCCGAGGGCCGGACACGCGTAGCCGCTCGGTACCGATAGTCTGGATAAGTGCGCCCCCGGAACCGACTCCCGTTCTGAACGTGCCAGCGGTTTGCGACAACGAGGCCTGACGTCCTCACCGGCACCGGCGCGACCGGCCCCGAACTCTCCATGATCTCCTCGCCGCCCTTTCGGGCTGCCCGGAAGAAAAGGAACCTCAATGCCGCGACGTACCTCCTACCGCCACGGCACGCCCAACTGGGTGGAGCTGCAGACCCCCAACCAAGAGGCCGCCAAGTCCTTCTACGGCCGCTTGTTCGGCTGGGAGTTCGAGGACCGTCCAATGCCCCAGGGCCCGACCTACTCGATGGCCGTCAAGAACGGCGGGATCGTCGCCGGGATCGCCTCACAGGCACCGGACAGGGCCGCGCGGGACGTGCCACCGAGGTGGAACACCCATTTCGCCGTCGACGACGTCGACGCCTCGGCTGCCAGGGTCGAGGTGGCGGGCGGGCGGCTGCTGACGGCGCCGTTCGACGTCGCGGACGCCGGGCGAATGGCCTTCGCCGCCGATCCTACGGGTGTGAGCGTCGGGCTCTGGCAGGCCGGGAAGCACATTGGGGCCACCGTGGTGAACGAGCCCGGCACGTTCATCTGGAGTGAGCTCATGACCGCCGACCATGACGCCGCGCTGCCGTTCTACGAGCAGGTCTTGGGCCTCACCACGACGACCGTGGACCTGGGCGGCTCCCCCTTCACCGGCTTCACGGTCGGTGAGGACATGATCGGCGGAATCATCCCTCCCCAGCGGGAGGGCGTCGAACACCGCTGGATCGTCTATTTCTCCGTGGCGGGCGTCGAGGAGATCGCGCGACGCGTCGAGGAACTCGGCGGCACCGTCGTGCACGGGCCGATCAGCACCCCGGTGGGGCCGCTGGCGGCGTTGCGCGACCCGCAGGGCGGCGCATTCAGCGTCTGGGCCTTCAACGGCCCCACCAAGTAGTCCGCTTCCGTCGCTGCTGCTGGAAAGCGAATCCGGCGCCTGAACGCGGGGTGTCGACGACTGCCACTCCATCGACTGGTCCGCCGGGCTGGGGTGCGTCCCACCCGGTCACGCCCCACTCGGCCCCGTCACCGCCGCCCTGCGATCCGGTGGCGGCTTCCAGCCGTCGGCGGCTGCCGAGATGTTCCCGGCCGCCGTCGCGGTCGGCGACGACACGGTGAAGTTCGCCAAGAAGCGAAGCGATCCACCGGCCGCGGCTGACTCGCGGAGACCGTGAACGGCGGGCTCCGTTCGCCTCCGTCTGGGAACGCCCCCGCACAGGCAGGCGGCCTCCTCCAGCAGCTGCGGTGTCATCGTGATCCCAGTGAGACGCTCGGCCAACATGAACGCCGGTCTCCGTGGGGCTCGGCGGCACCCATCTGCTCGACGGTCTCCGCGAGTTCGTCCGGCATCTCCTCCGAATAGCCTTCCAGCAGCAGGGCGGCGTGCACCCGCCGATACCCGTAGGTCTCATGGGCATCGGCAAAGATCTCGGCGACGACAGCGGCCCGCAGCACCCGGCGCTGCGCGGTGGCCGAGGCCGGCCGAGTGCGCCACTCGTAGTAGCCCGAGCGCGACGCCCCCAGCCAGGCACACATCTCGGCGATCTTATGGTGCGCCTTCTCCGCATCGATCAGCTCGAACTTGGCGAGCGTCATCGAGTCTCGGCCGCGAAGAAGGCTGCTTTTTTCAAGAACGCCAGCTTCTCGCGGAGCTCGGCGTTTTCCCGCTCCAACTCGCGGATCCGGGCCCGCTCCGGCCCGGAGACCGGCGGCTCGGCCTGGCCGTGCACGATCCGATACCGGTGCCGAACAGGCGGGAGGCGAACGTCTCGGCGGTGTTGCGCAGCTTCGGGCGGGCGATGGTGACCGGACCGGTGGTGGTCTTGATGGCGGTGGTATGCGTGCCACGAGCGTAGGCCCTTGCATAGTGCGAACTTTGGTCGGTTCAGCACGGCAACCTACGCTCGTTCTCTTCTGCACCGCACCTCGGACGCGACCGACGGCCCGTCCGAGCAAGCTTCAGATCCCTTGGACACGGCGCGGCCCCACCTCCGGGACTGCTGGATCACCTGACGTGCCTGAAGACCGTCGACGCGATGTTCTCAAAATCAAATCTCATAATCTTTAGTTTTTGAGATAGCGATACGCAGTCGCCCTGGAGATCTCGAAGGCGGCGGCTATCTCCTCGACGCTGCGGCCCTCGCCGTAGAGGGATCTCGCCTGGGCGATCTGCTCCTCGGTGAGGGCGGCGCGTCGCCCGCCACTCCGTCCCCGGGCGCGCCCGCGAGGCCGGGGCGCGGCCGGTTCGCCCAGCAGAGCTCTGGCGCCGTCGAGGATCAGGCTCCGCAACCGGTCGACGGGCTCGTCGCGGAACAGCACCACGGGATCGGCCAGCCCGGCGACCACCTGGCAGGCGCGCACCCGCTGCTCGAGCCCGCCGCCGGGACCGGCCACCAGCTCGTTGGCCAGGCCGATCGCGGCGCGGAAGCGGTCGCCGGCGGGGGTCTGCACCAGCAGCGTCATGTCCTTGACGAGCATGGTGAGGGTCTGGCGGTGGCGCAGGTGCACATCGACGTAGCCCTCTATCGCCCGCCAGCGCACCTCCTCGGCGCTCTCGCACGACTCGGCCCGCGCCAGCGTCCCCTCCAGCTCGTCCAGCAGCGGCATCGTGAGCTGGTGGAGGATCTCCTCCTTGGACTCGAAGTGGTAGTAGAGGGCGGCCTTGGTGATGCCCACCTCGTCGGCGACGGCCTGCATGGAGGTGGCGCGGTAGCCGCGGGCGGCGAACAGGGCGCGCGCCGCCTCCAGGATCCGCTCGGAGGTTTCACTTACCAATGGTCAGTTCCTTCGATATAGTACTTACCGGCAGTCAGTCTATTGCTGCGGGGATGATCTGCATGCGTACCAAGGTGTCCTTCACCGCTGACGGCGTCCGCTGCGCCGGCTACCTCTACCTGCCCGCCGACCACGGACCGGTGCCGTGCGTGGTGCTCTGTCACGGCTTCAGCGGGACGATGGACCGGCTCTCCGACTATGCCGAGCGTTTCGTCGCCGCGGGCCTGGCGGCGCTGGTCTTCGACTACCGCGGCTTCGGAGAGAGCGGCGGGGAGCCGCGCCAGGTCCCCGACATCGACGGCCAGCTCGTCGATGTCCGTGCCGCGGTGGCCTTCGCCCGCGCGCACGAGCGGATCGACCCCGACAGGGTGATGTTGTGGGGCAACTCGCTGGGCGGCGCGCACGCCATCACCGTGGCCGCGGACGATCCCCGGATCACCGCGGTGGTGGCGCAGATCCCGTTCAACGGCTTCCCCAAAAAGGTGGAGGACCGCTCGACCGGCGAGACGCTGCGGCTGCTGGGCGCGATCGTCTGGGACTCTCTCCGCGGCAAGGTGGGCATGCGCCCGCATTACATCCCCATGGTGGGACGGCCTGGAGAGCTCGCCGTGACCGCCACTCCCGAAGCCGACCAGCACATCCAGACCCTCACCGGCGGCGGACAGACGCTGTGGCGCAACAGCGTCGCCCCCAGAGGCCTGCTGCAGATGATGCGCTATCGCCCCGCCGGCTCCGCCGCCCGGTTGGCCTGCCCGCTGCTGGTCTGCGTCGCCGCCGAGGACCGGGAGACGCCGCTGGAGACCACCCGGGTGCTCGCCGACCGTGCGCCTCGAGGCGAGCTGCGGGTCTACCCCGGCACGCACTTCACCTTCTACACCGATCCCGTCTTCCGTGATCGGGTAGTCGCCGACCAGATCGCCTTCTTCCACCGGGCTACCGCATCGGTGTGAAAGGAGCAGCTCGGGACCGCACATCACCGACCATGGAGGTGACCTGATGTTGTACGGGCGCCAGGCGGAACAGGCCGCGATCGACGAGCTGCTCCAGGCGCGCTCCGGCGCTCTGATCGTGCGTGGCGAGGCGGGCATCGGCAAGTCGGCCCTTCTGGACTACACCGCCGCGACAGCACAGGCACGCGTGTTGCGAGTCAACGGCGTCGAGTCCGAGACCGACCTGCCGTTCGCCGCGTTGCACCTGCTGCTCCGCCCGGTCCTCGACCACGTGAGAGCGCTGCCGCCGCAGCAGGCAGAGGCGTTACGCAGTGCGCTCGGCCTTGGCGGCCCGGCCCGGGGCGACCGTTTCCTCGTCGGCCTGGCGACGCTCAGCCTGCTCGTGGAGCTGTCGGCGGCGGGCCCGCTGGTCTGCCTGGTCGATGACGCCCAGTGGCTGGACGGCGAGTCGGCCGACGCGCTGCTGTTCGCCGCCCGCCGCCTGCATGGCGAGCCCGTCGCCACGCTGTTCGCCGCGAGGGAGGGCGATGGGCTCTTCCCTTCGAGGGGACTGCCCGAGCTGTGGCTGGGCGAACTCGACGCCGGGACCGCCCACCGCCTGCTCGCCGAGCAGGCGGCGGATCTGCCGCCGGCCGTCCGGGAGCAGCTTGTCGCCGAGGCCCGGGGCAATCCCCTTGCCCTGGTCGAGCTGGCCCGGATGCTCACCGCCGAGCAGCGCAGGGGCGCGCTCGTCCCGCTGTCGTTCTCCCTCGGTACGGCGCAGCCGGTGACTGATCGGGTGCTGTGCGGCTTTCGGGACCGGATCGCAGCGATGCCCCGCGCCACTCGCTCCTGCCTGCTGGTGGCCGCTCTCGACGACCGGGCCGAGCTGGATGTGTTCGCACGGGCGATCGGCCTGCTCGGCGCCTCGCTGACCGACTTCGCGGAGGTCGAGCGGACGGGCCTGGCCAGGGTGGGTTCGGAGGGTGTCGTCTTCCGCCACCCGCTCGTGCGTACAGCCGTGCTGCTGTCGTGCGACATCGGCGCCAGGATGGCGGCGCACCGGGCCCTGGCCGAAGCTGTCGACGGCGATCGGCGGGCCTGGCACCTGGCCGCCGTCACTCTGCAGCCCGACGAGGAGGTGGCCCGGATGATGGAGTGCCTGGCCCTGCGCGCCCGGCAGCGCGGAGGACAGACGGCGGTGTCGGCGGCCTACGCGCGGGCGGCCGAGCTGTCAGCCGATCCCGTCGCGGCCGTACAACGGTGGACAGTCGCCGCCGGGGCCGCAGCCGAGGCGGGCCTGTGGGAGCGGGCGCGTGAGCTGGTCAGCAAGGCGTCACACCTGCTCGAGGAGGCGGCACTCCCCGGATCCATGATGACGAAGGAGGCGGCGCTCCCTGGATCGGTGCTGGCGGAGTTGACCCAGGTGAAGGCGAAGCTGGAGATCGAGGCGGGCCGCCCGTTGGAGGGCGTGCGCCTGCTGCATCAGGGAGCCGAGGCGGTGACGGATCTGCCCGCCAAGTTGTCGCTGCTCAGCCTGGCCGGCTTCTACACCTGGGCCGGCGCTCCCCACCCCGATCAGGTAGCACTGGCTCGCCGTACCGAGGAGCTGTGCCCGGACGGCGACGGGCTGGCCGCCACGGTGCGCACGCTCAACCACACCCTGCGCCTGCTCCTCGAAGGCGACACAGCGACCACGCTCACCTACCAGCCGCCGGACCGGGCCGAACGCGTGCCGTTCGAGGTGCGTTTCGTCCTGGCCTACCAGGACGTCGTCCGCGCCGATCACGACGGCATGCTGGACGGCGCGGCCATGCTCGTGGAGGACTGCCGCGCTGAGGGACGGCTGGGACGCATGCCCCAGGCCATGACCGCCCTCACCATCGCCCAGCTCGTCAGCGGCCGCCATCGGTCAGCGCGGGCCACGGTGGCCGCGGGCCTGGCCCTGGCCGCCGACGTGGGCCAGGCGCAGTGGAGCAGCTATCTGGCGGGCTTGCACGCCTGGCTGTCGGCGGTCGCCGGTGCACAGGAGGAGTGCGGCGAGATGGCGGAGCAGGCGATCCGCGACGCCGAGCACCGCAGGTGGATGCCGGGAGCCTTCTGGGCGGAATACGCGCGGCTGATGCTCGACCTCGGAGCGGGACGCTACGAGGCGGTGCTCGAGCGGGTGGACCGGGCGGCGGTCGGCCCGACTCGCCATGCCTTTCTCTGGCGCTACGCCTGGCCCGACTACGTCGAGGCCGCCACACGGGCGGGGAATCCCCGATGTGCGAAGGAGGCGCTGCGACCGTATGCCGAGTGGGCGCGCGCCACCGGCCAGGCCAGGCCGCTTGCCGTACTGCATCGGGCTCAGGCGCTGCTGGCCGCTGAGCACGAGGCCGAGAGACTCTTCGAGCAGGCGCTCGTCCTCCATGCCGAGGGCGGGCAGCCCTTCGACGAGGCGCGCACCCGCCTGGTCTACGGGGAGTGGCTACGCCGCCAGCAACGGCGCGTCGAGGCACGCGCCCAACTCGAGGCCGCCGTCGAGGTCTTCGATCGGCTCGACGCGGCTCCCTGGTCCGCCCGGGCGGCGGCCGAGTTGCGGGCCACCGGCGCCTCCCTGCCTGACCGGACCCGCTTCGGCGGTCCGCTGGCTGCTCTGACGGCACAGGAGCTCCAGGTCGTCCGGTTGGCCGTCACCGGAGCGTCGAACCGCGAGATCGGCGCCCAGCTGTTCCTCAGCCCGCGCACCGTCGCCTCACACCTGTACAAGGCCTTCCCCAAGCTGGGCGTCTCCTCCCGCGCCGAGCTGGCCAGGCTGGGGGTGGCGTAGGTCAGACCCGGCGATAGATGATCGGCTGCGCGGCGATGCCGTTGGCCTTGAAGTTGGCCAGTACGAAGCTGCGGAAGGTGGGCCGAAAGATCAGACTAGGCAGGAACGTCCGCCAGTTCGGCCAGCTGGCGTGGTTGACGAGTCCGTAGTCGGCGGGCTCTCCCTCCAGCGGTCGCATCAGCGCCGAGTTCGGCAGCGCGGTCTTGGCCTGGAACCACCCGGCCGTGTACTCCCACACCTTCAACAGGGTCTCGCGGTCGTCGGCGTAGAAGTAGTTGAACAGGTAGCAGTGGTCCTGGCTGTGGTCGACGTCGCCGAGCCGTCCGGCGTTGCCTGCGACGATCTGGTGGGTACGGCGGGCGACCGCGCGCAGCGCCTCGGCGAGTTCCTTGTAGGCGGGGCTGTCGCGCAGCGCCAGAGCGTCCTCCACGGACGCGGTGCGGATCAGCACGACGACGTCATAGCGAGCCGGCTGGATGCCCCTGGCGTTCAGCAGCTCGTCGCCCTCTCCGGGCGTGCGCAGGACGGCGCGGAACACGTTCGTCTCGCGCGCCTCGATGCCGGCCGCCAGGGCCTTGAGGTGGGCGGCGAGCCGGACGGGGGCGGAGGCGAAGTAACCGCGCCAGGTGCCGACCTCGCCGGCCAGCATGAGAAAACCGTCGCCGGTCGGGGGCAGCAGGCGGGCCTTGACGGCCAGGTGGTCATTGATCAGTTTCATGGCGCTGACGCTAGACAGTGACGCCGGGGGATCGCCTCCGTCAGATGACTGATGTGCCCCGGGCGTCCATCAGTCACATGACAGAGGCGACCGCTATCGCACTCTTCCTAGGGTTCAGCCATGATCAAACGACCTGAGCCCTATTCGGCGGCCGTCATGGCGATTCTGGCCGTCGCCTTCTGCGCCTGGGCACTACTCACCCTCCCCATCCAGGGAGCCATGGTCCTCGTGGTGGCCAGCGTACTGGGCTGGAGCGGCTGGATGACCTTCAGCTACACCCGCCCGGTGAAATCACGGAAGGTGATCGCCGTCTACCTGTGCGCGGTGGGTTTCCAGCTCATCCACATGGCCGAGGAGTACACCGGCGGCTTCCCGCACGAGATCGTCGAGCTGTTCGATTCACCGCGTGACTGGCCGGAGAAGGAGTTCCTGCTCGTATTCGTCTTCGGTTTCGGTGCGCTCTACTTCTTTGCCGGTGCCGGCGCGCTGTACCGCATCCGTGTGGCCAACTTCTTCCTGTGGTGGTACGCCCTGGGCGCGGGGCTGCTCAACGGGATCGCCCATTTCGTCTTCCCGATCATCAAGGGCGGCTACTTCCCCGGGTTGTACACCGCCGGCGGCCACTTCGTCATGAGCGGGTTGCTGATCTACTTCCTCATCAAGGAGAACCGCCTTCTCAAGGCTGAGGAGGCGGAGCGCTTCCCAGTCGCCGTGTGAGCCAGATCACTCGCCTTGGCCGTCACGGTGTCCGGCGCCCGCCCGTCTAGACGCATGAACGCTTCTCCGACCAGGCCGAAGGATCACCATGGTTCCCCTTACCGACAACACTCCTCAGACCACCGTCGCCCGACCGGTGCGCAAGCGGCGCTGGCCCCGCTGGGTCGCGGCAGCGATGGCGCTGCTGGTGGCCGTGATGCTGTTCGGCGCTTACGGCTGGCAGCCCGCCGAAGACGGCCGCGCCTTCCGCTCGCCGTACTTGGCCCAGGTCGGCTCCCGCTACACCGACACCCCGATCGCCCGCTTCCACTACGTCCAGGCCGGATCCGGCACGCCCGTGATCCTGCTCTCTCCCGGCGGCACCTCCGTCATCGGCTGGAAGGACCAGCTCGACGTGCTTGCCCGCGACCACACTGTCTACGTAGTCGACCTTCCCGGCCAGGGCTACACACAACTCAACGAATCCGGCTTCGCCTTCGACCTCGATGCCATGGTCACTGCCGTCAGCGCGTTCATGGACAGCCTCGGAATACGGCAAGCCGCTCTGGCGGGCAACTCCTGGAGTGGCGGCTGGGCCCTGGCCTTCGCCCAGCGCCACCCCGATCGCGTCACCAAGCTCGCCTTGCTCGACGCCACCGGACTGGACCTGCCGGGCACCCTCATGTGGGAGTCCCTGAAGATTCCCGTCGTCGGCGAGCTGGCCGTCAAGCTGTCCACCGGCAAGTCCACCGTCCGCAGCCTGGCTGAGGGCATGATGGTCAACAAGGGCCGCGTCACCGAGCGACTGCTCGACGAGTGGTGGGCGCCGATGACCTTCCATGACAACATCCGAGCCACGTACCTGCTCGAACGCCGCCTGGACTGGGCGCAGACCGAGTCCGCCCTTCCTGCCACGAAGACCCCGACCCTGGTGTTGTGGGGCAAGCAGGACACCATCCAGCCCGTCGAGCGCGCCCACCGTTTCGCCGAGCTGCTCCCGAACGAGCAGCTCGTGATCCTCGACGGCTGTGGCCACGCTCCCCAACTGGACTGCCCGGACCCGGTCAACCGCCACCTTCAGGCTTTCTTCGGTGCTCAGCCCCTACCTAACCAGCCGGCGGGGGCCCCGCACGACTTCAGCAGCCATGACTGATTCGGCCGGAATCACCGGCCCGTACGGTCGCGATCAGCAGTCCGATCATGAGAGGAACGCCATGCAGACCATCGCATTGGAACCTGTCGGGACAGTCGCCGGCGGGCGCGTCGAGGCGCTCGACGACGACTGGAGCGCCGAACAGGCGGTGATCCGCCTCGACGGAACCCGTTTCGGGCCGGAATCCCTCGCCGGTCTGGACGCCTTCTCGCACCTGGAGGTGGTCTTCCAGTTCCACCTTGTTGAGCCCGCCTCGATCAACACCTCCGCCCGCCACCCCCGAGGAAACCCGGACTGGCCCAAGGTCGGCATCTTCGCCCAGCGAGGCAGGAACCGCCCGAACCTGCTGGGCGTCTCCCGCTGCCGGCTGCTCGCCGTCGACGGTCTGGACATCCACGTCCGCGGCCTCGACGCCATCGACAGCAGTCCCGTCCTGGACGTCAAGCCCTACATGGCCGAGTTCGGACCGCAGGGCGAGACGGTGCAACCGGAGTGGGCGACCGAGCTCATGCGCTCTTACTACTGACCTGGAGGAACCCTCATGTCGAAGACAGTGCTCGTCACCGGCGCCTCAACCGGAATCGGCCGCGCCACAGCGCTGCTGCTCGCCCGCGAGGGCTTCACCGTCCACGCCGGCGTCCGCAAGGATGCCGACGGCGACGCGCTCGGCCCGACCGTCACCCCGATCAAGCTGGATGTCACGGATCCGAGCCAGATCGCCGAAGCCGCCGAGCGTCTGGGCCGGCTGGATGCCCTGGTCAACAACGCCGGGATCGGCGTCACCGGCCCCCTGGAGTTCGTCCCCCTCGACGCGCTGCGCCGGCAGTACGAGGTCAACGTCTTCGGCCAGGTGGCCGTCACCCAGGCCATGCTGCCGAAGCTGCGCGCCTCGCGCGGGCGCGTCGTCACCGTCGGCTCGGTGGGCAGCTGGATCACGCTTCCCTTCGGCGGCCCGCTCTGCTCCTCCAAGCACGCCATCCGCTCCCTCAACGACGCCCTGCGCATGGAGCTCATGCCGTACGGCGTGGCGGCCGTCCTCATCGAACCCGGCTCCATCCACACCGACGCCGTCGACAAGCTCGAAGACGAGGTCGAACCCCGCCTGGCCTCCCTCGGCCCCGAAGGCCGCCGCCTGTACGGCACCGCGTACAAGACCATGGTCACCAGCGGGCTCAGGGAGGAACGCTCCGGCTCCAGCCCCGATGTGGTCGCACGCGCCGTCCTGCACGCCCTGACCGCGCGCAAGCCCCGCTCGCGCTACCCGGTCGGCAAGAAGTCGCGGCTGATGAGCACTCTCGGCCGCATCGTCCCCCAATACACCCTCGACCGCCTGCGCCTGCGTGCGCTCGGCCTGTCCTGAACGGAGCCCCGCGATGACCCAGCTCGCCGGAGCCGATGCCCTCACCGCCCTCGACCCCGTCTTCGCCCAGCTCGCCGTCGGCGCGGGCCACAATCTGTGGGGCCTGACCCACCTGACCATGCGTGAGAAGGCTTTCATCTGCCTGACCGCCGACCTGTGCCACCCGCACCTGGACGTGCCCCTGGCCATGCACGTGCAGATGGCCCTCGGCAACGGCGTGGACGCTGAATCGATCAGGGAGCTCTACCGTCACTTGGCCCCCTACGTCGGCTACCCCATCCTCGTCACCGCCTTCCAGCGGCTGACCGAACTCGGCCTGCCCGCCGCCCAGGACACCGACCCGATCAAGCCGGTGCCGCTGGCCGGGCCCCTGATCCGTGCCGTCCATGACCTGGAGGAAGTGGACCCCGGACTCGCCGCCTTCACCGAGGACCAACTGGCCCAGCGGTGGGCCCGCCCGCATCTCAGCATCCGCGAGCGGGCGATCGCCTGCCTGACCGTGGACGTCATCTACCAGACGCTGGGCCCATCGCTGCGGCTGCATGCGGAGCTGGCCCGGTCAGCCGGTGCCACCGACGAGACGTTCCGCGACTTGATCCGCGGCTTGGCCGAATTCGGGCTCTGCCGCGCCTGGGCCGCCGCGGATGCCCTGCTCCCTCAGCAGTGCTCGGGCTGAAGGGCTGGGCCACCGGGCGCGGCGGGGCCGATGTCGTGCAAACGGTCTCCGTCTGAGGTACGTGCGTCTCCCAGCGGGCCGACAGGCGTTGAGCTGGCACGTCAGGGATCGTCGGCGTCACCGCTGCGGAGCCGGTCACGAAAAGAGCGGCGGAGACGTTCGTCCGTTCAACCACAGAGCCGTCCCGCGAGGCCGACCCGCGGGCAACAGTCAGAGCGGCCCGAACCGGCTGCGGGACGGCGGCCAGCCCGCCCGATCTTTCCTGCCCGCTTGGACGGATCAGCGGCTGCCGCTCCCTCCCCCGCGGCAGTTCTCTGCTTCTGATGCATAACCGTGCCTATGCTGCGTTTGCGACCTCCCCCTCCGGGCGCCGGGAGGCTCGGGAATGGCCCCGTCGGGGCCGGGCGTGCTGGGAAACGGGATACGGCGATCGTTCGATACGGCTTCCGCTGTGACCGGCGGGCACTTATCGTCATGTTCCGGATACAGCGACGGACGGGGCCGTCCTGCTGAGCAAGCGGCGGGAAGGAAGGCACGGTGCCCGACCCTGGCCCCCTGGCCGCACGCGACCCCGAGCAGGTCGGCCCCTACCGGCTGAGCGCAGTGCTGGGCGAAGGCGGTCAAGGCACGGTCTACCTCGCCCAAGCACCCGCGGGGCGGAAGGTGGCCGTCAAGGTGCTGCATGCCCGGATGGCGGCCGACCCCGCAAGCCGGGAACGATTCCTGCGCGAGGCGGACCTGGCCCGTCAGGTGGCGGTGTTTTGCACCGCACGCATCCTGGACATGGGCATCACCGACGACGACCGCCCTTACCTGGTCAGTGAGTACATCCCCGGTCCATCGCTGCACGCTCTGGTCGTCGAGGACGGACCTCGCGCTGAAGGCGGTCTGGAGCGGCTGGCCATCACCACGCTGACCGCACTGGAGGCGATCCACCGCGCCGGCATCGTGCACCGCGACTTCAAGCCCAGCAATGTGATCATGGGCCCGGAGGGGCCGGTGGTCATCGACTTCGGTATCGCCCGCCTGCTGGAGCAGACCACCACCCGATCCGGGCCGGTGGGCACCCCGGCCTATCTGGCACCCGAACAACTCCATGGTCACTCGGCCGGCACAGCCTCGGACGTGTTCAGCTGGGCAGCCGCCATGGTGTACGCGGCCACCGGGCACCTGGCCTTCCCCGGCCCCAGCACCGCAGCGGTGATCGGTGCCATCGTGACCCGCGAGCCGGACCTGTCCGGCGTCCCCGACCGGCACAACCCGCTGCTGACCGCGTGCCTGGCCAAAGACCCCGCCGAACGACCTGCCGTCCCCGACCTGCTGGCCGCCTTCACCCATGACCGGGCCCTTCCCGGCCGAGGCCGCAACCGGCCCGCCGCCGATACGGCGCAGCCGACCGAAAGCCGCTCATCGCCTGATGTCCTGGTCGCGGCCTCGCCCAGAGACCACGCGGGGAAAGGTGATCCCCCTGCGGGGCAGGCGCGCCCCCAAGCGGCCCCAACCGATGCGCCACCAGCGCCACCGGCCGTGCTGTCGTTCATGCCCCGGCCTGTCATGCCTGAGGCCGATCCCGGCACCGGAGAGGCCGGCCGGGCGCCGAGGCAGCATCCGGCGCCGACGGCGGACGCGTCACCGCACGATGTCTCTCGCACCAGCGCTCACGCCATCACGACCACCCCCGCCCGGGAGAGATCAGATCACCCTCCGATGCCACCGTCGGCACCCGCTGATCCCCCAAGCCGCCGTACCACTCGGCGCCTGAGGCTGGCCGCGCTCGCAGCCGCTGTGTCCGTCGCGATTGCCATCCTTGTGTGGCTGCGAAATCCGCTCACCGGAGAGAACCGCACCCCATCGTCCGCGCCCACTACGTCACCGGCTTCCACCGCGGTGGTCGGCCCCTTCGGCGCCCCGATCGGGGAACCCTTCACCGGCCACGAGGGCGCGGTCAGGGCGGTGGCGGTGGCGCAGTTGGACGGCCGCCCGGTGGTGGTCTCCGGCGGCGACGACGACAGCCGCAACGACGACGGTGCGGTGTGGGTGTGGGATCTGGCCACCGGAAAGCCGGTCGGCAAACCCTTCACCGGCCACATCGATGGAGTCCGGGCGGTGGCGGTGGCGCAGTTGGACGGGCGCCCGGTGGTAATCTCCGGCGGCCGCGATGACACGGTGCGGGTGTGGGATCTGGCCACCCGAAAGCCGGTCGGCAAACCCTTCACCGGCCACAAGAACGCAGTCTGGGCCGTGGCGCTGACGCAGTTGGACGGCCGTCCGGTGGTGGTCTCCGGTAGTGAGGACCGTACGATGCGGGTGTGGGACCTGGCCACCCGAAAGCCGATCGGCAAGCCCCTCGCCATCGACGATGGAGATGCCGGGGCGGTGTATGCGGTGGCGGTGGCGCAGTCGGACGGCCGCCCCGTGGCGATCTCCGGCAACGACCTCGGCACGGTGCGGGTGTGGGACCTCGCCACCGGAGAGGCGATCAGGGACCCCTTCGCCGGCCATGAGGACTCTGTCTGGGCGGTGGCGGCGGCGCAGTTGGACGGCCGCCCGGTGGTGATCTCCGGCGGCGACGACTACTACGCCGACGTCCAACGCGACGCTACGGTGGGGGTGCGGGACCTGGCCACCGGAAAGCCGATCGGCAAACCCTTCACCGGCCACAAGCGGGGGGTCAGAGCGGTGGCGGCGGCACAGCTGGGCGGCCGCCCGGTGGTGGTCTCCGGCGGCGACGACGACAGCCACAGCGACAACGACGGTGCGGTACGGGTGTGGGACCTGGCCACCGGAAAGCCGATCGGCAAACCCTTCACCATCGACGATGAGGATGCCGGGGCGGTGTATGCGGTGGCGGTGGCGCAGTTGGACGGCCGCCCCGTGGCGGTCTCCGGCAACGACCTCGGCACGGTGCGGGTGTGGAGCCTGGCCCCGCCCTACCCTTCGCCCGGCCCGTAACAGCTGACCGCGTTCAGAACACGGTGATGGACATGCCCGCACAAAGGCCAGCCTTCAGCGCGGCCTCGGCTTGAAAACGTGGCGCGGCTGCGTGAGCGGGCCGCAGACCACGAAGGTGCTGAACAGCTGGCTCAGGCGGCCGCGAAATCAGGTGACGCCTCCGCTCTGCATGATCTTGCGTGGCTTCGGGAGCAGCACGGGGATTGCGATGGGGCCGAACGCCTGGCCTGGGCGGCCGCCGACGCCGGAGACACCTCTGTGCTGCGTTACGGTGCTCGCGGGCCCCACAAACCTCCCGCCGGCCCGACCCGGCCCCAGATGATCTAGGTCTTGTTCGGAGTTCAGATCTTCAGCAGAGCCGATCGCGGTGGGAGGAGCGGACGAGCCCGGCGGCGGGCTCGTTGCCGATGGCCTGTTTGAAGTCGGGGCATTCGACGATCGACTCATGATCGCAGATGGCGGCGTGCCGGAGACTGTCGCGCAGCCGGGTGAGCCGGCCGATCTGCTCATCGAGGGCGCAGGCCCTGGCGGCCATGCGGACACGCAGGTCCGGATCGCCGGATCGGGCCACCAGGAACCGGCCGATCTCCGCAACCGAGAATCCGGCATCCCGCGCGCACGTGATCAGTTCCAAGCGTTCCAGCACGTCCGGGTGATAGGTGCGGCGGAGCCCGTTGCGTCCCGCAGAGACGATCAGTCCTTTCTTCTCGTAGAAGCGCAGCGCCGAAGGCGCCAACCCGGACCGCCGCGCCACCTCGGCGATATCCAGCGAGCCTTCGTTCATCGACGCCCCTTGACTTGAACCGCGCTTCAAGTCGCAGTCTAGACGCCATGAAGATCCATCATCTGAACTGCGGGTCCGTCCGGACGATCGAGGCCACCTACGACGGTCCGCAGCCCGCACCCGCGGTGAACCACTGCCTGCTCATCGAAACCGACGCCGACGGCCTGGTACTGGTCGAGACCGGACTCGGCCTCGGCGATATCCGTGACCCGGGCGGCACGCTCGGTGCCGACTGGGCCGAGATGGCCCAACCCGCCCTGGATGAGGAGGAGGCGGCCGTCCGCCAGATCGCCCGGCTCGGCCACGCGCCGTCCGAGGTGCGCCACATCATCGTGACCCATCTGGACGTGGACCACTGCGGCGGCCTTCCCGACTTCCCCGGCGCACGGGTCCATGTGCTGGCCGCCGAACTCGAGGCGGCACTGGCCCAGGCACCCAGCTTCCGCTACCGGCCCGCCCACTGGGCTCACGGCCCCGACTGGGTCACCTACCCTGCCGCGCCGGGGGAGGAATGGTTCGGCTTCACCGCGGTGCAGCCGAAAGGGCTGCCGCCGGAGATCAAGCTGATCCCGCTCGGCGGGCACACCGCCGGCCATACCGGAGTCGCCGTGCGCGACGGCGACCGGTGGCTCCTGCACTGCGGCGACGCCTACTACTACCACCGCGAGATCGAGGCGTCGAAGGAGCCGCACCCGTTGATGGACCTCGTCCAGACCGGCTCGGAGGTCCATCGCGACCTGCGACTCGGCACCCAGGCGCGGCTGCGCGAGTTGGTGCGCGACCACCAGGGCGAGGTCGAGGTGTTCTGCGCGCACGACCCGTGGGAACTGGCCCGCTACCGCTGAAAGCTCGGTAGGCACGACAGCAGGCGCCTTACCGGCGCGGGCCGAGCGGTGGATGGTCTCCTCCGTCGCCCTGGACGCCGGAGGCGGATCGGTGATCCGCGAGGTGATCCGCCGGCTCCCGGACGGCCGCCGCCGCGACCAACCAGCGGCCGGCCCCGGCAGGCGGCAGGCTCGCCCTGGAGTGCCTGGCGCGCACCCGCTCCGAGCGCGGTCGTCATGTACACGACGGTGCGCCCGGATTCCAGCAGTTCGGCGCGCGCCCGGCCGAGCAGCCGGACCGCCCTGTCCGCGGGCGGCTGGGTTCCTGCGGTCCACAACGCGCCGACGCCCCGCGCGGGGTAACGCGCCGTGGTCTGGGTGGACGTGCTCTTCTTGGTCACCACGTGGGGCGGGCCGGGTACGACTCGAGGGGCGCGTGGCGAGCTCGTCGGACGCCCACCGCAGCCACCGCAGGTGGAGCGGGTTCCGGATGCGCCACCGGCCGCCGGATCGCGCCTGCCGGTGGCCTACGGGCGGCGGTGGTGGGCGACGGGCATCAACGCCATCGGTGACGGCGCGTTCGCCGCGGCGGTCCCGCTGCTGGCCGCGACGGTCACACGCGATCCACGCCTGCCCATGATGGTCGCTGGCGCCAGCCGGGCTGTCCAGGAGGGCGCCGTCAATCAGGCCCGGGGCCAGGGATTCGGAGAGCATGATCCAGTTGGTGCGGTCGGTCCGGCCGGTCGGCGCGAGAAGGCGTTCGTCGCCGGTCTGCTCGTGCAGGCGGGCGAAGGCGTCGACGAACCGGTACTCCCGCATCCGCTTGGAGACGCGGGTCTTGGGGATGGAGGGCGGATCGGCCAGCGGGTCCTCGAACCAGGACGCGACGTTGAACGGAAGCATCCGTGAGGCGTCCGCCGGCAGCCCGGCCTCGGGCGCGAAGTTGAAGTCGGCGGCCGCGTAAAGCGGCGGGCTCGTAGATTCTCACGGCAGGTGGCGCGTGAACACGAACCTGATTATGCCGACTACGGCGGTGTGACGTTCGGGTTCATGTTGCGCGCCCGGCCAGCTGGCGGGGTCCCGGCGGTGGTCGGGTCTGATGTGCGGTGTCGCGCCGGCGACCGTGTCAGCACGGCGACGGTCCGGTGTCAGCGCGGTCGGTGATGGTGGATGCCATGAGGTGTTCGGCGATTGCGGCATTCGCGGGAGCGCTCGTGGTCGCCGGTACTCCCGCCGCGGCTGCGGAGGCGAAGCCGGCGGTCGAAATCTTCGGTGGGTTGACGCAGCTCGTCTCCTCCCCTGCGCGGGCGGCGGCGGGCTCGCCCACGAGCAGTGATCAAGTCGCCCGCGTCCATGCGCTTTCGGTCCCGGGTCACGCTTCAACTATTCGGTGTTGCTAGGTACCGGTAGTCAGTGTTACTCTGTACTGGTAGTCAGTAGCATTGAGTAGATGAAGGAGGGCGTTTCCATGGGCAAGCAGGCGACGGAGATGCTCAAAGGGACGCTGGAGGGCATCGTCCTGGCGATCCTGTCCAGCCGGCCCGCGTACGGCTACGAGATCACGGCGTGGCTGCGGGGTCAGGGCTTCTCCGACATCGCCGAGGGCACCATCTACGCGCTGCTGGTCCGGGTCGAGCAGCGCGGCCTGGTCGATGTGGAGAAGGTTCCGTCCGAGAAGGGGCCGCCGCGCAAGGTGTACTCCCTCAACACTCAGGGCCGGGAGTACCTCGAAGAGTTCTGGAGGACCTGGAGCTTCCTCGCAGAACGGCTCGAACAGCTCCGCGAAGGAGGTAAATAGCCATGGCCACAGGATCGAACGAGCCGAAGAACCGCTACCTGCGATACCTGGAGGTGGTCACCGGGTCGCTCGAGGAGAAGAAGCGCTGGTGGCAGTACAAGGCGCGCGTCAAGCAGCTTCCTGAGAACTACCGCACGGCTGCCGAGGCGCTGGAGCGCTACCTGATGCACTTCGGGCCGGCGGACGGCGCGGGTGCGATGGCGATGTACGAGGACCTCGCCGACCTGCTCGAACGGAGCGCGGCGGACGGAACCCCGATCCGCGACCTCTTCGGCGACGACCCCATCGAGTTCGTCGAGGCGTTCATGGCCAACTACCCCCTCGGCCAGTACCGGGCCCGTGAACGCAACCGTTTCACCAGCGCCGTCGCCCGCGCCGCCGGCGACGACACCCCACCACAAGACAGGACCAAGTGATGACGACACAGCAAGCCCCGGCGATCCAGGTGCAGGGCCTGGAGAAGTCGTACAAGGAACTGCACGTACTGCGCGGTGTGGACTTCGACGTGGCCCGGGGCAGCATCTTCGCCCTGCTCGGCTCCAACGGCGCGGGCAAGACCACGGTCGTGAAGATCCTGTCCACGCTGCTCAAGGCCGACGCGGGCACCGCCCGCGTGAACGGCTTCGACGTCGCCACGCAGGCCGCGGACGTGCGCGAGTCCATCAGCCTCACCGGACAGTTCGCCGCGGTGGATGAGATCCTCAGCGGACGGGAGAACCTGGTGCTGGTCGCCCGGCTGCGGCACCTCAGGAATCCAGGCAAGATCGCCGATGACCTGCTGGAGCGTTTCTCGCTGACGGAGGCGGGCGCGCGGAAGGTGGCGACGTATTCGGGCGGTATGCGCCGCCGCCTCGACATCGCGATGAGCCTGATCGGCGATCCGCCGGTCATCTTCCTCGACGAGCCGACGACCGGGCTCGACCCCCAGGCGCGCATCGAGGTCTGGCAGGCCGTCAGGGAACTCGCCGACCGGGGCACGACGGTGCTGCTCACCACGCAGTACCTGGACGAGGCCGAACACCTCGCCGACCGGATCGCGATCCTGCACGAGGGCCGGATCATCGTCAACGGCACCCTGGCAGAGCTCAAACAGCTGCTGCCGCCCGCCAAGATCGAATACGTCGAAAAGCAGCCGACCCTGGAGGACGTCTTCCTCACCCTCGTCGGCACGAAGGCATAGGGAACAACGATGAGCAAGCATTTCTTCGGCGACACCACCGTCCTGCTGGGACGATCCCTGCGCCACATCACCCGCAGCCCGGACACCATCATCACGACCGCGATCATGCCGATCGCCATGATGCTGATGTTCGTCTACGTGTTCGGCGGCGCGATCAACACAGGAGCGGACTCGTATGTGGACTACATGCTGCCCGGCATCCTGCTCATCACGGTCGCCTCTGGCATCGCCTACACCGCCTACCGGCTGTTCATGGACATGAAGGGCGGCATCTTCGAGCGCTTCCAGTCGATGCCGACCGCGCGGTCGTCGGTGCTGTGGGCGCACGTGCTGACCTCACTGGTCGCCAATGTGATCTCGCTCGGGGTCGTGATGGGCGTGGCCCTGCTGATGGGCTTCCGCTCAGCGGCGGGAGTGCTGGCGTGGCTGTCGGTGGCGGGCATCCTGATCCTGTTCACCCTGGCACTGACCTGGATCGCCGTCATCCCCGGCCTGTCGGCCACGACCGTGGAAGGCGCGAGCGCGTTCTCCTACCCGCTCATCTTCCTGCCCTTCCTCAGCTCGGCCTTCGTGCCCACCGCCACCATGCCCGGCCCGGTGCGCGCCTTCGCCGAACACCAGCCGGTGACCTCCATCGTCAACGCCATCCGCGCCCTGTTCACCCAGCAGCCGGTCGGCACCGACATCTGGATCGCCCTGGCCTGGTGTGTCGGCATCCTCGTCGTCGCCTACGCCTTCGCCATGAGGACCTACCGCCGCAAGATCTCCTAGATCGGCCGCGTGCCTGCACATCGAAAGGAACGGTCATGAACGATTCTGTCCACACCCTCACAGCGATGCCGACGGCGCGTCAGCCCGGCTGTCCCTTCGACCCGCCAGCAGAGTTGATCGAGGCCCGTGAGCACGGCCCGATCAGTCGCTTCCCCTTCCCCAGCGGTCACCAGGGCTGGCTGGTCACCGGCTACGACCTGGTCCGCTCGGTCCTGGCCGACCCGCGATTCAGCTCGCGCAAGGAACTCATGCGCCACCACCCGCTGATCGACTACGGTGAGATCGAGGTCCCCCCGGCGTCGCCCGGCGAGTTCCTTCTCATGGACGAGCCGCAGCACAGCCGCTACCGCAAACCGCTGGTCGGCAAGTTCACCGCACGGCGGATGCGACTGCTCACCGAACGCATCGAGCAGATCACCGCCGACCACCTGGACGCCATGGAGAAGGCCGGACCGCCGGTGGACCTGGTGACCGCATTCGCCAAGCCCATCCCCACTCTCGTGATCTGCGAGCTGCTGGGCGTGCCGTATGCGGACCGGGGCTTCTTCCAGGAGAACATCGACAAGTTCCTCGGCGGAGAGGTCAGCGACGAGGAGCTGATCGCGGCCTACGCCGCGACCCAGCGCTACCTCGCCGAGCTGGTGGCCGCCAAGCGCGCCGATCCCACCGACGACGTGCTCAGCGACCTACTCGACAGCGACCTGACCGACGAGGAACTGCAGGGGATGGCCCTGATCCTGCTGGCGGCCGGGTTCGACACCACCGCGAACATGCTGGCGCTCGGCACCTTCGCGCTGCTGCGCAACCCGGACCAACTGGCCGCACTGCGCGCCGAACCTGCGCTCGCCGACCAGGCCGTCGAAGAGCTGCTGCGGTATCTGAGCGTCGCCAAGCAGTTCCATAGGGTCGCGCTGGAGGACGTCGAACTGGGCGGCCACACCATCACGGCCGGTATGACGGTCATCCTGTCGTACAACACCGCCAACCGCGACCCCGAGCGCTTCCCCGACCCCCACGTGCTCGACCTGCGCAGGCGGGACGGCGGCCACCTGGCCTTCGGCCACGGTATCCACCAGTGCCTGGGCCAGCAGCTCGCCCGCGTCGAACTGCGGGTCGCGCTCCCCGCGCTCCTCAACCGCTTCCCCGCGCTGCGCCTGGCCGTACCGGCCGAAGAGGTTGCCCTGCGCCCGGAGATCGCCGACATCTACGGGGTCAAGAGCCTCCCGGTCACCTGGGACATGTGACCACGAGCCGGTGACGGGCACTCCGTTCCGCGAGTCGACACCCCTAGAAGGATCGTTTTCGCCGATAGTTGTGGCGGGCGGCGGTGATCTCGCTGGAGCGGCCGGGCTTGGCGGCGGAAACCCGTGACAGGCCGCCCTTGCGGTGGGTGATGGCCAGCACCAGCAGCCCGTGCGCCTGCCGTACCAGATCCGTCAGGTCGCCGGGGCGAGCATGGCGCGGGCGGCCCGCTCGGCCTCGGGGGGTGCGGTGGCGATGACCGCGTCCAGGGTGGTGCGGGCGCTCTCCAGTTCGTGGATGGCGGCCTCGATGCGGGCGCGTTCGCGGTGGAGGTCGAGCAGGAGTTCGGGGCAGTCGGCGATGAGAGCATCGCCGTCCTTGCCCATGCAGGGCAGCAGGTCAGCGATGGTGGTCGTGGACAGTCCGGCGGCGAGCAGGTTGCGGATGTGGCGGACGGTTGCGACGTCCGATTCGGCGTACTCGCGGTAGCCGCTGGGTTCGCGCTCGGGGTGGAGGAGGCCCTGCTCCTCGTAGTAACGCAGGAGGCGCCGGTTGACCCCAGTGCGGCGCTCAAGTTCCCCGATGCGCATGTTTCCTCCGGCGTGCGGCTTGACTATCACATCAATGTGACAGTTTAGCTTGGCCGCATGACATCGCCATCTAAACGAGAAGTCGCAGGTCGGCGACCGGATGTCGCTGGGGTGCGACAGTGGGCCGGGCTCGCGATGCTGGCCCTGCCCACATTGCTGTTGGCCATGGACGTCACAGTGCTTTATCTCGCAGTGCCGCGTTTGGCGGCCGATCTACGACCCAGCGGCGAGCAGATGTTGTGGATCACCGACGTCTACGGGTTCATGATCGCCGGATTCCTCGTGACGATGGGGACGCTGGGCGATCGGATCGGGCGACGCAGGCTGCTGATGTGGGGAGCGGGGGCGTTCGGCATGGCATCGGTGGCCGCTGCGCACGCTCCCAGCGCGGAGGCGCTGATCGCCGCCCGGGCGCTGCTCGGGATTGCGGGGGCGACGCTGATGCCCTCCACGTTGGCGCTGATCAGCAACATGTTCCGGGACGCACGCCAGCGGGGGACCGCCATCGGCATCTGGGCGGCGAGCATGTCCGGCGGAGTCGCCCTGGGGCCGGTGGTCGGCGGGGCGTTGCTGGAATCGTTCGGGTGGGGGGCGGCGTTCCTGATCGCCGTGCCGGTGATGGCGCTGCTGCTGGTGGGCGGGCCGCTGCTGCTCCCGGAGTTCCGCGACACCACCGCAGGTCGGCCCGACCTGGTCAGCGTCGTGCTTTCCCTGGTCGCCATGCTGACGATCGTGTACGGCGTCAAGCTGCTGTCCCACGGGGGCGACCCGGTCCTGAGCGGCGGGATCGTTCTGGCCGGTCTGGCCGCCGGAGTGGTGTTCTGGCGGCGGCAGCGCGGGCTCGCCGACCCGGTGCTTGACGTGACGCTCTTCCGGAATCGCGCTCTCACCGGCGCCCTGCTCGTCCTGCTTCTGGGCCTGGCCGCCACCGCCGGAACCTACCTGTTCGTCACGCGGTTCCTCCAGGGAGTCGAGGGCCTGTCCCCCCTTACGGCGGGCCTGTGGCTGGTGCCCTCGTCGGTCGCCATGATCCTCACCTCCCTGGCCGCCCCCATCCTGGTACGGCGGCTGCGTGAGCGGGTCGTGGTCGCCTGGTCTCTGGCGGTATCGGCGGCCGGCTTCCTCCTTCTGGCCCTGCTCGACCAGGCAGCCGGGCTCCCCCTCCTGATCGCCGGCATCGTCGTCGTCTACGTCGGCCAGGGCCCGGTCATGGCGCTGGGCACCGACCTCGTTGTCGGCTCCGCCCCGCCCGAGAAGGCCGGATCCGCTGCGGCCATGTCCGAAACGAGCACCGAACTCGGCCTGGCCCTGGGCGTGGCCGTCCTGGGCAGCGTCGGAGCCGCCGTCTACCGTCAGGCCGTGCCTGCCGCGCTTCCCGCCGGCCTCCCGTCGGAGGCGGCCTCCGCCGCCCGCGACTCGATCGAGGCCGCGGTCACCGCCGTCGCACATCTTCCGCCCGCCCAGGCGGAAACCGTACTCGCCTCCGCCCGGGAGGCGTTCACTGCAGGCCTCAACCTCGTCGCCGGGATCGGCGCGGTCGCCGCCCTGGCCCTGGCCGTACTCGCCTTGGCGGCCCTCCGCAGACAGCCACCGGTCGCCGAACCCGCACCCGCCGAGACGGCGGAGGTTCTCGGCCAGGCCTGAGACCGGCCGCGGTTGGGGAGGCGGACCCTGCCCACCTCCCCAACTGAGTCTGCGGCATCGCCGGCATCATCTCCACCCTCGCTGACCCGGCCCTCCTCCAGCTCCACCTACTGGCCCTTGGCCCATGGCCCCATCTGGGTGGCCGAACCCCGGTAGGTCCACACCGGCGACCTAGGTTCTGGCCCCCATTTCGACATATGGGCCAGAACCGCGCCCTGGCCCGCGGCCGCCGCCTGGGGAGTCGGTGGACGCCGTGGACCAGCGACTGAGTGAATGTGGATTTCTTGGACGCCCATGGTGGCGTTCCGGGCCTTTCGGGAGGAGTCGTCGAAGGCCTCAAACAGAGGTGGAGCCCCGGTAGAAGAGCTCTCACCAAAGGGCGAGCCCATCGACGTCTGGTACGCGGGCAAGGCTCACCAGCACGCCGGCAACCTGCAAGCGCTGTCGACACCGGATGGGCTGCCCTTGTGGATCGCCGAGGTCGAACCCGGTTCTGGCCATGATCTGACGGCTGCCCGTGCGAACGTCCTGGGCGCGCTGTACGCCGCTGCCGCCCGCGGCTTGCCCCCCTCGCCGACAGCGGCTACGACGGCGCTGGCATCGGCATCCACACGCCGATCAAACAACTCTCCGACCATCAGATCCTCAGCCCGGACAACCGCACCTACAACCGGCTTCTACGGGCCCTGCGCTGTCTCGGCGAACGCGGATTTCCCCTGCTCAAAGACCTCTGGCGAACTCTCCAGCGCGTCACTCCCAGCCCTGGCGGAATCGGCGACATCGCCCGCGCCGCGCTTGACCTCACTCATTTTGAGCACAACCATCTACCGGCCATTCGCTGAAATCACCTCAGTGAGTGTGTAGTCGAGCTGCCCGGCCAGACGAGGGACACTCGTCGCGGGCAGGTAGGCATGAAGTTGCCCCGGTTCGGTAGACACATCAGGGCTTGCGGCTACGCGGCAGCATAACCGTCTTGGTGGACGTTCTTGAGTGCCTGTCGGCGCTTGTACTCGGCCGGGCTGAGCTGACCGTTGGCCGAATGACGGCGCCGAGGGTTGTAGAACCCCTCGATGTAGGCGAACACCGCCCGCTCGGCCTCCGACCGGGCCTGGCTGGGCGACATCGTGCTGGATCCGATCCACGACCCGCAGCGGCCGCCAGCTGACTGTCAGCCGTACGATCCCGGCTGCTCGTGCATGGAAGAGCTGCTGGATGTCACGGTGCTCGGCCAGCGCCCCTCGGCGGCGGGGCCGGGACTCATCGACCTCGAGCTACGCGGGCATCTGCGCATCCTGCCGGAAGACGGCTGGCCCCCGGCGCAGCCACCGGCCGCCCAAGCCTTCACGCTGACCGACCGTGACGGCCAAGCCCTGGGTACCTGTCGACGCACCCTCGGTCTTCCGGGAACGCCCGCGCCCACCGGTGCAATCGAGGGCTTCTACTGCGCCCTGGGCGAGGCGATCAACGGTCCCGGCGGCTACTTCGGCTGGAACCTCGCCGCGCTCGATGACTGCCTGCGCGGCCGGTGGGGCGCCCGGCCGCCGTTCCGGCTCATCCGGCGCCACGCCGAGGGGGCCCGCCGCCACCTCGTGCCGGGCTATGACCGCCCCGCCTACACCCCGCGGACCTGGGGCCCGGCGATCGACCTGCAATATCTGCTCGCCGTCTTCACCGAGAGCAGCATCGACATCGACCTGCGGTAATGCCCGCTTAACGCACCCCAGAAACCCGGCATATCGGGCACACATCTGGGGGTGTCGGGGTTTGAGCAGCAACCGAACGGCCAGTGACGATAAGGAGTCCGGCGGGCCCGGCTTAGCGTCACTGGCCGTTCGGATCCGGGTGGTCGTCGGATCGGCTTATGAGTCTTTTGGCGGCTGCGAGGGTCTTGTGGACGACGCCGACGGAGACCTTGACGCCGATGGCGTGGTCCTACCGGATCACGGCGGGCGGGACCGCACGGAATGGAAGATCCGGCGTGAGGAACCGGCATGGGGGCGAACGCGTTGAGCGGGCAGGAGGTGATCATCGTGCCTGTCACTCGACCAGTCACCGAGGGGACCCGGAGATTTGGCTGGCTCTCCGCAATCGCTCTGCTCGGCAGTGGGGTCGTTCTCGTCCTCTTCCTGTTCGAAGGGCTCTGGCAATGGATCGTGTCCCGCGTCCTGTCCCGGCTCCTATCTCCGATCCTGTCCTGGATCCGGCTTGGGATGCGGTGGCTGGCCGAGACCTGTTTCGGCCCGCCGATCCGCCGGTCGGACGGATCAGTGATGGCCGAGGGATGGTTCGAGCAGCTTCCGTCCCCCTCCAGCCCCGCTCCCCCCGACGCCGGAGTGTCACACCGGGGATTCCTGACCGTGTCGGAGGAGCAGGTCGTATTCTCAATCGACAGGGAGTGCGGGACGAACCGTCGTACGGTGCCGCTGACAGGAGCGGAGGTCACGCTCCCCGGACGCGGGAACGAGGATTCGCCGGTGGACGTCCTAGTGGTCACCCCCGATGACAGACGCTACCGGTTAACCTTCCACCGCAGGCACCGGGAGGTGGCGGACCTGGTAAGACCGGCCGGTTCGGCAGATCCCGGCGTCCGTGTGAACGGAGGCGGAGGTGCACGGTCATGACGCGACGGCGGAGACGGGCGGGGGCGTGCGGGAGTGGCGCATCCGACTGTGGGTGCGCCTGTTCGGGCTCTGGTCCCGTTGTCGTTCCTGTCTTTCTGGCTCATCGTTCCGTCCTGGATCCACCCGGACTGGGAGCAGGGGATTCCCTCGGACCAGTGGGCATGGTGGGCGGTCCTGTGCTCGGCCGTACTCGTGTTGATGTGGACGGCCTTCCACCTCAGCCAGGGTGCGGGGAGCGCCGTCGGGCCACCTGGCCGATCGCGGCGAGGCCTTCGCCGGCCAGGTGGCCGGGCTGGTCCCGTGGACCAAGCGCCCGCACGGCCAGGTGCCCACCGCCCGTCTGCGGGCCCTGGCCACGCGCGTCGAGGCCGACCTCGACGGGCTGGTGCGCACCGAACTCCGCAACGAGGAACTGACCGAGGCCGCCCGTACCGGGCGCGGCCCGATGGCCACCGCCCTGCAGGCCCAACGTACCGACCTGGAGAAGGCCGCAGCCGCCGAGCAGGCCCTGCCCGCCGCCCGGCGGACCGCCCGGCAGGCCGATGAGTACGTCGCCGACTGGGAGGCCGAGG
This sequence comes from Planomonospora sp. ID67723, assembly GCF_015711605.1. Classification (GTDB taxonomy): domain Bacteria; phylum Actinomycetota; class Actinomycetes; order Streptosporangiales; family Streptosporangiaceae; genus Planomonospora_A. The sequence continues at coordinate 200,036 of NZ_JABTEZ010000004.1, read as the reverse complement.
TCCGCGGCCATCCTGACCGAGGCTCGCCGCCAGCTGCAGGCTGTGCGCGCCGAACTCGCCCTGCGCCAGGCGCCGCCGGGCACCGAGGCCAAAGCGGAGAAGGCTCAGCGCGCCGCCCAGCCGCCGCCTGCGGTCGGCTCCCCCGCATCCGTCCGCAGCCCGCGCCGCAACCCGCCCAAGTCGGACCGGGGCCGGGGGCGATCGCCGGACCGGTCGCCTCCTGCGTCGGCGCCGGTCCACCGGGAACGAGGGCCAGGACGCCGAAAGGGGATCCCGACCTGTCTACTGGCAACGCTGTGACCTGCATGCTTTAAGCCAGCTAGCTAGCAGTAAGGGGCGTATCCGGCTGTCAGGCCGGACCTGGGAGAACCGTCACGACTCCGGGGGCAGGACTCTGTCCAGCCCGGCCCGCCAGACCACTCCCGGCGGGGTGATCGGTGCGGCCAGGCGCTCGTAGTGGGCCGGCAGCTCCGGATCGATCAGCGGCCCGGGATGTGCGGCCCGCCAGGCGCGCAGCGCGGCGATCGGTTCGGCTGAGGTGTGCCAGCACGCCGCCTGCACCCGCGTCGCCAGCTCCACCGGGATGCGCACGGCGATCTTCTCGCTCCATCCGGCCTGTCGCTGCTGGTGTCCCTGCCGACCATGCTGGTCGCCTTCGCCCGCTACAGCCGCGACGGCAGCTTCGCCGTCCTGGGCGCCAACCTGCGCTTCATCGCGGTCATGACCGCAGGGTCGATCACCGGCATGCTGCTGGGCGGCTTGCTGCTCGGCCTCATCCCCGGCCTGGTCCTTATCCCCCTCCTTGCCGTCATTCTGCTGATCTCCGCGGTCAAGCTGGCCCGCCATGCTCCTCCAGGCGTCTGAGTACGGACCCGTCGGATGCCCGGTGAGCCATCCATCGCCCTCCTCGGAACGGCCTCATTGACATCAACCGGGCGCGCACCATCTCTGCTCTGGCCGCTGGGTGCCTGCCATGGTGCGTGGCCGCGCTCGTGTCCGGGACCGTACCCGGCAACTGTGGGGAACCGGCTGCTGTGAGGGGTAGGTGTTCTTGCTGGGGATCCGTCACACTCATCAGGCCGGGAGGTTTTACCCGGGGACGAACGCACCGCGGGAGGGTGACTTCTCGTGGATGGCAGGAGGCGGTATGCAGATTCCCGAGTCGGTGACGTGCCGCTCGTGCTCCCGGGTGGTACTGGCGGGTGATGCGGTCGCCTACACCCCGATCCGGGGCCGGTTGATCGTCGAGCGCGGGTACTGCCTGTGCCCGACGAAACAGGCGCCTGCCCCTGCGGGCGAGCGGCAGGCGGGCCCGCACGACGTTCTCGGCCCGCCGGACCCGGACCAGACCGCTGCCCTGCGGGCGGTGAGCCTGGCCGCTGCCCCGGCTGCCGAGCGGGTACAGCCGACCGCAGCGCGGTGATCTCCCCTGCGGTACCGCGGGCCGGCGGGCCAGTCTCTGTCGCTCCCCGCAGGTCGTCGGTCACTCCACACCCCCATCGATCACTATAAGTAATCAATGGGATGCGAAAACGACAGGTTGAGGATGGGCGGCCGCGTCGGGTTGAATAAGCGAGCCCACCAGTCTGGGACCCTTGTGGGTACAGAGCCTGGCCTCCGCCGTGAGCCACAGGCACGGCTCACAGCAAGAAGGCCCCAACCGGTCGATGATCCGGCGGGGACCTTCTGCTGCATGTGCGCCTGTCACGGCGGGGTGGCTTCCGCCCAGGTGAGCTTCCTGGATTGAGCCCCTCTATGATATCGGGGTGTAGACACAGGGAAGCCCCCTGCGCGTGTACGAGCCGTCAGAATTCTTCTGATAGGCCTCAACGCAGAACTTGCTGCCGTTGGCGTAGTTACGGCCGATGTCCTTGGAGTGGATAAGCGAGTAAGGGTTGCTCTTGTCGGGAGTGTTATAGGCGAATCCGGGACCCCAGATACGGAAGTGGCCGTAGAAGCTAAGCACCGCCCAAAAGTTCGTATAGGCCTGGATCTTGTCCACGCGGCCACCGCTCCCTATGATCTTTACGCAGGCCCAGCCGTTGCAGCCACTGTTTTCTGCGGCGTAGGCCGTCGCGGGGGCGTTCTTCTGAGCCGCATTCTCCTTGGCGACCGCCGCCGAGGTCCCGGTGAGCGCGAGTCCTCCGGCCAGCGTGGCCACGGTCGCGAGTGTGGACAGTTTCCGCCAGGTACGCATCTTAGTTCTCATTTCCCTTCTGCCGCCTCAGTGCGGCACTGCCCCTTGCCGTTTGTGCAGGCAAGGTTGCAATGGATGTTTTTATCTCTCTTCGTCGAGCTCGCTTCACCTCCGCGGTAGGGAAGTAAATGAGCGAGCGGAATTGACCTCCGTTCCTCCGTTCCCTGTTGCCGAGTCCGCCGATGCACGATGACGGATGGGTCACCACAACCGGGTCGTCACCCCGGGCGCTGCTTCACACCTAGGCAATCTCGCCTGCGACGACTGCGCGACTCGCGCTTTCGCTGCGGTGGCCTTCCTTCGTGTGGTTCTCTTTGGGATTTGCTTACTAAAGGGTGCACGCCACGGCCGGGAGGTGTCTTTCACATGCGTGCACAGTTCTTTAGTCTGCGTGCACTGTCGCGCATTGGCGGCGGAACTGGCGTGGTGACAGGCCGTAGGCGCTGCGGAAGGCCTGGCTGAAATGCGCGGGGCTGGTGAACCCCCACCGGGCCGCGATCGAGCTGATGGTGTGGGCGGCCAGCCGGGGGTCGGCCAGGTCGCGTCGGCACCGCTGCAGGCGGCGTTGGCGGATCCAGCCGGCGACGGTGTGCCCGTCGTCGTGGAAGAGCCGGTGCAGGTAGCGCAGTGAGATGTGATGCGCTGCGGCGATCGCGTCCGGGCTCAGGTGCGCATCACCGAGGTTGGTCAGGATGAAGGCGTGGACTTCCGCCGCCAGCGCCCGCCGCCGGCGGTGCGGCGGCACCGCGCTGTGGGCGTCCAGCGCGCCGGCCAGCGCCGCAGTCAGCACGTCCAACGTGATGGCCCGCCTGGCCGTCGCCGGGGTCGCCTTGGCCGTGGTCGCGCTCAGCGGCCTGGCGGTGTGGTCGGCGGTGCTGTCCCAGCGCCAGGCGGACGGGCTGTCGTGCGTCGGCGTGCAGATCACCGGCCAGTTGCAGGCGGTGCAGGCACCGTACGTCATCCGTACCGAGGTCGAGGTACTGCAGGAGGAGTTCACCGACGCCAGTCTGATCCGGCTCCGCGACGCTCAGCGCCGGCTGCCCGACGGGCTGCGACGCATGGCCGTCGGCGAGGCCCCCGAGCCGGTATCGGTGGCCGCGCAGGCTCAGCCGCTGGCCGAAAAGCTGGACTCTGCGATCGAGCGCTTTCTGACCGATCCCCGCGACGACATCTTGTGCCGGTGTGACGACGGTGACGACGCCGCCGAGGCACTCATCGAGAACCTGGAGAAGCTGCTCAACGACTCGGGATCCGACCCTGCCCGCCTCCTCGGCGACAAGCTGCATACCGTCGAGGAGACCGCACACCGGGTCGCGGTGGTGGCACCCGGACCGGTCGGGTGTGGATCCTCGGACTCGGTTCGGCGCGTGGAGGCACGGTGGTAGAGCCCGCCAACCGCCGAGATCCCGGGCGCGCTGACGTTCTCCGTCAACAAGCGCCTGGTGGACGACAGGCGGCGTGCGGGACTAGGAGCCGGAGGAGGCCGTCCAGGCGGCGATCTGCGCCCGCGAGTTGAACCCCAATTTGTTCATGATCGCCCGCACGTGGCTGTCCACCGTGTGCTCCGAGATGAACAGCCGCTCGCCGATCTGCCTGTTGCTGAGCCCCTCGGCGACCAGCCGCGCCACCTCCGCCTGCCGCTTGCCGAGCGGCGTCTCGTCCGGCGCCCCGGTGGGTGGCACAGGCTCACCGAGCGCCAGCCCGATCGCGGCGTCCCTGCTCAGACGCCTTCCGGCCGCGTACTCGTCCTCGAACGCCGCCGTCCCCAGCTCCGCCCTGGCCGTCTCCTCGACCCGGGCCAGCAGCGGCGGGAGAAAGGGCAGGACGCTCGCCCCGGCCTCCGCACGCACGGTCTCGGCCGCCCCCATCAGCAGCGCCGCCCGCCGCGCCCGCCCGGAACCGGCCGTGACGCAGCCCAGCGCGTCGAGCAGCACGTACTGCCCCACCCGGTCGTCGATCCGGTACGCGACCCGCAGCGCCTCCGCCAGCAGCGGCTCCGCCTCGTCGAGCGCGCCCGCGATCAACTTGGCGACGCCCAGGTTCAGCAGCATCATGTCCAGGCTGTAGAGGTCACCGGTCTCCCGGCCGAGGCGAACACCCTCCGCCGCCGCCTCCGCGACCGTGTCGAGATCGCCCTCGAAGAGGCCGTTCAGCGCGCGCGACTGCAGGAACATGAGCATGGCCGCGTCATCGTCCAGCCCTTCCACGACGGCACGGGCCCGCTCACCCAGCCGCCTGGCCGCCGCATGATCCCCCGTCATGCTCGCCGCCATCGACGCCAGTGACAGCGACTGCGCCAGCACGGACGGCAGCCCCGCCTCCTCGGCCCCGGCCACCGCCTCGTCCAGCGCGGGGCCGGCGCTCGCCGCGTCCGACTGCAGCACCGCCAGGAAACCGCGCATGAAGGCGGCCCTGGCCCGCTCGGCCGGCCCGGCGCCCTCGCAGGCGAGCAACTCCTCGGCCCACCGGATCCCCTCCTTGAGCGCGCGGGTGATCCAGTAGTAGCCGATGGCGTAGACCAGGTCCATGCCGCGCGCCGCGCCCTCACCGGTCGCGCATCCCCGCAGCACCGCGCGTACGTTGTCGATCTCCAGGTCCATCCAGTCGAGCCAATCGGCCAGCCGCCGCCGAACCTGCGGCGCGGCCCGCAGGCAGCGCGCGGTGTAGTAGTCGGCGAACCGCAGGCCGACCGCCTCCTCCTCGCCGGCCTCGCGCAGCCTGAGCACGGCGTACTCACGCATCGTCTCGTGCAGGCGGTAGCAGGCCAGGTCTCCCGCGTCCTCCTTCATCACCAGCGACTTGTCGACCAGCGACGACAGCGGGTCCAGCGCGGGCGGGCCCTCCTGCGCGCAGACCGCCTCGACGTCCTCCAGCGTGAACCGGCCGGCGAAGACGCACAGCCGCCGCAGCAACGCCTGCTCCGCCGGATCCAGCAGATCGTGGCTCCAGTCGATGGTGGTGCGCAGCGTCTGGTGGCGCGGGAGCGCATGCCCGCCACCGGTGAGCAGCCCGAACCGGTCGTCGAGGCGGTCGAGGATCTGCTCGGCGGACAACACCCGCGTCCGCACGGCCGCCAGCTCGATCGCCAGCGGCAGGCCGTCGAGACGGCGGCACAGACCGGCCACCGCCGCCTGGTTCGCCGCGGTCAGCTCGAACGTGCCCGACGCCGCCGCGGCCCGCTCCGTGAACAGCATGACCGCCTCGTTCTGCCGCAGCTCCGCCAGCGGCGGGCGGGCGGGCGGCGCGGGCAGATCGAGCGGCGGCACGGGCACCACGTGCTCGCCGGGCACCGACAGCGGCTCCCTGCTGGTCGCGATCACCCGTACGCCCGGCGCCGCCCGCATCACCTCCGCAACCAGCCGGGCCGTCGCCGCGAGCAGGTGCTCGCAGTTGTCGACCACCAGCAGCAGCCTCTTGTCCCGCAGGTACGCCGTCAGCACCGCCGGCGGCTCGACCGCGGCCTGGCTCCGCAGGTCCAGGGCTGCCATGACGGCATCGCCAACCAGCGCGGAATCGCGCACCTCGGCCAGCTCCACCAGCCATGCGCCCGCGGGGAACCCGCGTCCGAGATCGCCCGCCGCCCGCAACGCCAGGCGCGTCTTACCGACTCCGCCCGGCCCGACGAGACTGACCAGGCGGGCCTCGGCGAGGCTTCTCCTGACCGCGGCGAGCTCGCGACGGCGGCCGATGAAACTGGTCGCCTCGGCGGGCAGGTTGCCCGGGCGGCGCGGGGGTCTGGCCATGGTGGCTCGGACACTACTCTGCAAATCACGAATTCACGTGATTTCGTGGACCCGATGCCTGTCCGCACCCTGGGAATCGTGAAAGCCATCCGCTACCACGCCTACGGCCCGCCCGAGGTGCTGCGACTGCAGGACGCCGACATACCCGCCGTCGGGGCCGACGACGTGCTGATCCGCGTACGCGCTGCTTCCGTCAACCCGCTGGACTGGCACAACATGCGGGGCGAGCCGTACTTCGTCCGTCTGCAGATGGGCCTGACCCGTCCCAAGCACACCGCCCTGGGCGCCGACCTAGCGGGCGTCGTCGAGTCGGTGGGCCGCGACGTCACCGCCTTCCGGCCGGGGGACGAGGTCTACGGCGGCTGCGGCCTGGACCTCGTACCGGGCACGACGGGCCTGGCCGAGTACGCCTGTCTGCGTCAGAACGGCATGCTGTGCAAGATGCCGGGCGGGCTGACGTTCGAGCAGGCCGCGGCCGTCCCGGTGGCGGCGCTCACCGCACTCCAGGCGCTACGTGACAAGGGCCGGGTCCGGCTCGGGCACCGGGTGCTGATCAACGGGGCTTCCGGCGGCGTGGGGACGTTCGCGGTGCAGATCGCCAAGGCTATGGGGGCGGAGGTGACCGGGGTGTGCGGCACCGGCAACACGGAGCTGGTCCGCTCGATCGGCGCCGACCACGTTATCGACTACACCAAGGAGGACTACACGCGTGCCGGGAAGCGGTACGACGTGGTGCTCGACCTGGTCGCCAATCACGGCATCCGGGCGATCCGGCGGGTGCTCGAGCCCACGGGTGTCTTCGTGGAGGGCGCGCCGTCGAAGGGGCAGTGGATCGGGCCGGTGCTCGGAATCGTCAAGGTCATGGTGACACCCCGGACGACGTTCTTCCTGTCCCACCCCAGCGCCGACGATCTCACCGTCATGAGCGAGCTCATCGAGTCGGGGAAGGTCACTCCCGTCATCGACCGGACTTACTCACTGGATGAGACCGCCGAGGCCGTCCGTTATCTCGAACGGGGGCACGCGAGGGGCAAGGTCGTGGTCACCGTATGAACACCTGTCGGCGGAGGGTGCGCGGAGCCCGCCGGCTCTGTCCCGGGACCCCGCTCTTTCCACGACGCCTCTATGCAGAACGACTCGCTGGTAGGGCTTGGTCAGGTCGCTTGAAGCCCGCGATCCCTGGTCAGCGGTGCGAGCATGGAGGAAGGGGCCGTGCGAGCGCGTTCGTCATCGCCTTTCGCTAGAAGGTGTTGTGGATCTCGGGGGTGTTGAAGTCCCTGCTGGCCGCTCGCTCGATGAGCCTGACCCGGCCGAATACTTCGTCGACGCGGTTGCCGGGGCTGTTGTCCTCGTTGAGCTGGTCGGGGGACACAATGGTGCTGAACCCGGCGCTGAGCCCGAATTCCGCCGTGGCGATGACCGTGTCTCTGTCTAGGGGGACGGCGAAGAGGAACTGCTTGGGTTCGTTGGATGAGTCGGATCCGAACACCCTGCCCGTGAACGGGTCGCCAGGGCGATCGATGATCGCCTGTGCGTCCTGCTGGCTCATGTGCACGTCGATCCCGAGGGTGACCTTGTAGTTCCCGTCGTCGAGCGGGTAAATGGTCAGGCACACGTTGTGGGTGGGCCGGGTGGTGCACGCCCGCTGCTCGGCGAAGGCGGGCCCCGCCATCACGACGATCGCGGTGACGGGCGCCAAGACGACGCCCAGCGCCCGCAGGAGGCGGCGTTTGGTGCGGTCACGGGATGCGGGTTTGCTGGTGGCCATGGTGGTCTCCTCGTGGTCTGGCACCCTCATCAGGAGGTGGCGCCCTGTGGATGTTTGATGGTGGAGCGGTACGAAGAGCACCGCGCCGCTCCTGGTTTCCTTCGAGCTGATTTCCACCATTTGACTTCGAGGCCCAGCCCTGCACATCCGTGGTCAGTACGGAACTCTCGTCAGTGGTGAGGGCCATACCCGCATCTATCGAGGCACCGTCGATGTCGCCTCAGGCAGGAGCCGGCCTCTGCCACCCGTCTCCGTCGAAGGCTTTTGAACCGTGGGTCCAGCACTGGCTGCAGGCCCACCGCCGCCGATGCCGCCATCGAAAGAGCCCAGGTCAGAGGGAGAGCAGGTTGGTGAGTGGCGTCCGGTGTCCCGTCACCCGGACTCCGGGGGCAGGGCTCTGTCCAGCCCGGCCCGCCAGACCACTCCCGGCGGGATGATGGGTGCGGCCAGGCGCTCGTAGTGGGCCGGCCTGCACCGGCGGCCAATGGTGATCCCAGCCCCGTCCCGCCAGCTCCACCCGGATCCCGTGGGTGAGCGCGGCGTCGACCGTGTCCAGCAGGTCCCCGCGCTCCCGCAGCCGCTCCAAGCGCTGGCGGATGCGGGTGCAGGCCTCAGCCCGCAGCGCGGCGTCAGCGCCGGGCGTCGGTTCCGTCCCGGCCAGCAGCTCGCCGGCGCGGTTCTTCTCGGCGGTCAGGAACGCGCGCAGCCGCTGTAGGGTGCCGTGCGCGACCCGGGCCACCGCCGGCGTGGTCCCGCTCATGATCGGAACTGTAGCGGGCCGCACCTCAGCCGATCGATCCGCCGTAATGCCACACATCCGGATCACCGCCGGCCACCGGTTCGTAGACGGCCCGGGCGTCGTGTCCCGGCACGGTCATGTACGCGCCGCCGATGAATCACCGCAACTATGCCTGGATGAGCTGGATCATCCATCGGCCCGCCGGAAGCACCAGCACGAGTACGGCGATGAGCGCCGCCGCCCGCAGGCTCCAGTGGGCCTGCCACACCTGACCGATCAGGAAGAACACGCTGTTGCCGAGTAGGTACAGGGCGATGGCGAACAACCACCGCGGAATCCAATCGAGCAGCGCCCCGAGGAACATGGCTCCACAACCGGCGAAGGGGATCGACCACAGCGCGATGCCGCACCATCCCGGTACCTTGAGCGCCCACAGAACGGCGCCGTCCAAGGCTGCCCCAATCCCGCCGAGAGCAGCCAGCGTCAGTAGGGCGACGGCGAACGAGCAGAAGAACCCGTCCCACCCCCGAGCACACCAGGATCTTCCCAAGGAGTCCCCGAGAGCAGCCGTCGGTTCGAGCAGCGAGACCACGACAAGTCCCGCGGGGACGGCTCCGAGAGCCACTCCCGTCAGTTCGCGTGTCATGACGGCAGCGTCCGTCTCGGACGGGCCGGCCGCCAGAGTACGTGAGCTCCGTTGAACTACTCAGGTCGTCCGCACACGGCACACAACGGAGGCCTCAGGAGACGTGGTGCCCGTTCGGCGGGCCTGCGTTACCGCGGCCGGCTGCGAACCTTGGGGCGGCCGACGCCGCCATGCTCCGACCGAACAAAATCGGCAGGCCGTACAGTGGAGGAGGCCCTGTCCATGATCGGCCATCCTGGCTCGATCACCCGGTCTGCGCACCCGGGTTGGGCATACCGTGTTCGCCGTGCACGATCCGTTTCCCGGCCTGCCCGACAGCGATCCTCAACGGGTGTCCTGGGCATGGCAGGACTGTCAGGATACGGCCGGATACGGCTATCCCTACCGGACGCTCTTCCTGTACGGATATAGCTACGTGCAGGACTGCTCATAGGGGCAGACCAAGTACGGCAGACAGAACCCGTTGCCCCTGTTTTCGGGACCAGGACTCCGGCTGACGCCGGATTGCGTTCCAAGTCTCTCTGACCCCGACACGTGGCCGGCCTCCGGTGGTGATTCGGAGGCCGGTTTGCCCTCCTCAGGCGGCGGTGAACGGCCTGGTAGGCGCGGCGCTCGTGTACTTCCGCCCGCAGTTCGAGTGGAACACCATCCCGTCCCGGCTGCCGCTGCGCGTGGCGACCGCCATCTGCAAGGACGCCACCTTCGGCGCGGCGTCTTGGTGCTCGGATACGGCGTCTGCCGGAAGCGGGCGCTCGCTCCTTCGCTGGGCCTCAGGTGATCCTGAATGGGTCATTCCGCCTCGCGGGCGCACTCACCCTAGATCGGCCAGCACCGTCTGCAGCTCCAGGGCCAACTGCCGGACTCCCTCCGGATTTTCGATTGCCACCTGTCGCACCACCCGCAGATCGAACACCCGCACGACAGCCTGCAGCTTCCTCAACGCGGGATGGTGCGATGCGCACTTCTGTCGATGTCCGGACGTCGGATTGTGCCAGTGGGCGTCTCAAGTATGCGAGGGCCCAGCTTGGTCTGGTAGGCCCACATGGCGAGTTCGACGCGGTTCCGGGCTTCGAGCTTGGCCATGAGACCGGCGAGATGGAACTTGACCGTACTCATGCTGATGTGCAGGTCCCGCGCGATCTCGGCGTTCGTCTTGCCCCGCGCGACCTCGGCCAGCACGTCTTCCTCCCGGTCGGTCAGGGCCTGAACCGGCTGGGCCGGTGTGGCGGTAGGGCCGCTGGTGGCGAACGTGGCGAGTAGCCTGCCGGTGATGGCCGGGTCGATGAGTGCATCACCCTGCACGGCGGCGTGGATCGCCTCGACCAGCTGGTCCGGTTCGGCGCCCTTGAGCAGGAAGCCGCGGGCGCCCGCCTTGAGGGCTCCGTAGATGTACTCGTCGGTGTCGAACGTGGTGATCACGATGACGGCGATCGGATTGGAGATTTCCGGTCCGGCGAGCAGACGGGTGGCCTCGATACCGTCCAGGACGGGCATCCGGATGTCGAACAGGCACACATCCGGCCGCAGTTGGCGGGCGAGCGCGACGGCCGTACGTCCGTCGGCCGCCTGCCCGACCACCTCGATGCCGGGCTGGCCCGGACGATGCCCTGGTCGTCGGCGATGAGGACGCGGATGGTCATGTCGCCGCGCCTTGGCGGGGAAGGACGGCCCGGACGATCCAGCCGCGATCCGGATTCGGTCCGGCGGTGAACGTGCCACCCAGGAGCGTGATGCGTTCGGTCATGCCGACCAGCCCAAATCCGGACGGACCAGCGGCAGACGCGATTCGGACGCCGTCGTCGCTGACCGTCAACTGGACATCGGTAGCGCTGCCGGTCACCTCAACCCTGACTCGGGTCGCCTGCTGGGCGTGGCGCTGGGCGTTGGTGATCGATTCCTGCGTCACACGGTAGAGGGCACCCTCGACGGCTGGCGGGAGGTTCGTCAGATCACCGTGCAGCTCGACGTCGATGCGCAGCGCCTCGGTGCTGTCAGCGGCGATACCTTTGATATCGGCGATCCGACGCTGGGGAACCAGAGGCGGCTGCTGCTGGCGGTCGCGCAGTGCGCTGACCATCGTGCGCATCTCCGCGAGCGTCCGGGCCGCCTCGCGGTTGATGGTTTCGAGGGCTTCCGTCGCTCCGCTCAGCGACGATGACCGGGCAAGGAACAAGCCTGCCTGTGCCTGGATCGCGATTGCGGAGACGTGGTGAGCCACGGTGTCGTGCAGCTCCCGAGCCAGCTGTTCGCGTTCCTGAAGCTTGGCCTGCACGATCAGCTGTCTGCGGGCGATGGTCCGGTAGCGCACGGAGGCCCCGAGGGCAGCGGCGAAGAGCACCATGGCGATCCCGGCGGTCGTCTCGGCGAACCCGGGGAAGTCGACGCTGACAATGGCGGCCAGTCCCACCGCCATGGCCGCCATCCCGATGGCTACATCGCGGCCGGCACGCCAACGCAGAAGCGAGTAGGCCAGCACGAACACCACCCATCCGCTGTGCAGGGCCACGGGTTCGGTGCCCACGACGAACGTGGCGACGTCGAGGACCGCGAACCCTCCGAAGGCGAACACTACGACGGGCAACGGATAGGCCCGCCGGACCAGGACCGCGAGCGCCAGGCCACACCCGAATGCAACGGCTACCGGTCACCAGACCAGGTCTCGGAAGGCTGCTTCAAACACGAGCACGGTCAACACCAGCGCAGCGAGGGCCCAGTCACGCCAGGTGTACGGCGACGGGCGCCGCACGGCGGCCCGCAACGTCGTCGCAGCGTTCGACACGACTACCACAGTAGCGATCGGGCGTTCCCCGCGAACCCGCCGCGCGACCAGCCGCTTGCCTGGCCAATGAGCCAGGGAAGCGTCGGCCACAGGACTCGGGCGTCCCGCCGCCGGTACGACTGAGACTGGGACCGGCCACCGCTACGGGCTACGAGAAGGAGACGACCCGTGAACGGAAATCAGGCGAGCGAACTTCTTGACGCCAAGGTCGACGTCAAGGTCGTGCTCTGCGGCTTATGGGTCACCACGTTGTTGGTGTTCGCCTACGTCGACATCTTCGGCTTCTACCGCGCTGATGTGATCAACGGAGTGCTCGCCGGCGAGGTGTCCGGCACCGAGTTCGCGATCGACCAGACGTTCCTTGCGCTCACGACGCTGTACATCGTCGTCGCGGCGTTGATGGTCGTCGTCTCGCTGCTCGCCCAGGCGCGGGTCAACCGGATCGCCAACATCGTGGTCAGCCTGTTCTACGTGGTAACCGCAGCGGCTTCGCTCATCGGTGAGAGCTGGGTCTACTACATCGTCGGAACCCTGATCGAGATAGCGCTCCTGATGGTCATCACATGGGTCGCTTGGGCGTGGCCGACGGCACATAGATAAACTTCTCTCTCCCGATGGGTGCCTCCTGACTCGTCGATCTGGCGCTGCCCACGGCTGCGCGGCGCGTTGATCGCGCCACCATCGCCAAGGACTGTCCTTCCAAGGCCCGGACTCCAACGCGGTGAAATGCGCACCTTTGCCGAGCAGGTCCCAGCACTGACCCAGCGCCATGCTCGCCGCACCCGGCTGCTTCGCAGCGTGCTGGAAACCGTCGCGCTGGCTCTGGCCGGTCGCGCCGGCACACGATTGGTGCGTGTGCTCGGCTTGACCGCCAGCCGTTCCACTCTGATCCGGCTAATCCACGCCCTGCCCGATCCCCAGATCGGCCAGATCACCGTGCTGCGCGTGGACGACTTCGCCATCCGCCGCGGCAACAGCTACGGCACCGTCCTGCTCGATATGGTCACTCACCGGTCCATCGACCTGCTGGCCGACCGCCAGGCCACCACCCTGGCCGACTGGCTGCGCCAGCACCCCGACGTCGAGGTGATCTGCCGCGACCGGACCAGCGCTTATGCTGAAGGCGCATCCATGAGCTGAAAGCGGCTGGCCACAGCCTGCGCAGCATCGCCCGCCAGCTTGGCATGAGCGGCCGCACCGTGATCCGCTACGCCCATGCCGCCACGGCTGAGGATCTGCTGTGGGGTCAGTGGACCACCAAGCCCAGCATGGTCGATGACTTCAAGCCCTACCTGCACCAGCACTGGCACGAAGGCGAACGCAACGCCACCCGGCTGCTGAAGGAAATCACCGCACTGGGCTATTGCGGCAGCTACGCCGCGCTCAGTGACTATCTGCGCCCCTTGCGCGCACCCCACCCTGTCGCACCGCCGACTCCTTCGGCCCGCAAGGTCACCGGCTGGATCACCACCCACCCCGACCGCCTGGAGGAATCCCTCCATCTGCAGCTCAAGGCTGTCCTGGCCCGCTGTCCTGAGCTGGCCGCGCTCAGCAAACATGTGCGTTCTTTTGCCATCATGCTCACCAAGCGCCAGGGCCAGGATCTTCCGGCCTGGCTCGCCGCAGTCGAGGCCGATGACCTGCCCTCCCTCCACGGCTTCGCCAGCGGCTTAGAGCGCGATCTTGACGCCGTTACCGCCGGTCTCACCCTGCCGTGGAACTCAGGTCCAGTGGAAGGTCACGTCAACCGGATCAAGATGATCAAACGTCAGATATTCGGCCGAGCGGGCTTTGCCCTCCTCCGCAAGCGCGTGCTCCTCACCCACTAGTGATCGTCACCCGCAGTCACCGCTTCACGGACTTTGATCCAGATCCGGTTCTCACAGGCAAAGCCAACGAGTGGTCCTTGGTCGAGCCTCACCTGCCGCTGGGCGAGCGAGGCCCCGCGGAGTACGGGCCGCGGTACCGGACCGTAGCGACATCGGTTCGGGAGAAAGGGTCCCTGCCGAGGCGCAGAGAGTGGGAGCTGGAGGCTACTGCTCGAATGCCGCGATCTGGACGCGACCCGCCTGCGCACCCGCTCGCGTGTGCATGAACACCCGACTACGCCGTCAGGTTTGACTGAAGGTCCGCCGGTATGCGCCGGGTGTGGTGCCGAGATGTGCCCGGAAACGGCGGCGCAGGTTGGCCGCCGAGGCGAGGCCGACCCGGGTGGCGATGGCTTCCACCGGGAGGTCGGTCTGTTCCAGCAGTATCCGTGCCGCATCAAGGCGTCGGCCGAGCAGCCACTGTCCCGGGCTGGTGCCGAGCTGTTCGGTGAACCGCCGGGCGAGGGTTCGGCTGGACAAGCCGGCGCGCTCGGCGAGGTGGCCGAGGGTCAGCCTGGTGTCGAGGTGGGAGGTGGCCCACTCCAGCAGCGGCGCCAACGACTCGTCCGTCCTGGCCGGTGCGGGCTGTGCGGCGTACTGGAGCTGGCTTCCCTCGCGGTGCGGCGGCAGGACCATGCGCCGGGCGATCTGTGCGGCGTAGGCCGCCCCGTGGTCGCAGCGCACCAGGTGCAGGCACAGGTCGATGCCCGCGCCGGTCCCGGCACTGGTCGCCACGTCACCGTGGTCCACGAAGAGCACGTCCGGATCCACCGGCACCTCGGGGAAGGCGGCGGCGAACCGGGCGGCGCTGCGCCAGTGGGTGGTGGCGCGGCGGCCGTCGAGCAGTCCGGCTTGAGCCAGGACGAACGCCCCCGTGCAGATCGCGACAATCCTCGCACCGCGCCGGTGGGCGCCGCGCAGCGCCTCGATGACATCCGGCGACACAGGCGTGTCGGGAGGCTGGCGGCCGGGGACGATCACGGTGTCCACCTCCTGTAGAGCGGACAGCCCCGCCTCGACGAGCATCGTGTAGCCGGCGCCGGTCGGCAGAAGTCCCGGGTGCTCGGCGCAGACCCGGAAGCTGTAGCGGGGCGGCGCGTCCGGCGGGGCGATACCGAAGACCTCGAACGCACAGGCCAGTTCGAAGGGCGACTGCGGCGGGGTGAGCAGGGCCACCACGCGATGAAGCGACATGGCAAGAATGTATCCAAGGGTGTCATTCAAGACTCTCGGCCGGAAGACCGGCCTCGGCCACAGTGGGCACATGAGCGAAATCACCGAATCGACGGTGCTGCGGACCGAGATCCAGGTCGACGGCGAGTCGGCCAGCTACCTGACCGTGGAGCAGAACGGCCCGGCCGTGCTCCTGCTGCACGGAACCTACTGGAGCCGGGTCTGGCTTCCGGTGATGGACCGTCTGGGCGCGGCGGGGCTACGACCCATAGCGGTAGACCTCCCCGGACTTGGGTGCTCGGGAGGCGAACTCACCCTGGAAACGGGCACGGTCCCAGCCCTCGCGGACTGGGTGGCGCGCTTCGCCTCCGCGCTGAAGCTCTCGGGGCCGATCGCCGTAGCGGGTCATGACATCGGCGGCGCCGTCGCTCAGCACCTCCTCGTCCACGATCGGCTGGAGGTGTCCCGGCTGGCATTGGTCAACTCGGTCACGTACGACTCCTGGCCGGTCCCCAGCGTGGCCCGGTTCCGAGACCCGGTGGTCGTCGCCGCAATCACCGCCGAGGAGATTCTCGCCGCCCGCCGGCAAGCCGTGACACAAGCGCTGGCCGGTGCCGCCACGGAACAGCGGATCACGGACTATCTGGACCCGTGGACCGATGCGCGGGTTCGCCGCTCCTGGATGGCCATGGTGGGCGCAGCCGACAACCGCTACACCCGGGATATCGTCCCCGCCCTGCGACAGAACACCACACCCAAGCTGCTGATCTGGGGCGAGGACGACGGCTTCCAGAAGGTGGAGTACGCCGAGCGGTTCGCCTCGGAGATCCCGCACACCACACTCATACGTATCCCGGATGCAGGACACATCCCCACGGAGAACGCGCCCGGCCAGATCGCACGCGCACTCGCTGACTTCTTCACGGCATAGGGGCTGGGTGGGCGGTAGATGAACTGCCGTGGGGTGCCACCGGTCGGATCGCGCTGCTCGGCGACGCCGCACACGCAATGAGCCTCGACCGCCGCACATGGCACTGGCGCTACGGGCAGCATAAGCCTCCCTGATACTCCGTGCAGAAATCATCATTGGTGCTTAACTCATCGACAGAGCAGAATGCCCATGTCTGGTTCCACAGGCCCTCAGGCCGATGCCGCACGTCATCCCCGCGAACATCTGACTTTGACGCCTTCTCCGGAAGCTTTCCGCAGGGCCAGAGCCGACGGAAATGAGCGCCTGCGCGGCAGCGGCTCGTTGTTCGAATCCTTCTTCTCGTTGGACGGAGCAGCGTACGCGCCCGGCGCCCTGCCCGTCTCGGTCAAGGAACTGCTCGGCCTCGTGGTGTCCGTGATGAAGGACTGCGAGGAATGCGTTTACTACCACCTCGAACGATGTGACGAAGAGCGGGTCGCTCGTGATCAGGTGCTCGAGGCGCTGCAGATCGCCCTTGTAGGAGGCGGGTCGGTCACCATTCCGCTCCTTCGCCGGGCCGTCTCTTATATGGAGAAACTCCCGAACCTCGGCGAAGGGAAAGCGTGAGTGAAGTTCAAGTGGAAGTGAGGGTACTTCCGGCGGCCCTGGGATGAAGATCGTGGGGATCAGTACGCGAGCTGGGGCACGTCCATGTTCTACCTGGCGCTCGAGGACGAGGGGTACGCCTGTCTGCAGGTCGAGTCGTACGCCGATGGCACGGTGATCGCCTACGACGCCGAGTACGAGGAGGACTCGTACGGCGGTCCGACCTGTGCGCAGCTCGACCTTGAGGAATTCGCGCCGTACGAGATCGGCAAGGCTGAGTCCGGGCCCGGGCCCACCCCTCCCCCGCTAAGGGCTGTCTGGGGTTCGGATCTAGGTGTGGCCCGGTGGCGGGCCGGACGGGGCTGGTAGAACTCGCACGTGGCGCGCTTTGATGTGACCGATGCCGAGTGGGCGTTGATCGAGCGGTGTCTGCCGGTGGCGGCCACCGGGCCGCTGCCGCGGCGGGCACGGGATCAGTTCAACGGGATCCTGTGGCGGTTTCGCACCGGGTCCGGCTGGCGTGATGTCCCCGAACGCTACGGGCCCTGGTCGACCATCTACTCCCGGTTCAACGCCTGGGCCAAGGCCGGGGTGTTCCAAGGGCTGATGGACGCGCTGATCGCCGAGGCCGCATCGCGCGGGCAGGCCGGGTTGGAGCTGGTCAGCGTGGACTCCACGATCGTGCGGGCGCATCAGGAGTCGGCCGGGCTGGCCGTGGCCGGGGAGACGCTGGATGCGCTGGAGCAGGCCCTGACCGAGGAAAAGGGGGCTGCGCTGCCGCAGCAGCCGCCATCCCCGAAAAGAAGGACCAGGCCGCCAACCGCAGGAAGAAGGGCAGCCGGGGCGGCCGGCCCGTCGGCTACGACACCGGCCTCTACAAGGAGCGCGACACCGTTGAACGCTGTTTCCAGAAGATCAAGACCTGGCGCGCTCTGGCGACCCGCTACGACAAGGCCCCGGAAAGCTACGAGGCCGGGCTCTACCTCCGAGGCTCGGTCATGTGGCGGAAGCTCCTCACCTCAACTGCATGACCCGAACCCCGAACAGCCCCTAGTGCCGCGTTCCTCAACGGGTATTGGGATTGTCACCGCTCAGTCGCCCTGACCAGGGGAATCCTTCCTGGCAGGAGGGTTCTGCCATGCCGAAACTGCTGCGCGCCCAAGCACCGCGACGCGGTTCAAGCTACGAGCAGGCGGAGACCGAGATCTGCCGCGTCGAGGTCGGCGAGGTCGCTGTTGCGCTCGGCCCACCGGCCGGAGGCGAGATCGTCGCCGAGGCTTCGCACCGCCCGCTGCTCGGCCTCCGGCCCGACCCTCGTCCACACCGACATCGCACGACGCACGTGATCCTCCAGATACGCCGATGGTCGGCGCCAGTACGCCTCGAACAGGCCATCAGCACAGTCCCACGGGATGGGCACCAGCTCAGTGCGGGCGCCGATCGCGTCGGCCATGCCAGCAAGCGAAGGAAATTCCGCGAGGACGGCGGCGAACTCGGGCAGGTAGTCGCGGGTAAGCCAGAACCGGTCCTGCCATCTGGGCTCGTCGGTGTCGAACGTGAGCACCACCACGCGGTGGGCCACGCGCCGCATCTCGCGCAGCCCCGCTATCGGGTCCCCCCAGTGGTGAACGGTGGAGACGGCCATCGCGACGTCGAAGGACCGGTCCTCGAACGGCAGGCTCTCCGCGGCGGCGGCCACGCACGGCGCCGCGTCGGCAGGCCGCTGCCCCCGCATGACCGCCGATGGCTCCACCGCGATCACGTCGCGATCGGCAGGCTCGTAGGAGCCGGTGCCGGCCCCGACGTTCAGCACCGTCTGCGCATCCCCGAGCGCGTCCCAGATCTGCGCGGCGATCCGCGGCTCGGTACGCCGTGTCGCGGTGTAAGCGCCGCCGATCGCGTCATACAGGCGTGCACCGAGCATCTCCAGTTGCTCCTCCGGTGTCACTTTCAGTCCCTTCGCCCGTGCCTCGAGTTCCCTGTCGATGGCCGCCACCATGGCGTCAGCGCGATCACGCCGCTCCAGCAGCAGGCCGCGCAGTTGGCGCAGGTGCGCGACCGCGTCGGTGGACGGGTCGTCGACCAGTTCCGCAACCTCCCGCAGCCCGAAGCCCAACCGCCGGTAGGCCAGCACCTCTCGCAGCCGTCCCACGTCGCCCGCCGAATAGGCCCGGTACCCGGCTGCGGTCCGCGCCGACGGCCGGACGAGCCTGATCTCGTCGTAGTAATGCAGCGTGCGGACGCTCACGCCGGCCAGCTCGGCCACGTGTCCCACGGTCCAGTGATCCTCCACGGCACCGACTATGCAGCCTGACGCCACGTGAAGGTCAAGAACCTCGCACACATGGCAGCAAGGGCCGAACACGAAGCAGCGGTCCGAGGCGCTACCCGCGACCCGCCTACATGGAGCGCTACGCCGCCACCCTGATCAAGCGCGGCGCCGAGGTGGAGACCTGCGGTGAGAGTGGCGGTGAGTCCACCCGCTGGCCCGGCGCAGGCTGTGGCCCTCGTGGCCCTGATCGGAGGACTCACCGCCAACCTCCCCGGCGCCGGTCCACCGAGGACGGTCAGGACGCCGACAGGGGACCCCGGTCCGTCTGCTGGAAACGCTGTGACCTGCATACTTTAAGCCGGCTAGGGGCTGTTCGGGGTTCGGGTCATGCAGTTGAGGTGAGGAGCTTCCGCCACATGACCGAGCCTCGGAGGTAGAGCCCGGCCTCGTAGCTTTCCGGGGCCTTGTCGTAGCGGGTCGCCAGAGCGCGCCAGGTCTTGATCTTCTGGAAACAGCGTTCAACGGTGTCGCGCTCCTTGTAGAGGCCGGTGTCGTAGCCGACGGGCCGGCCGCCCCGGCTGCCCTTCTTCCTGCGGTTGGCGGCCTGGTCCTTCTTTTCGGGGATGGCGGCTGCTGCGGCAGCGCAGCCCCCTTTTCCTCGGTCAGGGCCTGCTCCAGCGCATCCAGCGTCTCCCCGGCCACGGCCAGCCCGGCCGACTCCTGATGCGCCCGCACGATCGTGGAGTCCACGCTGACCAGCTCCAACCCGGCCTGCCCGCGCGATGCGGCCTCGGCGATCAGCGCGTCCATCAGCCCTTGGAACACCCCGGCCTTGGCCCAGGCGTTGAACCGGGAGTAGATGGTCGACCAGGGCCCGTAGCGTTCGGGGACATCACGCCAGCCGGACCCGGTGCGAAACCGCCACAGGATCCCGTTGAACTGATCCCGTGCCCGCCGCGGCAGCGGCCCGGTGGCCGCCACCGGCAGACACCGCTCGATCAACGCCCACTCGGCATCGGTCACATCAAAGCGCGCCACGTGCGAGTTCTACCAGCCCCGTCCGGCCCGCCACCGGGCCACACCTAGGGCGTGTATCGAAAGTGGATCTTGGACGTGAGATGATCTTGAGCCGTGGCACGTGGAGATCTGACGGACGCGCAATGGGCGGTGTTGGAACCGTTGTTGCCGAAGGGCAAGAAGCCCGGTCGGCCGCCGACGTGGACCCGGCGGCAGCTGATCGACGGCATACGGTTCCAGGTCCGCACCGGCATCCCGTGGCGGGACATACCCACCGAGTATGGGCCGTGGGGCCGGATGTACGACCTGTTCCGCCGGTGGCAGCGCAACGGCACCTGGCATCGGATCTTCACCGCGCTCCAGGCCCGGGCTGACGCGAAGGATCTGATCACCTGGGACATCAACGTCGACTCCACGGTGTGCCGGGCCCACCAGCACGCCGCCGGGGCGAGGAAAAAGGGGAGCTGCAGAAGGAGCCGCCCGGCGGCGTCACCGTCGAGCCGGACGACCACGGGCTCGGGCGCTCGCGCGGCGGCCTGACTACCAAGCTGCACCTGGCTGTCGAACAGGGCCAGAAGCCCATGTCCATCGTGATCACGGCCGGGCAGCGGGGCGATTCGCCGCAGTTCGAGCCTGTTCTACAAGGTCCGTGTCCCGGGTCTTGGGCCGGGCAGGCCGCGCACCCGGCCGGATCGCGTGCGCGCCGACAAGGCGTATGCCTCCCGGAAGAACCGCGCTTACCTGCGGCGACGCGGGATCCGCTGCACCATCCCGGACAAGGCCGACCAGGCCCGCAACCGCAAGAAACGTGGCTCCCACGGCGGCCGTCCGCCGAAGTTCGACCCGCAGGACTACAAGGCTCGGCATGCGGTCGAGTGCGGTATCAACCGCCTCAAGAGGCATCGGGCTGTGGCCACGAGGTACGACAAACTCGCGGTCCGCTACGAGGCAACCGTCCTCGTAGCGGCAATCAACGAGTGGCTGTGACCAGCACATCCGACGCCATGCCCTCTCCAAGGCGGCCAGCAGCTGATGAACCGCCCGACCGCGCCTGAGCGCTACGGCGTCTGACCGGGGGCCTGTCACGCCCGTGATGTCAGGAAGACGTCAGGCAGAAGGGGTGGCCAGCCGGATCCAGGAGTACCCGCCAGCGTCCGTCGCCGGGCTGATGGTCCGGTTTGGCCGCTCCGAGTTCCAGCGCCAGCTCCTCCATCGCATCGAGGTCGTCAGCGCGGAAATCCAGATGGAACTGTTGTGGCACGTCCTGACCCGGCCACTGCGGAGCCCGGTATCCGTCAACCCGCTGGAATCCCAGATCACAGCCGGAGCCGTCCGTCAGAGCGACGAACTCGTCCGTACTGAAGAGCTCGCGCATCCCGGTCAGTGCACCGTAGAAGCCCGCCAGCAGCTGCGGGTCAGCACAGTCCAAAGTCACCCCTCGCAGTACAGCACCTGGCAACGTTCGCTCCTTCGTGTCCGCGCGTCTGTCTCCGTAAGCCGCCGCTGCACGCGATCACCGGCCACAGCCACAGCCACAGCCACAGCCACAGCCACAGCCACAGCCACAGCCACAGCCACAGCCACAGCCACAGCCACAGCCACACCGTACCCGCCACATCCACCGCTGAAGTAGCGGTTTACCCCTGCCTCAAAGCAACGGGTGACTGTGACCGGCGCTTTCGATACACGCCCTAGATCCGAACCCCAGACAGCCCCTAGCAGGCCGGCGCGAGCGGAGTCGCCGCCATCCGCCGTTCCGGTCCCGGACTCCCGTGGCCCCCGCGGCCGGTTCGCGGTCATGACGGGGCCGGTGCCGCCGAGCCGGACGTCAGAGCCGCCTGCACGATGCGGATCGCCTCGCCCGTGTCGATGCCGACGCTGGCGATCACGGCCGCGTAGTCGGCGGCGGCCCGGCGGGCCCGCTCCCGGCCGTCCTCGCCGGCGGCCGACACGAACGAGCCCGCCCGCCCCCGGGTTTCGATCAGCCCCGCCTCCTCCAGCTCCCGGTAGGCCCGGCCGACCGTGTTGACGGCCAGGCCGAGGTCGGCCGCCATGTGGCGGATGGTCGGCAGCCGGGCGCCCACGGCCAGCGTGCGGTCCTGGATCTGCCGGGCGAGCTGGGCCCGCAGCTGCTCGAACGGCGGAACCGGTGAGCCCGCATCGATGACGATCATTGCAGGCTCATCGCCCCCGCCCTGCTCATCACTCCCGGGCTTCAGATAGTGGACTACCGCGACGAGAGCCGGACCAGCCCGCGCATCCACGCCCGGGCGGTCGGCGCCCCGGCGCGCGCCGTCGCGCACGTCAACGGCCGACCGGCCGACATCGACATCACGCCCATGATCTTCGGGGCGGCATGGAAGGTCCTGGACCTCGCCCGGCCCGTCCTGCAATTGGTGCGCGAGAAATGGCCGACCGCCGGGATCGACCTGCTGTTGCGCCTTCCGGACGGCACGATCCTGGGCGGCGAGCTGGAACAAGCACCCGACGACAGGCCGACCGTCATCCGCCCGCAGCGCCCGCCCACGTGGCCGAAGGTCCGTCCGGCCGCCGAGTAGGGCCAATGGGATCACCTCGGAGCCCGCTAACTCGGCCGTCAGGACGCCGCCGTAGGCATTCCGCTGCGATTTGAGAGCTGGCCGTCAGTTCCGCTCTGCCGACGGCGGATGTTCGGTGTCGTCCTCCGATGAGGCGGGCTCCGGTGCCGGTTCGGAGCGGATGCCGAACAGTCCGGCCTGCCCCGGCCGCACGGCACCGACCTTGGCGACGCCGATCAGCGCCGGGCGCAGCGAAGGCGATGGTGGCGCAGATCATGTGGCACCTCACTTCTGACGCCCCCGTCCCCGGGCATGGGCCCGCGGCCGGGACGTGACCGCGACTACGGCCACGATGCGAACACCTCACCATTAATTCGATACTTATTTAAGTTGACATTCATCGAATCAGCCGACAGAGTGGGGTTGATTTCAAAACGATCTAATCAGGCGGCACCGGCCGCCCTCACCAAGGAGAACGCGATGACCACCGCGACCAGACCGAACCCGACCCCGGCCAGTGCCGCAACGGTGCAGCCGGGCGGCCTGGCTCCCTTCCCGGTGGACTGAAGCGGGCGCTGGCCATCGTGACCCACCCCGACGATCTGGAGTACGGTGCCGCGGGCGCGGTGGCGGCATGGACCGCCGCCGACAAACAGGTCGCCTACCTGCTGGCCACCGCGGCGAGGCCGGCATCGACGGCATGAACCCCGGCACCTGCGCGAAGGTCCGCGAGGCCGAGCAGCACGACAGCGCCGCGATCGTCGGGGTCACCTCGGTGGAGTCCCTCGACCACCCCGACGGGCTGATCGAGTACGGGCCGCGGTTGCGCCGCGACCTGGCCGCGGCGATCCGCCGGCACCGCCCGCACCTGGTGGTGACCTTCAACCACCATGACACCTGGCCCGGGCCGCGCTGGAACACTCCCGACCACCGCAACACCGGCCGCGCCGCACTGGATGCGATCGGCGACGCCGGCAACCACCACCTGTTCACCGACCTCGGCCTGGCGCCGTGGAACGGAGTGCGCTACGCCGCCGTGGCGGGCTCCCCGCACGCCACCCACGCGGTCGACGTCACCGACACCCTCGACATCGCGGTCGCCTCACTGGAGACCCACCGCGCCTACCTCGACGGCCTGGGCCCCTGATGTGCACGTTCGGGCGGCGCCGCCGCATCAGATAGCCGCCCAGCGCGCAGGTGAAGGCCAGGCAGTCGATCACGAACAGCGGCGCGTTCTGCCTCCACCGGATCACCGACGGCACCGCCATCGAGGCGGACACCACCCCCAGCCCCCACAGGTAGATCCGGCCGAACCGCCGATGCCGGACGCCGCCCTTACGTGCGAAGGCCGCCGCCGCGCCACACCACGCAGGCCAACCCGGCAGCGGGTGGACGGCCGGTTCTGGTCGTGCTGGAGGTACGCCGTTTCTTCTGCGGCGAGCCGTTCTGCGAGCGGAAGATCTTCGCCGAGCAGGTCGATGGACTGACCGCACGGCACGCCCGTCGCACCGGCGCGTTGCGCGATCTGCTCACCTCGATCGCGGTCGCACTGGCCGGGCAAGCCGGGGCCCGCATGGCCGCCGTGGCCGGGATGCCGGTGAGCCGTTCCATGCTGCTGCGGGCGCTGCCTGACCCGGTGGCCGGGAGGATCACCATGCTGGGCGTCGACGACTTCGCCAAACGCCGGGGCAATTCCTACGGCACCGTCCTGGTGGACATGGATGCCCACCGCCCGATCGATTTCCCGAACGGCCGCAAGGACCGTGCAGACCGCTATCGCGGGGGCATCGATCCCGCTCGAGATGGGCATCCGCTTCATCCCGACCGCTCAGAACATTCCGCGGGGTACCTGCTCTGCCTCCGGCACCGGCTGGACGACATCCCAGTGCTCGGTGATCTGCCCGTCGACGAACCGCCAGATGTCGACAACGGCGACACCGCGCGGGTCATCGTCCGTGGTCATGTGGTAGTGCATCACCGCGTAGTCGTCGTCGGCTATGACCCGTTTGAGATCGAGCCGGGCGCGGGCCACCGGAGCCCCGGCCATGAACGCGATGAACGCCTCCCGCCCGGAGGGATTTCCCGGGCTGTGCTCGATGAAGTCCTCGTGCAGGAGAGTGCGGAGCACATCGACGTTCCCCGCCGCGAACTCGGTGAACCCATGGACGGCAAGCCGTCGGTTGCGTGCGGCCTTGCTGTTTTCACTCATGCGAGTCACCGTCCCGGCAGCCGCCCGGTCCTGTCGATTACACGCCATGTAATCGAGGTGGCCGACGAGGCGGGACATAATCGCCGCATGATGCAGGACCGGCCGGTGGGGGAACTGCTCCGCGAATGGCGCCGCCGCAGAGGGCTCAGTCAGCTGGATCTGGCGATCCGGGCGGAGGTGTCCGCCCGGCACGTCAGCTTCGTGGAGACGGGACGGACCATTCCGAGCAGCGCGATGGTGCTGCGGCTGGCCGAGCATCTGGGCGTGCCGTTGCGGGAACGCAACCGGCTGCTGGTCGCGGCCGGGCACGCGCCCGTGGTCCGGGAACGGCCGCTGGACGATCCGCACCTGGCTTCGGCGAGGAAGGTCCTGGAGCAGATCCTGCGGGGGCACGAGCCGTATCCGGCGCTCGCCGTGGACCGCCGGTGGAACCTGCTGCTGGCCAACACCGCGATGGACGTCTTCCTGGAGGGTGTCGACGCATCGCTGCTGCGCCCGCCGGTCAACATGATGCGACTGGGTTTGCATCCACGCGGGTTCGCGCCACGGCTGCACAACCTCGCGCAGGTTCGCGCCTACCTGCTGCCCCGGCTCGCCCGCCAGGTGGCGCAGACCGGTGATGCGGAGCTGAGCGCACTGTATGAGGAACTGCTGTCGTACGGTCCCGCAGGCGATCTCGGGCCGCCTGATCCCGCCGACATCGCGCTGCCCATCCGCATGCGCCATCGCGGAGTGGAGCTGTGCCTCATCAACACCGTCACGACGTTCGGCGCCGCTTTCGACGTCACGCTGGATGAGATCGCCGTCGAAGCGTACTTCGCCGCCGATGACGACACCGTCCGCTTCTTTCGGGCGAGAGCCGAAGGCCCCTCCGGGTGAGGTGCCGGGCACGTCCTGGCTCCGCATGCACCTGTACACGGCTGTGCAGATGAAGCGCCGTACGCCGACACCAGGAACCGCGCCGGCACGGTCACAGTCCATCAGACGATGCGTTTTATGAGAATTCGCCCCGACCGCCTCGATCTGTCGCTCGCCGGTCCGGTGCCAGTCCTTACCAGCCGGCGTCCTGGGCGGACCGCAAGCTCACGTCTCCGGCAGCGGCCGGAGGCGCCTACCGGACCGAAGCGATCACGCGGCACATGCGAGGAGGGCGTCCGCTCCGGTGGACGCCCTCATGCTGTCCGTCGACCGACCGCAACCGTGACATGGCTCTTGAAGGTCTACTGTGGTCTCGGCGTCGGCGTGGTCGGTGCGCAGGACGTACTCTCGTGCGCCGTCCAGGCGAGCAGCAGTCTCAAGGCGTCCTCGGATGGGCTGCCGGGCTCCGGGGCGTAGCTGATCAGCGCCTGGGTGGGGTCGTCGACAGCCCGCAGCGTCTCATAGGACAGTTCGAGGCTGCCGACGATGGGGTGGTGGAATCCCAGGATCCCCGACGTCTTGTCCTGCACGGGATGTTCGGCCCACCACGTGCGGAACTCCGGGCTCTTGACGGCGAGTTCACCGATCAGCGCCGCCAGCTCGGGGTCGTCCGGGTGGCGGCCCGCCTCCATGCCGAGGTAGGCGACGTTCCGGCGGGCGCAGGACTCCCAGTCGGCGTACAGCGCGCGGGAGTCGGGGGACAGGAAGGTGATCTTGGCGATGTTGCGCGCCGCCGGTGCCATGGCATCGAAGTCTCCGAACAGCGCGCTCGCCGCACGGTTCCAGGCCAGTACGTCCATCCGCCGGCCCATGACCATGCAAGGCAGCTCCTCCATGGAGGCCAGAAGGGTCCGCAGCATCGGCCGTACGCGCTGCGGGCGCCTCGGAGCCGACCTCGCCGCAGCGCGGGTGACGGGCGGGCGGGCGATCCGGTGCAGGTGCCTGGTCTCCTCCTGGTCCAGCCGCAGCGCCCGGGCCAGCGCGTCCAGCACCGCCGGCGAGGCGTTGCGGACCCGTCCCTGTTCCATCCGCGTGTAGTAGTCGACGCTGACGTCGGCGAGTTCGGCGATCTCCTCGCGGCGTAGCCCTGCCACCCTGCGCTGGCGGCCGCTGTCGGGCAGACCCACGTCCTGGGGCCGGAGCTGAGCGCGGCGGGAACGCAGGAAGTCCCGCAGGACGGTCGATGTGCTCATGCCCCGATTATCGTCGGACGCTGCCTGTGGTACCTGGCCCTGACAGGGCCAGGTACCACAGGCGGCGCGGCAGGCGGAGCCGGTCAGCTGGGAACCTTCATCACCAGGCCGCCGTCGACGGCGAGGTCCTGCCCGGTGATGTACGACGCCCGGTCGGAGAGCAGGAAGACCACGGCCTGCGCGACGTCCTCGGCCTGTCCCACCCGCTGCAGCGGCGGCGCCACCCGGGTCGCCTCCCGCCTCGCGTCATCGGTGATGATCGCGTCGTACATCTCCGTGTGGATGTAGCCCGGACTGACCGAGTTGACCCGGATGCCGCGACCGGCCAGGCCGGCGCTCAGCGAACGGGCGAGGTTGTGCACGGCGGCCTTGGTCGCCGCATAGACCGGAGCGATCTCCATCGCCCGGTGCAGGGTCCAGGAGGCGTTGATGACGACCGCCCCTCCCCCGGAGGCCTCCTCCAGCAGCGGCACCGTCTGCTGGACGGTGAAGAACACGCCCTTGAAGTTGACGTCGACCAGCAGGTCGACGTCCTGCTCGGTGGTCTGCCCAACCGGTTTGAAAACGCCGACCCCCGCGTTGGCGAACACACCGTCGAGCCGCCCGTACCGTTTGCGAAGGAGGGTCACCAGGCGCTCGGTGTCGGCCAGGCTGGCGGCATCGGCCCGGATCGTGAGCAGCCGGGTACCGCCGTCGGATACCGTCTCCAGTCGCTCGGCGGCACGGCGCAGCCGCTCATCGTTGCGGCCGGTGATGACGACTTGCGCGCCTTCGGCCAGCAACTGCCGGGCCGTGGCCAGCCCGATGCCGCTCGTACCGCCGGTGACCAGGGCGACGCGGCCGGTGAAACCGTTCTGTTCAGCAGTGTTTCCGTTCATGCGGCCACTCTGCCGAGCTGCCGGGGTCGCAACCAGGCCGTGGTTTTCCCAGGGACGGCCAGGTCCACCCCGGTGACGCCCGGGTCGTTACCCCTTCTCGGCCCACCCCTACGCGGGTGCGCGAAGCGGCTCAGTCCTCACCGAGCATCACCGACAGCCCGTTCAGCATCGCCCTCCAGCACCTTGACCGCGATGCCGAGCTGGAACAGGTCGCGGTGCGGAGCGCCGTACGACGGTCCTGAGTGGGCGCCGTGCTGCTCGGCCCTGCGCCTCACTCTGCCCGCCGAGTCGGCCTGCTCCTCGCCTCGGCCCTCACACTCGATCGGCCCGCCGGCACGAACCCGTGCGAGGTCTCGCACCCCGGCGGCCGCCGAACCCCTCCTTCCTCGCCCTCGACCACGCCGAGCCGGTCGACGGCCCCGCCGAGCCGGGCCCACCCCTCCCCCGCTATCGGCCAGGTTGTGACCGGTGAGCCGCTGCCCGGGGATGAAAGAGCTGCAGTGAGCTAGCTGTATGGCGGACTCGGGCTCTCCATACCCTTGTTAGGGGAGAGGGGATCAATCGTCATCATTGTCGGCGTACCAGATGTTGGTGCACTGCCGACCGCCGTTGTGCAGGATGCAGATGCGCACGGCCCGATGGGCTCCATCGATCACCGGTGTCGAATAGGTTCCATCCGAGGAAGCAGTGACCTCGCAGTAGTCCCAGGTCCCGCGAGCCTCGACCTCGTGGGTGCGCAGCCAGTTGTGGTCGGACCGGGGGCCGGTGACTTTGAAGTTCGATCGATCGATGCCCAGCACGTCGCCCTTCTTCAGGTACACCCTGGCGTAGGCAGCGGCGTTGCTGCGGCCGCTGTAGAGGCGTGCCGTCCTGCCGTGGAGCGTCGCGGGGTACTTGAGATCGCCGGTCGCGTTGGGGTTGTCGTACTTGACTTCTCCATAGCCCAGTGCGGGCCAGCCGCCAGGGTGACACTTCTTCTCAGCGTGCGCGGCCGTGGGGATGCTGATGGAAAGTCCGACTGCGAAGGTGGTACAGAGCACAGCGGCCATGGTGGTGTTGGTGATCCGTCTAAAGCTTCGCTGGCCAAGCATTGGTCATCCCATCTGTTGTCTCCGTGCACTTGACTCTCGTGCGACTGGAGGTACTGGAGGTGGTGGTACCGAGGAAAGAGTGGGGGATGAAACGCCCCACGACAAGAGAAATTCGACGCCTACGGAGAAAACTAAGCATCTTGGGACGTTGTGAGAGAGTTTTCTGCCGTTGACCTGCAAGGATTCGGCACCCTTGAGATGTCGGCAGGACAGCGGTCAGGCCGAGCTTCCTGCCGATGTGACGAGCCGGTCCCCTGCCCGGTGTGCGGGGCATTGACCGGTCGAGTGCACGGCTACTGCGGTCGGACGGTCACCGATGTTCCGGTCGACGGACGGCGAGTGGTGGTGTCACTGCAGGTACGGCGTCTGCTCTGCCCGGCGTGGAGATGCCCTCGGCAGACATTCCGCGAGCAGATGCCCGGGCTGCTCGAGCGCTACCAGCGTCGAACAAGCAGGCTCACCGGACAACTGAGCGCCGTGGTCAAACCGCGATCACCTGCGGGAACGGCGCGCCGCCGACCCGGCCGTCGCCGTCCTGCAGTTGTTCGGCGAGATCAAAGGGCTCGGGTACACCGGCAGCCTCAACCTGCTCCACTGCTACATCGCCCAAGGCCGAGCCGAAGGAGAGCGGCCCGTCATCACCCCGCGCCGCCTGGCCCGTCTGCTGCTCACCCATCCCGAGCGGCTGCGGGAAAGCGACACCCGGCTGCTGCGGGAGCTCACGGCCGCCTGCCCCGAACTGACCGAACTCGCCGGCCATGTCCGCGGCTTCGCCGCGCTCCTCACCCAGCCGAAGGCAACGACGCCAAGCTCACCGCGTGGATCACCGCCGTCCGCGTCCCTGACCTGCCCCACCTGCACGGCTTCGCCAACGGGTTGGAACTCGACCGCGCCGCGGTGAATGCCGGTCTCACCCTTCCGTACCACAACGGCCGGACCGAAGGCGTGGACACCCTACGCTCCCGCTCCCGAACCAGCTCTTATAGGGCATCCCTGCGAGTGCAGGAGCATGGAGCCGCCTCGCTGGACGGGCTGATCACCAAGGTGAACCTGTCCGTCGGCTGGCCCGGCCGCGCCTGTCGTCACGGCGCACCTCGCCGATCCGTGGATGCACGCCTACTCCGCAGCCATGGCTTTGACCAGGAGAAACGGCAGTTTGATCAAGCACGCGCGGACCACTGTGCGACGGCCGAGCGGTTGCGGGCGGCGTAATGGTGCCGGGAAGAAGTTCCCTGCCAAGCCGAGTCGCCCTTACCGCCGTCGCCCGAAGGCCCAGGAATCTGAAGCGTGTCCTGTCGGTCATGGGGCCGGACCCCTCGGTTCGCTGCTCACTCCCGGACGATCCGGCGGCATGGTGGGGCCACCGTCTGTTGTGAGGAGGTCGCGGAGAAGGTCCGGGTCGTCGAGAGCGTCGGCTGGGAGGCTCCAGTACGCCTCGACGGTGATCATGCGGCCGCGGGCGGTGTATCGAAACGGGGTCGAGCCGGTGGCGTGCCAGGCATCGCGGTGTGCGGGGTCGACCTTGGCGTAGACGGTGTCCATGACGATGCCGATCTGTTTCCCGTCGCGTCGTAGTGACCAGCCGCCGAAGAAGCAGGCGAGATCGACGCCCGAGGACGATCCGAGGAGGTCGAGGACGTGGTCGGCGATGGTGCGCGAGCCGGTCACCTGACGGCTGCCGTGGTGTATCGGTCGACGTGTGCGCGGTATGCGTCGCGCAGCTCATCGAGCCGGTCGGCGCCGAGGGCGAGCGGTACGCCGTAGAAGCCGGCGAGCAGGCCGGTCACGGCCTGCTCGGGGTCGGGCGATGGGGGCAGGTGGCGGCGGAACAGGTCGGCCTGCGGGGTGAGCGCGACGTCGAGGGCGCGGAGGTCGTCGAAGACGATCAGCCGTTCGGCGGCGCTGATGTCCAGCACCGCGCAGATACCGCCACCGCGGGCCACCTCGGCGGTGATCTCGAACCACATGCGGGGACCGGCGATGATGGACCGGGCCGTTTCGTCGAAGAACCGTCGGATGAACTCGACGCCGTCGCGCGCTTCATCGGCGGCGAGGACGGTGCCGATGCGCCACATGCAGATGTGGTAAGCGAGCAGGTCGGTCTTAGAGCTGAAGTGTGCGAAGAAGGTCGGCTCGGACACCTCCATCGCCGCGGCGAGTTCCCGCGCCGGGATGTCGGCGAACGGGGTGTGTTCGACGCGTTCACGCAGGGCCCGCCACAGCCCCACGCGTAGCCGCGCCCGTTTGCGTTCGCGCAGCGGCAGGGCCGCGAGCCGGTCGGCGGGTGTGGTCACGCCAGCACCAGGGCGTCGATGACAGCGGCTGCGACGCCGGCGGACGAGGCCGGGTTCTGGCCGGTGAGGAGGCGGCCGTCGCGGCGCACCGTCGGGGTGAACGGCTCGCCGACCTCAACCACGGCGCCGAGCGCCTTGAGCCGCTGCTCCAATGAGAACGGAAGCGCGGCGGTCGCACCGGCCAGCGCCTCTTCAGCGTCGCTGAACCCTGTCACGGTCCGCCCCGCCACAAGGGGATCGCCGGTCGATGTGGTCGCGCCGAGAAGCCCGGCCGCGCCGTGGCAGACGGCGGCGACGACACCGGCACGACCGATCGCGCCGACGAGCCGGGCGAGGGGCTCGTCGTCGGGGAAGTCCCACATGGTGCCGTGTCCACCGGCCAGGAACACCGCGTCGTAGTCGGCCGGATCAACGGAGGCCAGCGGCGCGGTACCGGTGAGCAGGGCGTCGAGATCGGCGTCGGTGGCGGTGGCGGTGGTGCTGGCTGGGTCGATCGGCGGTCGTCCGCCCCGCACGGAGGCGAGCTTGACGGCCAATCCGGCATCCCGGAAGGCGCGGAGGGGGACCGTCAGCTCCTCTAGCCAGAATCCGGTCGGCCGGCCGGTGGTGCCGAACGCGCCGTGAGAGGTGAGGACCATGAGAATCGATTGCGTCATAGCTATAGTCTGCCCAAAAATTTGTGTATGCACAAGCAAATTGGCGCACTGCGTGACCTTGGGGCCGCCGACGTTCGGCCGGCACGGAGGCAGTGATGTCACGCAGCGTCGGCGGGTGCCGTGGCGAGGTGTCGACGCCAGCCGGTGAAGACAGCTCCGGTAGCCGACACGCATTGCCATGACAGCGAGACGGAGTCCGGGGTGCTGTCCGCGAATCACATCTCCCCGGATAAGAAGGGTGATGGTCGATCGTGGGCACTCGCGCGAGGACCACCGCCGTCGGCCCGAGCGCCGCGGCGGTGCCGACCCGCCACCGCCACCGCCACCGCCACCGCCACCGCCACCGCCACCGCCACCGCCACCGAAGCAGCGTTCACCGCCTTCGAGACCCACCTGTCCCGCTGTGTGCTGGCCGCCAACACGACCCGCGCCTACCGCACCTGGCTGAATGATCACCGTGCCGAGCACACCGACGCCTTCGCTGATGTCGTCGGCGCCGAATCCGCCGTCACCGCCTGGCGCCGCCACCTGTTCGCCGCCGGCACCTCCCCCGCCACGACCAATCAGGGGTTGGCCGCCGTCGCGCTGCTGTATGCCCACGGCGCCCAGCTCCGCATCGCCGTCAAGAACACCCGGGTGCCCCGGCCTGGGCACAGGAGAACGCGATCCGCCGCGCCGCCGACCTCCCCCCACCGCCCGCACCGGCACCGCGCCTGCACGGCAAGGGCGACCTTCGATGACGAGGTGACCGTGAGTGAGGAAACCGGTCTCCGGAACACCTGTTGGGCGTCTGGCTGCCGAATGGCAGGCAGGCGCGGCCGGTGCGGCCCGCCTGCCGCCGGGGAGGGCAGGCTCAGCCGCAGCCTCTCTGCTTCACGGACGTGGACCAGGCCGGGAGTGCGTCGGTGATCCGCGGACGGGTGACGGACCACAGTTCCCGCCCTTTCCCCGGCACGAGGTCCTGGCCGCCCACGAGGACGTAGGAGGTCTTGTCGAAGATGAGGGATTCGCGGGAGATGGCGCCCCCGCCGCCCCGGTTGTCCACCCGGGTCACGGCGATGCCCGTTTTGCCGGTGGCGTCCGTGAGCTCTTCCGTCTCGATGCCCGGCAGGGTCGCGGCGACCCGGAAGATGGCCGCCTGCAGCTGGGGCGGGACCGGGCTGCCGAGGACGTCGACGACGCCGTTCCAGGTCTGGGTCACGGCGTCCGTGTACAGAACTCGCTTGTTACCGCGTTCGGCCAGCTTGCGCCGGAGCTGCTCCTGGTCGGTCGGCCACTTCCGCAGGTCGGCGTAGGTGAGGCGCCCAGAGCCGGGACCGCTGGGGCACCGGGTCAGGAGTTGCTTGTACTCGCGGTGCTGCGGGTGGGACTTCGGCGGCTTGTGCCAGATGAGACTTGGACGGGAGTCGTCGACGGACTCCCAGATCTCGGCCGTGATGCGGCGCGGACCGGGGTTGCGGACCCCCTTCTCGCTGCGCGTCTCCGCGGTCTGCTCGTAGTGGAGGTACTGGTCGTCGCGGGGATCCGACCACGGGCTGGCGGTCGTGGCCGCGGCCGCCAGCCTCAGGACCTCGGCGGCGCTCGCGGGCGCGGCAGGATTGAACGTCTGGACGGCGATCGCTCCTGCGGTCGTCGCCGCGACGAGGGCGCCTGCCAGCATCAGACGTCGCAGACCGGCCGCCCGGGCCCGGGGTCGGCGCTTCGTGCGGGCCTCGGCCAGGAGGGCGGTACGGGCGGGGGCGAGACGATCCGCCGTGGGGTGCGGCTTGTCGGCGAACAGGTCGCGCAGTTCGGTCAGGTCGTTCACGAGATCTGCTCCGTCGTGGGGTCGGTGCTGCCGAGGGCGTCGCGGACGATGGCCCGCGCGCGGTTGAGGCGGGAGCGCACTGTTCCGATCGGGATGGACAGGGCGTGGGCGGTCTCCTCGTAGGTGAGGTCGGCCCAGGCCACGAGTAAGAGGACGTCGCGGTCGCGGGCCTTGAGTGAGGCGAGCGCCTGGGCGAGAGGGCGGCGTACGGCATGCGCGCTCGCCCGCTCAAGGGCTTGCTGCGCGGCGTCGTCGGCGTCGGGAAGCACGCCCATTTTCGAGTAGGCCTTGTAGCGGTGTATCTCGGCGCGCTGATGCCGACGGATGAAGTTGGTCGCGATGCCGTACAACCAGGGTAGGGCCTGCGGATGGGCGGCGGTGTCGTAGGCGCGGCGCCGCCTGAACGCGGCGAGGAACGTCTCGGAGACGACGTCGTCGGCCGCATCGTCGCCGAGGCGGCGGGCCGCATAACGGTGGATGTGTCCTGCGTGCCTGTCGAACAGCAGGGCGAAATCCTCGGGATCTCGCCATGACCGTTCGATCAGGGCGGCGTCGGACATGGTCGTACTGAGCGGCATGGGGTAGGCCTTTTCAAGGAAGGGTGTCGCCTGTCTTTCACACGAGTGGGGAAACGAGTTCACGGGACGCTGCCGGCCGCCCGGCAGGCTCCGGGGGGAGACATGCGGGCACTGAGGAGCATCGGAAGCGGCTTGGCGGTGTTCCGCAGGCCGCTTGTCTCACTCACGGTCACCTCGTCATCGGAAGTGGGCCAGAGCCGATTGTTGTCAGTGCCTCGCGCGGACTTGATGTCAGTGACGTCGGGTGTCACCGACGGCCGGTGGAGCCTCCCACGGCGATGTTCACCCGCTGGCCGGATCGGAGCACCAGGAGGGGCCCGGCGTCGAACGCCTCCATGCCGAACGGGATCTCCGTCCCGTCGTCCGGGAACACCGACCTTGACCGGGTCTCGGGGTCGAAGACCTTCACTGTCGCCTGTACGCCCACCACCTTAAACCCGGCGCGGGCCGCCGTACGGGGGGCGAGCCGCCGTACGGGAAAGGAGTTGACCCGCCCGGCCGGGGCGGGAACGATCCGTGGTCATGCGGGCCGGGGAGAAGAGCACCGGAATGTGGCGGGACAGGTCGTTCCGGCTGTTCCTGGGAGCCGACGCGATCAGCCAGTTCGGGACCCAGGTCACCATCGTGGCCCTGCCGCTGGCCGCGGTGCTCACGCTCGACGCGAGCCCTTTCGAGGTCGGCCTGCTCACCGCCGCCGAGACCGTCGCGTTCCTGGTCCTGGGGCTGCCCGCCGGGGTGTGGGTGGACCGGCTGCGCCGCCGTCCCATCCTGATCTGGAGCGACTTGCTGCGCGCCGTCGCGCTGGCGTCCGTCCCGCTCGCCGCCGCCCTGGACGTCCTCAGTCTGCCTCAGCTCTATCTCGTGGCCCTGCTCATGGGGCTCGGCACGGTCTTCTTCGACGTGGCGCACATGAGCTTCCTGCCCTCGCTGGTCGGCAGGGACGACCTGCTGTGCGGGAACGGCGTGCTGGAGACGCTGCGCGGCACCGCGGTCCTGTCCGGCCCCGCGCTGGGCGGCTGGCTGGTGCACGCGATCACCGCGCCGATCGCCCTCTTCGCCGACGCGATCAGCTACCTGGTCTCCGCGCTGCTGCTCGGCGGGGTCCGGGTGGAGGAGACCCCCGCGCCCGCCGCGGAGCGCCGCAGGCTCCGGGAGGAGGCCGCCGAGGGGATCCGCTATGTGGTTGGCCACCCGCTGCTGCGCCGCTTTGCCGTGATCGGCGCGGCCGTCATGGTCTCGAACGGCGTCTGGGTCGTCGCTCAGCCCTTCTTCCTGCTCAGGACGCTCGATGTGAGCCCGGGGCTGTACGGCCTGCTGCTCACCGGCAGCCCCGTCGGCAGCCTGCTCGGCGGGGCACTCGCCCCCCGCCTCGCCGCCCGGTACGGTGTCGGCCGGGCGATGTACGGCGGAGCGGCCCTGGCCTCCACCGCTTCCCTGCTCGTTCCGCTGGCCGCCGAGGGCTGGCGGCTGACGCTGTACCCGCTCGGCTGCCTGCTGCTCGGCATGAGCGGGTCGGTGTACAACATCAGCCAGCTCAGCTACCGGCAGCGGATCACCCCGGAGCGGCTGCTCGGCCGGATGAACGCCAGCATGCGGTTCTTGATGTGGGGCGCGGCCCCGCTCGGAGGGCTGCTCGGCGGAGTGCTGGGGATCTGGTTCGACGCGCACGCGATCCTGTGGATCGCCGTGTGCGGCTTCCTCCTCGGCCACTTGCCGGTGCTGACCCACCGGCCGCTCCTGCGGCTGTGACCTCCCGCCGACGTCCTCGCCGAGATGGATGCGGTGGAGGACGTGATGGAGCGGGCGACGACCGGCTGGGGTTAGACAACATCCCCGGCGATCACAACCGCCCGGCCCGCTGGCCGCCGTCATCGCCGACGCCGACGCCGGCGGCCAGCGCGGTGCGCAGCATCTCCCCGCGGGCGCCGCCCGTCCCGCCGGGGGCGGCCGGCGGGGCGGGCGCGGGACGGCGAGGTCGACCAGCAGCCACCACAGGGTGCCGGCCACGGCGGCGCCGACCAGCAGCACGGCCAGTGCGATCCACCCGGCGGCCCGGGGCATGCGCAGCGTCGGCGGCCCTCCCGCCGCTCCGATACCCAAGGGAACCCCATGACCCGTCCGCTTCGCTTGACGGCCGCGGCCGTGCTCGCCGGCCCCGGCGTGCTGATCGCCAGTACTCCCGCCTCCGCTCAGCCCGTCCCCGACGGTCCCGGCGCCTCCGGCAGCCTCCTCGGCTTCCTCGGTCCTCTCCTTAACCCCGTCACCGAGCTCACTCAGCAGCTCGGCGTTACCCTCAGCTCGGGCGGCATGCTCTCCACCCTCCTGCCCAACGGCATCCTGGGCGGCTGAGCCGTCCGGCCGCTCCGCCCCGCGTCTTCCCCGCGACGTCCCGCCGGGCGCCAGGAGCCGCACGGCGGGGCGCTCGCGTCCGGGGCCCTCCGGGGTGGCGCCGGGGGTGCGGGGCCCGCGGCGGGACACTGCCGGCGCGGGGCGGTATGCCGGGGTTTACCGCAACTCAGAGGAAGAGGTCTTCACACATCTTCAACTGCCGCCGAGCAGGGCGGCCATCCGGTAGGCGGCGTGGGAGTCGAGCTTGCGGCGGCCGCGGTTGCAGCGCTGGGTGGTGACCGGGGAGGCGTGGCCGGGCAGCTCCTGGACGTCGGCGAGCGGGACCCCGGCGTCCGGGGCGACGGTGGCGTCGATATCGCCGTCTACGAGCGCCCGGCCGCCGCGGTGACCACCTCGGGCAGGATGTGGCGGGCCGCCGTCGACCGCATCCTGCCGCACGGAGAAACCCACTTGTCCCTTCTCATGGGAAGTAGGCCATTCTCACTCGGCCGGAGCCATGGGACCGGGTTTCCCGGCCATCTGAGCCATCGGGGCGGCTGTTCGTGTGATCGACGAGGTCTCGGTGGGCGAGACGGGGCCGGTGACGGTCGTCAGCGCTGGAAGAAGGCGGTGACCACCGGTACCAAGGTCTGGGGATCGGCGACATGGCCGGAGTCTTCGACGGTCGCCTGCTGCGCCCGGGGAACGGCGATCGCGATCGCCTCGGCCGCCCGCATAAAGAAGTCGGCGGGCAGTCCTCCCATCCCCGGTTGGGCATCCGGCGGCACCGCGCCGGTCAGCACCAGCGTCGGCTGGGTGATGCGTGCCAGGAAGGCGGGAGGCCGATAGTCGCCCATGCAGGCCGCGTCGTAGGCGATGGTGTGCTCGATCGCCACCAGATCGCCCCAGAAGGACGAATTCTTCGCCTGCTCGATGTCCTCGGCCGAGGATCCAAACGACGACATGAACAGCTCCAGCAACGCCCCGGGACGTTCCGAGGCGGCAGCGGGGCCGAGGCCGGCCACGAACTGCGCACTCCGCTGCCGCATCTCCTCGCTTATCGCATACGGCACCTCGTAGACAGCCAGCCGGTCGATGGCCAATCCCGCGGCTGCCGCGCGCAGTGCCAGACCGCCACCTGAGGAGACAGCGAACACGTGCGCCGATCCGCCGGCCGCGGCAATGAGTGCGTCGAGGTCTTCGATCTCGCGCTCGACGGCGTAAGGCGGGGTGTCGCCGCTGTCACCTCGCCCGCGCCGGGCGTAGTTGACGACACTGAAGGACGTGGCGAACCCGGCGGCCAGCGGCACGTTTTCTGAGCCGTCGTCCAGTCCACCGCCCACCAGGATGAGGGCCGGGCCGCTGCCCTGGCGCTCGTATGCGATCGTCGTGCCGTCCTTTGACGTCACCTGGCCCATGCACTCCGGTATATCCCAGCCGAGGCGGGTCGTCACCCGCAGGGCGCGACCGGGCCCTGCCGTCCACGCCGCCATCGAGGAGACGTTGCGGGTCCGCTCGGCTGAGCACAGAGGTTCCTCGGCGGCGGCAACGACGTCGGCAGTACGGCGAACACCAGGGTCAGGAACAGCTCGGCGGGTCTGTTGCCGGCCTCTTTGCCGCCGCATCGGACGCCTTGACTCGTTCGCGGAGGCTCAGGGCCAGCGCGAGGAGAAACCCGCCTCCTGCGATCGGCACCCATGACAGGGTGAGCGACGGCAGGAAGGTTTCGGCGAGCCCCGCCCGATCGAGTACGGTCGCCGCGGCGAGGCCGGGGAGCAAGGAGCCGAGGCCCCAGACGATCACAAGAGCGGCGAGCCAGGTGATCCGGGCGGGATCGCGCCGTTGGAAAGGCCGTCCGTCTGTAACGGAGCCCAGCAGGGCACTCAGCAGCAGGGCGGCGATGCCCGCGCAAAGACCGCTCAGCAAGACGTCTGCGCGGGAGAGGACTTGCTCGGCGACGGTGGAATCCCAGACGTTCAGCGACAGCTCTCCGTCGTGCAGTCCGACGCCGGCGGGGAGGTCCACACCGCTCAGCCGTAAGTGATCGGCCGATTCCAGCGCGGGCGTGACGCGTATGGTGACGTATCCGGGCGCCCGGGTGGCACCGTTGATCGCATACGCGATGCCCCAGATCGCCGCGACGGCTCCGGCAAACCTGATCGCGTAGGGGGTCAGGTTGACGATCATGCGATCCATAACTGTCCTGCCAAGGGTGTCAACTGCCGCCATTGTCCTTCGCGGCGGTCACCGTGGATAGAGCGCGGGACTCCTGGCAGAGGCTTCAAGAAACAGCCTCCAGTGCGGTAGCGCAGAGTGACAGATGGCTGGTCGGCGGCGAGGAGGAAGCGAGTCTCCAGGAGGTCGAGGTCGACTTTGTGCCCTTCCCGGTCAGGGTGGCCACCAGGCCGGCGGCGCCCGGCATCAGCGCCGCCTTGCCGATGTGGGCGGGGCGGTGCTGGCCAGGAGGACACATCGGAAGAGATCACCTCGTGAATGTCGTCGTCACCGGTGCTCATCGGCCGCGACGGCGACCCCTCTGACCGCACGGGCCGGATGGTGACCAAAATGTGATCACCGTCCGGGCGTCTCAGCGCTTGCGGATCAGGCTCACCCCGTCGGCGAGGGGCAGCATCAGCACGCTGATGCGCTCATCGGCAGCCAGGGTGTCGTTGAAGGCGTCGATCGCTTGGGTGGTTTCGTCAAAGGCGGCCGGGTGGGCGACCGCGCCGCCGTCCAAGGCGTCGGGGATGAGGATCAGCCCTCCGGCGCCCAGGTGGGGCAGGAGCATCGGGTAGTACTGGGCACGCTCGGCGGGTCCGGCGGTGATGACGGCCAAGTCGAGCGCGGGCACGAAGGGCAGATCGCGCAGCCGCTCGGCGGGTGGGCCGATGCGCAACGTGATGCGGTCGGCGACACCGGCGCGCTCCCAGTGGCGCTGGGCCAGCGTGGTCTGCTCGCGGGTGGCAACGAAACAGGTCAGCTTGCCGCCGCGGGGCAGGCCCCGGGCCAGGCACAAGGAGGCATACCCGGTGACGGCGCCGACCTCGGCAACGGCGCGCGCTCGGGTCATCTGGACGATCAGGGTCAAAAAGTGGGCCAAATCCGCCGGGATCGCCGCGGACGCGCTGCCGTGTTCTTGCAAGTCGGCGGCCAGCGCCTGGAGCCCTTCGTCGGGGCTTGTGCTGTGGGCCAGCAGGTAGCGGCGCACGGCCGGATCAATGAAGAGCGGATCCTGCATGCGGCCATTGTCGAGCCCCGCAGTGATCGACCCGGGGTTGCTCCGGGCGATCGGCGTGGCGCGGGGCTCAGTTGTGGCCGGTCAGGCCGGAGCGGGCCAGGAAGTCGGTCAGCGGACCGTCGGCGAGTCTGCCCTCCCGGCGGGCCTCGGCCAGGTCGCGGGTCAGTTCCCGCAGCTTGTCGCGGGCCTCGCCGGCTTTGCCCTCGGTGAGTTTCTCCACTACTTGGGCGGCTTTGTCACGGATCTTGTCGGTCAGGTCGGCCTCGATGCCGCCGCCTTCCAGCTGCGCGTTGAGCGCCTGTTCAAGCCCGGCCAGCCAGGTGCGTGGATCAGCTCCAGTAGACCGGGCCGGGCCGGAACGGAGCTGGGGCGCGATGAGGACCGGGCCGAGTCAGCGGAGAGCGCGGGGCTGGGCGCGCTCGCGGTGGCGGTCGCCGACGCTGCCGGGCCGTCACCGGGAGCCGGGGCGGCGGTGGGATCGGAGTCCGCCGACAGTGCGATCACCACAGCGGTGATCAACGCGATGGCGGCCACCGCGAGAGTGCCCCTGGACCGGCAGACGCCGCCACGGCGCCGCCGCAGCGTCCGGGGCGGGGCCGGGGCGCGGTGCTGGTGCTGGTGCAGCAGCTCGGGGGCGGTGCCAGTAAGGGTGGGCGGCCTCACAGCAGTTCATAGGCCACGCACAGTTCATAGGCCACGCACCCCAGCGCATACAGGTCGCTGTCCGCGCCGGCACCGGAGCCGTCGATCTGCTCGGGCGCCAGGTAGGCGGCGGTGCCCACCATGGTGCCGGCCGTGGTCAGCCGGACGCTCTCGGCGGCCAGCCGGTCCAGGCCGAAGTCGACGACCTTGAGGATGCCGCTCACGGTAGAGCCGAGTCGGCCCCGGCAAGGGAGGGCCGGACGCAGTGCGGTGCGGTGCGGTGCTGGTCATGCCGCAGCATCGCCTCCTCATCGGTGTCCCCGCCAGGGGGACACGAGCCGGGCGATGTCGGTCTGCACGGCCTGCGGTTCCCCGGTCAAGGACGGCAGCGTGTCCGGGTCGGCGGCGCGTCGAGCACCCCGGCCGTATCCGGGGTCAGGGCGGTGAACAGACCGCTCCAGTCCGCCGGGACCGCGCCGGGTTCGGCGAACAACTCGAAGGTGCGGCCGATGGCCGCACCGGTCAGGAGGCTGCGGATGAGGACCTCGGCGACCTGGTCGCGGCCGATGCCGCCGTTGCCGGTGTCGCCCTGGTCGAACACCAGCCGCTCATCGCCCGGACCCGTGTGGTCCAGGGCTGCGATGCGAGCCATCTGCTCGTCGGTGAGCGCAAAGTCGAAGACGTCGAGGTTCTCGGCCACCCGCTCGGGCCGGACCGATTTGGGGATCACGACGACGTCGCGCCG
The DNA here is from genome assembly GCF_015711605.1 of Planomonospora sp. ID67723. Classification (GTDB taxonomy): domain Bacteria; phylum Actinomycetota; class Actinomycetes; order Streptosporangiales; family Streptosporangiaceae; genus Planomonospora_A. The sequence goes on along the minus strand of NZ_JABTEZ010000004.1, from coordinate 159,204 downwards.
GATGAGCCAGCGCAGCACCACCTGCGCGACCGACTTACCGTGTGCTGCGCCGATCTCGCTCAGGACCGGATGCGAGAAGAGCCCTTCCCGGCCTTCGGCGAACGGCTCCCAGGACTGGAGCTGCATCCCGCGCTCGCGCATCAGCTGCTGGTCGGCCGTGCGCTGGAAGAACGGGTGCGTCTCGATCTGGTTGACCGCGGGCGTGATCTCGTTGTGGTCGATGAGGTCGACCAGCCGGTCGGGGTAGAAGTTGGAGACCCCGATCGCCTTGATCCGCCCCTCACGGTGGAGGCTTTCCATGGCCCGCCGGGAGCCGTAGACATCACCGTAGGGCTGGTGGATCAGATACAGGTCGAGGTAGTCCAGGCCGAGCTTGCGCAGCGAGGCCTCGAAGGCGCGCCGGGCGTTCTCCTCGCCGGCGTCGGAGATCCACAGCTTGGTGGTGACGAACAGCTCCTCGCGCGGGACGCCGCTGGCCTTGATCGCGCGGCCGACGGCTTGTTCGTTCATGTAGGCGGCCGCCGTGTCCAGCAGCCGGTAGCCGGCCGCCAGGGCGTCGGTGACGGCCTGCTCGGTCTGCTCCGGCGGGATCTGGTAGACGCCGAAGCCGAGGATCGGCATTTCGACGCCGTTGTTCAACGTGACGGTCTGCATGGGAGGTCCTTTCTCCATCGGGTGCGGGAGGGACCGCCGCCTCAGCGTTCGATCATCTGCATCTGCGCTTCGTTGTGGTGCCCACCGGCGGCAGAAGGCAGGCTGTCGAGCTTGGCGATCTGCTCGGCGGTCAGAGTGATGCTGTCGGCGGCTACGTTCTCCTCCAGGCGGGCGACCCGCTTGGTGCCCGGGATGGGGGCGATGTCGTCGCCCTTGGCCAGCAGCCAGGCGATCGCGACCTGCGCGGGCATGGCGCCGGCCTCGGCGGCGATGGCTTGGACCTCGTCGGCCAGGGCGAGGTTGCGCTGGAAGTTCTCGCCGGTGAAGCGGGGGTTGGTCGCCCGGAAGTCATCGGGACCGAAGTCGCTTTCCGAGCGGATCTTTCCGGTCAGGAAGCCGTGGCCGAGCGGGGAGTAGGCGACCAGCCCGATGCCCAGCTCGTGCAGCAGCGGCAGCACCTGCTCCTGGTCGCGGGTCCACAGCGAGTACTCCGACTGCAGCGCGGTGATCGGATGGACCGCGTGCGCGCGGCGGATGGTCTCCAGCCACGCCTCTTCGTCGTGGGGCGGTCAGGGCTGGATGAGGACCTTCAGCGCGGTGCGGTCGTTCATCGCCCGGTAGCCGTCGGGCACGTCCTCGATGCCGATGGTGCGGTCGAAGACCCGGCCCGGCTCGATGCGGCCCTCCAACACGTCGGGCAGCAGCTCCTCGATGTAGGCGCGCACCGGGGCCGGGCCGCCGGTCAGCGTGATGTTGCCGCCGAACAGGCTGGCGAACCCGATCGGCGCCTCCTCGTACTGCGGCACGCCGACCCGGCTGATCACCCCGCCGGCGCGCACCACGCCGTAGGCCATCTCGTAGGCGTTGAGGTAGCCGACACACTCCAGCACGGTGTGGGTGCCGTCGCCGCCGGTCAGCTCACGGACCTTCGCGACGCCCTCAGGACCGCGCTCGGCCACGACATCGGTGGCGCCGAACTCGCGGCCGAGGTCGGTGCGAGCCTGGTGGCGGCCCATGAGGATGATGCGCTCGGCGCCGAGCCGCCGGGCTGCCAGCACCGCCGACAGGCCGACCGCCCCGTCACCGATCACGGTGACGGCGGTGCGCGGGCCGACCCCGGCCTTGACGGCGGCGTGGTGGCCGGTGAGGAACACATCCGACAGGGTCAGCAGCGAGGGCAGCAGCGCCGAATCCTCTCCGACCGGCGCCGCTCCGAGGCGGGCAGGTTGTGATACGGATGCAGATCGCTGCCGCAGATGCAGGCGCGCACCACCCGCACCAGGGCGTCGGTGGGCGCCTGCAGCACCGGGTCGGGCACGTCTTGCACGCGCACGTCACCGGCACCGTAGATGAAAGTCGCTCGCATCAGGGTCTTCCCCGTCTTCCTCTTCGTCGTCGGACCTACCCGCGGCCGATCGATCGGCGCGCCGGAGCTGGGTCCGCCACAGGTAAATTCGTCCCGCTCCCCGCACGGGCTCCGCGGTGAGAGCCGCGGGTGCCGTCCGGTCGCACCGGCGGCGCCGCCCTCGCCTCACCCGGCTCAGACCACAACCCTCCGGCGGCCGGCCGCCCGCGGGGCCTGCCGCCGTTGTTTCGAGCCCGCAGGCGGTGCCTACGGCTGGTAGGTGGTCGAGCGGGAGCGGACGACCGTCCACCGCCCGCCCTGCTTGATGTACTCCATGGTCGATTCCAGGTTCCAGGTTCCCCTCGCCCCGCCGATCGTGACCGTCACCGCGGCCCTGCCGACGAGGACGGCGCTATCGCCGTCCACGGTGATGAAGACGTCTTTGTCCTCGATCCGGTGGTAGGTGAAGTCACCGGAGCGGATCTGCGCCAGCCATTCGGCCTTGGGCTGCTGGTAGCCGGTGATGTGGGTGGCGGTGAACTGATCGGCCAGGAGCGCGTCCAGGACGTCGGTGCGTGCCTCGACCATGGCGCGGTGCTGGCTGCGGTAGTTGTCCAGGATGGCAGATCGGTCCAGGTCGTCGCCGGAAGCGGCAGGCATGATCATCTCCGTGGTGTCGTGGGGCCGGGGCGTGGTGCCGGCCTGGTCCGGCGTCGTGCAGGACACGGTCGCCCCGATGATGAGAACGGCTGCGACGGCCGGCACGGTGATGGGGATCGTGGCGTGGGTGCGGGGCCTGGTTCGCGTGCCGCGGTCGTTCATGTGCCTCTCGTCTCTCGCCCGCCGGCGACCGGCACGGTGTGGGGTGTGTTCTCGGTGCGGCGGGCCGCGCTCAGGACTGAAGACCCGCGGGTCTTACTGGCTGAGCCCGAGCCGGCCGGCGTTCATCGCGGCGATGACGCCGCCGTCGATGAGCAGGTCGCTGCCGGTGACGAAGCCGGCCTCCAGCAGGTAGGCGGCGGCGGTGGCGACCTCGTCGGTGGTACCGACCCGGCCGGCCGCGGAATTCTTGATCATCGCCTGGTAGCCAGCGGCACCGGGCAGGTCGAGCCGGTGGCCCGCGTGGCCGCCGTGCTCGCGGACGAAGACCACAGCACCGGCGATGGCGACCACGGCGAAGACGATGTTGACGTACAGGCACCAGCGCCAATCGACGTACTGGGTCAGCGCGCCGCCGAGCAGCAGGCCGATGGCGCTTCCGGCCATGGCGATGGCGCTGAAGATCCCGAACGCGGTGGCGCGTTCCCGGCCCTTGGTGAAGGTGGTGGCCACCAGCGACAGCGCCGCGGGTGCGAGCAGGGCGCCGAAGACGCCCTGCAGGGCGCGGGCCCCCAGCAGTACGCCGGTGCCGGCCGCGGCGCCGCCGAGCGCGGAGGCCAGGGCGAAGCCGACCAGGCCGGTGAGGAAGACGCGCTTGCGTCCCCACATGTCGCCCAGCAGCCCGCCCAGCAGCAGGGCGCCGAAGGCGAGGGTGTAGGCCGTGACGAACCACTGCCGGTCGGCGTCGGAGAAGCCGAGGTCGCTCTGCATGCGCGGGAACGCGATGTTGACGATGGTGCCGTCGAGCAGGACCATCAGCTGCGCGAGGGAGATGACGGCCAGCGCCTTCCAGCGCTGCGGATCGGGTGTGCTGTCGTTCATGGGGTGCTGCGGTTCCTTCGCGGGGTGTACGTGCGGTCGGTTCGGTGCACGGCGGTGAGACTGCGGCGGGTTCGCTTGACTGCCGGGCGCCTGGTCGGCCGCCCGCCTGCAGACAACGTCCAGGAAACCCGAGCCCGTCCGCATGTGGGAGTTCCTGTTGCCGGAGGTATCGCCAAAGGGAGCCTGGCAGGGTCCCCCAGCGTGATGACGCCACCGCGTACGGTGGATGACATGGTGGACAAACAGCAGGTCCGTGCCGACATCCGGGAGTTCTTGACCACCCGGCGCGCGCGGATCACCCCCGAACAGGCCGGGCTACGCGTCTACGGCGGCAGCCGCCGCGTGGCCGGGCTGCGGCGTGAGGAGGTCGCCACCCTGGCCGGGATCAGCGCCGAGTACTACACCCGCCTGAAGCGCGGCAACGTCAGCGGCGCCTCCGAGAGCGTCCTGGACGGCATCGCCCACGCCCTGCAGCTGACCCGACGATGAGCGCGCGCACCTGCTCGATCTGGTGCGCACCGCCGGCGGCAGCCGGCCCGCGCAGCGCCGGCGCCCGCCGCAGGTGCGCATTCGCCCGACGGTGCAGCGCATCCTGGACGCCATGACGCTGACCCCGGCGTTCGTGGTCGACGGGCGCCTGGACATCCTGGCCTCCAACGAACTGGGCCGCGCCCTGTACGACCCGATCTACGACGACCCCGTCAAGCCGCCCAACCACGCCCGGTTCCTCTTCCTGGACCGGCATTCCGGGGATTTCTGGCGGGACTGGGCCGAGGCCGCCGACGACGCCGTTGCGCTGCTGCGCGCCTCGGCGGGCCGCGACCCCTACGACCGGCACCTGTCGGACCTGATCGGTGAGCTCTCGATGCGCAGCGACGACTTCCGCATCCGCTGGGCCGCGCACGACGTGCGCTCTCACCTCACCGGGACCAAGCGCATCCACCACCCGCAGGTGGGTGATCTCGAGCTGCCGTTCGAGTCCGCTCCGCTTCCCGCCGATCCCGGCCAGCGCCTGGTCATCTACAGCCCCGATCCGGACTCCGCCTCCCACGCCGCGCTGCAGAGCCTGGCCAGTTGGGCTGCCCGTCCCTACACGAGGGACGGATCCGAGGAGATGACCAGGCCGGTCCGGCCGGACGCCCGCAGGGACTCTGACCAGCGCCATTAGCCCTTTCCGGCGTACCTGGTCTGCCCGCCTGGCTCGCCGGCGGCCAGGCCGCAGGCGCGCCGGAGCACCTGCAGGACTTCCGTGCCGCGGTCGAGGCCACGCGAGCCGAGGCCGAGCGGCGGATGGTCTCCTCCGTCGCCCTGTGTCACCGTCCGCTACCGAGTCATCGAAAGTGGAGAACCAGTTGATGTCAGTGACGCCGGGCGTCACCAACAGCCGGTGGCACCGCCGTACGGCGTAGCCCGTATCTGGTCTCGGCCCGGCAGCAGGCGGCGCGCATCGCGAACCAGTTGCCGTGCAGGTGGTGTTTCCTGCCGTCCTGGCGGGTGAGGGTCTGGGGTGATGTGGACGTGATCGGCGGCGTGACGGACGGCGATCCACCGGCAGGCCTCATCGTCATCATGCGGCGCTGAAGCCGGCGGAGCCGACGACGTCAACGGCCGCCATGGGGCGCCGACGAAGAGCCGCCCCGCAACCGTTGATATGGCGCAGGTCAGCGCCCGACGAGGTTCATGTGCGCCTCGCCGTACCGATCACCGGCCACCCCCACCCGGGCGGCCAGGGCGTCCAGGTCGGCCCGCTCGTCCGCCGACAGCCCGACCGTGGTCGCGCCGATGTTCTCCTGCAGACGGGACAGGCGGCGGGTTCCCGGGATCGGGACGATCCACGGCTGCTGGGCCAGCAGCCATGCCAGGGCGAGCTGTCCCGGCGTGGCCCCCTTGGCTTCGGCCAGCGCGCGAACGTGATCCACCAGGGCCTGGTTGGCGGCCAGGTTCTCGGCGTCGAAGCGCGGGATGGTGGCCCGGATGTCGCCGTCGGCGAAGGACGCCCCAGCGTCCACGGAGCCGGTCAGGAACCCCTTGCCCAGCGGGCTGAACGGCACGAACCCGACCCCCAGCTGCGCGCACACGGGCAGCACCTCGGGCTCGGGGTCGCGCGTCCACAACGAGTACTCCGACTGCACCGCGGTGACCGGGTACACGGCGTGGGCCCTGCGCAGCGTTGCCGCCCCGACCTCCGACAGGCCGAAGTGCCTGACCTTGCCTGATCGCACCAGCTCGCCCACCGCGCCGGCGACCTCCTCGATCGGCACGTCTGGGTCCACCCGGTGCTGGTAGAACAAGTCGATCACCTCCACACCCAGGCGCCGCAAGCTGGCGTCGGCGACTTTGCGGATCTGCTCGGGCCGGGAGTTCAAGCCGACGGGCCTGCCGTCGGCGATGTCCCAGCCGAACTTGGTGGCGACCTGCACCTGAGTGCGGATCGGGCCGATGGCCTCGCCGACGAGTTCCTCGTTGACGTAAGGGCCGTAGACCTCGGCGGTGTCGAAGAACGTCACCCCGGCGTCCACCGCGGACCGGATCACGCCGATCATGTCCTGGCGGGTGCCCGGGTTGGGGCCGTAGCTCTGCGACATGCCCATGCAGCCCAGCCCCACGGCCGACACCTCAAGGCCCTGTCCCAACGTCCTGGTGTGCACCGCTACCTCCGTGACACGCGATCGACCTCTGCCAGTATCGAGGGCGCCTTCGGGTGGCTGTCCGGTGGCGGCACGGGCGGGCCCCGTCTCCGACGGTGGGCGCCCGGTTGCCTCACTCACGGTCACCCCATCTACGACCGCCACCTGCCAGCCCTTCGTGACACCACGCCTTCAAGCTCGTTAGACGGCGGCTTCTCCGTCGAAACCGGTCCGCCCGTCGGCGGGTCTGCCGTTGGGGATTCACCTCGGTAGCATCACCGTCATGACGCTGGAGGATCAGCTGGCGGCGCTGGCGCGGATCGGCATCGCCCTGGCTCCCGGCAGAACCGTGCAGGAGCTGCTGCACTCGTTTCCCCGCGAATCGTATGAGGGTGAGCCCTTCACCTTGCTGCTGTTCGTCCTGGGCATCGAGGTCGAGGCCGAGCCGTGGGGGCGCCGGTTCTGTGACCGCGTGTGGAACTTCGACACCGAGTGCGTCGAGGGCCCCGGCGCCTACGTGGAGATCGCCCGGCAGCTTTGCCGGATCGCGGGCCGTCCCGACGCGCTGACCGATGTGCGCGACCACGTCGACCTCGCGACCGGCCAGGCGTGGATCGAGTACACCGCAGGCGGCCGGCGGCGGCACTGGAGCGTCGACGTCGTCGACGACTGGGCCGACCCGCAGATCGTCTCCTACCTCATGCAGGAGCTGGAGGCCGACGGCCGGTGTTTCCACGCCATGGACAACGGCCAGGCGTCGGTGCTGATGCTCCTCAGCGAGGAGGAGGCGCGCCGGCTGAACGAGCTCATCGGCGAGGAACTGATCGTTCCGGCCGTCCCAGCCTGAGCCGGCGCCGCTGCCGGTGGGCCGCGCCACCTCTCCGCGCTGCGGGCGGATTCCGCGTGGTGACTCCGTCTGATCGCGGTCAGTCTCTCCGGGCTTGCCGGGTGAGAGGATGGGCCTCATGGCTTCGCTCACGGCGGGTGCCGCGATGGCCATGCCCGTTCCCGCGGACCCCAGGATGCTGGAGATCATCGGCGACTACACCGGCTCGCGCCGGCGTATCCTCACCGAGCACTTCTCCGCGTACGAGGTCCTCAAGGGCGGTCAGGGCGAGGGGACGCTCGTGCGCTGGAAGATCGCCGTCGGCAGGTGGCGTGTTTACGACTGCCTGATGTCGGTGACCCGACCGGACGACGCCACTGTGATCGAGCGAGACACCAACTCCAGCATGATGGTTACCTGGGCCGTTCCGCAGGATGGTGGCCAGGCGCACGTCGCCGTCCAGATCGTCTGGGACAGCGCCGACGGCGTCGCCGGCATCGCTGAGCGTATTTTCGCTCCCGCTCGCATCCACCGGATCTACGCACAGCAACTGCAGAACCTGGAGGTGCTACTGAGAGGAAGCCCTTCCGGACTATGACGGCGACCGTTGTCCGATCAGGCCGACCAGCGCCGCATCGCATCCTGGAGAGGAGGTGCGTACGGTCGCTGAGCCTCTGCGGGATCACAAACGCTGACAATCGATCTCCCCGTCCGCCCCCTGGCGCACACCTACCAGCCGCTAGGGTGGAAGAAGGATAAAACCTGGCCCGCCCGATAGATCTCCCCCTGGATTCCACCGGATCACCGCCAGGGAATGAGGGGGAATCATCATGGCAACCGTCCCGTGGCCGAGCGATGAGATCGCACGGCTGGCTGAGCTGCACGCCCTGGGTGCTCTGGAGACCTTCCCTCAGCCGGACTTCTCCGCCCTCGCCGAGCTGGCCGCCCAGACCTGCCAGGCCCCGATCGCCCTGGTCAACCTGATCGGCGAGAACCGGCAGTACTTCAAGGGCCGCGTCGGCACCTCCGCAACCGGCATGAACCGCCAGATGGCATTTTGCCCCTACGTCATCTGCGTCCGGGAGGTGGTGGAGGTCCCCGACGCGGCGGCCGATGAGCGTTTCCGCGATGACCCGGTGGTAACCGGACAGCCGCACGCGCGGTTTTACGCCGGTGCTCCGGTCGTCAGCGCCACCAACCATGCGCTGGGCACGGTGTGCGTGATGGACCACAGCCCGCGCCGGCTCGTGCCGCCGCAACGCCGGGCGCTGGAGATCTTGGCTGCCAATGCCGCCGCCCTGCTCCAAGCCCAGCATCAGGCCGAGGCACTGGAGCAGTTCCAGAAAATCACCAGTCAGGAAAGCCGGCTGCTGCACCGCATCACCGGCGACCTACGCCTCCCGCTGGTCTCGCTGCGCGCCTACCTGCAGCTCATTGAGGATGGGGGCCTGGATGAGGCCATGGCGGCCAACATGCTGCAGACGATCAACCGCGTCAGCCCCTCCCTGTCTGAGCTGATCGACGAGCTGACGCTGCTGGCCCGGCTGAACAGCCAGCTCACGGCGCTCGCCCGCACCGGGCGCACATCCGCCGGCAATGGGCACGCCGCCACAAGGCCCACGCCGATCAGGTGAGTGAACCGGGCAGGGGGCCGCCAGATACCATCGGCCTCCTGCCGCGCCGGTTTGAGCACCTCGGCCGCTGCCTTCCATCAGGACGATTTCCGGCCTCGGATCAGGGCAGATGTCCGATGAGCAGAGACCGGGCGACCCGGGGAACCGCCGCGGCAACGGGCCAGGCGGCGACCGCGCCCGGGTAACCGGGGGAGAGCATGTCCAGTGTGTTGATCGTCGAGGACGATCTCGACGTTCAGGCTCTGACCGTCTTCCGGCTGGAGGCGGTCGGCCATGAGGTGCACACAGTCGACGATGGCGATCAGGCGCTGGCCGCCGCCCAGCGGATCCGCCCGGACGTGGTGGTGCCGGACTGGATGCTGCCCGGGATGAGCGGGCCGGAGATCTGCCGTGTCTTGCGCGTGGTGCCCGGCCTGGAGGACGCCGTGCGAATCCAGCACCTGCTGGAGGGCGCCGGTGAGCGCGGCTGAGCGGCCGCCGCGGCAGCGGCCCGGCCGGGAGGGCGGCGCCGAGCCGTGCCCGCAGGAGACGGCCGGCACCTGGAGCCCGGTCCCTGAGGATGAGGACGCGCGGCTGGCCGAGCTGCGGGGACTGGAGGCCGTCACCGCGCCGCTGGAGTCGAATCTGACGGCGATCGCCGAGCTGGCCACGCGGATCTGCGCTACCCCGATCGCCCTGGTCAACATGCTCAGCGAGCGTCTGCAGCATTTCAAGGGCCGGGTCGGCATACCGATGGAGGCTCTGGACCGGCACATCGGGTTCTGCTCGCACACGGTCTACGGCCGGGTGCTGATGGAGGTCCCCGACGCGCTGGCCGATGAGCGTTTCCGCGATGACCCGGTGGTGGTCGACGAGCCGCAGGTGCGCTTCTACTGCGGCGCTCCGGTGATCAGCAGCCGCGGGCATGTGCTGGGCACGGTGTGCGTGCTCGATGTCCGCCCGCGCCGGCTGACCCCCGAACAGCGCGGCGCCCTGATGGCGCTTGCAGCTTGCGTGGTCGCCCTCATCGAGCGCTACCACTACGCCCACGAGGTCGAACAGACCGCCCAGCAGCGCGCGAAAGTGGAAGAGCTCAAGCAGTCGTTCCTGCGCAACGTCAACCACGAGCTACGCACCCCGCTGACCTCGATCCGCTCCTACCTGCAGCTCATCCAAGACGATGCGGCCGAACTGGACGAGGCCACCGAGCACCGGTTCCTGGCGGTGATCGAGCGCAACTCCGACCGGCTGCTGGAGCAACTGGATGAGTTGCTGCTGATGGCCAGCCTCAGCGCCGACACCGTCGCCTTCGTCCCCGAGCCGATCGACCTGCCCGCCCTGGTGCGCTCGGTGACCGAAGCCGCCGGCGACACCGTCGCGCGCAAGCGCCACACCCTGACCCTGCACGCTCCCGAGCAGGTGAACGCCTGGGCCGATGCGGGCCGGTTGCGGCACGCGCTGGCGCACCTGCTCGACAATGCCATCAAGTTCACCCCCGACGGCGGCCGCATCACCGTGCGTGTCACCGCCATCCCGGCCCCGGCGGTGGAGATCTGCGACACCGGCATTGGCATCACCGAGCACGAGATCGAGCACGTCTTCGACGACTTCTACCGCACCCCGCAGGCCGAGCATCAAGCGATCGGCGGCATCGGCATCGGCCTGTCCATCGTCAAGAAGATCATCGCCCTGCACGGCGGCAGCCTGCGTCTGACCAGCGCCCCGCACCAGGGCACCTGCGCGCATCTCACCCTGCCGGCTCCGCCGGAGAGCGCGGCACCTGCTTCACCGTGATCCTGCCCGCCGCTCGCAAGCCCCCTCACTACCGTTTTCGCATCCGGCCATCGGACTGCCAGGTGAAACCTCGCGTGCTCCCAGGTACCGATGGAGTGCCTCCTGCCCATCCGGGATGAATCGGTGCTGCTGTACGGCTCGGTCCAGCTCAGTTCTCGTCAGCCAGTCCACCCAGCTCACCGCTTGGGGGTCGGGTACGACATCGCCGGTGATGACCGCTTCATGGACCCCAAGCCAGTACGAGCCGAACTCGCCCTGGCACAGGAACTTGACCACCTCGCGCACCGGGGCGTGAACACCCAGCTCCTCCGCAATTTCGCGGGTGGCCGCCACCTGGTAGGACTCCCCGACCTGCACGGCCCCGCCGAAGCTCACCTCGTAGTAACCGGGAAATCTGGAGAGCCCCTGGGCGCGCCGGCACACCAGGAACCTTCCCAGGTCATCACGGCAGACAGTGGTGGCAACACGGTGCAGCCAGCCACGACGGATCGCAACACCTCGGTCGACGACATCCAGCACACGGTCCTGACCGTCAACACGTTCCACTAATTCGGTCACAGGCAACACGATCTCAGGCTCCGGAACAAGCCGTATCCCGGGCAGCTCCTGGCCGAGCCACCGGTGGCCGTACGAGCGCCTCCGTCACCTTCGGACGGTGGTGCCGGACGACGGTCGCGCGACCCGCGCCGGCGCTCCGTGGCGGCTGCGCCGGGTCTGAAGGCCCGGTGTTCCCCTGAGGCCCTCTTCGGGGGCTCGGCGTTATCCGCGCTCCCCTTTCCTGCTGCGCCGTACGGTCTCTGAAATCCGCCGCCGGGCGTTGTCGATTCCGGCGCGGTCCGTACGTCATATAGGTACGTACACGAAGGGAGACACCATGAGATACGTGCTGCTGGCCGTCGGGGACGAGAGTCCCTGGGCGGAGGCCGGACCGGCCGAGCGGGAGGAAGTCTACGCCCGGTGGGGCCGCTTCGATGAGATGCTGGCGGCCGGGAACGCAGGCCGGGGAGGCAACGAGCTGGCCTCCTCCGGCACCGCCACCACGGTCCGGAAGGCCGGGGGGAAGGTGATCGTCACCGATGGCCCCTACGCCGAGGCGGTCGAACAGATCGGCGGATATATCACGATCGAGGCGGCGACCATGGAGGAGGCGGTCGCGTTCGCCGAGGCGTGCCCGTCGGATGTCGTGGAGATCCGTCCTGTTCCGGATCGGGGGTAGGGGACCGTGAAATACGCACTGCTGCTGTACGGCGACGAGAAGACCTGGACCTCCGCCACCGAGGAACAGCTCGAGGAGGCCTCCGCCGCCCACGGCCGGTTCACCGAGATGCTCACCGCGCGCGGGGCCTACCTCGGCGGCGAGGAGCTCGACTGCTCCTCCACCGCCGTCACCCTGCGCAAGGGAGCTGTCGGGACGCTGCGCACCGACGGCCCCTACGCCGAGACCGTCGAGCACCTGGGCGGTTTCTACCTCGTGGAGGCCCGGGACCTGGACGAGGCGATCGAGTTCGCCACCGCATGTCCCGAGGAGATCGTGGAGATCCGTCCCGTGGTCGAGTATCAAGGGTGAACGTGGACGTGACAGCGGTCGAGCAGGCGTACCGGGAACACTGGGCGCGCCTGCTCGCCCTGCTCACCGCCGAGCTGCGCGACCTGGACCTGGCCGAGGAGGCGCTGCAGGACGCCTTCGCCGCGGCCGTCGCCGCCTGGCCTCCGGAGCCGGGCAACCCGCCTGCCTGGCTGCTCACCACCGCACGCCGGCGCGCGCTGGACCGGCTCCGGCGCGGCGCCCTCGCGGTCAGGAAGCTGCCCCTGCTGATCGTCGACGACCCGGATCCTCCCCCGGCCATCCCCGACGAGCGGCTCCGGCTGATCTTCACGTGCTGCCACCCCGCCCTGTCGCTGGACGCCCGGGTGGCCCTCACGCTGCGCTGCGTGGGCGGCCTGACCACACGGGAGATCGCCCGGATGTTCCTGGTTCCCGAGGCGACCATGGCCGCCAGGATCACCCGGGCCAAGAAGAAGATCGCCCAGGCGGGCATCCCCTACCGCGTTCCAGCGGGCCCGGAACTGGCCGAACGTCGCAGTGGGGTGCTGGCGACGGTCTATCTGATCTTCACGGAGGGGTACGCCGCGACGGGTGGAGGCCGGCTCATCCGTGCGGACCTCGCCTCCGAGGCGATCGCGCTGGGCCGGATGCTCCGTGAGCTGCTGCCCGCCGATCCGGAGGTGGACGGGCTGCTGGCGCTGATGTTGTGCCACCACGCCCGGCGCGACGCCCGGCTCGGCCCCTCGGGCGAGCTGGTCCGCCTGCCCGATCAGGACCGCTCCCGCTGGCACCGGGAGGAGATCCTCGAGGCGCTCTCCCTGCTGGCGGCGGCCCCGTGCCGCGGGGGCCGCACCCCGGGGCGGACGGGGCCGGAGGGAGCCTCCGGCGGAGAACGTTTCCCCGGCCCCTACCTGCTGCAGGCCGCGATCGCCGCCGAGCACGCGACCGCCGTACGCGCCGAGGACACCGGCTGGCCCGCCATCGCCCGCCTCTACGGCGAGCTGGAGCAGATCACCGGATCGACGGTGGTCCGGCTCAACCGCGCCGTGGCGGTCGCCGAGGCGTCCGGGCCCGAGGCCGGGCTGGAGCTCCTTGAGGGGCTGGACCGGGAGCTGGGGCACCATCACCTGCTCCACGCCACCCGCGCGGAGTTCCTGCGCCGCCTGGGCCGGGAGCGGGAGGCCCTGGACGCCTACGGCCGGGCGCTGGAGGTCGTCGGCACCGACCCGGAGCGCGCGTTCCTGCTGTCCCGCCGGGCGGACCTGAGCCCGCCCGGCCACCGGGTCACCTGATGGCAGCCAGGTTCACCGCCGCCTGCGTGCTTCCGCGCTGGTACCGGAGCACCCCGGGCTGCGCGTGAAGGGCGGGGAAGGGCTTTCCCACGTACGTCGGCGACCGGCCCGGGGTGACGGCGAGCCCGGCGGAAAGGTCGCGTACGATCGCGTCGTGGCGCTCACCGATACGAACGTCGACCCGTTGGTCCATGAGATCTGGCGGCGGGAAACGGATGGATGCGCCCGCCAGCACCGTGATCCACACCAGCATGATCACAAGGTACGGCAGCGTTGGCCGGCTTCCGGCGGAGGCGTGGTCCAGAAGGTCCGCGGCAGGGAGGCCAGCGCCGCCGGCGTCAGCCACCACCAGCCGTGGAGGCTGCTTCAGCGACACCGGGTCGTGTCCGGCAGGATGATCACATGACAGTGGAGAACGGCAGGCGGTGGAACCACAACATCCATTACCATCCCCACATCCTGCGTGCGATTCCTGACGGCGCCCGGCGCGCTCTCGACGTCGGCTGCGGCGAGGGCATGCTCGCCCGCGAACTGCGGCGGACTGTGCCGCACGTCACCGGCATCGACCTCGACGCGCCCAGCATCGACCAAGCCCGCGAACACCCGGACGATGTCGACTACGTCCTCGGAGACTTCCTCACCCACCCTTTCGATCCCGCCTCGTTCGACGTCATCACATCCGTGGCCACCCTGCACCATGTGGACGCCGCCACCGGGTTGGCCCGCATGCGCGACCTGCTGCGCCCCCGCGGCGTCCTGGCCGTCGTCGGCCTCGCCCGCGACACCATGCCCAACGACCTGCCGCGCGTCCTGATCGGCGTCACCGCCAGTGCGTTCCACCGCGCCAGGAAAGGCCACTGGAGCCATCCGTCCCCCACGGTGTGGCCGCCGCCGGTGACATACCCGCAGATGCGAGCGTTGGCTACTGAGATCCTGCCCGGCTCCCAGTATCGCCGTCATCTCCTGTCGCGCTACAGCATCATCTGGCGCAAACCGCAGGACTGAGCCGGACCGGCCGGCCAGGTCGATGGCATGACGCACAGCCTCGCGGCCTCGGCCCTTTTCTGGTGTATCGGCCCAGCACTCCCGGAGGCATCCGTGCCGACGCTGCCGCTTGACGCTTAGCATGGGATGCCTTCGGGAGTACCGGGCCTCCGGGAAGCGCAGCGGGCGGAGCGCCGACGCCGGGCCGGATGATCGCGGGGACTTCGCCCGGCGAGCGCCGGGCTCGCCGAGGTCCGCGAACGCCTGGCCGCTGTGGTGAGGCCGGGCGGGATGCCGTGGTGGACCACGGGCTGTGGCTGCTGCACCTGATGCGCGAGCTGTGGTCGAGCGAACCGAGGTGAGACACTTCGTTCGACACTTGACACTTTGTTGGGGCTGGAGGGTCGGATGAGCCGGGCGAGGTATGTCGATCCTGTTGACGGCAGTGTGTACCCGCTTGATGTTCCTCGGTGGCGTTCTGAGGCGGGGCGGCCGTTGATGGTGACGACGCAGGCTGGGATCTCGCGTGAGGACGTGGAACGGGAAGAGCGTTCACTGTGGCGTTATCGCGCGTGCCTGCCGGTGGAGATCGCGCGCCCGATTTCGCTGGGCGAGGGCTGCACTCCCCTGGTGGAGCGGTCGTGGGGCGGCGCGCGACCGCTGTTCAAGCTGGAGTGGTTCAGTCCCACCGGCAGCTTCAAGGACCGCGGGACGAGTGTGATGCTTTCCTACCTGCGTCAGCACGGCATCACCTCGGTGCTGGAGGACAGCTCCGGCAACGGCGGCTCCTCGGTCGCCGGGTACGGCGCGGCCGGCGGGGTGGCGGTGCGGATCCTCGCCCCGGCGGACACGTCGCCTGCGAAGATCGCGCAGGTCGCCGCCTACGGCGCGCAGGTCCAGTTGGTGGCCGGTCCCCGGCAGGAGTCGCAGGCTGAGGCGATCCGCCAGTCCGATCAGATCTTCTACGCCGGCCACAACTGGCAGGCGTTGTTCCTGGAGGGGGTCAAGACGCTGGCTTATGAGTTGTGGGAGGACCTGGGCTACCGGGCGCCGGACAACGTCGTCGTGCCGGTCGGAGCGGGCAGCAGCCTGCTGGGATGCCACCTGGGCTTCAGGGAACTGCTCGCCGCGGGCCAGATCACGCGCCTGCCCCGGCTGTTTGCGGCACAGCCTCTCAACTGCTCCCCGGTGGACGCCAGTTTCTCCGCCGGGGCGGACGGGCCGGTCGACCGCGCAGTGCGGCCGACGATCGCCGAGGGAACCGCGATCGCCCGCCCCCTGCGGCTGCCACAGATGCTCACGGCACTACGTGACAGCGGCGGCGGGAGCGTCGCCATCCCCGAGCACGACATCGTCACCGCCCTGAGCGAGTTGTGCGGACAAGGGCTGTTCGTGGAGCCCACCAGCGCGACCGCCGCCGCCGCCATCACCCGCCTGATCGACCAGGGACAGATCACGCCGCAGGAGACGACGGTGGTCGTGCTCAGTGGATCGGGTCTCAAAGCCGCCGCCGCGGTGCGCGACCTACTCAAGTAGACGCGCAGCATATCGATCACGGTCTGGCGGAGTTCCCGGGCGGGGCGTCGTCGGCCAAGCCGGCGAGGGCGTGCACGCCTGCGAGGCGAACGGCGGGTGGGTCGCGGCCGAGTTTGTCGCTGGCGGTGGAGAGGCGTTCGGCGGCCTCGGCGTAGGCGCTGTCAGATGGCCAGGCTGCGGTCGGCGATGCTCCAGAACGCCCGCATCCAGCACTCCCCGGGGCAGGAGAAGTCCGCAGCAAATGGGGCCGGTGGCTCCTGGCGGTTCACCGTGCAGGGCCTTGCGGTAGGGCTCCGGGAACTCCAGCCAGTCCGCGGAAGCAGTGGGTCCCCTCTCTACGCCTGTCGACCGCATCGGCTGGTCTTCGTGGGCCGTCCCGGAAGCGTCTCCGGGACGGCGTGCCTGATTGATTCCGGTGCCGGTCACGTCAGGATCGGCTGCCGATGGGTCGGTCGGCAGGCCCACGGTGAAGACGGTCTGACAGCCGGGGCTTCGACCGCCGACCGCGCCTGCACACGCCTACCGGGATGAACGCGTGCCGGTCCGTTCAAGCCGGCACGCGCGTCAGAGCAGCGTGAGCGCCTTGGCCACGCCCGGGTCGCGTCCGGTGGCCAGGTCGAGTGCGGTCATGGGGGCGTAGTGGTCGACCGGCACGCCGATCGTGTCGATGATCTCGCGGGCGGGCCCGAGGTGCCGGACCTTGGGCAGGAGCAGGACGCTGCCGTCGTCGAGGAGGTATCCCTCGCCGGGGCCGGAGACGGCCCCGGCGGTGCGGGTCCCGACGAGGGTGCCCAGGCCGTTGTCCTTGACCGCCGCGCTGAAGTCGTCGCAGGCCGAGGCGCACCCGCGGTCGACCAGGACGATCAGGCGCGAGCCGAGCAGCGGGACGCTGTCGTCGGTCCGATTGGGCACGCACTCGCCCTTGAGCGGGCAGAAGTAGCTGGTGATCTTGCCGTGCGCGAACGCTCCGAGCAGCCGCGTCACCTCGCGTGGCGACCCGCCGCCGTTGCCGCGCAGGTCGAGGACCACCGTCTTCGGTTTGTCCCGCAGTCTGGCGATGACCTGGTCGGCGGCGCCTTCGTAGAATCCGGGCAGCCGGACGTAGACGGCGCCGCCGGGAAGCGTCTTCGACGTCACCGCCGGGGGTTGCCGCGTGATGGGACCCTGCCGGATCTCGACGGTGCGGGTCCGTCCCGTTGTGGGGCGCTTGAGCGTGAGCCGTACCGGGTCGGAGGCGAAGGCGTCGAGGATGCCGTGGTTCACGGTGTCCCCGATGAACGCCGGCACGCCGTTCACCTTGACCACGATGTCGCCGGGCCTGACGTCGGCCTTGGCGGCGGGGCTGCCGGGCAGGACCCGGGTGATGAACAGCGGCGGCCGGGCCGCAGGGTCGAGCTGCGGGCCCTGCTGGGCCGACGCGCCCACGATGCCCGTCCCGATCGGCCCGCCCTCCGGCGGCGGGGTCGGCCTGACCCAGCGGGCGTGGTTGTCGTGCAGCCCGGCGACCATGCCGGTGATCGCGGCGCGCAGCGCGGCGGGGTCACCGGAGCCGAGGACCTTCGCGAAGGCGGCCCAGTCGGTATCGCGGTTCCCGGTCAGAGCGGGCAGTTGGAGGTCGGCCCGGTCGGCACCGCGCCGTATCAGATCCTGGGTGTAGGCGGCCAGGGCGCTCTTCAGCAGCGCCCTGGAATCCATGACCGGGCCGCTGTAGTAGTTGTCCAGCACGCAGAAGTACGCCTGCCGGAGCGTGTTCACCGATGTCGGCGGCGCCGATCGCGGCGGTGGCGCCGTGATGGCGGCACAATCGGCGCCCGGGGTGGAGACCGGCGGGGGCGTCGGGGCGGACGCGGACACGGCGCAGGCCGTCACCAGGACGGCGGCGCACATGGTTCTGATCATGGCCGCCAGCGTGGCCGGAGGCGGGTTGCACGGCCGTGAACGCAACGGTTAACGCCGCTGTTACCGCCGTTCGTATATGAACATCGGCATGCGGGTACTGGTGGTCGAAGACGAACGCGACCTGGCCGATCTCGTGGCGGTGGGGCTGCGCCGCCACGCCATGGCCGTCGACGTGGTGTACGACGGGGCCGCCGCGGTGGAGCGGCTGGCGGTGCACGACTACGACGTTCTCGTGCTGGATCGGGACCTGCCCGAGATGCACGGCGACCTCGTCTGCCGTGAGCTGGCGGCGCGCGGGAGCCGTACACGGATCCTGATGATGACGGCGGCGGCGTCGGTGCCGGAGCGGGTGGCGGGCCTCGGGATGGGGGCCGACGACTACCTGCCCAAGCCGTTCGACTACGCCGAGCTGGTCGCACGGGTGCGGGCCCTGGGACGGCGCAGCCGGCCGCAGGCGCCGCCGGTGCTGACGCGGCACGGAATCGTGGTCGACACCCACCGGCTGCAGGCCTCGCGGGACGGCCGGCACCTGCACCTGTCGCTCAAGGAATTCGCCGTCCTCGAGGTGCTGATGAGAGCGGACGGCGCGGTCGTGAGCTCCGAACGGCTGCTGGAGGAGGCATGGGACGAGCACACCGACCCGTTCACCACGGTGGTGCGAGTCGTCGTCAGCCGCCTACGGGCCAAGCTGGGCGACCCGCCGTGCATCCAGACGATTCCCGGTGCGGGATACCTTCTGTGACGACGATCCGTGTACGGCTCACGCTGATCTACTCCGGGCTGTTCCTGCTGACCTCGGTCGTCCTGCTGGTCACGGTCAACCTCCTGCTGCGCCAGGCGCTGGACGCGCGGCTCGCGCGGCTCCCGCGGCTCGAGGAACCGCCGGCGCCGACGCAGGCCGGCCGGCTGCCGCCACAGCCGCCACGGCCGCGGCTGCCCGAGCTGGTGGACGACGTGATCGGCTACCAGTGGGAGGTGACCGCGCTGACGGTCGGAATCCTGACGCTGGTCTCGTTGCTCGTCGGATGGCTGGTCGCCGGACGGATCCTGCGGCCCATCCACCGGATCACCGCCACCGCGCAGCGGCTGTCCCTGTCGACCCTGCACGAACGGATCGCGCTCACCGGCCCGAAGGACGAGCTGAAGGAACTGGCCGACACCTTCGACGCGATGCTCGACCGGCTCGAACGCTCCGTCGCGGGGCAACGGCGGTTCATCGCGAACGCGTCCCACGAGCTGCGGACCCCGCTGGCCGTCCAGCGGGCGGCGATCGAGATCGGCCTCCCCGAGGACGTCGGCGAGATCCGCGACACGCTCCTGCTCCACAACCACCGTGCGGAGAACCTCATCGACGCCCTGCTGGTCCTGGCCCAGGCCGAACACGGCCTGGACGACACGAGTCCGGTGGCTCTGGACCAGGTGGTGCGGCTCGTCCTGGCGGAAGGAGGTTCGGACGGCGTCACCGTGACGGCGCAGGCCGAGCCGTTCGTCGTCGACGGGGACCCTGTCCTGCTGAACCGGCTCGTCACCAACCTCCTCGACAACGCGGTCCGCTACAACCATCCCGGCGGAACCGTTGAGGTAACGCTCTCCCGTGGCGTCCTGACGGTCCGCAACACCGGCCCGCATGTGCCCCAGGAACGTTTCGGCGAGCTCTTCGAGCCCTTCCGGCGACTGCACACGACCCGTGGGCAGGGCGCCGGGCTCGGGTTGTCGATCGTCGCGTCGATCGCGAAGGCGCACGGGGCCAACGTGCGGGCGAGCCCCAACCCGGGGGGCGGGCTGGAGCTCGTCGTGGTTTTCACGGGATGTGGGGGTGCGGGGATGTGAGGATGCGATGCCTGCCACGGACGAACCCCGGCGGAGGCGTCGGCTGATATATGACGCGCCAGGCTGACGTCCGGGGCGAGGCAGGGGCGGCCCGAGGGAACCCGAAAGGCTGGATGAGTCCGCCGCCCGCGCCGCCGTCGACGAGGCCATCGCCGCGGAATGGACCCGGGACGGCCCGTCCCCGACGGGTGTAGCGTCTAACACACGAAGTTGATCAGAGGGGTGCCTGCCCATTGGAACTGCAAGACGCACGGTTGGACATGTCTCGAAGTGAGCGTGTCAGCAGATACAGCGATGTCGCGAGCGCGTTGGCGTTGCACAGCGACCGGCAGCTCGGTGAGTCGCTGGAGCAGGCGCAGAATCTGGGCTCGGGGATCGGCGGGACCTCGGCGCTGATAGCCGTCGATGGCGTGCCGGTCTTCGCCAAGCGGATCCCGCTGACCGATCTGGAGCGCCGCGCGGGCAACGTGATGTCCACCGCGAACCTGTTCGGGGTGCCTCCGTTCTGCCAGTACGGACTCGTCGAGGTCGCCGGGCCGGGCTTCGGTGCATGGCGTGAACTCGCGGCCAACGTCATGACGACCAACTGGGTCCTGGCCGGGCGCAGTGCGGCCTTTCCGCTGCTGTATCACTGGCGGGTGCTGCCGGGAGCGCCGCCACCCACCGATGAGCACGCCGACATCGAGGCGGTCGTGCAGTACTGGGATGGATCACCAGCGGTACGGGATCGTCTCCACGCCCTCGCCCGTGCCTCGGCCAGCATCGTGCTTTTTCAGGAGTTCATCCCCTACAACCTCGACGACTGGCTCTCCGCTCAGCTCACCGTCGGCCAGGACGCTGCGATAGCGGCAAGCGCCATGGTCGAGTCGTGCCTGCTCACCGACGTGGCCTTCATGAACGGCCAGGAGCTGATGCACTTCGACGGCCACTTCGGCAACATCCTCACCGATGGTGAACGCCTGTACATCGCCGACCTCGGACTGGCGACCTCCCCTCGGTTCGACCTGTCCAAGCAGGAGATCGAATTCCTGGAGCGCAACCGGACCCACGACCACGGTTACGCGCTGATGCGGCTGGTCAACTGGCTCGTCACCAATGTCTGCGGGGTGAAGGCGCCGCAGAACGGCGGACCGGTGCAACGCAACGAATACATCCGCGCGTGCGCGAACGGCGCGGACCCCGCCGGCGCCCCGCCGGCTGTCGCCGCGGTGATCCGCCGGTACGCACCCGTCGCGGCGGCCATGAACGACTTCTACTGGGACGTGTACGGCACCAGCAGGACAACGCCGTATCCGGACGAGAAGATCGAACGCGCCGTGAGCGCAATGCGCTGATCCCCGCCAGACCCGGCAGTACGGACACCGAGCCGACGTGCTGCACATCAAGACCCGGCATCCTCACCGCCCTTCTGGCGGTCGTCGCAGCACCCCGGGTCGGGGAGCGCGATGGACTTCCAGATTCGACGAGACCGGACGCGAATGGCTCCGCGGCCGGCCCGAAGGACGTCGGGAGGAGCCGCGCCCGCACCCTCACTCCGCAGCCTCCTTCACGATCAGCGCGAACCGCTCCCCTGCGGCCATACGCTCCACCAGGTCTGTCACTGCGGCCCGCCCGCCGTTCGCGGCGAGCCACCGGTGCACCCGGCACGCCGACCTGGCGTAGACCTGCTCGTCCGCACCGGCCGTGCGCAGCCACTCCGCCGAGGTCGAGGGGGGAGTTCCCTCCGGGCCGACCCGGCACCGGTCCGGAGCCGTCCTCGGCAGGAGATAACGCGGGTCGTCGGAGACCACGACGGCCAGTCCTTCGTTGAACCACTGCGGAACCCGATCCCCCGCGGATCCGAGCCGCTCGCGGAGCTCGACGTGCGACAACTCGTGAGAGACGATCACCGGATCGATGCCGCGCGGCGAGAGCATCACCGCCCGGTTGAGAATGGCGACACCCCGCTCCCGGCCTCCGCCGATCCGGCGGTAACAGCGCTCCGTCACGCAGACGAGAACACGCGGCGAGCTCGTACGCCCACCATAGAAATCACGGACGCGCCGCTCCCCCGCCGCCACGGCCTCGGTCACCCGGCGGCGCTGATCGGCCGACAGACCCGGTTCGACGTAGACTCCCGGCCCCAGTCCCTCCAGCCCGTAACAGCCCGGACAGGCCGTGGCGGCGACAGACGGGAAGGCCAGCACCACTCCGGCGACCACGGCGGTCAGCAGCACGCCGGACCCGGCGAGCAGCCACCTCCATCTCCGCCGCACGACGCCGCCTGCGGCCCGGAGCCCCGGCCATCGTGGAAGCAGGTTCATGGGATTCACCTCAGAGACGTGGTCGCGGTGCCGACCGCCGTCCGGGCAGCGCGGCATCGGCAGCGGTATCCCCCGCACCTTTCCCGCAGGTCGCCGACCTCACAATCATGCCGGGGAATCCCGCCCCACGGCCGAGAAGTGATCATGCGCGTGATCGGACGCATGAGGATGCTGGCGCCTGCCCAATCTCGCGCACCAGGTTCTGTCGGCCTTCGGTGATATTCCTGGCTTCCATTGCGACATCGGAGACTTGTGAGGCGATGAAATGGCAACGGTCACCTTTCGGGACGAGACGGCAACCGGGAAACCACTGGCCGAGTTCGCCCTGCCGGATCTGCCGGAGAGCGTCTCGGCCCGGGAACTGGTACGGCTGCGCGTCCGGGAGGAGGTCGCCCGGTACAACGCCGCCCCCTCTCACCACTTCCGCGGCTTGGTCAAGCCCACCGACGCCGAGGCCGAGCTGAACGGCTACCGGATGCGAACCGCGCGCAGGCTCGACTGGGAGAAGCAGGCCGACGCGGCCGAGGCCGCGTTCGCCCGCAACGGCTTCCTGCTGCTCGTCGGCGACCGCCAGATCGAGGACCTGGACACCAGGATCGACCTGATCACCGACCCGGTGGTGTCGTTCATCAAACTCGTCCCCCTGGTCGGAGGCTGAGGCTGGCATGGGTGTCCTCGCTGACTTCCCGCCCTCGCACGGCTACGCCCTGGGTGACCTCGACCAGTCGGTCCGTGACGCCTTCACCCGCTTCGATGAGGCCTTCGCCGCAGACAGGGAGATCGCCGGGCAGGAGGACGACCTGCGGATGATCGGCCGCTGGGCACAGCTCCGGCTCAACGTGGGGCTGGAGGGCGGAGACGATGACGACCGTCTTCCTGCACGAGCGCACCGCCGTACCCGTGCGCGGCATGGTGCCGCAGCGAGATGCTCGCCAACGCCGCCGTGAACGTCCTGGCCCGCCGCGGCGGTCTGGAGACGGTCGCACCGCTGGCCCGTCTCCAGGTCAAGGTTCGCAAGAAGACCGTGCTGAACAACGTGGCGCGCACCTTGGACGCGGTGGCGGAGGAAGCGGGGCTGGCCCGCGAGCAGCTGCTGGATCGCACCGTGCCCGCCTTCGGCCTCGGCCCGGACGGGGTGCGGGAGGAGAAGATCGGCGACTGCCTGGTACGGCTGTGCGCCGACGGACCCGCGCTGCGGTTCGTCAACGCCGCCGGCAAGACCGTCAAGACGGCCCCGCAGGCCGTCCGCAAGGATCCGGCGCTGGCCGAGCTCAAGACCACCCTCAAGGAGCTCAAGCAGGCGCTGCCGGCCGAGCGGTTCCGGCTGGAACGAGCGCTGGTCGAGGAGCGGATGTGGCGCTGGCACCAGGTGATCGAGTTCTTCCTCGACCACCCGCTCACCGGCCCGTACGCCCGCACCCTGATCTGGCAGATCCTTCAGGGCCCGGCCTGGATCCCTGTTCGGACCGGCGACGGCTGGGAGCTCACCGATCCGCAGGGCCGCCGCATCCAGCCGAACCCCGACACCCCGGTCCTGCTGTGGCACCCGATCCGTGAGAGCGCCGACGACGTGCGGGTCTGGCGCGACCACCTGCTGGAGCACGGGATCCGCCAGCCGTACAAGCAGGCCTTCCGCGAGGTCTACCTGCTGACCCCGGCCGAGGAGACGACCGGTACCTTCTCCAACCGGTTCGCCGGGCACACCCTGCGCTACGGCCAGGTCAAGGCCCTGCTGAACCAGCGGGGCTGGACCGATCTGTCGATCGGCCACTGGGACTACGAGTGCGACGGCGACCAGGACGAGGCGGTCAAGGAGCTGTCCGGCTGGCAGGCCCGCTGGGGTATGCACGTCGTGGGCGTCGCCTCGGTCGGCCTGGAGGCGCAGGCGGTGGGCGGGCACGAGGACTACTGGCACTCCTACGGGTTCGGCGAGCTCACCGAGACCGCCCGCACCCGGCGCGACGCCCTGACCCGGCTGCTGCCCCGGCTGACCATCACGGACCGCTGCGCTCTGGCGGACCGGTTCCTGCTCGTCCGCGGCGACCTGCGCACCTACAAAATCCACCTGGGGTCGGGCAACATCCTCATGGAGCCCAACGACGCCTACCTGTGCATCGTCCCCGGCCGCGACCGCGACCCCGGCTCCGTCTTCCTGCCCTTCGAAGAAGACGGCGGAATGCTCTCGGTCATCCTGTCCAAGGCGTTCCTGCTCGCCGGCGACGCCGCCATCACCGGCCCGTCCATCACCCGCCAGCTCACCGGATGAGGTACGGCCGGACCCGTGCGAACGCCGCGCACGACGTGGCCCGTCGGCGCGCGCTGCCCGAGCCGGTCGCGGTCTGCTGAGGCTCCAGCCGGGTCAACCCGTCAACGGGACGGCCACTTCTACGCCGACCACACGGTCTTGTTCGAACATGCCTATCTGCCGCACCTGGGCGAGTGACACCTCGGCGCTCCTGACCTCGGCAGCGGTGAGGAGCGCCAGCACGGCCGGATGCGCGGCGCCGTCGACGATGGGGGCGTCCTGCTCGAAATTCGAGCGGACCACGAGCTCCACGCCCGGTTCGACGGTGCCCGACTCCACGTCCCAGTCGGCCGGAGGCAGCTTCGCGACCGGCCAGCAGCACAGCACCTGGATCTCGGTCTCGCTGCCGGGCACGGCCCGGAACGTGCTCCAGAAGGGGCCGACCGGCGGGTTGCCCGCCTCCGACAGGCGGTTCCAGAGCTCACCGAAGAGCGCGTTGGCCCGGTCGGTGTCGGCCTCCGCGTCGCCGGTCTCCGTAAGGGCCGCTCCCACCCAGTGCTGCGCCTGCGTCTGCCGTACCTCTGTCTGCCACTCCACCGGCCCGGCCAGCAGCCTGTCGAGCATGTCGAGTGCGGCGTCCTGACGTTTCCGCTCGGCGGCCAGCACGCTGCGGTGCTCCGCCAGCACCGCGGCGGCGCTCTCGGTGTCGGAGAGCAGCCCGGGCGCTTCGGCCAGCGGCAGGTCGGCGCAACGGGCGACTTTCAACCGCAGCGCCTGGTCGAACTGCGCGGCGCTGTAGCGGCGGTGCCGCGACCACGGGTCGACCGACGCCGGTGAGAGCAGACCCTGCTCGTCGTACAAACGCAGGGCCTTCACACTCAGACCCGTCAATGCCGCGAACTCACCGATGCTCATCATGCATCCAGGATGGAACCTCCCCCAAGGGCAGGTTCAACCTCGCCGTGACCCGAGTACCGGCCGCTCACCGTCGCGCTCAAGGGCGCCCTGCCCTGACCCGCTGAGGGCCGGTTGACCGCTTCCCGGGGGGCAGATGATCGTCTCCCGGACGGGATCGGTCAGAGTGCCTTCTCCAGCCAGTGCCGGACGTAGGGATTGGCGGTGTACGGGGCGATCTTTTGGTAGCCGGTGCTGGTGTAGAGGGCCAGAGCCTCGACGAGTTGGGCCATGGTGTCCAGGCGCAGGCAGGTGAGGCCCAGACCGCGGGCGTTTTCCTCGACGCTGGCCAGGAGCCGGCGGCCGAGGCCCCGGCCGCGGAAGGGCGGGCGGACGAACATCCTCTTGATTTCGCCCGTGCCCGGTGTCAGGGTGCGCAGACCGACGCAACCGGCTGGAGCGCCACCGACGCGCGCGATGAGGAACAGGCCGTCCGGCGGAGTCAGGCCCGCGCCCATATCGGAGGTGTCGGCATGCGGGTCGTGCAGGAGGGGACCGTCCCAGCGGGCGCGGAGTTCTCGCTCGTAGTCGTCCAGCAGCGCCTGGGCAGTCGGGCCGTCGACCGCTTCAGCCCGCATCTCGATGTCAGCCAACGGAACCCGCCTCAGGATCCGGTCTTCGCGGTGTTCCGGTGACGCCACAGGTCATGCAGTACGAATACGGCGGGCAGGACCACGGCGGGGATCCAGGCGGTGCGAAGGTGGTCACCCAGCTGCCCGGAAAGGGCCGGCGGCGCGTCGATCACAGCGAGAAGCGCCAGGTTGGCGATGAGCACGATGGCGCCGTAGCCCAGCCAGAAGGCCAGGTAGTACAACGGCGTGCGCCGGCTCGATCGACGCGAGGCCGACCACAGCTGCCGGCCGATGTGCTCAGCATGGCCGAAGCGCTCGATCGCCGCGGTGACCGCGGACCGCTGGTCCCGGCCCTGCGCCCGATATCCCGCCACGAGCAGGTCGAGGTGCTGGCCGAGCTCGTCCAGTTCTTCAGCCCTGCGAGCCGGCGGCATTCGCTTCAGCTTTGTCCCCACCGATGCCAGGAACTCTTCGATTGCGGGATCCCTGCGGTTGTGGTCGGTCACGGCCGTCCTCCTTCGTCATCGCGTGGTCTAGTGCCACAAGATCTAACATACATACACTTTTGAGGTATCGCCAGAGGACGCCCGAACGCCTCCGGCTTCCCCTCCACCCCTGGGATACATCAAGAATTGATGTACCTTGAGAGAGTCTCAGTTGCCGGGCAGGAAGCGAGGCCGAGCCGATGGGAAAAGCCCTGGGACGTGATGAGGTGCGTACGCTCGTGCTGCACGTGCTGGTGCGCGAGCCCAGCCACGGGTATGCGATCGTACGGTCGGTGGAGCGCGACAGCGGTGACGTGCTGCGGCTTGGTGAAGGCACGCTCTATCCGGTGCTGCGCTCGCTGGAGCACGACGGGCTGGTGACCAGTGAGTGGCAGACGCTCGACGCCGGCCCGGCGCGGAAGGTGTATCGCATCACCGCCGCCGGCCGCGCGGAGTGCAGCCAGCGGATACGCGAATGGCGAAGCCGCGTCAACGCGATCGGCGCCGTCCTGGGCATCGACGGCTTCGCCCGGGGAGGGCTCGGTCACGCCTGACCGGTCCTCCACCGTGAACCCGCCCCGCGGGGCGTGGAACGGGAATCCGGCAGCCGGTGGACGGCCACGTCCGCCTCGCGGATAAGCCACCGCCTACGGCGACCGATCGGGCCACGCACGGATCGTGCAGCAGACCCGCCACTCGATCTCCGCCATCGCGGCCCACGCCTTGAGGGCGCGATTCTCGCCGATGCGATCGGCCTGCGGGCGTTCCGGGCCGGGCGACGGTGAGTCCGGTCGTTTCCGGCCAGCCGGGCTCACCGCACTCAGGCTTCGGCCGGCGGATCGGGGTCCGCGGGCCTGGGCGCGGGGTGCTCGGGCCGGTCCAGGGCAAGGCGGGCCATCCGATAGCCGCATTCTCGGCGCTCCGCATCCGGGGAGAGCATCATGCGCACCACCACGACCACGATGACCAGCACCGCGGCGAGGACGAGCCCTGTGGCGACCGGATGCGTCGCAAGAGCCCAGGAGAAGGCACCCGCCTTGATGGCAGTGCGGAACGTACGCCACCCGGCAGCTCGCGCCCCTGCCCCACGCTGTCCTGTCACCTCTGGCCCTCCGTCCGAACAGCGCCGACCACACCCAAGGGGTTCGGTTCTGTTCGGCCGGGACGCAGAGCCGCGGCAGTCCGGCGGACAAAAAGTCGCCGGTCTCGGCGGTAGTGCAGATCCGCCGGACACAAAAAACTCTACCCGCTTTCGACCGGCTTAGACGGAGTTTCCCCTGTTCAACCCCTGTAAGGGGTGTGTGAACGCCTGAGCCGAACCGGGTTCCTCGAAGCTCGGGCCTCGAGAATTTCAATCCTGCCCCCGCAGGAACGCCACCGCGCGAGATGGATCACCTCCAGCGCCCCGGCAGGACAGGGCGCAGCGGTCCTCGCCCGGCAAGCGCCCGATCGGAATGCCACCGGCAAAGAAGTGATCATGGCGACCAGGGCCCCGGCGATGAGCAGTCCTGCCGTGGCGGACATCGATGCGATCACGTCACATTCCCTTCAGGGGTCATGAAGGGCGTTCAGAGGGTGACCGGCTGGCGGGGCGCCACCTCGGCGACAGCCCGTCTGGTGGCCCGCCTGGCCGCGAAGATCGTCCAGGTGGTGGCGAGCGCGGTGATGAGCCCCACGGCGGCGAAGGCGACGAGAGTGGCCGCGTCGGGGTGGATCAGGGATTGGCCGCGTCCGGCCTGCCAGGTCACCACCGCGACCAGGCCGCTGTAGCCGAGCGCGGTGCTGCCTACCAGGCGGGCGCGCACCCGCTCGTCACGCAGCCAGGCGTGCCGGCCGGCCAGGGCGGCCAGGACCGCGGTGATGATGAGCAGCGCCTGGATGCCGTGCAGGGCAAAGAAGTGCGGAACGCGGAAGTCACCGCCGGTGACACTCCAGTTGGTGAGGGGCATGCCGTGGCCGTCGGGGTCACCGATGCCGTGACCCTGGTACATGGGGATCCGGTGACCGTTGGCGTCGATGACGGTGCGGGGGTTGATGTCGGTGGCCATCCAGTAGACCGGGATGAGCATGCCCACGATGACCAGTCCCAGCCCGGCGCGGATCGCGCGGATGAGCGCGGGCCCTGCGGTGTGCTGGAGCAGTACCACGATCGCGATGATCAGCTGTGTGATCAGGATGATCATCACGCCGTAGGTGAGGATCGGGACCAATGCCAGGGTGACGGGGTCGCTCTGGTCGGCGTTGAAGTGGCTGATGGTGCCGCGGGCCGCCTGGATGGCGATGGCCCCGACCTCGACGGTCGCGGTGACCGCGAAGACCGTGCCGACCCACCAGCCCAGCCGCCTGCCTCTGGTCAGCTTGGGCAGCAGCCAGGCCAGCGTCGCAGCGTAGAGAGCGAAGGCGAAGCCGAACTTCAATGGTTTGACCCACACCGGCTCACCCAGCAGGGTCCGGCCGTCGATCACCAGTCCGATGCCGCAGACGAGCACCAGAACGGACATGAGGGCCGCGCAGAGCAGCAGCGGGCGGTGCCAGGACTTCATGGGGCTCCAATCGCGGGCGTCGGATAGCGCGACGCCCTACATTTACGACTCACGAAAAGCTAGCTTGCATTCACAATATCGTCAACGCCAAAAGCAGGGGTTTTCCAGAAGTAATCTGGATAATTGCAATGACTATGTCAGCGAATGCAAGGCGTTGACTTGCAATGAGATGGACGCGAATGCAAGACTTCCCCTGTCCGTGCCCCTATGACCAGGAAGGCGCCGCCCATGCCCGGAGGCAGGCTGACCCACCAAGACCGCCGGCAGATCGCCGACGGGCTGACCGAAGGGCTTACCTACACCGAGATCGCCGCCCGCCTGCACCGGCCGCTGTCCACCATCACGCGGGAAGTGGCCCGCAACGGAGGTCCCGACGGCTACCAGGCCGACCAGGCCGACCAGGCCACCCGGGCCCGCGCCCGCAGGCGTCCGCCGACCTCTGCGGAACACGACCCCAAAGCGGTCAGCGGCCTGGAGGAGCAGTTCACCGCAATCATGATCAACACCGGGTTGTCACGCATGACCGCCCGCGTGCTCGCCAGCCTCTACCTCACCGACAGCGGCAGCCTCACCGCGGCCGAACTCACCCGGCACCTGCAGGTCAGTCCCGCCTCCATCTCCAAGGCCATCGGCGAACTCGAACAGCAGGAGCTGATCCGCCGCGAACGCGATCCGCGCCGGCGGCGCGACCGCTACGTCATTGACGCCGATGCCCTCTTCCGCGGGTGGGCGGCCAGCGCCCGCCAGAACACCCTGATGGCCGACTTCGCCCGCCATGCAGCCGACACCCTCGGAGCTGTCTCACCCGCCGGGATCCGGCTGCGGGACATCGGCGACTTCTTCGACCACGTCGGCCACGCCATGCTGCAAGCGGCCGAGCAGTGGCGCCAAGCCCACGCCGCCAAACGAACAGCCGGCCGAGTTTGAGCAGCCGACCCTGCCGTCCGCTCATGCAGGACCATCGCGCACAGTCATGCAGCCACCGCACCCCGGCCATCGACATGGTCTCTGAGCTGCGGATTGCACCTTCGCCACGTCCTTGGCCCGCCCCCGAGGGGGCCTGCCCATGCGCGGGGTGCACGGCCGGCCCCGCCTGCACGCCGACCGCGGCTACGACTGCCCCAGCCACCGCCATCTGCGGAGACGTGGGATCACGCCGGTCATCGTCCGCCGCGGCGCCCCGCACGGCTCCGGTCTGGACGTGAGCCTGACTGCGTACTCCAGTCCAGCCTGCTCACCTGGTCCGGACTGGCCGCCAACCATCTCCTGACGTGTGGCCTTCATTGCGAAACGGGCTGCAGGAGGGTGTTTGATCTCTGTCCGTGATGTGCAGGGGGATTGTCCGATCGTCGGGTTGCCGTATTCGCGAGGTGTCGCCGGATATCCGTGGTTCACCGTCGGCGCTCCCGGCTCGGGTGACGACGTGATGCGCCCGGCCTCCATGGAGCCCGAGGAGGCCGGGCGCTTCCTGCGGCTGGCGTCAGGCCAGGGGGATCGCGTCCAAGGCGCGGGCGGGAATCACCTGCACCCCGCCGGCCTGGCTCGCCGGCGTTCTGCGCCCGCCGTTGACCAGCCACACCGCAACCGAGTCGGGCGACTTGACGTAAGTGCCGTCGGCGATGTCGGTTGTCAGGCCGTCCCACACACGGGCCGGGATGACCTGCCGGAGCTTGCCGCCGTAACCGGCCGCCTGCAGCTCGGTCATGGTGTGGAAGTCGATCCGGGCCCTGCCCACGATCGCCGCCTCGGACGTGGCGCCGGCCTTCGCGATGCGCGTGCCGTCGGCGATCTGCGTCGTTAGGGCGTCCCAGACCCGGCCCGGCACCACCTGCATGGGCTTGTCGGCGTAGCCCGCCTGCGTGAGCTCATCCATGCTGATGAACGGAATCTTCGCACCACCCACGATCGCAGCCTGACTGGGGGAATCAGCGTCCTTGATCCGCGTGCCATCACCGATCTGCGTCGTTAGGGCGTCCCAGACCCGGCCCGGCACCACCTGCATGGGCTTGTCGGCGTAGCCCGCCTGCGTGAGCTCATCCATGCTGATGAACGGAATCTTCGCACCACCCACGATCGCAGCCTGACTGGGGGAATCAGCGTCCTTGATCCGCGTGCCATCACCGATCTGCGTCGTTAGGGCGTCCCAGACCCGGGCCGGCACCGTCTGCATCGGTCTGGGGCCGTATCCGACGGCTTCCAGTTCGGCCATGCTGTGGAACGGGACCTTCGCACCCCCGATGATTCCGCCCTGGCTGGACGAGCCCGCCTTCCTGAGCCGTGTCCCGTCGGCAATTTTCGTCGGCAGCGCCTTGAACGCGCGTGCCGGAATGGCCCGCACGAGGCGGCCCCAGTCGTGGCCGTGGCCGGAGTCGATGACCTCCTGCGGATTGGCGAATTCCACCCGCGCGCCGCCGACGATACGCGCCACCGCGGTTCCCGGCCCCTGCACCAAGGTGCCGTCGTCGGGGATGTCGGCACGCATCTCGTTGAACGCCCTGAGGGGGATGGCCCTGACCTTGGAACCCCAGTCGGTGCCGTAGCCGGCGTCGATGACCTCCTGCGGATTGGCGAAATTGATCCGGGCGCCGCCGACGACCTGGGCGACGGGACTGGAGGCCCCGCCTCCGGTGCCCTGCACCAGGGTCATGTCAGCCGGGATGCGCGAGCGGGCGTTGAACACCCGGGCCGGGACGCCGCGGACCAGACTCCGCCAGTTCGCACCGTAGCCGACGTCGATCACTTCCTGCTCGCTGGCGAACGGGATGATCGCACCGCCCACGACCATCGCCACCGGGGTGGACACCCCTCCGGACGCGCCCTGGATCAAGGTGTTGTTGGCGGGGTCGAAGCCCAGCAACTGGTAGCTGTGGGAACTGATCGCGACCACCCGGGAGGCCCAGTCGGTGCCGTAGCCGGAGTCGATGACCTCCTGCGGATTGGCGAACGGGACGAGCGCGCCGCCCACCGTCACCGCTACGGGAAGATCGACGCTCCCGGCCTTGGCCTGAACGAGGTGGCCGTCGGCGGGACGCTGGTTCATGTGCTCACGGGCGTCGATCGACCAGTCCGACACCTTCACCGGGCTGCCGCAGGTCACGGGTGCGGCGCAGGTGTCCTGCCACAGCGGCGCTCCACCGACGAACAGGTAGATCCGGCCCCGCTGGTCCACGGCTGTGGAGCCGTTGCGCGGCGTGGCGGGTCCGGCATTGATCACTGCTTGGGTCGTGGGCCGCGACTGCGGCTGGCAGATGTCATCCGCGCAGGTCGCCTGCCAGACGGGCGCTCCGCCGACCATCTTGTAGATGCGCTTGGTGTCAGTGGTGGCCAGCACTGTGCCGTCGGCCAGGCCGTGGACGGAGGTCACGGGCTGAGGAGCCGGGGACTGGGGAGGCGTGGTCCCGCCGGGCGCCGGTCCGCCGCCACCGCCGTAGGTGAACTGCCAGTGCCTGCACACGCCATGCGGGTCCTTGCCCTCTTCCCACACGCAGACTCCGGCGCTGTCCGGGAACGCGGCCGTTCCTATCAGGGTGTTTCCGCACAGGTATCCCGATGGAGTGACCCACTGGCGGTAGACGTTCCTCACCTGCATCAGCGCATACTGCTGAGCGAGCTTGAACTGTCCCTTCGCGGTCTTGACCGTGACAGTACGGGTGAAGGTGTCATTCAGGGTCTCCATGTCCTGGTAGCCGGCCTCGCCGCCGAGTTCGAGGACTTTCCCGAACGAGAGCTCCGCCGAACCCTTGTACTGCCACCCCGCCGTCGCTTGGACTCCTTTCGTGAAGGTCAGGGTCTCGGTCACCTCCTCATCGTTGTTGCCCACCCGGTACTTCTCCGTCCCGGCGAGCTTGATGTAAGGGCTGTCGCCGATCACCTTCTCCCGCATGGTGATATAGGAGCACTTGTCGTGGGCCCAGTCGGCTCTGGCCGCCGTGGGGTTGATCAGCCAGGTGGACCCGGCGGCCAAGAGGAGTGTGAGGACGGATAAAAGGCTTCTGAGCTTTAACATCTGCTTCCTAATTCTCAAGGACCGACTGGCTCCCGGAAACATGTCGAATTCCGACGCCAGCGACCGTCTATGGCGTATCCGACTAGCTTGAGAGGACTACCGGCCACCGGGCGGGCACGGGAACGGACCATTCGTGCCCAGCAGTAAGCAGGCCGGCGTCGTCACCGGCGGGAGACGACGTCGTGCGGGCCGCCTCAACACGATCCCCTTTCCCGCAAGAACGAGCGAAGCCGAACGTCAGGCCCAGCTGAGGCGTGCGTTCGATCCGATCGACGCGCCGCCATGGCGAAAGCCGACCTGCGGCATGAGGTCGAGCCGTCCTTTCTCCGCCGGAAAGTCGGCCCGCTCACTGTCGCAGGAAGAAATCACGCGCCGCGAGGCTTGTAAGTCCTGGCTTAACTGCGCCGCTCAGCGCCTCGTGTGACGGTTCGGCAGCATGCTGTGACGGCGATACCGACGCATAAACAGGGAAGCGGATGCACCGGATTCATTTCACGGCCGACGACGTGGCGCGGGTGCGGGTGGCACCGACGCTGGGCCCCATGGCCGAGACCCTGTTCAGCCTGACCACGCTGCGCGGGCGCAGCGAGGAGACGACGCTCGGCGGATGGCGGCGCCGGGTGCGCGGCGGCCTCGATGCGCGGTTCGCGGTCCTGGCCGCCATCGCCCCCGCACGACTACCGTGCTTCGACATGGCCCTCCTGGCCGGGCCGGGCCGCGACCTGGCCGAAAGCGCCGAGGCCTTCCTGGCCAGGTCGCGCCGGGCCGTACGGGCGGAGCTGGACTTCTACGCCGGCCACCACGGCCGAGTGCCGGCCGCGCTGGCCGGGCTCGTCGACACCCCCGCCGCCCGGCGGGAGGTGCTGTCCACGGTGGAGGCCTACCACCACACCGCCGTCGCACCGCATTGGACGGCCATGCGCGCGCACCTGGACGCCGAGCGCGCCCGGCGCGGCACGATCCTGCTCGACCGAGGCGTCGACGGCCTGCTGTCCAGCCTGCACCCGGGCATCCGGTGGACGCCGCCGACCCTCCACATCAATGCCGGCGACCAGTTCGATGACGACTTCGCCCTCGACGGGCGGGGGCTGCTGCTGGTGCCGTCGTTCTTTCTGCGAACCCCGGGAGTGATGTACGACCCGGGCGATCCCGCCGACTGCATCCTCATCTACCCTGCCGCGCTCGACATCGACCACGCCGCGGGCATCTGGACGGCCGGCACAGCAACGCGGGCCCTGGCCAACCTCCTGGGCCGCACCCGCGCGTCGGTGCTCACCGCCATCGCCGACGGCGTGGCCACCACCGGCGCCCTGGCCCGCCGCCTGGACATCTCATCGGCCGCGATCAGCCAGCACACCGCCGTACTGCGCGAGGCAGGCCTGATCACGACCCTCAGGCATCACAACAACGTCCTGCACAACCCCACCCAGACGGGCCTGACCCTCCTCGACCGCGACCACACACCCATCTGACGAGAGCCGTTCTCGAGATGGCCTGAAGGCAGTCGGCGAGATCCCGTCCGATCACCTCGATCAGGCGGGATCTCATCGTTTCCCGGCCGGCGTGGCCGTCGACGGGCTCCTTGGGGGAACTCAGGAGATGATTTCCCGCTGACCCACCGCCCCCGGGGCAGAGCGAGTCGTAAATGTCGGCAACGAGGGTTCTGGCGGCACCCCTCGCCCACCCGATCGAGCCAGCCGCCGCTCCCGGCAGCGCTCCGTTCGCGGATTTCGCGGCCTCCGACTCGGTGGCGAGCCCGTGCGCGGCAGCGATCGGCCCTCTGATGAGTCCGTGGAGGCGGCGATGATCATCACGACCGGGTGCTGATTCCAAGCGGCTGGGGCATCACGTGGATCTTTACGGCGCCCCATCGGACGTCCCCAGTGCCTGTACCTCCGTGTAGCAGAGGGACGTGAGGTCCGTCGGCCGGTCGTCGCGGACGGCGGTCGCGGCGGCCACAGCCGCCGCCAGGGCCCTGCGGTAGAGCAGCGAGCCGAGGCTGACCCTGCGCACGCCCAGGGCGGCCAGGTCTGCGAGAGTGGGTCCGGTTGGCGTGTACAGAATGTTCAGCGGGACCACGAGGGTTGACGTCAGGGCGGCGATCCCGTCCGGATCCGACAGCCCTGGCACGAACACCCCGTCCGCACCGGCCTGTTCGTAGATCGCGAGGCGTGCCGCGGTCTCTTCCTCCTGATGTCCGAGCCAGTAGGTGTCGGTGCGGGCGTTCACGAACAGCGCGGGCACGGCGGCCTTGACGGCGGCGATCTTCGCGGCGTGTAGCGCCACGGGGGCGAGGGTGCTGTCCGGACGGCTGTCTTCGAGATTGATCCCTGCGGCCCCTGCGTCGTACAGCCTTCGTGCCAGCTCGGCCACCTCTTCCGGGTCATCGCTGAAGCCCCCCTCGGCGTCGACGGTGAATAGAAAGGAACCCCGTCCGAGCCGGCGGGCCAGCGCCAAGGTCTCTTCGACGGTTGCGGCCGCCCCGTCCGGCAAGCCGACGGCCGCAGCCACGCCCAGGCTTGTGGTGCCGATCGCCTGGAAGCCCTGCGCCGCCAAAGCGGCCGCGGAAGCGTAGTCCCAGGCGTTGGGCAACACCAGCGGGGTGGCCTGGTGGTGCAGGCGGGCGAAGGCGGTCAGCGGACGCTGGAGCAGGCCGTCGGCCAAGGCGAGGGCGTGAACCCGGCCCGGGCAGACCCGCGGCGGCGCACCGAAGGTGAGGGGCACGGGATGCACGCGATTGGCGGTCGCAAGATCCAGGAGCACCACATCACCCTCAGCGATCTCCCGACCGGCGACCTGAGTGGCACGGGCCGCGACCCGGCGCATGGTCCGTACCGGCGGCACCTCCCGGAGCACCCGGGCCAGCGGTACGTCGCTGTCGGCCGCGGCCTCCACCAGCGCAGCCGTCGCCGCACAGGCCTGCACCAGCAGGCCGATGCGGTTGGCGGCAGCCTCCAGACTGGCTTCATCCGCCCGTTCTGGCACCAGTTGCGCCACCAGTCGGGCAACCGCCTCGTCCGCGGCCGCGTCAGCACCCCCGAAGTAGACCCCGGCCACCACGGTCACTGCCTCCGCAACCGCCCCGGGCTCCGGCATCCCCAGGGCCTCGGCGAGGGTGCGCACCACCCGCACCCGGACCTCCTCTTCCGGCCCCGCCGCCACCGCCCGCCGTAGCGTGACAGGCTCCAGCCCGGCCAGTTCGGCCTCCACCAGAGCCCGCCGCCGCCGATGCGACTCACCGGAGCTGAACCGGGCCACGGTGGCACGCAGCCACGCGACACTCGTCCCGGCCTGACCGCCGTCCGCGGTCGGCGGCTCCGGGACAAGAGCCGGGTCGGCAAGCGCCGCCCGCACGTCCCCATAGCGGTCAAATTCATGCATCGTATGCGTCATGCTCGTGACGCTAGGGCCGGAACGGTTCGGCATTCCCCGAACTGTCCCTGCGGCTGGAGGCCTCCCGTGTGCGCACTGTCCCGATCGGGCAGGATCCCGGGAGCGGCGTCCGCGCCTGGGTCCAGGCAAGCGGCAGACTGCCGATAAAGCCGCCGATGCATTACTTCGAATAAACTTCCGGCGAACTCGCTTCGTGTCGCAAGACACTGGAAATCCACAGATAGGCTCCGGCGCCAGGCGCAGCGGAAATTCGCAGCCGGGCGCCGGGACCGCACTCACAGTATTCAGGGGGAGCCATGTCGACCTCCGATCCCGACGTTCTCGGCCTGGGCATCGAGGCACTTTCCCGCGGGGAGGCCTTCGTCTACGCGGACGCTATAGACAAGGACTCCTGGATGGTCCTTTCTCTCTCGACACAAGGCGACATAGGGGCGGTGCTCGTTTCGGGGCCGGACCCGGAACCCGACCCTGATCTCGATCCGGGTCCCAGTGTCATCACCTATACGTTCTTTGCCCTCCGCGCAGGAGAATCCTGGACGCTGCACAGCGGGCTCAGCGGCGGATACATGCCGGTAGATATCACCTCCTGGACAGCAGAGCGCCTGTCCCGGACCGGGGAACTCGTATACGAGTACGGACAGGCCGGTTATGCTGAACGTTCATCCGGACAGTGGCTGTGCTGCGCCGAGGTCCTGTGCCACCCGCAGGTGAAGCTGCTCGAAGGACAGTCCTCGGCAGGGTTGACCAGAGCGACCCCTTCACCGCTGGGCATCGCTCTGCCCATTCTCCCCGCCGACGAATATGTGGACATTTCAATCAAAGACTCGAATGGTTCGGAGACAGGCGTCAAGCGTTTCCACGGAGAGTCGTTGTAATATTTCGCCTTGAACAATGTCTCGCGGCGGGCGCAGGCCGCATGATTGACCTCCGCCCGCCGCCCGGCGCTGAATGCCAGTACACTGACCGGCTGCGATGCCACCGGCCTGCGCGCCGCACTCCCTGCAGCCGCCCGACTGTGGGGGTGTCGCCCCGGGAATCAATCAACTGAACGATAAAAGAAAATCCTGTGTGGTGGGTGGAGCAAGTGCGCGGCGCGATACTTTCCGCCCTTCCTTTCCTGGTGTACCCCGTCGTGGCATGGGCGGCGAGATTCGGCATCCGGGAAGATGTCCGCCTGCGCGAAGCGCTTAAAATAACGGGGACGATATACCTGCTCGTGGCGGCTACAGACATCATCGTCAGGGCAGTTAAGCTCCTGCCGGCCATATTTTAGAGGATTTTGTTACCGCTGACATGCTTGGATCCGGCCCGCCTGAGATGGCGGTGAGAGACCCGCGATGACCGGCCGGGCGGTCCGCCACACAAGACGGTCCTTCTCCCACCAGACAGCCGGTGATGAATGTGAGGCCCGGCTGGGCGTACGTGGGCAGGTCTTTCCCAGGGTCTGGCCGTCACCGCTTCGAGCTGAGTCACGGTTGGCTCGCGGGGGGCCGAGGAGGGTGTCGTGCACGGGCTCGTCGGCCAATGGAAACCCGTCGATCTGCGCAGGCTCCTCGACGACCCGGAAGGCGCGGGCAGTCCATCTCGCCGATGTCGCTTCCAGCCTCGGCGAGATCGGGTAGGGGTTCCGCACACCACGGGATACGGCTTCAGGATGAAAAGGGCTCAACGGTGTGTTGCCGGACGTGTGCGCCCCCGGCGCTTCGATCGGGGACTGGCGGGCCGTCTTCGACCTCGTACGTCCAAGGACTGGCGGTACGAGCGCCCGGTCGGCGGCGTGCCACTTCTCGCCACTTTCACTCTATATCAGCTTCGCGCGCCTCATGAGACGCCAGAAAGTACTTCATACTGCCCGTTGCGAACCGACCCGACGAACGATGGAGCAACGGAATTGCGCTACGTGATGAGGTTCGAGCAAATCGACTCGACGAATCTCGCAGACGTCGGCGGAAAGGGGGCGCACCTGGGCGAGCTCTCGCGAATCGATGGCGTCCGGGTGCCGGACGGCTTCTGCGTCACGACAGACGCCTTCCAGCGGGTCGTGGCCGAGGTGCCGTCGATCGGCGCTCAGCTTGACCTGCTGTCGCGCGTGAAACCGGACGACCGCGCGGCGATCCGCACCCTCAGCGCCGGTATCCGCCGCGCCGTCGAAGACGTCGCGATGCCCGACGATCTTGTGGCAGCGATCGGCGAATCGCTCGCCCGGCTCGGGGAGCACGCCTCCTACGCGGTGCGCTCCAGCGCGACGGCCGAGGACCTGCCGACCGCATCCTTCGCCGGCCAGCAGGACTCCTACCTGAACATCGTGGGTCTGGCGGCGATCCTTCGGCACGTCCGGCGGTGCTGGGCCTCGCTGTTCACCGAGCGGGCAGTGACCTACCGGCGCCGCAACGGCTTCGACCACCGGAAGGTACGGATGGCCGTGGTCGTCCAGCAGATGGTGTTCCCGGACGCGGCCGGAATCCTCTTCACCGCGGACCCCGTGACCTCGAACCGGAAGATCGCCGCAGTGGAAGCCGGTTGGGGGCTCGGTGAGGCGCTCGTCTCCGGTCTGGTCGCCGGGGACGTCTACACGGTACGCGACGATCAGGTCGTCACCACAACGGTCGCCACCAAGGCGCGGTTCGTCCAGGCGTCGCCGGGAGGCGGTGTCCAGGACGCGCCGATCGACCCGCGGCGGCAGACGCAGCCGGCTCTGACCGAGGCTCAAGTGGTGCGCCTGGTGCAGCTGGGCCGGCGAATCGAAGCGCACTTCGGCCGGCCCCAGGACATCGAATGGTGCCTGGTCGGCGACGACTTCCACATCGTCCAGAGCCGGCCGATCACCACCCTGTTCCCCGTCCCCGCGACCGACGACCAGGAGAACCACGTCTACGTCTCCGTCGGTCACCAGCAGATGATGACCGACGCGATGAAGCCGCTGGGACTGTCCCTGTGGCAGCTGACGACCCCACGGCCGATGCACGAGGCGGGCGGGCGGTTGTTCGTCGACGTAGCCCCTGTCCTGGCGACGCCCGCGGGTCGCGCGCACCTCCTGGGGGCCCTGGGGAAGGCCGATCCGCTGATTCGGGACGCGCTGCAGACCGTTCTCGACCGCGGCGACTTCATCCGCCTGCTTCCGGATGAAGATTCCGGCGCCGCGCCCGCCGGGGACCCGCCCGCCCAGATCGAGACCGATCCTGCCGTCGTCACCCAGCTGATCCGACACAGTCAGGCGTCCGTCGCCACCCTGCAGCGCGAGATCCAGAGTCTGTCCGGGCCGGCGCTGCTCGACTTCATCCTGGCCGACATCGCAGAGCTGAAGCGCATCCTGTTCGATCCGCAGGGCCTCCAGGTGATCATGGCGGGGATGGAGGCGGCCTGGTGGCTCAATGACCGCCTCGAGGCGTGGCTGGGCGAGAAGAACGCGGCCGACGTGCTCACACAATCCGTCCCCCACAACGTCACCTCGGAGATGGGGCTGGCGCTCCTCGACGTCGCGGACGCCATCCGACCGCACGCGGACGTCGTGGCGTACCTGCACCGCGTCGTGGACGAAGGCCGGGAGGGCGACGGATTCCTGAACGAGCTGGCCGGACTGACCGGCGGACAGGAAGCACGTGACGCCGTCCAGGACTACCTCGACAAGTACGGCATGCGCTGCGCGGGCGAGATCGACATCACCAGAACGCGCTGGAGCGAGCATCCCGCCACGCTCGTGCCCACCATCCTCGGCAACATCAAGAACTTCGAGCCGGGGGCCGGCAAGCGGCACTTCGAACAAGGACGCCAAGAGTCGCGAAGGAAGGAACAGGAACTGCTGACGCGGCTGCGCGCCCTGCCCGACGGAGAGCAGAAGGCCGAGGAGACCAAGCGGATGATCGACCGCGTCCGCGCCTTCGCCGGGTACCGGGAGTACCCCAAGTACGGAATGGTCAGCCGCTACTTCACCTACAAGCAGGCGTTGCTGCGGGAAGCCGATCGCCTCGTCCAGTCCGGCACCCTG
This sequence comes from Planomonospora sp. ID67723, assembly GCF_015711605.1. Taxonomy (GTDB): domain Bacteria; phylum Actinomycetota; class Actinomycetes; order Streptosporangiales; family Streptosporangiaceae; genus Planomonospora_A. The sequence goes on along the minus strand of NZ_JABTEZ010000004.1, from coordinate 119,071 downwards.
CGCGAGAAAGAAGACATCTTCTTCCTCCGGTTCCAGGAGTTGCACGAAGTCGTGCGCACCAACGACGTGGACGCCGAACTCATTCGGGAGAGACGGGAGGCGTTCCGGTCGTACGAGGCGCTCACACCGCCCCGGGTCCTCACATCGGACGGCGAGACCGTCACCGGCCGGTATCGGCGGGACGACGCCCCGCCCGGCGCGCTGGCCGGCCTCCCGGTCTCGGCCGGGACCGTCGAGGGCCGTGCCCGTGTCGTCATGGACATGGCGCGGGCCGACCTCGAGGCGGGCGACATCCTGGTCACCGCCTACACCGACCCCAGCTGGACTCCCCTGTTCGTCACCGTCGCCGGGCTGGTGACGGAGGTGGGCGGCCTTATGACGCACGGGGCGGTGATCGCGCGGGAGTACGGCTTGCCGGCTGTCGTGGGTGTGGAGCAGGCCACCCGGCTGATCCGGGACGGGCAGCGGATCCGTGTCCACGGAACCGACGGGTACGTCCAGATCCTCTCCTGAACCGTCGCGTCGGACCCGGGACTGGCGCTGAGCCGTCGCGCCGGGCACCGGGCACCGGGCACCGGGCACCGGGTGAGACGACCCGGACGCGGCCTGATCCGCCCCCGCCTGGGCCAGAGCACCGCGCCGCCTTTCCGCCCATGAGCCAACGCGTTAGCGTCGCACGATTGAATCAAGCGCCACGCGAAAGCGTTTACCTCCGCACGGATTTCATTTCCTCTCGCACAATGAACCCATTTCATCCCTGAGGGCCGGGCCGCTGGTCACGGCATGATCGCGAGTTGACGGTTCGTCCTCGGAAGTAGAGAAGCTCCTGGTAGACGGGTTGATCACCACAACCAACGCCCGCTACAACCAGGAGCTTCGGGTGCTGTTCTACCGTGCTGCCGTCGATTTGTCGCGTTCAACGCTGAACTACGTCGCCGGGCTCATCCGCCGCCACCGCAAGGCCATCGGATCGATCTGGCGGCGACTCAACCCCGGCCAGCAGGCCCTGATGGTGCTGATCCACCTGCGCAAAGATGAGACGTTCGCCGAGATCAGCGCGGGATTCGGCGTGTCGGCGACGACGGCCTGGCGGTACGTGCAGGAGACCGTCATGCTGCTGTCAGCACGCTCGCCCAAGCTCACCCAGGCCTTACGCAAAGCCAAGCAGGACGGGCTGACCCACCTCATCTTGGACGGCACGCTCATCCACACCGACCGCGTGCGGGCCGACCGTCCCTACTTCTCCGGCAAGCATCGAATCCACGGCATGAACGTGCAGGTGATCGCGGGCCCGGACGGGACGATCCTGTGGACCTCCGGCGCGATGCCGGGCAGCATGCACGACCTGACCGCGGCCAGAGTATGGGGCATCCTGCGCGAACTGGAGAAGGCAGGGATCCTCACCTTGGCCGATAAGGGCTACCAGGGGGCCGAGGCCACCGTCGTCATCACCCCGTACAAAGGCCGCAACAAGCCGCAGTCCCAGAAGCAGGCCAACCGATCACACGCCAAGCTCCGCGGACCCGGCGAGCGCGCGAACGCGCAGCTCAAGTCATGGAGAATCCTCCGGAAGCTGCGCTGCAGCCCCAGCAAAGCCGGCCACCTCGTCAAGGCCATCGCCGTCCTACAGAACCACCGTGTTGCTCAGGGCGCCCGAGGATGAAATGCATTCAATGCTGGTGTCATCCGCCTGAATTTCGTCGGAAATATTCAGCCGGGGATTCGAGGATCTCTTCGGCGCTCTTGGTCCATACGAACGGCTTGGGATCACCGTTCCACGGATCCGTCCAGGTGCGGATGTCCTTCTCCAGGCTCTGGACGCTCTTGCGGACTCCCCGGCGGGTCAGCTGCCCGGCCATACAGCCGGACCACCGCTCGACCTGGTCGATCCACGAGAACCCCAGTGGCGGGGAAAGACCGGGACGTCAGACGCCTGACCCGTGGCTCCTGCCGGAATGCACCGCAGCGGGATCCGGTAAGCCGGAGCCGGCGTTCCCCGTCCGGCGCCGCATGCACCGGACGGGGAAGCGTGCCCGGTGGGGTCTCGGACAGTCGGATCGGCGGTCAGACCATGGCGGACAGCGTGCTCCGCCAGTCCTCCCCCGGCTGTTCGGCCAGCTCACCGGCCAGCGCCTCGGCCTCGTAACGCCACGGATGCCACAGATCCGCCGGAGCCCGGGAGGACAGCCGGACCTCACTTGTACTGCGAAGCGACTGCACGAGCCGAGCGGTGAACTCTGTCCAGCTCACGTGGCCGTTCACCGCGTTGACCACCCGGCCCGTCGGCCGGTCCACGCATGTGACGAGGGCGCGGGCGAGAGCGGCCGCGTGCACCCACGCCGCCCCGTACCAGGTGTGCTCCCCGTCGGCCGGGTCGGGCAGGACGATCTCCTCCCCCGCCAGGGCCGCCTGGTAGAGCAGTCCCGTCGCGCCCCAGCGCAGCTGAGCCCGGAACCGTTCGTGCGGAGCCCACACCAGCGGTGAGCGGACCACGCTGGCCCGCTCGCGGCCCGCTCCCTCCAGCAACGTGTGCTCGCACTCGACTTTCCCCCGCCCGTAGGCGGTGAGCGGCTCCTGCGTGGGCGCTCCTTCGGCGACCTGCGACGTGGTGGGTCTGCCGTAGGCGTCCACGCTGCTGACGAAGACGAAAGCCCCCTGGGAGCCCTCCCGCCAGCCGTCCACGAGCTCACGCATCGCCGCGACGTCTGTCTCGGGAGAGGTGAAGGTGCAGGCGGAATGGATCACTGCGTCGACTCCGGCGACGGCGGCACGCAGGCTGTCGCGGTCGGCGAGGTCGCCCTCCACCACCTCGATCCCCTCGCCGGAGACCAGGTGGGCCGATTCGGGCCGCACCAGGGCTCGGACCGGGCGTCCCTGCGCTGCGAGCTCCCGGAGCACGTAGGCACCCACGCCGCCGCTGCCGCCGGTCAGCAGCACCGTGCCGGCGCGGGTCTTGGCGGTCCGCCTCGGAGCGGCCATCGCGCGGCGGGCGCCCTGCCGCCGGTCGAGCGCGAGCGTGAGCGCGCGGGGGGTGCGGTGCTCCATCACGTCGAGACCGGTGACCGGCAGGCGGAGCCGGGCCCGGAGCCGTTCGGCGAGCCGTACGGCGAGCAAGGAGTGCCCCCCCGCCGTGAAGAAGTCACCGTCCAGGCCGACCCTGTCACCCAGCAGCTCCCTGAACCCGGCGAGTACGCCCGCCGCCCGCTCCACGTCCGGTGTGCCGGCATGGGCAGCCGGTTCCCCGCCGGCGGCCGCGGCGGCGTTTCCGGCGCCCTCCTCTCTGGCCGCCGCAGCGGCCGCTCGCCGTCCACCGGGGAGTTCCGACAGAGGCAGGGCCGGGTCGTCGGCCACCGCGGTGAGGATCTCGGCGAAGGAGTGCAGCAGCTCCGCTCCCTGGCTTTCCCCCAGCACCGCACTGTCGTGCTGGAGCAGGCAGCGCGGGGCAGGGGCGCCCTCGTCCTCCTCGACGGCGAAGGTGACATCGAACTTGGCGGTGCCCAGCTCGATGTCGACGGCCTCGCAGTCGAGGCCGCCGAGCCTGAGCGCCGCCGGTGCGCTCACGAGGTCGGCGGTCACGGCCAGCAGCGGGTTGCCCCCGGCGTCGCGGGCCGCCCCGCCGAGCCGCTCCACGATCCGGTCCAGCGGGACGTGCCGGTGCTGCTGCGCCTCCAGCAGCGCTTCTCGCACTCGGATCAGGAGGGCGTCGAAACCGGGGTCACCGGACAGGTCCACGCGCACGGGCAGGGTGTTGACGCACAACCCGACGAGCGCGCGCGTCTGCGCCCGGTCCCTGAGGCTGCTCGCGCAGCCCACGACCAGGTCTTCTTCCCCCGTGACCTGGTGCAGCGCGGCGAACGCGCCGGCGAGCACCACGGTGAACAGGGTCGTTCCGTGCTCCTTGGCCGTCAGCCGCAACCGGTCGAGAACGGCCAGCGGAGCGCTGTGCGTCCGGCCGAGGCGGCTGCGCGGGGCGGCCGTGACTCCCGGTAGCGGGACGGGCCGCGCGCCGTCGAGCCGCCGCGTCCAGTAGGCGAGCCCCGCCTCGAGATCCGTGTCCCCCTCCCGCCGGACCTCCCATTGGGCGAGGTCGGCGTACTGCAGCGGGGGCGGCTCCGGCAGGGCCGCCGGGCCGGCGCCGTACAAGGCTTCGAGCTCGGAGGCGATCACGCCGAGCGAACCGCCGTCGACCGCGATGTGGTGGAACGTCACCACGATGGTGTGGTCGTCGATGCCGTGCCGGACGGCCAGAGCCCGCAGAACCGGTCCGGTGGCCAGGTCGAAGGGGCGCCTGGCCTCCTGCAGGACCTGCTCCGTTCCCCCCTCCACCACGGCCAGCGCGACGGGCTCCGGCTCTGTGATGTCCTGGTACGGCTCGCCGTCGGCGTGCGGGTAGCGGGTACGCAGCACCTCGTGACGGCGGACCAGCTCGCTGAGCGCGTCCGACAGGGCTGTGAGGTCGAGCGGGCCGCGCACCCGGGTCGCGAACGGCACGTTGTAGAGGCAGCCGCCCTGGCCCAGCCGGTCCATCAGCCAGATGCGGCGTTGGGCATGGGACAGCGGTGCGGGCCCGGTCCGCGGGGAACGGCGCGGGATCCGGCGTGCGGTGGCGCGCCGGCGGGCGAGCGCGAGCAGCGCCGCCTGGCGGGCGGCGCCGGTGAGGTCAGGCGTGGTGCTCATCTGCGTCCTCCGTTGCGTCCTGCGCCGGGTCGCCGTGCCGTTCGAGCAGGGCTCGTTCGATCAGCTCCGCGTGTCCCGCCACGGTGGGGAAGGCGAAGAAGTCAGGCAGGGAGATCTCCGCCCCGAGCTCTTCGCGCAGGTCCTCGACGATCCCCAGGGCGAGGAGGGAGTGCCCGCCCAGGGCGATGAAATCCGCCTCCGGACCGGTCACCGGTGCGTCGAGGGCGCGGGCCCACACCTCGGCGACGGCCTGCTGGATGGGGGACATGGCCGCGGGGGCGGCGGAGGGCTCGGTCACCGGCTCTTCGGTCAGAGGGCGTTCAGCGAGCGCCCGGCGGTCGACCTTGCCGGTGCCGGCCAGCGGCAGCCGCTCCAGGACGGTCCACAGATCGGGCACGAGGTGGGCGGGCAGGCGCTCGGCCAGGTCGGCGCGCAGTGCCGCGATCCCGGGCCAGCGGTCCTCGCCGGGCACGACGAAGACGGCCAGGCGCGCGTCGCCGGTCTCGGAGCGCCGCACCACCACCGCCACCTCGTCGACGGCGGGGTGCTCGCGCAGGACGTGTTCGATCTCGCCGGGTTCGATCCGGAAGCCGCGTACCTTCACCTGGTCGTCGACGCGACCGTGGAAGTCGAGGGCCCCGTCCGGTCTGACCGAGACGAGGTCGCCGCTGCGGTAGAGCCGGCCGGCCGCCGCGTGCTCGATGAAGCGCTCCGCCGTGTGATCGGGCCGGCCGAGGTAACCCCTGGCCAGACGCGGACCCCCGATCCACAGCTCCCCTGTCGTGCCGGGCGGCACCGGTTCGCCGTCCGCGCCGAGGACGTGGGCGGTCGCTCCGTTGACGGGCACTCCGATGGGCACGGCTGCGTCGCAGTCGCCGTCTCGGACCCGGTGCGCCGTGGTGAACGTCGTCGCCTCCGTGGGGCCGTAGACGTTGACCAGCTCCAGCCAGGGAAAGGCCCGCAGCACCGAACGCGCGTGGCGCGGCGACAGGGCCTCGCCTCCGACGAGCACCGTGCGCAGCACGTCGAACACCCGGGACCGGCGCGTCGCGAGCTGGTGGAACAGCGCCGTGGTGAAGAAGGCGACGGTGACGCCGTGCCGCTGCACGTCCCTGGCCAGGTCCTCCAGGGACGGCTGTTCGGCGGCGGACACCACGACGGCCGCGCCGTGCGCCAGCGGCGCCCACACCTCGAAGGTCGCGGCGTCGAACGTCGCCGGTGAGTGGAACAGCACCCGGTCCCGCGGGGTGAGGGTCACGTACTCGGGCGCGGTGACCAGGCGCGTCACCGCGCGGTGCGGCACCGCCACCGCCTTGGGCCTGCCGGTCGAGCCCGAGGTGTACATCACGTAGGCGAGCGCCTCGGCGTCATACGGCGGCGCGGGCGTGCCCGTGGGCCCGCCCGCGGGCATGTCGGCGGGCAGGACGAACGACCGGCGTGCCGGGATGCCCGCCGACTCCAGGGGTTTCTTGTCGCCGATGGTGAACGGGACGCCGGCGTCCTGCAGCATCTGGGCGGTGCGGGCACGCGGGTAGGCCGGGTCCAGCGGCACATAGTGCCCGCCCGCCCACCAGACGGCGAGCTGGCCGACGACGGCGCGCACCGATCGGGGGGCCAGCAGCCCGACCGCCGTTTTCGGGGCGAGGCCGTGGGCGGCCAGGTCGTCGGCCAGGCAGCGAGCGGCCGTCACCAGTTGCCCGTAGGTCAGGGTGTGCTGGCCGTCGGTGACCGCCAGCGCGTGGGGATGGCGTTGCGCGTGTCCGGCGATCATCTCGGGCACGCCGGCCGGTTCGGAGCGCATGGTGGGTTCCTCCTGCAAGGGATCAGGCATCGATGGCCCGCCGGACGTCGATCAGCGCGACGAGACCGCGCAGGTCGGGCTGGCGCAGCAGTTCCGGCGCCTTGACGCGGATGCCGTAGGTGTCCTGGACGGCCGCCAGCAGCCGGGCCGCGGTGATCGAGTCGCCTCCGGCGGCGGTGAAGCCGTCCTCCAACGTCAGCTCGGGGCGGTCGAGCAGTTGCCTGCACAGGCGCAGCACCACGCGCGCCGTCCCGTCCCCGTCCGCGTGCCCGTCCGCGTGCCCGTCCGCATGGTCGTCCGCACGGTCGGAGGCCGTCGGCCGCTCGTCGGCCGTGGGTGCTGCGGCCAGCAGGGCGGCGCGGTCCACCTTGCCGTTAGCGTCGAGCGGGAAGGAGTCCACGAGGTGGATCCGCGCGGGCACCGCCTGTTCGGGGAGCCATTCGCGTGCCGCCTGCAGCAGGTGATCGGTGACCGGCCGCCCGCCCGGTGCGGGCAGCACGAAGGCCTCCAGGCGCAGCAGGCCCGTCCCGCCCGTCCCCGTGCCCGCCTGGGTACGGCGGGCCGCCACCACGGCCCGCCGTACCCGGGGATCGCGTTCGAGCGCGGCCTCGACCTCTGCGGGCTCGATGCGCACCCCGCTCACCTTCACCTGGTCGTCCATGCGGCCGAGGAACTCCAGCACGCCGTCGGCCCGCATGCGTACGCGGTCTCCGGTGCGGTAGACCCGGTCGGTCGCGGCCACACCGGGCGGCGGCGGGACGAAGCGCCGGGCGGTCAGCTCCGCGTCCAGATAGCCGAGTGCCAGGCAGGCTCCGCCGATGCGCAGCTCGCCCTCCTGCTCCCGGGGGACCGGTCGGCCCTGCTCGTCGGTGACGCAGACGAGGGCCTCGGCCACGGGCAGCCCGATGGGCGGAGGCGCCTCGTCGTCGGCCTGCCGAGGCCGCAGGGTGTGCGCGGTGGTGGCCACGGTCGCCTCGGCGGGGCCGTAGACGTTGTGCACCTGGGCCGTGACGTCGTCTCCGGGACCGCGGCGCAGCCGATCGCCGCCGATCACCAGGTGACGCAACGCCAGGTCGTCCGGCCAGGCGCGGTCGAGCAGCGGCTCGGCCAGCGGGGTCGGCAGGACGGACACGGTGATCTGTGCCTGCCGCCACCAGTCGGTCAGTACGTTGTGGTCCCAGCGGACCCCGTCGGGGGCGACGCAGAGCGTGGCTCCGAAGGCGAGGGCCGTCCACAGCTCCATCAGGTGCGGGTCGAAGGCCACGCCGATGAGCAGGCTGTGCCGCTGGCCGGGTCCGAGGCCGGTGCGCTCGCCGTACCAGCGCACGAGCGTGCCGAGTGACGCGGCGCCGACGGCGACCGCCTTGGGGGTGCCGGTGGAACCGGAGGTCAGGACGGCGTAGAACGTTCCGGTGGGTGCCGGTCGGGCGTCGGAGACGAAGGCGGCGACCGGGGCGCCCGGCACCGGCAGCCGCTCCCCCTCGCCCACCAGGGCCGGTTCGCCCACGAGGCAGCGGACCCGCAGATCACGCGCGGCGGCCTCCAGGCGCCGCCGGCCGGGGCGCGGGCCCAGCGGCAGGTAGACGGCGCCGAGCCGGGCGAGCGCGACGGCTGTGGCGACGAGGGCCGTCGAGCGTTCCAGGCAGACGCCGACCAGGTCGCCGGGCCCGACCCTGCCGCGCAGGGTGTCGGCCGCGGCGGCCGCCATGGCGTCGAGTTCGGCGTAGGTCACGGTCCGGTCGCCGTCCTCGACGGCGGGCAGGCCGGGGTGGCGGCGGACCTGGTCGTCGTACCAGTCCAGGACGCCTTCGCCCGGGGCGGGTGCCGCGGGAGCGGGGCCGCCTTTCTGGACGCTGAGCCCGATGCCTCGGCTGGTGGCGTGTTCGCTGCTGTGGATGGTGGTCATGGTGTCCCTCCCTGTGTTTCAGCCGAGGCCCATGGCTCTGGCGATGATCACTTTCTGGATCTCCGAGGTTCCCTCGATGAGGGTCGTCATCCGGACGTACCGGTAGAGGAACTCCAGCGGGTGGCCGCGCACCCAGCCGGTGGCGCCGTGGACCTGCAGGGAGCGGTCCACCACGCGCATCGCCGTCTGCGAGGAGGTGAGCTTGGCCAGGGCCGCGTTCTGCGGATCCTCCGTGCCCTGGTCGACCAGCCGGGCGCAGGCCAGGGTGAGCAGCTTGGCCGCCTCCACCTCGGCGCGGCTGCTCACCAGGTGCTCCTGGACGTGCTGGTAGGCGCCGATGCGCTCGCCGAAGGCCCGGCGCTCGCGGGCGTAGTCCACGCCCAGTCGCAGCGCGTACTCGGCGATGCCGTTGCACTGCGCGGCGACGACCAGCCGGCCTCGTGACAGGCTGTCGATCCCGCGCTCCATGGCGGTGCCGACGCCGTTCTCGCCGCCGATCACGGCGTCGCCGCCCACCTGGGCCCGGTCCAGGACCAGTTCGAACAACGGCTCGCCCGACATGCCCTCGTAGCGCTGGCCGATGCGCAGACCCGGGGTGTCCATGTCGAGGACGAACGCGGTCGGTCCGGCGTCGGTGCCGGCGATCACGATGGCGAAGTCCGCGTGGTCGGCGTTGCTGACGAACGTCTTGCGGCCGTTGAGCACCCAGCCGTCGCCGTCTCGCGTGGCGGTGCTGGTGAGGTGGAAGGCGTCCGAACCCGCCTGCGGCTCGGTCAGCGCCAGGCAGCGCGCGGCCTCCCCGCGGACCAGCGGGACCAGGTACCGCTTGATCTGCTCGTCGGTGCCGTGCACCAGCAGCGGGCTGGGGCCGTCGGAGCCGGCGAGCGCGTACGGCGCCAGCGGGCAGCCGCTGCGTCCCGCGGCGTGGTGCAGCTGCACCACGGCGCTGAACGGCATGCCGGCGCCTCCCAGCTCCTCGGGGTAATCTCCGGCGTAGAAGCCCAGGGAGGCCGACCGCCGGCGGGCGTAGTCGCGCAGGTCCGCCGGAGGCAGGTCCGTGGTCTCGCCGAGGTCGGCCGCCAGCGGCACCAGCTCCCGCCGGACGAACGTCTCGAAGGCGTCGACCAGTTCGCCGTACCCGGTTTCGAGGACAGCCGAAGGCGCCGTCATGCCGGCACCTCCGGCGCCTGCGCGGTCTGCGCCAGGGCGCGGGCCTGGTCGGCCAGGACGGGATTCTGGAACAGCAGGCGCAGCGGCGGCCGGTGCCCCAGGCGGGACTCCAGCCACGCGGCGAGCTGGGCGGCCAGCAACGAGTGCCCGCCCACCTGGAAGAAGTGGGAGTCGGAGCTGACCCGGTCGTGCCCGAGCACGTCCTTCCAGCCTTCCATCAGCACGGCCACGGCCGGGTCGTCCGCCTCGGCCGCCGCGTCGTGGCCGGTCTGCGGCAGCTCGCCCGCGGCGCGCGCCAGGGCCGCGCGGTCGGGCTTGCCGCCGGGCAGCGTCGGCATCGCCTCGAGCCGCACCCAGCGGCCGGGCACGAGCGCGGCGGGCAACCGCCTGGACAGGGCCATATGCAGTTCCCGCTGGTCGAGGGGGACGGGCGACTGCGTGAACCCGACGAGGTGCGGGCCGGCCGGGGCGTTCGGGACGACCACGACGGCGCACGGCCGGCCGCCCAGCTCGGCCGAGGCCGCGGCCTCGATCTCCTCCAGTTCGATGCGGTGACCGCGGAGCTTGACCTGGTTGTCGCGGCGGCCGAGGAACCACAGCCGCCCTGTCGCGTCCCGGTAGCCGAGGTCACCGGTCAGGTAGACGCGCTCGCCGCAGGCGTGGACGAACCGGGCGGCGGTGGCTTCTTCGTTGCCGACGTACCCGTCGGCGAGACCGGAGCCGCCGATGGCCAGCTCGCCGACCGCACCGGCCGGCAGCGGGCGCAGTCCCGCGTCCAGGACGTGCACCCGCACGCCCGCGAGTTCCGTACCGAGGGGGATCTCCGCGCCGTCGGCGAGGTCGTCGCGGGTGACGGTGTGCGCGGTGGAGGTGATGGCGGCCTCGGTGACGCCGTAGGCGTTGACCAGGGTCGCGCCCGCGTTCTCCAGGTCGTCCAGCAGTCCCGCCACGGTGTCGGCGGGCAGCCGCTCGCCGCCGACCACGATCAGCCGGGGCGACCAGCGGCCGTCGCGCAGCGCCTGGCCCAGCTCGTCGCGGACTGCCAGGAAGTAGCTGGTCGGCAGGTTGGCGACGGTGACGCGGCGGGCCGCGAGCACGGCGACGAGCTCCGTGCCCGCCGGCACGTCGACCTGGGGGGCGGTCAGGCACGCTCCGGCGGCCAGCGAGGCCAGCATCTCCTCCAGCGCCACGTCGAAGGCCGGCTGGGCGAAGAGCAGCACGCGGTCGTCGGCGACCAGCCCGTAGCGCTCGACGACGGCCGAGACGTGGTTGGCGAGGGCGGCCCGGCCGACGAGGACCGGCTTGGGCACCCCGGTGGATCCGGAGGTGTGGATGATGTAGGCCGCACCGTCGAAGCGCCGGGCCGGGGCCGCCGCGGGAAAGCCTGCCCGGTCGAGCAGCGCCGGTGGCAGGCCGTGGGCGGGCAGGGACAGGGCGCTGTTCGCGGTGGCCAGCACGAGAGCCGGACCGAGCCCGCTCAGCAGTGCCTCCAGGCGGGCGGGCGGGTCGTTGGGCGACAGCGGGCAGTACACGGCACCGGTGCGCAGGCAGGCGAGCAAGGCGACGACGGAGTCCAGGCCGCGCGGCAGGACCGCGGCGACGGGCTGTCCCGCGCCCACTCCCGCCCTTCTCAGCCGGTCGGCGAGTTCCGCGACGCGCCGTTCCAGATCCCCGTAGGTCAGTCGCTCGGCGCCACTGATGACCGCGGGCCGTGCCGGGTCGTGCCCGGCGAGGACGTCCAGCGCCTCCTCGGAGACCGGGGCGCAGGCGCGCACCGCAGGCGCCGGGGCCGGGGCCAGTGCGCCGAGGCGGTCCGCGGGAGCGTCCACGTACGCTTCGATCAGTGTCGCGAAGCGATCGGCGAGCAGGTGGACGGTCCCCTCCTCGAACAGGTCGGCGTCGTAGTCCCACACCAGCGTCATGCCCGCCGGGCCGCGCCGCGGGCCGACCCCGCGCCGGTCGTCGGGGAGCAGCACCAGGTCGAGGTCGAAACGGGTGGTTCCGGTGTTGAACCCCTCATGCAGCGACACCTCCAGCCCCGGCGTCTCGATCTGCGGCAGGGCCGCGTCGTGCGCGCTGAACATCACGCTGAACAGCGGGTTGTCCGCGCCGCCGGTGTGCAGGCCCAGGGCGGAGGTCAGCTCCTGGACGGGCACCTCCTGGTGCGGCAGCGCGCGGATGAGCGTGTCGGTGACCTCGTCCATCGTCTCCGTCGCGGCGGCGGCGGGGTCGAGCCGCAGCCGCAGGGGGATGGTGTTGACGAACATGCCGAGGGTCTGCTCGAAACCCTGCGGGCGGTTGCCGACCGCGGTGCCGACGACCAGGTCGGTGCGGCCGCTGTGGCGGCGCATGAGCTCGGCGAACAGGCCGAGCAGGGTGGAGAACGGCGTGTGCCCCGCCGCCTGCGCGTGGGCGCGCAACCGTCCGGCCAGGCCGGCGTCGATGGACCGGCGGATCTGCCCGCCGTTGTGCCGGCGTGTGGCGCCGGGTCTGACCAGGCCGGGCAGCGGCAGGTCGAACGCGGCGCCGCGCAGTTCCCCGGCCCAGTAGGCGAGGCTTTGCCCGCGATCGCGTGCCGCGGCGGCATGCACGTGCTCGGCGTAGGAGCGCGCCTCGGGCAGGCTCACCTGCTCGCCCCGCACGTGGGCCCCGTAGACCGTGAACACGTCTTTGAGCAGGATCGCGAAGGAGTGACCGTCGTGGATCAGGTGGTGCTCCACGTGGATGAGGCGGTGGTGGTCGTCGGCCAGCCGCACCAGGCACCAGCGCAGCAGCGGCGCCTGGCAGGTGTCGAGGGGTTGTTCGGCCTCGGCCCGCAGCAGCGCGGCGAAGGCGGCCTCCGGGTCGGCGTCGCCGGAGAGGTCCTCGATGCGGTACCGCGGCGCGCAGTGCTCGCGCACCCGCTGCATGGGCGGGCTGCCCGAACCGGCGACGAGTTCCAGCCGCAGGCCCGGATGCCGGTCCACGACCGCGGCGAGCCCGGCGCGCAGCGCCGCCTCGTCGAGCGGGCCGCGCAGGTCCAGCGTCGCGGTGAAGTTGTAGGCCCGGCTGCCGGGCAGCATTTCCTCGTGCAGCCAGACGATCTGCTGTGAGGCGGACAGTTCGAACATGACCAACCCTTCGGTGGTGGGTTTCGTGGCAGGCGGCATCGCGGCGTGGTGGATGCCCGCCGGGTGAGGCCGTCGGTCGGACGGCGGATCAGGAGTGGAGGACGACCTCGACGAGTTCGGCGAACGCCTCCCCGGCCGTTTCGTCGGACAGCGCCTGCCGGTTCCAGGTCATCCGGATGAGCAGGTCGGCGCCGTAGGAGACGGAGACGGCGAACGGTGCCCGTACCGGGCGTCCGTCGATGTGGACCTCCCGGCCTTCGGTCGTGCCCAGCAGCAGGGGCGGGCGGCGGTGCAGGTCTTCGAAGGTGAGAAGCCCGTCGAGGTCGCCCTGCCACGGTGCGCCTGAGGCGCGGGCCGCCCTGACCACTTCGTCGAAGGGGACGTCGGCGTGGTCGAGGTCGTCCCACCAGGCGGCCGCGGGGTCATTGCAGGCGTCGGCGGGAAAGGCGACGGTGTTGAGGAAGCAGCCGAGCACCGGTGGCGCCGCCAGGGGTCTGCCGCCCCACGGGTAGCCCAGCGGGGACACGCGATCCTCGCCGTACAGCAGGCGCGCCGCGGCCGAGCACGCCCGCAGCAGGGCGGGGAAGGCCCCGGCCCTGCTCTCGACGACGGAGGCCGGGAGCCGCCGCTGGATCGTCCCGGCCGGGCCCGCGGCGGGCGCCGCCGGCGCGGCGGGCCGCAGCCCCGCGAGCCGCGTTCCCCAGTAGGCCGCGGCCGCCGGGGTGGAGGCGCGCGCCTCGGCGTCGAGTTGCATGCGGACGGCCTCGCGATAGGCCTGCACCTCCTCCCGCACCCGGTGCGGCGGGACGTCCGCCGCGTCGTGGCCGGCCTGGTAGGCGTCGGAGAGCTCCCCGAGGATGCGGCCGATGGACTGCTCGTCGCAGGCGACGTGGTCCATGACGACGGCGAGTGTCTCCTCCTGCGCGCCTTCGGCGAGCAACAGGCGCAAGGGCGCCCCCTGCGTGCTCCAGGCTGACAGGGCACGGCGCAGGGCCTCGGCCGGGTCCTCGTCGTGGCGCACCTGCACCCGGTCCACCGGGACGGCGGGGTCGTGCGTCCGCAGCACGGGTGTGCCGCGCACCACCTCGGGGCGGGCCCGCAGCACCGGATGCGTCGCGGCCAGGTGGTTGGCGGCCGCCACGAGGCGGCGAGTGTCCACCGCGCCGCGCGGGAAGGCGAAGAAGAGCGGGACGAGGTCGGGCCTGGACCGGCGGTCGAGCCTCCGCAGAAGGAGGAACCGTCGCTGGGCGCCGGTCACGGGGAGCAGTTCCTTCGCCTCCTCGCCGAGACCGCGGAATCTGTCGAGGTACTGGCTGGTGATGCTGGGGTGCACGATTTCCTCCTTCCGCGTGCGTCCGTACGCGCTCACCGGTCGGCCGTGCCGGAGGGGAGATCACGCAACCCTCGCAGCGGTGAGAGCAGCAGCGGCAGCGGGACGGACAGGAAGCCGACGGCGCAGACCCAGACGGCGGTGCGTGCACCGAAGGACTGGGCGAGCAGCCCGCCGGTCAGTGCGCCGAGCGGCATGGCGCCCCAGGCCAGGAAGCGCATCGTGGCGTTCATCCGGCCGAGCAGCCGGGGAGGGCAGAGCGTCTGGCGGAAACTGACCTGGGCGATGTTGTAGACCACGGCGCCGAAGAAGACGACCGCGGAACCGAGGGCGAACAGCGCGGCGGCCGGACCTGTTCCGGCCAGTGGCCACAGGAGCGCGAACGGCCCTGTGACCAGGGTGGAGAGCCAGATGATGCGGGCCTGGCCGACGCCTGTGGCGATCCGCCCTGCGGCCAGTGCCCCGAGGATGCCGCCGGCGGCCGCCGCCGACAGGGTCAGGCCGATGGCACCGGGCGCCAGGCCCAGCACTCTGACCAGGAAGACCGTCTGCACCGACAGCAGGAGGGCCGAGAAGAAGTTCGCCGTTCCCGTGCTGAGGGCGATCATCCGCAGCAGCGGGTGCCGCAGCACGAACGTCAGGCCCTCGCCGATCTCGGCGCGCAGCGAGCGGCGTTCGGCGCCGGCGGCCGGGCTGGTCTCGACGGTGCGGATGCGCCGGAGGAAAAGGGCGGAGACGGTGTAGCTGGCCGCGTCGGCCAGGATCGCGAGCGGGGCGCCGACCAGCTGCACCAGTCCTCCGGCCAGGCCGGGACCGGCCACCTGCGCGCAGGAGTGCACCGTCTCCAGCGCCCCGTTCCCCGACACCAACCGGTCCTTGGGCAGCAGGGCGGGCAGGTAGCTCTGGTGCGCGACGTCGAAGAAAACGGTCGCGACGCCGGTGACCAGTGCGACCAGGTAGAGCTGGGCCATGGTCAGCGTGCCCGTCACCGCCGCCAGCGGCACGCTGGCCATCACCAGGGCGCGTACCGCATCGGTGCTGATGAGCACCGGCAGGCGCCGCATCCGGTCGACCCATGCTCCCGCGGGCAGGCCGACGAGCAGGAACGCGGCGGTCTCCGCCGCGGTGAGCAGGCCGGTCTCGAAGGCCGAGGCCTTCAACCCGAGGACGGCCACCAGCGGCAGCGCCACCAGTGTGACTTGCGTCCCGATCTGGCTCGCCGCGGCCCCGGACAGCAGGAGCCTGAAGTCGCGGTGCCGGAACAGAGTTGTCTCGTCTTCACGAGCGCCTTTGCTTGGAAGTGAGAACGATCTTGTCACATGAGCGATGGTAAGCATATTTCGTTAACCATCACAAAATCCCCGAATCGGACTGTAGTGCATAGACATCTATATGTTCACCGAAACGGGGCGTCAGCGTTTCCCTCCCCTGCCGCCACGACCTGGCCGTCCGTAAATTTTCCAGAACTATCTACGGTTGCTGTGATCTGTAACCGGAAAGCTTCCCTCCGTCAGCTTGCGGTACGAAAAAATCTAATGTTTATTAAGGGAGGGCTCAGCGATCACCGAGCCGTAATCCGCTGTTTCTCCGACCGTGCGACAATCGCTGACGAGAAAGCAGAACGGCGGGGCCGGCGCCTTGTGCCGCGAACCGGTTCAGGACCGAATACGCGGGCGTAAAACGCCCGGTGAAAGTGACGGACCTTCGTTCGCCCTGTCCGAGCCGCCCGGCGGCGGCTTCAGCAACAGGTGCCCGCGGCGGACATCCGCTGCGACGGTTTACGGACGGTCCCGACATGCAGGAGACAGCAGAACGGCCACCGCGGCCAGCGGGCAGTCAGGCGCGGCGGACCAGAACATCCGGGCGACCCGCCCGAACGGACGGTCGCCGACCTGTGAGCTCTCCCGGTGCACCATGCCTGCCAACATCGGTGACCAGGGGAACTCCTGCGGAGAAGATGCACGGGACAGGTCTTAGCCCTATCGCCGGGAGGGTGAGACGGGCGCCGTCTCGCCGGAACCGCCGGACGAACCGGAGGCGGCGAGGTCGAGGAGCGTCATCGCGTCGTGGTCCGGGCTGCCGGGCTGCGCCATGTAGACGATGAGGCGCTGGCCTTGTGCGCGGTTCAGGGACAGCCCTTCGTGCGAGAGCGTCATCGTGCCGACCTCCGGGTGCCGGAGCGTCTTCTCGCCGTCGCCGATCGTGCGCACCTCGTACCGCTCCCAGAGCCGGTTGAAATCGGGACTCTTGACGATCAGCTCACCTACGAGCGAGGCGAGATCAGGGGCATCCGGATCGCTGCCGGCGATCGCCCGCAACTGGGCGACGCACCCCTTGGCCTTCTGCTCCCAGTCCGCCCACAGCTCGCGGGCAGCCGGGTGCAGAAAGGTGTACCGGACGGTGTTCCGCTGCCGCTCCGGCCAGTCGGCGATGCCGTGGAGCAGCCGCAGCCCGCCGGGATTGGCCGCCAGCAGGTCGTTGGTGCGGCTCACGACGTACGCCGGGTTGGGCCGGAGCGTCTCCAGAAGCTGCGTGACGGTCGGACGGACCCGCCGCGACGGCAGGGGACGGGGCTCGGGCGCACGCCGCGCCGCCCGCGTCGCCAGCTCGCGCAGGAAGCCGCGCTCCTCCTCGTCGAGGCGGAGCGCGTCGGCCAGCGCCTCGACCACGGAAGGGCTCGGACGGGTCTCCTTGCCGCGTTCCAGACGTACGTAGTAGTCGATGCTCACACCGGCCAGCGCCGCCAGTTCCTCCCGGCGCAGACCCGGCGTACGGCGTGTGCCGGTTCCGGCGGGCAGCCCGACGTCTGCCGGGCGTATACCGCCGCGGCGAGCCAGCAGAAACTTCCCGAACTCGGTCATGTCGTCATTTTGCCAGCGTATGGTCACGGGTCCGGCCCGGAGCCTGGCCCTGTCACACCCCCTATGGCGCACCCCGGAAGATCACGGCCTGCCCCGCCCCCGCGGGCCTCACCAGCCTGGACGGATGACCGCTCTTCCACCGGCCCGTGCGTCACAGGATGCCCGGCAGCGCACGGCCGCACCGAAGCTGATCCTGGCGACCACGTTCATGGGCATCTTTCTGCTCAACCTCGACGCCATGGCGATGAACGTGGCGCTGCCCGGGATCGGGCGGGCCCTCGGCGGCGGTACGGCGGGACTGCAATGGATCGTGAACGCCTACACGCTGATGTTCGCCGCGCTCCTGCTTTCCGCGGGCGCACTCTCCGATCGCATCGGGGCGAGCCGCGCGTTCGGCGCCGGCGTCGCGCTTTTCACGGTCGCCTCGGCGGCCTGCGCACTGGCGCCGGGGCTGGGCGAGCTGATCGCCGCCCGCCTGATCCAGGGCAGCGCGGCGGCGATCATGCTGCCCTCCTCGCTGGCCCTCGTCAGGCAGGCATTCCCGGACGCGGCCGCACGGGCACGGGCCATCGCGCTGTGGACCGCTGGCGGAGCCGTCGCGGTTGCCGCCGGCCCGGTGGCCGGCGGGGTGCTGTCCAGCTCCCTGGGCTGGCGGGCGATCTTCGTCGTCAACCTGCCCGTCGGCATCGCCACCCTCGCGGTGCTGACCCGAGCGGAGCGCTCGCCGCGCCGTAACACGCCGCTCGATCCGTACGGCCAGCTCACGGCGATCGTCGCGCTCGCGGCGCTCACCTTCGGGGTGATCGACGGAGGGGAGAACGGCTTCGGCGGGCCCGTGGTGCTGGGCTGCCTGGGGCTCGCGGCGGTGGCGACGGCCGTGTTCATCATGATCGAGGCACGTACCGCCGCGCCGATGGTCCCGCCCGGCCTCTTCCGTTCGCGCACGGTGACGGTTTCGGTCGTGATCGGCTTCGCCGTCAATGCCGCGTTCTACGGGCTGGTGTTCGTGCTGAGCCTGTTCTTCCAGGACGTTCTGAACCTGTCCGTCATGGCCGCGGGGCTGATGTTCCTGCCGATGATGACCGTGATCGCCGGGGCCAACCTGGCCTCGGCCAGGGCTGCGGCACGCTTCGGACCGCGGATGCCGATCGCCGCAGGACAAGCGATCTTCGCGCTGGCGATGTCCGGCCTGCTCTGGATGGACGAGGGAACCAGCAGACCAGTGATCGCGGCGATGCTCATCCCGGCCGGCCTCGGCCTAGGTTTCGCCGTACCTCCCCTGACCGCCATCCTGCTGAACGGCATCGCCGCGGACCGGGCCGGAACGGCCGCCGGGATCCTGAACTCCTTCCGGCAGACGGGCGGCGCGCTCGCCGTGGCCGTCTTCGGAGCCTTGGTCGCGGACCGAGGCGAGTTCATCGTGGGCCTGCGGGTCGCCTTGTGCGTCGCGGCTGTGATGCTGGTGGCCACCACGGCCGCGGCCCTCATGCTGCCGCCCGGCCGTAGCGGACGGGACGGGGATGTCCGGCGGGACGCGGGGCGGTGACAGGCCGGGAGCAGGGCTGGAGGGGCGTGCCCGTCGCGCTGCCCGTCGGGAAAGACCCCGATCACCGGGAGCCGCCGACCCTGCCGCTGAAGCAGGCCGGCTTCCGGATGCACGCCGTAGGTGACGCGGGCGTGCAGTGGTTCAACCAAGACTGCGGCGAGGCTGCGCAGGTCGTCGGGGCGGGCGGTGTTTTCCGGGGATGCGCCGGGATTGCGATGGATCAGGCCGCCTACGGCCCGTCAGGCATGCCGCAGCCACGGGAGCAGCATGCGGCCGACAGATCGGGGTGCTGCGGGACCCGAGGTCACCCCATCTGCGATTTGACGTGGTCGATGACTTCGTTGAACTCCTTCGTCGGGGAGAAGTCCATGTACTCGCAGTCCTCGAGGGCTTCCGGTGCGTGGCCCGGCGCCCAGTAGAACGCCTGCCCCGCCTCGTAGATCTCGTCTCCGTGCTTCGTCCTCATCTTCAGCCGCCCCTTGAACAGGTATCCCCAGTGGGGGCACTGACACAGATCGCCGGGTAGACCCTTGACGGCCGGCGCCAGGTCCGTGCCCTTGGGAAGCCGCGCGAACGCGACGGTCATGTCTCCCCCGACCTCCTGCATGCGCAGTTCCACACCGCCGCCTTCGATCGCGACAGGAGCGTCGTTCCGCGTCGTAGCAACCATGGTCCCTCCTCATCGGTTCCGCTGCGGAAACTGGAAAACTCCTTCCTCTCCAGCCTGGCCCTGACGGCCGCGGTGCGCAACCTCCGGGAGCCGGACCACCCGTCCTCCCGACGGCGAGCCGGCCACCGCTCCGAACGTCTGGCCGAAACCCCCGGGCCGCGGGAGCGGTTTCCGGGCGCGGCAGGGAGCCCTCTATGGTCGGGCCATGACGCTGCGCGTGGTGATCGCCGACGACGAGGACCTGATCCGGGCCGGGCTCAGAATCATCATCGACTCCGAGCCCGACCTCGCCGTGGTGGGCGAGGCGGCCGACGGGGCCGCCGTCATATCCGTCGTGCGCGAGCACCGGCCGGACGTGGTGCTGATGGACGTGCGGATGCCCGCGGTGGACGGCATCCAGGCGACCCGGCGGCTGGCCGCCCTGCCGGAGCCGCCCAAGGTCGTGGTGGTGACCACCTTCGAGAACGACGACTACGTCTACGAGGCGCTGCGCGCCGGGGCGAGCGGCTTCCTGCTCAAGCGCACCCGTCCCGACGACCTCGTCCAGGCCGTCCGCACCGTGGCCGGAGGCGACTCGCTGCTGTTCCCCTCGGCCATCCGCGCCCTCGCCGCCCGGCACGGGGCCACCCGGCCCTCCGCCGGCATCGAGCGGCTGACCGCGCGGGAGGGCGACGTGCTGCGCCTGATGGCCCGGGGGCTGTCCAACGGGGAGATCGCCGCCGACCTGGTCGTCAGCACCGAGACGGTCAAGACCCATGTCGGCAACGTGCTGGCCAAGCTAGAGGCCCGAGACCGCACCCAGGCCGTCATCGCCGCCTACGAGTCGGGGTTCGTCTCCCCCCGCTGAACCCCCGCCGAGCGCAGGATCTCCGCGCCGGACAGCACGGTGCTCTGCGCCGCGGTCAGGCCGGAGGCGGCCAGGTGAGCGTCGACGATGCGCAGGCCCACGCCGTAGCCGGCCATGTCGGGGACGCCGACGGGCTCCTGGCCGAACCGGCGCGCGGCCGAGTCGCCCAGCACGTAGGCCGGGGTGTTCGCCATCCCGGCCAGCCCGGCGGCCGCGACGATCTTGTCGTAGGCCCGGTCGAACTCCGCACCGGTCACCATCGCCGACCACGGGCCCATCGCCTCCCGCCCGGACAGCTCCCGCACGAACGCCTCGGCCAGCCCCTCGCCCACCACGTGCTCGCCGACCGTCACCGTCGCCGGGTTCCACCCCACGTTGTGGTAGCGCACCTGGTGGTGGAACTCGTGCACCGCGCAGTGCGCGATCCGTCCGATGACGTCATCGGACGGCCAGGCCAGCAGGTAGAGCCAGCCCGGTGAGCCGCCCATGCCGAAGTAGCCGCCGACGGTGTCCATCAGGTACGCGTCGTCGGGGTCTCCGAGAACGAGCATGACCTGCAGGGTGTCCGGCCCCTTGATGTCCGGGACCGCGCCGGAGAGCCTTTCCCAGGCGGCCGCCAGCATGCGTTCGATCTGCCCGCGGACGTCCTCCTCGACGAGCCGGCGCAGAGCGGGCGCGTAGCGGGCGTCCTCGCGGTCCACCCGGAAGCCGCTGCCCTGGTTGTGGAGGATGTCGACGATGTCGCCGGGCATCGGGACGGCCTCGCGCATCGGGGCGAGCATGGCACGCAGCGCGTCCGCCCGCCTGTCGAGGGGGAGCCCCACCAGCTCCAGCATGGCCCGGGGAGTGTCGTGAACGATGATTTCCATGAGCCCGACGTTAGGAACTCACGTTACGTGAGGCTCAAGCCGTTTTCCGTCCGGCCTCGCGGACCGCACGGCTCCGGTCTCACCGGCCCGCCTCAGATCGCACCGGCCGAGTCGTCCTCGCCCTCTTCCGGGCCCGGCGTGCCCGTCCCGCTCTCGGAGGGCGACGGGGAGGGCGTGGGCTGCCGGGGATCCGGCGTCGCCGGGACCGGAGGCGGAGTCGGCTCGAACGACGTCCCCGGCAACGACGGGGGGAACCGCCCGCCCTCCTCGATCGGACGGAGCAGCAACCAGAGCATCACGGCCAGCAGCACCAGCAGGACGGTCAGCGCCACCCCGGCGATGATCACCGATCGACGCGTCTCGGTGGCCGGCGGGGCGCTCACGGGCGGGGCGGGCAGCGCGGGCAACCGGTCGCCCACCCAGTGCGGCGCGAAGTCGGGGCCGTGCCGCTCGCCGATCAGCGTGCCGCGCACCAGGACCGGCTCCAGGAACCGCTCGGCCCCCGCCCGGTCCGGTTCGTACGGCGTGGCGACCCACGGCGCGGTCCCGTCCCCCATGGCGATCACCGGCGGGGCCGCGTCGGCCAGGGCCGTACGGCCCCGCGTGGCCCTGGCCATCCACCCCCGGACCCTGCTGCGGCCCGCCGCCTCCTGGATGCCGGTGACGAAGCGGTCGCGGGCCGCCGGGTCCTGCGCGGCGCCCCTGGTCAGCACCGCGACCGAGACGGCCCGGCCGTCGGGGCCCTGCCCCAGGTAGACCAGGCCCGCCGGCCCCACCCGCAGGCGGGCCTGCAGGACGAAGGGCCCGAGCCGGGGCGGGTCACCGTACTGGAGCGGACTGGCCACGTCTGCCATGAAAGCACATGACGGTGATCACACCTCCCCTCCCGTGGGTACTAACAGGAAATCCGGATCCGACCAGCCGCGTCAGGCGGCGTCTTGTTTGGTGGAATATCAGCATGACCGTCGCCGAAGAACTGCCGGGCGAGACCGACACCGGGCTGCTGCGCGAGACGCTGGCCGAGGTCCGGCGCGTCATCGTGGGCCAGGAGCACATGGTGGAGCGATTGCTCGTCGCCCTGCTCGCCCGGGGTCACTGCCTGCTGGAGGGCGTGCCCGGAGTCGCCAAGACCCTGGCGGCCTCCACCCTGGCCACCGTGGTGGGCGGCACCTTCTCCCGCATCCAGTTCACTCCCGACCTGGTGCCCAGCGACATCGTGGGCACCAGGGTCTACCACCCCTCCCGCGAGGCCTTCGACATCGAGCTCGGGCCGGTGTTCGTCAACTTCCTGCTCGCCGACGAGATCAACCGCGCCCCCGCCAAGGTGCAGTCGGCGCTGCTGGAGGTCATGGCCGAGCGTCAGGTGACCCTGGCCGGGCAGACCCACCCGCTGCCGAAGCCGTTCGTCGTGCTGGCCACCCAGAACCCCATCGAGTCCGAGGGCGTCTACCCCCTGCCGGAGGTGCAGCGTGACCGGTTCCTGTTCCGGGTCCGCGTCACCCACCCCAGCGCCCACGAGGAACTGGAGATCCTGCACCGGATGAGCGTCGCCCCGCCCACCCCCAGACCCGTCCTCGACCCGCCCCGGCTGGCCGCCCTGCAGAATCTCGCCGACCAGGTCTCGGTTCACCAGCTCGTCGCCGACTACGTCGTCCGCCTGGTGATGGCCACCCGCTCCCCGGCCGAGTACGGCATGGTCGAGCTGGAGGACAGCATCGAGGTCGGCGTCAGCCCCCGCGCCACGCTCGGCCTGGTCGCCGCCGGACGCGGCCTGGCCCTGCTGCGGGGCCGCGACTACCTGCTCCCCGACGACATCCGCGACGTGGCCGTGGACGTGATGTCCCACCGGCTCATGCTCACTTTCGACGCCCTCGCCGACGGACTCGACCCCGACGACGTGGTCCGCCGGATCCTCGCCGCCGTACCGCCGCCCCTGGTGGTCTGGAACC
This sequence comes from Planomonospora sp. ID67723, assembly GCF_015711605.1. Taxonomy (GTDB): domain Bacteria; phylum Actinomycetota; class Actinomycetes; order Streptosporangiales; family Streptosporangiaceae; genus Planomonospora_A. The sequence goes on along the minus strand of NZ_JABTEZ010000004.1, from coordinate 96,335 downwards.
AGGGCTCCCGGTGACCGCCGGCCACCGGCCACCGGGCCGCGTCCCCGGCGGGCACACCGCCGCCGAGCAGGCGCTCCGGCGGCTGGAGCTGACCGTCGTGCGGCGGCTGGACGGGCTGCTGCACGGTTCCTACCAGGGACTGCTGCCCGGCCCGGGCAGCGAGGCGGGCGACAGCCGGGTCTATGTCCCTGGCGAGGACGACATCCGCCGGATGGACTGGGCGGTGACCGCCCGCACGTCCGTCCCGCACGTCCGGGATCTGGTCGCCGACCGGGAGCTGGAGACCTGGGTGCTGGCCGACCTGTCGCCCAGCATGGACTTCGGCACCGCCGGCGTGGAGAAGCGGGACCTGGTGGTGGCCGCCGTCGCCGCGATCGGCTTCCTGGCCGGGCGGACCGGCAACCGGTTCGGCGCCTACGTCCTGCACGACGAGTACATCCACCGGATGCCCGCCCGTGGCGGCCGCACCGCCCTGTACGGCCTGCTGCACTCGCTGATGGAGGCGCCGCGCGGTCGCGCCGTGGCCGACGCCCCCGACCTGGCCGAGGCGATCGAGGTGCTGGCGGCGGCGCGGCGGCGGCGCGGCCTGCGCGTGGTCGTCTCCGACTTCCTGAGCGCGGAGCCCAGTCTGGACCCCGGCCTGGAGTTGCCCTGGGAGCGGCCGATGCGCCGCCTGGCCGCCCGCCACCAGGTGCTGGCGGTGGAGGTGATCGACCCGCGCGAGCTGGAGCTGCCGCCGGTGGGCCTGATCAGCCTGACCGACCCCGAGTCGGGCCGGAGCCACCAGGTCCGGCTCACCGCGAAGGTCCGCGCGGCCTACGCCGAGGCGGCGGCCGTACAGCGGGAGATCACCCGGGCGGCGCTGCGCCACTGCGGCGTCGCCCACCTGGTCCTGCGCACCGACCGCGACTGGGTCGCCGACATCGCGCAGTTCGTGCTGAAGCAGCGGCGCACGGCCCACCTGACGCACCGGCACCCGACGGCAGGAGTGATCCGGTGACCTTCCTCTCCCCCTCCTGGCTCTGGCTGTTCGCCGCGCTCGCGGCCGTCGCCGGCGGGTACGTGGCCACCCAGTTCGCCCGGCGCCGCTACGCGGTGCGCTTCACCAACCTGCCGTTGCTGAACCTGGTGGCCCCGTCCGGCCCCGGCTGGCGCCGGCACGTCGCCCCCGCGCTGTTCTTCCTGATGATGAGCCTGATGATCGTCGCCACCGCCCGGCCCGCCGACTCGGTGCGGGTCCCCCGCGACCGGGCGACCATCATCATCGCGCTGGACGTCTCGCTGTCGATGGAGGCCGCCGACGTCGCGCCCACCCGGCTCGCCGCAGCCAAGGAGGCCGCCCAGAAGTTCGTCACGGACCTGCCGGAGCGCTTCAACGTCGGCCTGGTCGCCTTCGCGCGCTCGGCCGGGGTCGTCGTCTCCCCGACCACCGATCACCAGGCCGTGGCCACCTCGCTGGCCAACCTCAGCACCCGGGCGGGCACCGCCATCGGGGAGGCGGTCTTCAGCTCCATCGACTCCATCCGCTCCTTCGACCAGCAGGCGGTCACCGACCCGCCGCCCGCCGCGATCGTCCTGCTGTCCGACGGCGACAACACCTCCGGCCGCTCGGTGGCCGAGGCGATCGAGTCGGCGCTGAACGCCCGCGTACCGGTCTCCACCATCGCCTACGGCACCCAGGACGGCACCGTCTCCATCGACGGCCGCGAGGTGAACGTCCCGGTGAACAAGGCCACCCTGCAGACCCTCTCCCAGGGCACCGGGGGCCGGGCCTACGAGGCGGAGTCGGGCAGCGAGCTGCGAGAGGTCTACGAGCAGATCGGCTCCTCGCTGGGGTACCGGACGGTCAGCCAGGAGATCGGCCAGTGGTTCGTCGTGGCGGCGGTCCTGACCGGCCTGCTGGTCGCCGCCGCGGCGATGCTGCTGGGGACGCGTCTCCCCTGAGCGGACGGCCGGGGGCGAGCGCGGTCTCGCCACGGGAACGGCCGCCGGTACCCGGGCGTCCGCAGCGTCGTACCGCAGGCGCGACAGCGAGCGGTTTTCCGGAGGACGCCCCGGCGAGCCAACCGAGAAGCGCCCGCAGCGAAGCGAGGACGCGACGAGGACGGCCGCCGGTACCCGGGCGTCCGCAGCGTCGCGCCGCAGGCGCGACAATAAGCAGGTGGCACATTACTTCGAGGAGCGCCCTGAGACCGCCAGCCGTCCCGGCTCGGTCACGCTGGTCCTCCCCGACCTGCACCTGAAGCTGGAGACCGACAGCGGGGTGTTCTCCCCGGAGCGGGTCGACCAGGGCACCCGGATCCTGCTGGAGAGCGTCCCCCCTCCCCCGCCGGAGGGGAACCTGCTGGATCTGGGCTGCGGCTACGGGCCGATCGCCCTGACCATGGCCTCCCGGGCTCCCGGCGCGACCGTCTGGGCGGTGGACGTCAACCGCCGCTCCCTGGAGCTGTGCGCCAGGAACGCCCAAGCCGCCGGCCTTGACAAAGTAAGGTCAGCGCATGTCGACGAGGTCCCGTCCGAGGTCAGGTTCAGCGCCATCTGGTCCAATCCGGCCATCCGCATCGGCAAGGCCGCCCTACACGAGATGCTGGCCCGCTGGTTGTCACGCCTGACCCCCGACGGCACAGCCCACCTCGTGGTCCAGAAGCACCTGGGATCCGACTCCCTGCACCGCTGGCTGAACGAGCGGGGATGGCCCACCACCCGTACCGCCTCCCGCTCGTCCTACCGGATCCTCCAGGTGCGGGCGCGGGAGACGGACCCGGTGCCGTGAGCGCGGCGGGCCCCGCACCCCGCCGGACGACGAGGACGCACAAGGACGATCAAGGAACGGTGAAGCAACGATGACCGCCAACCCGCGCAGGCAGCTGCGGCCGACCGACGTCAAGCGGCTCAACCGCACCTGGCGCAGGAACACCGAGGGCCGGCTCGCGTTGATCGTCGAGTCGGTGACCGGGCCGTTCAACATCGGCTCGATCTTCCGTACGGCCGCCGCCTTCGGCGTGGAGCGCATCTGGCTGGCCGGCAACGCCACTCCCCCGACCAACCCCAAGGCGCAGAAGACCGCGCTGGGCACCGACCGGCTGGTCGCCTGGGAGGAGCCGGTCCCCGTCACCGAGGCCGTGCACGCGGCCAAGGCCGACGGCTTCCGGGTGGTCGCGGTGGAGCTGACCGGCGACGCCGTACCGCTGCACGAGGCGAAGCTGGCCGGCGACGTGTGCCTGGTGGTGGGCAGCGAGGACCACGGCTGCTCCCCCGCCCTGCTGGAGGCCGCCGACGCCGTCTGTTACATTCCGCAGGTCGGACGAGTCGGATCTTTCAACGTCGCGGTGGCGACCGCCATCGCCGTGGCCGAGGCCCGCCGGCAGGAGTGGGCGGGCCTGGAGCCGGCCGCCTCCCTGGAAGAGCGATAGCCGACGGCAGAAGAGGGGGCGCCCGTGTCCTTCGCCCACGTGGACGCCAGCGCCGATCCGGCGGCTCTCGCCGCCTACCTGGACCGTCACGCGTGCGGGCCGATGGCCGGGGTCAAGGCCCGGCTGCTGGCCATGCTGGAGGTGCGCCCCGGCGAGCGGGTGCTGGACGTGGGCTGCGGGACCGGCCACGATCTGGAGCTGCTGGCCCGGGCCGGTGCCGTCCCGGTGGGGGTCGACGCCAGCGCCGAGATGGCCGTGCGCAGCCGAGCCCGCTGCGCGGCGGTCGTCCAGGCCGACGCGTCGCGGCTGCCGTTCCCGGCCGGCAGCTTCGACGGCTGCCGGATCGAGCGCGTGCTGCTGCACGTCGCCGACCCGGCGGGCGTGGCCGCCGAGGTTCACCGGGTGTTGCGGTCCGGTGGGCGGCTGGTCGTGTTCGAGCCCGTCTGGGCCTCGCTGAGCATCGACTCCGCCGAACCGGCTGTCAGCCGGGCCGTGGTCCGGGCCGTCGCCGAGGGCATCAGCCAGCCGCTGATCGGCCATCAGGCGGCATCGCTGCTGGCCGGGGCCGGCTTCACCGAGGTCACCAGGGTCGACGAGCCCGGTGAGTTCGCCACCTGGGCCGAGCTGCGCCGGACCATCGACCTCGACAAGGCCGTCGGCCGGGCGTTGTCACGCGCGAAGCTCTCCGCGGAAGCCGCCGCCCGATGGCGGGCGGAGATGCACTCCCGCTCGGCGGACGGCTCCTTCCACGCCACCCTCACCCGCACGTTCCTCACCGCGCGCGCCTGAGTACGGGCGCGCGCGGCCTCCCGGGTGGCGCGTCAGTCCCTGACGCTGGGAGAGCGGCGGAAGAGCCTGCTCGCGAACATGACCACCACGGCGATCAGCCCGAGGATCAGCGCCCACTTGAACAGCCCGACGAGGAAGCTCAGCACCCAGCCGAGCACGATGAAGGCGATCACCACGGCCGCCACGATCAGCAGAATTCGTCCCATGGCTCCACGGTATGCGCCCGCGGGGCGCTGCGGCGGGCGTGCGGGCCGAAGTCAGGGACAAGCCAGGGTCGCCCCTCAGGGTCGGGCCGCCGGTGACGATCCCGACCGCGGGGCCGCTCCGCCGCCCCCTGGACATCTCTAGATCACTCTGGTCGCGAGCCCGGCGAAGGCGTGGATCCTCGCGTTCTCGGCTGCGGTGCGCCAGGTCAGCACGGCGCGGGCCGCAGGCATGTCGACGATGGGCAACCAGGTCACCCCCGGGTACCGGCGGAAGCGGGTGGTGCCGCTGTCGGTGGGAAGCACGATCCGGCCCCGGGCGATGAGGTGGAGGGCCTCGCGGTAGGTGCCGTTCACCGTGATCCGGGTGATGGGCCGGCCGCTCGGCGTGCGGGTGGGCCAGTAGGAGTCGTGGAGCGCCGAGGGGATGCCGGGGGGCATGGCGGGCAGGTGGTAGTCGGCCAGATCCTCCAGCCGCACCCGTCCAGCGGCGGTCAGAGGGTGGTCGTCGGCCACGGCGAGCAGCCGCTCGTAGGTTCCGAGGGCGGGGCCGACGGTGAGACCGGGCTCGTCGACGGGGAGCAGGGTGGCCTGGATGTCCACCTCGCCGCTCCACGCCCTGGTCAGCTCCGTCATCGTGATCTGCCGCAGGGTGACGGCGCAGCCGGGGTGAGCGCGGCGGAAGGCGTCGGCGATGTCGGTGAGCGGAGCGCCGCCGAGGCTGGGAAGGTACCCGACGCGCAGTTCGCCGCTCATGGTCCGGGAGGTTTCCCGTGCCCTGGCCAACGCGTCGTGCAGGCCTTCGTAGGCGGGTGCGGCGTTCTCGCGCAACTGCTCGCCCAGCGCGGTGAGCGCGACCCGCCGGCTGGTGCGTTCGAAGAGCGGTCCCCCCGCTCGCCGTTCCAGGGATCTGATGAGCTGGCTGACTCGTGACTGCGACACGTGCAACCGCGTCGCGGTGCGTCCGAAGTGCAGCTCTTCGGCCAGGGTGAGGAACGCCTCGATCTCGCCCAGCTCCATGACGTCTCCGATCGATGAGTCACAGTGCACGATAGCCGTCGTTTCCGGCGTTGATCACCGGGAGCGGGGTGGTGCACGGTGAATCCGTGATAGTTGACGTCTGGGCACAGCCCACACTCGGAGGGCGCCCCGGCCGGCTGCCCATGCCTGAGATCACCCGGCTGTTCGAGAGGTCGGGGAGCGCCGAGCTGATCGACAAGCCCGTCGGCCCCGACGAGCTCGTCGAGCTGATGGACCAGGCGGCGGTGGATGTGCTGCTGTTGTCGGCCTGGCACCGACCGGGCGGATGGGTGATCAGCAACGACGACGTGGCGGACTTCGTCCGGGCCCATCCTGACCGGTTCGCCGGAGTGGCCTCGGTGGATCTGGCCGATCCGGTCGGGGCCGTCCGGGAGTTGCGCCGCGCGGTGGAGGAGCTCGGTTTCGTCGGGCTGCGGGTGGTTCCCTGGTTGTGGGAGCTGCCGCCCGACCACCGGCTCTACTATCCGCTCTACACCACCTGCGTCGAGCTCGGCGTTCCGTTCTGCACGCAGGTCGGCCACACCGGTCCCCTGAAGCCTTCCGAGACCGGGCGGCCCGTGCCCTACCTGGACAGGGTGGCGCTGGACCTCCCCGAGCTGGTGATCGTCGGCGGCCACATCGGGCATCCGTGGACGGACGAGATGATCGGCGTCGCGTGGAAGCACCACAACGTCTACATCGACACCTCCGCCTACCTGCCTCGCTACTACCCGCCGCAGTTGGTGCACTTCATGAACACCTACGGTCGCGGAAAGGTCATGTTCGGTACCAACTGGCCGCAGCTTCCGCACGACCGTGCTCTCGCGCAGATCGAGCGGCTCGCTTTGACGGACGAGGCCCGGGCCGACTTCCTGGGGGGAGCCGCCCGGCGCGTCTTCCGGCTGCCCGCCGGGCGGGCTATGTGATCCCCCGCCGTCGGCCGTCTCCGCGTTCCGGGCCCCGGCCCGCGTCGCGCAGGACGCGGGCCACGGCCAGCGCTCCGGCGGCCCCCAGGACGACCGCCGCCGCGGCCGGGACGGCGGCGCCCGCCGTCCCGGTGAGCCCGGTGAGGAGCAGGCACACGGCGGCCGAGGCCGCGCTCACCACCCCGGTCCTGGCCAGCCAACCGGCCAGGATTTCCGCCGGGATGCGGGACGAGGGCGGCACCTGCGCCGCGATGGCGGCCATGCCGTGGTGCAGGTAGAGCAGCAGGCCGATGAGCAGGCCCATGACCGGCGACGGGGCGTAGCCGTACCCGACGGTGGTGAGCAGCCAGGCCGCCACCGTGGTCACCTGCGCCGCCAGCACCCAGCCGCCGTCCGGTTCGGCGGCCGTCAGCAGGCCGAGCAGCGCGGCCAGCAGCGGCATCACCGGCCCGGCGCGGTAGTCCGGCGGCATCGCGACGAGCAGGGCGGCCGTCCCCGCGGCCCAGACCAGCGACCGCCAGGCCAGCGAATGAAGCGGCGGGAGCGTCTTCGTCACCGCCGCCTCCCGGGCCGGGGAGCGATCGCGCCGCCGCGCTCCGGGCCGGGGAGGCTCATCGGAGTACCGCAGCGACCCGGGCCGCGTCGCGCAGGACCGCGTCCAGGCTCCCCGAGCCCCGCCAGGCCTCGACGGGCACACCGGCCTCGCGCAGGCGGCCGACGGTGTTCTCGCGCTCCAGCCGCCAGATGCGCCCGGCCAGCTCCGACCACTCGCCGCCGGAGTCCTGCGGCAGGCCGTCGGGCAGGGTGTCGACCGCGACGAGGGGGCGCCGGGCCCGCGCGAGGACGGCCAGGGCGGTGGCGCTGCGCGCGTCCAGCAGCGGGGTGAGCATGACGACCAGCGCGCTCGAGGAGAGCGTCCCGGCGGCCAGCAGCCGGTCGCCGAGCAGGTCCTGACCGCCGGGCATCGGCCTGACCTCGGCCAGCCAGGCGAGCTGGGCCAGGTGGTGGCGGCGGCCGGTGCCGGCCCTCAGCCGGCGCAGCCGGGGACCGAGCTCGGCCAGCGCGACCCGGTCACCCTGGCGCGTGTAGTGCTCGGCGATCGACGCGGCCGCCCGGACCGTGACGTCCAGCACGCTGGGCGTGCCCTCCCCGCCGGCGTCCCGGAGCACGTCGAGGAGGATCACGATCTCGGCGTCGCGGTCGGGCTGGGTGGCGTTCACGTACGGCTCGCGGGCACGCAGGGTGGTCCTCCAGTCGATGCGGCGCAGCCGGTCACCCGGCTGGTAGGGCCGGACCCCGGCCAGCTCGCCCCCGTCGCCCGCCCGGCGGGAGCGGTGGATCCCGGACATCCCGGCGGCCCGGGGCACGGAGCTCCGGGAGGAGTACGGCTCCGCGTCGGGAAGGGCCCGCACGTTCTTCGGCGGCAGCACCCGCTCACGGCATTCCAGCAGCCCGTCGCAGGCGAACGACCGGACCCGGACGGGCCCGAACGCGTGCACGCCCCAGCGCCGCGCCGTACCGGCCAGCGGCACGGTGGCGGGGACCCGGACCACCCGGGGCCGGGAATCGTGGCCGAGCCCGGCGGAAGCGGCCGGGACGACCACGCAGGCCGTCTCCGGGTCGCCGTCCACGCTGACCGAGGCGGTGACCGTGCCGCCCTCGGTGACGGCCTCGTCGTCCAGCCGCAGCACGGCCACCGGCTCCCGGCCCGGGCGCGAGCGCAGCGACAGGACCGTGCCCAGCACGAACGGGACCGCGACGGCCAGCAGGTCCACCCGGCCCAGGGCGACCGCCGCCAGGCAGAGGCCGGCCGTCAGGACGGCCGCCCGGCGGAACGCCGCGGTCGTGAACCAGGTCACGAAGGGCTCCCGGTGTAGGTGGGCAGGTCGCCGGAGGCGGGCACGGGCGTGCGGGCGCAGATCTCCTCGACGATCGCCACCGGGTCGACGCGGCGCAGCCACATCTCCGGGCGGAGGCTGAGCCGGTGGGCCAGGGCCGCCGGGGCGACCCGCTTGACGTCCTCGGGGACGACGTAGTCGCGGCCGTCGAGGGCCGCGCGGGCCCGGGCGGCCAGCAGCAGGGCGAGCGAACCGCGCGGGGATGCGCCGACCTGCACCTGGGGGTGGTCTCGGGTGGCGGAGGCCAGGTCGACGATGTAGCGGCCGACCGAGTCCTCGACGGCCACGTCCTCCAGCGCGTGCTGCATGGCGGTCAGGGCCGCGGCGTCGACCACGGGTTCCAGCACGGCCTCCTCGGTCCGGCGGGTCATCCGGCGGCGGAGCATCGCCTGCTCCTCCTCGGCCGAGGGGTAGCCGAAGGAGACGCGGAGCAGGAACCGGTCGAGCTGCGCCTCCGGCAGCGGATAGGTGCCCTCGTACTCGATCGGGTTGGCCGTGGCCAGCACGTGGAAGGGGGCCGTCAGCCGGTGGGTGACGCCCTCGACGCTGACCTGGCGTTCCTGCATGGCCTCCAGCAGCGCCGCCTGGGTCTTCGGCGGGGTGCGGTTGATCTCGTCGGCGAGCAGCAGGTCGGTGAAGACCGGCCCCGGGCGGAAGACGAAGTCACCGTCGCGCTGGTTGTACAGGAACGAGCCCGTGACGTCGGCGGGGAGCAGGTCGGGGGTGAACTGCAGCCTGGCGAAGTCCAGGCCCAGGGTCTGCGCGAAGCAGCGGGCGGTGAGGGTCTTGGCGAGGCCGGGGAAGTCCTCCAGCAGGACGTGCCCGCCCGCCAGGATCCCGGCCAGCACCAGCTCCAGCGCGTCGCGTTTGCCGACCACGACGGTGTTGACCCGGTCGAGCACCTCGCGCGCGTGCCTGCCGACCTCGGCGAGCTCCATGGCTATATCTCCTCGATGCGCGCGACCAGGCGGGCCAGCTCGGCGCGGGTCGGGACCTCCGCCCCGGGGGCGGTGATCAGCTGGTGGAGGTCGTCTCCGAGGATCTCCCTCGCGCGGGCCGGATCGCTCACCCCGTGCCGCAGGCGCAGCCGTTCGGCCGCCAGGTCGGCGAGCCGGTCGCGGACCAGGGAGGAGTACTTGCCCGGGTCGTCCCACGCGGAGGCGAGCCGCCGTTCCCACCAGCGGATCTCGGTGAACGCCTGCTCGGGCGACCAGGGCGGCTCCGGCTCGGAGGCGGGTGTCCGCGGCGCGCCGGCCGGGATCCGCCGCAGCAGGAGGAAGGCCGCGATCCCGGCGGCCGCCAGCACGGCGGCGTGCCACAGCAGCCCGATCACGGCCCCGTATCCGTCCCCGTGGTGTGCCGCCGTGGCCCGGTTGCCCCGTCGGCGCCCGTGGAGTGCCGCGACGGCCCCGACGACAGCTCCGCGTCCACCTCGGCCAGCGCCCGCCGGGCCGCCTCCCGCAAGGGTCCGTCCACCTCGCGCGGGCTGTAGCGGGCCCGGCGGTAGGCGGAGGCGAGCCGGTCCAGCGCGTCCCGCCCGACCCGCTGCGCGGCCAGCAGCCGGGCGACCAGGTCGGCGGGGGTGTCGGCGGCCGCGCGCGCGGCCCCGGCCTCGGCGGCGGCGCGTTCCAGCCGGAGCCAGCAGGCGATCACGGCGCGGCGCGGATCGTCCCCGGCGTCGAGGTCCGCCAGCCCCGCCCTGATGGCCTCGTGTGCCTCCCCCGCCGGCCCCGCCGCCTCCGGCTCACCCGCGGACGGCGGTACGGCCGTCCGCGCCGCAGCGCCGTCCCGGGCACGGAGGATCGTCCTGACCAGCATGACGATCACCGGCGCGGCGATCACGGCCCCGGCGACGATCACGGTCCAGAAGGAGAACCGCCCGAACGCGTCGTCGCGGGGCAGGGACGGAGCGGTCGTGGAGTCGCCGGCCTCGGGTGGGGCGGGGCGCCCAAGGCCGGGATCGAAGCCGAGCGCGTCGCCCAGGCCGAACCCGCCGCCGTGGTCGACCCCGCTCGCGGCGAGCCCGACGGCGAGCAGCCCGCCGACGGCCAGCGCGAGCGGACTCCAGCTGCGCCGACGCTCCATCGTCCAACCTCCAAGACGGCGCATACAGCGGCTCACTACATCAGCGTGCCGACGCGGTCGTCAAGCCGCCGGGCAGCGCCGTGGCCGGCGGTGCGGGGCCGGGCGGCACCGCGTACGCCCACGGTGCCGCCCGGGCCTCCACCCCGCCGTCAGCCGAGGGCTGAGCGCCCGCCGACCAGCGGGAGCGTGACCGAGCTATCGCCCGGCTCGACCGAGACGTTCGTCCCCGCGGGCAGGCGGAGGGTGAAGTCGTAGTCGGTGGAGATGAGCACGACGCCGATGCGGTGCCCCGCCTTGACGACGTAGTCGCCGGGCTGGAGGTCGAAGTCGAAGTCGTAGAACCGGCCCTCACGCAGCAACTGGGTGCGGGAGTCGGAGTGGCGGTTGCGGACGTCCAGCCAGCCCCTGGTGATGATCTTGAAGGGGGCGGTGACCGTGACGTGCTCGGCCAGGCGGGCGCAGCCGGTGTCTCCGGGGACGCCCTGCCCGTAGCAGACCGGGGTGGCGCCGTAGGCGACCCGGCCGTAGGCGCGGGCGTCGGTGCCGTAGTCGACCAGCAGCGCCGTGAGGTACGGCGAGCGGCCGTTCCCGAAGGCCGCCTTGACCGAGACCTTCGGGGTTCCGGAGAGGCGGACGTCCCTGCTCAGCGGCTCCGTCAGGTAGGCCAGGCGGTTCGGGTCGGTGGCGGCGGCGTTCTCGGCGAGCTGCTCGGCGGTGCGCGTGTTCTGGTCGGTGAAGGACTCCACGCCGTGGCCGTGGCGGCGGTGCGGGCTCAGGGTGCCGTTCTGCCCGGCGGAGCCGGCGGCCAGGCGGAGCCGCACGTCCCGGGTGCCGGGCAGCGGCCAGGTCGCGTGCTGGGCCCACTGGCCGGGACCGTGCTCCACGTCGGCCTGCGGCTCGTCGAGGATGCCGTTGCGCAGGCCGTACAGGTGGAAGTCGAACCAGCGGTGCAGCTGGCGCAGCCACTCGGCGTTGCGCTGGGCGAAGGAGAACGGGTTGAAGTGTGCGCCCTGGTGCAGCCAGATCTTGCGCGGCACCCCCCGCTTGGCCAGCGCGTCCCACCACTGCACGGCCTGCTTGGTCTTGACGTTCCAGTCGTTGAGGCCGTGCACCAGGAAGACGCTGGCCCGGACCTTGCGCACGTCGGGCAGGTAGTTGCGCTCGTGCCAGAAGCGCGAGTAGTCGCCGGTGACGCGGTCCTGGTCCCGCTCGATCTCCTCCATCAGCGCCCCGCAGACCTCCTGGCCGTTCTCCCTGGTCAGGACGTAGCGGGCGAGCACGTCGGCGTCCTCTCCCTGGTAGCCGCCGGGGGCGACGACGCCGCCGTTCGCACGGTAGTAGTCGTACCAGGAGGAGATGGCCGCGATCGGCACGATGGTCTTCAGGCCCTCGACCCCGGTCGCGGCGACGGCGTTGGGCAGGGTGCCGTTGTAGGAGACGCCGATCATGCCGACGTTCCCGGTGGACCAGCCGGCCGTGACCTCGTTGCCGGCCGCGTCGAAGCCCTTCGCCCGCCCGTTGAGCCAGTCGATCGCGGCCTTGGGCCCGGCGGTCTCGTTGGGCAGACCGGTCGTCGGGCAGCCGGTGGCCCGGCCGGAGCCGACGTTCTCCACCAGTGCGATCGCGTAACCGCGCGGCAGGAAGTAGTTGTCGTAGTAGCCCGGGAAGGGGCCGGCTGCGGCGGAGCGGGCGGCGGCCGGGTCCTCGGCCTGGCCGAACATCTCCTCACGCAGGTCGTTGAACTTGTTGCGGCGGTACTCCATGCCGGCCGGGTCGGAGCCGTCGAGGTCGACGACGTGGTTGGCCACGTCGTTGCCGCCCGCGTAGTAGGGGCTGGCCTCCATGATGACCGGGACCTTCAGTCCCTCGGCGGTCTCCTTGGGCCGCATGATGTCGACGGCGACCCGGTCGGGGCGGCCGTCGGCGTCGCTGTCGGTCCCGGCGACCTCGACGAAGACGGTCTCGGTCAGCGCGTCGGCCCGGGAGTAGACGGGCTGGGTCTCGCCGTTCTCGACCGGTGCGGATGACGCGGCCGGCGTGGACGGCGGGGCGGGCGTGGATGACGCCGACGCGGCGGGCGCGGCCGCCGCGGGCAGGGCGCCCGCGGGTACGGCCACCGCCAGGGCGAGCAGGATGGTCTTCCATCTGGTCATGAGGGTCGCTCCGAAAGCCGATGGAGATCTGACAACTGCCGTCAATCTCCTCGGCTGGATCTTCTCCCGCAAGATCCGGGATGTAACGAATCGAACGTTACTCGGCGTTTCGCAGCGTTCTGAGTGCCCATGAGATCCACGAGCCTCCACAGCGGGACAGGCGAGGCGAAGCTGCGGGGGCAGCCACCGTGCCACCGGCCATTCCAGCCCTACGGACTCGCGTCAGGCCCCGTTTCGGACGTCTCTTACCGGAAAACTGTGTGCTCACAGCCATCTGGGACGTACGTTTTGCTGACACAACCGTCACTGGAACGGTCCGACGGAAGGCTGACGCCGATGTCGATGGCAATGGAGCCCTACCAGTTCTTCACTGACGCCCCCGCCGCGCATGACCGTGACACGGTCATGAAGTGGTTCCGCCGGAGGAAGGGCCAGGTCGCCGCTCTCGACGACAACTACACCCCGAAGTCAGGCTTCGACCGGGACGCGATGGGCACCCTGCGAAACAAACTGAACAACTACGAGAGCGCGATCGCCACGGATCGGACGACCCCCGCCGACGCGGTCACCAGCTTCCAGAAGTGGCTGGCCGACGGCTACGACAACGGCGCCTGGGACGCCTATGTCAAGAACCAGACCGCGAAGGACACGGTTGAGCGTAAGCGCCAGGAGGAGGCGTCCGCGCTGAAAGAGGTCAACGACGCCAAGGCTGCGGCCACGCAGACCGCCATGAACATCTGCAGACGCCACAGCGGTGGCCTGCTGAGCAACCGGCCGGGTGATGACCCGGTGGGCCGGGTGGTCTGCGGCCTGGCCGTGATCGGTTCCCCCGGCGTGACGTTCGAGGGCTACAGCGGCCAGGACATGCACCTGCACCCGACCTCCGCCCTCATCGGGGAGCTGGTCCGCGGCATCACCCGGTCGGAGAAGTGGCCGCCGGAGGCGTGCGCCGAGGTGGACGCCCTCAAGCGCTGGCTGAACGGCCCCGGCGCGCACATCGCCTCGATCGAACAGATTCCCAAGGACGCGCTCGTCTTCCACGCCCGGGTGTGGCATCCCGGAGGCAAGTGGAACGGCAAACAGACCAGTCCGGGCTGGCAGGACCGCGGCGCCTGCGTCTACTGCAAGAACTGGCTGAAGCGCATCGGCGCCGTCAACGCCTGACCCCGGACCGCGGGGGGCGCCCGGCTCTGGAACCGGGTCCGGCACATCTGCCGGCCGCCGATGAACCGGAAGGCGGCCGGCGGACTGGATCATGAGCTCACATGCGCCCTGAACCGCTCGTGAGCGCTCTGCTTGGAGATTCCCATCGCCTCCCCTATCTGCGCCCAGGAGGCACCGGTCTCCCGGGCCCCGGCGACGGCCTGGTCGAGCAGGGTGCGCTGCCAGCTCTCCACCTGAGACAGCAGGGCGAGGGCGGCCAGAGGACGTTCGGCGGCGAGCTTGACGATCCGCTCGCGCAGGAGGTTCGACTTGGTCACCAGCATGACCGATGAGACCGCCTCACCCCCGGCGAGACAGGACAGCGGTCACTGAACCTTCCCCGTACCCGCCCACGGCGGTACGCGATCGCCTTACACGGTCCGTCCGCACTCCAGTTGAAGCAGGACGAGGGCCGCGACGGCGATCCGGGCGATCCGGCCCCGGCGAGGTCCTGTCGAAAGGAGAGGGCGGGATACCCTGCCTGCGGTGCCTCGAACCACGTGACCGGAGGAGTCGATGCTGGGATGACGGCAGCGCGACCGATGCCCACACAGGACGACGTGCTCGAGTACTTCAACACGCTGTCGAACTGGGGACGGTGGGGCGACGACGACGAGCTCGGCACGTTGAACCACATCACCGACGACGTCCGGCTGGCGGCGGCGCGGGCCGTGCGCCACGGCAGGAGCGTGTCGTGCGCATGGGAGGTCGCCGCACCGGAAGACATGGAGCGGTCGACGACGACGTGCCCGTGCGCCGCCGACATGCCGGGTGCCGAGGACATGCCGGTGCCCGGATTCCGCGACGACCGGCGCTGGGGCTTTTCGTCCGAGCGGCTCGGCATCACGTTCCACGGCAACACCCTCACCCACGTCGACTCGCCGTGCCACATCTTCTGGGACGGCACGATGTACAACGGGCGGTCGCACTCGTCGGTCGACGCCGCAACGGGATCGGCGTGGGCGGCCGTCACGGCGGCGGCGAACGGGATCATCACGCGTGGTGTCCTGCTGGACATTGCGGGGGTCCGCGATGTGCCGTGGCTGGAACCGGGGCAGGGTGTGTTCCCCGACGATCTCGAGGAGGCCGAGCGTCGCCAGGGTGTGCGGGTGCGATCCGGCGATGCGGTACTCCTGCGGACCGGCTATGGCCGCGTCCGGCACGAGACCGGTGCGGCCAGCGGCTTCACGCAGGCCGGCTGGCACGCGTCCTGCCTGCCGTGGCTGCACGAACGGGAGGTCGCGCTGATCGGCGCTGACACCCCCCAGGATGTCCAGCCATCGGGGTACGAAGACGTGTTGATGCCGGTTCACGCCGTGAGCCTCGTCGCCATGGGCCTGTGGATGCTCGACAACTGCGACCTGGAGGCGTGCGCGACGACGGCTGCCGAGCTCGGCCAGTGGGATTTCCACCTCGCAGTCGCCCCTGTCCGCTTCGCCGGTACGTCCGGCAGTCCGGTCAACCCGATCGCCACATTCTGACCGCGGTTCACGAGGGGTGCCGACGCCAGGAAGGACCCGGCCCGCACCTGGAACGCGGTCGTGGTCGGCGAGGACACGCCACGCCGTACACGCTGGCGCAACCGCCACACCCCCGACGAGCGCCTGCGCAGGATCGTCAAGAGGGCGAATGCGGCCTGACGCGGCACCGATCAGCAGGGCTTCACGCGTGCCTGCAGCCTGGATGCGAGGCCCGCCCGGGGCTACCCGGCGTGATCAAGGCTCACCGGGAAAGGTTCACCGAGGGATCCCGCGAGGGCGGGAGACGACCGATGAGGCGACGGGCAATGCCGGCCGTTGCCGTATCCTGCCCGGAACAAGAGGTGAAATACCCGTTTCACGGCATAGGGTCTAATTGCTGGGTTACTGCAGGGTCATCCGATACTGCCGGTGTTCTGGTACCGCGGTCATGGCCCGGCGGGGAGACGGTCAGGGCCGGCGGAACGGGCCGTGTCCGGCCCGTCAAACCCCGCGGAAAGCCGGTGACCAGCGATGGCGGCAGGAATCGCAGACCACGACCACAGCGAGGCCACGCGCCTGCGTGAACTCGACGACCTCGACGCCCTGAACGTCCTGGTCGAACCGACCTTCCAGGCCATCGCCGAGCTGGCCGCGCACATCTGCCGGGCACCGATCGCGCTGGTCAACCTGATCGGCGCCGACCGGCAGTACTTCAAGGGCCACGTCGGCACCACCGCTGCCCACATGAGCCGGCGGGTGGAGTTCTGTCCCCACACCTTGGAGACCCGCCAGGTGGTGGAGGTGGCCGACGCGCTGGCCGAGCCGCGTTTCCGCGACGACCCGGTAGTGGCCGGCGAGCCGTACGTGCGCGCCTACCTGGGCGCGCCGATGATCACCAGCCATGACGTGCCGGTCGGGGTGGTGTGCGTCTTCGACCACCGGCCGCGCCGTTGGGAGCCCTCCTGCCACCGGGCGATGGCCACCTTGGCCTCCTGTGCCACCGGTCTGCTGGAACTGCGCCACCACCACCGCCAGGCCGAGGAGGTCATCGCCCGCCTGCGCGAGGCCGAGGAGCTGAAGAACGCCTTCCTGCGCACCGTCAACCACGAGCTGCGCACCCCGCTGACCTCCATCACCAGCTACCTGCAGCTGATGCAGGACGGTGACCTGCCGCCCGCCACCGAACAACAGTTCATGCAGGTCGTCACCCGCAACAGCCAGCGGCTGCGCACCCTGCTGGACGAGCTGCTGCTGCTGTCCAGCCTCAACGCCCAGACGCTGGCCTTCACCCCGGACGGCGAGGACCTGGTGACCATCACCCGCGCCGCGGTCGACGACATCGCCGAAACCGCCTGCGCGGGCGGCCAGACTCTCACCCTGCACGCCCCCGTCCGCGCACCGATCCACGCCGACGCCGGGCGGTTGCAGCACGCGCTGTGGCAGGTCCTCGACAACGCGGTCAAGTTCACCCCGCCCGGCGGGAGCATCGACGTCACCGTCACCGTCGACCCCGCCCCGGCTGTGGAGGTCCGCGACAACGGCATCGGCATCGAACCGGATGATCTGCAGCGCGTCTTCGACGACTTCTACCGCACCCGTACCGCCGAGGACCAGGGCATCGGCGGCACCGGCGTGGGGCTGCCCATCGTGGAGAAGATCATGCGCATACACGGCGGCAGCGTGCACATCGACAGCCGCCCGGGTGAGGGCACCCGGGTCCGGCTGGCCCTTCCCGCACCGGCACCAGCACCGGCAGGGGAAAGAGAACCGGGACACTGACACGAGGCCGCGGTGCCCGCACCGGCCGGGTGCGCTGCGACCGGATCTCCACAACCGCCCGGTCGAACACGCGCGGCCCACGCCCCCCGTCACCGCAACCCGGTCTCGGGGGTCATCGGCCCGGGTGCGACCGAGCCAGGGCGTCGAGGATCACACCGAGCCCGAACTCGAACTCGTCACCGAAGTCGTACCCGGGCCGGAGGATGTGCTCGGTCGCCATCTCCACGAGATGGGGATATTCGTCGGCGGAGAACCCCCGCATTATCGGCCGGGTGACGTCGGCGGCGCCGTCCGGGCCGTGAAAGGGCAAAGCGGCCTCCTGCAGCGCGAAGCCGTACACGTAGCTGTCGATCAGGGCATACGCGTGGGCGGTCATCTCCACCGAGAAACCCGCCCGGCGCAGGACGCCGACGACCGCGTCGTGGTGCCGCAGCGTGGCGGGACCGGGGGCGGTCCGCGACTCCAAGAGCCCCAGCGCCCAGGGGTGGCGCCGCAGCACGCGACGGGCCGAGGCCGAGCGCCGGCTTATCTCCGATCGCCAGTCACCGTCGGCCGAGGGCAGGTCGATCTCACCGAAGACGAGATCCACGATGCCGTCGAGGATCTCCTCCTTGTTGGCGACGTAGTGGTAGACCGACATCGGCTTGACGCCGAGTTCCTGGGCGAGCGAGCGGATCGTCAACGACCCGACCCCTCCCGCGTCGGCGACCGCGACCGCGGTGCGCAGCACCCGTTCCCGGCTGAGCGGAGCACGCTCCTCAGAACCGCCGCTGACCGTCTTCGACACTTCATCTCCCGGGCGATGGCCATTTCGTACTTAGTACGATACCGTCCCGTACTAAGTACGAAGAGGGTTTCGTCATGGCGGAAGGAAACCGGTTCGCGCACGACCGCGCCCCGCCACCTCTCACGCAGAAAGAAGAGCCATGTCAGAAAGAACCATCGGACGGGCCGTAGGCGCCCTGCTCCTGCTGGCGTTCGTCGGTTACGGCGGGGGCAGCGCCCTGGTCGAGTCCGGCTCGGGCGCCGTGGGCACTCTGTCCGGCGTGCTCGACCATCAGGTACGGATATCGGCGGGAGCGCTGCTGATGCTGATCAACTCCGTCGCGGTGGCCGGCATCGGAGTGCTGGCCTTCCCCGTGCTGAAGTCGCGCCACGAGATCTCCGCCTATGCGTACCTGATGGGCAGGGCGATCGAGGCCGTGATGCTGGCCGCAGGAGTCGTCTTCCTGCTGCTTGTGGTGCCACTCGCCCGGGAGTGGGCCGATGCCGGCGCCCCCGACGCCTCCGTCCTGGAGGCGCTGGGACGGGTGGCGAAGGAGGGCAACCGCTACAGCTACCAGATCGCCATGATCGCGCTGGGGATCACCGGCCTGCTGTTCTGCCGCGTCCTGTTGCGCGAACGGCTGGTGCCCGCGTTCATGGCGCTGTGGGGGCTGGCCGGCTACGCCGTCTTCCTGGCCGGGGCGATCGCCGAGGTCCTCGGTTACGGCATCGGCCTGGCTCTGTCGGTTCCGGGCGGACTGTTCGAGGTCGCGCTGGGGGTGATGCTCATCGCGAGAGGGTTTCCCGCGGGACGGAGCCTCGACCGCGACGGACCGGCCGGCGACGCGTCACCGGCGCTACGATGAGCGGCCGCTGATCATCCAGGGGTGTTCGCGGTGGCCTCCGGGGTGCTGGGCGTGCACGCCTCACACGATGACCGGCGCCGTAGCGCTCTGCCGCGGAACCGCCCGGCCCGCGGTCGCGAGGGTGTCCTGCTCGTCGGGTGTCAGCACGCCGAGGGCGAGGCGCTCCGGGTAGGGAACGAAGTCCAGGGTGAGGCGGCGCGCCACGTAGTCGGTGATGGACGAGGCCGTCCGCACCTCGGGGTCGTTGGTCATGCCGCGCGGCTCGTAGGCGGTCTCCAGCATCGGCTGGACGATGTCGGCGATGGGCGCGCCGTACCGCAACCCGACGTTGATCATGTTGTAGAGGGCGTCCGACAGCCCCATCAGCGTCGAGCCGTGCTTGCCGAGCCGCACCACCACCTCGGCGAGACTGCCGTCGGCGGCCGTCGCGGTGATCAGGTAGCCCTGCGCTCCGCCGACCTCGAACCTGCGGGTCGTGCCGTGCCGGCCGTTGGGGCGGGGTGCGAGCACGGGTGACATGGCGGGGCCTCCTGGGGCGGTCGGGGATGTGCTCGCCGCATCATGCCGCACACCGGCCCCGCCTGTTCGGTGTTCACCATTTCTTGCGGCCCGGACCAGCCCCTGCGGCCGGAGCCGGGCAGCGCCTCGGCGGGCGGCGATTCCCGCAAGGAGGAGTGGGAGAGGAGGCGGGTGCCCGCCGACACGAAGAGAGCACAGGGCTCCGACCAGTGGTGATCAGCGGGGCTCCCCGCCTGCCCCGCTGATCACGGCGGGGTCCTGGTAGCGGAGAAGGACGACGCCGTTGCCGAAGGTCCGGGTCTCGACGAGCCGGAGACCACGCCTGGCATCGGACGGCTGGAACAGCGGCTTGCCGCGCCCGATGACGACCGGGTGGACATACAGCCGGTACTCGTCGATCAGACCGAGCCGCATGAAGGTCGCGGCGAGTTCGGCTCCGCCGAGCGCCAGGTCTCCGCCGGGCTGCGCCTTGAGTTCCAGGATCTCCTCGGCGACGACGTCCCGGACCACGGTGGTGTTCCCGTCGGCCTTCTCCAGGGTCCGAGAAAAAACGATCTTCGGCATGTCCCGCCAGATGCGGGCGAACTCGACCATGGGCCGGGTGCTCTCGGGGTCGGCGTCGGCCGTCGGCCAGAACTCGGCCATCAGCTCATAGCTGCGGCGTCCGTCCATGAAGGCGCCCATCGCGCCGAGCCACTCGTTGAAGTGGTCGTGCAGTTCGTCGTCGACCAGATGCCAGTCCAGCTCGTGGTCCGGCCCTTCGAAGAAGCCGTCGAGGGACACCGACATCGCAAAAATGATCTTCCTCACCGTGTTCTCCTCCGACGTTCTCCAGGGCCGGGCCCGCTGATCGCGCCCTCCGTGCCCCGTCCCTCCGGCAGCCAGGATTCCGAGAGAGATCAGGAACGGGCGCGCCCGCTTTGTCCATATCACTCGGGTCCGGCAGTCCTTGCTTCCTGCCCGTCTTCGAGGACCCTGCCCAGAACCGGAATCCTCACCTCTGGACAACCGTGAGCAGAGAGCGGCTTCGCTCCGGAATGATCTGGATGCGTTTCCTCGCCGGAGGAGGACGACGGGGATGTTCTGCCGCTTCCGCGCGCGGTGGGGCCCTTCGGGCGCATGGGCGGCCGGCGCCCGGCCTGCCGTCGACGACCGCCGCAACCGGCCGACGAAGCATTACTAGGGGGTCGGCTCCGGCGCCGGCCGGCGAGTCCGTTCCGGCCCGGCCTCATCCGGGACGGTGATGGTGTACTCCGCGGACAGGCCGCAGGTGTCCGCCAGCTCGGCCGCCGCGGCCACGAGCGTGCGGGCGTGGGCGTGGGCGGCCGCACTGCCCGCCCGGGCGCTCCTGTAGGCCTCCAACGCCGTGATGCCCTGCTGGATGTGCTCCAGAGTCGGCCCGGCGGCGGCCGGGGCGGCGTCGCGCAGCACGGTGAGCCACTCGCGGAACGGCGCGTCGGTGTCCAGGCCGCTCTCACTCGAATGCGTCGCGATCTCGCGAAGGAAGGTGCGCACGTCCTCGTCATGGCAGACCGATCCCGGGCCCGTGGTCGGGACCGGGGCGGGCGACGGCAACGAGCCCAAGCCGGAGGTCTGCGGAGAGGCGGCGGGAGTGCCCGCACCCGGCGTCCCGGCCGAGGTGTCCGGGATGGGCGGGGTGCCGGAGCAGGCCGCCGCGACAAGGACTGCGGCGACGGCGATGACCATTCTCCACATGTTCACTCCTAGCTACTGACTTATAGCAGAGAGTAAACATGCTTGACGGACGACTCACGTCATTGTCGTCCCGCAGGCAGCCCGCGCCCCCGCCCGCATCAGGCGCCGCCGGGTCTCCGCACCGTCTCCGACTCAGCGATCGACGCGGTGAGCACATCCGCCGGACCCCGGCCGGGGAGCCCCGTTCTCAGGTGCAGGTGTCCGGCGAGCAGTCGGCGGGCGGGCAGCAGGCGTGCAGGCACGCCTGCAGGTCGCCCAGCGCCCTGCCGATGCGGCCGGGGTCGGCCCGGTAGTAGACGGTCTTCCATTCCCGCCGGGAGGCCAGCACCCCGCCGTCGCGCAGGGTGGCCAGGTGGGTGGAGGCCGCCGACTGAGCGAGGTTCATCCGCTCGGCGACCTGGTTGACGGTCAGCTCGATCCCGCCGGAAAACAGCATGAGGATCTGCTGGCGGGTGTCGCTGGCCAGCGCCTTGAGCAGCCCGCGCGCCGCGTCCGTCAACTCGATCCCGTTGGTGTCCATGGTCATAGCATCACCCCACCCACATCATATTGTCATTTCTAGATTTGACGATACGATCTGGAGGCATGAGCACTTCCGCCTTCGATGTCGCCGTCATCGGCGCCGGCCAGTCCGGCCTGGCCGCGGCCCACGCCCTGCGAGGCGCGGGCCTGCGGCCGCTGGTGCTGGAGGCCGGCCTGCGCGCCGCCGGTTCCTGGCCCGCCTACTACGACAGCCTCACCCTGTTCTCCCCGGCCCGCTACAGCGCCCTGCCCGGCCTTGCCTTCGACGGCGACCCGGATCGCTACCCGCACCGCGACGAGGTCACCGCCTACCTGGAGCGCTACGCCGCCCGGCTGGACGCTGAGATCCGTACCGGCGCCCGCGTGAGGCAGGTGCGGGCCGACGGCGGCGGCTTCACCGTCGAGCTCGCCGACGGCACCGCCCTGCCCGCGCCTGCGGTGATCGCCGCCAGCGGCTCCTTCGGCAACCCGTACCTGCCGGCACTCCCCGGCCGGGAGGGCTTCACCGGGGAGATCCTGCACGCGGCCGCCTATCGCGCCCCTGCCCCGTACGCCGGACGGCGCATCGTGGTGGTCGGCGCCGGCAACTCCGCCGTCCAGATCGCCCACGACCTCGCCGACACCGCCACGGTCACCCTCGCCACCCGCGCCCCGATCCGCTTCGTCGACCAGCGCCCTCTCGGACGCGACCTGCACTTCTGGTTCACCGTGACCGGTCTCGACCGCCTCCCGGCCCGACTGGTCGGCTCTCCGCCCGGGGTGCCGGTGCTCGACGACGGCCGCTACCGGCGCGCCCTGGCCTCCGGCCGCATGGAGCGGAAGGAGATGTTCACCGGCTTCGCCGACGAGGGGGTGGTCTGGGCCGACGGATCCCGCGAACACGTCGACGTGGTCATCTTCGCCACGGGGTACCGGCCCCACCTTCCCTACCTGGACGGGCTCGACGCCCTGGACGAGACCGGCCGGCCCCGCCAGCGCGGCGGCCTGTCCGTCTCCCGCCCCGGGCTGGCCTTCCTGGGTCTGGAGTGGCAGCGCAGCCCCTCCTCCAACACCTTGCGCGGCGTCGGCCGCGACGCCGCGTACCTGGTCCGGCACCTGTCCCGCCGTCTCCGGATCCGCCGCGGCGGGCGCAGCCGGGCCCGGGTGTGAGGGGCGGGCACCCGTCGAGCCCCGGCTGTTCGAACCTGCGGCACCCGCTTGGGCGGTGGCCGTGTGATCGGCCCGGGACCTCCTCGATGGCCCGGTGAGGGCCCCGCCGCCCCGGGCCGCTTCCGCTCTCGCCGCTCCTGCCTCCGGAGGGCATCCGGGGTCACCCCGCGGCGGCCTCGCGGGCCGCTGCGACGAAGTCCCCGATGAGCCCGGCGTCCTTGACGCCGGGCGCGGTCTCCACCCCGCTCGACACGTCCACGCCCCAGGGGCGGGCCGCGGCGATCGCCCCGGCCGCGTTCGACGGGTCGAGACCCCCGGCGAGCATCCAGCGGCCCGACGGGCGCCCGCGCACCGCCGCCCAGTCCCACGGCTCACCCGAGCCGGGCCGGGGCGCGTCGACGATGAGCAGGTCCTCGCCGAAGGCGCCGCAGCGCAGGTCCACGCCCGCGGCCCCGGCGCGCACCAGCGTGACGCCGAGGTCGCGCAGCGCGGTGAAGTCCCCGTGCGGGTGGTCGCCGTGCAGCTGGACGGCGCGTACTCCCGAGGCCAGCGTGGCCGCCCGCACCTGCTCGGGGGTCTCCCCGGCGAACACCGCCACGGTCAGCACGTGCGGGGGCACCGCCGAGGCCAGCTCACGCGCCCGCTCGGGGGTGACCCGCCGGGGGCTTCGGGTGAGGACGAAACCGACCGCGTCCGCACCCGCCTCGACGGCGGCCGCCACATGCTCGGGCTCGCGCAGCCCGCAGATCTTCACGTACACCCTGCGCAGGGTAGCGGCAATGCCCTGCCTGGCGGGAGGGGAGGGCACCGGGGCGGCCGCCAGGCCGTGGCGCCCTCTGCGACGGCGTGGCGGCCGCGGGAGGCCGGGACCCGCGGTGGGACGGGGATTTCCACCCTGCGCAGACCGACCGGACGGTTCTGTTCTGGCATCCGGCGTCCCGCAGGATGTATGGTGCGATTCCCCTCACGGGGCCGGAGGGGCAGAGCTGACGACGGTCGAGGATACGGTGACCGACGAACTGGTGGGGGCATTCCTCCGACAGCACCGCCGCTACACAAGCCGCCAGGTGGCCGCGATGGCCGGCATACCGATGTACCGCGCGCGGCGGTTCTGGCGTGCCTTCGGCTTCGCCAACGTCGCCGACGACGCGGTGGAGTTCACCGACTCCGACGTCGAGGCGCTCCAGATGCTGGTCGGCCTGGTGCGCGACGGGATCTACGACGAGGAGCACGCGCTCCTGGTGACCCGGTCGCTGGGCAGGGCCACCGCCCGGCTCGCGGAGTCGCAGGCCGTACTCGGCATCGAGACGCTCGACCAGGCCGGGGTCCCCCGCGAGGAACGCGCGGGCGCCTGGCGCACGCGAGCCGACCGGGTGGTGCCGGACCTGGAGCGGTTGCTGGTCTACGCCTGGCGCCGGCAGCTGGCCGCCGCCGCGGGGCGCGTCGTCGACCAGGAGACGGGCACCGTACGGCTGGCCGTGGGCTTCGCCGACCTGGTCGGGTTCACCCGGCTGAGCCGCCAGATCTCCGAGAAGGAACTGGCCGGTCTCGTCGAGCGGTTCGAGAGCCGCTCGACCGACGTCGTCACCTCCTCGCAGGGCCGGGTGGTGAAGACGCTCGGCGACTCGGTGCTGTTCGTCGCCGACACCGCGGCCGCGGCGGCCGACATCGCCCTGCGGCTCGTGGAGGTCCACGCCCGGTCCAGGAGCATGCCCGCGCTGCGGGTGGGGCTCGCGATCGGCCAGGTGATCGGCCGCATGGGCGACGTGTTCGGCACCACGGTCAACCTGGCCAGCAGGCTCACCTCCCTCGCCGCCGCCGGAACCGTGCTGGTGGATCCCGCGATGGCGGAGGAGCTGACGGGCGACGACGCGTTCGCGCTCCGGCCGGTGGACCGTCTCACCGTGCGGGGACTGGGCGAGCTGGCGCCCTCCACCGTCACCAGGAGCTGACCGGGCCGCAGCGCGGGCACGTCCGGCCGCCGGGATGAGCCAGGATGCCCCTCTCGGCAAGCCGCGTTCGCGGGATACGGATCAGCGTCGCGAGTCCGCGCGCGAGCCGTAGGCCGGGCCGAACACGACCAGCAGCGCCAGGTCCTCGGTGACGTCCGCGAAGCGGTGCTCCTCACCCGCCGGGACGAAGATCACCGCGCCGGGGCCGACCTCCGCCTCACCGCTCGCCGTCACGATCCGGGCCCGGCCCGCGGTCACCACATAGATCTCGTCCTCGGTGTGCGGGCTCTGGTCGTCGGCCCCGCCCGCCGGGATGCAGTACGTCCCAACGGACAGGTCGGGGACCTTGAGATGCTCGACCCAGTCGTTGGCAGCCCCGGCAGCCGGCTGCACCCACTCCCCCGCGCCCTTGATGATCTGCATGGCGACGACCATACCGGCAAGGCCGGCCCGGCAGGCAGCGGGGCACGGCCGCCGGGACATCCCGGCGAGCGCGACCGCAGGGCCGCGCAGGAGGGTTGATCGGAGCCCGCAGGCATCTGCGGAATGCCGCCCTCACAGCGGCGCCCGCGGGCCCCGAGGCGGAAGCGGCCTTCCCTGCCGCCCCTTCACCCTGCATGCCGGGTACCTGCCCTCAGGGCCGCCGGAGTAACACTTTCCAAGAAGGCATTACTCCCTCTACATCCCTATAAGCACTTGTTTTCCTCTGTCAGCAAGGCATACGAAGGCAAAACACCATGCATGCCCCCACCGCCTGGCGTCGCCGGGGTCCGCGACGGCATTCGCAGCCACGTCATGCGCCCCGACGGCGTTCCGGACGACCTGCGCACCATCACCCCGTCGAGGAGATCTGCCGCCGGCTCGACGACCGTCTCCGGGTGAAGGGACGTCGAGGTCACTCCGTAATGGAGCGCTCCAAAGACCGTATCGCCTGATTTCGACGTTAAGTCTTGTGCAGTGGCAGGTGAGGGAGGAGAAGTGAGGTCTGCCACTCATGGGAGGGGGCGCGATGAAGCGCGCCAGGAAAGACGACGAGATCTCGATGGAGGAAGATGCGGGCATGCGGGCCCGTGAGCACGGAGGGCTGCCGGCGGTGCACCTGCGTCCAGCGGTGCTCCTGGCCGGCAACAGCGTCCGGCGGGTGCAGATCAGCCCGAGCCCGCGCACGCCGTCGCCGTACGGAAGCAGGATGGGCGATCACACGGTCGCCTGGGCGGTGCATCTGGACGTCATCAAGGCCGAGCTGTACGGCATGCCGATCGAGGATGCGGTCGTGTGGCTGCAGAAGACCCACAACGAGGCCACCCGGTGGATGGCCGACGCCACCAGCACGCAGATGAAGATGCTGGAATGGCTGAGCGACTACGAGGCGCGGGTGCTGAGGCTGGAGGACTCCGACTTCCGCACGCGCACGCACATCGACGAGGCGCTGAAGGGCATGGTGGCGGGGCGGGCCGACGAGATGACGGCGGCGCTCGGTCCGGCGCTGGCCCATCACCTGGCATATGTGAACTACACGCCCTACGCCACCGTGCGCAATCTCAAGGATCGTTCGACCGGTTCGGCGGAGGCGCACTACCGCAAGATCATCATGCAGTGCGAGCGCTACTACGTCACCCAGGCCGCCAAGCGCGAGGAGATGGAGACCGAACAGGCCCCCACCCAGCCCGTGCAGCCGGGCAAGGCGACGCTGACCCGGACCGGGACGGTCATCCTGCAACCGGAGCCGCCTGCCCCGGCGCCGCCGGATCCGGCGACGGTCAAGGCGGCGCTGTGGCGGATGTTCTCCTTCGACGCGGCACTGCGGGAGACGGGTCTGAACTACGCGCTCAGCCAGGACGCGGCGCTGCAGCCCCGCAAGGACAGCCGGACACTGGGGATGCTGGCCGTACAGCTGATGAAACACCTGAACCAGCGCAAGTCCTTCGTGCTGGACCAGGCCGGGATCGAGCAGCAGGCCAAGGCGATCAGCGAACGGCTGCGCGGAGCCGGATCTCAGCAGCATCTGTTCAAAGCGGCGCAGACCATCAAGAACGTCGCCGCCAACATGGTGTTCGCCGAAGCCGACACCATCGAGTACTACAAGAACCAGATCAACAAGTATCTGGCGCTGTCGAAGGCCGAGACTCAGAGCGAGACGACCAAGGCCAACGACTCCGCCGAACGCTTCGTCAAGATCACGTCGCATCTGCTGCACGAACACCAGCGGCTGTGCTCGATCGCCTACCCGATGAGCGTGGCCGGCTCCGGGTTCCTGGCGCCCTCCCCCGCCGAGGCGGCGATGGAGCAGCTGACGGCGCAGATCGCGGTGCTGTACCCGAAGCTCAAGCCCAAGCTCAGCATGGAGGCAGGGGTCAAGCTGCTGGCGGCGCTGAAGGCGGAGCTGGACAAGATGCCGAAGCTGCCCGCGGTGGACCAGCCGAAGGGGTGGGTCACCGACGACACCTGCGACCCGCTGGTGGTCACCTTCACCGCGGGCAAGGGCGCCGACGTCAACGGCCGCCCGCCCGCCCCGGCGGGGGTGGCGGGCATGGGCTGCCACACCACCGCATGGGTGATCCAGAGCACGGCGGTCAAGAAGCTGCTGCGCGGCAAAGCCACCGACGAGGACGGGCTGGACGGGCTGGAGGCGGCGGTGGAGAGCGACCTGGCCTCCGACCTCGTCAAGCTCGACAGATACCTGCCGCTGGCGCAGCTGGAGGGCGGCCAGCTCAAGGCGATGTTCCAGGCGGCCTTCGACACGCTCACCGACGCGACGACGGGTGAGTCGGCGGCCTCCTACCTCACCTTCCGCAACCTGCTGCCCTTCGCCACGGTGGACGCGGGCGACCGCGGCGGCCATGGCGAGAGCCTGGAGGCGGGCATGGAGCAGACCTTCGACGCCAAGGCCCTGGGCACCACTCTGGAACTGCTGACCGAGGAGCGCCGGCGGGCGCGCAGGCAGATCGCGGCGCGGCTGCGCACGGTGGCCGACGAGTTGGAGGAGGAGCTCACCTGCGAGGGCACCGACCGCTGGAGAGCGGACTACCGCATCACCGCGGCGGTGGAGGACTCGGTGGACCGGCTGCGGGAGGAGGCCGACCTGCTGACGGCCCAGCCGGCGGGTGACGTGACACCGCTGATCAAGAAAGTGCGTGAGGCCGAGCACCGGCGGCTGTATCTGGAGGCGCACAAGGCCTGACCGTCCGCGCCCGGCAGGGCGCTCCTGGGGTCCGCTCGGCCTGCCGGCCGGTCTCGGTGCTCTGCCGGGCCGAGACCGACCGCGGCGCCTCGCGTTTGCCGGGCGAGCGCCCACGGTGTTCCGGCACCCGCGGTGTCTCCTCGCCGCGCGAACCCTCCAGGCCGATCGCGGAGGAGGCGAAAGAGACGGCCGGCTCGGTGATGCCGGGAAACACTGCCGGCGGGGGTCAGCCGGCGGCGTCGGAACCGTACGCGGTGTCCCGGCGGCAGATGATGAAGTCGGGGAAGACGTGCCGACCGGGCCGGTCGCCGACGGCGCCGATCGCCCGGCGGAGGTCGCGCAGCTGGTCCACGGTCATCTGCAGGGGAGGCTCGTCCGGCTGGTAGGTGGTGAGGACGGGGTAGTCCACCCCCGGCTCGCGGGTCATCTCGATGTGGCAGCCGAGGACGTGGGTGACAGGCCGGGTGCCGGCGAACTCGATCAGGCGGTCGATCGTCCTGCCGAAGGCGGCCCAGTCCTGCACGTAGAGCCGTCCCGGGTAGACCGTGTCGCCGGTGAGCAGGAACCCGGTGCGGGAGTCGTAGAACGTGACGGCGGCCTCATGGTGGCCGGGGGTGGCCAGGCACTCCAGCACCCGGCCCCCGAGGTCGACCCGGGCCACCCGCTCGGGGTCGTCGGCGAACCCGAAATGCTCCCAGGCGCTCTCCCTGTCGGCCCCTATGACGACGGTGCCGGGGCGCCCGGCGAACTGGGCGTCGGCGGCGACGTGGTCGTGGTGGGCGTGGGTGTGCAGGACGAGCAGCTCGTAGCCGTCGCGGGGGTGCGCGGCCAGCCACCGGCCGACCAGGTCGTCGACGACCCGGCGCAGCGGGAAGAACTCGGCGGATGCGGTGGCTCCGGTGTCGACGAGCACGGCCCGGGCGTCGCCGAACATCAGGAACATGAACGGCGCCTCGTAGTGGACCGCCATGTTCTGCCGCAGGATGAACGTGTGCTCGTCGTAGGCGTGCACCTGGATGTCGGGATCGGTGTTGTGCTTGGCCGACGGTGATCCGTGGATCCAGCAGACGTCCAGCGGGCGGGTCTCCGGCACCCCGGGCGTCTCGGATGTGGAACCGGCCTGCTGCGCGTTCGTACCCATGACGTCTCCTCGGAGCGTCGTCTTTGCGTGCCGGGTACGGCGCTCGTCTCGTCCGGGGCAGGCGCTCATGTGCCTCCGGGTGGAGAGGTTACACAGAGGGACCGGGCCGCTGTCAACGAGAGGCCCCGGCAGCACTCGCCGGCTCGTCAGTCCTTGAGGTGCTCCGAGAACCGCACCCTGTCGCCGTGGCCGGCGAGCCGGTGTTCAGAGGCACCGTTCAGCACGTCGAGTGAAAGAGCCCGCCCACAGCCGTGGTCTCCGCCAGCCGGTTGTAGCGCTCGACGGCCGCCGTGGTCTCCTCGACGAAGACCTCGATGTCTTTCTCCTTCAGCATGGCCAGCGTCTCGGGACAGGTCTGGAGGACGAGCCGCATCCCCCGGGAGAGCACGATCACCTGGCTGCC
This sequence comes from Planomonospora sp. ID67723, assembly GCF_015711605.1. Lineage (GTDB taxonomy): Bacteria > Actinomycetota > Actinomycetes > Streptosporangiales > Streptosporangiaceae > Planomonospora_A. The sequence continues at coordinate 67,192 of NZ_JABTEZ010000004.1, read as the reverse complement.
TCGGTCGAGGAGCTCCTCGACGTCGGCGGGCTGGATCCCGGGCGTGTGCCGGGTGCCGGTCTCGTTCCAGTCCCAGGCGCGCCCGCCCCCCGGATAGAGCTTGAAGTCCTTGCCGTCGCCCATTCCCTCGACGACCATGCGGCCCCAGGAGACGTGGGTGATCAGCGGGGATCGAACGTCCATGACAGCCTCCGGTTGCCCGTCTGAGATCAGAGGCTACTGCGCGGACGGTGTCTCCGCGTACGGCCCGCGTACGGCCCGCGTGCGAGCGGGGAGAGCGGGCGCCCGCGCCGTCCTGGGTCCTCCTCGACGCGCACCGAAGACGTCGCGAGCCGGTCACCACGAGGAGACCCCGGCTCTGACGAGAACATCGCGCTCGCGAGCGGATCGCGCTGAAGGTCACGCCTTCCGCGGTATGCGTTCGGGGGGCGTGCCGGGCCCGATCCTGGCCTGGATCTCGGCCGGGCCGTCCACGCGACCGCAGTGGGCGCGCACACCGTCTGCTGGGTGATCCCGCGAGCCGCGATCAGTTCTGCGGCGTCCGGAGGTCGCGCCGTTGAACCGTTACCGAGGAGGCCTTCCGATGCGCAGCGTGACCTACTCGATGGCCGTGTCGCTGGACGGCTACGTCGTCAGGCCGGACGGCTCCTTCGACTGGACGGCACCGCCCACTGAGCCGAACCGCACACCGCCGCAGGGATCGGTTCGCCGAGAAAACCTCACTGACCGTCGAGGCGTTCGAGGACCCGGCGGCGGCACCGGGTTCGTCAGTGTGTCGCCGTTCCCCTCGGTCGGGGGCCGCGACGGCTGGATTCCGACGGGCATGGACAGGGGCGGGCGCGAGCCGGTGGACCTGCTCGACGACCTGATCAAGGAGCAGCGATGCCCTACGGCGTGGTCCGGCCCGGCGAACGGCTGGAGTTCACGCTGCGTTTCTACGGCTGAAGGACGACGCTCGGCGGCAGACGGTTCAGCACGGTCGCGTCACCTTGGGAGACCTGCGGGCTGACCGATGAAAACGCGTGCAGCAAGGTGATGATCGCCAGGGCGAGCGTGACCGTTCCAGCGAACGTGCTGGCTCCCCACGTGAGCACCGTGGGGCGGGTGCCGCCGGCCCACTGAGACAGGATGCCCGCGACGAGTGCGGCGATGATGCCCAGGAGCACGGCGATGACAACCCACAGGGCGGGAGCAGCGGCCGAGGTGGCGATGAACGAGGACTGCATAGAGGACCTCCCGGTTTCCGGGGGCTCTATCGTGTGACACAACCCCCGGAACTTGCCATCAGCGACAAATCCACCGAATCACGTATAAGGCACGATCCGGTTTTTGAACGCCAGCTCGTCCCCTTCTGGCGTTCTGGGGGTTCACCTGCGAAACGGCCGCCGCTTGGGTATCACGCGACTGGATTGCGCGCGAGCCCCTGCAGTAGTTACTACGCAGGCGTTACTGTAGTAATGATTCCTCTCCCTTTGGTTGCGTAAACCCCATACGTAACTCGATAGTGGTTGATGTCGAGGCGTGACGAGTGCGACCACGACCTGGCACAGCCCTGGATCGCCGGCCCCGGTCGGGGCCTGGCGGCTTACAGAACGCCAGGAACAGCCATCGGAGACGTCCTCAAGGAGCTCCTCACACCTCTCCGCGAACTCCTCGGCGTTCTTCCTGTTCGTCGAACACACTGAACCCATTTCATCCCTGAGGGCCGGGCCGCTGGTCACGGCATGATCGCGAGTTGACGGTTCGTCCTCGGAAGTAGAGAAGCTCCTGGTAGACGGGTTGATCACCACAACCAACGCCCGCTACAACCAGGAGCTTCGGGTGCTGTTCTACCGTGCTGCCGTCGATTTGTCGCGTTCAACGCTGAACTACGTCGCCGGGCTCATCCGCCGCCACCGCAAGGCCATCGGATCGATCTGGCGGCGACTCAACCCCGGCCAGCAGGCCCTGATGGTGCTGATCCACCTGCGCAAAGATGAGACGTTCGCCGAGATCAGCGCGGGATTCGGCGTGTCGGCGACGACGGCCTGGCGGTACGTGCAGGAGACCGTCATGCTGCTGTCAGCACGCTCGCCCAAGCTCACCCAGGCCTTACGCAAAGCCAAGCAGGACGGGCTGACCCACCTCATCTTGGACGGCACGCTCATCCACACCGACCGCGTGCGGGCCGACCGTCCCTACTTCTCCGGCAAGCATCGAATCCACGGCATGAACGTGCAGGTGATCGCGGGCCCGGACGGGACGATCCTGTGGACCTCCGGCGCGATGCCGGGCAGCATGCACGACCTGACCGCGGCCAGAGTATGGGGCATCCTGCGCGAACTGGAGAAGGCAGGGATCCTCACCTTGGCCGATAAGGGCTACCAGGGGGCCGAGGCCACCGTCGTCATCACCCCGTACAAAGGCCGCAACAAGCCGCAGTCCCAGAAGCAGGCCAACCGATCACACGCCAAGCTCCGCGGACCCGGCGAGCGCGCGAACGCGCAGCTCAAGTCATGGAGAATCCTCCGGAAGCTGCGCTGCAGCCCCAGCAAAGCCGGCCACCTCGTCAAGGCCATCGCCGTCCTACAGAACCACCGTGTTGCTCAGGGCGCCCGAGGATGAAATGCATTCACTGAGTCTTTTCATCCTGCCGCCGGCGGTTGTCCAGCAGGCGCTCCGGCCCCGCCTCATCCCCATGGACGTGGGATGACACTTCCCGGCCTGCCATTCCACAAGGGTCGGTACGGATCTCGGGCGGGAGCTACTCGCCCTTCTTGATGCGGACGTTGCTGATCACGGTATAGCGCTCGCCCCGGAACCTGCCGTGTTTGTCGATGGCGGCCGTGGCGGTGAAGGTCCGGCCCTCCTCCAGGTCCCATATCCAGGCGCCGGTGGTGAAGGTCTTGAGCTTGGCGCCGGTGCGCTGCTCGGTCATGTCCACCAGGTACGTGCTCCGGTGGACGAGCTCGGTGCGCTTGTCGAAGGTGGCGGTGATGGTGGCTGTGGCGCCGACCGTACCGAAGTGGCAGCTCGCGGCCTTGTCCCGAGCGAACCGGGCCTGCCGCTCGGTCGCCGTGACCCGCTTTCTTGTGGATTCGCTCCGCATTTCCACTACTTGCCTGACCGATCCTGCTTCATGGCCAGAATCCGATGGCAGTCCATCGGCTCCCAGTTCTCCCGTCATACCCGAGGAGCGTAGGAGCCTTCACCGACAAAAGAAGCCGGTGCGGTGTCGTCCGGCCTCTGCGCGACGCCAAATCCTGGATCGTTTACGGGCGGCTGGGTGGTTGAACCCTTTCGTCCCCGGGCGGCGGCTCTCCGGTCACAGCGTGATCGAGAGTCGGACGTTCGTCTGACGACGTGGAGAAGCTCCCGGTGGATGGGTTGATCACCACGACCAGACCCATCCCAGCCAGGAGCTTCGGGTGCTGTTCTACCGTGCCGCAGCCGATCGGTCTGGCAGTACTCCCAGCTCGCACCGGGCTGAAACGAGGCCGGATGGGACATCGCGACCTGGACGAGCTGCCGGGGGGTGGGGCTTTCGTAACGGTTGACCGCCTCCTGGTCACGCAGGTAGTCGGCTATCCCGCTGGTATGGCCGAGCAGCCGCCGAATGGTGATCTTGCTGCCGTCGTGAGCGTTGCCGTGAACCAGGCCGGGAAGCCGCTCCTCCGCGGTGTCGTCCAGGCTCGGCACGTGCTCGGCGGCGAGTTGCAACATCACGGTGACCACGAACGTCTTGGTGGCACTCCCGATGCGGAACCGGTCGGCGGCAGCCGCACCCTCCCGGTCGCGGTGTCGGCCACGCCCGCCGAGCCGAACCAGCGCCTTTCACCGTCGCACTTCCCGGCAAGGCCGCGCACGTGGCTGACGAGCGGAAACCGCCGACGACGCGCTGACCGTGCCGGCCGCGCTCGTGCACGCGGGCAAGCCGCTCACCGCAGATCAACTGGCCACCGCCCTGGGCTGGCCCATGAACCGTGTGACCGGTGCTCTGCACATGCCGAGCGCTGTCCGGACATCACCGATCCGCTCGCGCTCCGGAACGACGAAGCCGGTGCCTACACCATCGCCGCCCGCCCCGGCCGGCTGACCACGACACAGTACGAGGCCCCCGGCCGTTGCTGACGCCGAAAAACCGTCCGATTCCCTCCGGGGTCGATCTGTGCGAAAGCCGCCGAGACTCGTCCTGCCCAGTGGACACCCCGTCGGCACAGCGCAAGAAGCACTCGACTGTGCCTGTGGCGTCTATCTCGACGACCACCGCCTTGCACCAACGACCTGCGGGAAACCAACGGGCGCGATCATCGGTTACGCACCCTGATCCGCGGCCGTCTACGGCCTCACCGGCTCAGGTCTGTTACGGCCGCGGGCTTCTCACACTGCGCTGAGCCGTGAAGCCAAGGCGTGAGGTGTCCGGCCACCCGGAGTCGACGCGGTTTTCCCGGTGTGCTCGGCCTGCTCTCAGCGTGTGATCCGGCGGGTGCTACCTTCAACCAGATAATTGACACCATTCGGGTTGGAATTCGACGTATGACTCACAGCTTCCGCGTGCACATCCCCGACGCCGACCTGGAGCCGGATCCCCTCCACCCGGATCAGATCGTCTCCGGCGTTCCCCAGGTCTCCGGCAAGACGCTGTGGGAATCCGCCGACGGACGGCAAATCCGCGGGATCTGGCAGATCACACCCGGCGTGGTCACCGACACCGAAGCCGACGAGCTCTTCGTCGTCATCAGCGGCCGCGCCACCATCGAGATCGAAGACGGGCCGACGCTCCAGGTCGGACCGGGAGATCTCGTCGTCCTGCGTGAGGGCGACCGTACCACCTGGACGGTGCACGAGACGCTGCGCAAGGCGTACTCGATCAATCTGCCGCGCTGACGCATCAGCAAGGCGCCTGGGCCGGGGCACTCTCGGAGGCCCCGTTCAGGTTGCCCGGTTCCGGTGCGGCGGTCCGCGGGTCGGCCGGACGCGCCGGCACGCACGTCCCGTTCACAAAATCCGCAGCAGAGGACGATCCATGAATGAACGGACTCCCAACTGATGATCGCATGATTAGCAGCCGGTACGGAGGGAAAGCGACTGAAGCAGACATAACTCGGCGCGAGTAAATTCCCACGGTGCGCTCAGCAGGCGTCAGACCGGCCTCGTCGGCGGCCGCCGCTGTCGGTGGCATCGGGTCCGGCCGGTGCCGCCGTGGGCGCACAGGGTCGAGCCCGTCTACCGCCGACGCGGCCCGCGCGGCGGCACCGACCGCAGGAGGTGACTTCCCATTCTCGCGATCCTGGGCATTCCGTTGCTGGCGTTGATCGGCCTGATGGTCATGCAGTGGCTGGAAAGCGCACTCCTGCCGTCCTCAGCCGCGTCCCCGCCGCAGTCCCCCGGCCTTCCGGGTGGACGCGTGGCCCGCAGGCAGGGTCGTCACCGCGCTTCCTCCCGCCCTTCACCGGTGCGCGAGGCCCTGCCCAGCTGAACGAGTGGGTCCGAGAGGTCTGGTCACACCCGGTGGTCACAGGCGATCAGAGACCGCCTGGCCGATGACCGGTCTCGTCATCGTGTGAGATCGCGGCGTCACCGCAAGAAGCCGGATCAGGATCCGGACGGCGGCTCCCGTCGGGGGCGGCCGCCGTGTCGTTCCAGGCGAGCCGACCCTTGGGAGGGCCGCTCCCGGACATGATGAGCCGGGATTTAACACACCCCGATACCCGGATATGTCGCTCGATATCAGCATCACACTGCCGGCCCTTCACGTGAAACAGCGACTGCTTACCGGCATACAGATCACGTGGGGCGATCCCGGGTACGGCTCCCGCCGTACGCGCCGTGAAGCGGCGCGATCACGAGCACGCGGTACGGCGCTCCTCAGCCTGAGCGCAGAGCGGCGGTGTAGACGGTCAGGGCCTCGTAGCGGCGTTGGAGCTCGGCGATGTCCCGGGCGAGGCGGGAGCGATGGGAGTCCAGCATGTCGGTGTAGCGGGCGCAGCCGGAAGGCCCCGGCCCGTTCTCGGCGCAGGGCAGGAAATCGCGGATCGTGGTGGTGGGAAGGCCTGCGGCGAGCAGTTCGCGGATGCGCCCGACCCGCTCGACGGACTCGGGCCGGTAGCGGCGGTAGCCGTTGCCGTCCCGCTCGGGGTGGAGAAGACCCTGCTCCTCGTAGTAGCGCAGCAAACGGGTGCTGACCCCGGTCCGTCGGGACAGCTCGCCGATCCGCATCACATTCCCTCCATAGAGGACTTGACCTTCACACCGATGTGAAGCCTCAACCTCTTGGGCATGAAGAAGATTCCTGATCTCGCCACCACCGTCATCGGCTCTGGACCCGGCATCCTGCTGGCACACGGCGCAAGCGGCAGCGTGGCTGATAACTACGGGACGCTGCTGCCTGTCCTGGCCGAGGACCACACCGTCGTCGGCCCCGACTACCCGGGGTCGGGCGCCACTCCCCGGGCGGCCGCAGGCTTCACCCTGGACGAGCTGGCCGACGCGGTGGTGTCCTGCGCGATCAACGCCGGGGTGGAGACCTTCACCGTGATCGGCTTCTCCCTGGGCACCACCGTCGCTGTGCGGGCCGCGGCCCGTCACCCGGAACGGGTACATGGACTCGTGCTGACGGCGGGCTTCGCCAAGGCCGACAACCAGATCGACCTGTCGCTGGGGCTCTGGGAGCACCTGCTGAACCGCGGCGACGCCGAGGGCTTCGCCAGGATGCGCACGGTCAACGGCTTCAGCGTCGAGTTCCTCAATGGACTGCCCGAAGAGCAGTTCGCCGAACTGCTGGACCTGGGCCCCGCCGGGCTGCCGCTCGGGGTGGTGGAGCAGGCGGCCCTGGGCCGGTCCGCCGACACGCGGCAGGACCTGGCCGGGATCACGGTGCCGACGCTGGTCATCGCGGCGACCCGCGACATCCTGGTCGACCCGGCCAACTCCCGCTACCTGGCGGACCATATCCCCGGGGCGCGTTACGCCGAGGTGGACGCAGGGCACGTGGTGATGGCCGAGCAGCCCGCCGAGTGGCAGGGGCTGATTGAGAAGTTCCTGGTCGAGCACGGGCTCTGAGGAAGCGGGGAGATCCCGTCGCGGGTCGTCGACCCGCGACGTGCGGCACCCGGGAGGGCGCCGAAGGGACAGAACGCGGCTCGGCATCGGGTCGGCGGGGTCCTCTCTACGCCTGGTGGAGAGGACCCCGCCGTGCACCGGAGATCGTCTCCGTGCCACTGCGGCGAGCAGGTGTCTCACACGGGCCTGCGGGACCTCCTCCGTCGGCGTCGGCGGTCGTCGCCGGTGCGGCCGCCAGGTGCTGGCGCACCAGCCGGCGGAAGTCGTCGGTCGCGGGGTGACCCGGACTCTTGGGCCACACCAGGTGAACGGTGACGGGAGCGGCGTCGGCGAGGGGCAGGTAGCGGACGCCGGGGTGGGGGTGGCTGTAGCCGGTGGCCGCGGTGGTCACGCCGACGGCCTCCCCGGTGGCGATGGCGGTCAGCCACTCGTCCACACCCGGCACCTGGAAGGTTCGGGGGCGCCGCGCCCGGGGCCACAGGTCGGCACCGGTGGTGGCGGCGGTGGAGCACAGGACGACGGGCCGGTCGGTGAGGTCGGCCAGGCGCACAGCCTCGCGCTCGGCGAGCGGGTCGGTCTCGGGCACGGCCGCCAGGCGTCCCTCGCTGGTGACAGCGGCGTACGCCAATGTGGGGTCACCGGTGGGCGCGGTGCGCAGAAAGGCCACGTCGGCCTCGCCTCGCCGCAGGGTGGCCTCGGGATCGTCCACCCGTCGCACCTGTGCCGGGGTCTCGGGGTGCCGGTCACGCCAGGCGCGCAGCAGAGGTACGGTGTGGCGGCCGAGAGCCGCCCAGGCGAAGGCGACACGCAGCGGTCGCGACGCCCCGGTGACCGCTTCGTCCAGCGCCGCGTCCACCTGGGCGAGGATGCGGTGGGCGTGTTCCCACAGGCGGCGCCCGGCCTCGGTGAGCGCGAGGCGGCGGGTGGTGCGCTCGACCAGACGGACGCCCAGGCGGCTCTCCAACTGCTCCAGGGTGCGCGAGAGAGCGGGCTGGCTGACGTGCAGGGCGGTCGCGGCGTCGGTGATACTGCCCTCGTCTCCGATCGTTGCCAGGGCTCGCAGGTGACGCAGCTCCACATTCATGAGTGCCAAGCATAGATGCCGCCTGAAAGGCATTTCCCTCTGCCCGAGAGGGCACCATAGGGTCGCGAGTATGAAGATCCTTCTGATCGGGGCCGGCGGGAAGCTCGGCACAGTCCTGCATGAGACGCTGGCCGGGCGCGGCCACGAAGTCCTCACGGTCGGCCGCCGCGGCGGCGACCTGCGCCACGACATCGCCGATCCGACGCAGATCACGGCCCTGTACGCCGCGGCGGGAACGGTGGACGCGGTGGTCAGCGCCGCCGGCGACGTCCCGTGGAAGCCGCTCGAGCAGATGACGCCCCAGGACTACCAGGACGCCTTCCAGGGCAAGGTGCTCAGCCAGATCGAGCTGGTGCGCCAGGGCGTCTCCCATGTCGCCGAACGCGGCTCCTTCACCCTGATCACCGGTGTGCTGGCACGCGATCCCGTCGTCACGGGGAGCGCCGCCTCCATGGCCAACGGCGCGGTGGAGGCGTTCGTGCGGGCGGCCGCCATCGAGATCGCCCCGCAACGTGTCAATGCGGTCAGTCCCACGATCTTCACCGAGAGCCTCAAGGAGTACGGCAGCTATTTCCCCGGCTTCCTGCCGGTAGACCTCGCCGACGTCACCGCGGCCTACGTCCGCTCGATCGAAGGCGCACAGACCGGCCAGGTCTATACGCTTCCGTAGGAAAAACCTTCGCGGCGAACCAGCGGCACGGAGCGGCGTGCATCGGCACGCAGCGCTTCAGAGATCCGGCCAGGCATGGTACGGAGAGCGTCCGGTGACAAACCAATTCTGGATGTCGCGGAGGCGCTCCAATGCTGCTTCGTAGTACTCGGTCGGCTCCGGACGAGGAAAGTCCGGGTGGCCGGTCCAGTCCGGAACGAAGTCGGCCATATACCAGTAGCCTTCGACCAGCCATCGATCAAGTCGGTCTTCGGTCTCCTGCTGAGCGCAGACTCGGCGCATTGTCTTCTCCAGGCGGCTGAACGCCTGTCGATCCCAGTGGAGGTCCGATCGGAGCTGGAGAAGGAAGGAGCCGTCTTCCGCGTCGAATTCCCGCCGGAGCGGTTCGAGATCGTCCACATGACTCAGCATGCCATCGCGCCCGAGCGCTGGGCGTAGCGGTCCCACGAGGGAGCAAGCGTCAGGCCGTCGGGACCGGCAGCCGGGGCCGAGCCGTCAGGCGGCCGGTTACGGGCGCGGCCAGTGGCTTTCCTTCGTCTCCCGGTGGGTGAAGATGTCGATCAGGGCACCGATCGGGGTATCGGCCTCGGCGGGGTGCCGGAACCGCTGGTCGGGGTTGACGTGGTAGTGGTTGCGGCGTCCGACCCGGTCGCGGGTCAGGTAGCCGGCCTCTTCCAGGTCGGTCACGATGCCCTGGGCGGCGCGTTCGGTGATGCCGATGGCGGCGGCAATGTCACGCAGTCGCGCCTGGGGGTCGCGGGCGATCTCCAGCAGGACGCGGGCATGGTTGGTCAGGAACGTCCACCGGGAGCGGGTGTCGTCCGTGCCGGTCATCGCGGACACCTTCACTGTCTTGTCGAGCTGATCCGCTGGTCAGGCTAACGCATCCAGTCGGTCATCCTGCAAGAAGACCCTAAGCGGAAAAGTATTTCCTGTAACATGTTTCCTGCTTAGGATTGCCGTGTCGGCGCCCGCCGCCGACGTCACGACCGAGAACATCTGAGGGGACACGATGATCGCTACCACGTCCGCCGTCGTCATGCGCCCCGCCTCCAGCACGGAAGCGGCTGCACCCCACCACCACGGCGCATAAGACGCCCTTCCCGTGATCCCGCCGGTGAACCAGACTCCGCCACACGGCCAACCCGCCCCGCAAGCGGCCGAACCAGCCGTGACCGACCAGGTGTTGTACGCCGACACCCAGTTGTGCATCGTCTGCCGGATATCGGCAGGACGGTCGATCATCCGGCTCATCGGTGAGATCGACGCCTGCAACACCGAGAGGGTGGCCCAGACGCTGGTCCAGGCCGCACGGATCGATGAGTCCTTCGTCATCGACGGCAGCGCTCTGACCTTCATCGACGTGGCCGGCACGCGAGCCCTGATCAGGACCGTGGGCGCGGACCGGACGCGTCTGCAGGCCCCGCCCCGACCACTGCAGCACATCCTGGACATCGTCTACCCGCTCCCAGCCGACACCGGCGCGACCACGCCCCAGCGGCCTACGGCGGGTCAGACGGCGGAGCCGGCAGCATGACATGCGCGCAGGCGCCCCTGCCCGGGTTGCCGGTCGTCTGCACGCTCCCGCCGTACAGAGCGATGATCTTCTTGAGGTCGTTTCGGCGGCGGAGAGGCGAGTTCACCGCGGTCGTCCGCACGCTCCGGACCGAGCCGGTGACCCCGGGAGGGGGGGCCGGCGCGCCTGTCTCACTTCGCGGTCGATCGCCCAGGCGTCCGCCACCGGGCCCACGTGCCCGAGCTTGTCGGGGTTGATCACTGAGCGGATCGTCTGGATCTGCCCGTCGAGTACATCGAGCACCAGGGTGTGGAGCACCTTGCCGTCCCGATCACGGAAGATCGCGCCCGGCTGGCCGTTGACCTCGTGCGGCTCGAACGTCACATCGATCCGGGCCAGCTGGGGGAAGACGGAGGCAAGCAGCCGGGCCACTTTCCCGGCGCCGATGACGACCCTGGCCAGCTGCGGGGCCTTGCCGCCGCCGTCGCCGACCATCGATACGTCGGCGGCGAGCAGTTCCTGCAGGCCGGCGACGTTGCCTTCGCGGAGGGCGTCGAAGAACCTCGACGCCAGTTCCTCCCGCTCTTTGCGGACCGCTTCGAAGCGCGGCCGCCCGGCCTCCATGTGCCGCCGCGCCCTCACCAGCAACTGCCGGCACGCCGCCTCCGAACGCTCCACCGCCGACGCGACCTCGTCGAACCCGAAGCCGAATACCTCCCGCAGCACAAACACCGCCCGCTCCAGCGGGCTGAGCCGCTCCAGCAGCAGCAGCGCCGCCATCGACACCGAGTCGGCCAGCTCCACCGACCGCGCCGGATCCTGATACGGATCGCTCAGCAGCGGCTCGGGAAACCACGGGCCCACGTATTCCTCTCGCCGCACCCGCGCAGAACGCAGCACATCGATCGAGATCCGCGTCACCGCGGCCGACAGAAAAGCCTTGGTCGACGTGGGCCGGGTCGCCGAGCCGTCAAAGCGCAGCCACGTCTCCTGCACCGCGTCCTCGGCCTCACCCACACTGCCCAGAATCCGATAGGCAATCGAAAACAGCAGCGGCCGCAGCTCCTCGAACTCCTCGACCTTGCTCACGCCGACTCCCCTGCCCTTGAAGCCCTCCCACGCGGCCGTGCTCGCCGGCGCAGACATCTTCTGATGATCATCCGGACCACCGGGAGGCCAGAGTAACGCCCCCGAGCCCGGGGTTCCGGTGCCCGCACCGGACCCCGAGCCGGTTGCTCGGTGCCGTTCAGTGGAACTGGCCGGGCTCGTAGTTGCCGGCCGGCTGCCGGGTGATGATGTTCAGCCGGTTCGCCGTGTTCATGAAGGAGACCAGGACCACCAGGGCGGTGAGCTGCTCGTCGTCGTAGTGCTTGGCGGCACGCGCCCACACCTCGTCGCTGACCCCGCCGGCCGCATCCGCGACCCGGGTCCCCTCCTCCGCCAGCTCCAGCGCGGCACGCTCGGCCTCGGTGAAGACCGCGGCCTCCCGCCACGCCGCCACCAGGTTCAGCCGTACCGAGGTCTCTCCGGAGGCGGCGGCCTCCTTGGTGTGCATGTCGATGCAGACGGCGCAGCCGTTGATCTGACTGACGCGAAGCGCCACCAGCTCCTGCGTCGCGGCGGGCAGCGGCGAGTCCTTGAGCGCCTTGCCCGCCGACATGAAGTGCTTGAGGACCTTGCCGGCGGTCGGGGAGGTGAAGTAGTCCAGTCGCGCATCCATGGTGTGCTCCTCTGTCGTCAGTGGCTACACCCCCTGAGACGAGGTAGCCCGACCCCCTGTGACATGGAGGAATGTGACCTGCGTCTCCCGGCCGTCGGCGCACGTCAGCCGACGGATCCGGCGTCAGCGGCGCTGGGAAGGGAGCGCGCCCACGGGTGCGACGGTGTGCGCTCCGGCGCCCGCGCAGCGCCAGACGGCCGCGCCGTGTTCCAGCTCGGCGTGCAGGCCCAGGTGGTGCACCGGGCAGGCCGGCCAGACCGTCCAGATCAGCTCCATGATCGTTTCTTGGGCGGCGTCGGCGACGCTCGCGAGCGCCCCCTGGAGATCTCTTCCCTCGACGGGCCAGACGCCGTTGCCGTGATGGCCGCCCCGGAATTCCGCCCAGGCCCGACCGCTGTCGTCCCAGTCCGGAGTGACCAGCCGGAGCGTTCCGGCGATCCCGGTGGCGCGGACATCGCGCTCCACGATCCCCAGCGCCTGCTCCAGCGTCGCCCACAGGCCCGGTTCGAGGGCGAAGGTCGGCTCGAACCCGATGTCGTCCAGAAGACGTTCACCCAGCCGGGCCAGGTCGGCCGCCGTCAGATCAGGAGCGGGGCGTTCGAGGACTTCCTGTACGGCGGCGGTGCGCCGGCCCCACTCCTCCACCAGGCAGGCCAACTCCACGACAGAGTCCGCATCGAGGTCGCCGGAGCGCAATGCCGCGTAGACGCGGCCGCCCACCTCGTCGAAGACCTGCCCGGGCTGCTCACAGGAGTGCATGGTGCAGTGTCGCCCACTGCCGGAAGCCGATTCAAACGGGAAACCCCACCCGGCGGCGATGACATCCCCGTGCTCATGAGCTGCGCGGTCAGACAGCGGCAGCGGAAGGAGACCGCGATCAGCCCGAACGTCCGCGTGGCCTCGTTCGAAGACATCAGCACCTTGCCGGACGAGCGCGAGGAGGGATGACGTCCCTATAGAGGTCGCATGATTGACACGGAGGACGCCGGCTTACGCGCTGCCCTTGCCGGGAGCTGCGGCCCGAACCGCCTCGTCTGCGCTGTCGTGGATCTCGAAGGCCCGGCGCAGACCGGTGGCCGTCAGGAACCGCGCCAGGGTGCCGTGTACACCGCTGAGCAGGAACCGCTTGCCCGCGGCCTGGCAGGTCTTCATGACCCCGATGATCCCGTTGACGCCCATCGAGTCGCAGAACGGCACCCCGGCCGTATCCAGCACCACCGCGGTCAGATCGCTCCGCTCCCACAGGGGCCGCAGGCTCTCGCGCAGGGTCGGCACGGTGCTGGGGTCCAGTTCGCCGGTGACGTGCGCGACCATCACGGCGCCGTGCTGGGCCAGGGAGACGGAGAAGGCGGAGCCGAAGCGTGTGCTCATCGCGGACTGCGTGCAGGGGACAGGGCAGGCATGCCCCCATTCCTACCAGTGATCCCCTGCTCTCATGCGCCTCGCAGTCGACGGCAGAGCCGTTGGACTGCGACATGTCTTCTGCTGTTGCCTCCGCCGGCGGAGATGACCGATCCCATCCATACGGCCGATGCCGACCGGCCGGGTCCGGCATGGGCGCGGGCGGGCGGTCAGCGGAGGCGTCGGCTCCACGCCGCGGCCGCCGCCTGGGTGGTGGGGTAGGTAACCAGGACCTTGTCCAGGCCGACCATGCGGAAGACCCGCGTGAGCCAGGCGGGCAGCGCGGCCAACGCGATCGTCGCATCCGCGGCCAGGGCGTGGTTGCGGGCGGCGACGAGGCTGGCGATGCCGCTGGAGTCGCAGAAGCTCAGGCGGGACAGGTCGACGACGAGCTGCTGGCCGGCCGTCAAGGTGATGCGCTTGAGCGTTTCCAGGACGCGGGGAGCGGTGTGGTGGTCCAGCTCACCGCTCAGCTGAAGCACCACACCGTGCTCGATGGGCCGGGTGGTGAGGGTCAAGCCGGTCACGGGGTCGTCGGCTCGTCGGCGGGCGGGTGCGCGGGCACGCTGAGCGCCAGGGCGGCGGTGTCGTCGTCGAGGCCGTCGCCGAAGCCGGTGAGCAACTCGGCCAGCGCGGCGATGGTCTCGGTCGCGGTGGTGGGCGCGAGCTTGACGGCGAAGGTGTGCAGGGCTTGGTCTCCGTAGCGGCCATCGACGGTGCCGGTGGTGGCGGTGTGGGCCTCGATCAGCCCGTCGGTGTACAGCAGGAGCGTGTCGCCGGCTGACAGCCGGATCGTCGTGGCGGTGAAGGTGGCATCGGCCAGCATGCCGATCAGCATGCCGTCGGGGGTGGGCTGGAAGTCGGCCGTGCCGTCGGCGCGCAGCAGCAGGCACGGAGGGTGGCCGCCGCCGGCCAGCGTGATGGCGAAACCGTCGCCGTCAGGGGTGAGAATGCCGAAGAGGGCGGTGCAGTACCGGGGGTTGTCGCCCCGGTACTCCTGGTGCAGGGCGGTGTTGAGGGTGTCCAGGATGGTCACCGGATCGGGGTCGTAGACCGCCGCCGCGCGCAGGGTGTAGCGGATCAGCGAGGTCATCGCCGCGGCGCCGGCGCCTTTGCCGCAGACGTCACCCAGGAAGAAGCCCCACCGCTCGCGACTCAGCGGGAACAGGTCGTAGAAGTCGCCGCTGACCTCATCACGGGAGGCGATGTGGTAGTAGGCGGCGGCCTCCAGACCGGGGACCTTCGGCAGCGAGGACGGCAGCAGGCTGTGTTGCAAGGTGGTGACCAGCCGCTGGAGCCGTTCCCGTTCCCGATCGGCCTCCTGGCGGGCGCGCAGCAGTTCGCGTTCGTAGGCGCGGCGGTCGGAGGCGTCGAAGATCGTGGTGCGGATCAGCCGCGGTTGGCCGTCGGCGCTGGTCTTGACCGTGGAGGTGACCAGCACCGGCAGCCGGCTGCCGTCGGCGGCCCGCAGTTCCAGGGCCACGCCGCCGATCTCACCCTGCATGTTCAGCAGCGGCGCGAAATGGGTCTCGTAGTAGAGCCTGCCGCCGACGGTGAGCAGGTCGGAAAAGGTCCGGCGGCCGACGAGGTCCTCGCGGGTGTAACCGAGCCAGCGCAGCAGCGTGGCGTTGACCTTGGCGATCTGGCCGTCCGGCAGCGTGGACAGGTAGCCGCAGGGCGCGTTGTCGTACAGGTCCTCGGCGCTGTCCTCCAGCAGCGTCGAGAACATCGCCGCCTCGGCGTGCGGGTCGTCCTCGGGAAAGGGTTGACCGGCTTCCCGCCCGGCCGCGCTCATCACCGCAGATCGGCGGGTTCGGCGGCGAAGGGGGCGATCGCCGCGGCGGCCTGCGGGGCGATCAGCGGGCCGGTGCGGCAGACACCGTTGGCCGGTTTCCGGCTCGGCTCGGGACGGCCCGGATCGCCCATGATCACTGGCACGGCCGCCGTAGACCAGCCCGGGTGGTTGCTGTCCATCGACCCCGGCAGCTCCTCGATGTCGGCCCGGCTGAACCCGCCCCCGTAGCTCTCATCGTCAATGTAACGCGGCGAGGAGACCGGCAGCACCGGCTCGACCGCCAGGTGTTCTGATCACAGCCGAACCCGTGGGCCGGCCTCGCCGTCGGCGCATCCGCCTGGCCGCTCACCGCCACGTTATGCCCGACACTCGCTCCCGCATTGCCCATGATCGCTCATCCTTGCATCCTCGCAGCAGGCGGAGCGCATCTATTCGATATCGAGGGGGATTCTTCACACCGCTCGGCGCCGGTGCTTCGGCAGGTACAGGACCGCAGGCACCGTCGGCGGCCGTAGCCTGCGCCTCCGGGTAGCCGCGGCGGTCGCGCGCTCGCGGAGCCGGTTCGGTGTCGGCTACGGTCCGTCACGCCCGAGCCGCCTTCGCGGCGTGTGAGGAACCGCTGTCCGTGATCGGGAGTCGTCAGGTTCGGGCTGTGGCTGCGTCGCCGTCCGAGCGGCGAGGCCGACCGCTTCCCGTTCTTCGTCGGCCTCGCCGCCGTGTTCACCTACTGTGCCCGTCCCGCGAGGTGGGATGACCCCCCGTCAGGTTCACTCCGCGGGGCGGTCCGCGAGCCCACGGTCGATCAGTTCCTCCAGCTGGGTGACCGCGGACCGCCAGTCGGCCGGTAGTTCATGGCATCGGGTGGCCTGCCGGCCGCGGTAGCTCAGCCTGTAGGCGAAATGGTCGGCGACCTCACAGCCCTTCGATGAAGAGCGCCAGGCCGATATGGCGTCCAGCTTGCGGCGCAGGGAGCGGAGTTCGTCGGCGGCGGCCTGGAAGCGGCCGGTTCTCATGGTGTCGCTGACGCGCACTTCACCGTCGCGGGTGACGGTGATTTCCCGATTGATTCCGGCGAAACCGCCGGACTTCTCATATGAGATCTGCGTCGCGGCGAGGCCGGTCGCGGTCGGCGCCGAAGTGTCGGCCCACGCCGTCGCGGACCCGGCCGTCATCGCCGCCAGGACGGTGGCGAGGAGCAGCTTCCTCACTCTTCTTTCTCCTTTCAGGGGAGGGATTCCCGGATTTCCTACCACGCGTTCCGTGAATTGTCGTCCGCGCGTCAAGAAAAAGGGCGTGCGTCATCGATGCGGTGAACAGCCGTCCGCCGCATCGATGACACCGGGATTATCGAGAGGCGCTCCGCTTCCGGAGCGGCTGCTCAGAAGGCGAAAAGGACGCCGCCGGTGGCGCGCACCGCCATACAGTGATTCGAATAAGTCTGCGTGTATCGCCGCTGCTGGCCCTTCCAGGTCCCGACGGCGGTGACGCGGACAGGGGCGTATTCCTTCGTGCACGGACCGGGGTCTTCGGGGATGGCGGCCACCTTGCCCCTGGCCCGGCGCAGCTGGTCGCAGGCGGTTGCGGCGGTGGTGTGCGTACCGCCGTCAGGTGCGCAGGTCAGGGTCGCGGACCTGGCCACGCCCAGCCCTTTTTCGGGCTCCACGGTCAGCAGGTAGGAGCCGGTGGGGCTACTCGGGGCAGCGGGTGCGGCCGTGGCCGGCGCAGCCCACAGCAGCGGCGCCGCCATCGCCGCGGTGAGCAGCGAGAGCCGCCCCAGGCGGGTGTTAACGGATCGTTCAATTCGCATCGGTGCCTCCAGTTGGTTCTGCCGCGGTCGCGGTCCCCGTTACGGCGGGGCGACGGGAGGATGAATTGTCGCCCTGCTCTTCGGAGGGAATATTTAAGGATCCATCGCCGGTAGGCGGAGATCCTTTCGGTTGGAGATGTTAGGACGGATGCATCTATCGGGCAACTCGACCGCTGTCCGAAAACGGCCAACTAGTTGATGTCTCAATGAAAAGGCACCCCATCATGCCCGGACATCCGGTCACCGGCGCTTGGCCATCGACAGCGGAACGCCCCCTGCGCTCACCGGGATCGCCCAGGTTGCACCTTCTATGAAAACTGGTAATCACGATCGACGGATTTCCACGACAGGGTTTTCCTCACCGCCCGCTTACCGCGTAAGTGAGATGGGTCACATTGCGCCGGAAGCATCGGATGCGCCGACCGGAACGGCCTCCCGCTACGGCGCGATCACAGAACTCACGATCACGCTGCGGCCGCCCAGTCACCATCGACAAGATGAAAAGACAGCATTTGTCGCTATTCGCAGGCGAGAGGACATCGATCTCGCGTCGGGCGATCCGGCTGCCGCGGGGTCCTGCGTCGCGCGGCCGGGAGCGATCGGTCCAACCCCTTCACCGGAGATCCTTACATGAGACGGCGTCCGTGCAGGTCGCGTCTGCCCACCCGTCAGATCGGGAGTCGCCGGTGGAGGGCCCCTATCGGGCGGAGGATCGGCTTTGGTCCACCCCCGCGCGGCGCTCATAGCGCGAGCGTGCGAGGCGATAGGCCGTGGACAGCAGCTCACGGGTCGCCGCCTCGGTACGCGAGCCCGGGTTCACCACGGCCAGCCAGCCGGCGGTGCCGTAAACGGGGTGCGCGATCACGGTGTCGGCGGCGCTGGGGTCGGCCCCGGTGGCGGCCGGTTCGCGTGGCGCGTGACCGGTCCACCGGATGAACGCCTCCTTCCCTGCGGAGATGTTCACGCGGAAGGTGTCCGGCCGGTCCAGCCTCGACGCCTCGTCGCCGGGGTAGTTCTTGGTCACGACCGTCGCGAAGGGCTGGGTCGTTGCCGGGATGACGCCGTCAGGCGAGTAGTAGAAGAACGTGTCACCCCAGCTGATCTCCGGCGAGCCGTCGCCGGGTGCCGGGCTGACGATCAGGACGCCGTCGAGGCCGTCTACGAAGCCGATGATCTCGTCTATGGTCATGTGCTCCAGCGTTGCATTAAGGTCCTTGTGGAGGCTTTGAGGCGAAGACTGAGGGGCTTCAGGGTGTCAGGTCTCAAATCAGGGGACATGCGTACCATCGATGTCGCGCGGCGTTCCGGATACTCCGTTCAGCAGGTGCGCAACCTCGAGCGCGACGGTGTGCTGCCGCCGGCGACGCGCACGGCCACGGGCTACCGGATCTACGGAGAGATGCATCTGCAGTCCGCGCTGGCCTACCGGGCCCTCGCAGCGGGCGCGGGTCCGATCGAGGCCAAGAAGATCGTTCGGGCCGTCCACCGATTCCCCGTCTCACAGGTCCTCGCCCTTCTCGACGCGGCGCACGCCCGGCTCGACGCAGAGCGCACGGAATTGAGGCAGGCCGAGGAGGCCACCCGGGCGATCTCCAGCGAGCCGATCGAAGACGTACGCGCATCGGACTCGATGAGCGTCTCCGAACTCGCCGCCGCCCTCGGCGTGCGCCCTTCGACCTTGCGGCACTGGGATGCGGAGAATCTTGTCGTCCCCGACCGCGACCCCGTGCGAGGAACGCGACGATATACGCCAGCCCAGGTGCGGGATGCACGGATCGTTCACCAACTGCGCAGGGCCGGTTACCGCATCGCACCCCTTCGGGCTCTCATGCCGGAGCTACGGCGCGCCCGCCGACTGGCGGATGTCGCCTCCGCGCTGGCTGCCAGAGACGCCGGCATCACGGCTCGCTCCAAAGCCCTCCTCGACGGTGCCGCCGCGCTCAGTGCCGTGCTCTCGCCGGCCATCTCAACACCCCGCGACCCCGCCGACGCGGGGTCCGCGTAGGCGCATCCCAGGCTCCTGGAGCGGAGGACTTCGTCGTGGTCGCCGTCCGCACCGTGTGAGTTCCGTGTGAGTTCCCTGTGAGCTTCGGCGCCGCCGGGGCCCGGCGCGGCCCGGCCACCGTCTCGGCGCCACCCCGCGGACCGGGCGGCTCACAGGAGACTCACAGACCCTCCCCGAGATCGCGCAGCCGCCTGTTCCAGGATCCGTCCCATGATTGAGTTACGGCGGTTGACCAAGCGCCACGGCCATGTCACGGCGGTGGGCGACCTGAGCTTCGACGTCAGGCCGGGCGTGGTCACCGGTTTCCTCGGCCCGAACGGCGCAGGCAAGACGACCACGATGCGGGCGATCCTGGGGCTCGACGCTCCGACGAGCGGCACGGCGACGATCCGCGGACGCCGCTACGCCGACCTTCCCGTGCCGATGCGGGAAGTGGGCGCGCTGCTGGACGCCCGCGCGGTGCATCCGCGCAGGAGCGTCTTCGACCACCTGCTGTGCCTGGCCCAGAGCAACGGCATCGCCCGCAGCCGGGTCGACGAGGTCCTCGGCCTCGTCGGCCTCGTCCAGGCCGCCGGCCGGCGTGCGGGCGGGCTGTCCCTCGGTATGGGCCAGCGGCTCGGCCTCGCCGCGGCCCTGCTCGGGGATCCGGCGGTGCTGATACTCGACGAGCCGGTCAACGGGCTCGACCCGGAGGGCATCGTGTGGATCCGCACCCTCATGCGCGACCTCGCCGCCGAGGGCCGGACGGTGCTGGTCTCCAGCCATCTGATGAGCGAGACGGCGCTGACCGCCGACCGCCTGGTCATCATCGGCCGCGGCCGGCTGCTCGCCGACACCGGGCTGGAGGCGTTCATGCGCTCCCACGCGCGGGAGAGCGTCCTGGTGCGCACCCCGGACGCGGAGGAGCTCGCCCACCGGCTGCGCGACGCCGGTGCGACCGTACGGCCGGGCGCGGAGGGCGCGCTGGCGGTGACGGGGATGGAGAGCGCGGCGATCGGAAAGGTCGCGATGGTCCACGGAGTGGTGCTGCACGAGCTGACCCCGCACCGGACCTCCCTGGAGGAGGCGTACATGGAGCTCACCCGGGACAGCATGGAGTTCGGCGCCTCCGAAGGAGGCGGGCGGTGACCGCGTCCGCCGCCGGTGTCCTGCGCTCGGAGTGGACCAAGTTCCGCACCATCCGCGCCACCGGATGCACGCTGGCCGGCGCCTTCGTGATCGCTCTCTGCTACGGCTATCTCTTCGGCACCGCGAACGGCAGAGCCTACCTGGGTGACTCTCCCGCGGAGCAGACGTCCTTCGATCCCCTGGACACCGCGTTCCGCGGCCTCGCGCTCGTGCAGCTGCTCGTCGGCGCCGTGGGCGTGCTGGCCGTCACCTCCGAGTACGCCTCGGGGATGATGCCCACCAGCGTGACGGCCGTGCCCCGGCGGGGGCGTCTCCTCGCGGGCAAGGCGGCCGTCGTCGCCGTGCTCCTGCTCCCCTGCGGAACGCTCATCGCGCTGGGATCCTTCGTGGTCAGCCAGGCGATGCTCACCGCTCAGGGTGCCCCGGGCGCCGCTCTGACGGATCCGGGCGTGCCGGGGGCGATCGCCGGCGCCGGCCTGTACCTGACCCTGATCGCCCTGTACGGCGTCGCCATGGGCTTCCTGCTCCGCAGGACGGCGGGAGCGATCGCTCTCGGATCCTTCCTGCTGATACTGCCCGCGATGTCATCGCTCCTGCCCGAGTCCCTGGCCAGGGCGATGCTGACCTACTGGCCGACCAGTGCGGGAATGCGCCTGTTCGCGGAGGCGCCGATCCCCGACGCCCTCCCGCCCCACGCGGGGCTCGCCGTGCTCGCCGTGACCGTGCTCGCCCTGCTGTCGGCCGCGTTCGCCCTCTTCCGCTCACGGGACGTCTGATGTCCGCGCGGGGTGCGCTCCGGGCGCATGCGCGGCGCACTCGGTCCTATCCTCGGAAAGGAACACGCCCGTCCTGAGGGAACCCGTCCTGAGGGAACCCGCCCTGAGGGAACCCGCCCTGAGGGAACCCGCCCTGAGGGAACCCGCCCTGAGGGAACCCGCCCTGAGGGAACCCGCCCTGAGGGAACCCGCCCGCAAGAGCATCGGCCGTCGGGGAGGAGTCGCATGGACGGACACCGGTTGCTGGTGGTCGACGACGAGCCCGTGGTGCGGGAACTACTCTCGGCCACCCTGCGCTTCGCCGGTTACACCGTCAGCTCCGCCGGCACCGGCTCCGAAGCCCTGGAAGCCGCCCGGCACGAGGCCCCCGATCTGGTGCTGCTGGACGTGATGCTTCCGGACCTGGACGGCTTCGAGGTCATCCGCCGCCTCAGGGAACTCCCCAGGCCGCTGAGCGCCGGCCGTCCGGGCCAGATCCCCGTGCTGTTCCTCACCGCGCGCGACGCCGCGGCAGACAAGATCAACGGATTGCGGCTCGGCGGCGACGACTACGTGACCAAGCCGTTCGACCTGGAGGAGCTGCTCGCCCGGATCCAGGCCGTGCTCCGCCGCACGGGGCTCGCGCCCGACGACCGGACGTTGAGGGTGGGCGACCTGGAGGTCGACCCCGACGGCCATCAGGTGTTCAGGACCGGCCGTCCGGTACGGCTGTCGCCCACCGAGTTCCGGCTGCTGCACTACCTGGTCCTGAACGCGGGGAGAGTGGTCTCCAAGACCCAGATCCTGGATCATGTCTGGCAGTACGATTTCGCGGGCGACTCCAGCATCGTCGACACCTACGTGAGCTACCTGCGGCGCAAGGTCGACACCGTCGAGCCCAAGCTCATCCACACCGTGCACGGCGTGGGATACGTGATACGCAGCCCCCGGGCACGGCAGTGAGCACGGCAGTGAGCACGGCCGTGCCGACGGGCGCCAGGAGGACGGAGCGGCGGCCCGGAGGACTCTCGCTCCGCGGCCGCCTCCTGCTGATCACGACGGTCCTGCTGGCGGCCGGACTGGCGATCAGCAGCACGGTTGCGATCGCCACCCTCCGATCCCACCTGGTCAGCCGGGTGGACGGGCAACTGGAGCCGCTCGCGGCGCTGCTGGCGCGCCTCTCCCCCGAGCTGGTCCGGCCGCAGCCGTCCCAGGAAGGCAGGCAGGCGCTGCGGCTGCTCCCCGGCACGGACCTCATCGATGAGGTCCATGTCACCTACCTCGCCCCGGACGGAACCGTTCAGGAACAGGTGAACACGGTGTCGCGGGATCCGGGGCGGGGCCCGCGGCTCCCGCGGCTCGACGCCGGGGCCGTCGCCAGGCTCGGCGGACGTCCCTTCGACGCCCCGGGAAAGGCGGACGCCGCGAACTGGCGGGTGATCGTGATGCCACGGGTCGCGCGGCGGCTGCCGCCGGGAGGCGTACTTCCCTCAGAGAGCGGCAACGTCGCCGTGGCCGCGTCACTGGGCGGGGTGAGGTCGACCCTCGCCAGGCTGGTCCTGGTCTGCCTGATCACGTCGGTCGCGCTGCTGGTCCTGCTGGCGGTCGTCGGCTGGTTCGCCGTGCGCGCAGGGCTGCGGCCGCTGCGCGGGATCGAGGAGGCCGCGGCCGCCATCGCCGGAGGCGACCTGTCCCGGCGGGTCCCCGGCCTGGCGCCGCGCACCGAAGTGGGACGCCTGTCGGCCGCGCTCAACGGCATGCTCGGCCAGATCGAGGCGGCCTTCGCCGCCAGGGAGGCGTCGGAGGCCCGGATGCGGCGCTTCGTCGCGGACGCCAGCCACGAGCTGCGTACACCGCTGTTCGGCATCAAGGGCTTCTCCGAACTGCACCGGATGGGCGGCCTGCCCGACACCGACTGGACCATGAGCCGCATCGAGAGCGAGGCGGGACGTCTGGCGCGGTTGATCGAGGACCTGCTCCTGCTGGCGCGCCTGGACGAGGGGGAGAGCGCCCTTCCGATGGACCTCTCCCTGATGGATCTCCGTACCCTCGCCGCCGACGCCCACCACGACCTGCAGGGGTTGGATCCCGCCCGCCGGATCACCTTGACCGGCCCGGACGGCGGTCCTCCCCAGGAGGCTCCGGTCCGCGGTGACGAGGCCAGACTGCGGCAGGTGACGGCCAATCTCGTCGGCAACGCCGTCGCCCACACCCCGCCGGGCACCCCGGTGCGGATAGGCGTCGGCACGGCCGGGGGCGAGGCCGTGCTCGTGATCGAGGACACGGGCCCCGGGATGACCGCCGACCAGGCGGCCCGCGCGTTCGACCGCTTCTACCGCGCGGACGACTCACGCAGCCGCGCCGCGGGGGGCGGCGCAGGTCTGGGGCTGGCCATCGTCCGGTCCATCGTCTCCGCCCACGGGGGGCGCGTGGAGGTGCGTACCGCTCCCGCCCGGGGCTCCGCCTTCCGGGTGGTCCTTCCCGCCGCCCCGGAGCCCGTCCGGTGGCGCGGGCCGGGACGGCCTGCCGCTGGGTGACGCGCTCGCGCATCGCCTCGGTGCCGCCGCCCCGGGCGCAGCGCCGGTGAAATCCTCAGGTCACTGCGTGTCCGGCCGATCGGCCACGGCATCACCCCCACCGCATGACGGGAGAGGCAATGGCAGGACGACCGTTGTTGATCCTGCTGTTCGCTCTGTCGGCGATCGTGGCCGCCATGGTCGCCGTCGTCGGCTGGCGGCGCCGGCACGCGGCCCCGGCGGTCGGCGCGCTGGCGTTCCTGGCCGCGGGGATCGCCGGATGGTCGGCAGCGGACGCACTGTTGACCCTGACCGCCGGCGCCGAGATCGCCCGGGTGCTGCAGGCGGTCAAGTTCCTGGCCATCGGCGCGGTTCCGGCGGGCCTGTGCTGCCTGTCGCTGGCCGTGGTCGACCGGCGCTGGCGCCCTTCGCGGCGCACCATCGTGCTGCTGGGCATCGAACCGGTGCTCCTGCTGGCCGCGATCGTCACCAACCCATGGCACTACCGGTTCTTCCTGGCCACCGACTGGGCCGATCCCTACGGCACCTCCACTCCCCAGGTGGGACCGCTGTTCTGGGCGCACACCTCCTACAGCTACCTGCTGCTGGCCGCCGCCGTGGTCCGGCTGATGCAAGCGTGGATCAAAGGCCCGCGTGCCCAGCGGGGACTGTACGGTGCCATCCTGGCCGGGGCTTTCGCCCCCATCGCGGCCAACGTCGCCAGCCTGGCCGGGCTGGTGCAGGTCACCGGACTGACCTCGGTGGGCTTTTGCGTCACGGCGGTCATCATCTACTGGACGCTGGTGCGCCGCTCCCTGCCCGAGCTGGTGCCGGTGGCCCGTGAACGTGTCTTCGACATGATCGGCGACGTGGTCGCCACCATCGACGCCTCGGGCCGGATCCTGGATCTCAACGCCGCGGCCGAGCGCATGCTGCGGCAGCTGGCGCACGATCTTCCCGATCGGCTCATCGGGCTGTCGCTGGCCGACATGTTCGGCGGTCTGCCCCCGGCCGGCGGCGGGGAGACGGAGGTGTCCCTCACCGACGGCGCGGGGCGCGAGGTGGATCTGAACGTGCGCGCCAGCGTGCTGCACGACCGCCGGGGCGGCCACGCCGGCTGGGCCGTCCTGGCCCGTGACGTCACCGTGCTCAACCGGCAGCGCCGCGACCTGGAACACGCCAACGCCCAGCTGCTCCAGCAGCGCACCGAGCTGGAGCAGAGCAACACCCGGCTGCACGACAAGCAGCAGGAACTGGAAGCGGTCAACGGGCGGCTGCACGACAAGCAACGCCAGCTGGAGCAGAGCAACACCCAGCTGCACGAAAAGTTGCGCACCATCGAGCTGCTCCGCGCCGACCTGGTCGAACAGGCCACTCGCGATGCGCTGACCGGACTGCACAACCGCCGTCACCTGATGGAGGGACTGCGGCAGACGATGGCCGCCGCCGTCGCGGGCGACCAGCCGCTGAGCCTGGCCCTGCTGGACATCGATCACTTCAAGCAGGTCAACGACCGCTACGGCCACCGCGCCGGCGACGAGGTGCTGATCGCTTTCGCCCGGCTGCTCGGTGGCGAGGTGCGCCGCAGCGACATCGTGGCCCGCTACGGCGGCGAGGAGTTCGTCGTGGTGTTTCCCGGCGCCAGCGCCGACCAGGCCCGAGCCCGCGTCAACGCGCTACGGGAGCGGGTCGCGGGCGAGAGCGTCCACGCCGACGGGCGTCTTCTGCAGGTCACTTTCAGCGCCGGCGTGGCCGCCCTGGCGCCCGGCCACAGTCCCGACGACCTGCTGCAGGCCGCCGACCAGGCGTTGTACGCGGCCAAGCACGGCGGCCGCAACCAGGTCCGCGTGGCTGGAGAGCCGGAGGCCGGAGCACCCCCCAGCGCAGCGTGAGGCGCCCCTGGCCACGTGCCGGCCGGGTGCACCGGCCGCGAGGTCGTGCTCCATCTGATCGGGCCCGGCTCAGATGGCCATCCGGCCGCCGTCGACGACGACGGTGGCACCGTGCACGAACGCCGCCCCCGGGCCGGCGAGGTAGACGGCCGCCCCGGCGATCTCCTCCGGCGTACCCGGCCTACCGGCCGGGAATGTGCTGGTGAACTCGTCGAGCCCGGCTCCCAGGGGCGCGGTGCCGGGAGTGCGGGTCGGGCCGGGTGCGATCGCGTTCACGTTGACGCCGGACGGCCCGAACTCGGCCGCCCACGCCTTGGTCAAAGACTCCAGCGCGGCCTTGGAGGCGCCGTACAGCACCATGGTGGACGTGCCGAGGTGGGCCGCGATCGAGCTGATGTTGATGATCCGGCCGTGGCCGCGCGCCGCCATGAGCGGGGCCAGCGCCGCGGTCAGGAAGAACGGCGCCCGCACGTTGAGGTTCATGGTGGCCTCGAACGTCTTCTCATCGGTCTGCGGGGTGTCCAGGAGCGGGTAGATGCCGGCGTTGTTGACCAGCACGTCGATCGGGCCGTGCGCCTTGGCCGCCTCGACCAGCGCGGCGACTCCGTCCGGCGCGCCGAGGTCGGCGATGACGGGCGAGGCATCCCCGCCCGCGGCGGTGATGCCGTCGACGACCTCGGTGGCGCGCGCCGCGTCGCGCCCGGCGACGAGAACGTGGGCGCCTTCCCGTGCGAACGCCTCGGCGATGGCGCGGCCGATGCCGGAGGTGGCGCCGGTGACCAGGGCACGGAATCCGGTGAGCTGCATGAGGGGACCTCGTTCCACAAGAACTGGACTGAACGGTCCAATCTAATCACAACTGGACCGTACGGTCCACTCCGGTGATAGAGTCCGAGGCGTGCCGGAAGAACCGAAGACCGCGCGTGGGCGGCGCACCCGGGAACGCATCGTGGCCAGCGCTGCCGGGCTCATCGAACGCCAGGGCGTCGAGGCCACCAGCCTCGATCAGGTGCTGACCGAGGCCGAGGCCAGCAAGAGCCAGCTCTACCACTACTTCGCCGACAAGCAGGCGCTCGTCCGCGCGGTCATCGCCTGGCAGACCGCGTCCCTCGTCGGCGGCATGGCGGAGCGACTGGCCCAGATCGACTCCTGGGCGGCCCTGGAAGCCTGGTTCGAGGCGCTCGTGGCCCACCAGGAGGCCCTGAACTGCCGTGTCGGATGCCCGATCGGATCACTCGCCGCCGAGCTCGCCGACACCGACGAAGCGGCGCGGCAGGACCTCGCTCGATCCTTCGACGGCTGGGCGGCGCAGCTGCACACGATGCTGGACCGGTTGCGGGAGCGCGGCCTGCTCCGGCCGGACGCCGACACCGCGCAGTCGGCTTACGCCGTGCTCGCCACGATCCAGGGAGGCCTGCTGCTGGCCAAGACGACCCGTGACCCGCAGCGGCTGCGTATCGCCCTCGCCGCGGCCGGTGGCTACCTGCGCTCGCTGGCGCCGGCACCCCGAGTGTGAACGGGCGCGAGGACCGGCGTCTCCCCCGAGCGCATCTCGCCGTATCGATCGGAAACGGGCACGCGGATGATCGTCAGCCTGCCGTGGTGAGGTGATGACGGCGGTGGTTCGGCGACCGCCGGTGCCCGGGTGCCGGGCGCACCGGGCGTTGTCGGAGGCGTTTGCCATGCTTGTCGCCATGACGGATTCCCGCCCGGCCCTCACCGCCGACCTGACCGGCCACGACCTGCTGCGCTGGTACTGGCGCAGGGACGAGCTGGTCGCCTTCGCCCGGCGGCTCGGCCTCAGCGCCGCCGGAGGCAAGCAGGAGCTGACGGCCCGCCTGGCTGCGGTCCTGGACGGGCACCCCCTTCCCGAGCCGCGCCCGGCTGCCCGCAGGCCGCGCACCGCCCCGCTCCCCGAACCCCTGACGCCGGAAACGCTGATCCCCGACGGGCAGCGCTGCAGCCAGCAGCTACGGGTCTTCTTCCAGCAGAGGATCGGCCCGGGGTTCCGTTTCGACGGCGTGATGCGCGACTTCATCGCCACCGGCGCCGGTCGCTCGCTCGGCGACGCCGTGGCGCACTGGCACGCGACGCGTGGCGTGCAGCAGCCACAGATCGGCGCCCAGTTCGAGCTCAACCGCTTCTTGCGCGACTGGCACGCCGCCCGCCCCGGAGCCGGTCGCCAGGCCGCGATGCAGGCCTGGCAGGAGTACCGGTCCCTGCCGGTCGACGCCCGGCCGAAGGCGTGAGCGGCCGACACGGCGCGCGGAGGCACCGGCGGAACATCGTCAGCGGCTTGAGCGCCGGTCAGCGCGGCGGGCCTGCTCCAGGTCCCGCACGCCGGCCAGCGTCTCGGCGAGCGCTTCGCGGTCGGCCTCGCCGAGAGGCACGTCGCGGACGCGATCCAGCAGCGCGTCGACACGCTCGCCGTCGTCCAGGCGCATCGCCAGCTCCGCCCGGTAGACCAGCGCTTCGACGAGCTCCGCGGCGGACGCGGAGTCCTGCACACGGGCCAGCGTGGCGTCGAGGATGCGTGCCGCCTGCCGGTGGTCGCCCCTGGACTCCCCCAGCACGATCGCGTTCTCCATCGCCTTGGCGATCCTGCTCTGCTCGGCACCGGCGATCCCGGACCGGTCCTCGTCCCGGGTCACCGGCCCGGAAGAGGGGAAGATGCGGATCCAGTTGCCCCCGGGGTCCACGACGGTGAATCCGGCCAGATCGCCGGTGTTCTTCCGTTTGCGGGGGCGCGTCATCCGGGGGATGCCGGATACCAGCAGCTTGCCGTACGCGGCCCGCATGCCGGCGGCAAAGGATTCGAACAGCGTGCCGGTGTCGGGGACGAAGACCAGGCAGGAGCCGTAGGAGTTGGCGGGGTCGAATCCGTCCAGCGCGAAGAAGTGCAGGGCGAGGTCCTCGCGCTGGAGCGCCGTGTAGGGGTTGGGGCGGGTCTGGCGGTAGGTCGGCTCGAAGCCCAGCGCCCGGTAGAACTCGACGATCTCGTCGATCGACCGGCAGGGGAGCAACGGAACGGTCACCTCGTCGGCCATGCGGCCTCCTTCTCCTGGTTTCGCGAGTGGGACGGCGCCTGCACGTCGAGCAGAGCGCGAATCCGGCGCAGCGCCTCGATGGCCCCCTCCATCTCGCCGGGCGGTACGCGCTCGGCGATCCGGTTGGCCCACTCGGCCTGGTGCCGCTCGACGTAGGCGAGCGCCTCGTGTCCCTTGGAGGTCAGCCTCATCAGCCTGGCCCGTCGGTCGCCGGGATTGTCCTCGAAGGCGACGAATCCGTCCGCCGCCAGCGACTCGGCGCTCTGCCGGACGCTCTGCCTGGTCAGCCCCATCGTTCGGGCCACCTGGGCGATGGTGCTCGGCCCGTGCTCGACCACTCCCAGCACCTGCCATCGGGCACTGGTCAGCCCAGCCGGCCGGGCCAGTTCGTCCCCAGCTGCGAGCAACACCCCGTTGGCCCGGAACACCTCGATGACCAGTTCGGAGAACATCAGCCCGGACGCGGTAAGACTCTCCATGCCATAATCCTGGCCATATCGACAGCTACCTGTCAATCTGGCCGGCGACGGCCGCGCCGAAGCAGAAGAGCTGCGACGGATCCTTTGGAGCTCATTGCAGAACACGCCGTAAGACCGTGGGCGGACGGGGAGAGCCGGGTCCGCCGTGTCGTTGCCTTTTATCGCGATCGTCGCAAAAGCCCCCCGACAACACTCACCCGTCCCTCTTCACAGGACGTAAGTGTTCTCTTACAGTACAGCCGCTCAAGAGAACGCCGAGGTTTCATCAGGGGCCTGGTTCCTCATACGGCCTCGTGTCCACCCCCCTTCAGGAGCCGCCATGAGCCCCACGATTCGCTCGACTGCGCCGTTCCCGGTCAACGCTCCGGCCTCCACCGGGCGAGATCCCGTCCGGAGACGGCTTCCCCGCCGGCGGGCGGCCGGGGCGACGGCCCTGGCGGTGGTCACCGTGATGGGCACGGTGCCGGCGGGCGGCGTCGGGCGGGCTGCGGCGGTCGCTCCGGTCGACACCAGGGTGCCTCGATCGGTCTGTGGGCCCGGCTCCATGCCGGAGACCGGCCTGCAGGGCCAGGTCCCGCTGGCCGATCGCGAAAGCGGACGCAGCAAGCGGGGCTACCGATGCAACCTGGAGCTGATCAGCCGGTACCAGGGGCAGGGACAGGGGACCGTCGGCGCGTCCTACGGCACGTGCCAGTATCTGGGGACGATCCTGCCGAGCGCGGCGACGGCCAGGCGGCCGGGCGTCAACGTCATCGACATGTCCGATCCGCGCCGGCCGCGGCTGACGGACTCGCTGGTCAGCCCCGCGACGCTCGGCGGGACCTGGGAGACGCTCAAGGTCCATCAGGACCGCGGGCTGCTGGCGGCGGTGTCGGTCGGCGCGCTGACCGGCGGGTTCTTCGTCTCGGTGTACGACGTCAAGACCGACTGCGCCCATCCCCGGCTGCTCAACGGGGTCCGCGGAACGAAGCTGACGATGCCCGGCCTGTTCCCCGGCCACGAGGCGAGCTGGTCACCCGACGGCCACACCTACTGGACCACGGGAACGGTGGGCGGCACCATCGCCGCACTGGACATGTCCGACCCGGCCTCCCCTCGGGTGGTCTACAACGGCACCACCGGCCTGACCAACCACGGTGTCGGCGTGAGTCACGACGGCAACCGGATCTATGTCGCCAACCTGCCGACCGGCGTCATCACTTTCGACGCCCGAGACATCCAGCGCCGCAAGCCGCGCCCGCAACTGCGCCGTATCTCCGAGACCACCTGGTCCGACGGCCTGGTCACCCAGCACGCCACTCCGTTCACCCGGCGGGGGCGGCCGTACCTGGTCGCAGTCGACGAGCTGGGTTCGGGCGGTGTGCGGATCCTGGACATCTCCAACGAGCGGCGGCCGGTGACCGTCCGGCAACTGAAGCTGGAGATCAACCGGCCCGAGCACCTGAAGCTGCGGGAGGCCGACACCGCCAAGAACGGGATCTTCGGCTACGACTCGCACTACTGCGCCATCGACCGCCCGTCCGACCCCACCGCGCTGGCCTGCGGCTGGGCGCAGTCGGGGATCCGGGTGTTCGACATCCGCGACCTGAGGCGACCCCGTGAGATCGCCTACTTCAACCCGCCCGCCCAGGTCGGCAAGCGCAAGCGCCTGCGCAACTCCGCGCACGCGTTCGTCCCCTTCGGCGCGTCGTTCTCCGACGTCCTGAACGGCTCCGGTGACGGTCCGCCGTTGTACACCGGGCCGATGGACATGACCGCGGACTGGTGCATGTCACCGCCGCGCTTCGACGGTGACCGGCTGTGGGTGTCGTGCGACGACAACGGGGCGCTGCTGCTGCGGTTCACCAACAACGCCTACCCCCTGCGATGAACGGCCGACCCATCTTCGGGCGGGTGTGCTCGGCCATCGCGTTCATGATGATCGGGGCGGGGGCGGTGACGCTCCTGCCCGACGACGGGCCGTCGCCGGACCCGCCCCGGGCGGCGGCCGCAGGTGCGGTCGACATCGGGTTCAGCCAGGACATGGTCGCCCACCACCAGCAGGCCGTCACGATGGCCCAGGCGGTACGCGGCCGAACGAGCCCGCCGGTGGCACGGCTGGCCATCGCGATCGAACTCAACCAGATCAAGGAGATCGGCCAGATGCAGGGGTGGCTGGCCCTGTGGAACGCCCCTCAGGTCCCCTCCGGCCCGCCGATGACCTGGATGAGCACGAGCCACCACGGCCATACCCGCCGCGCCGACGGAGTGATGCCGGGAATGGCCTCCCAGCAGGAGATCGACCGCCTGGGCGAGGCCAACGACCGGGACGTGGAGATGTGGTTTCTGAGGCTGATGATCCGTCACCACGAAGGAGGTCTGACCATGGCCACCGCCGCGGCCCGCCACGCCGAGCATCCCCAGGTGCGGGCTCTGGCCACGCTCATGATCGCCGAACAGCGCAAGGAGATCTCCGTGATGGCCGGTCTGCTCGCCGCCCTCGGCCGCTGATCCCTCCCGTCCGCCCGCCGCTGAGCGCCCGGGACCGGCGGGCTGCCGGGCCCTCCGGGCGGTCAGATCCCTTCGAGCAGTTCCCACCAGGGGTCGAGCAGCGGCGGGTCGGCGGTGTCGATCCGGTCGCCCGGGCGCGGGATCGCGAGCCGGACGTCGTGCGCCTTGGCCTCGTGCCGGAGCCGGTCGACGGGCTCGGCCCAGGGGTGCAGGGCGAGGGTGAAGGTGGCCCAGTGCACCGGAAGCAGCAGTTTGCCGCCCAGGTCGAGGTGGGCGGTGACCGCCTCCTCGGGGTCCATGTGGATGTCGGGCCAGCTCGGGCTGTAGGCGCCGATCGGCATGAGGGTGAGGTCGAAGGGCCCGTGGTCGGCGCCGATGCGGGCGTAGCCGTCGAAGTAGCCGGAGTCGCCCGCGTAGAACACGCGCTTGCTCGCACCCGCGACCACCCACGAGCCCCACAGGGTGTCGTTGCGCTTGAAGGCGCGGCCGGAGAAGTGGCGGGCCGCGGTGGCGACGAAGCGCAGGCCCGCCACGGTCGCCTCCTCCTCCCAGTCGAGCTCGACGATCCGCTCGGCGGGCACGCCCCAGCGCTCCAGGTGGGCGCCGATGCCGAGCGGGACCAGGAAGGGCGCGCTCTGCGCCGCGGTGAGCGCGCGGACCGTCGCCCGGTCGAGGTGGTCGTAGTGGTCGTGCGAGATCACCACGGCGTCGATCGCGGGCAGGTCCGTCAGCGGCGCCGGGAGGGGGTGGAGACGCCGAGGACCCGCGAAGGGGAGGGGCGAGACGCGGTCGCTCCAGACCGGGTCGAACAGCACGCGCCGTCCCTCGATCTCCACCAGCGTGGTGGCGTGGCCGTACCAGATGACGCTCAGGCCGGTCTCGGAGGGCGGGACGGCCGGGGCGGTCACCAACGGGACCGGCCCGGCGGGCTTGCGCCCGTCACGGTTGAAGATCATGTCCCGGATCAGCTTGGGGAGGCTGCCCACCGGCGGCGCGTAGGAGCCGGACACGCTGTTGTGGAAGACGCCGTCGCGGAACTGCGGTGAGCGCAGCACGCGCTCCAGCCGCTCCCCCGCGGCCTTGCCGCCGAGCTCCGCCGGGACGTTCCGCAGCGCCCACCCGGCGGCGGCCAGCGCCAGCCCGCCCGCGACCAGCCGCCCCGCCGATCCCCTGTCCGCCATCCGGCACGCTCCTTCAGTCTCGGCCCCCGGTCCCCCCGGCCCACTCCGTCCAACTGATCACCAGGCTCGGGTGTTCCCCGGGCGGGAGTGGGTTTCCTCACGGAGGACGCCGGCCGCCCCGCCCGCGAGTGACCGGGCCGTCGCTCCACCGGTCCACACGGCCCGGTGGAGCGACCTGCGGACGACGGGCGGCAGGACTCCGGCGCCGACTACGCCAGGTGCCGCTCCACGGCCTCGACCTTGGCCTCCATCCGGCCTCCCCGCCCCTCGCGGATGTCGGCCTTGAGGACGAGGCTGACCCGCCCGCAGCGGGCCTCGACCGCCGCGACCGCGTCCTTGACGACCGCCATCACCTCGTCCCAGCTCTCGCCCTCGACCGTGGTGAACATGGCGTCGGTGCGGTTCGGCAGCCCCGACGCCCGCACGACCCGCACGGCCTCGGCGACGATCTCCCCGACGTCCTCACCCGATCCGA
Organism: Planomonospora sp. ID67723; assembly: GCF_015711605.1. Classification (GTDB taxonomy): domain Bacteria; phylum Actinomycetota; class Actinomycetes; order Streptosporangiales; family Streptosporangiaceae; genus Planomonospora_A. Next base: position 34,190 of record NZ_JABTEZ010000004.1, on the reverse strand, counting down.
TCGGCGTCACGCTGAACGCCACGAGCACCGACATGTTCTGTTCCTTTCCGCCTGAGACCCTCTCGATCCCTTACAGTACGGCCGTCCCGCCTACCTCCTTGATGGCGCTCCTTACCGAGGTCGGGTGTCAGCACCGTCCGGAACCTGCTGGGGCCTGTATCAAAGCCTGCTGTGGCGGCCCCGCCGTTCTGAAGTTCGTGTGCGCGTAGGAGATCGACAACGAACGAGGTCTCCGGCAAGAGGGTTGATCGACCAAGGACGACCTGAACACCGGAGACCTCGTGGCCGCCATAGCGGCGACGAGGCGGTTCGGCCTGACCGATGCGCAGCGGACGGTACTGGAACCGCTGCTGCCTGCGCCGAAGCGCTCAGGACGGCCGTCGCGCCTTCGCCGGCGCTCCGCCGCGTTGCGGGGCCTTTCCGCGCTCCGGTGACACCCGCTGTCATGGGCGACAGGTCGCACACGAGATCGCCACGGCATCCGACAACCAGGGATCTTCCTGGAACGTGTGTCGCGGGCGTATCGAAAATCGCATACGCCACTGCAACGGTCGCGCGTATTAAGTACAGGAATGAACCAGAGCGCCTCACTGTCAGCGCCAGATTCGTCGACCGGGAGAGGAGCGTGATCATGGATTCGGATGCCGCACGTGATATCGACCGGCGTCGGCTGGTCAAATGGGGCGGATTGGCGACCGCCGGCGCGGTGGCCGCCGTGCCGCTGATGGGCGCTGGGATCGACCAGTACCCGTCCGGGCACGACCGGATCCCGCCCGGCGCCCGGCCCGGCGGGGCCTACGACCGGTACGTGGCGCGGCTGGCCGCCGAGGGCAAGTTCTCCGGCGTGGTGATGCTGTCCCACCGAGGCCGGACGGTGCTGTCACGCAGCTACGGCATGGCCGACAAGGAGAAAGGAATCCGCAACCACGAGGGCACCGCGTTCACCCTCAGCTCGGCGGGCAAACCGTTCAACGCGGTGGCCATCCTGCAGCTGGCGCAGCAGGGGAAACTGAAGCTGACAGACACGGTGGGCGACCTGAAACTGAAGGGCTTCGCCAGGGACGTCGCCGGGAAGGTGAGCATCCACCACATGCTCTCCGGCACTTCTGGGATGAACACCCCCGAAGAGGACATCCAGCGGGTCTTCCAGAGCCGAGACGAGGTCCACGAGTACCGGGAACGGTGGGCGCGGCAGTCGAAGCTGGTGGGCACACCCGGCGTTCCCAACGCGTTCCACGCCGGTGCCGAAACCGTCATTCCCGCGCTGATCGTGGAGGCCGTGAGCGGCAAGACCTATTGGGACTACGTCGAGGAGAACATCTTCCGGCGTTGCGGCATGACAGGCTCGGCGTTCTACACCAGGCCGCAGTGGCTCACCGACAAGCGCATCGCGCACCCGTACATGACGCTGGCCGACGGCAGCCATGTGGATGCGGTCCGCAATCTGGACAAGGGCAGCCCTTTCCCGTACATGCTGGGCAGGAACCCGGGCCGCGCCTTCATCGACGCCCTCGGCGACGGCGGCTTCGCCACCGCACCGGACCTGATCCGGTTCGCCCGCGCGCTGAGCGACGGCACGCTGCTGGACCGGCCCTGGGCCGACGTACTCACCGCAGCCAAGATCCCCCTGGGCCCGGCCTCGTTCGGCACATACGGGCCTTCGGCCGAAATCATCGGCGGCCAGTGGGCGATCCAGCGCGCCGGCGGCAACCCGGGTGTCTGCGCCAACTGGAGCATCTACCCGGACACCGGCTGGGTCGGCGTCATCCTCGGCAACTGCGACAACGTGCCGCTGGTGGAGATGATCGGGCGGGAGCTGCAGGCCGTCACCGGGGCTTCGCCCGGTGACGGGGGCGGTGGCTGAGGCGGTCTGGCGGCAGACGCGAAGAGCAGGGACCTCCTGGGCCCGGCATGCCGAGACCGGTGCGCCACTCGGGTGTGGATTACTGTGCTGTTCAGCGGGGCTTCGTCGTTTGGCCCAGTAGGGCTGGACGATTCGACCTGTTCGATCGCGAGCCCGGTTGCCCGTCAACGTCGACAGCCGGCTCCGGGGCTGGTCGCAGCCGAGGCGCCCGACGACGCCCGGATTCCGTATATCGCGGATGTATGGAAAGTCGCATACGCCACCGCAACAGTCCTCCGCCTCTAATGGGGGCATGAACAACCACGCCGCACCCCCGTCAGCACCGCCCCGTCGCACACGCAGGATCGTGCTCGCCGGCCTGGCGATCCTCGGCCTGGCGAGCGTCGCATTCGCCGTGCGCCGGCCGCTCATGATGTCCGCTCCGCAGTGCATGGCGGGGCGGTGGCACGGCTGCTACGACACGGAGAACGGCGTGTTGCTCATGATGCTGGTCGGGCTGCCGTTCGCAGCTCTGGTGGTGTGGGCTCTGGCGCGCCGTCGGCGTGCTGTCGGCGGCACATCGACGTGGCGGATGTCGCTGGCCGAGGTGGGGATGGTCTACGGGACGGTGCCGTTCGTATGGATGACCATGATGCCCGGCCCGGGGGCCGGCATCGTCCCCGGCCGGATGAGCCTGATCCCGCTGCGAGACCTGCTCACGATGGGGCCGATCGGGATCGGCGGCAACCTGCTGATCTTCGCGGCGCTGGGGTTCTTCGCCCCGATGCGGTTCGCCGCGCTGGCGTCCGTGCCGCGGATCCTGGCGCTCGGGGCAGGCTGCTCGGTCCTGGTCGAAACCGCACAGTACGTCCTGCGCCTGGACCGGGTGTCCTCGGTGGATGACGTCCTGGTCAACGCCGCAGGCGCCGCGCTGGCCGGGCTGGCGTCGCGCCCCTGGTGGCGGACAACGACGGAGGCGCCATCGGACCGCCCCTCCCCCGCTCCGGCACCGGCACCGGCACCGGCACCGGCGAGCTGAGTCGCGTGTCCGTTGCGCAGACGTCGACACTATTTTGCGCTGACCATAGGCTTCCAGCATGCGGGTACTGATCGTGGAGGACGAGCCCTACCTGGCCGAAGCCGTCCGTGACGGTCTGCGGCTGGAGGCGATTGCCGCCGACATCGCCGGCGACGGCGACTGCGCCCTGGAACTGCTCAGCGTCAACTCCTACGACCTCGCGGTCCTCGACCGCGATATCCCCGGCCCCTCCGGCGACGAGGTCGCCCGGCGCATCGTCGCCTCCGGCAGCGGCATCCCGATCCTCATGCTCACCGCTGCCGACCGGATCGACGACAAGGCCTCCGGGTTCGAGCTCGGCGCCGACGACTACCTCACCAAACCGTTCGAGCTGCGGGAACTCGTCCTGCGGCTGAGGGCGCTCGACCGCCGACGCGGGCACGCCCGGCCCCCGGTCCGCGAGATCGCGGGCCTGCGGCTCGACCCCTTCCGCCGGGAGGTCTTCCGCGACGAACGCTACGTCGCGCTCACCCGCAAGCAGTTCGCCGTGCTGGAAGTCCTCGTCACCGCCGAGGGCGGGGTCGTCAGCGCCGAGGAGCTGCTGGAACGGGCCTGGGACGAGAACGCCGACCCCCTCACCAACGCCGTGCGCATCACCGTCTCCGCACTGCGCAAACGGCTCGGCGAACCATGGATCATCGCCACCGTGCCCGGCGTCGGCTACCGCATCGACACAGCACTCGGCACCGGGCGGGAGGAAGACGACCGTGGATAGGGAGCCCGGTTTGAGCGTCCGCCTCAAACTGACTCTCAGCTATGCCGGGTTCGTCATGCTGGCAGGTGCCTTGCTCCTCGTCACAGTGTGGGTGTTCCTGCTGCGTTACGTACCCGAGGTGATCGGCAACCCCGAGATGTCCGAACCCAACCGCTCCCGCCTCCCTGTCCCCGTGATGTCCGTACCGAACCGCGCCGACCTGCTCTGCGCCTTCGCCCCGAGAGCAGCCGCAGTGCTGGCCTTTCTGCTGATATTCGGCCTACTGGGCGGATGGATTCTCGCCGGCCGGATGCTCGCGCCGCTGACCCGCATCACGAATGCCACACGCATGGCCGCGGACGGGTCACTGTCCCACCGGATTCGCATGGAGGGCCACGAAGACGAGTTCCGTGAACTCTCCGACGCGTTCGACTCGATGCTCGAACAGCTCGAGTCCCACGTCGCCGAGCAGCAGAGGTTCGCCGCGAACGCCTCCCACGAACTGCGCACCCCGCTGGCCATCAGCCGGACGCTCCTCGACGTCGCCCGCAAAGACCCCACGCGGCACCGGGACGAACTCATCGAACGCTTGCACGCCGTCAATCAGCGGGCGATCGACCTCACCGAGGCCCTCCTACTGCTCAGCCGCGGCGACCGCAGACACTTCACCCCCGAGGGCGTCGACCTCTCCCTGATCGCCGAAGAAGCCGCCGAAACGATGCTCCCCCTCGCCGAACAGCGCCGAATCACGCTCGACGTCACCGGCGGGACGGCCCAGACCAGCGGCTCCGCCGAACTCCTGGCGCGGATGGCGACGAACCTCGTCCAGAACGCCATCATCCACAACCTCCCCGCCAGCGGCACCGTGACGGTCCACACCGAAGCGCACAGCGGCACCAGCGTGCTGCGGGTCGAGAACACGGGTCGCCCGCTCCCACCCGACCTGGTACCGACCCTCACCGAACCCTTCCAGCGCGGAACAGAACGCGTACGCACCGACGAACACGTCGGCGCCGGCCTCGGCCTCGCCATCGTGAACAGCATCGTCCGCGCCCACGACGGGACCCTCGACCTCGCGCCCCGCCCCAACGGCGGTCTCCTCGTCACCGTCCGGCTTCCCGGCACGCCGTAGGCTCGTCCCCGAGCGGGCCTCGTCCGGGCTGGCCGATGAGGTGGTCATCTCGCTGGCCGCCAAGGGCCCGGCCACCGGCGAGCTTGGCTGGGGCCTGGATGGCGGTGCCGGCGCCAGACTCGCGCACAACGCCCGGCACAGCGCCGCCAGCCCGGCCTCGATAGCGGATGTCCTTCTCCAGCGCCTGGACCGGCCGGTGCTCACCCCTCCGTATCCGCTTGTTCGTCAGCTCCGCGAACCACCGCTCGACCAGGTTGAGCCAGGACGCGCCGGTCGGGGTGAGGTGGGTGCGGAAACGCGGATGCGCCTGCGACAGGCCGAGCTGTCGGGCCATCGACCGCGTCGACCGGTGCGTGGCGTTCCTCGACGGTCAGTTCCAGCGGTGCGAGCTTCGGCCCCGGACGCGACAGCGACATGGCGACCCTGAGCGGACTTGAGACTCAGCACACGAGGAGTGCGTAGCGGCCGGTAGCGGCGTCGGCGTTCTTTCACCGGGGGTGCCAGTCGAGGTCCACGCGGCCGGTGACGCCCATCCGGTCGGTGAGGGCGCGCAGCCCGGTGTAGTCGCGCACCAGCCGCCGACGCGACGGGTCCGAGCGGCAGTCCGCGAGTATCGTGCGGCTTCGCGGGATCCGGGTGAGGTCCATGATCCAACGCCATGCGAGGTAGTCGTTGGCGGCGAAAGCGTCCAGACCGCGCGCGAGCATGTCGAAGAAATACGGCCGGCGCCGAACGTCGAGATGGTGATACACGGTCGCTGCCAGGACTCCCCGGCCGAGGCGGACAGGCGCGCATGTTCGCGTACGGTGTACGGCGCCGGTAGATCCAGACCGGATGCGGTGAGGTTGCGTCGCCGCCGGGTCCGTGCGCTGGCGTTGAGATGCATCAGGGTGTGATATTGCTCGTCCACCATGGCTTGCGCGACGGCCTGGCGCAGCGACTCCCCGCGCACGCCCGGATACGCGCCTTCCAGCACGAGGCCGAAAGCCGCATTGACCACCTGCTGCTCGGCCAGCGGCGCGTTGTGTTTGACCGCGGCTCTGCGGTGCCAGTTGCCGGCCAGTCGCCGGATGACGGCGTTCTCGACTGGATCGGCCGGGTCGTATGGGGGTGTGCCCGGCAGGAGACTCTCGGGGACGTACGGCGGCGGCCGCCAGGAGAGGCCGTCCGTCATCTACCGCCTCCGTCGATCTGGCCGTCAGAGCGGATGGCGGCGGCCTGCCTGGGCCGGGTCTGGGGGAGTTGGACGGTGGTCAGCTGGGGCACACCGCCACCCGGGTGCTGCAACCTGTGGAACAGCTCGCCGAGCGGTGCGATCACGTTTTTCTCGATCCCGTGGTAGGTCGTGAGCTCGGAGAGCGGGACCCGCCGCAGGAACCAGCGGCCTTGCAGGTCACAGCCGATCTCGGCGCCCCGGAATCCGCCGGTGGTCCAGCCGTTTGTTTCCCGTTCACGGGTCCGTTCGAGCCGGAAGTAAAGGAAGATCTTTTCGGCGGTCACCACCGCCTTCTCGTGGAGATCCGCCGGGGACGGCTCGCATACGCCGAACCAGCATTCGGGTTCGGCGTCGTCGAGGTAGGCATCGTTGAAGCCCAGCCAGGGCCAGACGAAGGCCAGCAGCCGTGCCTGCCCCATCGGGCAGTCGTCGACCGCGGTGCCGGGCGGAACGGTCGTCGGGTCGAGGTAGAAACGCCCCAGCCACGTCGGCAGCCACAGGTAGAAGGGATAAGAACTGTCGTCCGAGAGCAGGTAGCTGTTGGCATTGGAGAACAGCGCCTGACCGCCGATCGGCTGAAGCCCCACTCCGTATTCGGGGATGGAGAAGCGGACGTTCAGCACCTCGAAGAAGGAGCGTACGTCACAGAAGTACTCCTCCATTTGGCGGTAGCCGTTGATCGCACGGCTAGGCGTGTGATGCCTGAACGTCATCCTCGGTCCCGTCTTCTTGGCCATATCGGCATGTTGCGCGGACAGAATAGCTACTCTCCGTATTTAAGCTGATACACTACGTGTTGTCCGGCTTGCTGGCAAGGCGAGAGTGAAGCGCTGCGGCTTCGACGGATGGGAAGGGCCTATGTGGGACATCGCCGTCGTGGGGGCCGGAATCGGTGGCTGCTACCTCGCCTACCGGCTGGCCGGTCAGCGTGTGGCGCTTTTCGAGGCCTCTCGGCGTGTCGGGGGCCGGCTCTGCTCTGCGCCGCTGCCCGGAGTGCCGGGGGCGGCGGCCGAGTACGGAGCGATGCGCTTCGACGCGACCGAGCACGTCCTCGTCGACCTCGTGCTGCATCTCGGCCTGCAGGAGGAGGTCTTCCCCTTCGACTTCGGACGACCGGAGAACCTGACCTACATCCGCGGCGTACGGCTGCGCGAACACCAGTTGCATTCGGGTGCGCAGACGCTCCCTTACCGGCTGCGTCCGGAGGAACTGGGGCTCGCCCGCGACGGGCTTGTGGATCTGGTCGCCGAGCGGGCGATGCCCGGCTTCTCGGCGATGCGCGCGGAGTCGGCCGGTTGCAGGGGAAGACCGGCCGTTCTGGCGGTGGAGCGCTATCGGCAAGCCCGGCGCGCGGCGAGGTGGCAGGGCCGTCCGCTGCACGAGGTCCCCTGGACGGAACTGACCGAGGCCGTGCTGAGTCCCGATGCCGCAGCGCTCCTGGAGGACAGCGGCGGTTACGACGGCCGAGAATCGGCCGGTAGCGCGGCCTACCACCTGGACGCCATGTTCCAGACCCCGCCGGAGGGCGGATACCTCGGGCTCCGCTGCGGGTTCCAGGAAGTTCCGCGCTCCTTGCACCGCCGCTTCACCCAGGCCGGCGGCCTCACCTTCTTCGGGCATCGGCTGGTACGGCTGGAGCGCACCCGCACCGGCGGGTACCGGCTGTGGTTCGACGGGGACGATCAACGTGAGGTGCTGGCACGGGCCGTCCTGCTCGCCTTACCCGCTCACGCGGTCGAGTGTCTGGAATCAAAGGCTCTGCCCTTCCATCACGCCGCGTTCCGCCACGGCTTGGCGAGCCTGCACCGGGTACCCGCGGCCAAGCTCTTCCTCACCTACCCGGTCGCCTGGTGGCGCCGGGCCGGCGTGGCAAGAGGGCGCAGCACCAGCGACCTGCCGGTCCGGCAGTTGTGGTATTGGACCACACCGGACGGCGACGGCCCGGGAGCCCTGCTGGCCGTGTACGCGGACGGCGCCGCCCACCGGTATTGGAAGGCATTGGCCGACGATCTCGGGCCAGCAGCGAGCAGAAGGCCGGGACCGGCCTCTCCGCGCCTGGTCGAGCGAGCCCACGACATGCTGCTGGAGCTCCACGGCCTCACCACGGCACCGCGGCCCGCCGCCTCCCGTTGGCAGGACTGGTCCGGTGATCCCTACGGCGGGGCATGGCCGGTGTGGCGCCCGGGGTACGACGCCGACGCGGTGATCCCGGTCATGCGGCGGCCGCTGCCCGGCGAACCGGTGTTGTGGATCAGCGACGGCTGGACGCCGCGGCCCGGATCGGTCGAGGGAGTACTGGAAGCGGCGGAACGTGTCCTGCACGAGGAATTCCGTCTGCCGCGCCCTGTGTGGCTACGCCCGGACGCGGTGTGCTGGGATGTGAGATGAAGGGGAGAAGCCCATGGCCGCCACGTATGCGTTGCTCGAAGGTCCAGCGCTCGCAGAGCATCTGAACGGCGTCCCCGCGGTGGCCGCGCGTCTCGGCGGACGGCCCGGCGACTGGCGCGTCCGGGAGATCGGCGACGGCAACGTCAATTATGTCTTCGAGGTGCGCGGACCGGCCGGTCGGATCTGCGTCAAGCAGGCCATGCCGTACGTCCGTGTGGTCGGCGAGTCCTGGCCGCTGACCCCTCGGAGGACCTACTACGAATATCGGGCGCTGCAGGAACACGGACGCCTGGTCGCCGCCCGCGTCCCGGAAGTCCTGGGCTACGACCCGGAGAGGAACCTCCTCGCCCTGGAGCACCTCGCACCGCACGTCGTCCTGCGCCACGGGCTGTTGCATGGAGTGCGCTATCCGCGGCTGGCCCGGCAGCTCGCCGAGTACTTGGCCGGATCGATGTTCGGCACCTCCGACCTGGCTCGCCCGGCGGTGGAGAAACGGCGGCTGGCCACCCTATTCGGCGGTAACACCGAGATGACACAGATTATGGAGGACATGGTCTTCACCGAGACCTACCGGGAACACTGGCGCAACTCCTGGACCCACCCGCAGTTGGACGCGGCAGCCGACCGCCTGCGCAGCGACACCGGACTCAAGATCGCTGCATCACGGTTGAAGCTGCGCTATCTCACCTGCGCCCAGGCACTGCTCCACGGCGACCTGCACACCGGATCCATCCTGGTCACCGAGGACGACACCCGGGTCATCGACCAGGAGTTCGCATGCTTCGGCCCGATGGGCTTCGACCTCGGCACTCTGCTCGCGCACCTGCTGATCGGCCACCTCGCCCGGGCCGGCCACCAGCCCGCCGATGCAGAGCGCAACGAGTACCAGGAGTGGATCCTGGAGGTGATCGAGGAACTGTGGCACGGTTTCAGCCGTCGTTTCCTCCAGCTGTGGGAGCGGAGCGCGGACGGCGACGCCTACCCGCGCGCCCTGTTCGCGCACCCCGCGGACTTGGACACGGAACGCCGACGGTATGTGGACCAGGTCTGGGCCGATACGCTCGGTTTCTGCGGCACCGAGATCCTCCGGCGGATCTTCGGTCTGGCACACGTTGTGGAGCTGCAGAGCATTCCCGATGACGACATCCGGGCCGCTTGCGAGTTGCGCTGCGTCAGCCTGGCCACTGATCTGCTCACCAGGCCCACGGCATATCCGACCGTCGAAGCGGTCACCTCCGCTGCCCGATCCGTGTGAAGCCGCACCCGCCGCCGGCCCGGTTCCGGCCCGCGAGGAACGGAAACGTACTCGAAGGCAAGTCAGAGCCTTGACCGGAGGCGGACTCCCAACCCATGGGAACGAGACTTCTCCTTCCCATGCTGGCCGATCCCGTCTACCGCGGCTGGGCCGGCCGTTCCGATGCGGGTGGTCGTCGAGAGCGTAGGGGGACCGACGCCCGCCCGCATCGGCCCTCCATCCGTCGGGCACCGTTCCGGCAGCCTGCCCTTCGACGCCGTCCGGCTCGGCTGAGCGGCCCGCATCCCGGAGCGGCTGCCGGGAATCCGGGGATGGCGGCGGGGTCTCCGGCCTCTGCCGCCGACCCCTACGAACCGAGCGCCGGAGCGGCCGTCACCCGGTCGCCCCGCCGTACGGTGCCGGGCCGGGTGACCCGCATGATGATCCCGAACTTGTTCTCGTGCTCCTGGATGAGCCACTTCTGCAGCTCGGGCCAGCGCTCCCGGCCGTCGGGGTCCCAACTGGGCACGGCGCACCTGATGCACGGACCCGCGTGGTCGCCGGTCACCGTCAGCTCCGTCTCCCCCACCGAGAGCACGGTGCCGGCCGTCCAGCCCTCCTCGGCGAAGGCGGGGGCGTCGAGATCGAGGTGCAGGTTGGGCCGGAACCTGCGTAGATCCACCGGATCGCCCAGCTCCTCCTCCAGCGCGGCCCGGGAGGCCTCGGTGGTGACCAGCACGGTCGGCCCCCGGTCCTGCTGCCCGTCGGCGGCGTGCAGGCGCAGCGGGACGCCCAGCGACGCGGCCAGCGCGCCGGCGAGTCCGGGGTCGTCCCATTTCCAGTCCGTCCCGTCCGGCGCCGTCAGCACCGGCGCGTCTCCGCCGTCGTACCCGCTCCGCCAGTGCAGCATCTCGGCGCGCTGCCGTACGGTCAGCCGCTTGCCCGCGTGGTTGTCCCGCTCGTCGATCAGCGCGTAGGCACGGTCTCCGGCCATGCCTCGCTCGTCGAGACGCGCCTGCTCCACCTCCTCGCCCCGCAGTGACTTCACCGGCCACCGCAGCACCCGCCGGACACTCCCCTGATACGTCGTCATGCCCCAAAAATAGCGATCCGCCATCCTTCCTGCGGCACGGCTACGGGCCGACTGCTGTGCGCGGAGAGACCGGGCCCGGCAGGTGCGGTCGTTGTCGCGGTGAAATGTCAGTCTTCACGCGGAACGGACATGTGGTGTCCTGTCCGTGGCGCGCGGACGTGGTGTCAGTCGTCCCGTACAGCGCCTCTGGGTACGGCGAGGGCCTGTTTCAACAGCACCGTCGGATAGGTGCTCGTCTCCTCCGGGACAGGCGGTGAGGGCGCTGTCCCGGAGGGGTTCGGTCAGAGCCTCCGATAGTAAGACGGCGACCGGAAGCGGGGTGCACCCGAGCTTCTCGTAGAGGGCTCCGGCGGGTGCGTGGAAGGGATCGCCCCCGGTACCGATCTCGACCACATCGGCTCCGAGGGCCCGCATCTCACCGAAGGCGTGCTCGCACAGCGCGATACCCGCGTGGCGCCGACGGTGCTCGGCGGAGACGGCGAGGTGTGTGACGGTTCCGTTCCTGCGGGCCGGGTCGACGCTCCAGGCCACGTAGACGGTCGATGTCACGACGCACGGTACGCGGGCTGGCCTCCAGCCGCTCGGCCGGCAGCGCCCCCGGCCAGTCCCGGCGCGTCTGGAGCAGCGAGAGCAACGCCAGCAGTCGCGCTGAGGTCTTCGGCACGTTTCCCATCTTGCCCGCAGTAGCGGCCACATCCTGACCGCTACCCCTGCGACTGTTGTCCCGCATCAGGCGCTGCACCGTATCCAGAACCGATAGGAACGACATGTCCGTCAAGTCAGTCACTCATCTGAACTTCCGGGGCGACGCCCGCGCGGCGCTGGAGTTCTACCAGTCCGTCTTCGGCGGTCACCTCGCCGTCGTCACGTACGGGGACGCCGGGAACTCGCAGGACCCGGCCGAGGCAGACCAGGTGATGTGGGGCCAGGTGGTCGCGGACGACGGCTTCCACGTGATGGCCTACGACGTGCCCTCGCGGCTGCCGTGGGACCGGGGTGAGAACTCGTTCTTCCTTTCCCTCCGCGGCGAGGCCACGGAGGAGATCATCGCGTACTGGGAGAAGCTCTCCGACGGGGCGACCATCGCACAGCCGCTGGGACCCGCACCGTGGGCTCCGCTCTACGGCATGCTGACCGACCGCTTCGGCGTCGTCTGGGTCGTGGACGTCGCGAGCGAGTACAACGGCTGAGCAGCGACCGCGTACGGCTCACGTGATCAGCGGGGTGGCCCGCGCCGGGCCGAACACAGCGCCGAGCTGGCAGCACAGAGTGAACAGCGAGGAGAGTCCGAGGCCGCCGTAGCATCCGCCGGACATCGCGGGAGGGGCGGATTTATCGGACGGCCCCGATCCGGTATCGGGCGCCGCCACCACAGCAGAAGTAGTAGTCCTTGGTCACATCCCCTTCGAGGATGACCCTGCCGATGAGGTCGTTGGGGTCGAGGTCGTCCACCTCGATGAGGCGGAGCGCGGCCTGGGGGCGGACGCACTTGTCGACCTCGACCCGCTGGCCTGCGGCCATCGACACGTAGCGCCCGGATGGCCAGATCTTGACGCCATCGGCCTCGAGGTACACCTCGTCGCGGCCGTTCTCGCTGATCGTGAGGGCCCGGATGCCGTCGAGGAACACGTTGCCGCCGCAGGTGAGCGCGGCGGCCTTCTCCCGGGCCGAATCACCGGCGGCGATCGCCGCCGGGGTTGCGGTGAACGCGAGGCCTCCGGCCACCGCGGCCACGGCCGTGAGCTTCGACAGTTTCCGCCAGGTGCGCATGTCAGTTCCCTTCCGCCGCCTCAGCGCGGCGTTCTCCGCTGTCGTTTGCGTGGACGTGGCGGCCTGGGCCGCCGTGGACGCTTTATCCCTTGCCATCGAGGTTGCTCCCCTCCCCCATCACGCCGGCGATTGCCACCGGGCGCTGGGTGGAATGTGCGTACTCCTGATGAGGCGCGAGCCAGGCGGTCAGCTTCTTCGGATCCGTTTCGGATCGGCTTCACCGCTCTCCGGGGGCTGCGGCGTCTTCGACTTCGACGCTACGGTGAAGGTGGCCTCCTCAACAGGTCCAAGCACAGCACTCCCAACCCGACCAAGTTGGAGTGGGCGATGGAGCTGTTCATCGATCCCGACGATGACCGCGGCGTGACCCGGCAGCTGTACGAACAGATCCGTGACGCGATCCTGAGCGGAAGGCTGGGCCCGGGCGAGCGCCTGACGCCGTCGCGGGCTGTGGCCGCCGAACTCGGCATCGCCCGCTCGACCGTCACCGACGTCTACGGATCCCTGGCCGCGGAGGGGTACATCGAAGGCCGGGCCGGCGGCGGTACCGCCGTCGCCGGCGGGCACCAGCCATACCCGCAGAGCCCGTCGCCCGGTGCGCTCGCCCCGACCCCGCGCAGCGCGGCGCTTCGGCGCTACGACGACGCCCCGCAGGCCGAGGCCGTCTTCGATCTACGGCCCGGCCGGATCGACGCACACCTGTTCCCCGCCGTCGCGTGGCGCCGGTGCGTGCTGTCCGGCCTGCGGCAGGCCTCGGTCCAATACGGCGACCCCGCCGGCACCGCCGACCTGCGCGCCGCGTTGTCGCGCTGGCTGGCCAGCTCGCGGGGCATCACCGTGACGCCGGGGCAGGTGGTGGTGACCGCAGGCACCGGGCACGCAGTCGACCTCGTGGCCAGAGTCCTGCTCTCCCCCGGAGACGTGGTCGGCGTGGAAGAGCCCGGATACCCGCCGGTGCGGGAACTGCTGCGCTCCCACGGCGTCGACGCGGTAGGCGTGCCGGTCGACGAACACGGCATCGTGGTCGACGCGATCCCGTCGGGCGCGCGCCTGGTGTACGTCACACCGTCGCACCAGTACCCGCTCGGCGTGGTCCTGTCCCGCCGTCGCCGGCTGGAGCTGCTGCACTGGGCCGGCCGACACGGCGCGGCCATCGTGGAAGACGACTACGACAGCGAATTCCGGCACACCGCGCGCCCGCTCGAACCCCTGCACCGCCTCGACCGCGACGGGCGTGTGATCTACGTCGGCACCTTCAGCAAGATCCTGAGTCCCGCGTTGCGGATGGGATTCCTGGCCGCCCCCATGACGCTGGTGCCGGCCGTCCTCGCTGTGCGTCAGGCAATCGACTGGTGCCCTCCGCTGGCCTTCCAGGAGGCACTGACCGTCTTCGTCGACGGAGGCCATCTCGGCCGTCACCTGCGGCGGGTGCGTGCGGCCTACACCCCCCGCTTCCACCGCATCTACCGCGAACTGCTCGACCGGCTCCCGGCGGGTTACCGACCGCTGCCGGCCCACGCCGGTCTGCACCTGGCCGTGGTCGGTCCGGGCGCGGCGTCGCAGGACGACCCGTCCCACGCCCTCACGCGGCACGGCGTCCTTGTCGGCTCCCTGCACCGCACCTACCAGGACCCCGGATCGGTCACGGGATTCCTCGTCGGATTCGGCGCCCTGCCGACCGAGCGGACCGCTGCCGCGATCGACGCCCTCGTCACCGGCCTCGTCGGCTGACGTGAAGGGGGTCACTTCGCTGGAGCGCGCACAGGCCGTGCCGGCCCCGTTCTCCATCGCGATCATCATGGCCAACCGCCCGGAGCGCGAGACGTCGGCGCACGTCATCGCGATGGCAGGCGCCAAGGACAGGGTCGCCCGCCTGCCTGTGGGCCGGCGTTCGCCGGCTCCGCGCCGGGAATGACGGTTCAGCGGGGCCGGTGACCCTTCCTCCCCCGGCCGGTTTGCGCGCCCCGGCGACCCGACCCGCCCGGAGCGGGACTCCACGGCTGCTTCCGCGCCTTCCCCGGAGCAGGTGCGGAGGTACGGCCCCGCGAGCTGTTCACCGTACGTCCACGGACAATGCCGATGAAGTCCTCCACCAGATCAGTCGTCGCCTCCGTGGGCCAGGCCAGTGCGATCTGCGACTGCGGCGCTTCCACGACCGGCCGGTAGGTCAGATCCTTGCGGTGATACAGGCGCGCCAGCGACTGCGGGACCAGCAGCAGCCCGGCCCCCGCCGCCACCAGCTCGATCGCCTCCGCCGTCGTGTCCGGACGCGTGAAAGCCGGCAGCCCCGGCAGGGCCGTCCACTCAAGGGTGTCGTCCATCGGATGGAACACCTCGTCGTCGGCGAGATCGGCAACAGTCACCTCGTCGGCGGCGGCCACCATGTGATCCTTCGGCACCACGACCATGGTGGTCTCGACATAGAGAGGGATCACGCTGAGCCCTTCGCGGTCCACGGGCAGCCGCACGAACCCGGCGTCGGCGCCGCCGTCGCGCAGGAACTCCACCACCTCGTCGGCGGCAACGGAGGCCAGGACGAGTGGCACGTCGGGCACACGCTCGGCCCAGACGTTGACCCATTTGGCGGGCGTCACCCCGGGCACGTAAGCCAGCCGGAACTCCCTGTCAGTCACCTCCTCAGGGTACCGATGTCAGGGGAAGCGGCTTCGCGCCATACCCTTGACACCATGACCAAGCTCAAGACCACTCAGACGATGAAGCCCGCGACCGCGGCCAAGAAGCTGGGTGTGCTCCTCTCGGCCACTCCCGCCGAGTTCCAGGAGGGAGTCGTGTCCAGGGATGAGCTGAACGCGCTGCAGGCCACTCCGCCGGCCTGGCTGGCTGATCTGCGGCGCAACGGGCCGCACCCCAGGCAGGTCGTCGCCGTGAAGCTGGGCATCTCCAACTCGGGCCTGGCCAGGGGCGGCATCACCGGGCCGCTCACCACCGCCGAGATCGACGCCATCAAGGCGGAGGAGCCCGAGTGGCTGAAGCACGAGCGGTCGCTCCAGGCCGAGGTGCGCAAGGAAGCGCAGCGCCTCAAGCAGCGATAGTTCGACGGAGGGTGCCGGCCAGAGCGTCACCACCCACGCCCGCAACCCTGACTCCCCGCGCCACCGCCGAACATGATCCCTTCGCCCGTCGGCGCAAAAAGGCGTGGATGGAGCGCGTATTTGGCCGCTGACCTCCCCACGCTGCCTGCCGCACCCTGAGATGCCGGCGTTTCGGCATGAAACGCCGGTCAACAGAGGGAGAAACGGCATGCGGTCTCACAAACTCATACTCGCGCTCGCGCTGACGGCGGGCCTGTCCGTCTCGGCGACTGTGTCCGCGGTCTCGCCCGCCAGCGCGACGACCACGGCCGCCACGTGCCGGGTGGAACTGAACTACGTGGACGCCTACGACGTGGATGAGAACAACGGCGACGAGATCCGGATCAACCTCGCCGGGTACATGTACCCCGGCGGCAACCAGTACGTCGCCATGAATAACGGTGACCGCGCCTATTCCGGCAACTTCGCCAACCCGACCACCACCATCGGCACCACCGGATCAGCACTGTTCAGCCTGCGCGAGGTCACCCCGCCCGCCGTCGGCCAAGGCAAGCAGCTCGGCTCGGTCACCGCGTGGGGCTCCACCTGCGCCACGCTCGCCACCGGACAGATCACCTACATCCCGCAGCACATCTTCGGCGGCGACTACTGGTACTACATGAGCCTGGTGATGACCGGCCTGTAGCCCTCGGGTTCGAAGGCCCTGCCGGGTCCGCGAGGCGGGAGCTTCACCGGCCCCGACGCCAGGCAGCACCCCCCGTGTCCAGGTTCCCGGCATCTCAGCCCCATCGTGACGGCCCCACCGACGCCCCGGCCGTCGTGGTCGACTACCTCGCCGAGCAACTCGGCCTGGATTCCGCCGACCTGAAGGGCCGCGGGGACAAGGAGGCGCGCTGGGACCACCAGATGCGCGCCGCCCAGCTCGCCGGACTGCTGAACCTGGAGACCACAACCGCGGCAGGTGTCCGGTGGGCGTGCTCGGCTCCGACGTCATCGGAGAAGCGCCACGGTGGCGCACACAGGGGAGGCGAAACAGTGAATGTGGTTGCGGCGCGTGTGTCGATCGCGGCGGTGTTCACCTACCAGGTGTCGCTCTTCGTCGCCGTCCTCGACGAGGTACGAGGCCCGACAGGGCACTTCGTCACGGCGTCGGCGCCCCGGACTGCCGGCGCCGTGACGGAATGCCGACCCGGTGGGTTCACCGCCGACGACACGGACCCGCCTGGCGCGGGGCGGCTTCAGTCATCACGCCCGGCACCGCGATCGGGTGCGCTCATGTCCCCCGTTCCGGGCGTGCCATCGGCGAGCCCGTAGCGCAGGTACACGGTGCCCTTCGGACTGGCTACCGGCGGTTCGAGGAGTGTGACGTTCGTGGGCACCGCGCCGCCGTCGAACACCTTCTTCCCGACGCCGAGCACGATCGGGTGCACCCAGAGGTCGAGACGGTCGAAGAGCTTCTCGCGCAGGAGGGTCTGCACCAGATTCAGGCTCCCGACGACCTTCACGTGCTCGTGCCGGTCACGGATCTCGCGCACCGCGTCGGCCAGATCCGGGCCGAGCTGCGTGGATCCGGCCCACGAGAGGTCGGGCCTGCCGCGGGAGGCCACGTACTTCGGGACGCTGTTGAAGAGCGTGGCGATCTCGTTGTCCTCGCCGCCCTTCTGGTGCGGCCAGTAGGCGGCGAAGACGTCATACGTCCGCCGGCCGAGCAGGAGGGCGTCCGTGCCCTCGTACGCGGCACCGATCTGCGCTCCGGCGACCTCGTCCAGCAGGGGCGCCTGCCAGCCGCCGAACGGGAACCCCACCGGGTCCTCGTCGGGGCTGCCGGGCGACTGCCCGATGAGGTCGAGGGTTGCGAACAGCTCGATGTGGATGAGGCCCATGCCTTACTCCTGTTGAGTTGGTTGTCTCGGTCGGGGGGAGACCTGTGGGCGTCGGCGGACTCATCGCCGCGACGGCACCCGGCTTCATACTCGTCGACCGTCTCGCCCGGTGCATCGGTCATCACCCCGTCCCGCGGTCAGCGTCCTTGCGACGCCCGGCAGCGGGGCTCGGCAGGTGCGCCTTGGTCCGGGCCCGCACGTCCGATTCCTCGAACAGCACATGCCGACCGATCTCGAAGCGCGCAGCACGGTGCCCTGCTTATGCCACCAGGCCGGGACGCCGCACCGGCACTCCCACTCACGATAGATCATCAGGCCGCGTCCAAACCGGGTGGCCGCCCTGCATCCAGCGTCACCGCAGGTCACCGACGCGGTCTACGGCTGTGGTGCCGGGAGGACCCGTCCCCTCGACGCAATGAGCCACCGCCGGTGCCGATGTCGGCGGGAGCCTGCCCGGCACCGATGGATGTCGTACCCTGGCATCTCCTCTCAAGATCTCGACTTCGGGAGCCGCCGTGATCACGCATATCGGCGTGGCCGTGCTTTACGTCAGCGATCAGCAGGAGTCCGTGGACTTCTATGTCGAAAAGCTCGGTTTCAAGAAGACCACCGACGCAGAAATGTTCGAGGGAACGCGCTGGATCGAGGTGACTCCGCCGAACGGCCAGACATCGATAGCCATCCACGACGCCGCGGCATTCGGCAAGCAGCCCGGAGAGGGGGCCTACCTCACCTTCACGTGCGACGACATCCAGGCGACGGTCGGTGAACTCCGGAACGCGGGGGTCACGGTCACAGACCCGGTCGAAGAACCGTGGGGCACATATGCGCATGTAGACGGTCCGGACGGCCACCGGATCCAGATCCACCAGAAATAGCCGGCCGCAGTACGCATCAGCGCTCTCCGAGTTCACCTTGAGTCACCGATCACCGGAAGCGGGTCAGAGCCTGAACCCGTCGGCTGCTTGCGCGGAATCGATGTCAGCGACTCCCGCCCTCGGCGGGGCCGGTTGCCCGGCCGAGGGCGAGGGCCTGCGCCGTCATCGTCAGCATGACCGTGATCACGGCATCAGGCGGGAAGCAGTTCGGAGATGAGCTTCTCGATCCGGGTGCGGATCTCGTCACGGATGGGCCGTACGGCCTCGATGCCCTGGCCGGCCGGGTCCTCCAGCTTCCAGTCCTCATACCGCTTGCCGGGGAAGAACGGACAGGCATCCCCGCAGCCCATGGTGATGACCACGTCGGAGTCCTGCACGGCCTCGGTGGTGAGCACCTTGGGCTTTTCGGCGGTGATGTCGACGCCGACCTCGGCCATCGCTTCGACGGCGACGGGGTTGATCGTCTCGGCCGGCGCCGACCCGGCGGAGCGGACCTCGATCTTGTCCGCGGCCAGATGGGTCAGCCAGCCGGCGGCCATCTGGGAGCGTCCGGCGTTGTGCACGCACACGAACAACACGCTGGGCTTGTCGCTCATCTCTTGCAATCCTCTCCGTAGGCCGCCGGATGCGGCGGGTGAAGGCGGCTCCGGCCGGTCACGGCCGCGGCGCCGGATGCGGCATGACCGCCTCCTGCTCCCGGCCCGCCGGGGCGCGGCCGAACAATCCGGCCACCAGCAGCAGACCGATCACCCCACCGGCCAGTTGCGCGGCGACGAAGGCGGGCACCGAGGCCGGGGCGATACCGGCGAAGGAGTCGGAGAAGGCCCGCCCGACGGTGACGGCGGGGTTGGCGAAGCTGGTGGAGGAGGTGAACCAGTAGGCGGCGCCGATGTAGCAGGCCACCGCCACCGGGGCGAGCGCGCCGCGACCGGAACGCACCAGGCAGAAGATGACCAGGACCAGGCCGGCGGTGGCCACCACCTCGCCCAGCCACAGATGTCCCGCGGCCCGCTCGGTCGCCGCCCAGCTGATCGGCGCCCTGTCGAACATGGCGTTGGCCAGCACCGCCCCGCCGATCGCGCCGCCGGTCTGGGCGATCGTGTAGGCGGCCAGCTCGCGGGCGGCCAATCCGGTGCCGGTGCCGCGTGTCTGCCACCACTCGGCCAGGGAGACCACCGGGTTGAAGTGCGCGCCGGAGACCGGTCCGAGAACGACGATCAGCACACCCAGGCCGAACACCGTGGCCAGGGCGTTCTCCAGCAGCTGCAGGCCGACATCCTGCGGGGACAGGGTCTGGGCCATGATTCCGGAGCCGACCACCACGGCCACCAGCAGTGCGGTGCCCAGGAACTCGGCCAGCAGCCGGCGCGGCAGCGGGATCACGAGACCGCTCCGGACACGCCGGCGGGCAGGCTCAGCAGCGCCGACAGCTCGGCCAGCCGCTCGGGCACCACCCGGTAGTACACCCAGGACGCGCGCCGCTCGGAGGTGAGCAGGCCGACGTCTTTGAGCACTTTGAGGTGGTGGCTGATGGTGGGCTGGGACAGATCGAAGGCCGCACTCAGGTCGCACACGCACGCCTCGCCGTCGACGTGGCTGGCCACGATCGACAGGATGCGCAGCCGGACCGGATCGCCCAGGGCCTTGAACACCCGCGCCACGGCACCCGACTGCTCGGCGCCGATCGGCTCACGCGCCAACGGCGCGCAGCACTCCAGCAGCTCCATCGAACTCCCTGCTCAGCGTCTTGGCCTGGCGGGTTCACCCGCCGTCTATATTGACACACATCGATGGCCGGATCGACAGCGGGCTCGGCGGCCGGACCGCTCACGCGACCGGCATCTCCAACGCGGCCGGCAGCGGCAGGAAGGTGGCGATCTCGGCCTCGGCAGAGGCACCCGGCGGGCCGGGGTTCACACCGCTGGAGGAGCGTGGCGGGCCAGCTTGACCGCCGAGACCAGGAGGACGACGGCGAGGACGGGGATGAGGACCAGGTCGGGGATGACGCCGAGCAGCAGCCCCCCCAGCAGTGCGCCGGTGATCGAGCCTGCGGCCATGACCGCGATGAAGCGCGGGCTGGCGCCCAGGACGGCGAAGCTGCCATCGCGGCTGTAGCGGGCGAAGGCGACCAGCATGGTGGGCAGGGACACCAGCAGCGACAGGCTGCCGGCGGTCTTGATGTCCACCGGATACAGCAGCACGATCGTGGGGATCAGCAACTCGCCGCCGGCCACGCCCATGATCGCCGCTACCACGCCGATGCCGAACCCGGCCACGGCTCCGATGACCGCCTGAAGCGGGCCGGGCAGGGTCGGCGTGCCCAGAGCGGTGGTGTGGGTGAGCACCAGAGCGCCGGCCATGAGCACCATCAGGGCCGCCAGCACCTTGCACAAGGTCGCACTGCGCATCCGTACCGCCCAGGACGCCCCGGCCCAGGCCCCGATCAGGCTCCCGGCCAGCAGGTTGACCACCACACTCCAGTGCGCGCCCAGGTCCGCCGCCGAGACGGCGCCCAGGCGGGCGGGCAACGCGGTGAGCACCACGATCAGGCTCATCGCCTTGTTGACGATGACCGCCGACAGCGCGGCGAACCCGAACACCCCGATCAGCAGCGGCAGCCGGAACTCCGCACCGCCCAGGCCGATCACCCCTCCCAGCACGCCCACCGCCGCCCCGGCGGCGAACACCAGCGGCGCCGAGCGCACCGCACGGGCGGGCACCAGGCCGTCGTCCACGCTCCCCTCCCCCTTCCGTCCAGCGTTCGCACCCTACGGCCCTTGGGGGTGAGCGGTCCGTACCGGGCTCCGGCCTCGGCACGGTCCGGCCTGTCCCGGCGGCGCGGCCAGCGGCCGCCCACGGCTGCTGGGCCTCGGGCGAGCAGGGCCGGCTCGCCCGGCTCGCCCGGCTCGCCTTCACCCGGGAGTAGTCCGCCGCGACCGCCGTCCCCGGGAAGGGCGATCATTGCTGCATGAAGGTACGCATGCCCCGCACCCCCGCCGAGGCCGAGGCGATCCAGGACGAGCTCCGGCCGCTGCTGGACCTGACCGGGCCCGGTCCCCTCCGGCCCGCCACCGTCGCCGGGGTGGACGTGGCCTACGACGGTGACCGGCTGGCGGCGGCGGTGGCCGTGCTCGACGGGGCCACGCTGGAGGTCCTCGAGGAGGTGACCGTCACCGGCCGGACGGCGTTCGAGTACGTCCCGGGCCTGCTCGCCTTCCGCGAGCTCCCGGCCCTGCTCGACGCCCTGGAGCGCCTGACCGTCGTCCCGGAGCTGGTCGTCTGCGACGGGTACGGCCTGGCCCACCCCCGCCGTTTCGGCCTGGCCTGCCATCTGGGCGTGCTCACCGGCCTGCCCGCGATCGGCGTGGGCAAGACCGCGTTCGTCGGCGCCTACCGCGACCCGGCGCCGGAAAGGGGCTCCTGGACGGAGCTGACCCTGGACGGCGAGGTCGTCGGCCGGGTCCTGCGCACCCGCGACGGCGTCAAGCCGGTCTTCGTCTCCGTCGGCCACCGGACGGACCTCGAGACGGCCTGCCGCAACGTACTCGACCTGACCCCCGCCTACCGGCTGCCGGAGACCACCCGCGTCGCCGACCGCCTTTCACGCGCCACGCTCGCCGGCGATCGGTGAAGCCGCCCCGACCACTCGGTAGAGTCACACGAGTCATGAGAGAACACACGATCACCGCGCTCTGGGAGGAGATCCCCGACGACGCCGACGACCTGGTCCTGGTCCGCGGCGGCTTCCGGGTCTACCTCTGCCTGTGCGGGACGCAACTGCGCGACCGGACCGCGGCCGAGCTGCACGCCATGGAGACCGGCCAGTGCACCACGTGCCTGGGTTCCAAGACCGAGGACATCGTGCCGGGCTACAGCCAGGGCTGCACGTCCTGCGCGGGGAGCGGCCGGCGCAGGACGCAGCTGCAGTGGCAGCTCGCCCACGCCGAGGCCGAAACAGCGATCGGCGTCGAGGCCGTCCGGGCGGTGATCGCCCCGCTGGCCGGGCCGTTCCGCCTCTCCGAGGTCGCCGACGCCGTGCGTGACGCCCTCGGCCTGCCGGTCGGCCGGCTGCCCGTCGGGCCCCGGGTCCGCGACATCCTGCGCGGGCTGGAGGCCTCCGGCGAGCTGGTCATGGTCTCCGCCCCGGACGAGCTGCTCCGCGGCACCTCCGTGGTGCTCTACCGCGACCCCTCCTGGGAGCACGTTCCCCGGTGAGCGGTCTCCAGCAAGGACCGGTCAGCGCTCCTGGAGTACCTCGGCGACCGGGCGCCGGACACTCACGGTCTCGTCGAAGGAGAAACCCAGCCTGATGATCATCTGCGGATAGTCTCCCGAGCAGAGCTCCTGACGCAGGAACTCCCGCAGGTGGAACATCTCCAGCGCCTGGGTGTGGAAGGCCGCGTCGGTCCCGTGGGCGGAGGCGTGCAGCAGGGCGCGCTGCATCGCCTGCCCCGCCGCGACCCAGTCCTCGCGGGAGTCGCCGCGCGTGGTCAGCAGCACGACCACCCCGGTGGATGCGGACATGGACTGGTCGTTGTCGTTGCCCCACGGGTGGCCGTGGGCGTAGTCCCGCTGGGCGAAGTGCGGGCTGGTGCGCTCGGCCTCCCTCGGGTAGCTCCCCGCCGGGACGCCGTCCTTGCGGGAGCTGTCCGGCGGGAGGGCCCAGCGGATCCCCTCCAGGCTGAACGCGCGGTCCTGGGACTGCACGTCCTGGGCGGCGCAGGTGAGCGCCGCAAGCACCCGGACAGCCGCCGGTGACCGGACCGGCGTCAGTTTCGCCCCCTCGGCACCCGCCTGGAGGACGAGCGCCTCGACGAGCCGGTCCGGCACGGGCAGCTCGGTGAACCCCGCCCGGTGGGTGCGGCGGCGCTCGATCTCGGCGCGGAGCATCCGGGTGTGCTCGTCGGGTTCGCCCCTCTCCCCCAGCCGGACCGTCGCCACCAGGGACGGGCGGTCGGGGTCGGGCAGCACCCGCACCAGCGGTTCGTAGCCGAACCCGCGCAGCGTGAGCCGTACGGTGAACAGGGCCGCGCCGCAACTGATCAGGAGCTCCCGGCCCGCCGGGTCGCTGAGCGTGAGCTTCCTGTCGGCGTCGGCGCGCAGGGCGATCTCCCCGTCCTCGATGACGAAGGTCCACGGCTGGGTGTTGTGCACCGACGGCGCCCGCACGGCGGCCTCCACCGCCGCACGGAGCGCGAAGGCGGCCTCCCCACCGAGGTGGGCGGTGAACTGCGTGCTCTTCATGATCTGCCTCCTCCCCGTCAGGATTTCCCGGCGGACCCGCGAGCGACAGACGCCGAAGGTCCCGGGCAGGAGGGCCTTACGGCCCCTCCCGCGCGAGCGGGGCCGCCGTCCCGCCCGCCTGCGACCTCCCCGTCGCCTCGCGGTGGTCGAAAGTCCCTGCCGGCAGGGACCTGCGGCCTCTGCGCGGAGCCCCGGTGGATGATGGGATGGCAGGAGAGCGAACGCCGGAGGGAGCCGTGGCCATGCTGGTCCGCGAAGTCATGACCGATCAGGTCATCACGGTCCGCCGTACCGATCCGGTACGGCAGGCCGTCCGGGTGCTGTACGCGGCCGACGTCACCGCCGCGCCCGTCCTGGACGAGGACGGACGCCTGGCGGGCGTCGTCAGCGAGATGGATCTGCTGCGCGGGGAGTTCCAGCGCGACCCCCGGGCGAGCGCCCGGGCCGTGCTGGGACACGGCGAGCCCGTGCCGTTCCTGGTCGAGGAGGTCATGACCGCCGAGGTGGCGACCGTGACCCCGGCCACCGACGCGGTGACGCTGATCGACCTCATGGTCGGCAAGAGGGTCAAGAGCGTGCCGGTGGTCGAGCACGGGCGCCTGGTGGGCATGGTCAGCCGCCGCGACCTGCTGGCCGTGCTGGCCCGGTCCGACGAGGACCTGCGCGCCGACGTGCTCGCCGCGCTGCACGAGCACTACCCTTCCGGGCCCACGTGGGAGGTCTCCGTCCGGGACGGTGTGGCGGAGCTGCACGGCCGCTGCGGCGAGCACGCCGACCGGATCGCCGACCTGCTGGCCCGCACCGTTCCCGGCGTCGTCCGGGTCAGGCACCCGGCGGGTTAGAGTCTGCCGCCCCGGAGGAGGTCCGGAAGTGAGAGGAACTGCTCGGCGGGGCCGCGACGACG
This sequence comes from Planomonospora sp. ID67723, assembly GCF_015711605.1. Lineage (GTDB taxonomy): Bacteria > Actinomycetota > Actinomycetes > Streptosporangiales > Streptosporangiaceae > Planomonospora_A. Next base: position 9,780 of record NZ_JABTEZ010000004.1, on the reverse strand, counting down.
ACGCGTCGTTCGACGCGGTGATGGCGGGCGCCTCGGGGTACGTCTGTAGTACCCGGTGCATGCGGACGTCAGGCGGCAGCGATCACCGACAGGCCGCACGGTCCCAGTCCCAGCATCTGGGAGTGGAAAGCCCGGGAGTCGAATCCGGCACCCAGCCGCCGACGCGCGGCCTCGCGGGCGTCGTGCCAGACTCTGGCGCCGTACGCGTAGGTCAGCGCCTGGCCCGGCCACGCCCTGCCCCGCAGCACGGTGAAGTCGAGCATCGGCTCGGCGATCGTGGAGTGCGCGCGGAGGAAGGCCGCGGTCCGGTCCCGCGTCCACGGCTCGCCGGAGATCATGGGCAGCCTGGTGTGGGCGCCGACGTCGGCGAGGGCCACCGCGAGGTTGGCCCGCAGACCCATCAGGTAGCCCAGCGCGGGCGGCCCGTCGAGCGCGCCGAGCTCGAACATGAGACCCTCCGCGTACACCGCCCAGCCCTCCGCGTGACCTGGCACGTGGGTGTGCCGCCGCCAGACGGGCAGGGCCGGATCGAGGACAGCGGCCCCCATCTGGAGGTGGTGTCCCGGCACGCCCTCGTGGTGCACGACCGTCACCTGGCTCCAGACCGGGACGGCCGGTTCACCGGACGAGGGCCAGATCACCCGGCCGGGGCGGGAGAGGTCGGCGGTCGGCGGCAGATAGCGGATCGGGCCCCCCTCTCCTGACACGACCGCCTCGACCGCCTTCAGCTCCACCGGCACGTCGATCACGTGGCGGCCGACGAGATCGGACGCGAGGTCGAGCCGTTCGCGAAGCCAGCCCTCCAGCCGGTCGGCACCGATCTGCCAGGCCGGGTCGGCGTCGAGGTGGGCGGCGACCTCGCGCGGGTTCGCGCCGGGTCCGAACTCCCCGGCCAGGGCCAGGGTCTGCGCCTCCACCTCATGCAGGCGCTCGGCGAGCCAGGCGTAGGTCTCCTGCACGTCGATATCGACCCCGAGGAAGTAGCGGGCCGCCATGCCGTAGGCCTGCGGACCCGCGGTGTCGTCGTCGACCGCGCGGGGCAGCGCCCGCCGTTCCAGGCCGTCCGCGAAGTCCGCGTACGCGGCGGTCGCCGCCTCGGCGGCGGCGGCGAGCGCGCGGCCGAGCGCAGGCGAGCCCGCGGCGCCCCGGGCCGCCGCGTCCGCGGCGAGATCGGTGAACATCGCATCGGTCGACCAGGACCGGGCGATCAGCGCCACGACCTCGGCCTGCTCCCGCGCCGGGGGCCGTCCCCTGCCCGCCTCCTCCACGATCATGCTCAGGTAGCCGTCCAGGGCGGCGGGTACGGCCCGCAGCCGGGCCTCCAGGTTTCGCGCCCCGGCTTCGCCCGCGGTGTCGGCCTGGCCCAGGCACTCGCGGATCAGCATGGGCGGGCTGACCACGACGTTGAGCGACGCGGCCAGGCCGGAGCCCAAGTAGGCCGCCTCCGCCTCCAGCCGCTCGCGCAGGATCGCGGCTGCCGGAGCGTCCTGTACGGCGGGCAGGGCGTCGAGCCCGGCCAGAGTGGCCTCGCACAAGGACAGCCGCTCGGCCCAGCCGTCGGGCGAGTAGTCCGGCAGGGCGTCGTCGAACCCCGTCGTTCCGGACAGGGTCGCGCGCACGGGGTCCAGACGGCACTGCGCTTCGTGGTGCGCATCGGCCAGCCGGTCGAGCGGGGAGTCCTGAATCATCGCGAGCCCTTCAGTACGGTGGCCGGGGCGGCCGATCGGACGGATCTGTCGAGGAGGGCGTAGAGCGGACCCGTCATCGCCGTGGTCACCAGCGTCATGACCGCCAGGGCCAGGAACAGCGGCGCCGTCAGGATCCTCGCCGTGTATCCGGCCTGCAGGACGACGAGCTCGGTCAGCCCGCGGGTGTTCATCAGCACGCCGAGCTGCAGCCCCGCCCGGTGGGAGAGTCCGCCCAGCCGACCGCCGAGGTACCCGCCGCCCACTTTGGCGAGGATGCCCGCCACCGTGACCACGCCGATCGCCATCCACGGGAAGGTCACCGAAGGGACGGCGAAGACCGTGACACCGACCACGACGAAGAACACGGGCACAAGCATCCGCCCCACCCGCGCGACCCGATGCGCGGCCTCACCCCAGGGCGAGCCCTCACCCGCCGAGTTCCCGCCCGCCGGCAGGGCGAATCCGACCAATAAGGCTCCGAAGATATCCGTCATCCCCCACTGCCCCATGGCGGCGGAGGCGCCGAGCGCGCAGGCCGCGGCAAGCGTCGCGGCCAGCCGGGGAAATCGTCTGCCGAACCCGACCGCCCCGTCGCGGGCCAGTTCCCGGTGCGCGAGAACGGCGGCCGCACCGCCCCCGACGGCCAGTGCGGCGAGGGCGGCCACCTTGCCCGTTCCTTCCCCTTCGGTCAGGCCGATCGCCACGGACAGGAGAATCCACGCGACCGCATCGATGATCACCGCGGAGGCCACGGACAGGCGGGCCACGACCGTGTGCATGATCTCCCGGTCGGTCAGGATCCGCGACAGCACGGGCACCGCGGTCACGGCGAGCGAGATCGCCACCAGCAGCACGAGGGCCGGGTCTGGTGCCGGCCCGCGCAGCTCGGCGTCGCCGCTCCAGATGATCCACCCGGCCAGCAGGCAGCCCACGACGAGCGGTAGTCCGAGCGATCCGGCCACCGCCCACCACAGGGAACGCCCGTGCACGGTGATCGATCCCGCCCGCAGTTCGTGCGCGACCCCCACCAGGAACAGCAGCAGCCCGGCATGTCCCACCGCCCGCACCGCGTCCAGCGGTCCGGGCGGCAGCAGGGCCGCCGTGAACTCGGGCCCGCCGACCGCGAGCAGCGCGGGGCCGGCGAGCAGCCCCACCCCCACCTCACCGATCACCACCGGCTGGCCGAGCACGCGGGCAAGCCTCCCGCCTACGAAGGCGACCCCCATGCTGACCAGCAGAATGGCCGCAACGTGCCCGAACCACAAAACGGCATCCCCGAGCTCCACAGACAATTCCCCTCACACCGCCCCGGTCGTCCGGGCGGACTCCATGACTGAATTCACCTACACCGCCTCGACCGTCTGGACGACCAGGACTGCGACCGCCGCTCGGGAGGCGACGCCGAGCTTGGCGAAGACCCGGGCCAGGTGGGCCTCGACGGTTTTGTCGGTGACGCCGAGCCGCTGGGCGATCTGGCGGTTGGTATAGCCCTCGCTGACCAGCGTGGCGACCTGGGTCTCCCGCTTGGTCAGCAGGCCGAGCCGGGCGGCCGCGCCGCGCGACCGTGGGGTGTGCTCGAGGAGCCTGCTCCGCTCCTGGCGAGCCTGCTCCAGCAGGGATCGCGCCTGAGCCTGCTCGAACAGGACTTCGGCCCGATCGAGCTCGTTCTCGGCCTGCACCTGCTGTCCGGCCGCGGTGTACGCCAGGCCCGCCATGAGCCGCGCGCGCCCGGCGTCGATGTGGCGCCCCAGCCTGGCGAAGGCCGACGCCGCGGTCGTGGCCCGCTCGGCGGCCAGGCCGGGGACGAGCTCGACCAGCGTCCGGGACTGCGCCAGCAGGGCGAACGCCTTGCCGCTCGCCGCGCCCCGTTCCGCCGCCGCCTCCGCCCGGTCGGCCCACATCTCGGCCCGTTCCGGCCGCCCGACCGCCAGCTCGGCCCGGGTGAGCATCTCGAATACCTCGGGCCTTGCGGCCGCGACCACCCCCGGCAGCTCGGGGCCGCCCCCCACGAGCTCGATCGCCTCCAGGCAGCCCTTCGCGTCACCCGCCAGCAGCCGGGCCTCGGCCAGTGCCAGCCAGGCGAACGTCCACCACCGGCCCTTGACCCACCGGCCCGTCTCCGTCGCCTGGCCGCCGGCACGGAGCGCCGTATCGAGGTCTCCGCTCGCGGCGGCGAGCTGGCACTGTACGGTCAGCGCCATCGTGCGCAGGTCGTCGCTGCCGGAGAGCTCGGCCAGCTCCAGTGCCTCATCGACGAGTTCGGCCGCCTCCGGCAGCCAGCCCAGCGTCATGTGCAGCCGGGCCAGGGCGACCAGCAGCCGCGGCAGGCCGGAGGCGGAGCCGGAGGAGCGGGCCAGGTTCAGTCCTCGGTTGAGATGACGCTTGGCTCTGATGTAGCGGTCGTTGAAGATCTCTCCCCAGCCCACCCAGATGACGGTGTCGATCCTGCGGGCGAGCTGGTCGTCGGACAGGTCGTCGACCATCCGCGCGGCCCGGGAGAGCGTGGTCTCGCTCTGCTCGAACCGGCCTATGACGCTGCCGACCAGGGCGACCAGGGCGAGACCGGCGGCCCGCAGCACCGGGTCGGGATGGCTGTCCACCGCGGTCACCAGCTCCTTGAGCTGCTCCTGCTCGGCGACGCCCACCTCGCCGAGCAGGGCGGCGGCGACGAGTTCCAGCTTGAGGGCGGCCGTCTCGGGCACGCCCCCGGCGGGGAAGCCCTCCAATTCCTTGAGCAGCAGGGCGCGCGCCTTCCGGTGGCGGCCGAGCAGCCGCTGCATCATCGCCCACATGGCCACCGCATGCACCCGCCGTACCTTCTGGTCGTGGGGCAGGCGGCGGACGACCTCGTGGAGTGTGTCCCCGCTCTCCTGGAGCCGCCCGCCCGCGGCGAGCGCCTTGGCGAATGCGGTCATCAGATCCACCTGCCGCCAGGAGACCTCCGCGGAGTCGGGAAGGAGGCGGAGCGCGCTGCGCAGCCAGTTGGCCGCCTCGGCGGGCGCTCGGGAGACCATCCTGCTGGCGGCCTCGACAAGCGTCGCGGCCGCCTGCTCGTCGCCTACGTTGGCGACCAGCTCCACGTGCCGCGCGCGGGTCACCACCGAGTTCTCCCCGTCCCCCAGCACGCTGGCAGCCCTGGCGTGGGCGGCCAGCCGCCAGGCCACACCCGTCGTCTCGTAGACCACCTGGCGGACGAGCGGGTGCCGGTAGGAGAAGCCGGCGGGTTCGGTCTCGCGGATCAGGTCGCGTCGGGTCAGCGACGCGAAGATCTCCCGGACCTCGGGCAAGGGGAGCTGGACCAGCTCGGCCACCAGAGGCGGGCCGAACTGGTCGTCCACCACCGCCGCCGCCTGGGCCACCAGGAGCTGCTGCGGTGAGAGCCCGGCGAGCTCAGCGCGTACGGCCGCCGCCGCCGTCGTCGACAGCCCGCTGGGCTCGTCCCGCCCGGCGGCCAGCCCCTCCAGGTAGAAGGGAACGCCGCCGCTGGCTTGGTACAGCGTGCGGCGTTGGGTTCTGCTCAAGCACGGCCCGAGCAGCTCGTGGGCCTCCCTCTCGCTCAGCGGGCCGAGTTCGAGGGAGGCGAGGCGTCCCGCACCGGCCAGCGCCGCACGCAGGAAGGGGGGAAGCTGCCGGGGGCGGTGGGCCACGGCCATGAGCACGGGCCCGCGCGGCGGGTCTTCCAGCAGATGGGCGATGAGCCGGGCGGAGGTCTCGTCGGCCCAGTGCACGTCGTCGAAGATCAGCACCAGGCCGTCGGGCTCGGCGAGTTCCTCGAAGAGCACGCGCACCTCACGGAACAGGGCCGCGCGCCGAGGCTCCGGCCACGGCTGGGTGGCCGGTCCGACCAGCGTGGGGAAGACCCTCGACAGGACGTCGGCGAGGCCGGAGCCGACCCATCGCTGCGGGCTGTTCCCCAGCCGTCCCGTGTGGTCGTCGACCGCGCTCATCACCATGCCGAGCGGCCTGTGGTGCTGCTGCTCGCAGGCGCGGCTTGCCAGCACGACCTGACCGCGGATTCCCGCCCCCCTGGCGAACTCGGTCAGCAGCAGCGTCTTGCCCACACCGGGATCACCTGCGATCTCGACGCCCCTCATCGTTCTGTCATGCAGGCCGTCGAGCGCCTGCATGAGAACCTCAAGCTCTCTCTTGCGGCCGATCATCGTCCGCTCTACTCCCCGCATCCCTGGTCCAGCCCTATCACTCCATCAGACAGCTAAAGCGATTCTCGCGACGCGCTGTCAATCGAGATGGAAATCACACGGCCACCTGCCGCGCCCCCATGGAAATCAGTACCACAAGATCTAACTCCGGGATCATGCATGACATCTTCAGGCTTGTCAATGAAGATTAGCGGCGACGTCGGATGATGACTCAAATAGATGGCCGCCATTACGCGGAGTCATTAATCAATGCTTCAACCTTCATCACCGAAATGCTTCTTCCTGCAGAAACACCCGCTTTGGGCCCACGCCCGCAGGCGGCCCAGAAGCCGGTCCGGACTCCTCAGGGTTTTCCCTAACTACTCCCCGGCCCGACCCCCCGCTACGCTGACCGCGACGTCGGCTGCCCACCAGAAGATGCCGCAGCCCATCGAATTCCATGACTGAAGAATTCGGATCATTCACGTTTTCACGATGTGAGCGCTGCCGGTCGCACGGTCGGCTGAACACGGCCGAGTAACGAAAGGAACCAGATGCGCGATCTGAAAGAATCATCCGGAATTATTCGCGACCCGCAGGCGATGAGGCAGAGGATCGCGGAGGACGGATACCTTTTCTTTCGCGGACTTCTCGATCCGGAGCCGATCAGGGGACTCGCGCTCGACACACTTTCCGCACTTCAGGCCGAAGGGTGGCTGAAGGACGGCTTCCCACCGGACGAGGCCCCGCTGGAGCCGCCGGCCCGGGATTTCAAGAACGCCAATTTTTTCGGCGGCTACATCGCGCTGCAGCGGCACGAGTACTTTCACGCGCTGGTCCACCAGCCCGCCCTGACCGCGGTGATGCGCGACCTGATCGGTGACGATGTCTTCTCGCACCCGCGCAAGGTCGGCCGGATGGTGTGGCCCACCCGCCTGGGCACGACGCCCGGCATCTACGCCCACCAGGACTTCGTGGTCGAGGGCGTGCCCGACATGTTCACCTCGTGGATCCCCTTCGTCGACTGCCCGCGGGACCTCGGCGGGCTGGCGATCCTCACCGGGTCCCAGAACGAGGGCGTCGTGGCGCGCCTGCACCGGGTGGACCTCGACGACGACGCCTGGGCCACCACGGACTACCGAGTCGGGGACGTGCTGATCTTCCACTGCCTCACGGCGCACGCAGCGCTGCCCAACACGACAGAACGGCTGCGCCTGTCAGGGGACTACCGCTGGCAGTCGGCCGCGCAACCGCTCCCCGCCGACGCGCTGCTCCCCCACATGCACGGCCCGGTGCCCGGCTGGGACGAGCTGTCGCGCGACTGGTCGACGGGCGAGTGGGTCGACGTGCCGGAAGCCGTGCGGACGGTGGAACGCGCCGGGGGCGAGATCCCCGAGTTCACCGCCTCGCGGTATGTCCGGATCCCCCCGCAAGGGCAGCGCGACAGGGAGCACGTCGTGCTCGCCGGCATCTTCAACAACATGCAGGACTCCTTCCGCCCGGAGAAGGCGGTCGGGGAGGACGCGGTGATCGAGTACCGCCTCGTCTCGGAGTCCGGCACCCACCGCTGGCAGATCCAGGTCTCGGGCAGCCGCTGCCTGGCCGTGCCCGGTGGCGAGGAGCGCGCCGACGTCAAGATCACCACGACGCTCCGCGACTACTTGATGATCACCGGCGGCAAGGCCGATCCCGTCGACGCGTTCGGCAGGGGAGCCCTCTCCGTCGACGGCGATCTCTCGATCGCCCTTGGTCAGCTCGAATGGTTCCGGGATTAGGGGAATGACAAGATGACGAGTTTCCGGCCGAGCACTCTGGTCGACATCATTCGCCACCGCGCACACGAGAGCGGCGGCGGAAAGGCCTATCTCTTCCCCACCGACGCGAGTTCGGGAGAACTGACCTACCGCGAGCTGGAGCGCCGGGCCCGGGCGCTGGCCGTCGGCCTGCGGCAGATGGCGGAGCCCGGCGACCGCGTCCTCGTCATGTGCTCCCCCGGCGCCCACTTCGTCGTGGCGTTCGCCGCCTCGCTCTACGCCGGGCTCATCGCGGTTCCCGTGTACCCGCCGACCAACAGCCGCAGCCTGTCCCGGCTGCTGGGGATCGTCGACGACGCGTCGCCGAGCGTCCTGCTGGCCGACGCGCCGGTGCTCGCCCTGGTCTCGGCGCAGGCCGGGGAAGGCCCGCTACGGGGCCTGCGCCAAGTGGCCGTCGAGGACTTCGCGTTCGCCGCCGACGAGGAGCTCACCGGCCCGCTGCCCGTGCCGGGTGACATCGCGTTCCTGCAGTACACGTCCGGGTCGACCGGTGATCCCAAGGGCGTCGTGGTGACGCACGGCAACCTGATGCACAACTCCTCCGTCATCGCCTCGCGGATGGGCGTGACCGAGGAGTCGGTGTGCGTGAGCTGGCTGCCGCCGTACCACGATATGGGGCTCGTCGGCGGGATCCTGCAACCGCTGTACCGGGGGTTCCCCGCCGTCCTGATGACGCCGCTCGACTTCTTGCAGCGGCCGCTGCACTGGCTGGAGCTGATCTCCCAGTACGGCGCCACGGTGAGCGGTGGACCCGACTTCGCGTTCGAGCTGTGCGTGCGGCGCTTCCAGGAGGGAACGACGGCCCCACTGGACCTGAGCACATGGTCGATCGCGTTCTCCGGCTCCGAGCCGATCAGGAAGCGGACGTTCGACCAGTTCGCCGCGTGCTTCGCGTCGTCGGGATTCCGCCCTGAGGCGTGGTACCCGTGCTACGGCATGGCCGAGACGACCCTGTTCATCTCCGGCGGCCCGGCCGGGGCGCCGACCGTCACCGCGCGGACCTCCGTCAGATCCCTGGAGGAACGTTCCTTCGAGCCCGACGAGGCGGGCGACACCTGGCTGGTCGGATGCGGCGGTCCCGCCCCCGAGCTGGACGTGCGGATCGTCGACACCTCGACCTTCGAACCGCTGCCCGACGGACGCATCGGCGAGATCGTCGTGGCGGGCGAGAGCGTGGCCGCGGGCTACTGGAACGACAAGGGGCAGGAGGCGTTCCAGACCAGGTTGCCGGGAGTCACCGGCGACTTCCTCCGGACCGGGGACCTCGGCTTCCTGTGGCAGGGGCAGCTGTTCGTCACCGGCCGGGTGAAGGACGTTCTGATCATCAGGGGTCGCAACCACTACCCGCAGGACATCGAGGACTGCGTGACGCGCGCCCACCCGACGGTGCGTCCGCGCGGCGTCGCGGCCTTCACCGTCGAAGTGGACGGCAGCGAGCAACTGGTGGTCGTCGCGGAACTCTCCCCGAGCCATGACCCGGCGCGGATCGAGGAGGTTCGCTCGGCCATCAGGCAAGCCGTGGCGGAGGAGCACGGCCTGTCCCTGCACGCGGTGACGCTGGTCCGCAGCAGATCGGTGCCGAAGACCTCCAACGGGAAACTCCAGCGCGGCCTGTGTCGCCGGCTCTTCCTCGAAGAGAAGTTGCCCGTCTTGCCGGTGGCGCAAGCCGGAGAGGACGTGGCCTGATGACCGAGATCGTTTCGTCGCTCGACGCCGCAGCCATCGAGGCTTACCTGCGGGCGGCGGTCGGTGAGGCGTTGGACATCCCCGAGGATCGGGTCGCCACCGACCGGTCGCTGGTCAGCCTGGGTTTCGACTCCCTGATGGCGGTCACCCTCCAGCACCGCGTCGAGACCTCCCTGGGCGTGTCGCTTCCCGTCGCCGACATGCTCGCCGGGACGCCTCTGGCCGATCTGGCCCGCCAAGCGGCTTTCATCATGCAACAGGATGAACGACCTGCTGTGGGTGAGGGGGACGAGGCCGGTCCGCGCGAGGAGGAACGGCCGACGCCACGTGGAGGGGAACGGTCGGCACTGTGGGAGGGTGCGCGGCCCGAACGGATCCCGCTGTCATCGGCCCAGCAACGGCTGTGGTTTCTGGATCAACTCACCCCCGGCACCACCACCTACACCGTGGCCG
>NZ_JABTEZ010000003.1 GCF_015711605.1 Planomonospora sp. ID67723 | reverse complement strand
TACCCGCCACCAGGACGGTCATCGCGGTTGAACGGACGACGCTCACCACCGCCACGCGGCCCGTACTGACCACGCGCCTGGTCACGATCCCCGTAGGAACGCTGTCCACCCTCACGGTTGAACGGGCGGTCTCCTCGGTTTCCTGAGCCTGATGACCCCTCAGAACGCCCCTCACGGCGCTCGCCGTATCGGGGACCGTCTCCAGGACGTCCCCTGCCGCCACCCGCCCGGTAGCCTCCCTGGCCGCCTGTTCCGCGGTTCTCGCCCTCTTCGCGGCGGCCTGCGCCGTCACGCCCGTTATCACTGTTCACTTCTGGTCCATTTCATATGCTTACTCTGCGAGCGCGTCCCCGTCTTGTCATTGGGACGATTCGCTGCGTGGGCGGTCTTCGGCCGCGGGATGCGCCCCGTTCGCTCTCGCTGGCCCGCCCTGTCGTGGTGTGGCGCGAGGAAGGCCGCCCGTGGTAGGGGGTGGCCCGGCATCTCCAGCGTAGCAAGCTACTCAAAGTCCCCACGCCCTACATCCCGGCAGATCGCAGGAGCCTGCTCCGCCTTTCAGGGATCTGCTGACTCCCCACCACGACGTGGAGTGATCCAAAGCGCAAGATCGGGCCGGTCAGAGAAGAAGCCCTGTCGCCATGGCCCTGATCTGGGTGGAAGGCGCTCTGGGAGGACATGCCCGAAGGGGCCATGTCCGGGAAGTGATCCCCCCGGCGGAGAACCCCGCCGACAGAAGGATTCCCACCCCCGGAAAGAGCCTCAGCCCCTCCCAGAGCCCGCACCCCCGCCCCGGCAAGAACCCCACACCCCGCCGGAGGAGAGGAGAACACCCCCCGGGAGACAACACCCCCCGGGGAAACACACCCGGAAACATCCCCGGGAAAACACGAAGGCCCCCGCCAAAAGGCGAGGGCCCTCAATGAAAGATTGTCCGGCGGCGACCTACTCTCCCACACCCTCCCGAGTGCAGTACCATCGGCGCTGAAGAGCTTAACTTCCGGGTTCGGAATGTAACCGGGTGTTTCCCCTTCGCCATAACCGCCGTAACCCTATGAAACCATCAAACCCGCACACGAACACACGCGCGGTGTTTGCTGTTTCAGAATCGCATAGTGGACGCGGGCAAGAACCCTGGTTCCGCGCTGCTCCGGACCCGGCGAAGGATACAGAGCGCTGCAGAAACCAAGCATAAACTTTGTGGTCAAGTCCTCGGCCTATTAGTACCGGTCAGCTCCACACATTACTGCGCTTCCACTTCCGGCCTATCAACCCGGTCGTCTACCGGGAGCCTTACCCCCTCACAGGGTGGGAGACCTCATCTCAAGGCGAGCTTCCCGCTTAGATGCTTTCAGCGGTTATCCCTTCCGAACGTAGCCAACCAGCCGTGCTCCTGGCGGAACAACTGGCACACCAGAGGTTCGTCCGTCCCGGTCCTCTCGTACTAGGGACAGCCCCTTTCAAGTCTCCTGCGCGCGCAGCGGATAGGGACCGAACTGTCTCGCGACGTTCTAAACCCAGCTCGCGTACCGCTTTAATGGGCGAACAGCCCAACCCTTGGGACCTACTCCAGCCCCAGGATGCGACGAGCCGACATCGAGGTGCCAAACCATCCCGTCGATATGGACTCTTGGGGAAGATCAGCCTGTTATCCCCGGGGTACCTTTTAGCCGTTGAGCGACGGCGCTTCCACATGCCACCGCCGGATCACTAGTCCCAGCTTTCGCTCCTGCTCGACCCGTCGGTCTCACAGTCAAGCTCCCTTGTGCACTTACACTCGACACCTGATTGCCAACCAGGCTGAGGGAACCTTTGGGCGCCTCCGTTACTCTTTAGGAGGCAACCGCCCCAGTTAAACTACCCACCAGACCCGGTCCCTGATCCGGATCACGGACCGAAGTTAGACGTTCAAAACGACCAGAGTGGTATTTCACCAATGACTCCACCCGAACTAGCGTCCGAGCTTCACCGTCTCCCACCTATCCTACACAAGACGCTCCAAACGCCAATGTCAAGCTGTAGTGAAGGTCCCGGGGTCTTTCCGTCCTGCTGCGCGTAACGAGCATCTTTACTCGTAGTGCAATTTCGCCGGGTCTGCGGTTGAGACAGCGGGGAAGTCGTTACGCCATTCGTGCAGGTCGGAACTTACCCGACAAGGAATTTCGCTACCTTAGGATGGTTATAGTTACCACCGCCGTTTACTGGCGCTTAAGTTCTCAGCGTCGCAGGATCCGAAGATCCCGCTAACCGGTCCCCTTAACGTTCCAGCACCGGGCAGGCGTCAGTCCGTATACATCGTCTTACGACTTCGCACGGACCTGTGTTTTTAGTAAACAGTCGCTTCCCCCTGGCCTCTGCGACCCCCACCAGCTCAGAACGCAAAGGTTCGTCACCAGCGAAGGCCCCCCTTCTCCCGAAGTTACGGGGGCAATTTGCCGAGTTCCTTAACCACAGTTCACCCGATCGCCTTGGTATTCTCTACCTGACCACCTGAGTCGGTTTCGGGTACGGGCCGCCATGACACTCACTAGAGGCTTTTCTCGGCAGCATAGGATCACCCACTTCGCCACAATCGGCTCGGCATCACATCTCAGGAACACGAGAGGCGGATTTGCCTACCTCTCTCCCTACATGCTTACCCCAGGACAACCACCGCCTGGGATGGGCTACCTTCCTGCGTCACCCCATCGCTTACCTACTACCAGATCAGGCCGGGCGTTCAGCCTCACCCACACCCCGAAGGGCGTCAGGGGCTTAAGGACCCTTAGTATCACTGGATTCGATATGGGCGCATCACAGCGGGTACGGGAATATCAACCCGTTGTCCATCGACTACGCCTGTCGGCCTCGCCTTAGGTCCCGACTTACCCTGGGCGGATTAGCCTGGCCCAGGAACCCTTGGTCATCCGGCGCAGAAGTTTCTCACTTCTGATTCGCTACTCATGCCTGCATTCTCACTCGCACGGCCTCCACAACTCGATCACTCGGCTGCTTCGCCGGCCGCACGACGCTCCCCTACCCATCCACACACCCAGACAGGAAACCCTGCCAGGCTTAAATGTGTGAATGCCACGACTTCGGCGGTGTACTTGAGCCCCGCTACATTGTCGGCGCGGAATCACTTGACCAGTGAGCTATTACGCACTCTTTCAAGGGTGGCTGCTTCTAAGCCAACCTCCTGGTTGTCACTGCGACTCCACATCCTTTCCCACTTAGCACACGCTTAGGGGCCTTAGTCGGTGGTCTGGGCTGTTTCCCTCTCGACTACGGAGCTTATCCCCCGCAGTCTCACTGCCACGCTCTCACTTACCGGCATTCGGAGTTTGGCTGACGTCAGTAACCTTGTCGGGCCCATCGGCCATCCAGTGCTCTACCTCCGGCAAGAAACACGTGACGCTGCAGCTAAATGCATTTCGGGGAGAACCAGCTATCACGGAGTTGGATTGGCCTTTCACCCCGAAACACAGGTCATCCCCCAGGTTTTCAACCCTGGTGGGTTCGGTCCTCCACGCAGGCTTACCCACGCTTCAACCTGCCCATGCCTAGATCACTCCGCTTCGGGTCTACAGCATGCGACTCAAACGCCCTATTCAGACTCGGTTTCCCTACGGCTCCCCCACACGGGTTAACCTCGCCACACACCATAACTCGCAGGCTCATTCTTCAAAAGGCACGCAGTCACATCACAACCACCCGAAGATGGTTACGCTCCTACGGCTTGTAGGCACACGGTTTCAGGTACTATTTCACGACCCCTCACCGGGGCGCTTTTCACCTTTCCCTCACGGTACTAGTTCACTATCGGTCATCAGGGAGTATTTAGGCTTACCAGGTGGTCCTGGCAGATTCACACAGGATTTCTCGGGCCCCGTGCTACTTGGGATCCCCTCCAACAGTCCAACAGGTTTCGCCTACCCGGCTCTCACGGTCTACGGCAGCCCTTCCCAGAGCTTTCGACTACCCACTGGATTTATCACTGTTCACGGTCTCGGCAGAAACCGTAAGAGGGTCCCGCAACCCCGCACACGCAACGCCTGCCGGCTATCACACGCATACGGTTTAGCCTCATCCGCTTTCGCTCACCACTACTCACGGAATCACATGTTGTTTTCTCTTCCTACGGGTACTGAGATGTTTCACTTCCCCGCGTTACCACCAACCGCCCTATACATTCAGGCGGAGGCAACACCCCATGACGGGTGCTGGGTTTCCCCATTCGGACATCCCCGGATCAACGTCTGGTTGGCGACTCCCCGAGGCTTAACGCAGCCTCCCACGTCCTTCATCGGCTCCTGATGCCAAGGCATCCACCGTGTGCCCTAAAAAACTTGGCCACAAAGATGCTCGCGTCCACTATGCAAATCTCAAACAACAAACAGCAACCAGATCAGACCCGCCACCAGACCCCACCCTCACAGGCAAGCGGTATGACAGAAGACCGGTCCCGTCCAGAGGCCCAACAGACCACGAAGCCCACCACACGCAGCGGTGGACTCCGCATCCGGTCCGTTCCCTCAGGACCCAACAGTGTGTCCAACCAGCCCAGCCCCCGAAACCGGCGTTCCCACTCCCCGACCCTCCCGTGAAGGAGAGACGAGGCGGTACTAGCGGCCCGGATGATCCGGCCTGGTTGAGTAGCCAGTGCTCCACTAATGAGCGCGCCGCGCACCAGACGTTCGCTGGTGACCGCGACATGGACCCGTGACCGCGTCAGAGGCGAACCCCTGACGGAGTGATCGTGGGTCGGTGCTCCTTAGAAAGGAGGTGATCCAGCCGCACCTTCCGGTACGGCTACCTTGTTACGACTTCGTCCCAATCGCCAGCCCCACCTTCGACCGCTCCCCCCCTTGCGGGTTGGGCCACGGGCTTCGGGTGTTGCCGACTTTCGTGACGTGACGGGCGGTGTGTACAAGGCCCGGGAACGTATTCACCGCAGCGTTGCTGATCTGCGATTACTAGCGACTCCGACTTCATGGGGTCGAGTTGCAGACCCCAATCCGAACTGAGACCGGCTTTTAGGGATTCGCTCCACCTCACGGTATCGCAACCCTCTGTACCGGCCATTGTAGCATGTTTGCAGCCCAAGACATAAGGGGCATGATGACTTGACGTCATCCCCACCTTCCTCCGAGTTGACCCCGGCAGTCTCCCATGAGTCCCCAGCCACCCCGAAGGATGCTGCTGGCAACATGGAACAAGGGTTGCGCTCGTTGCGGGACTTAACCCAACATCTCACGACACGAGCTGACGACAGCCATGCACCACCTGTCACCCGGTCCGAAGAGGCACCCATCTCTGGGTGTTTCCGGGCGATGTCAAGCCTTGGTAAGGTTCTTCGCGTTGCGTCGAATTAAGCAACATGCTCCGCCGCTTGTGCGGGCCCCCGTCAATTCCTTTGAGTTTTAGCCTTGCGGCCGTACTCCCCAGGCGGGGCGCTTAATGCGTTAGCTACGGCACGGAAACCGTGGAAGGTCCCCACACCTAGCGCCCAACGTTTACAGCGTGGACTACCAGGGTATCTAATCCTGTTCGCTCCCCACGCTTTCGCTCCTCAGCGTCAGGTAAGGCCCAGCAAGCCGCCTTCGCCACCGGTGTTCCTCCTGATATCTGCGCATTTCACCGCTACACCAGGAATTCCGCTTGCCCCTACCTACCTCTAGCCGGCCCGTATCGAATGCAGACCCGGGGTTAAGCCCCGAGCTTTCACATCCGACGCGACCAGCCACCTACGAGCTCTTTACGCCCAATAATTCCGGACAACGCTTGCGCCCTACGTATTACCGCGGCTGCTGGCACGTAGTTAGCCGGCGCTTCTTCTGCAGGTACACGTCAACTTCGTCCCTGCTGAAAGAGGTTTACAACCCGAAGGCCGTCATCCCCCACGCGGCGTCGCTGCGTCAGGCTTTCGCCCATTGCGCAATATTCCCCACTGCTGCCTCCCGTAGGAGTCTGGGCCGTGTCTCAGTCCCAGTGTGGCCGGTCGCCCTCTCAGGCCGGCTACCCGTCGTCGCCTTGGTGAGCCACTACCTCACCAACAAGCTGATAGGCCGCGAGTCCATCCCTGACCGAAAAACTTTCCACCACCAGGCGATGCCGCCGGTGGTCGTATCCGGTATTAGACCCGGTTTCCCAGGCTTATCCCAGAGTCAGGGGCAGGTTACTCACGTGTTACTCACCCGTTCGCCGCTCGAGTACCCCGAAGGGCCTTTCCGCTCGACTTGCATGTGTTAAGCACGCCGCCAGCGTTCGTCCTGAGCCAGGATCAAACTCTCCAAACAATGTTTTCGAGTTGTTCCCGGCTGAAAGCACACCGCCACCGCAGCCGTCATGGCCGCGCGGCGGGTGTATCAACCAAAGGAATTCCGTCCTCCCACGCGTGGTGGGTGGGACGGGGTTGTGCTTCATGCACTGGCTTTTAACACACTGTTGAGTTCTCAAGAAACGGACGCGTACACCGTCGGCGCGGGACCCGAACTCCTTCGGTCCCGACCTGCGGGGCGTTCCATTCCGTGTCACCATCCTAGCAGATCCGCCCGTTTCGTGTCAAACTGACCCGTTTCGGGCGATCCATCCGGATCGCGACCACTCCGTCTCCGGAGCAACCCTTCTAACTTACCTTGCCATTCGCGCCTTGTCCAATGAGCCGATTTTCCGGCGACATGCACAAAGATCGAACACCGAGGTTCGTTCAGAAGGGGATCTGTCCCGAGGCCCGTCCGCCGTCTCAGGCGTCCGGCTCGCTCCCGGGCACCTGGAAACCATAGGCGGCGCGCGAACCCCCGTCAAATCAGCCACTCTTGACGAACCCGCAGGTCATCCCGGCTCTGGGACGAGCCGGCCGTCCTTCGCCACCAGAACGTTACCGTTTGGTACGGCAAACGCCCCGACCGGAGCCGGGGCGTTTGCCGTACCGAGTGACGGGCCGGGTCAGATGACCTCGACCGCGCCGAACGTCTTGCCGCGGCGCAGGACCAGGTAACGGCCGTGCAGCAGGTCCTCGGGCACCGGCACGTAGGCCTCGTCGGTGACCTTGGCGTTGTTGAGGTAGGCCCCGCCCTCCTTGACGGCTCGGCGGGCCTCGGACTTCGACTTCACCAGGCCGCTCTCGGCGAGCAGGTCGACGAACGGAGCGCCCAGCGCCGACACCTCCGCGCGCGGCACCTCCGCCAGCGCCGCCCCGAGCGTGTGCGCGGGCAGCTCGTCCAGCGCTCCCCTGCCGAACAGCGCCGCCGAGGCCGCGATCACCGCGGCGCACTCGTCCGCGCCGTGCAGCAGAGTGGTGAACTCCTCCGCCAGCGCGCGCTGCGCCTCGCGAGCCGCGGGACGCTCGGTCGCGGCCTTCTCCAACTCCTCGATCTCCTCACGGGACCGGAAGCTGAAGATCTTGAGGAACTTCACCACGTCGCGGTCGTCGGCGTTCAACCAGAACTGGTAGAACGCGTACGCCGAGGTCATCTCGGGGTTGAGCCAGACCGCGCCGCCGGCGGTCTTGCCGAACTTGGTGCCGTCCGCCTTGGTGATCAGCGGCACGGTCAGCGCGTGCACGTGCTCGCCGGTCACCCGGCGGATGAGATCGGTGCCCGCGGTGATGTTGCCCCACTGGTCGCTGCCGCCGATCTGCAGCGAGCACCCGTGCCGCCGGTGCAGCTCGAGGTAGTCGTTGGCCTGCAGGATCTGGTAGCTGAACTCCGTGTAGCTGAGCCCGTCCCCGCCCAGCCGGGCCGAGACCGACTCGCGGGCGAGCATGCGGTTGACCGGGAAGTGCTTGCCCACGTCGCGCAGGAAGGCGATCGCGGACATGCCTTCGGTCCAGTCGAGGTTGCTCACCATGAACCCGCGGGACTCGTCGGAGAGGTCCAGGAACTTCTCCACCTGGACCCGGATGCGCGCGACCCACTCGGCCACGACCTCGGAGGAGTTGAGCGAGCGCTCCGTGCTGCGGCCGCTCGGGTCGCCGATCAGACCCGTCGCGCCACCCACCAGGCCGATGGCGCGGTGACCGGCCTTCTGCAGCCGGGCCAGGGTCAGCAGCGGGACCAGGTTGCCGACGTGCAGGGAGGGCGCGGTCGGGTCGAAACCGCAATAGACCGTGATCGGACCCTCAGCCATCGCCGCCCGCAGGGCGTCGATGTCGGTGGACTGCGCGATCAGGCCGCGCCAGGCGAGGTCATCCAGAATGTCGGTCACGATCCTTGCTTTCCAATGCTCGGAGGGTCTTGTACGGCTTGCCTACAGCCTGCCCGATCGCGCCACCCTTGCGCCACTCGAAACCCTCCCCGCCAGGCGCGCGACCCGCTGCCGGCGGTGTTCAGGACGACCTGCGGCGCGGGACGTGCGGACGGTACGGCGAGACCGTGGGATCGCCGTCGATCCAGAACCGCCAGGGGGTCTCCTTCCCCGACGAGACTCCGGTGCGCGGCCCCGATCTGATCAGGTCCGCGCCGGGCGGCTCTCCCGGGAGTACGGCCAGCGGCTCCGGCAGATCCGTCCCCGCGCCCGCTCCGGCGGACGAGCCCTTCCCGATCGCGTCCGCTCCACCGGGCGGGCAGGCGTCGAGCCCGTTGTGTTCGCGGGTGAAGCCGAGCGCCACGGCCAGCCGTGCCGGTCCGCGTGCCAGCTCCCGCGCCGGTACGGCACGGCTCGTACCCGCGCTCCGCCGCGCCGTGGCGGTCTCGATCCCGGCTGTCACCTCTCCGGCCCGCAGCAGGACGCCCGAGCCGATCCCCTCGGGGAGGCAGACCAGGTTGGCGCAGAAATGCATGCCGTAGGTGAAGTAGACGTACAGGTGCCCCGGTGGTCCGAACATCACCGCGTTGCGCGGCGTCAGTCCCCGGTAGGTGTGGGCCGCGGGGTCCTCCCCCGGCAGGCCGTACGCCTCGACCTCGGTCAGCCTCAGCGCCACCGGACCGTGCACGAGCACCCGTCCCAGCAGGTCCGGGGCGACCTCGTGCGCGGGACGGTCGAAGAAGGCGCGATCCAGCGGCGCGGACCCGGTGAGCCGGTGCTCGCCGGGTCCGCCCGGGGACGTCAGCTTCCGCTCGCCCATGCGGCCTGGGCGTCGACGACCTCGCGCAGGGCCACGAGCTGGTCCCGGACCCGGTCGGGGGCCGTGCCGCCGTGCGCCTTGCGAGCCGCCAGCGCGCCGGGCACCGACAGGACCTCACGCGAGTCGGGCGTGAAGTGCGGCGAGACCTTGGCGAGCTCCTCGTCGGTGAGCTCGCCGAAGTCCTTGTCGTTGACCTGGCACCACACCACCAGGTGGCCGACCGCCTCGTGCGCGTCGCGGAACGCCACCCCCCTGCGGACCAGCAGCTCGGCCAGGTCGGTGGCCAGGGCGAACCCGTCGGGGGCCGAGGCCTCGAGCTTGGCGGTGTTGACCCGCATGGTGGCGACCAGCCCCGCCACAGCCGGGAGGACGAGCAGCAGGGTGTCGACGGAGTCGAACACCGGCTCCTTGTCCTCCTGCAGGTCGCGGTTGTAGGTCAGCGGCAGGCCCTTGAGCGTCGTCAGCAGCGACATGAGGTTGCCGATGAGGCGGCCGCTCTTGCCGCGGGCGAGCTCGGCGACGTCCGGGTTCTTCTTCTGCGGCATGATCGACGAGCCGGTGGAGTAGGCGTCGTCCATCTCGATCCAGCGGAACTCCTGCGAGGCCCACAGGACGATCTCCTCGCCCAGCCGCGACAGGTGCGTGCCGATCATCGCCGCGCAGAACAGGAACTCGGCGGCGAAGTCCCGGTCGGCGACCGCGTCCATCGAGTTGGGGGCCGCGGAGTCGAAGCCGAGCTCGGCGGCGACGGCCTGCGGGTCCAGCGGGAGCGAGGAGCCCGCCAGCGCGCCGGAGCCGAGCGGGGAGACCGCCGCGCGCCGGTCCCAGTCGCGCAGCCGGTCGATGTCGCGGGCGAAGGCGTGGACGTGCGCCAGGAGCTGGTGCCCGAAGGAGACCGGCTGCGCGTGCTGCAGGTGGGTCATGCCGGGGGCGGCCGTCTCCGCGTGCTCCTCGGCCTGGCTCATCAGCGCGGTCTCCAGCTCGACCAGGCGGGACACGATGGTCCTGACGTGGTCGCGCAGGTACAGCCGCAGGTCGGTGGCGATCTGGTCGTTGCGGGACCGGCCGGCGCGGAGCTTGCCGCCGAGTGTGCCCAGACGCTCCAGCAGGCCGCGCTCCAGAGCGGTGTGCACGTCCTCGTCGGCCACGGTCGGCCGGAACTCGCCCGACTTGCAGGCCTGCTCCAGGTCGTCCAGGGCGCCGATCATGCGTCCCAGCTCGTCCTCGGTGAGCAGCCCGGCGCGGTGCAGCACCCGGGCGTGCGCGCGCGAGGCCAGCAGGTCGTACGGCACCAGCCGCCAGTCGAAGTGCACGCTCACCGAGAGCCTGGTCAGCGCGTCGGCCGGTCCTCCCTCGAACCTGCCGCCCCACAACCGCATCGGCTTGCCACCATCAGTCACCGTCTTCTCCCTCCGAGTTCAATCCGCGACCCTAAAGGATGTCCGGCGGGTCCCGCGCCCAGGTTGGACGGGATCCGCCGGACATCCGTCATCCGATCAGCCCAGCCGGGCGTCCCGGGCCGCGGCGATCTTGGAGGGCAGGCTCCACAGCTCGACGAAGCCCTTGGCCAGGGACTGGTCGAAAGTGTCGCCGGTGTCGTAGGTGGCGAGGTTGAAGTCGTACAGCGACGCCTCGGAGCGCCGGCCGGTGACGGTGGCCCGGCCGCCGTGCAGGGTCATCCGGATCTCGCCGGTGACGTGCTCCTGGGCCTCGGCGATGAAGACGTCGAGCGCCTTCTTCAGCGGCGAGAACCACAGGCCGTCGTAGACGAGCTCGCCCCAGCGCTGGTCCACCGAGCGCTTGAACCGGGCCAGGTCGCGCTCGACGGTGACGTTCTCCAGTTCCATGTGCGCGGTGATCAGCGCGATGGCGCCGGGCGCCTCGTAGACCTCGCGGGACTTGATGCCGACGAGCCGGTCCTCGACCATGTCGAGCCGGCCGACGCCCTGGGCGCCGGCGCGCCGGTTCAGCTCGGAGATGATCTCGAACGGGGTCAGGTGCCGCCCGTCCAGCGCCACCGGGACTCCCTTGACGAAGCTGATGATGACCTCGTCGGCCTCCCGCGGCTCGGCCGGGTCGGCGGTGTAGGAGTAGACGTCCTCGACGGGGCCGTTCCAGATGTCCTCCAGGAAGCCGGTCTCGACGGCGCGGCCCCAGATGTTCTGGTCGATCGAGTAGGGGTTCTTCTTGGTGGTCTCGATCGGGAGGTTCTTCTCCTCGGCGTAGGCGATGGCCTTGTCCCGGGTCCACGCGTAGTCGCGGGCCGGGGCGATGACCTTCAGCTCGGGGAAGAGCGCGGCCAGGCCGGCCTCGAACCGGACCTGGTCGTTGCCCTTGCCGGTGCAGCCGTGCGAGACGTGCGTGCCGCCGAACTCCTTGGCCGCGGCGGCCAGGTGCTTGACGATCAGCGGCCGGGAGAGCGCGGAGACCAGCGGGTAGCGGTCCATGTAGAGGGCGTTGGCCTGCAGGGCGGGCACGCAGAAGTCGGTGGCGAACTCCTCCCGGGCGTCGACGACGACGGACTCGACGGCGCCGCAGTCGATGGCCCGCTTCCGGATGACCTCCATGTCCTCGCCGCCCTGGCCGACGTCCACGGCCACGGCGATGACCTCGGCGCCGGTCTTCTCGGCGAGGAACGGGATGGCCACGGAGGTGTCGAGGCCGCCGGAGAAGGCGAGTACGACCCGGTCAGTCATGATGTGTCACTCCAAAGTCTTTTCGTCAGGTCAGGTACGGCTGGGGCGGGCCCGCTGGACGCGGGCTAGGTACGTCGGTCGGCGTGGCGCAGGAGGGCCTCGGCGACCGCCGGCCCGCCTGCCGGGTCGCGGGTGACGACGAGGATCGTGTCGTCTCCGGCCACGGTGCCGAGGATCGACTCCCAGTCCGCGTGGTCGATCGCGGACGACAGGAACTGCGCGGCGCCCGGCGGGGTGCGGACGATCACCAGGTTGGCCGACGCATCGGCGGAGACCAGCAGTTCCTCGGCCAGCCGGCCGAGCCGGGCGGCCGGGGACTCCCCGGTGCCGAGCCTGGCCAGCGGGATGCGCCCGCCGCCCTCGCCCGGCAGGGCGTAGACCAGGGAACCGTCCTCGGCGCGGAGCTTGAGCGCGCCGAGCTCGTCCAGGTCCCGGGAGAGGGTGGCCTGGGTGACCTCGACCCCGCTCTCCAGCAGGAGCTTGGCCAGCTCGGGCTGGGATCTCACGGGCTGGCGCTCCAGCAGTTCGGCGATCCGCGCCTGGCGGGCGGCCTTGGTCATCGGGATCATCGCGAGGCCTCGGTGACCAGCCAGTGCAGCAGCGCCTTCTGGGCGTGCAGGCGGTTCTCGGCCTCATCCCACACGAGGCTGCGCGGGCCGTCGATGACGTCGGCGGTGATCTCCAGTCCGCGGTAGGCGGGCAGGCAGTGCAGCACGACCGCGTCGTCCGCGGCGGCGTCCAGCACGGCGGCGTTCACCTGGTACGGCATGAGCGCGGCGATCCGCTCGTCCTTGCCGTCCTGCCCCATGGAGACCCAGGTGTCGGTGGCGATCACCTGGGCGCCCTCGGCGGCCGCGAGCGGGTCGGTGAGCACGGACACGCTGCCGCCGGTGCGTCCGGCGATCTCGGCGGCCCGCGCCAGGATCGCCGGGTCGGGGTGGTAGTCCTCGGGGGCGCCGATCCGCACGTGCATCCCGGCGGTGGCCCCGCCGACCAGGTAGGAGTGGGCCATGTTGTTGGCGCCGTCGCCGTAGTAGGCCAGTGTCAGCCCGGCGGTCCTGCCGAAGTGCTCGCGGACGGTCTGCAGGTCGGCGAGGATCTGGCAGGGGTGGTAGGAGTCGGTGAGGGCGTTGACCACGGGGACGGCGGAGACGGAGGCCATGGCCTCGATCCTCTCCTGTCCGGCGGTCCGCCACACGATGGCCGCGACCTGGCGCTCCAGCACCCGCGCGGTGTCCTCGATGCTCTCGCCCCGGCCCATCTGCGACGAGCCGGCGTCGAGCACCAGCGGGAGGCCGCCCAGCTCGCCGATGCCGACGGCGAAGGAGACGCGGGTCCGGGTGGAGTTCTTGTCGAACAGGACGGCGACGGTCTGCGGCCCTTCGAAGGGCCGGTAGGCGAACCGGTCCTTCTTCATCGCGTCGGCCAGGTCGAGCACCCGGGACTGCTCGACGGGCGTCAGGTCGTCGTCTTTGAGGAAGTGTCTAGTCACGGGAGGCCTCGTCGAGGATCGCGGGGAGCGCGGCCACGAACGTCGCGGCCTGCTCGGAGGTGATGACCAGCGGCGGCGCGAGCCGTACCGCGTCGGGCTGGAGGGCGTTGACCAGAAACCCGGCCCGCTGCGCGGCGGCCTGGACCGGTGCGGACCGCCGGCCGGTGAGCACGAGCGCGAGCCACAGGCCCCGGCCGCGCACCCCGCCGAGCAGCGGGTGGTCCACCATGGCGATGCCGCCTGCGAGTTCGGCGCCGACCGTGCGGACGTGCTCCAGCAGGCCGTCGCCCTCGATGGTGTCGAGCACGGCGAGCGCGGCGGCCGCCGCGACGGGGTTGCCGCCGAAGGTGGAGCCGTGGTCTCCCTTGGCGAAGATCGTGCCGGCCGAGCCGAAGCCGACGCAGGCGCCGATCGGCAGGCCGCCGCCCAGGCCCTTGGCCAGGGTCAGGATGTCGGGCAGCACGCCTTCGTGCTGGTGGGCGAACCAGTGGCCGGTCCTGCCGATGGCGGACTGGATCTCGTCGGCGACCAGCAGGGCCCCGGCCGCGGTGCAGATCTCCCTGGCGGCCCGGAAGTAGCCGTCGGGCGGGGGAACGACCCCGGCCTCGCCCTGGGTGGGCTCCAGGAAGACGGCGGCGCACTCGTCGGTGACGGCGTTCTTGAGCGCGTCGGCGTCTCCGTACGGGACGAAGCGGACATCGACCGGGAAGGGACCGAACGGGTCGCGGATCGAGGGCTTGCCGGTCAGCGAGAGCGCGCCCATGGTCCGGCCGTGGAAGGCGTTCTCCGCGGCGACGAAGTAGGTCCTTCCGGTGGTCTTGCCGTACTTCAGCGCCATCTTGAAGGCGCACTCGTTGGCCTCGGTGCCGGAGTTGGCGAGGAAGACCCGGCCCTGGCCGCCGAGCAGGCCGATCAGCCGCTCGGCCAGCAGCACCTCGGGCTCGTGCAGGAACAGGTTGCTGGTGTGCGCGATGGCGGCGACCTGGCGGGAGACGGCCTCGACGAGCGCGGGGTGGCCGTGGCCGAGGGAGGTGACCGCGATGCCGCCGATCAGGTCGAGGTACTCGGCGCCGTCGACGTCCCACACCGTGCAGCCCTCGCCGCGGGCCAGCGCCAGCGGGGGCACCCCGTAGTTGGGCATGAAGGCGGCCTCGAACCGGTCACGCAGGCTCACGTGTCGCTCCCGTTCAGCTTGATGGTGGCGGTCAGCCTGCGCTTGACCAGGTTCGGTACGGCGACCGCCGGGGCGGCGTCGGGCAGCACCATCGTCCCGATGCCCTCGTCGGTGAAGATCTCCAGCAGCACGGAGTGGGGCACCCGGCCGTCGAGCACGTGGGCTTGGGGCACGCCGCCCTGGACGGCGGTCAGGCACGCCTCCATCTTGGGCACCATGCCGCTGGACAGACTCGGCAGGAGCTCCTCCAGCTCTCCGGCGGTGAGCTGGCCGATCACCTCGTCGCTCTCCGGCCAGTTGCGGTAGAGGCCCTCGACGTCGGTCAGGACGACCAGCTTGGAGGCCTGGAGCGCCACGGCGAGCGCGGCGGCGGCGGTGTCGGCGTTGACGTTGTAGACGGTGCCCTCCTCGCCGCGGGCGACGGAGGAGACGACCGGGATGCGCCCGTCGTCGAGCAGCGCCTGCACGGCCCCGGCCTCGACCCTGACGATCTCGCCGACCTGCCCGATGTCGACCCGCTCGCCGTCCACGACGGCGTGCTTGCGCTCGGCGGTGAGCAGGTGGGCGTCCTCGCCGGACATGCCGATGGCAAGCGGGCCGTGCCGGTTGATCAGGCCGACCACGTCGCGGTTGACCTGGCCGACCAGGACCATCCTGACGACCTGCATGGCCTCGGGGGTGGTGACCCGCAGGCCGGCGGTGAAGGTGGACTCGATGCCGAGCCGGTCAAGGTGGGCGTTGATCTGCGGGCCGCCGCCGTGCACGATGACCGGCTTGAGGCCGGCGTACCGCAGGAAGACGACGTCGTCGGCGAACTTCTCCCGCAGGTGTTCCTCGGTCATCGCGTTGCCGCCGTACTTGATGACGACGGTCGCGCCCTGGAAGCGGGCCAGCCAGGGCAGCGCCTCGATCAGCGTGGTGGCCTTGGAGAGGGCCCCGTTGATCCTCATGAGGAGTACGCCGAGTTCTCGTGGACGTAGGCCGCGGTGAGGTCGGTGGTGTGGACCGTCGCCGAGTGCGGTCCGGCCGACAGGTCGATGGTGATCGTCACGTCGCGGGGGCGCAGGTCGACCTTGGCGCGGTCGTCCCCGGCGGCGCCGCCCCGGCAGATCCAGACGCCGTTGATGGCGACGTTGAGCCGGTCGGGCTCGAAGACCGCGTCGGTGGTGCCGACCGCCGAGAGCACCCGGCCCCAGTTGGGGTCCTCGCCGTGGATGGCGCACTTGAGGAGGTTCGAGCGGGAGACCGTACGGGCGACGGTCAGCGCGTCCTGCTCCGACGCCGCGCCGACGACCTCGATGGCGATCGCCTTGGTCGCGCCCTCGGCGTCCACGAGGAGCTGGCGGGCCAGGTCGGCGCAGACTTCGGTGATCTTCTTCTCGAACTCCGCGAGGTCGGGGACGACCCCGGAGGCACCGCTGGCGAGCAGGAGCACGGTGTCGTTGGTGGACATGCAGCCGTCGGCGTCGAGCCGGTCGAAGGTGGCCCGCGTCGCCCTGCGGAGCACCACGTCGAGCTGCTCGGTGGTCACGTCGGCATCGGTGGTGATCACGCAGAGCATGGTGGCCAGGGCCGGGGCGAGCATGCCTGCGCCCTTGGCCATGCCGCCGACCATGTAACCGCCCTCGCCCCGCTTGAAGGAGATCTTGGAAACGGTGTCGGTGGTGCGGATGGCGTCCGCGGCGGCCAGGCCGCCGTCCCGGCTGAGCTGGGCGGCCACGACGTCCACCCCGTCGAGCAGGGCGTCGATCGGCAGCCGCTCACCGATCAGGCCGGTGGAGCAGACCGCGATCTCGCCGGCCGAGTCGTCCAGCGTGGCGGCGACCTTCTCCGCGGTGGCGTGGGTGTCCTGGAAGCCGAGCGGGCCGGTGCAGGCGTTGGCGCCGCCGGAGTTGAGGACGACCGCGCGGACCTGTCCCCCGGCCAGCACCTGCTGGGACCAGAGCACGGGGGCGGCCTTCACGCGGTTGGCGGTGAAGACGCCGGCCGCCGCGCGGGACGGGCCGTCGTTGACGACGAGGGCCAGGTCGCGGGCACCACCGGGTTTGATCCCGGCGGCGATGCCCGCGGCCCGGAAGCCGAGGGGTGCGGTCACGCTCATGGGGCGACTCCATTGAGGGGAAGGCCGAGCTCTTCGGGCAGGCCCAGCGCGAGGTTGGCGCTCTGGACCGCGCCTCCCGCCGTGCCCTTGGTCAGGTTGTCGATGGCGATGACGGCGACGACGCGCCCGGCCCGCTCGTCCAGGGCGACCTGGAGGGCGGCGGTGTTGGCGCCGAGGGTCATCGAGGTGGCGGGCCACTGCCCCTCGGGCAGCAGCCGCAGGAACGGCTCGTCCTTGACCGCGTTCTCGTATGCCTCGCGCAGCGCCGCGGCCGTCACGCCGGGCCGGGCCGGGGCGGTGCAGGTGGCCAGGATGCCCCGGCTCATCGGAGCCAGCATCGGGGTGAAGGAGACGGTCACCGGCTCGCCCGCGACGGCCGCCAGGTTCTGCTCCATCTCCGGGGTGTGGCGGTGCACGCCTCCGACGCCGTAGGCGCTGACGGAGCCCATGACCTCGCTGCCCAGCAGGTTCGGCTTGAGGGACTTGCCCGCCCCGCTGGTGCCGGTGGCGGCGACCACGACGACGTCGGGCGCGGCGAGACCGGCGGCGAGGGCAGGGAACACGGCCAGGGTGACGGCGGTGGGGTAGCAGCCGGGGACGGCGATCCTGCGGGCCCCCCGGAGCCGGTCACGCTGGCCGGGCAGCTCGGGCAGGCCGTACGGCCAGGTGCCGGCGTGCGTGCCGCCGTAGAAGTGCGTCCAGGCGGCGGGGTCGGCCAGGCGGAAGTCGGCGCCGCAGTCGACGACCAGTGCGTCGCCGCCGAGCTGCTCGGCGATGGCGGCGGACTGGCCGTGCGGGAGGGCGAGGAAGACGACGTCGTGACCGCCGAGGGTGTCGGCGGTGGTGTCCAGCAGGGTCCGGCCGGCCAGGGGGGCCAGGTGGGGCTGGTGCGCGCCGAGCGCGGTGCCCGCGTTGGACCCTGCGGTCAGCGCGCCGATCTCGATTTCGGGGTGGGAGAGCAGCAGGCGGAGCAGCTCGCCTCCGGCATAGCCACTGGCACCGGCGATCGCCGCTCTCATCCGTCCCCCACTCTCTGCATGTTCATGCATGACCCCTCATAGACTTGCTAGAGAGAGTATGCATCGTATGGGATTTTCATGCAAGGCGCCGCCCACGTGGTGAGACGGCTTCGCCACCGTGGACAGCCGCGGGCCAAGGGGAAGGCGACTGTCACTCGTGCATGGGCATACGGGCTGAATGTTTCGTGATATTTCAGATCTGTTGCCCGTACCTACTGGTCGGTATCGTGACGGTTCCGGTCCCTCCACACCCGGGGAGTACAACGTATGACTGTCACCCATGACCAGGTCCTGGCCCAGCTCACCGGTCCCGGACAGCTCTTCGAGATGGACGACGTCCCCGGCCAGGCCGGCACCGTCAAGACCTGGAAGCACGCCCCCGGCCATTTCAGGACCCTCCTCGAGACGAGCCGGTTCCACGGTGACAAGGTCTTCCTGGCCTACGAAGACGAGCACATCACCTACGAGGAGCACTTCCGGCGCGCGGCCACCCTGGCCCGGCGCTTGGTGGAGGAGTACGGCGTGGCCAAGGGCGACCGGGTCGCCATCGCCATGCGCAACTACCCCGAGTGGGTGGTCTCCTTCTCCGCCGTGCTCGCCGCCGGGGCGATCGCCGTACCGCTCAACGCCTGGTGGACCCAGCCGGAGCTGGAGTTCGGGCTCTCGGACTCCGGGGCCAAGGTGCTCATCGCCGACGGCGAGCGCGCCGCCAAGCTGGCCGGGACCGGCCCGGCGCTGATCGTGACGCGCGGGGAGGTCCCCGAGGGCGCCCGCTCGTTCGAGGACGTGCTGGGCGAGGTCGCGGCGGACGTGACCCTGCCGGAGGTCGAGCTCTCCCCCGACGACCCGGCCACGATCTTCTACACCTCCGGCACCACCGGCGTGCCCAAGGGCGCGCTCGGCAGCCACCGCAACCTCGGCCAGGCCCCCATGACCGTGGCCTACAGCCTGCTGCGCGCCGTGGTCCGGGCCGGCAAGGACCCGGCGGAGTCCGCCGGGCAGCGCCGCGTCACCCTGCTCACCGTGCCGCTGTTCCACGTCACCGGCTGCTTCGCGGTGATGACCACCACGATGTTCACCGGCGGCGGCCTGGTGCTGATGTACAAGTGGGACGCCGGGCGGGCACTGGAGCTGATCGAGCGCGAGAAGGTCACCGTCTTCAGCGGCGTGCCCACCAACGTCTGGCAGCTGCTGTCCCACCCGGACCTGGAGAAGTACGACATCTCCAGCCTCAACTCCCTCGGGTACGGCGGCGCCCCCGCCCCGCCCAAGCTGCTGGAGCGCATCACCGAGCAGCTGCCGAGCCGGGCCCCGTCCAACGGCTACGGCATGACCGAGACCACCGCGCTGGCGATCAACAACAGCGGCCCCGACTACCTGGCCAAGCCCGACAGCATCGGCCTGCCGATGCCCGTGATCGACGTCAAGATCTCCGACCCGCTCGGCGAGGAACTGCCCGTGGGCGAGGTCGGCGAGCTGTGCATGCGGGGCCCCAACGTGATCCTCGGCTACTGGAACCGGCCCGAGGCCACCGCGGAGACCTTCGTCAACGGCTGGCTGCACACCGGCGACCTGGCCAGGATCGACGAGGAGGGCTTCGTCTACATCGTGGACCGGGCCAAGGACATGGTCATCCGCGGCGGCGAGAACGTCTACTGCGCCGAGGTGGAGGCCGCCCTCTTCGAGCACCCGGCGGTCGACGACGCCGCGGTGATCGGCATTCCCCACGACGAGCTGGGCGAGGAGGTCGGCGCGGTGGTCCGGCTGAAGTCCCCGGCCACCCCCGAGGAGCTCCAGGCCTTCCTGCGCGAGCGGATCGCCCCCTTCAAGGTCCCGGTCAGGTTCTGGATCCGCGAGGCCGAGCTGCCCCGCAACCCCGGAGGGAAGATCCTCAAGACCCATCTCCGCAAGGAGGTCCTCGGGTCCTGAGCGGGCACGGCCCCTGCAAGCTCCCGGATGTCCCGGCCCGGGAGCCTCCAGGGGCCGTGCCCGCCGCGGCCCCTGGAAGCTCCCGGGCCGGGGCGGCCACCGCCCGCGTCCGCCCGATGACCATTTGCCCCCGGGGCGGGTCGGCGTCGAAACTAGCTGTTCGTGCCCGAAAATCCTGATCGCTCACTCAGAGGCCTGCTCCGCCGCCTGCGGATGGACCTGAGCCCGCTGCGCGACTCCCGCGACTTCCGGCTGCTGTTCGGCTCCGGAGTGATTGGGATGTTCGGCACGTTCCTCACCCTGGTCGCGGTCCCGCTGCAGATGAAGCAGCTGACCGGCTCCTACCTGGCGGTCGGGCTGGTCAGCGTGGCCGAGTTCGTGCCCATGGTGGTCTGCGGCCTGTGGGGCGGGGCCATCGCGGACGCGATGGCCCGCCGGAAGATCATTCTCCTCACCGAGGTGGGGCTCTGCCTCACGATCACGATCCTGCTGGTCAACGCCCTGCTCCCGGACCCCCAGGTCTGGATCCTCTACGTGGTCGGCGCGCTGGCGGCCGGTTTCGGCAGCCTGCAGCGCCCCAGCCTCGAATCGCTGATGCCGCGCGTGGTCCGCCACGACCAGCTCACCGCCGCCGCGGCGCTCGCCGGCTTCCGATGGAACCTCGGCGCCATCGTCGCCCCCGGGCTCAGCGGTCTGATCGCCGCCTCGTACGGCGTCGCCACCGCCTACGCGATCAACGTGGTCACCTTCCTGGCCTCGCTGGTCCTGCTCTGGCTGGTGAAGGCCCCGCCGCAGGACCGGGACGCTCCCCCGGCCTCCATCAGCTCGCTGGTCGACGGCGTCCGCTACGCCGTGCGCCGCCCCGACCTGATGGGCACCTACCTGGTGGACATCGCCGCGATGGTCTTCGCGTTCGCCACCGCGCTCTTCCCCTTCCTCGCCGACGAGTTCGGCGTCCCCGGCGCGCTGGGACTGTTCTACTCCGCCTCCGCCGTCGGCTCGCTGGTCGCCTCGGTCACCTCCGGCTGGACCGCCCACGTCCACCGCCACGGCATGGGGGTCATCGCCGCCGCGGTCGTGTGGGGCGCCGCGGTGACGCTGGCCGGTGCGATGCCGAGCGTGTGGGGCGTCTTCATCTGCCTGGCCCTGGCCGGGGCCGCCGACATGATCAGCGGTGTCTTCCGCGCCACCATCTGGAACCAGACCATCCCCGACTCCTACCGTGGCCGCCTGGCCGGGATCGAGCTGCTCTCCTACACCAGCGGCCCGATGATGGGCAACGCCCGCGCGAGCCTGATGGCCGACCTCGGCGGCACCCGCTTCTCCCTGAGCGCGGGCGGCCTGCTCTGCGTCGGCGCGGTCGCCGCGATGGCGGCGCTCCTGCCGAAGTTCCGCGACTACGACGCCCGCACCGACGAGCACGCCGTCCGCGAGCGCACCCGCCGCGAGGAACTCGCCAAGGCCGTCGTCTCCTAGCCCCGGCCTCCACCGCTCTCAGCCCGCCTCGCGCCAGCCTTCGTACTGCTCGGCCAGCCCGTCCATCCAGCTCTGCCCCTCCGGCGTCAGGACGTCATCGGGATCCTCGACCACCACGACCCACTGGGCGTCCTCGGCGTCGTCCTCCCCCGCCAGGGTCTCCCGCACCACGGCGGGCGTCTCCAGCGCGGGGAACTCCTCGGCCACCGTCTCCGCGGCCTCCTCGGCCGCGTCGCGGTCGGCGAACACCAGCAGGTGTCTCATCTCTCCCTCTCCGATGTTTCCCTGAAGGGGACGCGCGGCGGCGGGACATCCGTCGCCGGAGCGCTTGGCCGTGGACGTGGTCGCCGGGGCCCGAGGCGATCTTCGTCCACCCTCGCCTCGCGCGCGTCCATGACGCCTTCGACGGGGACCGCGACGACCCGACAGCCTATCTCGACATCGCCGACGAGCCGGGCGCGGACCGCGTGCCCGACGTCGGCTGCGGGACGGGGCATCCGGCCGCCCACGGCTGCCGAGCGCCGGCCGCGCGGGAAGCCCCCGATCATCCGGGCGCGAGTCCGCGTTCGCCCCCGAGCCGCAGGCCTGAGCCGACGCGGAGGCCTTCCTCGCGCCGGCGAGGCCGGAGCGGCCCCGCACGGGAGCCGACGATCCGGGTGGGGCTCTTCCCGCAGCTTCATTGACAACATATTGTCCTAATGACAACATATTGTCATGAACAAGATCTACCACGCGGTATACGAGACCATGGCCGACTGGGAGACCGGACACGCCACCGCCCACATCAGGAACGGCCACCACCACAGGGAGCCCGGCCGCTACGAGCTCGTCACCGTCGGGCTCACGACCGAACCGGTCACCACCATGGGCGGCCTGCGCGTCACCCCCGACGTCCCCATCGGCTCGGTCGAGGACGCGGCGATGCTCATCCTGCCCGGCGCCGCCCTCTGGGACGAAGGCGACGAGCTCGCCCCCTTCGCCCGCAAGGCTCGCGAGCTGCTGGAAGCGGGTGTGCCGGTCGCGGCCATCTGCGGCGCGACGGCCGGGCTGGCCCGCGAGGGGGTCTTCGACACCCGCGGCCACACGAGCGCCGCGCCGGCGTACCTGCAGATGCAGCAGGGGTACGGCGGCGCGGAGCACTACGTCGAAGCGCTCGCCGTGACCGACGGGGACCTCATCACGGGCACGCCCACCGCACCGGTCGACTTCGCCCGCGAGATCTTCGCCAAGCTGGACCTGTACACCCCGGAGGTGCTGGAGGCCTGGTACCAGCTGTTCGCGCACAGCGACGCCTCGGCCTTCGAAACGCTGATGGCATCATCGGACGCATGAGCGACACGGGAGATCTGCTCTCGGAGGCCGCGCTCACCGTCTACCGCCTCAACGGGCAGTTCCTCGGCGTCGGCGACATGCTCGCCAGGCCGGTGGGGATGACCGTCGCGTGGTGGCAGGTGCTGAGCGCGGTCCTCGACGAGCCCATGCCCGTGGCCGGCATCGCCCGGCTACGCGGGCTGACCAGGCAGGCCGTGCAGCGGGTCGCCGACCTGCTGGTAGAGCAGGGCCTGGCCGATTACGAACCGAATCCCGCCCATCGCAGAGCCAAGCTGCTGCGGCCCACCGCCAAGGGCGTGGCTGCGATAGAGCGGATCGGCCCCGACCTGGAGGCACTGGCGAACCGGGTGGTGGACGAGCTCGGCCCGGACGGCCTGAAGCAGGTGATCGACGCGCTCAAGCGGCTCTCCGCCGCCCTCGACCACGTCGCTCATCCGTGAGCGCACAGGCCCCGGCCGATCGTCTCGTGAACCACGCGCGTCTCCGGGTGGCCGGGGAAGCTCTCGTGCGGGCACCGGGACGGCTCGGACGGGGACACCGGCGACAGTGATCGCAGGTGTCCCCGTCGTCACGCCGGGGACCGAGCGGAGAACGCGCGATCAGGCGCCGCGGAGCCGGGCCCCGGTGCGCTCGCCGGCCAGGGCCACCGCCGCGTCGCGGGCCGCGGTGGTCTCCTCGACGGTCAGCGTGCGGTCCGCGGCCCGGAAGCGCAGCGTGTAGGCCAGCGACTTCCTGCCCTCACCGGCCTGCGCGCCGGTGTAGACGTCGAACAGCCGGATCGACTCCAGCAGTCCGCCGGCGCCCTCGCGCAGCGCCGTCTCGACCTCGGCGACCGGGACGGCCGCGTCGACGATCAGTGCGACGTCCTGAGTGGCGACCGGGTAGGCGGAGACCGGAGGGGTCTCCGCCGGGCCGGGCAGCACGGCCTCCAGCCGGGTCAGCTCCAGCTCCATCGCGCAGGTGCGCGGCGGCAGGCCGTACGCCTCGATGACGCGGGGGTGCAGCTCTCCGGCGTGGCCGACGAGCGTCTCCCCGGCGTACAGCGCGGCGCAGCGGCCCGGGTGCCAGGGCTCGTGCCGGTCGGCGCGGACCTGAAGGTCCACCCCCGCCTCGCGCGCCACCGTGCGGGCCGCCTCGACGGCGTCCGCCCAGGTGGCCGCCCGGCCCTTGCCCCACCAGCCGGAGCGCTGCAGCTCCCCGGCCAGCACGACCGCGACCCGCCTGGGCTGGGCGGGCAGGGCGCCCTCGATCGAGGCCAGCTCCTCCTCGGTGGGCCGCCGCTCCACGCCGAGCACCGGCGCCCGCTCGGGCGCGCCCGCGGCAGGCCGGTAGACCAGCCCGGTCTCGAACAGGGCCACGTCGCCGAAGCCGCGGCCCACGTTGCGGACCAGGGTCTTCAGCAGGCCCGGCAGCAGCGTGGTCCGCATGAGCGGCTCGTCCTCGCTGAGCGGGTTGGCCAGCCGTACGGCGCGGCGGCGCGCGTCGTCCTCGGGCAGCTGCAGGTTGTCGAAGTCACGCTCCCCGACGAACGGGTAGGCGAGGATCTCGACGTAGCCGGCGGCGGCCAGCGCCCGGCCGACCCGGCGGCGCAGCCGCTGGCCCTCGGTCAGACCGGCCCCGGCCGGGGCGGCCGGGAGGATCGAGGGCAGGTTCTCGTAGCCCTCGAGCCGGATGACCTCCTCGGCGAGATCGTTGGGGTCGGTCAGGTCGGGCCGCCACGACGGCGGGGTGACCGTCAGCATGTCGTCGCCGGTAACGGCGAGCTTGGCCGCCAGCTCACCGGCCGGGGCGGCGGAGCCCTCCTCGACCGTGCAGCCGACCTGCTCCAGGCGGCGGATCACGGTCCCACGGTCGTAGTGTGTCCCGGCGACCGTGCCGGGGTGGCCGCTCGGCATGGAGACGCGGACCGGCTCGACCTCGATCGCGGCGTGGGTCGCCCCCGGCTGGATCGTGCCGCCGCCCAGCTCGGCGAGGAGCCGGACCGCGCGCCAGGACGCGTACAGCGGCAACTCTCGGTCCACGCCCCGCTCGAAGCGCTTGGACGCCTCGCTGACCAGGTTGTGGCGGCGGGACATGCGCGCGATGCCGCTGGCGGAGAAGTGCGCGGCCTCGATGACGATGTCGGTGGAGTCGTCGGAGATCTCGGTGTGCAGCCCGCCCATGGTCCCGGCCATCGAGATCACGCCGGACCCGTCGGTGATCAGGACGTCCTCGGGATGGAGCGCGCGCACGACGTGGTCGAGCGTCTCCAGCTTCTCCCCCGGCTGGGCCCGGCGCACCACGATCTCACCGGTCAGCCTGGTCGCGTCGAAGGCGTGCAGGGGCTGACCGAGCTCGAGCATCACGTAGTTGGTGACGTCGACGGCCAGTGAGACCGGGCGCATGCCGGCCCGCGTCAACCTGGCACGCAGCCAGAACGGGCTGGGCGCGTGCGGGTCGAAGCCATGGATCTCGCGTAGCACGAAGCGGTCGCACGCGGTCGGGTCAGCGATCGAGGCCGGGTAGGAGGGGCCGGACTCGATCGGCGGGGAGACGTCGGCCGGGTCGCGGAAGGCGACGCCGAAGGCGGTGGCGGCCTCGCGGGCCACGCCCCGGATGGACAGGGCGTAACCGATGTCCGGGGTGATCTCCAGCTCGATGACGTCCTCGCGCAGGCCGAGCAGCTCGACCACGTCGACGCCGATCGGCGTGCCCTCGGGCAGCACCATGATGCCGGAGTGGTCGTCGCCGAGACCCAGCTCGCGCTCGGAGCAGATCATGCCCTCGGACATGCGCCCGTAGGTCTTGCGCGCGCCGACCTCGAACCCGCCGGGCAGCACGCCGCCGGGCAGCACGACCGGCACCCGGTCCCCGGCGGCGAAGTTGGTCGCGCCGCAGACGATCTGCCGCGGAGCGGCCTCGCCGACCTCGACCTGACAGTGCCGGATGGGCTTCTTGAAGCCCTCCAGCTCCTCGACGGAGAGCACCTCGCCGACCACGACGTTCTTCACGTCGTGGCCGTAGGAGGTGACGGCCTCCAGCTTGAGCCCGGCCGCGGTGAGCTTCTCGGCCACCTCGTGGGCGGTGACGGCGGGGAGATCGACATACTCCCGCAACCAGGAAAGCGGGACCTTCATCAGACCTCCATCCCGAACGGGAGCGTGAAGCGCACGTCTCCCTCGACCATGTCGCGCATGTCCTCGGCGTTGTGGCGGAACATCAGCGTGCGCTCGATGCCCATGCCGAAGGCGAACCCGGAGTATCGGGCCGGGTCGACGCCGCAGGCGACGAGCACCCGCGGGTTGACCATGCCGCAGCCCCCCCACTCGATCCAGCCCTCGGACTTGCACGTACGGCACGGCGGGTTGCCGGGCACCGCCGAGGCGCCGCGGCAGACAAAGCACTTGAGGTCCATCTCGGCCGAGGGCTCGGTGAACGGGAAGTAGTTCGGCCGGAACCGGGTGGTGATGCCCTCGCCGAACATGACCTCGGCGAAGCGGTCCAGGGTGCCCTTGAGGTGGGCCATCGTCAGGCCCTCGTCGATCGCCAGTCCCTCGACCTGGTGGAAGACCGGGGTGTGGGTGGCGTCGAGCTCGTCGGTGCGGAACACCTTGCCCGGCGAGATGACGTAGACCGGGAGCTCGCGGCTGAGCAGGGCCCGGATCTGCACCGGCGAGGTCTGGGTGCGCAGCACCTTGCCCGAGTCGACGGACTCCACGAAGAAGGTGTCGTGCTCGGAGCGGGCAGGGTGGTCGGGCGCGATGTTCAGCGCGTCGAAGTTGAACCACTCGCCTTCGAGCTCGGGCCCCTCGGCCACCTCGTATCCCATCGCGACGAACGCGTCGGCGATGCGCTCCTGCAGCGTGGTCAGCGGGTGCCGGGCGCCGCGCGGGGCGTGGTCCCACGGGAGGGTGACGTCGACGGTCTCCTCGACGAGCACCCGCTCGTCCCGCTCGGCCTCCAGCTGGGACTGGCGCTCGGCGAGGGCGTCGGCGACCGCCTTGCGGGCGGCGCCGATGCGCTTGCCCGCCTCGGCGCGGGCCGCCGGAGGCAGCGCGCCGATCTCGCGGTTGGCCAGCGCGATCGGCGAGCGGTCACCGGCGTGCGCGAGCCGCGCCTGCTTGAGTTCGTCGAGGTCACGCGCGGCTTTGATGGCGTCGAGGGCGTCGGCCTGCATGCGCGCCATCTCGTCGGCGTGCAGCGGTGTCACCTCGACCGGGTCGTAGTTAGACAAGAGAGAGCTCCGAATCCAGGGCCTAAGCGGCCATGAGTCTATCGCTGAGCCGTGCCGGGCATGGCGGACCGCGGGCACAGCGGGTGGAAAATGATCATCGCGGCACTGATCGTCGTGACGCCGGTTTCTGTGACATCGGTCGTCGCGACGCTGAAGAGCCCACCGGGCCGGCGTCCGCCTCAGGCGAAGTCGGGGGTGCCGGTGGGCACCATAAATCGGAACTCGGCCCCGCCCTCGGGGCCCGGCTGCACCGAGATGCTGCCGCCGTGGGCCTCGATCAGGCCCTTGACGATGAACAGGCCGAGCCCGGTGCCGCCGCGGCGGCGGGCGTTGCCCCGCCAGAACTGCCGGAACACGCGCGTGACCAGCTCGGGCGGGATGCCCTCTCCCTGGTCGCGGACGGACACGGCCACTCCCCACTCGTTCGGTTCGACGACTATTGTCACCGTACCCCGTCCGTGCCGCACCGCGTTTTCCATCAGGTTGGCCAGAACCTGATCGATCTTGTCCTGGTCGAGCCAGGTCTCGGGCAGCTCGCCGCGCACCTGGAGGCGGAAGCGGTCCTCCGGCTCGCCCGCGGCGATCCGTCCATCGATGATCTTGCGGACCCGGGCCGGGATGTCGACGACCTGACGGTGGATCTCCAGCCGTCCGGACTCGATGCGCGAGACGTCGAGCAGCTCGGTGATCAGCCGGGTCACCCGGTCGGCGTCGGCGTTGACCGTCTCCAGCATGACGAGCTTCTGGTCGTCGGTGAAGCGGGTCCATTTCGCCAGGAGCGTGGCGGTGAACCCCTTGACGCTGGTCAGCGGGGAACGCAGCTCGTGGGCGACGGTGGAGACCAGGTCGGCGCGGCTGCGCTCCAGGCGGGCGCGGACGCGGGCGTCACGCAAGGTGATGACCACGCGGACGACCTCTCCGCCCCGCTCGGGGGTTCGCACCAGCCGGGCCGCGACGAGCATCTCCTGCCCGCTCGGAGTGCGCAGCGGGAGCTCGGGCTGGCGGGTGCGGGAGGGCAGCCCGCCGTAGGGGTCGAGCCATTTCCACCAGTCGCGGCCGTCCTGGTCGCGGAAGGAGAACACATCGCGCACGTGGCGGCCGGCGGCCTCCTCGTGGGTGACCCCGGTCAGGCGGGCGGCGGCCCGGTTGACGGTCAGGACGTGGCCGTCGCGGTCGGTCACCACGAGCCCGTCCGGAAGGTCGTCCACATCGATCATGCGTGCGGAGTCAGCGCTCCGCCCGCCGGTGTGTCCGTCGTGCACGACCCCGCCTCCTCGACGCTACAAGGCCGACAATAGCGGGTTTCCCGTGTTCTACGGCAGCGGCGGAGCGGGGGCGCGGGAACCGGCCCGCTGAGATCGGGCAGATGCGTACAGACACACCGCGGCGGCGGTGGCGAGGTTCAGGCTCTCGGCCCGCCCGTAGATCGGCACCCGGACGACGTCGTCGGCGAGCCCGAGGATCTCCTCCGGCAGCCCCCACGCCTCGTTGCCGAAGATCCACGCGGTCGGCCCGGACAGGTCCACGTCGTCCAGCGTGCGGGTGCCCGCGCCGTCGGCGGCGAGAACGCGCAGCCCGGACTCCTTCAGCTCTCGTACGGCCTGCGCCACCGGGGCTCCGATGGCGATCGGGAGGTGGAACAGGCTGCCGGCGCTGGCGCGCACGCACTTGCCGTTGTACGGGTCCACCGAGGCGTCGGTGAAGAGCACCGCGTCGGCGCCGGCCGCGTCGGCCGCGCGGAGCACCGTCCCGGCGTTGCCCGGGTCGCGGACGTGCGCGAGGACGGCCACCAGGCGGGCGTCGGCGG
The DNA here is from genome assembly GCF_015711605.1 of Planomonospora sp. ID67723. GTDB lineage: Bacteria > Actinomycetota > Actinomycetes > Streptosporangiales > Streptosporangiaceae > Planomonospora_A. The sequence goes on along the minus strand of NZ_JABTEZ010000003.1, from coordinate 1,074,759 downwards.
TGACGGCGCGCTCCAGCGGCACGTGCACGAACCGGCACACAGCCAGCAGGCCCTGCGGGGTGACCGTCTGGGCGAGCTCGGCCATGACCTCGCCGCTGGCCCGGTGAACGGGGACCCCCGCCGACCGCGCCGCGGCGACGATCTCGGGGTGCCGGACCTCGGCCTCGGCCGTGGTGAACAGCTCTGTGACGACGTCGTCCAGGGCCAGCGCCTCGCGGACCGCCTGCGGCCCCTCGGCCAGGAAGGAGCGGTCGCGGTCCCGGAAGGCCCGCTTGGTCAGCCGCCGGGCGGCCTTGACCCGCGGCGACTTGATGTTGGTCAGTTCAGAGCCCGCCATACCTGTCCTTCGAGAAGCCCGAGAATGCGAACGCGGCCCACAGCGTGATCGCTGTGGGCCGCGTGCCGTACGGAACCGGCGTCCGGCGCGACGCGGTCGCGACCGGAGCGTCCGCGGTGGGACGCCGTCCGGTGTGCCCGGTGCGACCTTAGTGCGCGACCGGGGCGTTCACGTTGGCCGGCAGCGCCTTCTTGGCGGCCTCGACCAGCGTCGCGAACGTGGCGGCGTCGTTGACCGCGAGGTCGGCGAGGATCTTGCGGTCGACGTGGATCTCCGCGAGGCGCAGACCCTGGATGAGCCGGTTGTAGGTGATGCCGTTCTGGCGGGCAGCGGCGTTGATGCGCTGGATCCAGAGACGGCGGAAGGTGCCCTTGCGGTCCTTGCGGTCGCGGTAGGCGTAGGTCATCGAGTGGAGCATCTGCTCCTTGGCCTTGCGGTACAGACGCGACCGCTGACCCCGGTAGCCGCTCGCCCGCTCGAGAACGACCCTGCGCTTCTTCTTGGCGTTGATCGCCCGCTTCACGCGTGCCATGTGTATCTATCTCCCCGGGGGTCGTTACTTAGCGAGCAGCTTCTTGATCTTCTTCGAGTCGGCGTCGGAGAGCACGACCTCGGACTTGAGACGGCGCGTCAGGGTGGAGGACTTCCACTCGTTGTAGTGCGCGCGGTTGGCGCGGCGGCGCTTGATCTTGCCGGAGCCGGTGATCCGGAACCGCTTCTTCGCACCACTGTGCGTCTTCATCTTCGGCATCTCAGCCGTCTCTCCCTCGATCGTGCCGATGTCCCGGGCCGGTAACCCGAGTCAAGGGCATGCCTGACTGCGAGACCGGACCCGGTCTCGGATTCCTCTCGCGACTGCCTGAGCGTTCAGGCTATGCGAGTCACTCCTGCGGAGCGGACGCCTCGTCGGGCGCGGGCGCCTCAGCCGGGGCGGGCGTCCCGTCGGCGGACGTCTCGGTCCCCGAGGCTTCCTCGCTTCGCTGCGCCTTGGCCGCCGCCTTCTCGGCCTTGGCCTCAGCCTTCTTCTTGTGCGGGCCGATCACCATGATCATGTTTCGGCCGTCCTGCTTGGGCTGGGACTCCACGAAACCGAGGTCCGTGACATCCTCCGCCAGCCGCTGCAGGAGCCGGAATCCCAGCTCGGGCCGGGACTGCTCCCGCCCGCGGAACATGATCGTGACCTTGACCTTGTCTCCCGCCTTGAGGAACCGCACCACGTGACCCTTCTTGGTCTCGTAGTCGTGCGGGTCGATCTTCGGCCGGAGCTTGATCTCCTTGATGATCGTGTAAGCCTGGTTGCGACGCGCCTCGCGTGCCTTCATGGCGGACTCGTACTTGAACTTGCCGTAGTCCATGAGCTTGCACACGGGCGGGCGAGCCGTGGCCGCGACCTCCACGAGGTCGAGGTCGGACTCCTGAGCCAGCTTCAGAGCATCACCGATGGAGACGATGCCCACCTGTTCCCCGTTCGGGCCGACGAGGCGCACCTCGGGCACACGAATACGGTCGTTGATGCGGGGCTCGGCGCTGATGGGGCCTCCTAGGTTGCGATCCGCTGCCGTCCATGGGGGACGACTGCCACGTGCTCGATCGTGCCGGGAGGTCACGCCGGTCGCGCCTCTCGACCAGGACTGGCCGGGACGCGGAACGCAAAATGCCCCGCACGTCGCGCATGCGGGGCCACATGGGCTCACAAGCCTCGAAGCCGTAAGCCCGCCGGTTTCACCCGGCGTGATCCTTTACCTGCCGACCTCGCGGCCGACCAGGTGGGAGGCGAGCCTCCGCTTGCGCGTCCGGCAGGCATGCCGGACCGATCGAGTACCCACGTTACCACAACCGTGCGTGAGCCCACGAATCACCTCTTGCCCATATGAAGATGATCGATATATAAAGATCGTATGAGCGAACGATCGATGCAGGAGCCGACGTTCCTGATCCTCACCGCCCTCGCCGCGGGTCCCCAGCACGGGTACGGAGTCATCACCGACGTCCGGGAGATCTCCGGCGACCGGGTACGGCTCCGCGCCGGCACCCTCTACGCCGCTCTGGACCGGCTCCAGGCCGAGGGCCTCATCGCGACCGACCGCGAGGAGGTGGTGGACGGCCGCGTCCGCCGCTACTACCGGCTGACCGACGAGGGGGGCGCCCGCCTGGCCGCCGAGGCCGAGCGTCTGCGGCGGCACGCCGAGGCCGCCACCGCCCGCCTGCGCGCCCGCCTCGCCGGAGGCTCCCTGTTCCGCCGCGCTCTCGCGGCAGGCGCCGCGGCGCGGCCCGTCCCGCCGGGAGGCGGCCTGTTCCACCACGGCCTTGCGGGAGGCGCGGCGTGAACACGCTTGAGGCCCTCTACCGCAGGCTGCTGTCCTGGTATCCCGAGGACCACCGGGCCCGCCACGGAGAGGAGATGATCGGGGTGCTTCTCGCCGGGGCCGAACCGGGCCGCAGGCTCCCGGATCCGCGCGATGCCTTCGACCTCGTCCGGGGCGGGATCCTCGTCCGCGCCCAGCGGCTCCTCGGTCCCGAGTCCGCTCCGCGCTGGCGGGATGCGCTGAACGTGGCCGCGATCGTCGCGCCGCTCTACTTCCTCGTCGCCGCCACCGGCAACGTGGTCATCCTGGCCGTCACCGGCCTGGACTCCGCCGGGCAGGTCGTCCCCGCCGGACCGCACCTCGTCCGGCAGGCCGCCCTCGTCTGCCTGGCCCTCCTGCCGAACGCCCTCATCCTCCTGCTGGCGCTGCGGGGACCGCGCCGGGCGGCGGTGGCCTGGGCATGGGCGTGGGGACTGGCCGGCTTCGCGCTCAACCACCTCGCGGCCGCGGCCCTGCTGGGGGAAGGCTCCCTCGCCGAGGACTGGACCAGCCCCTCCGCGGTCCTGTCCCAGTCGCTGCCCGGCGTCCTCGTCGCCCTGCTGCTGACCTTCGCTCCGCGTCCCGCCGAGGGCGCGACCCTGATGGGACGAGGAACCCTGCTCCGCTGGACGGCCGTGTCGGTTCTGGCCCTGGGGGTGACCACCCTCGCCTGGCACGCGTTCATGGTGGACTTCTTCATCGAGCAGCTGGCCGTCCCGGCGCTGACCGCCATGGCCTGCGGCGCCGGCAGCCGCACCCCGGTGGGCCGCCGCGCCGTCCTGCTCGTGCTCCCGATCATCGTGGTGGTCTACGCCCAGCAGGTGCCCCGGCATTTCGAGATGCGGGGTTGGCTCCCGCTCCTGCTGGAGGTGCTCCTCGTCGGCGTGCTGTTCACCACGGCCCGGCGGGGCTTCAGGCCGTACGGCTCCGGGACGGTCAGCTCGCCCGACCCGCTCGCCTGAGGATCTCGGCCTCCCCGGCGGCGCGCATCGCCTCCACCGGGACGTCGGTCCGGCCGGTCATCAGCTCGACCTGCCGGACCGCCTGATGCAGCAGCATCGGGAAGCCACCGATCACGGCCCCGCCCGCCTGCCGTACGGCTTCCGCCAGCGGGGTCGGCCAGGGGGCGTAGACCACGTCGAAGACCGCAGGCACCCGGACGGCCACCTCCCCGGCGAGGCCGTCGGCCGCGCCGGAGGGCAGGGTCGAGACGACGAGGTCCACGTCCAGGGCGGCGTCGAGCTTGTCGAAGGTCCGCACCTCCAGCGCGACCTCCAGCCGCTCGGCCACCTCCGCCGTCTCCCCGGCTCTGGCCGGGTCGCGGACCACCAGCGTCACCCCGCCCAGGCCCAGCTCGCGCAGGGCGGCCAGCGCGGAGGCGGCCGTCGCCCCTCCTCCGAGGACCGTCGCGGAGCGCGGCGCGGCCACCCCGGCCTCGGCCAGGGCCCGCACGATGCCGTACACGTCGGTGTTGTCCCCGTGCCGGCCGTCCTCGCGGAAGACCACGGTGTTGGCCCCGCCCACCTCGACGGCGAGGCCGGAGACCGTGTCGAGCAGCGGCAGCACGGCCCGCTTGAGCGGCATGGTCAGCGAGAGCCCGGCCCACTCGGGGCCGAGCCCGCCGAGCAGGGCGGGCAGCCCCGCCTCGTCGCACTCGATCGCCTCGTAGCTCCAGCCGTCCAGGCCCATCGCGCGGTAGGCGGCCCGGTGCAGGTACGGCGAGAGCGAGTGGGCGATGGGCGAGCCGAGGACCGCGGCCCGCGTCACCCGCCGCCTCTGTTCCGCTCGAACTCGGCCTTGATCTTGATGAACTCGGCCTCGGTCGCGACGAACTTGGTGATGCCCCGCTCCAGGTCGGTGGTCACGAACCAGCGCCACTTCCCCTTGGGGGGGTTGAGCGCGGCCCGGATGGCGTGGTCGCCGGGGTTGGAGATCGGGCCGGGCGGCAGTCCCGTCCTCCGGTAGGTGTTGTAGGGCGACCTGCTCTCGACCTCGGCGTTGTTCAGGGCGACGCCGTACTTCTTCAGCCCGTAGAAGGTCGTGCTGTCCATCTCCAGCATCTGACCCACGTCGAGGCGGTTGTAGATGACCCGGGCGATCTTGCCCATGTCCTCGACGTTACCGGCCTCGGCCTGGACGATGCTGGCGACCGTCATGATCTCGTGCGGGGTGTACCCGAGCGCCTTGGCCTCCGCCTCCAGCCGGTCCTTCTCCGCGGTCTGGTTGAAGCGGTCGACCATCGCGGTGAGGATGTCGGCGGCCGACATCTTGGGGGTGATGTCGTAGGTGGCCGGGAAGGCGTAGCCCTCCAGCCTGCCCTTGGCGTAGTCGGGCAGGCCCAGCGCGGACGTGTCCTTCGCCGCCTGCTCGAACTCCTTCAGCGGCTTGCCGGTCGCCTTGGCCAGCGTGGCCAGCGTGTCGGACAGGCGCAGCCCCTCCTTGAGGGTCACCCGCTCCAGCAGCTGCTTGCTCGGGTCGAGCATCTCCACGGCGGCGGCGGCCGACATCTGCTTGCGCAGGGTGTAGACGCCCGGATGGAGGGAGCCGCTCTTGCCCGCGGCGGCGATGGCGTCGACGAACGCGTCGGCGCTCTTCACCACGTCCTGCTTCTCCAGGGTCCGCGCGACGTCGGAGGCGGTCTGCCCCTGCTGGATCTCCACCGAGACCTCGCCGACGCCCTGTCCGCTGTAGTCCTCGACGACCATCGCGTCACGCAACCAGGTGTAGCCGTAGTAACCGCCCCCGCCGATGCCGCCCAGCAGGACGATCAGCGCGAGCATCGGGGCCAGGAAGCCACCCTTGTTACGACGGCGCTTGCGGCGGCGGCCACGCCCACCACCGGAGTCGCGTCCTGCGGACGCGCGGGACCGGCGCTTCGACCGACCATCGTCGTTCTCGGCGCCGACCAGGAAGTCCAGATCGAGATCATTCATAGAGTCGCTGGCCAATCTCCCGGTGCGGGCGGCCCGACGTCAAGCGAACGTGCCAAACCATGAAGGTTCGCCGAGCCAAACATGCCACTGCCCGGGGCGCCGTCCTCCGGCTCCCGGGTGTCTGCCGCCGCACGCGACGGGACGGGGGGTGTTCCGTCGAACATCACCGCACCCAGGCGGCTCTGTTCGGCTTTTCCCGGTATCTCACGAACTCACTCTCTTTGTCAGCGAATTTCGTGATTCTATGCTCCGGATCGGTCGGCGCAAACCGGAGCAGCCGGTTTCCGCATGGCTCCGGGCCTCCACGACGCCCCGGACGAACCGGAGGGGGCAGGACTCCCTCCCGATCCCGTTCACGCAGGAAGAGCACCCCAAGACCGGCGGAACCCCGCGACCGGTGAGGGCCGCGGGGCGGCGGAGACCGCCGTGCCGCGAAGCCTCGGTGCCGCATCTCCTGTGCCGCCACCGCGCCCGGAGCGTCGGACGCGGGCCCGGTCAGCCGCCGGGCTTCCCACCGGAGCGGTCCCGTGGCGGCTCGACCGGCCGCCCCGGGGGCCTGCCGGTGGCGCGCTCGGCGTCCAGGGCCGCCTGGAGCAGCACCACGGCCGCGGCCTGGTCCACCACGTCGCGCTGGTTCTTCGCCTTCACCCCGCTGGCCCGCAGGCCCTGCTGGGCGGTGACGGTCGTCAGCCGCTCGTCGAACAGCCGTACCGGGACCGGTGCCAGCCGGGCCGCGATCCGGGCCGCGAACTCGCGGGCGAGCCCCGCGGCCTGTCCCTCCCGGCCGGACAGCGAGGTCGGCAGGCCGACCACGACCTCGACGGCCTCGTGCTCGCCCGCGAGCTCGGCCAGCCGGTCCAGGTCGCCCCTACCCCGGCGTACGGTCTCCACCGGTGTGGCCAGCAACCCCGAGGGGTCGCTGCGGGCCACCCCGATGCGGACCGAGCCGACGTCGACCCCGAGGCGTGTGCCGTTCCTCATCCTGCTCTCACCGTCTCGGCCTCGCCCGTGGGCCGGGTCCGGCCCACGGGCGTCCTGCATCGTCTGGCCGTCTCAGGCCGTTCGCCGGCCTCAGGCCAGGGCCTGGGCGATCGCCTGCTCGACGGCGCCGAGCGCGTCGCCGATCGCCCCGGGGTCGGCCCCGCCGCCCTGGGCGACGTCGTCCTTGCCGCCACCGCCGCCGCCGAGGGCCTTGGCGGCGACGCCGACCAGCCGGCCCGCCTTCAGGCCGCGCTCGCGGCCGGCGTCGTTGACCGTCGCGACGACGACCGGCCGGTCCGCGGGGACGCCCGCCACGACCACGACCGCGGCGCGGTCGCCGGAGAACCTGCCGCGCACGTCGAGGGCGAGCTTGCGCAGGTCGTCGGCGGAGGTGCCGTCGGGTGCCCGGTGCGTCACGACGGAGACCCCGCCGGTGTCGCGGGCCTTGCCCGCCAGCTCCCCGGCGACGGCGAGCACCTGGGCCGAGCGGAGCCGCTCCAGCTCCTTCTCGGCGGTGCGCAGCCGGGTGACGATGCCCTCGACGCGCTCGGGCAGCTCCTCGCGGCGTGCCTTGAGCTGCTCGGAGAGCTGGGCGACGAGCACGCTCTCGCGGGCCAGGAAGCGGAAGGCGTCCAGACCGACCAGGGCCTCCACACGGCGCACGCCGGCGCCGATCGAGGACTCGCCCAGCACCTTGACCAGGCCGAGCTGGCCGGAGTTGGAGACGTGGGTGCCGCCGCAGAGCTCGCGGGAGTAGTCGCCGACCTCGACGATGCGGACGGTCTCGCCGTACTTCTCGCCGAACAGGGCCAGCGCGCCCATCGCCCGGGCCTCGGCCTGGGAGGTGTGGAAGGCGTTGACCTGAAGGTCGTTGATGAGGACGGCGTTGACCTCGTCCTCGACGTCGCGCAGCACGCTGGGCGGCACGGCCCCGGCGGCGGTGAAGTCGAAGCGGAAGCGGCCGGGGGAGTTCTCCGAACCGGCCTGCGCCGCCGTCTCGCCCAGCGCGTTGCGGAAGCCGCGGTGCACCAGGTGGGTGGCGGTGTGGCTGCGGGAGATGGCCCGGCGGCGCTCGACGTCGATCTCGGCCTCGGCGGAGTCGCCCACCCGGACCTCTCCGGTGCGGACCTTGCCGCGGTGCACGACGACGCCCGCCACCGGGGACTGCACGTCCGTGATCTCGATCTCGGCCCCGGCGGTGCGGATGACGCCCTGGTCGGCGAGCTGGCCGCCGCCCTCGGCGTAGAAGGGCGTACGGCCCAGCACGACCTCGACCGCGCTGCCCGCGCCCGCGGCGGGGACCGTGGCCCCGTCGACGAGCAGGCCGATGACCTCGGACTCGGCGGTCACCTGGTCGTAGCCGAGGAACTCGACTCTGCCGGCCTTTTCCAGGATCTGGCCGAACACCGAGATGTCGGCGTTGCCGGTCTTCTTGGCGGCGGCGTCGGCCTTGGCCCGGTCGCGCTGCTCCTTCATCAACCGGCGGAAGCCCTCCTCGTCGACCTGCAGGCCCTGCTCGGAGGCCATCTCCAGGGTCAGGTCGATCGGGAAGCCGTAGGTGTCGTGGAGCTGGAAGGCCTGGTCGCCGGCCAAGATGCTCTGCCCCTTGCGCTTGGTCTCCTCCACCGCCACGTCGAAGATCGCGGTGCCGGTGCGGAGAGTACCGAGGAAGGACGCCTCCTCGGCGTCGATGACGCCGTGGATCTGCGGGGCGTCGGCCTTGAGCTCGGGGTAGAGCTCACCCATCACGTCGATGGCGACGGCGGTCAGCTCGTGCATGTAGCGCTCCTCGCCGGAGCCGAGCAGGCGCAGGTTGCGGATCGAGCGGCGCAGGATGCGGCGCAGCACGTAGCCGCGGCCCTCGTTGCCGGGCAGCACGCCGTCGGCGACCAGCATGGTGCCGCTGCGGACGTGGTCGGCGACCACGCGCAGGCTGACGTCGGAGCGGGCGTCACGGCCGTAGCGGGTCCGGGTGAGCTCGGCGGCCCGGTCGAGGATCTTGTAGGTGGTGTCGATCTCGTAGATGTTGTCGACGCCCTGCAGGATGGCGGCCATGCGCTCCAGGCCCATGCCGGTGTCCACGCTCTTGGCGGGCAGCTCGCCGGTGACGTCGAAGTCGATCTTGCTGCGGACCGCGCCGAGCTGGAACTGCATGAAGACGTTGTTCCAGACCTCGAGGTAGCGGTTCTCGTCGGCGACGGGCCCGCCCTCGCGTCCGTACTCGGGACCGCGGTCGTAGTAGATCTCGGTGCACGGCCCGCCCGGGCCCGGCACGCCCATGTGCCAGTAGTTGTCGGCCAGCCCGCGGCGCTGGATGCGCTCCAGCGGCACTCCGGCCTGCTTGTGCCAGATCTCCGCGGCCTCGTCGTCGTCGTGGAAGACGGTGACCCAGAGCCGCTCCTCGGGGAAGCCGAACCCGCCGTCGGCCTCGGACCTGGTCAGCAGCTCCCAGGCGAACGGGATCGCCTGCTCCTTGAAGTAGTCGCCGAAGGAGAAGTTGCCGAGCATCTGGAAGAACGTGGCGTGCCGGGTGGTCTTGCCGACCTCGTCGATGTCGGGGGTGCGCACGCACTTCTGGACGCTGGCGGCACGCTTGTAGGGAGGCGTGCGCTGGCCCAGGAAGTAGGGCTTGAAGGGAACCATGCCCGCGGGGACCAGGAGCAGCGTCGGGTCCTCGGCGATCAGGCTGGCCGAGGGCACGACGGTGTGCCCACGCTCCTCGAAGAAGCGCAGGAAGCGGCGGGCGATCTCTGCCGACTCCATGTCAGCGGCCATCCTTTACGTCGTAGTGATAGGTGTCGTCCACAGTGTCGAGCCCGAGCCGGGCACGCAACTCGGTTTCCCGCCTGGCCGCGCCGTCCAGCGCGTCCTCGGCGAAGAGCCGGGCCTGTTCCAGCACGCCGGAGGCGTTGCGTACGGCGCGCCGGGCCACGTGGTCGGGACGGAGCGCCTGGAGTTTGCGCATGACCCACACGGCGCCGAACGCGCCCAGGGACATGTAGAACAGCCGCCGGATCATCGCCTCCGCCTCTCCAGCGAGCGGGGGGCCGACCGCCCGCGGGCGCTCATGGCCCGCCGGATGCCGTGGCCGAGCGCCGCGACCTTGATGATCGGACCGGTGACCAGCGTCTGGGTGGCGTCGCTGACCTTGGCCACGTGCCCGCTGACCTGTTTGACGTCGCGGATGACGGCCTCGACCTCGACGAGCTGGCGGTTGGCCTCGCCCACGGTGGCCGCGACCTCCTCCAGCAGCGGCACCACCCGGCCGTTCAGCTCGGAGACCGCCTTACTGGTCTCGGCGAGCAGTCTGGCCAGCTTGAGCAGGACCATGACCAGAAAGCAGACCAGGACCACACAGGCCACGGCCGCGATCAGTCCGGCGACCTCTCCTGCGGTAAGCATGCGCCGATCTCCCTACGTCACCCGGAATGGCAAGACCCTATCGCGTCCGGCCCTCTTCCCCCGGCACGCCGCGGAGGAACGCCCGGATCCTGGACCATCGGTCGGCGTAGGCCGCCTCGGCGCCGTGCCGGGTGGGCCGGTAGTAGCGGCGGTCGCGGAGCGACTCGGGGATGTAGTCCTGGCGCACCAGGCCGTGCTCGAAATCGTGGGGGTACTTGTAGCCCCTGCCGTGGCCGAGCTTCTCCGCCCCGGCGTAGTGGGCGTCGCGCAGGTGGCCGGGGACCTGGCCGATGTCGCCGCGCCGCACGTCCTCCGAGGCCGCGCCGATGGCGGTGATCACGGCGTTGGACTTGGGGGCCAGCGCGCAGTGGATGACCGCCTGGGCGAGGTTGAGCCGTCCCTCGGGCAGGCCGATGAACTCCACCGCCTGGGCGGCGGCCACCGCGACCTGCAGGCAGGTGGGGTCGGCCATGCCGACGTCCTCGGAGGCGAAGATCACGATCCGGCGGGCGATGAACCGGGGGTCCTCGCCCGCCTCGATCATCCGGGCCAGGTAGTGCAGGGCGGCGTCGGCGTCGGAGCCGCGCATGCTCTTGATGAACCCGCTGATCACGTCGTAGTGCTGGTCGCCCTGGCGGTCGTAGCGCACGGCCGCCTTGTCCACCGCCCGTTCCACCACCTCGACGGTGATCTCGCCGTCGGCGATCAGCGCGGCGGCCTCCAGGTAGGTGAGCGATCGGCGGGCGTCGCCGCCGGCCAGCCGTACGAGGTGGTCGGCGGCCTCGGGCGCCAGCCGCGCCCTCCCGTCCAGGCCGCGCGGGTCGGCGACGGCGCGCTCCAGCACCGCCCGGACGTCGTCGTCGGACAGGGGCTCCAGGGTCAGCAGCAGGGAGCGCGACAGCAGCGGCGAGATGACGGAGAAGAACGGGTTCTCCGTGGTCGCGCCGATGAAGGTGACCCAGCGGTTCTCCACCGCGGGCAGCAGGGCGTCCTGCTGGGCCTTGTTGAAGCGGTGCACCTCGTCCACGAACAGCACGGTCTGGCGCCCGGACATGCCCAGCTCGCGCCGGGCCTGCTCGATGGCCGCGCGCACCTCCTTGACCCCCGCCGAGACCGCGGAGACCTCCACGAAACGGCGCCGGGTCACGCCCGCCACGACGTAGGCCAGGGTGGTCTTCCCGGTGCCGGGCGGTCCCCACAGGAACAGCGACATCGGCGCCTCGGCCTCCACCAGGCGGCGCAGCGGCGTTCCCGGGCCCAGCAGGTGGCGCTGGCCGATCACCTCGTCCAGGCCGCGCGGGCGCATCCGAACCGCCAAGGGCTCCTGGCCGCGGTGCGCCTCCTCCGCCGCCGAATCGAACAGGCTCTCCACAGCCCCGACAGTACCGCCAACGGCGGGGCCCCGGCCTTCCTCGCCGGCGGGTACGGCCCCGCCCGGCCTGGACCGTACCCGCCGGGCGCCCCTCAGCTCCCCCAGACGGCCGCGGCGCCGCTGTGCCCGGCCCGGACCGCGTAGTAGACCACCGCGGCGGCCAGGAGCACGGTGAGCACCGTGAGGACCAGCGTCACCGGGCGGCTGTGGCGCTCTGCCCGCAAGACCTGGACGAGGGCCAGCGAGACCAGGCCTAGGCCGGCCACGGCCAGCGTCAGCGGCGTCCCGAACGCCTCGTGCTCGGCGATGCGCCCGCCGAGCGTCCCCTCGACGGAGGAGAACCGGCCTTCCTTGAGCGCGATCCCGCTCTGCCTGGCCGCCAGTGTGGCGAGGGGGGCGGTCACGGCGAGTCCGAGGACCGCCCATCGCAGTGCGGCGCGCGTACGCGGGGCAAGCGCGTAGACCGTCGCCAGCACCGCGAGCAGCGGCGTCAGGACCACGGTCGCGTGGATGATCAGGGGATGGGCGGGAAGCCCCAGGATTTCTTCGAACATAGTGGTGCTCCGGTCGTGCGCGGCTCGTCATCGCCAGATGCGCATCTCACCACGCGACCCCTCTGGAGCACGTAAAGAGACCCGGTATTTCCCCTCCAACCTCATCCGCACGATTTCGCCACTTACATCCAGCACACTCCAGGGCCGGTACGCTTTCGCCGAGTTGATAGTCAGAGAACGGCAATCCTGGAGGACATAGCGGTGAGCGGCGAAGACCGCCAGAGCCAGCTGGCGCGGGAGCACAAGGAGCGGCAGGCCCAGCGTGCCGCGGAGGCCAGGAAGGCGAAGCGGAACACCTTCATCGGAGCCGGCGCCGCGGTGGCCGTGGTGGCCGGCGGCGTGGTCGCCGCCACCGTCCTGCTCGGCGGAGACGGCGACAGCACGAACGCCGCCGTGTCCCCGGCGCCTTCGCAGAGCGCCAGCGCCAGCGCCACCCCGAAGCCGACCACCAGCGCCGCGCTGACCGATCCGGCCGCCGTCACCTGCGACTACCGCAAGGACACCAGCGGCAGCCCGACCAAGAAGGTGGGCTACCCCCCGAAGAAACCGGACCTGAAGCCGAAGACCATGACGATCGCCACCAACCACGGTGACATCGTGATCGACCTGGCGACCCAGGCGGCCCCCTGCACCGTCAACTCCCTGGCCTTCCTCGCCAAGAAGAACTTCTACGACAACACCAGGTGCCACCGCCTGGCCACCCCGGAGAACTCGGGGCTGGGCCTGCTGCAGTGCGGCGACCCGCAGGCCAAGGCCGACGGCAAGAACCCCACCGACGGCCAGGGCAGCTCGGGCTACGTCTTCAACGACGAGAACCTGGGCGGCATGTCGTACACCAAGGGCACGGTCGCGCTGGCGCAGGCCGGCGATGCCAGCAACCAGAACGGCAGCCAGTTCTGGATCTCCCTGTCGGACGAGACCGCCCAGCTGGAGGCGGCCTACACGCCCTTCGGCACCGTCTCCAAGGGCATGGATATCCTCGAGAAGATCTACGCCGGCGGATGGATCACCAACCCCGACGACATCACCGGTGACGGCGGCTCCACCGCCCCCAAGATCCCGGTCCTCATCAAGGACCTCACCGTCTCCTGACGCGGCTCGCGCGAACGCCCCGGCGGTGCTCCACCGCCGGGGCGTTCCGGCGTTCCTCCCCCGCCCACGCCGGGACCGCGGCGGCCATGCTGGAGGGGAAAGGACGCGTGATCCATCTCATCGAGGGGCGCCCATGTCCGAACCCACAGCGAGTGCGCGGGACGTCGAAACCACGGGGAATGCGGGGACCACGGGAAATGCCGGGAAACTGCCGTTCGAGTTCCTGTTCGACCCGGAGTTCGTCCGCGATCCGTACGCCGAGTACGGCAGGCTGCGGGAAAAGGGGCCGGTCCACCCGATCGACTTCCCGCCGGGTGTGCCGTCGTTCGTGGTCATCGACCACGAGCACGGCCGCGCGGCGCTGAGCGATCCCCGGCTGGCCAAGAACCTGCGGCACGGGCCCGCCCTCTTCCGGGAGCTGACCGGCGGCAATCCCGCGCTCGCCGAGAACATGCTCTCCAGCGACCCGCCGGACCACACCCGGCTGCGGCGCCTGGTCTCCAAGGCCTTCACCGCGCGCCGGGTCGAATGCCTGCGACCCCGGATCCAGGAGATCACCGACCGGCTGATCGACGCGATGGCCGCCCGAGGGCGGGCCGACCTCCTCGACGACTTCGCCTTCCCCCTGCCGGTCACCGTGATCTGCGAGCTGCTGGGCGTGCCCGCCGAGGACCGCGACGACTTCCGCGTCTGGTCGGCCACCCTGGTCGTCCCCTCGCTCGACGAGGAGGCGACCAGCCGCCGCGACGAGGTGAACGCCGCCATCCGCGACTACTTCTCCGATCTCATCGCCGAGCGCCGGGCCGCCCCCAGAGACGACATGGTCAGCGCGCTGGTCACCGCCCGCGACGAGGACGAGCTGCTGAGCGAGCGGGAGCTGATCTCCATGCTCACGCTGCTGCTCATCGCCGGGCACGAGACCACGGTCAATCTCATCGGCAACGGCATGCTGGCCCTGCTGACCCACCCCGACCAGCTCCGCCTCCTGCAGGACGAACCCGGGCTGATCCCGGGAGCGGTCGAGGAGTTCCTGCGCTACGACGGACCGGTGGAGCGCGCCACCCTCCGCTTCGCCACCGAGGACCTCCGGATCGCGGACGTCCCCATCCCCGCGGGGGGCCTGGTCCACGTCTCGCTCGGGGCGGCCGGGCGCGACCCCGGGGCGTTCGACGACCCCGACACGCTGGACGTCACCCGCAGCGGCAGCCACCATCTCGCATTCGGCCACGGCGTGCACTTCTGCCTGGGCGCCCCGCTGGCCCGGCTCGAGGCTCAGATCGCCTTCGGCACGCTGCTGCGCCGGTTGCCGGGCATCGCGCTCGCCTGCACGCCGGAGCGGCTCGAATGGCGCGGGAACGCCTCGATCATCCGCGGCCTGCAGGCCCTGCCGGTCCGCTTCTGAGGAGAGCGCCTCCGGCAACGGGTACGGCGGGCGCCGCACAGGCGCCCGCCGTACCGGAGGAAGGAGAGGTCAGGCCCCGGCGGCCGCCCCGGCTTCCTTCGGCTTGGCGTCCACGCCCGCCTCCTTGCGCTGCTCGCCCGTGATCGGGGTGGGCGCGCCGGTCAGCGGGTCGAAGCCGGAGGCCGTCTTCGGGAAGGCGATGACGTCGCGGATCGAGTCGCCGCCCGCCAGCAGCATGCAGATCCGGTCCCAGCCGTAGGCGATGCCGCCGTGCGGCGGCGGGCCGTACTTGAACGCCTCCAGCAGGAAGCCGAACTTGCTCTCGGCCTCCTCCTTGGAGATGCCGAGCACGTCGAAGACGCGCTGCTGCATCTCGGCGCGGTGGATCCGGATCGAGCCGCCGCCGATCTCCATGCCGTTGCAGACCATGTCGTAGGCGTAGGCCAGGGCCTCGCCCGGCTGGTCCTGGAAGGTGTCGGCCCACTCGGGCTTGGGACCGGTGAACGGGTGGTGGACCGCGGTCCAGCCGGTCTGGCGGCCGACGTCGTCGAGCACCGGCTCGAACATGGGCGCGTCGACGACCCAGAGGAAGTTCCACGCCGACTCGTCGATCAGGCCGCAGCGGCGGCCGATCTCCAGGCGGGCCGCGCCGAGCAGGTCGCGGGAGGCGGAGGCCGTACCGGCCGCGAAGAAGATCGCGTCACCGGGCTTCGCGCCGGCCTTGGCGGCCAGGCCCGCGGTCTCGGTCTCGGAGAGGTTCTTGGCGACCGGGCCGCCGAGCGTGCCGTCCTCGCCGACCAGCACGTAGGCCAGGCCCCGGGCGCCGCGCGACTTGGCCCACTCCTGCCAGCCGTCCAGCTCCTTGCGGGTCTGGGAGGCACCGCCCGGCATGACCACCGCGCCGACGTAGGGCGCCTGGAAGACGCGGAAGGTCGTGCCGGCGAAGAACTCCGTCATCTCGACGAGCTCCTGGCCGAAGCGCAGGTCCGGTTTGTCGGAACCGTAGCGGGACATGGCCTCGGCGTAGGTCATCCGGGGCAGCGGCGTCGGCAGGTCGTAGCCGATCGTCTCCTTCCAGATGCGGCCGATCAGCGCCTCGCCGAGGGCGATGACGTCGTCCTGGTCGACGAAGGACATCTCCACGTCGATCTGGGTGAACTCCGGCTGCCGGTCGGCGCGCAGGTCCTCGTCGCGGTAGCACTTGGCGAGCTGGTAGTAGCGCTCCAGGCCCGCCACCTGCAGCAGCTGCTTGAACAGCTGCGGCGACTGGGGCAGGGCGTACCAGCTGCCGGGCTGGAGGCGGACCGGGACCAGGAAGTCGCGGGCGCCCTCGGGGGTGGAGCGGGTGAGCGTCGGGGTCTCGACGTAGACGAACCCGTGCTCCTTCATCACCTCGTGGGCCAGGTAGGTGGCCGCCGAGCGGATCCGCATGGCCTGGGCGATCTGCTGGCGGCGGATGTCGAGGTAGCGGTACTTCAGCCGGGCTTCTTCGGAGATGCCCGCAGCGCCTTCGATGGGGAACGGCAGCGGGGCCGACTCGCTCAGCACCTCGACCTCGGAGGCGACGACCTCGATCTCGCCGGTGGGCAGGTCGGGGTTCTCGTTGCCCTCGGGACGGACCCGCACCTCCCCGACGACCTTGACGCAGTACTCGGCGCGCAGGCCGTGCGCGTCGTCCTCCTCGCGGAAGACCACCTGGGCCGAGCCGGAGGCGTCGCGCAGGTCGATGAAGACCACGCCACCGTGGTCGCGGCGGCGCGCCACCCAACCGGCCAGCGTTACCTGCTCACCCGCGTGCTCCTTGCGGAGCGAACCGGCGGTGTGCGTGCGGATCACGAAAACTTCCCCTTCAGAATGTCGGCGACCTCGGCCAGCGGCACCTCGGTCTGCTCTGCGGTGGTCAGGTCCTTCAGCTGTACGGCCTGCGCCGCCAGGTCGCGCTCACCCAGGATCAGCGCGTAGCGGGCCCCGGAGCGGTCGGCCCCCTTCATCGCGCCCTTGACGCCCTTGCCGCCGAAGGACATGTCTGCGCCGAGGCCCGCCCGGCGCAGCTCTGTGACGAGCAGGAACATGCGGCGACGCGCCTCTTCTCCCAGCGGCACACCGTACACCTGGACACGTTCCCCCGCGGAGCCCTCCTCGAACAGGCCCTCGGCCTCCATCGCCAGGACCGTCCGGTCGACGCCGAGCGCCCAGCCGACGCTCGGCAGCGCCGGGCCTCCGATCATCTCGCTCAGTCCGTCGTAGCGGCCGCCGCCGCCGACCGCGGACTGCGAGCCCAGGCCGTCGTGGACGAACTCGAACGTGGTGCGCGTGTAGTAGTCGAGGCCGCGGACCAGCCGGGGGTCGTCGGAGAAGGCGACGCCGGAGGCGGTCAGCAGCGAGCGGACCTCCTCGTGGTAGGCCTTGCACGCCTCGCACAGGTGGTCGACGACCAGGGGCGCGCCGGCGAGCTGGGCCTGGACTTCGGGCCGCTTGTCGTCCAGCACGCGCAACGGGTTGATCTCGATCCGGGCCCGGGTGGGCTCGTCGAGATCGAGCGCGCGCAGGAACTCCTGCAGCGCCGCCCGGTAGCCGGGGCGGCACTCCTTGCAGCCCAGCGTGTTGAGCAGCAGCCGGACCCCGGTGAGCCCCAGCCCGGCGTAGCCGTCGGCGGCCAGCAGGATCAGCTCGGCGTCCAGCGCCGGGTCCTCCGCGCCGAGGGCCTCGGCGCCGACCTGCCAGAAGTGGCGGTAGCGGCCCTTCTGCGCCCGCTCGTAGCGGAACTGGCTCCCGGAGTACCACAGCTTGACGGGGAGCTGGCCGTTGTGCAGGCCGTGCTGGAGGACGGCCCGCACGACCGGCGCGGTGCCCTCGGGGCGGAGGGTGATGGAGCGCCCGCCCTTGTCGGTGAAGGTGTACATCTCCTTGGAGACGACGTCGGTCGACTCCCCGACGCCGCGCACGAACAGCGCGGTGTCCTCGAAGGTCGGCGTCTCGACGTAGCCGTAGCCCGCACGGCGGGCCGGGGCGACGAGCGTCTCACGCACGGCGAGGGCCCGTTCGGAGCGCGGCGGAAGCCAGTCAAAGGTGCCCTTGGGCGCCTGGAAGCTCATGTTTCCTAAAGTCCCCTGGTGGGACCGGCGTAGGGGGCGGCCTCCGCGAGATACGGGTTGGTGGCGCGCTCCCGGCCGATCGTGGTCTGTGGTCCGTGGCCGGGCAGGACCGCCGTGTCGTCCGGCAGCGGCAGGCACTTGGCGGCCAGGCTGCGCAGGATCGTCGGGTAGTCACCGCCCGGGAGGTCTGTGCGGCCGATGGAGCCGGCGAACAGCAGGTCGCCCGAGAACATCACGTCCGGAATCTCCTCCGTCCGGGGCAGCCTGAACGTCACCGACCCCCGGGTATGCCCCGGGGTGTGGTCGACCGTGAGTTCCATGCCCGCCAGCTTGAGCACCTCACCGTCGGCGAGCTCGCGCACGTCGTCCGGCTCGGTGAAGGTCAGCCCGCCGAACAGCTGCTGCCGGGTCGTCAGCGACAGGCCCTTGCCCGGATCGGAGAGCAGCTCGCGGTCCTCGGGGTGGATCCAGGCCGGGACCCCGCGCGCTCCGCAGACCGGGGCGACCGACCACATGTGATCGATGTGACCGTGGGTGACCAGCACGGCGACCGGCTTGAGCCGATGCTCGCGCAGCACGTCGTCCAGGTCTGCGACGGCGTTCTGCCCCGGATCGACGATGACGCACTCCTCGCCCGCGGCGGGAGCGACGACGTAGCAGTTGGTTTGGAACGACCCTGCGGGGAAGCCGGCGATGAGCATCTGCCTCAGCTGATCTCGTCAAGAATGCGGATGGGAATGTAACCGAAGGGTACCGGTGCGGGTCGGCGGGCTGCGAACCATTGCCCTCTGGCCGATACGATTCGCCCACTCAATATGTAATACTCCGGCACTCGGGAGGGCGAAGCGGTGAGCGGCAAGGACCGCCAGAAGCAGCTGGCGCGCGAGCACTACGAGCGGCAGTTGCAGCGACGCGCGGAGCGCGAGGCCAAGGCCAAGCGGACCGCGATCATCGGCAGCAGCGTGGGCACCGTGGTGGTGGTGGCCGGCATCATCACCGCGACGGCCCTGCTCGGGGGGTCCGGCGACCCGGCCTCGACGGAGGCGGCGGCGACCCCCTCGGCGAGCACGGCCGAGCCCACGGCCTTCGACGCCGCCACCGGCACCTGCGGCTACGTGCCCGCCGCCGAGAGCGGCCAGGTCAAGGACGTCGGCATGCCCCCGGCCAAGGTCGACACCTCTCCCAAGAGCATGACGCTGAAGACCAGCCAGGGCGACATCGTCATCGAGGTGAACGCCGGGAAGACCCCCTGCACCGTCGGGTCCTTCGCCTTCCTCGCCTCGAAGGACTACTTCGACGGTTCCAAGTGCCACCGCCTGGGCTCCGAGCAGTTCCCGGTCCTGCAGTGCGGCGACCCGCTGGCCAAGGCCGACGGCACGTCCCAGACCGACGGCCAGGGCGGCCCCGGCTACCGCTTCGTCAACGAGAACCTGACCGGCGCGAAGTACACCCGCGGCGTGGTGGCCATGGCCAACAGCGGCCCCGACACCAACGGCAGCCAGTTCTTCATCGTGTACGGCGATGCCGGGCTGCCCGCGAACTACACCCCGTTCGGTACGGTTACCAAGGGCCTGGAGATCGTCGACAAGGTGAACAAGGCCGGCGTCATCACCCCGGGACCCGACGGAACCGGGGCCCCGAAGAAAACCGTCGAGATCAAAGACGTGACAATGTCCGCCACGAGCTGACGTAATACAACCAGGCATACGGACCCGGGACCGGTCGGTCCCGGAAAGGCTGATGAAAGTGCGGGAGGACACGGTGAGCACCGACCCGTGGGGCCGGGTAGACGACGACGGCACCGTCTACGTGCGTACGGCTGAGGGAGAGCGGGCCGTCGGGTCCTGGCAGGCCGGCGAGCCGGAGGAGGCGCTCGCCTACTTCCGCCGCAAATTCGACGAGCTGGCCGGGCAGGTCACGCTGCTGGAGCAGCGGGTCCGCGGCACCGACCTGCCGCCCGCCCAGGCCGAGGCGACCATTGTCAAGCTCCGCGAAGCGATCACCGACGCGCACGCGGTCGGTGACCTCGACTCGCTGCTGAACCGGCTGAGCGCGCTCACGGAGCTGGTCGCCCAGCGCCGTGAGGAGGTCAAGGCCGCCCGTGACGTGGCCCGCGCGGAGGCCAAGGGCATCAAGGAGCGGATCGTCGCCGAGGCCGAGCGCATCGCCGAGGACACCACCCACTGGAAGACCGGCGGCGAGCGCCTGCGTCAGCTGGTGGAGGAGTGGAAAGCCGCCGAGCGGATCGACCGGGTCACCGAGGCGGCGCTGTGGAAGCGCCTGTCGGCCGCCCGCACGTCCTTCGCCAAGCGGCGCAAGGCCTACTTCGCGGGCCTGGACGAGCAGCGCGAGGGCGTGCGCTCCACCAAGGAGCGGATCGTGGCCGAGGCCGAGGCCCTGTCCACCTCCACCGACTGGGGGAACACCGCCTCCGCCTACCGCGAGCTGATGCGGCAGTGGAAGGCGGCCGGCCGCGCCTCCCGCGACGTCGAGGACGAGCTCTGGGGCCGGTTCAAGGAAGCCCAGGACCAGTTCTTCCAGGCCCGCTCCGCGGTCTTCGCCGAGCGGGACGCCTCGCTGGCGGCCAACGCCGAGGTCAAGGAGCAGCTCCTGACCGAGGCGGAGAAGATCCTGCCGATCTCCGACGCCCGCACCGCCAGGGCCGCCCTGCGCGGCATCCTGGAGCGCTGGGAGGAGGCCGGTCCGGTCCCCCGCGAGCAGCGTGACCGCCTGGAGGGCGGGCTGCGCAAGGTGGACGAGGCCGTCCGCAAGGCGGAGGAGGCGGAGTGGAAGCGCTCCAACCCCGAGGCCCGCGCCCGCGCGCAGAACACGGTGGACCAGCTCCGCCGGTCCATCGAGCAGTTGGAGGCCCGCCTGGCCAAGGCCGGCGCCGCGGGCAAGGAGAAGGAGGCCAAGGAGGCCGAGGAGGCTCTGGCCGCGCGCCGTTCCTGGCTTGAGGAGGCCGAGCGCACGCTCGCCGAGTTCTCCTGACCCGCCGCCGACCCGCTGAGCGAAGGGCGTGGGACCACCGGGTGGTCCCACGCCCTTCGCGTCGCCGTGGTGCGCCGTGGTGTGCCGGGGTGCCGCTCAGCTTCCGGCGCCGCTGACCCGGTAGACGTCGTAGACGCCCTGGATGTTGCGGACGGCCTTCAGGACGTGGCCGAGGTGCTTGGGGTCGCCCATCTCGAAGGTGAACTTGCTGATCGCGACCCGGTCGCGGGAGGTCGTCACCGACGCCGACAGGATGTTCACGTGCTGGTCGGACAGGGTCCGGGTGACGTCCGAGAGCAGCCGGGGCCGGTCCAGGGCCTCCACCTGGATGGCCACCAGGAAGACCGAGTCGCCGCCGGGCGACCAGGAGACCTCCACCAGCCGGTCCGGCTCGGCCCTGAGCTGCTCCACGTTGGGGCAGTTGGTGCGGTGGACCGAGACGCCGTGCCCCCGGGTGACGAAGCCGACGATCTCGTCGCCGGGGACGGGGGTGCAGCAGCGCGAGAGCCGTACCCAGACGTCGGAGTCGCCCGCGACCACCACGCCCGCGCCGCCTCCGCCGCGGGGGCGGCCGCGGAGCTTCGTCGGGACCGCGGCCTCGGCGATGTCCTCCTCGGCGCTCTCCACGCCTCCGATGGACTGCACCAGCTTCTGCACGACCGACTGGGCGGCCACGTGGCCCTCTCCGACGGCCGCGTAGAGCGAGGAGACGTCCGGGTAGCGCAGGTCCCTGGCGAGCGCCAGGAGGGACTCTCCGGACATCAGACGCTGCAGCGGAAGGCCCTGCTTGCGCATGGCCCGGCCGATGGCCTCCTTGCCCGCCTCGATCGCGGTCTCGCGGCGCTCCTTGGAGAACCACTGGCGGATCTTGTTTCGGGCGCGGCCGGACTTGACGAACTTCAGCCAGTCGCGGGACGGGCCCGCGTCCGGCGACTTGGAGGTGAAGATCTCGACGGTGTCGCCGTTGCCCAGCCGGGACTCCAGGGGCACCAGGCGGCCGTTGACCCGGGCGCCGATGCAGCGGTGGCCGACCTCGGTGTGCACGGCGTAGGCGAAGTCGACCGGGGTCGCGCCCTCCGGCAGGGCGATCACCTGGCCCCGGGGGGTGAAGACGTAGACCTCGGAGACCGACAGGTCGAACCTGAGCGACTCCAGGAACTCGCCCGGATCGGCGGTCTCCTTCTGCCAGTCCAGGAGCTGGCGGAGCCACGCCATGTCGCTGGCGGGCTTCAGCTTCCCTCCGGCGGGACCGGAGGTGTTCATGTCCTCTTTGTACTTCCAGTGCGCGGCGACGCCGTACTCGGCCCGGTGGTGCATGGAGTGGGTGCGGATCTGCAGCTCCACCGGCTTGCCCTCGGGGCCGATCACCGTGGTGTGCAGCGACTGGTACATGTTGAACTTGGGCATCGCGATGTAGTCCTTGAACCGGCCGGGCACCGGGTTCCATCGCGCGTGGATCGTTCCGAGGGCGGCGTAGCAGTCGCGGACCGTGTCGACCAGCACCCGGATGCCCACCAGGTCGTAGATGTCGTCGAAGGCGACGTCGCGCGCGATCATCTTCTGGTAGACCGAGTAGTAGTGCTTGGGGCGGCCCTTGACCTCGGCGCGGATCTTGGCCTCGCGCAGGTCGGCGGAGACGTTCTCGATGACCTCCTGCAGGAACAGGTCCCTGCGGGGGGCGCGCTTGGACACCATCCGGGCGATCTCGTCGTATCGCTTGGGGTAGAGCATGGCGAACGCGAGGTCCTCCAGCTCCCACTTGATGGTGTTCATGCCCAGCCGGTGGGCGAGCGGGGCGAAGATCTCCAGCGTCTCGCGGGATTTCTGCTGCCGTTTGTGCTCGGGCAGGTAGCGCATGGTGCGCATGTTGTGCAGCCGGTCGGCGAGCTTGATGATCAGCACCCGGATGTCGCGGGACATCGCGACGACCATCTTGCGCACGGTCTCGGCCTGGGCGGCGTCGCCGAACTTGACCTTGTCGAGCTTGGTGACGCCGTCGACCAGCAGCGCGATGTTGTCGCCGAAGTCGGAGCGCAGCTCGTCCAGGCCGTAGGCGGTGTCCTCGACGGTGTCGTGCAGCAGCGCGGCGCAGAGCGTCTCGTCGTCGGTGCCCAGCTCGGCCAGGATGGTCGCGACCGCCAGAGGGTGGGTGATGTAGGGGTCGCCGCTCTTGCGCTTCTGGTCGCGGTGGTGGTAGGCCGCCACATCGTAGGCGCGCTCGATCAGCCGCAGGTCGGCCTTCGGATGGGTCGCGCGGACCGTCCGGAACAGCGGCTCAAGCACCGGGTTCATGGCGCCACCCCATTGCCCCCCAAAGCGGGCGAGCCTTCGCCGCACCGCCGGTTTCTCCTCGGTGGCTCCGGACATGGCGGAACCGGCATCGCCTGCCGGGACGGCCATATCGGGACCGCCACCGCCGGCGGTCACGTCGGGCACGACCACATCACGGGGCACTCAGACTCCTCACGTTCGAGTCCAGATCCCTCAGTGTATCCAGACCGGGTCGCATGCTTGCCTGCGCGGGGTGGATCAGACGATCACAAGGGGGTGCAGTTCGACTCCGGCGAGCCGCTCTCGCCCCTTGAGGAAGTCCAGTTCCATGAGCACGGCGACGGCGACGACCTCGGCGCCCGCCCTGCGGACCAGCTCCACCGCCGCACGCGCCGTACCTCCGGTGGCGAGCACGTCGTCGACGATCAGAACCCGATCGCCGGGGGCGAAGGCGTCCCGATGGACCTCGATGGTGGCGGACCCGTACTCCAGATCGTAGGACTCATCAAGTGTCTCGGAGGGCAGTTTTCCTTTCTTTCGCATCGGAACGAATCCGGCACGGGCCTTGTAGGCCGCGGGCGCGCCCAGGATGAACCCGCGGGCCTCGATCCCGACGATCTTGTCCACCTCGTGGAGCCCGGCGAACTCGTCCGTCACCGCGGAGAACGCCTCGGGGTCGGCGAGCAGCGGGGTGATGTCCTTGAACAGCACCCCCGGCCTCGGATAGTCGGGCACGTCGCGGATCCGGTCCAGGATCAGCCGGCTCAGGTCGCTCATGGTCACATCCCTGCTGGAGAACGCCGGTGGGTCACGGCGCCGCGGGTACGGCCGCGCATCGGGGCGGAACCCGCCGGACGCCTATGAGAACGCCTCCGCTCCCCTTCCCGGAGAGCGGAGGCGTTCTCATTTCGATCTACTTCTTCTTGCGCTTGTCGTCCGTCGTCGTGGCCTTGGCGGCCCCGGCGGCGACCGGCTGGCGGGCGGCCTTGGCCCCCGACCCGCCGCCCGTGGAGGCGAGCCTGCGGGCGATCGCCTGGTAGCGCGGCTCGCGCTCCTTCAGCGTCACCAGCAGCGGGGTCGCCACGCACAGCGAGGAGTAGGTGCCGACGAGCATTCCCACGAACAGGGCCAGCGAGAGGTCCTTCAGCGTGCCCGCGCCGAACAGCGTGGTGCCGATGAACAGGATCGCCGCCACCGGCAGGATCGCCACCAGGGTGGTGTTCAGCGACCGGATCAGCGTGTGGTTCAGCGCGTCGTTGGCGGCCTGGGTGTAGGTGATCTTGGAGGTCGTGCCGAGCTTGGCCGTGACCTCCTTGATCATGTCGAACACCACGACGGCGTCGTAGAGCGAGTATCCGAGGATCGTCAGGAAGCCCAGCAGGGTCGCCGGGGTGACCTCGAAACCGGACCAGGCGTAGACGCCCGCGGTGATGACCAGGTCGTGGATCAGCGCGACGATGGCGGCCAGCGCCATCTTCCACTCGAAGGCCATCGTCAGGTACAGGATGATCGCCAGCATGAAGACGATCAGGCCGATGACGGCCTTGTCCGCGACCTGACCGCCCCACGAGGCGCCGATCACCTGGAGGGTGACGTCGGTCTGCTTGAGGCCGAACTCACCGGCGACCGCCTTCTGGACCGCGGTCACCTGCTCGGCCGGGAGGCTCTCGGTGGTGACCCGCCAGCCGTTGTTGGTCGTCTGCACGATCGTCTCGTGCACGCCCGCCTCGACGAACGTGTCCCGGACATCCTCGATGGCGGCCGAGGAGGCCTTGAAGGAGAAGACGGACCCGCCCTTGAACTCCACGCCCAGGTTCAGTCCGTTGACGACCAGGCCCGCGATGGAGACCACCAGCAGGAAGGCGGACAGGCCGTACCAGAGCTTCTGGCGTCCGACGAAGTCGACGTTGACCTCGCCCCGGTACAGGCGGCTTACGAGGCCGGCCATCATGCCTCCTGCGAAACGGTCTTGGGGCCGGCGGCCGGCTGGGCGCTCATGCGCTCGGCGTCCAGGCCGGAGAGCGGGTGCCCCTTGGCGAAGAACTTCAGGCGGGCCAGCATCGCGACGAACGGCTTGGTGAACATGAACACCACGACGATGTCGATGAGGGTGGTCAGGCCCATCGCGAACGCGAACCCGGCCACGCCGCCGACCGCCAGGAAGTACAGCACCAGCGCGGCGATGAACATGACCGCGTCCGCGATCAGGATCGTGCGCCGGGCCCGGACCCAGGCGACCTCGACGGCCGTGCGCAGCGAGCGGCGGCCTTCCTTCATCTCGTCGCGGATGCGCTCGAAGTAGACGATGAACGAGTCCGCGGTGATGCCGATCGAGACGATGAGGCCGATGATGTGCGGCAGCGAGAGCCGGAAGCCCGCGAAGTGGCCGAGCAGCACCACCGCCTGGTAGGTCAGGATCGAGGCGACCGCGAGGCTGAGCACCGAGACGACGCCCAGACCCCGGTAGTAGAGCATCGAGTAGACGACCACCAGGGCCAGGCCGATCGCGCCGGCGATCAGACCGCCGCGGAGCTGGTCGGCGCCCAGGGTGGAGGAGACCTCCTCGATGGAGCTCTTCTCGAACTTCAGCGGCAGCGCGCCGTACTTGAGCTGGTTGGCCAGCTCGGTGGCGGTCACCTGGTTGAAGCTGCCGGAGATCTCGGTCCTTCCGCCGGGGATGGGACCGTTGGAGACGGGCGCGGTGATCACGACGCCGTCGAGGACCACGCCGAGCTGGTTGCGGGGCGGAGCGGCGCTGTAGGCCTGGCCGGTGAGCTTGGCCCACTCGGCCGCGCCCGCGCTCTTGAAGTCGAGGTTGACGACCCACTCACCGGTCTCGCGGACCCCGGAGCTCGCACTGCTGATCTCGGATCCCTGCACGGCCGCCTTGTCGAGGACGTACTTGGCCAGCCCGTCCTCGGAGCAGGCGACGATCTGCTTGGCGGGGTCGTCCTGCGCGCCCCGGCCCGGGTCCTTCTTCGAGCAGTCGAGCTTCTGGAACTGCTCGAGCACCGCCGGGTCGATCCCGGTGGGGTCGACTCCCGCCATCGGGTCCTCGACCGGCTGCCCGGACGGGGCGGCGCTCCCGCTGGGGGCGGCCGACGGCGTGGCGCTCCCGCTCGGCGCGGCCGAGGGAGCCGGAGTGGCCGTCGGGGCCGTGCTGGGCGCGGCCGAGGGGTTGGTCAGCGCCGAGGACAGGCCGCGTCCCGCGGGGGTGGCGCTGGGGTCGGGCGCCGCGGTCGCGGGCGGCTTCGGCGTGCGGGTGGTCTTCTTCTGCCCAGTGGCCGTGGGCGAGGCGGACGGCGTCGGCGCCTGGGTGGGCAGCTCGCCCGTGGCCGATCCGTCCGTGACCGCCAGCACCTGGCGGAACCTCAGCTCCGCGGTGGTGCCGACCAGCTTGACGACTTCCTCCTGCCCGACTCCCGGGACGGAGATGACGATGTTCGTGCCTGCTTTGACGACCTCGGCGTCGGAGATGCCGCTGCCGTTCACCCGGTCTCGGATGATGTTCACGGCCAGGTCGATGCTCTCCTCTGAGGGGTCGCTCCCGTCCGGCGTGATGGGCTGCAGCGTCACTGTCGTGCCGCCGGCGAGGTCGAGGCCATATTCGGGGGTGAGCGCCTTGTTGAGGAACATCACCCCGCCCATGGCGAGAATGAGCGCCAGAAGCACCAGGAGCACGCGCCCCGGTCTGCTCTGGCCACTGGTCGGTCGGGCCACTGGTCGTCAGTTCTTTCGGCTATAGGGGATTGGTGGTGAGCCTACTCAGGACTTCTTGGTGGTGGAGTCCTGGTCGCCGCCCTGCTGCTCGGAGGTCTCCACCACGTCGTCGGTGGCCGTGAGGTTCTCCTCGGCGTCCTCGACGGGGGTCAGCACACGCCCGATGGCGGCCTTGACCCAGCGGGTCCGGACGCCGTCCGCGATCTCCAGGATCACGTCGTCGGCGTCGATCTCGACCACGGTGGCGAAAAGACCGGTCGTGGTCATGACGCGGGTCCCCGGCATGAGGGAGTTCTGCATCTGGATCTGCTCCTGCTGCCGCTTGCGCTGCGGGCGGATCAGCAGGAAGTAGAAGACCACGACCATCAGAGCGATCATGATGAGGCTTGAGTAGTTGCCGCCCATGGGGCCGCTCCTTCGCTTAAGAATGACCGGCCTGGCGCCGGACGTCGTATACGGCCACGCCGCTCAGCACGTCAGCCTACACAGCCAGCCAAGCCACGGAGTTTAGGCGAGCTGTTCGGAGCGCGGCAACGAGGGCACGATTCAGCACGCGGAGAAGTTCCCGTTTCGAGACCTTGTCATTGACCCGTGACCGGCCTTTCCGGCTCCCATGCGAAAAGACGACGTCAGGATTGTTCCGGCGGCTGCGTCAGATCGACGGCGACCGCGGCGCCGAAGGCGTCGGGCGGCGGCGTCATCCCCAGGTGGATCCAGGCGGCGGCGGTCGCGACCCGGCCGCGGGGCGTGCGGGCCAGCAGTCCCTGCCGGACCAGGAACGGCTCCGCGACCACCTCCACGGTCTCCGGCTCCTCCCCCACCGCGACGGCCAGCGTGGACAGGCCGACGGGGCCGCCGCCGAACCTGCGCAGCAGCGCCCCCAGCACCGCCCGGTCCAGCCGGTCGAGCCCCTGCGCGTCGACCTCGTAGAGGTTCAGCGCGGCCGAGGCGATGTCCTTGGTGATCACTCCTTCGGCGCGGACCTCTGCGAAGTCGCGGACCCGGCGCAGCAGCCGGTTGGCGATCCGGGGGGTGCCCCGGGAACGCCCGGCGATCTCGTGCGCCGCGTCTCCGGGGAGCTCCAGGCCGAGCAGGCGCGCCGAGCGGTTCAGCACCCGCTCCAGCTCGGCGACCTCGTAGAAGTCCATGTGCGCGACGAACCCGAACCGGTCGCGCAGCGGCGCGGGCAGCAGACCCGCCCGGGTGGTGGCGCCGACCAGCGTGAACGGCGCGATCTCCAGAGGGATCGCGGTCGCGCCGGGTCCCTTGCCCACCACGATGTCGACCCGGAAGTCCTCCATCGCGAGGTAGAGCATCTCCTCCGCCGGACGGGCCATGCGGTGGATCTCGTCGATGAACAGGACCTCGCCCTCCGACAGCGTCGAGAGGATCGCCGCGAGGTCGCCGGCCCGCTCCAGGGCGGGGCCGGAGGTGATGCGGAGCGGCACGCCCAGCTCGGTCGCGATGATCATTGAGAGGGTCGTCTTGCCGAGCCCCGGCGAGCCGCTCATCAGCACGTGATCCGGCGGCCGGTTGCGCCGCAGCGCGCTGTGCAGCACCAGCGAGAGCTGCTCGCGAACCCGCGCCTGGCCGATGAACTCCTCCAGCCGCCTGGGCCGCAGCGCCGCCTCGATCAGCCGCTCGTCGCCCTCGGCCTCCGCCGAGACCAGGTCGCGTTCCGAACTCACATCAGCCTGCCTTCACTCGAACGGGAGTCGTCTCCCCGCCGCGGCCCGCCGCCCGCCGGGCCCTGCCGCCGGAGACCTCCGATCCCTGCCACGACCACGGGGAAGCGCCCCTCACCGGACGCTCAGCGTCCGGAGTGCGGCCTTGAGCAGCGCCGCCACCTGCGGGGTCCGGCCCTCCGCCAGCGCGGCGTCGGCCTGCGGGCTCACCGCGGCGACGGCCTCGTCGGCGTCCTTGGCCGAGTAGCCGAGGCCGACCAGGCCGGAGTGGACCTGGTCCCGCCAGGCGGGTGCGAACACGCGGCCGTCGAGCGCGGCGTTGACGGCCTCCTCGGGGGCTCCGAGCTTGTCCTTGAGATCCACGATGATGCGCTGCGCGCCCTTGGGCCCCACTCCGGGAACCCTGGTCAGCGCCTTGACGTCGGCGCCGGCCACGGCCACCCGGAGACTGTTGGGCGTGTGCACGGCCAGCATCGCCAGCGCCACCTTGGGGCCGACCCCGCTGGCGCCCTGCACCAGCTCGAAGATCCGGCGCTCGTCGTCGTCGGCGAAGCCGTACAGGGTGAGGGACTCCTCGCGGACCACCAGCGAGGTGGCCAGCCGGGCCTCCTCCCCCGCGCGCAGCGTGGCGAGCGTGGCCGGCGTGCAGTGCACCAGCACCCCTATCCCGCCGACCTCGACCACCGCCCCGTCGGGCCCGATCGCGGCCACCCGTCCCCGCACCGAGGCGATCACTGCGCGCTCCCTCTCGAATGTCCGGCGCGGCCCCGGCCGCGGAAGTAGGCCGCCGCGGTGGTGCCCGGGCCCGTCGTGGCCCGGGCCAGCGCCTCGGCCAGCCGGTTCTGCGCCCCGCCCCGCCACACGTGGCAGATGGCGAGCGCCAGGGCGTCGGCGGCGTCGGCGGGCTTGGGCATCGCGTCCAGCCGCAGCAGCCGGGTCACCATGGCGCCCACCTGCCGTTTGTCGGCCGTGCCGCTGCCGGTGATGGCGGCCTTCACCTCCGACGGGGTGTGCAGGGCGACGGGGATCCCCCGGCGCGAGGCGCACAGGATCGCGACGGCCGAGGCCTGCGCGGTGCCCATCACGGTTCTGAGGTTGTGCTGGGCGAAGACCCTCTCGACGGCCACGGCGTCGGGCCTGACCTCGTCGAGCCACTGCTCGATCCCGGTCTCGACGGCCACCAGCCGGGCGCCGATCTCGTCGTCGGCCGAGGTGCGCACGACCCCCACCTTGACCAGGGTCAGGGGCGCACCGGGCCGTCCCTCCACCGCGCCGAGCCCGCATCGGGTCAGTCCCGGATCGACCCCCATCACCCGCAGCTCGGGCACCCGCACCGACACGCCTCCCACCCGCCGAACACCTGTTCGGTGCCCGACTCTACCGCTTGGCGGCGACCCGCGCACGGAGGCCGTGGTGAAGAGAGCCGGCCGTTCCCGGCCGGGCGGGGATCAGGGATGCTGGGTGGCGGGCTCGCCCTCGGTGCGCTCGGCCGCCCTGACGCGCATGCGGTCCAGGCGGGCCATCACCGGCGTCGCCGTGATCCCGTGCAGGACCACCGAGGCCAGTACGGTGAACGCCACCACCGCCCAGAGCTCCTCGGCGGGCACGCCGAAGTCGGCCTGGCCGAGGGCGTAGGCGAGGTAGAAGAGCGAGCCGATGCCCCGGATCCCGAAGAACGCGATCACGCCCTGCTCGCGGGGCCCCGCCCGTCCCCCCAGCCCGGCGAGCCAGCCGGTCAGCGGACGGATCACCAGGAGCAGGAGCAGCACGACCGCCGCTCCCCGCCAGGTGAGCGAGGACAGGCCGCCGCCTGCCACGAACCCGCCGAGCAGCAGGATCAGCCAGGCGGTGAGCAGCCGCTCGACCTGCTCGATGAAGCCGTGGAGCACCCCGTTGTAGCCGTGGGTGCGCTCGGCCGCCCTGATCGTGCACGCCGCCACGAACACCGCGATGAACCCGTACCCGTGGGCCAGCTCGGTGAGGCCGTACGCCAGGAAGGTCGCCGCCAGGGCGACGAAACCGTCCCGGTGCTCGGCCAGCCGCAGGTCCCGCACCTGCGCGCGGAAGAACAGCCGGCCCAGCGCCCGGCCGACCGCCAGCCCGCCCAGCACGCCCGCGCCGCACTTGTAGAGCAGGTCGGTGAGGGTCCACTCCGCGACCCACCCGGAGCCCCCGGCGAGCGCCATCGCGATCGCGGCGTAGACGAGCGGGAAGGCCAGCCCGTCGTTGAGCCCCGCCTCCGAGGTGAGGGTGAAACGCACCTCGTCGTCAGCCTTCTCGGAGTCGACCGGCTCGCCGACCTGGACGTCGGAGGCGAGCACCGGGTCGGTCGGGGCCAGCACGGCGCCCAGCAGCAGCGCCGCTGCGGGCGGCCAGCCCAGCAGCCCCCAGGTGGCGCAGGCGACCGCCGCCACGGTCAGCGGCATCGTCCAGGCCAGCAGCCGCCAGGTGGAGGCCCACCGCCGCCACCCGAAGGGCCGGTTGATCGCCAGCCCCGCGCCCATCAGCGAGATGAGCACGCAGATCTCGGTGACACGCTCGACCGCGACCCGGTGCGCCACGGGATCGAGCCGGGGCAGGTCCAGCGGAAGCAGGTAGAGGAGGATCCCGCCGATCAGGCAGGCCATCGGAAGCGAGAAGGGCCGCCGCCTGAGCAGCCTCGGCAGGACCGCCGCGAGCAGGGCACCGGCGCCGGCCACCGCGAAGAGGAGATCCGTGTTCCCCATGATCTCGCGGAAATACCCCCACGGAGGGGTGCAAACCTCTCAGTCGATCCCGGAATCCCTTAAAAGGGCGCAGAATCCCACGGGAGATGCGAGGCAGCCCCGTGTCCGCCCAGCCCGGCGTCCCCGCGCCGCCGCCGGAAACCCCGCGATGCCGCGGACGCCCCCGCACGGGGGCGTCCGCGACCGGAGGTCAGGCGTCGAGCTTCTCCAGGACCTCGTCCGAGACGTCGGCGTTCGACCAGACGTTCTGCACGTCGTCGCTGTCCTCCAGCGCGTCGATCAGGCGGAACACCTTGCGGGCGCCCTCTTCGTCGAGCTGGATGTTCATGGTCGGCATGAAGCTGGACTCGGCGGAGTCGTAGTCGATCCCGGCCTCCTGCAGGGCCTTGCGGACCGGGACCAGGTCGCCGGCCTCGGAGACGACCTCGTAGCTCTCGCCCAGGTCGTTGACCTCCTCGGCGCCGGCGTCGAGGACGGCCGTCAGCACGTCGTCCTCCGACAGCTCCCCCTTGGGCACGATCACGACGCCCTTGCGGTTGAACATGTAGGAGACCGACCCCGGATCGGCCAGGGAGCCGCCGTTGCGGGTCAGCGCGACGCGGACCTCGGAGGCCGCGCGGTTGCGGTTGTCGGTGAGGCACTCGATCAGCACCGCGACGCCGCCGGGAGCGTAGCCTTCGTACATGATGGTCTGCCAGTCGGCGCCGCCGGCCTCCAGGCCGCCGCCGCGCTTGCGGGCACGCTCGATGTTGTCGATCGGCACCGAGCTCTTGCGCGCCTTGGTGATGGCGTCGTACAGGGTCGGGTTGCCGTCCGGGTCAGGCCCCCCGGTCCGGGCCGCGACCTCGATGTTCTTGATGAGCTTGGCGAACAGCTTGCCGCGCTTGGAGTCGAGCGCGGCCTTCTTGTGCTTGGTCGTCGCCCATTTGGAGTGGCCCGACATCGGCTAAAGCTCCCTAACCATCTCAACGAAGTATGGATGCACGCCCGCGTCTGGGGTGAGTTCCGGGTGGAACGACGTGGCGAGCAGCGGTCCCTGGCGGACCGCGACGATCCTATCCCCCGGTTCGGCCAGTGCCAGCACCTCGACCTCCGGCCCGACCGATTCCACCCATGGGGCCCTGATGAACACCGCCCGCACCGAACCGCGGCCGGCGAAGTCGATGTCGGCCTCGAAGGAGTCGATCTGGCGCCCGAAGGCGTTGCGGCGGACCGTCATGTCGATGCCGCCGACGGTCTGCTGCCCCTCGATGCCGCCCTCGATCCGGTCGGCAAGCATGATCATGCCGGCGCAGGAGCCGTAGGCGGGCATGCCGCTCTTGACCCGCATCCGCAGGGGTTCGAGCAGGTCGAAGGTCTCGGCGAGCTTCCACATCGTGGTGGACTCCCCGCCGGGGATGACCAGTCCGTCGACGGCCTCCAGCTCTGCGGGGCGCCGTACGGGCACCGCCCTGGCGCCCGCCTCCTCCAGCGAGCGCACATGCTCGCGAACGTCCCCCTGCAGGGCGAACACACCGATCGTGGGCACGGGCGTCCTTTCATCTGATCTGCCGTAAGAGGGTAGTCCCTGCCGTTCAACGCGCCGGACGTGCCGGTTCATCCGCGCCCGCCCCGCGGGCCCGTCCCCCTCCGGTCATGGGAAAGGCGGCACCCTGTACGGATGCCGCCCGGTGCGGAATCCTCCGCGGGTGTGCGCTACCAGCCGCGCTCGGCCAGGCGGTGCGGGACGGGGATCTCGTCGACGTTGATGCCGACCATGGCCTCGCCCAGGCCGCGGGAGACCTTGGCGACGACGTCGGGGTCGTCGTGGAAGGTCGTGGCCTTGACGATCGCGGCGGCACGCTGGGCGGGGTTGCCGGACTTGAAGATGCCCGAGCCGACGAACACGCCCTCGGCGCCGAGCTGCATCATCATCGCGGCGTCGGCCGGGGTGGCGATGCCGCCCGCGGTGAACAGCACGACGGGCAGCTTGCCGGCCTTGGCGACCTCGGCCACCAGCTCGTACGGCGCCTGCAGCTCCTTGGCCGCGACGTAGAGCTCGTCCTCGGGCAGCGAGGAGAGCCTCCGCAGCTCCCCGCGGATCGTGCGCATGTGGGTGACGGCGTTGGAGACGTCGCCGGTGCCGGCCTCACCCTTGGAGCGGATCATGGCCGCGCCCTCGGTGATGCGGCGCAGCGCCTCGCCCAGGTTGGTCGCACCGCAGACGAAGGGCACGGTGAACTGCCACTTGTCGATGTGGTTGGCGTAGTCGGCCGGGGTGAGGACCTCGGACTCGTCGATGTAGTCGACGCCCAGCGACTGCAGGACCTGCGCCTCGGCGAAGTGGCCGATGCGGGCCTTGGCCATCACCGGGATGGAGACGGCGTTGATGATGCCGTCGATCATGTCGGGGTCGCTCATCCGCGAGACACCGCCCTGGGCGCGGATGTCGGCGGGAACGCGCTCCAGGGCCATGACGGCGACGGCCCCGGCGTCCTCGGCGATCTTGGCCTGCTCGGGGGTGACGACGTCCATGATGACGCCGCCCTTGAGCATCTCGGCCATACCGCGCTTCACCCGGGCGGTTCCGGTGACGGCGGTCTCGGTGACTTCGGGCGTGCTGCTGGACACGGTCTCTACCTCACGACGGCTGGTTGCTGCGGATCACGGGCGGCCCATCGGGGCGGCCGCCACATCTTCATCGTAGGCGGTGGTACACCCATTCCCTTACACGCCACCTTGTCCCGCTTGTTCGCTTATGTTGGACAGGATGTACGGCTTGCGCCTCAGGGGATGACGGGCTTGGGCGCGGCGAGCACGACCCAGACCTGTCCCGGGGCGAAGTTCATCGGCTCCCCGGCCTCGGTGGTGAAGGCGGTGCCGTCCTTCTCCCCCGCCCGCGACCACCTGGCCTTGAACGCCATGCCGTCGCGGAGCACGACCGCCCGGCCCTTGCCGACGGTGTGCACCAGGGGCGTGTAGCTCTGGTTCTTGTCGTGGAACTCCGAGCGCTCGGTCTTGGTGTACTGCACGACGATCGTGGGGGCTCCGAGCTGGCCGCCCTCGGCCGCCATGTCCTTCTCGCCGTCCTGCCAGATCAGCCACTTGCCCGCCTTCTCCGACCAGCCGAAGGTGAAGCGGGCGGCGGGGTACTTCACGTTGAAGGTCTTCCTGGGCACCCCGCCCTCGGCGGGCGCCTCGCCGAAGGTGAAGCCGATGTCCTTGGCCCTGCTCGCCTTGGGCGCCTTGGCCAGCAACTGCCGGGTGTTGGCGAACAGGTTGTAGGGGGCGTAGCGGCCGGGCTGGCGGAAGTAGGCCCCGGGAGCGCGGCTGTCGGAGACGTCGAACAGCGAGGCGGCCGCGATGTGCGGGAGCATCTTGGTCTGCGCGCCCGAGTAGGCGAAGGCGGGCCTGCCGAACTGGGGGGCGATGTGCAGGTCGGAGATGCGGGCGCTGCGGACCGGGCCGATCTTGGCCGGGATCTTCGAGGAGAAGATCGCCATCAACCGGGTCAGGCCCGCCTCGACCTGCTCGACGTAGACGATGTCCGCGCTCTTGAGGCCGAGCTGGGGCTTGCCCGCCGAGGTGTTCTCGATCTTCGCCGCGAGCACCGGCCTGCGGGCCGCGCCGGGCAGCCCGGTGAAGGGGTGGGTCGGCTCGGGGGTGGGTGTCGGAGGTGCGGTGGTGGCCGCCTGCGGAGCCTTGCCCGGGGCGGGGTCGTCGGACGAGCAGGCCGCGGCCGGCGCCAGGACCGCCGCTCCGGCCAGCGTGACGGCGATCATCCGGGGCAGCCGCACGGTACATCTCCTCAAATCGGACCTCAAATCCCCACGAGCTTACCCGTGCCGAACATGTCGGGCAGTCGGCTTGACGCCTGATGGGAGACCTGCCCGCGGGAACCGCTACTCCGCGGCCAGAGCGTACGGAGGATCGTCGTCGATCTCGAAGAAGTCCGGATACTCCGTGTGTCCGGCCAGCCGCAAGGTGCGGGCCAGCCAGCGGCGCTGGGCCGCGCGCGTGACGCCGACCGCGTTGTTGTAGAAGCGGCGGGCGTAGACCACCTTGGCCACCGCGGCGTCGAGCTCCTCCAGCAGTTCGGGGCCGGCCGGGGTCTCGGCCAGCTTCTCCCGGAAGCGGTCCTGGTCCAGCACCGCCCGGAGCGTGCGCGACAGGTCGCTCTCGGCGCGCTCGCGCTCCTCGGGGCCCGCCGCCGTACGGGCCTCGTGGGCGCCGGCGGCCAGCACCAGGCTGGTCGCCGGATCCAGGATCCGGGAGGCGGCCAGCTCAAGGCAGACGGCGGCCCGCCGTACGAGGGCGGCGTCCAGCGCCTCGCGGGCCAGCTCCAGCCGGATGTGCAGCCGGTCCAGCCGGCCCGCCCGCCAGGAGACGTAGACGGCGGTGAGCACCACGAGCGCACCCACCACCAGGATCAGCGTGGTCGTCACGACCGGTCGTCCTCCTCCACCCCGGACGCACTCGCGACCGTCTCGTAGACGCGGACCACGTCGCGGGCGACGGTGGACCAGTCGTACTTCCACACGGCGGTGCGGGCCTCGTCCGAGAGCTTGGCCCGGCGGGCGGGGTCGTCCAGCAGCGCCGCGGCCTCGCGGGCGAGCGAGGCGGCGTCGCCCGTCTCGAACAGCGCCCCGGCCTGGCCCTCGTCGAGAACCCTGCGGAACGCGGGAATGTCGCTGGCCAGGATCGCGGCCCCGGCGGACATCGCCTCGGTGAGCACGATGCCGAAGCTCTCCCCGCCGAGGTTGGGAGCGCAGAAGACGTCGACCGTGTGGTAGGCCCGGACCTTGTCCTCCTCGCTGACCATGCCCAGCAGGCCCACCCGGTCGCGGAACTCGGCCGGGACCTTCTCCAGCACCTCCGCGGCGTCGCCCGGGCCGGCGATGAGCAGGCGCAGCCCGGGCCGCACGGGCGCCAGCAGCGCGAAGGCCTCCAGCAGCACGGGCAGCCCCTTGCGGGGCTCGTCCATCCGTCCCAGGAAGCCGATCACCTCGCCCTCGTCCCAGCCGGGCAGCGGCTCCGCCTCGGCGTAACGGCTCACCGTCACCCCGTTCGGGATGAGCACGGCGTCGCCGCCCATGTGCTCGACGAGGGTCGTGCGCGCGGCGTCCGACACGGCGATCCTGCCGGTGATCTTCTCCACCGCGGTCTGCAGGACCGGAGCCGAGACCGACAACGCCCGCGATCGCTGGTAGGAGGCGTGGAAGGTGGCCACGATCGGCCCCTTCGCCGCCCAGCAGGCCAGGACGCCCAGGCTCGGCACGAACGGCTCGTGCACGTGCAGCACGTCGAACCGGCCCTCGCGGATCCACCGGCGCACCCGGCCGGCGGACAGGAACCCGAACGCCAGCCTCGCCACCGAACCGTTGTAGGGCACGGGCACGGCGCGCCCGGCGGGCGTCACGTAGGAGGGCAGCGGCGCGTCGTCGGCGGCCGGGGCGATCACTTCGACCTGGTGGCCGTCGGCGATGAGCGCCTCGGCGAGGTCGCGGATGTGCGCCTGGACGCCCCCGGGCACATCCCAGGTGTACGGGCAGACGATGCCTATTCTCACTGCTCCGCTCCGCTCGCCGCGTCGGGCCCGGTCGCGGCTCTCACGGTCTGGGCTCCAGGTCGTCGAGCCAGAGGCGCTGGAGCATGTGCCAGTCCTGGGGGTGCTCGGAGATCCCCTTCTCGAAGGCGACCGCCAGGCGCTGCATGACGGCGGCCGTCTTCTCCTGGCGGGTGCCCTCGGCGGGCACCTCGATCTCCTCGGCGATGTCCAGGCCCCAGTCGCGGCCCCTGAAGTACGGCAGCGCCGGCAGCAGCGCGGCCCCGGTGTGCACGGCCAGCAGCCCGGGGCCCGCGGGCATGCGGGTGGCGGCGCCGAAGAACCGGACCTCGACCCCCTTGGCCGTCAGGTCGCGCTCGGCGGGCAGGGCGACCGCCCGGCCGGCGCGCAGCCGCTGGGCCAGCGTGCCGAAGTTGTGGCCGTCGCCGCCGGTCAGCGGGAGCACCTCCATGCCGAGCCCCTCGCGGAAGGCCGTGTAGCGGCGGAACAGCGACTCGGGCTTGAGCCGTTCGGCCACGGTCGTGAACGGGTGGCCGCAGCCGGTGAGCCAGGCGCCCGCCTGGTCCCAGTTGCCCGTGTGCGGCAGGGCGAGCACCACGCCGCGCCCCTTCTCCAGGTTCTCGAAGATCCGCTCCCCGCCGGTGACGTGGGTGCGGGCGACGACCTCCTGGCGCGGGATGGACGGCAGCCGGAAAACCTCGTGGAAGTAACGGAAATAGGAGCGCATGCCCTCGCGGCTCAGCGCCCGCACGTCCGGGTCGTCGGGCGAGGTGCCCCTGACCCTGGCGAGGTTGGCCTCCAGCCGGAGCACCGCCCTCCCCCGGCGCCGCCACAGCCGGTCGGCGGCGGCGTCGAAGGCCCGGGTGGTCAGACGCTCGGGCAGGAGGGGGACGACCGCCCAGCCCGCGCCGAACCCGGCCGCGACGAGACGATCCTGCAGAGACGGCTTGTCGGTCATGCTTCTCCCGGTCAGCGGAGGGTCTGGGGAGGAACGGAGGCGGCCTGGCGGCGGACGTGGACCAGACGCTGCACGACCGTGACCGCGCTGGCGGCCGCGAGCAGCCAGAGACCGGCGGGCAGGATGTACGGCACGCCGAGACCGGACAGGCCCACCGAGACCAGCCCCACCACCAGGCGCTCCGGGCGCTCGGCCAGGCCGACGTCGCAGGTCATGCCCAGCCCTTCGGCCCTGGCCTTGACATAGGAGACCAGCGCGCCGGCGACGAGGCAGAACAGCGCCACCCCGGCCAGCACCCGCTCGCCGCTGACGACGAACCAGAGCACGAGCCCGGAGAAGATCGCGGCGTCGCCGACCCGGTCGAGGGTCGAGTCGAGGAAGGCTCCCCAGACGCTGCCCGGCCCGGTCATGCGGGCCATGACCCCGTCGAGGAGGTCGGCCAGCACGAAGATCGTGATCACCACCGTGCCCGCGAACAGCTGGCCCCGGGGATAGAAGAAAAGGGCGGCGGCGACGGTGCCGAACGTGCCGATCACGGTGATCGCGTCAGGGCCGATCCCCCGGCTGACGAGCACCCTGCCCAGGGGGGTCAGCACTCGGGTGACGGCAGGTCGCAGAAGTTTCAGCATCGCGCTCTGATCGTAGGCCACCCCGCCCGCGGGCGCGCATCCAACGCTCCGCAAGCGGATCCGGCCAGTCCTCTTGTGATATTCGCCACATGGGTATTTGGTGAACACACCGCGTCCTTGCGGTGTCCGGACGCGGCATGCGGACCCGAGGGCGCGGTTGCGCGCGACCGCCCCTCGCGACGACACGGGAGGCGACATGGCGGAGAAGGCAGCCGGCACAGCGGGAGCCGCGGGCAGGGCACTCATGGCCGACCGGCCGGACATGGTGCGCAACGTGGTGCTGGTCGGCCATTCGGGCTCAGGCAAGACGACCCTGGTCGAGTCGCTGCTGGCGGCGACGAAGACCATCCAGCGGACCGGCCGCATCGAGGACGGGACCACCGTCAGCGACTTCGACGAGGTCGAAGTGCGGCAGCAGCGCTCGGTGAACCTCACCGTGGCCCCGGTGCTCCACAACGACATCAAGATCAACCTGCTGGACACGCCCGGGTACGCCGACTTCGTCGGCGACCTGCGCGCGGGCCTGCGCGCCGCCGACGCCGCGCTGTTCGTCGTCTCGGCGGCCGACGGCGTGGACGGCCTGACCAAGATGCTCTGGGAGGAGTGCGCGGCGGTCGGCATGCCGCGCGCGGTCGTGATCACCAAGATCGACCACCAGCGGGCCGACTTCGAAGAGGTGCTCACCACCTGCCAGGACGCCTTCGGCGACGGCGTGGCCCCGCTGTATCTGCCGGTGGTGACCAACGGCAAGGTGAACGGCCTGATCGGGCTGCTGTCGCAGAAGTTCTTCAACTACGCCACCGGCGTCCGGACCGAGAACGCCCCCGGGCCCGACTACCAGAACCAGATCGAGCAGTACCGCGGCGACCTGATAGAGGGGATCATCCAGGAGAGCGAGGACGAGTCCCTGATGGACCGCTACCTCGCGGGCGAGGAGATCGACACCAAGGTCCTCGTCGACGACCTGGAGAAGGCGGTCGCGCGCGGCGGCTTCTATCCGGTGCTGGCCACGGGGACCGGCGTGGGCGCGGCCGAGGTCCTGGAGCTCATCACCCAGGGGTTCCCCTCTCCCGTGGAACACCCCATGCCGGAGATCACCACGATCGACGGCAAGCCCGTGTCCGGCATCGTCTGCGACCCCGAGGGCCCCCTCGTGGCCGAGGTCGTCAAGACCACCAGCGACCCCTACGTGGGCCGCATCAGCCTGGTCCGGGTGTTCTCCGGGACGCTGCGCCCGGACGCCACCGTGCACGTCTCCGGGCACGGCCTGGCCGACCGCGGGCACGAGGACCACGACCTGGACGAGCGCATCGGCTCGCTCTCCTCCCCCCTCGGCAAGCTCCAGCGGCCCGCGGCCAAGTGCGTGGCCGGCGACATCGTGGCGGTGGCCAAGCTGTCGCGCGCGGAGACCGGCGACACCCTTTCCGACAAGGACAACCCGCTGCTGATGACGGCGTGGACCATGCCGGACCCGCTGCTCCCGGTCGCGATCCAGGCCAAGTCCAAGGCCGACGACGACAAGCTCGGCCAGGCTCTGGGCCGCCTCGTGGCCGAGGACCCGACCCTCCGCCTGGAGAACAACCCCGAGACCAAGCAGCTGGTGCTCTGGTGCATGGGGGAGGCCCACGCCGACGTGCTGCTGGACCGGCTGAGCAAGCGGCACGGCGTCGAGGTGGAGAAGATCGCCCTGCGGGTGCCGCTGCGCGAGACCTTCGGCGGCAGGTGCCAGGTGCTGGGGCGCAACGTCAAGCAGACCGGCGGGCACGGCCAGTACGCCATCTGCCACCTGGAGGTCGAGCCGCTGCCGTCGGGCGGGGGCTTCGAGTTCGTGGACAAGATCGTCGGCGGCGTGGTGCCGCGCCAGTTCATCCCCTCGGTGGAGAAGGGCGTGCGGACCCAGATGGCGCGCGGCGTGGTCGCCGGGTACCCGATGGTGGACGTCCGGGTGACGCTCTACGACGGCAAGGCCCACTCGGTCGACTCCTCCGACATGGCCTTCCAGATCGCCGGGGCGCTCGCGCTCAAGGAGGCCGCGGCCAAGGTTCCGACGCTGCTGCTGGAACCGGTCGACGAGGTGGCGGTGCTGGTCTCCGACGATCACGTCGGCTCGGTGATGTCCGACCTGTCCTCGCGCCGGGGCCGCGTCCTGGGCACCGAACCGGTCGGCGTCGGGCGCACCCTGGTCCGGGCCGAGGTGCCGGAGCTGGAGATCACCCGCTACGCCATCGACCTGCGGTCGATGTCCCACGGGACGGGCACCTTCCAGCGCACCTTCCTGCGCTACGAGCCGCTCCCCTCCCACCTGGTCGAGAAGGTCACCGGCTGACCGGTGCGCGGGAGGCGTGCGGCCGGGCGGCTCTGCGGCCCGGTCCCACGCCTCCCGGGGGCCACTCCCGTCACAGGGGGATCACGGAACCATTTCGTTCTTTCGGCCAAAGCATCACGGGCCCGATGCCACACTGAGGTCCATGCGAACCGGACGTCCCCTGCTTGCCGCAGCCGCCCTCTCCGCTCTCACCCTCGGCGCCGCCCACACCTTCGGTCCCGGCGCCGGCGCCGCCGATCCCTCCGGAGCCGCCGCGCCCGCACCCGGCGCGGTGGTCGCCGCGGCGTCGTGCCCGGTCGACGCGAAATACCCCAAGCGGCAACTGCGCGGGGTCTGGATCGCCACCGTGAACAACATCGACTGGCCGACCCGGACCGGCCTGACGGCCGCCCAGCAGCGGGCCGAGTACGTCAAACTCCTCGACAAGGCCGCCAAGCGCCGGTTCAACGCGGTGTTCGTCCAGGTCCGCCCGGCCTCCGACGCGTTCTACCGCTCCGCGCTGGAGCCGTGGTCGAAGTTCCTGACCGGTACGGCGGGCAAGGACCCCGGCTGGGACCCGCTGCCCTTCCTGACCGCCGAGGCGCACAAGCGCGGCATGGAGTTCCACGCCTGGTTCAACCCCTACCGGGCGGCCTACGACACCAACGTGAGCAGGCTGCCGGCCACCCACCCGGCCCGCGTCCACCCCGACTGGGTCGTCAAGCACGAGGGCCGCCTCTACTACAACCCCGGCCTGCCGGCGGTCCGCGACCACGTCACCGCGGTCATCAAGGACGTGGTCGAGCGCTACGACGTCGACGGCGTGCACTTCGACGACTACTTCTACCCCTATCCCGGCGGCGGCAAGAAGTTCGCCGACGGCGACGCCTTCGCCCGGTACGGCGGCGGCGCGAAGCTGGCCGACTGGCGCCGCGCCAACGTCAACAAGCTCATCGCCCAGGTCGACCGGGTCGTTCACGCGACCAGGAAGCCCGTGAAGTTCGGCATCAGCCCGTTCGGCATCTGGCGCAACAAGTCCAACGACCCGACCGGCTCGGCCACCAGCGGCATGTCGGCCTACGACGCCATCTACGCCGACTCCCGCCACTGGATCCGCAGCGGCACGGTCGACTACGTCATGCCGCAGCTCTACTGGCCGCGCGGCTTCCGGATCGCCGACTACGACGTGCTGACGCCCTGGTGGGCCAAGGAGGTCCGGGGCACCGGCGTGCACCTGTACATCGGCCAGGCCCTCTACCGCGTCGGCGCCACCGACACCCCGGCGTGGCGCAAACCCGGCGAGCTCCCCTCGCACCTCACCCGCAACCGTGCATACCCGGAGGTCCTCGGCGACGTCTACTTCAGCGCCAGGCAGGTCGGCGGCAACCCGCTCGGCGTGATGGACCGGATCGCCCGCGACCACTACTCCCGCCCGGCGCTGATGCCCCTGATCAAGGAACGCGGCGGCCGTGCCCCGGCCGGCCCGGACAACGTCAGGATCCAGGGCGCCACGCTCATGTGGAAGGCCTCGGCAGGCGCGCGGGCCTACGCCGTCTACCGGGTCACCTCCGGCGAGGTGGGTCCGTGCGCCGTCGCCGACGCCCGCAACCTGGTCGCGGTCGTCCCCGCCTCCGCCGGCACCCGCCAGACCTTCGCCCTGCCGGGCGGCGGGACATACCTCGTCTCCGCGCTGGACCGCCTGCACAACGAGAGTCCCGCGAGCCGGGCCGTCCTTCCCTGAAACCGGTTCGCTGGACCCGGACCCCGATCTTCCCCTACGGTGCCAGAGCATCCGATGGGGCGCTGGGCCCACGACCAGGGAGGTCACCGGTGAGGCGGACGCTGATCACGGCCGCGCTGCTGCTGAGCGTGCTGTGGCCGGGAGCCGCGCAGGCCGCTGCGGTCAGGGCCGAGGCCCCCTCCGTTCCCGCGGACGGGCGGGTGGTCCTGATCGGGGTTCCCGGGCTGCTGTGGAGCGATCTGAGCCCGGAGG
Source organism: Planomonospora sp. ID67723 (assembly GCF_015711605.1). Lineage (GTDB taxonomy): Bacteria > Actinomycetota > Actinomycetes > Streptosporangiales > Streptosporangiaceae > Planomonospora_A. The sequence continues at coordinate 1,032,423 of NZ_JABTEZ010000003.1, read as the reverse complement.
GCACGCCCAACCTGTGGCAGCTGGCCGGCCAGAGCGCCGCGGGTTCTCTCTCGGTCCGCACGGTGGGCAGGGTGACCTGCCCCTATGACGCCTGGCTGACCGTGTCGGCCGGGATCAGATCCGCCGTCGGGTACGGCTGCGGCCTGCCGCCGGTGCCCGAGCCCGTCAAGGGCGGCGCGGTCATTCCCGACTACGACTACCTGCACCGGGTGGCCGGGCAACGCGGCGCCGGCACGCTCGGCGAGGCCGTACGCGCCGCCGGCGACTGCACGCTCGCGATCGGGCCGGGGGCCGCGCTGGCCCTGGCCGACCGGTCCGGGAAGGTCGACCACTACGCCCCCTCCCCCGCGCAGGTCCGGGCCGAGGCGCTCGCCCGGTGCCGGGTGGTCGCGGTCGACGTGGACGACCTCATCCGGCCCTACCTGGCCGAGGACCGCCTCCCCCGCGTCGAGGACGCGCTCACCGCGCAGCAGCGGTCGACCGCGCTGCTGCGGGCCGACGCCAAGGCCGGGGCGGTGCTCAGCGTGCTTCCCGGGGACGCCACCGTGCTGCTGGCGGGCCTGTCCGACCACGGAGCCCAGCCGCACCTGCGGGTCGCCATGATGCGCGCGGGCGCCGGCGGCCAGGACCGCTTCCTCGGCGCGGCCTCCACCCACCGCGAGGACGTCACGATCCTGCCGGACATCACGGCCACGGTGCTGTCGGTGATCGGCGCCCCGGTTCCGCCCTCGGTGGTCGGGACCGCCTGGCGGGCGGGCGAGAGCCGTACCGGCGGGATCGCGAGCGCGCGGGCCGAGCTGATCGCCGCCGACGTCGCGGGTCAGACGATCAGAGAGATCGGCGGGGCCTTCTTCACCACCGTCGCCGTGCTCCAGGTCCTGTTCTATGTCATCGCGTTCCTGCTGCTGCGCCGCGGACGCGGGTTGGGCCGGGTGCGCGTGGCCGCCGTCGTCCTCGCCTCACTGCCGGTCGCGACCTACCTGGTCAACCTCACCGACTGGCGGCACGCCGGGACGCCCGTGCTCTCCCTCGCCGGGGGGATCGCAGGAGCCGCCCTCCTGCTGGCGGCGGTGGCCCTGGTGGTGCCGTTCCTGTGGTCGGCCGCGTTCCGGTTCCTCGTCAGCCGGGGACGACGCGGTTCGGGCCCCCGGAACCTGCGCTCCCGCGCCCGGAACGTTCCCGGCGCGCTGCGGCGCAGCCGCCCGCTCGGGCCACTGGCGATCGTCACGGCGGTCACCGCGGCGGTCCTCGCCGGCGACCTGCTGACCGGGACGACCCTGCAGCTCAACAGCGTGATGGGCTACACCGCCGTGGTCGGCGCGCGGTACTACGGCCTGGGCAACATCCCCTTCGCCCTGTTCGCCACCTCGGTGCTGCTGCTGGGCACGGCACTCGCCCACCTGCTCGCGCGTCTGGGGCACCGGGGCGCGGGGGTCGCCGTCGTGATGACGCTCGGCTGCTCGGCGATGATCCTCGGCGGCTGGCCGGGGGTGGGCAGCGACTTCGGCGGTGTGATCGCGTTCGTGCCCGGCATCGCGGTCACCGCCCTGCTCCTGTCCGGCCGCCGGATCTCGGTCGTCCGGCTGGGCGCGCTCGTGGCGGCGGGCGGCGTCACCGTGATGGCGATCGCCTACCTCGACTACCTGCGCCCGCCCGGTTCCCAGACCCACCTGGGCCGGTTCGTCGGCCAGGTGTTCACCGGCGAGGCGATGGACGTGATCGGCCGCAAGTTCGGCGCGATGATCGGCACGCTGCTCAGCCCGAACCTGATGCCGATCGTGATCGTCGCGGCCGCGTTCCTCGTCTACACGCTGCTGCGGCCCGCGGCCGCCAGCGCCGGAGTGCTGCCGGCCGCCTTCGAGCACTCTCCCGCGCTGAAGGCCGGGCTGATCGGCACCCTGGTCAGCGGGGTCGTCGGCATGCTGGTCAACGACTCGGGCGCGGCCGTGCTCTCCATGGCCCTGGCGCTGGCCGTACCGCTGGCCCTGTCGGCGGGCGTCGCGGTCCTGCGGGAGCGCGAGCAGACGCCCTACGAGCCGCCGGGCCAGCAGTCCGCCAGCAACGACCTGGTGTCGCGCAACAGCTGAGGCAGCACCTTGGTCTGGCCGACCACCGGCATGAAGTTGGTGTCGCCGCCCCATCGGGGCACCACGTGCTGGTGCAGGTGGGCGGCGATGCCCGCGCCCGCCACGACGCCGAGGTTCATCCCCACGTTGAAGCCCTGAGCCCCGCTGGCCTTGCGCAGCGCGGCCAGCCCGCGCTGGGTGAAGGCGGCCAGCTCGGCGGTCTCGGCGCCGTCCAGGTCCGTGTAGTCCGGCACGTGCCGGTAGGGGCACACGAGCAGGTGACCGGAGTTGTAGGGGTAGAGGTTGAGGACGGCGTAGACCTTCTCTCCCCGCGCGACGACCAGCCCGTCCTCGTCGCTCAGCTTCGGGATGTCGCAGAACGGGCAGCCGTCCCCCGGGCCCGCGCCGGTCGGCTTGTTCTCCCCCTTGATGTAGGCCATCCGGTGGGGAGTCCAGAGCCGGGCGAACGCGTCGGGAGTCCCTGCCCCGTGCTGCGTCCCAGGCTCCGTCCCGTGCTGCGGCTCGTCGCTCATGGCGGTCAGCATATTGCCAGGCAGATCCGCGCGTTCTGGCGGCATCCCAGTCGGGCTGCTTTTCCCCATCAGCAGCGGACATATACGGCATACTTCCGGCAGAATCCCAGCGAGCGAGCCAGATGACAGCCGAGGAGCAAGCCATGACCGACGTCTCCGTCGAGGAACCCCTGGAGCGGCCCACCGGGGAGATCACCGAGGAGGCGGAGGCTCCCGAGGCCTCCGGGTCTCCCGCCGAGGCGAGCGCCACCGTTCGCCCGTTCTCCCTGAGCATGTCCGTCGCCTCGGCCCCCGAGCCGACGTCCTCGGCCGTGGTGAAGGGCCGGATCAAGGTGGCCGACGAAGTGGTCGAGAAGGTCGCCGCCCTCGCCACGCTCGAGGTGGCCGGCGTCGCCGACATGGGCGAGGACCCCGCTCATGCGATCGACCCGGCGCGCGAGCGCGCCGGCGCCAGGCGCGGCCCCCGGGGCGTCGTCGCCCACGTCCAGGACCGTACCGTCGCCGTGGACGTGGCGATCGTGGCCGAGTACGGCCACGCGGTCATGGACGTTGCCAACGAGGTCAAGACCAACGTGGCCCGCACGGTCAGCCGGATGCTGGGCATGCGCGTCGTCGAGGTCAACGTCAACGTCGACGACGTCCGGCTGCCCGGCGAACCCGGTTTCGAGCCCGCCGGGGAGGCCGGGGCCGAACTCTGACGCCTCCGCGGCGACCGGCCGTCGCCGGGGACCGCACCGGCGGCGACGCCCCGCGCGGGCACGGCGCCGGCGTCGCTCCGGCCACCACCCGGATCCGGCCGGTCGGGGTCCGCCTCGGTCAGGCCGGAGCGGCGGCTCCCCGTCCGACGGCCCCGTTGTGCTCCCGGCGCGGGGCGCCGGGGAGGAACCCGGCGAAGTAGCTCGCCACCATGTCGTCGTCTCCGTGCCCCTGTGTCCCGGCCCGCCGCAACCGCGCACCGGCGGCCTCGGCCAGGTCCACCGAGACTCCGGCGGCCTCGGCCGCCTCGGCGATGAGCCGGGTGTCCTTCTCGGCGTTGCGCACGGTGAAGCTGGGCGAGTAGTCCTCGTCCAGCACGGCCTTCATCTTGGCCTGGAGATAGGGGCTGTCCATCGGCCCGCCGGTGATCACCTGGCCGAACAGCGCCGGATCCACATCGAGCCCCTTGGCCAGGGCGAGCGCCTCGGCCAGCACGGAGGTCATCGCGATCCCGAAGCCGACCGTGGCGAGCTTGAGCCGGGTGGCGGCGCCCGCCTCCCCGACCCACAGGGTCTTGCTGCCGACGGCGGCGAAGACGGGCTCGAGCCGCTCGTCGGCGGGTCCCGCCGCGAGGATGACCAGGGTGCCGGCCTCGGCGGGCTGCCGGGTCCCCTGCACGGGCGCGTCCACGAACACCAGTCCGTGCGACCGGGCGAAAGCGCCGAGCCGGTCGATGGCGGCCACGCCCACCGTGCTCATCTGCGCCCACGCCTGCCCGGCCCGCAACCCGGGAACGGCGGCGGACATGACGTCATGGACCGTGTCGCCGTCGTTCAGCATCGTGATCACGACGTCTGCGCCGGCCACGGCCTCAGCCGGACCGGTGGAGACGGCGACGCCCTCGGCCCGCAGCGGCAGGGCCTTCTCCTCGGTCCGGTTCCACACCCTGACCTCGTGGCCCGCCTTCGCCAGGTTGCGTGCCATGGCCGCACCCATGATCCCGGTGCCCAACAGCGCGACGGTGGTCATAGCGAACTCCTATCTTGAATGAACAGTACAGATAGCACCAAGTCAACGACCGTGGCCAGCCGCCGGCGGTCGGCGCCGGCCTTGCCCTGGACGCGCAGCCCCTGGATCGTCGTCACGACGAGGTCGGCCATCGCGGTCACATCGGCGTCGGGCGGCAGTTCGCCGCGCTCACGGGCGCGGCGCAACACGGCGGTGACGGCCACGGCGTTGCGGTCGAACGCCCCGCCGACCACCCGGGCCGCGACCCGGTCGTGCGGCAGCCGCTCGGTCGCGGTGTTGGTGATCAGGCAGCCGCGCCGCTCCGGGTCGGTGACGGTCGTGTCGACGATGTAGAGCAACAGGTCACGGAGCACGTCGCGAGCCGGGGCCGCGCCCTCCAGGCGTGCGGCGACGTCGGAGGTGGACTGCTCGGCGTAGCGTGCGAGCGCGGCTTCGTAGAGCCCGTCCTTGCTGCCGAACGCGGCGTACAGCGAGCCGCGGCCGATCCCGGTGGCCTCGACCAGATCCTGGATCGAGGTCGCGGCATAGCCCTTGCGCCAGAAGACGCCGATCGCGGCATCGACCACCGCGTCGGTGTCGAACTCTCTCGTCCTGGCCATGCGCCTCACGTTACCCTATATCTGTAACGATCAGTCAATATCCAAGACGAAGATCGGCATGTTCCGGAGACCGCCGATCAAGGAGCCCCGCCACGAGACCGGGGCCGCCACCCGCGGGATCCGGCGACGGCTCACCTGTCGGCGTGGTACGCCGCCTCAGCCGGGATGCCGCGGTGCGGAAGGACGGCGCGGCGCGGAACGACCCTGGGGCGCGTCACGGCCGGGATCGAGATGAGCAGGGAGGTCCGCTCTTCACGGAGGGCCTCACCCGTCCCGTCCAGGAGCCGTTCCCACGGGGCGGGCCAGTCGACCGGAAACTCCACTCCACCGACCCGCAACGTCGAGCCGGGGCCCAGTTCCGCCAGCACGAACTCCAGCAGCGCCGCGACCTCTTCCCTGCGCTCGGCCACCACCTCGATCCGGTAGCCGAGGTCGTACGGCACGCCCGCCGACCGGACCACGAAGCCGTTCCGGGTGAAGTCGGTTCTGATCTCCTCCCCGGGGACCCGGGTGAGCGCGTGCTCGATCGAGTGATTGACGAGCAGGAGGTAGGGCTTGGCCTGGTCCCGCGCCACCTGCAGGACCGCCCTGACCGGCGTGCCGCCCAGGCTCAGGCGGTCGTCCAGGCGGGCGAGCAGGGCCGCGTCGACGTCGGCCAGCAGCTGGGGCCGCACGGCCGCGGGAGGCGTGAGCCGTACCGACGCGGGAGCGTCGAGGAAGGTGATCCGGATCGCCGAGCAGGCGGTGCGGACCGAGGCGGGCAGGTCGTCCAGGGAGAACAGCACCCGCTGAGGCGAGCCGGGGTCCGCGACCGGGACGTACCGGTGCCAGCGGTTGGCGGCGGAGGCGATCGGGGCCTCCGCCGAGCCCAGCCGCACCTCGCAGAAGAACGGCCGCTCGGCAGTCCCGTCGGCGAGCCGGTCCCCGCCGGCCCACAGCTCGATGTCGTCGAAGCCCCGCAGATCCACCGGGCCTACGGAGCGCTCCAGGAAGTGACCGGCGGCGGACGCCGAGACCACGGCGGTCCGGCTCGGCGGGAGGACCGGGCCGGGCGCGATGGAGATCTCCGCGGACGGGACGCCACCGGGAGCGAAACCCCGCCATCCGGACAGATCGACAAAGTCATCAAGAATGAGGCAAGACACGCATCCACTGTGCGGGCGGCCATCTCCACTGTCAACGCTCCGCGATCGTGTCACAGCGGTGCGTAATCACCCTTGAGGGTCCGCTGAGCGGCCGATGACCGGCCCGCCGTCGCCGGCCGCGACGGGGCACGGCCGGCGACGGGGTGGTGGTGCGGGGTGGGCGCAGGTCAGACCTGGACGCGGCGCTCGATCGCGTCGACGATCTCGTCGATCGCCTGCTCGACCGGGACGCCGTTCTTCTGCTCACCGTTGCGGAAGCGGAAGGAGACCGCGCCGCCTGCGATGTCCTCGTCACCCGCCAGCAGCATGAACGGCACCTTGGCCTTCTGCGCGTTGCGGATCTTCTTCTGCATGCGGTCGTCGGAGGCGTCCACCTCGATCCGGACGCCCCGCTCGCGGGCCTTCTTGGCCACGTCCTGCAGGTAGGGCGCGTGGGCCTCGGCGATCGGGATGCAGACGGCCTGCACCGGGGCGAGCCAGGGCGGGAACACGCCCGCGTAGTGCTCGACCAGGACGCCGAAGAACCGCTCGATCGAGCCGAACAGCGCCCGGTGGATCATGACGGGCCGCTGCCGCGAGCCGTCGGCCGACTGGTACTCCAGCTCGAAGCGCTGCGGCAGATTGAAGTCGAGCTGGATCGTCGACATCTGCCACGAGCGGCCGATCGCGTCGCGCGCCTGCACCGAGATCTTCGGCCCGTAGAACGCCGCGCCGCCCGGATCGAGGACGAGCTCGAGGTTCTCCGACTCGGCGACCTCGCGCAGCGTCTGGGTGGCCTCCTCCCAGTCCTCGTCGGTGCCGACGAACTTGACCGGGTCCTTGGTGGACAGCTCCAGGTAGAAGTCGCTCAGGCCGTAGTCGCGCAGCAGGTCGAGCACGAAGCGCAGCAGCGAGGCCAGCTCGTCGCGCATCTGCTCGCGGGTGCAGTAGATGTGCGCGTCGTCCTGGGTCAGGCCGCGCACCCGGGTCAGGCCGTGCACCACACCGGACTTCTCGTAGCGGTAGACCGTGCCGAACTCGAACATCCGCAGCGGCAGCTCGCGGTAGGACCGCCCGCGCGCCCGGAAGATCAGGTTGTGCATCGGGCAGTTCATCGGCTTGAGGTAGTACTTGGCCCCCTCCAGCTCCATGGGTGGGAACATGCCGTCGGCGTACCAGTCCAGGTGGCCGGAGACCTTGTAGAGGTTGTCCTTGGTGATGTGCGGGGTGTTGACGAAGGAGTATCCCGCCTCCTCGTGCCGGCGCCGGGAGTAGTCCTCCATGATCTTGCGGATCACGCCGCCCTTGGGGTGGAAGACCGGGAGCCCGGAGCCCAGCTCGTCGGGGAAGGAGAACAGGTCGAGCTCGGCGCCCAGCTTGCGGTGGTCGCGCTTCTCGGCCTCCTCCAGCAGGTGGAGGTATTCGTCCTGCTTCTCGCGCGACTCCCAGGCGGTGCCGTAGATCCGCTGGAGCTGCGGGTTCTTCTCGCTGCCCCGCCAGTAGGCGCCGCCGGAGCGCATCAGCTTGAAGGCCGGGATGGACCGGGTGGTCGGCACGTGCGGGCCGCGGCACAGGTCCTTCCAGCACAGCTCGCCGGTCTTGGGGTCGAGGTTGTCGTAGATGGTCAGCTCGCCGCCGCCCACCTCGACGCTCTCCTCGTCGGCCGCGCCGCCCTTGAGCCCGATGAGCTCCAGCTTGTACGGCTCCGCGGCCAGCTCCTCGCGGGCGGCCTCGTCGGAGACGGGCCTGCGGGAGAAGACCTGCCCCTGCTTGACGATCTCGCGCATGCGCTTCTCGATGCGCTTGAGGTCGTCGGGGGTGAACGGGTTCTTCACGTCGAAGTCGTAGTAGAAGCCGTTCTCGACCGGCGGGCCGATGCCGAGCCTCGCCTCGGGGAAGATCTCCTGGACGGCCTGGGCCATGACGTGCGCGGTGGAGTGGCGGACGATCGCCCGGCCGTCGGCGCTGCCGGCCTCGACCGGCTCGATCACGTCGCCGTCGGCCACGGCCGCGGCGAGGTCCTTCAGCTCGCCGCCCGCCCGGGCGGCGACCACGGAGCGCCCGTCGGCGCCGAGGGCTTCGCCGTACGTCGTGCCCTCCGCCACCACACGCTCGGCTCCGGCGAGGGTGATACGCAGTTGCGGCACGGCAGACACGGTTGCTCCTTCATCGAGTGGTCGGAGAACCGATGCTACCGGTGACCGCAGCGCGAAATCTCAGCCACTCCGGCACGCCGGGCGCGTGATCCGTCCCGATGTTCCCGATCCCCGGGCGGACGGGCTCGCGCGCCCGCCCGGCGGGGGAGCCCGCCCCTGTCCGCCCCCGATGTATCACTACGCTTGGTCCCTGTGAACGCAGCACCTCAGACCTCCGGCGCCCACGGCGCCGGCATCGCGACCATCACTCCCGACGGGACCGTGCTCGACACCTGGTTCCCCTCCCCCCGGCTGGGCGAGCCCCCCTCCACGGGCACCCGGCGGCTGACCGGGCAGGAGGCCGCGGCGGCCCTCGGCCCCTCCGTCGCCGCGCTGCTCGGCCCCGACGCCGACCGCGGCGTGGAGGTGGTCGCCGTGGAGACCGGGATCGCCAAGCTGTCGGAGCCGCCCGCCGACGCGCACGACGCCTACCTCCGGCTCCACCTGCTCTCCGCCCGCCTCGTCCAGCCGCACGGGCAGAACCTCGACGGCCTGTTCGGCCTGCTCAGCAACGTCGTGTGGACCAACCACGGCCCGTGCCCGGTCGAGGGTTTCGAGGAGGTACGGCTGCGCCTGCGCGCCCGCGGCCAGGTGACCGTCTACGGCATCGACAAGTTCCCCCGGATGGTCGACTACGTGGTGCCGGCCGGCGTCCGGATCGCCGAGGCCGACCGCGTCCGCCTCGGCGCGCACCTGGCCTCCGGCACGACGGTGATGCACGAGGGCTTCGTCAACTTCAACGCCGGCACCCTCGGCGCCTCCATGGTCGAGGGCCGCATCTCCGCGGGCGTCGTCGTGGGCGACGGCTCCGACGTCGGCGGCGGCGCCTCGATCATGGGCACCCTGTCGGGCGGCGGCAAGCAGGTCATCTCCATCGGGCGGCGCTGCCTGCTGGGCGCCAACAGCGGTGTCGGCATCTCCCTGGGCGACGACGCGGTCGTGGAGGCCGGCCTCTACGTCACCGCCGGCACCAAGGTGACCCTCCCCGACGGGCGGGTCGTCAAGGCCGCCGAGCTCTCCGGCTCCTCCGGGCTGCTGCTGCGCCGCAACTCCACCACCGGCGCCGTCGAGGCCGTCCCCCGCCAGGGCACCGGCGTGGAGCTCAACAGCGCCCTGCACGCCAACGACTGACGCCGTGACCGGGGGGCAGGGGGCGATGCCGGACTCCAGGGTGGGCACGCGGGTCGCGCGGTGGGTGACCGGGCTGTTCGCCCCGCAGGCGCTGGTCATCGTGCTGCCGCCGCTCATCGGGCTGGTGACCGGCGGCTGGCCGGGCGCGGGGTGGGGGCTGGTGGCCTCGGCGCTGTGCGGCGGGGTCCCGGCCGGAGTGATCATGGCCGGGGTCCGCTCCGGACGGCTCGACTCCCACCATCTGGTCGACCGGGAGAGCCGGACCAGGCCGCTGCTGGTGGCGATGGTCGCGGTGGTCGCCGCGCTCGTGCTCCTCGTCCTGCTGGACGCGCCCCGGCTGCTGGTCGCCACGGTCTCGGCGATGCTGGCGGCGCTGGCCCTGACGGTCCCGATCACGCTCAGGTGGAAGATCTCCTTCCACGCCGCCGTGTCGGCGGGCACCGTGGTGCTATTGGCCCACGTGCTGCCGGCCGTACCGACCGTGGCGGTGGGGGCGATGCTGGTGGCGCTGATCTGCTGGGCGCGGGTGCGGCTCGGCCACCACACCCCGGCCCAGGTCGCGGCCGGGGTGGTCAGCGGCGCGGGCTCGGCGTGGGCGACGCTGGCGGCGTTCGGTATCTGAGGTTCCGGGCCGGAGGCCGCCGGTCAGTCCCTGCCCCTGAGGTAGGCCAGGACGGCCAGGACCCGCCGGTGGTCGTCGCCCGCCGGGGGCAGGTCGAGCTTGGCGAGGATGCCGGCGATGTGCTTGGCGACGGCGGCCTCCGTGACGACGAGGGCGCGGGCGACGGCGGCGTTGGAGCGGCCCTCCGCGACGAGCGCCAGGACCTCGCGTTCCCGCGGGGTGAGGCGCTGCAGCGGGTCGCGGCGCCTGGCGAGGAGCTGCCTGACCACCTCGGGGTCGACGACGGTGCCTCCGGCGGCGACCCGTTCCAGTGCGTCGGCGAACTCCTCGACGTGCCCGATCCGGTCCTTGAGCAGGTAACCGATCCCCGGTCCCATCAGCTCGGCGACATAGGCCTGCTGGACGTACTGGCTGAGGACCAGCACGGGCAGGTCCGGACGGGCCCGGCGCAGGGTCAGCGCGGCGCGCAGTCCCTCGTCGGCGAAGCCGGGGGGCATCCGCACGTCGGTGACCACGATCTCCGGCCCGTGCTCCTCGACGGCGGCCAGCAACGCCGGGGCGTCGCCGACGGCGGCGGCCACGGTGTGGCCGAAGCGCTCCAGCAGGCCGGCCAGCCCTTCCCTGAGCAGGACGGAGTCCTCCGCCAGCACCACACGCACGCGCAACTCCTCCGATCGTCACCACAGCCGCCCGGCGCGTCCCTCATCCGGCCGGGCCGTCCCCGCGCGGGATCTCCACCCTCAGCAGGGTCGGTCCTCCCGCCGGGCTGGACAGCGACATCCTGCCGCCGACGGCGGCTACCCGGTCGGCCAGTCCCGCCAGTCCGGTGCCCGCCGCCGGGTCGGCCCCGCCGGCCCCGTCGTCCGCGATCTCCATGACGAACGTCTCCCCGGCCAGGTGCCCCCTGATCCGGCAGCGGCTCGCCCGGCTGTGCCTGGCGACGTTGGCGAGCGCCTCGGTGATCACGAAGTAGGCCGCGGCCTCGGCCGGGCCGGGCAGGCGCACGGGCAGCACGATGTCGACCTCGGCGGGGACGGGCGAGCGTCCGGCCACGTCGAGGGCGGCGTCGGCCAGGCCGAGATCGGTGAGGACCTTCGGGTGCACGCCCCGGATCAGCTCTCTCAGCTCGGCCAGGGCGAGCAGCGCCTGCTCGTGCGCCTCGGCGACCCGTCCGGCCGCGGGAGAGCCCGGCTCCAGGTCGAGCCGGGCCATTCCCAGTGAGAGCGTGAGCGCGACCAGCCGCTGCTGCGCGCCGTCGTGCAGGTCCCGCTCGATCCGGCGGCGTTCCAGCTCGAAGGCGTCGACCAGGCGGGCCCGGGACCGCACGACCTCGATCAGCTCGGCGTCGCGGGGAACCAGGATCACCCGGGTCAGGAGCGCCCGCGCCCCGGCCCAGGCCGCGACCGGGTAGGCGGTGACCGGCAGGAGCACGGCCCCGACGACGGCCAGCAACAGCCCCAGGGGCAGCGGCGAGCCCGGCTGGAGCGGCGCCGTGAGCAGCATCCCCGGGAGCCCGCCGGCCAGGACGAGCACCCCCAGGTCGATCCATCCCAGGGCCAGCAGGGAGGCCAGCGTGTATCCGAACTCCCGCCAGGTGGACTGCTCCCCCAGGCGGACGCGCAGCCAGGCGCGCAGACCCGGCTCCGGGGATCCGCCGTGCGGGTCCGGGACGGGCGCGGTGTCGACCAGTCGCAACCGCCACCGCTCGAACCGCCCGATCACGAGCCCGCCGCCCGCGATGGTGAGCATGCCGAGCGCCACGGCCGCCGGGATGCCGAAGAGGATCGCGATGTCGATCAGGGTGAACGTGACGATCCCGAACAGCGCGCCGGACAGCAGGTACGCCAGGGACCGCCACGGCCACGAGGAGCGCAGGAAACCCAGCGGCCGCCGGGTGAGCGCCTCCAGCGCGGTCCGCGCGACCGGTGGCGTCCCCTTCGGTCCTCCCGGACCGCCCGCGCTCGCAGGACTCACGGGACTCGCGGTGACCTCGGCGCTCGCGGTGACCTCGGCGCTCGCGGAGCTTCCCGGACGCGCAGGGCTCACGGGATCCCGGCCGGCCACCGTGGGCACCGGCCCGCCGCCCGCTCCGGAACGGGGCTGGAAACAGGGTCCATGCCCCGACCGTAACGGTTCCGCACGGTCTGGGCAGTAGTGCCAGATGTAGTCTTCTTCCTCGTCCTGCCGCCAGTGCGCCGCAACCGCCCGCGGCGTTGGCTTGCGCCATGACGACTGCGACTTCCACGACGCCCTCCACGGCGATCGAGACCGTCCGGCTGCGGTCGGTGAGCAAGGTGTACGGCTCCGCGGCCGGGACGGTCACCGCGCTGGATGCGATGACCGTCTCCTTCCTCGCGGGCACCTTCACCGCCGTGATGGGCCCTTCCGGCTCCGGCAAATCCACCCTGCTGCACTGCGCGGCCGGGCTGGACCGGCCCACCGGAGGCGAGGTGACCATCGACGGGACCGAGCTCGGCCCTCTGGACGAGACCGCGCTGACCCTGCTGCGCAGGGAGCGGATCGGGTTCGTCTTCCAGTCCTTCAACCTGGTCTCCGCGCTGACCGCCGAGCAGAACGTGGCCCTGCCGCTGCGGCTGGCCGGGATCCGGCCCCGGGACGCGGAGGTGCGCGCCGCGCTGGCCGAGGTGGGGCTGGCGCAGCGGGCCGGGCACCGGCCGGGCGAGCTGTCCGGCGGTGAGCGGCAGCGGGTGGCGATCGCCCGCGCGCTGATCACCAGGCCCGCGGTGCTCTTCGCCGACGAGCCCACGGGGGCGCTGGACAGCGCGGCCTCGCGGGAGGTGCTCAGGTTGCTGCGCGACCTCACCGACCACCGGGGCCAGACAGTGATCATGGTGACCCACGACCCGGTTGCCGCCTCCCGCGCCGATCGGGTGCTCCTGCTCGCCGACGGCCGGGTGGTGGACGAGTTCACCGCCGGTGCTCCTGCCGGTGAGGACCGGTCCGGCGGCTCCGGCGGCGGGCCGGGCCCCGCGCCGGCGGAGCGGGGGCTGAGCCCCGAGCTGATCGCGGCGCGGATGGCCGTGCTGGAGGCGTCGTGCTGAGGACGGCCCTGATCATGGTGCGGGGCCGGTGGAGCGGCTTCGCCGGGGCGTTCGTCGCCCTCTGCCTGGGCGTGGCCCTCATCTCGATGACGGCCCTGGTGTACGTGTCGGCCGCGCCCCGCGTCCCGGACCGGTACGAGGGCACCGGCGTGCTGGTCCGCGCCCCCGCCGCCGAGCAGGCGGAGGGCTTCTTCCTGGAGGACCGGCCCTGGTCTCCGGAGGCCGTCACGGTTCTCACCGGCCGGTTGCGCGGCGTCCCCGGGGTGACGGCGGCCGTCGCCGACCGGTCCTTCTACGCCCAGGCGGTCGTCGGCGGCCGTCCGGTTCCCGGGTACTCGCGCGGCCACGGCTGGTCGAGCGTGGCGCTGGCGCCGTACGGGCCGGTGGAGGGCAGGCCGCCCGAGCGGGACGGCGAGGTGGTGCTCGACCGGGCGCTGGGCATCTCCCCCGGCTCCCCGGTGACCCTGCTCACCGCCGCCGGACCGGTGCCCTACACCGTGACCGGCACCCTCGACGCGCCGGGTTTCCATGTGACCGACGCCGCGGCGGCCCGGCTCTCCGGCGGGGTGCGGGTGATCGGGCTGGTGACCGCGGCGGACGCGGATCCGGCCCGTGTCGAGCGCATGGCCCGCGAGATCGTCGGCGGTGAGGGCGAGGTGCTCGCCGGGGACGCGCGGGCGGCGCTGGAACCGCGGTCCGACGCGCGGACGCGATGGATCGGCACGCAGGTCCTGGCGGGCATGGCGGCCGTCTCCGGGTTCGTCTCGGTGTTCGTGGTGGCGTCCACGTTCGCGTTCGGCGTGGTCCAGCGGCGGCGGGAGTTCGGGCTGCTGCGGCTGGTGGGCGCCGCACCCCGGCAGGTGCGGCTGATGGTGTACGGCGAGGCGCTCGCGGTCGGCGCCGTCGCAGCCGCGGCCGGAGCGGTGCTGGGGGCGGTTCTGGCCCCCGCGCTCGGCGGGCTGCTGGTCGAGGCCGGCTTCGAACCGCCGGGCTTCTCGGTGCGGGCCGCGCTCTGGCCGCCGGTCGCCTCGTTCGGGATCGGGCTGGGCGTCGCCCTGCTCGCCGTCTGGTCGGCCTCGCGCAGAGCCGGGCGGGTACGCCCGCTGGAGGCGCTGCGCGAGGCCGAGGTGGACCGGCGCCCGATGACCCCGGCGCGGTGGATCGGCGGGGCGGTTCTGACCGCACTCGGAATCGGGCTCGCCGCGGCCACGGCCGGGGCCGCGGCCGACGCGATCGTGAACTACTGCCTGTACGCCGCGATGGCGCTGATCCTGGGCCTGACCCTGCTCGCCCCGGTGGTCGTCCCGCCGGTCGTCCGGGTGCTCTCCTGGCCGCTCTCCCGGACCCGGGGCGCCGCCGGGATGCTGGTGCGCGAGGAGTTGCTGGCCGCGGTGCGCCGTACCGCGGCCACCGCCGCGCCGATCCTGGTCACCGTGGGGTTCACGGTGCTGGTCACCGGCATGACGCAGACGACGGCGGGAGCCTTCGCGCTGGGCCGGACCGCGGCGGTGCGGGCGGAGGCGGTGGTGGTGCCGGACGGCACACCCGGCCTGTCGGACGCCGCCGTCGCCGCGGCGGGCGGGGTCGCGCTGCTGCCGACCACGGTGTACGGCGAGGGAGGGCCGCCGCTGGAGGCCGCCGGGATCACCCCCGAGGCGCTGGCCCGGTCGGCGGACCGGCTGGAGGTCGTCGAGGGTTCTCCGGGCGCGGTCCGGGGCGGCGACGGCGCCGGCGGCACAGAGCTCGGTGCGGTCGTGGCCCGGTGGCTGGCGGACGAGCGCGGCTGGCGGGCGGGCGGCGCGGTCACCCTGGCCTTCGAGGACGGCCGCACCGAGACCCTGGTCGTGACGGCCGTCGTCGCCGACGCCCCGGTCGCCGTCCTGCTTCCCCGGGACACCGTACGGTCCCATGATCCCTCCGCCCTGACCGGGGAGGTCCTCGTCGACGGCGCGGTCCGGGCCGAGATCCCCGGCGGCCGGGTGCTCGGCGCGGACGCCTACGCGAGGAACGCGGGTGACGAGGAGGATCGACTCGTCTGGATCTTCACCCTGATCCTGGTGGGCATGGCGGTGGGCTACACCGGTCTGGCGGTCGCGAACACCATGGTGATGGCCACCGCGGGGCGCGCCGCCGACTTCCGGGTGCTGCGGATGGCGGGGGCCACGCCCCGTCAGGTGCTCGGGGCGGTCGCCGCCGAGTCGGCCGTCGTGACCGCGCTCGGCACCGCGCTCGGCGTGGCGGTCGCGTTCCCGGCGCTGCTGGGCATGCGGTCGGGGCTCAGCGAGAAGATCGGCGCTCCCGTGCCGCTGATCGTCCCGTGGCCGGTCGTGCTCGGCGTGATCGGCGGCTGCCTGGTGCTGGCCGTGGGCGCGGCGGTGGTCCCGGCGCTGGCGGCCGTGCGCCGGGGCCGCTGACAGCCGCCCCGGCGGGACCCGGCGGGACGCGATCAGACAGGCGCTTCGACCTCCTGTGCCGCGCGCCGCCGCAGGAGCACTCCTGCGGCGGCCGCGGTGAAGAACATCAGCACGCCGTAGACAGCCGCCGGGATGGCGGTCTCGGTGCTGCCCAGCAGGCTGATGGCCACGGTGATCGCCAGGGTGCTGTTGTGGATGCCGATCTCCATGCAGGAGGCGATGGCCTGGCGCGCCCCCACCCCGGCCAGGCGGGGCACCCAGTAGCCGACGGTGAGGCTGAGCACGCTGAACAGCAGAGTGATCAGCCCGACCGAGGCGATGTAGCCGCCGAGGTTCCCCGCCTCCTTGACGATCGCCCCGATGATCACGGCCAGCAGGATCACCGCGGACAGGATCTTGACGGGCTTCTCCATCCGGGTGGCGAAGCCCGCGGACCTGGCCCTGACCGCCATGCCGATCGCGACGGGGATCAGGACGATCAGGAAGACCTGCGCGGTCTTGTCGAACTGCAGGCCCACCTGACCGCCCCCGCCCTGGAAGTGGGCGATGGCCAGGTTGGTGACCAGCGGCAGCGTGAAGACGGCGAGGACGGAGTTGATCGCGGTCAGGGTCACGTTGAGCGCGACGTCGCCGCCGAACAGGTGGCTGTAGAGGTTGGCGCTGGTGCCGCCCGGCGAGGCGGCCAACAGCATCATGCCGACGGCGAGGCCGGGTGCCGGTCCGAAGGCGCGCACGAGCCCGAAGCAGATCAGCGGCAGCACGACGATCTGGCAGAGGAGGGCGAGGAAGGCGGCCTTCGGGTAGACGACCACGCGGCGGAAGTCCGCGACGGTCAGCCCCAGTCCGAGGCCGAACATGATGACGGCGAGGGCGGCGGGCAAGAAGACACTGGTCAGAGCGGAGTCCACGGGCGATCCTTACCGCTGGGAGGTTGGCCGACAGAATCCCCTTCCGGAGTCCGCGCTGTCCATAGCCCGCCGGCGCTCTGTTGCCGATCCGATGCACGAGCAGGCCGGTCTCCCTTCGGTCGCCGGGGCCGCCGCTCCCGTCGGCGCGTTCGCCGGGGACCGCGCGTCACCCGGCGTCTTCCTCCGGCGGGGGATTGACCGGCAGGCACATGGTGAAGATCGTGCCGCCGCCGGGTCGCGGGGCTGCGGTGATGGTGCCGCCGTGCGCGGTGACGATCGCCCGGGTGATCGCCAGGCCCAGACCGGTGCCCTTGATCCCGGACTCGTGGGCGGTGGAGGCGCGGAAGAACCGGGAGAACAACTGCGGGTACTGCTCCGGGGGGATGCCGATTCCGGTGTCGGCGACGGTGAGGGTGACCGTGACGTCCCGGTCCGGGCGCTCGTCGTCGCAGTCGGTGTGGCGGGCGGCGACGGTGACGGCGCCACCGGCCGGGGTGTACTTCACGGCGTTCGACAGCAGGTTGTCCAGCACCTGGCGCAGCCGTACCGGATCGGCGTGCACGCGCAGGTGACGGTCCAGCTCGGAGGTGACGGTGATCTGCTTGGCTTCGGCGGAGGGCCGATGGTCGTCCACGCTCTGGCTCACGAGCCGGGTCAGCGACACCGGACGTGGCTCGATGGCGACGCCCCCGGCGTCGAGCCGCGCCAGATCCAGCAGGTCGTCGACCAGACTCTGCAGGTGGGCGCTCTTGCGGTCGATGACGTCGGTGAACGCGCGGTGCTCGCCGGTCAGCTCGGGATCGTCCAAGAGCATCTCCGCGTAGCCGCGGATGGCTCCGATCGGTGAGCGCAGCTCGTGGCTGACCACGGCGACCAACTCGTCCTTCATCCGGTCGAGTTCCTTCAGCTGGCGCACCTGCCGCTGCTCCTGGGCCAGCAGGCGCTCGCGCTCCTCGGCCAGCCGATGGCGCTCGGTGACGTCGGTGGAGATCCCGTCGACGAACAACCGCTCGCCCTCGCGGCGGGGCATTCCGCGGGTCCAGATCCAGCGGGTGACGCCGTCCACGCCGATGAGGCGGTATTCGAGCTGCGCCGGGCTGCCGGAGGCGAGCTCGGCGCAGAAGCCGGCGAAGACGTCCCGGTCGTCGGGGTGCAGATAACGAGCGATGATCTTGATCATGTCGCCCTCGGTGTCGGTGGACACCCGCCCGCCGAGCACACCGGCGCCCTGGGAGCTGACGTACACCGGGCGCGCCCTGCCGTCAGGCATGACCTCCGCGGTCCACACGTTGTCGTTGAGCTGCGCGATGACCTGGTCGAACTGCCGGCGGGTGGCGGCCAGGGCCAGGGCGAGCTCCTCGGCGCGGCGGCGCTCCATGTAACGGCCCGCGTGGGCGCAGATCCCGTCGAGCAGGTCGAGCAGGTCGTCGTCGGGCGCCTCGGCGGACTCGGAGAAGAAGAGCAGCACGCCCAGTACCTGCCGGCCGCTGGACACGGGAAGGCCGATGGCCGCGTGCAGACCCGCCTGCAGCGCCTCCGGCTTGCGCGGGAAATCACGGGGATCGGTGGGCAGGTCGGAGATCCACAGCGCACGGCGGCCGGCCCGCACCATCCCCGGAAGCCCCTGGTCGGGGAGCAGCGCTCTCTGTTCTCCCGCGAAGGCCGACAGGTCCCGGTCGGGCCTGCTCCAGAAACCGATGCGGGTGATGGCGGCTTCGTCTGCGGTGACCTGCCAGTACTCGCCGCAGCACCAGCCCAGCACGCCGCCGACCGCGGCGACCACGTCGGTGGCCGCCTGCTCGCTGGAGTTCGCCTCGGCCAGCGCCTGGGCGACGGCGTGCTGGGCGGTGCGCAGCACCTCGGCACGGTGGTGGTCGGTGATGTCGTGCATGGCGGCCACCGCGCCCAGGCGGTGCCCGTCGGGAGTGTCGATCGGGCGGCTGTTGACCACGAACCGGCGCGGCGTCCTGCCGGGCGCGCAGACCATGATCTGCTGGCCGTCGACGTGCTCTCCGGCGAACGCCCGCGCCAGCGGCACCTGTTCGGCGGACAGCCTGGTCTCTCCGTCCGGGGCGAACAGATGGTAGTCGCCGGCCCAGGCGTCCACGTCCACCGGCTTTTCGGGCACGCCGTGAATGTCACGCAGCGCCCGGTTGAACAGCGCCAGGCGCCCCTCGCTGTCGCAGGCGACCACCCCGGTGTCCAGACTGTCCAGCAACGCCTGCAGGAACACCTGCTTCTCTTCCAGCTCCCGCCTGTCGGCGTGACGCTCGCTGATGTCGTGCAGGAAGGCGTGCACGACCGGCTCGTCGTGTTCGACGTCGACCTGCAGCGCCGCCTCGACGGGGAACTCCCGGCCGCTCCGGTCCACGACCGTCAGCTCCACCCGGTGCCCGGACGCCGCCGGGGCGCCCCGCTCACGCACCCGGCCCAGCTCCTCCTGGTAGCGGCGCCGCAGCCGCGGTGGGACGATCAGCTCACCCGGGGACCGGCCGACGGCCTCGTTCCGGGTCCAGCCGAACAGCTGCTCGGCCGCGGCGTTCCAGGCGCTCACCATCCCCGCCGCGTCGACGGAGATGAACGCGTCGGGGGCGCGCTCGAGGACCGTCCACAACCGGAGCGCCTCCCGGTGGGCCGGCCACGAGGCGATCTCGTCCTCCGCGAGCCGGGCGAGGTCGCCGACCAGTTCCAGGCGCGCACGATCCCAGTCGTGCGGCTCGGTGTCGATCGCGCACAGAGCCCCGAGCACCTGCCCGTCGGGCCCGTGCAGCGGAAACCCGGCGCAGGCGAGCGCCTCCAGCGTCCCGACGGCCCTGTCGTCTCCCAGCCGCCCGTCGGCATGGGTGTCGCGCACCACGACCGGTCCGCCGGCGACCGCGACGCGCTCGCACAAGGGAGGTGACAGCGGCGCCCGCCTCATCTTCGGTCCGGCCGGCCCGACCGCGCTGACCACGACCTGCCGTTCGGAATCGGCCACGGACACCAGCGCGGCCGGTGCGTCGAGCAGGCGGGCCGTCAGCCCGGCCAGCAGATCCAGTGCCGGCACCGCGGATGCGTCAGAAGGGCCGGTACCCCGCCCCTCCTCCGAAACACGACCACGCTCCGTCGCTTCCACGGCACATCTCCCCCGAGACCGCCCGCGCCTGCTCGGCCAGGACCTCTAACACCACGTTAGGCAATCGGCGACGGCGGCGGCGGCCGACCCCCTGGGCTTTGCCCTCATCCCGGGCGCCGTACCGGCGAGCCGGTACGGCGCCCGGCGGCGGACAGGGCCGGTGAGGCCCCGGTCCGGGTGCGGACTCAGCTGCCGGTCCGGTCGTCGACCGGCGCGTCGGCATTGGTCCTCACGGCCTCGATGCCTTTCAGCGCTCCGGCCTTGGTCGTGTACGACTCACTGGTCGCGATGATCTCGCCGTTGCCGGCCACCAGGTTGAAGCGGAATCCCGCCGAGGTCTTCTTCACCACGTATCGCGCTGCCATGAGAGATCTCCTTGCCGGAAGTTGACCGAATGGTTGCGCATGCCCGTTCCCGGGAGGGCCGCGCCTATGCCTGGGAGGCGACGCGTTCGGTGACGGGACGGACGCGGTCGCGGCATGGGACGCCGGTCACCTGGCGGCCGTGCTCCCGGACTCCTCCGCGGCCGCTCTCCGATTCGCACTTCGCCGCGCAGGCGCCAAGACGTGCTCAGCTGCTGCGGCTGCGGTAGGGGCGGTCAGCGGTTGTGGTCGGCCCGCTGCCACCAGGCCGCCGTGGTGAGCGCTCCGGCGATGCCGACCGCCGCCACCAGCAGGTATCCGAGGAGGCCGGGCGGATTCTGATCGGGTCCGGCGATGTCGGCGTACAGCCCGGGGACGGACCAGGGGAAGTAGGCGCCGTAGCCGAGGGCGGCGATGATCTGGGTGCAGAACACGACGGCGAACATGACGGCGACCGCGGCCAGGTAACCGCGCCCGAGGCTGGCGGCCAGCGCGAACGGGGTGGTGAGCGTGACTGCCATCACCGCGACCAGAAGAATCCGTACGACCCCGGCGGCCAGCGTCTGAGCCAAGGCGCCGGGCAGCTCCAGCAGCGCGCCGATGAGCAGGCCGAGCAGTACGGTCCAGACGGCCAGCAGCACCGCCCAGATTCCCGCGACGGTGAACTTGGCGGCGACGACAGCGGTGCGGGAGGTGGGCAGGGCCAGCAGGTCTTTGGCGGTGTGGTCGCTGAACTCGCGGCCGAACAGCCAGATGGCGATCATCCCGTAGATCAGCAGGCCGCCCACGCCGACCGCCTGGGCCAGCAGGGCCAGGTAGCCGGACCAGTCGGCGTCGGCTCCGCTGAGCTGTGCCTTGTCACCGATCAGGCCGAGGGAGCGGGCGCGGGCCGGGTCGGTCAGGATGAACATGAACAGCCCGCACACAGCAGCGGCGATGGTGAAGGCGAGCATGGTCAGCCAGGGCAGGCGGCTGCGCCGCAGTTTGAGCAGTTCCGCCCAGAGCGCTTCACGCATCGCCGGCTCCCACCACGCGCAGGAAGTAGGTTTCCAGGTCTTCGGTCTCCACCAGCAGCCGGGTGGGCGGATGCCCGGCCCGCACCAGCAGGGTGGCGATCTCGTCGGGGCGTTCGATCGCGAGGGCGGCGGTGAGGGTGATCTGGTCCGCGTCGGCGCTGGTGAATCCGGCCGCGGCCAGGACGGCGCGGGCGCCGACGTCGTCGCGGGTGCTCACATGCAACCGGCGGTGCAGGTGCGCCTCCAGCCTGTCGGCGCCGATCTCCTGACGGAGACGGCCGCGGTGGATGATGCCGATTCGGGTGGCCAGGCGGGCGACCTCGGCCAGCAGGTGGCTGGACAGGAACACGGTGACGCCGTGATCGCAGGCCAGGCCGGCCAGCAGGGTGCGGATCTCCACGACGCCCGCCGGGTCGAGGCCGTTGACCGCCTCGTCCAGCACGAGCAGGTCGGGGGCGTGGATGAGGGCTTTGGCCAGGGCCAGGCGCTGCAGGTTGCCCATGGACAGGGCTCGGGCGCGGCGGTCGGCATAGGGAGTGAGCGCCAGGCGGTCGATGACCTCATCGACGGCCTGGCCGCCTGGGCCGCCTACTGCCAGGATGATCCGGCCCTGGCCCGGGTGGTGGACGAAGCGCACGCCGACGGTTTCCTGCGCGCTCTGAGCGGCCGGACGGTGCGTGACTGCCTGCCGCCCCGGCCGCGTGAGCTGCCAATCACCGACCCGGACGCCACCGTGCTGGAGCTGGCGGCGCTGATGGCCCGCACGCACAGCCCGCTGGTCGCTGTGGTGGAGCGGGGCTGGCTGGCCGGGGCGGTCACGCTGCAGGCGCTGCTGGAGCGAGTGCTTGCCGCATGAGCGTGCTCGCCTGGGTGTCGGTGGCGGTGTTCCTGGGCGCGTACGCGCATCGCCACCGAGAAGATCCACCGGGTCGCCGCCGCCCTCGGCGGCGCCGGCATCATGTTGCTCATCCACGCCACGGATGCGGAGGCGGCGTTCTTCTCCGAGCACGCCGGCATCGGCTGGAACGTCGTCTTCCTGCTGCTGGGCATGATGGTCATCGTCGGGGTGCTCAAGGAGACCGGTCTTTTCGAGTACCTGGCGATCTGGGCCGCCAAGAAGGCCCGGGGGCGGCCGTTTCGGCTGATGGTCCTGCTGGTGCTCATCACCGCGGTCGCGTCGGCGCTGCTGGACAACGTCACCACCGTGCTGCTGATCGCACCGGTGACATTCCTGGTGTGCGAGCGGCTGGCGCTGCCGGCCGCGCCGTTCCTCATCGCCGAGGCGATGGCCTCCAACATCGGCGGGGCCGCCACCCTGGTCGGCGGCCCACCCAACATCATCATCGCCAGCCGGGGCGGGCTGAGCTTCAACGACTTCCTCGTCCACATGGCGCCCTTGGTCGTCGTGCTCATGATCGTGTTCGTCGGGTTGTGCTGGTTCATGTTCGGCCGCTCCTTCCGCTACGACCCCGAGCGGGCGGTGCAGATCATGGCGTTGGACGAGCGCGAGGCGATCGCCGACCGGCGGCTGCTGTGGCAGAGCCTGGCCGTGCTCGCGCTGGTGATGGCCGCCTTCGTGCTGCACCCGGCGCTGCACTACGAGCCGTCGGTGGTGGCGATCCTGGGTGCCGGGATCCTGGTGGCCGCCACGAAGGTGACGACCGAGCAGGCGATCGCCGAGGTGGAGTGGCCCACGCTGGTGTTCTTCGCCGGCCTGTTCGTCATGGTCGGCGCCCTGGTCGAGACCGGCGTCATCGGGCAGCTGTCGCAGGTCGCGGTCGGCGCCACCGCAGGTCAGCTGGAGCTGACGACCATGGGACTGCTGTGGGCTTCGGCCGGTTTGTCGGCCATCGTCGACAACATCCCGTACGTGGCGACCATGAGCCCGATCGTCGAGCAGCTCGTGCAGGCCAACGGCGGCAACGACCACGCCCAGGTGCTGTGGTGGGCGCTGGCCTTCGGCGCCGACCTGGGCGGCAACGCCACCGCGGTCGGCGCCGCGGCCAACGTGGTCGTGCTGGGCATCGCGGCCCGCAACCGCACACCGATCAGCTTCTGGCAGTTCACCAAGTACGGCCTGATCGTCACGGTGGTCACGGTGGCACTGGCTGCGCCGTACCTGTGACTGCGCTACCTGGCCTGAGGCCTGTCCTGTGAATCATGAGAGCCGGCCCGAAGTCGCGACCAGCAGGGACCGGCAGCGGTAGACCACCGCGCGCCTGGCCCGCCCGAGAGGCCAGCGCGCGGTACCGCCTGAGGCGCGCGACCGCGCGATCCGCCCTGCGGATCGGGCCGGCAGCCGCGGCGGCGGCGAGGGGGGAAGACAGCGCCGGACACCGCCGCGGGGTGGGCTCGCCCCACGGCCCCACGCCGCCGACTTCCGGCGGGCAAACGTGTTCCTTGCAGTGCCCGGCACTTCACCAGGCCCAGGACGGTTCACCGGTGGCCTCCTGGGAGACTGCCCACAGCCGTTCCCGTGCCTGTGTGTCGTAGGCGGAGGCGGGGGCGTCGACCGGCCGGAGGTTCTCGTCCAGGTAGACGCCGCGCAACGCGGATCTGCCCGGGGATGCGGGATCGGCGTGCTCCTGCTAGGTGCCGGTACGGATGGCCAGAGCCGCGTAGGTCTCGCCCAGGCGTTCGGCGGGGATCGCGAGCCGGTTCTTGGGCGCGTACAGAGCCCGCAGGATCCACGGCAGGGTGGCAAGGCGGTCGGCGTCGAGCCGTACGGCGGGCACGCGGACACAGGCGACGTCCAGCGCGCCGCGCGCCCGCAGGGCCAGCGAGTAGGTGGCCATGATCTGGGCCAGTTAGGCGTGGTAGTAGGCCTTGGTCGGGCTGTACCAGCCGGGATCGTCGAGGTGGTCGAAGCGGATCGCGATGCGGGGCATGGTGATCAGCCCCTTGCTCGCGACGTTGATCAGCCGAGGGCTGGGCGCGACGGCGAGCAGCGGGCTGAGGCGGGCGGTGAGCTGGAAGGAGCCGAGGTGGTTGGTCGCCCAGAACAGCTCGTGGCCGGATGCGGTGAACGCGGGCGCGCGCATCGTCTGGTCGAACACCGCGGCGTTGTTGATCAGGACGTCGAGATGGCCGACCTCACCGGAGATCCGGCCGGCCGCCGCGTCGATGGACTCGGGGTCCGCCAGGTCGGTTATGACGAGGGTGGCGGGGTGGGCGACACCGGCGTTGATCGTCTCCAGAGCGGTGCGGCCCCGGTGCGGGTCGCGGCACAGGACCAGGATCCGATGGCCGTGCGCGGCCAGCCGCTGCGCGGCTCGCAGGCCGATGCCGGAGTTGGCACCGGTGATGGCGATGGTGAGGGGTTCGGGGCGAGGTATGCGGAAATCCTAAGCGTTCGGAACGTTCCGAACAAACTAAGATGCCTTCATGGCGGACGTTGAGGAATTCGTGGAGAGTGCCGGGCTGCACTTCGAGCGGCTGGGCCTCAGCCGCACCGCCGCCCGGGTGATGGGGTGCCTGCTCGCCGAAACCGGTGAAGCCGCCGACGCCCCCGGGCTGTGCGAGAGGCTCGGGGTGGCCAAGAGCAGCATGAGCGTGGCTCTGCACCAACTGGAGCGAGGCGGGCTCGTCGAGCGCTACCGCCCTCCGCGGGCACGCCGGGATCACTACCGGCTGGCCGAAGACGTCTTCGGGCGTGCGTTCCGGACGAAGATGACCGAATTCACCGCCTTCGCCGCACTGGCCGAGCAAGGGCTCAGCGCGGTGGGCGACCATCCCACCGCCCGTGCCCGGCTCGAGCACATGCGCGACATGTACGCCTTCATGGCACGGGAGTTCCCCAAGCTCCTCGACCGGTGGGATGAGGAAAGGGCCGGCGGGACCGGTGGTCCCGCCCCCGGGTCGGCGGCTTCCGGACCGCTGGACGGCCGCCCGTGACCGGTCGGGCTCCCGGGCCCGCGCGGTTCACGGGCCCCAGGCAGGCTCGTCCTCGACGAACAGGCCCAACCGGTGAATCCGCCCAACGGCCTCACCACACGGTTCGGAAGACGCCACGTGCAGGTAGTAGTCATATCCGGCGTAGACGTGGAACCGGTTACCGTCCTCCAACCTGCACCACGTCCCCTCCCTGAGCATGGCGCGCACGACCTCCAGTGCTTCCTCCAGCGCGAGATTCTTCCCTTCGGGCAGGGCGGCGCCCTCCGGCTGCCGGACGGTCAGCCGCTCCACCCCGGATTCACCGGCCAGCAGCGCCACCGCCTGCAGGTATGCGTCCTCCACCGCCTCGTACCGTTCCCGCGTCAGCACCACCCCGCCGAAGACCTCGCCGACTTCGCTGATCGCCGTCCAGTCGTCGCCGAGGAACACACCCTGCTCGTCACGGAGCGCAGGATCGTATTTACTCACACGGAAGCCGTACCCCTTGGCAACGAGCAGCGCGTCGGCCAGCACCCCGGGGTCGGCCGCAGACGGCCAGTCGCTCACCTGCCCGTCGCCCACCTCGATGACCCGCCAGGCCCCGTCGGCCCGCCGTGCGAGATCGGTTGTGACGAACCGGATGCCGAGGTTTTGAACCGCCTCGCGCACATCGTCCACGATCTCGGGCTGCTCGACGACGTCGTCGGGGCCGTCGGGGTGCGGCCCGGCGAACACCGCCTCCCCGTCCACCCACCACACCCGCACCTGCGCCCCGGTGAAGTGCTCGAACTGTCGGATCACCAGGCCACCGGTCAGGTCCTCGCCCTGCAGCTCGACGAACCGGGCCACCACTCGCTCCAGCGTGTCCAGGTCGGGCGCGTAACACGCTTGCAGCCACTCGTGCTTGCGTGACTTGACGTAGTCCTTGACCACGAAGCCCGTCTCTCCCAGCCCGCCCGCCAGCCGGGCCAGCCGCTGCCCGCGCGGCGCACGTTCGCCCGGCGCCATCGGCACCACGGCCGTTCGCGGCGTCAGCTCCCAGAAGCAGTGCAGCCAGCCGGGCAGCTCGTGGGCACGGCGGTAGCCGCCGGCGCCGGTGAGCAGGCGGCAGCCCTTGGCCCGTAGCGCCTTCTCCAGCGCCGCGTACTGCGCGGAGCGGAGCATCCAGCCGCGATACCAGACCGGGCCGAACCCGTCCGGCACCCGCGCCACCGCCTCCCCGGCCCGGCCGGCCACCAGCGCATCGTGATCGATCAGCGCCAGGCGTCCGCCCCTGTCTCGTACGGCCAGCGCCTCCGGCTCGAAGTGCGGGTCGACCCGTCGGGTCAGGAGCGGATCGGCACAGAACAGGAAGCCCACGGTCATGGTCCATGAGGATATGAGCTCCGTGTACTGATCTCACCTGGGTATCCGCTCACCTGGCACGCCCCGGACACGGGTGCTGGGAGCCGACAGGCCCGGCCACGACGACGACCGGTCCGCGCCCATACCCACGGAGGCCCACCGCGCATGGGCCGGACGAGTCGCAGCCTCACTGCCGCTCGCCCGCGACCCGTCTGGCAATGTGCAGGATGACACTCGGGACCATGAGGTTCTGAAAAGCCGAGCAGGGCTGGAGCACGATCTCCTCCGGCCTGCCCGCAGGGCGGGACGCCTTCGCGCACTTCAGTGAGATCGTCACCACCGGCCGCCACGAACTCCATCCCGGTGACACCGTCGAGTTCGACGTGTGTGAACGCAAGCAGGACGGCTTCGACTTCATCGCGGTCGATGTCCGCACGCTGTGACACTCTCTGCGACGCCCTCCCGGCCTGTCGGTGGGATCCGATAGGACTCCTGTCATGGGTACATGGGATGTGGGACCGTTCGACAACGACACCGCCGCTGACTGGTGCGGTGATCTGCACGACGCACCGACCGAAAAGCGCCCGGCGCGGATCCGGCAGACATTGGCGGCCGTCGCGGGCCAGGCGGGCTACCTGGACAGCGATCTTGCCTGCGAGGCAATCGCGGCGGCGGCGATCGTCGCCACCCAGCGGGGCGGGCCGCCGATCACCTCACCGTACGCGCCGGACTTCCTGCTGGAAGGTGACGGCGTCGAGATCCCCGACGACCTGGTGCCCCTCGCACTCCACGCCCTGGATCGGGTGTGCACGGAGGATTCCGAATGGCGGCAATTGTGGGAGGAGTCGGATGCCTTCCCCGAGGCTATGGCGGCCCTGGCCCCGGTCCGGGACGCGCTCACTCGGCCAAAGTAGACAGGCCGCACGCCCGATCGTCACGCTGTGTATCCCACCGTGGATGACCCGGCACGACCGCTGGGGACACGCTTCCGCTCTGACGGACCAGGAACGGACCAGACTCCTGGCGATCTTGTAGTAAAGCTCACCAGAGGCCGCTACCCTGCGTAAGCACCGATCTCAGCGAAGCCCGGATCCGGGATCGGCCTCGACGGCCCGCAGCTGCGCGGCGATCGCGAGCGTCTCCGCCGACCCGTTCGCGCCCGGATGGCGGATCCACCATCCGGGTCCCCAGCGCAGGACCTTGCCGTAGAGGCTCGGGACGAGACCGCTGTCGAAGTCGTCCGCCGGGAGACGCACCAACCGCACCAGCGGAGCACCGTCAGAGATGGACTCGTAGTTTCCCTTTCCGGGCACGCAGCGCATCGCAGGCTCGTTCCAGCACTCGAAGAACGCCCAGTGCCCCGCCGCGGGGCGCTGTCGCAGATTCGGTGGTGACGGAACGCCCTTGCGTGTCACGGTAAGTCATGCATGATGTCGACGAACTCGTGAGCACGGTGTTTTCGAGGTTGTCGCCGCTGGTCGTGGAGGACGTGATCGATGAGGGCGAGCGGATCCGGGTGCGGGCGCGCATCCCGGACGGGCCGGTGGCCTGTCCGGACTGCGAGGCCCCGACGACGCGCATGCACGGCTGTCACCAGCGCAGCCTGACCGATGTCCCCATCGATGCCCGCCACGTGCTGAATGCGCTCGTCGCTTGGATCTGTCCCTGAACACCGTCAAACGCCACGCCCGCATCCCCGAACCACAGCGTCTCCAGCGTGTCCCGCAATACCGGCCCACCCTGGTCGACCCCTACCGCGAGCACCTGCGCCGCCGCGCCGCCGCGATCGAAACTAGAAGGTGAGGGCACCCGCCAGGAGGTCGTCGAAGCGGGTCAGCTCCTCGGCCGGGCGGTCGATCCCTCGCAGCGGGCCATGGTCGGCGAGGTGGGCGTCGGCGTACAGCCGGGCCACCAGGGCCTTGCGGTCGGCGCCCAGCTCGCGCCGCTCCCAGCCGGCCTGCTCCAGCAGCAGGGCGGCGGCGTAGACGTCGCACATGAACCGGGCCAGTGCGAACAGCCGGGCCTCGGCCGCGACCGGGTCGAGGCCCGACCAGGCGGTGATCGCCTTTCGCAGGTCCTCGATCCGGCTGCGGACCAGCGAGACGGTGGCCTCGTCACCGGGCGGCGCCTGCCGTACGGCCTCCGCCAGCCGGTCCAGGAACGGCTCGTGGGCGGCCTCCTTCAGCATCGCCCGCCGTACGTCCAGGCACAGGATGTTGTCGCCGCCCTCCCAGATCGTGTTGACCTGGGCGTCGCGCAGGATGCGGGCGACCGGCCACTGCTCGATGTAGCCGTTGCCCCCGTGGACCTCGATCGCGTCGCTGGCCGCGGTGACGCCGAGCCGGGCGGCGCGGAGCTTGGCCAGGGCGGGGGCCAGGCGCAGGCCGGGGTTGAGCGTGCCGTCGAAGACCAGCGCCTGGGCGGCCTCGACCTCGACGATCAGCTCGGCGAGCTTGCGGCGCATGAGCGGCTGGTCGATGAGCGCGGCGCCGAAGGCCTCACGGCTCCGGGCGTAGCAGATCGCCTCCACCAGCGCGCGGCGGGCGCAGCCCAGGCCCATCATGGCGATGGCGAGGCGGGCGCCGTTGGTGAGCGTCATCATCCGGGCCAGGCCCTTGCCGTCGCCGGTGCCGCGCGGGTCCGGGGCGAGCAGGAACGCCTCGGCGCCGGCGAACTCGACCTCCGCCGAGGCGACGGAGCGCGTGCCGAGCTTGTCCTTGAGCCGGCGGATCCGGATGCCGTTGTGGCTCCCGTCGCGGCGCTCGCGCAGCACCAGGAAGGGCGAGACGCCGCGCACGCCGTCCGCGGCGCCCTCGGGCTTGGCGAGCACGACGAAGGCCGAGCCGTTGGCGTTGGAGGCGAACCACTTGAAGCCGTCGAGCCGCCAGGCGTCGCCGTCGGGGGTGGCGGTGGACTCCAGCGCGCCGAGGTCGGAGCCTCCGGCCCGCTCGGTGAACATCTGCGCGGCCTCGCCGGAGAACATGCCGTCGGCGAAGATCTCCCGGACCCGCTCCTTGACGTCCTCGGGTGCGAACGCCTCGGCCATCAGCACGACCATGTCACCGCCGGTGCCGAGCGCGCAGCCCATGCCGATGTCGGCCTGGTAGAGCAGGTAGTGCCAGGCCGCGGCCATGGCCGCCGGGTCGGCCCCGGCCTCCTCGGCCTCCCTGGCGAACTCCGGCCGGGTGAAGCTCCGCGCGACCAGCTCGCTGCGGGCCGCCTCGAAGGACGGCGGCATGACGATCCGGCTGACGTCGCGGCCCCAGCGGTCGTAACGCTCCAGGCGGGGCGGGTTGCGGTCGGTCTCCTCGGCGCAGGCCAGGATCGGTCCGGCCATCAGCGCGCCGGCCCGTTCCAGGTGCGGGGCGGCCCACTCCAGACCCCCGGCACCGAGGTGGCGGCGCATCAGGAAGTGCAGCGTGGGGTCGGAGCCGTACCAGTTCAGCCCGGCCGCGCCCGGATAGCGCTCGGTGGCGTAGCGCCGGGACTTGTCCGGGGTGCCGAAGGGCAGCCGGTCGACCGGCTCGACGAGGTAGGAAGCCATGGCTTGATATTACGTTTTTCCGACATGCGATGAAAAGATGTAATGGAAGAGGATCGCACCGACACCCCCTCGCGGGCGCGGTCGCCCCGCCGGCTCTAAGCTCTGGGCTGCCGATGAAGAACGAAGACTCTCCGGGCCTCCGGCCGCTGACCGCGCGCTCGGTCGTCCTCAGCACGCTGCTGGGCACCCACCCGCCCCATCTGAAGGCCCGCCACCTGGTGCGCGCGGGCGAACTGTTCGGCATCTCCGAGGGCACGGTCCGGGTGGCGCTCTCGCGCATGGTGGCGGCGGGCGACCTCGTTCAGGAGGGCGGCGACTACCGGCTCAGCGAGCGCCTGCGGGAACGCCAGGCACGCCAGGACGCCAGCCGCTCACCCGTCACCCGTGACTGGGACGGCTCGTGGGAGGTCGCGATCGTCACCGCCGAGCGGCGGCCGGCCGCCGAACGCGCCGCGTTCCGCGACGCCATGGCGGCGTCGCGCATGGCCGAGATCCGCGAGGGCGTGTGGATGCGTCCCGACAACCTGGTCCGGGACTCTCCGGGCGGAGACGCGCCCGGCCCTGCCGCCGCGGGTTCGGAGCTCGCCGGAGAGGTCGGGCCCGCCCTCGTCACCGGGCAGTGCACGTTCCTGCGGGCCGTACCGGAGGGCGACCCGGCCGCCCTGGCGGCGTCGTTGTGGGACCTTCCCGCATGGGCGGACCGGGCGCGCGCGCTGCGCGATGAGTTCGACGCGGCGATCCCGGTGGCCGACCGGTTCGTCCTGGCCGCCGCGATCCTTCGGCACCTGCTCACCGACCCCCTGCTCCCGCCCGGCCTCCTGCCCGGCGACTGGCCGGGAGCCGGCCTGCGCCACCGCTACGACCTGTTCGAGACCGAGTTCGGCGCCCTCCTGCGCGATCGCCTATAGCGGATCACCGCTCGTCGGAGGCCGCCCCGACCGGTGCCGCCCTCCCGGGATGAGGGATTGTCACAGGTTCCGGACATACTTGATCTCCAAGCGGAAGCGATGTTTGATACGTGAAGTTCGTTCCTGTCGCAGTGGCCGCACCTACTGTGCCGACCATGGGTGGTAGGGATGAAGTTCCGGGTTCTCGGCCCGATCGAGGTCTACGGCGACGGGGTTCCCGTCAGGCTCGGCGGTCCGCGCCAGCGCGCGGTGCTCGCCCGGCTGCTGGTCGCGGGCGGAGCGGTCGTCTCCACCGGCACCCTGATCGAGGATCTGTACGGCGACGCGTCTCCGCCGAGCGCGGTGGCCACGATTCAGGCGTACGTGTCCAACCTGCGCCGGGCCATCGAACCGGGACGTCCGCCACGCGCCCTCCCCCGGCTGCTCGTCGGGCGGCCCCCCGGATACCTGCTCGTCGCGACCGACCTCGACGCGCGCCGGTTCACCGAACTCGTCACCCGGTCGGAGTCGCTGCCGCCCGAGGAGGCGCTCGCCTGTTCGGAGGCGGCGCTGCGGCTCTGGAACGGGCCGCCCTACGGTGAGTTCACCGGCGAGCTGTGGGCCTCCTCTGAGGTCGCCCGCCTGTCCGAGCTGCGTCTTGTCGCGGTCGAGCGGCGTGCCCGGGCGCAACTGGATCTCGGCCGCCCTCAGGCCGTCGTCACCAGCCTGGAGGCCGAGTCGGCCGCGCACCCGCTGCGTGAGCGGCTGTGGCACCTGCTGGCACTGGCCCTCTACCGCACCGGGCGGCAGGCCGACGCGCTGGCCGTACTGCGCCGCGCCGGAAGGCTGCTCGCCGACCAGTTGGGCCTGGACCCCGGTCCCGGGCTGCGGACCCTGGAGGAGGCCATTCTCCGGCAGGCCGACTCACTCATGCTCCCCTCCGCCCCCGCGGAGGCCGTCCCCGCGTCCCCCGCGAGACCGCGTGCCCCGCACGGCAGGGAGCGGCAGCTGGCCGAGTTGGAAACCCTGCCGGAACGGGGGGAGGTGGCGACCGCGGCGGTGAGCGGCGAGCCGGGCATCGGCAAGACGTGGCTGCTCGGAGCGTTCCGCGACCGCTGCGCCACCGCCGGCCGCCCGGTGCTCTGGGGCCGCTGCCCCGAGACCGAGGGCTCCCCGCCCCTGTGGCCGTGGCTGCAGCTCCTGCGCGCGCTCACCCAGGTCTGTCCCCCGCCCGACCGCCGGGCTCTGGCCGGCCTCCTGGACGACGAGACCCCCGCGGGATCCACCGAGGCCGCGCTGCTGCGCCGCCACCAGGCCATCGCGGACTGGCTGAGGGCCGCCGCGCGCTCCCGGCCCCTGGTCGTCATCCTGGACGACCTGCACTGGGCCGATCCCGCTTCGCTCCGGCTGCTCAGCGACCTGGTCACACTGCTGGCCGATTCCGCCGAGCCCGTCCCCGTCACGCTGGTCACCGCCTTCCGCGACGGGCCGGACCGCCTGCACCTGGACGACGTGCTCGGCCGGCTGGCCCGCCACGACCTGCTCCACATCCGCCTCACCGGCCTCGGCCCCGAGACCATAAAGACCATCGCCCACGGCATGGGCGTCGAACTGGACGGGCCGACCGCCCGGCGGCTGACCGAACGCACCGGCGGGAACCCCCTGTTCGCCAGGGAGACGACCCGCATGCTCGCCCAGGGCGGCACGCTGGGCGCCGTACCGGTCGCGGTCGCCGACCTCATCCGGCGGCGGGTGGCCGCGCTGGGTCCGCAGGCCGTCGAGGCCCTCAACGCCTCCGCGGTCATCGGCAGGCAGTTCGATCCCGGTGTCGTCGCCCAGGCCTGCCGGGCGGCGCCGGCAGAGGTGTACGGCGTGCTGGACCAGGCCGCCCAGGCCGGGCTGCTCGTCTCCTGCCCTCCGCACATGGCCTTCGCCCACGACCTGGTCCGCGAGGCCCTCCTGCGCGACCTTCCCGCGCTGCGCAGGGCGGCGGTGCACCGGGAGGTGATGGCCGCCCTGGCCGCCCGTCCCGGCGTGGACGTGGCCGTCATCGCCCACCACGCCGTCGAGGCCGGCCCGGCGGCCTACGGCGAGGCGGCGCGCTGGGCCCGTGCCGCCGCCCGGCAGGCATCTCTGCGGCTGGCCTACGAGGAGGCGGCCCTGTGGTGGGGCCGGGCGGTCGAGGCCCACGGCGCCTCCGCGGGCGACCCCCTCGACCACGTCGACCTCCTGCTTCACCAGGTTCGCGCGCTGCTGGCGGCCGGGGACGCCCTCGGCGCCCGCAGAGCGCGGGCGCAGGCCATCCGCGTCGCCGACCGCAGCGACCGCGCCTCCGGGCGGAACGACCCCATGCTGACGATCCGCGCGTTGACCGCGCTGGACGCCCCTTCGGTGTGGACCCTGCGCAACCCCTACGAAGAGGTGGAACTGCATCTGGTGCGCCGGTTCGAGACGGCGCTGAGCCACCTGCCCCCGGGCGACGGAGCCGATCGCGTGCGGCTGCTGGGCGGGCTGGCGCAGGAGCTCTACGACGGCAGTGACGACCCGCGCTGCGACCTCCTGTCGGCCGAGGCCGTCGAGACGGCCCGCCGGCTCGGTGATCCGCACCTGCTGATGCAGACTCTCAACGCGCGGCAGCTCTCGCTGCCCCAGTCGGTCCGTTCCCGCGAGCTGCTGGAGATCGCCACCGAACTGCTCGGCCTGGCCGCGCGTACCCGCACGCCCGAGGTCGAGCTGCTCGCGCAGATGCTGTTCACCCACCACCGGTTGCAGTTGTTCGACCTGGCCGGCGCGGACGAGGCCGCCGCCCGCTGCGATGCGAGCCTGGAACGGCTGCCGCTTCCCTGGCCTCGCTTCCAGCACACGATGTGGCGCGCCGGCAGGCTGGTCCTGGAGGGATGCTTCGACGACGCCGACGTCCTGTACGGCGAGGCCGAGCAGCAGGCCGGGCGGCTCGGCATGTGGTACGCGGGCGCGGTGGTGGACACCGGGCGCATCATGCTGCACTTCCATCGCGGTTCCATGGCCGACGCCGGAGCGCTGATCGACTCGATCGCCGGCATTCACGCCACCATGGACAATGACGCGCGGATCCTGCATCTGTGCGCGCAGGGCCGTACCGCCCAGGCACGCGGGCTGGTCGAGCACGGCTGGCGCACTCCGCCCCGCGACTGGTCCTGGCTGACCATGACCTGCCTGCAGGCGGCGGCGCAGACGGCCCTCGGCGACGTTTCCGCCTGCCAGGCGAGCTACTCGGCGCTGCTGCCGCACAGCGGCGGCATCTCGGCGGGCTCCGCGATCGCGCTCGCGGGGCCGGTGGACTGGTTCCTGGCCCTGCTCGCCTCCGCCCTGGGCGAGCGGGAGACCGCCGTCCGGCACCTGGTGACGCTGGCGCGGCTGGCGGGCCGCAACGGGCTCGTGCGATGGCGGGACCGGGCGGCGGCGGAGCTCGGGCTCATCGCCTCGGAGGGACGGAGCGCGGCGCCGCGGCGTGCGGGCTGAGTCCAGGTCTCCGAAGCGGATCTGCCGGCGATTCCGCGTCCGCCGGGAGAGCCTCCCGGGTGATCCTCCAAGTGCTTTCCAAGCATGCCGATGCACCCTTTGGCAGGAAATCACGCGCCCCGGGGCGGTTCTCACCGGAATCGCCGTTCACGGGCGCACCTCTTGACGAAGGGCAGGAAGAGAATGAGAACTCGTCGTCTGGCCGCAGCGGCGCTGATAGCCGGGGGCCTGGTCCTTGGAGCCACGGCCGCTCCCGCGACGGCCGCTTCCGCGCAGTTCGCCGGAGGCTGGTGGTTCGCAGGCCACCACACGACCAGCGGTGGCTGCAGCAGCGCCGGCGTCAGAGCCCTCTTCACCACCAATGCCGTGGACTTCCAGTGCAGGCGCGCCGGTTCCTTCTTCGACCTGTACCTCTACCACGAATAGCATGCGCCGCCCTGACCCCGGCCCCGGATCCCGCGGCCGGGGTCAGGCGTGTGCGGACCCGCGGGACCGAGGACGGGGTCAGGCGGGCGATGCGTCCCGCCACGACCTGGTTCTCGGAACTCCACGATCACCGACTCCCGGTCCGAGCCGCGGTTCCCGGTGGCTCCAAGCGGTTCCAAGCGGTTCGCAAGAAGCGCCTCCAAGTCGCCCGCAAACGCGGTCAGAGAGCATTCCCGCAGCGTGGATCCGTTCGGCGGGTTCCCGGTGGAGCGCGAGGACGGGCGGTCTTTCCGCCGTGGGGCGCCGGCCGGTCCGTGCCCGCCCGGACCCGTGCTGATCGTCGGGCGAGGGTGATGGGGGTTCGAGAGGCGTGGCTGTGCGGAGTACGGGTGAGGGCGAGCGTCCGGACGGAGATCGCCATCTGCTGGAGGACATCGCCAGGGCGACCCTGGACCGGGTGGCGGGCCGGGCGGCGGACGCGGTGAACGCCGGCGCGGGACCCGCCCGGGGAAGACCCGTCTCCCCCGGCTGGGAGATCCGCCCCGGTACGCCGTGGACCTATGCGGCTCCGGCGGGTTCGGTGAGGCGCGCCCAGGGCTGGAAGCTCCATGTGTCGGCGACGCCGTTGTCGGCCCCCGTGGTGCTGGCGAGGGTGGCGGAGGTACTGGGCCGCCGTCGCTGCCCGTTCAAGTTCGCCGCCACACTCGGTGAGACGGGCGCCCTCCTCTCACGTGAGCGGGATCGCGGATCGGTCGGCAAGTTCCTCACGGTCTACCCGCCCGACGACGAGACCGCCGTGGCGACCGCCGAGGAGCTGCACCGGGCCACCTTCGGCCTGCCCGGCCCGCCGATCCTGTCCGATCGTGCCTACCGCCCCGGCAGCCTGGTGCACTACCGCTTCGGGGTGTTCTCCGCCCCCGACGAGCTGGACAACGACGGAACCTACGCCTCGCGGCTGACCGCGCCCGACGGCACCAGGGTGACCGACGAGCGCAGGGCGTGGTACTCCCCTCCGGAGTGGGCGCGGTGCCCGTTCGAGTCCGGCCGGGTGCCGGCTCGGGCCGCCGTGCCGGAGGCGGTGTTGCTGGCCGACCGGTTCGTGGTGCGCCAGGCCGTCCGGCACGGCGCCAAGGGAGGGGTCTTCCTGGCCGAGGATCGGATGACCGGCGGCCAGGTGGTGGTCAAGCAGGCCCGCCCGCACCTGGGCGCCGGCCTGCACGGGCGGGACGGCCGCGACCGGCTCCGCCACGAGGCGCGCATGCTCGACCTGTTCGCCCCGCTGGGCGTCACGGCACGCAAAGTGGCGTTGTTCGAGCAGGACGACAACCTCTTCCTCGCGCAGGAGCGCCTCGCCGGGAGCGTGCTCACCGGATGGGCCGGTGAGCGGCGCTTCTCCCCGCCGGATCCGGACCGCCACGCCACGGTGGTGGGCCTGGCCCGGCGGCTGGCCGCTCTGGTCTCCGTGGTGCACGGCCGGGGATACGTGCTGCGGGACCTGACGCCGAACAACGTCGTCGTCACCGGCGACGGCTGCCTGCTGATCGATCTGGAGACGACCGCGGTGCCCGGCACGCCGGTGGTGCGGACGTTCACTCCCGGTTACGCTCCACCCGAACAGGTCCGGGGTGCCGAGTACGGCCCCGCGCCCGGCCCGGAGGCCGACCTGTTCGCACTCGGGGCGACGGTGTTCTTCATGGCCACCGACTGCCAGCCGGTGCTGGCGGAGGACCGGCCCGCCGGGACGCGGTCGTGGGACGCACGGCTGAACACGCTGGTGAGCGTCGCCACCGCGGGCGATCCGGTGGCGACGGCGCTGGTCCCGCTCTTCCTCGGTCTGATGAGGCAGGAACCCGCACGGCGCTGGGATCTGGAGCGGGTACGGGCGTTCCTGGACGGCGTGGCCGCCGTACCGGTCCCGCCGGCGACCCGTGCCGGGACTCCGAACGGCTACCGGCTGGGCACGGCCGAGCAGGATCGCCTGCTCGATGACGGGCTCGCCCACATCCTGCGGACGATCTCCCCGGTCGCGGTCGCCGACCCCGCGGCGCGCGGCGCGCTGTGGCCCGTCAAGGGGGCGAGCGGATACGGAGCGACCACCGATCCGTGCGCCGTGCAGTACGGATCGGCCGGAGTGCTCACCCTGCTCGCCTCGCTGGCGGGGCACGAGCCCGCCGCGGCCTCCGGCCGATCGGCGCAGGCGGGGCCGCCGGGACCGCACGCCGGACTGCCGGTGGGCCTGAGGGACGCGGCGGGCTGGACGGCGCGCCGCGTCGCCGGTGAGCACCGGCCCTCTCCGGGGCTGTACTTCGGTCGCGCCGGGATCGCCTGGGGTCTGTACGAGGCCGGCCGCGCGCTCGGCGACGACGGTCTGCGCGCGGCCGGCGCCGACCTCGCACTGGGCCTGCCGACGAGCTGGCCGAACCCGGACGTGTGCCACGGTCTGGCCGGAACGGGGCTGGCCCTGTTGCACTTCTGGCACGCAACCGGCGACACCCGCTTCCGCGAGCGGGCCGGAGAGTGCGCCGACGCGCTGCTGAAGGCCGCCCGGCGGACCCCCGGGACGGTGATGTGGCCGATTCCCGAGGACTTCGACTCCGGGCTGGCGGGCGTGGTGCACTACGGCTTCGCCCACGGCGTCGCCGGCGTCGGCGCCTGCCTGCTGGCCGCGGGCGCCGCTCTGGGGCGTGGGGACTGCCTGGAGACGGCCGTGGCGGCCGGAGAGACCCTGCTGGCCGCGGCCGACCGCCACGGCGACGCCGTCTGGTGGGCGGGCGCCCCCGGCGGGGAGGACAGGCTTCCGCACTGGTGCAGCGGTTCCTCTGGCGTGGGCACGTTCCTCATCCGCCTGTACGCGACCACCGGTGACCGGCGTTTCCTGGACGCCGCCAGAGGCGCCGCGGTCGCCGTGCACGCGCACCGCCTGAGCTCGGGAACGGCGGCCTGCCACGGACTCGCCGGCGACGGGCAGTTCCTCCTCGACATGGCCGACGTCCTGGGCGAGCCGGTCTACCACGAGCTGGCCGAGGAACTGGCCGGGTGCCTGTGGGCGCGTGCCGTCGTCCGCGACGGGTTGCTGGTGGTTCCGGACGAGAGCACGACCGAGGTGACCGTCGGCTGGAACACCGGCCTGGCCGGGGTGCTGGACTTCCTGCACCGGCTGCGCCGCGGCGGGCCGCGCCCCTGGATGGCCGACCCGCCCGGCGACGGCCCGACGGACCCGGCGGCCACCGGCCCGGCGCGGTGGGCGCGGCCGTGATGAGCAGGATCGTCTCCGCGACCGGGCGAGGGGTCCTCCCGGATGTCCGGCGGATCAACTTCTGCTTCTCCGGGGGCGGGCGGTACGCCGCCTGCCTGGTGCGCCGCGGCCACCGCCTGGCCCCGGAGCTGTGGGACCTCACGGGGAGCGCCCCGCGGGCCCGGATCCTGCACGGCCCCGGCGGAGAAAGCCCGCAGACCACACCGGTCGCCACCGACGACGGCCGCGTGCTGCTGTGCCGCCCGGACGGCGGCGTACACCGCCTCCTGCTGGCCGTCCCCTCCCGGGACGGCGACGCCCCGGCCGAGGAACGCCGGCTGGCCACCGTCGGCGGTCCCGCCCTCAGGCTCCTCGCCGGCCCGGTCCCCGGAACCGCCGCCCTGGCCTTCGAGGCCGACACGAACCGGAGGACCACGGTCTGGCGCCTGTCCGGCCGGGACGAACCACCCGAGCCGATCGCCGAACTCCCGGTCCTGGTCAACGGGGGAGTCTGGCTCGACGGGACCGGCGACCGCCTCGCCCTGGCCTCCGGCCGGGCCGGGGCGGGGGGCACCGTGGTGCTGGACCTCTCACGCGGCGTCCTGGCCCCCCTGGGCGGCCTGGCCGGTGACGAGCACCTGCTGCTGGCAGCCCCCCGCACCGGGGTACTGCTCACCGCCGCGCGCCGCGACGGCGCCTACCGGCTGGGTGTCCGGCGCCACGGCCACGAGGGGCCCACCGCCTTCCCCGACCGGCTGAACGCGATCGAGGGCGGTGTGACACCGCTGGCCCTGGACCCCGCCGGACGGCACCTGGCGCTGGCGGTCACCCGCGGCGTCCGCTCCCATCTGCTCCTGCACGACCTGGTGGAGGACGCCTGCCGGGAGGTCGACCTCCCGGCAGGCGTCCTGTACCGGAGGGCCCACTGGGGTGACACCGGGCTGCACCTGGTCCACAGCACGCCCGACCACCCGCCCGTTCTGATCACCGCGGTCCGGCCGTCCCGGTCACGTGCCGTCCGACGCCTTTCCCGCCCGCGGTGGGCGCAGCCCTCCGTGCGCGGCTACGACGGCCCGGCGGGAGACATCGAGGCCGTCGTGTACGGCGATCCCGGCGCGGCCCGCCGGGCGGTGCTCGCGCTGCACGGCGGCCCCGAGTCCTCCTGGCAGCTCGGTTTCGACCCGCTGTTCCGGCGCCTGGCCGCTGCGGGGATCGCCGTGGTCGCGCCCAACCAGCGGGGCAGCACCGGATACGGCGCGGCGCACCGCGACGCCGTCCGCGGCGCCTGGGGCGGCCCCGACCTGGACGACGTCCTGCATCTGGGCCGCGCCCTGTCCGCCGCGCGCGGGCCGGGCCGCGAACGGCCGATGCTGTACGGCCCCAGCTACGGCGCCTACCTGGCGCTGCTGGCCGCCGCCGCCCGGCCCGGCCTGTGGTCCCGCGCCGCGGTCGTCGCCCCGTTCCTGTCCGGGCGGCACCTGCACGCCGACGGGCCGCCCGAGGTGCGCCACCTGATCGACCGGCTCGGCGGCCGCGAGGAGATCGACGACGACCTCGGCCCCCGCGACCTGCTGCGGCTGGCCGACCGGATGCGGCTGCCCCTGCTCATCGTCCACGGTGAGCAGGACCCGGTCATCCCGGTCGCCCACTCCCGGCGCCTGCGCGACCGGCTGTGCGGAAGCGGGCACCGCGGTGGCGCCGACCTGACCTACCTGGAGGTCCCCGGCGCCGGCCACGATCCGCTGTCCGAGGCCGGCGGGCACCTCGTCCTCGACCGCGTCGTCGGCTTCCTCAGCGAGGGCGCGGGCCGCCGCCCGCTGCCGTGCGATCGGCGCAACCCTCCGTAGACCTCCGGCGGGGCCGGGCGGACACATGCCCGGACCCCGCCGGTGGCCGGCACGTCCCCGCCCGGACGTGCCGGCGGTACCCCGAGCGGGGCGACAGCCCCGGAAGAAACCGGCAAGAAGGAAGGAACCGCGATGGAACTCGACATCAACGCCCTGGAGATGCTCCCCGCGACCGAGGAGACCCAGCTCCGCGACTGCAACTCCACCTGCGAGGTCAACATCCGTACCTGCTTCAACAGCTGCAACGGCTCCGGGTACACGTACTGATCCCGCCGGGTCTCGCCCAGGGACCGCAGGTGGGCGCCGGCTGGTGTTCACCGCGGTGTGACGGGCCAGACCCCCGGTAGGCCTTCCGGCGGGGCGGGTTCCCGCCCCGCCGGAAGCGCGGGCCCGCCGTCCCGGCGGATCCGCCACGCAGAGAGGGAGACGATGCCAGATCCCGTGCCGGACCCGCCGCGAGAGCGGGCGACGCGGAAACACGGTGACCGCCTGCTCGCCTCCCTCGCGCGCGGCGCACGGGCGCCGCTGGCGGTGGTCGCCGCCGCCACCATCGCCTCCTCCGGCGCCGTGCTGGCCCTGCCCGCCGTCCTGGCCTCCGCGGTGGACGAGGCCCTCACGGGCCGCGGAGCGCGGAGCGCCGCGGTGGGACTGGTCCTGGTGCTGGTCCTCACGGCATGCGCCGAGATCGCCGGCATGGTGGCCGGAGCCGCCGCCACCGCCTCCGCCACGGCGTCCGTGCGGGTGCGGCTGACCGCCCACCTGCTCTCGCTCGACATCGCCGAGACCCGCCGGTCACCGACCGGCGAGCTGGTCAACCGGCTGGTGAGCAACACCGCGACCGCCGGAAGCGTGCCGGTGACGCTGGTGGGCATCTCGACCGGGCTGGTCACCTCCGCCGGCGGCGTCGTCGCCCTGTTCGTGATCGACTGGCGGACGGGACTCACCTTCGTGGCCGGTGCGCCCGCCGCGGTCGTCCTCATCCGCCTGTTCGTCGCGCGGGTCTCGGGCCTGTACGACGACTACCAGGGGGCGCAGGGCCGGTTGGCCGCCCGCCTGACCGACGCCCTGGCCGGCATCCGCACGGTGCGGGCCTCGGGCAGCGCCGACCGTGAGATCGCCCGGATCCTCGCCCCGCTGCCGGAGCTCTCCGGCTCCGGGCACGCCCTGTGGCGGGCGCAGGCCCGCAGCGTGTGGAAGATCGCCCTGCTGCTGCCGCTCATCGAGGTGGCGGTGCTCGCGGCGGCCGGGCTGGGCGTCGCCGACGGCCGCCTGGAAGCGGGGCAGCTACTGGCCGTGGCCGGATACGCCGCGCTGGGCCTGTCCTTCGTCGACCAGACCGATGCGCTGATGGCACTGGCCCACTCCCGCTCGGCGGCCCGGCGGATCTGCGAGGTGCTCTGTCTGCCCGTTCCCTCCGCGGGCACCCGCCCGCCGGCCGAGGGTCCCGGCGCGCTCTCGTTCCGCGGTGTCACGGTGGTGCGGGAGGGCACCGCGTCGGTGGACGGGGTGGACCTGGAGGTCCCCGCCGGGTCGCTGACCGCCGTCGTGGGGCGCTCCGGCGCCGGTAAGAGCACGCTGGCCCTGCTGGCCGGGCGGCTGACGGACCCCGACCGCGGCGAGGTGCTGCTCGACGGACGGCCGCTGCGGGAGATCGACCCGGACGCGCTGCGCGGTGCCGTCGCCTACGCCTTCGAACGTCCGATGCTGCTCGGCGGCGATCTGGCCGCGGCCGTCTCCTACGGCCTGCCCGCCGTCGACCGGGAGGCCGTCCGGGAGGCGGCGCGCGCCGCGTACGTCGACGACGTGATCGGCCGTCTCCCGGAGGGGTACGACACCCCGGCCGCTACCGCCCCGCTGTCCGGCGGCGAGCTCCAGCGGCTGGGGCTGGCCCGCGCACTGGTCCGGCGGGCGCGCCTGACCGTTCTCGACGACGCCACCTCCGGCCTCGACACCGCCACGGAGGCCCAGGTGAACCGCACCCTGCTGGAGGGGATGCGCGGGTGCACCCGGCTGGTCGTGGCCCACCGCGCCGCCACCGCCGCCCGCGCCGACCTGGTGGTCTGGATGGAGGACGGGCGGATACGGGCCCGCGGCACTCATCGCGGACTCTGGCGGGACCCGGCCTATCGCGCCCTGTTCGCCTCCGGCGGCGAGGCGTTCCCGCAGGATCAGGAGGAACCGTGCCCGACCTGTTCGTGAGGCGTCCCCGGTCCGGGCGGAGCGCCGCACCCCCGGCCGCCCCGGCGGGCGGCGGCCGGGCGATCGCAAGCGGGTGGCGGCTGCTGCCGGCGTTGCTGCGGCCCCGCCGCCGCCCGCTGGCCGCCGCCGCGGCCTGGTCCCTCGTCGAGGCGGTTCCGGCGTTGCTGTCCGGACTGCTCGTCGCCACGGCCCTCGACCGCGGTTTCCTCGCCGGGCGGCCGGGCGCCGGCCTGGCCTGGCTCGGCCTTCTCGGGTTCACGATGCTCTTCAGAGCCGCGGCCATGCGGATGATGTTCCCCTGCCTGGCCGCGGTGGTCGAGCCGCTCCGTGACGACCTGGTCCGCGCCCTCGTCGCCGCCACCGTGACCCGGGCCGCCGGCGGGGCGGTGCCGGACCCCGCCGCCGTCACCCGCCTCACCGAGCAGGTGGAGACGGTGCGGAACCTGGTCTCCGCGCTGCTGCGAAGCGCCCGCACGCTGGGCACGTCGCTGCTGGCCGCGCTGGGCGGGCTGCTGATCCTGTCCCCCCTGGTCGCCGCCGCCGTCGCCGTGCCCGTCGCCGCGGCACTGGCCGTGTTCGCCAGGCTGCTGCCCGTGCTCCTGGCCCGTCAGCGCGCGCTCATCCTCGCCGACGAGGACCTCACCGCCCGGGCCACCCCGATCCTGGGGGGCCTGCGCGACATCGCCGCCTGCGGAGCGCGGGCGCAGGCGCAGGCCGAGGTGGAGTCCGCCGTCGCCGCCCAGGCGGCGGCCATCCGGGCGCTGGCCTGGGCGGGTACGAGCCGGCGGCTCGTCGTCACGCTCGGCGCGCACCTGCCGCTGATGGGCCTGCTGATCGCCGCCCGGCCGCTGATCCAGACGGGCCGCCTCAGCCCCGGCGAGGTCGTCGGCGCGGCGGCCTACCTGGTCACCGGACTCGACCCGGCGATGCGCATGTTCGTCGGCGTCGCCGGCTCCTGGGGCGTGACCCTCACCGTCATCCTGGACAGGCTCGCCGAGACCGTCACCGTCCCCGCCCGGACCCCGCCCGGCCCGCCCGCCCCCGCCCTCCGGGACGGAGCCGGGTGCGCGGTCCTCCCGGATGCCGCAACGTCCGGCCGCCCGCTGTCCGGTCGCCCGCTGTCCGGCTACCGGCTGGAGGCGGAGGGACTGAGCTTCGCCTACGCCTCCCGGGCCGCGCCCGTGGTTCACGGTCTCGACCTGACCGTCGCCGAGGGGGATCACCTGGCGGTGGTCGGTCCCAGCGGCGTCGGCAAATCCACCCTGTCCATGTTGCTGACCGGGCTTCAGCCGCCCACCGGCGGCCGGATACGGCTCGGCGACCTTCCGCTCGAGGCGATACCCGAGCACCGCCTGCGGACCGTGATGGCGCTGGTGCCGCAGGAGTCCTACGTCTTCGCCGGGACGCTGGGCGAGAACCTCGCCTATCTCTGCCCGTCCGACCCGCGGACCGCGGCCAGGCGGGTGTGGGAGGCGGTGGACGCCGTAGGTGCCCGCGCGCTCGTCGAACGACTCGGCGGGCTCGACGCCGCGATCGAGGAACCCGCCGCGCTCTCGGCTGGGGAGAGGCAGCTCATCACCCTGGCCCGTGCCTACGCGTCCCCGGCACGTGTCGTCGTCCTGGACGAGGCGACCTGTCACCTCGACCCCGCCGCCGAACTGCGCGCCGAGACGGCGTTCGCCGCCCGCGAGGGCACCCTCATCGTGATCGCCCACCGAATCAGCTCCGCCGGCAGGGCCCGCCGCGTCCTGGTGATGGACGGCGCCGCCACGCTCAC
Source organism: Planomonospora sp. ID67723 (assembly GCF_015711605.1). Classification (GTDB taxonomy): domain Bacteria; phylum Actinomycetota; class Actinomycetes; order Streptosporangiales; family Streptosporangiaceae; genus Planomonospora_A. The sequence continues at coordinate 988,918 of NZ_JABTEZ010000003.1, read as the reverse complement.
CGGATCGCACCGCGAGCTGCTGGCCCGATCGCCTGTGTACGCCGAGTTGGTCGGCCACTGGCGGGACGACGGCGCCGCTGACGGGCCGTCGCCCCGTCGGCTCACAGCAGGGACTTGAGGAAGTCCCTCGTGCGCTGGTCGCGGCCGAACTCGGAGGCGACGAAGTCCGTGACCCCCGCCTTGGCGAGCGTCTCGATCTGGGCGGCCACGGTGTCCTCGTCGCCGACGACCGCGACTTCTGCCGGGCCCGCCGCCCCCTCCTTGTCGAGCATCGCCCGGTAGGACGGCAGGTGGCCGTAGACCGCGAAGACCTCGGCCGCCCTGGCGCGGGCGGCCTCGGGGTCGTCGGTGACGCAGACCGGAAGCGCGCAGACGATCCTGGGCGCGGGCCGTCCGGCCGCACGGGCCGCCTCGGTGACGGCGGGGGCCACGTGCTCGGCGACGGTCTTGGGGCCGGTCATCCAGAGCACGGTTCCGTCGGCGACCTCTCCCGCGAGCTTGAGCATGCGCGGGGCGAGCGCGGCGATGAGCACCGGCATGTCACCCGTGCCCGGCGTGCTCAGGCCGAGCTTCGCGGTCAGGGTCTCGCCCTCGAACTCCACCTTCTCCCCGCGCACCAGCGGCACCAGCACCGACAGGTACTCGCGCATGTGCCGGGCGGGCCTCTCGAAGCCGTAGCCGTACATGCCCTCGATGACGATCTGGTGCGAGAGCCCGATGCCCAGCGCCAGCCTCCCGCCGAGGGCGGTGTTGACCGTGAGCGCCTGCTGGGCCAGGACGGCGGGGTGGCGCGGGTAGGTCGGCACGACGGCGGTGCCGAGTTCGATGCCCGGGACCTGGCTGCCCGCCACGGCGAGCGCGGTCAGGGCGTCGAGGCCGAAGATGTTGGAGACCCATGCCGAGGTGAAGCCGTCGTCGGCCCCGCGGGCGATCCGGTCCCGCAGTTTGCCGAGCGCGTCCGAGCCCTTGGGCTCGTCGAGGTACAGTCCGATCCGCATCGCTACCGAACTCCATTCTGGTCGTTCGGGCCAGTCTAGAACTTCCTTCCGCCAGAGTGCGGACTCCCCCGGCGCGAGCCGTACCTCGGTGGACCCGCGCAGCCGGCCACCCTCCCGTCCTTTCCCGTTTCCCGGCGTGCAGGTCGCGGTGGCGCCGGCCCGGTCCCGGAGACCGCGATCTCACGCGCCGGCGCGGTGTGCGGCATGTGATACGAGAAACACCGGATTCCGGTTTCCGGTACGCCATTCTTGGGAGAACCCGATGGACCGGAAACACCGGAAGTCAAGCGTCCCCCTCGGGGACCTTCGGCAAAGGAGCCACCGTGGCGTCATGGGCCGACCACGTGATCTGGTGGCAGGTGTACCCGCTCGGGTTCACCGGCGCCGAGGCCGCCGCGCTCCCGCCCGCCGAGCCGGTACGGCACCGCCTGCGGCACCTGGAGAACTGGCTGGACTACGCCGTCGAGCTGGGCTGCTCGGGCCTGCAGCTGGGACCGATCTTCGACTCCGAGACCCACGGCTACGACACGGTCGACCACTTCCGGATCGACCCCCGGCTGGGTGACGACGCCGACTTCGACCGGCTGGCCGCCGCCGCCCGCGACCGTGGCCTGCACCTGCTCCTGGACGGGGTGTTCAACCACGTCGCCCGGGGCTTCCCGGTGTTCCGGCGGGCGGGCGCCGACCCGCGCGCCGCGGCCTGGTTCCGCCGCAGCGGGCAGGACTACGAGACCTTCGAGGGCCACCACCACCTCGTCGCACTCGACCACGCCGAGCCGGCCGTACTCGACCACGTCGTGCGCGTCATGGACCACTGGCTCGGCCGGGGCGCCTCCGGCTGGCGGCTCGACGCCGCATACGCGGTGCCGCCGGGCTTCTGGATGCGCGCCCTGGAGCAGGTCCGGCCGCGCCATCCCGGCGCCTGGTTCGCCGGGGAGGTGCTGCACGGCGACTACGCCGCCTACGTCGGCGCCAGCGGGCTGGACTCGGTCACCCAATACGAGCTGTGGAAGGCGATCTGGAGCTCGCTCAACGACGGCAACCTCTACGAGCTGGCCTGGGCCCTGGAGCGGCACAACGGGTTCCTGGAGACCTTCACACCGCTGACCTTCACCGGCAACCACGACGTGACCCGGCTGGCCAGCCGCCTGGCCGACGGCCGCCACCTCGGCCACGCCCTGGCCGTGCTGTTCACCGTCGGCGGCGTGCCCAGCGTCTACTACGGCGACGAGCAGGGTTTCCACGGCGTCAAGGAGGACCGGGCGGGCGGAGACGACGCGGTCCGCCCGGCGTTCCCCGCCTCCCCCGCCGGCCTCTCCCCCGCCGGCGGGCCCGCCTACCGGCTGCACCGGAGGCTGATCGCGCTGCGCCGCCGTCACCCGTGGCTGGTCAGGGCGCGCACCGCCGTGCCGTACCTGGACAACCGGGCCGCCGTACTGGCCTCCGCCGACCCGGACCGCCCCGGCCGAGAACTGCTCACGCTGCTCAACCTCGACGACCACCCCCGCCGCCTCCCCGTGGAGGCGGGCGGCCTCTCCGTGCTGGAGTCGTCGCAGGCCGGCCCCTCGGACGCCTCGGACCCCGGCCTGGTCCCCGCGCACGGCTGGGCCGTCCTCGGCCCCCGCTGAACCGGTATTTCCGCACAGAGCGGCGTCACCGGTATTTGTACGGGGACCCGGGCGCGGGAGGAGGCGATGCTGAGGGAGTTCGACGGCGAGCAGCCGTTACCCGAGCCGACCATCGAGGTCCGCCATGTGCCAGCACGAGCCCTCCTGTCCCTCGGCGTACGCATCCGACCGCGAGGCCGCGCGCCCCGTCGCCTTCCGCCCCGAGCAGGGCTGGAGCCTGCTCTGCAACGGCGTCGTGCTGTTCGACGACACCGGCGAGCTCCTGCCCGACGGCCGCGCCGTCGCCCCGCACCGCCCGCCCCTTCCCCGCACCTCCCCCGCCCGCCGTCCCGCGCTCGCCCCGGCGGCCTGACCGGGATCCGGACGGCCGGCAGGCGACGGCCGCCGTTCGTGTCGCCGCCGGGCCGGAGAGCTCATTGACTCGGCCTTGCACTATCACTTACCGTATTCAGTAACTTACTTAAAGTAGTCAAGCGGGATGCGCCTCTTGACTATGCCGGCCGGACGGGGAACGCGCCGTGGGTGAAGTGCCGAGGGTCCTTCCCCGGCCCGGCCGCCGGCCCGCCGACGCACGGCTTCCAGGACGTCACCGGCGACGACCGTTGGCCGACCGGCCGTGAAGCAACGATCAAGGAGGTCAGAGCATGCCCAGGCGACGCCGCAGAGGAACCACGCGACGGATCGGCGACCTGATCGAGGACGTTCTCGACCGCGCCAGCGACGTCGAGCGCGACCTGCGCAGGGCCGCGCGCAAGGCCGTCGAGAACCGTGACGACGACTGGGACGACGATGACCGGGACGACGGCGACTGGGACTGGGAGGACTGCTCCGACGACGAGATCGACGAGATCCTGGACGACCTGGTGGAGCTGTGCCGGAAGATGCGCCGCTGCGACAGCCGCCGTGACCGGCGCGGCTCCCGGGAGCGGCCACGCGACCACGGCGCGGACCGGTCCCGGGAGGACGTGGACGACCTCGCCGACCACATCGCCAAACTCAGCCGCCGGGTCGAAGGGCTGTCCCGGCAGGTCCGGGCCTCCCGTCCCGACAGCGAGGCGAGTTGAAGCGGCGGGGGAAGGCCGGGGATGACCGGCGGACTTCCCCCGGGTGACCGGGGGCGACGGCCCAGACGGTTGCGCCTGAAGGCCGACGGGCGGCTCTACGACCTCGACGAGCACCGTCACATCGGTCTGGACGAGCTGTGTGACGACGTGCGGTCCGGGCGGTCTTTCCGGGCGCACCGGCAGCACACCGGGGCGGAGTGCACCAACGAGGTGCTGGTCGAAGTCCTGCGCAGCACGCTGCCGCGTTGTGCGCAGGCGGCCCCGGACGCCCTGGCCCGCGTGCTGGACCGGCCGCCGCAGACGGCGGCCGACCCGGTCGGCCGCCGTCACACCACCCTCCGAATCCGGGGAGACGCATGAGTTCCAGGCGGTTGCTCACCGTGACCGGAGTGCTCGCCGAACTCGCCGGCGCCGGAGCGGCCAGGGCGCTGTCGGGACGGGGGCGGCGCAAGACCGGTGACCATGACGATCCGGTCGCCGCGCAGGCCGTCCGGCAGGCGCTGGAGCGCCTGGGCCCTTTCTACGTCAAGGCCGGGCAGATGCTGTCGACGCGTCCGGACATCGTCTCTCCGGCCACCATGGCCGAGCTGGCGAAGCTGCACGACCACGTGTCCGTGGCCCCCTTCTCGATCTTCGAGCCGGTGCTGGCCGCCGAGCTGGGACCCGGCTGGGAACGCCGCTTCGACAGGATCGAGCATGCGCGGCCCCTCGGGTCCGCCTCGCTCGCCCAGGCCTACAAGGTGGTCCTGCCCGGGGGCGGCAGCGCGGTTCTCAAGATTCAAAGACCCGACATCCGCTCGATCGTGCTCGACGACATGGCGATGATGCGCAAGGCCGCCCGCCTCGTCGCCAGGTGCTTTCCCGACTTCAACGCCGTCATCGACGTCGAGTCCATGCTCAACGTCATCTTCGACGCCATGGAGGCCGAGCTCGACTTCACCGTCGAGGCCGCCAACATGAACCGGGCCCGGAGACTGGTCGAGGAGTTCGAGTATCTCGACGTGCCGGAGGTGATCTGGGCGACACCCAAGGTGCTGGTGCAAAGCCTGGCACCGGGCCGGTCCATCCGGGAGGTCGACAGGCAGTCGCTCCCCGAGAAGCAGCGGGTCGGCATCGGCCGCGATCTGCTGGCGTTCATGTACCGCGGCTACTTCGTGGACCGGTTCTTCCACGCCGATCCGCACCCCGGCAACATCCTGGTCGCACCGGGCGAGAAGGCCCATCTGATCGACTGGGGCATGGTCGGACGGGTCGACCGGCGCATGAGCATGACGATGATGACGGTCCTGCTGAGCCTGGCGCACAACGACGGCCCCGGCCTCGCCCGCGCCTGGGTGGAGCTGGGCAAGGCCACCCCCTGGGCGGACATCGCCGGCTTCGCCGGTGACATGGCCATCCTGGTTCCCAAGATCGCGACCGCGTCACTGGAGGACCTCGACTTCGGCGTCACCCTGACGTCGGTGCTGAAGTACTCCACCCGCCGCGGCATCCAGACCAGCCCGGTGGTGTCCCTGCTGGGCAAGTCGTTCGCCAACATCGAGGGGTCGGTCCGGTACCTGGCACCGGAGCTGGCTCTCACCGAGGTCTTCGAAGAGGAACTGCGCGACATCCTCATCCGCCTGGCCGCGGAGTCCGTCTCGGAGATCCAGGCCGCTCGCACGGCGATGGACCTGATGATCGGCAACACGCTGGCGCCCGAGCAGTTTCGCGGGCTGATCCGGGACATGGCCAACCGGGACTTCACCGTACGCATCGGCTCCCTGCGCGCCAGGGGCGCACGGCGTGGCGACACCAAGGGACTGCTCGCCGCCGCGATCGCCGTCGGCGGCCTGCTGTGGTGGTCGCGGCGGAAGAACGTTCCGCCGGGCGGCCTCTGACCCGCCTCCGGCACGGCGGACACCACCCGCGACGCGCCGGGGTCACAGCTCGGGGTCCCACCACCAGGCCACGGTGGGCAGGGTCAGCGGCCTGTCGTCCAAGGGGCCTTCGGCCCAGGTGATGGGGGTGTCCCCGGGCTCGTCCGGGGTGAACCCGCGGCTGAGGTACCGGGGGACGCGCAGGCCCCATTCGGCGTTGCCCCGGATGCCGTGGGCGAGCCCGTCGACATAGCAGCCGGCGGCGGTGCTCAGCCGGGGCCGCACGGTCTCCCGCAACCGCAGGAACCGGCACAGGACGCGATCACGCAAGCGCGCGGCCTCGTGCATGGCCTCGGCGAGGGAGCCGGCGTGCCGGTGCAGCAGCACGGTGTAGACGTTCTGGCCGGTCTGCCGGCGGCTCAGCTCCTTGGTCAGCGAGTGACGGTCGTTGTCCAGCGCCGCGGTCAGGATGGCCATCTCGGTCAGCGCGCGCAACGCGGGGCCGTCCATCTCCGCGGCCGGGACCTCCATTCCGTTGGCGATCTCCAGCATCGCGAAGGTCGGCTCCCCGCCTGCCGAGTGCAGACGCATGGTGATGTAGTCCTCCAGGGAGGGCATGGTGCCCGTCGCCTGGTTGGCGATCTGCCAGGTCACGCCCGCCAGCCAGGCACGGTGCGCGGCGACGAACCGGTGGAACTGCACGGGGGTGGCCGTACGGCGGAAGCGCGTCGCGATGTCGTGAAGGGCCCGGGCGTACGCGTCGTCCGCCGCGTCGGGGCAGGGGCGTTCCAGCGCCCGCTGCACGCGTGCGGCCATGGGGACGAACTCGGCGAGATGGTGGCTGAAGTGCCCGCTGTCACAACGGGCGTCGTCGAAGGCGAACCCCCAGTACACCCACAGGACGGCGGCGAGCAGCCCGTCTTCACCGGCGTGCGGGGCGAACCGGGCGTAGAAGTCGGCGCTCTTGGTCGCGATCACCCAGGCCCGCTCACTCGGGTCGGCGCAGAAGCCGGCCTCGTCGACCCAGGCGACGGCGCGCTGCTCGACGCGCTGGGCGGCGGGGTTGACCGCCGGGTCGATCGGGCAGAACAGCGGCGGCGGCTGGAGGTCGGCCATGACACGGGCCGCCTCCGCGGGCGGCAGGGGCGCGGGGGTGCTGGCCTCATAGGGCATAGAGGTCTCCTGGTGGTGAAGCGGTGTGTCGTGCGAGCGTGACGTGCCGGGACGCCGTCGGCGCGGCGGGCTCGAGGCCTCCGCCCGGGCCTGCCGGTGGTCGCAGGCGTCCCCGGACGGTCATGTCAGCGGTCCCGGTGGACGACGAGCCGGGCCAGGGTCCGAAGGTCCGCCGCGGCCTCCGGAGCCGGATCGGCCCGTCCGAGACACTCCAGAGCGGTCTCCATATGGTGGCGGGCCTGCTCCTGTGCCCAGCGCCGGGCGCCGGAGGCGTCGACGAGCTGCGCGGCCCGTGCCAGGGCCTGCGCGTCCAGGGTGCCTTTCTGTTCGTACAGCCGCGCCAGGCGCGCACCGGCCGGTGTCCGTGAGGTCAGCGCGGCCACCACCGGAAGGCTTTTCTTGCGCGCCGCCAGATCGCTGTGCACGGGTTTGCCCGTGATCCCGGGATCTCCCCAGATGCCGAGCAGATCGTCGACCAGCTGGAAGGCCAGGCCCAGATGCTCGCCGAACTCACGCAGCCGGGCCGCGCGAGCCGGATCGGCGCCGCCGGCCAGCGCCCCCAGCTCGCAGGCGCAGCCCATCAGTGCACCGGTCTTGCCCGCCACCATGGTCATGCATTCGGCGATGGTGACATCGCTGCGCCCTTCGAACACCAGGTCGGCGTTCTGCCCGCCGCACAACCTCAGCAGCGCCGTGGTCAGCACCTTCGCGCCGGCCCCGGCGTCGGCCAGCATGTCCAGGGCCAGAGTGACCAGGGTGTCGCCGGTCAGGACGGCGCTGCCGGTCCCGAACACCGCCCAGGCGGCCGGGCGGTGCCTCCGGATCGGGTCACCGTCCATCACGTCGTCGTGCAGGAGTGAGAAGTCGTGTACCAGCTCCACCGCCACCGCCGCCGGAATCGCCGCGCGCACCGCCCCGGCCTCCGGTCCGGCCCGATCGGGCCGGCCGGCGCCATCGGCGATCGCCCGCGCGCACGCCAGGACCAGTGCCGGGCGGACCGTTTTCCCGGTGTCGGCGCAGGGCCGCCCGTCGGCGTCCCACCAGCCGGCGTGGTATCCGGTGATGTGCCGTATCTCATCGGGCAGTCGTTCCACCGCCGCCCGGTGAGCCGGTTCGGTGATCGCCCGGGCCTCGGCCAGGATCTCACCGGCCGACCGGCCGCCGGGCGCCGAGCCGACGCTCACCTGGAGTTCGGTCAGGAACCCGGTCGTGCTGTCGTGGCCGGTCGCCATGCCACCACTCCTCTCGTCGGCGGGAAACGGGTACGGGCCGCAGCCGTCACGGGTCCGGGCGGCGGGGAGGCCGGCGGCCCGTGCGGGGCTGAGCTCGTGACGGGAACGGTTGAGGTGGCGGGTGGTGCGGAGTGCGGCTGCCGGCCTCACCGGAACGGGCCACCTCCGCTCGGCGTCGGCAGGGCAGGAGCGGGGATCCGGCTGTGCCCGAGCCCCGTTGCTTCACTCAAAGTAATTTGATAACTACTGTGAGTCAACAACCCGCAAAGGATCCGGTCACCGCCACGACGCGAAGCTCCGGAGGCCCGGTGAACCGGCTCCGTGCTGCAGAGTGGCGCGTCCCGGATCCGGGACGCGCCACAGGGTGGCCGGGCCTTCTCTCGATGCCCCGGCGCGGGAGCTCAGCGCAGGACGGCACCGAATTGGCCGCCCGCCTGGGGGGTGGCCGGACGCTGGATCGTCAGGCTGGAGTCGGGATCGAGCCCCCCGAAGGAGAAGATCGGGCCCTTGCCGTACACGACGTTGACCTGGCCGTGGTCGGCGCCCGCCGCGCCCGAGACGTTCTCGCCCGGCACCCCGGCCGCCAGGTCGGCCTCGCCGTTGTCGTCGTAGTCGCCCGCGGCCAGGCCCGCGCCGAACCGGTCGCCCTGCTCGGCGTTGGCGCCGATCGATATCTGCACGAAGAACTGCTGGTGGTCGACCCCGAGGGCCGGATCGTCAGGCGAGTTGGGCCCGTCGTTCTCGCCGTACAGGACGTTCACCCCGCCGACGTCGGACCGGTTGTCGACCTCGCGGTCCTCCTCGGGCACGCCGATGGCCAGGTCGTCCTGGTTGTCGCCGTTGAAGTCGCCGGCCGCCAGCACCGCGCCGAAGCGGTCGCCCGGGTCGGAGGTCTCGGAGACACCCGCCGAGCTCTGGCTCCACAGCTGGGTGCGAGCCGTGCCCAGGCCCCCGGCGGTGCCGTACACGACGTGGACCACGCCCGATCCGCCGGTCTCCCCCGGAGCGCCGATGACCAGGTCGTCGGGGCCCCCGTCGAAGTCACCGACCGCCAGCGCGGCGCCGAAGGCGTCCTCGGGCTCCCGCCCGCCGGGCAGCGCGCCCTGGGCCCACAGCTGATCGTCGGCTCCGGTCAGCGGAACGGGACTGGCGCCGTAGAAGACGTTCACCTCGCCGCCGGGGTCGACGCTGTTCTGCTGGTCGGCCGGGACGCCCACGGCCAGGTCGTCGAAACTGTCACCGTCGAAGTTGCCCATCGCGACGGCGGCGCCGAACCGGTCCCCGGCGGCCGCGACGCCCTCGACCAGGCTTTCGTCCTGGTGCAGCCGGCGCGCGCCGGACAGCACGCCGCCCTCGAAGTGGAGCACGTCGACCGCGCCGGCGTCGACCACGGCGAGGTCCTCGCCCGGACCGCCCACGGCCAGATCCGAACCGGACCGGCCGGCCCTCCCGACCGCGAGCGCCGCTCCCCACTGATCCCCCGCCTCGACCTCGGCAAGGCCCAGCTGCGCGCCCACCGGGTCCAGCGTGATCGCGGTGCTGGCGTTGAGCAGGACACCCGTGCCGCCGGTCAGGATATGGATCACGCCGGAGTCGGCCTGGTCTCCGGCGATCTCGTCATCGTCCTCGCCGGGAACGCCGATCACCAGCTCCGACCCGGCTCCGAACAGGAAGTCCCCTACGGCGATGGCGGCGCCGAGACGATCCGCCGGCTCGGCGTTGCCGCCGAGGTTGCCGGAGTTCTGGGTGATCGTCTGGACACCGCCCGAGGCGGGGCCGTCCGGCCCGCCGTAGAAGATCCGTACGACTCCGGCGTCCTGGACGCCGCCCACGTCCTCCAGCGGGGAAGCGACGACGAGATCGTCGAACCCGTCGGCGTTGAAGTCCCCGATGCCCCGGGCGGCGTCGGCGACGGCCGGAGCGTGGACGGTGAGCACTGATACGGCGACGAGCGCCACCCCTGCGAGTGCAGACGTACATCGGACAGAGAACATGTGAGCCTCCGACGGTGGATGGGCCCGGGCCCCCGTCCGATGGGATCAGGGGCTCGCGCCCGCTTCCACGTCCTTGTCCTCATATCCGGTGTGCGGAAATCCCTTGCGCAAGCCGGCCCGCGCAAGGCGCCGGCCCGTCCGTGCGCCTGACGGCCGGGCGGCGCCGGCCGTCACCGGTAAGGATCGGTTATCTCACGCAGGCGGATGAGAGCGCGGCGGAGGTGGGCGGCGTCCCGCTTGCCGAGATGTCGTGTCCACTCGGCCTCGACCTCGGCCTCGACCGCCTTGGCGACCGCGACGGCCGCCTCGCCCCGGGGAGCGATCCGCACCAGCCGGGCCCGTGCGTCGGCCGGGTCCGGCACCCGCTCCACGTAGCCGGCGCGCTCGAGCTGGTCGACGAGGAAGCCGGCCGTCTGCTTGCTGATCCTGGCCTGCTCGGCCAGGTCGGTCACCCGCGTGCCCTCCGGGCCGATCCGCTGGAAGACCCTGCTCTGCGCGAGGGTGACGTCGTCGAAGCCGGCCGCGGCCACGGCCTCCATGACCCGGGCCTCCATCGCCCGATAGGGGAAGAAACAGAGGAGGCCGAGGTTCAGCCGGTCCTGAGGTGAGTCCTCGCTCATCCGAACCCTCTTGACGATGGACAGATTATCGAACTAAATTAGTACTATTATCGTACCAGATTGCGGACGGCTACGGCGGGAGGCCGAGATGGACCGCGATGAGGTGTGGCAAGCGATCGACCACGAGAGGTCCGGCCTCGCGGACCTCTTCGACGATCTGTCCGAGCAGGAGTGGGAGACCGCGTCCCTGTGCGCAGGCTGGCGGGTGCGCGACGTCGCGGCCCACCTGACACTCGCCCAGACACGCGTGCTGACGGGGGCATACTGGCTGCTGAAGGCCAGGGGAGACATAAACCGCATGATCCACGACAGCGCCGTACGGCAGGCCGGGCTGCCCGTGCGGCACTACGGCGCGCTGCTGCGGGGCATGGCGGGATCGCGGAGGAAGGCCCCCGGCGTGACCCACCTCGAACCGCTCATCGACGCCCTCGTGCACGGGCAGGACATCGCGATCCCGCTCGGGCGGGACCGGCCCATGCCGGTGCGGGCGGCGGCCGCCGCCGCGACCCGCGTCTGGACCACGAAGTGGCCCCTCCGGATGTGGCCGCGGCTGGACGGACTCGAACTCGCCGCCACCGACTGCCCCTGGTCCGCGGGGCGGGGCCGACGGGTCGAGGGGCCCATCTCGGCGATCCTGCTCTCACTGACCGGCAGGACGGTCGCCCTGTCGCGACTGACCGGCCCCGGAGCGGCAGAACTGCAGGCCCGGCTCTCCCCTGCCACCGGTCGGGGGTGACGGTCCGCGATGGCCGGACCAGAGGCGCGGGGTACGGCCCCGGCGGTACGGCGCGGCCAGCGGAAAGATCCACCAAATCGATGGTTTCGACCGTTTTTAAGATAAATAACCGGTTTGTGGATATTTATGTATAGGGAACCGGTTCCTGCACCTTCAGAGGGAACCCCTTCCCTCCGTTCGGCGTTGAACCCATGAAGCAGTGGAAGCGGAATGGGGCCGGAACCCTCGCCGGTCGAGCAGGGAGATGCACGGATGAAAGCGGTTTTATTCACTCGGTACGGTTCTCCGGATGTTCTCGGGATCCAGGAGGTGCCGAAGCCCGCTCCCGGAGACAAGGAAGTGCTGATAAAGGTGCATGCGACGTCGGTGACGTCGGCGGAGTGCGCGATGCGGAGGGGGGAGCCGCGATGGGGCAGGATCATCCTCGGTCTCAGGAGGCCCAGAAAGAGGATGAGAACACTCGGGCTCGAGATGGCCGGGGAGATCGAATCGGTGGGAAAAGACGTACGGCGCTTCAAGAAAGGTGACCAGGTTTTCGGGTTCGCCGGTTTCAACGTCGGCGCCTGCGCCGAGTACAAATGCATGCCGGAAAAAGGGTCGCTGGCGTTGAAGCCCGCCAACAGCACCTACGAGGAGGCCGCCGCAGCGGTCGACGGGGCGTCGACGGCGTTGTTCTTCCTCAAGGACAAGGCGAACATCCAGAGCGGGCAGAGAGTCCTCATCAACGGCGCCTCGGGAAGCATAGGCACCTATGCGGTGCAGCTCGCCAAGTACTTCGGGGCGGAGGTCACCGGGGTGTGCAGCACCGGGAACATGGAGCTGGTCAGGTCCCTGGGGGCCGACAAGGTGATCGACTACACCAAGGAGGACTTCACCAAAAACGGCGAGACATACGACATAATTTTCGACACGGTGACCAAGAGCTCGTTCTCGCAGTGCAGGGGGTCTCTGAAGAAGAACGGGTGCTACCTTCCGACGACGGGCCTGAAGAACCACTTCCTGATGTTGTGGACCTCGATGGCGGGCGGCAAGAGGGTGATGGCCGGGATGTCGGTCGACAAGAACGAAGCGCTGCTCTTCCTCAAGGGACTCATCGAAGCGGACGGGTTGAAAATCATCATAGACAGGCGCTATCCGCTGGAGCAGGCCGCCGAGGCCCACCGCTATGTGGAATCAGGACACAAGCGCGGGAATGTGGTGATAACCGTGGAGTGAGACGGTGGAGGTCACGAGCACCTGCCACACGAGAGGGAGGCTCGACGTCTTTTCCGCCGGAGCCGCCCCTGCTGCGATGCTCACCTCACGGTCAGCCGAGATCAGCGAGCTTGCGCTCCAGCACCGCCCGCTCACGCTTGTTGCCGCACAAACGTACGGCGAGCTCCAACTCGGCGCGTGCCTCGCCGGTCCGGCCCAGGCGGGTGAGCAACTCCCCGCGGACGCCCGGCAGCAGGTGCGAGCCCGCCAGCGCCTCGGTGGCCGTCAGCTCGTCCACGATCGACAGCGCCGCAGCCGGCCCCCTGGCCATGGAGAGCGCCACCGCCCGGTTGAGATCGACCACAGGTGAGGGCGCGAGCCGGCCGAGCGCCTCGTAGATGAGCACGACGCGCTCCCAGTCCGTCGCGTCGACCGATGGCGCGACGGCGTGGCACTCGGCGATCGCGGCCTGCAGGCCGTAGGCGCCCAGACCTCGGCCGGCCCGCTCGGCACGGGCCAGGGCGGCCCGTCCCCGGCGGATCGCGGCGCGGTCCCAGCGGCGGCGGTCCTGGTGCTCCAGAAGCACCGGCTCGCCGTCCGGTCCGGTGCGGGCGGGAAAACGCGCCGCGGTCAGCTCCAGCAGGGCCAGCAGGCCGTGCACCTCGGGCTCGTCCGGCACCAGCCGGGCCAGCACCCGCGCCAGGCGCTGCGCCTCGCTCGCCAGGTCGAGCCGGATCAGGTCGTCACCGGAGCTGGCCGAGGACCCCTCGGTGAAGATCAGATAGATCACGCTGAGCACCGCGCCGAGCCGCTCGGCCCGCTCCCGGGCCGGCGGCACCGCGAACGGCACCCGGGCCGCCCCGAGGATCTTCTTTGCCCGGGTGATCCGGGCCTGCACGGTGGCGGTCGGGACGAGGAACGCCCGGGCGATCTCGTCGCTCGTCAGACCGCCGACCACCCGCAGGGTGAGCGCCACCCGCGCCTCCCTCGACAGGACGGGATGGCAGGAGACGAACATCAACGCGAGCATGTCGTCGTCGATCTGGTCCGGATCCCACAGCACGTCCCCGGCGTCCCGGACCGGATCGGCGGGTACGCTCCCCGAGGCGATGCCCCCCTCGCCCAGGTCGCGCGCGAGCACCGTGTACCTGTCATCGAGGGCGGAGCGCCGGCGGAAGGCATCGATCGCCCGGCGCCGGCCGACGGTGAGCAACCAGCCCGCGGGATGGCGGGGCACCCCCTCGCGCGGCCAGGTCACCAGGGCCTCGGCCAGCGCCTCCTGGGCGAGGTCCTCGGCCAGCGCGAAGTCGCCGGTGTAGCGGGCGAGCGCACCGACGATCCGCGCGGACTCGATCCGCCAGACGGCGGCGACGGCCTCACGGCCGGTGGGGTCTGCCATCCTCTGTCAGTTCCTGTCGATCCGCTCAGAGCTGACCGGTGGCCTCGCGCCACGCCCGCTCCTTCTGAACCCACTCGTTGTTCTGCGGGAACTCGTCGATCGTGGTGACCCGGCGGATCTCGGCCTTGAAGCCCGCGCCGGTGATCGGCGAGCGCTTGGCCCACTCGACGGCCTCCTCCTTGGAGGTCACGTTGAGGATGTAGAACCCGCCGAACAGCTCCTTGGTCTCGCCGTACGGGCCGTCGGTGACCACGGGCGGCTCGGAGGAGTAGTCGACGACCACGCCCTCGGCCGCGTCGGCGAGTCCCTCCGCGGCGACCAGGACACCGGCCCGGATCAGCTCGTCGTTGTACTTTCCGACGGTCTCGAGCATCTCGTCGAAGTCGACGCCCGCCATCTTCTCGAAGGCCTCGTCGGTGGCGCGCCAGATCAGCATGTACTTCATGGTTTCCGTCTCCCTGGATCGTCCGGGCCCTTCCAGCCCTTCTCATGCATAGGTCGAACGGGCGGTGCCGCGGATCGACACGACCGCCGAACTTTTTCCGAGGATCTCAGGCAGCGTACGGCGCGCCGTACGCGGATCGGAGACGCCCCCGCCCGTCGCGCGGACCTCGGGCGGAAACGCCTCGGCCGGGCCCCGCGACCGGGGTGCGTCCGCCACGACGGTGAAGGGCGCCCGCCGGTCACCGAGGCCGTGTACCGGCACCAGCTCAAGCCGGGTGATCACGAAAGGTGCCCACACCGTGAACACCGTCTTCGGCGACAGCCGGCGGGCGGAGTCCGAGTGAGACGGCTCCCCGATGGCTTCCGTCGACGTTCAGAGGAATCGACGTCCAGAGGAAACAGAAGAGCCCGCCGGTTGATGTCAACCGACAGGCTCTGACCTGCGTCTCACATGTGTGGGCGATACTGGGATCGAACCAGTGACCTCTTCGGTGTGAACGAAGCGCTCTCCCGCTGAGCTAATCGCCCGCCCTGTCCGGCTCCTTCGCGGTGCCGACGTGGAAAACCATACAGCAATCCGGGACCGCTCGCGAAGCGGAGCCCGCGAAGGCGCGATCATGGGGTGGTGGCGACGCGGTGCGACGCGATCGGGGGCAAAGGGGCAGTGATGTGCCCGATGGGACGCTACGGTGTCATAGCATCATCCTGATACGAAGAAGTACCGTACGACCGTGGCTAGACCTCTATCACCCGAGACGCCCCGGCTGGGGAGTCGACCGTGATGGAAACGATGCGCAAAACCCTCGTAAATACGACCCCGTTGATGACGTTTAGCCAGGTAGGTGCCAAAATGTCGCGCTGTGATGTGCGTTACAGAAGGGCCTGGAGGCGGAATCTCTCCTACAGGTCTCTTCGTTCCGCCTCATAGGGCGGACGAGGTCCGACCAGAGCACTGAAAGCCCCGAAGAGGGGACCGACGACGAAAAGGTTTGGCTGACGATGAACAGCACCACCGTCTCTGCCGAGCTGGGCCTTCGGCTTGTGGTCCCCGACCGTACCACCGTCCCCCTGCTCGCCGGACTCAGCTATACGGCCGATGATCCGTACGCGATCAGGATGGCCTTCCACGTGGGCAACGACGAGCCGGTCGAGTGGATCTTCGCCCGTGAGCTGCTGACCGTCGGCATCGTGCGACGGGTCGGCGACGGAGACGTCCAGGTATGGCCGGCCCGCGCCGACGGCGAACGGACCCTGCACATCAGCCTCACCTCACCGTTCGGGCAGGCCCTGTTCGAGGTGCCGCTCGCCCCGCTCACCGAGTTCCTGCACCGGACCTACGAGCTGGTCCCCGCAGGCCGGGAGACCGACTTCATGGACCTCGACTCCGAGCTGAGCAACATGCTCTGGAGTTCCTGACCCCTCTCCCGGCTAACGTTCGAGGATCTCCCGCATCCGGGAGATCTCGATGTTCTGCCCGGAGACGACGTCGGCGGCCGTGGCGCGCATGGCCCGGTCGGTGCCCTCCCGCAGTTCCTCGGCGGCCATCGTCAGCGCCGCCTCGTGATGGGCGATCATCAGGGTCAGGAAGAGCTCGTCGAAGGCGGCGCCCCGGGCGGTCCTGAGACGGTTCATCTGCTCCTGGCTCACCGTGTGGTCCTCGTGCTCCCCGGGAGCGCGGCCGACCGACTCCAGCCACGAGGTCATGGCGGCGATCTCGGGCCGCTGCGCCGCGGTGATCCGCTCGGCGAGCTTCCGCACCGTCTCCGAGGACGACCGTTCCGGGACCAGCGCCGCCATCTCCAGCGCCTGCCGATGGTGCGGGATCATGCCTTCGGCGAAGCGCACGTCCGCCGCGCTCACCCGCGCCTCCGGCTCGCCGAGCCGCTCGCCGGGTGTGGCCGTACGACCGGGGTCTCCGGGGTCACCGGGGATGACGACCGGCGCGCCGGTGCCCGCCACCAGCGGCGCCCCTTCCTCGGGCCCCGATTCCGAGCACCCCGACAGGACCGCCGCCAGCAAGATCATGACAAGAGTGCCACCCGACCGATACATACCCCGCATAACATCAATAATGATGTAAAACAATCCAAGCGATGGGGGCAATGTGCGATCAACCGTGGCATTCGCGCTGGCGGCGATGCTCGTAGTGGCAGGCTGCGGCGCGGATCCCGAGTCCTCGGATCCCGCGCCCCCGCCGTCCGCGGCGAGTTCCGGCGCGCCTTCCGGCTCGTCGGTGGAACGCTCCGGCGAGGTCCTGCACAGCGCCAACGTCACTCATGTGGCCAACGTGCCGCCGCGGGCCCCGCTCAACGGGCCGCAGGACTGGGGCACCGACCTGGCGTTCCAGGGCGACCACGCGTACGTGGGCAACTTCGGCGGCTTCAGCGTGTTCGACATCTCCGACCCGGCCAAGCCGGCCGTGGTCAGCCAGGTGCTCTGTCCCGGCGAGCAGAACGACGTCTCGGTGACCGGGAACCTGCTGTTCCTCTCCGTGGACCGGCCGCGCGGTGGCCCCGGTTGCGACGACGGCGAGTCGGACGGCGAGGGCGGCTGGGAGGGCATCCGGATCTTCGACATCACCGACAAGGCCCGTCCGAAGTTCGTCTCGGCGGTCAGCACCCCCTGCGGCTCGCACACCCACACCCTCGTGCCGGGCGAGGACCCGCAGACGGTCTATCTCTACGTCTCCGCCCCCGGACCCGAGGGGACGCCGACCTGCCCCGACCCGCACAACATCTTCTCGATCGTCGAGGTGCCCACCGGGAACCCCGCGGCGGCCAAGGTCGCCGCCAACCCGGTGATCTCCGGAGGCCCGGGCGGCACGGTGGACATCGGCGGCCAGAGCATCGGCGGCTGCCACGACATCACGGCCTACCCGGAGAAGAACCTGGCCGCCGCGGCCTGCTTCGGCGACGGCATCCTGCTGGACATCACCGACCGGGTGAACCCCAAAGTGCTCCAGCACGTGAGCGACAGGGAGAACTTCTCCATCTGGCACTCGGCCACCTTCAACAACGACGGCACCAAGGTGGTCTTCGGGGACGAGCTGGGCGGCGGCATGTCCGCCACCTGCGACCGCGGCACCCCGAGGACCAAGGGCGCGAGCGCCGTCTACGACCTCTCCGGCGACCGCACCCTGACGCTCCGCGGCTACTTCAAGATCCCCAGGGAGCAGCAGCAGGGCGAGAACTGCGTCGCCCACAACGGCTCGCTGCTGCCGGTCCCCGGCAAGGACATCATGGTCCAGTCGTGGTACCAGGGCGGGGTGTCGGTCTGGGACTTCACCGACTCCGCCAACCCCCGGGAGGTCGGCTTCTTCGAGCGCGGCCCGGTCGAGGGACTCGCCGGCTCCTGGTCGGCCTACTACTACAACGGCCACATCTATTCCAGTGACATCACCAAGGGCCTGGACGTGCTCCGGATCGACGACCCGCTCACCGACCCGGCCAAGAGCGCCAAGATGACGGAGCTCAACGCCCAGACCCAGACCGCCTACTGAGACCTCCGGCTGGGGCGGCCGCCCCGCGGTCCGGGTTCCCGTACGGCCCGCGCCGTACGGGAACCCGGCGCCGATCACGGGTCGAGGTCGGCGCCGGAACGCTCGGCGAAGACCCGCATCGCCTTGGCGGTGACCGGGCCGGGCGCGACCGGGAGCACGGTCCCGCTGACCGCGCGGATCGGCTGGACGTCGCGCGTGGTCGAGGTCAGGAACGCCTCCTCGGCCTCGTGGAGGGCCTCCAGCGGCACGTCCTCCTCGGTTCCGCCGCACCACTCCAGGACGAGCGCCCGGGTGACCCCGGCCAGGCAGCCGGAGTCGAGGGTGGGGGTGACCAGGCGGCCGTCGCGCACGATGAAGACGTTGCTGCCGGTGCCCTCGCAGAGGTTCCCCGCCGTGTTGCCGAAGATCGCCTCGCCGCCGCCGCGGGCCTTGGCGTAGAAGAGGGCCTTGGCGTTGTCGCCGTAGGAGGTGCTCTTCACCCCCGACAGCGCGCCGCGCTCGTTGCGCGGCCAGGGCACCACGGTGACGTCGGCGGTGGCGGGGAACGGCTTCTGCTCACCGACGATGATCACGGTGGTGGTGCCCTGGTCCCCGCGGTCGGAGCCGAGCGGGCCGGGACCGCTGGTGTAGGTGATGCGGATCCGGCCGAGCGGCCAGGAGGGGGCTCCGGCGAGGCAGGCCCGGACCCCCTCGGCGATGGCGTCGGTGTCGGGCTCGGGCAGCTCCATCCGCCGGGCGGAGAGCCGGAGCCTGTCCAGGTGCCGGGTCAGGGCGAACGAGGCGCCGTTCACGCATTTGATCGTCTCGAAGACGCCGTCGCCGACCATGAGGCCGTGGTCGAACACCGAGACGACGGCCTTCGCCGGATCGATCAGTTCCCCGTTGACCCATACGGGTGTGTTCATCAGATCTCCTTGTCGGGTCTTCTACGGAGTGGAGGCGAGCGCGATGAGCCGGGACGCCTTCAGCTCGGTCTCCCGCCACTCGCGCCGCGGGTCGCTCCCCCAGGTGATGCCCGCGCCCGTGCCGAAGTGGATCTCACCGGCGGAGAGCCAGAAGGTGCGGATCCCCACAGCCAGCGACGCCCGGTCCCGGTCGGCGTCGACCCAGCCCACAGCACCACAGTAGGGCCCCCGGGGCTCGGGCTCGAGCTCATTGATGATGCGTAGAGCGGAATATTTCGGTGCACCGGTCACCGAACCCGGAGGGAATGTCGCGGAGAACAGCTCCTGCCATCCGAACTCCGGCGCGAGCCGGGCCCGGACCGTGGAGACCAGGTGCACCAGGCCGGGGTGCTCCTCGACCTCGCACAGCGCCGGGACGCTCACCGAGCCCACGGCTGCGACCCGGCCCAGGTCGTTGCGGACCAGGTCGACGATCATCACGTTCTCGGCGTAGTCCTTCTCCAGCAGGTCTTCGACGGTGACGGCGGTCCCCTTGATCGGACGGGACTCGATCACGTCGCCCTCCCGGGACAGGTAGAGCTCCGGTGAGGCCGAGACCACGCTCAGGCCGGGCAGGCTCACCGTGGCGGCGTGCGGGGCGGGGTTGCCCTCCGCCAGCCGTACGGCCAGCGCCGCCGGATCCGGGTCCCCGGGCAGCGGCGCGGTGAGCACCCGGCACAGGTTGGCCTGGTAGACGTCGCCGCGCTCGATGTGCTCGCGGATGCGTCGCACCCCGGCCTCGTAGGCGGCCCGGTCCAGCGAACTCCGCCACGCCGACGGGTGCGGGCCGTACCAGGGAGCGCGCGGCGCGGGCAGCGGGGCGGGGCGGACGTCGGCGAACCGGGCGCAGGTGACCTTGCCCTCGTAGTCGACCACGACGGCCCACCACCCCCGGCCGTCCAGCGCGGACAGGTCGGTGGTGACGTCGAGGAGCCGGGTGGCCAGGCGGCCTCCGACATGGGCGAAGGAGTCGTGCACCCTCCTATTGTCCCGCCTGCCTATCGTCCCGGTTGTCCGCCCGCCGCTCCGGCCGGAGCTGCCGGCACCGCCTCCGCCAGGAAGCGCACGAACGCGCGGGCCGCAGGCAGGGGCGCCCGCGGGAGCGCGGCGGAGACCGTACGGCGCGGCGCGAACTCGCCCAGCGAGCGGAGGGCGATGCCGTCCGGCACGGCCCATGCGGCGAGGGCGGGCACCAGCGTGATCCCGAGCCCCGCCGCCACGAAGCCGAACTTCCCGGTCCACTCGGCGATCCTCACGGTCGCGCGAGGGGTGAACCCCGCCCGGGCGCAGGCGTCGCCGAGCATGGTCCGCCGGCCGGGCGGGGCCGCCTCCAGCCAGGTCTCCTCCCGCAGCTCGCGCAGGTCGACGCCGTCGCCCGCCGCCAGCGGGTGGTCGCCGGGCAGCGCCACGAGCAGCTCGTCCCCGGCCAGCTCGATCATCTCGACCTCGTCGTCGTACGGCAGGCCCGACGGGTAGTCGCTGACCACCGCGACGTCCAGGCCGCCCTCCCGCATCCGGCGCAGCAGGCCACCGCTGGGCGCCTCGACCGGGACGGTCTCGACGTCGGGGAACTCCCGGCGGAAGGCGCGCAGGGCGCCGGGCACCAGGGCGACGTTGGCGGTGGCGAACGCGCCCAGGCGGAGCCTGCCCCGGTAGCCGCCGTGGATTCCGGCCAGCTCGTCGGAGGCTTTGGCCAGATGGTTGAGGACGATCCGGGCGTGCCGGTGGAGCAGCTCTCCGGCGGGCGTCAGCCGTACGCCGCGGGCCAGGCGCGCGAACAGCGGGCCGCCCGCCCGGCGCTCCAGGGAGGCGATGCGCCGGGAGACCGCGGACTGGGTGTAGCCGAGTTCGGCGGCGGCCGCGGTGAACGAGCCGGTCCTGGCGACCGCGTCCAGCAGCCGCAGGGCGTCGGTGTCGAACACATTCCTCCTTCGCATGGGTCGCATGAAAGATAGTCGCTGGTGGAATGCCTCGCATATCCCTAACGTCGTGGAACGTGATTGCTTTTCTTGGCCTGGGACGCATGGGCGCCCCGATGGCCCGGCGACTCGTGGAGGCCGGGCACAAGGTGACGGTGTGGAACCGCACGCCGCGCGTGGTCGAGGGGGCCGCGTCCGCGGCCTCCCCCGCCGAGGCGGTGGCCGAGGCGGAGCTGGTCGTCACGATGCTCAGTGATCCGGCGGCGGTGCTGCGGGTGATGGCGGACGCCGTGCCCGGACTGCGCGCCGGAACGATCGTGGCCGAGATGTCCACGATCGGGCCCGGGGCGGTGGCCGGGCTCCGCGACCGGCTCCCGCCGGGGGTCGGGCTGGTGGACGCGCCGGTGCTGGGCAGCGTGGGACCGGCCCGGGACGGCACTCTGACGGTCCTCGCCGGCGGCCTGCCGGAGGATCTGGCCCGCTGCCGGGAGGTGCTCGAGGTCTTCGGCGAGGTGCGGGAGGTCGGCGGGCCGGGCGCGGGGGCGGCGATGAAGCTGGCCGTGATGAGCGTGCTGGTGCCCGCGCAGGTGCTGCTGGCCGAGGCGGTCGCGTACGGCGGGGCCACCGGGGTGGATCCCGGGGCGCTGCTGGACGTGCTGGGCGCCACCCCGCTCGGAGCACTCGCCGGACGGATCCGCCCGGTGGTGGAGCGCGGGGCCTTCGAGCGGCGGTACGGCCTCGGCCTGGCGGCCAAGGATCTGGCGCTGGCCGCGCACCCGGTGCAGACGCTCGCCGCGGCGGCCGGGGAGCGGCTGGCCGCCGCGGTCTCCTCCGGGCTGGGCGGCGAGGATCTGACGGCCGTGTTCGGGCACATCGGGCGCGCCGTGGGGGAGGCCGGTGGGGCGGCTCCCCGGGGCGGGGTGGAGAAGGTCAATCCCGCCTCGGTCCCGGCGACCAACGGGCTCTACTCCCACGCCACCCGGAGCGGGAGCCTGCTGTCCGTCTCCGGGCAGGTGGCGCTGGACGCCGAGGGGAGGGTGCTGGGCGAGGACGACATGACGGCCCAGTCCGAGCACGTCATGGAGTCCCTCGCGCGCATCCTCGCCGACCAGGGCTGCACGTTCGACGACGTGACGCACATCCGGACGTTCCTCACCGACATGTCGCGCCTGCCGGAGTACGGGGCCGTCCGGCGACGCTTCATCACCGGCGAACCTCCGGCCAGCACGACGGTGGAGGTGTCCCGGCTGTTCCGGCCGGGACTGCTGATCGAGGTGGAGGTGACGGCGGTCGTCCCCGGAGGCCGGTGATCGGACCGCCGGCCCGGGAGCGGACCCGCCCCCGGTGCCGCCGGGCTCAGGACAGCGGGCCGGTGACCGACTCCGCCGCGGCGACCACGGAGCCGTCGGCCACGAGGCGGACCACCGAGTCGATCTCCGGCGCGAGGAAGCGGTCCGGGCCGGGGCCGGGCACGTTCTGGCGCAGGAGGCCCACCACGGCCCCGGTCGCGGGCGCGGGCTCGTGCGGCGCGCGCAGGTCGAGCGCGCGGGCCGCGGTGAGGACCTCCACCGCGAGGACCCGGGTCAGCCCTTCCACCGCGCGGCGCAGCTTGCGCGCGGCCGACCAGCCCATGGAGACGTGGTCCTCCTGCATGGCGGAGCTCGGGATGGAGTCCACGCTCGCGGGCGCGGCCAGGCGCTTGAGCTCGGAGACGATCGCGGCCTGGGTGTACTGAGCGATCATGTGGCCGGAGTCCACGCCGGGGTCGTCGGCGAGGAAGGCGGGCAGGCCGTGGTTGCGGGCCACGTCGAGCATGCGGTCGGTGCGGCGCTCGGAGATGCTCGCCAGGTCGGCGACGGCGATGGCCAGGAAGTCCAGCACGTAGCCCACCGGGGCGCCGTGGAAGTTGCCGTTGGACTCCACCCGGCCGTCGGCCAGGACCACCGGATTGTCGATCGCGGAGGCGAGCTCGCGCCCGGCGACGGTGGCGGCGTGCGCGAGGGTGTCGCGCGCGGCGCCGGCGACCTGCGGGGCGCAGCGCAGCGAGTAGGCGTCCTGGACGCGGGTGCAGGTGCCGTCCCGGTGGCTGGCCATGATGCCCGAGTCCGCCAGCAGCGCGCGGAGGTTGGCGGCGCTGGCGGCCTGGCCCGGATGCGGGCGCAACGCCTGCAGGTCCGCGGCGAAGACCCGGTCGGTGCCGAGCAGCGCCTCCACGCTCATGGCGGCGCCGACGTCGGCGGTCTTGAGCAGCCGGGTCAGGTCGTCCATCGCCAGGACCAGCATGCCGAGCATGCCGTCGGTGCCGTTGATGAGCGCCAGGCCCTCCTTCGCGGCCAGCTCGACCGGCTCGATGCCCGCCTGCTTGAGCGCCTCGGCCGCGCCCGTCAGGTTGCCGGCGGCGTCGCGGACGACCCCCTCCCCCATGATCGTGAGAGCCACGTGGGAGAGCGGGGCGAGGTCGCCGGAGCAGCCCAGGCTGCCGTACTCGTGCACGACCGGGGTGATGTGGGCGTTGAGCAGGTCCTGGAGCACCTTGGCGGTCTTCGGCCGCACGCCGGTGTGGCCGGTGGCCAGGGTGTGCAGGCGCAGCAACATCAGCGCGCGGGTCACCTCGGCCTCCACCTCGGGTCCCGACCCGGCGGCGTGCGAGCGGACCAGGGAGCGCTGGAGCTGGGCGCGCAGCGCGGGCGCGATGTGCCGGGTGGCCAGCGCGCCGAATCCGGTGGACACCCCGTAGGCCGGGGTAGGACTCTCGGCGAGCTCGTCGACACGGGTGCGGGCGGCGGCCATGGCGGCCACGGCGTCATCGGTGAGGCGTACGGCGGCGCCGTGCCTGGCCACCGCGACGACCTCGTCGAAGGTCAGCGGATCGGGCCCGATGTTCACGACCACGTTGTCGCGCATGGTGTCACTCTCTCGCACTAGATGTAACCGGTGCTAGCCATGCTAGCCCCTTACATTCCGCGCGCCGGACGACTCCCGCCGCAATTCCGGTTTGGGGAGTCGCCAGGTATTCGCTAGAGTTCTCTGCGTGAGACCGGCCCGACCGGAAACACACGCGGAAGTGGCTCAGTGGTAGAGCATCACCTTGCCAAGGTGAGGGTCGCGGGTTCGAATCCCGTCTTCCGCTCGAAAGAGGCCCTCGGGTCTTGCTCGGTGGAGTGGCCGAGAGGCGAGGCAACGGCCTGCAAAGCCGTGTACACGGGTTCAAATCCCGTCTCCACCTCTGGTCTTCGCACGGACGATTAGCTCAGCGGGAGAGCGCTTCCCTGACACGGAAGAGGTCACAGGTTCAATCCCTGTATCGTCCACCAGTTTCACCTGATGAGAGGCCGGCTCCCGATCGAGGGAGGCCGGCCTCCGCTCGTTCCCCCGGTCCAGCCCGGCCACCCTCCGGCCGTGGAGCCGCCGCCGGATCCGCCCTCCCCGGTTCTCTCAAGAGTCCCTCCGCCCTGCCGATGGGGCGGCGTGGACGGTCTCCGGGCGCGGCATGTCTACCCCCTCGGCGGAGTGATCGCCCTGGGGGTCTTCATGCTGCTCCCGGACGTCATCTGGCGGGACGCGCTGTACGTCCTGATCGGGCTGTCCAGCGTCGTGGCCGCGATCTGGGCGGCCGTCCGCTTCGGCCGCGTGACCGGCGTCGTCTGGGCGTTGATGGGCTTCGGCCAGCTCGCCGCCGTCCTCGGCGACACCTTGTGGCTCCACTACAAGCACATCGCCCTGACCGATCCCTTCCCTTCTCCGGCCGACCTGTTCTATCTGCTGGAGTATCCGCTCGTCACCACCGCCCTCGTCGTGCTCGCCCGGCACCGCCGCTCCCCCGCCGACCGGGAGGCCGTGCTGGACGGCGCCATCTTCGTCGTCGGCCTGGCCCTGCCGTACTGGGTGCTTCTGATCGAGCCGAACATCGGCGGTTACGACTCCGCCTTCGAGCAGACGATCGCGCTGGGCTACCCGCTCGCCGATATGGTGCTGCTGGCCGGACTCGTCCGGGTGCTGACCGTCTCGGGTGCGCGGACACCCGCCTTCCGCCTGCTCACCGCCGCCCTGGTACTGCTCCTCGTCGCCGACGTGATCTTCATCTCGACCGAGGGCGAGGAGATCCTGGGCCTGCCCCTGGGCGATCTGCCCTTCCTGATGTCCTACCTGGTCTGGGGCTCGGCGGCGCTGCACCCGTCGGCGGCCGACCTGCTGCGGACCGCGCCCGAGGCGGTCCCGTCCTTCACCACGCGCCGGCTGCTCACGCTGACGGCGGTGGTCCTGCTCGCCCCCGGCACGCTGGCCGTACAGCTTCTGTTCGGGTTCGAGCTGAGCGCCTGGGCCGTCACGCTCACCTCCGCCCTGCTCTTCATCCTGGTGGTCGCCCGGATGGCCGGGCTGCTGAGGCGGATGCAGGACCAGGCCCACCGCCTCGACGAGATCGCCCGCACCGACATGCTGACCGGCCTGCCCAACCGCCGCACTCTGGACGCCCAGATCGTCCGCGAGTACGAACGCTCCGCGCACACCGGCATGCCGCTCTGCCTCGCGATGATGGACCTCGACCGCTTCAAGCTGTTCAACGACACCTACGGCCACCAGGCCGGCGACCGCCTGCTGATCGGCGCCGCCACCGCCTGGAGCCTGGCGCTCACCGCCGACGACATGCTGGCCCGCTACGGCGGCGAGGAGTTCGTGCTGCTGATGCCCGGCCGCGACCTCGACGCCGCCGAGCACCTGCTCTCCGCCCTGCGCCTGGTCACCCCCCGGCGCCAGACCTTCTCCGCCGGCCTGGCGCTGTGGGACGGCGCGGAGAGCCCGCTGGAACTGCTGCACCGCGCCGACATCGCCCTGTACGAGGCCAAGCAGAACGGCCGGGACCGGGTGGCCCGGGCCGGCCCCTCTCCTTCCAGACCGGCGCCTTCGGCGAGCACGTAGCAATCCGGCCGGCGGCCGTACGGCACCCGCGCGCGGCCGGACGCACGTCCGGGGTCCGGCCCGCGTGGCTCCCGGGACTACCGGTGGGCCGTGCCGGGCCGACGGGTGGGCGGACGGACGGTGCGCGGCTTCCGCCCGGAGACGGGAGACCGCGCCGCCGTCGCGTACGCATCCGAAGGGGCACGATCAGGGCTCGAGCCCGTACATGATCTCCCGTACGGCCTGGTCGCGGGCCCATGCCGCATCGCAGCCGGGCAGGCCGAGCAGCACGTCGCTCGCGAGGCTGTCCATGACGCGGCACATGCGGGCCGCGTGGCGCTCGGCGTCGCCGATCGGCCGGAAGACCCCTGCCCCGGCGCCTCGCGCCACGATCCCGGCCAGCTCCCGCACCCAGGTGCCGGCGAAGCCGGCGATCCGGGCCAAGGTCTCCTCGTCCTCCGGCGGCCGGGCGATGGCCTGGGCCCACAGCCGCCAGCGCACGTCCTTGGCGCCCGAGGGCAGGTACAGCTCCGCGAAACGGGTGACCGCCTCACGCGGATCGGTGACGGCCGCCAGCTCGGCGGTGCGGCGTTCGGCCAGTTCGTCCTCGCTCAGCAGTAGCGTGGAGACCAGGATCCGATCACGCCTGCCGAAGTAGTACATGACATGACCACTGCTCATGCCGGCCCGCTCGGCGATGTCCCGGACCCGCACGCGTTCGGGCCCGACCTCGTCGATCGCCAGCAGCGCCGCCCGCAGCACGTGCGCCCGCATGTCGGGACGCTCCAGCCGGACCATGGGTCCCGCCCCGGACGACCCGGCGCCGGACGGATCCGCCCCCCGCGACGGCGCCCCGGACAGGTCCGTTCCCGACGGCGCCGGCCCCGGTGGCTCCGGTCTCGCAGGCTCGGGCCGGGCGACGGGATCCGGATTGGCAGTCATGAGTGACACCGTACCCGCTTAGAATGCTGCTCTAAGTTTGAAGACGGTTCTAACAGGAGGGTGGCCGTGCGGCTGACACCGACCGAGCGCGACCGGCTGCTGCTGTTCACCGCGGCCGAGCTGGCGCGGGCCAGGAGAGCGCGAGGACTGAGGCTGAACGTGCCGGAGGCCACCGCGCTGATCGCGGACGCGGTCTGCGAGGCGGCCCGCGACGGCGTCCGGCTGGCCGATGCGATCGAGGCGGGGCGGGCGGTGCTCGGCCCGGGCGACGTCCTGCCCGGCGTGGCCGACATCGTGACCGAGGTCATGGTCGAGGCCGTCTTCGACGACGGCACCCGGCTGGCCGTGGTGACCGACCCGATCGGGGGCGGTTCCCTGGGCGCCGAGGCGCCCGGCGCCGTGCTCGAACCGGTCCCCTTCACGAAGGAGGGCGCCGGTGCCCGACCGGGCGCCGGTCACACGAGCACCGGCCGCACCGGCGCCGTCCACACCGGCACCGTTCACACCACCGCCGTCCACATGGGCGCCACGACCCGCGCGGGGACCGCCGTCCACACGGACGTCCCGTACGGCACGGGCCCGGTGGACGGCGCGACCGGGCCGGGCCACGTGACGGAGGTGGAGGTCCTCAACACCGCCGCCGTGCCGATCAGTGTCACCTCGCACTTCCACTTCTTCGAGGTGAACCCCCGCCTCCGGTTCGACCGGGGCGCCGCCTACGGACGCAGGCTGGCGGTCCCGGCGGGCTCCACGGTCCGGTTCGACCCGGGCGAGAGCCGTACCGTCCCGCTGACCCCGATCGGCGGCGCGCGGGTCGCGATCGGGTTCGCCGGGCTGGTGGACGGGGCGCTGGACGCTCCCGGCGCGTTCGAGCGGGCCATGGAGAAGGCGCGGGCCTGCGGGTACCTCGGGAGTGAGGCGTGAGCGGGCGGGCCGGCGGGGGCTCGGGCCCCGGCCGGACACGCGAGCGGGGCGGTGACCCGGCGGCCTCCGGGTGCGTCGCGGGTCCGTCGGCCACCGGCAAGAGGATGGTGCGTCAGTGAGCGTGTACGGCCCCCGCAAGGGCGATCGGGTCAGACTCGGCGACTCGGGCCTCGTGGTCGAGGTCGAGCACGACTCGCAGAAGCCGGGCGAGGAGTTCCTCGCCGGGTTCGGCAAGACGGCCAGGGACGGCCTGCACCTGAAAGCCGCCTCCATCCGGGAGACCTGCGACCTGGTGATCAGCAACGTGCTGATCCTCGACCCGTTCCTCGGCGTGCGGACCGCCTCGATCGGCGTCCGCGAGGGGCGCATCCACGCCGTCGGCCGCGCCGGCAACCCCGACACGCTGGACGGTGTGGACGTGGTGGTCGGCACCGGCACCACGATCGTCTCCGGCGAAGGGCTGATCGCCACCGCGGGCGCGATCGACACCCATGTGCACCTGCTCAGCCCGCGCATCATGGAGGCCTCGCTCGCCTCCGGCGTCACCACGGTCATCGGCCAGGAGTTCGGGCCGGTCTGGGGCGTCGGGGTGAACTCTCCGTGGGCGCTGCGGCACGCGTTCAACGCCTTCGACGCCTGGCCGGTCAACATCGGCTTCCTGGCGCGCGGCTCTTCCTCGCATCCGGCCCCGCTCGTGGAGGCCCTGGTGGAGGGCGGCGCGAGCGGCTTCAAGGTGCACGAGGACATGGGAGCCCACACCCGCGCGCTGGACACCGCGCTGCGGGTGGCCGAGGAGCACGACGTACAGGTGGCGCTGCACACCGACGGCCTCAACGAGTGCCTGTCGGTCGAGGACACCCTCGCCGTACTGGAGGGCCGGACGATCCACGCCTTCCACATCGAGGGCTGCGGCGGCGGCCACGTGCCGAACGTGCTCAAGCTGGCCGGGGTGGCCAACGTCATCGGCTCCTCGACCAACCCGACGCTGCCCTTCGGCCGGGACGCCGTCGCCGAGCACCACGGGATGATCGTGGCGGTGCACGGGCTCAAACCCGAGCTGCCCGGGGACGCGGCCCTGGCCAGGGACCGGATCCGGGCGGGCACGATGGGCGCCGAGGACGTGCTGCACGATCTCGGGGTCATCGGCATCACCTCCTCCGACGCCCAGGGCATGGGCCGGGCGGGCGAGACGGTCCGCAGGACGTTCGCGATGGCCGGGAAGATGAAGACCGAGCTCGGCGGGGCGGACGGCGCCGACAACGAGCGGGTGCTGCGCTACCTGGCCAAACTGACGATCAACCCGGCGATCGCGCACGGCCTCGCCCACGAGGTCGGCTCGCTGGAGCCGGGCAAGCTGGCCGACATCGTGCTCTGGCGGCCGGACCACTTCGGCGCCAAGCCGCAGCTCGTGCTCAAGGCCGGATTCCCCGCCTACGGGGTGACCGGCGACCCGAACGCCTCCACCGATACCTGCGAGCCGCTGGTGCTGGGACCGCAGTTCGGCGCGCACGGCGCGACCGCCGCCGACCTGTCGGTGGCCTTCGTCAGCCGGGCCGCCGCCGGGTCGGGCGGCGACCACATGACGACCCGCCGCAGGCGCGTCGGCGTGCGCGGCACCCGGGGCATCGGCCCCGCCGACATGGTCCGCAACTCCCGGCTCGGCTCCGTCCAGGTGGACGCGCTCGGCCGGGTCACCCTCGACGGCGAGGAACTCCGCTCGGCCCCCGCCGACGCGGTCTCCCTCAGCCGCCTCTACTTCCTCTGACATCCCCGGAAAACCCGGGCCCGCACGCATCCGAACCCCCGGCGCGGCCGAATCACCGGCGTCCCCTCCGCGGCCGGCCCCTCTCCGACAACTCTCCGACAGGAGCCAGCACGTGTTCTCCATGCCGCCCGAGTGGCACCCGCACACCCGTACCTGGATGTCCTGGCCGGTCGCCGGCTACGCCCTGACCGACCCCGAGGCGTCCTACCGGGCCTGGTCCTCCGTGGCCAACACGATCGTGCGCTACGAGCCGGTCACCATGGTCGTCGACCCGAGCGGGCGCGAGTCCGCCGCCCGCTGGTTGTCCCCCGCGGTCGAGGTGATGGAGCAGCCGCTCGACGACTGCTGGATGCGCGACAACGGCCCGACCTTCCTGCTGGACGGCCGGGGCGGGCTGGCGGGCGTCGACTGGACCTTCAACGGCTGGGGCTGGCACGCCCACGCCAAGGACGACCTGGTGGCCGGGGCGATCCTGGAGCGGACCGGCGCGCGGCGTTTCCGCTCCGAGCTCGTCAACGAGGGCGGCGGCATCCATGTGGACGGCGAGGGGACGGTGATCGTCACCGAGACCGTGCAGCTCGGCGAGGCGCGCAACCCCGGCTGGACCAGGGAGCGGGTGGAGGCCGAGCTCCGCGCCCGGCTCGGGGTGGAGAAGGTGATCTGGCTGCCGCGCGGCCTGACCGCCGACTACGGCGCGTACGGCACCAGCGGCCACGTGGACCTGCTGGCCTCCTTCGCCCGGCCCGGCCTGGTGCTCTGCCACGTCCAGCCCGACCCGTCCCACCCCGACCACGAGGTCACCCGGGAGAACCTGGCGATCCTGCGCTCCTCGACCGATGCCAAGGGCCGCCCGCTGGAGGTCGTCGAGCTGATCGCGCCGGAGACCCGTGAGGCCGACGGGGAGCTGGTCGACTATTCCTATATCAACCACTACCTGGCCAACGGTCTGGCCCTGCTCTGCTCGTTCGACGACCCGCGCGATGCCGAGGCCGCCGAAATCTTCACGAAACTGTTTCCCGAACGTACGATCGAGTCGGTGGACGCCCGAGACATCTTCGCCCTGGGCGGCGGCATCCACTGCATCACCCAGCAGCAGCCCCGCCCCTGAAAGGTCGGCTCACAGGGGCATCCCTGCTCGCCCTGTCCAGGGAATGTCCGCATTCGGCCAGCATTGCAAATAGATCTTGTCAATCTCCGCGCAAGCTGCGAATACTGCCTTTTGTTCTTACCTGCGAGGAAGGTACGCAATGAAGCCCGTGATCGTTCACAAGCCCGGCACCGTCGCGCTCACCGGGGCCGCCAGCCCCAAGCACGTCGGCTGAGCCAGGCCACACAGAGCCGGCGTCCAGTGATGGGCGCCGGTCCGCGGTGCCGTACGGGACGTCTGCGGCACCACACGAGACGAGACACGAGGAGTTCGGTGAGCCGGGGACAACTCACCGCGGAGGGACCGGATCTTCCCCCTCTGCTGACGCCCCCCGTGGACGCCGACCGGCGTCTGCGCGGGCCGTACACCGCCGGAGGCGCGATCGCCTCCGCCCTGGCGCCCGTCGCGCGCCCGGAGCTGGTCGCCCGCTACGACATCGAGCTGCGCGCCGTGGCCCCCGACCTCCACGACCTCGTCCCCTCCCGGCGTCAGTCGATCGCCGCCCACCTGCCCCCGGCCGAACGCATCCTGGTCCACGCTCCGCGCCGGACACTGCGCCTCGCCAACGGCCTGGCCGAGTTCGTCCGCGAGCACCTGGCCGATACCGGCCCCCGCACGCTCGTCGTCGAGAACGCCTCCGAGGCCGACCCCACCGACCGCGAGCTGCTGCAGGTGCTGCGCCGCCGGATCGGCCCGGAGCTTCTCACCCTGGTCGTCGACGAACAGACCGTGCCGGAGCCCGAGCTCGACCCCGCCGAGCACGACAAGCGCGCCGACGAGCTGGAGCGGCAGGGCACGGTCGGCGCCCGGCTCGGCGCGATCCCCTACCACCGCGAGCGCGGCACCGACCCGCGCAGGGCCGTGGAGGCGCTGAGGTTCGCGGTCGAGTGGTGCCTGGACACCGGCTGCCACCACGCCGTGGCGGAGCTGGGCCTGCGCGCGCTCCCGCTGGTCGACCCGGAGACCGAACCCGACCTGTGGTGGCGGTTCCTGCACAGCACCGCGACCGCGCTCGGCTCGCTGCGCCGCGAGGACGAGGCGGAGGCCCTGTTCGACCGGGCCAGGCGGGAGAGCGTCTCCCCCGTCACACACGCGGCCGCCGCCTACTCCACCGGAATGCTGAAGGTCCGCCACCACGACCCGGCCCGCCGCGATCCGGACGCGGCGCTGGCCTGGGTGAACCAGGCGATCGCCATCTCCACGCTGCTGCCCGACCGGCGCGAGCGCGCCTTCAAGCTGGGCTTCGACCTCAACGGCCGGGCCCTGATCGAGGTACGCCTCGGCCGCCCCGCCAAGGCTCTGGAGCTCGTCCAGCAGGCGGTGGACCTCGCCGACCGGGAGCTCGCGCCGGACGAGCACCCGATCCACCGGCTGGTCCTGCTGGCCAACCGGGCGCAGCTCGCCATCATGCTGGGCCGGCCCGAGGACGCGCTGGAGGATCTGGACCGGGTGATCGCGGCCGACCCCGGCTACCCCGACTACTACATCGACCGGGGCAACCTGCTGCACCGCCTCGGCAGGCTGGACGCGGCGGTCGCCGACTACGAGAGCGCGATGGAGGCGGGCCCGCCCTTCCCCGAGCCCTACTACAACCGGGCCGAGGTCCGCTTCTCCACCGGAGACCACTCCGGCGCCCTCGCCGACCTCGACCACGCCCTGGAGCTGGATCCGGAGTTCGTCGACGCCCTCGCCAACCGGGCCGGGTTGCTGGCCGCGCTGGGCGAGTACGGCAGGGCGCGGGCGGACGCTGAGGCGGGGCTCGCGCTGGATCCGGACAACCCGTACCTGCTGTGCGCACTGGGCCAGGTGGAGATGGCCGAGGGGCGCCACGCGAAGGCGCGGGCCGCACTCGACCGGGCGCTGGAGCGCGCTCCCTCGCTCACGGCGGCCTGGGCCAGCCGCGGTGCCCTGGCCTTCGAGACCGGCGACCCGGCGGGCGCCGTCGCCGATTTCACCCGCGCCCTGGAGCCGGGGGCGGACCCGGCGCTGCTGTTCAACCGGGCGGTGGCGCTGCGCGCTGCGGGCCGGCCGGGGGAGGCCGCCGCCGACCTGGCCAGGGCGCTCGAACTGGCCCCGGACGACGAGGACATCCGGAGGGAGCTGGCCTCGCTCGACGGCGGGGAGTGAGGGCCCCTGATCGCCGGCGGCGCGGCCCGTCAGGGGACGGAGCGGCCCGTCAGATAGCGTTCGGCCAGCTCGCAACTGCCCAGGGTGTAGCCCGCACCGAGTTCGGCGGCGATGTCCACGCCGGTGTGGGTGCCGATCCAGGCGACCAGGAGCAGGCGGCGGAACATGACGAACGTCCAGATCTCGGCCTCCTCCTCCGCGGGCAGGTCCAGCACGGTCCGGTAACCCCGCAGCCAGCCCTCGACCATCTCGGGGACCCGGGGGTGGTGCTCGATGAAGCTGAGCGCCGCGGCCAGGTCGTAGAGGTACCAGCCGAAACCGCAGTCGTCGAAGTCGATGACGCTGGGCGGCCCGTCGCCGGTCACCAGCAGGTTGGCCAGGCGCAGGTCGGCGTGGATCAGCCCGTAACGGCCGGGCCCCCGGCCGAACCGGTGCAGCCGCTCACGCAGCTCCTTGTCCAGCCGGTCCAGTACGGCCAGCGCCTCGGGCTCCATCCCGAGGCCGTCCTGCCAGCGCCCCCAGCGGGACTCGCCCCCCAGGGCGGCGTCGTAGTCCCAGTGGAAGCGGGTGAACCCGGCGGGGGCGCGCCAGGCCCGCGCGTGCCGGTGCATCCGCGCGGTCACCGCGCCGAGCCGTTCGAATCCGTCGACCAGGCGGTCCTCCGGCGGCTCCGTCCCGGGCAGGAACTCGAACATGACGCAGTCACGGGGCTGCTCGCCGGGAACGGTCAGCACCCTGGAGCCGTCCGGGGCGGGGATGACCCTCGGCGTCCTGACCCCGGCCTCCTCACGGAGCGCCTCCAGCCAGGCCAGCTCGGAGACGATGGCCGGGACGGAGTGGTAGCCGAGCCGGTGCACCCGCAGGATGGCGCGCTCCCCGGTCCGCGGGTCGTCCACCCGGAAGGTGGCGTTCTCCGAGACGTTGATCAGCGTGACCTCGGCGCCGGGCAGGCCGTGCAGGCGCGCCGCCGTACGGGCCGTCTCGTGCACGCGGGCCAGCACGTCGCCGCCGGCCGACAGGTCATGAGCCTGCATGGGGTCTCCTCACTGACGCTCGCGCAAAGGCTCGGATCCTACCTGAGGCCTCGCGGGCGGCCGCGCCTCCGCTGCCGCCGGGCGATCCGCCTAGCGAGGGGCCCCGGGCGGGGCCGAGGAGCGGAGGTAGGCCAGCACCGCCAGGACCCGGCGGTGCTGGTCGCCGTCCTCGGCGTGCAGGCCGAGCTTGGCGAAGACGCTGCGGATGTGCTTCTCCACCGCACCGTCGCTGATCACCAGCTGGCGGCCGATGGCCGGGTTGGACCTGCCCTCCGCCATCAGACCGAGGACCTCGCGCTCGCGCGGGGTGAGGGAGGCGAGCGGGTCGTCGCGGCGGCGCCGTACCATCAGCTGGGCCACCACCTGCGGGTCGAAGACCGTGCCACCGCCCGCGATCGCGCGCAGGGCCCCCATGAAGTCGTCGACGTCCACGACCCGGTCCTTGAGCAGGTAGCCCACCGCGCCGCGCGCGTCGGCGAGCAGGTCGTCGGCATAGGAGACCTCCACGTACTGGGACAGGATCAGCACCGGGGCCCCCGGCACCCGACGCCGCGCCTCCACCGCGGAGCGCAGCCCCTCGTCGGTGAAGCTCGGCGGCATCCGGACGTCCACCACCGACACGTCCGGGCGGTGGGCGGCGACGGCCTCCACGAGACCGTCGCCGTCGCCCACCGCCGCCACCACCTCGCAGCCGAACTCCTCCAGCAGCCTGATCAGGCCCGACCTGATCAGCACAGCGTCGTCAGCCACGACTACCCGCACGGCACCTCCGCCACGATCACCGTCGGCCCGCCCACCGGTGAGTCCACCGACAGCTCGCCGTCCACCGCCCGCAGGCGGTCGGCGAGGCCGGACAGGCCGTGTCCCTTGGCGACGTGCGCGCCGCCGACCCCATCATCCCCGATCGTGAGCATCAGGACGCCGCCGGTCTTGGCCAGCGTCACCGTGCAGACGCTCGCGTGGCTGTGCTTGGCGATGTTGGTCAGGGACTCGGCGACCACGAAGTAGACGGTGTTCTCCACCGCGGCGGCGAAGCGCCCCTCCACCTGGACGTCCAGCTCGACCGGGACGGTGCACCGGCTGGCCAGCGCGGCCAGCGCCGGGGCCAGACCGCGGTCGGTGAGGATCGGCGGGGCGATGCCGCGCGACAGGGCGCGCAGCTCGTCCAGGGTCTCCCGGGTCGAGGTGATGGCCTGGGAGAGCATCTGCTCGACGGCCTGCGGGTCGCGCTTGAGCTGGCGCTGGGCGCGGGACAGGTCCATGGCCAGGGAGACCAGGCGCTGCTGCGGCCCGTCATGGATGTCGCGCTCCAGCTTGCGCAGCGCGTTGGCCTCGGCGGAGACCGCCGCGGCCCGGCCCTCGGCCAGGTCGTCGATGCGCTCGTGCAGCTCGGCGACGCCGGTCAGCATGGCCCGGCTGAGCCCGGCCTGGATCAGCGCCCCGCCGCGGATCACCACCGGCAGCGTGATCGCGAACAGCACGCCGATCACGGTGTTGAGGGTCACCTCCGCCAAGGCGCTGTCCCCGAAGCCGAGCAGTTCGGCCAGTCCGTGGTTGTCCGGGATGCTCGCGATGATCCATCCGTAGATGGGGGCGGTCAGCCCGAGGATCGTCCCGGCCCACCAGGTCACCGTGAAGCAGAACGTCACGACGGCGACCGGGAAGTTCACGATGCCGTAGATCAGGTCCAGCCAGGACTGCCCGCTGGTCAGCGGGTTGACCATGCGGCGGAACCAGCCGGCGCTCTCGGGGGCGCGGCGGTAGCGCGGCCGGGCCACCGGGCGGCCCAGCACCTCGGGGAGCATCCGCCGCTCCAGGTCGGCGAAGCCCCGGGCCAGCAGCAGTGTGAGCGCCAGGATCGGCACCCCGATCCACACGACCACCGTCCCGATTCCGGCGGAGAAGCCGGCAACCATCAGGACGAAGGCCACCACCGCGAGGGGGAAGCCGAGGAGCAGGTAACGGGTGTCGATTCCGACGCGGCGCAGGAGGGATCTCATGGGGGCAACGCTACGAGCCCCCGGCCACCCCGATCGACCCGGCGGGCAGGCATCCCGGGGTAGGGCTGGCCCTACCCTCCCCAGTGGGGTGATCTTGCCTCCAAGAGGCCCGCAGCCGTCACTGCGCCGCCCGGGGGACTCGCGAAAGTCTCGGAACACCACCCCCGTGAGGAATCGAGACGCCCGATGGCCGCCGTTCTGACCCGCCCCGCGCCCGCCCGCCCGCCGCTCGTCCCGCCCCCGGCGCCGCCGCTCGCGCCACCCGGCCGCGACCTTTTCGTCGACGTCCTGCGGCTGTTCGGCATCGCGCTGGTGGTGCTGCAGCACTGGAGCATGCCCGTGCTGTCCTTCGCCGGCGGCGAGATCACCACCGGGAACGCTCTGGCGTCCGGGAACGCCTGGGCCGTCACGTGGATCAGCCAGGTGATGCCGCTGGTGTTCTTCGCCGGCGGCGCCGCCAACGCGATCAGCCACCGCGGCGCGGTCCGTCGCGGCCACGCGGGCCCCGCCTGGCTGGCGATGCGGCTGCGCCGCCTGGTCTGGCCGGTGCTGCCGCTGGCGGCGGTCTGGCTCCCCCTCCCCCACCTGCTGCTCGCGCTGGGCCTGCCCGAGCAGCCGGTGGTCACGGCCTCGCGCCTGGCCGGCCAGTTGCTGTGGTTCCTGGCGATCTACCTCGTGGCGGTGGCGGTGACGCCGCTGATGCTCAGGCTCGACGCGGCGTACGGCCTGCGGGTGCCGGCGGTGCTGGCGGCGGGGGCCGTCGCGGTCGACGCGGCCCGCTTCACCAGCGGCCCGGAAGCCATCGGGTTCGCCAACATCGCCCTGGTCTGGCTCGCGGTGCACCAGCTCGGCTTCCTCTACGCCGACGGCCGCCTGCGCCGCCCGTGGACCATGGCGGCGGCCGGCTACGGCCTGGCCGTGCCGCTGGTGGCGTTCGGGCCCTACCCGGGCAGCATGATCGGCATGCCGGGGGCGGCGGTGTCCAACATGGCGCCTCCCACGGTGGCGCTGCTCGCGGTGGGACTCGGGCAGATCGGGCTGGCGCTGGCGCTGCGCCGGCAGATCACCGGGCTCGCCGCACGACCGGGCGCGGCGCGGATCCTCGGCTGGGCCGGTCCCCGCATGATGACGGTCTACCTCTGGCACATGAGCGCGCTGTTCGCGGTCACCGCGATCGTCGTGGTGGGGCTGGGCCTCTCCACCCCCGAGCCGGGAAGCCCGGCCTGGCTCT
Source organism: Planomonospora sp. ID67723 (assembly GCF_015711605.1). Classification (GTDB taxonomy): domain Bacteria; phylum Actinomycetota; class Actinomycetes; order Streptosporangiales; family Streptosporangiaceae; genus Planomonospora_A. The sequence goes on along the minus strand of NZ_JABTEZ010000003.1, from coordinate 952,152 downwards.
CGGGCTGGCCGGGCTGGCTGGCCGCGCTCGCCCTGGTCATGTGGCCGCTGCTGCGGGGCCTCGCCCGGTTCGAGGAGCCGCCGGCCGCCGCGCCGTACCGCGGCGGGACGGCGAGGATCGCGGTGGCGGCGGCGCTCGCCGGGGCGGGGCTGCTCACTCTCACGCTGTCCGGCTTCGCTCCGGGCCCGGCACCCGTGCTCGGCACGGCCGCGCTCCTGGCGAGCCTGCTGCTGACCCACTCGCGCCGCCCGTAGACCCTCTCGCGTGCCCCGCGGGACACGGCCGCGCGAAACGGAGTCACCCCTGCTGGTTCGACAACCGCCGGTTGTTCGGCAGGATGGGAACCGTGAGCCTTGTAGACCGCCTGCCAGAAGAGATCGACGCCGATCCCGACGCCATCTTCGACGCCTTCGTCGAGTGGAACACCGAGCGGGGGCTCACCCTCTACCCGGCGCAGGAGGAGGCCCTCATCGAGGTCGTCTCCGGCAACAACCTGATCCTGGCCACCCCGACGGGGTCGGGCAAGAGCCTGGTCGCGGCGGGCGCGCACTTCACCGCGCTCACCCGGGACGTGCGGACTTTCTACACCGCGCCGATCAAGGCGCTGGTGTCGGAGAAGTTCTTCGACCTGTGCGACGTCTTCGGCACGGAGAACGTCGGCATGATGACCGGCGACGCGAGCGTGAACCCCGGGGCGCCGATCATCTGCTGCACCGCCGAGATCCTCGCCAACGTCGCCCTGCGCGACGGCGCGGCGGCCGACATCGGCCAGGTCGTCATGGATGAGTTCCACTTCTACGCCGAGCCCGACCGGGGCTGGGCCTGGCAGGTGCCGCTGCTGGAGCTGCCGAACGTGCAGTTCGTGCTGATGTCGGCGACGCTCGGCGACGTGACCATGTTCGAGGAGGACCTGACCCGGCGCACCGGCCGGCCGACCTCCGTGGTCAAGCACGCCGAGCGCCCGGTCCCGCTGGTCTACTCCTACCGGATGACCCCGCTCCACGAGACGTTGGAGGAGATGCTCTCCACCAACCAGTACCCGGTCTACGTGGTCCACTTCACCCAGGCCGCCGCCATGGAGCGGGCGCAGGCGCTGATGAGCATCAACATGTGCACGAAGGCCGAGAAGGAGGCCATCGCCGCGCTGATCGGCAACTTCCGGTTCACCACCAACTTCGGCCGGGCGCTGTCCCGGCTGGTACGGCACGGCATCGGCGTGCACCACGCCGGCATGCTGCCGAAGTACCGCCGCCTGGTGGAGCGGCTGGCCCAGGCGGGCCTGCTGAAGGTCATCTGCGGCACCGACACCCTCGGCGTCGGCGTCAACGTGCCGATCCGCACCGTGCTGTTCACCGCGCTGAGCAAGTACGACGGCAACAAGGTCAGGCGGCTGCGCGCCCGCGAGTTCCACCAGATCGCCGGGCGGGCGGGCAGGGCCGGCTTCGACACCATCGGATACGTCGCCTGCCAGGCCCCCGAGCACGTCATCGAGAACGAGAAGGCGCTCGCCAAGATCGGTGACGACCCCAAGCGGCGGCGCGGCTACGCCCGCAAGAAGCCGCCGGAGGGCTTCGTCGGCTGGAGCGAGGAGACCTTCGTCAAACTCCAGGAGGCCGAGCCCGAGCCGCTGAGCTCCCGCTTCAAGGTCAGCAACGCCATGCTCCTGGCGGTCATCAACCGGGGCGGCGACTGCTTCGCCGCGATGAAGCACCTGCTGACCGACAACCACGAGGACCGCAAGTGGCAGCGGCGGCACATCAGCCAGGCCATCGCGATCTACCGCTCGCTGCTGGCGGGCGGCGTGGTGGAGCAACTGCGGGAGCCGGACGAGCAGGGCAGGCGGGCGCGGCTCACCATCGACCTGCAGGAGGACTTCGCGCTCAACCAGGCGCTGTCGACGTTCGCGCTGGCCGCCTTCGAACTGCTCGACCGGGAGTCGCCGGCCTACGCCCTGGACATGGTCTCGATCGTGGAGTCCATCCTCGACGACCCGCGCCAGATCCTGTCCGCCCAGCTGAAGAAGGCCCGGGGCGAGGCGGTGGCGGAGATGAAGGCCGACGGGATCGAATACGAGGAGCGGATGGAGCTCCTGGCCGAGATCACCCATCCGATGCCCCTGGCCGACCTGCTGCTGGGGGCCTACGAGACCTACCGGCGCGGCCACCCGTGGGTGGCCGACTACACGGTGAGTCCCAAGAGCGTCATCCGGGACATGTACGAGCGGGCGATGACCTTCACCGAGTACGTCGCCCACTACGAGCTGACCCGCTCCGAGGGCACCGTGCTGCGCTACCTCGCCGACGCCTACCGCACGCTCTCGCGGACCATCCCCGAGCACCTGAAGACCGAGGACCTGGTCGACCTGATCGAGTGGCTGGGCGAGCTGGTCCGCCAGGTCGACTCCAGCCTCATCGACGAGTGGGAGAAACTGGCCAACCCCTCCCTGGCGGCCGAGGCCGAGCAGGAGATCGAGACCAAGCCCCGGCCGGTCACCGGCAACCCGCGCGCCTTCCGGGTGCTGGTGCGCAACGCGATGTTCCGCCTGGTCGAGCTGGTCGCCCTGGAGAAGGAGGAGGAGCTCGCCGAGCTCGCCCCCGACGTCGACTGGCCCGCCGCGCTGGACGCCTACTACGCCGACCACGACGAGGTCGGCACCGGCCCGGACGCCCGCGGCCCGGCCCTGCTCCGCATCGAGGAGGAGAAGGAGCTGTGGAAGGTCCGGCAGGTCATCGCCGACCCGGCCGGTGACGGCGACTGGGGCATCGACGCCCAGGTCGACCTGGCGGCCTCCGACGAGGAGGGCCGCGCCGTCGTCCACGTCATCGGCCTCAACCGCCTTTGAGACGCCGCCCCGGGATCTCGCGGGCGGCGTCTCCGGCGGCGGATTTCCGATGGCGGGGCGGGAGGGGGAGCAGGAAGGATGGGGACCATGGGCGATGAGGCGATCAGGCAGGTTCTCGGCCTGCTCTACCAGGACGACACGTTGCGGGTGCTGTCGGCGCTGGCGCTGGAGCGCGGGCCCGAGGAGTCCGGGCTGGACCACGACGCGATGCTGCTGGCGCTGAACCGGCTGGAGCGCGGCGGGCTGGCCGTACAGGACGGCGAGGGCGGGTGGCGGGTGCGGCGCGAGCGCTTCCGGGAGCTGCTGCACGCCTCCGCCCCGCCGCCCGAGGCCGTCTCCGCCGAGGAGAAGGTGCTGCGCTCCTTCCTCGTGGACGGGCGGCTGCGGGCCATCCCCACCAAGCGGGACAAGCAGCTCGTCGTGCTGAACTACATCGCGCAGGTCTTCGAGCCGGGCGTGCGCTACCCGGAGAAGGCCGTCAACGTGGCGCTGCGCGCCTTCCACGACGACTACGCGGCACTGCGCCGCTATCTGGTGGACGACGGCATGCTGACCCGGGAGAACAACGTCTACTGGCGCAGCGGCGGCGCCGTCGACGTCGCGGCCGATGACGGGACCTCCGCGGTCTCCCGCGCGGCCCGGGGACCCGCCGAGGGCTGAAGGCGGGCCCGCGCGTCGGGGACGGACCCGCCCCGTGGTCAGCCGTAGTACTTCTTGGCCCCGTCGTGCAGCGGCACCGGGTCGGTCATGGGCGCGTTCTCGCGGGTGATGCTCTTGGCCGCGGGGTGGACCTGCTCCAGCTCCGCCTTCCGGTCGAAGAGCAGCCGGGCCAGGCTCTCCGCGAGCGCCGGGTCCGTCTTCTCGTTCACCACGAGAAGGTTGGGGACCACGATCGTGGGCACGTCGGCCGGGGTGGCGTAGACGTCCTTGCCAATCGTGCCCTGCGCGTAGACCTGGCCGTGCTCGGCCTGCATCGTGGGCAGGGAGGCGTCGAGCGGAACGAGGGCGACCTTCTCCTTGAGGCTGGTGAACAGGTCGGTGATGCCCGGGGTGGGCAGGCCGCCCGACCAGATCAGGGCGTCGACGGTGCCGTCCTTCATGCCCTGCACGCTTTCGGGCAGGCCCAGGGACTGGCGGGTGACGTCCTTGTCGGGATCGAGCCCGGCGGCCTTCAGCAGGCGCAGCGCGATGACCTCGGTGCCGGAGTTCGGCGAGCCCGTGGAGACCCGCTTGCCCTTGAGGTCGGCGATGGACTTCACGTTCGCCTCGGCGCTGGCGACCACCTGGGTGGAGTTGTCGTACAGCCGGGCGATGGCTCGGATCGGCTGCGGCGAGGTGAAGGCGCCCTTGCCCGCGATCGCGTCGGCCGCCGAGTCGGCGAGGGTGAAGGCGATGTCGGAGTCACCCTTGACGACGCGCTGGATGTTCTCCACCGAGGCGCCGGTCGCCTCGGCCGTCGCCTGGTAGCCGGGGATGTTCTTGCTGATCTGGTCGGCCAGGCCGCCGCCCAGGACGTAGTAGACACCGGTGGTGTTGCCGGTGGCGATCGACAGGCGCTTGCCCCCGCCGGTCGTCTGCTCGGCGGTCTGCTCGGCGGATCTGTCGCCGCCGCAGGCGCTGAGCACCAGCATCCCGGCGGCCAGCAGGACGGTGAGACGTCTCATTGGTCGAGCCTCTCGTTCTCACGGGACGGACTTTCACTGGATGCGCGCGCGGAGGGGGTCTCGGGGGAAGGCACGCGACGGGAGAGCTTCCGCAGGACCAGATGGAGCGCGGCGGCGAGGACCAGCACGCCCGCCCCGGCCAGCACGGGCACCGGCGACAGGAACAGCAGCAGGACCGCGGCCGCCCCGCACAGCACCCGGACGGGCAGTCCGGCCGGGCCCTCCGGGCGGCCGCCGGTGGCGACGGCCAGCGCGGCCACGGCGAGCGCCGACACCGCCGCGGCGAGCAGGACCTCCCCCGCCGGGCCCTGCGCGAGCAGGCCGGCCCCTCCGGGCGTCAGCACGAAGGCGAACGGCACCAGGAAGGCCGGGAGGGTGTACTTCCAGGTGGCCAGCATGGTCCGGTAGGCGTTGCCGCCGGTGATGGCCGAGGCGGCGAAGGCCGACAGCGCCGTCGGCGGGCTGACCTCCGACAGCACCGCGTAGTAGAAGATGAACATGTACGCCTCGGCGTCGGCGACGCCGAGATCCTTCAGCGCGGGCGCGATGATGACCGCCGCGATCACGAACGACGCGGTCACCGGCACGGCGAGACCGAGCAGGAGCACCGCCAGCGCGCACATCAGAGCGGTGACCGCCAGGACGCCGCCCGAGACCCCGACGATCAGCGAGCTGGCCTTGAGCCCGAGCCCGGTGAGCGTCACGACGGCGACGATCATCCCGGCGGCGGCGCAGGTGACCGCGACCGGCAGGACGCCCAGGGTCCCCTCGGCGAGGGAACGGGCCGCCCTGCGGGGGGTGAGCCGGTGCTCCGGGTCGAGGAAGGAGAGCGCGAAGGCCAGGATCGTGGCGTACACCACCGCGCGGAACGGCGACTGGCCGAGCGCCATCAGCACCACGATGACGAACAGCGAGCTGAAGTGGTAGCCGGACCGCCGCAGCAGCGGCCAGAGCCGGGGCGCGTCGACCTCGACGGCGTGCGTGCCGTACCGGCGGGCGTCGAGCTCGATCGCCAGGAAGATGCCCAGGTAGTACAGGAGCGTGGGGATCAGCGCGTAGAGCAGCACGGTGAGATAGCTGACCTGCATGTACTCGGCGATGATGAACGCCGCCGCGCCCAGCGTGGGCGGGGACAGGATCGCTCCGATGCCCGCCGCGGCGAGCACCCCGCCGCCCTGCTCGCGCGGGTAACCCGCCCTGCGCAGGATCGGCCAGGCGACGCTGCCGACGCTCACGGTCGTCGCGACGCCGGAGCCGCTGACCGTGCCGAGCAGGAACCCGGCCAGGGTGACCGTACGGCCCGGCGCGGCGCGCGAGCGCCGGAACGCGGCCAGGGAGACGTCCACGAAGAACCGCCCCGCGCCGGAGTGGTCGAGGACGGCCCCGTAGATCGTGAACAGGATGATGTAGGTCGCCGCGACGTCCAGCGGCACGCCGTACACGCCGTCGGTGCCCATGACGAAGGAGACGACGATCCGGTCGATGTCGTAGCCGCGGTGCCCGAGCAGCCAGTCGAAGGGCAGGTATCCGCCGTAGTAGGCGTAGGCGAGGAACGCCAGGCAGACCGCGGGCAGGAGCCAGCCGACGGTCCGCCGGCACGCCTCCAGGACCAGCAGGCAGATGACCGCCCCGGCCACGACGTCGAGGCCGGTCGGGTCGAACGTGCGCCGGATGAAGTCGTCGAAGACCGCCAGCGGGTAGAGGCACGCCGCCAGTGAGAGCGCGGCCAGCGCCCAGTCGGCGGCGCCCGGCCGGTCCCCGCCGCGGCGCCGGGGCTTGTAGCAGAGGAAGACGAGCGGGAGCACGACCGCCAGGAACAGCATCCGGTACGGCAGGACGGATCCCGGGAAGAACGTCCACCACAGCACGTAGAGGGACAGACCGAGCGCGATGACGGTGACGGCCCGCGAGAGCGCGCCGGGCAGGTGCCGGGCGGGCCGCTCGGCGTCGAGCTCCGCGATGAGCGCCTCGGGCGATGGTGTCGTCGTCATCCCCGTCAAACACCGCCCCCGCGTGTGCGCCGCCGGCCGTTGACGGCAACGTACCCAGGGAGCTGACCCCAGGGCGTCAGGAAAAGATCACATTATGATCACTTCGGCCGCCCGGCGGGAGGCCGTGGTCAGCCGCCGGAGGTGTCGAGCTCGGCGTCCGCGCACGGCACGGCGAGGTCGTATGGGTCGTCCAGCCAGCCGGCGGGCAGGTGCACGCGGTCGCGGGCGTGGGTCTTGCCGCGCGGCGCGTCCACGCCGTCCGGCCAGGGCTGCGCGGCGTCCAGTTCGGACAGGCCCGCGCGCAGCTCGCCGAGGGTGCCCGAGGTCGCCAGGCGGCGGCGCAGGTCGGCGCCGACGGTGAAGCCCTTGAGATACCAGCCGACGTGCTTGCGGAAGTCGGCCACGGCGTGCGGCTCGCTGCCGAAGCACTCGGCCAGCAGCGTGGCGTGCCGGTCCATGGTCGCGGCCACCTCGCCCAGCGCGGGCCGGACCCTCTCGGCGCTCCCGTCGCACACGGCGGCCAGGTCGCGAAACAGCCACGGCCGGCCCAGGCAGCCTCTGCCCACCACGACCCCGTCGCACCCGGTCGACTCCATCATCCGCAGCGCGTCGTCGGCGCTCCAGATGTCGCCGTTGCCGAGCACCGGGATCTCGGTGACCGCCTCCTTCAGCCGCGCGATCGCCTCCCAGTCGGCCGTCCCCCCGTAGTGCTGGACCGCGGTACGGCCGTGCAGCGCGACCGCGGCGACGCCCTCCTCCACCGCGATCCGCCCGGCGTCCAGGTAGGTCAGGTGGTCGTCGTCGATGCCCTTGCGCATCTTCATGGTCACCGGGAGCGTCCCCGCGTTGCGGACGGCCTCGCGCAGGATCGCGCGCAGGAGGTTGCGCTTGTACGGCAGCGCCGAGCCTCCCCCTCGCCGGGTCACCTTGGGCACCGGGCAGCCGAAGTTGAGGTCGACGTGGTCGGCCAGGTCCTCCTCGGCGATCATCCGTACGGCCCTGCCGACCGTCACCGGGTCGACCCCGTAGAGCTGGATGCTCCGGGGGCTCTCCTCCGGCGCGAAGCGGATCATCTTGAGCGTCTTGGCGTTCCGCTCCACCAGCGCCCTCGTGGTGATCATCTCGCAGACGAACAGCCCGCCGCCCTGCTCCCGGCAGAGCGTGCGGAACGGCGCGTTGGTGATCCCGGCCATGGGCGCGAGGACGACCGGCGGCCAGACCTCCAGCGAACCCAGCTTCAACGACTCCACCTGGTGTTTCTACCGCACGGGAGCGCGTGGGACGAAACGGCGCCCGGTCGGCGGACCGGGCCTGCCGGGCGCCCGGTTACGCACCCGCCCGGAAAACCCGCTAGAGTTCTCTCGTCGCCGCGGGGCGGAAAGCCCGGCGGAAACACGCGGAAGTGGCTCAGTGGTAGAGCATCACCTTGCCAAGGTGAGGGTCGCGGGTTCGAATCCCGTCTTCCGCTCTGATTTCACCCGAGGACGATTAGCTCAGCGGGAGAGCGCTTCCCTGACACGGAAGAGGTCACAGGTTCAATCCCTGTATCGTCCACCACGCTCCACGCCTGACCAGGTTCGGCCTGGTCAGGCAGAAGACAGAGCCCCAGCTCACGGCCCTGGCCGGGAGTCTGGGGCTTTCTTGTCGTCCCCGATCCTCCGGCCTGCGAGGACAGCTCCCCGAGCCGGTGCGCGCGACCGGAGGAGATCATGACGCCCGGGGCGGAGAGCCCTTTCGAGCGGCCCATACGCAGAAGAGGAGCCATCACCGAGGTCCGCGCGAAGACGGAGCGGGCGGAGACGGTGATCGCCGCACTGGAGCCCGCGGGCTCACGCCGGATTCCGCCCGGCGCACGAGGATCGTCTCCTGCACCGGCTCCGGCCTCCCGACCGCCTGGGCCGTCCGGGCGGTGACGGCCACCGACATGGCCGACGTGCTCCAAGACCGCCGAGGGTCGCTCCGCGATCCCGGAGAGGGCCGCCCGCCGGGTCCTCTTCCTTCCGGGCCCCATTCCGGGGTAGACCGAGAGCATGACCGATCTCAGCCGGGTGAGTGCGTGGATCGACGGATACGTCAGAGCGTGGAACTCCAACGATCCGGCGCACATCGGCGCCCTGTTCGCCGAGGACGCCGACTACTACACCGCCCCGTTCGACCCGCCGTGGCACGGCCGCGGGCAGATCGTCTCCAGGTGGCTGGAGAACAAGGACGAACCCGGCGAAACCACCTTCGAGTGGTCACCGCTGAGCGTCACCGGTGAAGTGGCGATCGTCCAGGGAACCACCGCGTACCCCGACCGCTCCTACAGCAACCTGTGGGTGATCCGGCTCGATGCCGACGGCCGCTGCCGCGAGTTCACCGAATGGTGGATGGAGTGTCCCCCGGCGTAGGCCGGCGCCCTCTCACGCCCCGCCCGGAACCGTTCCGGACGGGCGGGTGCGCCCTCGGACCCGCCCGTCCGGCCGGCGGCTCAGTCTGCGATGTAACCGATCGAGCGGACGTCGTAGCCCTTGGCCTTCGATCCGCGGACGTGCATGAACATGGCGCCGCCCTCGTAGGAGTAGGCGCACGAGTAGCCCTTGGGCTCCGGCGAGCAGCCCTGGAAGAAGTGGGTCACGCCTTTCGGGTCGTACTTCACCCGGAACAGCCTGTCCACGGCGGCCGTGCGGGCGGCTTCCAGGCCGCGGTTGCGGTCGTTCTTCTTCCACGCTGCGAACAGGTGCTTGGCGGCGGCGGACGGAGTGGTGAAGTGGCGAGACCCGTAGACCTTCGTCACCTTCCCCCCGGACACGATCATCAGGATGCCGTCGAGCCCGCCCGGCACGTTCACGCTCGTGTGCACGAACCGGCAGGCGTTGCCCGAGCATCCGGCGAACTCGTCCGGAGCGCGGTAGGCGTAGGAGAACATGGCTTTCACCGCGGACGGCGTCGCCACCCGGGCGGCTTCGCGGCGGTCGCCGCGAACCCACGCGCCGAAGAGCTTCTTGGCCGGGGTCGCCGAAGCGGCGGAGCCCGGGGCCTGCGCCGGGGTGACCGCCTGGGCGGATACCGGAGCGGACGGGAGCATCAGCATGGCGCCCGCCGCGACCGCGGCGCCACCGAGAACAAGTCGTCTGGACACATCCGCACGGTAGAACCGGCGGCTTGCACCCGGGTTACCCCGGGCTTGCAGCGTCCGGTCCGGCTCCACCGCCCGTAGTCGTGCGCCCCGGTCACGGAGACGGCGGGGCCGGGGGCCGGGGGCCGGGGGCCGGGGCGATTTTCCCCACGCGCCGCCGCATGCCCGTAGGTTGGAACGAAAACCGGCGGCGATCACGCGGCTTGGAGGCGGGCATGAGCCGTTCCTACGTGGTGACGGGCGGCGGACGGGGCATCGGCAGGGCGGTGGCCGAGCGGCTGCTCGGCGCCGTCGGCCGTACCGGGCGTGTGGTCGTGATCGAGCTCGACCCCGCCGCGCTGGCCTGGACGGACGGCCACCCGTCGGGGGCCCGCGTCACAGCCGTGATCGGTGACGCCGCCGACGAGGCCGTCGTGGAGCGGGCCGCCGACGCCGCGCAGGAGGCGGGAGCCCTCACCGGCTGGGTCAACAACGCGGCGGTGTTCCGGGACGCCTCCGTCCACTCAGACTCCACGCGCGTGCTGCTCGATCTCGTCACGGCCAACCTCACCCCCGCCGTCACCGGGTGCGCCACGGCGATCCGCCGTTTCCTCGCGGCGGGGACGGGCGGGGCGATCGTCAACGTCTCCTCGCACCAGGCCCGCCGGGCAGTGCCGGGTTGCACGCCATACGTGACGGCCAAAGCGGCGATCGAGGGGCTGACCCGCGCGCTCGCCGTCGAGTACGGCCCGTACGGCGTCCGCGTCAACGCCGTCGCGCCGGGCTCGGTCCGCACCGAACGCTACGACGAGTTCCTCGACCGGCGGAATCCCCATGACGCCGCCCGGATCGAGCGGGAGATGGGCCTGCTGCACCCGCTCGGCCGGGTGGCCCGTTCCGAGGAGGTCGCCGCCGCGATCGTTCACTTGCTCTCCGAGGAGGCGAGCTTCGTCAACGGCGCGACCCTCCCGGTCGACGGCGGCCGATCGATACTCGCCCGCGACCCCGAGTCGCACGACGCAGGCCTCTGAGAGAGACCGTCCCTCGGTCAGGCGCTCCCCCGCCGGGGGGCGGCGTTGCGCAGGCGGATGCCGCTCCAGCCCAGGGTGCTGGCGGTCACCGCATCCCAGAACTCCCACAGGTTGTCCAGGAGCCTGAGCTGGATCCCGGCCTCCCGGTGCAGTTCCAGCAGGCTGCCGACCGGTTCCGGCGGGCCGAGGGGTTCGACGGGTCCGGTGGCGACCATCGCGTTCGGGACCGGCTCCCCGAACGGCGCGAACCTCTCCGCGGGCAGGCGGTAGCCGTACAGGCGGACGGTCAGGAACGCCTCCAGCCAGCCGTACTCGATCGCGTGGACCCGCCGGCCGCAGCCGGGGCCGATGATCCGCTCCCGGTCGGCCTCCGTCGTGTCCGGCACGGTCCAGGCCATGGCGCGCGGGCACTGGCGGGGAAACCAGTAGTCGGGGCAGCGATCGGCGTCCACCGCCCACACGTACGCCTCCGGCTGCTGCGCGGTGGGCGCCATGTGCGGGACGAACCGGGTGATCTGCGGATCCTCGGAGAAGTGCAGCACCTGACCGAGCTCGGGTCGCATGATCCTTCTCTACCACCTCGCCGCATCATCCGGATCTTGACACGGATCCGAACAGGTCTCACGATCACGGCATGCCGACTGATGTGGCACAACCCTTCACCCTCCGGTCCGGCGAGTCGTGGCGTGACCCCTTCCCCATGTACGCCGGTCTGCGTGATCACGATCCGGTGCACCACGTCCCCGAGGGGGACTACTGGGTGATGTCGCGCTTCGCCGACGTATGGGCGGCAGCCCTCGACACCGCGGCCTTCTCCTCGGCCCAGGGCCTGACCCACGTCTACGGCGAGCGGGAGCGGCTCGGCGTGGAGGAGGCGGCACCGATGGTGATGCTGGACCCGCCCGAGCACACCGAGTTCCGCAAGCTCGTCAGCGGAGGCTTCACCCCGCGCCGGGTCGTCGAGATCGAGCCGGCCGTTCGCCGGTTCGTGACCGAACGCCTGGACCGCGTCGCCCGCGTCCTGACCCGCGGTCCGGCCCCCGAGGTCGACATCGTCGCCGAGCTGTTCAAGCCGCTGCCCAGCTTCGTGGTCGCGCACTATCTCGGGGTTCCCGAGCCGGACCGGGCCCGGTTCGACGACTGGACCGAGCAGATCGTAGCCGCTGCCGCGGGCGGCGACCCGCAGGCCGTCGCCAAATCGATGAACGATCTGCTGGAATACTTCGCCCACCTGGCCCAGCGGCGCCGCACCGACCCCGGCGACGACACGATCTCCGCGCTCGTCGCGGCCTACGGCGACGACGACCCGATCGGCCTGCTGCGCATCCTCGGTTTCGCCTTCACCATGGTGGCCGGCGGCAACGACACCACCACCGGGCTGCTCGGCGGCGCCTGCGAGCTGCTGACCGCCCATCCCGAGCAGCGCGCGCTGCTGGCGCGCGAGCCCGCGCTCATCCCGGCGGCGGTCGAGGAACTGCTCCGGCTGACCAGCCCGGTCCAGGGGCTGGCCCGGGTCGCCACCCGCGACGTGCGCATGGGCGGCGCCCTGATTCCCGAAGGCCGCAAGGTCCTGCTGCTGTACGCCGCCGCCAACCGCGACCCCCGCGAATTCGGCCCGGACGCCGAACGGTTCGACATCACCCGGCGTCCCGGCCGGATCCTGACCTTCGGCCACGGCGCCCACCACTGCCTCGGCGCGGCCGTCGCCCGGTTGCAGGGTCGGGTCGCCCTGGAGGAGCTGCTGGTCCGTTTCCCGCACTTCACCGTCGATCCCGGGCGCGGTGTCTTCGCCTCGGGACACTACGTCCGCCGCTACCGGTCGCTGCCCTTCACCGCCGGGCCGGGATGCACTCCCGCCCACCGATGAGGAACGGTAATCCCGTTGCCCGGCGGACACCGGTCTCGCCAGACTGAGTTGCGTGAACGCGCCCTACCGACAGATCCGCGCCGCCTACACCGAGGAGTCGATCACCGTCTACCAGGCCTACGACCCGGCCGTCGCCGGACCGGCCGTCGCGGCGCAGCGCTTCGTCCCGCCGTTCAAGCGGGAGCGGATGACCTGGATCAAACCGTCGTTCCTGTGGATGATGTACCGCTGCGGCTGGGCCACCAAGCCCGGCCAGACCCGGGTCCTGGCCATCGAGATCACCCGCGAGGGCTTCGAATGGGCTCTGGCGCACTCGTGCCCCAGCCACCACGGCCGCGACGCCGGTCCCGCCGATCGCGCCTCCTGGGCGGAGCGGCTGCGGCGGAGCCCGGTGCGCGTCCAGTGGGACCCCGAGCGCAATCTCGGCCTGAACGCCCTGCCGCACCGGTCGATCCAGATCGGCCTGTCCGGCGAGGCCGTGCGCCGCTACGTCGGCGACTGGACCGTCTCGATCACCGACATCACCGATCGCGTCCACGACATCCACGCCGCCGTCCGGAGCGGCGACCGGGCGGCGGCCCTCCTCCCGGAGGAACGTCCGTACCCGCTGCCGCCGGAGCTCGCGGATGCCGTCGGCGCCCGGGCGGCGCGAGAGCGGGCGGCGACGCCGTAGGTCCGGCTCGCACGCCCCGCCCGCTCCGCGGCAGTGGACCGGCGACACCGGTACGGCCTGCCCGGACGCCGGGCCCGACGGGGCAGGCGCTCATTCACCCGGCGCGTGCCGCCGGAGGAACGCTCTCGCCGCGGCCTGCGCCTCGCCCGCCTCCGGGCCGAGCCAGAAGCCCAGGTGGTCGCCGTGCTCCATCCAGTGGTGTGCCGCGCCGGGTATCCGCTCGGCTGCGAACTTCCCGTGGTCGAACGGCACGTCGCCGTCCTGCGTTCCATGGACCAGCAGGGTCGGAGCCGCAACCCGCTCCAGAGGCGGACCACCGCGCCGGGCCTGCGCCGCGTCGTTGTCGGTGCCCGCCCAGCGTTGCTGGTAGGGGAACGTCGTGCTGAACATCGCTTCGAAGAACTCACGCACGTGCGATGTGTTCATGATGTACGAGACGCGTTCGGCGCGCTGCTTCTCGGTGAAGGTGCTGGTCTCGTTCAGGGTTCCCGCGACGATGGTCTCGAACGAGACCTCCGCCGTCAGCAGGGCGAGTTTCTGGCCGACGGTGTTCAGGAACGTTCTGCGCAGCGACGAGCCCGCCTCGGAGGACCGCGGCATGCTCACTCCGCCGATGGAGACCAGACCCCAGACCCGATCCGGATGGCGTGCGGCGAAGGCGTAGCCCACCGGACTCCCGGCTGAGACCGCGAGGACTCCCACCCGGTCGATGCCGAGTTCGTCCAGCAGCGCGGCGAGCAGGTCGGCCTGTTCCTCGCTGGTCCGGCCGCTCTCCAGCGGGGTTCCGAGGTAGCCCGGCCGTGAGGGGCTCAGGATGCGGAACCCGTCCTTCTGCAGCCAGCCGGCGAACAGCCGCCCCTGGTCGGCTCCGCCGAGTCCGGCGTGGACCGACAGCAGCACGGGGCCTTCCGTGCCGTACAGGTCGTACTCGACCGGGCCGTGCCGCGTCACGGCCGTCCGCAGATCGAGCCGGACACCGGGGAGGAGCTCCCTGCGCGGATCGGTGTCGATACCGCCGTCCCACAGGAGAAGCCCAGCGACTCCCGCCGCCGGCAACCCGATCAGGACGGCGAGCACCGCAACGACGACCTTGATGATTCTTCGCTTCTTCATCGGACGGCGGGCCGGCCGGAAACGGCGATGACGATCATCAATGTGAAGGCGGCCAGTGCGGCCAGGGTGCGCACGGTGTGGAAGAGCTCCCACCGCTGCAGGATCTCCGTGTGGCCGGCCGGGACGGTCGTGGCGGCCCATCGCCGGATGTGGGCGTGCAGGGGGACGTTGCCGAACACCGTCACCAGCAGCGAGGTCACCGCCAGGGCGCCCGCCCCGGCCGCCAACCGCCGCGGCAGGCCGCGGGCCACCACGGCCAGCGCGAAGGAGGACAGGATCGCCAGCGCCATCGCGCTCTGCATGACCGGTTCGTTGACCTTCATCATCGCGGTGTGGAAGGTCAGGCGCACGTCCAGCGGGACGGCTCCGAAGGTGGGGACCACGTTGGCGGCGCCGTACCCGAAGGCTCCCGCGAGCAGCCCGGTGGCCAGCAGCGCGGCCCCGTGGATGTATCCGGCTGAGGTTCTCATGGCCGCAATCGTCGCCCGGCCGCCGAGTCCGGGTCGTCCGCCCGGGGAGGACTTCCGCTCCTACGGCACCGGGATGAGGAGGCACCGCTCATACGGCACCGGGAGTAGGCCCGCGATACGGCAGACCCGCGCGAAGAGGTCGGGCTGCCCGCCGAGCCGGTCCGGCTGCCGTGGCAGCACGGGGGATGACGGGTCCGCGCCTCCCGGCCGCGGATCTGCTTCCGCCGGTTAATTCGGTTGCCCGGCCGGAGCCCGGTTGGTCACCCTGATGACATGAACGTGCCCTGTCTGCAGAGCCCGTGACGGTTCCGAACCGGCCGTTCCGCTGGGATCTGGTCCGTCACGACCGGCTCGGCGGCCTCCTGGAGGGCCGTCCCGAGCACGACCCGCCCTACCTGCCCGAACTGATCGAGTGCGCCGCCAAGGTCCTGGCCCGCAGCGCCAACGGGGACCTGCACTTCGTCGGCCGCTCCGCCGACAGCCTCCACGACCTCCTCGCCGGGGCCCTGGCCCGGACCTCGCACCGGGACCGGCTCCACCTGCTCCCGTTCTCCCACCGGTTCGAGGAGCCCCTCCAGCCCGCCGAGATCCGGCAGTTGCGGGTCAACCTCGAAGGGCTGGGCGTCACCCCGTACGGCCTGGCCCGCCGTCGGCGCCCGGTCGTCTTCGCCGACCTGGTGTACGGCGGGGCCACCTTCACCCATCTGTACGGGCTCCTGCGCGACTGGATCGGCGACGAGCGCGAGAGCTGGGAGGTCATCCGCCTCAAGCTGCGCTTCCTCGGCATCACCTCACGTGAGAAGACCGGCCCCCACACCCGGCGCTGGTGGCAGGAGGCCTCCTGGACCGGCGATCTGCCCCGCAGGTCCGTGGTCGGCGTGTCCGTGGAGCCCTGGGTCTGGAGCTACCTCGGCAACGAGCAGCACAAGATCACGCCGTCGTTCCGGCGCGCCCTGTGGTCCGATGAGGCCGTCTCCGTACCCCGCCGCGACGAGAAAGCCCTGCGTGCGCTCGCCCAGGCCGTCACGCTCGTGGATCGCGGCCGCGGCCGGGAGGTGCGGGAGGCGCTCGCCCGCCGGGTCGCGGCGGAGCCCGCCTTCGCGGAGCCCTGGCTGCGTTCCCTGGCCCTGGAGCTGCGCAGGGGTTGAGCTTTCCTGCTGCGGCCGGCTCAGGCCCCGTCCAGCCCGAACACCTCGGCGAGCTCCAGCTGCACGCACGAGCGCACGAGCCGCGGGGCCAGTCCGGTGAGTCTGAGGTGTCCCGAGACGGTGGCCAGCCGCCAGCGGATTCCGAGGAGCAGCGTCCACCCGGCGCCGTCGCAAGAGCCGAGCGCGCTGGCGTCGAGCACGAGGAAACGGTGGCCCTGGTCGACCAGTTCGGTCAGGGCGCGTCCGAGGATGTAGGCGGTCGACATCGTCAGGTCCCCGACGAGGGTGACGACGATGCGGTCCGTTGCGGGGCCGATCAGAAGCTCCAGGCCGGCGGCGGCCGGCGGCAGGGCGGTGACGGTGCCCGGTGCGGGGAGGGCTGCCGGTTGCCCGGGGGGCGGGAAGGCGGGGTCGAGCGTCGGCGGCAGATCGGTGGCGAGCCCGGCATCCGGCAAGATGACACTTCTCATGAATGACCAACTTCCTCGGACGGGCGGCAGGCGCGAACTCCACCGCACTGGTGAGGGGTCGTCAGGCTGGTTACCCCGAAATGATGCTATATCACCCTAAGTAGCATCTCAGTTACCATAAGGTGCATATATAGGGAGATATGTCACGCGCGATGCAGGAATAGCACCAGTCCCGGCAGTCGTTGACATACGGAGCTAAGGAGTGGCATCCCAGGGCGGCCCGGACCGCGCGCGTAGTCTGACGGGAGTCACGGTCACGCGACTGGGAGAGATTCTTTGCGCCCTAACGATCCCGGTATCCGGCATGCGCCGCGTCAGGCGGTCTTCCCCGGAGGGGAGGCTCCCGCCGGGAGGACGCTGATCGACATCCTCGACCGCACCGTCAGGCTCCACCCGCACGAGGCCGCGCTCGATGACGGGCGGACCCGCCTCGACTACCTCGGCCTGCGCGCCGAGGTGGACCGGCTCGCCGGTGAGCTGCGGGAGGCCGGGATCGGCCGCGGCGACCGGGTGGGGGTGCGGGTGCCGTCGGGCACGACCGGCCTGTACGTCGCGATCCTGGCCGTGCTCGCCGTCGGCGCGGCCTATGTCCCGGTGGACGCCGACGACCCCGACGAGCGAGCCGAGCTGGTCTTCTCCGAGGCGGGGGTGTCGGCGGCCGTCGTCGAGGGCGAGAAGGTCATCGTCCTCGACTCCTGGGACCGCCTGCCGGAGGGCACGAGGGGTCCCGGGACCGACGGCCCGGCCGCGACTCCTGCCCTCCCCTCCGCACTGCCGGCGTCCGGGGCCGTACGGCCCGGCCCGGACGACGACGCGTGGATCATCTTCACCTCGGGGTCGACCGGCAAGCCCAAGGGCGTCGCGGTCACCCACCGCAGCGCGGCGGCGTTCGTGGACGCCGAGGCCCGGCTGTTCCTCCAGGACGAGCCGATCGGCCCCGGCGACCGGGTCCTGGCCGGGCTCTCCGTGGCCTTCGACGCCTCCTGCGAGGAGATGTGGCTGGCCTGGCGGCACGGCGCGTGCCTGGTCGCCGCGCCCCGGTCGCTGGTGCGCACCGGCATGGACCTCGGCCCGTGGCTGACCGAGATGGGCATCACGGTCGTCTCCACGGTCCCGACCCTGGCGGCGCTGTGGCCGACGGAGAGCCTCGACGACGTCCGGCTGCTGATCTTCGGTGGCGAGGCCTGCCCGCCCGAGCTGGCCGAGCGGCTGGCCGTGCCCGGGCGGGAGGTGTGGAACACCTACGGCCCGACCGAGGCGACGGTGGTCGCCTGCGCCGCCCCGCTGACCGGGGAGGGACCGGTCCGCATCGGGCTGCCGCTGGACGGCTGGGACCTGGCGGTCGTGGACCCCGCCGGGGAGCCGGTCGCCATGGGCGAGAGCGGTGAGCTGGTCATCGGCGGAGTCGGCCTGGCCCGCTACCTCGACCCGGACAAGGACGCGGAGAAGTACGCCCCGCTTCCGTCCCTCGGCTGGGAGCGGGCCTACCGCAGCGGTGACCTGGTCCGGGCCGAGCCCGAGGGGCTGGTCTTCGGCGGGCGGGCGGACGAGCAGGTCAAGCTCGGCGGGCGCCGGATCGAGCTGGGCGAGGTGGATGCGGCCCTGCAGGCGCTGCCCGGAGTGAGCGGGGCGGCCGCGGCGGTCCGCACGACCGGCGGCGGACACCAGCTCCTCGTCGGCTACGTCGTGCCGGGAGAGGGGTTCGACCAGGAGGAGGCCAGGGACCGGCTGCGGGACGCGCTGCCCGCCGCGCTGGTGCCGCGGCTCGCCGTCGTGGACGACCTGCCGACCCGCACCTCCGGCAAGATCGACCGCGACGCCCTCCCCTGGCCGCTGACCGGCGCCGGGGACGGTCCCGGAGCGGACGCCGGCGTCGATCTCTGGGTGGCGGAGCGCTGGCGGGACGTCCTCGGCGTGACCGAGGGGGACTTCTTCGCCGAGGGCGGCACCAGCCTGGCCGCGGCCCGGCTGGTCTCGGCCCTGAGGGCGCGGTACCCGGCGGTCACCGCCGGAGACCTCTACGAGCACCCGACGCTCGGTGCGCTCGCCGCGCGCCTGTCCGCGCTGGAGGCCCCGCAGATCGTGACCGCCGGCCGGGTCGTCGCGCCCGTGCCGCGCCGCACCGCGATCGCGCAGGTCGTGCTCACCGTGGTCCTGCTCACCGCAGGCGGGATGCGCTGGCTGGTCGGCCTGGCCGCGTTCAACAACCTCGCCGGCCTGCCGTGGGCGCCGGCCGTACCGTGGTGGCAGGTCCTGCTGGGCGGCCTGGTGTTCGTCACCCCCGCCGGGCGGATCGCGCTGGCCGCGGGGAGCGCCCGGCTGCTGCTGCGCGGCCTGGAGCCCGGCACCTACCCCCGGGGCGGCGCCGTCCACCTGCGTCTCTGGTTCGCCGAGCAGCTCGCCGAGCGGCTGGGCGTGGCCGAGGTCTCCAGCGCCCCCTGGCTCACCCACTACGCCCGCGCACTCGGCGCGACGGTCGGCGCCGACGCGGACCTGCACTCCCCTCCGCCGATCACCGGCATGCTGAAGCTCGGCAGGAACGCGGCGGTCGAGCCCGAGACCGACCTGAGCGGGTACTGGATCGACGGCGACCGGGTGCACGTCGGCGAGATCAGGATCGGAGCGGGCGCCGTGGTCGGCGCCCGCTCCACGCTCTTCCCCGGAGCGCGGGTCGGGAAGAACGCCCAGATCCTCCCCGGCTCGGCGGTGGCCGGCCCGGTGCCGGCCGGAGAGCGCTGGGCGGGCGTGCCCGCGGTGCGGACGGGCAAGGCGCGCCGGTCCTCCGCCCCCCGTCCGCCGCGCTCCCGGCTCTGGGCGGCGGTCTACGGGCTCACCGCGCTGACGCTCGGCCTCGTCCCGATCGCCGCCGCCGCCCCCGGACTGCTCCTGCTGACCCGCGGCACCCTCGCCGACGCCCTGTACCGCGTGCCGCTCGCCACCGTGGCCTCGATGGCGGTTTTCGCGCTGACCGTCGTGGTCGTGGTCCGGCTGCTGGCCGTGGGCCTGCGCGCCGGGCTGCACCCGGTGCACAGCCGCCAGGCCTGGCAGGCGTGGACCACGGGCCGGCTGATGGCGATGGCCCGGGTCTGGCTCTTCCCGCTGTACGCGAGCGCGGCCACCCCCGCCTGGCTGCGTGCCCTGGGCATGAAGGTCGGCCGGGACGTGGAGCTCTCCACCGTGCTGGCGCTGCCCTCGATGACCTCGGTCGGGGACGGCGCGTTCCTCGCCGACGACACCATGGTCGCGCCGTACGAGCTGGACGGCGGGCGTTTCCGGGTGGACCGCGTGCGGATCGGCAAGCGCGCCTTCCTCGGCAACTCGGGGATGACCGCGCCCGGCCGGAAGGTGCCCAGGGACGGGCTGGTCGCGGTGTTGTCGGCCGCGCCGAAGAAGGCCAAGGCGGGCTCGTCCTATCTGGGCATGCCCCCGGTCGAGCTGCGCCGCACCGCCGAGGACGGCGACCGCAGCCGCACCTACGACCCGCCGGTGCGGCTGAAGGCGGCCCGCGCCGCCGTCGAACTCTGCCGGCTCGTCCCGGCGATGGCCACGGTCGCGCTCGCCGTACTCGTGGTCGCCGCCCTGGAGTGGCTCCTGCGGGAGTACGGCGTCGCGGTCACGGCGCTGCTGACCGGCGTCGTGGCGGCCGGGGCGGGCGTGCTCGCCGCGGCGGTCGCCACCGCCGCCAAGTGGCTGATCGTCGGCCGGATCTCCGCGGGCGACCGGCCGCTGTGGAGCTCGTTCGTGTGGCGCAACGAGCTGGCCGACAACTTCGTGGAGCTGCTGGCCGCACCGTGGTTCGCCCACGCGTGGCTGGGCACGGCCCCGCTCAACCTCTGGCTGCGCTCGATGGGCGCGCGGATCGGCCGGGGGGTGTGGTGCGAGACCTACTGGCTGCCCGAGATCGACCTGGTCGCCCTGGGCGACGGCGCGACCGTGAACCGGGGGTGCGTCCTGCAGACGCACCTGTTCCACGACCGGGTCATGAGCATCGATACTGTCGTCCTGCGGAACGGCGCGACGCTCGGCCCGCACGGGGTGGTCCTGCCCGCGGCGACGGTGGGGGAGAACACCACGGTCGGGCCGGCGTCCCTGGTGATGCGCGGCGAGTCCGTGCCGCCGGGAACGCGCTGGTTCGGCAACCCGATCGCAGCATGGACGGCGCACCCGCAGAGGACGTGAGCAGAGTTCTGAGCACCACCCACCACCGCCCCTACTTCCCCTCGCACGGCGAGGACGGCTACCGGGTCGGCCACTACGACCTGTCCCTGGACTACCGGATCGGCGCCGACCGGCTCGACGCCGTCGCCCGCCTGTCAGCGCAGGCCGTCCGGCCGCTGGAGCACCTCTGCCTGGACCTCGGCGCCTTCCGGGTCGGCAAGGTGCTGGTCGACGGCCGTACGGCCCGCTTCACCCACCGCGGGGGCAAGCTGCGCGTCGCGCAGGCGCGGCTGCGGCCGGGGCCGTTCACCGTCGAGGTCCGCTACGCGGGCAGCCCCCGGCCGGTCTCCAGCCACTGGGGCGGTCTCGGCTGGGAGCAGCTCGCCGACGGTGTGATCGTGGCCGGCCAGCCGATCGGGGCCCCGTCGTGGTTCCCCTGCAACGACCGGCCGGACGACAAGGCCTCCTACCGGATCGAGGTCACCACGGCCTCGCCGTACACGGTGGTCGCCAACGGGGAGCTGGTGGAGCGGCGGGATGCCGCGGCGGCCACGACCTGGGTGTACGAGCAGGCCGAACCCATGGCGCCGTACCTGGCGAGCGTGCAGATCGGCCGCTACCGGCGGACGGAGCTCGGACCCCGCATGCAGGCGTTCCACCCGCCCGCGCTCGCCCGCCGGGTACGCAACGACTTCGGGCGGCAGGACCGCATGATGACGGCCTTCACCGAGCGGTTCGGGCCGTACCCGTTCGGCTCCTACACCGTGGTGGTGACCGAGGACGAGCTGGAGATCCCGGTCGAGGCGCAGGGGATGTCGATCTTCGGTGCCAACCACGTGGACGGGGCGCGCGGCGAGGAGCGGCTGGTCGCCCACGAGCTGGCGCACCAGTGGTTCGGCAACAGCCTGACGGTGGCCGACTGGCGTGACATCTGGCTGCACGAGGGATTCGCGGCCTACGCGGAGTGGATATGGTCGGAGGTGTCCGGCGGCTCGTCCGCCGCCCAGCACGCGGCCCACTGGCACCGCCGCCTGGCCGCCCTCCCCCAGGACTTCGTGCTGGCCGACCCCGGGGCGCGCAACCTGTTCGACGACCGCGTCTACAAGCGCGGCGCCCTCACCCTGCACGCGCTCCGCACCACTCTCGGAGACCTGGCCTTCTTCGCGCTGCTGCGCGCCTGGACGAGCGAGAACCGGCACGGCTCGGTCACCACGGAGATGTTCCTCGACCTCGCCCGGGAGTACGCCCCGAGGTCGTCCGAGACGTTCTTCACCTCCTGGCTGTACGGTTCCCGCCTGCCTCCCCTGCCCTGATCTCCGGCCGAAGAGCCACAATTGATCGGATGACTGCTATAACGGTCTCCGATCAACGGAGGTACGGCATGCGCGTCGCGTTGCACACCCGGGTCCGGCCGGGCGGGGAGTCGGAGGCGGCGGCAGGGGCCTGCCGGTGGTGTGGCGGCTGCCCTGACCGGCGTGCCGGCCGGGACCGGCGGTCGTTATCGTGGAGCGGTGCCTCCCGCCCTCCGCACCCGCCTGCCCGCCGCCCTGGTCGCCGTCGTCACCGTCGCCGCCGGCCTGACCCTGCGCGCGGTCGCCGACGGCTGGTTCGCCAAGTACGGCGGCGATGCCCTCTACACCGTGCTCGTGTACACGCTGGTGGTGCTCGTGCGGCCCGGCGTCGCCCCGGTCCGGGCCGCGGCCGGGGCGGTGGCGCTCAGCTGGGCGGTGGAGCTGGCCCAGCTCACGCCGGTGCCCGCCGCGTTGTCGGAGGCGAGCGTGCTGGCCAGGCTGGTGCTCGGCAGCACGTTCGGCGCGATGGACCTGGTCGCCTACGCCGCCGGGGCCGCCCTGGCCGCGGCCGCGCACGCACTCGTCCGCCGTGAGCCCGCCGCTCCCCCTGCGGGCGGGCGGGCCGGAGCCGCCGGGCTGCCCGGAGCCGCCCAGAAGACCGCACGAGCCGAGAAGGCCGGATAACCTGCACCATGCCCGAAGGACACACCATCCACCGCCTGGCCGCCGAGCACCGGCGGCTGTTCTGCGGCCACACCGTGCGCGCCGAGAGCCCCCAGGGAAGGTTCGCCGCCGGAGCCCTGCGGATCGACGGGCGGGTGCTCCGGGAGGCCGACGCGCACGGCAAGCACCTGCTGCTCGGCTTCGACGACGACCGGTGGCTCCACGTCCACCTCGGCATCTACGGCAAGTACGCCTTCGCCCAGGTCCCGGTCCTCCCACCCGTCGGCGAGGTGCGGCTGCGCCTGACCGGCGCCCGCCACTACGCCGACCTGCGCGGCCCCAACACCTGCGAGCTGCTGGAGCCCGCCGAGGTCAAGGCCCTGCACGCCCGGCTCGGGCCCGACCCGCTGCGCCCGGACGCCGACCCGGACCTGGCCTGGCGGCGGATCGCCCGCAGCCGCACGTCCGTCGGGGCCCTGCTGATGGACCAGTCGGTGGTCGCGGGGGTGGGCAACATCTACCGGGCCGAGGTGCTCTTCCGCCAGGGCGTCGCCCCGGCCACGCCCGGCCGGGAGCTGACCCGCGAGCGGTGGGAGGCGATCTGGGCCGACCTGGTGCTCCTCATGGCCGACGGCGTGCGGGCGGGCAGGATCGACACGGTACGGCCCGAGCACACGCCCGAGGCGATGGGCCGCCCGCCCCGGATCGACGACCACGGCGGCGAGGTCTACGTCTACCGCCGTTCGGGCATGCCCTGCCTGGTCTGCGAGACCGAGGTCCGCACCGAGGCGCTCGTCGGCCGCAACCTGTTCTGGTGCCCCGGCTGCCAGGCCGTCTGACCCGCCCGGCCCGCCGCGGTCACGGCGGCCGCGCGGTCACAGCAGCCGCAGCGCCGCCTCGACCGACTCCCGCCGGGCGGGGACGAGCGGGAGCCGTACCGAGGCGGTGGGGATCCGGCCCTGGGCGTGCAGCACTCCCTTCAGGACGGTCGGGTTGGGCTCGGTGAACAGGCTCGACGACATGGCCGACAGGCGGTGGCCGAGGGCGCGGGCGCGGGTGACGTCCCCGGCCGCCCAGGCCTCGGCCAGCTCGGCGAACCGGGCGGTGGCGAGGTGCGCCGAGGCGAGGATGCCGCCGGATCCGCCCAGGGCGAGCACGGCGGAGAAGAACGGGTCGTCCCCGGCGAGGACCGCGAAGCCCTCGGGGAGGTCGGCCAGCAGCGCGACGGTGTCGGCGTCGACGCCGCCGACCGCGTGCTTTACCCCCGCCACCATGGGCAGCTCGCCGATCTCGCGCAGCGTGGCGGCGCCGACGGACTGCCCGGTCCGGTAGGGGACGTTGTAGACGATCAGCGGCACCGGGCTCTGCCCGGCCAGCGCGGTGAAGTGGGCGAGCACCCCCGCCTCCGACGGGCGGACGAACGAGGGGACGGTGACCAGGGCGGCGTCCGCGACGTCCTTGAGGGCGTGCAACGCCTCGGCCGAGCCGCGCGTGTCGCTCGACCCGGCCCCGACGATCAGCGTCGCCCCGTGCTCCCGGCAGGCCCGCGCGCAGATCCCGACGACCGCCCGGCGCTCCTCCTCGGCGAGCATGGCGGCCTCGGCGGTGGTGCCGAGGGCGACCAGCCCGGCCGCTCCGCCGTCGAGTACGGCGCGCGCCAGGCCGTCGAGCGCGCCGGCGGCGACCTCGCCGTCCTCGGCGAAGGGGGTGATCAGGGGGACGTACACACCGGAGAGGTTCATGCCCCGAGCCTGACCGCCACTGACCGTGCAGGTCCAGTTCGCGTTTCTTCTCAGACTATTAAGCTGAACTGATGCTCGACGTGCGAAGGCTCCGCCTGCTCCGCGAACTCTCCTACCGCGGCACGATCGCCGCGGTGGCCGAGGCTCTGACGTTCACCCCCTCGGCGGTCTCCCAGCAGCTCGCCGCCCTGGAACGGGAGGCCGGAGTGGCGCTGCTGGAGCGCACCGGCCGCCGGGTCGCGCTCACCCCGGCGGGGATCGCGCTGGTCGGCCACGCCGAGGCCGTACTGGAGCGGCTGGAGCAGGCCGCGGCCGAGCTGGCGGTCGCCCGGACCGGCCTGACCGGGACCGTCCGGATCGGCGCCTTCCCCACGGCGACCCGCGCCCTCCTGCCCGCGGCCCTGGCCGCCCTGGCCAGGGAGCATCCGGCCCTGGAGCCGATGGTCGACGAGATCGACCCCGCCGAGGTCGCTCCCCGCCTGCGCGCCGGCGACCTGGACGTGGCGCTGGTCCACGAGTACGACTTCGTCCCCACCGAACCCGACCTCGCCCTGGACTCCATCCCTCTCCTCGAAGAGCCCATGTACCTGGTGACGTCCCGCGCCGCCGCCTCCGTTCCCCCGGACGGGCCGGAGGCGGCCGCCTCGGCGCGCACCGCGCTCCTGCCGTGGCGCGACGCCGCGTGGATCGCGTCCACCCCGGGCACGCTCTGCCACGCGATGACCGTCCGGGCCTGCCAGGCCGCCGGGTTCGCCCCCCGGATCCGGCACCACATCGACGACTTCGCCACGGTCCTGGCGATGGTCGCGATCGGCCAGGGGGCGGCGCTGGTGCCGGAGCTCGGCGCGGAGGATCCGCCCGAGGGCGTCCGGCTCACCGCGTTGCCCATGCGCCGCCGTACCCGGATCGCCTTCCGGCGCGGCGCCGCCGCCCGTCCCGCGATCACCGCCCTGACCGCCGCCCTGCGCTCCGGCCTGTGTTCGGGCGTCAGCCCCGGCGCGCCCGGCAGGCCGCGGCCTTGACCTTCGGAGCCCTTGACCTTCGGAGCCCTTGGGCCCCTGGAGTCAACGGCCGCCCAGCAGGGAACGTGCTCCCAGCACCGCGCCCGCCGCGGCCGCAGCGCCCAGGACCCCCGCGGTGACGGCCCACCGCCGCTGGCGGGCGACGCGGCGCTCGACCTCGGCGTAGGGGACGGTGCTGAAGGAGACCAGCTCGTAGCGGGAGACGTAGCGGCCGGGCAGGACGCGTTCCAGGGTGTGCTCGACGCGTTTGCGGGCCAGGAAGGCGCGGGAGGCGACCTTGTCGCGCATCTCCACGAAGTTGTCCAGGGCCAGACGGGCGATGGTGTCGGTGTTGGCCTTGCGGCGGGCCTCGTACAGGGCCAGGGCCGCCGCGTAGTCGTCGCCGGTCTCCGACAGGCAGCGGTCCAGCTCGACGCAGTCCTCGAAGCCGCAGTTGGCTCCCTGGCCGTAGAAGGGGACGATCGCGTGCGCGGCGTCGCCGATCAGCCCGACCGAGGCGGCCCGGCCGAGGACCGTCCAGGGAGAGCAGCGGACGGTGACCAGGTGGCCGACCGGGTTGAGGGCGTATCCGGCGGCCAGGTCCGGGATGAGGCCGCGGGTGTCGGGATAGTGCTCGGCGAAGGCCCGCTCCACCTTCGCGGGAGTGTCCAGCTCGGCGAGTTCCCGTTCCGGCCAGAACA
Source organism: Planomonospora sp. ID67723 (assembly GCF_015711605.1). Classification (GTDB taxonomy): domain Bacteria; phylum Actinomycetota; class Actinomycetes; order Streptosporangiales; family Streptosporangiaceae; genus Planomonospora_A. Next base: position 926,229 of record NZ_JABTEZ010000003.1, on the reverse strand, counting down.
GCGTGCAGGTGAAGGAACGGTCCGGGTTGGGCAGGGCGATCATCATGGACCGGCCGCGCGGCCAGATGTGCAGCGCCCCGGGGTCGAGGGCGAAGTCGCCGTCCTTCGCCGGAATGGTGAGCTCCTTGTAGCCGTAGTCCAGATACTCCTGGTGCAGGTCGAACCCCGGCCTGACCTGGAGCCTGGCCCGGACCGCGCTGCCCGCGCCGTCGGCGCCGAGGATCACCGGCGAGACGGCGGCGACCGGTCCGCCGGGGGTGTCGAACTCCATCCGGCCGGTCTCGGGGTCCAGGCCGGTGAGCCGGTGCCGGAAGCGGAGCCGCACTCCGGGGAAGGCGTCCGCGGCCTCCAGCAGTGTGCGGTTCAGCGCGGACCGGCTGATGGAGTTGATCGCCCGGCGGCCGTCGGCGCTGTAGGGCTGGAAGCCGAGCGTGCCGTCGGGGGCGTGCATCATCCGGCCGGACATCGGCAGGGCCGCCTTGAGCACGGTCTCGTCCAGGCCGACCCGGCGCAGGGCGTCGAGGCCGCGTTCGGAGATCGCCAGGTTGATCGAGCGGTTCCGCCCGCCGCCCGCCTCGCGGGGGTCGGGCCGCCGCTCGTAGAGCGTCACCGCATGGCCGCGCCGGGCCAGGAAGCAGGCCAGCAGGCAGCCGACCAGGCCGGCGCCGACGACGGCCACCTCGGGGGGATCGTCGGCGGCGCGTCCGCGAGGGGGGCCGCTGGGGGGATCGTCCACACTGTCACCTCACAGTCGTCTCGCATGAACGTGCTGTGCGGAGCTCGCGGCGGTCACCTCACATGAGCGTGCGGGCCGTCCAGAGCTCGGGGAAGATCTCGCGCCGCATGCTCCGCTCCAGCCAGGTCAGTCCGCTGGACCCGCCGGAGCCCGGCTTGGCGCCCATCGAGCGGCGCACCGCCATCAGGTGCCGGTAACGCCAGTCGGAGAACTGCTCGGCCAGGTCGGTGAGCGCCTCGGCCAGCGGGGCGAGCGGCCCGCCGTACACCTCGGCCCAGACCGCCTCCACCTCGGGGCTGGGCTGGTAGTCGGCCGAGAAGTCCCGCACGACCGCCTCTCGGGGGACCGCGTAACCGGCGCGGGAGAGGAAGGCCAGCACCGAGTCGTAGAGGCTCGGGCGGACCAGTGCCTCCAGCAGCTCCGCGTACGCCTCGGGGTTGCGGCGGTGCGGGCGGATGAGCGCCTCGGACTTGTTGCCGAGCAGGAACTCGACGTGGCGGTAGAGCGCCGACTGGAAGCCCGACGCCTCGCCGAGTGCGTCGCGGAACTGGTTGAACTGCCCCGGGGTGAGCCAGCTGAGCGAGGCCCACGCGGCGTTGAGCGCCTCGAAGTGGCGGACCGTGCGCTTGATCGTCGCGGTCGCGGCGGTGGCGTCGTCGTCGTCCAGTTGACGCTGGGCGAGCTGCCACTCCGAGCGGAGCAGGCCGAAGTAGAGCTCCATCACCTGGGTGGTGACCAGGAACGCGAGCTCCTCGGGGGCGTCGGTGACGGTGTGCTGGAGCCGGTGCAGGGTCGCGGTGCCGACGTAGTCGTCGTACGGCGTGGCGGAGTCGAACCCGAGCGTGGGCAGGCCCTCGTTGGCCCTGGCCCGTTCGGCCCGGTCCTGCTCGGTGCGCTGCTGGATGCCGTTCACTGGGTTTTTCCTCCTCGTACGTTTCTCTCTTCCATGGTGGTCCGAATCAGAGAATCCGGAAATAATGCAGGAAAGGTGATTTTGCGGATGACCTTCGGATCGGAAAGCACCGGGGGTGTCCGGCTTACGGGATGACGGAGTGTGACGATGGACGCGATGGACTGGGCACTCCTGGCTGAGCTGCAGGCCGACGCGCGGTTGTCCTACAGCGAGCTCTCCCGGCGGGTGCACCTGTCGGCCCCGGCGGTGGCCGAGCGGGTGCGGCGGCTGGAGGAGTCGGGGGTGATCATCGGCTACCACGCGCGGGTGGACCCGGCGCTGGCCGGGCGCGGCGTGGCGGCGCTGATCAGGATGTCGTGCTACGGGCCGCGGTGCGTGCTCCGCGACGAGCGGGCGCTGGCCTGGCCGGAGATCCTGGAGGTGCACCGGGTGACCGGGGAGACCTGCTGCCTGCTGCGGGTGGCGACGGCATCGATGACCGCGTTCGAGGAGCTGATCGACAGGCTGGCGCCGTACGGGCACCCGTCGAGCATGATGGTGCTCTCCAGCCCTGTTCCCTGGAGACCGCTCACCTCCGCCTGAGGTCCGGCGGGACGGGGCGGGGACGCGTCCGCTCCCCGCCCGCAGCCCGTACGGCCCCGGGTCAGCGGCCGTGTCCGGCGATCACTGCGGCGATCACTGCGGCGATCTCCGTGGCGGTCGCGCGCCAGATCGGCGAGGCGGGGTCGATGACGTCGAAGTGGTCGCCGGCCATCTCCAGGTACGTCACGTCGTCGCCCGCTTCCCGGGCGGCACGCGCGTAGCGGCGGCCCAGGTCCACCAGGTCCAAGTCGTCGCCGTCGCCCTGCACGACGAGCTGGGGCACCCCGAGGGGGAGGCGCTCCATCGGGCTGGAGCGGGCGTAGACGTCGGGCGCCTCGGCGACCGACCCGCCGAGCGCCGCCGCGACCGCGCCCGAGCTGAGGTGCCTGCGGTCGCCCTCGGCCAGGTCGAGCACCCCGGCGAGGGAGACCGCCAGGGTGACCCGCCGGTCGTCGGCCGCCGCGCGGAGCGCGAGCTGCCCGCCCGCCGAGTGGCCGATCAGCACGACCGGGCCCCGGGCGCCCCTCGCGGCCAGTGCGACCCCCGCCGCCACGTCCCCGGTCGTCGCCGCCCAGCCGTGCAGGTCGGGGCGGCGGTACTCGAGGTTCCACGACGCGAAGCCGCGCGCCGCCAGGTCGGCGCAGAGCGCGTCCATCAGGTCCGCGCCCCAGACCGACCGCCAGTAACCGCCGTGCAGCAGCACCGCCGTCGGAGCCGCCGCGGGATCCGGGCCCGTCTCCGGGCTCGTCTCCGGGTTCGCCGCCGGATCCGCCCGGGGTCCCGGCGGGAGCCGTACCTCCGCCCACTGGTCGGGGTGGGCGCCGTAGGCGACCCTGCGGGCCGGTCGGCGGCGCCGGTGCACGGCGTGCCGGATCGCCCAGGCCAGCCCCCAGACTCCCCGGCCGTGCAGGTGGGTGGAGTGCACGGTCTCCCCGGTCTCCCCGGAGGCCCCCCGGCGCCCGGGGAAGGTCCCGGCCGGGACGGGATCGGCCCTGGTGAGGTCGAGCCAGACGGCGCCGGGATGGGCGGGGATGAGCGCTCTGATCCCGGGGTCCGGGCCGGGCAGGACGACCAGGACGTCGGAGGAGGCCGCGCCGCCCGCCAGGGCGTCCTGCACCGCGGCCGGCCCGGAGGCGGGCGAGAGGGTCCCGCGGACGCCGAGCGCGGCGAACTCCCTGTCGGCGACCTCGGCGAGCAGCCGGGGATCGGCGACCAGGCCGGGGCCGGTGATCACGCGGACGTGCAGGACAGCCGAGGTCATCCGATCATTGTGACCCACCCCGGCCGTGACCACGGGCGGGGCGCGTGCGCCCGCCGCGGCGGGCGTCGGGGGGAGGGCTACGGGTGGGGCGTGTAGGCCCGCACGAGGAGCCTCTCGGCGTCGTCGAGGTAATCCTCCAGCGCACGCTCGGCCTCCGCGACCCGACCGGCCTCCATCAGCTCCAGCAGCTCCAGGTTCCGGGCCACGAACGGCTCGTGGAACGCCCGCGGGTTCTCCATCACGTGGAACACCAGCCGCAGCTCGGCCAGGAGCTGGCGCATGGTCTCGTCCAGCCGGGGGCTGCCGTTGAGGGTGACCAGGGTCTGGTGGAAGCGGATGTTCGCGGTGCCCACGTCCTGCCAGCGGTCCTCCCGGGCGGCTCGGAGCGCGTCGGCGACGGTCTCCCGTATCGCGGCGAACGCCTCGGGCGCGGCGCGCGGGCTGTTGCGTACGGCGGCGCCCTCGATCACCCGCCGGACCCGGTAGACGTCGGCCACGTCCTCGGCCGAGAGCACGCGGACGAACACCCCGCGGTTGAGCCGGTGCTCCAGCAGGCGCTCGTGGCCGAGCAGCCGGAAGGCCTCGCGAAGGGTGTTGCGGGAGACGCCGAGGGCCGCGCCGATGGCCTCCTCCGACAGGCGCTGACCCGGCGCGAAGAGCCCCTCGGCGATCCGGTCCCGCAGGATGTCGGCGACCCGCTCCGCGGTGCTGCTGCGTCCCAGGCGGCCGCGGTCGTGTTCGAGGGCGGCGACGGCGTTGTCCACGGCCCAAGAGAATCATGGAACAAAGTTCTTGTCGAATTGTTGAACAATACTTATGTTGAAGTTCAATCCCCTTCACAAAGGAGCGAATGCGATGGCGAGCTCCCAGGCCAGGCGGGTCATCGTGGCCGGCCTGATCGGCACCTCACTGGAGTGGTACGACTTCTTCCTGTACGGCACGGCCGCCGCTCTGGTCTTCAACAAGCTCTTCTTCCCGACCTTCGAGCCTCTGACCGGAACGCTGCTGGCGCTCCTCACCTACTCCGTGGGGTTCGTCGCCAGGCCCCTGGGCGGCGTCGTGTTCGGCCACTTCGGCGACCGCGTCGGCCGCAAGAACGTGCTGGTGGCGACCCTGCTGCTGATGGGGGCCGCGACCTTCCTCATCGGCCTGCTGCCCGGCTACGCGACGATCGGCGTCGCCGCTCCCCTGCTGCTGACCGCCCTGCGCTTCGTGCAGGGCCTGGGCCTGGGCGGCGAGTGGGGCGGGGCCGTGCTCATGTCCATCGAGCACGGTGACCCGGCACGGCGCGGCTTCAACGCGAGCTGGCCCCAGGTCGGCGTGCCGGCCGGCAACCTGCTGGCGGCGGGCGTGCTCGGCGTGATGTCCGCGGCCCTGCCGGACGAGGCGTTCCTGTCGTGGGGCTGGCGGGTCCCGTTCCTGCTCTCGGGCGTGCTGGTGGTCGTCGGCCTGTGGATCCGGCTGCGGATCGTGGAGTCACCGCTCTTCGCCGAGGTCGAGCAGGCCGGCAGGAAAGCGAGGATGCCGCTGCTGGAGGTGATCCGCACCCACCCCCGGGCGCTGGCATCGGCGTTCCTCGCGCGCATCGGCGTGGACGTCGCCTTCTACACGTTCGTCACCTACAGCCTCTCCTACGTCAGCGACACGCTCGGGCTGGACCGCGGCATCGCGCTCAACGCGGTGCTGATCGGCTCGGCCGTGCAGCTCTTCCTCATCCCGCTGTTCGGCGCGCTCTCGGACCGGGTGGGCAGAAGGCCGGTCTACCTGGCGGGCGTGGTCACGGCGGCGATCTGGGTGTTCGCCTTCTTCCCGCTGCTGGACACGGGGTCCTTCCCGGTGATCGCGCTGGCCTCGATCGTGGCGCTGGCCTGCCACGCCGCGATGTACGGCCCGCAGGCGGCGTTCATCGCCGAGCTGTTCAGCACCCGGCTGCGCTACAGCGGCGCCTCGATGGGCTATCAGGTCGCGGGCATCTTCGGCGGCGCGCTGGCCCCGATCGTCGCCCTGCGGCTGTTCGAGGGCTTCGGCACCACCCTGGCCGTCTCCCTGTACGTGGTGGCGGCGCTGGCCGTCACCGCCGTCGGCCTGCTCCTGGCACCGGAGACCCGTGACGCCGACCTCGGCGACCGGGGAACGTCCGCGGGGGCCGTTCCCCGCACCGCCTGAGTCCTCGTCACGGAAGGAGGCTGTGCGGGTGGCGGGGACGGCCGTCCCCGCCACCCGCACAGCCCGGCCCGCGGGCCTCTCCGGGCCCTCGCCGCCGGCCGCTCCCGGGCCCGCCGCCGCCTCAGAATCGGGCCGATCCAGGTCTTCGGCGGCATCAACATGACATTGTGCTAAATAAGGGAATAGTTGCCAGCCGAAACGATCTCTAGCCGTGGGGCTGCCGAGGCGTTAGCGTCGGCGCATGCGCCCTGTTGAGATCTCCGGCAAGAGACTCGGACTGAGGGAAGTGACGACCGCCGACGTGGACGCGCTGCACGCCGTCTACGGGGATCCCACCGCCACCGAGCACCTGCCGTTCGACCCGCGCACCCGCGAGGAGGTCGAGGAGATAGTCACCGAAGCGCTCGAGGCCGCCGGGGCGGTCCCCAGGCGGCTCTACGTGCTCGCGGTGACCGAAATCGCGAGCGGCGAGGTCATCGGTGTGGCCCGGCTGCACATCGAGGCCGACCACCCGCACAGCGCGGAGATCGGCCTCGGCCTGCGCCCGGACCACTGGGGCCGGGGCATCGGCACCGACCTGATCCGGCTGATGCTGACGTTCGGCTTCAGGCACCTGCGCCTGCACCGCATCTGGGGCGCCCGTTCCCCGGCCAACACCGCCGCCCAGCTCGCGATGCTGGTCGCCGGGATGGTCGAGGAGGGCAGGATCCGGCACCACGTCCGGGCCCGCGGAGCCTGGCGCGACTCCGTCGTGCACTCGGCGCTGGAGGACGAGTGGGAGGGCCACCGGGAAGACTGACCCCCGCCCGGCCGGAGGCCGGTTCCGCCCGTCCTCGGGACCCGGGCGGTCATGGCGACCGCCCGGCCGTGGACGTCCTCCGCGAGTCGTGCCCGTGGCTGCGTCCGCGGGCGTGCTCCGGGGGCCGGAGCCCCTGGTGGGAGGCATGTTCACCGGGGTGTCAGCGGGTTGTGACGGAATTGCTGCCGTTTTCAATGACAAAGTGTCCGAAAGGGGCCTAGAGTTCGCGCGTGTGAGTGAGAGTTCCAGCCTCCCCGTGCGCGGACGCGCCGCCCGGCCCTCCGGCCGGCACCGCCGGCCCGTGCCCTCCCAGCTCCCGCCCGAGGCACCCGCGCTGGTGCTGGCCGTACCCGGTGACGCGTCGGGCGCCGCCGCCGAGCTCGCGGCCATGGTCCGGGTGGACAACCCGCAGATCCAGGTCCGCCTGGCAGGCCTCGGCGAGGACGCCAAGGAGCTGACCTCCGAACTGGAGGCCGCCGCAGGTGAAAGGCCCGCCGACGGCGTGGCCGCCATCGTGGTGCCGCTGCTGACCGGGCCGCTCTCCGGCGCCGACCGGCTCATCGCCAGGGCGGTCGAGGAGAGCGGGGCGAACGTGACCGTCACCGCCTCGCTCGGACCGCACCCGCTGCTCGCCGAGGCGCTGCACATCCGCCTCGCGGAGAAGGGCCTCGCCCGCGCGGACAGGATGCGGCTGCTCAACATCTCCAGCCCGGTGGACGCGGTCATCCTGGCCACCGTCGGCGGCGAGGGCGCGGCGGTGGAGGCGCAGCCGACGGCCGTGCTGCTGGCCTCGCGCCTGACCCTGCCCGTGCTGGTCGCGTCCCTGGACGGCGCGCCCACCGTCGCCGACGCCGCCGAGCGGCTGCGCGGGGTCGGCGCCGAGCGCATCGCGCTGTCCCCCTGCCTGATCGGCCACGAGGCGGGCCCGGACGTGGTGAGCGCCGCGGCGGCGGAGGCCGGCGTCGAGTTCGCCGACCCCCTGGGCGCGCACGGACTCATCGCCGACCTGGCGGCCCGCGCCTACGGGAGCGTGCTGGCCGAGGACTGAGCCCGGCCCGGAGCACGAGGTCACCGCCGCAGGCGGGCAGCCGCCGGCCGGCGATCAGGTTCTGAGCCTCCGCGTCACGGGCGGGCCGGCTGCACGGCCGACCGGTAGAGGTCCATCGTGCGTTCGGCGATCCGGGCCCAGGAGAAGTGCTCCACGGCCCGGGCCCGCCCGGCCCGGCCCAGCCCGGCGGCGAGCGACGGGTCGGCCAGCAGCCTGTTGACCCGCTCGGCGAGATCGGCGGCGAACCGGGCGGGGTCGTCCGGCGTGCCGTCCGCGGCGGACTGGGCGATCGGGACCAGCAGACCGGTCTCCCCGTCGGCCACGACCTCGGGGATGCCGCCGGTGGCCGTGGCCACCACGGCGGTCTCGCAGGCCATCGCCTCCAGGTTCACGATGCCCATCGGCTCGTAGATCGAGGGGCAGACGAACACGGTCGCATGGGTGAGTATCTGGATCACCTCGGGGCGCGGCAGCATCTCCGAGATCCAGATGACGCCGTCCCGCTCCAGGCCGCGGACCAGGCCTTTCACCTCGGCGGCGATCTCGGGTGTGTCGGGCGCGCCCGCGCAGAGCACGAGCTGGGCGTCGGGGTGGAAGTCCCGCGCGGCGTGCAGGAGGTGGACCAGGCCCTTCTGCCGGGTGATCCGGCCGACGAACACGACGTACGGCCTGCGCTCGTCGATGCCGTGCTTCTTCAGGACGTCGGTGCCGCGGTCGGGGGCGTACTCCGTGGTGTCGATGCCGTTGTGGATCACCGAGACCCGCTCCGGGGCGATCTCCGGGTAGCAGGCGAGCACGTCGCGCCGCATGCCCTCGGAGACCGCGATGATCGCGTCCGCGCCCGCCAGCGCGGTCCGCTCGGCCCACGACGACAGCGTGTATCCCCCGCCGAGCTGCTCGGCCTTCCACGGCCGGAGCGGCTCCAGGCTGTGCGTGGTGACCACGTGCGGCGTGCCGTACAGCAGCTTGGCCACGTGACCGGCGAAGTTGGCGTACCACGTGTGGCTGTGCACCAGGTCGGCGCCCTCGCACCCGGCGGCCATCTCCAGGTCCACACCGAGCACCTGCAGCGCGGCGTTGGCCGTCTCCAGCCCGCCCGGCACCCGGTAGGCCTCGACGCCGGGCTCGGAGCGCGGCGCCCCGAAACAGCGGACGCGGGCGTCGGCCAGCCGCCTCAGTTCCGCGGCGAGGTATTCGACGTGCACCCCCGCCCCGCCGTAGACCTCCGGAGGATATTCACGACTCAGCAGATCGACGCGCATGAGCGCAGCCTAGTGTTTCAGGCCTGCCCGGCGGGTTAAGGTCCTTGACATGAGAGTCCTCGCGATCGTGCTCGCCGGCGGTGAAGGCAAGCGGCTGATGCCGCTGACGGCGGATCGGGCCAAACCCGCGGTGCCGTTCGGGGGGATCTACCGGCTGATCGACTTCGTGCTGTCGAACCTCGCCAACGGCCACTATCTGAAGATAGTCGTGCTGACGCAGTACAAGAACCACAGCCTCGACCGGCACATCTCGCGCACCTGGCGGCTCTCGGCGATGCTGGGCAACTACGTCACGCCGGTCCCGGCGCAGCAGCGGCTCGGGCCGCGCTGGTTCTCCGGATCGGCCGACGCCCTGTTCCAGAACCTGAACCTCATCTACGACGAGATGCCCGAGCACGTCATCGTGTTCGGCGCCGACCACATCTACCGGATGGATCCCCGGCAGATGGTCGAGCAGCACATCGACTCCGGCGCCGAGGTGACCGTGGCGGCGATCCGGCAGCCGCTCTCACTGGCCGACCAGTTCGGGGTGATCGAGACCGACCCGGCCGGGCGGCGGATCGTGGCTTTCCGGGAGAAGCCCAAGGACGCCGTCGGCCTGCCGGACGCGCCCGACCAGGTCTACGCGTCCATGGGCAACTACGTCTTCCGGACCCAGGCGATGATCGACGCGCTCCGGGAGGACGCGCTCGACCCCACCAGCAAGCACGACCTCGGCGGGAACATCATCCCGATGATGGTCAAGGCGGGCAGCGCCGAGGTCTACGACTTCGCCGACAACGTGGTGCCCGGCTCCACCGAGCGCGACCGGGGTTACTGGCGCGACGTGGGGACCTTGGACGCCTACTACGAGGCCCACATGGACCTCATCGCGGCGCACCCGGTCTTCAACCTCTACAACGACCGCTGGCCGATCTACACCGGCCACGACCCGCTTCCCCCGGCCAAGTTCGTGCACAACGACGGCGACCGGGTGGGGCGGGCGATCGACTCGCTGGTCTCCCCCGGCGTGATCGTCTCCGGCGGCCTCGCCGAGCGCTCCGTCCTCTCCCCCGGCGTGGTGCTGCACTCCCATTCCACCGTCGAGGACTCGGTGCTGATGGGCTGCGTGAAGGTGGGGCGGGGTGCGATCGTACGGCGGGCCATCATCGACAAGAACGTGATCATCCCCGACGGCGCCCGGATCGGCTTCGACCTCGAAGAGGACCGCAACCGTTTCGCGGTGACCCGGGGCGGCGTCGTGGTCATCGGCAAGAACGAGATCATCGACCGCTAGGGGGAGAGCGAAGCCCACGCCTCCGGCGGCCCACCGCGACGAGACAGCGGCAAGGCCCGGCCTCCCGGTGATCCGGGAGGCCGGGCCTTGATCTCGCCTCATCTCGTCCGCAGGGATGCGGTCCGCGTGCCCGTGCGGAGCCGTGCCCGTTCGTGGAACGGCTACGACAGGGCCTTCGCCGGCAGTCGCTCCAGGATCGCCTGGAACATCGCCGCGTTGGATTCGGCCAGGGCGTCGACCCGCGTACCGAGCTCGTCGATCCGCCCGTCCAGGCGGGCGCCGAGCTCCTCGATCTGGTCGTCCAGACGGTCCATCCGCGCGTCCATCCGGTCCATCCGACCGGTGAAGGCGATCATGTGGTCGCGCAGGAAGCCCACCTCGACCTTGATCTCCCGCACCGACCGCTCGACCCGGGTGAGCCGCCCGTCCAGCTCCTCCAGCTTGGCGAAGACGGGGGTCACCGCCTCGTAGGCGCGATCCGTCGACCGTTTGATGCAGTTTGCACCGAGCTCCACGAAGTCATGCTCCAGACGTGCGACCCGCTCCTTGAGCGTAGGCATGAAAGTGCCCTTTCGAACTTGTCGTTCAGCTTAGCCGAGGCTCGCCGGCGAGGAGGGGGACGTTGGAGGGTCCTCACGGGCAGCATCTTGGAGGAACGACGGCCTCCATCTGCGGGAACCCGAAACACGGAGTCCGCGCGCCCTCGAATCGGTAGAAGGATCCCCCTCCGATTGGAGCAGTTCTCCAGCCGAAGCGGAGAAACCTCATGCGACCGTTTCCCATAAAAGGAAAATATCCCGATGGCTAAAAGCGCGATGGATTACCACTTCCATGGGAAATTCGGCGGGCGGCGCCCCAGGAAGGCTGCGACGCCCTCGGCGAGCTCGTCCGCGGACGCTCTCTGCCACTCCCGGAAACGGTCCTCGCCGGCGCGGCCCTCCACGATCTCCTTGCTGGCGGCCAGGGTGAGCTGGGAGCGCCCGGCCATCGTGCGGGCCAGGCCGTACACCCGCCCGGCCAGTTCCTCCGGCGGCAGGACCTCGTCCACGAGCCCGATGCGCAGAGCCCTCTCGGCGTCGATCTGGTCGGCGGAGTAGAGCAGGAACTTGGCCGCCGACGGACCGACGTGCTCGACCAGACGGCGGGTGGAGGAGAGCGGGTAGACGATGCCCAGCTTGGCCGGGGTGATGGCGAAACGGGCACCGGAGGCGGCCAGGCGCAGGTCGCAGGCGAGGGCGAGCTGGCAGCCGCCGCCCACGCAGAAGCCCTCGATCATCGCGATCACCGGTTTGGGGAAGGCGGCCAGCGCCCGCTCGGCCGCGACGGTCGCCCCGGTGCCGTCACCGCCCTCGGCGAGCCCGGCGATCTCCGAGATGTCCGCTCCGGCGCAGAAGGTGCCGCCCGCTCCGGTGAGCACGAGCACCCGCACGGCCGGATCCTGCGCCAGCGGCGCCAGGATCCCGGGCAGCGCCCGCCACATGCTCGCGCTCATCGCGTTGCGCTTGTCCGGGCGGTCGATCCGCAGGGTGGCGACGTGGTCGTCGGCGGACAGGACGAAACCATCGGAGATCTGCACGGGATAGATTCTCCCGGGCCCCTTCTGCGATCATGATCCGGCCCCGGAGCCCTTCCCGCCCGGGGCGGACAGGCCCCGTGATCCGTATGGCGAAAGGTCAGGAGCTCCCGTGCCTCCATCCCCCGTCCGGCGCCGGACGCGCCTGCGGCCGCTCGGGCGGCTGAGCCCGGCCGAACGACTCCTGTGGGACGCCTACCCGACGGGTGCGTGGGTGGACCTGCGGGCCGGAGACCCCACGGTCGACGACCCCGCGGACGGGGCGGCATGGGGCCCGGAGCGCACGGTCCGGGCGGAGGTCCTGGCCGCGCTGCTGCTCGGCGCGCAGGAGGCGGAACCGGGTGCGACCCCGAGCGTGCGGCTGGCGGGAGCGAACATCGCGGGATCGCTGGATCTGTCCGACGCCACCGTCGGGGTCAAGCTCCACCTCCTCAACTGCCGCATCCCCGACATCGTCGACTTCACCGACGCGACCACCCGCGGCCTGCGGTTCCGCGGCTGCACGATGGGCCGGGTCCGCGCGGCGCGCAGCACCGTCGACGGGCTGCTGGACTTCGACGGCTCCACCGTCGGCGGCGGCATGCGGCTGGACAACACGCACGTCACCGGCCAGCTCCGGCTCGCCAAGACGCGCCTGGGTGCGCGCGGCGAGCAGGACGGCGCCGCGGAGAAGCCCTTCCGGGACATCATGCAGCCGTTCACCGAGGAGGACACCCTGCGCCGGGGCTACGACCAGCGTCACTGGGCGCTGTGGGCGGGCGGGCTGACCGTGGACGGCGGCGCGTTCCTGCGGGGCCTGCGCGCCGAGGCCGGACTCCGGCTGGTGGGGGCGAAGTTCCACGGCGGCCTCTACCTTCAGGAGTCCTCGATCACGGCCACCGGGTCGCACGCCGTCTACGCCGACTTCCTGGAGGCTTCGGCGGCCGAGTTCAGCGCCGGGTTCACCGCCCTGGGCACGGTACGGCTGCGCGGAGCGCGGGTCAACGGCGTCCTCTCGTTCGACCAGGCGGTGCTGAAGGCGCCCGGCCGGTCCCTGCACCTGAGCCACATGCAGGTGGACGAGCTGATCCTCCGGCCGTCGGAGATCGAGGGCGAGGTCAACCTCGCCTACTCTCGGATCGGCGTCCTGACCGACCGGTTGCCGGGCTATCCGGACCGGATCCACCTCAACGGCCTCACCTACGAGGCACTGCGCGGTCCGCAGAGCGTCGCGCAGCGCCTGTCGTGGGTCTCCCGGGACCCGGGCGGCTACAGGCCGCAGCCGTACGAGCAGCTGGCGGCCTGGTACCGGCGGATCGGCCACGAGCCGGACGCCCGCCGGGTACTGCTGGCCAAGCAGCGAGAGCACCGCGGCACGCTCAGCCCCGCCGGCCGGTTCTGGGGCCGCCTGCTCGACGGCGCCGTCGGGTACGGCTACCGCCCCTGGATGGCCGGGCTCTGGGCGGCGGTGCTGCTGGCCGTGGGCACGGCGGTCTTCTCCGCCGCACCCCCTCTGAAGATCGATCCAGACCATGTGCGGACTTTCAGCGCCTTCGTCTACACGCTGGACCTGCTGGTCCCGGTGAGCGTCTTCGAGCAGCGCGGCGCCTGGGAGCCTGTCGGCTGGACCCGGTGGCTGGCCTGGGCGCTGGTCGCCTCCGGCTGGATCCTGGCCACCGCGCTGATCGCCGGGGCCGCCCGGGTGCTCCGGCCCTCGAACACGCCCTGAGGACCTTCAGGGGGAGGAGGTCTCGACCCGGAACCTGGGCAGCGCCTCCGGGTACTTCTCCCGGACGAAGGTGACCAGGTGCTCGCGCATGTCGCACTTGAGGTCCCAGGCGCTGGCGGAGTCGGCGGCGCTCATCAGCGCGCGCAGCTCCACCAGGCCGTTGGGGAGGACGTCGGTGACCTGGAGCACCCAGTCCTTCTGGTCCCAGAGAGGGTGCTCCCGCAGCGCGTGGTAGAGCTCGGTGCGGAGCTCGTCCACCGGGACGGACCAGTCCACCCGGAAGAGCACGTGGCCGATGACCCGGCTGCCGTGCCGGGTCCAGTTCTCGAACGGGTTGGTGGTGAAGTAGGAGACGGGCAGGACCAGCCGCCGCTCGTCCCACAGGCGCACGACGACGTAGGTCAGGGTGAGCTCCTCGATCCGCCCCCACTCGTCCTCCACCACGACCACGTCGTCCAGCCGGATGGCGTCGCTGAAGGCGAGCTGCAGCCCGGCGAGCAGGTTGCCGAGAGTGGACTGGGCGGCGATGCCCGCGACCACGCCGGCGATGCCGGCGGAGGCGAGGAGCCCGGCGCCGAGCGCGCGGACCTGCGGGAAGGTGAAGAGCATCGCGCCCAGCGCCACCACGATGACCACCGCCGAGGCGACCCGGCGGACCAGCGCGATCTGGGTGCGGATGCGCCGGGCCCGCAGGTTGCGCTCGCCCTCGATCCGGAGCAGCCGCTCCAGCACGACGTCGGTCACGGCGTAGGCCGCCTGGATGACCAGCCACGTGACGGAGCCGATCATGATCAGGCTGATGGCCCGCTGGATCGTCTGGTTGGCCTCGCCCGCGGCCATGCCCGGCTCGTAGACCGTGTAGGCGGCCACCACGGCGGCCGTGGCGAACGCCGGCCAGGTGCAGCGCCTCACCAGCGGGCCGGCGAGGACCCACTTCTCCCCGAGCAAGCGTGAGCGCAGCACCCGCCTCACCACCTCCACAGCCGCGACGGCAGCCAGTACGGCGGCCAGCATGATGATCCAGTCCGACACGGACGGCGTCCCCTCCTCGTCGTCGTCTTTACCGGCGAGAGGTTTCCCTTAGAGGGAACGGATAATCAGAAGTCCTCGTCGAATGTGACATTCCCCTCAACCGCTACTTGATACGCAGAAACCCTCCGTTCGAAGAAGTTCGCCAGCTCCTGCACGTCCTGGAGCTCCATGAACGCGAAGGGGTTGGCGGTGCCGTACCGGAGCGGCATGCCGAGGCGGGCCAGGCGCTGGTCGGCCACGTACTCCAGGTACTGCCGCATCTGCCCGGCACTCATCCCGGACAGGCCCTCGCCGCACAGGTCGACGGCGAAGGCCAGCTCGGCCTCGACCGCCTCCTCCAGCATCCGCGTCACCTGCGCGCCCAGCTCGTCGTCGAACAGCTCGGGCTCCTCGGCCCGTACGGTGTCCACCACGCTGAAGGCGAACTCCATGTGCATGGACTCATCGCGGAACACCCAGTTCGTCCCCGTGGCCAGGCCGCCGAGCAGGCCGCGGGAGCGGAACCAGTAGACGTAGGCGAAGGCGCCGTAGAAGAACAGGCCCTCGATGCAGGCGGCGAAGCAGATCAGGTTGAGCAGGAAGGCCCGGCGGTCGTCCTTCGACTCCAGCCGCCGCAGCCCGCCGAGGGAGTCGATCCAGCGGAAGCAGAACTCGGCCTTGTCCCGGATGGACGGGATGTGCTCGACCGCGGCGAACGCCTTGACCCGCTCGTCGTGGTCGGGCAGATAGGTGTCCAGCAGGGTCAGGTAGAACTGCACGTGCACGGCCTCCTCGAACAGCTGCCTGCTGAGGTAGAGCCGCGCCTCGGGCGCGTTGACGTGCTGGTAGAGGTTGAGGACCAGGTTGTTGGCCACGATCGAGTCGCCGGTCGCGAAGAACGCGACGAGCCGGTTGATCAGGTGGCGCTCCTGGTCGGTCATCTTCGCCAGGTCGGCGAGATCGGTGTGGAGGTCCACCTCCTCCACCGTCCAGGTGTTGCGGATGGCGGCCCGGTACCGCTCGTAGAAGTCCGGGTAGCGCATGGGCCGCAGGGTCAGGTCCATGCCGGGGTCGAGCAACATCAGGGGAAGGCCTCTCGGAAGGTTCTTACTGGCAGGCGTCGCAGTACTCGGGGTTCTCCAGCGAGCAGGCGACGGCTTCGGGGTCGGCGGCGGGCGCGGCGGCCTGCTGGGCCACGGTGGTCTGGGCGATCCTCGTCGCGGGGCGTGAGCGCAGGTAGTAGGTGGTCTTCAGGCCGGACTTCCAGGCGTAGGCGTACATCGAGGAGAGCTTGCCGATGGTCGGCGTGGCCATGAAGAGGTTCAGCGACTGCGACTGGTCGATGTACGGCGTGCGCGCGGCGGCCAGGTCGATCAGCGCCTTCTGCGGCAGCTCCCAGGCGGTCCGGTAGAGGACCTTCAGGTCCGCCGGGATCTCGGCGATGTCCTGGACCGAGCCGTCCGCCCGCTTGATCTCGTCGCGGATCTGCGGGGTCCACAGGCCGCGGGCCTGCAGGTCGCGGACGAGATAACGGTTGACCTGGAGGAACTCGCCCGAGAGGGTCTCGCGCTTGAAGACGTTGGAGACCTGGGGCTCGATGCACTCGTAGCAGCCGGCGATGGAGGCGATCGTGGCGGTCGGCGCGATCGCGATCATCAGCGAGTTGCGCAGCCCGGTCTCGGCGATCTTCGCCCTGAGCGCGTCCCACTCGGCGGAGCGGGCGGCGCCGTAGTGGTCGGGGTGGAGCACGCCGGCGGCGGCCCGCGTGTCGTCGTAGGAGGGGTGGCGGCCCCGTTCGACGGCCAGGTCGGCGGAGGTGCCGTAGGCGGCGAGCGCGATCTCCTCGGCGATCCGGGTGGACAGCTCCAGCGCCTCGGGCGAGTCGAACG
Source organism: Planomonospora sp. ID67723 (assembly GCF_015711605.1). Lineage (GTDB taxonomy): Bacteria > Actinomycetota > Actinomycetes > Streptosporangiales > Streptosporangiaceae > Planomonospora_A. The sequence goes on along the minus strand of NZ_JABTEZ010000003.1, from coordinate 910,005 downwards.
GCAGGCGGAGGGCGAAGAAGACGTCGGCCAGGCCCATCACGCCCAGCCCGATCGGCCGCCACCGCCGGTTGGCGGCCTCGGCCTCGGGAGTCGGGTAGAAGCCCAGGTCGATGGTGCGGTCCAGGAAACGCACCGCGGTGCGGACGGTACGGCGCAGCCGCGTCCAGTCCATCCCGTCCCCGGCCAGGTGGGCGGCCAGGTTGACCGAACCGAGGTTGCACACGGCCGTCTCGGCGTCGCTGGTGACCTCCAGGATCTCGGTGCAGAGGTTGGACAGGTGGATGACGTTCTCGGGGCGCGCGGTCTGGTTGGAGGTCCGGTTGGCCGCGTCCTTGAAGGTCATCCAGCCGTTGCCGGTCTGGGCGAGGGTCCGCATCATCCGGCCGTAGAGGGTGCGGGCCGGGATCCGCCGGACGGCCTTGCCCTCGGCCTCGGCGGCCCGGTATGCCTCGTCGAAGGCGGCGCCGTACAGGTCGGTGAGGTGGGGGACCTGCTTGGGATCGAACAGCGACCAGGCCGCGTCGGTCTCGACCCGGCGCATGAACTCGTCGGGGATCCAGTTGGCCAGGTTGAGGTTGTGGGTGCGGCGGGCGTCCTCGCCGGTGTTGTCGCGCAGCTCCAGGAACTCCTCGATGTCGGCGTGCCAGGTCTCCAGGTAGACGCAGGCCGCGCCCTTGCGGCGGCCGCCCTGGTTGACCGCGGCGACGCTGGAGTCCAGGGTGCGCAGCCACGGCACGATGCCGTTGGAGTGGCCGTTGGTGCCCCGGATCAGCGAGCCCCGGGAGCGCACGCGGGTCCAGGAGACGCCGATCCCCCCGGCGTACTTCGACAGCCTGGCGACCTGCCCGTACCGCTCGTAGATCGCCTCCAGCTCGTCGCGAGGCGAGTCGAGCAGGAAGCACGACGACAGCTGCGGGCGGCGGGCGCCGGAGTTGAACAGGGTGGGCGAGCTGGGCAGGTAGGACAGGCTCGACATGAGGCCGTACAACTCGGCGGCCTCCCCGACCGTCTCCGACAGGCCGCAGGCCACCCGCAGGAAGAAGTGCTGCGGGCGCTCCAGGACCTTGCGCGTCTCGGGGTGGCGCAGCAGATAGCGGTCGTAGACGGTGCGCAGGCCGAAGTACTCGAACGGGGTCTCCTCCGTGACCAGCGCGTCCAGCTCCGCGGCGTGCGCGGCGACGAAGGCGGCCAGCGCGTCGGCGACCAGCCCGGCGGCGTGGGTGGCGGCCACCGACTGCGAGAAGGTCCGCACACCGTGCTCGGCTGCCTCGTCGGCGATCAGCTCGGCCAGCAGCCGCGCGGCGGTCCGGGAGTTCTCCGGGTCGGTGATCACCCGGGCCGCGGCCTCCTCGATGGCCAGCCTGCGCTCGGCCGGGCTCCGCCCGGCCTCTTCCGCGGCGCCCGTCCCGGCGGGAGCCTCTGTGCCTGCCCCGGCGGGAGCCTCTGCGGCGGTCCCGGTTGCCGTCTCGGCCAAGGTCTGTGTCACGTGTGCTACCCCTCGCGTTCCCCGTGCGGTACGGCTCTCGCAGGGTGGGCACACGGCTGAGCACGGCCCGCGGGCACGCCGGGACCGTCTCGCCCGCGGGCCCTCCCTCGAGGCCCTGGACTCCTTGACGTGGCCGCGCTCGACAGGGCTCGCGCCGGGGCTCGTGGCCCGGCCGCGCGGTCCCGCTCACGCTCCACGCGTCACCGGCAGGTCTTCGGACTCACGGGCACCGTGCAGATTCCTACTGGCCGTCGCTTCCCAGGTCTCCCCAGTGCTTCGTCAATGACGGCGGTCGTTCCCGTTCACCGCTGCGGGGCAGCCCCGGAATCTCACCGGGTTCCCTCTTTCCTCGCCCCTCGCGGGGCGAACCAGCAACGAGGAAGGATCCTACATCTAGTGGCGCCCGCCGCAACTGGTCCCACAGTTTGTGTCGGATGTGTTCAGCAGTCCGAACTCGTTGAGCGCCTCCCGGGTCCGCCGGGTCTCGGTGTCCAGCCACCGCCGGAAGTCGTCCCCGCTCAGGTGGAGGCGGTCCCAGCCCTCTCGCTCGCACCGGGCCCGCCAGCGGGGGGAGGCGCCGAGGCGGTCGCAGAACGCGACGGCGGCTTCGCGGTCGCCGTCGTCCATCCGCCGGGGGCCGAGCACGCCGTACCAGTCGCTGTACTCCAGCCGGACCTCCAGCTCCATCAGGGTCGGCGCGTCGATCCCGTCGATCCGCTCCGCGGAGGAGACCGCCAGCGGTCTCATCCGGCCGGCGGCCACCTCGGCGGCGAAGGAGCGGGCCGGGCCCAGGAGCGCGACGGCCCGTCCGGAGTGGAGGGCCTCGGCGGCCTCGGCCAGGCCGGAGTACCCGGCGTAGTCGAGCAGGCGGGTGTCGACTCCGAGGCACTTGCCGATCAGGCCGTAGAGGACGTGGTCGGAGCCGCCCGCCGTACGACCGCCGACCACGAGTCCGGCCGGGTCGCGCCTGACAGCGGCGGCGAAGTCCTCGAAGGAGCGCAGGCGCGAGCCGGCGGGGACGACCAGCGCGGCCCAGTCCCCGACCAGCCGGGCCAGCGGGGTCGCCGATCTGGCCACCGAAGGGCCGCCCGACAGCTCGGCCGCGGTGAGCGCCGACATCCCGGTCAGCAGCAGCCTGCCCTCCCTGGCGAAGGAGAGCCGGCGTGCTCCGGGCGCCTCCCCCGGGCGGTCGCCGGCCTCGGCCGCCGCGACCGGCCCGCCGCCGGGGCCGGCCCCGGCTCTGGAGGCCGGTCCGCCGGCCGACACCTCGGCCGCCGCGGCCAGCCCGTCGCCTGCCGCGACCTCGGTCAGGGCCTGGGCGAGGCGGGCCCAGCGCTGCCCGCGCGCCGTCGGCACGGCGACGGAGAGCCTGCCCGTCAGCGGCGCCTCCGCGCCGCCCCCGCACCCGGCCAGGCCGCAGCCGGCCACGGCCACCATCCCGGCGGTGAGCGTGAAGAACCTCCTGCGGTGCATCGGCGCCCCTTTCCCAGGGTCTCCCGGTACCTGCAGGTTACAAGTCCATCACGCTCCGCTATCGCCCGGGGTCGGGTGGCCCGGCTACTCCACCGTCACGCTCTTGGCCAGGTTGCGCGGCTTGTCCACGTCCCGCTCCAGGGCCACGGCCGCGTGGTAGGCGAAGAGCTGGAGCGGGATGCCCAGCAGGATGGGGTCCAGCTCGACCTCGTTCTTGGGCACCACGATGCATTCGTTCGCCAGCTTGGGGTCGGCCGTCCGGTGCCCGATCATGATCACCTTTCCGCCGCGCGCCTGGATCTCGCCCAGCGTGGTGAGGTTCTTGTCCAGCAGCTCGTCGTCGGGGACGATCGCCACCGTCGGCATCTCGGGGCCGATCAGCGCCAGCGGGCCGTGCTTGAGCTCGCTGGCCGGATAGGCCTCGGCGTGGACGTAGGAGACCTCCTTGAGCTTCTGCGCGCCCTCGCGGGCCACCGGGTAGCCACGGACCCGGCCGACGAACATCATGCTCGGCGAGGCGGCGTACTTGGCGGCGAGCTCCTTGATCTGCGGCTCCAGGGCGAGGATCTCCTTGATCTGGTCGGGCAGGCGGCGCAGGCCCTCGCAGATGCGGCGGCCGTCGGCCGGCGACAGGTCGCGCACCCGCCCCATGTGCAGGGCGAGCAGGGCGAAGGCCACGGCGGTCGAGGTGAACGCCTTGGTGCTGGCGACCGAGACCTCGGGGCCGGCGTGGAGGTAGACGCCGCCGTCGCACTCGCGGGCGATGGCGCTGCCGACGGTGTTGACGATGCCGAGCACCCGGCCGCCCTTGCGCTTGAGCTCCTGGACGGCGGCGAGGGTGTCGTAGGTCTCCCCCGACTGGCTGATCGCCACGTACAGGGTGTCGGGCTCCACGACCGGGTTGCGGTAGCGGAACTCGCTGGCCGGCTCGGCGCCGGCCGGGATGCGGGCCAGCTCCTCGATGAGCTGGGCGCCGATCTGGCCGGAGTAGTAGGCCGAACCGCAACCGATGATCTTCACGCGGCGGAAGGACCTGACCTCCCGGGCGTCCATGTTGAGGCCGCCCAGGTGGGCGACGTTGAAGCGCTCGTCGAGGCGTCCGCGCAGGGTGCGGGCGACGGTGTCGGGCTGCTCGGAGATCTCCTTGAGGAGGTAGTGCTCGTAGCCGCCGGTGTCGTAGTGGCCGGTGTCCCAGTCGACGGTCAGCGGCTCCTTGGCGGTCTCCCGGGCGTCGCTGGCGAAGGTGTGGAAGCCGTCGGCCTTCAGCACCGCCAGCTCGCCGTCCTCCAGGTGCACCACCTGGCGGGTGTAGCGGACCAGTGCGGCCACGTCCGACGCGGCGAACATCTCCTTCTCGCCGATGCCCAGCACGATCGGGCTGCCGTTGCGGGCCACGACCACCTCACCGGGACGCTCGGCGTCGATGACCGCGATGCCGTAGGTGCCGACGACCCGCTTGAGCGCGGTGCGCACGGCCTCCTCCAGCGAGTCGGCCTCCTTGGTGGTCCGGGCGATCAGGTGGGCCAGCACCTCGGTGTCGGTCTCGGAGAGGAAGACCGCGCCGTCGGCCTCCAGCTTGGCGCGCAGTTCGTCGGCGTTCTCGATGATGCCGTTGTGCACGACCGCGATGCGCTCGTCGTTCGACAGGTGGGGGTGGGCGTTCTCGTCGCTGGGCACGCCGTGGGTGGCCCAGCGGGTGTGACCGATCCCGGTGGCGCCCTTGAACCGCGCCGGCACGGCCGCCGCCAGGTCTGCGACCCGGCCCTTGACCTTGCGCACCTTCAGGCCCTTGTTGGAGACCACCACGCCGGCCGAGTCATAACCCCGGTACTCCAGGCGCTGCAGTCCCTCCAGCAGGATCGGCGCCGCGTCCTTCGGTCCTACGTAGGCCACGATTCCACACATCCGGCCGTCTCCTCTCGTAGACGTCATGCACTGACTTATTGCGATTTATTCGGTTATCCGTAGACGATCCTGCGCAACTGGCGCACGGAGAGCTCCGGCGCCGCGACCCGCCGCCCGGGCAGCTCGGCGGCGATGCGGGAGAAGATCTCATCGTTGACCAGCCCCTTCCCCTTGAGCTCGGCATGACGCCGCCGGACGAACTCCTCGACCGGCTCGGAGAAGTAGGCCAGCACGTCCGCCACCACCCGCGCCGCCTCCCCGGGACCGAGCGCGCTCGTCCGGGTCAGGTGGGCGACCAACTCCTCATGCGGATGCCATGCCATGGACACAGAGCAGGACGATATGCAGTGCGGAGGCGATTCACCAAGTTTCCTGCCCGATTTCGGGCAGAGATTGACCGGTTCCCTCTTGAGCGCATCGCTTTACTGACTCTAGGTAGCGAATAATTACCGTGGGTAGTGATGGAAGCGGGAGGAACTCCATATGCGACATCTGTCAGGTATTGCAGCCCTTGCCGCTCTCGTTGCGCTCGTCCCCACCGCCCCGGGGACGGCCGCCCTCCGGCCGGAGCCGTCCGGCAGCAGGCAGGCGGCCTTCGCCCAGGCCGCCCGCGCGTACGGCGTGCCGGAGAGCGTGCTGCTCGCGGTCTCCTACCTGGAGTCCCGCTGGGACCGCAACGACGGCCTGCCCAGCGTCTCCGGGGGGTACGGCCCCATGCACCTGGTCGACGCGGGCCTGGCCGTACCCGGCGACGGTGACCACTATGACGGTCGCAGCGGCGGTGACAGCGATCACCCCGGCGACCGCCCCAATGATCATCACAGCGACCGTCCCGGTGACCACCACGGCGGCGGGGAGGACCCGCGCGGCGACGAGACGCGGCCGATGGTCCGGCCCGCCCGGGCTCCCGAGCCGGCCGCCGATCCCCCGTCTGACACCCTGCGCCTGGCCTCCCGGCTGACCGGGATCCCTCCCGCCCGGCTCCGCGACGACCCGGCCGCCAACATCCGCGGCGGCGCCGCGCTGCTGGCCGAGTACCGGCGGCGGGAGGGCGGGACGCCGGGCGGCGACCCGGCCCGCTGGTACGGCGCGGTGGCCCGCTACGCGGCCTCCGACGACGCCGGAGCGGCGGCCGCCTTCGCCGACGAGGTCTACGCGACGATCCGCGCCGGAGCGGCGCGGACCACCGACGACGGCGAGCGGGTGGTCCTGCCCCCGGACCCGTCGGCGGTGCCCCCGGCGCCCGCCACCGGGCGGCTGGGCCTCCACCGCGCCGCCGCGCCCGGCCCCGACTGCCCTCCCACGATCTCCTGCCGGTGGCTCCCGGCCCCCTACCAGCGGCTCGGCAGGAAGGGCCGCTACGGCAACCACGACCGCTACGACGGGCGCAGGGAGATCGACTACATCGTCATCCACGACGGCGAGAGCAGCTACCGATCCATGGTCAACGCGGTGCGCAACCCCCGCTACCTGAGCTGGCACTTCACGCTGCGCTCCGGCGACGGCCTCGTCGCCCAGCACCTGCGCGGCCAGGACATCGGCTGGCACGCGGGGAACTGGGACGTCAACTCCCGCTCCATCGGCCTGGAGCACGAGGGCTACGTGGCCAGGGGCGGCTCCTGGTACACCGAGGCGATGTACCGGGCCTCCGCCAAACTGGTCCGCCACCTCGCGCGCAAGTACGGCGTGCCGCTGGATCGGGCGCACATCGTCGGCCACGACAACGTGCCCGGCACCACCCGCGCCGCGGTGCGCGGCATGCACACCGATCCGGGGCCCTACTGGGACTGGGCCCGCTACTTCGCGCTGCTCGGCAGCCCGCCGGCCCGCGCGGCCCGTCCCCACGGGGACTCGGTGATCATCCTGCCGGGGTACGACGCCAACCGGCCGCGGTTCACCGGCTGCGGCGGTTCCGGCGACTGCCCGCCGCAGGGCGCCTCCACGGTCTGGCTGCACACCAGGCCCTCCGGGGAGGCTCCGCTGGTCAAGGACGTCGGCAGGCATCCGAAAGGCGGCTCCACCTACAACGTCCACGACCACGCCGCGCGCGCCTCGGCCGGCCAGCGCTACGCCCGCGCCGGACGCGAGAACGACTGGACCGCGATCTGGTATCTCGGGCAGAAGGCCTGGTTCCACGACCCGAAGGGCGCGCGCACCTCCGTGCGCGCCTCCGGGCCGCTGGTGACGCCCCGGCCCGGGCTGCCCTCGGTGAAGCTGTACGGCAGGGCCTATCCCGAGCCGTCGGCCTATCCGGAGGGGGTCGAGCCGCAGAAGCTCGTCCCGCTGCAGTACTCGCTGCCGGCGGGCCAGCGCTACAGCGCCGGTCTGACCCGGCGCGGCTCCTACCTGCGCGCCGTCACCTTCGACACCTCCAGGCATCGGGTGATCAGCGGCGACACGGTCTACCACCAGATCCAGTTCGGGCACCGGTTCATGTTCGTCAAGGCCTCCGACGTCGTCCTCCTGCGGAGCTGACGCCTCGGCCCCCGGCCGTCAGAAGGTCACCAGAGGATCTCCCACGAAATCGGCGATGAAGTTGACGAAGAAGAAGCCGAAGAACAGGAAGTTGAGCACGAGGATCACGTAGTGCCACCAGCGCGGCCGGGCCGGGCGGGGCAGGCGGCTGTTGAGGTACATCAGCAGGAAGGGGTAGATCAGCGCGCCCAGGTTGGACATGTTCGCCGACCACTGGACCAGGCTGACCGGCAGCGCCAGGTGCACGACGACGCCGATGACCGCCAGAAGGACGATCATGAACGGGTAGTAGAACCGGCGCGGGTCGCCCTCGATCAGCGCGCGGAGCCGGGGGCTGGTGGCATGGGCGGCGTCGGTGGTCACCCTCACCATCGCCTCGAAGATGCCGAGCTGGGTGGAGAACAGGATCAGCACGCCCAGCACCAGGACGATGAAGAACATCGCCTGGCCGTACTCCGCCCGCAGCACGCCCGCGACGAAGGTCGGGACGTTCGCCTGGGTGGGCTTCCGGCCGGACAGCTCGACCGCGCGGGCCATCAGGATCGTGGGCAGCAGCATGCCCAGGAGGGCGCCGACGAAGAAGACTCCCCACATGTCGATCATCAGCAGCCGGTACCAGCGTTTCCACAACGCCGCGTTGCGCGCGTCGTCGGGGAAGGTGACACCGCTGGCCAGCAGTTCCCGGCGCTCACCGCGCAGGCCGGAGATGAACCCGGCCCGGTGGCCCATGCCGTATCCCTTGTCCCGGTAGTGCCCCATGACATACCAGTTGAGCCCGGAGGCCAGGGCGGTGAAGCCGGCCAGCGCGCCGATCTGCGTCGCCGTGATCCCTGCCGGCGGGGCGGCGGGGGTGACGAACCCGCGGATCGCCTCCCACCACCGGCCGAACGGGACCACGAACAGGTCGATGAGGAGCAGGCCGGTCAGGATCGAGCCGACCATGACCCAGTTCGCCAGCTCCAGCGCCCGGCTGATCCGCCGGGCGGCGGCGGTGATGAGGAGGACGACCACGAGCAGCGCGATCGCCCACAGCCGGGGCTCCTCCGCGCCCGCGGGCGGCGCCGCGCCGTGGATCAGCGCGTACACGCCCTGGCCCGCGGCGCTCGCCCAGCCTCCCGCGATGAAGGCGAAGATCACGATGAAGACGGAGAGCGGCACCCAGAGCAGGTAGCCGGGCGGCACCCGCCCCCAGCCCACGACCGGCACCTCCCCGGTCGCGACCACGTAACGCGAGCACTCGACGTTGTAGAAGGTCTGCAGCACGGCCGAGACGAGGATCACCCAGCCGACCCCGACGAACCCGTACTGCCCGACCGCCTGCGGGCCGAGCAGCCACTCGCCGCTGCCGATGGAGATGCCCAGCGCGATGAGGCTGGGCCCGACGGCGAACGTGAACAGCTCCTTCGGGCCGATCCTGGCGACCCCGAAGACCTCCTCGGGCTCGGGGAGATCGGCGACGGCGAGCGCCGGACGGCTGACTCCGAGCTGGTGTTCGGTCACGAGGCGCCTCCCGGATTCCGGCCGTCCCCCGCGTTCACCCCGAGCGTGCGCCTCCCTCCGGCACGGATCAAGGCCCAATCGCGGAGCGGTGCAGGACCCGGCTGCCGGGCCTCCCGGAGGCTCGGCAGCCGCACATGCGCGCACGCACCTCCGAAAAGGCGCTAGAGTTTTCCCGTGCCCCGGGCGAAAGCATCGGGAATCACGCGGAAGTGGCTCAGTGGTAGAGCATCACCTTGCCAAGGTGAGGGTCGCGGGTTCGAATCCCGTCTTCCGCTCCGGCAGGTCCTCCGGGACCTGGCTGGTGGAGTGGCCGAGAGGCGAGGCAACGGCCTGCAAAGCCGTGTACACGGGTTCAAATCCCGTCTCCACCTCAGCGCACGGACGCTGGGTCCTCCGGGATCCGGTAAAGTAGTGCAGGTACCGCACGGGGACGACTCGCAGCGGACACGCGGAAGTGGCTCAGTGGTAGAGCATCACCTTGCCAAGGTGAGGGTCGCGGGTTCGAATCCCGTCTTCCGCTCTGATTTCACCCGAGGACGATTAGCTCAGCGGGAGAGCGCTTCCCTGACACGGAAGAGGTCACAGGTTCAATCCCTGTATCGTCCACCACGCTCCATGGCAGACCAGGTGTCACCTGGTCGAAAAGGAGACGCAGCCCCAGCTCACGGCCCTGGCCGAGAGTCTGGGGCTTTTGGTGTTCCTGATCGTTCCGGGTTGCCGCCGGCGCCGGTGCCGACGTTGTGCTGACCTCGATCGGCCAGACGTTCCGCAAAGAGCTTGACGCCCTTCGGCGCGCGGCGGAACATCCGAACATGGCCGAGAAACACGAAGCAACTTCCCCTCCAGGCAAGCACATGCGGCTACGGTTCGTCGGAAGCACCTCCAACCAAGGCGGATGTCCCACGATCTACGAGACGGATCGCGGGACCTTGGTCATCCAAGGCATCCAGGTGATCGACCCTGCGACGCTTGCGGACGCCCGAGACATCCTGGACGGGGAGGCGTTCGTGGAGGTTCCCAAGGAGTTGTTCAAGTTCCTAGGGTGATCAGCATGCGTCTAGTGTCCGGTGACGACTTCGTGAGGCTGTTCTCCTTGTTCGACGTGTCCGCGTTCCGCCTGGAGACACGAGAGCGCTACCACCTGGCCAAGGGCGAGGAGGAGCCCTTACGGCGGTTCCTCGCTGGGGAACCCGACGACATGGCGTGGATGAGTGAATGGTTCGATCTCATGCGCCAGCATGCCTCACACGGACGGACGTTCCGACGCGTTCGCGTCGTGTCCCGCCCGTTCTCTGACTACGTCCGTTTCAGCATGGCGGTAGCCCGCCACAGCATCCCCACTGGAGACCAGATCCACTACCTTGACCGCGTCGAAGCCGAACGGCTGAATCTGCCTCATTCGGACTGGTGGCTGTTCGACGATGAACGTCTGGCCCTGCTTCATCTGGACGATGACGACGTCCTTCTGGGTGCGGAGATCATCACGGACCCGGCCACAGTCGAACAGCATCGCAAGTGGCGTGATCTCGCATGGGAGCACGCGATTCCCCTTGAGGAGTTCGTGACCTCCGGTGCGTGACATTGCCCGTGCCCGTCAGCAGATGGGAGCAAGACTCAAGGAACTACGGCTCGATGCGAAGCTGACCGGGCGGCAACTGGCCGCCCGGTACGGCTGGCAGGCGTCCAAGGTCAGCAAGCTGGAGAACGGCCGCCAGACGCCCTCGGAGGACGACATCCGCGCCTGGTGTGATGCCGTGGACCGGCCAGACGAGGCACCGAACCTGATTGCCACCCTGCGGGCTATGGAGACCCTCTATGCCGAGTGGCGGCGGCAGCTTCGGCTAGGAACCAAGACCCGCCAGCAGAGCTGGGCGGAGATGGAAGCCGAGACCACCAGTTTCCGAGTCTTCGAGTCGGTCCTTATCCCTGGCCTGCTCCAAACCAGTGAGTACGCCCGCCTGCGGTTGTCCCAGGTGATCGCCTTCCACGGAATCCCCGATGACCTCGAAGAGGGGGTTGCGATACGGATGCGCCGTCAGGAAGTGCTCTACAACCCGAGCAAGACCTTCCACTTCGTGATCCTGGAGAGTGCTCTCCGTCTGGGCATGGCTTCCCCAGATGTGATGCTCGGGCAGCTTGATCGGCTGATCGCCATTGCCATGATGCCCCGTGTCCGACTGGGCGTTGTCCCCATGGGTGCGCCGCTGCCGTTCGCCCCTCAGCACGGCTTCTGGATCTTTGGTGACCGTGCCGTTCACGTTGAGACTGTCGCAGCCGAACTGACGTTGACGCTGCCTGAAGAGATCGAGCAGTACGCGCGGTTGTTCAACTGGTTCGCCAAGATCGCTCATTACGGCCCACATGCCCGTCAGATCATCACGCAGGCGATGGAAGCACTGTCGGAGTAGTGCTCAGGATTCCCGGCCTGCCTTCACAGGTGGACGAGTTGAAGCAATTGCGAGCAACTTCCTTGAAGCTGTTCTAGCTGGTTCCTACGGTCGGAGCATGACCCCCGAACGGACAGCAACAGAGCTCAGCGCAGAGGAGCACCGCCTTCCTGAGGTAAGTGACCTTGTCGCCGAGATGCACAACAAGGCGTTGGCTGTCGTGCAACGGCTGCTGAAGCCGCACGGCGTTCGTACCGTGCGCGCTCATACGATCGGCATGCGGCTGCACGGGGACGGCATGCCGTGGCCGAAGGCGTGCCTGATCCACTACGCGCCCGAGTTGACCGCCTACAGCGATGCCGGTCGGACCGTCGCCACGGTGACCGTAGGCCAGCGCGCCGGCCACTATCTCGTGTCCCTCCCCACGGCGGACGTGAGCTGCCGGAACGTGAGCACCGATGAGCCCGGCACGGTGGTGGACATGATCTGCGCCGCCCTGAAGGCGGCGGCATGACTCAGCGGCAGATACCGGAGTTCGATCACGTCGAACGAGGAGGCGTCTGGGAAGCCCGGTTCGTCGGCACCCCGTCGGACGCTCCCCCTGATGTGTCGGCAGCGACCTTCCGAGAGCTTGAGCTGCGCTGCATCTCCAAGCGGATCGCCCGTTCGCTTCGAGCGAGCTTCGCCCGCCAAGCCGGGAGGGGCTGAGATGGCGCTCAAGGACTGGGCCATCATCGACAGCGGACGTGTGGCTACACGAGCGGTCAACGGCACGACGGTCACGGTCATGTGCGGGACGTTTCCCAGCCTGGAAGCGGCTGTAAAGGACTGGGAGAGCCGTGAAGCGGCGCGGCTGGCACACGATCTGCAAGAGCTGGGCCGCCTGGTGGACGGGGCGCTGGACCGGCTGAAGCACAGCCGGGTAGGCGTGTCCCACCATGAGCCCATCTGCACAGGGGATCTTCGCTGACGATTGGCCATGCCCTGTACATCTCAGCCCTACGGTGAGACATATGGGGCATACAGAACAAGAGTCGCCCGATGGGCCGGAAAGGTCCGTCGGCGACGAGCGGATGTTCGACGCGCTGGACCACGGCGCACCACCCCTTCCTGCGGTTATCCCGCCCGGCTCGGCCGCGATTGCCGCAGCGGGTCAGTGGGGCCGCTACGGATCGGTGGTCGTGCTGTTCCGCGAGGGGGACGGCGAACTCTACGACGACACCTACCTAATGGCGCGTTCGACGGACGGGCGTTGGCAGAGCCCGGGGGTCTGCGGAGGGGGCGGCATGCCGGAATGGGTGCTGAACCGGCCGGCCGAGCCGCTGCCCACATGGCGCGGCAACGATCTGGTGGACTTGTCGGCCCAGCTCGCCCAACCCGGCAAGAATGCGGAGGTACTGACCGAACTGACGGTGATGGCCACGAAAAGAGTCGCCACGGTGCAGGTCAGCTATGCCGGAGACGTCATCGACCTCCCCGTCCCAACCTGCGGTCTGGTCACCGTGCCGCATGCGGTCCACCACGCGAACGATGTGGCCGAGTTCCGGGGATTCGGCGGCTCCGGCGACCTCATCGCCGTTACGCACTATCAACCGCTGGCGGGCTGGGACCACGAGTACTTCGGATGGCCCGATGCCTCACTGTGGGCCGAGTGACGCATCCCTACCGGAGTTGTCGCCCGCCCAGGAGACCAGCGCCCCGGGTCGGGGCGGGAGTGCCTACCCGGGAGGATAGGGCGCGGTGTATCCCGGCGGGTTGTACCCCTGCAGAGGAGGCGGCCCCTGCGGACCGTGGGGCCCTTGAGGGACATGGTGTCCTTGAGGGATGTGGTGCTGCGGGGGAAGCGGAGGCTGGAGCGGAGGACGGCCGGTCCGGCGTTCGGCGGCCCCGCAGGCAGCCCCGCCGATCATCAGCCCGATCCCCGTCAGGGCGAGGACAGGCGCCTGCTGCGCCTCCTTCGGGCTGTCCTCGAAGGAGAGCCCCACGCCGAAGAACAGCGCTATACAGCCGAAGGTGAGAAAAAGGACACGGCCTACCATGCGGGAGAGTTTAGCGCCACGCCTCGGGCACGACCGGTGTTCAGGGCACGCCCATGCCGATGCGCCCGGCACCGGCCCGCACCACCGCCTGTTCCTGGCCGCCGTACCGTCCGCCCATTCCCCGAGAGGCGTCCGGACCCGCCGCCGACCCGGGCACCCGCGCACCGGCAGGCCGTCCCCGCCTGCTGGAATGAGGGCATGAGCGGTCCGGAGGTCGCGGTCCTGGTGGGCCTGCAGGGATCGGGCAAGACCACCTTCTACCGGCAGGTCCTGGCGGCGACCCACGTCCACGTGAGCAAGGACAACTTCCGGAACGCCCGGCGGCGGCAGCTCCACCAGCTGCGCCTGATCGACGAGGCGCTGGAGGGGGGTCTCGACGTCGCGGTGGACAACACCAATCCCTCGCCCGAGGAGTGGCTGCCGCTCATCGAGGCCGCCAGGCGGCACCGGGCGCGGGCGGACTGCTACTGGTTCCCGCCCGACGTGACCGGCTCGCTGGAGCGCAACGCCGCGCGGGAAGGCAGGGCCCGGGTGCCCGAGGTCGGCGTCTTCGCCACACTCAAGCGCCTGCGCCGCCCGCTCCTCGCCGACGGCTTCGATGCGCTCTTCTCGGTCCGCTTCGACGGCCGCGGCGGTTTCGAAGTGCGGCGGGAGGCCGAGCGCCCCTCGGCGGGGGTACGGCGGGCGGCGGAGGACACGTTCTCGGGGTCCCCGCGGTGAGCGCGGTCACCCCGACCGGTCGCGGCCGACCGGCGTGATCGCCTTACGCTCGACCGGGGAGGACATCACGATCGAGGTCGTGGTCCGGCCGAGTGCCGACACCTCCTCGAGCAGCTCCTCCAGATGCCCGGTGTCATGGACGGCGACCTTGAGGATCCAGCAGTCCTCGCCGACCACGTGGTGCGCCTCCAGGATCTCCGGACGGGCGATCATCGCCTGCGTCCTGGGATGGCGGAAGGTGAAGCCCCCGTGCGGGGAGACCCGGACGAACGCGAGGACGCCGTAGCCCAGCCGCACCGGCGACACGAGCGCGGCGTACCCGGTTATCGTCCCGTCGCCCTCCAGGCGGCGGATGCGCTCCGCCACGGCCGCCGGGCTCAGCCGTACCCGCCGTCCGAGCTCACTCAGCGTGATACGGCCCTCCGCCTGGACGAGTTCGAGCAGCCGCAGATCTATGGCGTCCAGCGCGACCGGTGAATCAGCGGCGAGGAGCCGCCGATGGCGTGGATCTTTCGGCTGAACGGCCGTATCTCCCATGGTTCCCCCTTCAGATCGCGGCCATGAACCGTAACACTTGTCCCCCGTGCGGTGCAGGCCGTACGGAAAGGTGCGAAAGGTATCTATGAAGCACGTATGCGTTATCGGGGGCAGCCGCTACTTCGGCAAGCGGCTGATCCTGCTGCTCCGCGACGCCGGAATCGACGTCACGGTCGTCAACCGGGGCTCGTCCCCGCCGCCGCCGGGCGTGACCCACCTCGTCGCCGACCGCGACCGGGAGGAGTCGCTGGAGAAGGCTCTCGGAACGCGGACCTTCGACGCCGTCGTCGACCAGGTCTGCTACACGCCGCGGCAGGCCGCCGTCGCCAAGCGCGTCTTCCGCGACCGCGCCGGGCGTTATGTCATGACCTCCACCATCGAGGTGTACGACCCCGCCGGATCCGGGGCGATCCGGCCCGCCGCGCCGGGCGTCCCGGTCACCGAGGACGCCGTCGACCCGGCGGTCTGGCCGGTCCGGATGGAGCTGCCGTGGGAGGACCCGGTCTTTCGCGACCTCCACTACGGCGAGGGGAAGCGCCAGGCGGAAGCGGTCTTCACCCGGGACCCCGTGTTCCCGTATGTCTCGGTCCGGTGCTCCCACGTCATGGGCGGGGGCGCCGACGACTTCACCGGACGGCTGGACCACTACGTCCAGCGGATCCGCGGGGGGCGGGAGATCGTCGTCCACCGCGACCCGCGCCCCTCGACGTTCATCCACCATCGGGAGATCGCGGACTTCCTGTTCTGGGCTGCGGGCGCCGGCTTCACCGGTCCGGTCAACGCCTGCTCCGGCGGCGAGCTCGACGTGTTCGGCCTCTGCGACCACATCGCGGCGCACGGTACGGCGCAGCCGGTCTACCGGGTGGCGGGCCCGCAGGACGCCGAGGTGTCGCCGTTCTCGTTCGACCGCTACTACGGCATGAGCAACGCGCTGGCCGGCCGGCTGGGCTTCCGGTTCTCGGAGACCGCGGACTGGCTGCCCGGGGCCGTCGCCGAGGCGGTCGCCGCGCGTGGGGCGGTGAGCCCGCGATGACCCAGACCGCCGCGGGAGCCTCCGGAGAGGTCCCCGCCCCGTCCTCCCGCCGCATCCGCACCCCGTCCTCCCGCCGCATCCGCACCCTGCCCTCCCGCCGCATCGGCGATGTCCCGGTCGGCGCGATCGGTCTGGGGGCCATGCCGCTGTCCATCGAGGGCCGTCCGGACGAGGCCCGGGCCATCGCCACGATCCACGCGGCGCTCGACGCCGGCGTGACGCTCATCGACACGGCCGACTCCTACCACTGGCACGCCGGCGAGACCGGTCACAACGAGACGCTCGTCGCCCGGGCCCTCGCCCGTTACGCCGGTGACCTCTCACCGGTCCTGGTCGCCACCAAGGGCGGGCGCGGGCGGCCGGGAGACGGCTCGTGGACGGTCGACGGCTCCCCCGCCCACCTCAGGCGGGCCTGCGAGGAGTCACTCAAACGGCTCGGGACCGACGCGATCGGCCTGTACCAGTTGCACAAGCCGGACCCGGCCGTCCCCTACGCCGACTCCCTCGGCGCGATCCGCGAGCTGCTCGACGAGGGCAAGATCCGCATGGCGGGCGTCTCGAACGCGAACGCCGGGCAGATCCGCCAGGCCCGCGAGATCCTCGGCGACCGGCTGGTCTCCGTGCAGAACCGGTTCTCCCCCTCCGTCCGAGCCGGTGAGCCCGAGCTGCGTCTCTGCGAGGAGCTGGGGATCGCTTTCCTGCCCTGGAGCCCGCTCGGCGGCATCTCCGCCAGCTCGCTCGACGGTCCCTCCTCGGCGGTCGAGCCCTATCCCGGCCTCGCGGCGTTCCACGAGGTCGCCCGGGCCCGCGGCGTGAGCCCGCAGCGGGTCTGCCTGGCCTGGATGCTCGCCCTTTCCCCGGTGATTGTTCCCATCCCCGGAGCCAGCCGGCCGGAGACGATCCGCGACTCCGCAGCCGCCGGTGAGCTGGTGCTCGACGCCGCCGAACTCGCCCTGCTCGGCCCCGCCTGACCGCTCAGGGAACCGGGAGGGGACGGCCAGTCTCGCCCAGTGGGCGTCACCAGCCTCCATTGCGATGCACCATGGAAGAACGCATCATCCGAAATCAGGGTGATGGGTGAGTTTTCGGCGTCGGCGAAGGGGGCGAGCCTGTGCTGCGTGTGGTGGTCGATCCGGAGGTGCCCGCCGAGGCGGCCAACCTCCTGCGCCGGAACGGACCGCTGCTCTCCCGGTTCCGGCGCGGCTGGACCCCCGAACCCGGGGACGGGTTCAGGAACGCGGCTCTGGTCATCCTCGGGGGAACCGCGCTTCCGGTGCTCGCGGGCGTGTCGCTGGTGGGCGCGGTGGCGGCACCGCTGATCCTGCTGATGATGGTGGAGGCGTTCGTCCTGCTCGTCCTGTACCTCGTCAGGAAACCCTCCCCCACCGGTTCTCTGGAGCGTGTCCTCTACCGCCAGGCGAACGAATGGCAGGGCCGCTTCCTGGTGCTGGAGGACTTCGACCTTCCGGCGAGAGGACTGCTCGGCCGGGTCCAGCAGGCGATCGACCGGATCCTGAGGTCCCGGGTGAACAACCTGGGACTGCTGGACAGCGTGCGGAACTCGGTGATGCTCCCGGCCGAGGAGTGGGAGATCGCCCGGTTGCTGGCCAAGCTGTCGGCGCTGCGGGCCAGGCACCGCGACCTCGCCGGGGGCGGGAGGACCCCCGAGGTGATCGCGGCGATGGAGCCGCTGGAGCAGGCGCTCGCCGACAGCGAGGCCGCCGTCGTCGCCCGGGTCGAGGCCCTGGAACGCTACGCGCACCACGTCACGGAGGCCGACCACGCGCTGCTGTCCCAGCAGCAGATCGAGGTGATCCGCGCCCACCTGCCGGAGTACGAGCAGCTCGTCGCGGAGAGCGGCGCCGGCACCCTGCTCGCTCCGGAGATCGGGCGTCTGGCCCAGGACGCCGACCTGCTGCATCGGGCGCTGCACGAGAGCGTGCGCTCCGCGCACGAGGCGTTCCGCTATCTCGGCCGGTAGCCGAAAATATAAGCTTTCCTGACCACGGTCTGACGGGAGGAGGACCCGGCCGGTGCAGTATGTGGTGGTCGATCCGGAGGTTCCCGCGGAAGTCGCCGACCTGTTCCGCCAGAACGGGCCGTTGTTGTCCCGCATCCGCTCCGGATGGACCCCCAAGCCCCCGGCCGGCTCGTCCAAGCTCGCGATCCGGACCGTGCAGGTCGGCGGCGCGGTCGCCGCGCTCTGCCTGCTGAGCGTCGTCCTCCTCGCGGGAGGCGGGCACATCCTCATGTTCGTCACTGCGTTGCTCGCCTTCGTGGCCTTCACCGGCCACCTCGCCGCCAAGGAGCCCCTGGAGGCGGAGAGCGCCGAATACGACGTCTACCGCCAGGCCCGCTGGTACGAGGGGCGTTACCTTCTGCCCGAGGACTTCGACCATCCCGCCGAACTGCTGCGCGAGCGGACCCGGCAGGCGGTCGGCTACATCCTGAACTCCGAGATCAACGGCAGCGGGATGCTCGACGACGTGCGGAACTCGGTGATGCTCCCGGCCCAGGAATGGGAGATCTCGCGGCTGCTGGCCAAGCTGTCGGCGCTGCGGAGCGAGCACCGCCGCCTGATCCGCGACGGGAACGCTCCCGAGGTGGTCGCGGCGATGGAGCCGCTGGAGCGGGCGCTCTCCGCCAGCGAGGCCGCCGTCGTGACGCGGATCGAGGCCCTGGAACGCTACGCGCGGCACGTCACGGAGGCCGAGCGGGCGCTGCGCGCCCACCAGCAGGTCGAGCTGCTCCGGTCCCGGCTGCCCAGATACGAGGAGTTGCTCGCCGAGACGGGCGCCGACGCCTCGGCCGTACCGGAGATCGACCACCTGTCCCGGGACGCCGGCAGGCTGGAGCAGGCGCTGCGCGACAGCGTGCGCTCCGCGCACGAGGCGTTCCGCTATCTGGACGGCCCCGCCGGGGACTGACGCCCCGGCGCGCGGCTCCTCCGGGGGTACGGCACCGCGGCCCCGGTCCCCGCGAGCGCCGGTCTCTCTTGCCAGGATCCCGCAAAGAGACGAGGATGGCTCACATTCCTTGGAGGTGGGCATGCGGATCCGCCCGGACGTCACCCTCGGCATGGTCGTGCTGGCCGACGTGCTGCGGGTCTTCCTGCCGTCGCTGATCACGCTGTTCGGCCGGGCCGGCAGCACGCCCGCCGAGCTGATGGGCCTGTACGCCGTGTCCTGGTTCGCGGCGGCGTTCCTCGCGGTGCCGCTGGCGCGCCTGGTTCCCGCCTCTCGGATCGCCCTGGGCGCCGGAGTCCTGCTGCTCGCCGCCCGCCTCGCGCTGCAGCTGACCGGCGGCGGGAACGCGCAGTTGTACGTGGCCAGCGCGGGCCTGCTGGCGGGGCTGGTCTGGCTGGTCGCCACCGCCATGTCCGCCCGGGACTCCCGGCCGGCGCTGGCGGGGGTGGCCGCGGGGCTCGCCGCCTCCACCGTGCTCCACGCGGCGCTGGACGGCATCGACCTGATGTGGCGGCGGGGACCGGTCCCGTGGGCGCTCCTGGCGGCCGAGCTGGTCCTGTTCGCGGCCTTCCTGCTCCGGCCCGAGCGGACGCCGCCCCGTTCTCCGGAGGAGGCCGGGAGCGCGGCACGGGCCGCCGGGGACGGCGGCGCGTCACCGGCGCAGGCCACACCGGAGGAGAACCCGGCCGCGCCGCGCGCCTGGCTGCTCGTCGGCCCGGTGCTGCTGCTGTGGGGCCTGTACACCGGCAACACCGCATACGCCCAGGCCACGGCGGACGCCCCCGCGTGGACGGCGGCGATCGTGGCGGGATTCGCGGTGCTCTCGCTGCGACCCGCCGTGGCACCGTGGAGATGGCACCCGCTGGTGCCGGGCGCCGTCCTGGTCGCCTCCGCCGCCGCCTTCGCCTCCCTGCACCTGACGATCGGCGGGATCCACGGGGTGTCCCCGCAGGCGATGGTCGCCGCGCAGGCGCTCGGCCAGCTCGCCCTGGTCGCCTGTCTCGCCTACGCGGCCACGGCTCCCGGGCCCGGTGCATCCGGTCCGGTCCGGCGCGGCCTGGCCGTCTCGGGAGGCATGCTGCTGTTCGTCGTGCTCGTCTTCGGCTACTACGCCGCCTACGACCTCTACCTGCCCAACGACTGGGTGCCGATCGCCGCCGCGCTGCTGGTCGCGGCACTGGCCCTGGCCGGGACCGCCCGCCGCCTGGAGCCGGGCACCGCGCGGATCGGCGGGCGGGCTCCCGGCTGGCGGACCCCCGTCGCGGCGCTCGCCGCCGCCGGGCTGGTGGCGGCCGTCCCGCTCTGGCGGGGGCCGGTCCCCTCCTGGGAGCCGGCCGGCGAGGGCCTGCGGGTCGCGGCCTACAACATCCGCATGGGGTACGGCGAGCCGGGCCGCCTCTCGCTGGAGCAGCAGGCCGACACGCTGCGGCGGATGCGCCCGCACGTGGTCGTGCTCAGCGAGGCCGACCGGGGCTGGCTGCTCAACGGCGGCCACGACGGCGTGCGGCTGATCGCCGAGCGGCTCGGAATGCGGTTCGTCTGGGCCCCGGCCGCCGACGAGGTCTGGGGCGACGCGATCCTGACGAATCTTCCGGTCACCTCGGTCCGCAACCACGTGCTCGTCCAGGGCGGCCCCACCGGCGCGCAGGCCCTGGAGGTCGGGCTGAGGTGGGGGGACCGGGAGATCACCCTGATCGGCACCCACCTGCAGCCGCCACCCGGCTGGCGCGAGCTCGACCAGGTCGAGCAGCTCGCCGGGATCGTGCGGGAGGCCGCGAAGGAGCACCCGGTGATCGTCGCGGGCGATCTCAACATCGAGCCGCCGGACCCGGCCTGGCGGGTGCTGCTAGAGGCCGGGCTGACCGACCCGATCGCCCCGGTCCGGCCGTTCAACACCATCCCCTCCCCCGGCGGCTCGGTCGAGCAGATCGACCACGTGCTGGTCACGCCGGGCTTCACCGGCCGGGACCAGGCCAACGTCAACGTCCACCACTCCGACCACCGCCCCATCGCAGTGACTCTCGTCCCCATTAAGTAGTGTTTGTCCTATGACGGAGCACCCGGTGCCGACCGCTGACGGAACCCGCTCACTCCCGGAGGTCCGGCGATGAGAATCCTGCTCGCCGGCTTCGAGCCGTTCGACGGCGCGGTGGTCAACCCGTCCTGGGAGGCGGTCCAGCTGGTCGAGCAGACGTACGCCGTGCAACTGGGCGTGCGCGCCGTGCAACTGCCGTGCCTGTTCGGCAAGGCGACGGAGTTCCTGCGCGAGGCGATCGTGGAGCACGAGCCCGAGGTGGTCGTCTGCGTCGGGCAGGCGGGCGGACGCCACGCCGTCACGGTCGAGCGCGTCGCGATCAACCTCGACGACGCCCGTATCCCGGACAACGCGGGCGAGCAGCCGATCGACCAGCCGATCATCCCCGGAGGCCCCGCCGCCTACTTCTCCACGCTGCCGGTCAAGGCGTGCGTGGCGGCCGCCAGGAAGGCCGGGATCCCCGCCAGCGTCTCGCAGAGCGCCGGGACGTTCGTCTGCAACCACGTCTTCTACGGGCTCATGCACCTGATCGCCACCGAGTTCCCGCAGCTGCGCGGGGGCTTCGTGCACGTGCCGTACGCCCCGGAGCAGGTCCTCGACCACGCCGAGCCCTCCATGCCGGTCCCGCTGATCGCCGAGGCGCTGACCGCGATCGTGACGGCGGCCGTCCTGCTCCACGACGACCTGCGCCTGGTCGGCGGCGCCATCCACTGAGGGCGCCGCCGGCCAGGCGGCAGAGCGTCGCCGGGGCGACCGCCGCGCGGCTCCCGCCCGGCTACAGCGGCACGCCGTACAGCACGCGCCTTCCCGGGAACTCGCTCACGCTCCACACCTGGTCGCGCACGCGGGTGAGATCCTCCGGGCCGACCGGGTACGGCCGCCGGGTGAGCCTCTCCCCGGCCACGATCAGGGCGCCGTTGCCCGACGCGCCCGCCGACTGGCTGAGGTACCAGGTGCTTCCCCGCGAGAGCGCCCCCTGGATCTTGGCTCCCGGCAGGGCGTAGGCGTCCAGGGCGTCGGCGACTCCGTCACCGCCGGCCGGCAGGGTCCCGTCGGCCGCCAGCGGCCACCGTGCCACCCTCCCGGTCCGGCCGGGCTCGTCGACGTACTCGCCGGAGATCAGCAGGTGGGGCGTGGAGTCGCGGTCGACGGCGGCGAAGGAGAAGCGGGCCTCACCGGTGACCGAGGTCCAGGAGCCGGTCTGCGGCATCACGTAGCGGTAGCCGAAGGCGTTGTACACCCCGCCCTTCCTGCCGATCGCCTCGCCGTCCTCGCCGTTCACCTCGTAGATGTGCCGGGTGTCGAAGACCCGGAAGCCCCGGTGGGTGTCGGCGACGTAGAGCAGGTCGCCGTACCAGGCCACGCCCCCGGCGTGGATGTTGATCGGGGCGATGTCGCCGTCGGGCCTGACACCGACGAGCAGGACGTGCCGGTAGCGCAGGGTCACCCCGTTCAGGAACGACAGGCGGATCCCCCGCTCGGGGGCGTCCGCGGGCTTGAAGTACCAGCTCACCACGTACACGTTCCCGGCGACGCCCGCGTCGGCCGAGCCGGTCAGCCCCTGCGGGTACCAGTCGGTGACGTCGTTGTCACCGGCGTCGAAGCAGTACCAGTCGGCCGGGCGCGGCTTCATCGAGCCGAACGCCCCCGTCCCCCTGGCGCCCTTCCTGGCCGTGACCCGGTTGGCCTTGGCCAGCACGGTGCTCAGCGGCACCCGGTCGAGCTCCCGCTCCAGCACCGCGATCCCGGGCGGCGGACCGCCGTCTCGCCTGAGCCGGAACGGCTCCGCGGATACGGCCTTCATCACGCTCATGTCACTCCTTCCCCGTGACCACCATTTTGGCGGATCATGGTGCGGAGTTCAGCATTATCCGGGGAACGGCCCGTCTCGGAGGAATGCCCCGTCAGGGGCGCATCGCCCGCCAGGACGGGTAGTGGTGGACCGCGATCCCGGCGAAAGCCGGATACGCCCGCGCCGCCACGTCGACTTCGGCCAGAGCCGCGGTCATGCGCGCGCCGCCCTCCTCGTGGAAGGTGCAGTAGGGGCAGTCCGCCAGCGGTGCGGTCTCCGCGGCCAGCCGCACCGGCCTGCCCGCTCTGGTGGCCCGGGCGAGCATGTCGGCGCCGACGGCCATCAGCGAGTTGGGGCCGCTGGCGGTGTCGCGGTAGCTCATCACGGTGACCGCGTCCACCCGTGCCAGCACCGCGTCGGCCAGCGTGGTGCGCGGGCCGGCGGGAACCGTGTGGTACCAGAACGGCACGTCGGCCTCCAGCGGGCGCGCGTCGTCGGCCTGCAGCAGTTGCAGCATCCGCAGCAGGCCCGTGACCGTCCCCGCCTGATCGGTCCGCCAGCGCGGCAGGACGTACGGCTCCACGTCGACGTGACTGCCGGCGAACAGCCCGGTGCCGAGGACGGCCCGCTGCCAGGTCCGCGCCGCCGCGTGGTCGGCGGCCCACTCCGGGTCTCCGCCCAGTGCGGTCAGGCGGATCCTGGCCGTGTCCGCGCCGCGCTTCAGCTCCCGCAGCCGCGCCAGCCGGGAGGCGCTGGAGGGCAGCCTCGCATCGGCGTGGACGAAGATCTCCCGCACGCCCCGGGCCCGCGCCCAGGCCAGCACGTCGACCGGCCGTACCGCGTCGGGCCGCCACAACCACATCGCCCGTGTCCCCGCCGCCGCGGGTTTCAGCCGGACCGAAGGTTTCGGCTGAGCCGAGGCCGGAACGGCGAGGCCCGGACCGGCCAGCAGCACGACGGCGAGAAGGCCCCCCACGGCCCGCATCGCGATCGACACGCCCCCCACCGCCTCCACGCCTCTTCCGGACTTCCCGCCGTCGGCCGGACCGCGGCAGAAGACCCATCGGATCCGGGAGCCGCGAGCTGAGCGTTTCGGCGCCCCGCGGCCATCCCGGCGAACGGCGAAAGAGGTCAGCGGGGCCAGGCGTGCACGGGCTGCCCGCTCAGCCCCAGCTCGCGGTAACGGGTCACCATCGCGGTCGCGTCCCCGCCCAGCGCGGCGAGCGCCTCCCGCTGCCAGACCGACCCGGTACGGCGCCGCGTGACCCGCTCCCTGATGATCTCCAGCATCCGTCCGGAGTCGTCCGGGTCCACCCCGACCCGGTCGAGCCCGGCCCTGGCCACCGGGAGCAGATCCAGCGCCAGCCGGGAGGCGGGGACCTCCTCCGGCAGGCCGGGCCACGACAGCGCGGCGTCCAGGCCGCTGATCGCCGCCCGGTAGAAGTTGCGGTAGGCCGAGGCGAACGGGAACTCCTCGACCGGCTCGACGGCCAGGGCGGAGGTGAGACCGAGCAGGAACGCGGTGTTGGCCACCATGTCGACGGGGGTCGGCCCGGCGGGCAGGGCCCGCATCTCCACCCGCAGGTGTCCGCCGTCCGCCGGATCGTAGACCGGCCGGGTCCACTGCCACACCGTGCCCTGGTGGAGCCGGAGCTCGGCCAGGGAGGGCACCGCCTCCTGCCCGGCTGCCGGCGTCGGGTGGGTGGTCATCGGCAGCACCGGCTCGTAGTCGCGAACGCATATCGCGAACAGCTCCTCCGGGCTCTCCACCCAGCCGGACCCGAAGGCCACCCGCCGGTCCCTGCGCCCGAGCCGCTCCAGGTCCCGGTCGTCGGCCGCCTCCTCGAACAGCGCGATCCTGGTCTCCTCCCACAGCCTCCTGCCCATGAACCCCGGGGAGTTGCCGCTGACGGCGAGGACCGGCCCCACGGCGAGCTGGGCGGCGTTGTAGACGCGGGCGAAGTCGGCCGGAGCCGTACGGAGATGCACCTGCCAGGAGGTGTTGGCGCTCTCCAGGATCACGCCCTCGACCTCCAGCTCCAGTACCTCGGCCCCGTGGATGCGGACGCGGTACGGCTCGACGCGCAGCCGGCGCATGCCCCGGCTCAACGCCCGGTAGCGGCTCTCGTCACTCATCGTCTCGTGGGTGAAGTCGAGCTCGCTGAGCGTGGGCAGGATGCCGATCGCCACCACCCTCCCGCCCTCGGCCTCGGCCGCGGCGCCCACCAGCGTGAGCACCTCGTTCAGCTCGCGCTCCAGGGCGGTGAACGGCCTGCCCGCCAGCGGCAGGGGGGTCAGGTTGGCCTCCAGGTTGAAGCGGCCCAGCTCCAGGGTCAGCCGGTCGTCGTCGGCGGCGTCGCGCACCTCGTGGTTGCGCGGCAGGGGACGGCCGTCGGGCGTGGTGAGGAACAGCTCCAGCTCGGCCCCGATCGTGGCGGGCCCCGTCCCGAACCCCGGCCGGCCGAGCAGCTCGTGGAGCTCCGCGAGCTGTCCGGCCAGCAGCTCCCCGAAGCGGGCGAACTCCGCCTCGGAGTAACGATCCTTGTCGACTCGCTGCCCCATCACACCGTCCAGTTTCATCGGCTCTTGTCCCTCCCCTCTCTCCCCTGTGCCGCTTTCTAATCTGTGCGAGACATAAATCACCGCAGGCGGGGCCGCGGTCTCCGGGCAGGGCACGGAGACCGCGGCGCGGGGGAGGCGCATCACCAGGGGACGACGCCTTCGTCTTGGAGGTGGACGCCCGTCGGGCCGTCGGCGTCCAGCAGCGCCAGCCGTACGACGACCGCCGCGCCCTGCTCGGCGGTGCGGTGGCCGGTGTGGCCGTTGAGGTCGGTCGCGCAGTAGCCGGGATCGGCGGCGTTGACCTTGATGGGGGTGCCGGCCAGCTCCTTGGCGTAGGACACGGTGATCATGTTCAGCGCCGCCTTGGAGGAGTTGTAGGCCAGGTAGTTGTGGGCCCGGAATTCGTCCTCCGGGTCGGTCGCGCGCGCCAGGGAGGCCAGTCCGCTGGAGACGTTGACGATCCGGGCCGCCGCCGCCCGGCGCAACAGGGGCAGCATCGCGTTGGTGACGGCGACCACGCCGAAGACGTTGGTCTCGTAGGTGGTGCGCAACGCGTCCACGGGGGTCGCGCTGGGGGCCGGTCCCTCCTGGGCGGCGATGACCCCGGCGTTGTTGACGAGGACGTCGAGCACGCCGTACTCCTCCTCGACCTGTTTGGCGGCGGAGGCGACGGACTCGGCGGAGGTCACGTCGAGCTGCAGGAGGCGGGCTCCCAGCTCCTCGGCGGCCCGCTGCCCGCGCACGGCGTCCCTGGCCCCGATCAGGACGGTCACACCCCTTTCGGTGAGAATCCTGGCGGTCTGATATCCGA
The DNA here is from genome assembly GCF_015711605.1 of Planomonospora sp. ID67723. Taxonomy (GTDB): domain Bacteria; phylum Actinomycetota; class Actinomycetes; order Streptosporangiales; family Streptosporangiaceae; genus Planomonospora_A. The sequence goes on along the minus strand of NZ_JABTEZ010000003.1, from coordinate 884,284 downwards.
TGCCCTTGTTGGCACCCGTGATGAGAGCGATCATGCGTCTCACCGTGCCGGGGACCCGGCGGGGGCGGGAGAGACCGCCGGAGGCTGGGATCGGCGGTACCACCCACGGACGTCTCCGGCACGTCATGCTGGGGGCATGAACCGCAGCGAGCTCGCCGAATTCCTCCGCAACCGCCGCGCCCGCCTGACCCCGCGCGAGGCCGGCCTGCCCGAGGGCGGACGCAGGCGCACCCCCGGTCTGCGCCGCCAGGAGGTGGCCCAGCTCGCCGGCATGTCGATCGACTACTACATCCGGCTGGAGCAGGCGCGGGGGCCGCACCCGTCCCGGCAGGTACTCGGCTCGCTGGCCCGCGCACTGATGCTCAGCGCCGACGAGCGCGCACATCTGTTCCACCTCGCCGGTGAGGCTCCGGCACCGGGCAGCAGGCCTCCGAGGGACGTGCCGCCGGGCGTGCTGAACCTGCTGGAGGCCCTGGAGGACACACCCGCCTACGTTCTCGACGCCAAGTACGACGTCCTGGCATGGAACCCGCTGGCGGGATTGTTCCTGGGCGGTCTGGACGACATGTCCCCGGATGACCGGAACATAATCCGCTGGGTCTTCCGCTCCTCCGACCTGCGCATGCCGCTGTGCGATCCGGAGCGGGGCCGTTTCGCCCGCGCCGCGGTCGCCGACCTGCGGGCCGCCGCCGGGCGCTACCCCGGCGACCCCGGCATCCGCGGCCTGGTGGCGGAGATGCTGGGCTGCAGTCCGGAGTTCGCGCAGATGTGGGCGACACACGACGTGGAGATCCAGCGCGACCAGCGCAAGCGCATGCACCACCCGCTGATCGGCCTCGTCGAGGTCACCTGCCAGGTTCTGCACGTCCCGGACCGGGACCAGCGGGTCGTCTTCTACACCACCGTCACCGGCTCTCCGGCGCACGACGCCCTCCGGATGCTCCGGATGCTCCAGGACGCGCCGCGCTGAACCGCCGGCGGGCCCCGAGGGGGCGTGCCGCCCGGCCGCCGGGCGGCCCCGGACCGTCAGGAAGCCCGGTCACCGCCGTTCCGGGCGTCCTGCGCGTCCTCCACCTGGACGCGCAGGGTGTTCAGGACGACGGCCAGCATGTCGTAGTGGGCGACGAGCATGACGAACTCGATGCGGCCGGGCTCGTCATAGCGGGCGCACAGGGCCTGCCAGACCGCATCGGACAGGTCGCCGCCGGTGTGGAGCTCGTCGGCGGCGTCGAGCACCAGCCGGTCGGCGGGCCCCCAGGCGTGGCCGCCGCCACCGGTCGCGTCCCCGCCGGCGGCCGTGCCGCCGTCGCGGATCGCCTCGATCTCCACGTCGGTCAGCCCCGCCTCGCGCGCCAGCCGTACGTGCTGCGCCCACTCGTAGGCGCTGCCCCGGTGGTGGGCTGTGCGCAGGATCGCCAGTTCCCGGTCGCGTGCGGGCAGGGTGCCGTACAGCAGGGCGGCGCCGAAGCCGATCCACGCCTGGAACAGCGCGGGGTGACGGGCGAGGGTGGTGAAGACGCGGTAGGGGCCGGTGCCCTCGACCACCCGGGTCAGGAACGGGTCCCATTCCTCGGGCGGCAGCGGTTCGACGCGGGGATTCACGGATCAGAGATTACTTACTACGATCACCGTTGTGAACGATCGCTTGGTAGGTAGACGTGTGCTCGTCGTGGGAGCCGGTACCCGCCCGTCGGCCGACCCCGACGCGCCGGTCGGCAACGGGCGGGCGATCGCGATCGAGACCGCGCGGCAGGGCGCCACGGTGGTCTGCGCCGACGTGGACGAGAAGTCGGCGGCCGAGACCGCCGACCGGATCATCCGCGAGGGCGGCCGGGCCGAGGTGCTCGCGGTGGACCTCGCCGACGGCGACGCCTGCGAGGCGCTGGTCGCCCGCGCGGGGACGGCCGGCGGCCCGGTGGACGGGATCGTGCTGAACGCCGCGATCGGCGCCGGGCTCGCCCTCGCCGGGACCAGCGCCGACGACTGGGACCGGGTCTTCTCCGTCAACCTGCGCGGCCATTTCCTGGTCTGCCGGGGCGCGCTGCCGCTGCTCGGCCCCGGCTCGTCCATCGTCTTCATCGGATCGGTGGCCGGGCTGCGGCCCGGGAGCCTGATCCCGGCCTACGACGCCTCCAAGGCGGGCCTGGCCGGCCTGGCCAGGCACGTCGCGCTGGAGGGCGCGGGCCTGGGGATCAGGGCCAACCTGGTCGCGCCGGGTCTGATCGACACCCCGCTCGGCCGGGACGCGGCCAAGCTCTGGGAGCACCGGGACCGGGTGATGGTCCCGATGGGCCGCCAGGGCACCGCCTGGGAGGTGGCGAACGTCGTGGCGTTCCTGCTCTCGGAGGAGGCGAGCTACGTCACCGGCCAGGTCCTCGCCGTGGACGGCGGCCTCACGCTCCTCTGAGCCGGGCTAGAGGGTGACGGCCCCGTCCGCCGCCAGGCTGCGGACCTCCAGGCCCGCGCCCCACCTCTCGATCGCCTCCTCGTCGGCGAACGCCAGCGCGCGCAGCATGTTGCCGCCGTCGGCGGCCTTGACGTTGCGCCGCAGCCGCCGCCGCAGCGGCTCGGGCAGCTTGGTGGTGCCCGCCTCGACGGTGTCGCCGTAGAAGGGGGCGAAGGCCACCCCGGCGAAACCGGTACGGCGCAGCAGCGCGGGCATGGTCTCGGCCGAGTAGAACATCAGGTGGTTCTTGGTGAACCCGTTCCACTTGCTGCCGTATGCCTTGAGCTGCAGGGACGCGGCGTTGACCGTGAGGATCAGCAACACCCCTCCCGGCCCGAGCAGGCTGCGGAACATCTTGAAGTCCTGGATCGGCCGGGGCAGGTGGGCCAGGACCGACCAGAGGGTGATCACGTCGAAGCCGCCCCCGGCGATCTCCGGCACGTCCAGGGGGACTCCATGGTAGGCCCGCGCCCGGGTGAGCCGCCGGTTGGCCTCGGCCACCGAGTCGGGTGACAGGTCGATGCCGACCGCGTCGAACCCGCGCTCCTCGGCCAGTTCCAGGAAGAGCCCCGCTCCGCAGCCGAAGTCCAGCAGCCGCCGGTCCCGGTCGCCGTCGCGGCCCTGGTCGAAGACCGGGCTGAAGGCGTCCATGGTCAGCCGGTAACGGCGCTGGCGGCCGGCCGCGTAATCACCGGTGAGGAAGCCGCTGTAGTTCTTGGAGTACAGGTCGCCGAGGCGTTCGGGCCTGATGTTCGGGTTGCGGTAGAGGAAGCCGCACGCCGGGCAGCGCACCACCTGGTAGGTCCACTTCCCCTTGCCGTCGGCGGGACGGAACAGCGGCTGCTGCCGGGTGTCACCGCACATGTGGCAGGTGACGAACTCCTCGATCTCCCCCAGGCCCGTCCGCTCCTGGTAGTCCTGCAACGCGATCACCGGCGCCCGGCGCAGCCGCATCCTCCACTGGACCTCCCGGGCGAGGCGCTCGCCCGGGCGGACGTAGACCCGCTGCCCCCAGGGGATGTTGTCGTAGCGAGTGCCGTATACGAAGCGGGAGATCACTCTTCTGGCAGAGACCACGGAATGTCCATTCAACGGCTTTATCCCAACGTGTCATGACTTCTTCGGTCACTCAACCGCTACCCCCCATTCCGTCTGGGCAGTGCCAGGACGGGGCATACCGTTCTCCAGGTGATGATCAGGGCGAGGTATGCCCCTCCGCCCTCGGTGATAACGTCCCAGGCCATGCGCCCAGAAGACCTCGCCCTGCTGCACGTCCCCGGCACCGTCGCCCTCCGCGGCGACCTTCTTCTGACCGACGTGACCCACCCCGACCTGGAGGCGGACGCCTACCGGGGAAGCCTGTGGCGGATCCCGCACGAGGGCCCGCCCGCACGCTTCACCTACGGCGACCACGACACCGCGCCCCGGATCTCCCCCGACGGCGCCTGGGTGGCCTTCCTGCGCGCGAGCGGGGGCGGCAAGCCGCAACTGCACGTGATGCCGACCGGGGGCGGCGAGGCCCGCCCCATCACCGACCTGCCACTCGGCGCGGGCGTCCCGGTCTGGGCGCCCGACTCGCGGCGGATCGCCTTCGTCGCGCGCGTCCCCGAGCCCGGCCGCTACGGCACCGCGGAGGGAGTGGGCGCCGCGGCCGAGGCGCCGCGCCGGATCACCGGCTTCCGCTACCGGGGGGACGGCGCCGGCTTCGTCCTGGACCGGCCCCAGGTGCTGTACGTCGTCAACGCCCTGGCCGACATCCCCCAGCCGGTGCCGCTGACCGACGGCCGCTGCGACGTCGAGGCCCCCTGCTGGTACGACGAGCACGTGCTCGTCTCCGCCCCGCGCGACCTCGACCCTGACAACCTGCACACCGACCTGTACGCGGTCCCGGCCCTCGGCGGCGAACCGGTCCTCGCGGTCCGCAGCGCCGGCTCGGCCGTCCTGCCCGTCACACTGAGCGATGACGTGTTCTATCTCGGCGCGGAGTTCTCCGGCGTGCACGCGGTGGCCCGCAACACCGGGCTGTACCGCGCCACCCCGTGGATCGGCGGCGAGCCCGTGGAGGGGACGCGGCTGACCGAGGAGGAGTCGGTCGACTGCGAGCAGCTGCCCCCCGTCCCGGTCGAAGACGGGGTGCTGGTCGCGGTGCGGGTGCGCGGCGCGGTCGAGCTGCGCCTGGTGCCGCACGACTCCGCCGGGACGTCGCTGGAGAAGCTGCCGGTCGTGCTGGGTGAGCGGGCGAGCGTCAGGGCGTTCGCCTCATACGGCGGCCGCACCGTCGCGGTGGTCTCCAGCCCCGAGCACCCGGGCCAGGTCGTCGCCGCGGCCTCCGCCCCCGGCCGGCTCCCAGATTCCGTCGGCTCCGGCGCTTCCGTGCTCGCCGACTTCTGCGGGCCGCTGGCCGGGACCCGCCCGCTCCGGGAGCTCACTGCCGTCTCCCGCGACGGCCACCCCGTGCACGGCTGGCTGGCCGTACCCGAGGGCGAGGGGCCGCACCCGGTCCTGCTCAACGTTCACGGCGGCCCGTTCCACCAGCACGGCTGGGGTTTCCTGGACGAGACCCAGGTCTACACCGCCGCCGGATACGCCGTGGTCCTGCCCAACCCGCGGGGCTCGGCCGGGTACGGCCAGGCCCACGGGCAGGCCGTGATCGGCGCGCTCGGCACCGTGGACGCCGAGGACGTGCTCGCGCTGCTGGACGCGGCGCTGGCCGAGCCCGCGTGCGACCCGGAGCGGGTGGGCGTGATGGGCGGCTCCTACGGCGGGTTCATGACCAGCTGGCTCGCCGCCCACCACGGGGCCCGGTTCCAGGCCGCCTGGAGCGAGCGCGCGGTCAACGCCTGGGACTCCTTCGTCGGCTCCTCCGACATCGGCTGGTTCTTCGCCGAGGCCTACTGCGGCCCCGACCCGGAGGCCCAGCGCGCGATGAGCCCGCTCTACCACGCCGACCGGATCACGCTGCCGTTCGCCGTGGTCCACTCGGAGGAGGACTGGCGCTGCCCGGTCGAGCAGGCTCAGCGGATGTTCGTCGCCCTGCGCCGGAACGGCGTCCCGGCCGAGTTCCTGCTCTTCCCGGGCGAGGGCCACGAGCTCACGCGGAGCGGCCGGCCCCGTCATCGCCTCCAGCGCTTCCAGGCCGTCCTGGAGTGGTGGTCCCGCCACCTCTCTCCCTGATCCCCTGGCACTCTCCCTGATCCCCTGACACCCTCCGGCCGCCCGTCGCGCGGCCGGGCGGTGACACGGGGCGGGCACGCTCACGCCAGGCAGGTCAGCGGCCTGCCCCCATTGAACTCGATCATCTCCAGGACGGCGGTCGTCACGTCGATCGGCTCGCCCGGGGGCAGGCCGTCGAGCTCGGCGTAGGCCCGGTGCAGGTTGCCGACGATGCGCTCGGAGTCGAGCAGCTCGCCGTACTCTCCCAGGTCGGTCTCGCGCGCCGTCTCCAGCGGTGAGAGACCGGCCGCCCGGCCGCGCTCGGCGGTGTCCAGCACGAACCGCAGGTATCGCCGCACGCGGTCGACGGCGCCCGGTCCGCAGACCCCGCCGTGCCCCGGCACGATCGTCCGGGCGCCCAGCGCCTCGAGGTCGTCGAGCACCTTCAGCGAGCCCCGGACCGATCCCATCAGGACGAACGGCGTGCCGCCGTTGAAGATCAGGTCTCCGGAGAACAGCAGCCGCCGCTCCGGGATCCACACGATCGAGTCGTTGGTCGTGTGCGCTGCGACGCCCACGTGCCGGACCTCGCAGCGCAGGTCGTCGGAGTAGAGGGTGATCCCGTCGGTGTAGGTGAGGAACGGCGGGCGGGCCTCCAGGTTCCCCCAGTCCACCTCGGTCCAGGCCATGGTCCGGTAGTCCGGGATGCCCTCGGCGAGGATCAGCTCGCGGGTCCGCTCGTGCCCGACGACGGTCGCCTCGGGGAAGGCGAAGTTGCCGAAGGTGTGGTCACCGTGGTGGTGGGTGTTGACCAGCGTGGTGACCGGCCGGCCGGTGACCGACCTGATCGCCTCCCGGTAGGCCAGAGTGCGCCGCTCGGTGGAGCAGGAGTCGATGCCGATCACCCCGCGCCGCCCGGCGAGGAAGCCGGTGTTGTTGATCCACCAGCTCCCGTCCGGCTGGATGTAGGCGTAGACGCCGTCGGAGACCTCCTCGACGCGTGCCGGAGGCAAGGTGTGGTCGTGCCGGGATGAGCTCATGGAGGGAATTGTGCAGGTGCGGACCGGTCCACGTCACGGGGCGCGGCGCATTCCGCTCAGCCCTGCCCGCCCCAGACGAACACGGCGAGCCCGGCCAGCAGCAGGCTGATCCCGCAGAACACCGCCCGCCCCGTGTTCCACCGCGTCCACCGCGCCGAGTAGCCCGACCAGAGCCGCGCGGCCTCGGCCGGGTCGGCCGGGACGTCCGCGGCGTCGAGCGCGTTGTTCATCGGCACGTTGACGGCGGCGGTCGGCGCGAACGCACCCAGGACGTACGCCGCCGCGGCCGCGAAGAACAGCACGGCCGCCCGCTCCTGCCCGAGGGCGAGCAGGAGCGCGCCCGCCGCCGGGGCCGCGAGCACCGTGCCGACGAACATCGGCAGGAACACGGGGTTCAGGATCTTCCGGTTGACGCTCTGCATCGCGGGGATCGCCTGCCGGGCGTCGATCCCGTCCAGGCCCGGCATCACCGCCACGGAGAAGCCGTAGAACAGGCCCGTCATGGCCCCGGTCAGCACGATGGTCAGTCCCGCCGCGAGGGCGGCCAGGGTGAATAGCACGGTCGACTCCGTCTTGTTCCGATGGCCGTTCCACTTTCTGCCAGTAGAGCCCCCTGCGGCGAGACGGGCCATGGCCGAAAGGCTCGTTTCCATGTCTTCGCGTCCACGCCGCAGTCGCGGATGGAGCGATCTCCACTTCGAAGATCTCCACGGCAGGGTAAGGCAGCCCGGGAGGAGGGGCGGACGGCCTCCTCCTGCTCGGCTCGGCGGTGGAGGCGAAGCTCCACCGCCGAGCCGTCTACTTCCATGTGCCCGGTACGGCGGTCACCCCATCCCCCTGCGCCGCGAGATCCGCGACGACCGCCGCGTGGTCGGAGGGCCACACCCCGCCGACGGGACCGTGGCCCGCGCGCCGTACCGAGCGGACATGGCCGAGACCGCCGGGCCCGGGCGGGCCGACGTGGACGTAGTCGATCCGCCCGGCCGGCTCGAAGGTCCGCGCGGCGTAGGGGTTGGCCGCGTCCCAGGTGGCCGACGGCGCGGCCGGATCGGCGTACTCCCAGGCATCCAGGAGGACCTGGCCCGCCACGGCGGGAGCCGTCCGGTACCCGCCGAGCCGCCGCATCTCGTCGGAGTCCGGCAGCGCGTTGTAGTCCCCGGTGACCACCGGCGGGAAGGGCGTCCCGCCGCGGTTGTCGGCCACGAACCCGGCCAGGGCCGTGACCTGCGCGCAGCGCACCGCCGACTCGTGGGGTGCGGAGTTCAGGTGCGTGGTGAAGAACGGCACCGGATGCCCCGGCGCGTCCACCAGCGCGTGCAGGGTCACCCTGCCGTCGTCCCGCCCTCCCGCCGCGGGCAGCCGGACCACGTCGCGGCCGGCGAAGGGCCACCGGCTGAGCACCGCGACGCCGACGTCGGCCGTCTCGCCCTCCGCGCGCCTGTGCCACCTTCCGGGCATGTCGAAGGCGGCCCAGGTCCACTGCATGCCGAGCTCCTCCCCCAGCCACGACGCGAGGTTCTCCTCCCCGTCGTCCCACACCTCCTGCAGGCCGACGATGTCGGGTTCCAGGTCCCGCAGGACGGCCAGGATCGCCTCGCGCCGCCGCTCCCACGGCCCGAAGCGCCACCACACGTTCCAGGTCACCACCCGCATCCGCCGTCCCTGTTCTCTCGGTCCACGCGTTCTCCACCGCACCCGACCAGTGTTCTCCCCCGGCGCGGCACCCTCGCCGCGGCCCCCACCGGTGGACGGCCCGGATCCGGCAGTTGACCTCATCCTTGGTTGAGGTTGCATCGTTGACCGCGAGATCAACGATGAGGAGGCTGATCCCGATGAAGGCTGCCGCGTTCGCGTCGTTCGGCGGGCCGGAAGTGCTGCAGGTCATGGAGGTCGCGACCCCGCAGGCGGGGCCCGGCCAGGTGCGGGTACGGGTCAGGGCCGCCGGCGTGCAGCCGTACGACGCCGCCGTGCGCGCAGGCTGGACCCCTCCCGGCGTCACCGGAGACCTGCCCAGGATTCCCGGCAACGAGTTCGCCGGGGTGGTGGACCAGGTGGGCGAGGGGGTGACCGGCCTGGCGCCGGGCTCCGAGGTGCTGGGCTTCTCCCAGCTCGGCTGCTACGCCGAGTACGTCGTGGTGGGCGCCGACCAGGTCACGGCCAAGCCGGCCGGCCTGCCGTGGGAGGTGGCGGGCGGGCTGACCGCGGGCGTGCAGACGGCCGAGCTGGCGCTGGACACGGTCGGGGCGGGCGAGGGGGACACCGTGCTGATCCACGCCGCCGCGGGTTCGGTCGGCACAGCGGCCGTGCAGATCGCCCGGATGCGGGGCGCCACGGTCATCGGAACCGCACGCCCGGACAACCACGCCTACCTCCGGGACCTCGGCGCCGTCCCGGTCGCGTACGGCGAGGGCCTGGCCGACCGGGTCCGCGTTCTCGCGCCCGGCGGGGTGGACGCCGCGATCGACGGGGCGGGCGGCGAGGCGCTGCAGGCCTCCCTGGAACTGGTCAAGGACCGCGACCGCATCGTCACCCTGGTGGAGCACGGCCGGGCCCCGGAGCTGGGGGTCAGGACGACCCGGGGCGAGCGCACCGCCGAACGGCTCGGCCGCTTCGCCGAGCTGTACGCCCGGGGAAGGCTCACCTTCCACCTGCGCGGGACGTATCCGCTGGAGCGGGCGGCCGACGCCCACCGGGAGATCGAGGCCAGGCACGGCAGAGGCAAGATCGTCATCACGATCGACTGAGCGGAGGGGGGCCGACGAGGCCGAGAGCCGCCGGCCTCGTCCGCGAGGGGAACCGCCGGGCCTAGGAGGCCGCCGGCCGCTCGCCCGCCGTGCCCCGTACGGCCCAGGCCCTGGCGGTGAGCGAGACCGCCCCGTCCGGACCGTACGGCAGGCGGGAGCGGAGCAGGTCGCGGAGGGCATGGCGGTGCTCTTCGGTCAGGGACGCGACGTACGCGGGAGCCGCGCCCTGACCGCCGAGGAACGGCTCCCAGTAGTCGTCGAACCCCGCGAACACGGTCGCCACCTCGACTGTCCGCACCTCCACGTCGTCCAGACCGGCCTCCTCCCACAGACCGCCGAGGGGCTCAGGCCGGCACAACGGGAAGCGGCGGCCCTCGTCCAGCTCGGCGGCGGCGGGGTCGAGATCCGTGGCGGCCTCCCAGAAACGCCGCATCATGACCATGCCCTCGGCGTAGTCCCAGACATAGGCGGCGGCCACGCCGCCCGGTGCGGCGACCCGGGCGAACTCGGCCGCGGCACGGCGCGGGTCGGGGACGAAGTTGAGTGCCAGCCCGCTCACCACGGCGTCGAAGCGGCGGTCGGCCACCGGCAGCGACTGCGCGTCGCCGGCGCGGAAGGACGCCCGCGTGTCGGTGATCCGCGCGCGGGCGTGGGACAGGAACCCCTCCGAGGGGTCCACTCCCGTGACCTGAGCGGGGTCCGCCACGGCCAGGACGGTCTCCGTCAGCGCTCCGGTGCCGCAGCCCACGTCCAGCCACCGCCCGCCCGTCGGCACCTCCAGCCACCGCAGGAACGTTTCCGCGACGTGGCGGCTCCACCGGCCGACGTACGCCTCGTACGCATCACCGACGACCCATACTTCCTGTTTGTTCTTCACGCGACGACGATACGGCCGTTGCCGCCCGCAGCCCCGGGGATTGCGGCGATCCGGTCGCCCCCGGACCGTGGCGGCCCGCCCGCACGAGGCGGCCCCGTGGACGGCCGCCGACGCTCATTCCCGGGTTCCCGCCTCCGCGACGGTTTCGTCGAAGAGCACCGGGCACCGGGGCCTGCGGCGTTTGGACTCGTACATGGCCGCGTCGGCCTGCGCGATGAGAGTGTCGCCGGTGGAGCCCTCCCTGGAGCACGCCACTCCGACGGCTGCGCTGAGTCGCGCCGTACCGGCCGACAACGCGATCTCCCCCTCCAGCGCCTTGCCGACCCGTTCGGCGATGCTCACCACCTCGGCGGCCCGTTCGAGCTTCGGGCAGATCAGCAGGAACTCGTCCCCGCCGATCCTTCCGACGATGTCATCGCTCCGGATCGCGTTTTTGATGCGGCGGGCGGCCTGCACGAGCAGTTCGTCACCTGCCGCGTGCCCGAGGGAGTCGTTGACGGATTTGAACTCGTTGAGATCAATGAAGATCACTCCGGTGAGGCGACGGTCCTCCGCCGACAGCTCCCGGTCGAGGACGGCCAGGCTGAAGGCACGGTTGTAGCAGCCGGTGAGGTGGTCGAACGTCGCCTTGATCCGCAGTTCCTCCCGCGAACGCGCGCTCTCGGTGACGTCTCTCACGCAGGCGAGCGCTCCGGGGGCGCCTTCCTCATCCGACAGGCTGATCAGGGTCATCGCGCAACGACGCAGTTCCCCGCCCGCCCCGGGGAGCTGGACGGTGACCTCGAGTTCGCGATCCGGGCCTCCGCACAGGACGTCCTGAAGCGCCGCGTCCAGCATGTCCCGGTCGTAGTCGACGACGTTCGCGAGCTGCTCCTGAGCGGTTGCGGCGCCACCGGTTCCGAACATCGATGCGAGCAGGGAGTTCGCGTAGACGACGGAACCGTCCTGCCCGAGCTGCAGCAGGCCGATGGGCAACGAGTCGGCGAGCCTGCGGAACAGGTGCTCGCGCTGGCCCAGTGCCTCGTAGGCGGCCATCTCCTCGGAGATGTCGCTGATGTGGCTGACGATGACGGCCGCCTCGAGCTCGGCCGCCTCCTGGTAGATGTTCTCTATCTCGACCCACAACCAGCTGCCGTCCGCGCACCGGTGACGCAGCCGTGACCGCGAACCCTGCTTGGTGCTCAGCATGTCGAGCCAACCGGCGATGGAACGATGCACGTCCTCCTCGTGGAAGAACTGCGTCGACCGGGCACCGATCATCTGTTCCCGGGTCCAGCCGAGCATCCGGGTCGTCCGATCGTCGATGTCCGTGATGACCCCGTCGAACTTCTTGGTCATGCGAGCGGAGCGGGGCCGGAAGGACGCCAGCGGCTGCTCGTTCGAATCGGCGGAGGCGGCCGCGTCGTCACCGAGCTCCACGAGTATGCAGACGAACACACCGTAGCGGTGCCGCATGTCGATGGCGGTCAGTTTGCATCGGCAGGCCGGATCGTCACGCATCCGGGCACTGAGTGACGCCATCCCCGTGCTGCAGGCGCGCTCCCACGTCGTGAGGGCCGCCACCACGTCCGCCGGGTGCAGCAGCTCAAGAAGGTTGGCGTTGTCCTCCGGGACGGGAACCAGCCGGTCGTCACCGAGCCCCAGCGCCGGGGGCACCGGTATCCGGCGGCCGTCAGCCGTCAGCGCCGCCACGCGTGCGTGCGGGTGCTCCAGGAGTCCGGCGAAGGCCTTGTCCCGGGCATCGAGGGACTGAACATGCTCGGTCACGAAGGTCTCATCGGCGCCGGACGGGACTTCTTGAGACCGCACGGAGAAACGGTGTCCGGCCGGATGGACTCGGACCCCGCCGGTCCCGGTCTCCCGACATGACCTGCCCGCCGCCGTTGTCAGCCGGGCGGCCGGGCGGCGGGCCCGTCGGGGGCGAGGCGTCGCCGGCCTCCCGCGGTTCGGCCGCCTCGACGACCGCTCGTCACGGTCGTCGAGGCGGCCGAGCAGCAGTCGCTCGTGAGCCTCACCGCGGTGTCACATCGATCACGCAGGACCGAGCAGGTCCCACCGGTTGCCGGCGATGTCGAGGAACACGGCCACACGCCCGTACGGCTCGGCGCGTGGCGAGGTGACGAACTCGACGCCGGCGACCGTCATGCGTTCGTAGGCGGCGGCGAAGTCGTCCACGCGGAGGAAGAACCCGACGCGCCCGGCGACCTGCTGCCCGACTACGGCGGCTTGATGCCGGCCGTCGGCGCGGGCGAGCAGGATGCCGGTCTGAGCGCCGGGCGGCCGGACGACGACCCACCTTTTCGGGCGGCCGTCGTTGGTCAGCGACGGAGAGTCCTCGACCAGGTCAAAGCCCAGGCTTCCGGTGAAGAACTCGATTGCCCGGTCGTAGTCGTCCACAACGATGGTGATCAGGTCGAGTCGCACCGTCACGAGCATAGGGGCATCGGCCGGTCACCGCCGGGAGGCCCTCACTCATCCGCCACCTTGAGAACGAGCTTTCCGGTGTTGTCTCCCTTGAACAGCCGCAGCAGGGTGTCGGGGAACGCCTGCACGCCGCCGTCCACCACGTCCTCCAGCGACCGCAGCTTCCCGGCCGACAGCCACTCGGCCAGCTCGGCGGTGGCCTCGGGGTACCGGTCGGCGTAGTCGAAGACCACCATCCCCGTCATGGAAGCGCGGTTCACCAGCAGCGACATGTAGTTGGCCGGGCCCTTGACCTGGTCGGTCGCGTTGTACTGCGAAATCGCGCCGCAGATGACGATACGGGCGCCGCGCGCCAGACGGGCCAGCACGGCGTCGAGGACGTCACCGCCGACGTTGTCGAAGTAGACGTCCACGCCCTCGGGTGCCGCCTCACGCAGAGCCTTGCGCACGTCCTGGGACTTGTAGTCGATGCAGGCGTCGAAGCCGAACTCCTCCACCACCAGACGGCACTTGCGCTCGCCGCCGGCGATGCCGACGACCCGGCATCCCTTGATCTTTGCGATCTGCCCCACCACACTGCCGACCGCCCCGGCCGCACCGGAGACCACGACGGTCTGCCCGGGCTCGGGCCGCCCGATGTCGAGCAGCCCGAAGTAGGCGGTCATACCCGTCATGCCCAGCGTGCCCAGGTACACCGGCAGCGGCGCCAGCGCCTGATCGACCCTGGTCAGGCCGCTACCGTCCGACAGGCAGTACTCCTGCACGTTGAGCATGCCCGACACGTAGTCGCCCACGGCGAACTGCGGGTTGCGGGAGGCGATCACGCGGCCCACGCCGCCCGCCCGCATGACCTCCCCGATCTCCACGGGACGGATGTAGGACTTGCCCTCGTTCATCCAGCCGCGCATGGCCGGGTCCAGCGAGAGGTAGATCACCTTGATCAGCAGTTCGCCCTCGCCCGGCTCGGCGACCGGCTCCCCGACGTACTCCCAGTCGGTGGGCCTCGGCAGCCCGACCGGTCGTGCGGCAAGCCGGTACTGGTGATTGGTGCGGCTCATCTGGACGGCTCCTCAGCTGTCGGCGGTACCCCGTGCGGGGCGGTCCCGTGCGTGCGGCGTATCGCGGGGCCGCCGTGCCGCGGCGGGCCCGGTTGGCCTCGTTTCCGGAAGACCGACTGGTCGGTATGGACATCGTGAGGTTAGCCCCAGGGTGTGGCGCCGGGCAAGGACGGTCCCCTCGCCCGGCGGACGCGGCCTCAGCACGGCCGCCCACGACGGGACGGCCGCCGTTCGAGCGCTTCGGTCCGCATTCACGAGGACGTCCGTTGGCGTCCGTAGACGTCCGGCCCTCGCCGTGAATTCCGCAGCGAAAGAAAAAAAGGGGGGTCGTTGCCCTTCCGGTAAGCCGACGACTCTCCGTGAAGCCGAAGACGTGCGGAGACGTCCGGACGGCGTCGAGGGGAGGCAGCCGGCTTGCCGCCCGTTCAAGGCTCGCTGCGTGAGCGCTTACGTCGCCGGTCGTACCAGCGCACGAACAGCCAAGGAAGCGTTGCCTGCACGAGACCCGCCGCAGTGAGCACGGCCAACCCCGCCTCTGCCCATATGCCGAACAGCCAGGTGTCATAGCCGGAGTCGGCACCAGGCAGCGGAGACGGCTCCGCTGCGTGGGCAGAGACACCGCCGGACACGATGGGCGGAAGTCCTCGGTCTTCCCACCGGGCTCCAGGAGATCGGGGTTGAAGACCCTCTCTTTGCTCTTGATCACGGCGTGGAGCGCCTTCCGGCCGGCGGCATCCGCCTCCGCCGATGATGATCTGCCCGGTTAGGCTGAGGCCGGTCACCAAGATCGGGAGGTTCGCGATGGAATACGTACGGCTGGGCTCGACGGGGATGAAGGTCTCCCGGGTCTGCCTGGGCATGATGAGCTACGGCGACCCCGGCCGGTGGGGCGAGTGGGTGCTGGACGAGGCCGCCGCCGAGCCGATCGTGCGCCGGGCCGTCGAGGCCGGGGTGACGTTCTTCGACACCGCCGACGTGTACTCCCAGGGCGCCAGCGAGGAGGTCACCGGCCGTCTGCTGTCGCGCCTGTTCGCCCGCCGTGACGACTACGTGCTGGCCACCAAGGTCTTCTTCCCCGTGGGCAGGGGCGTCAACGACCGCGGCCTGTCGCGCAAGCACGTCCACGCCGCCATCGACGACTCGCTGCGCCGCCTGGGCACCGACTACGTCGACCTCTACCAGATCCACCGCTGGGACGACGAGACGCCCATCGAGGAGACCATGCAGGCCCTGCACGCGGTCGTGCAGGCGGGCAAGGCCCGCTACATCGGCGCCTCCAGCATGGCCGCCTGGCAGTTCGCCAAGGCCCAGCACACCGCCGAGACCAACGGCTGGACAAAGTTCGTATCCATGCAGAATCACTACAATCTCCTCTATCGCGAGGAGGAGCGGGAGATGAACCCGCTCTGCGCCGACCAGGGTGTGGGCCTCATCCCGTGGAGCCCGCTGGCCAGGGGTCTGCTCGCCCGCGCGGGGTCGGAGCAGGCCACCGTCCGCGCCGGGAGCGACGCGCGCATCGAGGCGCTCTACACCGACGCCGACAACGACCGGCAGATCCTCGACCGGGTCGCCCAGGTGGCCCGCGAGCGCGAGGTGCCCGCGGCCCAGGTGGCGCTGGCGTGGCTGCTCCACCAGGCGGGCGTGACCGCCCCGATCATCGGCGCGACCAAGGACCGGCACGTGGACGACGCCGTCGCCGCGGTGGGCCTGGCCCTGACGGGCGGGGAAGTGGCCTTCCTCGCCGAGCCGTACCGTCCGAGGCCCGTCAGTCACTGACGGCACGGGCGCCGGGCCCCGCCCACGGCACAGGGGCGGGGCGCGACGCGGACAGGGAAGACGAAGGCGTGACAGGGAAGACGAAGGCGCGGCGGAAAGGCGGAGGCGTGACGCAGGCCGAGGAGACGGACAGACCGGCCCGCTCGTTGTGGCGCGACCGAGACTTCGGCATCTTCTGGGCCGCGCAGACGCTCTCCGTGGCCGGGGACTCGTTCGCGTACATCGCCGTCCCGCTGCTGGTGCTGCACGCGACCGGGTCCGTCGCGCAGATGGGCCTGTTGACCGGCGTGGCCGGCGCAGCGTCGATCTGCGCGGGGATCTTCGCCGGGGTCCTGGTCGACCGTCTCGACCGGCGGACCCTGCTGATCTGCTGCGACCTCGCCCGGATGGTCCTGTACGGGCTCGTCCCGCTGGTCTGGGCGTTCGGCCCGCAGGTCTGGCTGCTGTACGTGGTGCTGCCGCTCGGCGAGGCCGTCGGGATGGTCTTCCAGGTCACCTATGTCACCGCGGTGCGCACTCTGGCCGGTGAGGACCGCGTCACCGAGGCCAACGGCCGGCTCTACGCGACGGCCGCGGCGGCCGGTGTCCTCGGCCCGTCGCTGGCGGGCGTGGTCTCGGGGCAGTTCGGCCCGACCGCCGCGCTCGGCGTCAACGCCGCGAGCTTCGGTCTGTCGGCGATCGGCGTCTTCCTCATCCGGCTCGGCGGGAGCTCTCAGAACCCGGCCGGTACGGCCCCGCCCCTGCGGCAGCGGCCCTCGCAGGAACTGCTCGCGGGGGCCCGGTTCCTCTGGCGGCACCCGGTGCTGCGCACCCTGACCGTCCTGCTGTCCTTCTTCATCTTCCTGACGCTCGGCCTGACCGACGTCGTCATCTACCACCTCAAACACGGTCTCGGCCAGTCCGACGCCGCCGTCGGCGCCGTCCTCGGGGCCGCCGCCGTCGGCACGGTCGTCGGCGCCCTTCTCACCCCGCCTCTCCGCCGCAGGCTGGGCTTCGGCGCCTCCTGGATCGGCGCCATGGTGATCTGCGGGCTGGCCGTGGCCGGGCTCGGGGCCTCTGGAGACGTCTGGGGCGTCGCCGTTCTGGTGGCCGTCTATCTCGGCTGCGTCAGCGTGGCCGGGATCTGCTCGATGTCGCTGCGCCAGCAGGTGACCCCCGATCACCTGCTGGGCCGCGTCACCTCGGCGTTCTGGACCATCCACTTCTCCCTGGGGCCGGTGGGGGCGGCGCTGCTCGCCTGGGGCGCGGAGAAGTACGGCGTCGCCACGGTCTATCTGGTCTCGGGGACCGGCTGCCTGTCGATCGCGCTGATCGCCCTGTGCACCCCCGTCCGGCAGGCGCGTCCGGAACACTCGGGGAAGGCGGCCTGACACCCTCCGAGGCCATCGCGTACGCCCGCGCCGCCGCCGAGAAGGAACGGCTCGGCGTCGACCTGCGCCGGGGCGACGTGCGAGCCCTCCCCGCCGGCGTGCGGGCCGATGTGGCGATGTGCATGGGCAACGCCTTCGGTTATCTGGAACACGCCGGCACGCAGGAGTTCCTCGCCGGCCTGGCGGGACTCGTCGTGCCGGGAGGCTCCCCGGCCCTGGACTGCGGGTTCGTGGCCGAGTCGCTGCTGCCGGGCCTGGCCCTGGAGGAGCCGCCGATGACGCCCGGCGGAGTCGAGGCCGTCTCGGTCGACGAGTACGACGCGGCGAACGGCCGCTGGCTCACCTCCTTCACCTTCCGCCGGGGCGCGCAGGAGCATCGGGGGACCTCCGCGCAGCACGCCTACACCGCCGCGGAGGTCGTCCGGCTGGGCAGTCCCCGGCTGCTGCTGGTCGCGCGGCGGCCGTAGACCGCCGGCCGGTGTCCGGCGCCGACGCCGATCGCCTCGGCGGAACCCGCGGCCCCCGCCCCGTCGGGACCGGCGGTGTGCGGTCCCGCTCACCGGGACACCGCGGCCACCGGGTCGTCCCAGGAGATCCGGTAGTCGTGCATCCAGCCCAGGGCGTTCTTCCCGGCCAGCCGCCGCATGATCACCGGCAGCACGAGATCGCGGACGTAGGCGCCGGCGGCTCCCGGGGCCTTGCCGCTGCCGTTGCGCTTGCCCTGGGCCACGATCCGCTCCACCCGGTCACGCCGGAGCCGCTCGTAGGCGGCGAAGGCGCCGGGGAGGCCGGGGACGTCGCGCAAGCACTTGGCCAGCACCACCGCGTCCTCGATGGCCATGGACGCGCCCTGCCCGGAGGAGGGCGAGGTCGCGTGCGCGGCGTCGCCCACGATCACCATGCGCTCGTTGGACCACGTCGGCACGGTCGGGAAGTCGTAGGTGTTCCAGCCGGGCGGTATGTGGCCGGTGGCGCGGATGATGTCGAGCATCGGCCCGGTGTCGTCCTTGAAGAGCCGCGTCAGCCTGGCACGCCACTGCTCAGGAGTGATCGCCGCGAGCTCCTCCCTGGTCGGTTCCCTGGGACTGGGCGGGTTGGCGAACCACCACACCTCTCCGTCCGGGTGGATCAGGTATCCGAAGAAGCAGCGCCTGCCGAAGATGAAGTAGGACGTGCCCGGCTCGCCCGGCACGGTGACACCGCGAGCGAAGCCGCCGGTGTTCAGCAGGCCGACGTGCCGGGCGCGCGGCGCGGCGGGGTCGATGATCGTTCGCGTGCGCGAGCGCAGGCCGTCGGCGCCGACCAGCAGATCGCCCTCGGCCGTGCTCCCGTCGGCGAAGACGGCGCGCACGCCGTCCGGCGTGGTCGAGGCGTCGTCGAGACGCCTGCCGTAGTGGATGCGCACGCCGCGCCGTACGGCCTCGTCGCGCAGCACCCGGTAGAGGTCGGAGCGCTTGAGCGTGCGGCCGGGCTGCCGGAAGGAGGCCAGCAGCTTGCCGCGCCCGTTGCTCATCTCCATGTGGGGCGTGTCCATGCCCAGGTCGCAGACGAGGTCGCGCAGGCCGAGGAGGCGCAGGGCCTCGAGCCCGTTGCCCGCGAGTGTGAGGAAGGCGCCCACTCCTTCGGAACCGCGGTCGTAGGCCTCGTGGATCTCTGCCTCGACGCCTGCCCGCTGAAGGGCCATGGCCGTGACCGGACCCGCGATTCCCCCGCCGATGATCAGAGCTTTCTTAGTCATGTAATGACTATACATATTATGACTATAGGAGGGCCAGCCCTACGATGGATCCCATGTCGACGAGGCGGTCCCCCCTGGCCATGGCGGTGCTCTCCCTGGTCAGCGAGGCGCCCATGCACGCCTACCGGATGCAGCAGCTGATCAAGGAGCGGCACAAGGACGACGTGGTCAACGTCGCGCAGCGCAACAGCGTCTACCAGACGATCGACCGGCTGCTCCGCGACGGGCTCATCGCGGTCCGCGAGACCTCGCGCGAGGAGAACCGCCCGGAGCGGACCGTCTACGAGCCCACCGGCGCGGGCCGCGAGACGCTGAAGCAGTGGATGCGGACGATGCTGTCCACCCCGGCACGGGAGTTCCCCGAGTTCCCCGCCGCCCTCGCCTTCCTGCCCGCGCTGGAACCTGACGAGGTCCGCGAGGCGCTCCAGGAGCGCCTGGACCGCCTCCGGTCACGGCTGTCCGCCCTCGACGGCGAGCTCGCCGAGGGCAGGACGTTCCTGCCCCGCCTCTTCCTGGTGGAGACCGAGTACCAGCGGGCCGTGCTGGAGACGGAGCTCGACTACGTCCGGGAGCTCGTCGACGACCTGCGGGCGGGCCGGCTCACCTGGGACTTCCGCCTCTGAGGCATCCGGCACCGGACCGGACCGTGTCTGGCTGGGGCACGGGGTCAGGCCGTACAGTCGGCTGGTGGACCCTCGTGACCGGGCGATAGAGCTGTTCCATCGGGTGGCGGCCTCAGTGCCCGCCTACGGCGCGTTCCTCGCCGAGCACGGCGTGGATCCCGGACAAGTCAAGACATATCAGGACTTCGTACGGCTTCCGCTGACCACCAAGGGCACCTACATCCACCGCTTCCCCCTCCCCGGCCTGTGCCGGGACGGCGTGATCGGCGACATGATCGCGGTGTCGTCCGGCTCCACCGGGGCGCCGTCGTTCTGGGCCCGGTCCGCGGCGGACGAGCAGGTGATCGCCGAACGGTTCGAAGAGGTCTTCCGGGACGCCTTCGCCGCCCGCGAGCGCCGTACCCTGGCCGTCGTCTGCTTCGCGCTCGGCACCTGGGTCGGCGGGCTGTTCACCGTCGCCTGCTGCCGCCACCTGGCAGAGCGCGGCTACCCCGTCACCGTGGTCGCCCCGGGCAGCGACAAGAGGGAGATCCTGCGGGTGGTCCCGGAGCTCGCCCCGCACTTCGACCAGGTGGTCCTGCTCGGCTACCCGCCGTTCCTCAAGGACGTGGTCGACGCCGGAGTCGCCGCAGGCGTCCCCTGGGCCGACTACTCGGTCAAACTGGTGACCGCCGGGGAGGTGTTCAGCGAGGAGTGGCGCTCCCTGGTCGCCGAGCGCGCCGGGATGACCGACCCGGCCCGGGACACCGCCTCCCTGTACGGCACCGCCGACGCGGGCGTGCTCGGCAACGAGACCCCGCTTTCCATCGAGATCCGCCGTTTCCTCGCCGCCCGCCCTGATCTCGCCAGGGAGCTGTTCGGATCCTCCCGCCTGCCGACCCTCATCCAGTACGACCCGGACGTCCGCTTCTTCGAGGAGCAGGACGGCACCCTGCTGTTCACCGGCGACAACGGCATCCCGCTGATCCGCTATCACATCGCCGACGAGGGCGGGCTGACGCCGTACGACCGCATGCTCGGCTTCCTGCGCGAGCACGGCTTCCAGCCGGCCGGCACCGGCCCGGAGCGGCCGTTCGCCCATGTCTTCGGCCGCAGCCACTTCACCGTGTCCTACTACGGCGCCAACGTCTACCCGGAGAACATCGCCGTCGGCCTGGAGCAGCCGGAGGTGAGCGGGTTCGTCACGGGCAAGTTCGTGCTGGAGGTCGTCGAGGACGAGCACCGCGACCGCCGCCTGGCCGTCACCGTCGAACTGGCCCCCGGTGTGACACCGTCCGACAAGATCGCCCAAGTCGCCGGGGAGTCGATCCTGGCCCAGCTGCTCCGCCTCAACAGCGAGTTCGCCGCCTACGTCCCCCCACACCGCCAACCCCCGGACATCCGCCTCCGCCCCGCAGGCGACCCCCACTACTTCCCACCCGGTGCCAAACACCGCTACACCCGGGGGTGACAGAACCCCTTCCCTCTTGGCGGCTACCGGTCCACGGACACGAACACCGTGGTCGAAGGCGATAGCATCGATTCCGAGCGCGCGGAAGGAGAACGTGATGGCCTATCGTCCGATGACGCTTTCCGACCTCGCCGCGCGCCTGACGGCGAACACCGGCGACAAGATCCGCTGGAAGCTCGTGTGGGAGTTCCTGGAGGAGTACCGCTGGGAGTCACCGGAGTCTCAGCCGTCGTTGCTGCAGGCCGAACCGGAACCCGTCGGCGATGAGCGATGGGACGCGCTACTGGCCGCCCTCGCCGAGCACCTCGCCGCCAAGCACGACCTCGCGCCCCCGCCCTGGACGGCCTCACGAGTGCTCCGGCGCCCCTGGTTCCCGGCAGAGCTGGCCAGCCAGCAGACTGACGCACTTGTCTGGGCACCGGCCGCCTTCCGCAAGCACGGTGTCTACCTGTCGAGCAAGGACCTCGAGGCGGCGTGAGCGACGACGGGCTGCTCGCCGGGCCGAACTCGAGCACGCGTTCACGGCGCTGGGAGAGCGCCTGGTCCGTCGCGGTGTCGTCGCCGATCTCTTCGTCGTGGGCGGGGCCGCGATGGCACTCGCTTACGACGCCGTCAGGGTCACTCGCGATGTCGATGCGCTCTTCGTGCCGCACGGAGTGGTGCTCGAAGAGGCTCGCCAGGTGGCTGAACGAGCAGGCCAGTGTCTACATCTCCGGCAAGGACGACCCGGGGAAACGGCGGGTCTTCGATCACCCGGGGCTGCGTGTGATGGCGGCTTCGCCTGAGCACATCTTCGCGATGAAGGCCATGGCCGCGCGGACCCGCGATGTGGACGACCTCCGCCATCTGGCGGGCCTGGCCGGAGTCACGACGCCGGATGAGGCGTTTCTCCTGTGCGAGCAGTTCTTCCCCGGCGAGGAGATCTCTCCTCGTGCGCGAGCGGTGCTGGTCGACCTGTTCGGCTGACATCCGGGCCCGAGAAGCCATCCGCACCAGACATCCCATGAGCCCCGTGCATGGGCACCGTACGGTATCGCTGCATTAACTCATGTTCTACCCGGAGAACGTCTCTGTCGGCCTGGAGCAGCCGGAGGTCAGCGCCTTCGTCAGGCGAAGGGGTGTGACCCGACGCCCGTCGGCTCACCTCTGATGATCGGAAGGCCACCCGGCCCAGACGCCTATCAGGGGACGTCACCAAGCCGATGCTGCCGCGCCTACGGCTATCGAAGTGGCCCGCGCCCTGGCCGCCGAGTGACCTATCCGGTGTCGTCGGAGGTGACCTGGGCGGCCAGGCCAGTTCCGGCCAGGCAGGTGACGGGTCAGGCCTCGACCCGCTGCACGGTGATCTCGTACTGGTCCACAGCACCCTCCCACCGGGCCACCAGTGCGCCGCCCTCTTCTCTGGACTTGCGCATGTCGTGGAGACAAAAGGCGAGGTCGTGGGAGCGGGGATCGCAGAACGCGCCCAGGTGCGCTCGGATCCCAGCGTGTTCCACGGCCGCGATGGCTGCCTCCGTCTCCGCATCGGTCCTTTCACACGGCACAAGGCTGTCGAAGCCTTCGCCCATGCCGGTGGCGACCCGGAGGGCGTCGACAAGTGTGCCGTCCGACGCAATTCTGGCGCTCGTCACGCACCAGGTCTTCGCAGGCAGGTCCGGCGAGGTGAAGTCGACCCCGTGGCGTGCCATCAGGCGCGCCAGTTCGACGCCCCTGACCTGAGGCCAGCGGTCAGAACCTGCCAGTTTGACAGCCACTAGGTCTTCCTTGAAGGCGACCGGGAACTCCGCCGCGGCGTCGATCTCGAACAGCGACCGACTCGCGTCGAACCGGAGCTTCGGGTAACCCACCTCGTCGAGCAGCAGCAGGTTCTCGTTGGCTATCGTCTCCCGGCCGGCGAGAGCGGTCGGCTCCAGCCACGCTGGATCCCCGTTGAACTTGGTTTCGTAGAGCCAGTTGCCGCTGTAGTAGGTCGCGTATTCCGCCCCGGAGTCGAAGTCCGAGAGCGGGTGGCCCAACAGGACGCCGAAGGCCTGTTTCAGCGACGACTCCCAGTCGTCGCCAGTGGTGGGGGTGGGGAGGCTGGACATCACGTTCACGACTTTCATGAGTTGGGACCGTGATG
The DNA here is from genome assembly GCF_015711605.1 of Planomonospora sp. ID67723. Classification (GTDB taxonomy): domain Bacteria; phylum Actinomycetota; class Actinomycetes; order Streptosporangiales; family Streptosporangiaceae; genus Planomonospora_A. The sequence goes on along the minus strand of NZ_JABTEZ010000003.1, from coordinate 861,463 downwards.
ATAACGGCAAACGCCACAAAGAACAGGCCAACCGGCGCAACGGCTACCGGTCCCGGGACTGGGACACCCGCGCCGGCACCGTGGCTGTTGCTTTTTGAACGCAATCGTCTCGAGCAGCGGATTCACCAGGCCGGGGATCGTTGGATGAGCGGATGGCGAGGGGTTTCCGACGGGTTGATCGAGATCAGCAGTTCCTGCTGCCGGTGGATATGCGCGAATGGCTGCCCGACGATCATGTGGTGTGGGTGCTGCTCGAGGTGGTCGAACACCTGGACGTCGCAGCGTTGGAAGCGCGCTATGCCCAGAGCGGGCCCGGCCGCCGCGCCTACGATCCTCGGATGCTGCTGTCGCTGTTGATCTATGCGTATTCGGCGGGTGTGCGGTCGTCACGACAGATCGAGCGGCTCTGCCGGACAGATGTCGCGATGCGGGTGATCTGCGGACTGCAGGTGCCCGATCACACGGTGATCGCACGGTTCCGCCAGCGGCACCAGCACTTCGTGCAGGAGCTGTTCACCCAGGTGCTGCTGATCTGCGCGAAGGCCGGGCTGGGGCGGCTGGGCGCCATCGCCGTGGACGGCACGAAGATCACCGCGAACGCGGCGCTGCTGGTTCATCAAGCACGATGCCTGGGCCAGTGCCCGAAGCTGGACCGATGTTGTCTCACCTCGGCCACGTGCGAGTCCGGCAACCGCCCTCGCGGCTGCGACGACACCGACTGCCCCTGCTTGGCCGACTGGATCGGGACCCTGCTGTTCGATGCCGGCTACTGGACCCAGGACAACCTCACCGTCCCCGGCCCCGACCGGCTCATCGCGCCCGGCAAGAACGCGGCTCGGCCCCAGCCCGGCCAGGACCACGACCGGCCGCCCCAAAACGCCGATCCGGCCACCCTCATGATCCATCGCTTGGCCACTGAAGAAGGCGCCGCCCTCTATAGACGGCGCGGTGCCACCGTCGAACCCGTCAACGCTCATCTCAAGGACCGCACCGCCCTGCGGCGCTTCGCCCGGCGGGGCCTGGCCGCCTGCCAAGCCGAACTCATCTTTGCCGAGCTGGTCCTCAACATCGGCGAGTTCTGCCGCCTGGCTCCGGCCCGACGTTCAGCTGCTCTCACCGTCTGAACCGCGGCGGCTTGCAAGCCCTCCTGCCTTCCTGCGCCCTTACGCAACCACAACCAGCAGGCCCCCCATATTCGCTCCGCTCGGCCGAGCACCTCTGAATCAAGCCGCCTGCAATAGCGCAACAGCCACACCGTCGAGCTGGCCATCCCCACGCTGCGCTCGGGCAGCTACTTCCCCGACCGGCTGCTGCAGCGCCGCCGCCGTGCCGAACAAGCCCTCATCAGCGTGGTGGCCACCAGCTACCTGCTGGGCGTCTCCACCCGCCGGGTCGACAAGCTGATCGAGCAACTCGGCGTCACCGGGATCTCGAAAAGCCAGGTGAGCGAGATGGCCAAGGTGCTGGACGGGCAGGTGCAGGCGTTCCGGACCCGCCCGCTGGACGGCGGCCCGTACGCGTTCCCATGGCTGGACGCGTTGACGCAGAAGGTCCGCGAGGAGGCCGGACCGTGAACGTGCACGTGCTGGTCGCCACCGCGGTCAACGCCGACGGCCGCCGGGAGATCCTCGGGCTGGAGGTGACCTCCGTCGAGGACGGTGCGGGCTGGCTGGGTTTCCTGCGCGGCCTGGTGGCCCGCGGCCTGCCGGGGGTGCAGCTGGTCGTCTCCGATGCCCACACCGGGCTGGTGCAGGCGGTCGGCGCGACGCTGGCGGGCGCCGTCTGGCAGCGCTGCCGAACGCACTACCTGCGGAATTCGCTCACCACCGGGAAGCAGGTGTTGCCCCATAAGCCAGCGTAAAGGTGCCCTCGGGGAAGGAAACGTTGTCGAGGATCACCTCGATGAAGCTCACGTTGATGAGGGTCGCCCCGGAGGAGAAGACGTTGGTGAGCGGACATCGGTGAGGGGCGAAGACCTGGATTCCTCCGGGAGCGGCCCGGTGCAGTTGGCTCACCGGCGCGCGATACGGCGCTCCATCTCTTCAGTGTGCTCCTAGCCCCGGATGCGTTCGAGCCCGTCAAGGAGCAGGTCGAGGGTGAACTCGAACTCGACCTGGCTGTCGCACCAGCCCAGCGCCGGGTCGGCGACGTCGTGGGTCTCGGCCGCCGCCATTGCCATCAGGTGGGGCAGTGCCTCGGCCATCGCGGCGAACTCCGCCTCGGCGACCTCGACGTCCATGCTCCCGCCCGCCGAGGCAGGGCTGAAGATCTCGGAAGCGAACCCGAGCGCCAGGCTGCCGAACGCGTGCAGCGCCCGGTGTGCAAGCCGGTAGGAGAACCCGCCGCTGATGAGCGTGGCCACGATCCCGTCGTAGTGGGCGTACACGCCGGCCGGGATGGTCGTGCGTGTGCCAAGGAGCCCGGGCGCCCACGGATGCCGGAGCATGACCTCACGCGCCGCAAGGAACCTCTGCCGCAGTCGGGTACGCCAGTCCTGGCCGACCCCGGCGGTCTCGATGCGGCTGACCGCGGTGTTGAGCTCACCGACGACGGTGTCGGCGAGGCCGTCGAGCAGGCCTTCCTTTCCGGGCAGGTAGTAGTACAGCGACATGGCCTCGACGCCGAGGTCGGCGGCGAGGCGGCGCATCGTCAGCGCCTTGATTCCCTCTGCATCCGCCAGGGCGACCGCCGCCGCCAGCACCCGCTCGCGACTGAGTGGCTCCCGAAAGGTCTTCTCATCCATCTGTCTCCCGACCCTTGCCAGCACCTTACGCCGTATGGTTACCTTACAGCATAAGACAGATTATCGGCGCAGCCCGTCGGCCCCCGAACGACGTCGTCGGCCACTGACGCACCAGAGAAAGGGGGGGCCACGATGCACCCACTGATCCGCAGCGCCCGCACGACCGGGCTGCTCTACCTCGGCCTCGCCATCAGCGGCTTGCTCGGCTTCCTGCTCATCCGGTCGCGACTGTTCGTCGCCGACGACCCCACCGCGACGCTTGCCCGCCTGGTCGAGCACGAGTCGCTGGCGCGCACAGGCATCGCCGTCGAGCTGCTCGTCGTCCTGACCCAAGCGCTCACCGCCATGTGGTTCTACCGCCTGTTCCGCACTGCGGGCCCCTTCGCCGCCGGCAGCATCGCCGCCTTCGGCCTCGTCAACGCGGTCGCGATCCTCGCCAGCGCGGCGCTTCTCGCCAGCGCGGTCACGGTCGCGACCGATCCCATCGGCGACGCGGCAGCCACCGTCCAGCTCCTGTACGTCCTCAGCGGCGACCTGTGGGGCGTAGGCGCGCTGTTCTTCGGCCTGTGGCTCATCCCGATGGGCTGGTGCGTGCTGCGCTCGCGGTGGATGCCCCGGCCGCTGGGCTGGCTCCTCGTCGCGGGCGGCGTCGGCTACCTGCTGAGCGTGTTCGTCAGGTACCTCGCTCCCCAGGCTGCGGTCGTCGCCGACGCCCTGGTACTTCCCTCGACCGCAGGCGAGTTCTGGATGATCGGCTACCTGCTCGTGCGCGGCGTCAGCCCTCACGCGATCGACGAACTGCCACGCGATACGGCAGCCTCCCCGCTCCCCGCGCGACCCCGCGCCTGAACACCCCGCCCTACCCCGCCCGGGACGCCGAATGACCATGGCCGACGCCTCCGGCGGGGGCACCCCGGCTCCGGGGTGATTCGGGTGGCGGCCTAGCCCTTCGAGTCCGGCTTCCAGTCCTGGACGAGGAGCCCGAGCAGCACCTCGTCCAGGAACTCGCCCATCACCCAGGCCGAGGAGCGCAGCACGCCCTCGCGGACGAAACCGTTGCGCTCGGCGGAGCGCAGCATCGCGGCGTTGTCCGACAGCGTCTCGATCTGCAGCCGCTGCAGGCCGCGCACGACGAAACCGTAGTGACACAGCACCCCGACCACGTCGGTGCCGTAGCCCTTGCCGCGAGCCGACGGCAGCAGCCCCAGCCCGATGTGCGCGGACCGGTTGTGGTTGTCGATGCCCCACAGCGTCGCGGCGCCGACCAGCGTGCCGCCCGCCAGCTCCACCACCGAGAACGGAACGTGCCCTTCCTCCTTGTCGTCCACCACGAACTGCGAGTCCTTCGAGCCGGGTGTGACCGGCCGCCACGGCCGGCCTGCGGCCCGCGAGGAGTTGACCACGTCGTCGTGGAGCTCGGCCTGCAGGATCGGAATGTCATCCTCGTGCCGGGCCCTGAGCCCGACCTTGTCACCTCTTAGCACGCAAGCTTCCTATCCGACCAAGCTGGCTGGCGACAAACCGATTAAACTCCCAGCTGCCGACGGCGCCTCCGACGTTCATTGCGTCAGGACCGTTAACCAGACGACGCCTCTGGGCGGTTTTGTTAGGGTGCCCAGATGCCTTCCCAACGCGCCCTGCTGCCGCGGTCGACACCCGCCGCCTCGGGGATGTCATCCCTCGCAGTCACCGCGCTGCTGGACCGGCTCGAAGCGCAATCCGTCGAGTGTCACTCCATCATGGTCGTGCGCCACGGTCATGTCGTCGCCGAAGGCTGGTGGGCGCCGTACTCGGCCGAACGCCCGCACCTTCTCTACTCGCTGACCAAGTCGTTCACCTCGGTCGCCGTGGGGCTCGCGATCGCCGACGGGCTGCTCTCGCTGGACGACCGGGTGGTGGACGTGCTGCCCGACCACGTCCCGGCCGACATCTCGGAACAGGGACGCCGCCTCACCGTTCACCACCTGCTGTCCATGACGACCGGACACCACACGGACAGCCTCACCGAGGCCTGGCGGCTGGAACCGGGCGACCTGGTGAAGGGCTTCCTGCGCGTACCGTTTCCCGAGGCCGAGGGAACACGGCACGCCTACGACAATTCGACCACCTTCATCCTGGCCCGGATGGTGGAACGGGTCACCGGCCGCGGCCTGCCGGAGCTGCTCGACGAGCGCCTCTTCACCCCGATGGGCGTCGACCACGCCGAATGGGACCGGGTGGCGAGCGGCGCCGCCTTCGGATTCCACGGACTGCACCTCACGACCGAGGCCGTCGCCGCCTTCGGCGAACTGCTGCTGCGCGGCGGCCTGTGGGGCGAGCAGCGGCTCGTCTCGCGCGAATGGGTGGAGCTCGCGACCAGACGGCACATCGAGACCCTGCCATTGGAGGACGGATCGGGGAACGCCGACTACCTTTGCGGTTACGGTTACCAGTTCTGGATGTCGCGTCACGGTTACCACGGTGACGGCTCCTTCGGCCAACTGTGCGTGGTCGTCCCGTCGCACGATCTCGTGGTCGCTGTGACCGGCGCCCATACGCGGGCGCAGGCGGTGCACGACGCGATATGGGAGTGCCTGCTGCCCGGCATGGACCACGCGGGAAGCACCCGGGACGACGAGATCCTCGCCGAGCGGCTACGGCGGCTGTCATTCGCGCCGGTGCCGGGTTCGGCCGCCCCGGAGCGTTCCGTCAAGGCGAGACTCGACGCCTCCGCCGGGGATTCGGCTCTGCCCGACGGAACCACGGTGATCGTCGATCCCGTGGACGGTGGATGGCTCCTGCGATTCGGGTCGTTCCTCAGCGTCGAGGCCGGCCACGGCGAATGGCGGGAAAGTTCGCCGCTCGGCCGCCCTGTCGTCGCGGCCGGCGCCTGGCAGGGTGACACGTTCGTCGCCGAGCTTTACGTCATCACCACCCCGCACCGGGTCCGGCTGGTGGTCGACGCCGGCGCGGGCACGGCGGCCGCGACGTGGAGCACCGTGCCCCTGACCAGTCCCAGTCTGGCGTTGCAGCTGCGGTCACCGCTGATGACCCGGCCCGACGTCGCGTAGGCGTCATGGCCGACCGTCTCCGGGCGGCATCGGGGACCACGGGCAGGTGCTTCGGCGGCGCGGACGGCTTCGGCCGCCCATTCGGCTGAATTCGCCATCATCGCTGGGATCGTCGAGATCCGGACAGCAGCGGTGGCGGGTTCGACTCCGTCACCTGCTCCACGTACGCAAGCCCGGTTCAGGCGCCGTCGGAAAGGTATGAGCCGCGCTGAACAGAGAGGAGCACCGACCCCGATCACCCGGTTCACCCGGCTAGCACTTCGCGATCTGCCTGGTTGAGGCCACACGCAGACGGCCACCACGTGATCATTCGGAGTTTGTGAAGACATCTGAAGATCGCGTGATGGCCGCAGGCGACAGCGTAGACCCCCACGGCTGGCTGGTCACCTTCAACGACCTGATGAGCCGCATCGCCCACCACTTCGGCCGCATCGAGCCACGCCGTACCGCGACCGCCTACGTACGCGGCCTGCCTGCCGACCTGGAGCGCAAGAACTGCTGGAGTCTGGCCGAACACGCCGGACTGCCCGGCCCGCAGGCCATGCAGCGCCTGCTGCACACCGCACGCTGGGACGCCGATCCCGGCCGCTGCCGCACCGCCGCGATCCCCGACCACGCCGTCTTCGCCACCAAGTCCGTCCTGGCCATCCAGATGATCGGCGCGGCCCTGGCCGCCGGAGTCGAGGCCCGCTGGGTCAGTGGTGACGAGGTCTACGGCCAGGCCCCGGATCTGCGCGCCTTCCTGGAAGAGCGCCGGCTGGGATACGTCCTGGCGATCGCCGGCAACCGGCGCGTGATGCTGGAGGGCATCGAGCGCACCGCGGCCCAGGCCGCCACGCTGGCGGCCGACGGGCACCGGCACCGCTACAGCGCCGGGCCCGGCGCCAAGGGCCCGCGGTTTTACCTGTGGGCCTGGGCCCGCATCGACACCGGCGAGGCCGACCGCACCGGCGGATACCGGTGGCTGCTGATCCGCCGCCACCCGGCCACCGGGGAGCCGGCCTTCTACCGCTGCTACGCACCGGCGGCGATGCCGCTGCTGACGCTGGTGCGCGTGGCGGGCGTCCGCTGGGCGGTCGAGGAGTGCTTCCAGGCGGCCAAGGGCCAGGTCGGGCTGGACCACTACCAGGTCCGCACCTGGACCGGCTGGCACCGGCACATCACGCTGGCCATGCTCGCGCTGGTGTTCTTGGCCGTGCTGGCCGCACACCGGCCGGGCGACGATCCGCAGCGCGTCCCGTTGACGCTGCCGGAGATCCGCCGTCTGCTGGCCGTACTCGCCCCGGCCCGGCCACGCGGGATCGAGGAGGTTCTGCGCTGGTCACGGTGGCGTCGCCGTCATCAGGCCATCGCCCGCCGGTGCCACTACCAGCGCAGATCCCAGCCATGATCTCAAAGTGTCACTGGAGTACTAGATCGTAACGTTGGTCGTCGGTTACGGGCTCGACACCGATGCCCTGGCCGTATGCGAGTTCACGCTCGTGACCCAGGAGCTGCTGGACATGCCGCGGACAGGGGCCGGGTTCCGGTAGGCGCTGTGGCGTCGTTATCGTCCCCTCGAAGGGGCGATGAGGTCCTCCATCAAGGACAGGCGGACGACGGGACCAGGGCCGGCAGACCTCGACGCTCTCGCCTCCGGTGCAGACCTCCCTCATGCCGTGGGTGTCTGCCCCCCGGCAGAGGCCCAGGCCGGCCTTTAAGGCCCTGGCCGTCCCGTCAAGCCCGGCGAGCTCCACGCGGACAAGGCCCACGACCTCGACGGCCTGCGCCGGTGGCTGCGCGGCAGGCGCATCGCCGTCCGTACCGCCCGCAAGGGCATTGACTCCGGCCGCGGTTGGGCCGGCATCGCCGGGTGATCGAACGGACCATTCCTGGCTGACCGGCTGTCGACGCCTCACCATCCGCTACGAACGCTGCTCCGGCAGCTATCTGGCCTTTCTCGGCCTCGCTGCTGGCCTGTGCCGCTACAAGCGGCTCATCCGGCTCACCGCGTAGCACACGGTCTAAAACCCTGAGTAGGGCGCCTGACCGTTACCCGTCGACGGTCGACGGAGGTAACCCGATTCGACGAACCCCCGGATCATTCCTCAAAGGCGAGTTCTGGCTCGGCACAGGACTCCAAGCCGTCTGCAAGTCGCCTCCAAGGAGGCTGCGGAAGCCTTGGTCGAGATCGATCAAGTAAACGGATCGAATAAGAGGAGGAAACCGTGCTCGCGCGTTCCAAATCCAGCGCCGTTCTGTCGATGCTAGGCCTTGTCGGGGCGCTGGCCCTTACCAGCGCCGCCCCTGCCGGCGCCGCCTCCACCACCGTCCTCGAAACCGAACTCGGCATCACCGTCTATGCTCACGACATAGACGAGGAGGGGACTTGGAGCAACGGCGACGAAGTCTTCATCAAGGTCGTGCGTAATGGAGTAAGTCAGCGCTTCGCCCCGACCGACGGTACGGTCGACGTCAACGAAGACGAAGAGGGAAAGATAGTCGAATTCCCATCGCATTACCCTCTCAAGTTCCCGCTGGGCGAGCAGGTTACGATCCAGGTGTGGGAAGACGACACTTCTGGAGACGACCTCCTCGCCGAGGCCAAGGACGTCGTCGTCCAGTGCAACCGTCCGTTCAGCGGCGTAACCGAAATCTCAAAGCGGAAATACTATAACTACTCGTTCGACGCGAAGTTCTACGCCTTCGGCTGCTGATTTTCGCAGTGTGATGTTCTGCGGACGGTGAGAGAGCCGGGCCGGCGCGGTGTCCCCATCCCTGTCCGTGCGGTACGCATGAGGCGGCGGGCTGCCTGCCGGACGACGGGCCGGCGATCCCGACCGCCTCCCGCCCGGCGCCGAACACCGCCGCACCCGCGTGTGATCACTCGGGCGACCTGGTCGTCCCGGACGGCGACAGGTGCACGCGATTCGTCGCCGAGCCCACCCGGGCCGGAAGGCCGAGCTTGGCCAGCGTTCCCTTCAGCGAGGACGGCGCGCGATACCAGCCGGGGTGGGCGACCTGGCGCTGCTTCGGCGTGTGAACGACCGGCCTCGGCTTGGCGTAGGGGTAGACGTACTGGACGATCCACGTGTCCGGGTTGCCCGGCACGTGCCAGGCCAGCCGGTAGCGGGGACCCAGCTTGCCTCTCGGACGCTTGGCGCCGAACACGTCGGGGAGCTCCTTGAGCATCGCCTCGTTGACCGCGGTCTCGACGCGCAGGGCGTGCAGCCTCCGGTCGGCGGCGGCCGTACTCGGCTTGATCTCGACGGGCCGGACGCCGGGGCCCGTCAGCACTGCGTAGTCGACGCCTTTCGCCAGCGCGGGCGGGGTGATCAGGAACGATGCGATGATCAGCAGGGCAACGGTCAGTCGTCTCATACCTTCTCCTACCGGGAAACCGGCGCCGAGGTTCCGGTGATCAGATGACGCAGCCGCGTCCAGACGATCCACGCGCCCAGGCGCAGGGCCCGGCCCCGCCGTCCCGGGGCGACCAGGAGCGCGCCCCGCAGCAGCAGCCGGACCCCGCCGACGACCCGCGTCCGCCCGTCCTCCTGGAGCACGGCGAGCGGCCGGCGGCAGGGCCGCTCGCCGTACAGGACGGGGAACTCCGTGGTGAGCCGCGGGTCGCGGCAGGAGCGGACGATCACCGGAACGGCCAGCAGCCCGTCGAGCCTGGCCGCGATCGCGGAGCACCCGCCGCACGAGCCGTCGTGGACCACCACGAACGCGGTCACCACGGCAGCACCCCGAAGGCCAGCGAGGCCACCGTGGCCGCGGCGGTTCCCGCCGCCAGCAGGCGGGCGTTGATCTGCCACAGATCGCTCCATTCGCCGTCGGCGCCGTGCAGGACGCTCGCGGCCGCCATGGCCCAGCGGGCCACCGCGAAGCCGAGCCCGGCGGCCAGCGCGCCGAGCGGCGGCACCGCCAGCAGCAGCGCGGCCAGCACAATGTGCGGCTGCGCGGACGGGGAGTAGGTGCGCATGCCGGTTCCCATCTCGAAGCCGAACTGGATCCCGCCGGCGACTCGCCCGCGATGGAGCACGTGCTCCGGGACGAGCCGGGCGTTCTCCGGAACGGGCACGGAGATGAGCCCCCACTCCCGCAGGAGCACCACCACGGCCAGCAGGCCGAGCGGCGCCAGCCGTACCGGTGCGGGCAGGATCGGCTGGACGAGGCCGCCCAAGATCGCGGCCACTCCGGCGACGGTCCACGCCCCGAGCAGCAATCCCACGCCGAAATAGGCGAGGGCACCAGAACCGCGCCAGACCGACGCGTTCAGCAGGAATGCCGAGTTGTGGCTTCAAGTGCTGCCGGAGTTGGCGTAGCCGGCGTTCAGCCCCGCCCAGAACAGGAGCAGTGCGGCGGGAGCCTGCATCGCGATGGGCAGGACCGCGCCGAGCACGATCGGGACGGCCAGGACCAGCGGATGCAGGAGGGATCGCCGCAGGCGATCTGTCACAGCGTGCACATCGCGATGGTGAGCCCGCGGTAGTGGGTGCCGTCCCGCCACGTCACCGTGGTGTAGGCGTCGGAGCAGGCGTACTGCCTGCCGCCGGAGCGCCACTTCCACGCGTTCTTGCCGGAGCACGTCGTGGTGCGTGCGACGTTGGTGTACTTCTCCTGGTCGGACGCGCCGGGCCGGTGGGTCCGGCTGCCCTCGAAGTGACGGTCACTGCCGTTGCACGGGTAGGAACCCATGCGCCACCCGCCGAAGCACACCGCCCGGCCGTCGCCCCACCAGTTGTTGCGGCCTTCGCCGTAGCCGCCGCTGTAGGAGTTCTCGCAGCTGCTCTCGCTCCAGATCGAGGTCGGTCCCGCCGCCCGCGCCGCGCGGCGGGACAGCGCCCAGTCCAACGGGACCAGCGCCGCCGCCATCGCGGACACCGCGAGGCCCTTCATCACGGTACGGCGCTGCACGGGCAGGTCGGCGATCAGCGTACGGACCCTGCTGGGTGCCGCCCCCTCGGGGGCGACCTCCATCGAGGGGATGGAATCAAAGCGCATTGGTGCTCCTCTGCTTCGAGGCGGCCGAGGTGAAAGAGAGAAGTTCTCGGAGCAGCCCGGGGATGTCGGTGTCCCCGTAGACGAACCGCCGGTCGACGACGTCACCCGAGGGGGCGATCACGTACAGGCAGGGCGAGTAGCCTTCGTAGAGGTTCGACCACAGGTCCGGATCGGCCATGACGGCGTCACCGGTGAAAGACGCCGAGGACGGGGCCTCGGCCAGCAGGCCGATCAGCCGCACTCCGGGCAGCGCGGTGGAGCTGACGGCCTCCCAGGTCTGGTGGCAGATCCCGCAGGCGGCGTCCATGAGGACGACGAGCGAGAACGCCTGTCCCGCCTGGGGGAGCAGGGAGGCCGGCGAGACCCGCGAGACGTCCGCCAACCGGTCGCTGGAAGAGCTCAGGGCGGTCTGCTCCAGGGTCCGCACCCTGCTGTAGACCGCGGCGACGGCGAGCAGCGCGAAGACGCCGACGAGCAGGGCGAGGAGCGCGACCGCCAGGGTGGGGCTCACGCGGCCCACATGACGTTGATGCCGCCGAGCACGGCGTCGACCGTGGCGTCGTTGCCCCGCGCCGTGATGCCGGCCTGGTCCGGGTCCCTGGAGAAGACCAGGGTGAAGACCGTGGTGGGGTTGGCGAAGGTGTAGCGCCACTCGTAGGGCGTCCCGGCCAGCGCGGCCTTCTGGTCGGGATCCAGGTCCAGTTCCTCCCGCCACACCTCGGCGTTCCCCTGGACCGCGCCCCGCCAGGCGGGCAGTGACTCGCGGGACACCCGCGCGTCGGACGCCATCAGCAGGAGACCGTCGTTCGCGCCGATCAGCATGGTGCCGTGCTGCTGCACCCCGTCCCTGATTCGAGGGGTGATCTTCGCTCCCTCCGGCGAGTCGGTGAAGTCCACCGCGGCGATCAGCCGGTTGAGGAACAGGCGGCGCGGCGCGGGACCCCCGAACCAGGTGGTCGCCTCGTGGTACGGCCCCGCCCAGACCAGACAGCTGTCGGATCGGTCGGCGGCCTCGTAGAGCACCAGGTCGAAGCCGTGGCGGCGGAAGGTCTCCTCCCGCCCGCCAGGGAAGATCTTGCTGGGGATCGCACGCCGGTGACCGGCCGGGGCGAGCTGGAAATCACGGACCAGGCCCGGCCCGGCGAACCGGGTGTGCCCGTGCCATTCGATGGCACCGGCCTCCACCGGCAGATCGACCGTCACCCGCGTCCCGTCTGGGGCCGATCGCACGAATGTGGAAAGTGTTGCGACCATGCGCTTCCTCCCGTCGGACGCCGCGAAGGGCGCCAAAACGATGATCTAGGAACCGGAGCGTACGGGGACAAATCCTCATAGATCAACAAGGCGTCCGTTTGTGGTCACACCCTGCCGGACCACCCGTGCGGCGCATAAGATCTGTGGATCTTCCGCGACCGCCGCCGCCGCGGGCCGTACCGCCGGCACCGCGCCCCACCCGTCCGCGACACCGGCACGATGCGCCTTCCGGGCCCCCTCATGCCCTACGCCCCCTTGCGGGCCGTACGGGATCGTCTCCGGGGGGTTCACGCGGGGAGGCCCTCGGGTCCCGCGGGACGGCTCCAGAGGCCGGATGATGTCCACCGAACCCGGCCAAGACCGCCATCAGGCTTGTTCGCCACCTCAATGCAATGAAACGCTCGCATCATGGCGACATTCGCTGGCGGCAAGATCGAGGCCTTCGTCGGCCCCTCCGAGCTGGGCGCGGCCGACGACCTCGAACGTGTGATCATCGACTTCATCGGCGGTGCCCGGCGCTCTCTGGACATCGCCGTGCAGGAGCTCGACTCCGAACCCATCGCCCAGGCCGTCCTGGACGCCCGCTTCCGCGGGGTGAGCGTCCGCATGGTGCTGGAGCAGGACTACCTGATCTCCGCCAAGCCGCCCGCGGTCGCCGTACGGGCGGGCGAGGACGAGGCCGCGGCCCGGCGCCGCGTCCAGTGGGGCGAGGAGGCCGGCGACCGGAGCCTGGAGCCGAACCGGAGGATCCTGGCCGCGTTGCTGCGCTGCAACGTCGACGTGAAGGCGGACTACAACCCGGCGATCTTCCACCAGAAGTTCGTCATCCGCGACTACCGCGAACGCGCCCTGCCGACCTCGGCGATCCTGTCGGGGTCGGCGAACTTCACCGGCACCGACTGCCACCGCAACCTCAACCACATCGTGATATTTCATGATTCGCGGATCTGCCGGGAGTACACCACCGAGTTCGACCAGATGCGCGCCGGGCAGTTCGGCCGGGGCGCCCACGGCAAGGTGCCCGAGGCCTGCAACCTCAACGGGATACCGGTGAAGGTGCTGTTCGCGCCCGACCACGCGCCCGAGCTGGAGATCATGAAGCAGATGCTCAAGGCCACCGCGCGCGTCGACTTCGCCATCTTCACCTTCTCCGGCTCCTCCGGCATCGACGACGCCATGATCGCTCTGGCCGCGGCCGAACGCACCGTCACCGGCGTGATGGACCCCGGCCAGGGCGCCCAGACCTGGGCGGCCACCCACGACCTGGACCGTGCCCACATCGAGCTGTACTTCCCCAAACGCGTCCCCGCCTTCGGCAAGCTCCACCACAAGCTCATGGTCATCGACGAGGCCGTCGTCGTCGCCGGGTCCTTCAACTACACCGCACCCGCCAACAACTACAACGACGAGAACATCTTCGTCCTCGGCAGTCCCTACCCCGACCTCCCCGAACGCGAAGGAGGCCCCGTCGACCCGGCCGCCTGCGCCGAGCTCGCCCGTTTCTTCCGCACCGAGATCCGGCGCATGGAGGCGGCGGGTGAGCGCTTCATCGGCAAGGGGTGAGCCGGCGGCCCGCGAGGGGGACCGGCCGCCGCCCGGCCGTCCCCGGGCGGCGGAACACGGCCCGGTTCAGCTGACGGCCGGCCGGGTGCGCGCCCGTTTCAGCTCGGAGAAGCCCTCGGTGCCCGCGGTCAGGAGCACGCCGTCCCACAGCCGGCCGGCCGCCTCCCCGCGCGGGACCGGACTCACCACCGGCCCGAAGAACGCGATCGTGCGACCGTCCGGGCCGGGAACGTGGATCGTCGGGGTGCCGAGGTCCTCGCCGACCGGATCGAGGCCCGCGTGGTGGCTGAGCCGCAGCGCCTCGTCGTGCTCGGTGCTCCCGGCGGCGTCGGCGAGCTCCACCGGGAGTCCGGCCTCGGCCAGCGCGGCGGCGTACAGCTCGCGGCCGAGGGGCTCCCTGTCCAGGTGGATCCGGGTGCCGAGCGCGGTGTAGAGGTCGCGCAGCGCCTCGTTGCCGCATTTCCGCTCGGCCGCGACGGCGACCCGCACCGGTCCCCAGGCGTCCTTCAGCCACTCCCGGTACCACTCCTCCAGGTCGGCGCGCCCGTCGTTCAGCATCGCCAGGCTCATGACGTGGAAGCGCACCCGCACGTCGCGCACCCGCTCGACCTCCAGCAGCCAGCGCGACGCGATCCAGGCCCACGGGCACTTCGGGTCGAACCACATGTCCGCGATCACCACGGTGCTTCCTCCCTGTTCCTGCGACGCTCCTGCGACGTTCCTGCGACCCCGGGGGCCGCAACGTCGCGGGGATCACGCTAGAAGGAGGGTCGGCCCCTCAGTAGAGCCAATATCGAGTGAAATGATTGGGCCAAGAGGCTTCGGTTCAGAACGCGGCGGCGACCTCGCGGGCACGGGCCAGAGCCCGCTTGCGCTCCAGGTCGGCGTCGCCGGTCAGCGTCGGGTGGTAGCGGATGTCGGCGAGGTCGGTGACCCCGGCCCAGCGCAGCCAGCCGTCGAAGAAGGGCGCCTGGAAGTCCTCGCCGAACCCCGGGGGCAGGCCGGGGGCCCAGACCGAGCTGGTGTAGACGACGGCGGCCTTCTTGCCCGTCAGCAGCGGGATGTAGCCGGTCTCCAGGTCGACGCCGAAGACCATGCCGGGCTGGCTCACCACGTCGATGAACTGCTTGAGGACGTAGGGCACGCCCGAGTTCCACATCGGGACGGTGAACAGGTAGCGGTCGTATGCGTTGAAGCGCTCGAACGTCCTGACCGCCGCGGCCCAGGCGTCCCCCTCGGGCAGGCCCCCGCCGAAGACGGCCATCTTGGCGGCCGTCGCCTCCGGGCCGAAGGCGGGCAGCGTGCCGTCCCACAGGTCGAAGTGGCCGATCTCGGCCCCGGGATTGGCGCGGCGGTAGACGTCGAGGAACTCTGCGGCGATGGCCAGCGACACCGACTCGGGGCCGCGCGGCGAGGCCGAGATGTGAAGCAGTCTCATGGGTCGTCCTCCCGAACAACAAATCGGACCGTGGTCCGTTTCCTGTGCGGAAATATACGGACCTCAGTCCGCTTGGTCAAGGGCGGCCCGGGAAACGTCGGTGCGATCTTCTAGGCTGGGCCCATGGCGAGAGCGAATGACGATGTGGCCGCAGCCCTCGACGAATACGCCGAGCTGTTCGCGATGACGGGCGGCGACGCCTTCCGGGTGCGCAGCTACCAGAAGGCCGCCAAGGCGATCTCGGGCTTCCCCGACGACATCGCGACCGTGCCGGTGCGCAGCGTGCCCGGGGTCGGCGAGGCGATCGCCAAGAAGGTCGAGGAATACCTCCTGCGGGGAAGCTTCCGCCAGCTCGACGAACTGCGCGGGAAGGTCCCCGAAGGGGTGCGGAGGCTGACCCGGGTTCCCTCCCTCGGCCCGAAGAAGGCCGTCCTCCTCTTCCAGGAGCTGGGCATCGACTCCCCCGAGGCCCTGGCGGAGGCGATCGGGCAGGGGCGGCTCAAGGGCGTCAAGGGCTTCGGCGCCAAGACCGAGGAGAACCTCCTGCGGGGCATCGAGCAGATGGAGCGGGCCAGCACCAGGGTGCACACCGGCGTGGCGATGGACCTGGCCGAGCGCGTCATCGCCTCCCTGGAGGACGGGGCCGAACGCATCGCCTACGCCGGCTCGCTGCGCCGGATGAAGGACACGATCGGTGACATCGACATCCTCGCCGTCGCCCCCGAGAGCCTGATGGACGACTTCAAGGCCCAGCCGTATGTCGCGGAGGTCGTCGCCTCGGGGGAGAAGAAGACCTCGATCCGCACCCACCAGGGCATCCAGGTGGACCTGCGGCTGGTCCCGGCCGAGTCGTGGGGCGCCGGGCTGCAGTACTTCACCGGCTCCCAGGCGCACAACGTCCACCTGCGCGAGATCGTCGTCAAGAAGGGCTGGAAGCTCTCCGAGTACGGCCTCTTCGACGGCGAGCGGGTGGTCGCGGCCTCCTCGGAGGAGGAGGTCTACCGGGCGCTCGGCATGGAATGGATCCCGCCGACGCTGCGCGAGGACGGCGGGGAGATCCCCGCCGCGCTGAAGGGCGAGCTGCCCGAGCTGGTCACCCTGGAGGACCTGAAGGGCGACCTGCACACCCACACCGACCTGACCGACGGCATCGCCTCGCTGGAGGAGATGGTCGCCGCCGCCCACGCGCTCGGCCACTCCTACTACGCGGTGACCGACCACGCCCCCGACCTGGCCATGCACCGGATGACGCTGGAGAAGATGCTGGAGCAGCGCGAGCAGATCCGCCGGCTTCAGGGTAAGTATCCCGGCATGCGGATTCTGCACGGCGCCGAGCTCAACATCGGCCCCGACGGCTCGGTCGACTGGCCGGCCGAGATCCTGGCCGGCTTCGACGTCTGCGTCGCCAGCGTGCACTCGCACTTCACCCAGTCGCGCGAGGAGATGACCCGCCGGTTCGTCACGGCGTGCGAGAACCCGCACGTGCACGTGATCGGCCACCCGACGACCCGCCTGATCGGCCGGCGCTCCCCGGTGGACGCCGACTGGGACGAGGTCTTCCGCGCCGCGGCCCGCACCGGCACCGCGATGGAGATCGACTCCTTCCCCGACCGCTCCGACCTCCCGGCCGACCTGGTACGGCTGGCGCGCCACCACGGCGTGAAGTTCTCCATCGACAGCGACGCCCACGCCGTGCCCCACCTGGGCAACCGGCGCTTCGGCATCGGCATCGCCCAGCGCGCCTGGCTGACCCCGGAGGATGTGATCAACGCCTGGCCGCTGGAGCGGCTGCGCGGTTTCCTGAACGGCTGAGGCCGCGCCGCCACCCGCTCCCTCCGGTTTACATGCATTCCTAGTAGGAAATAGGTGTTACTGGAAGGAGTGGTGCAGCATGCCGTACGGGACCCTGATCTGCCGGACCGCGACCGGGATCGTCAAACCGCTGCCGCCGGAGCTGTTCACCGTGCACGGCGGCTGCGCCGAGATGCGCTGGGAGGCGATGCGCGGGGCCGGCTACCACGTGCCCGCCGACCGGTTCTTCGTGCGCAACCACACCTCGACCCCGATCATCGACGCGGCCGCCTGGCGGCTGGAGCTGCACGGCTCCGGGCTGGGCAACCCCCGCAGCTTCGGCTACGAGGACCTGCTCGCACTCCCGGCGGTCACCCGCGACGTGATGATCGAGTGCGCGGGCAACGGCCGGAGCCTCTTCGCCGACCAGCAGCACCAGCGGGTCTCCGGCACCCCGTGGCGGCTCGGCGCGGTCGGGGTGGCCCGCTGGCGCGGGGTGCCGCTGTCCACGGTCCTGGACCTGGCCGGGATCCTGCCCTCCGCCGTCGACGTGATGCCCCGGGGCCTCGACCCCCGCTACGTGTCCGACGGGGTCGACCACGGCCGGGTGCGGCGGCCCGTCCCGGTCGCCAAGGCCCTCGACGACGTGATCCTCGCCTACGAGATGAACGGCCGGCCGCTCCCTCCCGACCACGGCTATCCGGTCCGACTGGTCGTGCCCTCGTGGATCGGCCTGGCCTCGATCAAGTGGGTGGGCGACATCGAGGTCTCCGCCTCACCGCTGGCCTCCCCGTGGACCACGGCGTTCTACCGGATGTTCGGGGAGGACCATCCGCCGGAGGGCGGGCCGGTGCTGACCACCGGGGGCATCCGCAGCGCCTTCGAGCTGCCGTGGGGAGCCAGGCTGGCCGCCGGGCGCCCGCACGTGCTGCACGGGCGCTCCTGGTCGGCCGGCGGCCGCATCACCCGGGTCGAGGTGAGCGTCGACGCCGGCGCCACCTGGCACCGGGCCGAGCTGCGCGGCTCGCACGTCTGTCCGGCCTGGACCCGCTGGCACCTCTCCTGGAATCCCCGCACGACCGGCCCGCACGTCCTGATGGCCCGGGCGGCCGACGAGACCGGGACGGTCCAGCCGACGCGGACCCCGTACAACGAGCTGGGTTATCTCTTCGACGCGGTCGTGCGCCATCCCGTTACGGTCATACATTTCTAGCGAGAGCGTCTGCCGTACAGGAATATCACCTTCGCGGAGCCCGGAGAATGTTTTCGCTGTACGGCCTGCATGTCCTCTGATCAGGCAGGACGAATTACCACAATTGATGTCTACATCTCCATATTTCATCTGAAATACTCCTCCGGTCGCACCCGGGAAACGTGGAGGAAACGAACCGGGGCGATGATGCCAGGATTCGCTCCCGTATTCTTTCCCACCGGAGGCTCACCACGATGCGCCAGCTGACCTCGCTCGACGCGCAGTTCCTGCACGCCGAATCGGCGACGACCGCGGCTCACGTCGCCGGCGTCGCGGTTCTGGACCCGGCCTGCGCGCCCACGGGCGCGGTCACGCGGGACGCCCTGATCGGGCTGCTGCGCGAGCGGTTGCACCTGGCCCCGGCCCTGACCCTGCGCCTGGCCGACGTGCCCTTCGGCCTCGACCACCCCTACTGGACCGAGGACCCGTCCTTCGACGTCGCCGACCACGTGTACGAGACGACCCTGCCGATGCCCGGCGACGAGGCCCAGCTCGCCGAGGCGGTCGCCCGGATCCACGGGCGGCGGCTGGACCGGAGCCGCCCCCTGTGGGAGATGCACCTGATCCAGGGGCTGACCGGCGGCCGGGCCGCCCTCTACGCCAAGGTCCACCACTGCGCCGTCGACGGGATCTCGGGCGCCGAGACCTTGGCCGCGCTGCTCGACCTCACCCCCGAGCCCCGTACGGTCGAGCCGCCCGCCGGGCACCTACCGACCGTCGCCCCCGGGCTCGCCCGGATGCTCGCCGGAGCCGCCGTCCGATCCCTCACCCACCCGTTGCGCGTGCTGCGCTCCCTCGGCCGGAGCGTGGGCGACCTCGACGCGATCCCGGTCGCCGCCGGGCTGCCGGGGGCCCGCCTGGTGGCCGCCGCGACCCGGACGCTCACCGGGAGCCCGCGGAGCCTGCCGGCGCTGCCCTCGCTGTCGGCCCCGCGCACCCCCTTCAACGGCCCGATCAGCGCGCAGCGGCTCTTCTCCTACGGCTCGCTCCCGCTGGCCGACGTCAGGCGGGTGGCCAAGGCCTCGGGGAGCAGCGTCAACGACGTGGTCATGGCGCTGTGCGCCGCGGCGCTGCGCTCCTGGCTGCGCGAGCACGACGCCCTGCCGGACCGGCCGCTGATCGCCGCGGTCCCGGTCGCGGTCCGTACGGCGAGTGCCCGGGAAGTGGTCGGCAACCAGATATCCGCCATGATCACCCCGATTCCGACCCACGTCGCCTGCCCCCTGGAACGGCTGCGGGCCGCGGGCGAGGCGATGCGCACCGCCAAGCGGCGCTTCGCCCGCTCCCCCGCGACCTGGCCGAACGAGCTCTCCTCGATGATGCCGGCGGCCGTGACGGCGATGACGACCTCCGCGCTCTTCCGGCTGGCCTCGATCGCGCCGCCCCCGGTCAACCTGATCATCTCCAACGTGCCGGGGCCGCAGTTCCCGCTGTACCTGTGCGGGGCCCGGGTGCTCTCCTACTACCCCATGTCGGTGCTGACCGACGTGAGCGGCGGGGTCAACATCACCTGTTTCTCCTACAACGGTTCGCTCGACTTCGGCATCGTCTCCTGCCCGGAGCGGGTGGAGGACGCCTGGCGGCTGATGGGACACCTGCAGGAGGCGATGGACGAGCTGGTGGAGCTGGCCGGCCCGCGCCCCGCGCCGCGCGGCGCGGGCGCTCAGGCGGCCCCCACCGACCCCAGCAGCATCGGCAGCGCCCGGCGCAGCTCCCTGTTCCAGTAGGTCATGTTGTGGCGTCCGTCGTAGAAGTGGGTCTCGACCGGGATGCCGAGCTCCTTCAGCCGGCCGGCGAAG
This sequence comes from Planomonospora sp. ID67723, assembly GCF_015711605.1. Taxonomy (GTDB): domain Bacteria; phylum Actinomycetota; class Actinomycetes; order Streptosporangiales; family Streptosporangiaceae; genus Planomonospora_A. Next base: position 841,587 of record NZ_JABTEZ010000003.1, on the reverse strand, counting down.
GCGGTCGCCGCCTTGTGGGCGAGCTCCTCGGTGATGTCGCCGAAGAGCTCGCCCCGCCGCTTGCGCCCGTCGCCCGCCGCCACGTAGAGGCGGACGTCGCGGAGCTTGGCGGCCTGGTCGTAGGGGTTGTGCTCGCGCCAGACCTCCCGGTCGCCGTGCGGGTCGCCCCAGATGCGCTTCCAGTCGGTGCCGAAGCAGCCCGCGGTCGTGCCGAGCATGACGGCGATGTCCACTCCGGGCAGCAGGGTGTGCACGGCGCCGCTGAAGGAGGCCGCCGCCTTGAACTTCCCGGTCGCGGCGTAGAGCATCGCCCCCTGGCCGCCCATGGAGTATCCGGCGATCGCCCGCTCCCCGCTCGCCGCGTAGCGGGCCTCCAGCAGCGGCAGCAGCTCCTTCAGGTGGTAGGTCGCCCAGCGGGGCGGACCGCCGTCGCCGCCGTTGTACCAGTCGGAGTAGCTGCCGCACTTGCCGCCGTCGGGCATCACCACGATCACCGGTGCGTCCTCGGTCAGCTCCTCCACGTCCGACCTCGACCAGGCCCGGTAGTCGTCGAGACCGCCGTGGAGCAGCCAGAGCGCGGGCCATGTCCTGCCCGAGTCCGCCGACCAGCCCTTGGGCAGCAGCAGCCGCACCGTGGTGCGGTCGCCGAGGGCGGCCGAGCGCAGGGTCAGCTCCAGCCGGCGCTCGCCGAACCGCCGTTCCCCGACCACCTCGACGCCGTCGGGGAGCTCGGGCGTCCGGGTCTCGCGGGGCTGCTCGGAGGCGGGGGGCCGGTCGGGATCGGCGACCGGGTGGCGCTGGTTGGTGATCAGTGCGATGGTGGCGGCCACCACCAGGACGAACAGCCCTGCCGCGACCACGGCACCGACGAGGAATCCGCGTAGCCGTGAACCGGGCGCCATGCGAGCCTCCGACCGTCTTATTGACGCGGCACATAATAACGCCCCGCCGATCTCGGTGGATGCCCCGAAAGTGAGCGACTATCCCCCAATAGAGTGATGTCCATGAGCCTTTCTGAGCTGAACCTCTTCCCGCTCTGCCTGGGCGGCAATGTCTTCGGCTGGACCGCCGACCGCGAGGCTTCCTTCGCGGTCCTGGACGCCTACGCGGAGGCCGGGGGCAACTTCGTCGACACCGCCGACTCCTACTCCCACTGGATCCCCGGACACGTGGGCGGGGAGTCGGAGACCGTCGTCGGCGAGTGGATGGCCTCCCGCCGCAACCGCGACCAGATCATGGTGGCGACCAAGGTGGGCATGCTACCGGACCGCGCGGGGCTCTCCGCGGCGAACATCCGCGCGGCCGTGGAGGACTCGCTCCGGCGGCTGGGAACCGACCACATCGACCTGTACTGGGCGCACATCGACGACGCCGAGGTCCCGCTGGAGGAGACCCTCGGCGCGTTCGACGCACTCGTCCGCGAGGGCAAGATCCGAAACATCGGCGCCTCCAACTACGAGGCCGCCCGGCTGGCCGAGGCGCTGGAGATCTCCGAGCGCGAGGGCCTGGCCCGCTACGGGGTGGTGCAGCAGCAGTACAACCTGGTGGAGCGCGGCTACGAGGGGGCCCTGCGGGACGTGGTGGCCGGCGCCGGACTGACCAGCACGCCGTACTACGGACTGGCCCGCGGGTTCCTGACCGGCAAGTACCGGCCCGGCGTGGACGTGGACAGCCCGCGCGCGGGCAAGGCGTCGGCGTACCTCGCGACCGAGCGCGGGCCCCGGATCCTGGACGCCCTGGACAAGGTCGCCGCCGCCCACGGCGCCGTCCCGGCCACGATCGCGCTGGCCTGGCTCGCAGCCCAGCCCACCGTGGCCGCGCCGATCGCCAGCGCCCGCAACGTCGAGCAGCTCCGGCCGCTGCTGGCGGTCGCCGAGGTGGAGCTGACCGAGGACGAGCTCGCGCTGCTGGAGGAGGCCTCCCGCTGACCGGGGCCGCACGACCGGCTCCGTGAGCGCGGGCCCGGTGCGTGTCCGGTCGGGCAGGCGCGCACCGGGACTCCGGCGAACCTCAGGAGAGAGCCTGGTGGCGGAGCGGGGCGCGGAGGTCCCCGGGCCGCCGGAGCGTCGGTTCAGGGCGGACCAGGCGGATCAGGGTCAGGCGGATCAGGGTCAGGCGGGTCAGGCGGGTCAGGCGGCAGGCGCACGGTGAAGACGGTGCCGCCTCCTTCGCGGGGATGGGCGGTGACGGTGCCGCCGTGCGCGGTGACGATCGAGCGGGTGATGGCCAGTCCCAGGCCGGTTCCCTTGATCCCGGCCTCCTTGGCGGTGGAGGCGCGGAAGAACCGGCAGAACAGCTGATCGTACTGCTCTGCGGGGATGCCGATGCCGGTGTCGGCCACGGTGAACGTCACCTCGCCGGAGTCGTCGCGGGCGGCGGTGACGGCGACCGCCCCGCCCTCCGGCGTGTACTTGATCGCGTTGGACAGCAGGTTGTCCAGCACCTGGCGCAACCGCAGCGGGTCGGCACGCACCGGCAGCCGGTCGGGCACGTCGGCGGTGACGGTGATCTCCTTGGCTCTGGCGGCGGGGCGGTGGTCGTCGACGGCCTGGCGCAGCAGCCGGTTCAGGTGGACCGGCCGCAGATCGATGGCGACGTAACCGGCGTCCAGGCGCGCCAGATCGAGCAGGTCGTCGACCAGGCGCTGCAGGTGGGCGCTCTTACGGTCGATCGCGGAGGCGAACGTCTGCTGGGTGTCGGTCAGATCCGGATCGTCCAGGAGCATCTCGGTGTAACCGCAGATGGAGCTGATGGGGTTGCGCAACTCGTGGGTGACCAGGGCCATCAGCTCGTCCTTCATCCGGTCCAGCTCTCGCAGCCGGCGCACCTGGCGCCGTTCCTGGGCGAGCAGATGCTCACGCTCGTCGGCCAGGCGGTGGCGTTCGCTCACGTCGGTGGAGACGCCGTCGACCAGCAGCCGCCCGCCCTCCTCGCGCGACATGCCCCGCGTCCAGATCCAGCGGGTGACCCCGTCCACGCCGATGAGGCGGTATTCGACCTCGGCCCGCTCCCCGCCGAGGACCGCGGAGCGGAAGTCGGAGACGCGCCGGAGGTCGTCGGGGTGGATCCGGCGCATGACGAAGTCGCCCACGTCGACGCCCTCGGGCAATGGCCCGCCGAGCAGCCTGGCGATGTTCGAGTTGACCTGCAGCACGCGGGACGAGCCGTCGGGGTCGGCCTCTATGCTCCACACGTCGTCGTTGAGCTGGGCGACGATCCGCTCCAACCGGCGACGGTTGGACTCCAGGGCCGAGGAGAGCTCCTCGGCCCGGCGACGCTCCATGTGGCGGCCCACGTGCGCGCAGACACCGTCCAGCAGGGCGACCAGCTCATCGTCCTCCTGCTGGAGGACGTCGGTGAAGAAGACCAGCACGCCCAGAACCTCGCCGCCGCTGCGCACCGGCAGGGCGACGGCCGTGCGCAGCCCGGCCCGCCGCGCCTGCCTGATGCGGAAGAAGTCGCTCCGGTCACTCGACGGATCACAGATCCACAGCTCACGGCCATCGGCCCACACCGTCCCCGGCAGGCCCTGACCGCGGCCGAGCGTGGTCGGCGGACCCTCGACACAGATCTGCGGCTCCCTGTCCGGCGCACTCCAGGAGCCGACGAGGGTGATGGTCTCCTGTCCGGGGTCGACCTGCCAGTATTCGCCGCAGCACCAGCCCAGGGCGCCGGTGACCGCGGAGATCACCCCCTCGGCGGCCTCCTCTGCGCTTCCGGCCTCGGCCAGCGCCTCGACCACGGATTGCTGGGCGGTGCGCAGCACCTCGTTGCGGTGCTGGCGGGTGATGTCCTGCGTCGTCGCCACCGCCCCCAGGCGATGCCCGTCGGAGGTGTCGATCGGCCGGGCGTTGACCAGGAGGCGGAAGAAGCCGGCCTCAGGCAGGTGGACGACCACGTGCTCGCCGGTGACGTGCTCGCCTGCGAGCGCGCGCATTATCGGCATCTGGTCGAGTGCCAGCGGGGTCCGCCCGTCGGGGGCGAACAGCCGGTACTCCTTGAGGACGTCCTTCACGTGCAGGCTGGAAACGTGGAAAGGGCCGTGGCGCAGTTCCCTGTTGAACGTCATCTGGCCCTCGTCGTCGCAGGCCGCGATCCCCACGTCCAGGCTGTCGATCAGTGCTGCGAGGAACGTCTTCTCCCGTTCCAGCCGGTGCTGCATCTCCCGTTCCGCCTCCTGGCGGCGGCCGATGTCGCGCAGCACCGCATGGCACGCCGCCCCCTCGGGTCCGGAGGAGACCTGGACGAGCAGCTCGGCGGGGAACTCCCGCCCGGACCGATCGGCGGCGAGCAGCTCCAGCCGCCGTGCGGTCTGTTCCTCTCCGGCCTCCCTCAGGACGCGGCGCAGGTCCCGTTCCCAGTCCCGCCTCGACTGCCGAGGACCGGCCAGCTCGGCGACCGACCGCCCCACCGCCTCCTCCGCCGACCAGCCGAGCAGCCTCTCGGCGGCGGCGTTCCACCCCGTCACCGCGCCGGCTCCGTCGAGGGAGAAGAACGCCTCCGGGACGCGGTCGCGCATCGCCTGGTCGTCGGCCCGGGTCAGCCGCAGCGCGATCTCCGCTTCCACCATGGAGGCCAGATCCTCCAGCGTGCTCAGTTGCTCCCGGTCCCACGGCCGGGGCCCGGCGTCGATCACGCACAGCACGCCCAGCACCTGGCCCGTGCCGGTGCGCACCGGCACGCCGGCGTAGGCCGTCGGCTTCCTCCCGGAGGCGGCGTCGGCCTCGCCCCAGCGGCCGTCGGCGCGCGCGTCCTCCACCACCAGCGGCGCCGCGGTGTCCACGACGTGGCGGCACATCGACCGCGCCAGGGGGCTTCCTCCGGTCCGCTCCCGGCCGCCGGGCCCGGACTGGCTGACCACCACCTGCCGGCCCCGGTCGACCAGCGACACCCGGGCGACCGGGACGCCCAGCAGCCGCCTCGCCAGTGCGGTCACCCGATCCAGCAGCGGCACCTCGTCGGCGTCCAGCAACCCGATGGCGCGCGCCACCCGCCCGGCGTCCCGCACGTGATCAGTCGTCACCACGCCTCTCATCTCCCCCGAGACGAGCTGTACCCGGTTCGACCAGGCCTAACAGCCGCATTGCACACCCTGGCGCGCCGGGCACGGGGCCGGACGACGGACGACCGCGCGCCCGGCCCCATGCCGGACGCGCGGTCGCCTGCCGCTGCCGGAGTCCGCCGATCACGGCTCCGGACCGGCCTCCTGCCCGGTGGAACGGGCTTCAGCGCCCCTCAGTGCTCGGCGGCCTTCTCCGCCCCGACGCCGGTGAGGGCGCGGACCTCGATCTCGGCGTACTTGGACGCGTTGTACTCCTTGCTGAGCCTGGTGCCGATCCACCCGGCCAGGAAGCCGATCGGGATGGAGACCAGACCAGGGTTGCTCAGCGGGAACCAGGCGAAGTCCGCGTCGGGGAACAGCGAGGTGGCGCTGCCCGACACGACCGGCGAGAAGACCACCAGGAGAAGTGCGGAGACCAGGCCGCCGTAGATGGCCGAGACCGCACCCGAGGTGTTGAAGTCCTTCCAGAACAGGCTGTAGAGGATCGCCGGCAGATTGCCCGAGGCCGCCACCGCGAAGGCCAGCGCGACCAGGAAGGCCACGTTCTGCCCCTGGGCCAGGATGCCGAGTCCGATGGCCACCGCGCCGATGACGAAGGCGGAGATCCGGGCGACCACGACCTCCTCCTTGTCGGTGACGTTGCCGCGCTTGAACACGTGGGCGTACAGGTCGTGGGCGAAGGACGAGCTGGAGGCCAGCGTCAGGCCGGCGACCACCGCCAGGATGGTGGCGAACGCGACCGCCGCGATGACGGCCAGCAGGATCGTGCCGCCCACCTCGCCGAAGATCAGCCGTCCGATCTCCTGGGCGAGCATCGGCGCCGCGATGTTGCCCGCCTTGTCCTGCGCCACGATCGTCCCGGTGCCGACCACCGCCGCCGCGCCGAAGCCCAGCACGAGGGTGAGCAGGTAGAAGCTGCCGATGATGCCGATGCCCCACAGAACCGACTTGCGGGCGTCCTTGGCGGTGGGCACGGTGTAGAAGCGGATCAGGATGTGCGGCAGGCCCGCGGTGCCGAGCACCAGGGCCAGGCCCAGGCTGATCAGGTCGAGCTTGCCCGCCAGGCCCTGCGCCTCGGTACCGTACTTCAGCCCCGGCTTCAGGAACGCCTCGCCCTTGCCGCTCTGCGCGGCCGCGTCGCCCAGCAGGCCGGAGAGGTTGAAGCCGTACTTGCCCAGGACCAGCAGCGTGACCAGGGTCGCACCGCCCATGAGCAGCACGGCCTTGACGATCTGCACCCAGGTGGTGCCCTTCATGCCGCCGACGACCACGTAGACGATCATCAGGATGCCGACGCCGACGATCGTCAGCGCCTTGCCGGTCGGCGAGGTGACGCCCAGCAGCAGACCGACCAGCGCGCCGGCCCCGACCATCTGGGCCAGCAGGTAGAAGATCGACACGGTGATGGTGGAGACGCCCGCCGCGGTGCGGACCGGGCGCGGGCTCATCCGGAAGGCCAGCACGTCGGCCATCGTGAACTTGCCGGAGTTGCGCATCAGCTCCGCGACCAGCAGCAGCGCCACGAGCCAGGCGACGAGGAAGCCGATCGAGTAGAGGAAGCCGTCGTAGCCGGACAGGGCGATGATGCCGGCGATGCCGAGGAAGCTCGCCGCCGACATGTAGTCGCCGCCGATCGCCAGGCCGTTCTGCGCACCGCTGAAGGACCGGCCGCCGGCGTAGTAGTCGGCGGCCGTCTTGGTCTGGCGGCTGGCCCAGAAGGTGATGCCCAGCGTCGCGGCGACGAAGAGCAGGAACAGGATGGTCGACAGGGTCTGGGAGCTCATTCGGTCCGCCCCTCGATCTCGTGGCGGATCTCGTCGGCGATCGGGTCGATCTTCTTCTCCATGTGCCGGGAGTAGGCCCAGGCGATGCCGAACGTGGAGACGAACTGCAGGAAGCCGAAGATCAGGGCGACGTTGATGTTGCCCAGCACCTTGATGCCCATGAAGTCACGTGCCCAGCCGGACAACACCACATAGAGCAGGTACCACACGAGGAAGGCCGCGGTCATCGGGAACGTCCAGGCGCGGAAGCGGCGCTTCAGCTCCTGGAACCGTTCACTGGCCTGCACCTGTTCGTAGACAGATGAATCATGTTGTCTGGCGGTCACGAGACCTCCCGCGAATGTGATCTGGATCACGAACAAGGTAGGAGGGGACGCTACCCTCCGAGGAGGCCCCCAGGCGGACTCTTCGCCCAGCCGCCGCCAGGCAGCGTTCAGTTGGGTACGGCTTGCGATGAAAGGTCCTTCCGGCGCGACGAGCGGTCGGCCGCATCCGCTCACACGCGACGGGCGGTCGCCGTGCCAGGGGGCGAGCGGAGCGCCGGAAGAGCGGCCGGAGCCTTCGAATTCCGCCGTCGGACGCCCTGGCGAGAGCCCGGCATGCCGGATCGGATCCCTCAGGTGTGGCGGGGCCGCCAGTCTCCGCGGTTCACGTTCAGCGTCTCGGGGGTGTGCAGGCGCACCATCGTGCGGGCGACGCCCGGCGGGATGCGACCGGGGGTGAGCAGCGAGACGACCACCATGACCGTGAAGGAGACCGGCACCGTCCAGGCCGCGGGCTGGGCCAGCAGGGCGCCGGTCAGGCCGGTGTGCGGGCCTCCGGCGATCGTCGCCAGGACCGCGCCGCAGGCCAGCCCTCCGCCGGTGAGCAGCCCGGCCATCGCCCCGGCGGAGGTCAGCCGCCGCCACCAGATGCCCAGCACCAGCAGCGGGCAGAACGACGAGGCCGCCACCGCGAAGGCCAGGCCGACCACGTCGGCCACCGGCAGCGAGCGGGCCGAGACGGCCAGGCCCAGAGGCACGATCACCGCCAGCACCGCCGCCGTCCGGAACGAGCGCACCCCGCCCTTGAGGATGTCCTGCCCGATCACGCCCGCCACCGAGACGGTCAGCCCCGAGGAGGTGGACAGGAACGCGGCGAACGCCCCGGCCGTCACCAGCGCGGTCAGCAGGTCCCCCGCCATCCCTCCGACCAGCCGGCCGGGCAGGGTGAGCACCACCGTGTCGCTCCTGTCCAGCCCCGGGGTGTAGATCCGGCCCAGCGCACCGTACACGGCGGGCAGCAGGTAGAACGCGCCGAGCAGCGAGAGCACCACCAGGGTGGTACGGCGGGCGGCCCGGCCGTCCGGGTTGGTGTAGAAGCGGACCAGCACGTGCGGCAGGCCCATCGTGCCCAGGAACGTCGCCAGGATCAGCGAGTAGGTCGAGTAGACGCCGTACTCCCGGTCGCCGGCCAGGGGCAGCGCCCAGGTGGCCGCGTCGTGCGCGCTCAGCCCCGGCGACCCGTCCGCCCGCCAGGCCATCAGCAGGAACACCGCCGGCACGGCGAGCGCGGTGAGCTTGAGCCAGTACTGGAAGGCCTGCACGAACGTGATCGACCGCATGCCCCCGGACATCACGTTGACCGCGACCACCGCGGCCACCAGCAGCCCTCCGACCCAGACCGGCGCGCCGGTGACGGTCCGCAGGACCAGACCGGCGCTCTGGAACTGCGGCATCAGGTACAGCCAGCCGATCAGCACGACCAGCACGCTGGCCATCCGCCGCACGGCCATCGACTCCAGCCGCGCCTCGGCGAAGTCCGGCAGCGTGTAGGCGCCGGAGCGGCGCAGCGGCGCGGACACCAGGACGAGCAGCACCAGGTAGCCGCCGGTCCAGCCGACCGGCAGCCACAGCATGTCCGCGCCGTAGGCGAGGATCAGCCCCGCGATGCCGAGGAAGCTCGCCGCCGACAGGTACTCCCCGCCGATGGCGGAGGCGTTCCACAGCGGGGAGACGGTCCGGGAGGCGACGTAGAAGTCCGAGGTGGTCCGCGAGAGCCGGATGCCGAACGCCCCGATCAGCACCGCGGCCAGCACCACCAGCACGACCGCCGTCACCCCGTAGGCCGTGCTCATCCGGCCCGCCCCGCCCGCCGGCCCGCGGCCCGCGGCCCCCGTGGCGCGCTCACCGGTCGCGCTCCACCAGATCGGCGAAGTGGCGCTCGTTGCGTTCGGCCTGCCGTACGTAGAGCCAGGCGCCGAGCACGAAGGCCGGGTAGATCAGCCCGGCCAGCACCGCCCACGGGAGCGGGATCCCCAGCAGCCGGGTCTCGCGCAGTTCCGGCACGAGCAGGAACAGCAGGGGGAGCCCGCCGACCACGCAGCCGAGCACCGTGCAGACGAACAGGGCCAGCCGGAACTGGGTGCGGATCAGCGAGCGCATGTAGACCTCGCCCAGGCGGGTCTGCTCGTCGATCTCCCTGCTGACCGGGTAACGCGGGTGGCGGGCGGCCGTGGTGCGCGGGCTGGTCACCACCTCCCGGCGGGGCCGTTCCCCGTCCCTGCGCGTGCGCTCGCCCTCCCTGCGGGCCCGGTCGCGTTCCCTGCTCATTCCGCGCGTCCCTTGCGCGCCCGGCGGACCAGCAGGTCGCGCAGCTCCCGGGTGTGGCGGCGGCTGACCGGGATCTCGGCCTCGCCGATGCGGACCACGCAGCGTCCCGAGTCGATGTGCAGCTCGTCGATGTGCTTGACCGCGACCAGGTGGCTGCGGTGGACCCGGACGAACCCCGCCGAGGCCCAGCGCTCCTCCAGCGTCGCCAGCGAGATGCGGACCAGGTGGCTGCCTCCGGCGGTGTGCAGACGGGCGTAGTCGCCCTGCGCCTCGACGTAGCGGACCTCGGTGCTGGCCACGAACCGGGTCACGCCGCCGAGCTCGACCGGGATGGTCCCGGGGTCGGTACGGCTTCCGCCGTCGCCGTCCGGCAGCTCCGCCGAGACGCACACCCGCCGGATGGCCTCGGCCAGCCGTTCGGGCCGGACCGGCTTGAGCAGGTAGTCCTCGGCCTTGAGTTCGAAGGCGTCCACCGCGTGCTCCTCGTAGGCCGTCACGAAGACCACCTTCGGCGGGTTGGCGAACTGCGACAGCAGCCTACCGAGTACCACCCCGTCCAGACCGCGCATCCGGATGTCGAGGAAGACCGCGTCGACCGGCCGCCCGTCGGCGATCGCCCGGTCCAGGGCGCGCAGCGCGGCGGCCCCGTCCCTGGCCAGCGAGACCTCTCCGATACGGGGGTCGGCCCGCAGCAGGTAGGCCAGGTCCTCCAGGGCGGGAAGCTCGTCGTCCACCGCCAGGACACGCAGGCCGGTCACGCTCACTCCTCCGGGTTGTTCACTACGGAATCCCTAGAGGGTGATGAATCAGACATCAGGTGTCAACAGTATCCGGGCTGTTCAGCACGGTCAGCAGCTCCCGGTGGCGGTGCACCGTCAGCATGAGCGGGACCACGAGCACCAGCATGAGGCCTCCGCCGGACACCGCGAGGGCCCGCAGCCCGAACCTCTCGGCTATCAGGCCGCCCACCAGCGCGCCGATGGGCATCAAGGCCCAGAGCACCGTGCGGATCGCCCCGAGCACCCGGCCGAACAGGTGTGACGGGATCAGGGCCTGGCGGACCGACATGATCACGACGTTGGACACCACGGTCCCGAGGGCACCGACCGTGCAGGCGACCGCGAGCACCGGCGCGGAGGGGAACGCCCCGATGAGCACGAAGCAGATCGCGGGAACCCCCGTCCCCGCGGCCATGACCACCATTCTCGGCAGCCTGCGGGCCAGGGGCGCCGCGACCAGACCGCCGGTCACGCCGCCGGCCGCGGCGGCGAGCAGGAACCAGCCGAACGTGGCGGGCGGCAGGCCGAGCAGGTCCACCACGAACAGCACCAGCACCGCCATGACGGCGTTGAACGCCCCTGCCGCCAGCCCGACGATCAGGGTGATCCCGCGCAGCAGCTTGTGGTTCCAGAGCCAGCGGATGCCCTCGGCCATCTCCGCGCGCAGGTTCGCGGGCCGTTCGGTGTCCCGCTCGGCGCTGTAGTTTCCCGGCAGGAGGAGCAGGAGCACCGCGGCCAGCAGGAATCCCAGGGAGTTCGCCAGGAACGGCAGGGCGGCGGCGAGCACGAACAGCGCGCTGCCCAGCGGGGCGCCGAGGAAGCTGTCGGCGACGACGACCGCCGTCTGGGTCCGGCCGTTGGCCTTCTCCAACTGGTCGCGCCTGACCACCAGGGGCGTCATGGCGTTGACGGCGTTGTCGTAGAGCGTCTCGACCGCGCCCAGGGCGAAGGCCGCCGCATAGAGCATCCACAGGGCCGCCTGTCCGGTCACCACCGCCACCGCCAGCAGGCCGACCACCGCGGTCCTGACCAACTGGGCGACGATCATCGCCCGCCGCCGGTCCACCCGGTCCACCAGCGTCCCGCTGACGATCGCGAACAGCACCCAGGGCAGGAAGGTGAGCGATGACAGGGCCGCGACGAGCACGGGCTCGCGGGTGAGGCTCACCGCCAGCAGCGGCAGGGCGACCTTGCCGATGCCGTCCGCCAGGTTGGAGGCGGTGCTGGAGGAGAACAACAACCAGAACCGCCGTCCGAGCCCCTTCGCGACCGGGGGCAGAGGGTCCGGGTCGGTGGCGGGGTCCGGGGCGTCCGTGCGGCTGGTGCTCATGAACCCTCCGAGGCGGGGGCGGTTTCGGATGCGTGCGAGCAGATAGGCGATCTTGACATAACTTGTGCGATATCTCCACTACTACGTGACATCTCGGACGCAGGGAAGGAGAATTTCCGCGAAGGAGGAGGCCAGAGCGTGGATCCGGCACCCCACGGGACGCAGATGAAACGGACAGCACGGGCGGCGCAGACGGCACGCGGGCGGGTCGGCGCCTCTCAGCGGGCGGAGACGCCGGGGTGATACTTGGGCAGGCGGACGCTGACCTTCGTCCCGGCACCCCTGCCGGTCTCCACCACCAGACCGTACTCGTCGCCGTAGACCTGGCGCAGGCGCTCGTCCACGTTGGCCAGGCCCACTCCCCCGGTCCCTGAGCGCTCGTCGGCGTCGCCGGACAGGATGCGGCGGAGCCGGTCGGGCTCCATGCCGACCCCGTCGTCCTCGACGCTGATCCGGCACTCCGCCCCCGCGTCCTCGGCGACGATCGAGATCCGGCCGACACCGGGCTTGCTCTCCAGGCCGTGCCGTACCGCGTTCTCGACCAGCGGCTGCAGGCACAGGAACGGCACCGCCACCGGGAGCACCTCAGGCGCGATGCGCAGGGTGACCTGGAGCTGGTCGCCGAACCGGGCGCGCTCCAGGGTCAGGTAGCGGTCGATGGAGCGCAGCTCCTCGGCGAGCGTGGTGAACTCCCCGTGCCGCCGGAAGGAGTAGCGGGTGAAGTCGGCGAAGTCCAGCAGCAGCTCGCGGGAGCGGTCGGGGTCGGAGCGGACGAAGCTGGCGATCGTGGTCAGTGAGTTGTAGATGAAGTGCGGGGAGATCTGCGCCCGCAACGCCCGGACCTCGGCCTCCATCAGCCGCGTCCGGGAGCGGTCCAGCTCGGCCAGTTCCAGCTGGGAGTCGACCCAGCTGGCCACCTCGTGGGTGGCCCGGACCAGCCCGGCCGAGGCGTGCCCGCCGTAGGCGGCCAGCGAACCGACCACCCGGCCGTCGGTGGTCAGCGGCACCACGACCGCGAACCGGATGGGGCACTCCGGCAGCTCGCACGAGACGACCTCCGGGCCGAGGACCTGGGTGCGGCCGTCGGCCAGGGTCCTGGCCGCGTTGGCGAACGCCTCGTGGGCGTGGTGGTCGCCCTCGCCGTCGTAGACCAGCAGCCGCTGCTCGTCGGTGATGGCCAGCGCCGGGGAGCCGAGCAGCTCGCGCAGGTGCCGGGAGGCCTTCTGGCTGCCCGACTCGGTCAGCCCGGCCCGCAGCGGCGGCGCGGCGAGCGAGGCGGTGTGCAGGGTCTCGAACGTGGCCCGCTCGGCCGGGCTGCTGCCCAGCTCCTGCCGCCCGCGCAGCACCCGCCACAGCACCAGGGCCGGGATGCCTGCCAGTGCGACGACCAGCAACACGGCGACGACGGGTTCCACGTCCCGGACCCTACCGGCCGCGCCCGGCCCGGGCACGCTGCCCCACGGGTCCGGGGGCGCGGACGCCCCCGGACCGGCGGGCGTCAGACGCCCGCGGGGACCTTCTCGGCGTCGTGACCCAGGTGGGCGCGTAGCTGCTCGCCCTCGATGTCGACGTTGGGCAGGACGCGGGAGAGCCATCGGGGCAGCCACCACGCGACGTCGTCCAGCAGGGACATCACCGCGGGCACGATCGTCATCCGCACGACGAAGGCGTCGATGGCGACGCCGACGGCGAGGGCGAAGCCCATCGACTTGATGATCGGGTCGTTCATGAGCACGAAGCCGCCGAAGACCGAGATCATGATGAGCGCGGCGGCGGTGACGACGCGGGCCCCGTGCCCCATGCCGTTGACGGTGGCCTGCTGGGCGGTGTCGCCGTGGACGAAGTCCTCACGCATCCGGGAGACGAGGAAGACCTGGTAGTCCATGGCGAGCCCGAACAGGATGCCGATGAGCAGGATCGGCAGGAAGCTGACCAGCGGGCCGGGTGTGTCGACGCCGAGGAGCTCCGCGGCCCATCCCCACTGGAAGACCGCGACGGTGATGCCGAAGGTGGCGCCGACGGTGAGGAGGAAGCCGAGGGCGGCCTTGACCGGGACGAGCACCGAGCGGAAGACCAGCATCAGCAGCAGGACCGACAGCCCGACGACGAGCAGCAGGTAGACCGGGAGGGCGCCGGCGAGCTTGGCGGAGACGTCGATGCCGATCGCGGTGGCTCCGGTCAGGGCGAAGTCCGCCTCGCCGATCTCCCCGGCCTTGGCGCGGATGTCGTGCACCAGGGTCTCGGTGGCGGCGTCGGTGGGGCCGGTGGCCGGGATCACGGCCAGCAGCGCCGTGGTGCCGTCCGCGTTGAGCTGCGGCGGGGCGACCGCGAGCACGCCCTTGGTGCTCCGGATCAGCGTGGCGGCCTGCTCGGCGGCCGAGGCGGTGGTGCCGGCGGAGCCGCTGGAGACCACGGCGGCCAGCCGGCCGTTGAATCCGGGCCCGAATCCCTCGCTGATGAGGTCGTACGCCTCGCGCGGCGAGCTTCCGGCCGGCGCGGTCCCCGCGTCGGGCAGCGCCAGGCGCATGTCGGGCATCGGTACGGCCAGCCCGGCCAGACCCAGGACTCCGGCGAGGAGGAAGACCACCCGCCAGCGGGTGACGACGCCCGCCCAGCGGAACCCGAAGCCCGCGGGCGGGGCGGTCTCGTTCGCCACCGCGCCGGCCCGGAGCCTGCGGGGCAGGATCCGGCGGCCGGCGAAGCCGAGTAGTGCGGGCTGCAGGGTGATCGCCACCAGCACGGCGACGGCCACGGTGCCCGAGGCGGCCAGGCCCATCACGGTCAGGAACGGGATGCCGACCACCGCCAGGCCGGCCAGCGCGATGACCACCGTGGCGCCGGCGAAGACGACGGCCGAGCCGGCGGTGCCGACGGCGCGCGCGGCGGCCTCCTCGGGCTCCAGCCCGTCGAGGAGGTTCTGCCGGTGCCGGGAGGTGATGAACAGCGAGTAGTCGATGCCGACGGCCAGTCCGAGCATGAGGGCGAGGACCGGGGCGGTGCTGGTCAGCTCGACGGTGCCGCTGAGGGCGAAGAGCCCTGCCATGCCGGCGCCGAGGCCGATGAGGGCGTTGAGCATGGTCATCCCGGCGGCCACCAGCGAGCCGAAGGTGACGATGAGGACGACCGCCGCGACGGCGACACCGAGCGCCTCGGTCGAGCCGATCTCCGGCTCGGCCGACGTCACCTCGCCGCCGCGTTCCACCCGCAGACCGGTGCTCTCCGCGGAGGCGCCCACCTTCTCGTAGGCGTCGCGCTGGGCGTCGGTCACCTTGTCACCGCGCGCGGCGAACTGCACCTGGATCAGGGCGTAACGGCCGTCCGGGGAGACCGCGCCGACCCGGAACGGGTCGACGGCGGCCACCACACCGGGCAGGCTCCCGGCCTCCTTCACCAGTGCCTGGAGGGTCGCGAGATCCTGCGGGGACGCCAGCTTCCGCCCTTCGGGGGCGGCGACGACGATGGTGCCGGTCGCCCCGGCGGCCTGGGGGAACTGCCTGGCCAGGGCGTCGAGCGCGCGCTGCGACTCGGTCCCGGGCATCGTGAAGTTGCTGGCCGTCGGGCCCATGAAGGCGGCGGCGGCCCCGCCGAGGGCGGCCAGCAGGGCGAGCCACAGGACGAGGACCGTCCGCCGGTGGCGGAAAGAGGCCCGGCCGAGCCGGTACAGCA
Organism: Planomonospora sp. ID67723; assembly: GCF_015711605.1. Lineage (GTDB taxonomy): Bacteria > Actinomycetota > Actinomycetes > Streptosporangiales > Streptosporangiaceae > Planomonospora_A. The sequence continues at coordinate 826,375 of NZ_JABTEZ010000003.1, read as the reverse complement.
GGGTGGCCATGAAAAATCCTTGTCGGAAAAGTCGAGAAAGTGGGAAATATCAGGTGAACAACGGGGACGTCAGGGAGAGGCGACGGGAAGGGCCGTCAGGCGACGGGGAGGTTCAAGGCTCGAGCCGCGCTCCGGATCAGGACCGAGCGCAGCTCGTCGTCGCCGAGCCCGGCCGGTTCCAGGCAGACGACGGGGATGCCGCCGAGCACCATCAGCGCCGAGGCCCGGGCCGCCGGCTCGGGCGAGCGGCCGGTGAGGGCGTCGAGAAGCCGGTCGGTCATCTCCTGAACCGTCGCCAGAGCCGGGCGCTGGAGCAGGTCCGGGATGTCGCCGTACAGGACGGTGACCTCACGCCGGAAGCGCATCACGAGATCGACGAACCCCTCGACGGCGGCGAGCTGCGCGGCCCCCTCGTCGAGGCCGGCCAGCCGGGCGTCGAGCGCCGCGAACGCCGCGACGGCGGGCGCCACCAGCTCGGCCAGGATCGCGTCCTTGCCGTCGAAGTGGTACAGCAGCGCGGCCTTGGAGCAGCCGACCTCACCGGCGATGTCCTGCAACGACGTGCCCTTGAATCCGGTGGCGGCGAACAGCCTGGCCGCGGCGTCCAGGATCTCCTGCCGCGTGCCCGGGCGGGCGTTGCGTGACACGGAAACCACCTCCCCCTCAAGCATGCCTGTCCGATCGGTCAGGATCTGACCGATCGGACAGTTCTGAGGCGTGGTTTACGTCACAACCGCCCGGCTCACCAGCCGACCCGCGCCTTCCCCGAGATGAGGGATCGGGCGATGACCATCCGCTGGACGTCGTTGGTGCCCTCGCCGATGGCCATCAGCGGCGCGTCGCGGTACAGGCGTTCGACGACGAACTCCTGGGAGTAGCCGTAGCCGCCGTGGATGCGCATGGCCTCCATCGTGGTGCGCAGCGCGACCTCGGAGGCGAAGTACTTGGCCATCGCGGCCTCGGCGTTCACCGCGCCCGCCGCCGAGCGGGTGGCCGCCCAGTAGGTGAGCAGCCGGGCGGCCTGGATGTCGGTGGCCATGTCGGCCAGCTTGAGCTGGATCGCCTGGAAGTCGGCGATGGGCCGGCCGAAGGCGTGACGCTCGCGGGAGTAGTTCAGCGCGGCGTCGTAGGCGCACTGGGAGACGCCGACGGCGCGGGCGGCGATGTTGATCCGGCCGAGCTCCAGGGCCGACAGGGCCTGCTGCATGCCCCGGCCCTCGACCCCGCCGAGCAGGTTCGCCACCGGCACCCGCACGTCCACCAGCGCGATCTCGCAGGTCTCTGTGCCCTTGTAGCCGAGCTTGGGCAGGTCGCGGCTGACGGTGTAGCCGGGAGTCCCGGCCTCGACGAGGAGCAGGGACATGCCGCGGTGGGCGGGTTCGGCGACCGAGGTCTTGACCAGCACGGGCATCGGGTCGGCGTGGCGGGCGTTGGTGATCCACGTCTTGGTGCCGTTGACCACGTAGTGGTCGCCGTCGCGCACCGCCCGGGTCTGGATGCCCTGCAGGTCCGTGCCCGCGCCCGGCTCGGTCAGCGCGATGCCGGTACGGCGGGCGCCGGTGGCCAGGTCCGGCAGGTACGCCTTCCTCTGCTCCTCGGTCCCGTGCTCGGCGATCATCCACGCGGCCAGCGAGTGCGAGCCGAGCACCCCGGCCACACCCATCCATCCGCGTGCGATCTCCTCGAAGACCAGCGCGAAGGAGACCCGGTCCAGGGCGAGCCCGCCGTACTCCTCCGGGACCGTCATCCCGAACAGCCCCAGGTGCTTGAACCGCTCGACGATCTCGGTGGGGTAGCGGCCGGTCCGCTCCCACTCCGGGGCGACCGGCACGATCTCGGAGTCGACGAACTCGCGCAGGGTGCGGCGGAACATCCGCTGCTCGTCGTTCAGCTCGAAGTCCACCGGCGGTTCCTTTCAGCCACGGGGGGGACGTCCGGCACGATCCTCACCATCTTCGTGATCACGCGCCGGGTGCCGGCGTCAGCGGCTGCTGGGACCGAGGAGCCGGGCGTCCCGGCTGGTCGCCGCGTTCCTTCAGGTAGGCCGCCGTCGGAACCATGACCGTGCGGCGGAAGACGCAGACCACGGTGCCGTCCTGCTTGTATCCCCTGGTCTCCACATGGACGATGCCGCGATCCTCCTTCGACGCCGATCGCCGCTTGTCCAGCACGGTCGTCTCGCCGTAGATCGTGTCACCGTGGAACGTGGGGGCGACGTGCTTGAGCGACTCGACCTCGAGATTGGCGATCGCCTTCCCGGAGACGTCCGGAACGGACATGCCGATCAGCAGAGAGTAGACGTAGTTGCCGACGACGAGGTTCCGGCCGTGGTCCGTGGTCACCGAGTAGTTGTCATCCATGTGAACGGGATGGTGGTTCATGGTCAGGAGACAGAACAGATGGTTGTCGTACTCTGTCACCGTCTTCCCGGGCCAGTGCCTGTAGACAGCGCCGACCTCGAACTCTTCATAGGTGCGCCCGAACTGCATGCCTTCCCCTCAGCCATGGGTCCACGCGTTGCCCGGCGCTTCGACCGCGCCGGACCGGAACATTGTTCCGTCGGGAGGGACGCTACCCTGTGCCGTCGGCGCGGTCTACAACGAAGCGGCATGCGACGGGCCGCGGGCGGGTCGGACAAGGCGTTGCGCCCCCTCCCGCGATCACTTCACGCTGACGTCCAGGAAGATCGGCTTCTTCTCGGCGAACAGCGGGGTTCCGTCCTCGCTGGTCATCTTCCAGAAGATCTTGCATCTGGCCGGGCCGGCGGCGGCGCGGACGCGCACCGCTATGTCGATCGCCTTGCCCGGAGCGGTCGGCTCGATCGCGATCCGCTCGGGGGCACGGCACGGCGTGCTGTTGATCCGGGTGAGATACCGTCCCTCCCAGGGAACGGTTCCGGTGTTGCGGATCCGCCACACCTTGGTGAAGGACGCCCTTCTGCGGACCGTGCTCCCATCCGGATAGGTGACGTCCCCCTCGAAGGCGGAGTCGTCACGCGGCTGCGCCGTCCACGTCGACGATTCGTGCGGCACGGCCTGCTCCCCCGCGCTCTCGCCGTCGAAGGGCGAGAACGCGGTGACCAGCGCGCCGGTGCCACCCGCGAGGACGGCGGACAACACGCTCAGGATGACCGGCTTGCCGATGCGGAACGACGGTGCGGCCGGACCGGGTCCGCTCTCCACCGGCTCGCTCTCCACCGGCTCACTCTCCACCGTGGAGGAGGCCGGCAGACTCTCGGTCCTGGCCTGCTCCCAGTACGCCCGCCACTCCCGCTCGGTCTCCTGCTCCTCCTGCCCCAGCCGGCCGACCGCGAGGACCCGGACGAACTCCCACGTCGTCTCCCAGCTCGGGAGTGTCTGCCCCCGGGCGGCGGCCGCCAGCGACGACTTCGAAGCCGCCGCCCCCAGGCGGGAGGACATCTCCGCAAAAGACGGGTCGCCCGCTCTCTCCTTGAGCTCCCAGAGCCGGTGCGCGAGCAGCGCCACCGGGCCGGACTCCGGATCGGGCCGGGCGGGCCTCCGTCCTCGCCGCGGCCCCGGCTTCTCCGGGAGCGAATCTGGTGACCTGTGCACGTCCGGTGACTCCGGCATCCCCTACCCGTTCTGGTCGGCACCGCCATATGTCCGCAACCTGCGGATTCGGCGCGACCCTTTTCGGCGACACGCTTTCGAACAGAGGAGATTACCGGAAATCGCCGGAATGCTTCTCGTCTCGACGCCGCCGGAGGGCATCGCGTGGCCAGGCCCAGGACGCTTGTGACCGCAGACATCGCAGAGCCGGTGAGCGGCCGGAGTGCCTGTCCGCGACATCGCCGCCGCGAGGGTTCGGCGTGGGCCGCTCGCGGGCGCCCCGGCAGAGGGGTGCGGCGTACGCTGCGCCGCACCCCTCGACGCCGACCGCGCTAGACGCGGCCCCCGTCGGTGATGGACACGATCGAGGCGGTCTGGAACCTCTTGTGCCCCTTCCCGTCGCCCCCGACGACCGCCGTGTACGACTTGGTGGTCCAGCCCAGGCTGTACTTGATGTTCAGCTTGCGCTTGTCGTCGCAGCGGTTGTGCCAGTACACCGTCACGGAGGTGTTGCCGTCCCCCCACGACCAGGCGAAGCAACCGGCGACGCCGCGGTGGACCTCCGCCGACGCCGGAGCCGCGGCGCCGACGCCGAGACCGGCGGCAGCGAGGGAGGCGGCCGCGACGACGGCGACGCGGGTGCGCAGGCTCATCTTGCGAGACGACACAGACATGAAGGTCTCCTTATCCGGTGAATGTGGTCATTTGAATGCGGTCACCGCACCGAGACGGCGCATCCGGCCGTCCGGCCCGGCATGCGGCTGTGCCCGCGACGGAGCGGCGCCTCCGGCGACCGCAGACACGGTCCCAGCCGGCTCGATGACCGGCATGGGAGTGCGCGATCGCGGTCAGGCACCGCGGCGCCGGGAGCTCCACCAGCTTGCACGCCGTTCTCGGTCCGACCAAGCGATCTTTGTCCAGAGCTGCACCTTTGGACTTTGGACAAATGAGAAGCCGCCTCCGGGCATGGCTGAGAACGGCACGGCCGGGAGGCGGGCTCAAGCACCGGGCCGCGGCGCCGGCTGAGCGTCAGGAGACGGCTGAGCGTCAGGAGAGGAGAACTTCGTCGAGGGGTCGTTCGAGGGCCTCGATACTGGGCCGGCCCGGCGCTGGTGCGGGGGGCCGATCTGCGTGCCCGCCCGCAGGTCCTCGATCATCCGCACGATCAGACCGGACAGAGGGGGCGAGGAGGACGGCGGCGGTCCCGGCCGCCGCCGACGTGCGTGCGCGGCTCTGCGGCTCTCCCGATCCGGTTGGACCGCAGTTCCGCGATCGGGAGCAGCTGATCACGGGTGAACTCGCCGACGCCGGTCGCGGTGCCGAAGTCTTCGGTGACCGCGATGGCGGCTCCGGGCCGCAGGAGGGCAACCGGCCGCCCCGCCGGGGGGACGGGGACGCGGCCGGTTCCCGGGTGGGAGAGTGCCTACCTGATCGTCCTCCTGCGGCGCAGCATGCGGATCACGAGCATCGCGACCGCGCCCGCCACGGCCATCGTCGCGACGGGCCGGCGGCTCGCCTCGGCCGAGACCCTGCCCGTGGCGTGCCTGACCTTGGCCGGAGTCGCGTCCCGGACCTTGTCCAGGGCCTCGGGCCCGGCTTCCTTGACCCGGTCCACGAGACCGGTGGCGGTGGAGGCGGTGGCGTTGCCCATGCGTTTGAGGTCGTTTCCCATGTGGGTGGCGGTGTCGTGGACGCGGCTCTTGAGGTCGTCGCCGACGTGCGCGGCGGCCTCGTGGACGCGGCCCCTCACGTCGGTCTTGTGGGCCAGCGCCTCCACCGTGTCCCCCAGCTCGCGGCGGGTCTGCTCGATGTCCCGCCGGACGGACTCCTCGACCGTCATCCCGGCGGGCACCGTCCGGTCGTCCCCTGCCGGCCGGGGCGTCTCGTCCCGCTGCGACGGCGGGAGGCCGAGATCCTCTGCCGGGGTCCCGCCGTCCCCGGGCCGGGCGCTCCCGGCCTCGCCGGCGGATGACGCACCGGTGGACGACATGCCCGGTTCGTTGGGCTGGATGTTCAGGGAGCCGCGTTCGTCCGAGGGCACGGGCGTGCCGATCTCCTGCCTGCGGGCACCGGCCGTGCCGGCGTCCGTGAGATCGCGGCCTGTCCGGCCCGGGTCGGTCTCACTCATCGGTGTGCTCTCCCTTTCACGGCGTCGATGTCGGTCTTGACGCTCCGGATGGTTCGTTCGGGAGCCGGTGAGCCGATCTCGGCGACCTGGCGCTTGCCGAGCAGGCCCAGGAGCCCGGCCGCCGCCAGCAGCACCGCCCCCACGATCGCCGCGGCGGCCCACCCGGGCAGCACCTCGGCGAGCAGCAGAATCGCCGCGGCCACCATGGCCCCGGCTCCGAGCAGGGCCACGGCCCCGGCCCCGCCGAACAGCCCCGCGCCTCGTCCGGCGTGTCTCCCCTTCTCCGAGAGCTCTATCTTGGCCAGGCGGAGCTCGTCCCTGACCAGACGGGAGACCCCTTCGGACACCTGCCGGACCAGTTCGGCGGTGGACAGGGACTCCTTTGTCGTGCTCGTCATGACATGCCTCCTCCCTATAGAAGTAGGCGTCTACCCGCTGTGGCCACGGCAAACCTTCACGCGGTCCGGCGCGGGCGGGGCGGCGGGCCGGGGGCGGAGCGGCCCGGCGTCTGCGGAGGGGGTCCGGGAACGGCGGGCCGCGTGGCCGGGACCGGGTCTCCCCTCCGGCCCCGGCCACGGATCTGGGACGCGAGCACGGCCCCGGAGACCGCCCCCGCCTGCGGGCCTCCGGCGCTCCGGCATCGTGCGACGGGCCGCGAAGCCGGGGCGGCCGGCGCTCCGCCGGCCGCCCGGTAGGATTCCACGCTAGATCGCCGGGCCGGGGCCATGCATCGCTCAAGAGTCTGATCCGGCCGTGACCGGCGCGGTATGCGCCGCCGTGCCGTACGACTTCTGCGGTATGCCCGCTCAACCGGCCGCCCGATGAGGCGGGCGCCCCGACCTGGCTAGCATGCGCGGATGCTGGCAAGGATGACGGCGCGGGCCGACCAGGCGGGCGTGCTCGACCCCCGGTTCGTGGACGCGGTGTTCGCCGTCGTGCTCACGGCGATCACCCTGGTGTGGGCGGCGGCCGACCACGGCGGCTCGTGGCGGCGGCCGGACGCGGTGGCCGTCGCGCTGACCTGCGCGGCCAACCTGCCCGTCGCCGTGCGGAGGACGGCCCCGCTGACGGTGCTCCTCGGCTGCGCGGCCGCTTCCATCTGCCACCACGCGCTGGGCTACCAGCCCGACGTGAACAATTTCTCCTCCATGTTCGCCCTCTACAGCGTCGCCGTCCATCACCCGTTCCGGATCATGCTGGCCGGGGCGGCCGGGGCGACGGCGGTGTGGTGGTGGGCCGCGGTCGTGGCGGAGGACGGCCTGGCGCTGCTGAACGTCACGCAGGGACTGGCGATCGTCGGAGCCACGTGCGCGTTCGGCATCGGCAGGCGCAGGCTCGCCGACCGGAACCTGGCCCTGGCGGAGCTCACCGAGCGGCTCCGGCGCGAGCAGGAGGACCGTGCCCGGCGGGCGGTGACCGAGGAGCGGGTGCGCCTGGCCGGGGAACTGCACGACATCGTCGCCCACCACATGTCGGTGATCTCCGTGCAGGCCGGCCTGGCCCGCTACGTGTTCGCCAGCGATCCCGGCACGGCCCGGGCCGCGCTGGCCACGGTCGCCGACACCAGCCACGAGGCGCTGGAGGAGATGCGGCGGCTGCTGGCGGTGCTCCGGCTGAACGGGGAGGACCGCGATGACGGCGTCTACGACCCCACCCCCGGCCTCGGCCAGCTCGGCCAGCTCGTCGAGCGCGTGCGCGCCGCCGGGGTGCCGGTCGACGTGGAGGTGACCGGGAGCGCCAGGCCGCTCAACCCCGGGGTCGAGCTGTGCGCGTACCGGGTGGTCCAGGAAGGGCTGACCAACGTGATCAAGCACGCGCTCCCGGCCCGCGCCAAGGTCCGGGTGCACTACGGCGGCGAGCACCTGCGCGTCACGGTCACCGACGACGGCTCCTCCTCTCCGGAGCCCTCCTCCGGGGGCGGGCACGGGTTGATCGGGATGCGCGAACGCGTCAGGCTCTACCGCGGGACGGTGGTCGCCGGGCCTCTGCCGGGGGGCGGGTTCCAGGTCTCGGCCACGCTGCCGCTGCCGGCGGTCGGCGGCGAGTTCGGTGAGCGAGGGAAGAAATGATCAAGGTACTGGTCGTGGACGACCAGATCCTGGTGCGGGCCGGGTTCGCCGCGCTGATCCGGGCGACCCCGGACCTGGAGGTGGCGGGCGAGGCCTCCGGCGGCGAGGAGGCGGTCAGGATGGCCTCCGCCGTACGGCCCGACGTGATCCTGATGGACGTGCGGATGCCGGGACTGAACGGCATCGCCGCGACCGAGCGCATCCTCTCCGCCGGCCACCCGCCTCCCAAGGTCCTGATCCTGACCACCTTCGACCTGGACGAGTACGTCTACGACGCGCTCCGTGCCGGAGCCAGCGGTTTCCTGCTCAAGGACACCCCGCCGGAACGGCTGATCGCCGCGGTCCGCACGATCGCCGCGGGCGACATGCTGTTCGCCCCGACCGTGACCCGCCGCCTCGTGGAGGCCTACACCAGCGGCCGCGACTCCGCCCTCGCCCCCGATCCCGGCCTCGCCGCGCTGACCTCCCGGGAGCTGGAGGTCCTGCGCATGGTCGGCCGCGCGCTGTCCAACGGGGAGATCGCCGGCGAGCTGCAGGTGAGCGAGGCGACCGTCAAGACCCATCTCAACCGGGCGATGGCCAAACTCGGCCTGTCCAGCCGCGCCCAGGCCGTCGCGCTGGCCTACGAGACCGGCCTGGTGAGCCCGCGCCCCCGCTCGTGACTCCGATCGGCCCGGAGCGATCGGCCCGGAGCGATCGGCCCGGAGCGCGGATGGCGGACTCAGCGGCTGGAGCGGAAGATGACCACCAGCACGCGCAGGCCCAGGACCGCGCTGACCACCAGGAGGTTGTAGCCGAGCAACTGGAAGAGGCCGACCTCGGGGGTGACGGGCGGGCCGCCGGCGGTGCCGAGCAGCAGCACGGCCATGATCCCGGTGGTGGCCGCCAGAACGGTGAGCAGCACCTGGTGGAGCAGGCCGGTGACGTGCCGCCGGTCGCGCTCGTCGGCGAACAGGCGTACGTTGACGCCGAACCGGCCGTGCTCGGCGGCGCTGGCGATGCGTTCCACCCTGCGGGGCAACCGGCGCAGCATGGGAAGCAGGCCGAGGGCCTCCTGGACGGCCGCCTCCCGGACCCGCTCCGGGGTCGCCTGCTCCGCGATGTGCCGGACGGAGAAGGCCCGCGCCTCGGCGACGACGTCGAAGCCGGGCGAGAGCCGGGCGAGGGTGCCCTCGACCGTCGCCAGCGCCCGGAACACCGCGGCCACCTCGGGCGGGACGGACAGGCCGTGCGCGGCGATGATCCGGAACAGGCGGCCGAACATCTGCACGTCCGGAGCGACGCCGGCGACCAGGTGCCGGGCCATGAACCGGCCGAGCTCGCGTTCCAGCTCACGCTCGTCGATCTCGTCGGGACGCGCCACGACCTCCAGCAGGGCGTCGCCCACCCCGAGCGGGTCGCCCCGGTCCAGGGCGACCAGCAGGCGCTGCAGAGCTCCGCGCAGCGAGGCGTCGAGCCGTCCCACCGAGCCGAAGTCCAGCAGTGCCAGCCGGCCGTCGGCGAGCAGCATGATGTTGCCCGGGTGCGGGTCGGCGTGGAAGACCCCGTGCAGCATGATCTGGCGGAGCAGCGTCTCGAACAGGGTCCTGGCGAGCTCCTCCCGGTCCGTCCCCTCCGGTACGACACCGCCGAACGGCACGCCGTCCAGCCGCTCCATCACCAGGACCCGCCGCCCGGACAGCTCCGGGTACGGGGCGGGGACGCGGACCGGCTCACCGGCGGAGGCGGCGGCCACCGCGGCCATGTTGGCGGTCTCGACCCGGAAGTCGAGCTCCTCGCGCAGCGCCTCGGCGAACCCCCGCGCCAGCTCGGTCACACCGAACGCGCGGCCCCAGCGGGTGCGCCGCTCCAGCGTCCGGGCGAGGCGGGCCACGATGTCGAGGTCCTGGTCCACCACGGTGGCGATGCCGGGCCGCTGGACCTTGACCACGACTTCCCCGCCGGCCACCAGCCGGGCACGGTAGACCTGCGCGATCGAGGCCGCCGCCAGGGGCTCGCGCTCGAACTCGGCGAACGTCCCGGCCACCGGCCCGCCCAGCTCGGCGGCGAGCACCGGTTCGACCTCCGCCCACGGGGCCGTGGCCACCTTGTCCTGGAGCAGCCGCAGTTCCTCGACGAACTCCGGGGCCAGCAGGTCGCTGCGGGTGGACAGGATCTGGCCCAGCTTGACGAAGGTGACACCGCCGTCGTCGAGGGCCTGGCGCAATGACCTGGCCAGGCGGGCCCGGCTGGACGGCGCGCCGAGGTCGGGGTCGCGGCCGCGCAGGTAGGGGCCGAGGCCGTGCCGTACCAGGATGCGGGTGATCGCCAGATACCGCCGGGTCCGCACGGCGCGGCGCCGCAGCCTCCTGGCGGACTCCAGGGGGCCGGGGAACGAGCCCGGCGGCACCAGCGCCTCGGCGACCACCAGGAACACCATCCCGGCGAGCAGCGCGCAGAACATCGCCAGGAAGAGGAACCAGAGCGGGGTGATCCCGGGCTCGTCCGGGTCCATGCCGCTGGCGAACGTCTGCATGAGCGGCCCGCCGACGGCGAGGGTGAGCGCCCCGGCCAGCACCGTGCGGACCAGCCCGAACCGCAGGTCCAGCAGACGCCGCACGATCACCGCGAACCCGGCCAGCACCACCGCCACCGTGATCACGAGAACCACCGTCACCGCGAAGTCCATCCGCTCCCCCGTTCCCGGCCGCAGCCGACGGCCGACAGACTAGATCATCCGCAGGAGGTCCCGCAGGGTGGCGGACGTCCGGGAATGCCGGGGAGAATGGGAACCTTGTTCCGTTGAGGACCCCGTGAGAGAGGCGGCGCGCTCGGATGGCACAGATCGTCGGTGGCGGACGCCCGGTCAACGACGCCGAACGACGGGTCATCGCGCACCTGCGGGACAACGCGCCCGACGACTGGCTGCTGCTGCACAACATCGAGGTGCCGAGGGACGACGACGTCTTCGAGGTCGACCTGATCGTGCTGACCGGTCACGCGCTCTGCGTCATCGACGTCAAGGGCACGCGTGGCCGGATCGAGGTCTCCGGGACGCGGTGGTTCCCCGCGCGGCGGAGCGCGTTCAGCTCTCCGGTGAGCAAGCTGCGGGGCAACGGGCGGGCGCTCAAGGGCCTGCTGGCGCGCGAGCACCGCGAGCTGGAGCGGATCTACGTCGACAGCGTCGTCGTGCTGACCGGGAACGACGCCCGGCTGGTCGACCCGGCCGGGCGCGACTCCCGGCACGTCACCGACCTGCCCGGCCTGATCGGCACGCTGAGCGACCCCTCGCGGGTCCGGCGTGGCTACACCACCGACATGGGGCCCTACCGCACCGCGATCATCGAGGCGCTCAACGGCAGCGTGCGGCGCTCCACCGCCCCGCCCAGGTTCGGCAACTGGGAGGTGGAGGAGGAGCTCGGCGGCGACAACCGGGTCACCGAGTACCGGGCGGTCAACGCGACGGTGCCGGGCAGCGAGACGGTCCTGCTCCGGGTCTACCGGGCCGACCCGCTGGCCGAGGAGAAGCCGAGGACGGCCGAGCGGCGGCTGATCGCCAACGCCTACCAGTCCCTGACCAGGATCCCGCCGCACCCGTGCGTCGTCCGCTCCCGCGACTTCTTCGCGATCGACGACGAGAGCCGGTTCGTGCTGGTCCTCGACGACGTGCACGGCCGGGCGCTGCACCTGCACCTCGGGGCCTCGGGAGATCACGCGCTCTCCCCCGGGGCGCGGCTCGGCGTCGTGGCCGACATGCTGGGCGGGCTGGCCCACGTCCACGCCAACAACGTCATCCACCGGGCGCTCAGCCCCGCCAGCGTGCTGGTGGCCGAGAACGGCCGCGCGATGCTGACCGGTTTCGACTACGCCAAACCCGGCCCCCGCCAGCACACGGTGGCCAACGAGCTGCCCAACATTCTGGACACCCACTACGTGGCCCCCGAGTGCCAGGCCGGGCCCGAGCTGATGACGGCGTCCTCCGACGTCTACGCGGCCGGGGTGATCGCCTTCCAGTTGCTGACCGGCGCCCTGCCGCCCGCGGGCCCGGACGCGGAGACCCCGGTCACCGTCCCCGGCGGCGGGCCGGAGGTGACGGACCTGCTGCGCCGCATGCGCGACCACACGCCGGCCAAGCGCCCGGCCGCGGCCGAGGCCCTCGCGGCCCTGCTGCGGGCCCGGGACGGGCTGCCCCCCGCTCCGCAGGAGCCGGTACGGCGGGAGCCGCCCGCCCGCCTGAGCCGGCTCCAGCGGACCTTCCGTCGCATCTCCGGCAAGGGGCCGTGACGGAGACGCCCGGCGGGGCGCCGGCCGGCGAGGGGGATCAGTAGCGCGACCGGTTGCCCCGGAAACGGGCCAGCAGACCGCGCAGCTTCTGCCGGTTGCGCGGGTCGCGTGCCATCGCCTTGGCCTTCTCGACGTTCCTGCGCCCCTGCGGGGTGCCCAGGTAGTTCCGGACGCGGGCTATCAGGGATGCCATGTCTCCTCCATCGGTCGATGGAGGACGGCTACCCGCGAGGACGCCTTCCATGCGGAGGCGCGCAGGCACGGCCGGGTCAGGAGTCGACGAAGCCCTCGGGGACCATCACGCGCAGGCCGTTGGGAACGGTCCTGAGCGTGATGGGGGTGCGCAGGCGGACCTCTCCGTCGACGTCGGCCGCCATCGGGGGATCGGTCTCCAGGTACATCTCGGTGCCGAGGACGAAGGGGCCGCCCGCGAGGCTGCGCCAGCGGCCGGTGCTGGCGCGGACCAGGGTCTCCAGCAGCAGCCGCAGGCGCTTGCCCGAGCCGAGCTGGTAGGCGACCAGGAGCCCGTTGTCGATGCTGATGTCGCGCGCGACCTGCCAGCCGCCGTGGAAGCGGCCGTTGGCGATGTTGAGCTGGTGGGTGAGCAGCTCGTGGCGCTGGCCGTTGACCGTGATGAACGCGCGGAACGGCCGGTGGCCGGGGAGGATCGTCAGGGCGGTGAGCGGGTAGGCGGCCCGGCCGAGGAAGCGCTTGAGCCAGGGCTTGACCGTGCCGGCCACCTCGACCGAGACCCCGAAGCTGGTCAGGTTGGCGAACTCCCGGTCACCGGCGATGCCCAGGTCGATGTCGGCGACCTTCCCGGTGCGGAAGATCCGGATCGCGCCGGCCAGGTCCAGCGGCAGGCCCAGGCTGCGGGCGAAGTTGTTGGTCGTGCCCAGCGGGAGCACGCCGAGGGCGACGTCGCGGTGGGCGACGTGCTTGACGGCGGCGCTGAGCGTGCCGTCGCCCCCGCCGACGACGAGCAGGTCGGGCTTGGCGTCCAGGGCCGCGTCGAGGGTGGCGCGCAGGCGTTTGGGATCGTCCACGGGGAAGACGCCGAGCAGGTCGAAGCCCTCGGCGCGGAGCGTGCTGAGCACCCGGGGGTAGCGGTGGCGCCCGCGCCGGGACCGCGTGTTGACCACCACGCAGGCCCTGCGCCCGGCCCGGATGGCCTCGGTGTGCTCGGCCTTGCTGCGAAGCTCGCTCACTCTTCCCCTTTTCACGGAGATGTTCCCGGTAAATGGTAGAGCCCCGCCGTCGGTCGACGGCGGGGCCCCATGCCCGTTCGGGACTGCTTCCGGAGTTACTTCTTGGGCGGGGTCACCTGGACGATGACGCCCAGGTTGGCCGGGAGCGGGGCGATCAGCTTGATCTGCACGCCCAGCTCCTTGCCCTCGTCACCGGGGTTGCCGGTGCCGAGGACGTGGCCGCCGCCGATGTCGGTGCCGTACTTGGCGGTGGCGGGGCTGCCGTCGGGGTTGACGACCCGCGTGCTGTACGGCTGCTCGCCCTTGGACGGGACGACCACCGAGGCGTCGCGGTGGCGGTAGGCCAGCCTGCCGTCGGGGAGCAGTTCCAGGCCCGGGTACCAGGTCTTGGCGTCGGTGAAGGTCCGCACCCCCGGGAAGGCCGGGAACTTGGTGCAGTACTCGGTGAACGGCTCGCCCTCGATGCACTCGGTGAACGGGTACGTCTTGCCGAAGGTGAAGGCCGCGTTGGAGGACTGCGGGCGCGACGGGAGGTTCTTCAGCGCCGACGGGTCCTTCGCGGCGGCCTCGCCGCTGCGGCGCAGCGGCTCGTAGTGCGAGTCGACGACGAGGATCTCGCCCTTGGGGCCGACCGACGGCAGCTCGAAGGTGTGCGCGTCGCCGTCGTTGGCCGGGTAGGCCGCGTCGCGGTACCAGACCAGCAGGCCGGGGGCGTTGTACTTGAGCCTCTCCACCTTCCAGGCGTTGTCGCGTGACCAGGTGGTGTCGTAGGCGTACTGCAGGCCCTTGTCGAAGCCGTCGAAGTTGCGCCACTCGGCCAGGTAGTACTGGGCGGTCTTCAGGCTGCCGCTGTGCATCGTCCAGCCCGCACCGGTGGTGTCGGTGAAGGTGCCCTTGGCGGCGGCCCAGCCGTTCTCACCGCCCTCGACGTCGTCGCTCCACACCGTGGCGCCGCCGGCGGTGACGGAGAAGTCGTCGGAGAACCAGCCGGCCTCCTCGCTCCCGGCGTCGGTGGCGTAGCGCAGCCGCAGCTGGATCGTCTGCCCGGCGAACGGGGCGAGGTCGACGTAGTCGTGGCGCCAGCCGTCGGTCGCGCCGGTGAGGCCGTACTTCTTGCCGCCGTAGTCGGCCATCCGGTGGTTCGGGTCGGCGTAGCCGTCGTCGGTGGAGACCAGCGCGCCGGAGGAGTCGTAGACCTTCTGCTCGGCCCAGGTGGCGCCGCCGTCGGTGGAGACCTCGACGAAGCCGTAGTCCCAGTCAGCCTCGATGGCGTACTGGTTCCACATCCAGAACCGCTGGTCGGTGCCGGCGGGGACCTGGATGGTGCGGCTCAGCTTGACGTCGGCCCAGCTCTGGTCGTTGCCGGACCACCACAGCTTGGCGCCGCTGTGCGGCACGGCCATCACGACGTTCTTGTCGGGCAGGTTGACGCGGACGCCGTCGGCGGTGTGCTTGGGCGTGCGCGACGACTGGCCGACCGTCAGGGTCTTCCTGCGGTCACCGGGGTCGACGATCGCCGGGTCGGCCCAGCCGAGCACCCACTTGGCGTACAGGCCCATGTGGGTCGGCATCGACTGGATGAGCGGGCCCGCGTGGGAGCCGGAGGACATCAGGTCCCAGAAGTCCACGCTGGTGTCGCCGCCGCCGGTGGCGTCGTAGAAGTCCGGCAGGCCCAGGTCGTGGCCGTACTCGTGGGCGAAGATGCCGACCCCGGAGTCCTCCGGCTGCACGATGTAGTTGGAGATCTTCTTGTCGGTGCCGGGGACCGTGTATCCGCCCGCCACGGCGCTGGAGTGCGCCCAGATGGCGTAGGTGCCCTCGGCTCCGCCGCCGCCGGACTTGTCGGCGCCGGCGTGCACGAGCACGAGGTGGTCGATCACGCCGTCCGGCTCCAGGAGGTTGCCGTCGCCGTCGGCGTCGGAGGTGTCCTCGACGTCGTAGTCGGCCCAGGGGAAGCTCGGGTTCTGCTGGGCCAGCGTGTTGACCGCGTCGATGGGGAGCTGGCCGGGGCCGAGCGGGTTGTCCGGGTGGCCGGACATGTCCTGCGGGCGGGTGCCGCAGCGGCCGGCGCCGTACCAGGCCTCCGAGTGCGGGACCTTGATCCAGCCGATCGCCTCACCGGTGACGGTGTAGGCGCCCTTGGACATCTCCTCGTACATCTTCTTCATGGTGTGGCCGGAGATGTCGATGCCCTTGCGCCCGTCCCGGGGGTCGGTGAGGTCCTTGCGGACGCGCTCGGTGATCCCCCTGTCCGAGTAGAGCATCTTGTTGTAGTGCTCCGGGCTGAAGTCCGGAACCCACATCGTGTTGTTGTCCTTGCCCGGGCCGGAGCCGGCGGGGTCGGGGATCTTATTGTGCAGCGGGCCGTTGAGCTTGGTGCCCGGCGGCTCGGTCACACAGTCGTTGACATCGCCGCTGGTCGACTTCGGCCGGCTGAACCCGGAGAAGTCGTCGTTGGCGTTTTCGTTGAACTCGACCAGAAGCGTGAGCAGTTTCGCCTGCTGGGTCTGGCCGGCCTTCTTGAAGATGAAGTCGAAGGGGTTCTTGCCCGTCCTGATCGCCCGGGTCTCCCGCGAGGCGAGCATCTTGGCGGCGACCGGGTTGCCCTCGGCGAACTTGCGGTCGACCTCCAGTGCCTGGGCCAGTCCCGAGCGGGCGCGCTTGGCGGCCCCGGGCTGGAAGAGCTCACTGGTGGCGGTGGTGTCCCCCTGCGCGTACGGAGGCGCGTAGTTGATGTAGTAGTCGCTCGCCGTGGGGACGTACCGTGCGACCGAATCGTCGGCCTGGGCCGACGCGCCGCTCACGGACAGTCCCGCGGCGGCCAGCCCGAGCACGGGCACGATCGCGAGCAGGCGCCTGCGGGCGCCTCTGCCTCTCCTGGACAACGGATACCCTCCCTGCCCGGGTTCGCCGGGCGTGGACATTCCCGACACGCCCCTATATGCGTGTCGAGCGGGACGTTAGAGGAGAAGGTAAAGCAGAAGTAAAGCGTCCGACTTATGTTGTCAAAGTGTGATCAATCGTTTATGTCCGAAAATTGTGACAAAGAAGCGTTTCCACAGGTGGGGGCGGCAGGCCGTACAGTCCCCATGTGACCGCTACCGCCGAACTCATCGCCGCGCTCGCGCCCGGGAGGGTGCTGACCGACCCTGACGTGACCGACTCCTACGCCCGCGACCGCACGTTCCTGGAGCCGGGCAGGCCGCTGGCCGTCGTGCTCGCGGAGAGCAGGGACGACGTGGTCGCCGTCATGCGCTGGGCGAGTGAGCACCGGGTGCCGGTGGTGCCGCGGGGGGCCGGGACGGGGCTGGCCGGCGGGGCGACCGCCGTCGAGGGCTGCGTCGTGCTGGCGCTGCACAAGATGACCGCGATCAGGGAGCTCTCGCCCGCCGACGAGATCGCCGTGGTGGAGCCCGGCGTCATCACAGCCGATCTGGACCGGGCGGCTCGCGAGTTCGGGCTGATGTACGCCCCCGACCCCTCCTCCTACGAGATCTCCACGATCGGCGGGAATCTCGCCACCAACGCGGGCGGGCTGCGCTGCGTGAAGTACGGCGTGACCCGCGACTCGGCGCTGGGGCTGGAGGTCGTGCTGGCCGACGGACGGATCCTGAACACCGGCAGGCGGACCGTCAAGGGCGTGACCGGCTACGACCTGACCGGGCTGTTCGTCGGCTCGGAGGGCACGCTCGGAGTGATCACCTCGGCCACCGTACGGCTGCGCCGCGCCCCGCTGACCTACCCGGCGACGATCGCGGCGGAGTTCGGCTCGCTGCGGGAGGCCGCGGCGGCCGTGGCGGCCATCATCGCCGGCGGCTGCCAGCCCTCGCTGCTGGAGATGCTCGACCGGGCCACCCTGCAGGCCATCGACGAGTGGAAGAACATCGGGCTGGAGCCGTCGGTCCAGGCGATGCTGATCGCCCAGTCCGACGCGGTGGACGGGCAGACGGCGGCGGAGCGGATGAGCGTGCTGTGCGCCGAGAACGGCGCCTCGTTCGTCGCGGTCTCAGCCGATCGGCAGGAGGCCGAGGAACTGATCGGCATGCGGCGGATGGCCTACCAGGCCAAGGAGCGGCTCGGCGCCTGCCTGGTGGAGGACGTGTGCGTGCCGCGCTCGGCGCTGCCGGACATGATCTCCGCCATCGAGGAGATCGCGGCCCGGCACGAGGTGCGGATCTGCACCGTGGCCCACGCCGGGGACGGCAACCTGCATCCGGTCTTCGTCTTCGAGCACGGCCTGCCCGAGCCTCCTCCAGAGGTCTGGGCCGCGGCCGACGAGGTCTTCCGCGAGACGCTGCGCCGGGGCGGCACGCTCACCGGCGAGCACGGGGTCGGGCTGCTGAAGCGGCGCTGGCTGGCCCTGGAGACCGGGCCGGTCGCCGAGGAGATCCATCACGGGATCAAGCAGGTGTTCGATCCGCTCGGCATTCTCAACCCCGGCAAGGCCATCTGACCCGCCAGCCGACCCGCCAGCCGACCCGCCATCCGATCCGGGAGCCGGACCGTTCCGAACCCGTGATCGGCAGCTCGTCCGCATCAGAACGCACACTGGTAGCGTTCTGCCCCACATAACCGAATTTTGTGGGTTTTGCCGGGGGGTTATCGTGGTACAGCCGCTCACGGCGGAGGATCCTCGGGGGTTGGGTCCGTTCGAGCTGACCGGGCGGCTCGGGGAGGGCGGCCAAGGGGTCGTCTACCTGGGACGCGGTCCTGCGGGTGAGCAGGTCGCCGTCAAACTCCTCCATCACGGGCTGGCGGCGGACGCCGAGGCCCGCGCCCGCTTCCTGCGGGAGGTCTCGGTCGCCCAGCGGGTGGCCCGGTTCTGCACCGCCTCGGTCCTGCACGCCGACCTCGCGGGCAGCCGGCCGTACATCGTCAGCGAGTACGTGCCGGGGCCGTCCCTGCGCCAGCTCGTCGACAGGGAGGGACCGCGGCGCGGAGCCGCGCTGGACCGGCTGGCCGTCAGCACGGCCACCGCCCTGGCGGCGATCCACCGCGCCGGGATCCTGCACCGGGACTTCAAGCCCGCCAACGTGCTGATGGGGCCCGAGGGCCCGGTGGTGATCGACTTCGGCATCGCCAGGGCGCTGGACTCCCCCGGCACGACCGCGACCGGGACGGCCATGGGGACGCCGTCCTACCTCGCGCCCGAGCAGCTCAGCGGCGGTGCGGTGACGCCCGCGGCCGACGTGTTCGCCTGGGGCGTCACGATGGTCTTCGCCGCGACCGGCACGCCGGCGTTCGGCCAGGACTCCATCGCCGTGGTGATGAACCGGATCCTGACCGTGGAGCCGGACCTGACCGGGATGGAAGGGCAGCTGCGCGGTCTGGTCGCGGCCTGTCTGGACAAGGACCCGGCGGCGCGGCCGACCGCCGAGCAGCTCGTCGCGCATCTCATGAGCGGCACGGTCCCCGCGGCTCCCGCAGCCGCCGTCCCCCCTGCGGCTGCCGGCACGCCCCCGCAGCCGAATCCGGCCGGACCCGGGGCGGTGCCCCGGGATCCGCGCGTCCGGACCACGTCCCCGTCCGGACCGGCCCGGCCGGGACCCCGCCCGGGGCCGCACCCGGAACCGGAGCACAGGCCCCGGCGGCCGAAGGGCCTGCTGCTGGCCGGGGTGGCGGGCGCGGTCGTGCTCGGCGTGGCCACCGGGACCGTGGTCGTCGTCCAGAACGGCCAGAAGGCCTCGTCGGTGCGGACCGCCCAGCAGGCGGCCCCGTCTCTGAGCGGGCAGGAGCAGACCGCGAAGGCCGATCCCGAGCCGACCCCCGACGGCCCCGCTCCGGCTCCCGAGGAGGAGCCCTCCACGTCGGAACCGCAGGAGCGCGTGCCGGGAGAGGGCGAGATCCTCACACCGGAGGAGGAGAACTCTTCGCCGGCCACCGAGGCCCCGAGCCCCCTGGAGACCGAGCCGGCGGCGAAGCAGAGCCGCCGCCCGACGAAGCAGGCGACCTCGGAGCCGGAACCGGAAGGCGGGATGCTGGGGCCGGACGACGGGGCGCCGGTGGACATCGGGCAGTCGCCCTCCGCCACCACGCCCACCACCAAGCCGACGGTCAAGCCCACTCCCAAGCCGACACCGAAGCCCACGGTCAAACCGACCACGAAGCCCACGGTCAAACCCACCCCCAAGCCCACGGTCAAACCGACCACGAGCCCGCCGAAACCCAACCCGTACACCGCGGCCGGGGTGTGCGGCCCGGGTTTCAAACAGATCAACTCCCACGCCCTCGGCACCGGTGCGACCGTCTACCTGCTCTACGACGGCACGAGCAAGAAGAACTGCGTCGTCACCCTGTCCAGGTACGTCATCCCCGGAAAGATCAAGATGAACGCGACGCTCCAGGTGCAAGGCGGCGCGTCGGCGGCCAACCCGGGCAGCTTCACCGCCTACGCGGGCCCGGTACGGCTCGCCGCCGACAAGAAGTGCGTCATCTGGGGAGGCGCCTACGGCACGGCGACGTGGAAGAGCGGCTGGAGCCACTGCGGGTGATCCTCGCGGGTGACCTGGGGCGCCGGCGGGAAAGATCCTGTGTCACGCTCTGGACTGGGCGGCGGGTCCGATGGGACCTCCGGCCCCGGCGGAAGGAGACGGCTCTTGAGCCGGTTGGACACCTCCTCGGGCCCGTACCGGGCCCGGCGTGAGGCGATGCTCGCGAAACTGGCCGAGTTGGAGGCCGAGCAGGACAAGGCGGTGGCCGGCGGCGGCGCCAAGTACGCCGAGCGCCACCGCCGGCGCGGCAAGCTGCTCGCCCGTGAGCGGATCGAGCTGCTCCTCGACCCCGACTCGGCGTTCCTGGAGCTCTCGCCGCTGGCCGGGTGGGGCAGCGACTTCCCCGTCGGCGCGAGCGTGGTCACCGGGATCGGGGTGGTCGAGGGCGTCGAGTGCATGATCGTCGCCAACGACCCGACCGTCCGGGGCGGCGCGTCCAACCCGTGGACCCTGCGCAAGACGCTCCGCGCCGCCGACATCGCGCTGGAGAACCGGCTGCCCCTGGTCAACCTGGTCGAGTCCGGCGGGGCCGACCTGCCGACGCAGAAGGAGATCTTCATCCCGGGCGGCCGGATCTTCCGCGACCTGACCCGGCTGAGCGCCGCCGGCATCCCGACGATCGCCCTGGTGTTCGGCAACTCCACGGCCGGGGGCGCCTACGTTCCCGGAATGAGCGACCACGTCGTCATGGTGCGCGAGCGCGCGAAGGTCTTCCTGGGCGGTCCGCCGCTGGTGAAGATGGCCACCGGAGAGGAGGCCGACGACGAGTCGCTGGGCGGCGCCGAGATGCACGCCCGCGTCTCCGGCCTGGCCGACCATCTGGCCGCCGACGAGCACGACGCGCTGCGGATCGGGCGGCGGATCGTGCGCGGGCTCAACTGGGTCAAGCTCGGCCGCGCGGCGGGAGCCGTGCGCGAGCCGCTGTACGACCCCGACGAGCTGCTGGGCATCGTGCCGGAGGACCTGCGGATCCCCTTCGACCCCCGCGAAGTGATCGCGCGGATCACGGACGGCAGCGAGTTCGACGAGTTCAAGCCCCTGTACGGCGCCAGCCTGGTGACGGGGTGGGCGCGGCTGCACGGCTACCCGATCGGGATCCTGGCCAACGCGCGCGGCGTGCTGTTCAGCGAGGAGGCGCAGAAGGCCGCGCAGTTCATCCAGCTCGCCAACCAGGCGCGCACGCCGCTGGTCTTCCTGCAGAACACGACCGGCTACATGGTCGGCCGGGAGTACGAGCAGGGCGGCATCATCAAGCACGGCGCCATGATGATCAACGCGGTCTCCAACTCGACGGTCCCGCACCTCACGGTCGTCATGGGGGCCTCCTACGGCGCGGGCAACTACGGGATGTGCGGCCGGGCCTACGACCCGCGGTTCCTGTTCACCTGGCCGAGCGCGAAGTCGGCCGTCATGGGGCCCGCGCAGCTGGCCGGGGTGCTGTCCATCGTGGGCCGGGCCGCGGCCGAGGCACGGGGGCAGGTCTACGACGAGGAGGCGGACGCGGCGATGCGCACGATGGTGGAGACGCAGATCGAGGCCGAATCACTGCCGTTCTTCCTGTCCGGGCGGCTCTACGACGACGGCGTCATCGACCCCCGCGACACCCGCACCGTCCTGGGCCTGTGCCTGTCCGCCGTCAACAGCGCCGCCGTCCCGGAGCCCGCGGGCTTCGGCGTCTTCCGGATGTGACCGTGCCCCCGACTGTGCCCCCGACAGTGCCCCCCGCCATGCCATCGACCGTGCCTCCGGCCATCCCGCCGGCACCCCCGCCCGTCCAGGATCACCGGCACCCGCCGGCGCCCGCAGCCCGCCCACCGCGTGAGGGGCACCCGTCATGATCAAACGTCTGCTCGTCGCGAACCGGGGCGAGATCGCCCGCCGCGTCTTCCACACCTGCCGCGACCTCGGCATCGAGACCGTCGCGGTCTTCTCCGACGCCGACGACGGCGCACCGCACGCCCGCGAGGCCGACCACGCCGTACGGCTCCCGGGCGCACGGCCCGCCGACACCTACCTGTCGATCGAGAAGATCGTCGAGGCCGCCCTGCGGGCCGGCGCCGACGCCGTCCATCCCGGCTACGGCTTCCTGTCGGAGAACGCGGCCGCCGCGAGCGCCGTCCTGGAGGCCGGGCTGACCTGGGTGGGCCCGAGCCCCGCTTCCATCGCCGCCATGGGCTCCAAGGTCGGGGCCAAGGCCCTGATGGCCGAGGCCGGGGTGCCCGTCCTCCCCAGCCTCGCCGTACCCGTCTCCGGGGCCGCCGCGGGCGCGGCCGGGGAGTGGCCCTACCCGCTGCTGGTCAAGGCGTCGGCGGGCGGCGGGGGCCGGGGCATGCGGATCGTCCGCGAACCCGGCGACCTCGCCCGTGAGATCGAGGCGGCGCGGAGGGAGGCGGAATCGGCGTTCGGGGACGGGACGGTCTTCGTCGAGCCGCTGCTGGAGCGCACCCGGCACATCGAGGTGCAGATCCTGGCCGACGCGCACGGGACGGTCTGGGCGCTGGGCGAGCGCGAGTGCTCGATCCAGCGGCGCCACCAGAAGGTGGTCGAGGAGACGCCCTCCCCCGCGGTCTCCCCGGAGCTGCGCGCCCGGCTGTACCAGGCGGCGGTGCGAGCGGCCCGCGCCATCGGCTACGCCGGCGCGGGAACCGTCGAGTTCCTCGTCAAGGACGAGACGGTCGCGTTCCTGGAGATGAACACCCGGCTCCAGGTCGAGCACCCGGTCACCGAGTGCGTCTACGGAATCGACCTGGTCGAGCTCCAGCTCCGGATCGCCGAGGGCGCCGCCCTGCCGCCCACGCCCCCGGAGCCGTACGGCCACGCCATCGAGGCCCGCCTCTACGCCGAGGATCCCGCTCAGGACTGGCTCCCGCAGAGCGGCGTCCTGCACCGCTTCGACGTCCCCGGAGCCGGGACCCGGTTCTCCCCGGTCCGGCACGGGCTGCGGCTGGACTCCGGCGTCGAGGACGGCTCGGAGATCGGCGTCCACTACGACCCGATGCTCGCCAAGGTGATCGCCCACGGTTCGAGCCGCGCCGACGCCGCCCGCAGACTCGCCGGAGCACTCGCCGGAGCAAAGATCCACGGCCCCGTGACCAACCGGGACCTGCTGGTGGCGGTCCTGCGCCACGACGCGTTCCTGGCGGGCGACACCCACACCGCCTTCCTGGACCAGCACGGCCTCGCCGCCGGGATCCCCGATCCCGCCGGGCCGCACGCCGTACCCCTGGCCGCCCTCGCCGCGGCGCTCGCCCAGGCCGCCGCGAACCGGGCCGCGGCCACCGTGCAGGCCGCGGTGCCGAGCGGGTGGCGCAACGTGCCGTCCCAGCCGCAGCGGGTCTCCTTCCTCCCGGGCGCGGGACACGCCTCGGACGGGACGGGCGCGGACCGGGCCGTGCACACGGTCTCCTACCGGCTGACCCGCGACGGTCTGCGCGTCGACGGCCTGCCCGGCACCCGCCTGGTCAGCGCGGAGCCCACCGCGGTGGTCCTGGAGACCGACGGCGTGCGGCACCGGTTCGAGGTCGCCCGCCACGACGGCGTGGCGTACGTGGACTCCCCCCTCGGTCCGGTACGGTTCACGCCCCTGCCACGTCTGCCCGAGCCGGTCGAGCGGCTGGCACCGGGCTCCCTGCTGGCCCCCATGCCCGGTACCGTGCTGCGCGTCGAGGTGAAGTCCGGCGAGCCGGTCGCCGCGGGCCAGGTGGTCGTGGTGCTGGAGGCCATGAAGATGGAACATCGGATCACGGCGCCCGCCGGGGGCACGGTGGTGGAGCTGAACGCGGCGCCGGGCCGCCAGGTCGAGGCGGGAGCCGTACTGGCCGTGATCGAGGAGCAGGCATGAGCACCGTGCGCGAGCCGGGGAGCGGAGGATCCAGGTGAAAAGGGACGGGGGCTGGCCGGTGGAGCGGCTGGTGCACAAGGAGGTGTCGGGCGGGGTCGCCACGATCACGCTGGACTCCCCGCGCAACCGCAACGCGCTCTCGGTGCGCCTTCTCGGGGATCTGGAGGACCGGCTCGACTGGGCACTGGCCGAGGAGGGCGTGCGGGTCATCGTGCTGACCGGGACCGGGCCGGTGTTCTGCGCCGGGGCGGACCTGAAGGAGCAGCGGGTCGGGCCCGGCGACGCCCACGAGGCGCCGGTGACGGCATCGTTCCCGGAGATCATGAACATGATCTGGAACAGCCCCAAGCCGGTCATCTGCCGCTTGAACGGCACCGCGCGGGCCGGCGGGCTCGGCCTGGTCGCGGCGTGCGACTTCGCCATCGCGCCGGACACCGCGTCGTTCGCCTTCACCGAGGTGCGCCTGGGCGTGGTGCCCGCGATGATCTCGGTGACCGTGCTGCGCCGTCTCGACCCGCGGGCCGCGGCCGAGTACCTGATGACCGGGGAGACCTTCGACGCCGCCCGCGCCCAGGAGATCGGCCTGCTCACCCGGGCCGTCCCCGCCGGGGAGCTGGACGCGACGGTCGCCCACTACGCGGACATGCTCCTGCGCGGCGGCCCCGAGGCACTGGCGATCACCAAGCAGCTGGTACGGCAGGTGCCCGCGCTCCCGGTGGAGGAGGGCATGCGCCGGATGGCCGAACTGTCGGCCCAGCGGTTCACCTCCGCCGAGGGCCAGGAGGGCATCGCCGCCTTCATGGAGAAGCGTCCCGCCTCCTGGATCCCGCGTTCCGGGGAGACCGCCGGCCTCGCGTGAGCCTCCTCCGCTGAGTCCTCGCCCCGGGAAGGGGTCCGGGCGACACGCCGCTCGCGGCGTGTCGCCCGTCAGGTGCAACCGCGCCACCGGTGACGCGCGAAAGTAGCGGTATGGGGACTGTCGTGGTGACGGGGGCAACCGGCTACATCGGCGGGCGGCTGGTTCCGCAGCTGCTGGAAGCCGGGCACGAGGTCGGCTGCGTGGCCCGGCATCCGGGGCGGCTGCGGGACCTGCCCTGGGCCGGACGGGTGCGGATCCTGGCCGGGGACGTGAACGACCCCGACGCGATGCGGCGCGCGCTGGGCGGCGCCGACGTGGCCTACTACCTGGTCCACTCGATGGCCGCCGGGCCCGCCTTCGCCGAGCGCGACCGGAGGGCGGCCGAGACCTTCGCCGGAGCCGCCGCGGAGGCGGGCGTGGGCAGGATCGTCTACCTGGGCGGGCTGACGCACGCCTCCGGCGAGCTGTCGGCGCACATGCGCTCCCGTGCGGAGGTGGGCGAGATCTTCCTGAGGTCGCCGGTGCCCGCCGTGGTGCTGCGGGCCGCGGTGGTCATCGGGTCCGGATCGGCCTCGTTCGAGATGCTGCGCTATCTCACCGAGCGCCTGCCGGTGATGACGACGCCCCGCTGGGTGCGCACCCCCACCCAGCCCATCGCCATCCGCGACATGCTGCGCTATCTGGCAGCCTGGGCGCAGATCCCGGGAGACGTCAACCGGGCCTTCGACGTCGGCGGGCCGGACGTCCTGACCTACGAGGACATGATGCACGGATACGCCGCGATCGCGCGGCTTCCTCCACGGTTGATCGTTCCGGTGCCGCTCCTCTCGCCGAGCCTGTCCAGCCACTGGGTCGGCCTGGTCACGCCCGTGCCGGCGAGCATCGCCCGGCCCCTGGTGGAGTCGCTGCGCCATGAGGCCGTGTGCGCCGAGCACGACATCGCCCGGTTCGTCCCCGACCCGCCGGACGGGCTGATCGGCTTCGGGGAGTCCGTACGGCTGGCGCTGCGCCGGATCAAGGACGCCGACGTCGCCACCCACTGGTCCTCCGCCTCCACCCCCGGCGCGCCGAGCGATCCCCTGCCCACCGACCCCGACTGGGCGGGCGGCAGTCTCTACTCCGACGAGCGCGAGCTGGCCGTGGCCGCGCCCCCGCAGGAGGTCTGGCGGGTGATCGAGGCCGTCGGCGGGGCCAACGGCTGGTACTCCCTGCCCGTCGCCTGGCGCGCGCGCGGCCTGATCGACCGGCTGCTGGGCGGGGTGGGCCTGCGCAGAGGACGCCGCGATCCCCACCGCCTGCGGGTGGGGGACCCGCTGGACTTCTGGCGGGTGGAGGAGATCGAACCCGGCCGGCTGCTGCGGCTGCGCGCCGAGATGCGGCTGCCGGGACTGGCCTGGCTGGAGCTGTCGGTCTCCCCGCCCTCCGGCTCCGCCCGGACGGTCTCCCCGCCCTCCGGCCCCGCCCGGGCCGTCTACCGGCAGCGCGCGCTGTTCCATCCGCACGGGCTGCTGGGACACGCCTACTGGTG
Source organism: Planomonospora sp. ID67723 (assembly GCF_015711605.1). Lineage (GTDB taxonomy): Bacteria > Actinomycetota > Actinomycetes > Streptosporangiales > Streptosporangiaceae > Planomonospora_A. Next base: position 800,419 of record NZ_JABTEZ010000003.1, on the reverse strand, counting down.
GGGCATCTCCCCCTTCCACAGCCTCGTCTTCGGCCGGATGCCGCGCAACATCGCCCGCGCGGCGGAGTCGGCGCACCGGCGGCGGCCTTGATCGCGAATGGGATACGCGCTTGGATGGCTGCCGGGAACACTCGTCCAGGGCCGGTGCGGCCGAAGGAGGCTCGATGCTCCGCGTCGCCAACTGCTCCGGGTTCTACGGCGACCGGCTCTCGGCCGCGCGGGAGATGGTCGAGGGCGGCCCGATCGACGTGCTCACCGGCGACTGGCTGGCCGAGCTCACGATGCTGATCCTGGCCGGGAACCGGTCGAAGGGCCGGCCCGGCTATGCGCCGACGTTCCTGAGGCAACTGGAGGAGGTCCTCGGGACCTGCGCGGACCGGGGCATAAAGATCGTCTCCAACGCGGGCGGACTGGACCCCTCCGGGTGCGCCGAGGCCGTGGCCGAGCTGGCCGGCCGGCTCGGGCTGCCGGTGCGGGTCGCCTCCGTGACCGGGGACGACCTGACCGGCGAGCCCGGCGTCCTCGGCGACGCGGTGAACCCCGACACCGGCGAGAAGCTGCCCGCCGCTCCTCTGACCGCCAACGCCTACCTCGGCGGGCGGCCGATCGCGGCCGCCCTGTCGGCGGGGGCGGACGTGGTGGTGACCGGACGGGTCACCGACGCGGCGCTGGTCACCGGCCCGGGCATCTGGCGGTACGGCTGGCGCCCGGACGACCACGACGCGCTGGCCGGGTCGGTCGTCGCCGGGCACGTGATCGAGTGCGGCTGCCAGGCGACGGGCGGCAACTACGCCTTCTTCGGCGAGGTGCCCGAGCCGGAGCGCTGCGGTTTCCCGCTGGTGGAGCTGGAGGCCGACGGGTCCAGCGTGGTCACCAAGCATCCCGGGACCGGCGGGCTGGTCTCGGTCGGCACGGTCACCGCCCAGCTCCTGTACGAGATCGGCTCGCCGCGCTACCTCGGCCCCGACGCCGTGGCCCGGTTCGACAGCATCCGGCTGGAGCAGCAGGGCCCGGACCGCGTCCGGATCTCCGGTGTGCGCGGCGAGGCCCCGCCGGACACGCTCAAGGTCGCGATCAACTACCTCGGCGGCTACCGCAACACCATGACCCTCGTCCTGACCGGCCTGGACCTCGAGGCCAAGGCCCGCCTCGCCCAGGACGCCATCTGGGCACGCGTGCCGAAGGACTCCTTCGAGCAGGTCCACACCGAGCTCACCCCGCTCGCGGGCACCGCCCTGCTGCGGATAACCGTGATGGACCCCGACCGGGCCAAGGCGGGGCGCGCGTTCTCCTCGGCCGTGGTGGAGACCGGTCTGGCGAGCTACCCGGGCTTCTACGGCCTCACCCCGCCCGGGGACGCCTCGCCGTACGGGGTCTACTGGCCCGCCTTCGTCCCGGCCGCCGCCGTCCGCCCCCGGGTCGTGCTCGACGGCCGGGAGGTCCCCCTCGACCCGCCCGCTCCGGACCACCCGGCCGTCCCCCGTCGCCCGGTCCCGTCCGCGGGCCCGGAACCGGACCGGGGGGAGGAGCACCGGGGCGGGGCGGCGCCCGCCGTACGGGTCCCACTGGGGACGATCGTGGGTGCCCGCTCCGGCGACAAAGGCGGCAACGCCAATCTCGGCGTCTGGGTCCGTACGGCCGAGCAGTTCGCGTGGCTGGCGGGTCACCTGACCGTCGAGCGCTTGCGGGAGCTGCTGCCCGCGACGGACGGGCTGCGGATCGAGCGTTTCGAGCTGCCGAACCTGCTCGCCCTGAACTTCGTCGTCCACGGCCTGCTGGGCCGGGGCGTCGCCGCCAGCCCCCGGCTCGACGCCCAGGCCAAAGCCCTGGGAGAGGAACTGCGCGCCGCGGAGGCGGCCATCCCCCGGTCACTGCTGTGACCCTTTCCCCGCGGCCTTCCCCCTGCGGCTCTCCCCCCGGCGCCCTCACCGGTTCCGCCGGGGCGCCCGCCATCTCCGTTGACCCGGGTGCCGCGCTCCCGTAAATTCGAAACCACCAGAATATTATTCGGCCATGTCCGACCGGGAGACCGTCCCGCCGCTCCCGACGTCGGGACGCACAAAATTGAGCGATTCAGGCAACCAGAACCTTTCCATCCTCTAGGATTGCGCGCAATTGCAACATGAGGTTGGCTCGGGGAAGGACACAGCCATGCGTTTGCGGTTTCTCGGCTCCACCTCGGAAGCGGGCGCCTGCCCCTCCCTCTACGAGACCGACCGCGGCACCATCGTCGTCCAGGGACTCCACCTCACCGACGCCGCCGCCCTCGCCGACCTCCGCCACGTCCTGGACGGGGAGAGCGCCGTCGAAGTCCCCCGCGAGCTCCTCGTCGACATCGCCCGCCGGGTGCTCGGGTAAATATTGATCACGATTGGGGTCGCCCCTATGGTCTGATCAGCGCGTCCGGGTCTACCCTCGTGCGGCACCGTACAGGAGGTCGCATGAGTGGGTTCCAGCAGGCCCGGATCGAGTTGGGCGCGCAGCTCCGGCACCTGCGCGAGACGGCCGGCCTGTCGGGCAAGGACCTCGCCGAGCGGCTGCGGTGGCAGGCCTCGAAGATCTCCCGCATCGAGAACGCCCGCCAGACCGCCACGGAGGACGACGTCACCGTATGGGCGCAGGCCGTGGGCGCCTCGCCCGAGGTGACCGGGGAACTGGTCGATCAGGCCAACGGCCTGCTGGAGCGCCAGGACTCCTGGCGGCAGCGGCACCGCAGCGGCCTGGCCGCCCTCCAGGAGGACATCCGTGACATGGAGGCGCGGACCACGACGTTCCGGGTGTTCGAGCCGGGCGTGGTCATCGGCCTTCTGCAGACCACCGAGTACGCGCGGAGCATCTTCACCCGGATCAAACGTCTCTACAACGCCCCCGACGAGATCGACGCGGCCATCAAGGTCCGCATGCAGCGGCAGGAGATCCTCTACGACCAGCGCAAGAGGTTCCGCTTCATCCTGCCCGAGGCGGTGCTGCGCTACCGGCTGGCCCCGCTGGATGTGATGCGCGGCCAGCTCGACAGGCTGCTCGCGGTGACCGCGCTCCCGAACGTGGAGTTCGGCGTGGTGCCCTTCGAGGCGCCCCTGCCGTCCGCCCTGCTCAACGGCTTCTGGATCTACGACCGGGACCACGTCGCGGTGCCCACCCGGACCAGGGACCTGATCCTGCGCGACCCGGAGGACATCGCCTTCTACGAGCGGGCCTTCGACGAGTTCTGCGAGATCGCGGCCTTCCGCCAGGACGCCAGGGCGGTGATCGTCCGGGTGCTGAACGACCTGGCAGAACAATCCTCGGATCAACTATCGCAATTGCTTGATTAGTATCCCAAGATCGTGCAATCCTCGTGTGAGACGGAGGTGACGCACGATGCTGGACACGCTGTCTTGCCTTGAGAAATTCGCCGCGGCGGTACGGTCCCACGCCGATCTGTCCCTGCAGAACGTCTCACTCGGCGACCCCGCCTACGTGTGCGTCCGCAACCGCTTCAGCAACACCCTGGCCGAGACCGTGACCTGCTCCCCCGACGGGGGTTTCATCACGTCCTGGGGATACCGGCTCGGTGACGCGGGCAACATCGAGGACGCGGCCGCCCGGCTGGCCTTCCTGCTGGCGGCCCTGCCCGCCTGAGGACCCTTCCCGCCCCGGCCCCTCTCGTCGCGGGCCGGGCGGTCGCGCGGGCCGGTTCCCGGCCCGCCGCGCCTCAGGGGACGTCCTCCGAGGGAAAGGCGGAACGCTCCAGGCCGACCTCCCGGGCCGCGGCGACGCGGGCGTGCTCCAGGAGCCGGGCACGCGACAGGTTCCCCGCCTCCAGGGTGTAACGGATGGCCAGGCCGTCGAGCATGCCGTCCAGGCGCTCGGCCGCGCCCTGCGGGTCGTCGCAGTCGAACTCGCCCGCGACCACGCCCTGCGTGATCACATCCCTGAGGATCTCGATCCAGGCGCCCTCGAACTCCAGCAGGAGGGTCCGGACGTGCTCCTCGCGCACCCCGACCGTCCAGGCGTCGAGCCAGAGGATCCAGCCCTGGTCGTCCCTCGACGCGGGGATGACCAGGCGCAGCACCCGGTCCAACCGCTCCACCGCGCTCTCCGGGCCCGCGACGATCTCCTTCAGCCGCTGGATCTCCGACTCGCTCGTGCTGCGGAGCATCTCGGTGATGAGATCGTCCTTGGTGGCGAAGTGATAGTGGATCAGCCCGCCGCTCACGTTGGTCGCCTTGGCGATGTCGGAGACGCGGGTGCTGGCCAGCCCTCGCTCCACCACGACCTTCCTGGCCGCCTCCAGCAGCTCTGCCCGGCGCTGGTCGGCCTGGTCGGCGCGGCTGCCGCGCGCCCCTCCTCCGCTGTGCACGGCGCAAGACTACAGCAGCGCGCCCCTCCGCCCCCGCGCGTGTGATCACCGGTGCGACCGGTGGCACGGAGGCGGAAGGGCACGGATCGCAGCCGGGGCCCTCCCCGGCCCGGAGCCCGGCCGAGGGCGGGAACCGGGCTCTGCGACGTCAGCCGCAGCGGTAGAGCGACGACGGGCCCGCGCCCTGCTCGCCGTACTCCGCCGGGTCGACCACCGCGCAGTTGGCCTGGACCCACTCGCTCACCTCGGAGCCGCCGTCGCCGGCACCGCCCCGGCCGCCGCCGGGCATCACGTATCTGAGCTCCCCCGCAGAGACGAGCGCCTCGAGCCGCTCCGCGGTCATCGCGGGATCACCGCCGGTGAAGCCGCCCATCGCGATGACGGGCAGGCCGGTCGAGAGGATGACCGACGAGGCGCTCTGCGCGCCACCCACCGCCACCAGCCAGGTCGCGCCGCCCCGGTTCGCCTTCAGATACCCGGTCAACTGCTCGCTCACCGCCCCGCCGGGACCGCCGCCCCGCATCGGGCCCCGGGCGTCGTCCGCGACCGTCCCCTCCGGCGCCCGGCCTGCAGCGCCCTCGGGCGCCTCCGGCCGCATCCCGCCGGAGAGGCCTCCGCCCATGCCGCCCGGACCGCGCATGCCGCCGCTTCCCGCGGGACCCGCGGTCGGGTTGGTGCCGTTGACGGCCGAGCCCAGCGGGGTCAGGGCGTAGGCGACGGGACCCGCGAGTCCGGCCGCCAGCCCGGCGGCCAGGGCGACGGCGGCGATCCGGAGCCCGGCCCGCCGTCCGATCCGCGACAGGACCAGCCCGGCCGCCGCCGCCGCGCTCACCGCGGCCACCGTCCAGGCCAGCCAGGGCACGAACTCGGGGGTGCGGCGCAGCACGGCGAACGCCCACGCTCCGGTGATCACGATCCCCGCCGGCAGCGCCCACCCCCAGGCCCGTGACCGCCGGTGGGCCCGCCACATCAGCGTCCCGCCGAGACCGGTGAGCGCGGCGACGGCCGGGGCCATGGCGGTGGAGTAGTACGGATGGAAGGTCCCGCTGGAGAAGCTGAACACCGCGTAGTGCACGGCCAGCCAGCCACCCCACAGGCACAGGGCCACGCGGGCGCCGGGCAGATCGCGGCGGGCCCCCGTCACCGCCCCGCCGGAGCGGCGGGGCGCCCCGGCGGGCCGGATGGCCAGGACCAGCCCGCAGACCAGGGCCAGTGCGGCGAAGGGCAGCAGCCAGGAGATCTGCCCGGCCATGACGTCGTTGAAGAGGCGTCCCGCCCCGGGCTCGCCGCCGAACCCGCCTCCGCCGCGCCCGCCGCCTCCGCCGAAGATCCGGCCGAGGCCGTTGTAGCCGACGACCAGGTCCCGGACGGAGTTGTCGGTGCTGCCGCCGATGTAGGGGCGGTCGGCGGCGGGCCACAGGTCGACGACCAGCATCCACCACCCGCTGGAGGCCACCAGGGCCGCGCCCGCCGCCAGCAGCCGGCCGATCCGCCGCAGCACCGTGCCCGGTGCCGTGGACAGGTAGACCAGGGCGAAAGCGGGGACCACCAGGTAGGCCTGGAGCATCTTGGTGGTGAAGGCCAATCCGACGAAGATCGCCGAGACCACCAGCGTGCGGGTCCGGCCGTCGCGCACGGCCTCCAGGCAGAACCACCCGGCCAGCACCAGCAGCAGCACCAGGACGGTGTCGGGGTTGTTGTCCCGGTTGATCGCGACCGTGATCGGAGTCAGCGTCATCACCAGCGCGGCGACCAGCCCGGCGGCGTGGCCCGCCGTTCCCGGCAGCGAGCGCCGTACCGCCGAGTGGACCACGGCGACGGCCGCGACGCCCGCGGCGGCCTGGGGCAGGAGCATGCTCCACGTCCCGAACCCGAAGACCCTCGCCGAGAGCCCCATCACCCACAGCGCCAGCGGCGGCTTGTCCACGGTGATGAACGACCCGGCGTCCAGGGCGCCGAAGAAGAACGCCTTCCAGCTCTGGGTGCCGGACAGGACGGCGGCCGAGTAGTAGCCGTTGGCGTGGCCGTTGCTCCCCAGCCCCCAGGTGTGGAGCGCGGCCGCCAGGGCCAGGACCGCCCAGAAGGCGGGGCGCGCCCAGCGGGGAGCGCTCCCGGTTCCCGGGGCGGGCCGTGCGTCCCGGTGCGCGCCGGCGGGCGCGGCACCGGTGGGGGCGATGGGGCCGGAGGTCCCGGGACCGGCGGCCGCGGGGGTGGGCGGCGTCATCGCGCGGCCTCCCCGGCCCGGCGCGGGGTGAAGACCCATCCGCGCAGCAGCAGGAAGCGGACCAGGGTGGCCAGGGCGTTGGCGGCGATGACCGCCGCGACCTCGGCGGCGGCGGGCGCGCCCGGCAGCAGGAGCTTCAGCAGGGCGAGACCGCCGGTGCTGAGCAGCAGGCCGACGAGGAAGGCCAGGCCGCCCTGGAGCTGGTGGCGCAGCGCCCCGGCGCGGCCGGTCACGCCGAAGGTGAAGCGGCGGTTGGCGGCGGTGTTGGCGATCGCGGTGATCAGCAGGGCGAGGGCGTTGGCCGCCACGGCGGGCGCCACCGCCCGCAGGGCGACGAACAGGCCGAGGTGCGCCAGGGTGCTGACCGCCCCGATGACCGCGAACCTGGGCAGTTGACGGACCATCCCCGCCGGCAGCCGGGCGTCACGCACCCGCGGCGGGACCGGGATCCCGACCGGGGCCGACAGGGTTCTGCGCGCCACGCGGGTCATGCCTCTCAAGTCGTCCTTGATGGTCTTGACGATGTCCACCCGGCTGTCGGGGTCGTCCACCCAGTCCACCGGGACCTCGTGGATGCGCAGCCCGTGACGCTCGGCGAGCAGCAGCAGTTCCGTGTCGAAGAACCACTCCTCGTCCTCGACCCCCGGCAGCAGCGCCTGGGCGATCTCGGCTCGGGCCGCCTTGAACCCGCACTGGGCGTCGGAGAAGCCCGCGCCCATCGCCCCGCGCAGCAGCAGGTTGTAGCTCCGGGAGATCAGTTCCCGCTTCGGTCCGCGCACCACGTTCGCGCTCCTGGACAGGCGGGTGCCGATGGCCAGGTCGCTGTGGCCGGACAGCAGCGGGGCCACCAGCGGCAGGAAGGCGTCCAGGTCGGTGGAGAGATCCACGTCCATGTAGCCGACCACGTCGGCGTCGCTGCCCGACCAGACCCGGCGCAGCGCCCGGCCCCTGCCCTTGGCGTCCAGATGGACGGCGCGCACGTGCGGCAGCTCCCGGCTCAGGTCCACCGCGATCGGCCAGGTCCCGTCGGCGCTGGCGTTGTCGGCGATCGTGATGCGGAAGCCGTACGGGAAGGTGGCGGTGAGGTAGGCGTGCAACCGGCGGACGCTCTCGGCGAGCACCCGCTGCTCGTTGTGCACGGGAACGACGATCTCGACCAGCCGGGTGCGTACCGGCGCCGTCGACTGGCTCATGCGGCCCCCAGTGAACCGTGGTTCTGCTCTGTCATGGCCTCAGATTCGGCGGGCGGCCTTTGGCGTCCCTGAGGCGACCGTTAACGAGGCGTGAGAAAAGGGAAGATCCCCAGCATGATCACGTGATCTTGCAAATGGCTTGCGGATCCGGGCACGCGGCTCCGGCCGCGCCGGGGCCGCGCGACCGGAGCCGTACCGGAAGGATCCGCCGCTCCCCTCCGGGGGTGACGGGCCGCGACCGCGCCGGCCGGCGGGAAGGCGCCGTCACTCCCCCGCGGGGAGACCCCCTCCGAGCGCTGAGCCGGGAAGGCGCAGCCGGGCGAGGGCGCCGCCGCCGGCGGCGTTCTCCAGCGCCACCTCTCCTCCCGCGTCCCGTACGGCCTGCGCCACGATGGCCAGGCCCAGCCCGGAACCGGGCATGCTCCGCGCCGCCGGCGACCGCCAGAACCTGTCGAACACGTAGGGCAGCTCGTCCTCCGCGATGCCGGGGCCGTGGTCGCGGACGGTCAGCTCGCCATCGCGGAGCCGCACGACCACCGGGCCGCCCGCCGCGCCGTCCACCCCGTCGCCCGCCACCCCGTCGCCCGCCGCGCCGCCGGGCGCCGGACCCCCGGCCGCGCCGCCGGAGAACTTCACCGCGTTGTCCAGCAGGTTGACCACGGCGCGCTCCAGCGCCGCCTGGCTGCCGCGGACGTACCAAGGGCCGAGCTCGACCTCGACCGGGACGCCCGGGGCGCGGAGCCGGGCCCGGGCCACGGCCGACCCGACCACCTCGTGGAAGGCCACCTCGACGTGCGGCTCGTGCTCCTCGTCGGCGCGGGAGAGCTGCAGCAGGTCCCCGATCAGCGTGGACATCTCCTCGAACTGGGCCTTGAGGCTGTTCAGCAGCCGGCGTCTGGCGGGCGGGGCCAGCGGGCGGCCGGTGTTCTCGCTGCGCAGCAGCAGCTCGACGTTCGTCCGCAGGCTGGTGAGCGGGGTGCGCAGCTCGTGCCCGGCGTCGGCGATCAACCGCCGCTGCCGCTCGCGGGACCCGGCCAGCGCGGCGGTCATCGCGTTGAAGGAGGCACCGAGCCGGGCGATCTCGTCGTCGCCCCGGACCGGGATCCGGGTGTCGAGGTCCTCGGTCCTGGCGATGTGCTCGGCCACCCCGGTCAGGCGTTCCACCGGCCGCAGCGCCGTGCGGGCGATGAGGGTGCCCGCGGTCGCGGCGCCCACCACGCCGAGCGCGGCGACCCCCGCGAGGACCCAGGCGAGCGCGGCGAGCGTGGACTGGAACTCGGCCAGCGGCCGGGACTCCATGACCGCCAGGCCCGAGCCGACGCTCCTGGTCAGCACCCGCACGTCGGCCCCGTCCGCGGTCGTCCCGTCCCGGCGCGCCTGCGCGCCCCTCGGCATCGCCGCCAGCGCCCGGTCCTCCGGGGTGACCCGCACCTCGACGGTGCCGACCACGCACGTGCCGCCCTCGGCGTCGATCAGCTGCAGCGGCGGCAGGCGGAAGGGCGGCTGACGGCGCGGCTCGTCACCGGAGCAGTACTGCGCGACCCACTCCAGGCCCTGGCCCCCCTTCGGGTCGCGCAGCGAGCGGTCGACCTGCTCCAGCATCGCGGTGCGCACGATGAACCAGCAGGCCCCCGCGCACACCGCGATCGCCACCGCGACGGCCGCCGCGACCAGCAGGGTGAGCCGCGAGCGCAGGGAGCGGCGGGCGCCCCGGGCAGAGCCTCCCTCCCCCGGCCGGCGGCCGGTCAGGCGCGGCCCCGCGCGCAGCCGGCCGGCCGTCACGCGGAGCCCCGCAGCACGTAGCCGACGCCCCGGACGGTGTGGATCAGCCGGGGAAGCCCCTCGATCTCGGTTTTGCGGCGCAGGTACATGACGTAGACGTCGAGGGAGTTGGAGCTCGGCTCGAAGTCGAATCCCCACACCTCGCTGAGGATCTGCTCGCGGGTGAGCACCTGGCGGGGATGGGCCATGAACAGCTCCAGCAGCAGGTACTCGGTCCGGGTCAGCTCCAGCGGGACGCCGGCCCGGGTGACCTCGCGGGCGGCGACGTCCATCCGCAGGTCGTCGAAGACCAGCACGCCGGCGTCCTCGGCGGCCGGAGCCGTCAGCGCACCGCGCCGCAGCAGCGCCCGGACCCGGGCCAGCAGCTCGTCCAGCTCGAACGGCTTGACCAGGTAGTCGTCGGCCCCCGCGTCCAGCCCCGAGACCCGGTCGCCCACGGCGTCGCGGGCGGTGAGCATGAGCACCGGGACATGGTTGCCCGCCGCGCGGAGCCTGCGGCAGGCGGTCAGCCCGTCCATCCGCGGCATCATCACATCCAGCAGCACCAGCTCGTACGGCTCCCGCTCCAGGACCTCCAGCGCCGCCCGCCCGTCGGCGGCCAGGCCGACCCGGTAGCCCTCGAACTCCAGGCTGCTCTGCAGCGCCTCCCTGAGCGCGGGCTCGTCGTCCACGACCAGCACCCGCGCCGCCTCACCGTCGCCCATGGCCCCACGGTAGGCACCCTTCATGAGAACCCCATGAGGGAGCACCGGCGTTTCCCCGAGAGAGACCCTTCCCCGTCCTCGCCGGCACCGGACGCGCCGCCGCACCCCCGCCGACCGCGCGACGCCGTCCTCAGGAGCCCTCCAGCACCGCCATGGCCGCGTTGTGACCGGGGATGCCGCTGACCCCGCCGCCGCGCCGGGCGCCCGCCCCGCACAGCAGGATCCGCTCGTGGCCGGTCTCCACCCCCCAGCTCCCGGCCTCGCCGAACGGCCACGACAGGTCGCGGTGGAAGATGTGCCCGCCGGGCAGACCCGCCTCGTTCTCCAGGTCGACCGGGGTCCTGGCCTCCAGGCAGACGCTTCCGTCCGGGGCGCGCAGCAGGCAGTCCTCGATCGGCTCGGCGAGGACGGCGTTCATCGAGGCCAGGGTCGCGCGCAGCGCCTCCTCCCGTGAGGCGACCGGGTCGTCGCGGAACAGCCGTGCGGGCATGTGCAGGCCGAACAGCGTCATCGTCTGGGCCCCGGCGGCGCGCAGCCCGGGGCCGAGGATCGACGGGTCGGTCAGCGAGTGGCAGTAGACCTCCGCCGGGGGCAGGCTCGGGATCCTCCCGCGCGCGGCCTCGGCGTAGGCGCGGGCGAGCTGGTCGCGGCTCTCGTTGATGTGGAAGGTCCCGCTGAACGCCGCCGCCGGGTCCACCGACCCGTCCCGCAGCCGCGGCAGCCGCGACAGCACCATGTTGACCTTGAGCTGGGCGCCTTCGGGTGCGGGTTCCCCGCTCTCCGGGCTCCCCAGCAGCCGGGCCAGTACGGCGGGCGGCACGTTGGCCAGCACCCGCTCCCCGGTGACCGTGTGCTCCCCCGCGGCGTCCCGGAAGACGACTTCCCCCGAGGGGTCGACCGCCAGCACCTCGGCCCCGGTGAGGATCTCGGCCCCTGCGGCGCGGGCGATCTCCGCCAGGCCCCCGGAGACCGCCCCCATCCCGCCGACCGGGACGTTCCAGTCGCCGGTGCCGTCGCCGATCACGTGGTACAGGAAGCACCGGTTGGCCAGCAGGCTCTCGTCGCACGGATCGGCGAAGGTGCCGATGAGCGCGTCGGTGAGCACCACCCCGCGCACGGTGTCGTCGGCGAACCGCTCGTCCACGACCTCGCCGATGGGCCGCTCGAACAGCTCCCGCCAGGCCTCCGGGCCCACCAGGTCCCGCATCGCCGTACGGCCGGGGAGGGGTTCGACCAGCGTCGGCGCGACCTTCGCGGCCACCTCGGCGGTCATCGCGTAGAAGCGCCGCCACGCGCCGAGGTCGGCGCCGCCTCCGGTCACCCGCTCGAACGAGGCGGCGGTGCGGTCGTCGTCGCCGTTGTCCACCAGCAGGCCGCTCTCCCCCACCGGGGTGTAGGAGGCGTACCTGCGGCGACGCAGTTCCAGCGGGAGGCCGAGGTCTTCGACGACCTTGGCGGGCAGCAGGCTCACGAGATAGGAGTAGCGCGAGAGCCGGGCGTCCACGCCGGGGAAGGCTCGGGCCGAGACGGCCAGCCCGCCGACGTGGTCCAGACGTTCCAGGACGAGGACCCGGCGGCCCGCGCGGGCGAGGTAGGCGGCGGCGACCAGGCCGTTGTGGCCGCCTCCGGCGATCACGGCGTCATAGCGGGAGCGGAGCATCAGACCATCCAGGGAGCAGGCGTGACAGGACCGGGGACCCCGCGGATCTCAGAGCCCGGTCTGCCAGTGCGGCTCGGGACGGAGCACGGCCGGCATCTCGATCGGCGCCATGTCCGGCACCCTATATGGAATGCGACAAAACGACCATAGTCACCTCGGTGACGCGGCGAGGCTGATGGCCAGGAGCGTGGCGGCGGGCCCGGTGGGGGTGCGCCCCCGTCTCCAGATCGCGCGCAGGCGCCGCTCCAGGTCGATGTCCCGGGTGGCCACCTCGGCCAGCCGCCCGGTGGCCAGCTCGGCCTCGACGGCGTAGCCGCTGAGCACCGCGGGGGCGGCGCCCTCCCCCGTGGCGCCCTTGACCGCCGCGTTCGAGCCCAGCTCCAGCCGGGGGGCCGCGGCGGCATGGCCGGCAAGCGCCCGGTCCAGCGTCTCGCGCGTGCCGGAGCCGCGCTCGCGGACCACCAGCGGGGTCGCGGCCAGCTCGGCGGCGAGCAGCGGGGTCCGGCGGCGCGCCCACGGATGACCCGGTGCGACCACGACCACCAGCCGGTCGGTGGCCACCACCCGGGAGGTCAGCCCCTGCGGCACCGACGGCCCCTCCACGAACCCCAGCTCGACCCCGCCGACCTCCCCGGCGACCAGCCGGGCCACCTCCGCCGAGTTCTGCACGTCCAGCCCCACCTGGACCTGCGGCTCCCGGTTCTGGAGTTCCCCCAGCCAGCGCGGCAGCAGGTACTCGGCCACGGTCATGCTCGCCGCGATGTGCAGGTGCGCCGCCCGCGCGTGCCGTACGGCCTCCGCCCCGCGCATCAGCTCCGCGGCCGCGTCCAGCACCTGCGCCGCCCAGGCCGCGACCATGGTCCCCTGCGAGGTGAGCGTGGACCCCCTGGGAGTGCGCTCCAGCAACGGCAGGCCGAGACGGCGCTCCAGGATCGCGATCCGCTTGCTCGCCGACGGCTGGGCGATGCCCGCCGCCCGGGCCGCCTGCCCGAGACTGCCCAGCCGATCGACGTCGACCAGCAGCCGCAGGGATTCGAGATCGGGCAGTTGGCTCATAGCCCTAGGCTATGACCTAACAGGGAGATAACGGCTACCGGTCGGGGACGCCCGCGCGAACACTCGGCACATGACCGCCTTCCCGCCCCACGGCCGCCCACCCCGCGGCATGGAGGGGCTTCCCGCCCCGGCCGGGACCGCTCGCCGATCCGAGCGCCTCCGTCCGGTCCCCGCATCCCCCGGCCGCAGATCCGGCTCCTTCCGCGGCCGAGGGGCCGGTCGTCCGGCCAAGCGCCTTTACGTTGTAGATTCATTTCATCGGCTCCGCGCGCTCGTCCCCGGCCTGTGCCTGGTGGCGCCGGCCGTCGCCGTCTCCTTCCTGGCCGGCCGGCTCCTCACCGGAGTGAGCCCCGCCGTGGTCGCGGTGGCCCTCGGGATCGTCCTGGGCAACCTCGGCGGCGTGCACGCGTCCTTCCGCCCCGGACTGCGGCTGGCGAGCCGCCCGCTGCTCCGCCTGGCGATCGTGCTCCTCGGCCTGCAGATCGCGCTCCCGGAGATCCTGGCGCTCGGCTGGCGGACGCTGGCACTGGTGGCCGCGGCGACGGGGGTCACCTTCGTGGCGACGCGGCGGGCCGGGCGGCTGCTCGGAGTGGACCCGCGCAGGTCGCTGCTCATCGCGACCGGCGTCTCCGTCTGCGGGGCGGCGGCGATCGCAGCGATGCACGAGGTGGCCGGGAGCGACGACGACGACGTGGCGAGCGCGGTCGGCGTGGTCGTCCTGTACGGCAGCGCCGCGATCGTCGTGGTGCCGGCTCTCGGCGGCCTGCTCGGCCTGACACCCCACCAGCTCGGGCTGTGGGCCGGGGCCTCGGTGCACGAGGTGGCGCAGGTCGCGGCCATCGGCGCGGCGGCCGGGACCGGGGTGCTGGCGACCGCGGTGGTCGTCAAGCTGACCCGGGTGGTCCTGCTGGCACCGCTCGTGGCGCTGGTGTCGGCGGGCCTGCGCCGCGCCCCGGCCGATCGGGCCCGCCGGGCGGGCGACGCGGACGCCGCTCCCCCGGCGCGGCAGGGCGCACGGGCCGGGCGGAGGCCGCCGCCGGTGCCGCTGTTCGTGGCGGGGTTCGTGGCCATGCTGGCCGTGCGCGCCACCGGCCTGGTCCCCGGGTCGGTCACCGCCGCGGTCCCGGAGGTGACCGGGGTGCTGCTGGCCGCGGCGCTGTTCGGGCTGGGCACGGGGATCGAGCTGAGGAAACTCGTGCGCGGCGGGCGGGCGCTCGCCCTCGGCGGGGTGGCCACGGCGATCATCGTCATGATCTCACTATTCGGAGCCCTCGCCATCGGCTGATCTCCCGATGGACGCCTCCCGAGCAGGCCCCATAACGTGCTTCTTCGTTGGAGCGGAAATTCCCGTTTACACCGTTCTAATCAGGCAAGCATACGGTCCTGAACCGAGGAGACAGAACCAGCTCATGCGTACCACCCAGCAGCCGATCGCCCCCGCGCTCCGCCTGTCTCAGGAGGTGGCCGGGGCACTGGCACAGGGCTCACCTGTCGTGGCACTCGAATCCACGATCATCTCCCACGGGCTGCCCCAGCCCCGCAACCTGGAGGTGGCGACCGAACTGGAGGAGACCGTCCGCGAATGCGGGGCGGTCCCCGCCACGATCGCGGTGCTGGACGGGGTGGCGTGCATCGGGCTGGACGCCGGCGAGCTCAAGCGGGTCGCCACCGAACCGGGCCTGCGCAAGCTGGGTTTCCGCGACCTGCCCGCCGCCGCCGCGCTGAGGGCCAGCGGGGCGACCACGGTCTCGGCGACCTCCTTCCTGGCCGCCCGGGCCGGCATCCGGGTCTTCGCCACCGGCGGCCTCGGCGGCGTGCACCGCGGGTGGACCGACTGCCAGGACGAGTCGGCCGACATCGACATGCTCAGCCGCACCCGCATCACCGTCGTCTGCGCGGGCGTGAAGTCGATCCTGGACGTGCCGGCCACCCTGCAACGGCTGGAGACCCGGGGCGTCACCGTCGCCGGGTTCCGCACCGACGAGTTCCCCGGTTTCTACCTGCACACCTCCGGCGAGCGCATGGACTGGAGGATCGAGACGGCCGACGAGGCCGCCGCCATCATGCGGGCCCAGGACGCGCTCGGCGGCCCGGAGACTGCGCTGGTCGTGGCCAACCCGGTGCCGCTGGCCGAGCAGCTCGACCCGGCCCTGCACGACCGGGTCCTGGCCGAGGCGCTGGCCGCCGCGGAGCGGGAGAAGATCACCGGCCAGGCCATCACCCCGTTCCTCCTGGACTACCTGGTGCGCGGCACCGGCGGCGCCTCGCTGGAGGCGAATCTGGCCGCAGTACGTGGAAACACCCGCATTGCCGCACAGATCGCGGCATCATGGAGTAAGGAAAGCTGAGGTATCCGTGACCGAAATGGGCCTGCTGGTCATCGGCGACGTGGTCACCGACGTCGTCGCGCTTCACGGAGAACCGAACCTCGCAGGCCTGGCTGCCGGGACGGACACCGCCGCCGACATCGTGCTGCGCCCGGGCGGCTCGGGGGCCAACACCGCCTCCTGGGCCGCCCGGCTGGGCGCCGACGCGCGGATCCTGACCCGGGTCGGCTCCGACACCAGCGAGTGGCACGGCGCGGAGCTGCGGCGCAGCGGGGTCCGGCCGCACCTTCGGATCGACCACGAGCGGCCGACCGCCGTGGTGATCGCCATGGTGGACGTGACCGGGGAACGCTCCATGCTCACCAACCGCGGCGCGGGCGGCCACCTCGGCACCGACGACTGGGACGAGGAGCTGCTCGACGGCGTGGCCCACCTGCACCTGTCGGGATACACCCTGTTCGCCGAGCCGGGACTGCGGCTGTCCCGGCTGGCCCTGGCCGAGGCCGCCCGGCGCGGCGTCACCGCCAGCGTGGACCCCGCCTCGACCGGCTTCCTGCGGGCGTTCGGACCCGAGCGGTTCGTCCGCGAGACCCTGACCGCCAGGCTGGTCATCCCCAACCTGGACGAGGCGCTGCTGCTCACCGGCGAGGCCTCCGCCGAGCGGGCGGCGGAGAAGCTCAGCCTCCTGTACGGCACGGCGGCGGTGAAGCTGGGCAGCATGGGCGCCCTGATGGCCAGGGAGGGACGGCTCGTCGCCTCGGTCCCCGGGCTGCCCGTCGAGGTGGTCGACTCCACCGGGGCCGGCGACGCGTTCGCCGCCGGTCTGATCACCGCCCTGCTGACCGGGGCCGGCGACGAGGCCGCCCTGGACGCGGGACGCCGGGCGGGGGCCGAGGCCGTTACAGTCATCGGCGGCCGTCCGCGTATCCTTCAATCTGATTTAGGTGCCAACCAGCTTTACCCGCTTAACACCAATTGATAGCTTGCGGCCGTAGACTGCACCATTAGCCACATGCGTCACTTTGGGGAGGTTGCGGTCCGCCGATGGATGCCGAGTCATCGATCTGCCTGAGTGATCTGGTCCCGGCCCTGCGCTGGAGCCGTCAGCAGCAGGTCGCCGAAGCCCTGGCCGACCCCCGCCTGCCTGCAGGCTGGTGGTCCTCCGTCACCCTGCCCAAGGCCCTGCGCACCGCGGGCCTGGACTGGGTCTGTGACCGGCTGGCCCGGCTCTCGGTCGCCCGCTGGGACCATCTGCCGCTGAGCGACGTCCTGCCCGCGCTGCACGTGCACACGGTGGACCCCACGCTGCCCGGCTGGTCCGAGCCCGCGCGTTCGGCCATCACCGGACTGGGCGGCTGGTCCCGGCTGCGCCGCCTGACGCCCGGGGACCTCACCGGCCCCTCGGTGCCCGCCTCCCCCGAGGTGCTGGTCACCGCGATGTTCCGCGAGGTGCTCGGCGGGATACCGGGGATCTCCGACCAGCCCGCCCAGGCGGTTCAAGCGGCCCAGACCGCGGTGCCCGCCGCCCGCACCGTGCCCGGCGTGCCCGCCCCGGCCGTGCCCGGCACGCCTGCGGCCCCCGCTGTGCCCGCCGCCCCGGCCGCGCCCGCCGCCCCGCCGCAGGCGCAGCCGGTCCCGTCCGCCGCGCCCGCCCAGCCCGACCTCAGCAGCTACCCGCTGGTGCGCCTGGTGGACACCATGTTCCGGGACTGGGCGCCGCTGGAGCGCGCGGTCGCCGTGGAGCGCCTGTTCGCCGTCGACCCGATAAGCCTGCGTGCGCTCGCGCACAAGCTCAACGCCGACCTCGGCGCCCTCTCGGCGGCCCAGCGCGCCGCCGAGGAGCGCATCCTGCTCTGGCTGCGCTCCTCGGAGTCCGCCCCGCTCACCGGTCACATGTTCGGGCTCACCGAGTGGCTGGGCGCCGCCGCCACCCAGGAGCAGCTCGTCGGCGCCGACCCCGCGCACCCCGTGGAGGTCCCCACGCTGCGCACCCCCCTCTGGCGCGTGCTGGTCACCCTCATGCCCGACCGGCGGCTCCAGGACGGCTGGCTCGTCGTCGGCGACCTCGGCGGCCTGCGCGACCGCACCCGGCAGTTGCTGGCCTCCAAACCGGCCGACGCCGACGTCGTCGTGCTCATGGAGCACCAGCTCGGCATCCGCGCCCACTCCGCCCAGGCCTGGCTGGACGCGCTCGCCGCGACCGCGACGCGGGAGGAGCCCGGCACGGCGTCCGCCTCCGAGGCGACCAGGCAGCTGCCCCGCCGTACCCCCGGCGTCAACGGCCACCACCGCGGCGGCCAGCCGATCCCGCAGGTCAACACCGCGTCGATCGATCCCCGTGCGGCCCTGGCCGCCCTGTCGGCGCTGTCGGGCAACAGCAGGCCGCACCTGATCACCAGCCAGCGCGCCGCTCCGCCTCCCCCGCAGACCAGCCCGTCCACCGATCCGAGCCGCTGGCAGCGGATCGAGGTGACCAGCGAGCACCTGCGGGGTGGCCCGGTGGCCGTGCCCGAGGGGTACGCGACCCAGCTCGGCATGCGCCCCGGCACCCTGCTCTCCGTGACCGGGCCCGGCGACAACGCGGTGGTCCTCGTCTGGCGGGACCACCCGGTCTTCGACTCGCTCCAGCCCGTGCTCATGCGCCTGAACGCCCGCCCGGGCGACCAGGTCTACGTGACGGTGGACGGCTACCGCCTGGACGCCCAGCTCCCCAGCTGAGAGCGGCCCGCCGTACGGGACCCCGCGGGGTGTGCGGCGGGCGGGACGGCCGGCGGGGCTATCGTGAGGCCGTGAACGGTTCAGCCGCCTTCGGGGACATCGATCCGGAGACCCTGCCGCTGCGGGCCTCGTCGTTCGGCGCCCAGGCGGCCGCCTACGCCAGGGAGCGGCCCGGCTATCCCGGCGCCGCCGTGCGCTGGGCGCTCGGACCCGTCCGCGGCCGCGCGCCGCTGCGGGTCCTCGACCTGGGGGCCGGGACGGGGAAGCTGACCGGGTCGCTGCTGCGGCACGGCGCCGAGGTGGTGGCGGTGGAACCCGACCCGGCCATGCTCGACCGGCTCCGGTCCGGGCTGCCGGAGGTCAGGGCGCTGCCGGGAACGGCCGAAGAGATCCCCCTGCCGGACGGCTGCGCCGACGCCGTCCTCGTCGGGCAGGCGCTGCACTGGTTCGACCTCGACCGGGCGGTGCCGGAGATCATCCGCGTCCTCGCGCCGGGCGGCGTGCTGGCGGGGCTCTGGAACCTCGACGACGACCGGGTCCCGTGGGTGGAGGGCCTGAAGAAGGTCTCCGGGAGCACCGTGTCGTTCCGGCGCTGGCGTCCCGCCTCGGAGCCGCTGGAGGGGCGGGGTTTCCGGGTGGTCGAGCGGGCGGAGTTCGCCCACGCTCAGCGCAGGACCGCGGAGTCGATGACCGCGACGGTCGCCACCCATTCCCACGTGCTGACGCTTCCCGAGGCGGAGCGGGCGGACCTGCTGGCCCGGGTCTCCGGTTACCTGCGTTCCACTCCCGAGACCGCGCACGGCGAGTTCGAGCTTCCGATCGTCACCGTGGCGGTCCGCGCCCTGCTCGGCTGAGCGACCCGGCGCGGCTCGCGGGCAGCCGATCCGGTACGGCTCGCGCCGGTGAAGCACCGGGCGCGAGCCGTACCGGATCACGGGGTCCCGCCGGTCAGGCGGCCGAGCAGCTCACCGCGGACGGTGCCGCGTTGCCCCCGGACCAGGTGCCGGTGAAGCCGAACGAGGTCGAGGCCCCCGAGGAGAGGGCGCCGTTGTGGTCGGCGTTCTGCACCGAGACGGCGGCCCCGCTCTGGGTGTGCCGGCCGTTCCAGAGCTGGCTGATCCTCTGCCCGTCGGGGAAGGACCAGCTCACCGTCCAGCCGGACAGGGCCGCGCCGCCGGTGCTCTTGACCGTCACCTCGGCCTGGAAGCCGCCCTGCCAGGAGTTGGCGATCCTGTAGGAGGCCGTGCAGGCCCTGCCTCCCGTGGGCGTGACGGTAGGAGTCACCGTGGGAGTCACCGTGGGGGTCGGGGTGACGGTGGGCGTCACGGTCGGAGTCGGCGTGGAGGTCGGCTGGGGCGCCGCCATGGCCAGGTCGTAGGCCCGCTGCGGGACGAACTGGCCGGCTCCGGCGATGCAGCCGTCGGCCTCGCCCGGCAGCTTGATCCAGAGGAAGGCGTCGATCATGGAGTCGCCGGTCTCGGTCGTGCTCGGGGTGCCGATCGCCCGGCCCGCCGGGTCGCACCACTCGCCGCCCAGCGGGCCGTTGCCGTTGCGGCTGGTGTCGACGACCGCGCGGAGCCGGGAGATCCCGGTGGCGGAGATGACGTTCTTGGCATACGCCACCTCGGTGGAGGTCCACCGGTAGTTGGAGACGTTGAGCGAGATGCCGTCCGCGCTGCCGTCGATGCCCGCGGCCCTCAGACGGCCGGCGGCCTCGCCGGCGCCCAGCCAGCCGGAGTGCCCGATGTCGAAGTACACCTTCGCCTGGGCGGAGCCCGCCTTCAGCTTCTTGCCGGCGTAGGCCATGGAGGCGTTGACCTCCTGCTGCTGGGAGGAGCTCATGCAATTGGTCATGATCGGGAGCACGTCCGGTTCGAGGATGATCGAGGCCGGGCGCCCCTGCAGGCCCGCGGCGAGCTCGTCGATCCACTGCCGGTAGGCCGTGTGGCTGGGCGCGCCGCCGGTGCTGGCGCCGCTGCAGTCACGGTTGGGGATGTTGTAGACGACCAGGATGGGGGTCTTGCCCGCGCTCGCCGCCGCGCCGACGAACGCCGACACCTGGGCGCGGACCGCGGAGGTGTTGGTCGTGGTGAACCAGCGCGCCTGGGGCACGGCGGCGATCCGGTCGCGGATGACCGGCGCCCGGGAGTCGCCGGGGTTGGCCGCGACCCACTTGGCCGCGCCGGTCTCCGGGTCGACGTAGAACGGGGAGTCGGCCGCCGAGGCGGTGGCGGCCAGGGACACGGCCGCGCAGGACAGGGCGGCCAACGCCGTGCAGACCGTGGCCAGAATGGACTTTCTCCGCATGGGACGGCTCCTTGAGGGTGAGGTGGGAGCGCTCCCAAAGTAGCCGCCCGCCCATCCGGCACCTAGCCGCGACCGTCCTCCCGCCGGTACCGAACTCGCTGATCTGCGAGGACACCCCTCACCACCGCTGAAAGTTTCACAGACGGAGATCGGCCGGAGGCCGTGCAGCACACCCGCCCGTGAGCCGGGTCCGCCGGGGTCTCAGGACGCACCCGGCTCGCGGATCTCCGCCGGGGAGAGCCGGGACTGGAGAGCGGCCAGGGCGGCGGCGGGGGCGTCGGCGAAGAATCGGACCGAGGTGACCTCCTCCCGGCGGCCGAGGGGGCGGACGACGGTGACGGGCTCCGACAGCTCGACGACGACGTCGGTCCGGGAGGAGACCGCCACGCCGAGCCTGCCGTCCTTCACGGTCACCGTGCCGGACTCGTTGTAGTTGCGCGCCGTCCGCACCGAGGAGATCAGCTCGCGGGGGATCCGCAGGTCGAGGTAGACGCCGTAGCGGACGCGCAGTTCCGTCGCGGAGACGACGTGGGGCCGGGTGACGCACGCCGCGCCGAGCGCCAGCCCGTACACGATCCCGTAGACGTCGAGCACCAGAACCGCCAGCCGCAGGCCGTCGGGCACCTCCAGCGCCCGCAGCAGCACCTCCGCGCCCACCGTCTCCACGGTCATCGCGAACAGCATCAGCAGCAGCATCATGGACTGCCCGCCCGAGTACGGCAGGGCGGTGGCGCCGGGCGGCACACCGTGGCGGCGGCGCACCACCCAGTGGAGGAGGGCGAGCATGCCCTTCAGTTCGAACTCCATGATTCTGAGCACCTGTGAAGGCACCAGACGGCGGACGGTCGCCCGAAGCGCCGACCGCCGGCCCGCGCCGCCGCGGCGCTCGGCCCGGAAGAGCCGGCAGGCGACCGCCGTCTCCAGGAGGAACACCGCCGCCACAGCCGCCTCGGCCGCCACGATCACCGGGACGGGTACGGCCACCCCCGACAGCAGCAGGACCGCGAGGAGCAGTTCGGCGGGGAGCAGGGCGAACATCGCGGCACGCGCGAGCCTGAGCATCACACTCTCTCCTTCAGGAGGATCACCGTCAGCCGGAACACTTCGGCCTGGGCGGGGGGCAACTCGGTGGACAGCGCATCGAACCACGCCCCACCGTCGGCGTCCCGCGGGTCCGGCTGAGGCGCGGCGGCACCGTCCCGGTCCGCGGGGCCCGGCGGGAGCGCGGAGGCCGGCAGGTGGGTGATCATCTCCGCCGCCAGCTCCCGGGGGATGTGGGCGGCCAGGTCGGCGGCGAGCGCGGGGATGCGGGGATCACCGGGGTCGGCGTCGGCCAGTTCGTCGAGCCGGGCGTAGAGGGCGTGGCTCCGCGCCAGGGCGGCGGGCTCGGTGAGCGGACGCATCATCTCCAGCATCCGGTCGCGCCCGGCCGGGCCGGCCGCGGTGTCCATCAGTGCCAGCAGCTCGCGGTCGGCCGCGGCGAACGCCGATCCCCCGGCGGACAGCTCCCGCAGCACCGCCGCCATGTCGGGAGAGACCGCCGAGTCGGGATGCAGGTCCGCCTCCGCCAGCAGCGCGGCCAGCCGGGCCCGCCTCAGGCCGATCATCTCCTGCTGCCGGGCCAGGTCGGCGTCCAGCTCCGCCAGCACCTCGCGCAGTTCCCTGCCCCGGTCGTCGGCGAGCACATCGCGGATCTCGTCCAGGGACAGGCCCAGCTCGGCCAGCCTCCGCACCCGCGCCAGGGCGACCGCGTCGCGCAGCCGGTACTCGCGGTAGCCGTTGGCCAGCCGTACCGGCTCGGGCAGGAGGCCCAGGTGGTGGTAGTGCCGCACGGTCCGGGTGGAGACCCCGACCAGCGCGGCGAGCTCGCCGATCCGCATGCCCTCATTAGAAACGTTGACGCTACGTCGAGGTCAAACCCCGGGCTGGCATTTCAGCCACAGCGGGCCGTGAAGAACGATCGGCGCCGGAGTGAAGGGCGCCGGCCGGCCCTCACGCTCCGACCGCCCGGTGAGCGAGCCACTGCTGCCGCGTGATCGCGTACTCGACTTCACCGAGATCGCTGCCGGGGAGTGGTTCGTCCCACTCCAGATGGAATGTGCGGATGTGCTGCATGCCGATCGCGGCCATCGTCGCGCGGGAGGCGGTGTTGACCGCCATCGTCTCGGCGAAGATGCGGGTCAGCCCGAGGTCTTCGAACCCGTGCCGGATGAGCTCACGGGCCCCCTCACTGGCCAGGCCCCGGCGCCAGTGGCGGCGCAGGAGCCGGTATCCGAGTTCGGCCTGTCCTTCGGCCGGGCCCTGGTCGGCGCGTTCCGGTGGCTCCAGGATCCACCAGCCCACGAACCGGCCGGAGACGAACCCGGCCCAGAAACCGAGCCCGGGAACGCGGTTCGCGACCGCGAGCCGCCCGCGGTGGAAGATCTCCACCTCCTCGCGGGTACGGGCGCGGCCGTCACCGAGGTAGCGCATGACCTCGGGATCGCCGTCGAGCTCGATCTCGTGCTCCAGGTGTTCGTCGGACAGGGGAACGAGCTGGATGCGGCTGGTTCGCAGGATCGCCTGGGACATGGAGCGCATCCTTGCGCATGATCCGCTTGCGATCACCCGTATTTCCCGGGGCCGCCGTTCCGGCCTCCCCGCTGCCGCCCGTATGCCCGGGTCAGAGGTCGCCCAGGCCGAGCTGGCGGGCGATGAGCATGCGCTGGACCTCGCTCGTGCCCTCGCCGATCTCCAGGATCTTGGCGTCGCGGTAGAAGCGGCCGACCGGGTACTCGTTCATGAAGCCGTACCCGCCGAAGATCTGGGTGGCGTCGCGGGCGTTGTCCATCGCGGCGTTGGAGGAGACCAGCTTGGCGATGGCGGCCTCCTTCTTGAACGGCTCGCCGGCCAGCATCTTCTCAGCCGCGTGGTAGTAGGCCAGGCGGGCGGTGTGGGTGCGGACCTCCATGTCGGCGATCTTGAACTGGATGGCCTGGTAGTGGCCGATCGGGTGGCCGAACGCCTGCCGGTCGCGGACGTAGCGCAGGCACTCGTCCACGCAGCCCTGGGCCAGGCCGACGGAGAGCGCCGCGATCGCGATGCGGCCCTCGTCGAGGGTCTGCAGGAACTGCGCGTAGCCCCGGCCGCGCTCGCCGAGCAGGTTCTCCCCGGGCACCCGGCAGTCGGTGAAGGACAGCTCGCGGGTGTCGGAGCAGTTCCAGCCGACCTTGGAGTACTTCTTGGCGACGGTGAAGCCGGGCGTGCCCGCCGGGACCAGGATCGTGGAGATCTCGGGGCGGCCGTCGGCACGGCGCCCGGTGATCGCGGCCACGCCGACGACGCCGGTGATGTCGGTGCCGGAGTTGGTGATGAACGCCTTCGAGCCGTTGATCACCCATTCGCCGCCGTCGAGCACGGCCGTGGTCCGCATGCCGCCCGGCACGTCGGAGCCGCCGCCCGGCTCGGTCAGGCCGAACGCGCCGAGCATCGCGCCGGTCGTCAGCTTCGGCAGCCACTGCGCGCGCTGCTCGGCCGTGCCGAACCGGTAGATCGGCATGGCGCCCAGCGAGACCGCGGCCTCCACGGTGATCGAGACGCTGGAGTCGACCCGGGCCAGCTCCTCCAGGGCCAGGCAGAGGGCGAAGTAGTCGCCGCCCATGCCGCCGTACTCCTCCGGGATGGGCAGGCCGAACAAGCCCATCTGGCCCATCTGGCGGACGATGTCGTAGGGGAACTCCTCGCGCTCGTACAGGTCGCCGATCACCGGGGCCACCACGTCGCGGGCGAACGCCTCGACGGTCTTGCGGAGGTCTTCGTACTCTTCGGTCAGCTTCATGGCGTCTTACTTCCTGGGAGAGAGGGCCTGGACGACCCGGGAGGGACTGGGACGGCCGAGCCGGGCGGCCAGCCAGGTGCTGGTCTCCACCAGCGCTTGCAGGTTCAGGCCGGTCTCCACGCCGAGGCCGTGCAGCATCCAGACCAGGTCCTCGGTGGCGAGGTTGCCGGTGGCGCTCTCGGCGTAGGGGCAGCCGCCGATGCCGCCGGTGGAGGCGTCCACCACGGTCACGCCCGCGCGCAGGGCCGCCAGCGTGTTGGCCAGGGCCTGGCCGTAGGTGTCGTGGAAGTGCACCGCCAGCCGGCCGGGCCCGCCGAACGCCTCGATCAGGGCACCCACGTGCCCGGGGGTGCCGACGCCGATGGTGTCGCCGAGCGACAACTCGTAGCAGCCCAGGTCGAGCAGCCTGCGCCCGACCTCCACCACCTGGGCCACCGGGGTCGGGCCCTCCCACGGGTCGCCGAAGCACATCGACACGTACGCCCGCACCCTCAGCCCGTGCTCCAGCGCCCGGCCGACGACCGGCTCGAACATCTCGAACTGCGACTCCAGCGTGCGGTTGAGGTTCTTGGCGGCGAAGGTCTCGGTGGCGCTGGCGAAGACCGCGATCTCGGTGACGCCGTGCTCCAGCGCCCGGTCGAGGCCGCGCTCGTTGGGCACCAGCACCGGGTAGCGGACCCCGGGGACCCGCTCCATCGTCGTCAGCAGCTCGGCGGCGTCGGCGAGCTGCGGCACCCACTTCGGGTGCACGAAGCTCGTCGCCTCGATCACCGTGTGCCCGGCTGCGGCGAGCCGGGCCACGAACTCGGCCTTGACCTCGACGGGCACCACAGCGGACTCGTTCTGCAGCCCGTCACGCGGTCCGACCTCGTAGACCGTGACCCGATCCGGCAGGCCCCCCATCCGGTACGGCTCCCGCATCACACCTTCCCTCCGGCTCGGTTCCCGCCGCGCGCCCGGGCGGTCACGCCTCCTCCGGCCGGACGACGGCGAGGACGGCGTCCATGTCGACCGCCTGGCCCGCGCGGACCGGCAGCTCGGCGACCACTCCCCCGATGGGCGCGGTCACCGTGTGCTCCATCTTCATCGCCTCGACGATGACCAGCGGCTGGCCTTCCCCGACCCGCTCCCCGGCGGCCGCCTTCACCACGAGCACGGTGCCGGGCATCGGGCTGCGGACCACGCCGTCCCCCGCCCCGGCCGCGCCCGCCCGGTCCCCGGGGTCGCCGAGGTGGTGGCGGGTGAGCGCCCAGGCGCTGCCGTCCCGGCCGAGCCAGACCGCGTCACCGTCGCGGGCGGCCGCGTAGCGCCGCCGTACCCCGTCGAGGGTCACCAGCAGTGCCGGCCCGTCGCGTTCCAGCCGTGCCCGCAGGATCCCGCCCGCCGATGCCGTACGGTCGCCGCCCTCGCTCCCGGGCAGCCGGACTTCGGCGCCCGAGGCGGGCAGGCCGCGCACGCCGACCTCGGTCACCCCGTCGCGGCCCTCCAGCCGCCAGGTGGTCCAGGCGGCCGGGGCGCCGGGACGCCAGCCGTCGGGCACGTCCCACGGGTCGGCCTGGGCGGCGGGCGCCCGCTCGTGCTGGAGGAGCAGGGCCGCGGCGGCCAGGACGTCGTCGGGGGTCCCCGGGGCGGGGACCAGCTCGTCGATGCGGCGCTCGACCAGCCCGGTGTCGAGGTCACCCGCGACCACCTCCGGGTGGGTGAGCAGCGCCCGCAGGAAGGCGATGTTCGTCGTCACGCCCAGGACGGTCGTCCCCGCGAGGGCGCCGTCGAGGGTGCGCAGCGCGCTCGCCCGGTCGGGCCCCCAGGCGATGACCTTCGACAGCATCGGGTCGTAGTCGCTGCCGACCGTCCCGCCGACCGCAAGGCTGGAGTCGACCCGGACCGCGCCGGACGGCGGGGCCCCGGACTCCCCGGGGCCGGGAGCGCCGGAGGCGCCGGGCGTGCCGGGCTCGTGGAGGGCGAGGACGCGCCCCCCGGTCGGCAGGAAGCCGCGGGAGGGGTCCTCGGCGTAGACGCGGGCCTCGACGGCGTGGCCGCGCAGCCGTACCTCGTCCTGGGTGAGCGGGAGCGGCTCGCCCGCCGCCACCCTGAGCTGGAGCTCGACCAGGTCCAGGCCGGTGACCATCTCGGTGACCGGGTGCTCGACCTGCAGGCGGGTGTTCATCTCCATGAAGTAGTAGTCGGCCGTGGAGCCCTGCACGATGAACTCCACCGTCCCGGCGCCGACGTAGCCGACGGACCGGGCGGCCTCCACCGCCGCCGCGCCCATCCGGGCACGGGTCCGCGCGTCGAGCAGCGGCGAGGGCGCCTCCTCGACGATCTTCTGGTGGCGGCGCTGCAGGCTGCACTCGCGCTCGCCCAGGTGGATGACGTTGCCGTGCGCGTCGGCCAGCACCTGGATCTCGATGTGCCGGGGGTTCTCCACGAACCGCTCGACCAGCAGGGTCGCATCGCCGAACGCGGCGGCGGCCGTACGGCGGGCGGACTCCAGCGCCTCCGGCAGCTCGGCGGCGGAGCGGACCAGCACCATGCCCTTGCCGCCGCCGCCCGCCGACGGTTTGATCAGGGCGGGGAAGCCGATGTCCGCGGTGAGCAGGTCGTCGTCCGGCTCGGCCGCGCCGGGGACCACCGGCACCCCGGCCGCCGAGACGGTCGCCTTGGCGCGGATCTTGTCGCCCATGGCCTCGACGGCCTCCGCGGGCGGCCCGACGAAGACGAGCCCCGCCTCGGCGCAGCGCCGGGCGAAGGCGGTGTTCTCCGCCAGGAAGCCGTAGCCGGGGTGGACGGCCTGGGCGCCGGTGGCCGCGGCGGCCCCGACGACGGCCTCGACGTCGAGGTAGCCGCCGGCGAGCCGGACCGCGACGTCGGCCTCGCGGACGTGCCGGGCCCCGGCGTCGGCGTCGCTGTACACGGCGACGGAGCGGATGCCGAGCCGCCGGAGCGTGCGGACGATCCGCAGGGCGATCTCGCCGCGGTTGGCGATGAGGACGGTGTGGAACATCACGGGCGCGGCCGACGGGCCGGCCGGTGAGCTGGCGGATGAGCTGGTCATGATCGCGATCACATCCGGAAGACGCCGTAGCCGACGGGGTCGAGGGGGGCGTTGGCCGAGGCGGACAGGGCCAGGCCGAGGACGGTGCGGGTGTCGAGGGGGTCGATGACGCCGTCGTCCCACAGGCGGGCGGTGGAGTAGTAGGGGTTGCCCTGTTCCTCGTACTGCCTGCGGATGGCGTCGGGGTCGGCGTCGCCGACGGTCGACAGCACGTTGGCGGCCTGCTCGCCGCCCATCACCGAGATGCGGGCGTTGGGCCACATCCACAGGAAGCGGGGCGAGTAGGCGCGTCCGGCCATCGCGTAGTTGCCCGCGCCGAACGATCCGCCGATGACGACCGTGAACTTGGGCACCCGGGCGCAGGCCACGGCGGTGACCATCTTGGCGCCGTGCTTGGCGATGCCACCGGCCTCGTACGCCCTGCCGACCATGAAGCCGCTGATGTTCTGCAGGAAGACCAGGGGGATGTTGCGGCGGTCGCACAGCTCGATGAAGTGCGCGCCCTTGAGCGCGGACTCGGCGAACAGGATGCCGTTGTTGGCGATGATCCCGACCGGGTGGCCGTGGATCCTGGCGAAGCCGGTGACGAGGGTGGAGCCGTACTCCGCCTTGAACTCGCCGAACCGGCTGCCGTCGGCGATGCGGGCGATGACCTCGCGGACGTCGTACGGCGTGCGGGTGTCGGCGGGGACGATGCCGTACAGGTCGCGGGGGTCGTGCGCGGGCTCCTCGGAGGGGAGGCGTTCCCACGGCGCGGCCGGCCGCGGGGCGAGGGTCGAGACGATGTCACGGACGATGCGCAGCGCGTGGGCGTCGTCCTCGGCCAGGTGGTCGGTGACGCCGCTGACCCGGGCGTGCAGGTCGCCGCCGCCCAGCTCCTCCGCGGTGACCTCCTCGCCGGTGGCGGCCTTCACCAGCGGCGGACCGCCCAGGAAGATCGTGCCCTGGTTGCGGACGATGACCGCCTCGTCGCTCATCGCCGGGACGTAGGCGCCGCCCGCCGTGCAGGACCCGAGGACGGCGGCGATCTGCGGGATGCCCCGCGCCGACATGGTGGCCTGGTTGTAGAAGATCCGGCCGAAGTGGTCGCGGTCCGGGAAGACCTCGTCCTGCCTGGGCAGGAACGCGCCGCCGGAGTCGACGAGGTAGACGCACGGCAGGTTGTTGTGGAGGGCGACCTCCTGGGCCCGCAGGTGCTTCTTGACCGTGACCGGGTAGTAGGTGCCGCCCTTGACGGTGGCGTCGTTGGCGACGACCACGCACTCGCGCCCGGAGATCCGGCCGACGCCGGTGATGATCCCGGCCGCCGGGGCCTCGTCGCCGTACATGCCGGTCGCGGCCAGCTGGGAGAGCTCCAGGAACCGCGAGCCGGGATCGAGCAGGGTGTCGACGCGGTCGCGGGGCAGCAGCTTGCCGCGCGCGACGTGCCGGGCCCGCGACTTCTCCGGGCCGCCCGGCGCGGCGGCCGCGACGCGTTCGCGCAGGTCGGCGGCGAGCCGCTCGTTGGTCCCGGCGTTGGCCTTGAAGCCCTCGCCGCCCGGGTCGCAGGTGCTTCGCAGCACCGGCCAGCCACCCATGTGAGCCCCCTCCACCCGGCTCCGTTGCCGGGGTTAACGGTCACTAACCCTGCCGTGGATGTTAGTCATCATTAACTCAACCGTCTACCATGCGAGAGGTGACGACTGCCCAGACCCCTACCCGCAATCGCGGGTCACGGCGCACGGAGATCCTCCAGGCCGCCGCCCGGCTGTTCGCGGCGCGCGGTTTCCACGGCGTCTCCATCGAGGAGATCGGCGCGGCGGTCGGCACCTCGGGCCCCGCCCTGTACCGGCACTTCAGCGGCAAGGAGGCGCTGCTGGCCGAGATGCTGCTGGACATCAGCGAGCGCCTGCACTCCTCCGCGGCGGGCCGGGTCACCGCGGCCCGCGACGCCGAGCAGGCGCTGGACGCCCTGCTGGCCGGCCAGATCGAGTTCGCGCTCGGCCACCCCGCGCTCATCACGGTGCACGACCGCGAGCTGGGCAACGTCCCGGAACCCGCCCGCCGCCAGATCCGCCGCCTCCAGCGCCTGTACGTCGAGGAGTGGGTCACGGTGCTGAGCGAGCTCTACCCCGGCTGTCCGCCGCCCCGCCTGCGCGCCGCCACCCACGCGGTCTTCGGGCTGCTCAACTCCACTCCGCACAGCGCGGGCGAGCTCCCCCCCGAGACGATGGCCCCACTGCTGCGCGCGATGGCCCGCGCGGCGCTGGCAGCGGCGGGGAATTAACGACTGTTAACACCGGGGTGCGCGCCGGGCGTGGGCGCGCTGTCGCGTCCTCGCCGCCGGAGCGCTCGGCGGCCGCGCGAGGGCATCCCACCCGACAGACACCTCATTCCCAATAAAGATATATCTTTACTATATCCCGATATTCGGTATATTTCGCTCTGCGGGCAACGGGAGGACGCGGACCGGCCCGCGGGGAAGAATCGTCGGAGGAACAGTCGCGCGCACCGGCCCACGGTGCCGGGCGGCGCGCGAAGGACGGTGACGATGGCTGAACCGGCGGTGGCGGTCAGGGGCCTCGTGAAGACGTACGGGAAGGTCGAGGCCGTCAAGGGCGTCGACTTCGAGGTGGCCCCCGGTGAGGTGTTCGGCTTCCTCGGCCCGAACGGCGCGGGCAAGACCACCACGATCAGCATGCTCTGCACGCTCGCCGACCCCACGGGCGGCTCGGCCACGGTGGCCGGGCACGACGTGGTGCGCGAGCGCGACCAGGTCCGGCGCAACATCGGGCTGGTCTTCCAGGACCCGACGCTGGACGGCTACCTGACCGCCGAGCAGAACCTCAGGTTCCACGCCGAGCTGTACGGCGTGCCCAAGGCCCTGGTGGGCGACCGGATCCGGCAGGTGATGGAGATGGTCGCCCTGTGGGACCGCAGGAGCGACAAGGTCCAGACGTTCTCCGGGGGCATGAAGCGGCGGCTGGAGATCGCCCGGGGGCTGCTGCACTCCCCCAGGGTGCTGTTCCTGGACGAGCCCACCGTCGGCCTGGACCCGCAGACCCGCTCCGCCATCTGGGGCTACATCAACCGGCTCCGGCACGCCGAGGACATCACGATCTTCATGACCACCCATTACATGGACGAGGCCGAGTTCTGCGACCGGATCGCGATCATCGACCACGGGGAGATCGTCGTGATCGACTCCCCCGAGGCGCTCAAGGCGAGCGTCGGCGAGGACCGCGTCCAGATCCAGACCGCCGACGACGACGCCGCGATCGCCGCGCTGCGCGACCGTTTCGGCCTCCAGGCGGCGGTCCGCGAGGGCCAGGTGACGTTCGCGGTCGCCTCGGGAGAGCAGTTCGTGCCCCGTCTCTTCGCCGAGCTGGGCGTGCCGATCCGCTCGGTGAGCGTCTCGCGGCCCTCCCTCGACGACGTGTTCATGTCCTACACCGGCTCGACCATCCGTGACGCCGAGGCCGAGGGCTCGGCCAACGCGTGGATGCGGGCGATGGCCCGCCGCTGAGCCGTCCGCCGGATCCGGCGCGCGGCGGGGCGCCGGCGGGCCGGGCGGGAGCGGTGGAACGACCGACGGATACCGAGGAGGCAGACGATGGCCACCGACGTGGCGAGCGTGCGGGTTCCGCTGCGCACGGCCGGGCACGACCTGCGCGCGATCAAGGTCGTGCTCCACCGCGAGATGCTGCGGTTCGTCAACGACCGCACCCGTATGTTCTCGATGCTGGTCCAGCCGGTGCTCTGGCTGTTCGTGATGGGCACCGGGTTCGGCTCCCTGGCCCAGGGGGCGATCCCGGGAATCGACTACCGCACGTTCATGTACCCCGGGATGATCGCGATGACGGTCATCATGACCGCGATGTTCTCGGCCGGCTCCATCGTGTGGGACCGGGAGTTCGGCTTCCTGCGCGAGATGCTGGTCGCCCCGGTCAGCCGGGGGGCGATCGTGGTGGGCAAGTGCCTGGGCGGGGCGCTCGTCGCGATCGGCCAGGGCGTCGTCATCCTGGCCCTGGCCGGGCTGGTCGGCGTGCCGTACGATCCGCTGCTGATCCTGACGCTGCTGGCGGAGATGTTCCTGGCGGCGTTCGCCATCACCGCGTTCGGCGTCACGCTCGCGGCGCGGATGAAGAACATGCAGACGTTCTTCGGCCTGATGCAGATGGCCGTCATGCCGATGATGTTCCTGTCCGGCGCGATGTTCCCGCTGGCCGGCCTGCCGTCCTGGCTGCACGTGCTGACCACGGTGAACCCGCTCACCTACGCGGTCGACCCGATGCGCCAGGCGGTCTTCGCCCGCCTGGACGTGCCTCCCCAGGTGGACGCCACGCTCAACCCCGGCGTGAGCTGGTTCGGCTGGCGGGTGCCGGTCCCGCTGGAGCTCGGCCTGGTCGCCCTCATCGGCGCCGTCCTGCTCGGGGTGGCGGTCGCCCAGTTCCGCAGGAGCGACTGACCCGCGGACGGGGACGGCCCGGGTGCTCGAGCACCCGGGCCGTCGTTCTGTCCGGACCTCCCCTGAGGGGACCCGGGATCCTCAGCGGGTCCGTCAGCGCTTGACGCGGACGTAGTCGCTCCGGCTGGAGTCGCCGTAGAAGTCCTCGTCACCCTTGAAGACGAACTTCCAGTAGCCCGACTGGTAGGCCTTGGCCCCGGTGGAGAGCTTGCCGCTCTCGGCGGACCACGCGCTCTTCACGTAGTACCACTTGTGCGAGCCCTTGGGCTTGAAGTACAGCCCGACCTTGGCGCTGTGGCCGTCCCAGCCCCAGTCGTCACGGACCTGGAGCTTGCCGGTGAACTTCAGGTACCGGCCGTGGCGGACCGGCTCCGGAGAGGCGTTGAACTTGACGACCCTGCTGTCGGCGCGCTCGGGCTCGGGCTCCGGCTCGCGGACGGTCACGTGGTCGGCGTGGCTGCTGTCGCCCTTGACGTCCTTGACACCGGGGAACTCCGCCCGCCAGTGGCCGGAGGTCACCGCCTCGACGTCGGTGCCGAAGCGCCCGCGCCAGCCGGTCCGGTCGGTGGCCACGTGCTCCCAGCGCGACGAGCCGTCGGCCCGGAACAGGATGACCACCTTCTGACCGCGGTAGCCGTCCCAGCCCTTGTCGGTCTCGATCTGCAGGGCGCCGCGGACGTGGATCGTCTCGCCCTTGTCCACCACGCCGGGCCGGGCGTCGAAGTCGACGATCCGGCTGTAGACGACCTTCGGGGGCGTGACGATGTCGATGCGGTCGGAGGAGCTCACCGAGCCCTTGGCGGCGGTGGTCTCCAGGAACTCCGCCCGCCACCAGCCGGTCGCCTCGGCCTTGACCCCGGCCTTGAACCAGCCGTCGCCGCCCGTCTTGACCTTGAAGACGTGACGGTAGGCGTCGGTCCCCTTCTCCTGGAAGGAGATCGTCACCTCCTGTCCTCCGTACGCCTTCCAGCTGCCGCCTTCTTCCTGCAGCAGCTGCCCGGCGACCTCGATCGTCTTGCCCTTCACGACGTCCTCGGGCGAGGCGTTGAAGTCAACGATCTTGGTGGAGACCGCGGCCTTGACCTGCGACGCGGAGACAGGGGCCGCCGCGGGGATCCCGGGGGCGGCCAGCGCGACGGACGGCAGAGCGAGGGCTCCCGCTCCCACCGCCACCGCGATGATCAATGATCCTGTGCGTTTCGGCATCTGTGCTGCCTATCCTCCCTAGCTGGTTGGACGCAGCATGAGGGTGCCGCGTCATCGTTCCGTAAAGTAGACGTCTAGGGAGAGTCAATCGATACCAAATCTGACAAATTGTTATTAATAACTGTCGAATAGGACCGATCCACGGGATCCGTCGAAGTAATGCGGTGAAGGACGGCGACGCGGCCGCCTTCCGGAGACATAATCGAGCTTGTGGTGCGCGACGTCGTTGAGACCAACTTCGCTGAGACGGTGGCGACCCTGGCCCCCGGGGCCCCGCGTGATCCGGCCCTGCCGGTGCGCGAGGGCACGGGCCTGACGGGGGCCCGCTGCAGGGAGTTGTTCGACCTGCAGCTCGGCAGTCGCCTGCTGGACGTCACCGCGCGCTGGCTGCGCGAGCAGGGTGAGGGTTTCTACACCATCGGCTCGGCGGGGCACGAGGGCAACGCCGCCGTCGCCTCGGCCCTGCGCACGACCGACCCGGCCCTGCTGCACTACCGTTCCGGGGCCTTCTACCTGACCAGGTCGGCGATGGCCGGGCGGCTGCCCGAGGAGGGCATGCGCGACGTGCTCCTCGGCCTGGTGGCCGCCGCCGAGGAGCCGATCGCGGGCGGGCGGCACAAGGTCTTCGGCCATCCGGACCTGGCGGTGATCCCGCAGACCTCCACGATCGCCAGCCACCTGCCGCGCGCGGTGGGCGTGGCCTTCGCCATCGAACGCGCCCGCCAGCTCGGCGTGCCGGGCGCGTGGCCGGACGACGCGATCGCGGTGTGCAGCTTCGGCGACGCCTCGGCCAACCACGCCAGCGCCCTGTCGGGCCTCAACACCGCCGCCTACGGCGCCTACCAGGGGCTGGGCATGCCGATCCTGTTCGTGTGCGAGGACAACGGGCTGGGCATCAGCGTGCGGACCCCGGGCGGCTGGGTGGAGGCCGCGCACCACCCCCTTCTGGAGTACTTCGAGGCCGACGGCTGCGACCTGGCCGACGTGCACGACGTGGCAAGGGTCGCCGCCGAGCACGTGCGCACCCACCGCTCCCCGGCCTTCCTGCACGTCAGCACCGTCCGCCTGATGGGCCATGCCGGCTCCGACGTGGAGCTCTCCTACCGGACCAGGCGGGAGATCAACGCCGACCTGGAGCGCGACCCGCTGGTGGCGACCGCCCGGCTGCTCGTCGAGGCCGGTCTCACCACCCCGGACGAGCTGCTCGCCCGCTACGAGACGACGCGGGAGCACCTGATCAAGATGGCCATGGAGAGCTCCAGGCGCCCGCGCCTGACCTCCGCCGTCGACATCGTGCAGCCGCTGGCCCCGCGCAGGCCCGAGGCCGTCGCCCCGGCCAGCGCCGTGGCCGCCGACTCGCGGGAGAAGGCCTTCGGCGGCAGGCTGCCCGAGCAGGAGGGCCCGCTGACCCTCTCCCAGGCCATCAACCGGACCCTCGCCGACATGCTGGCCACCCACCCCGACGTGATGGTCTTCGGCGAGGACGTGGCCCGCAAGGGCGGCGTCTACGGCGTCACCCGCGGCCTGCAGAAGCGCTTCGGCGCCGGGCGGGTGTTCGACACGCTCCTGGACGAGCAGGCCGTGCTCGGCCTGGCCCTCGGTTCCGGCGTGTCCGGCCTGCTGCCGGTCCCCGAGATCCAGTACCTCGCCTACCTGCACAACGCGCTGGACCAGATCCGCGGCGAGGCCGCCACCCTGTCGTTCTTCTCCCGCGGCGCCTTCCGCAACCCGATGGTGGTGCGCGTCGCCTCCTACGCCTATCAGAAGGGCTTCGGAGGCCACTTCCACAACGACAGCTCCGTCGCCGCGCTGCGCGACATCCCCGGCCTGATCATCGCCTCCCCCGCCCGGCCCGATGACGCCGCCTCCATGCTGCGCACCTGCCTGGCCGCCGCCCGCGTCGACGGCAGCGTCTGCGTCTTCCTGGAGCCGATCGCCCTCTACAACACCCGCGACATGTTCGACGACGGCGACAACGGCTGGCTGGCGCCGTACATCCCGCCGGCCCGGTGGGCGGAGACGCACGTCCCGGTCGGCCGCGCCCGCAGCTACGGCGACGGCCGCGACCTGACCATCGTGACCTTCGGCAACGGCGTGCGGATGAGCCTGCGCGCCGCCGTCAAGCTCACCGTCGAGGGCTACAGCTGCCGGGTCCTCGACCTGCGCTGGCTCTCCCCGCTGCCGGTGGAGGACCTGCTGCGCGCGGCGGAGCTGACCGGAAAGGTGCTGATCGCCGACGAGACGCGCCGCACCGGCGGCGTCTCCGAGGGGATCGTCGCCGAGCTGCTGGACGCCGGGTTCACCGGCAAGATCGCCCGGGTGACCTCCTCCGACAGCTTCGTGCCCCTGGGCGAGGCGGCCAAGCACGTGCTGCTCTCCGAGGACGAGATCGAGGAGGCCGCCCGCAAGCTCCTCGGCTGAGCCCGCCGGAGCGCCCGCCGGCGCTCCGTTCCCGCTCGCCGGGTGAGCTCCGGTGGATCCCCGGCGGATGGTGAGCGCCTCCCCGCTGTCGCCATCGGACGTGATGTCATGGGACGCTTTGCTCCGCTGTTCCGAAATGCCGGCAAGGAGAGGTGATCGTTGACCGAGGTCTGGGTGACCCTGACCACGGCCCAGCCCGGGCCGCCCGCATGGGTCGTGCTGCTCTCCGCCCTGTCCGCGCTGTCCGTGGTGGCGTGGTCCACCTCCTGGCAGCTCTCCCGCGGGCTGATCACGATCGCGCACGAGGGCGGCCACGCCCTGATGGCGCTGCTCACCCGGCGCAAACTCCAGGGCATCCGGCTGCACTCCGACACCTCCGGCGTCACCCTGACCCGGGGCAGGCCCACCGGCCCGGGCATGATCCTGACCGCCGCCGCCGGATACGTCGCCCCGTCCCTGCTGGGACTGGGCGGGGCGTGGCTGACCGCCTCCGGCTACGTCGCCGTGCTCATCGCGGTCGTGATCGTGCTGCTGGTCTGCATGCTCCTGCTGATCCGCAACCTGTTCGGGGTGGTGAGCCTGCTGGCCACCGGCGGGGCGCTCGCCGCGCTCACCTGGTACGCCCCGCCGGACGTGGACGCGGTCATCGCCTACCTGGCGGTGTGGTTCCTGCTGTTCGGCGGCGTCCGGCCGATCCTGGAGCTGCGGCGCAAGCGCAGATACGGCCACGTGCCCGACTCCGACGCCGACCAGCTCGGCCGGCTGACCTTCCTGCCCGCCGGAGTGTGGGTGATGCTGTTCCTGCTCGTCGCGGCCGCCTCCCTGGCGGCCGGCGCCTACCTGCTGGTCCCGCTGCCGTCCGGCCTGCGATGAGGCGTCCCGCAGCACCGTTACGACCGACATGTTTCCGATAATTCGGACATATCTTATCAATGCCGCAATAGAGCGATATTCTATTCATTGACACTCGATAACTGCACTGCTTACATGGCAACGTAAAAGCCGTCTTTTCGGTGGGAGGCGGTCGATGGGTCGCCGCATTCGCCCCTCCAGGGTGATCGCGTCGCTGACTTTCCTGGCTCCGCTGGCAGCCACGGTCCACCTCCTGCTGCGAATCCGGCGAATCCGCGCCGAGCAGGCGACAGAGCAGGACAAGGCGGTCGCACAGGCGCGCGAGGAGTTCACCCGGGATCTCCACGACCTGGTGGGGCACTGGCTCTGGATGGCGTCCGTCAAAAGCGAGCTGGCCTACCGGCGGGCCGCCGGCGACACGCGGCTGTGCGAGGACCTCGCCGAAGCCGTCCAGGCGGTGCGGCACGCCGCGCACGCCGTCCGGACCGCCTCCAGGCCACACCGGGACCTCTCCCTTCACGACGAGGCGCTCCGGGTGGAGGCCCTGCTGTGGAGCCTGGGCCTCGACTGCATGGTGAACGTGGACGCCGCCGGCCTGCCACCGCACCTGGGCGCCGCGCTGGGTGCCGTCGTCCGCGAGGGCGTCACCAACATGCTGCGGCACAGCGAAGCCGGAAAGTGCGTGATCGAGGCCGTCCGGCACGAGGGCCGGTTACGGCTGACCGTCGCCAACGACGGCGTCTGCGGCCCCGTGCGCCCGCCCGCCGGCGGCCCCGCGCATGCCCGCGGCGGACTGGAGAACCTCCGGCGGCGCATGGCCGCCGTCGGAGGCACGTCCTGGGCGGAAACCGGCGAGGACGGCTGGTTCCGCCTGGTCGCCGAGGTCCCCGTCGACCGATCAGAATAAGCCTCACTTTCACCTGGAATCGCAGGTTGGAGGCACATTCACATTCAATGCTGTGAATTTTGCACACCCAGTCGGTTGAACTTGTAACTAGGAATTTCTCCGCCTGTTCGCAATCCTCTGTTCTGGACGAGAACAAGGGGATTGCCGTGAACATCCAGTATGAGCTTTACCGCCTCGCGGACCCGCTCTTTTACGACACTCCCGGCGCCGGCAGGGGTGACCACCCCGATTTCCCGTTGGCCACCCGGGAGGTGCCGGACGGCTGGGCGCATCAGTCGACCGAGACATGGATGTACTACGTCCCCCCAGGCGGGCTGGCCGCTCTCCAGGGATGGAAGATCCACGTCTCGGCGTGCGTCGAGGACGCCGAGCACACCATGGAGAGAGTGTGGGACTACTGCGTACCGCGGAACATCCCGTTCAAGTTCCTGCGCAGCCGGCCGGTCATGACCATGGTCAACTCCAAGACCGCCTCCCGGGGATCCAGCGGCAAGCTGCTGACGGTCTACCCGGTCGACGACAGCCAGCTGGAACTCACGCTGAAGGAGCTCGACGTCCTGCTCCGCGGGGTCAGGGGGCCCTACATCCTCAGCGACCTCCGCTACGGCGAGGGCCCGCTCTTCGTCCGCTACGGCGGTTTCGTGCCGCGCCACTGCCTCGACGCGAACGGCGAACGGGTGCTGGCCGTCGAGGACGGTGAGGGGAACCTGGTCCCCGACGTCCGGAGCCCGTCCTTCAGCGTGCCGCCCTGGGTGACCCTGCCGGCCTTCCTCGAACCCCATCTGGCCGCCCGCAACGCGGTCACCACCGACGGCCTGCCGTACACGATCGACAGCGTCATCCAGTTCTCCAACGGCGGGGGCGTGTACCTGGGACACGACGTGCGCACCGGCCGGAAGGTGGTGCTCAAGGAGGCTCGGCCGTACGCCGGTCTCGACGCCGCCGGCAGGGACGCGGTGACGCGGCTGGCGCACGAGCGCGACATCCTGCGGCGGCTGTCCGGGCTGGACGTGGCCCCGGCGCCGGTCGACTACTTCACGTTGGGCGACCACCACTTCCTCGTCCAGGAATTCGTCGACGGCACTCCCCTCCAGGAACTGATCGTGCGCAGATATCCCCTGGTTCACACCACCTGCGACCCTCAGGACCTGGCCGAGTACACCGAGTGGGCCCTCGGCACACTCGCACGGGTCCGCCAGGCGGTCGAGTCGCTGCACGGGCGCGGGGTGGTCTTCGGCGACCTGCATCCCAGCAACGTCCTCGTCACCGACGAGGGCCGTCCGGTCCTGATCGACTACGAGGTGGCGACCCTGGCCGACAGGCGCGAGCGCACCGCCCTGGCCCACCCGGCGTTCGCCTCGCCGCGCGACCGCCGGGGCACCGAGATCGACGACTACGCCCTGGCCTGCCTGTGCCTGGGGCTGTTCGCCCCCCAGCTGACGGCCGTGCTGCCGCTCGCCAGGTCCAAGACGCCGCACCTGGGCCGGCTCGTCATGGAGGCGTTCCCGGTCCCGCCGGCGGTGATCGACGAGGCGGTCACCACCATCATGGGCGCCCAGCCGGTGGCGGCGGCGCCGCTTCCCCGGGTGGACCGCGACGGCTGGCCGCGGGTCCGGGAAGCGATGGTCCGGGCCATCCGGGCGAGCGCCACCCCCGACCGGGACGACCGGCTCTTCCCCGGCGACCCGGCGCAGTTCCAGCCGGGCGGGGGTCTCAACCTCGCCCACGGGGCCGCAGGAGTGCTCTACGCGCTGGAGGAGGCCGGAGCCGGTCGCTTCCCCGAGTACGAGCAGTGGCTGCGCCCGCGGGCGGCCGCCCCCCGGCCGGGGACGCACCTGGGCTTCTACGACGGGCTGCACGGCGTCGCGTACGTTCTCGACCTGCTCGGTCACCGCCAGGACGCCCTGGACGTCGTCGACAGATGCCTGCGCGAGAAGTCCGACGCGCTGGACCTCGGCCTGTTCGGCGGCCTGTCCGGCATCGGGCTGAACCTGCTGCACCTGGCCGCGAGGACCGGTGAGCGCTCCCTGTCGGAGGCGGGCCTGCGGATCGCCGACGTCTGCGCCGACCGCCTCGGAGGTCCCGGCGACGTGCCGGAGATCAGCGGCGGGGCCGACCCCCGCGCCGGCCTGATGTACGGCTCCTCGGGGCCCGCCCTGCTGTTCCTGCACGCCTACGAGCGGACCGGTGACACGGCGCTGCTCGACCGGGCGGCCATCGCGCTCCGCCAGGATCTGCGGCGGTGCACGACGACCTCCGACGGCTCGCTCCATGTCGACCAGGGCTGGCGCACGCTGCCCTACCTCGACGAGGGGTCCTCGGGAATCGGCCTGGTCCTGGCCCGTTACCTCACCCACCGCGACGACGAGACCTTCCGCGCCGCCCTCGACGGCTGCCGGCGCGTCACCCGGGCGCGCTTCTTCGTGCAGTCCGGCCTGTTCGCCGGGCGGAGCGGCATAATCGCGGCGCAGGCCGGGGGCATGGGACCGGATCCGGACGATCCCTCCGCCGATCTGGCCGGGCTGGTACGGGGACTGGACTGGCATGCACTGCCCTACGGCGACGGGCTGGCCTTCCCCGGTGACCAGTTGCTCCGGCTGTCCATGGACTTCGCGACCGGCACAGCCGGGGTCCTCTTCGCGATGAGCACCGCGCTGCACGACCGCCCGGTCTCCCTGCCCTTCCTCCGGCCTTCTGTCCAGCCGCCCGGCGGCGCGGACGCCACGCCCTCGGCGTCACCCGCGCACGCAACCACCGGGCGGCCCCACCGCCCCGGCGAGCCGCTGAAGGAGGTGACAGCAGATGATCTCCTCCGACCTCCGGTCGGGGAAACCCCCGCCGGCGACGGCCGCAACGGCACGCTCACCGCCCCGGACCGCCATGGCGGACTCGCGAACGCCCCGATGGCCGCCCGCGAGTGACCCACCGCCGATCCCCGGCCCGAACTAATTCGGACACCCATTCGGACAACCACGAAAAGGAATGATCCCCATGGCTCTTCTCGACCTCCAGGCCCTGGAATCCGCCACCAAGGGCGGCCCCGACAGCACCGTCAGCCTCCTGCTCTGCAGCCACCACGACAGCACCCTGAGCGCCGTCTGCTAGCAGCGGCATGACGTGCCCGGGACGGCCGGCGATGGAAGCCGTCCCGGGCACGTCCGATGTCCGACATATCACGACGGACCAGGAGGGGAACCGGTGCAGGCAGCGGATCGGCTCGTTGTCCAGGCCGTTCGGCGGGGCGGCCCCTGGCCGGGCGTCCTGGCGGTCGCCTCCGTCACCGGCGCGTTCGCGGAGCTGACGCTCCCGTTCGTCCTGGGCCGGGCCGTCGACGGCCTGGTCGCGGCCGAACCCGCAGGCGGGACGTGGCTGGGCGCCTGCGCCGCGATCGTGACCACGGCCGTGCTGTGCGACGCCCTCGGCGTCTGGGCGGCCGGTTCAGGCAACGCACGGGCCGCGCAGTGGCTGCGCCGGCGGATCGTCCACCACGTACTCGGCGCCGGACCCGTTCTGAACCGCCGATTCTCGGAGGGAGAGCTGGCCACCAGGACGGGCGTGAACGTCGAGGAGGCCGGCCGCGCACCGGAGACCGTCATCACCGGCGCGGCGCTGATCGTCCCCACCGCGGGCAGCCTGGTGGCGCTCACCCTCATCGACCCCTGGCTGACGGCGACCCTGGCCGCCGGGCTCACCGGCATCCTGCTGGTGCTGCGGGCCTTCCTCAGGGTGAGCACCTCCTTGGCCGCCGGTTACCAGGAGGCCCAGGGCGACATCGCCGCCCGCCTGACCGACGCGCTGGCCGGGGCCCGCACGATCGCCGCCGCCGGCACGCTCGCCCGGGAGAAGGCGCGGGTGCTGACCGCGCTCCCCCGGCTGCGCGCCCACGCCATGGACCTGTGGCGGGCCAACGCCCGCGCCGGCATGCAGGGGGCTTTCGTGGTCCCGCTGCTGGAGGTGGCCGTGCTCGGCGTGGGCGGCCTCCGCCTGGCCGCCGGCGGCCTGTCCGCCGGAGAGCTGTACTCCGCCGCCCGCTACACCATGCTCGGCGCCGGGATCGGCGCGGCACTGGGGTACATGAGCCGGCTGGCCAGGGCACGCGCCTCGGCGGGGCGGATCGTCGAGCTGATCTCCGGCAGCCCCCGGCGGTACGGTGACCGGCGGCTTCCGCCCGGTCCCGGCACCCTGGAGCTGGAGGGCGTCAGCGTGGAGGGGCTGAGTGACGTCAGTCTGGTCGTCCCGGGCGGATGCGCGGTGGCGGTGGTCGGACGCTCCGGCGCGGGGAAGTCGCTCCTCGCCGCCCTCGCCGGCCGCCTGACGGATCCCGCCCGCGGCACCGTCTCCCTCGACGGCGTTCCGCTGCCCGACCTGTCCCGTGAGGCGCTGCGCGGAGCCGTCGGCTACGCCTTCGAACGACCCGTCCTGGTGGGCGACACCGTGGCCGACGCCATCGGCCTCGGCCTGCGCGACCCCGACCCGCAAGCCCTGCGCACGGCCGCCCGGGCGGCGTGCGCCGACGCGTTCGTACGCCGGCTCCCGCTGGGATACGACACGCGCCCGGAGGACGCGCCGATGTCCGGCGGGGAGCGACAGCGGCTCGGCCTGGCCCGGGCCTTCGCGCAGGGGCGGCGCCTGCTCGTCCTGGACGACGCCACCTCCAGCCTTGACACCGCCACAGAACACCAGGTGGCCACGGCGCTCTCCGGCGAGATGGGGCACCGCACCCGGCTGATCGTGACCCACCGGGTCGCGACCGCGGCGGCGGCCGACTGGGTGATCTGGCTGGAGGAGGGCCGGATGCGCGCCTGCGACCGGCACCGCATCCTGTGGGGCGACCCCCGCTATCGGGCGGTCTTCCAGGCCCGGCCGGCCGTACCCGGCGAGACCGGGCCGAGCCACCGAAATGGGATGAGCCGGGTGGACACCCCGTGAACCGGCCGGTCCGCAGGGCGCTCCGCCGCGACCCGCGTCTGCTGGCCGGACTGGGCCTGTGGTCGGTCGTGGAGACCGCGCCCGCGCTCGTCGTCGGTCTCGCCGTCGCGCGGGCGATCGACGACGGCTTCGCCGCCGGGCGGCCCGGAACGGGATTCGCCTGGCTGGCCCTCCTCGGCGGTGCCTGGCTGGTGGCCGCGGCCGCGACCCGGCAGGTCATACTGACCATCGCCGCCATCGTGGAGCCGTTCCGCGAGGACCTGCTCGGCCACGTCGTCGGGAGCGCGCTGGACCGGTCGGCCCGGCTG
Source organism: Planomonospora sp. ID67723 (assembly GCF_015711605.1). Taxonomy (GTDB): domain Bacteria; phylum Actinomycetota; class Actinomycetes; order Streptosporangiales; family Streptosporangiaceae; genus Planomonospora_A. Next base: position 758,164 of record NZ_JABTEZ010000003.1, on the reverse strand, counting down.
GGCCGGGGCGTGGACGGCTCGGCCGTGGCGCGCTCGAACCTCCAGGCGGAGATGGCCCGTGACGCCCTCGCCTCGGTCATCACGGTCGTCCGGTCCTTCGCCTTCACCGCGGTGAGCGTGGTGCTCGGCATGGCGACGCTGATGCCGCAGGTGCTCGTGCTCGTGCTGCCACCCTTCGTCACCGGTCTCGGCCTGTTCCTGCTCTCGCTGCCGGCGCTGGCCGGGCGGCAGCGGGAGTTCCTCCTGGCCGACGAGCGGACCACCGAGTCGGTCGCCGCCGCGGTCGGCGCGTTGCGCGACATCACGGCCTGCGGGGCGGAGGACCGGATGGCCGCCGCGCTCGGGCACCGGGTGGCGGAGCAGGCGGAGACGGGGCTCTCGCTCGCCCGGGTGACCGCCGTCCGGAGCCTGTCGCTCGCGGTGGGCGGCCGGCTGCCGGTCCTGCTGGTGCTGGCCGGCACCCCCTGGCTGCTGACCGAGGGAGCGGGCGCCGGGACGATCCTGGGCGCCCTGGCCTACGTGACGCAGTCGCTGGCACCGGCCCTGGGCAACCTCGTGCAGGGCCTGGGCGTCAGCGGGGTCCGCCTACGGGTCTCGCTGGAGCGGATCGCGGGCCCCCGCGGGCCGGACGACGGGAACCGGCCGGTGGCGGACCTCCTCCCGGGACGGGACGGGCGGGTCGAGCTGCGCGGAGTGACGTTCGCCTACGGACCGCACGCCGAACCGGTGATCGACGGCCTCGCCCTGTCCATCCCCGACGGCGACCACATCGCCGTGGTCGGGCCCAGCGGGATCGGCAAGTCCACCCTCGCCGCGCTCCTGGCCGGTCTCCTGACACCCGGCGCCGGCCGGATCACCGTCGGCGGCGTGCCCGCCCACCGGCTCGACCGGGCCGAACGGGTCCTCATCCCACAGGAGTCCTACGTCTTCCGGGGATCGCTCATGGAGAACCTGACCTACCTCGCGCGGGCGTCCGACGCCGACGTGGACGCCGCCGTCGCCGCGGTCGGCCTGTCCGGCCTGGTGGACCGGGTGGGCGGCTACTCCGCCGAGATCCGCTCCGGCATGCTCTCGCCGAGCGAACGCCAGCTGGTCGCGCTGTGCCGGGCCTACCTGGCCCCCGCCCGCCTGCTGGTCCTCGACGAGGCGACCTGCCATCTCGACCCGGTGGCGGAAGCACGCGCCGAGGAGGCGTTCGCCCGCCGCGGCGCAACGCTTCTCGTCATCGCCCACCGGCTGACCTCGGCCCTGCGCGCCCGGCGCGTCCTGGTCATGGACGGCACGCGCGTGATGCTGGGGCGGCACGAGGAGATGCTCGCCCGCTCACCGCTCTACGCCGACCTGGCCGGCCACTGGGACCCCGCAGGCGCCCGGGTGCGAGCCGTGCGGACGGAGCCGCACCCGCCCCGGGTTCAGGTGCGCGAGCGGTAGCGGACCAGCCCGATCTCGGTCACGTCCTCCGGCCACAGCCAGCCGTCCTCCCTGGCGATCCTGATGGCCTCCACCCGCGTCCTCGCCCCCACCTTGGCGAGGATCCGCGACAGGTAGTTGCGGACCGTGCCGCCCGACAGGAAGAGCCGGTCGGCGATCTCGTCGACCGGCGCTCCCTCCGCGGCCACTTTGAGGACCTCCAGCTCCCGGGATGTGAGCGGGTTCTTCCTGGCGTTGAGGGCGGCGACGGCCAGTTCGGGGTCGACCACCCGCTCGCCGGCCATGACGCGGCGCACGCACTCGGCCAGTTGCCCGGCGGGGGTGTCTTTGACGAAGAAGCCTCGTGCCCCGGCGTCCAGGGCCCTGCGCAACGCCGCGGGCGTCGCCAGACCCGTCAGGATCACCGTGTTGCAGGAGGGGAGCCTGCGGCGCAGCTCGGCCGCCGCAGTGATGCCGTCGGTACCGGGCAGGCCGATGTCGATGAGCGCGACGTCGGGCCGGTGGCGCAGGCATGCGCCCACGACCTCGTCACCGTGCCCGACCTCGTCGACAACGGTGATGTCCTGCTCGGTGGAGAGCAGAGCGGCCATCGCGCCCCGAATGAGATGCATGTCCTCGGCGATCAGAGCGCTGATCACAGAATGTTCCCCTTCACCCTGATGTGACAGGCCTCGCGCACCGCTGTTGCTTACCCACAGGTATCAAACGGTTACCCTTTACCCTGATTTGGTCAGACGTAACAGGAGTGGCGGGAGACGGACACGCCCATCGCCTCCGGCCGGTGAGGACTTCGGCGGCGGGACTGTCGGGCGCAGGCCGTACGGTATACCGCGTGCCAGAGACGAACCACGAGATCACGCTGGACTCCGCCCTCGGCGAGGAGGCCGTGCTCTCGACCTACCGCCGGATGTTCGCCGCGCTCGCGCGCGACAGCGGCGCGGTCGTGGACGACCCCGTGCTGGTCGACATCGCCGAGACGCTGTTCGCGGCGTTCGCCGAGGCCGGGGAGGAGTGGCTGACCCACGAGCAGATGCGGCACGCCTGCCGGGCCTACCCGCTGGAGATGTTCGACAACCGCCTGCGGGTGCTGAAGGGGCTCGGCGCGATCCGCGAGGTGTTCCCCAAGCCCAACCAGCTCCGCTACCGGGCCTCGTTCACGAGTGTGGTGGGGCTGATGTTCATCCGGCGGATGATGGACGACGGCGGTCAGTCGGAGATGCACCGGCTGCTCGCGCTGGAGGACCTCAACGTCGCCGACCCGCGCACGACCATGGAGGAGGCGCGCGCCAGCGCGCACAACCTGGCGCGGGCGTTCCGGCTCTGGGCGCTGGAGCTGGTCACGCTGACCAGCGGCACCATCGAGGAGCTGCGCGAGCAGGCCCCCAAGCTCTGGGGCACCGAGGAGATCGCGCTGCGGGCGCAGAGCCTGCACGGCACGATCCTGACCCGCTGGCCCGACCTCGACCGCACCTGCACCGAGCTGCGCGCCGCGATCTACGCCTACAGCGACGCCTCCCGCCGCGCCGCCGGGCGGCTGGCCGACTCCGCGGGCACGACCCGGAACCTGACGCTGCTGCCCGCCGAGACCTGGCGGACCTTCGCCCAGACCGCCAGCAAGGAGCGTCTGGCCGCCGTGCTCGACGGTTTCGTGTTCGACGCCCCGGCCCCGTGGCACGACCCCGCGGCGATCGTCCGGGCCGTCGACGAGAGCCCCCGCCCCGCCCCGGCCCAGCCCACTCCCCCGCGTTCGCCCCTGCCCGATCCCGGCCCCGCCGACTCCCACGAGGCGGCCCCCGGCGGCCTCGACCGGCTGGCCTCCGTCGCGGAGGCGGCGCTCGCCGGACGCTCCGCGGCCCGGCTGGAGGAGCTGCTCACCGCCGACGGCGAGTGGGTCTCCGCCCGCCGCCTCCTGGCCGACCTCGTCTCGATCGACCTGCGTCCCGAGTCCCCCTACCGGCTGCGCTGGACCGGCGGGCTGACCGCGGCTCCCGGCGCCGAACCCGCGTGGCTCTCCCACGGCGTCCTGGAGAGGACCGGCCGTGACGCCTGAGCCCGGCCCACCGCAGCCCGGGGCCCGCACCACCACCCCCGAGTCCGGGGCCCGCACCACCACCCCCGAGTCCGGGGCCCGCACCACCACCCCCGAGTCCGGGGCCATGGGCGTGACGGCCGCCGCGTCGGCGCACGCCCGGGCGCGGGCGACCGGGCCGCTCCCCCTGGGCGCGGACGAGCCCGCCCCGCCGGGGATGGTGCGGCTGGCGCGCGGCGACGGGACCGGCTTCGCACTGCCCGCCTGGCCCGACGGGGCGACCCCCTCGCTCCTGGAGGAGTACCACACGGCCCCGGTGCATGTGGAACGGTCCGGGGAGACCCGGCGGGTGCTGGCCGCCGCGTTGAAGTGCTGCTGGAGCGACCTGACCGCCGACCCCTGGCCGGGGACGCCCGCGCCGGTGGACGACGTGCTGGCGGCCTACCGGGCGCTGATCGGCCGCGGCGACGATCTCATGCGCAGCTGGGCCGTCGGCGCGCTGCGCCGCCTGCACGACTCGGCCTGGCTGGTGGTGGGTGACGGCCTGGTACGGCTCGGCCCCCGGTGCGCGTCCTGGCCCGCCGGGTCCCATACGCAGCTACGCGAGCTGATGCGCCGGCTGCCCGGACCCGGGGAGGAGCCGGCCGGGCTGGACGTGCTGCCCACCGCCGGGCAGGCCGAGACCGCCGGGTCCTCGGGGGCCTCCGCGAGCGTCACCGTGCCCGAGGGAGTCGACGAAGATCTGCTCGGCCCGTTCGACGAGCGCCACCGGGCGGAGATCGTCGCCGCGTTCATGGCGGTGGAGCACGCGGCCGAGCCGGTCCACGAGGCCAGGTTCGCCGCGCTGCGAGACCCGGTGCTGCGACGGGTGCTGGCGGAGCTGCTCCGGCGCCGGGGACGGGTCCTCGTCCAGGGACGCGAGACGTGGACCTCCGGTTACGCCGACGATGCGGCGGCCGGGGCGGGCACCGTCCCGGACGAGGCCGGGCGCGCCGTGCTGACCCTGGTGCTGATCCACTCGGTGGCGATCCCCCGCGCCGAGGGCCGGCTGCCCGCCGACGGCTGGCTGTCGCCGTTCCCGGCACAGGTGGAGGAGCTGCGGCGGCACACCCGGCTGCCGATCGGTGAGCTGGAGACCGCGCTGCGGAGCCTGCGGCACGCCGGGCTGGTGAGCCAGGTGAAGGCCGGGGAGGAGGCGGGGGGCTACGTGCCCGGCCCGCAGTTCCACCGGCTGACCGGCGCGGCCCGGCGGCGCCTGCAGGAGGAGCTGATCCTCGCCGCGGGACCGCACACCCCGCTGGCGGCGGCCGTACGGGCGGGCCGCCGGTGAGCACGACGGGCGGAGGGACCGCCCCGAACACGACCGCCCCGAGGGAAGGAACGACGAGCTTGACCGAGCAGCCGAGTCTGGTGCCGGTGGACGTCCAGGCGAACGCGCCGGGCGAGAACGTGGTCGGCGACCGCGTGCTGATCGCCGTGCAGGCCGTCAACATCTCCCGGCTCTCCACCCACCTGGTGCCGACCGTACCGGGCACGCTGATCGTGGTGGCCGGGGCCGGGCCGAAGGATTCCAACGGCGCGGGCAAGTCGTCGTTCATCGCGATGATCACAGCGCTGCTCGGCGACGAGCAGTGGCGCTTCGCCTCCGGCGCCAAGGCCGTCTCCGAGCTGCTGTTCAACGCCGAGCTCGCGGCCGGGGCGGGCGGGCGGACCTGGGCCAGCGCCACCCACGGTTACATCGTGGGCGTCTTCGCCGGGGCCGACACGATGGACGACGCGGTGACCGTGTGGCTGAGGGTCAACCAGGAGGCCCCGCACCTGGAGATCCGGTGGACCCGGGGGGTGCGGGCGGCCTCGGCCCCCTCCGAAGCGGAGCGGGTGGCGCGGGCGGACGAGGTCTGGGCGACCCTGCCGCGCTCGGCGGGCCGGCGTGACGTGGTGGCGCGCGACCTGACCAGGTTCCTGTACGGCGACCGCGTGCGGTGCGTGTCGTTCCTGTCCACCTCGGTGCGGAGCAAGGTCGCCACCAACCTGCTCTCCCAGCCGCTCAACGAGATCTCCCCCGAGCGGGTCTTCGAGGCGATCGCCGCGCTGACCGGCCTGGACTCCGAGCTCGACCAGGAGCGGGAGGCCCGGCGCGACGAGCACGCCAAGCGGGTCCGGGCCACCCGGGCCATGGAGCTGCTCAAGGAGTTCGAGGACGAGTCGCGGGCGCTGCTGGAGGCCTTCGACCGGCGCGACCGGGCCAGGGTGCACCTGGCCGACGCGCTGCGCTGCTGGCGGGGGCGGCTGGCGCGCAGGCTCGCCGAGGCGGCCCGGCGGGACGAGGCCCTCGCCGCCGAGCTGGAGCGGTTCCGCCGGGCGGGCGAGCATGCAGCGGAGTCGATCGAGGCGGTCCGGGCGGAGATCGCCGCGCTGAAGGACGACACGCTGGACCGGGGCCTGGCCGAGGCCCGTGAGGAGCTGACCGCCCTGCAGGCGCGGGCGGCCAAGCTCGAGGCCGACCGGGCCGTGGCCACGAGCTCGGCCGACGAGCTGCGCGGGTTGGTCCCCGGGCTGGAGGAGCGGCGCAGACTTGCCGACGGCCGTGACGTGGAGACCGCCGAGGGCGAGCTGGCCCGGAGCAGGGCCGGCCTGAACGAGGCGCTGAAGGCCCTGGGCGTGGCCGACCGCGAAGTCGACGGCGCCCGGGCCGCGCTGGACGACGCCGAGGGCGGGCCGGCCGCCGCCCAGCTCAAGGCGCTCGCCGAGGCGGGTGTCGGCGCGACCGGCCTGCTCGACGCGATCGACGTGGCCGAGCAGGCCCGTGACGGCGCGGCGGCGCCGGACGGCGCGGCCGGGAACGGCGACCGCACGGAGGCCCTGGCCTCCGTCACGGGGTCCGGGGGATGGCCGCGTGAGCACGCGGTCGTCGTGGACGCCGGTGACCTGGCGGCGGCGGCACGGGCGCTGGCCGCGCTGCCCGGATCGGTGCTGGTCAGTGCGTCGGGCGTCACCGTGGTGGGGTCGTTCGAGGCGGTGGCAACCGGCAGGGAGGCCCGCATCAAGGCCGCCGAGCTGCGGCTGCACCGGGCGCGCGACGCGCAGGAGGAGGCGGCGGAGGCCGTACGGGCGGCCGAGGAGCGGGTAGCCGAGGCCGGACGACGCCTGGAGGGCGCGAAGGCGGCCGTGCAGCTGGCCGACGTCGAGCGGCGGCTGGCCGAACGGCGGGCCCGGCTCACCGAGCTGACCGAGGCGCTGGCCGATCTCACGCCGAAGGTCGGCGAGGCGGAGCGGCGGGCCGGTGCCCTGGACTTCCGCGCGAGGACCAGGAACATGGAGATCGAGCGGCTGGAGGGCCGCCGGGCCCGTCTCGATGCCGAGCGGGACCAGGCCGGCCGGCAGGCGGCCGGGGTCGCCGCGGAGCGAGAGGCGCTTGGACTGGAGGCGCTGGCCCAGGAGTGGGGCGGCACGGCCGACGGGGCGCACGAGTGGCTGCGCGCGCTGCCCGAGCCCGAACGCCCGCTGACCGCCGAGGAGTGGTGGCGGACGGCCGAGCGCCGTCTGGACGAGGCGCTGCGCGACACCTTTCCCGGCGAGGACGAGGAGATGCCCGACGAGCTGCGCTTCCTGCTCCGCGAGCGGGCCACGCCCGGCGCCGGCCGGACCGCGCGGGAGCAGGCCTCCTTCCCCGGCGTCTGCGCGGCGCTCTCGTCCTACCTGCGCGCCCAGGAGGAGTACGAACGACACCAGCGCCGGCAGATCGAGGCCCAGCTCGCCACCCGGCAGCGGGACCTGGCCGCCGCCGCCAAGGGCGCCGAGGAGGCGGCCCAGTCCACCGCCGTGCACCGCGCGGCGCTGACCGCGGCGATCAAGGCGCGGCTGACCCGGGTGGCCGAGGAGTTCGACAAGCTCGACACCTCCTACGGCGGGTACGGCGCGACACTGGAGTTCCCGGTCCCGCCGGCCCCCGCCGACCCGGAGCAGCGCTGGGCGTGGCGGGTCACCCCGAAGTGGCGCCGGGGCGAGGGCCAGGGCTTCGTGCCCTACAACCGGCGGGCCAACACGGCGCTGATGGACGAGAAGGCCGTGAAGCTGGTCTGCGCGGCGGCGATCGCCTCCTCCGGCGGCGGGCACCTCTGCCTGGTCCTGGACGAGCTGGGCCGCAACCTCGGCAAGGAGCACCGGCGCGAGGCCGTGGCGCTGTTCCGCCGGATCGGCGAGACATACGGGATCACGGTGATCGGCGCGCTCCAGGACGACATGGAGCCCTACGCGGTGGACGCCTGCGGCCAGTACATCAAGCTGCGCCGTTCCTCCGACGCCATGCCGTACAACGAACCACCTGTGGTCATCGGTCATGACCGCCACGCCGGGCGGGTGCGCGCCCTCGCCGCCGCGGTCAGCGGATAATCTCGTGACGGAGTCCGTTCCGAGGAGTCTTCCGGGGTCCGGCGCGTGCTCGCGGAGCCCGTCGTGACGCGCCGCTCCGCCGCACGCGACGGTCTGGGTTCGGCAGGACACGACGTGGAGGGGCCGGTGCCGGGATCGTCGCTGGACCAGGCGCCCGTTCAGCGCGACGCCTACCGCGCCATGGCGCTGGCGCTTCGCGTGGGCGAACTGCTGCTCGGCAGCGGCGAGGCCACCGAGACCGTCTCCGGCAGCATGCGCACGATCACCAACGCCTACGCCGTGCCGCACTGCGAGGCCGACGTCAACCTGTCGGCCATCACCCTGTCGCACGTGCCCGCCGACGGCCGGGCCCCGGTCACCGCCGAGCGTCGGGTACGTCGCCGCCTGCCCGACTACGACCGGCTGATCGCCGTCCACGACCTGGTCCGGGAGGCCTCCGACGGGTCGATCCCGCTCGGCGAGGCCGAGGCGCGGCTGAGGAGGATCACCCGGCGGGTGCCGGTCTACCCGAACTGGCTGCTGGTCACCGCGCTCGCGCTGATCGCGGCCTCGGCGAGCCTGCTGGTCGGCGGCGGGGCCAGGGTGGCGCTGGCGGCGTTCTCCGCCACCGTGCTGGGCGACCGGGTGAGCGCCTGGCTGGCCCGGCGCGGCGTGGCGGAGTTCTTCCAGCTCGCGGTCGCCGCGCTGCTCGGCTCGCTGGTCGCGGTGCTGATGATCGCGATCGACGCGCCGGTGCGGGCCTCCGCGGTGGTGGTCGGCGCGGTGATCGCGCTGCTGCCGGGGCGGCTGATGGTGGCCTGCGTGCAGGACGGAATCGCCGGTGAGTACGTGACGGCGACCGGCCGGCTGTTCGAGGTCTTCTTCACCCTCACCGCCGTGATCTCCGGAATCGGCATCACGCTGTACGCGGCGGTGCGGTTCGGCGTGCCGCTGAGCGTGGAGAACGTGCCCGTCGCTCCGCTCTCCCTGCGGGCCGACCAGCTCGTCGGGGCGGTCGGGGTGACGCTGACGTTCGCCGTCGCTCTGCTCGTGCCGCCCCGGTACCTGCTGCAGGCGTCGATCGGCGGCGGTCTGATCTGGGTCGTCTTCGTGCAGCTCATCACCGTGTGGCAGGTTCCGGTGGTGCTGGCCACGGCCGTCTCGGCGACGGTGATCGGCCTGCTCGGTACCGCCTACGCGCAACGCGCCCTGGTGCCCTCGCTCGTCCTCACCGTCCCGGCCATCTGCCCGCTGCTGCCGGGCACGGCCCTGTACCGGGGCATGCTGGAGATCAGCCTCGGCCACCCGGAGGCCGGTCTGGTCAGCCTGCTTCAGGCGCTCTCGACCGCGCTCGCGCTGGGCGCCGGCGTCATCCTGGGAGCGGAGATCCTGCGGGCGGTCACCGGCTCGGAGCTGACCAAGCGGGTCCTGCGCCCGGCGGCCCGCCGTACTCGCGGCTATTGACCGGCTCCGGCCGGCGGCCGACGGCCGGGGCGGCTCGCATGACGCGGTCGCGGCCGGCCTCCTTTGCGGCGTACAGCGCGGTGTCGGCCCGGCGGAGCAGCTCCAGCGGGGTCTCCCGGCCGTCCCACAGGGCCAGGCCCGCCGAGAAGGTCTGCCGTTGCGGCGTCACCACACGCAAAGCGGCCAGCAGGTGCTCGGCATCGTCCAGGCCGCGACCCGGCATCAGCAGCACGAACTCCTCACCGCCGTAGCGGGCCAGCATGTCGTCGCTGGCGAGCACCAGGCTCCAGGCGGTGGCCGCGCCCGCCAGCAGCTCGTCCCCGCCCTGGTGGCCGTGGGTGTCGTTGAATAGCTTGAAGCGGTCCAAGTCGATCATCGCCAGTGTCAGCGGGGTGCCGTCGAGCGTGGCGCGCTCGTATTCGCGGGCGAGCTGGGCGTCCATCGTGCGGCGGTTGGGCAGACCGGTCAGGGTGTCGGTGCGGGCGATCTCATCCAGCCTGCGGGCCTGATGCTGCATGCGCCGCAGCATGATGGCCATCCTGGCCACGACCAGGACGAACAGCACGACCGAGGTGATCGAGACCGCCCAGGCACTCAGCTCCAGGCCGAAGGCGAGCTGCACGATCAAGGTCCCGGGGGCCAGCAGGACCACCGCCGTCAACGTGAGCAGCCGCCGGTTGGTCAGCGACGGAACCGTCTCCGGGGTGGCGCGCAGCAAGTCGGCCGCCGAGGGATGCAACGCCGCCGCCCCCCAGACCAGATACGACATCAGGAACGGCAGGACACCGAGGGAGACGCTGAACCCCTGAGGGTCCTCCAGCATGACGAAGACCACATCTCCGGTGAGAACGCAGACCAGAGCCAGGGCGATCATCCGGAAGGCGGGCGTCCGGGCGCCCGCGCCGGTCAGCAACCGCACGAGCGCGGCCAGCAGCAGCACGTCGCCGAGCGGGTAGCCCAGCGCGATCACCTGCATGAGGACGGAGTCGTAGTGGCCGATCTTCGGACTGATCAGCAGCACCCAGTAGGGCAGGCTCAGCCCGACGATGAGGATGGCGGCGTCCAGCCGGGCCTCCCGGTCCCCGGCGGACCGGTGGTGCCGGGCGAGCAGGAGCAGGGCGCCGGTGACGAGCGGGTACTGCAGCAGGTAGAACCCGTCGGCCACGGAGGGGAAGGGGTTCACCTCGGCGATGTGCTCGTAGTAGACCCACAGGCTGTCGCCGACGACCACGGCGAGCTGGCCGACTCCCATCAGCACCCACGGCAGGGCGGTGGCGTTCCGGAGGCGAGCAGCCGACCACAGGATCGCCACCGCGCAGGAAAACGCAATCAAGGCATACAGCACATCACGCGGCATTCCATACGGCAGCAGCATGAAGACCACCAGAACGGCCACGCCGCCCAAGAGGTAAACACACCACGCTCGAGAAGTGCCCATACCACTCCATCGGCAGGCCGGCCATACCCTTTAGACTCCAGGGCGTCGTAATTCTATTGCAGAACGTTACCGGTCGGTGGCCCGGCCATTGCATTCTCCTCGGCCGGGGCGGCTCGCATGACGCGGTCGCGGCCGGCCTCCTTTGCGGCGTACAGCGCGGTGTCGGCCCGGCGGAGCAGCTCCAGCGGGGTCTCCCGGCCGTCCCACAGGGCCAGGCCCGCCGAGAAGGTCTGCCGTTGCGGCGTCACCACACGCAAAGCGGCCAGCAGGTGCTCGGCATCGTCCAGGCCGCGACCCGGCATCAGCAGCACGAACTCCTCACCGCCGTAGCGGGCCAGCATGTCGTCGCTGGCGAGCACCAGGCTCCAGGCGGTGGCCGCGCCCGCCAGCAGCTCGTCCCCGCCCTGGTGGCCGTGGGTGTCGTTGAATAGCTTGAAGCGGTCCAAGTCGATCATCGCCAGTGTCAGCGGGGTGCCGTCGAGCGTGGCGCGCTCGTATTCGCGGGCGAGCTGGGCGTCCATCGTGCGGCGGTTGGGCAGACCGGTCAGGGTGTCGGTGCGGGCAATCTCATCCAGCCTGCGGGCCTGATGCTGCATGCGCCGCAGCATGATGGCCATCCTGGCCACGACCAGGACGAACAGCACGACCGAGGTGATCGAGACCGCCCAGGCACTCAGCTCCAGGCCGAAGGCGAGCTGCACGATCAAGGTCCCGGGGGCCAGCAGGACCACCGCCGTCAACGTGAGCAGCCGCCGGTTGGTCAGGGAGGGGGCGGTGGCGCTGGTAGGGCGCAGCAGGTCGGCCGCCGAGGGATGCAACGCCGCCGCCCCCCAGGTCAGATAGGACATCAGGAACGGCAGGAGCGAGAGCGGAACACCGTAGACGATCGCGTCCCCGGCCAGGACGAAGGTGACGTCGCCGGCCATGACCAGGATCAGGGCGGCGGTGATCATACGTCCGGAGGAGGTCTGCGCGCGCGAGGTGGCCATCAGTCGCACGAGCCCCGCCAGCAGCAGCACGTCGGCCAGCGGATAGCTCAGCATGACGACCTCTTCCAGGGCGGAGTCGTAACCGCCGATGCTCGGGCTGATCACGAGCACCCAGTACGGCAGGGCGAGGCCGACGACGAGGATGGCGCCGTCCAGCAGGGCCTCCCGGTCCTCTGGGGAGCGGTGGTGCCGGGCGAGCAGGAGCAGGGCGCCGGTGACGAGCGGGTACTGCAGCAGGTAGAACCCGTCGGCCGCGGAGGGGAAGGGATCGGTCTTGGCGATGTGCTCGTAGTAGGTCCACAGCGCGTCGCCCACCGCCGCGGCGAACTGGCCGACCGCCATCAGCATCCAGAGCACGCGGACCCCGCCGCCGGAGCGGCCGGCCGCCACGAACGCGGCCACAGCGCTGGACATCCCGATGAGGACGTACATCAGATCACGTGCCAGGCCGTACGGCATCGACGCGTACACCGCCACGACGATCAAACCGCCGAGGAGGTAGACGCGCCACGCCCGAGACCTGTCCATGCCGTTCCATCGGCGGCGGAAGAAAAAGCCTTAGCGTAATCGAAATATCACAGAATGCGAAAGTGTCGGATCCCCTTCGAAGCCCGCGGCGCGCCCGCACCGCACCCTGCCGCGCGGGCGCGCCGCGGGTCTGGCCGCCGTCACTGGCGGATGGTCGAGCCGTGCCGTTCCTTGCGGACGTGGAGCTGGGCGGGAATCCGGACGCGCAGCTCCCCGACGTGGCTGACGATGCCGACGGCCCGGCCGCCGTCGCGCAGGCCGTCCAGGATGTCCAGAACGCCGTCCAGGGTGTCCTCGTCCAGGGTGCCGAAGCCCTCGTCGACGAAGAGCGTGCCGAGCTCCACTCCCCCGGCCTCGGCGGTGACCACGTCGGCCAGGCCGAGGGCGAGAGCCAGCGAGGTGATGAAGCTCTCTCCTCCCGACAGCGTGGCGGGGTCACGGGCCACCCCCGTCCAGGCGTCCAGGATCCGCAACCCGAGCCCGCCTCCGGACCTGCTGCGGTCGCCCGCCGCACGCCCGAGGTCGTGGTCGAGGAGGTACCGGCCGCCCGACATGTGGTCCAGCCGCTCGTTGGCGGAGGCGACGACCTGGCGGAGACGCTCGCCGAGAACGTAGGACGACAGGCGCATCCTCCATCGGTTGTCGCTGGAGTTTCCGCTGGTCAGTGCGGCGAGGCGGTCCGCGAGGCGGTGCCGTTCCGCGGCGGGCAGCCAGCGGTCCAGGCAGCCGGCCAGCTCGGTGCGGAGCGCGGCCAGACGGTCGCGGCGGTCCTCGGCCCGCTGCCTGACGGAGAGGAAGGCGGCGTACGCGGACTCGGCGGCGTCACGGGCCGCCTCCAGCCCGGCCAGGTCGGGCTCGGGCTGCGCCGCGGCGGCGATCAGCTCCGGGTCGGCCAGCCAGGCGTCGACGGCCGCGCGCTCCTGATCGAGCGCGCGGAGCCGTTCGGCCTTCTCCGCCTGCTCGGCGGCCGGGCGGACCGCCGCACGGGCGTCGTCGAGCCCGAGGAATCCCGCCTCGGCCACCGCCGCCGCAGCCCGCACCCCGGCCGCCTCCAGCTCGGCCTCGGCGGCCCGCTCCTGCCGGGTGGCCTCGACGGCCTCCCCGAGCAGATCGGCCTCCTCCGACAGCCGCTCCAGCCGGGCGGCCAGCGTCGGATCCTCCCCCCGGGCCTCGTCGAGGCGCGCCGTCAGCCGCCCGGCGTCGGCGGCGAGCCGCTCGGCGTCGGCGCGGCGCGCGGACAGCGCCACCGCGAGCTCGCGTGACCGCTCCCTGAGCTCTGCGAGCTCGGCCGTCAGACGCTCCGTCTCGGCCTCGAACGCGGGTACGGCGTCCGCAGACTCCCGCAACCCGGTCAGGACCCGCTCCGCCTCCACGAGATCCTCGGCGGCCCGGACCGCGGTCAGCACGGCAGGCGCGGCGCACCCCTCACCGTCCGCGGCCTCCTCGGAATCCTCCCGCCGGACACCGCGGACGACGGCCCGGTCGATGCCGTGCCTGGTGGCCGCCTCTTCGTACCGGGCCGCGGCCTCCTCCACCCGGACGACGGCGGCCAGGGCGGAGGCGAGGCCGGCGGACTCCGCGGCGAGGCGTTCGCGACGCGCCCGGACGGTGGGGTCGGCGCCGCGGGCCCCGTCGAGGCGGGCTCCCAGCCGGGCCTGCTCGGCCTGCGCGGCGGTGCGGCGGGCGCGGCCCTCGGCCAGCCGCCGGGCGATCTCCCCGGCCCGCTCTCTGGTCTCCTCCAGGACGGCGGTGGCCCGGTCCACCTCGACGGCGAGCTCCGGCTCCGTCCCTGCGACCGCGGTGAGGGCGGCCAGCTCCCGCCCGGCTCCGGCGAGAGCCTCCTCCGTCTCCCGGACGGTCAGGTCACCGGCGAGGGCGAGAACCTCCTCGAACTGGGAGGCCAGGGCGACGGCCCTGTTCTCGGCGTCCTGGCGCAGCTCCAGGGCTGCTTCGTAGGCGCGCTGGGCCGCGCGCTCGTCGTCGGCGGTGGGCGCCTCGTCGGCCGGGGCCGCCGGGGCGGGGTGGTCGGGCGAACCGCAGACCGCGCAGGGCTCGCCGGGGACGAGTTCGGCGGCGAGCTCGGCCGCCATCCCGTCGATCCGGGCCTGCCGGAGATCCTGGAGCCGGTCGCGCAGCTCCTGGGCGCGGTCGACGGCCTCGGCCTGGGCCGCGCGGGCCGCGTCGAGGCCGGCGCGCAGCGTGTCGCGGCGCCGGGCGGCCTCCAGCGCGGCGGCGGCGGAGGCCGCCGCCGCCTCGGCCGCCGGGATCCTGGCGGCCTCGGCCCTGACGGCGGAGAGCCTGACCGAGACCTCGGCGAGCGCGGCGGGCAGTTCCCGCAGGGTCCCGGCGAGCTCGGTCTCCTGCACCGCCAGGTCGCGGAGGCCGGCGTCGAGCGCGGTGAGCTCCGCCTCCAGCTCCGCGAGCCGCGCCTCGTCCCCGCGCAGCCCCTCCAGGCCGGCGAGGGCGTCGCGGCGCTCGCGCTCGGCGGAGGCCAGCAGTTCCTTGAGACCGGGCGTCTCCGCGGTGAGGCTCCCGTCCGGGGCGAGGAGCCCGCCGGACGGACCGTTCTGCGGGGGGAGTACGGAGAGGAGGGCCGCCAGCTCCTGGCGGACGGCGTCCAGGCCGGCGGCGAGGCGATCGCGCTCTTCGGTCGCCCGGAGCCGGGCCACCGCCGTCTCCCTGACCGACTCGGCGGCGGGGAGCCGGGCGGCGTTCAGGCGGGCGGCGGTGAGGCGGGCCTCCGCGTCGTCGCGGAGCCCGGGCAGGACCTCCAGTCGGGCGTCCGCGCCGGCCTGCTCACCGGTCAGCCGCTCGATCTCCCGGTCCGCCTCCGCGCGGTCCCGGAGGATCTCCCCCAGCCGGACCTCCTCCGCCCTCAGCTCGCCCAGCCTGGTGATCTCGTCCCGCCGGTCCCGTTCCAGCGCGGTGAGACGCTCGGGGCCGACGGTCTCCCCGGTCAGGGGCAGGGCCCTGGTGAGCGCGTCGGCGGCCAGGTCGCGGGCCTTGGCCGCGGCCTCGGCCCGCTGCCGGACCTCCTGGACGAGGGGCAGCACCCGGTCGGCCCTGGCCGCCTCCGCGAGGACGGCCTCCAGATCGGCCCGTTCCTCGGCGCTCTCCTCCAGTACCCGGCCCCGGGCCAGGGCCTCGGCGTGACGGCGCTGCCGGTCGGCCAGCGCGACGCCCTCCTCCAGCCGCCTTCGGGCCTGCGGTACGGCCGCCTCGCCCTCGACCCCGCTCCGGGCCACCGCGGCGGCCGTCTCACCGGCCAGCTTCACGAGGGCGTCCGCCCACCCCAGCGGGTCCTCCTCCGCCGAGACCGCGGGGGAGGACGCGGCGAGGGCGGCGAGGAGGTCGGGACCGGCGGCCTCCTCGACGCGGTTGACGACGGAGTCGACCTCCTTGCGGAGGGCCTGCTGGTCGCGGAAGGCCTGGGTGCGGCGGTCGGCGAGCCAGGACTCGGCGGCGGCGTAGATCTTTACGGAGAAGAGGCGTTCCAGGACCTTCCGGCGTTCCTCGCCGTCGGCGCGCAGGAACCGGGAGAAGTCCCCCTGGGGCAACATGGCGACCTGGCAGAACTGGGCGGCGTTCATGCCGAGCAGCCCGCTCACCAGATCCCCGGCCTCGTCGGCGCGGGTGGTCAGGCCGGTCCACGGGCCGGAGCCGCGCCGTTCCTCCACGACGACCTTGGCCTTCTCCTCGGTCGTGCCGGTGCCGCGCTGCTTGGGCCGCTGCCAGGCGGGCGAGCGGGTGATCCGGAAGCGGCGGCCCCGGATGGTGACCTCCAGGACCACGCGCGGCCCCCGGCCCGGCGGGGCGTGGTCGCAGCGCAGACTCCTGGCGCTGTCGCGCTGACCGGGCACCCGGCCGTAGAGGGCGTAGCAGAGCGCGTCCAGCACGGTGGTCTTGCCCGCCCCGGTGGGACCGTGCACCAAAAACAGCCCGGCTTCGGAGAGGGCGTCGAAGTCGACCTCCTCCTCCCCGGGGAAGGAGCCGAAGGCCGTGATCTGCAACCGGTGCGGGCGCATCTACGCCATCGCCTCCTTCGTGCGGCACTCCTCGATGGCCTTCTGGAGCAGGCCGGTCTCGTCGGCGTCGGCGGCCTCGCCGCGCACCTCCCGGACGAAGTCGAGCGCGACCTCGATCTCGGGGCGGCCCGCCACCCGGGGACGGGCCGCGGTCTCCTGGCCCCCGCCCTCGGGTTCGAAGGAGAGGGCGAGCGTGTGCGCGAAGCGTGTCCTGAGCCGCTCCATCGCCCCCTTGGGCCGGACCGGGTCGGTCAGCGTCACCTGGAGCCAGCGGTCCTCGTGGTCGGCGTAGGCGCCGGAGGTGAGCAGGTCGTCGAGGCGGCCGGTGAGGCGCCCGAGCCGCCGGGGCACCGGGGCCTCGGCGAACTCGGCGCCGGCGAACCCGTCCGGCCCGATCTCCACCAGCCAGGAGCCCTTCACCTGATCGGTCTCGGAGAAGGAGTAGGCGATCGGGGAACCGGAGTAGCGCACCGTCTCGGTCATCCGCTGGCGGCCGTGCAGGTGGCCCAGGGCGACGTAGTCGGCGCCGTCGAAGGCCGCGGCCGGGACGTGCGCGACGCCTCCGACGCTGATGTCGCGCTCGCTGTCGCTGCCCTGCCCCCCGGTCACGAAGGCGTGGGCCAGGACCACCGAGCGGGCGCCTCGCCGGGCCGTGTCGGCCCTGACCAGCGACATGGCGTGCCCGATCGCGGCGGTGTGGGTGCGCTCGGGCAGCTCCCAGGGGCCGCGGACCAGCTCCGGCTCCAGGTAGGGGATGCCGTAGAACGCCACCTCCCCGGTCTCGTCGCCGACCGTCACGGGCTCGCCGACCCGGGCGGGGTCGGTGCGCAGATGCACACCCGCGGCGTCGATCAGGTCGGCGCCGAACCCGAGGCGGCGCGCGGAGTCGTGGTTCCCGCTGATCATGATGGTGCGCACGCCCTCGGCGACCAGCCGCCGCAGCGCCTGGTTGCACAGCTCCACCGCGTCGACCGAGGGCAGCGCCCGGTCGTAGACGTCGCCGGAGACGACGACCACGTCGACGCGCTCGGCCCTGACCGTCTCGACCAGATGGTCGACGAAGGCCCCCTGGGCGGACAGGAGGCTCTCGCGATGGAAGGATCGGCCCAGATGCCAGTCCGATGTGTGCAGCACCCGCATCCGCCTGAAGCTAACAGTCATCAGCGACAAGTGCTGCCACTCTCACCACTCCGCTCTCGCCCGCGTCATATCGGAATGCCGGAAAACGCCTGCCCCGAGTAGGCTTGAAGATCTAAAGAGGGTTGGCGAAAACGATTCGGACGGATGACCGGCACCGGGCAGAACGGCGATCGGGGAGCGGATCGGCATGTGGACGGGCCGTGGCGGGTTGAGCGTGGCCGCCGGTTTGATCATGGTGGCTCTCGCGACGCTCGGCTACACCCTGCCCCCGCCGTTCGACCCGTCGCCGCTCAGGGCGGACCCTGTCTTCCGGACCCTGCCCCCTCAGCCCCCGGCCGAGGCCGGGCCCGTCGCCGCGACCGGGCGGATCAGCACGCGCGACATCACCGTCCGGGTCAGGGGCACCACCCTGGGGGCGACGGTCCGCGCCCCGCTCGCCCCCGGCAGGCATCCCGCGCTGGTCTTCGTGCAGGGGGCGGGTCCCGGTGTGCGCGACGAGTTCACCACCCAGGCCGAGTGGCTGGCCAGGGCCGGCATCGTCACGCTCGTCTACGACAAGCGGACCGTGGGCTACGACTTCCGCCGGCGCGACTTCGGCCTGCTGGCCGACGACGCGCTGCGGGTCCTGGCCGAGTTGCGCAGACGTCCCGACGTCGATCCGGCACGCACCGGGCTCTGGGGGGTCAGCGAGGGGAGCTGGGTGGTCCCGATCGCCGCGGCCAGGAGCGAGGACGTCTCCTTCGCCGTGCTGGTCTCCGCGCCGAACGTCTCCCCCATGCGGCAGGTCACCTGGGCGCTGGGCGAGCAGCTGGACCGGCTGCGCGCCCCGGCCGGGGTACGCGAGCTGCTCATCCGGGCGATGGGCGCCGTCGACATGGACTTCCTGCGCCACGACGCCGAGCCCGCGCTGCGCGGGACGCGTCAGCCGGTCCTGGCCCTGTACGGCACGCGCGACCCGTCGATCCCGTTCGTGGAGAGCAGCCAGGCGCTCACCCGGGCGCTCGCCGCGGGCGGCAACCGCTCCTACACGATCCGCTACCTCGACGGGGCCGACCACGGCATGCGCCTGCACGGCGGGCCGTTCGCCCCCGGATACCTCGAGACGCTGGCCAACTGGGTCGCCGGCCTGCCGGGCACGGCCACGCCCTCGGTGCCGATCGCGGGCGCCACCCCGGTCCAGCGCTTCGAGGCCAGCGAGGTCCCCGCCGCCCCGTGGTACGCCGGGGGCGCGGTTCTCGGGCTCACGCTCTGCCTGGCCGCGGTCGGCTACGTGGCCGGCCCGGTGGCCGCGATGGTGGTACGGCTGCGCGGCCGGCACCTGCCCGGTGAGGCCAACGCCCGCCTCTGGCCGCCCGTCCGGCTGCGGTTCCGCCGGATGGCCTGGACCGGGCTGGGGCTGCTGGTCTCGGTGCTCGCCTTCATCATGCTGCTGGTGCTGTTCTCGGTGAACCAGGCGGGAGCCTGGCCGGCGGTGCTCGCCGGCTGGCTGGTGATCAGGGTTCTGGCCGTGCTGATGCTCGTTCAGGAGGTCACGGCCACCGCCGCGGTCGTCTCCGCGTTCCGGGAGGGCTGGCAGCCCAGCCGCCCGCAGTACGTCGCGATCGCCGGGGTGCTCGGCAGCACCGGTCTGCTGCTCGTCGCCGCGGCCTACTACGGCCTGTTCGCCTTCCCCTGGTGACGGACCCGCGCGGGCCCGGGCCGGGGTCCGTCTCGGGCCGCTCCCGGAAGCGGGCTCACAGGTAGCAGTTCAGCCAGCGGTCCATCTCGGCGAAGACCTGCTTGCGCGCGGGCTCGGGTGAGAGCACCAGGTCGTGCATGCCGCCGGGCACCCGGACGCACGTGACGTGCCCGCCGATCCTGGTCGACCAGCGGGCGATCTGCTCGGGGTTGAGCACGGTGTCGGCGCTCTGCGCCTCGGGGGCGAAGTCGCGCAGTTGCAGGCCCTTCTCCGCGCAGAGCACCAGCACGGGCACGTCGACCCGCAGACCGCCGTGCAGGCGCCGCTGGGCGCGTCGGACGGCGGCCAGCCAGGCCGCGTGCACCGGGAAGCCGCCGACCGGCTTCCACTCCAGGTCGAAGTCCCACTCGCCGTAGTGCTCACGGTGCAGGCTGGTGCCGTACGCGGTGGACAGGCCCAGGGGCAGGACGGCGCGCGGGGGCAGCCGGGAGAGCGGGCCGTGCAGGAGGTCGGCGGCGAGCCGCAGTCCGGCGGAGACGTTGAGGTCGAAGAAGGGGCTGTTGAGCACCAGGTTCTGCACGAGGCCCCGGCCCCGGACCCGGTCGGCCCAGAGGGCGGCGATGAGGCCGCCGGTGGAGTGGGCGTTGAGGATGACCGTGTCGTGGCCGTGCTCCTCCCGGATGACCCGGATCGCCTCGTCGATCTCCGGGAAGTACTCGGTCACGCTGCGCACGAACCCGCGGGTCTGGTGCGGCAGCAGCGACCGGCCGTACTTGCGCAGGTCGAGGCCGTAGAAGTCGGTCCCCTGGGCGGCGAAGTGATCGGCCAGGTGGGTCTGGAAGAAATAGTCGGTGAATCCGTGCACGTAGAGTACGGCCCTGCCGGTCGCCGGCGCGGAGGCGCGGCGCCGTACGAGGGAGGCGACGACCTTCCCCTCGTAGTCGTCGGCCATGGGCAGGACCGTGAGCTCGTAGTCGGGACCGAGAACGTCGGACATAGGCCTCAGGGTAGTTCGTAGGGGTTGACCGGCCACATCGGGACCGCCTCGGGGAGGTCCTGGCTGACTTTCATGGGGAAGTTGGCCGGGCGCTTCTCCAGGAACGAGGTGACGCCTTCGGCGGCGTCGGGGGCGGCGCCGAGCGCGTGCATCAGCATGGAGTCGGCGCGGTGGGCCTCCCACGGGGAGGCGGCCGACAGGCCGGACCACATGAGCCGGCGGATCGCGGCGACCGAGACGGCGGAGGTGTTGTCGGCGATCTCTCGGGCCAGCGCGCGGGCGGCCGGGAGCAGGTCCTCGGGGGCGAGGACCCTGGAGACCAGGCGGCCGTCGAGGGCCTCGGAGGCCGGGAAGACCCGGCCGGTCGCAGCCCACTCCATCGCCTGGGAGATGCCGACGATCCGGGGCAGGAACCAGCTGGAGGCGGCCTCGGTGACGATGCCGCGCCGGGAGAAGACGAAGCCGAACTTGGCGGTGTCGGAGGCGAGCCTGATGTCCATCGGGAGCGTCATGGTGACCCCCACGCCGACGGCCGGGCCGTTGATCGCGCCGATGACCGGCTTGAGAGAGCGGGCGATGCGGAGTACGACCGTGCCCCCGCCGTCGCGGGGGGAGCCGTCGACGGTCTCCCGTCCGCCGAACATCTCCTCGGACCTGCGGTGGTTGAAGGTGTCGCCGCCGCCGCCGAGATCGGCCCCGGCGCAGAAGGCGCGCCCCTGTCCGGTGACGATCACCACTCGGACGTCGTCGTCGGCGTCGGCGAGGTCGAACGCCTCGATCAGCTCGGCACGCATCACATAGGTGAAGGCGTTGAGGCGCTCGGGCCGGTTGAGCGTGATGGTGGCGACGCCGTCGGCCACGCCGTATTCGATCTCCGCGAAAGACATGAACCGAATCTTATTCCAGTCCGATGAACCGGGACCACCCAGGATGGTTTTCTGAGCTGTTCACTCACATGTCGCTTCCCTGTCCGAACGATCGACATACCATCACCCTCTGTAGCGCACGAGTGGGTATGAAGGCTCGCAAGCGTGGGGAAACGGGGAAAAGGTGCGTAACACGTCAAAGCCACCGGGAGTCGGTGCGGTCATCGGATGGACGGCCCTGTCGGCCGTCGCGCCCGGAGCCGCCCACCTGCGGGCGGGCTGGCGTCGTACCGGGCTGGCGCTGCTCTCGGTCCACACCGTGATCCTGCTCGTCCTGCTCTGGGTGGGCCTCACCTCCGACCTGGCCGAGCTCGCCGGGCGGCTGGTGGCCTCCTGGCTGACCGCCGTCACCATCGGCTCCCTCACGCTCGGCGCCGCCTGGTTCTCGCTGATCGTGCACTCCTTCACGGTGCTGAACCCCCGCACGCTGCCCCCCGCCGGGCAGGCCGCCACCGGGACCTTCGCGGGCATGCTCGCGGTGGCCGTGCTGCTGCCGTTCGGACTGGTCGGGCAGTACGCCGCGGTCTCCCAGACCACCCTGGAGGACGTCTTCACCGCCCCGGCCACGCCGCTTCCCGCCGAACGCGAGCAGGACCCGTGGGCGGGGCGGAGCCGGGTGAACATCCTGCTGCTCGGCGGCGACGCCGACGAACACCGGCCCGGGGTGCGCACCGACAGCATCAACGTGGCCAGCATCGACGTCAGGACCGGCAACACCGTCCTGCTCAGCCTGCCCCGCAACCTGGAGAACGTACGGTTCCCGCCGGGCACCCCGATGGCCAGGCGCTTCCCCGACGGCTTCCGGCTTCCGTTGGGCCCGGGCGGCGGCCGCGACGACCTGCTGTTCGGGGTCTGGGAGTACGTCGACGCCCACCCGGAGATCTTCGGCGGCAGGCACGGACAGGGCGCCCGGGTCCTGGTCGACACCGTCGGATACACCCTCGGACTGAAGATCGACTGGTATGCCCTGGTGAACATGTGGGGCTTCGCCCGCCTCATCGACGCCATCGGCGGCGTGACGGTGACCGTGCCACAGGACGTGATCTTCGGAAAGTACAATGAGGGTCTGGTCAAGGCGGGCACCCGCAAGCTGGGCGGCGCCGACGCCATGTGGTTCGCCCGCTCGCGCACCAACAGCGACGACTACACCCGGATGGGCCGCCAGCGCTGCGTCCTGGGCGCCCTGCTCCAGCAGACCGATCCGGCGACCGTGCTCTCCCGGTTCAACCGGGTCGCGCTGGCGACCAAGGAGCTCGTCAGCACCGACATCCCGCGCCCGATGCTGGAGCACCTGGTCCCGCTGGCGCTGAAGGTGAAGAGCGCCAGGGTGACCAGCGTGCAGTTCGTACCCCCCTTGATCAACACCGGCTACCCCGACTGGGCGAAGATCCGCAGCGTCACCGCCAGGGCCATCCGCGCCTCGGTCATCGCCCCCTCGCAGGTGGCCTCCACTCCGGCGGCCGCCCCGTCCGCGGCCGTGACCGCCCAGGCCGCGGTGAAGGGCAGGTCCAACCCCGCCGCGCCCAAGGAGATCACCGAGGGCTGCGGCTGACCCGGCCCATCCGCCCCGGTCACGCCCGGTAGGAGTCCTTGGCGAGCCGGCGGACCCGCTCCTCGTCGATGCCGTGGCCGAGACCGGGCTGGGTGAGCGGGACCGCCACGACGCCGCCGGTGGCGCCGACCGGCGGGTCGACGATCTGGGCGCTGCGCGGCGGTTCGGCCACGTCGCACGGGAGGGTGCAGCCGGGCAGGCTGGCGGCGGCGACGGTGGCCGCCCTGGCCAGGCCGGTGCCCTGGCCCCCGGCACAGGCGATCTCCCAGCCCGCCGCCACGGCGCTGTCGTGCGCCCGCCGAACCTCGCGCAGGGAGCCCAGCACGGCCGGGCGGAGCAGCAGCGCGCGACCCGCGCCCGCGGCGATCGCCTCGTCCAGCTCCGCCACCGACGCCACCTCGAGCAGGACCGGCGCGGCGACGCGTTCTTGCAGGTCGGCGTGGTCGGCGAGACCGCCGGGGCCGGTGAAGGGACGTTCGATGGCGGAGGGGGCGTAGGCGTCCAGCGCTTCCAGGGCGTCGATGTCGGTGTAGGCGCCGCGGGCGTCCAGGCCGATGCCGAGCGCCGGGTAGGCCATGCGGACGGCGCGCAGCGGCTCGACGTCCCAGCCGGGGTGCACGTCCATGGTGACGTGCGCGTATCCGGCGCAGACATGCCGGTTCACCCGTGCGACCAGGCTGTCCAGGTTGCGCTCGGCGCCGATGCGCACGGTGGCCATCAGCGAGGTGCGGCTGCCGCCGAGGGCGTGGGCGAGCGGGACGCCCCGCATCCGGGCCCACAGATCCCAGCAGGCCATGTCGGCGGCCGGGCCGCCGGGGACGACGCCCAGTTCGTCGGGGTGCTCCCAGTCGACGCCGACCAGCGCCTGGGCGAGCCGCTCCTGCAGGATCGACCACGCCTTGGGGTCGGGGTCGACGACCTCACCCCAGCCGGTCATGCCCCCGTAGTCGGTAAGCCTGACGAGGATGCTCTCCGGCCGCCTGCCGTACGGCAGGACCAGCCGGAACACCTCGAGCCCGCACACACGCGGCATGAACTCCCCTTGATCTCCGTCACCCCCGGCAGGCGTCCCGCGCCGGCATTCATGCGGAGGGCGGGACCCACCTTTGAACACGCTGAGGGGTGCAGTGCTTCCCCCATGGTGCCACGGCCGGAGGGGAGCGCAGGTCAGCCCTTCACCCGTCCCGCCACCAGCGCGCCCGTGACCGCCACCAGCGCGGTCAGCGCGAAGCAGGCCAGGTAGACCGGGCCGGAGGCGCCCAGCCCCGCGACGATCGCGCCCACGGCGGCGACCGTCATCACCGTGAAGACCCCCTCCCCCACTCCCATCGAGGCGCTGTTCTCCCCCTCCCTGCCGGGCGCGGACAGCTCCAGGACGAGCACCGACAGCGTCGGGTACACGATTCCGATGCCGAACCCGGCGACGGCCTCGCCGGCGAAGGCCAGCGCCACGGGGACGGCGGTGAACACGGTCAGGGCCATCAGCAGCAGGCCCGCGGCGATCATCAGCGGGCCGGTGCGCAGGATCAGGGTCCGGTCGTAGGCCTTCCGCCCGACGATCCACGAGGCCAGCGACCACGCCAGCGCGCCACCGGTGAGAACCGCCCCGGCCTGGGTGAGCGAGAGCCCGCGCTCCTCGTGGAGCATCAGGGGCAGGTACACCTCGCCGCCGAAGACCGTGCCGGCCACGATCCCGCGCAGCGCGATCACCGAGGGCAGGCCGCGCCCGGCGCGCAGGGTGCCGGGCGGCAGCAGCCGGGGCAGGGACAGGGCCAGCAGGGCCAGGCCCGCCGCCAGCAGGGCGATCCCGGCACCGCGGACGGCACCGCCGTACTGCGCCCCGTACTGCGTGAGCGCCGCGCCGGTGGCGGTCAGCATCGCCCAGCCGAGCCTCCTGGCGATCGGGGCGCGGTCCTCCGCACGGCCGCCGGCGGGAGCGGAGGCGAGTTCGCCCGCGGCGGAGGCGAGCCCGCCGGCCGCGGAGGCGAGCCCGCGCCAGAACAGCAGGGCGGCCGGCGCCATCAGCAGCGGCACGCCCAGGAAGACCCAGCGCCAGCCGAGGTACTCCACCACGAGACCGGCGATCAGCGGGCCGACCATGGACGGGACCACCCAGGCCGCCGCAAGGGCCGCGAACACCTTGGGATGCAGGTTCGCCGGATAGACGCGCGAGACCAGCACGTACAGCGCGACCTGGAACATCCCTCCACCGAAGCCCTGCACGAACCTGCCCAGGACGAACACGTCCATGGTGGACGCGGTCCCGCTGACCGCGAGTCCCGCGGTGAAGGCGGCCACACCCGCCCAGAGGGGGGCGACCGGCCCCCGCAGGTCGCCCCACCGCCCGCCCAGCACGGTCGCGATCATCCCGGCGGCCATCGCCCCGCTGAAGGCGAGCGCGTACAGGCCCAGCCCGTCGAGCGCCCGTCCCACCTCCGGCATCGCGGTCGCGACCGCCAGCGCCTCGAAGGCCACCAGCACGATCAGAGCGACCATGCCGACCGTCAGCGCGCGGTGGCGCCGGACGAATATCCCCGCGGGGACTTCCACAACCGTCGTCGTCATGACCGGACCGTACGCCCGCCGCCCCGGCGGGCGCATCGGTCCGGTGATCAGCCCTTGGACGTAGGACCCGCCTCGGCCGCATAGGACGCCAGGCCGCGCAACATGAGGTCGAGGCCGAACTCGAACCGTTCCCGGTCGTCCGCGGCCACCAGGTCGTCCACGTGCGCGACGAGGGTGGGGAAGCGGTCGGCGGGCAGAGCGCGATAGAAGGCCCCGATCTGCCCGAATGTCTCTTCCAGGAAGCTCTCCACGTCCTTGCCGCTGGTCCGCTGCCGGTTCATGTAGAGCGAGCTCTCGAAGGCGTCGGCGCAGACGTACAGGCCGAGCCGGTCGACCATCAGGGAGGCGGTCTTCGGCGGCACCCCGCCCGCGATCATGATGGCGAGCTGGCCCTCGGCGATGCGCAGCGCGTTGGGCGTGGTGGGGATGTTGGCGAGGCCCACTCTGGCGATGTCGGCGTGCGCGCCGAACACCCGGGTCGCGTCCAGGACCAGCTCCCTGAGCTGCTCCAGCCAGCGCCCGGGCTCGGGCTCGGGCACCTGGATCTCACCCAGGACCTGATCGTAGACCAGGTCGAGCAGCTCCTCCTTGTTCGCCACGTGGGCGTAGAGGGAGGCGGGACCGGTGCCGAGCTCCTGGGCGACCCGGCGCATGCTCAGCGCGTCCAGCCCCTCGGCGTCGAGGATCCGCAGGCCGGTGGAGACGATGAGATCCCTGCTCAGGACGGTTCTCGGAGCACTGGGTCTGCGGGCCTTGCGCCACGGCGGAGAGGGGATCTCGGTCATGCGGGGATGGTATACCGCCCGAAATTCTGCCCGCGAACGCCGTACCGGGGACGAACGCCGTACTTGACACGAACAGCGTTCGCCAATACAACGGTGTTCGTAGATGACGAACGCCGTTCGCCAGGAACCGCTTCTCGTCCGGGCACCGGGATCTCCCGGAACGCTCCGGCGCAGGCCTGGCAGCTCTGACACCCGGAACGGAGTCCCCCATGACCCACACCGTCGGCACCGGCTCCCCTGCCGTCACCGCCGAGCCGTACCGGTGGCGCTGGCTCGCACTTTTCGTGATCCTCGCCGCCGAGGTGATGGACCTGGTCGACGCGGTGATCACCAACATCGCGGCGCCGTCGATCCACATCGACCTGGGCGGGTCGACCAGCATGATCCAGTGGCTCGGCGCCGGCTACACCATGGCGATGGCCGTCGGCCTGATCACCGGCGGCAGGCTCGGCGACCTCTACGGCCGCAAGCGGATGTTCGTCATCGGCGCACTGGGCTTCACCGCGGCCTCGCTCCTGTGCGGCCTGGCCGTCTCCTCCGAGATGCTCATCGCCTCGCGCGTGCTCCAGGGACTGTTCGGAGCCGTGATGATCCCGCAGGGGCTCGGAATGATCAAGGAGATGTTCCCTCCGAAGGAGATGGCCGCCGCGTTCGGCGTCTTCGGCCCCGTCATGGCCCTGTCCATGGTGGCCGGACCGGTGCTGGCCGGCTGGCTGGTCGACGCCGACCTGTTCGGCACCGGCTGGCGCATGATCTTCCTGATCAACCTGCCGGTCGGCCTGTTCGCGCTCGTCGGGGCGGCCCGGTTCCTTCCCGAGTCGAGACCCGGCCACGCCGCCCGGCTCGACCTGACCGGCATGGGACTCGTCTCGGCCGCCTCCTTCCTGCTGATCTACCCGCTGGTGCAGGGGCGCGACCTCGACTGGCCCGCCTGGACCTTCGCCTCGATGGCCGCCTCCGCCGCCGTCTTCGCGCTCTTCGCCCGCCACCAGGCGGGCAAGCGGCGGGCGGGCGGCGACCCGTTGGTGGTCACCGGCCTTTTCCGCAAGCGTGCCTTCAGCGGCGGCCTCGTCACCGGACTGGTCTTCTTCACCGCGCTGGTCGGCTTCTCGATGGTGATCAGCCTGTACTTCCAGATCGGCCTGGGCTACGACCCGCTGCAGGCGGGCCTGGCGAGCCTGCCCAACGCCCTGGGCTCACTGATCGGCTTCGCCGGCGTCAACGCCGCCGGACTGGCGCAGAAGGTCGGCCGCAGGCTGATCCACCTCGGCGCGGTCGTGATGGCGGCCGGTCTGGCCGGGATCGCCGTCACGCTGGACCTGGCCGGCGTGGGTGTCACCCCGTGGCAGCTCGCCCCGGCGATGTTCGTCACCGGAGCCGGCATGAGCATGGTCATGGCGCCGTTCTTCGACATCGTGCTGGCCGGGGTCGAGCCGCACGAGTCCGGTTCGGCCTCCGGCACCCTCACCGCCGTCCAGCAACTCGGCGGCGCGCTCGGCTCCGCCGCGATCGGCACGCTCTTCTTCGGCCTGCTGGAGCGGGGACGCGCCTTCCCTGACGTGATGCAGACGACGGTCTGGGTCACGGCCGGCCTGGTCGCCGTCGCTTTCGCCGCCGCCTTCCTGCTCCCGCTCCGCGCCCGCCCGGAGGAGGGCGCGGGCCACTGAACGGGCCACTGAACGGGCGCCGAAGGGCACTGAACGGGCCGCCGAACGGCAGGCCACGGCGGAACCCGGGGTTTCGCCGCACGGCCGCGGGAACCCCACGGTTCCTCTTGCCAGGGGATTGCTGAGCGCAATAGGTATTGCGCTCAGCAATCCCCTCGAAAACAGTCCGCCCGAGGAGGCGTCCGCCCTTCTTCCTCACCGTCCGCCGGTCCCGTTCCGGCGTGGGCGGGCCTCCGTGCCGCCCGCGCTGGGTCGGGTTCAGCCGGCCGAGCGCTCCAGATGCCGCTCGGCCCACTGGCCGATGTCGCGGCGCTCGATCGCGGCGGCCATCAGGCCGGGGAAGGCGTCGGGCGTGCAGGCGAAGGCGGGCACCCCCATCGCGGCGAGCGCGGCGGCGTTCTCCCGGTCGTAGAAGGGCGCGCCCTCGTCCGACAGCGCCAGCAGCACGATCACCTGCACTCCGGCCGCGGTCATCTGAGCCACCCGGCGGAGCATCTCCTGCCGGACTCCGCCCTCGTACAGATCGCTGATCAGGATGAAGATGGAGTCGCTGGGGCGGGTGATCAGACCTTGGCTGTAGGCGATGGCCCGGTTGATGTCGGTGCCGCCGCCGAGCTGGGTGCCGAACAACAGCTCCACCGGGTCGTGGAGCTGGTCGGTGAGGTCGACGACCGAGGTGTCGAAGACCACCAGCGACGTCTTCAGCGAACGCATCGAGGCGAGCACCGCGCCGAAGACGCTGGAGTAGACGACGGAGGCGGCCATCGAGCCGCTCTGGTCGATGCAGAGCACCACCTCGCGCTGGACCGCCCGCTGGCGCCTGCCGTACCCGACCAGCCGCGAGGGGATCACGGTGTTCTTCTCGGGCAGGTAGTTCTTGAGGTTGGCCCGGATCGTCCGGTCCCAGTCGATGTCGGCGACCCGCTTGGGGCGGTGGGTGCGCGCCGAGCGGTCCAGCGCGCCGGTCACCGCGGCCTTGGTCTTCTGGACCAGCCGCCGCTCCAGTTCGGCGACGACCTTGCCGACCAGCGCGCGCGCCGACTCCCGGGCCTTGTCCGGCATGACCCGGTTGAGCGACAGGAGCGTGCCGACCATGTGCACGTCGGGCTCGACCGCCTCCAGCATCTCCGGCTCCAGCAGCAGCCGGGTCAGGTTCAGCCGCTCGACCGCGTCCTTCTGCATCACCTGGACCACGGTCGAGGGGAAGTAGGACCTGATGTCGCCCAGCCAGCGTGCGACCCGCGGCGCGGAGGCGCCGAGTCCCGCACTCCGCTGGCCCGACGGCCTGCCACCGTCCCCGCCGCCGCTGTTGTAGAGCGCGGCCAGCGCGCCGTCCATCTGGGCGTCGGTCCCGCCCAGCGCGCACCCGGTGCCGTCGGCGTCCCCGCCGAGCACCAGCCGCCAGCGACGCAGCCGTTCCCCGTCCGCCGCACCGCCCGTCACGGCGCCCGTCACGGCCTCTGTCACGACGCCCTCCCAAGGATCTCCAGCACGGTCCGTACGGCCGCCGCCGCGCGCTGATCGTCGATGTCGTCGGCCACGGCCGCGGCGGCGGCCTCACCGGTGCCGAGTGCGCGGGCCCGTTCTCCGATCGCGCGGCGCTCCGGGGCGGCGAAGGCGCCGAAGGTCCGCCGGAGCAGGGGCAGCACGTCCACGAACGCCTCCGGGGCCAGCCCGGTCAGCCATGCGTCGATCAGCCCGAGCAGCCGCGCGTCGTGCACCAGCAGCAGCCCGCCTCCGGAGACGAACCCCTCGACCCAGGCCGCGGCCCTGGCCGGTGGATGCCCGGCCGACATCGCCCGCGCCATCCGCCGCTCGGCGCGGCCGGTGTCGAGATCCCCGGAGTCCAGCAGGATCCTGACGATCCGCCCCTCGATCAGCCCGTGCAGGTCCGACCGGCCCGACACCGCGCGCAGCGCGGCCAGCCAGCGCCCCTTCGGCGACTCCTCACCGGGGGCGTCGCCGGAGTCGAGCAGGCCGACGGCGGCGTGCACCGCGTCCACGTGCCCGAGCAGATCGCGGGCGGCGTCGTCGTCCAGGCCGGTGACCGCCCCGCCCAGGCCGACGCAGACCCGGGTGAGCAGGGCGTCGACGATGGCGGTCAGTCCGGTGGCGGGCGTGCCGCGCACGTCGCCGTAGCGCTGGGCCCGGACCATCGCGGGCAGCGCCGCCATCAGGTGCGTGACGTCGCTGTCCAGCGCCGCCCGCGCCGACAGCGCCTCCAGCACGTACGGCAGCGCGTCCGGCAGGTCGGCCAGCAGGCAGTGCTCCACCAGCCCCGTGAGGTCGGCGAGCGAGACCCCGCCGGGGCCTCCCGCCCCGGCCGCGCCGGGAGTCGCGGGTCCGCCGGGAGGGCGGGATCCCGAGGCCGGTGCCCCGGACCGGCCCTGGCCGGCCGTGCCGCCCTGCGTGAGGTCGCGGACGCGGGCGGCGGCCGCCGCCGGGACGGTGGTCCCCCAGGCGCTCGCCTCGATCAGGTCGATGTCGAACTCGGGGCGCCAGGCGAGCGTCCACGACTCGCGGAAGGTGCCCTTTCCCCGGCTCTGCTGCGGCACCCCCCAGCCGACACCGAGCAGGCGCAGGCGGTGCAGCAGGTGACTGCGTCCCAGGTCCAGGGGCTTGCGCAGGTCGAGGTCGAGTTCGCGGTCCAGGGCCTCCGGCTTGAGCTTGAGCCGCCGCTGCTCCTCGCGCAGGTGACGCTGGAGCGGGACCATCGGGGTGGTGTCGGGCACCTGCCCGAGCCGCTCCCCCACGACCATGTGCCGCTGGACCAGCTCCACCGGCAGGTCGTCGCCCTCGCACAGGACCGCCCTGACCGCCTCGGTGACCTCCGCGAGCCCGGCCAGCGGCCGTCCCCGCAGCACCGCCAGCGACTCCGCCAGCCGTACCGCCTCGATGACGTGCGCGGAGGAGACCGGCAGGTCCTCGGCCCGCAGCATCCCCGCGGCCGCGGTCAGCCAGCGCTGCACCGGCCGGTCGGGGGAGGCGAACAGATGGTGGTACCAGCCGGGGGAGGTCACGCCCGCGCCGTAGCCGCTCCAGGCGGCCAGCCGCCCGTAGGTCCACGGCACCCAGGTCAGCTCCACCTTGGCCTTGGGCAGGCCCTTGAGCAGTGCGTCGTCCGACTTGGCCGGCGGCAGCCCCGCGCCCCAGGCCCGCGCGGACGGCGATCCGCCGGAGCCGGCCGGCCCGGTCAGGGCGGGGACGTGCCAGGCGCCGCAGACCACGGCGACCCGCTCGAAGCCGTCCTTGACCGCCCTGCGGATCGTGCGGCGCATGAACGCCTCGCGCCGCGCCTCGTGCTCGTCCGGGACGTACCCCTCGCGGACCGCGGCCATCGCCTCGGCGATCACCTGGAACGGGGTGTCGCCGCGGTGCTCGACCGCGTCCTCCCACCACCGTTCCGGATCGTCGTATCCGGCGGCGCGGGCGAGCTCCCCGATCGGGTCGATCCGTACGGCCCGCGCCCCGTCGCCCGCCGGTCCGTCCGGCGCCTGCGGCCGGGTGGCGAGACCGTGCGCGGCGGGCAGGTCGCAGAAGCGGACCGGCACGCTCTCCTCGGCGGCGTAGCGGATCGCCTGCCACTCGGGTGAGAAGACGGCGAACGGCCAGAACGCGGCCTTGGACGGCTCGCCGGGCACGTGCGCCAGCAGCGCCACCGGTGGCTGGAGATCCGGGTCCTTCGCCAGGGCGACGAGCTCGTCGGCCTCGGGCGGGCCCTCGATGAGCACGACGTCCGGCTTGAGGCGTTCCAGCTCCGCGCGCAGGGCCCGCGCCGAGCCGGGCCCGTGGTGCCGGACGCCGAGAACGGACACGCTCATCGCCTGCCTCCTTTCGTGGTGCGGCCGGGGGGTTCGGTGAAGCGGCCGGGGACCGCCCGCCGCCCGGCGCGCCGGGGGCGGATCGCGGTCACGGCCGGGGCGTGCTCCGGCTCAGCCCGCGTCACGGCAGGCCCGGTAGAAGTCGCGCCAGTCCTCGCGTTCGCGCACGACGGTCTCGAGGTACTCCCGCCAGACGACGCGGTCGGAGACCGGGTCCTGGACCACGGCGCCGATGATCCCGGCGGCCACGTCGGAGGGGCGCAGCACGCCGTCGCCGAAGTGCGCGGCCAGCGCGACGCCGTTGGTGATCACGGAGATGGCCTCGGCGGTGCTCAGCGTGCCGCTGGGTGACTTGACCTTGGTGCGGCCGTCCTCGGTGACGCCGGTCCGCAGCTCGCGGAAGACCGTGACGACGCGGCGGATCTCCTCCATCCCGGCCGGGACCTCCGGAAGCTCCAGCGAGCGGCCGAGCTGCTCCACCCGGCGGGAGACGATGTCCACCTCCTCCTCCGGGGTGCCCGGCACCGGGAGCACGACGGTGTTGAAGCGGCGGCGCAGCGCGCTGGACAGGTCGTTGACGCCCCGGTCGCGGTCGTTGGCGGTGGCGATGAGGTTGAACCCGCGCGCCGCCTGGACCTCCTCGTTCAGCTCGGGGATCGGCAGCGTCTTCTCCGACAGGACGGTGATCAGGGCGTCCTGCACGTCGGAGGGCATGCGGGTCAGCTCCTCGACCCGGGCGAGACGGCCCTCGGCCATCGCGCGCATCACCGGGCTCGGGGTGAGCGCCTCCCGGGACGGTCCCTCGGCCAGCAGCCGGGCGTAGTTCCAGCCGTAGCGGACGGCCTCCTCCGCGGTGCCCGCCGTGCCCTGCACGAGCAGGGTGGAGTCGCCGCTGATCGCGGCGGCCAGGTGCTCCGAGAGCCAGGTCTTGGCCGTGCCGGGCACGCCGAGCAGCAGCAGCGCCCGGTCGGTGGCCAGCGTCGCCACGGCGACCTCGACGATGCGGCGGGGGCCGATGTACTTGGGGGTGATCCGGTCGCCGTCGCCCAGGATGTAGGTGGTCACCGCCCACGGCGAGAGCTTCCAGCCCGGCGGCCTGGTCCGGTCGTCGTCCTTGGCGAGGAGCTCCAGTTCCTCGGCGTACTGGTCCTCGGCGTGGGCGCGAAGCACCGTCGTCATTGCAGCTCCTTCAGCATGTCGTCACGGAAACGCAGGAGGGCGGCGACCTCCTGGATGGGCGGTTCGAGGGAAAAGCGTTCCGCCAGGCCGTACAGGGCGGGGTCGACGCGTTCGCCGGCCAGCTTGCCCAGCTCGCCGATGTTCCACGGCTGGGTCCGGGAGAAGTCGAGGATCCTCTGGAGGACGGCCCGGGCGAGCTCCGGGCCCCACGGGGCCGCGGCGCCTCCGAGGACCATGATGAGCTGGCCGTCCAGGGCGTGGCCGCGGACGAAGGCGGCGGCCGCGCTCTCCTGCTCGTCGCGGGGCAGTACGGCCAGCAGGTCGGCCAGCGGGTCGGAGGCGAACAGCTCACGCGCCCACTCGGGGTCGCCCTGGAGCACGGCCGCCCTGACCCATCCGGCCAGGACCTCCCGCCCCCAGTCTGTGATCTTCATCCGGACGAGCTCGCGGGGCGGCCGGCCGAGCAGCTCGCTCCAGACGCCGAGCGGGGTGCGGGCCACGATCTGCTGGAGCCACCAGCTCTTCTCACCGGTGCCCTGGGGCGGCTTGGCCCGCACGCCGTCGCGCTCCATGGCGGCGTCGCAGGCGCTGGGCGGGTTGACGAGGATCTTGCCGCCCAGCACTGTGAAGCGGTCCGCGACCCGTTCGGCCATCCGCCGTCCGAGGCGGGAGTCCGGCAACCGGGTGAGCAGGTCGGCGGCCTCGTGCCGGACCTCGCGACGGCGGTCGTCGAGCGCGGCCTCCAGGAACGGCTCGTCGTCGAGGGAGAGCCCCTCGGCGAACAGCTCCAGGAAGGCCGCCCGGTCCTCGGGGCTCTCCTTCTCCCATGTCGTCGCGAGCAGTTCGCGGGCGGCCGCGGGGTCGGCGGCCCGCAGCGCGGCCAGGTGGGCGCGGCGGTCTCCCGAGGTGCCCAGTTCCCACACCTCCGGGCGGGGCCCGGCCGCGGTGGCCTCCTGGCTGAGGAAGCTCCACGTCGGGTTGAGCCCGGCCAGCCAGCGGCCCCGGCGTCCCGCGAGGACGCCGAGGTGCGGGCGGATCGAGCGGTCGCGGGCGGCGTGGTCGAGCAGCTCGGGCAGCAGGTGCGGGGAGAGCCGGTAACCGCGGCCCGCGGCGGTCTGGAGCCACTCGGCGAGCAGCCTCGGCCGCTCGCCGCCGAGGATCCGGGCCAGCCTGTCGCCCGCGGCGCGCGGGAGCGCGGGCTGCTCCTCGGGCGGGGCGACATCCAGCGGTCTTCCGGCGCGGAGCCGCTGTCCGGCGCGGGCGCGGACGGTCTGCACGGCGGCCCGTTCGAGCAGTTCGGCCGCGGGATCGCCGGGGCCGGCCGGCAGCGGCCTGCGGTCGGTGCCGACGAGCGCGGTGGAGACGAGGTCCTCCCACGCGGTCATGGTGTCCGCCATGGGGCCTGTCCCGGTGTTCTGCGGGGTTCCGCTCACAGCACTACCACCCGGCCTTCCTCGTCCCAGGTCGACAGGGGCCGCAGGCCCCAGGGGGTCCATTCGGCGGCGACGGTCAGCGGGTGCCCGCCGGAGGCGGCGACCAGCCGCCAGGGGGTTCCCGCCGACGGGTGCAGCGGAAGCCCGCCGGACGGGCCGCCCAGCAGCCATGAGCCGTTCCTCATCGGGGTCACCGCGTCGAGGACCACCGGCCAGGAGTCCGTCCAGGGATCGCCCGCCAGGGCCGCGGCCACCTCCTCCAGCACCGCCTCCGGCGGGGAGCCGGGCGGCGGGGCGGCGGGGGCGGCGGCGTGGCGGGTCGCGACCAGGGCGCGCAGCGGGGCCGTGCCGGGGTAGAACGCCAGCTCGGCGTCCAGAGCCGTGCCGGTGACGAGCGAGGCGTCGAGGGCCTGGCCGGTGGGGGCGAAGGAGAGCACGAGCGCGGCCCGGCCGGTCGCCCTGCCGCGCAGCCAGACCCGCCGCGAGATCAGCCGGTCCTGCTCCTCGTCCCGCCGCCCCAGCACGTCCCACACGTCACGGACGGTCTCTCCGGAGAGCACCTCCTCCTTGGTGACGGGGAACCCGACCCGTCCCCGCACGGTCGGCGTCAGCGCCTCGCGGCGGTGGGCGGTGAGCAGGAGGTGCAGGAGGGAGTACTCGGACAGCAGGCGGGCGGGCCAGTCGTCGTCGGACAGGACGGCGCCGAGGCGGGAGACGGTCCCGGCGACGCCGGGAGCCTGGGCGTCGACCAGGCGTTTGACCAGGCCGTCCCAGTGGTCGTGGCGGCGCGAGCCGGCGATGCCCTGCCGCATCTGGTCAGCCAGCCAGCGCTCCAGCTCCGCCAGCCCCGCCGCGACCCGCTGCTCGCGCTGCTCGGCCCGCCGGGGGTCGGGCGCCGCGCCGGGCTCCGCCGTGCGGGGCGCCGCGGCGGGTTTGGCGGCGCGGGCGCGGCGCTGGTCGAGCCACTCGGCCACCCAGTCGGCGGGCTCGTCCGCTCCCGGGACGCCGTCGGCCGACCACAGCAGCAGCAGGCCGAGGGCGTGCTTGCAGGGGAACTTCCGGCTCGGGCAACTGCACCGGTAGGCGGGTTCGGACAGGTCCACGCATGCCCGGTAGGGCTTGGAGCCGCTGCCCTTGCACTCTCCCCACACCGCCTCGGCGGCGACGCCGGCATTCGACCACTTGCCGGGAGACGACACTCCTTGGGCCGCTTTCTGGGACGAGGCGTCGGGCGCGAGCGCGAGGACCTGATCCCGGTTCCACCGTTCGATCACGCGCCGAACGCTAACCAACCCCGCCGACAAATTCGGGCCATACCCACATATTCCTTGTTTCCGCTGGTAGGAGGCCCTCCTTCCAGCCGGACCGCCGGAAGGCCCGCCGGCCGGCCCCCGCCGGCCGATCAGCCCTTACCATCGGTGCGGTGACCACCCCTTCGCGCCCGCCGCTCGCCGAGATCCTGGACCTGCAGCCCCACCCCGAGGGAGGTTGGTTCCGGGAGACCTGGAGGACCTCCCACGTGCTCACCCCTGACGGGTACGGCGGGGCACGGGCGACGGCGACCGGGATCTACTTCCTGCTCGGCCCCGGCGAGGAGTCGCGTCCGCACGTGGTCCGCTCCGACGAGGTGTGGCTCTGGCACCGGGGCGGCCCGCTGACGCTGTTCCTCGGCGGCCGTGAGGGCCAGCCGTCCAGCACGCTCACCCTCGGCCCGCTGGTGGAGGAGGGCCAGGTCCCGCAGGCCCTCGTCCCGGCCGGAACCTGGCAGGCGGCCCGCCCCGCCGGATCCGAGGCCGTGCTGGTGAGCTGCGTCGTCTCCCCCGGCTTCGACTTCGCCGACTTCCGCATGGTCTGACGGGGCGGGCCCGCGCCGTCGGCGTGACCGCGGATGTCCGCGGCGCCTCCGGGCGACGATGTGACGGTTCCCGGCTGGGCGGAGAGAATGCGGTTACACGCCCTACCTAGGAGGTCAACGGTGACCCTCGAGATCCTGTCCGTCGTCGGCGGCAAGGACGCGCCCGGCGGCACGGCCTACGACTCGATCAATCCCTCCCGCGTGGACGAGGTCGTCGCCCGGGTGCGGCTCGCCGACGCGGACACCTTCTCCGCCGCCTGCCGTACGGCCTCCGCCGCGCAGCGCGAGTGGGCGCGGGTCCCCGCGCCGGTGCGCGGGCGGGTGATCGCCTCGATCGGGCGGCTGGTGGAGGCCAACACCGAGGCCCTGGCCCGCCTGGTCACCCGGGAGATCGGCAAGCCGTACGCCGAGGCCCTGGGCGAGGTGCGGGAGATCGTCGACACGTGCGACTTCTTCCTCGGCGAGGGGCGGCGGCTGTACGGGCAGACCGTCCCCTCGGAGATGCCGGACAAGAACCTGTTCACCTTCCGGGTGCCGGTCGGCGTGGCCGCGGTGATCACCGCGGGGAACTTCCCGGTCGCGGTGCCGTCGTGGTACCTCGTCCCGGCGCTGCTGTGCGGCAACGCGGTGGTGTGGAAGCCCGCCGAGTACGCCGCGGCCTCCGCGCACGCGCTCTACCGGCTGTTCGCCGCCGCCGGGCTGCCCGACGGGGTGCTCAACCTGGTGCTCGCCGACGGTCCCGCCACCTCCGCCGGACTGGAGGCCGCGCTGGGCGAGGGCACGGTGCACAAGGTCGGGTTCACCGGTTCCAGCGGGGTGGGCCGGAAGATCGGCGAGCTGTGCGGGCGGCACCTGCAGTCGCCCTGCCTGGAGCTCGGCGGCAAGAACCCGATGGTGGTCATGCCCGACGCCGACCTGGATCTGGCGGTCGAGGGCGCGCTGTTCGCCGGGTTCGGCACGGCGGGCCAGCGCTGCACCTCGCTGGGGACCGCGATCGTGCACGAGAGCGTCCATGACGAGTTCGTCGCCCGCTACACGCGCGCCGTGGCCGGGGCGGCGATCGGCGACCCGTCCGGCGAGGTGCTCTGCGGGCCGCTGCTGGACCGCAAGTTCGCCGAGCGCTACGAGGAGTACCTCGGCTGGATCGAGCCGCACCACACCGTCGTCTCCGGCCCGACCGGCCGGATCACGGCGGACAACCCCCGGGGCGGGTTCGACGGTGCGGGCGGCCTCTACTACCACCCGGTGGTCGTCGACGGCGTGCGCGGCGGCGACCGGCTGTTCATGGAGGAGACCTTCGGCCCGATCGTGGGCGTGAGCGCGTTCGGCACCCTGGAGGAGGCGATCGAGCTGGCCAACCTGCCCGGCTACGGCCTGTCCTCCTCGATCTACACCACCGACCCCAGGGCCGCCTTCCGCTTCCGCGAGGGCATCGGCGCGGGCATGGTCAGCGTCAACAACTCCACCTCGGGCGCCGAGGCGCACCTGCCGTTCGGCGGCAACGGCAAGTCGGGCAACGGCAGCCGCCAGTCGGGGGTGTGGGTGCTCGACCAGTTCACCCGGTGGCAGGCGATGAACTGGGACTACTCCGGCCGCCTGCAGAAGGCGCAGATGGACGTGGCCGAGATCGTCCCCGACCTGGGCTACCGAATCTGATCTTTGCCGTTTGGCGGGGTTCCCCCCACCATGATCGCGGCACTTCTCCATACGGGGGCGACCCCGTCCGCGAGGGGGCGCGTGCTGCGGCGCGACCCCTCGCGGATCCGGCGGGCCGTCCGTCCCCTCCGGACGCACCGGACCCGCGCCGGGCGTTCCGGTTCCGCCGTACCGCGGTCAGTAGAGCGCGATGGGCGGGTGCGGCGGGGCGGGCGAGTACAGCCGTTCCACGGGCGGGCGGCCGGGTTCCACTGCGGACACGGCCGCGAGCGTGCCGCTTCGGGCGTACTCCCCCCGGGGGAAGGCGCTCACCTGGTCCACGCCGCAGCCGGGGCAGTTCGATCCCGCCCAGGGCGGCTGGACCGGCACGCCCTCCCTCAACCAGACCACGACGTCATGGCCGTGCTCGTCGGTCAGATGGCGGACGGTGTAGTCCTCCTGCCATATGTGTCTGCAGCTCAGACACTCCAGCGGCCACGTCTCGCGGACGCTGAACTCCTCGTGCACGAGAACCACCTCCTCGGTGACACCGGCGACCATTCGAGTCTGTGCGCCCTCGATGATGACAACAAGCAAGGATGTGCATGGATTCCGTAATTCTCACATATTAAGACACATTCTCTCATTTAATGAGACTGCTGTTACGGTTCCCCCATCCGACCGAAGGAGTGGTCTCCGATGACGGCAAAGGACGCCGTGTACACCCATGGTCATCACGAGTCCGTGTTGCGCTCCCACCGGTGGCGTACCGCGGAGAACTCGGCGGCCCACCTCCTGCCGCACCTGGCGCCGGGGATGTCGCTGCTGGACGTGGGGTGCGGCCCCGGCACCATCACCGCCGACCTGGCGGCGCTGGTCTCGCCGGGGACGGTCACCGCGGCCGAGGTCACCGAGGAGGCGCTCGGGCTGGCCCGCGCGGAGGCGGCGCGGCGCGGACGGGACGACATCGTGTTCGCCGTGGCCGACGTGCACGCGCTGGACTTCCCCGACGACTCCTTCGACGTCGTCCACGCCCACCAGGTGCTGCAGCACGTGGGCGACCCGGTCCGGGCCCTGCGCGAGATGCGGCGGGTCTGCAGGCCGGGCGGGATCGTCGCGGTGCGCGACAGTGACTACGCCGCCTTCACCTGGTTCCCCGAGCCGCCGGAGCTGGACGAGTGGATGGCCCTGTACCAGAAGGTCGCCCGGGCCAACGGCGGGGAGCCGGACGCGGGCCGGCGGCTGCTCTCCTGGGCTCGCGCGGCCGGCTTCTCCGACGTCACCGCGACCTCCTCCACCTGGTGCTTCGCCACCCCCGAGGACCGGCGGTGGTGGGGCGGCATGTGGGCCGAGCGCATCCTGGAGTCCGACATGGCCGGCCAGGCACTCGCCTCGGGCGCGGCCACCGAGGCGGACCTGCGCCGCATCTCCGCGAGCTGGCGGGCCTGGGCCGCCGAACCTGACGGCTGGCTCTCCCTGCTCCACGGCGAGCTGATCTGCCGGGTCTGAGGACTCCCGCGGTGCGCGGGTCCGCCCGCCGGTCCCGTCCCGCACGCCCCGCCGGCGACGGTACGGCCGCCGCGGACGGGGCGGCGGCCGTACCCGCCGGATCAGGGCTGTTGAGTGATCTTGACGTCGTCGACCCCGGCCTCGACCAGCGACGCGCCGGAGGCGTCGGCGGCCTCGACCAGGATCCGGACGCTCTGGCCCGCGAACGCGGAGATGTTCGCCGTGGCCGTGGCCCAGGAGCCGTTGCGGTTGGCGGCCGCGCCGAGCTGCTGGAACACCTGGGTCGTGGTCGAGCCGACGACCTTCACGCGCAGGAAGTCGGCGCTGGAGGAGTTGGACCCGTGCGCCAGGTACCACGACAGCGACAGGGTCAGCGTCCCGCCCGACGGCAGGGTGATCGCCGGCGACCGGACGCTGGTGAGACCGCCGTCGATGTCGTAGGCGCCCGCGGAGGAGCCGGCCAGGCGGCCGGTGA
This sequence comes from Planomonospora sp. ID67723, assembly GCF_015711605.1. Classification (GTDB taxonomy): domain Bacteria; phylum Actinomycetota; class Actinomycetes; order Streptosporangiales; family Streptosporangiaceae; genus Planomonospora_A. Next base: position 718,672 of record NZ_JABTEZ010000003.1, on the reverse strand, counting down.
CCAGGTCGTTGGCCCCGCTGACGGTGGTGCCGAGCTGCTTGGCGCCGCTGGAGGAGGTGGCCTCCGGGTCACCGCGCTCCCACTGGCCGAGGGTGGCGGTGTCGGTGCCGGACGGGTTGGCGGTCCATCCGGTCGCCGTCTCGAAGGTGTCGGAGTAGACCGTCACCGGCGGTGTGCCGGTCCCGCAGTACTGCGGCTCCTTGCCGATGATGCGGTAGACGCAGTCGGAGTATTCCAGGAAGCGCAGGACCGCCTCCCGGTTGCGGGCGGTCTGCGGGCCGATCTGCTCGTCCGGCGGGTAGAAGCCCGGCGAGCCCGTCGGGTACATCTCGAAGGTGTAGCTGAAGATCTTGTGGGCGCCCCACATCCAGTCGTCGATGCTGCCGTCGGTGATGTAGAGGTCGCTGGCCTGCTGCGGGGTGTAGCCGTTGGTGGAGGCCATGTTCTGGCCCAGGGTCGCGTGGGCGTCGCGGTCGTCCTGGGTGAGGCCGGGGGCGGTGTCGTTGTAGGTGTAGCCGTAGGGCCACAGGATCAGCTCGCCGTAGGTGTGCCAGTCGATGTGCGCCTTGAGCTGCTGCACGCCGCCGACGACCCGGCTGCGCACCCAGTTGGCGACCGCCCTGACCTCCGGGGCCGACTCGGCCGACGGGCCGCGGTAGGTGTCGCTGGAGGCCGAGCCGGAGGAGCCGCCGCAGCAGCCCCAGTTGTAGGCCCAGTTGCGGTTCATGTCGGTGCCCACCGCGGACGAGCCCGCGTTGGGCTGCCGGTTCTTCCGCCAGGAGCGGTAGGAGCCGGTCGCGATGTCGAACTCGCCGCCGTCGGGGTTGAGGTCCGGCATGATCCAGATCTCCCGGCCGTTCACCAGGTTGGTGATGCGGCTGTCGCCGCCGTAGCCGTCGGTGAGCATGTTCATGATGTAGAGCGCCATCTCGACGGTCAGATGCTCCCTGGCGTGCTGGTGGTGGGTGAACAGCACCTCGGGCTCGTTCTCGTCGGTCGCGACGTTGTCACTGATCTTGATGGCCATCAGGTCGCGGCCCTCGTAGGAGGTGCCGTAGCTGATCTTCCGGGCGATCGTGGGGTGGTCGGCGACGATCCGGTTCACCGCCGCGGTCATCTCGGCGTAGTTGTGGTAGGCGGAGTCGGCGGGAGGGAAGTCCAGGGCGCCGGCGTCCGGGGATAACGATCTCGTGATCTTCGTGACGGTGAAGCCCAGCTTCTTGATGGCCTCGACCTCGGCCTCCGTGGCGGTGACCACGACCGAGGCGTGGTCCACCTCGTCGATCGCGGCGCCCGTGGCCGCGATCGCGCTGCGCTGCTGAGGGCCTCGGGGGCCCTCGACGGTGTACTGGCTGTTGGGCGGGGGCTCGGCCGAGGATCCCACCCCGGTCATGCCTGTACATAACAGCACCAGGACGGCGATTCCGACGATCAGACGGTGTCTCACCGGTGTCCTCCTCAGGCGCGCGCTTGGGGGGTTGTCACACGCCTGCACCGAGAGTCAATCATGTGAGTCGATCAGGAAAGACCCAAATTCCGATCCAGAGGTCTCGCACCGGGTTCCGGTGGACGTTCCCTCCCCGCATCCCGCCGCCCCGCGGGGGACCGGCATCCCGGTCCCCCGCGGGGCGGTGCGCCCTGCGCCCGCTCAGCGCGCCGGGCGCTCACCGCTGACGCCGCCGTCGGGGCCGCCACCCGCGCCGCCGTACCCGAGCAGGCGCATGGCGATCTCCGGGTCCATCGCGGCGGCCAGGAGCTGGGCCCGCTCCACCGCACGGTCCCGCTGCGCCTCCGCTCTGGCCCGGGCGGCCTGCACTCCCCGGATCACCGCGAAGGCGATGCCCGCCCCCACGACGACGGCCACCACTGCCACGAACACCACCAGGAGCGTGCCCTGTCCCGGCGCACCGGCCGGACCGGCCGCCGCGGCGCCCCTCCCGCCGGCGAGCGCGAGCGCGCCGAGCAGCGTGAAGGCGGCCAGCGCGGCCAGGCTGGCGGCGACCGTCGCGACCGCGCGCAGTCCTCCCCTGCGCTTCGGCGCGGCGGAGGCGGGCTCCGCCGCGATCCCGGGACCCGCCGGCCGGGCCGTCGAGCCCTCCTTCGCCCCGGGGGGAGACGCCGGCCGGACCGCCGGGCCGTCCTTCACCCACGGCGCGAAGCCGGGCACGATCCCGGGGACCGGCTCGATCACGGCGGGTGCCCCGGCGGCCGGGGCGCCGTGCCCGTTGCCCGTCACCACCGCGCCCTGGATGACCGCGGCGGGCTCGAGGCGGGGTACGGCCGCCGGCACGGGCAGCTCGCGCGCCACGCGACTGTGCTCGCGGTGCGCCCTGGCCGCCTCCAGGTGATACTCCTCGATCTCGGCGTAGAACTCGTCGGAGGCGTAGACCGAGCCGTCGACCAGAGGCCCCTGCCGCCGCTCCAGGACCGCGATCACGTCGTCGCCGTTCAGGGTCTTGTGGCTCTCCAGCGCGTGGGCCAGGCAGAGCACCTCCCGCCGGTGCTCCAGCAGGAGCTCCTCCGTCGCCTCCAGCAGGCGCACCAGGTTGTACTCGATGCGCTCGCCGAGCACGTCGGGGGCGAGCGTCTGCCCTCCGCCCGGCGGCCGGGTGAAGCCGATGCCCCCGGGACCGCCGGGCTTGGGCATCGACTTCCCGCCTCCCATGATCTCCAGCTCCTGGAGCGCGGGCAACGAGGTGACCCCGCGTCCCATGCCCCAGTGCGCCTCCATCAGCGCCGTCAGGTAGGTGGCCGAGTAGAGGTCTCCGGAGACGCCCGAGGAGTTGTCCTCGGCGAAGAACATCCGCTCCCCGGCCAGCGAGGCGAGGGAGACCATGATGTCGGCCTCGTGCTCGGACTTCCACCGGGTGAACTGGTCCTCGGGCTTGATGCTGGCGACCATGCCGAGATAGTCGGCGCCCTTCTCGATGGTGGCGATGTCGATCTCCAGGTGGAAGCGGGTGCGGTAGGCGGCCACCGCGTGGCATGCCTCGTGCACGGCCACCGCGTGCCGCTCCCGCTCGATGTACTCCACGTCCTCGGGCGGGCCGAGTTGCTTGAGCCGCTTGGCGCGGGTCACGTCGGACCAGGTGATGACCTCGCGGCCGTCGCGGATCGCGGTGATCAGCGACTCGTTCACCAGGTCCTTGATCGTGGCGCCGGTGGCGTAGGGGGTGATCGTGGCCAGCTTGTCGAGCTGCTCGTCGGTCAGCTCGTGGTTCACCTTGTCGAAGTAGCCCCGGTAGGTGCGGACCCGGCCCGCCTTGGACGGGTAGCCCACCTTGTAGATGCGGTCGATGCGGCCGGGCCGCAGCAGCGCCTCGTCCAGAGAGTTGGGCATGTTGGTGGCCATCATGACCAGGATCCGGTACTTGGGCGGTGGCTTGGGCCGCATGCCGAACAGCCTGCGGACGTGGCGGTTGACGATGCCGCGCGGCTTCTTCAGCCCGGACAGCTCCGTCAGCAGCGCCTGCAGCGTGCCCGGGTCGCCGCCGCCGCCCATGTTGCCGCCCATGAAGAAGCGGTTGCGCGTGGCGTCCGGCTGCCCGCCCGCCGCTCCGCGGGTGAGCAGCGACCGGGAGTCCTCCGACAGGTAGCCGAAGCCGTGACAGCCGCCGGCGTGGGGGGAGAACCCGGGCCCGCCCCTGGGCCCCTGCTGGGCCAGCGAGCCGCGCCGGCCGAGGGAGTCGGCCTCGTCGAAGAAGACGATCACACCGCCGTACCGCAGTGCGAGCTTGCGCAGCTTCCGGAAGAGCGACTTGACCTTCAGGATGCCGATGCCCATGAACATGTTGACGAACGCACCGGGATCCACGAAGACGTACGGCTTGCCGGTCTCGCCCGCCACCGCCTCGGCCATCAGGGTCTTGCCGGTGCCGGGCGGCCCCCACAGCAGCAGCCCGCTGGGGACGTAACCGCCGCGCTCCTCGATGGCGTCCGGCCTCTCCAGGAAGACGATGTTCTCCTTGACCCGTTCGACCACGTGGTCCTGGCCCCAGACGTCGGTGAAGCGGGTCTTGATGTCGTCGGGGAAGTAGGTCTCCACCCCGCCGCGGGACAGCAGCCAGAACAGGCCGATGAACTGGAAGGCGATGAAGAAGAACGCGAAGGCCAGCTGCGCGACGTACGGCAGCGCCTGCCAGAGCAGGGCCGGGGCCTGGAACAGCGCGAGGGCGGGCGAGGTCTTCAGGACCTGGCCGAGGATCAGTGCCAGCACGGCGATCCAGAACAGCCACTTGATCGCGCGGGCGAGGCGGAAGCGGTTCCAGTCGGAGAAGCGGCGGTGGGTCCAGCGCTCGAAGCCGCCGAACACGCCGCGCGTCCAGAACCCGTGGTATCCGGCGGAGCGCTCGCTGACGAGGAAGTGGACCTGCCGCAGGACCTCGGCCCCCAGCAGCCAGAAGATCCAGGGCGCCTCGTTCGCGGTGACGATCATCCCGTCCCGGAAGGACATGATGCCCTCGTTGGAGGCGACGTTGTTCCAGACGAGGATGAAGTAGATGATCGTGAGGATGAGGACGAACTTGATCCGGTCCCAGAACGGCATGCGCTTACGGGTCAGCTCACGCGGATCGTTCGGACCGGTGCCGGGCGGGCGGAGACCTTCGACGTGAGGGGGTGTCGGGGGTGACTTCATATGCGGGCCTCTCCTCACCCGATGGGACGCTTGACCTTCAGGGACTGGGCGATCGTGTCGAACTCCTGCACGCGTTTGCGGTAGCAGGCCGCCGAGCAGCGGATCAGCATCATGGAGAGCCGCTCGCCGTCCGCGTCCAGGTAGGAGGTGAGGTCGAAGGTCTGGGTTCCGGCGCCTTCGACGGCGTAGTTGAACCGCACGCGCACCCCGCGCACCCCGTCACCGGGGTGGAAGACCTCGTCGGTGAGCAGTTCGAAGCCGGTCAGCGGGTAACCGGGGACCTGCTCGACCTGCTGGCGCGACGCCTGCGTGACGGGGAGGATCGCGTCCCGCATGACGTTCAGGGAGATCATGTCCCGCTGCTCGGGCATCAGTGTGATGACCCGGACGAAGACGAACGGCTCGTCCGCCGTGCCGATGCCGTAGAGGTGGCTGACGGAGGGCTCGGCGTGGGCGTCGTAGCCGACGGACCAGACGAGTTTCTTGCGTACCTGGGCCGTGGCCGACTCGGGGTCCCGTTCGAAGTACCTGTCCAGGGCCTGCTGGTCCACCGGACGCCAGGCGGCCGGGACTTTGAAGTAGGTCTGCCCGCTGTCGTGGCGGACATAGGTGAATTCGGGGTTCGCGCATCCGGTCAGTCCGGCGGCCATAGCGGTGATGAGCGTCACCGCCGTCAGGGTGGGGGCGGTCCCTGGTCGTCTCACGAGGGCTATACCTCCGCTTTATGAGCCAACAGGTGACTTATGCCCCTTTTCCCAGATCTCTCCCCTCGCCGACCGGGGAAATCTTGACCGAATCTTGGCTTTTACTTGTCTGCACTCGTTACAGATCATCAGGATAAATCTGTCAACCCGTTCAACCTTCATCGTTTTCCGGGCCGCACCCGGCGCGGGAGAACGGAGGGAGACCCTGGCGACGTATGTGCGACCCGGCATGTGCGATCTTCAATGGCGAGGAAAGCACGGGGAGGCCCGTCGTCCGGCGATCCCGTGGTGACATATCTCCGTACACGCTGTGATTCCTGGCCGAAGGCGTCACGCCGCCCGCCGGAACCGGTAAAAATGGGGGATCGCGACGCCCTTCGCCGCGCTGTCCTCGACCAGCTGGCTGACGGACTCGGAGCTGACCCATGAACGACCACGCCAATGACACCGCTCCCGGCCATCGGGCCCGGGGACTGGAGACCATGAGACGCGTCGGCGGAACCAGCGCCGGTGACGGCGCGGGCGACTTCTTCGCCATGACCGTCGAGCACCTGTTCGCCGAGGTCTGGTCCCGCGACGGGCTGAGCATGCGCGACCGCAGGCTGCTCCTGCTCGGCCTGCTCGTCGGCCAGGGCCTCGACGACGAGGCCGGGGTGCAGCTCGACGCCGTGCTGCGGACCGGGGAGCTCACACCCGACGAGCTCCGCGAGGTCGTCATCTTCCTGACCCACTACGCCGGCTGGCCGCGCGGGGCCAGGCTCAACGTCCAGGTCGAGAAGCTGATCTCCCGGTTCATGAAGGACTGAAAGACCCGAACCGGGAGATCGGGAGAGGGCCGCTCAGGGAGCGGCCTCCAGACGGTAGACGGGTCCGCTCAGGCTGAGCGCGTAGAGCTCGCCGTCGTGGTCCTCGCCGAAGGACGACAGCTGCTCGACCCTGCCCAGATCCTCGCCCTCTCCGGGCCGGTCGGCCGGGGCCGACCTGACCCACCCCGCGCAGAAGTCACCGTAGAGGAACCGGCCGGCCAGGGACGGGATCTTCGTGCCCCGGTAGACGTATCCGGCGATGACCGAGCAGGTGCCGTCCTGGCCCAGGGGGTACTCGATGACCGGGTCGACCGTCTCGCCCGCCGCGCCGTTCCCCCGGAACGGGTGGCGGCCCTCCCTGAGGTTCCAGCCGTAGTTCCGGCCGCCCTGGCCCTTCGGCTGGTGGTCGACCTCCTCCCACGCGTTCTGGCCGACGTCGCCGATCCACAGGTCGCCGGTCCGCCGGTCGAAGGTGAACCGCCAGGGGTTGCGCAGGCCGTACGCCCAGATCTCGGGTTTCGCGCCCTGCCTGCCGACGAACGGGTTGTCCCGGGGCACCTTGTACGGCGTGCCGCGCGGGTCGATCCTGAGGATCTTCCCGAGCCAGGTGCCCAGGTTCTGCCCGTTGCCCTGCGGATCCCCTCCGCTGCCGCCGTCGCCCAGCGCGATGTAGAGATGGCCGTCCGGCCCGAAGGCGAGCTGCCCCCCGTTGTGGTTGGCGTACGGCTGCCGCTGGGTGAGCACGTCCCTGCGGCCGGTCGCCTTCGAACCGTCGAAGGCCCACTCCGTGATGTGGGTGGTCCCGTCGCCGTCGGTCCAGTTCAGGTAGAGGAAGTCCTCCTCCGGGTGGAACGCCACGCCGAGGAGCCCCTGCTCGTTGCCCCGGCTCACCTCGGCCGACAGGTCCACGACGGGTTCCTCGGCGACCTTCCCCCCGGAGATCGCCCGCAGCCGCCCGCGCTGCTCGGCGACGTAGAGCGTCGGGTCGCCGGGGCGAAACGCCATCGCCACGGGCATGTCGAGCCGGGCGATCTCGGCGAACCCCGGCCGGGCCGCCGGCTCCGCGCTCCCGGTGGCGGTGGCGCCTCCGGGGGGCGCGGTGGCCGGAGCGGTCGTGGCGGGCCCGGTGGAGGCGGCGGGATCACCCCCCGAGCACGCCGCCAGCGCCACGCAGAGCAGCGCCGCCCCCGCTCCGGTCCGGTAAGAGATGCGCACGGTCCTCACCCTCCATCGATCGCTCCTGCCCTTGATGATCCCCTCTACCCGGGTACCGCCGCGAAGGTTCCGGCATCCTAGACTGCGGTCATGCCTTCCGCACTGATCACAGGCGCGACCGCCGGCATCGGTGCCGCGTTCGCCCGCCGCCTGGCCGCCGACGGTTTCTCCCTCGTCCTGGTCGCCCGCGACGAGAAGCGGCTGGCCTCCTCCGCCGAGGACCTGCGCCTGCGCTACGGGGTGCCGGTCGAGACGCTCCCCGCCGACCTGACCTCCGACGACGGCCTGACCGCGGTCGAGCGGAGGCTGCGCGAGGGGGTCGACCTGCTGGTCAACAACGCGGGCTTCGGCCACCCGGGGGCCTTCCTCGACGTGCCGGTCGCCGACGAGCTGCGCATGCTGAAGCTGCACTGCGAGGCGGTGCTGCGGCTGAGCCTGGCCGCGCTGCCGGGGATGAAGGAGCGCGACCGGGGCGCGGTGGTCAACGTGGCCTCGGTGGCGGCGTTCTTCACGCGGGGCACCTACAGCGCCTCCAAGGCGTGGGTGGTCAACTTCAGCGAGTCCACGGCCGCCGAACTGGCCGGGAGCCGGGTGCGGGTCATGGCGCTGTGCCCCGGGTTCGTCCGCACCGAGTTCCACGACCGCGCCTCGATGGACGTCTCCGGGATCCCCGGCTTCCTGTGGCTGTCGGCCGACAAGGTGGTCGACGAGGCCATGCGCGACCTGGCCCTCGGCAGGTGGGTGAGCATCCCGGACCTGCGATACAAGGCCATCGTCGCGGCCGGCAGGCTGATCCCGCGCGGCGTGGCCGGCCGGATCTCCCGCCGCCTCGGCCGCCGCTGACACCGGGCCGCGCACGGCGGCGCCGGGATCGTCCGGACGGCGCACGCCGATGGATGCGGAAGGGCCCGCGCCACGGGAGGGGGTCGTGGCGCGGGCCCTTCCGGTCTGTGGGGATGGCTCAGACGCGGACGTTGGCGGCGTGGCCGATCGACAGTCCGGAGACCGGGTCGAAGAAGTGCAGGTTGTGGGTGTCCACGACCAGCTCGATGTTCTGGCCGGGGCGGACGTGGCTGCGGGAGTTCACCCGGGCGGTCCACAGCGACTTGTCGCCGACCAGCGGGAGGGTGGCGTCCTCGTCGTCACCGGCGTCGGCCGCGGCGACGGTGTCCTGGTGCTGGACCGGCGGGGCGTCGATCAGGAACAGGACGTTGATCTCGGAGCCCAGTTCCTCGGTGACCTCGGCGCGGACCGGGAGGCGGACCCAGCCGCCGGCGTGGCCGTTGGCCGCGACCGAGTCCTCGAAGTCGGAGGGGCGGATGCCCAGGATGACCTTCTTGCCGAAGTACTGGTCGAGGCCGGGCTTGTCGGCGAAGGTCGAGTCCGGAACCGGCAGCCGGTAGCCGGCGAAGGCCACCGCGGCGCCCCCGTCGCCCCGGGTCAGCTCCGCGTTGACGAAGTTCATCGACGGGGAGCCCATGAAGCCCGCGACGAAGAGGTTGACCGGGCTGTCGAAGAGGTTCTGCGGGGTGTCGACCTGCTGGAGCAGACCGTCGCGCAGGACGCAGACGCGGTCGCCGAGGGTCATGGCCTCGACCTGGTCGTGGGTGACGTAGACGGTGGTCACGCCGAGGCGCTCGTGCATCGTGTTGAGCGAGGCGCGCATGGAGACACGGAGCTTGGCGTCCAGGTTGGACAGCGGCTCGTCCATGAGGAAGGCCTGCGGCTCTCGCACGATGGCGCGGCCCATCGCGACACGCTGGCGCTGACCGCCGGAGAGGGCGGCCGGCTTGCGCTTGAGGTACTGCTCGAGGCCGAGCATCTTGGCGGCCTCGCCGACGCGCTTGGAGATCTCCGCCTTCGGCATCTTGCGGAGCTTCAGACCGAAGGCGAGGTTCTCCTCGACGGTCATGTGCGGGTAGAGCGCGTAGTTCTGGAAGACCATGGCGATGTCGCGGTCCTTGGGCGGAAGGTGGTTGACCACCTTCTCGCCGATGAGGATCTCACCGCCGCTGATGTCCTCAAGCCCGGCGATCATCCGCAGGGCGGTGGACTTTCCGCAGCCGGACGGACCGACCAGCACCATGAACTCGCCGTCCTTGATCTCAAGGTTGAGGCCGTTCACGGCTTTCACGCCACCCGCGTAGATCTTGTCGACGTTGCTGAGAACGATGGATGCCATGGAGGGTCCTTAGCGCTTCGGGCCAACCCCGCGTTCGCCCGATGGTGGATACGTTTTCATGAATCTCACCTGAATCGGACATCCCTGTCAAGAGTTCGACCAGTTTTCTCCTGTGACCTGGGCTCTCGTTACCTCTCCGTGCTGGAGCCAGAACGGAAAGCATGATGGAATCGTTTCCATGAACGTGCGTCGGGCAACTATCAAGGACGTCGCCGAAGCGGCGGGGGTCGGGGTGGCCACGGTCTCCAGGGTGCTGTCCGGGGGCTCGGCCAGCCCGGAGACCAGGGAGCGGGTGCTGACCGTCGCGGCCCAGCTCGACTACCGGCCCAGCGCCCTCGGGCGCAACCTGCGCCAGCGGCGCTCGGGCGGGATCGGGCTGCTGGTTCCCGACATCACCGACAGCTTCTACGGCCGTCTGGCCGACGGGGTCCTCGCCTGCGCGCGGGCGGCGGGCGAGCCGGTGATCCTGGGCACCACCGGCGACGACGCCGAGCGCGAGGCCGAGCAGATCGGCGTGCTGCTGGAGCAGGGCGTGGAGCGGGTGGTCGCGGTCCCCGCGGGGAGCGCGGAGATCTGGGAGCCGACCCTGCGGGCGGGGCTCACCACGGTGTTCGCCCATCGGTGCGCCGCCGGCCGCGACGACGTGCCCGCCGTGCTCGCCGACGACCGGGCGGGGGTGCGGACGGCAATCGACTATCTGACGGGACTGGGCCACCGCCGCATCGCCTATCTCGGCGGGCCCGGCCAGGAGCAGCGTGTGTCGGTCTTCCGGCAGTCGCTGGGCGCCCTCGTGGACGAGGAGCTCATCGTCTCGGCGCGGGGCAGCCGCGACTCCGCGTACGCCGCGGCGGCCGGGCTCTTCCAGCACCGGCCCGATCTGACCGCCGTGCTGGCCGGGGGCAACCTCCTGGGCGAGGCCGCCGTGCTCGCCGCCAGGGAACTGGACCTGCGCGTGCCCAAGGACCTGTCGCTGATCATGTTCGACGACGTGCCCTGGGCCGAGCTGTGCGCCCCTCCGCTGACAGTGATCGCCCAGCCCGCGCAGGACATCGGCTACCGCGCGGCCGAGCTGGTGCTACGCGGAGGCGGCCGGCGCCCGCGCGGCGTGCTGCTGCCCACCGAACTGATCGTCCGGGGCAGCTGCGGCCCGCGGCGCGCGGCCTGACCCGGTCACGTGCGGTTCGGCGCGGCCCCGCGTCCCGGGGGCCGCCGGAGCGGCTCCTCGATCAGAGCGACTTCTCGATCGCCTCGACGAGAGCGGGGTCCCCGGGCTCGACGTTCGGGCGGAACCGGCCCACGACCTCACCGTCCCGGGAGACCAGGAACTTCTCGAAGTTCCACTGCACGTCGCCGGCCTTGCCCTCGGCGTCGGCGGCCCGGGTCAGCTCGGCGTACAGCGGGTGGCGCTCCTCGCCGTTGACGTCGGTCTTGGCCAGCAACGGGAAGTCCACGCCGTAGTTGACCGCGCAGAACTCCTGGATCTCCTCGGCGCTGCCCGGCTCCTGACCCAGGAACTGGTTGCACGGCACGCCGACGACGGTGAACCCCCGGTCGGCGTAGGACCGCTGGAGGCGGACCAGGCCCTCGTACTGCGGGGTGAGGCCGCAACGGGAGGCCACGTTCACGATCAGAAGGGTTTTGTCGCCCGTCAGGTCCGCCAGCGTGGTGGGGGCTCCGGCGAGGGTGTCCACGGAGATATCACGAATGCTCATGAACAGAGCTTATTGGACCCTTTACCACCCGTGGCGGTTCGGGCGGCGCGCCGCGGCGGACGGCGACCGGCTCCCTGCCAGACGGCCCGCGCCGGTTCAAACCCCATGGAGGGTCGATCTTTTCACCGGCTCGCCGCATCCGCCGCCCCGCCACCGTCAGCCCGGCCTCCTCGAACCGCCCGCAAGCCGCGAAGATCGGGTAAACAGCTTGCCTTCCCGTGTCGCAACCGCCGTCCGAAACTCCCCCGGCGTACTAGAAACCGCCTAGAGACACCGCCGCGGCGTCTGCCGGAAACATGCCGGCACGACCACGCGGGCGTCCCTCGTGCGAGCCACGGACGCGGGACCGCCAAGCGGGCGCAGGGCCGCCGTGCCCTCACCCCGCCTCCCGCACGCGGCCCGACGGAAGGAAGATCATGAACGGCAACCGCGCGCTGCGCACCACGGTCGTGACCGCACTCACCGCCTGCACCGTGGCCACGTCCACGGCGGCCTGCCAGGCCGAGGCGATCTCCATGCCGGTAGGGGAAGAACCGGCCGAGACGGTCCACCGGGGCGAGCGGTCCGCGCAGGCGGCCCACCCGGGCGAATGGTCCGCGCAGGCGGCCCACCGGAGCGGGCAGTCCACCGGGACGGTTCACCGGGGCGTGTGGTCGACCGAGGCCGAGCCTCAGGACAGACCCCGCGCCCGGACCGCAAAGGGCAGGAACAAGGCGATCGCTTTCCGCCTCGTCTCCCGCCGGGCGTGGTCCGACGACCAGTTCCGCTGCCTGGACCGGCTCTGGACCAGGGAGAGCAACTGGAACCACCGGGCGCACAACCGTTACACGGGCGCCTACGGCATCCCGCAGGCGCTGCCGGGCTCGAAGATGAGCGGCAGCGGCGGGGACTGGCGGTCGAATCCGGCCACGCAGATCAACTGGGGTCTGCGGTACATCAAGGGCCGCTACGGGTCACCGTGCGGCGCATGGGGTCATTTCCAGGCGAGGAACTGGTATTGACCAGGCGGGAGCGCCCAGGGGAAGGGAGCGCTCCCGGAGGACGCCCGGGGCATCGGGAGTGCCCCGGGCGTCACCTTTTCCGCCGTTGCCGGTGGACGGCGATGGCCTGGACGAGCAGTTCCATGCCGAACTCGAACTCGGACTCGTGGTCACAGTGGCCGAGTTCGGCGGCGAGGGCGTTGGTCTGCGGGAACAGCACCGGATCCACGTTGGCGATGTCCACCTCGGCATGGTGGACCGGCGCGAAGGTCGGGGTGACGCCGACCTCCCGCAGCAGCGATCCCACGATGTAGGCGATGAACATGCGCAGGATGCGCACCGCCTCCTCCCCGTCGAACCCCGCGCTGCGCAGCGTGGCGAGCGCCCGCTCGACCGGGAGCAGCCCGGCGGTCGACTGCAGCTGACGGCTGACCACCACCATCGTGCACCGGGGATAGTGGTGGGCGATCTGCCGGAACGCCCGCGCCTGCATGCGTACCCGGTCGGTCCAGTCGGCGTCCGGGTCGTCGGCGAACTCGATCCCCGACAGCACCGTCTCGGCCACCGCGTCGAGCAGCGCCGCCTTGTTGGGCACGTGGTTGTAGAGCGACATGACGCCCACGCCCAGGTCGGCCGCGATCCTGCGCATGGAGATCGCGTCGGCCCCCTCGCGTTCGATCAGGTCGATGGCCGCGGTGACGATACGCGGACGGGACAGCGGCTCTGCGGACATGACTCCATTCTCCCCCAGCCCATTGACGGACGTACACCGTACGTGTCACCCTCCAAAGCGTACGTACGGTGTACGTCTCTGGAGGCCGCATTGTCGACGCACGATCTGTACACGATCCCGGCCGAGCTCTCCACCTGGGATGTGGAGGCGGCGGGTGCCGCCCGCTTCACGTGGGAGTACGACGACGGCAGGGACCGCATGCTCGCCCTCTACCAGAAGGGCAAGGACAAGCAGTGGGACTCCGTCAAGCGCATCGACTGGGACCTTGAGGTCGATCCGTACAACGTGCTCGGCATCCCCGACAACACCATCGCCATCTACGGCACCCCGCTGTGGGAGCGGATGGACGAGAAGCAGCGCCAGGACGTGCGCCTGCACGGCGCGGCCTGGCAGTTCTCCCAGTTCCTGCACGGCGAGCAGGGTGCGATGATCTGCTCGGCCCGGATCGTCGAGTCGGTCCCGGACCTCGACTCCAAGTTCTACGCCGCCACCCAGACGATGGACGAGGCCCGTCACGCCGAGACCTACGCCCGCTTCCTGCAGGAGAAGGTCGGCCTGGCCTACCCGATCAACGAGCATCTCAAGGCCCTGCTGGACAGCACCCTGAGCGACTCCCGCTGGGACATGCCGTACCTGGGCATGCAGGTGCTCATCGAGGGCCTGGCCCTGGCCGCCTTCGGCGTGATGCGCGACATCACCACCAAGCCGCTGCCCAAGCAGATCCTCGCCTACGTGATGCAGGACGAGGCCCGCCACGTCGCCTTCGGCCGGATGGCGTTGCGCGACTACTACAGCCAGCTCGGCGAGGCCGAACTGCGCGAGCGCGAGGACTTCGTCATCGAGGGCTGCTACCTGATGCGCGACCGCCTGCGCGGCCGGGAGACCTGGGAGACCATCGGCCTGAACAAGTCCGAGGTCGCCGAAGCCATGGAGGCCGTCGACAACTCCGAGTACCTCAAGCTCTTCCGCTCCCTGCTGTTCAGCCGCATCGTCCCCTGCGTCAAGGACATCGGCCTGTGGAGCCCCCGCCTGCAGCAGGCCTACGCCGACATGGGCGTGCTCGACATGGCCGGCCAGAGCCTGGACGCGCTCATGAGGCAGGACGAGGAGATCGCCGAGAAGGTCGACGCCGAGCGCTTCGCCGCCGAGGAGGCCGAGCGCCACGCCGAGGTCGCCGAGACCATCGCCCTCGGCGCCGACTCCTGACCCTCCGCCCGCCGCTCCGAAGTCGTCAGCCTCCGGCTGAAGCCCGCACTCCGGGTTCCTGACGGCTCTTCATCGCTCGCGTGGTCGGCGAACGGGCGGCGGAGACGGCCGGACGGCACGGCCGGAGAGCCTGCCCGGCCAAGGGCGACCGCGGTCAGCGGCCTGCGGTGCCGTCACCCTGTACGACGTCCGCGAGGGGCGTCGAGGAGCATCATGGATTCTCCGAAATCAGCCACGATCTTCAGCTGGCCGCCGAGAGCCGCCACGTAGGCGGCCAGAGTGGCCACCTCGCTGATCACACCACTCTCGATCTGTGAGATTCGCGCCTGTGAGACCCCCATCGCCCTTGCGACGTCTTCCTGACGCAAACCGAGTTGTTTCCGCGCCTCGGCCAACCGGTAAGCCCGCTGTTGGGCGATCAACTCATCCCGGAACACGGCGATCTGGGGCTCGTCCTCCGGCTGGATGAGTTCGGCCCGCAGTGCCTCCCACGTCACACTCTCGTCGCTCATCAGTCCTTCCTTTCCATGTGCCGGGCGAAACGCTCTTCCGCAATCTTGATCGCTGTGCCGTACCAGCCGTCCCAGTCCTCCGATTTGTCCCCGGCGACCAGGAAGACCGCTTGACGCCACGGGTCGAAGAAAAAGATCAGTCGCACCTCGCTTCGCCCACGCGATCCGGGCCTGAGCTCCTTGAGATTACTGATGGCGGATCCTCGGAGCGTGTCCACCAACGGCCGCCCCAGACTCGGCCCTTCATCGGCGACCCGGTCCAGCGCCGCGGCGATCGGCCCGAGCGTCTGCCGATCGGTTCTCCGGAGCTCATGAAGCCAGTCGCGAACCTCTGAAACGATGACTATCTGCCAGCTCACCCCAGCATAATAGATTTCTTATGACACCCCAAGCGGAGAGCCGAGAACTTTTGGTAACCCATTCCACACGTTGAGTGGTAGCCGCCCTTCATTCGCTCCCCGTGTACGCAGACAACCGGGCGAGCGGCCTCAGAGGAGGGCACGCAGGCCCTCCAGCAGGGTCTCCCTGAACGTCAGCGCCCGGTTCGTGGCCCGGGGCCGGCGGTCCGATCCGCCGCCCCAGCCCGTCACCCGTGACCGGAGCCGCTCCGGGCGGTGTTTAGCGGCGGACTCACCGGATAGGCGCTTCCGTCGAAGGAGTACGGCCGGCTATGAAGGGGACGACCATGGGGACGAACGACAAGATCGCGAACAAGGCCGAGGAGCTCAAGGGCACGGCCAAGGAGAACCTGGGGGATCTCACCAACGACGAGGAACTCCGGGCGGAGGGCCGGGCCGACCGGATGGAGGGCGGCGTCAAGCAGGCGGGCGAGAAGGTCAAGGACGCCGGAAAGAAGATCAAGGACGCCTTCACGGACTGATGCCGGGGACGCGAGCCCTCCGGAAGTGCTTGCCGAGGGGGCGGATCGGGCATAGCGTCCGATCATGGCTGTCGTACACCAGCCGCGCGTAGCCTGGGAAGGCGCACGGGCCTTCGTCTCCGCGGCGAGTTCCGAGGTCTACTGGTGGCTGACCGACATGATCGGTCGGCACTTCGGCGTCACGCACCAGTTGCAACTGGCCGAGACGCGCCTGCGGCTCCAGCGCGAGGACGCGGAGTTCGCCGAGATCGGGGCCTGGCGGGTGCGGCTGGAGGATCTGCTGCGCGAGCGCCCGGAGCTGGCTCCGGTCCTGCTCCATCTGGCCGGGGACATCTCCGGGCGACTGCCCCGCTAGGGCTTGTTCCGGCGGACTCGCCGTAGCGGCGACGAAGGCCCGGCCGGCGTAGGAGGGTATGCGACCCTGAAAGATATGCCGGACTGGACATATCACCCTTTACGCCCTTTCGCGGCAGCCATCCTGGGCCGGCGGAGGTCGCAGCGGATGGCGTTGCGCGCTCTGGCCACGCTGACCCGCTCGCCGGGAGGGGCCAGGGTCGTTACCGGACTGTTCGGCCACCCCCGGCCACCGGCGGAGATCGCCGCCCGGCTCGGCGCGGTCGTTCCCGTCGAGTTCGCCCGTGACGCCATCCGGGCGCTGCCGGTCCAGGGAGCGGGCGTCATCGAGGTCGGACCGGTCGCCTTGGCCGATGTGCCGCTGGTGCGGCGGGCCGTCGCCGGTCGCCGCTGCCGGGTGATCGCCCGGGCCGCCACACCCGAGGCGGCGGCGCGGCTCGCCCCGTACGTCGACCGGGTGACCACCGGAGACGAACCGGACCTGCTCCACCTCGCCGACCCGGCCGTCGCGCGCGCCGCAGCCGCGCTGGCCGACCCGGCCACGACGGTGCTGGCCACGCCCGGAGTGCTGGTGACCGCCGGACCGGGGTGGTTCCAGCGGGTCATCGAGGCGGTGACCCCGACCGCGCCGCCGGAGAGTCTGCGAGACGTTCCCCCGGACCCGCGGCGCTGGCCGGGATGGTGGTGGGGCCTGCTCGTCGGGCTCGGCATGACAGGCGCCGGCCTGGGCGCAGCGCTGATCACGATCGGGCCGCTGCTGCTGTGGTACGACGAAAACTACCTCGGCATGGACCGGGAACGCCTCTCCGCCGTCAACCGTCACCTGGTGCCCTTCCTGCAGCATGACCGGATCACGATGGCCGGCACCATGGTGGCGATCGGCGCGCTGTACGCCGGACTTGCGTGGGGCGGCATCCGGCAGGGGTGGGGGTGGGCCCGCAGGGCGTATCTCGTCTCCGGCGCGGTCGGTTTCTCCACCCTGTTCTACTTCCTGGGCACCGGCTTCGTGGAGCCCCTGCACACCGCGGTCACGGTGGCGCTGCTTCCGATGTTCCTGCTGGCCGTATGGCGGCGCCCGGTGCGGCCTCGATGGAAGGTGCTGCCGGAAGGGTCCGAGCGGCTGCGGCGACGGGCCCTCGTCGGCCAGCTCCTGATGATCACAACCGGTGCCGGCCTGTTCGCGGGAGGAGCCGTCGTGTCCGTCGTGGGCCTCACCGAGGTCTTCGTCCCCACCGACCTGACGTTCCTGCACACCGACGCCGACCGGCTCGACGCGGCCAACCCCCGGCTGGTGGCGTTCGTCGCCCATGACCGCGCCGGCTTCGGAGGCGCCCTCATGGCCGCCGCCCTGGCGGTCGTCTTCATCGGCCTGTGGGGCTGGCGCCGTGGCGCGTCATGGGTGTGGTGGTCGCTGGCCTCGGCCGCGGCCGCGGGCTTCCTGCCCGCCGTCGCCGTACACATGATCATCGGCTACACGAGTTTCGAGCATCTGGCTCCGGTGTATCTGGGAATCGGCCTCAGTGCGCTCGCCCTCGTCCTTTCCCGGCCGTACCTGTGCGCCGGGCGCGCGGGCGACGCCGTGCCCGCTAACGGAGCACGACGAAGACCAGGGAGCCGGTGACGGCGGCGAGGCTGCCGAGCCAGGCGAGAACGGCGTCGGCGCGCTCGTCGAGGGGGCGGCCCCCGTGCAGGGCGTCCTGGACGCGGTGGTAGCGCACGCCGGTGCGGGCCAGCAGGAGCGCGCCGCACAGGGCGGCCGCGGCGAAGGGGACGGCGACGAGCGGGTGGGCGCCGGCGCGCAGGGCCATCCCGCCTGCGCCCAGGCCGCTGGCGGCCAGCATGGTGGCGGTGCGGACCCAGGCCAGGCGGGTGCGCTCGCTCTGCAGCCCCTCGTCCCAGAGCTCGGTCATCGCCCTCCTGCCGGGCCCGTCGCCGGACGGCCCGCCGTGGTCCGCCGGTACGGCGGCGCTCATCGGGCCGTCAGGATGAGGACGAGCGCGAGCAGGGCCACCGCCGCCACGCCGTACCCGAACAGCGGGGCGAGGGTGGGCGGCGGGAGCGGGGAGTCGCTGCGCAGGGCGTGCTGGACGCGGCGCCAGCGGGGGTAGGCCATCGCGGCGGCCAGCGCGGACAGGGAGACCAGGACGACCGCGAGCAGGGTCCGCATCCAGGGCACGAAGACGTCCGGGGAGACGGCCGCCATCGCGACACCGCCCGCACTCAGCGCGAGCGAGGTGCTGAGCCAGGTCAGGAAGGTGCGCTCGTTCGCGAGCGTGAACCGGGGATCCGGCTCCTTTCCGGAGGTGTCCATGGAACCGACGCTATTTCAACGACATTTCCCCTAGAGAACCCGGGATTCGACGAAAACCTCAGACACGGCGAAAAGCATCGGCCGGAGAGCCCGGTCCCGGACGGCGCCCGGGACCGGAGAGAGCCCTCAGGCGCAGGCGCCGGTGAGCTCCTGGACCCACCTCGCGCTGTCGGCGGCGACCTTCTGCGCCGCGTCGACGGCGTCGTTGGCGTTCTGCACGTTGAGGCTCCCCAGGCTGGAGGACACGCCGTCGGCGGCCTCCTTCAGGGAGGTGTTGGCGGCCTTGTCGGCGAGGGTGCCGAGCTGGGTGGCCCCGTCGTTCAGCGCCTTCTCCATCGCGGCGGGGTCGTTGACCAGACCGGCCACCTTCGCCGCGGTCTCGGTGACGATGCCGGCGGCCTGGATGCACTGCTGTGCCTTGTCGACGCCCTCGCTCACCTGCTGGATCTCCGCACAGCCGGTGGTCAGCAGCGCGGCGGCCAGGGCGGAGGCGGCCAGGGCAAGGGTCCGTCGCGGAAGAGGTCGCATATTTCGACTCTACCCAACGGCCCGGTGCGGCAGGCGGTGTCCGGAAGACCGGTCCACCGCCCGCCGTACCGGGCCGCTGAGGGCGCAGGAGGGCGCAACCCGATCAGAGCTTGTCGAAGCAGGGTCCGTCCATGGTGTACGCCTGCGCGGTCGGGCCGGTGGAGAAGTCCTTGACGATCGTGACGCCGGTGGGCGCCGCGGCGTCGGGCTTGTTGATCAGGGTCTGCCGGAAGGTCGCGGTGTTCGGGTCCCCGGCGAAGTTGCCCGCCTCGGGGGGGAGCATGCCCTCGTAGTCGACCGTGGTCAGCGACTTGACCGCGGCGACCAGGCCCTTGCGGCTGACGTCCCCGCTGGCGACCATCTTCTCCAGCGCGGCCTTGAGCGGGTAGGACCAGGCCCAGCCCGAGGTGTAGCCGTCGCTCGGGGTGACGTTGCCCAGCGCCTCGCGCATGGCCTTGTGGCCGGGGGTGTCGGCGCCCCACGGCCTGCCGGGCGAGGACTGCTCGTAGAGCGCGAGGATCGCGGGCGCGGCCGGGCTCTTGAGCAGTGCCGGGTTCCAGGTCGGGCCGGTGCCGATGAAGCGGCCCTTGAACCCGGCGGCGGCGGACTGACCGATGACGGCGGCGGCGTCGGCCGGACCGGTGGTCAGGATGACCAGGTCGGGCTTGTTCTTGGTGATCTCGGTGATGGCCCTGCCCTGCTCGGTCGCGCCGGAGGGGGTCTCGACCGCGGTGAACTCCAGGCCGTTGCGCTCGGCCGCCGCCTTCGCCCCCGCGGCCGCGTCGGCGCCGTAGTCGCCGGCGTAGTGCACGGCCATGACGGTCTTCGGCTTGTAGGTCTCGACCGCGTAGTCGACGGCGTTCATGGACTCGACGCAGTAGTTCGCGCCGGTCTCCACGATGACGTCCTCGAACTCCCAGGCCGAGGTCCACGACGCGGGCGCGGCGACGACGTTGTTGGCCTTCAGGTCGGCGAGGATGGCCGCGGTGGTCGGCGAGCCGAGGGTCTGGGCCAGGCCGAGCACGTTGTTCTTGATCTCCTGGTAGACCTGGTTGTGCGTCTCGGGGTTGTACTTGTTGTCGCGGACGTAGGCCTGCACGTCCACCTCGTACTTGCCCCCGATGCCGCCGGCCTTGTTGACCCGGTTCCAGAACGCCTTCTGCGCCTGGGTGATCGGTACGGCCAGCGCGGCGAACGGCCCGGAGGTCAGGTCGGAGATCGTGCCGAGGTAGATGCACCCCTTGTTCCTGTCCACCGCGATCGGGCACGGCTCGCTGGTGACGCCCGTGGTCACGGCGCCCTTCTTATCCTCGTCGTCCCCCCGGATGACGCCGCACGCGGACAGAAGGGCCACCAGGGACACGGCGATCACCAGATGGCGCTTCGACATGGACTCAGCTCCTTTTCGGTAGGGGAGGCGCATGAAGGAGAAAAATCAATACGAGAAAGGCCAGCTCTTCCAGTAGGCGCGGACGCGGATCCAGATCCCGAAGAGACCCCGGGGTTCGAAGACGAGGAACAGCACGATCAGCAGGCCGTACAGGGCGACCTGGATCTGGAAGACGTTGGGCGTCTGGGTCGTGTCGGCGCTGACGAACGGCAGCAGGGCGGGCAGTTCCTGGGTGAGGCGGGGCAGGAGGGTGATGAACAGCGCCCCGGCGATGGAGCCGGAGACCGTGGCCACCCCGCCGATCAGGACCATCGCGATGAACTGCACCGACATCAGCAGGTTGAACGAGCCGGGATCGAAGAACCCGGTGATCGTGTACATCAGCGCGCCCGCGCATCCCGCGTAGAACGAGGAGATCGCGAAGGCGAGCGTCTTGTAGCGGGTCAGCGGCACGCCGATCACCTCGGCGGCGATGTCGCGGTCGCGGACGGCGGAGAAGGCCCGGCCGATCCGGGAGCGGGCGAGGTTGCGCGCCGCCACCGCGAAGACCACCAGCAGCACGAGCATCAGCATGTACAGCGACTGCGCCCGGGTGCCGAGCGCGCTGTCGGCGTCGAACCGGAAGCCGAACAGCTCGGGGGTGGCGGCCGGGCGGCCCACGCCGGGACCGCCGGTCAGGTGGTCCCACTCCTTGAAGACGTGCTCGCCGAGGAAGACCAGCCCGAGCGTGACGATCGCCAGGTAGAGGCCGCGGAGCCGGGCGGCGAGCGGGGCGACGAGCACCCCGGCCAGCGCCGCGACCGCTCCGGCGGCGGGCAGCCAGACGAGCATGCTGGTGATCCCGAACCCCAGGGTGCGCCCGCCCGGGTCCCCGGAGACCGCCGCGGCGGTGTAGGCGCCGATGGCGACGAAGAAGGCGTGGCCCAGCGAGACCTGGCCGGCGTAGCCGGTGACGATGTTGAGCCCGATCGCGCCGATCGCCGCGATGTACCCGGCCGCCAGCAGGACCAGCAGGTCGTCGGGGAGGCCGCTGAGCAGGATCGCGGCGCCCAGCAGCAGCGCGAGCCAGACCTTCTTGGCGCGGGTGTCGAGCAGCGCCATGTCCTGGGAGTAGGCGGTGTAGAGCAGCGGGCGCCCCTTCGGCCTGCGCGCCCGGACCGCTCCGGGGCCCCCGCCCGGGTGCGCGTCCGGTCCCGCGGCCGGGGCCCGGCCCCGCCCGGCGGTCTCCACCCGTCCGGGCGCCCCGGCCTGCTCGGGCGGTTCGACCCTCTCGGTCCGTTCGGTCATACCCGCTCCACCTCCGGAGTGCCGAACAGCCCGTACGGTCTGACCAGCAGGACCAGGAGCATGACCGCGTACGGCGTGACGACCGCGAAGTTCTGCCCCAGCCAGGGCGCCAGATCCCCCTGGTAGGACTGGACCAGCGACTCCACGACCCCGATCACCAGTCCCCCGGCCACCGCGCCGCCGAGTGAGTCGAGCCCGCCGACGATGATCGCCGGCAGCGCCTTGAGCGCGATGATCCAGGTGAGCTGGTCCACGCCCTGGCCGGTGCCGACGAAGGTCCCGGCGATGGCGGCCAGGCCCCCGGCCAGGCCCCACGAGAGCGCGAAGACCATGCCGACCGAGACGCCCTGGGCCAGCGCGGTCTCCTGGTCGAAGGCGGCCGCCCGCATCGCCAGGCCGTACCGGGTGTAGCGGAAGAAGGCGAACAGCAGGGCGACGAGCACGGCCGTCGACAGCAGCATCGCGATCCATCGCTGCTGTACGGCCAGGCCGCCGATCTCCACCAGGCGCAGTCCCCACGGGTCGCCGACCTGGCGCACGTCCAGCCCGATGAAGCCGTTGACCACCACCCGGACGACGACGTCGATCCCGAGCGTGATGATCGCAACGACGAATACGGGACGGCCGACCATCGGCCGGATCGCGATCCGCTCGACGCCCAGGGCCAGCGCGGCGACCAGCAGCGCCGCCAGCGGCACGGCGGCGTAGAAGCCGGTCACCTCCGCCAGGTGGCTGACCGCGACCGCACCAGCGATCATGAAGGCGGGCTGGGCGAAGCTGATCACCCGCGTCGCCTTGTAGACGATCACGAACCCGAGGGCCAGCAGGGCGTAGACCGAGCCGTTGCCCAGCCCGCGGACCAGTGATTCGAGCACACCCTTCATCTGCTTCGGTACATCCCTTCGACGAGGTCGGCGAAGAGTCGTTCGATCGCGCTCCGCTTGACCTTCTGGGTGGCGGTGAGCTCGCCGTCCTCGTGATCGAGTTCCTTGGGAAGCAGGGCGAACCGCTTGATCTGCTCGACCCGGGCGAAGCGCTCGTTGACCTCGTCGACGATCCCCTGCACGAGCTCGCGCACCTCAGGCTTCTCCGACAGGTCGCGGTAGGTCGTGTACGGCAGGCCGCGCCTGCGCGCCCACTCCCCCACGGTGTCGAGCTCGATGCCGATCAGCGCGGCCAGGTACTTGCGGCGGTCGCCGACGACGACGGCCTCCTTGAGGTACGGCGAGGCCTTGAGCGCGTTCTCCATCTCGCTCGGCGCGATGTTCTTGCCGCCGGCCGTGATGATGATGTCCTTCATCCGGTCGGTGATCCTGACGTGGGTGCCGTCCACCCACTCCCCGACGTCGCCGGTGTGCAGCCAGCCGTCGGGGTCGAGCACGTCGGCGGTGGCGCGGGGGTCGCGCCAGTATCCCGCGAAGGTGCCCGGGTGCCGGGTGAGGATCTCCCCGGTCAGCTCGTCGATCCGCAGCTCCACGCCTTCGTGGGGCTCGCCGACGGTGCCGAGCTTGATCCGGCCCGGGCGGTTGCCGGTGGCGACGGCGGTGTTCTCGCTCATGCCGTACACCTCGTGCATGGCCACGCCGATTCCCATGTAGAACTTGAGCACCGCGGGGGCGATCGGCGCGGCGCCGGAGGCGGCGTAGCGGACCCGGCGCATGCCGAGCCGCTCGCGCAGCGCGCGGTAGCAGAAGACCCAGCCGATCCCGTAGAGCGCCCTCGTGCGCGGGGTGTGCGTGCCGCCGGTGCGCACCAGCGTGTCGCCGATCCGGTCGGCCACTCCCAGCCAGAACCGGGTGACCGCGCGCTTGAGCGGCGAGGCCGACTCCAGCCGGATCTCCACCCCGGCGAGCACCTTCTCCCAGATGCGCGGGACCCCGAACAGGATCGTCGGCTGCACCTCGCGCAGGTTGGCCTGGACGGTCTCGATGGACTCGGCGAAGTTCACCTGCACCCCGGCGGCGGCGTTGAACCAGACCGTGAAGGCTCGCTCGGCCACGTGGCACAGCGGCAGGTACGACAGGGCGAGATCCCTCTCCGACGGCGGGGGCGAGGTGAAACCGCCGCCCTCGACGAGCAGCTTGATCGCGTACTCGACGTTGCCGACGGTGAGCATCACGCCCTTGGGCGGGCCGGTGGTGCCGGAGGTGTAGATCAGCGTGATCACGTCGTCGGTCCGGGTGGCGGCCATCCGCCGCTCGACCGCGCCGGGGTTCTCCTCCCGGTGGGCGGCCCCGATCTCCAGCAGTTCACTCCAGGCCGTCAGCCGGGGGTCGTCGTAGCGCCCGCGGACGCCCCGCGGCTCGACGTAGACGATCCGCTCCAGCTCGGGGCAGCGGTCCAGGACCGCGAGCGCCTTGTCGACCTGTTCCTGGTCCTCGGCGATGAGGATCTTCGCCCCGGAGTGGGAGAGCAGGTAGGCGGCCTCGGCGGCCGGGTTGGTGGGGTACAGGCCGACCGTGATGCCGCGGACCGCCACGATCGCGAGGTCGGTGTAGAGCCACTCGCGCCTGTTCTCCGAGTGCACGGCCACCCGGTCGCCGGGCTCGACGCCGAGCGCGAGCAGGGCGTGCGCCACGAGCTGGACGTTCTCCCAGTAGTCCGCCCAGGTGACCTCCTGCCAGATGCCGAAGTCCTTCTCCCGCATGGCGATGCGGCCGGGCGTGGCGCGGGCCCGGTCGCGGACCCGGGTGACGATGGTCGTGGTGCGCGTGTGTTCCTGTTCCCGCGGTTCCCGCGTGAGCGTCATGACGCCCCTCCCAGGTAGGCCTCGATGACCTTGGGGTCGCGCTGGACCTCGGCCGGGGTGCCGAGCGCGACCGGGCGGCCGAAGTCGAGCACGAGCACCCGGTCGGCCAGGTCCATGACCAGGCCCATGTCGTGGTCGACGAGCACGACGGGCACACCGAGCTCGTCTCGGATGTCGAGCACGAAGCGGGCCATGTCCTCGGTCTCCTCCAGGTTCATCCCGGCGACCGGCTCGTCCAGCAGCAGCAGGCGGGGCTCCATGGCCAGCGCGCGGCCGAGCTCGACGCGTTTCTGCACGCCGTACGGGAGCAGCCGGACGGGGTGGCGGCGCCAGGCCGCCAGGTCGAGGAAGTCGATGATGTCCTCGACGCGGGCACGGGCGGCGAGTTCCTCCCGGCGCGCCCGGCCGAGCCAGAGCAGGGCGGACAGCGGGCCGTAGCCGAAGTGGTGGTGGCGGCCGAGCATGAGGTTGTCGAGCACGGTCAGGTTGTGGAACAGCTCGACGTTCTGGAAGGTGCGGGCCAGGCCCATGGCGGCGATCCGGTGCGGAGGCCGGCCGAGGATGTCCTCTCCGAGGAAGGTCACCGCGCCGCGCTGAGGCCGGTAGACCCCGGACAGGACGTTGAAGACGGAGGTCTTCCCCGCGCCGTTCGGGCCGATCACGGCGAACAGCTCGGCCGGGGCCACCTCGAAGGAGACCCCGTCGATCGCCTTCACCCCGGCGAACGAGAGCCCGACGTCCTCGACCTTCAGCACCGGCGGCGCGGCCTCGGGAGGGGCCGCCCGGATGTCAGCGGCCATGGGGCGCCACCTCGCCCTCGCCGGTCACCGCGACCGCCCCGCCGCTCACGACAGCCACCTCTTCCTGCGTCGGTAGTGCTTGACCTCGCGGAAGGACTTGACCGTCCCCTCGGCGCCGAGGCCGAGGTAGAACTCCTTGATGTCCTCGTCGGCCAGCAGCTCGGCCGCCGGGCGGTCCATGACGATCTTCCCGGTCTCCATGACGTAGCCGTGGTCGGCGACCGACAGGGCCATCGTGGCGTTCTGCTCGACGAGCAGGACCGTGGTCCCCTGCTTGTTGATCTCGACGACGAGGTCGCGGATCTGGCGCACCAGCGAGGGGGCCAGCCCGAGGCTGGGCTCGTCCAGCAGCAGGTAGCGGGGGCCGGCCATGAGCGCCCTGCCGACCGCCAGCATCTGCTGCTCGCCGCCGGACAGGTAGCCGGAGACGTTCCTGCGCCTCTCCTTCAGCAACGGGAACAGCCCGTAGACGCGGTCGAGGTTGTCGGCGACGGCCCGGGCTGCGGTGTGCGCGCCGACCTTCAGGTTCTCCTCGACGGTCAGCTCGCCGAAGATGCGCCGTCCCTCCATGACCTGGCTGACCCCGCGCCGCACGATCTGCGCGGGGCGCAGGCCGTGCACGGGCTCGCCGTCGATGAGGACCGATCCCTTGGTGATCTCACCGTCGTGCACGTCCAGCAGGCCCGACAGGGCCCGCAGCAGAGTGGTCTTGCCCGCTCCGTTCGCGCCCAGCAGGGCCACGATCGATCCCGCCGGAACCCGCAGGCTGACCCCGCGCAGCACCAGCATCACGTCGTCGTAGACGACCTCGAGATTGCGGACTTCCAGCATCGGGCTCCCTGAGGTTCGCGGCCTAGGTCACCCCCCGATGAAGGACAGAGTGAGTCACGGTGACCCCCTGATCAATAGGTGGGGCGAGAGGTGTCCAAATTGGAACATGGCTCTAGTCGTACGATCACCGGTGAGAGCGACGGCCTAAGGGAGAACATGTCCACCTGCGAACACCTCACCTCGTCCCAGGATCCGCCCGCGCGCACGCCCGCGGGGTGCGAGGAGTGCCTGGCTGCCGGGAGCCGCTGGGTCCACCTGCGCAGATGCCTGTCCTGCGGGCATGTCGGCTGCTGCGACTCCTCGCCGAACAAGCACGCCACCGCCCACTTCAAGGAGATCGGCCACCCGGTCGTCTCCTCCTTCGAGCCGGGCGAGACGTGGCGCTGGTGCTACGTCGATCAGATCCTCGGCTGACGCCGGCGCCTTCGGGGCCGGCCTCGGATGAGGCGCCTCTCAGCCCTGCGGAGGAGGGGTCCCGGCCTTTCGGCGGATGGAGGATCCCCGCGGGAGCGGGGAGTCTGGGATTCAGGCCGTGGCCGGGGTTCCCCTCCCGGGCACGGGTCGGAGCCCCCGGGGGATCAGGAGGCGTTCATGGAACACTCGGTCATGAGACGCAGGGCACGATGGGCGGGTACGGCGGCCGCCGCACTCGCCACCGTCGTCCTCGTCGCGTCGTGCGGCGCGCAGGGCCACCCGGCCACCGCCCATGATCCGGGCACGACGGCCGGCGCGAGCCCGAAGGCCGGCGCGACGGAGGCGCACGGCGGCCACGGAAGCGCCGCAGAGCCCCCGCCCGCGGCGCCGCTGCGGGCCTCGGAGCGGTTCGCCACCCTCACGCTGCCCGAGCCGTACACGCCGAAGGCCCCCTCGGGAGGCACCGACGAGTACCGCTGCTTCCTGCTCGACCCCGGGCTGGGCAAGCGGGCGTTCCTCACCGGCAGCCAGTTCCTCCCGCAGAACACCGATCTCGTCCACCACGCGATCATCTTCCGCGTCGATCCGGACAAGGCCGAGGCCGCCCGCAAGCTCGACGCCGGCACGCCGGGCGAGGGCTGGACCTGCTTCGGCGACGCCGGCATCGACGACGGCGCCTGGGTCGGCCACTGGGCGCCCGGCGCCGACGAGACCCTTCTCGACGAGAAGCTCGGCTACCCCATGCCGCCCGGCAGCAAGCTGATCATGCAGGTGCACTACAACCTGCTCGCCACCGGGGGCAAGCCGGGAGGCAGCGACCGGTCGGCGATCCGGCTCCGGCTCACCGACGGCAAGGCAGACCTCAAGCCGCTGGAGACCGTGACGCTCGCGGCCCCCGTCGAGCTTCCCTGTGCGCCGGGAGAGTCCGGTCCGCTGTGCGAGCGCGAGGCCGCGGTCCGAGACGTCGCCCAGCGCTTCGGGGAGCAGGCGGAGGCCGCCGTGACCGGTCTCGGCCAGTTCTGCCGCGCGGGCGGGCCCCCTGCCGCCGGGCCCACCCAGCACTGCGACCAGAAGGCCGAGGCGTCCGGCACCGTCCACGCCACCGCCGGGCACATGCACCTGCTCGGGCGCTCCATCAAGGTGGAGCTCAACCCCGGTACGCCGGGGGCGAAGACCCTGCTCGACATTCCCGACTACAACTTCGACGAGCAGGCCATCCGCCCGCTGGCCGAACCCGCCGCCGTCAAGGCCGGCGACACCCTCCGGGTGACCTGCACCCACGACGCAGGCCTGCGCGCGATGCTGCCCGCGCTGCGCGACCTGCCGCCGCGTTACGTGGTCTGGGGCGAGGGCACCAGCGACGAGATGTGCCTGGGCCTGCTCGTCTGGTCCGCCCGCTCCTGACTCCCTGCACCGTCCGGGCGGCCGATCGCCGTCCGGGCGACGCGGTGCGGCTGCGACGCTCCGCGGCAGGGAACAGCTGTCAGCGCAGGTGGGGCGGTATGTCGATGCCGTCGGGCAGCAGCGGGTCGGGTTCCAGCTCGTCCCGGACCATCCGGAGCGGGCGGACGCCGGCCCAGACGCCGAGCCGGGCGTCGGGGCCGTCGCCGTCGCCGGGCGGACCGGTGCGGATCTTCACCGACGCCTCCCG
Source organism: Planomonospora sp. ID67723 (assembly GCF_015711605.1). Classification (GTDB taxonomy): domain Bacteria; phylum Actinomycetota; class Actinomycetes; order Streptosporangiales; family Streptosporangiaceae; genus Planomonospora_A. The sequence goes on along the minus strand of NZ_JABTEZ010000003.1, from coordinate 690,791 downwards.
GGTGCTGAGTGCCAGCAGAGCGGTCGCCGCCAGCTCTTTGCGGCTGGGCTGCCGGGCGTAGTCCCACTGGCCGGGGGTGACGTGCTCGGTCAGGCAGCGCAGCCCGGCGAGCTTCTCCTCGGGATCGGTGACCGGCCGCGGCACCCCGTAGATCATGGCGCAGCGGTAGTTCACGCCGTGTTCGAACACCGATCGGGCCAGGACCAGCCCGTCCAGGTGCGTCACGGTGAGGCAGACGGTGGTCTCCGGAGAGGCCACCAGGCTACGGCTGGCCACCGAACCGTGGAAGTACACCACTTCGCGGTCCGGGCTCAGGCCGTAGACGGTGGGCACCACCATCGGGCAGCCGTCGACGACGACCCCGAGATGGCAGACGAACCCGTCGGCGAGGATGGCGTGCAGATCATCGCCGTCGAGGCTGCCCTGCTCGCGAAGGCGCCGGTGCCGGGTGCGTTCCGTCTCGATGATCTCCATGGCGGTAAGGTACCGATTCCGGCCCCAAATCGCCAAATCTCAACGAAATCCGTTGCCATGAAAGCCGATCGCCACGCACATCCCCTGACCGGCTAGTCGCGGGCCAGCGTCGCCTCTTCGGAGTCGAGCTCGTGCATGACCCGGCGGAGGACCTCGTCGTCGATGCGGCGCTCGTCGCGCAGCCGTACGAACACCTCACGCTCGGCCGCGAGCATCTCCCTGCGCAGCCGCCGGTAGACGGTGCCGGGAGTCTCCTCGCCCTCGGGGCCGCTGCCGCCGCCCAGGCGCTCCCATGCGGTGAGCGCACGGCGTTCGGCCCGGAGCCTGAGCTGCTCCACGACCTCCTGGTGGACCTCGGCCACACCGTCGGCCGTCAGCTCCTCCAGGCGGGCGAGCGCGGCCGTGGCGGCGGCCTGCTGGGCGGCCGCCTCGGCCAGGTCGTCGGCGAAGGTCTCCTGCTCGGTGGAGACCTTCAGCCGCCGGATCAGCCACGGGAACGACATGCCCTGCACCAGCAGCGTGCCGATCACCACCGTGAAAGTGAGGAACAGCAGCATCTCCCGGCCGGGGAAGTCCGGCAGGGCGAAGGCCGCGGCCAGGGACACCACGCCGCGCATGCCCGCCCAGCCGACGATCACGACGTTCTGCCAGGGCGGCGGCTCGGGCTCCCTGCGGCGGATCCCCGGCAGCAGCAGGCGGGGAAGCCAGGTGGCGGGAACCACCCAGACCACCCGGGCGGCCACCGCGACGGCGAAGACCGCCAGCGCGGCGCCGACGGGCTTCCACGGGTCCGCCCAGTCGAGCGCGCTGACGATCGGCCACATCTGCAGGCCGATCAGAGCGAAGACCACCGACTCCAGGAACAGGTCCACGACCCGCCAGAGCGCGCCGGACAGCAGCCGGGTGCCGAATCCGCTCCTGGGCAACCGGTGGCCGACCACCAGGCCGACGATCACTACGGAGACCACGCCGGAGGCGTGCACGGCCTCGGCCGCGAGGTAGACCCCGAACGGGATGAGCAGCATCACGGTGTTCTCGACCAGCGCGTCCCTGAGCACCGACATGATCCGGGTCAGCAGCCACGCGAGCGCCAGGCCGATCACCGCGCCGCCCGCGGCGGCGTAGACGAACTGCCCGACCGCGCCCGGCCAGGTGACCCCGTGCCCCACCGCGGCGGCCACCGCCACCCGGTAGGCGGTGAGCGCGGTGGCGTCGTTGAACAGGCTCTCGCCCACCAGGATGGTGATCACCCTGCGGGGCAGCCCCAGTCTGCGGGCCACCGCGACCGCGGCGACCGCGTCGGGCGGCGCCACGATGGCGCCGAGCGCGAAGGCCGCGGCGGGGTGCAGCTCCGGCAGGAGCAGGTGGACCACCAGGCCGATCACCAGCGTGCTGAACAGCACCAGCCCGACCGACAGGAGCGCGACCGGCCTGCGGACCGACTTGAGCCTCAGGTACGAGCTGTCGATCGCGGCCGAGTAGAGCAGCGGCGGAAGGAAGACCAGCAGGACGATCTCGGGATCCAGCTCGTAGGCCGGCACCAGCGGCGAAAGGGCCAGCCCGGCCAGGACCAGCAGCAGCGGCGCGGACCATCCCCTGCGCCTGGCCACGGCCGCCACCGCGATCGCGACAACGGACACCGCGAGCACCTGCGCCATCGCCGCCTGGCTCATCCCACCCCCGCCCCGTCAGGAGTGGTCAGCTTACGCGGCCCGCACGTCCGGCCGGCCGCCAGGCCCGGCGCACCGCCCGACCAGGGCGTCCTGCGTGCTCCGGGCCGCGCTCACCAGTCTCGGCGGTCGCCCCGGCCCTCGTAGCGCTGCTCGTCGTAGTGCTGTTCGTCGTAGCGCTGCTCGGGGCTGAGCCGCTCGCCGGTGGAGTGCGGCGGATCCTGGACGTAGGGGCGCGGCATCCGCTGCTCGGCCTGGTGGCCGTGGAGGTTCAGCGGGTCGGAGGGGTCCATGCCGGGGTCGTAGCCGGGCGGCGCGCCGTACAGGTCCCGCAGGTCCGCCGGATGACCCCCCTGCGGGGCGCCGGAGGCCTGCCGGGGCTCACCGAAGGCGTAGGGATCGGGCTGGGCCGGGGCGGGATAGCCGTAGGGGTCGGCCGCCGGGGCTCCGTGACCGGACTGCCGGCTCTGCGCCGCGAAGCCGAACGGGTCGGTGGAGTGGCCCTGGGAGGGGTAGGCGTCGGGGTCCGGCAGGCGCGCGGCGGACGGGAACTGGTCGACGTGGGGCGTGAACGGGTCGACCGGGCGCTGCGGGGCGGAGAAGGCGTCTACCGGGCGATCGGGGGCGGAGAAGGCGTCTACCGGGCGATCGGGGGCGGAGAAGGCGTCGGCGGGCTGCCTGGCGAAGGGGTCCGCCGGCTGCTGCGCGGCGTAGGGGCCGGGCTGCGCGGCATGGGGGTCCTGCGGCGGGCCGTACGAATCCGGCGTGCCGTACGGGGCGGGTTGCGCGGCGTAGGGATCCGGCGTGCCGTACGGATCGGGTTGCCGGTGGCCCTGGGGCGCGGCGTAGGGGTCACCGGCCGGCTGGTACGGCTGCTCGGCCGGGCCGCCGGGCTCGGCGAGGTTGGGCAGGCCGTACGGAAGGGAGTCACCGACGATCATGTTCTCCCGCGGCACCGCGTCGGCCGGGCCGTACCCGGGCGCGCGGTCCTGGAACCGGTCGGGCGGGGGCGTGGCACCCCGCGCGACGAGCACGTCGTTGGGGCCGAGCGCGACGGCCTGGCGCGGCTCCTCCGGTTGCGGCACGGCCTGACCGGACAGCGGATCGGTGTACTGCGGCTGGGCGTAGTCCTCCGGGCGGGGGCGGGCGTACTGCCCGGTGCCGGGGAGCTCGGCGTGACCGCCGGAGGCGTGTTCGTCCGCCTCGTCGGGGTACTGGCCGCCGGCCTCGATGAAACCCTCGTCCAGGGTGTCGACCAGGCGGCCCACGTCGTCCATGGGCATGCGGAAACTCGCGGTGCACATCTCGCCGCGCCACAGGCTCAGCACCAGCGTGCCTTCGTGCCACGTGACCCGGAGCACCCGCTCCTGACCACGCTCGTCAAAGAACACTTCGCCGAACGACGGCAACGGGACAACTTCCGACATGGAAGACATAGTCCTCTAACCAGCCTTTATTCGTCCACTCGACCTCGGGAAACCCTACCGAATCGGCCCTAACGTCCCCATCTTCCGCCCCAGGAACACCACGGGGAGGTCCGTTGTCGGCCTCTTACGGCGGTGTGGCTGGGTGGTCTCGCCAGTGTGCCACGGAAGACGGGTGCGAGGCTCCGGAACGCCGCGACGCGTCCGCTCGGTAACCCTCCGGAGAGCATGCCCCGGCCCGGCCACGTCAAGCGGCCGGGATCCCGGATTCGTGCGCGGACGGCGCCTCGTTGTCGGGGCGAGCGGGTACGGTTGGCTGTCGTGCCGACCGACTCGCTCACCTCCGACGAAGCCCCCGCCGCGACCTCCGGCGACACCGACTCCCCGGCGGACGCCTCCGCAGAGGTCGTCTCCGCAGAGGTCGTCTCCGCAGAGGTCGTCTCCGCAGAAGACGCCTCCGGCGGGGAGCCCGCGCGCGCCGCGGCGTCCACGGCCGACCTGCCCCCGGTGGACGAGCTGCTCGGCGCGGCCGTCAAGGCCGTCGGCGGCGTGGAGCGCCCCGGCCAGGTCGCGATGGCCAGGGCCGTCCAGCAGGCGATCGACGCGGGCGACCACCTGGCCGTCCAGGCCGGCACCGGCACCGGCAAGTCCCTGGCCTACCTGGTCCCCTCGATCCGGCACGCGATGACCTCCGAGGGCGCCGTGGTCGTCTCCACCGCGACGATCGCCCTCCAGCGCCAGCTCGTCGACCGCGACCTGCCCCGGCTGGCCAAGGCCCTCGCGCCGAGCCTGCCCGGCGAGCCCACCTTCGCGATCCTCAAGGGCCGCCGCAACTACCTGTGCCGCTACAAGGCCGCCGCGGGCTGGCCCGACGACGAGCCGGACCAGCTGTTCGACCCGCGCGAGGTGAGCCTCACCGGCCGGATGGTCCAGCGCATCCAGGAGTGGGCGGAGGAGACCGAGACCGGCGACCGCGACGAGCTGGTCCCCGGGGTCAGCGAGCAGGCCTGGCGGCAGTTCTCGGTGAGCTCGAGGGAGTGCCTGGGCGCGCAGCGCTGCCCGAGCGGCATGGAGTGCTTCGCCGAGCTCGCCCGCGCCCGGGCCGGGGAGTCCGACATCGTGGTGACCAACCACGCGCTGCTGGCGATCGACGCGATGGAGGACCTGCCGCTCCTGCCCGAGCACGAGGTCGTCATCGTGGACGAGGCCCACGAGCTGGTCGACCGGGTCACCTCCGTGGTGACCGGCGAGCTGTCGGAGACCATGGTCACGGTGGCCGTGAGCCGGGTCGGCCGGCTGATCGAGCAGCCGACCGCCGACCGGCTCATGGAGGCGGGCGACGACCTGAAGGCGCTGCTGGCCGCCGCCCCGCCGGGACGGCTCGACGAGCTGCCCCAGGTGCTCGGCCTGACCCTCGCACTGGTCCGCGACTCGGCGTGGGCCTGCATCACCGCCCTGGGCCCCCGCAACTCCTCCGACAAGGACGACCCGGAGAAGGCGGGGCTGCGCAAGGCCGCCTTCACCGCGCTGGACGAGGTCCACGACACCGCCCAGCGGATGCTGGACGCCTTCGGCCACGCCGAGGAGGTCGACCGGGCCGAGGTGGTCTGGCTGGACGGCGCCACCGATCGCCGCCCGCCGACCCTGCGGGTCGCCCCGCTGACCGTCGCCGGGATGCTCCGCGACAAGCTGTTCGGCGACCGCACGGTGGTGCTGACCTCCGCCACGCTCGCGCTGGGCGGCACCTTCGACGGCCTGGCCCGCCAGTGGGGCATCGGCCCGGCCGACGGCGACCGCTCCGGCTGGTCGGGGCTGGACGTCGGCTCCCCCTTCGACCACCCGCGCAGCGGCATCCTCTACGTCGCCAAGCATCTGCCCCAGCCGGGCCGCGACGGCCTGCCCGAGGCCTACCTCGATGAGATCACCGAGCTGATCGAGGCCGCCGGAGGCCGGACGCTGGGCCTGTTCTCCTCGATGCGCGCGGCCAAGGCGGCCACCGAGGCCCTGCGCGAACGTCTCAGCGTGCCGCTGCTCTGCCAGGGCGACGACTCCACGATGCTGCTGGTCAAGCAGTTCGCCGAGGACGAGCCGACCTGCCTGTTCGGCACCCTCTCGCTCTGGCAGGGCGTGGACGTGCCCGGCCCGTCGCTGCGGCTGGTCATCATCGACCGCATCCCCTTCCCCCGCCCCGACGACCCGCTGAGCTCCGCCCGCCAGCGTCACATCGCCGCCAAGGGCGGCAACGGCTTCATGTCGGTCGCCGCCACCCACGCCGCCCTGCTGCTCGCCCAGGGCGCCGGGCGCCTGCTCCGCAGCCAGCACGACAAGGGCGTGGTCGCCGTCCTCGACCCCCGCCTGGCCACCGCCCGCTACGCGGGCTTCCTGCGGGCCTCCCTGCCGCCGTTCTGGTCCACCAACGACCCGGACACGGTCCGGCAGGCGCTCAAGCGCCTGTCGGCCTCCTGAACGCGCGGCGGGCCTGAAGCCCTCCCCGTCAGGCGAAGGGTTTCAGGTCCGGGCGCTTGGGGTCGAGGTCGTCGCCGGAGGAGCGGCCGCGCAGCCGGCGCACGACCCACGGGCCCAGGTGGGTGCGGACCCACTGGACGTCCTCACGGCGCTTGGCCCGGGGGTCGACCTGCTCGCGGGGCGGCCAGGCCACCCGCCAGTCGTCCTCGCACGGGATGCCGAGGACGTCGCACACCTTGGCGGCCACCATCCGGTGACCCTCCTCGTTCATGTGCAGGCGGTCGTCGCTCCAGGCCCGCCAGTCGCGCAGGCCCTGCATCGACCACTGGTCGACCAGGCGGCAGCCGTACAGGTCGGCGATCGACCGGACGTGCATATAGAAGATCGCGAAGGTGCCCCGGGCGCGGCGCATGATCGGGGTGTCGCGCGGGTCCACCCCGGTGAACAGCAGCACCTCCGCCCCCGCGGCCCGCAGCTCCCGTACGGCTCCCGCCAGCTTCTTGGCCATCCGGTCGGGGTCGCTGCCCGGCCGGAGCAGGTCGTTGCCGCCGGCGCAGAGGCTGACCAGATCGGGGCGCATCCCCACGGCGAGCGGGACCTGCTCGGCGACGACCTGGTCGATGAGCTTGCCGCGCACCGCCAGGTTGGCATAGCGGAACTCCGGATCGAGCTCCGCCAGCCGCTCGGCGACCCGGTCGGCCCAGCCGCGGAAGCGTTCCGGCGCCCCGCCCCGGCCGTCCACGGCGGGGTCGTTCAGGCCCTCGGTGAAGCTGTCGCCGAGGGCGACGAACGAGGTGTAGTGCGTCACGGGTCCCCCGGTCCCACGACCGCGGCATCCGGCCGCGATCAGCTGTTCGGGCGCGCCGGTCTCCCGGGCGCCGCCGGTCAGTCGGAGGCCTCCGCCGGTCAGCCGGCGTCGGCGACGGCCCGCAGCGCGAGCACGTAGGAGTTGAGGCCGAAACCGGCGATGGTCCCGGTGGCCACCGCGGCCACCACCGAGGTGTGCCGGAACTCCTCGCGCGCGGCCGGGTTGGAGATGTGCACCTCCACCAGGGGCGCGGTGCGCTGGGCGATGGCGTCGCGCAGCGCGTAGGAGTAGTGGGTGAACGCCGCCGGGTTCAGCACCACCGGGATCCTCCCGTCGGCGGCCTCGTGCAGCCAGCCGACCAGCTCGGCCTCGTCGTCGGTCTGCCTGACCTCCACCGAAAGGCCCAGCTCCCGGCCGGTATTCCGGCACAGTTCGGCCAGGTCGGCGAAGGTCTCCGCGCCGTAGACGTCCGGCTCGCGGGTGCCCAGCCGCGACAGGTTCGGGCCGTTGAGAACGTAGACCGGTCTCATCTGATCACTCACCGCTCCTCACTCGCCGCGCGGACTGCTCGTCCCTCGCCGCCCACTCCGCTCGCGGCGTCATCGGGCGACCTCGTGGTAGGCGGCCTCCAGCAGTTCCTCGGCCGGGTTCTCCAGCGGGGAGACCTCGGCGAGGCCGTCCAGGACGACGAAGCGCAGGGTGGCACCGCGGCTCTTCTTGTCCAGCCGCATGTGGTCGCGGAGCGCGGGCCAGGCCTCCCGGCGGTAGGCGGTGGGCAGGCCGACCGAGGTCAGGATCGAGCGCGTGCGCTCCACGACGTCGGCGCCGATCCTGCCGTCCAGCCGGGACAGCTCGGCGGCGTAGACCATGCCGATGGCGACGGCCTCGCCGTGGCGCATCCGGTAGTCCTCGACCCGCTCGATGGCGTGGGCCAGGGTGTGTCCGTAGTTGAGGATCTCCCGCAGGCCGCCCTCACGCAGGTCCGCGCCGACCACGCGGGCCTTGATCCGGATCTTCCGCTCGATCAGCTCGCGGGTGTGCCGCCCCTCGGGGAGCCGGGCGCCCTCGGGATCGGCCTCGATGAGGTCCAGGATCACCGGGTCGGCGATGAACCCGCCCTTGATGATCTCCGCGAGCCCGCCGACGTAGTCGTCACGGGGGACAGAGACCAGCGTGGCCAGGTCGCACAGGACCCCGGCGGGCGGGTGGAAGGAGCCGACGAGGTTCTTGCCCTCGGGGGTGTTGATGCCGGTCTTGCCGCCCACCGCGGCGTCGACCATGCCGAGCAGGGTGGTCGGGACCTGCACGACCCTGACCCCGCGCAGCCAGGTGGCGGCCACGAACCCGGCCAGGTCGGTGGTGGCCCCGCCGCCGACGCCGACCACGGCGTCGGAGCGGGTGATCCCGTAGCGGCCGAAGGCCGACCAGAGCTCGGCGGCCACCTCGACGGTCTTGGCCCGCTCGGCGTCGGGCACCGGCAGCGCGACGACCTCGTATCCCGCCGCCTCGATCGCGCCGCAGACCGGCCGGGCGATCTCCGGCAGGCTCGCCGGATGCACGACCGCGACGGTGCGGACCTTCGGCCCGAGCAGCCCGGGCAGCTCGCCGAGTATCCCGGTGCCGACCACCACGTCGTACGGCGCCTCGCCCGGGACAGGGATCCTGGAGACCGTCATCGCCGCGCCTCCGCAGAACCGGCCTGCACGAACACTCCGCACCCGCTCATCCGCCGAGCCCCTTCACGATCTCGTCCACGACCTCGCCGGGCGTCCGCTCGTCGGTCGCGACCGTGACGGCGGCCAGCTCCTCGTAGATCGGGCGACGGGCGTCCATCAGCTTCTTGAGCTGGCTGCGCGGGTTGAACACCAGGAGCGGGCGCGCCGACCCCAGCCCCACCCGGGAGACCGCCTGGGACAGGCCGACCTCCAGGTAGACCACCGGGTGGCCGGCCAGCAGCTTCCGGGTCGCCTCGGCCAGGACGGCGCCGCCGCCCAGCGAGAGCACGCCGTCGTGTTCGGCCAGCGCCAGCCGTACGGCCTCCGCCTCCAGCTCTCGGAAGCGCTCCTCGCCGTCCTCGACGAAGATGTCGCTCACCGGCTTGCCGGCCACGGTCTCCACGTCGGCGTCGGTGTCGCGGAAGCCGACCCCGAGCCGCTCGGCCAGCAGCCTGCCGACGGTCGACTTGCCCGATCCCGGGGCACCGATCAACACCGCGCGCGGACTCATTTGATCACCATGGAGGAGAGGTATCCGGACAGGTTGCGGGCGACCTCCTCGACGGAGTCGCCGCCGAACTTCTCGAGCGCGGCGTCGGCCAGGACCAGCGCGACCATCGCCTCGGCGACGATCGCGGCGGCCGGGACCGCGCAGACGTCGGAGCGCTCGTGGTGGGCCTTGGCCGCCTCGCCGGTCAGCACGTCGATGGTGGCCAGCGCCCGCGGCACGGTGGAGATCGGCTTCATCGCGGCGCTGACGCGCAGCGGCTCGCCGTTGGTCATGCCGCCCTCGACGCCGCCGGCCCGGTTGGTGATGCGGCGCACGCCGTCCGGGGTGTTCTCGATCTCGTCGTGGGCGCGGGAGCCGGGACGGCGGGCGGTCTCGAAGCCGTCGCCGACCGCGACGCCCTTGATCGCCTGGATGCCCATCAGCGCGGCGGCCAGGCGGGCGTCGAGGCGGCGGTCCCAGTGGGTGTAACTGCCCAGGCCCGGCGGGAGGCCGTAGGCGAGCACCTCGACGACGCCGCCGAGGGTGTCGCCGTCCTTGTGCGCCTTGTCGATCTCGGCGACCATCGCGGCGCTGCCGGCCGGGTCGGCGCAGCGCACCGGGTCGGCGTCGACGGCGTCCATGTCGCCGGGACCGGGCACGACGCCCTCGGTGGTCTGCGCCGACCCGATGGAGACGACGTGGCTGACGATCTCGACGCCGAGGGCCTGCCTGAGGAAGTTCTTGGCGACCTGGCCGAGGGCGACGCGGGCGGCGGTCTCGCGGGCGCTGGCCCGGTCGAGCACCGGGCGGGCGTCGTCGAAGCCGTACTTCTGCATGCCGGCGAGGTCGGCGTGGCCCGGCCGGGGGCGCGAACGCGGCGCGTTGCGGGCCTGGCCCTCCAGCACCGCCGGGTCCACCGGGTCGGCCGCCATGACGGTCTCCCACTTGGGCCACTCGGTGTTGCCCACGCGGATGGCCACGGGGCTGCCGAGCGTGCGGCCGTGCCGCAGGCCGCCCACGACGGTGACGAGGTCCTGCTCGAACTTCATCCGGGCACCGCGGCCGTAGCCGAGGCGGCGCCGCGCCAGGGCGCGGTCGATGTCGGCCGTCGTCACCTCCACCCCTGCGGGCAGTCCTTCCAGGATCGCGACGAGCTCGGGGCCGTGGGACTCTCCGGCGGTCAACCAGCGCAACATGGGGACAAGTCTTCCACGTGCCGCCCACTGGAATGGCCGCAGCTCACCTGATGAGACACCGCTCTTCGGCCCGGCGGGTCCCCGTCCCCCGGACGGGGGGGAGACCCGGGAGCTGCCGCACGGGCGCCGGGACGGAGCGACCGCTCCGACACGTTCTCCCGCTGCGCCGGGATCCTGGGGGTACCGGTCTAGGATACGGGCGACCACGTCGAGATCGTCATCGTGCGATGGTGGAGCCCAAACCCGTGACCAGCAGCTCAGCGCCGCAAGGATTCAGCGACCTCTGGTCGAAGGACCGCGAACGACGCAACGCCGCCTACGAAGAGATGATGCAGGCGACCGGCGATCCGGTTCCCTGGGCCTACGAGGTGTGGGACGAGGTGGTCGGCAACCTCGCGCACGAAGACAACCACAACCGGGCGATCGCGGCGCAGATCCTGTGCAACCTGGCGATCGGCGACCCGGAGAAGCGCATCCTGAGAGACCTCGCCTCCCTGGTCGACGTGACCAGGGACGAGCGGTTCGTGACGGCGCGGCACTGCCTGCAGTCACTGTGGAAGATCGGGCTCGCCGGTCCCACCCAGCGGACGGCCCTGGTCGATGCGCTCGTCACGCGATTCGGTGAGTGCGTGTCGGAGAAGAACGTCACGCTGATCCGCAACGACATCATCGTCGGGCTGCGGAGACTCCACGAGGCCACGGGCGATGAGACGGTCGCGCAACGGGCGGCGGCGCTCATCGAGGCCGAGGACGACGTCAAGTACCGGCACAAGTACGCCACATCCTGGCGTCGATGACTTCGGGTGCCGGAAAGGCCGCCCCTGCAGGATCGCCAGGGCCCCGGATGAGCCGACGGCAGACGGACGGCCTGCGGCCCCGCACGGCCCCGCCCCGCCCTCCGCCGGAGATCCCGCGGCCTGCCGTACGAATGATCGCGGCAGCCGCCCTGCGATAGCGTTCAACCGTGGCGATCACGGTGGGCACGGTCGAGCGGATCTGGCGGTATCCGATCAAGTCGACGGGCGGCGAGTCGCTGGAGAGGGTGGTGGCGCCGGGACCGGTGCGCCTCGGCGACCCCGTCACCCTGATCTGAGAGCCGTCCCGTCCTGAGGGCGATCTGAGAGCCGTCCCGTCCTGAGGGCGGAAGCGTCCCCGCAGCGCGCTTCATGTCTCTCCGGGGGCTTAGGGTCGGCCGTATGCGTTTTGGGGTGCTGGGGCCGCTGACGGTGTGGACCGACGAGGGCGAGGTCGTCCCGATCCCCGGCTTGAAGGTGCGCGCGTTGCTCGCCGACCTGCTGGCCCATGAGGGCCGGGTGGTCTCCGCCGACCGGCTGGTGGACGACCTGTGGGGTGACGACGTGCCCGGCAACGCCACGGCCGCGCTCCAGGTGCGGGTCTCCCAGCTGCGCCGCGCGCTGGAGGACGCCGAGCCCGGCGGCAAGAACCTCGTCGTCTCCCGGGCGCCCGGCTACCGGCTCCAGGTGGATCCCGACGCGGTCGACGCCATGCGCTTCGGCAGGCTGCTGGGCGAGTCCCGGCTGGAGGAGGCGCTGGAGCTGTGGCGGGGCGCGGCGTTCGCGGACTTCTCGGACTTCGCGTTCGCCCGCCCGGTGGCGGTCCGGCTGGAGGAGGCCCGGCTGGGGGCGGTGGAGGAGCTCGCCGAGATACGGCTGGCGGCGGGCGAGCCCGTCGAGGTGTCCGAGCTCGTCGACGCGCACCCGCTGCGCGAACGGCTGCGCGCCGTGCACATGAAGGCCCTGTACCGCGCGGGACGCCAGAGCGAGGCGCTGGCCAGCTACGGCCGGCTGCGCGAGCAGCTCGCCGAGGAGCTCGGGCTGGACCCCTCTCCCGAGCTGGCCGCCCTGCACGAGCAGATCCTGCGCCAGGATCCCGCGCTCAGCGGGCCGGAGCGGCGTCCCTCCGGCAACCTTCCCGCCGCCGTCGGCGAGCTCATCGGGCGTGACGAGGCGGCGGCCGAGGTCCGCGCGCTGCTGGAGGCGGGCAGGCTCGTCACGCTCACCGGTCCCGGCGGCGTGGGCAAGACCAGCCTCGCGCTGGAGACGGCGCGGAAGCTGGCCGGCGCGTTCGCCGACGGCGCGTGGCTGGTGGAGCTGGCCGCCTACGGCAGGCGGACGCCGTCGCTGGCCGAGGCCGTGCTCGCCGTGCTGGACATCCGGGACGGCGGTGACGCCCCGGACGCACTCGACCGGCTGGCCGGTGCGCTGGCCGCCAGGGACATGCTGCTGGTCCTCGACAACTGCGAGCACGTGGTGGACCAGGCGGCCAAGCTGGCCGAGATGCTGCTGCGCGCCGCGCCCGGCCTGCGGATCCTGGCCACCAGCAGGGAGCCGCTGGCCGTGGCCGGTGAGGCGCTGTGGAGCGTGCCCGCGCTGGAGGTGCCCGACGGGGGCGGGCTCGACGAGGTGGCGGGATCCGACGCGGTACGGCTGTTCGTGGCCCGGGCCGCCGCCTCCGCCCGGGGGTTCGCGCTCGACGCGGGCAACGCCGAGGCCGTCGCGCAGCTGTGCCGCAGGCTGGACGGCCTGCCGCTGGCGCTGGAGCTGGCGGCGACCCGGGTGCGCGCGTTCGGCGTGGACGAGCTGGTGGCCCGGCTGGACGACCGGTTCCGGATGCTGGCCGGGTGGCAGCGGGGCGCGCCCGAGCGGCAGCAGACGCTCATGGCGACGATCGACTGGAGCTGGACCCTGCTCACCTCCGAGGAGCGGACCGTGCTGCGGCGGCTGGCCGTGCACGCCGACGGCTGCACGCTGGAGGCGGCGGAGGCGGTGTGCGCCGAGCCGGGGCTGGACGTGCTCGACCTGCTGGCCAGGCTGGTGGACAGGTCGCTGGTGACGGTCGTGGAGGGGCCTTCGGGGATGCGGTACCGCCTGCTGGAGTCGGTGGCGGCCTACTGCCTGCGGCGGCTGGACGACGCCGGGGAGACGTCCCGGATACGGCAGGCACATGTCCGGTATTTCATGACGCTGGCCGTACAGGCCCAGCCCCACCTGCGAGGAGGCGAGCAGGCGCGCTGGATGCGGCGGCTGGACGCCGAGGCCGCGAACCTGCGCGCCGCGCTCGACGCCGCCCCCGCCGGCGGCGCGTTGCGGCTGGCGAACGCGCTGGCCTGGTACTGGTTCCTGCGCGGCAGGCTGGGCGAGGGCAGAGCGGCACTGGCCAAGGCGCTGGCCAAGGCGCCGGACGAGGCCCCGGACGAGGCGCTGCACGGGGTGCCGGACGAGGTCTCGTCCGGGCAGGCCGGTGACGTCGAGCGGGCCGACGGCGCCGAGCGGGCCAGGGCGCGGGCGTGGGAGGCCGGGTTCGCGCTGCTGCTCGGCGAGGACGCGGACTGGGCGGAGGCGTTGCGGCGCATCGAGGATCCGGGCGACCGCGCCAGGGCGCAGTGGTTCGTCTCGCTCGGGCTGGCCGACCAGCGGGCGGCGCGGGACCTGGTGGACGAGGCGCTGGCCGTGTTCCGGGAGATCGGCGACCGGTGGGGTGCCGCGGCGGCGCTGAGCAGGCGCGCGCGTGACGCGTTCACCCGGCGCGACCACGCGGTGCTGGAGCGCGACGGCGGCGAGAGCGTCCGGATCTTCGGCGAGCTGGGCGACCGCTGGGGGCGGTTGCAGGCCGACGAGTGGCTCGGCGGGCTGGCCCAGATGCGGCGCGACTACGACGGTGCGGCCAGACTGTTCGGCAAGGGCCTGGGCACCGCCGAGGAGCTGGGGTTGTGGCCGGATGCCGTGCGGCGGCTCTCCTGGCTCGGCTGGATCGCCATGGACGGGGCCGACTACGACCGGGCGCTGGATCTCTGCGCGCGGGCGATGCGACTGGCCGCCGGGCAGGACTACCGCGAGGGACAGGTCTTCGCCGAGATGGGATACGCCTTCGCCGCCCGCCGCGCCGGTCGGCTGGAGCTGGCGGACAAGCATCTGAACAACCTGCTCGAAGGCGTCCCCCGCGGCGGCGAGCCGGTGCTGTTCCTGCCCGACGTGCTGGTCGAGCTGGGTTTCGCCAGTGAGCTGCGCGGCGATCCCGACACCGCCCGCACGCTCTTCCTCGAAGTGCTCGCCGCGGCCGAGGAGATCGGCGACCCCGGAACGATGACGCTCGCCGTCGAGGGGCTGGCGTCCGTCTCCTCCGGTGAGAAGGCCGCCGAGCTGCTGGGGCTGGCGGCCTCGGCCAGGATGGCGCACGGGACTCCGCCCAGCGAGTCCGAGCGGGCGGAGCTCGACCGGATCACCCGGCGGGTCCGGTCCGGACTGGGTGAGGACGCCTTCGCCGCCGCCTACGCGCGCGGTCGGGAGCTGACCCTCACCGACGCGTGCCCGTAGGCCTGTGGCAAAGCCGGTCGGAGCCATTCGTTGATCGCGGCGATGAGGATCGCGGCTTCGCAACGCACGGCGAGCTTGTCGGCCGGGTGCGATCCGGGCGGGTGCGGGGACGCCCGCAGCCGTCAGTCCGGCTCACCCGCCATGGCGGACTTCGATGCAGACCCTAGCGGCGCACGGTCTTGCCGTTCCGCCGGGCGGGCTCCGGCGGCGCGCGGCCGACCGTGCCGGGCAGGCTGATGCGCACCCGGGTGCCGCGGCCGGGCCGGCTGTCGATGTGCACCTGCCCGCTGTGCAGCTGGACGATCTTGTTGGTGATGGACAGCCCCACGCCGGTGCCGCCGATCGCCCGCTCCTCCGCCTCGCCGCCGCGGTAGAAGTCCTCCAGCACGTGCTCCAGATCCGCCGGGGCGATGCCGATCCCGGTGTCGCGCACCTCGATCGTCGGGACCGGTTCGCCCTCGACGACGGCGATGACGCTCCCGCCGGGCGGGGTGAACTTGATGGCGTTGTCCAGCACCTGGGTCAACGCGTGCTCCAGCCGGGCGGCGTCGACCCACACCATCACCGAGGCGGGGGCGTGCACGGCCACGACCAGGTGACCTTCGCGGGCCGCGGGCGTGACCTTCTCCACCGCGCGCCGGGCCAGCTCGGCCAGGTTCACCTCGCCCGGGTGGTGGGCGGCGGTGCGGGCGTTGAGGCTGGCCATCAGCAGCAGGTCGTCGATCAGCGCCAGGATGCGCTGGCTGTTGCGTTCGATCACCCGCAGGAACTTCTGCTCGGTCACCTCGTCCAGCTCGCCGTCCTGGATCAGCTGCAGGTAACTGGAGATCGAGGTCAGCGGGGTGCGCAGCTCGTGGTTGACGGTGCGCAGGAACTGGCTCTTCAGCTCCTCCGCCTCCTGCAGCCGGGTGACGATCTCGTCGGCGCGCTGGGTGTAGTAGCGGGCCTCCATCAGGCCGGCGACGGCGGCGGCCAGCGTGGTCAGCGCCTGGTGCTGGTGCTCGGTCAGGCGGCGCGGCATGTGGTCCATCACGCACACCGCGCCCAGGGCGTGGTCGTGGCTGGTGACGATCGGCGCGCCGCAGTAGAAGCGCACGTACGGCTCACCGGTCACCCACGGGTTCTCGAGGAAGCGCTCGTCGGCCAGCGCGTCGGGTATCTCCAGCACCTCGCGGCTGCAGATGACGTACGAGCACGCCGTCGCCTCCCGGCCGCCGTGGGTCGCGGTGATGCCGACGCGGCCCTTGTAGGTCTGGCCTTCGCTCTCGATGAGGGTGACCAGCGCGAGCGGTGTCTGACAGGCGGTCGCAGCCAGCTGGGCGATGGCGGTGAAATCAGGTTCGGGCACGGCGGTCAGGGACTGCAGGGTGGCCAGCTCCGCCACGCGCTCGGCCTCGTCGGCAGGTATCGGGATGGAAGCCATCGGGCCCTCCACACACGCTCATGATTGCTATGGAACGGTCGTGGTGGGTGACGCCCCGCTACAGCCGTGCTGGCCGAACTCCGGGCCAGGGGACTCCTACCCACCCGCCGACTCGACATAACCGCTGTATCGGCAGGTAGAAGCATTTTGACCGACCTCCAGCGCCGATCGCCCCGCCTCATCTCACCGGAGGCCACCCGCTGCGGCGACCGCGCCTGCGTTACCGGGCCGCGACCCTCGCCGCTGCGGTCAAGAGTGGCTCCGACCGGCTCCGGTACGGGCCCGGTCCCGCGCCGGGTCCGGCCGGCTGCCCGCCAGGTGCTCGGCCATCCGGTCGAAGAACTCGCTCCAGCCCGCCCTGGCCTGTTCGGCGTGCCCCTGGTCGGTGTTGACGCCGTGCTGGTGGAAGCGCATGACCGTCGCGCCGCCCTGCTCGGTCAGCGTGACCGTGACGGTCGAGGCGGGGCCGTCACCGGGGTTGTCGGGGTCGCCCGTGGTGAACACCAGCCGCTCGGATGCGGTCACCTCGCGGTAGACGCCGTTCAGCGTCATCTCGAAGCCCTCCTCGCCGACCATCGTGGCCTGCCAGATCCCGCCGGGCCTGGCGTCGAGGACGATCCGGTCGGCGGGGGTGGTGAAGATGCGCGGGCCGAACCAGCACGAGAAGCGCCTGGGTTCGGTCCAGGCCTCGTAGACCAGCTCACGGGGGGCGTCGAAGGTGCGGATGATCTCGTACTCGGCGGTCATCATCGCTCTGCCTCACAGGATTCGTGATCGGTTCCGACGAGACCCACGATGCCGGGTCGCCCTTACGGTCGGCTTCTCGTCTCCTTAAGGCTCCGATTCGGCCTGTATCCCGGCCCCGGGGACGGCGTGGACGGCCGGCCGGACGTCCCGGGGCGGTTATGTCAAGCGGCGAGGCCGGCCCGGCGGCTCCCGTCAGGAGCCGCTCAGGATGACGGCGAAAGTCCCGATGATCATGAACGGGCCGAAAGGGATCTCGGTCCCCCTCTGCGCCCGGCCCAGCGCGAGCAGGGCGGCGCCGTACAGGCCGCCGAACAGGTGGGTGAGGAACAGTCCGGCGAGGACCTCGCTCCAGCCGAGCCAGCCCAGGGCGCTGCCCAGGGCCAGGGCGAGCTTGGCGTCGCCCAGGCCGATCCCGGCCGGGTGGATCAGGAACAGCAGCAGGTAGAAGGCGCTCATCGCCAGGCCGCCGAGCACGGTCCGCAGCGCGTCGTCGGGGCGTTGCACGGCGGCGGCGGTCACCGCCAGGATCGTGAGGGTCCCCGCGTAGGCCGGCAGGGTCAGCCGGTCGGGGAGCCTGCGGACGGCCGTGTCGACGAACGCGAGCGGGACCGCCAGTACGGCCAGCCAGCCGAAGGCCAGCAGCTCCCCTGCGCAAGCGCCCAGAGCTCCCCCGTTCCGCCCTGCGGCTCCCCCCGCCCCCCCGGCGGACACCGTCACCGCCGCCAGGCCCGCCAGGAGGAGCACGGTGATCGATTCGACGGAGAGCGGCGGCGGCCCGATCGCGGCGGCGCAGGCCGGGCAGCGGCCCGTGAACGGCAGGACGGTCATGCCCCGCCCGCCCACGGGAGCCGCGCCTCCCCCACCCCGGGGAGCGGTCGTTCTCCGTCCGCTCCCCCGGATCGCGCACCGGCCGTCCCCCGGGACGAGGAGGGCGGCGCACGCCGGGCAGTGGGTGCGCGGCGGCCCGCCGTACCCGGCCGAGTGGCGGAAGACCGCGGCGCGCTGCAGGCCGCCCACGGCCAGGCCGAGCACGGCCAGCGGGACGATCCACCAGGGGGAGATCACCGATCGACCATAGTCCGGCCGGACTTCCCGCGCCCGCCGGGCGTTGAAGGTATGCCGGGTGCCTATGCCGCACCGGGGCGGCGTTCGCCCTCTCGGCGTTCCTGATGGGGATGCTGCTGGTGGGCGGGGCGAACATGGGCATGGGCGTGCTGCTCGGGCTGGCCGCGTTCGCCGCCCAGATGCTCGCGGCGCTGGTGCTCACCCACGGTCTGCCGGTGATCGACCGGGTCCACCTGGGTCCGGCCCAGCAGAACGGGGTCACCGCGGTGATCCTCGCCCTGGTCTTCGAGCGCGATTTCGGCGGGTTCGTCGCGGTGATCGCTCCGGCGATCCTGACGATCAACCTCGTCCACGTCGTAGCCAACCGAACCGCCGACGCCTGGGGGCCTCAGCGGTCTGTGCCATCCGCGCCACGGTGACTCCGGGGACGTCGGCGGCCAGCCGGTCGAGGGTCCCCGATCCCACGGCGGCGAAGGCCGCCAGCACGTCGCCCTCGATCACGAACGGCACCGGCCCGGCCACGTCGACCACCACGGCCGCGGCGCCCTCGTGCGCGGCGGCCTGGCAGACCTGCGGGACGGTGGACTGGATGGGCCGGGCGTCGGGGCGCCAGCGTTTGAGCGTCTCGGCCCCGGTGAAGGCGAGCACCGCCTCACGGCCGTCCTTGCCGACGAGCTTCGGCAGGGCCATCTCGCTCTCCTTCTCCTGCCTGAGCCCGTGCTCCCCGACCTCGGAGCTGGTCAGCAGGGCCACCACCGGGACCAGCAGGCGGGCGCCGCTCAGCGCGGCGACCACCTCTCCGGCGCCGGCCGTACCGGCGGAATAGCCGGCGAGCGCGGACGTCACGGAGACGTCGGCGCCGCCGTCGTCTCCGGGGACCAGGGGCTGCGGAATGCTCGGCACGAACCGCGAGCCTACCGGGGAGAAGCGTCCGGGCCGGCACGCGGTACCGCTCTGGTGGGGGCGGGCCGTACCGCGTGCCGGAGTACCGGGCAGGCCGGGGTCAGCCGAGGTCGGCGATGGCGGCCACCGGGCCGCCGCCGCTCGGCCCCTGGTGGACGGCGGCGACACTCACGAAGACCGCCGGGTCGCCGGTGACCGAGGCCGCCACGCCGCCGACGGTGGCCTTGATCTGGCGGTGCCAGTGCACGTCGGAGTCGTCGAGCATGATGTTGCGACGGCCGCGGACGCTGCCGGAGGGGTCGGCCTCGCACTTCATGAAGACGTTGACCAGGCGGCCCTTGAGGTCGGAGGGGTGCGGGCGCTCGGGCAGCTCGATGCCGCTGGAGCGGATCGCCTCCCAGATGCCGTCGGCGTCCAGCGCGTCCTTCATGACCGAGTGGCCGATGCGGTAGCGCCCGCCGATGCCGCGGACGTTGCCGACGACCACGATCTGGGCGCGGTCGAGCTCGACCCCGCTGGAGCACGACGCGACCGAGGAGTACAGCGACAGGTCACGGTGGATCTGCTCGGCCGTGGGCATCTCGATCTCGCCGAGGGCGACGGCGATGCCGAGCGCGGTGGTGGAGTTGGAGATGTCCATTGAGGGGCCGGTGTCCTCGGTCACCACGTCCTTGCCGCGCGACTTGGCGTCGTTGATGGTGGCCAGGGTCAGCAGCGGCGTCTTGGTCTGCACGTAGTGGACGTCGGCGGGGTCGTCGATCCCGGCGAGTTTCATGGCCTCGCGCACTCCGGCGGCGACCTTCTCCACCATGGCCGGGCGGCCGATGTCCTCGGGCAGGATGACCTCGCTCATCGCGATGCCGACGCTGACGCGCGGCTCGTCGCCGGGCTCGGCGCCCGGGTCGACGGCGGTGGTGGCGAAGATCGTGGCGTGCGGGCTGAGCACGCCGTCGGTGCCGCCGGACCACACCAGCGGGACGCTCTCCGGCGACGGGTGGCCCTTGGCGGCGAGCACCTCCCGGAAGGCGCGGTCGGCCAGGATGCGGGTGTAGTCGTTCACCCCGCCGTTGCCCTCGGTCTTGCCGATCACCGCGAGCACCCGGTGCGCCTCGATCACCCCGTCGTCGATGAGCTTCTCCAGCCCGGAGGCGTCGGTCACGCTCTCGATGGCCACCTTGCGCACTTCGATCGGTTCCGGCATCACAGCCACCTTCCAGTCGGGTCGTCTTACTTCCGCACCACGGTTCCGGCCTGCCCGGTGACCGCCGCTGCGATGTTCTCGAGTGAGGTGATGACCGCCTGGTCGCCGCCGTGCTCGACGAAGCGCAGGGCGGCCTCCACCTTCGGGCCCATACTGCCCTCGGCGAAGTGGCCCGCCGCGTGCAGCTCGCGGAGCTCGGAGGCGGTGATCGGGCCGATCGGGCGGGCGTGCGCCGTACCGAACCCCACGACGGCCTGCGGCACATCGGTGGCGATCACCAGCGTGGCGGCCCGCACGGTCCTGGCCAGCAGGGTCGCGGCCAGGTCCTTGTCGATGACGGCCTCGACCCCGGTCAGCTTCCCCTCCGCGTCGCGGATCACGGGCACTCCCCCGCCGCCGGCCGCCACGACGACGAACCCGGCGGCCATCAGCGCGGCCACCGCAGGCGCGTCGAGGATTTGCAGCGGCTCCGGGGAGGCGACCACCCGGCGCCAGCCCCGCTCGAACCGCCGCCAGGTCTGGCCCAGTCCCTCGAACCGGCGGGCCTCGGCCTCGGTGAAGTAGCGGCCGATCGGTTTGACCGGATTGTCGAAGGCCGGGTCGGCGGGGTCGACGAGCGTGCGGGTCACCACGACGGCGGCGCGGCCCTCCAGCGCGTTGAGCACGAGCGTGCCGATCGTCGCCTGGGTCTGCGCCCCGCACCAGTCGAGCGGCACCGGAGGCACCACGTCCGCGGCGAGCTGGTTCTTCAGGATCAGGTTTCCCACCTGCGGACCGTTGCCGTGGGTGAGGACCACCTGATGGCCCGCGGCGATCAGCGCGGCGGCATGCCGCATCGCCCCCTCGACGGCGCGGCGCTGGTCATCCGGCGTCGCGCTCCCGTCCGAGGCCGTCATGGCGTTGCCGCCCAGCGCGATCACCACACGTTCACCCACAGGGGCGACGGTAACGGCCCGCCGCCTCACCCTCATGGGCACTTCTCGCCCAATGAACAGGTGTTCTTCGGCAGAACTCACCGACCGGTCGCCGTCGGGCATCGGTGTCCCGCGGCGGGAGCGCGGCCCGCCCGCGAAAGCGGGCCTCCCCGGCCCGGCGGCACGGCCGAAGTTGTACGGCGGTGCCAAGTTCGCCGGGCAAGCGGTGCGGCGGGGCCATAGAACCCGGCAGCGGACACGGGACAAGCTGCCCTTCCGGGTTCCTTCGGAGGAGAGATCGTGGGGCAGCTCCGTCTCGGCCAGATCGCCGTGATCATCCTGTGCGCCGTGGTCGGGCTCGCGGTCCTCGTCTTCGCCGCCGACACGCTGGTGAGCCGGGAGGCGGCGCCCGGGCCGGACGAGCCGCCCAGGGCCGACCGGGTCGCCGAGGCCAGGCGGATGGCCTCCGAGGGATTGGACGAGGCCAACGACTTCGGCTGCCGTCCCCGTGAGAGCACGCCGTACCCGGTGATCCTGGTGCACGGGGCCAGGAGCACCGGGGCGGTGACGTGGCCGGTGGCGGCGCCGTACCTGAGCAAGCAGGGATACTGCGTCTTCGCCTTCGACTACGGGTGGAGCCGGTCCGTCAGGGAGTCGGCGCAGGCCCTGGGGATCTTCGTGGAGGGCGTGCTCCAGGCGACCGGGGCCGGGAAGGTGGCGATCGTCGGGCACAGCCTCGGCGGGATCGTGCCCCGGGCCTACATGCGTTTCGAGGACGGGGCGGGCAAGGTCGCCGAGCTGGTCACGCTGGGGGCCCCGCACCACAGGCTCACCGGGGAGCTGAGCGAGAGCTGCGGCCGGGAGACGGTCTGCGACGAGCTGCGCTCGGACTCCGACCTGATGAAGGCGCTCAACACCCCGTCGATGGTCGAGCCCGGCGTGAGCTACACCGCCCTCGGTCTGAAGGCCGAGCAGCAGGCCGCCTCCACCTTCATCGAGGGGCCGCCCGAGCAGGTGGGCAACCGGCTGCTCCAGGACGACTGCCCGCTCAAGGGGCTCATCGAGGGCGCCGTCGGGCACAACCTGGAGACGCTGGACCCGGTGATGCTCTCCTACGTCAACAAGGCGCTGGAGGCACCCGGGCCGCTGCCCGAGGACTACCGGCCCGACTGCTTCGCGCTCATCATCTGAACGACCTCGGCGACCACCCGCTCCCGCATGGGCTGCAGGTAGAAGTGGTCACCGGGGAAGGTCGTCAGGGAGAAGCCCGAGGCCGTGCACGCCTCCCAGGACTTGGCCTGGGCCGCCGTGACGACCGGGTCCGCCTCGCCGACGAGCGCGGAGATCGGGGTGCGCAGCGGAGGGCCGGGGCGGGAACGGTGGTTCTCGATCAGCCGGAAGTCGCCGCGGACGTAGGGCAGGACGACCTCCCGCATCGCCCGGTGGGCGAGGATCTCCGACTCGGTGCCTCCCAGCCGGGCGAGCTCGCTCACCAGGCGGTCGTCGTCGTACTCCGAGAGCCTGCGCCTCTCCCAGCGCTCGTGCGGCGCCGAGCACCCCGAGACGAACAGCCGGGCCGGGCCGGGCCCGCCCGTCTCCAGAAGGCGCGTGACCTCGTAGGCGAGCAGCGCGCCCATGCTGTGGCCGAACAGCGCGAAGCGCCGGTCCATCAGGGGGGCGAGCTCCCCGGCGATCTCGGCGGCCAGCGCGTCCAGGCTCTCCGGGAACGGCTCGGTGAACCGGTCGGCCCGGCCGGGGAGCTGCACGGCGTACAGCTCGACGGAGTCCGGCAGCAGCGCGGGCCACTCGCGGTAGGCGGTGGCCGAGCCACCGGCGTGCGCGAAGCAGACCAGCCGGGTGGTCGCCCCCGGCCGGGGACGGGGGCAGCGGAGCAGGGTCATCGGGGCGCGCTCTCCGTGCCGGGGAACGCGCGGGCTCCGGTCCGGAAACCGCCGGCGCTCATTCGCCCATCGCCCTGATCAGGCTGTTGGG
This sequence comes from Planomonospora sp. ID67723, assembly GCF_015711605.1. Lineage (GTDB taxonomy): Bacteria > Actinomycetota > Actinomycetes > Streptosporangiales > Streptosporangiaceae > Planomonospora_A. The sequence continues at coordinate 667,969 of NZ_JABTEZ010000003.1, read as the reverse complement.
CCGCATGTCGGTCCAGTTCGTCTCGATGTGCTCCAGGCAGGCCTGCCTGGTGTCCTCGCCGAAGGCGACGGTCCAGCCCGCCGGGATCTCGGCCCAGGCGGGCCACAGGGAGTACTGGCCCTCGTCGTTGATCAGCGCGAGGTAGGAGCCGTCGGGGTCCTCGAAGGGGTTGGTCATCGTAGTTCCTTCCTGAGCAGCGCGGCGATCTCCGCGGCCGGTCCGGGGTTCAGCATGCTCGCGTGGTCGCAGGCGACCGTGTGGTCGGTGATCGTTCCAGTGACGTACGGTTTCCAGTCGGCGGCCGTGGGGCTGTCCGCCTCTCGGCCGTGGGCGGCGGTGACGAAGAGTACGTCCCCGTCGAAACACCGCGGCTCGTACTCCTGAGAGATCTTCACACCGTTTCGGTAGTTACGGTAGACCGCGAGCAGCGTCTGTTCGTCGAGAGTGGCGTACCGGCCGCCCTGGTCGCGTACGAACGCGACGACGTCGTCGATCTCCCTCGAGCCCCGGTAGCCGATCGCGGCGAGCAGTTCGGGCAGCACGTCCCGCTCGTCCGGCGCGGCCTCCCTGCCGGGATAGGCGTCGAGCATCGCCAGCAGCGCGACCTCATCGCCGCTCTCGCGCAGCTCGACGGCGATGGCGTGGGCGATCAGCCCGCCCATCGACCAGCCCGCCAGCCGGTAGGGTCCCCGCGGCCGGACGCGGCGCAGGTGCGCGAGGTAGTCCAGGGCCATGGCCTCGATCGAGGGGGCCGTGTAGTCCGGCTCGGACAGCGCCCGTGCCTGGAGGGCGTAGACCGGCTGGTCCGGGCCGAGGTGGCGGAGCAGGCCGGAGTACGGCCAGCCGAGGCCGGCGCCGGGGTGCACGCAGAACAGCGGCGCCGCGCCTCCCGTCCGGCGCAGCGGGAGCAGGACCTCGCGTCCCGTGGAGGCGTCCGTGCGGCCGGGGTCGTCCGGGTCGTCCGGGGAGCCGATGCGGGCCAGGGCCTCGGCCGTCTGGCAGGCGAACACCTCGCGGGGGCTGATCTCCAGTCCTTCTCGCCGGGCGCGGGAGACGAGCCGGATGACCGTGATGCTGTCGCCGCCCAGGTCGAAGAAGCCGTCGTCGGCACCGACCCGCTCCAGGCCGAGGACCTCGGCGAACAGGCGGCAGAACCGCTCCTCCCCGGAGGTGCGGGGGGCGCGGCCGGACACCGGGGCGTCCGGCTTCGGGAGGGCGGCGTGGTCGACCTTGCCGTTCGGGGTGAGCGGCAGCGCGTCCAGGACCACGACCGTCTGCGGGACCATGTACTCGGGCAGCGTCTCCGCCGCGAACGCCCGCAGGTCCTCCGGCACGACGGCACCGCCGCGGGCCCCGGCCCCCGTGGCCGTCCCGGCGGGTGGGCCGTGGTCGGCGCCCGCCGTACCCTCCTGGGCGCCCACCACGTAGGCGACCAGCCGGTTGTCCCGGGCCAGCACCGACACCTGCGCCACCGAGGGGTGCCGGGCCAGCGTCGCCTCGATCTCGCCCGGCTCGATCCGGAATCCGCGGATCTTGATCTGGAGGTCGGCCCGGCCCAAGTACTCCAGTTCGCCGTCCGCCGTCCACCGGACCAGGTCCCCGGTCCGGTACATCCGCTCGCCGTCGCCGTACGGGCAGGCCACGAACCGCTCGGCGGTCAGATCCGCCCGTCCCCGGTATCCCCGGGCGAGGCCCGCGCCCGACAGGTACAGCTCGCCGGCCGCGCCCGGCGGAACCGGCCGCAGGAGGCGGTCGAGCACGTGGGCCCGCATGCCGTCCATGGCCCGGCCGATGGGCGGTGCGCTCCCGCCGGCCTCGGAGACGGCGTGGTAGGTGGCGTAGGTGGTGGTCTCGGTGGGCCCGTAGACGTGGCCGAGGGCGGTTCCCTCGCAGGTGCCGAGGACCCGGCGCATGGCCTCGGGAGAGGCGGCCTCGCCGCCGGTGAGGACCTCCGTGAGGGGCGCGAACGCGCCCGGGTCCTCCTCCGCGACCAGGTTGAACAGGGCGGTCGTGATGAACAGCGCGGTCAGGCGGTGCTCGCGTGCGAGCCGGGCGAGCGCGGCCGGGCCGAGCTCGCCCGGCGGGGCGACGACGACCGTGCCACCGGTCAGCAGCGGCACCCAGATCTCATAGGTGGAGGCGTCGAAGGCGTGCGGCGAGTGCATCAGCACCCGCCGGTGCCCTTCGCCCCAGCGCCGGTCGGCGGCGAGGGCGAGGACGTCGCGGTGGCGTACGGCGACGCCCTTGGGCGTGCCGGTCGAGCCCGAGGTGTAGATCACGTAGGCGAGCTGGTCCGGGTGGACCCGGACGTGCGGGTCGTACTCCGGCACGAAACGCACCTCACCGCCCGCGTCAGCGCCGGGGGCCGCAGTCGAGTCCACGCGGACCACCGCGGCGCCGTGGGCGAAGCCCGGCTCGCGGTCGGTGACCAGGACGGGCGCGCCCGTGTCGGCCATCACCCAGCTCATCCGCTCCGGCGGGTAGCCGTGGTGGACGGGCACGTACGCGCCTCCGGCCTTGGCGATCGCCAGGGTCGCCACGACCACCTCGGCCGACCGCTCCAGCAGCACCGCGACCGGGGTCTCCGGCCCCACGCCGAGTTCGGTCAGCCGGTGGGCGAGCCGGTTGGCCCGCCCGTTGAGCGCGGCGTAGGTGAGGGAGAACCCGTCACCGGTGACCGCCTCGGCGTCCGGTGTCCTCTCCGCCTGCTCGGCGAAGGCGCTCACGATCGTCGCCTCCCGCGCGTCGGCCGCCCGGTCTCCGGCGTCCGGTACGGCCTCCGCCCCGACCAGGGCGCGCTCGTCTCCGGAGAGCAGGTCGAGCCGGGCCAGCGGCAGGTCCGGGTCGGCGGCGACGGCCTTGAGAAGCCGGGTCAGCCGGTTGAGCAGGCGCAACGCGTCGGCGCGGGGAAAGATGTCCGGGCGGTGGTCCAGGCGCAGGGAGAGCCGCCCGCCCGGGACGACCGCCAGAGCGAGGGGGTAGTGGGTGGCGTCGCTCCCCCCGGCCCCGGTGAGCCGGAGCCCGTCGCCCGCCTCGGCCTCCGCGGTGTCCGGCGGGTAGTTCTCCAGGACCGTCATGGTGTCGAACAACGCGCCGGAGCCGTGCCGCCGCTGGATCTCCGCCAGGCCGAGGTGGTGGTGGGGCAGCAGCTCGGCCTGTTCGGCCTGCAGACGCGTCAGCAGGCCGGACAGCGTCTCGTCGGGGCGCAGCCGTACCCGGACCGGGAGGGTGTTGATGAACAGCCCGACCATGCGCTCCACTCCGGGCAGCTCGGCCGGGCGGCCGGAGACGGTGCCGCCGAAGACGACGTCGTCGCGGCCGGTGATCAGGGCGAGCAGGATCGCCCACGCCCCCTGGATCACGGTGTTGAGGGTGAGGGAGCGGGAGCGCAGGACGGCGGTGAGCCGGCCGGTGAAGTCCTCGCTGAGGTGGGCCCGGACCCTGCCGGGCTCGGCGGGGGCCCTGCCCTCGAGACCGGGGGCGATCAGGGTGGGCCCGTCGAGACCGCTCAGGGCCCGCTCCCAGGCCGCTCCGGCGGCGGCGCGGTCCTGCCGGACGAGCCAGGCCAGGTAGTTCTTGTACGGCGGGGCGGGCGGGGGCTCGAATCCGGTGTAGAGGGCGAGGAACTCGGCGGCCAGGAGGGGGGTGGACCAGCCGTCCAGCAGGATGTGGTGGTTGGTGATGATCAGCCGGTGCCGCTGCGGCGCGAGCCGCACCAGCGCGAACCGGATCAGCGGCGGCCGGGCCAGGTCGAACCGGCGGGCCCGCTCCCGCGCGGCCACCTGGTCGGGATCCTCGCCCGAGACCTCCAGCCAGGGCGGATCGACCCGGCGGTGGACGAGCTGCACGGGATCACCGTTCGCCCGCTGCCGGAAGGAGGTACGCAGGTTGGGGTGGCGCCCGAGCAACCGGGCGGCGGCCCGCCTGAGCCTCGCCGCGTCGAGCGGGCCTTCCAGTTCGAGGACGAGCTGGGCGGTGTAGACGTCGGGCGCGGCCTCGTCGAACACCGCGTGGAAGTACAGGCCCTGCTGGAGCGGTGAGAGCGGCAGGATGTCCTCGAGCTGGGACGCCGCGGGCGTGGCTTTGGCGGGGGGCGCGCCTCCGGCGGCCGTCGGGCCGCCGGGAACGGTGAGGGTCATGGAGCCGGTGACGGTCTCGGGACCGCTGAAGGTGACGGGGCCGGTCGGGTTCATCGGGCGCTCCACTCCGCGTCGAGTTCCGCCGCGAACGCGTCGATCTCTTCCTGGCTGATGGGGACCAGCAGGTCCGAGGGGGTCAGGCCGCCGCCGGTGTGCAGGGACAGCCCGGACAGGGCCGCGAACCACGCCTCGGCCAGTTCCCTGACCCGCTCCTCGCTGTACAGCCGGCCCGCCCATGACCAGGTCGCCCGCAGACGCGGCCCCTCGGGCGTGTCCCGGGTGAGGGCGTTGACCTCCAACGCGTGCGGCAGCGCGAGGTCCGGGGCGTGCCCGCCGCCCACTGCCTCGGCCTCGTCCGCCGGGGACCAGTCCGCCCCCGGGGCGGCGCCGACCCGGCCGAGGTAGTTGAAGGCCAGCTCCGGAGGGGGGTAGGCGGCCAGCTCGGCCGAGGCCACGGGGTCGAGGTGGCGCAGCAGGCCGTACCCGATGCCGTTGTCCGGGATCGCCCGGAGCTGCTCCTTGACCCGCTTGATCGCCCGGGCCGCGGTGGGGCCGGACAGGTCGCTCCAGTCCGCCGGACCGGGATCGAGCCGGACGGGGTACACGGTCGTGAACCAGCCGACGGTCCTGGACAGGTCCACGCCGGGGAAGATCTCCTCCCTGCCGTGCCCTTCGAGGTCGATCAGGACCGACTCCCGCCCGGTGCACCTGGCCGCGGCGAGGGCGAGCCCGGCCAGCAGCACGTCGTTGACCCGGCCGTGGAAGGCGGCGGGAACGGTGGTGAGCAGCGGTTCCGTGATCTCGGGGGGCAGTTCGAGGGTGAGGTTGCGCTGGGTGCCGAAGGTGTCCCGCGCGGGGTCCAGACAGGTCGCGCCCCCCGCCCCCACCCCGGCACCAGCACCAGCACCAGCACCAGCCACGGCCCCTTCCGGAGCCGGCTCTGCATCGCCCGCGTCCTTCACCGGCCCCGGTGGAAGAGCGGGAACGCTCCCCGCACGGCCTGGTTCGCGATCCTCCCCTGCGGGTCCCGGATTGTGGTCGTCTCCTGCCAGGATCCGGGTCCACAGACCGATCTCGCCTCTTCTGACCTGCGCTTCGGCGTGGAGTCTGCGGGCCCAGGTCCGGAACGAGGTCGGCACCGGAGCGAGCTGCGGGGTCTCCCCCCGGCCCGCCGCCTCCCACGCCGCGAACAGGTCCGGCAACACGATCCGCCACGACACCCCGTCCACCGACAGATGATGGACGGTCACCACCAGCCGCCCGGACACCTCCGGCCCGGCATCCAGCCACGCCACCTGCACCATCCGCCCGCGCCCCGGATCCAGCCCCGCCCGCGACCGCCCCGCCTCCCGACTCATCAGAGCGGCCCACACCGCCTCGGCCACCGGTACGGCTCCCGCCTCCGCCGTCCTCTCCTGCCCGATCGCAGCTCCAGCTCCAGCTCCAGCTCCAGCTCCAGCTCCAGCTCCAGCTCCAGCTCCAGCTCCAGCTCCAGCTCCAGCCAGAGCATCGGCGACCTCGACCCTGCGCACACACTCAACCGCCCGCACCACCCCGACCGGCAGCACCTCCAACCCCCCGGGCCCCTCCCCCACCAGGGGATTGCGCTCAGCAATACCTATTGCCGAGCGCAATCCCCCACCACAGACCAGGCGCAGCGCGTCATGCCGGTCGAGTACGGCCTGCACCGCCACCGTCAACCGCTCCAGCCCCAGCTCCGGCGGCACCCGCAGCACCACCGTCTGACTGAAATCATCGGTGGGGCCGGGCAGTCCCCCCAGCCAGTGCATGATGGGAGTCGCCTGGACCGGGCCGGTGCCTGCGCCCTCCGGCTCGGCCTCGACCCCGGTCTCCTCCACCGCCACCAGCGCCAGCGCCCGCACGCTCTGCTGCTGGAACACATCCTTCGGGGAGAACACCAGCCCCACCTGCCGAGCCCGCGCCACCAACTGGATCGCCAGAATGCTGTCCCCGCCCAAATCGAAGAACCCGTCGTCCACCCCGACCGACGCCAGCCCCAGCACCTCGGCGAACACCCCGCACAAGGCCGCCTCCCGCGCACCGGACGGCGTACCTGCAGAGGTGGCGATCTCCGGCGCCGGCAACGCGGACCGGTCCAGCTTGCCGTTGCCCGTCAACGGCAACGCCTCCAGCACCACCACCGCCGACGGCACCATGTACTCCGGCAACCTCTCCCGCGCGAACGCCCGCACCTCCTCCGACGCCAACGCCGCGATCTCCCGGAACTCCCCCGCCGCCGCCATACGGCCCGCAGCCGGGGCCTCCACCACGTACGCCACCAGCCTCCGATCGCCCGGCCGGTCCTCCCGCGCGATAACCGCCACATCCGCCACCCCCGGATGGCCTGCGATCACCGCCTCCACCTCACCCGGCTCGATCCGGAACCCCCGCACCTTCACCTGCTGATCGACCCGCCCCAGATACACCAACCGGCCGTCCCGGCCCCACCGCGCCCGATCCCCCGACCGATACATCCGCGCCCCCGGCGGACCGAACGGACAGGCCACAAACCGCTCCGCCGTCAGCCCCGACCGCCCCGCATACCCCCGCGCCAACCCGGGACCGGCCACATACAGCTCTCCGGCCACCCCGGCCGGCACCGGACGCAACCACTCATCCAGCACGAACACCCGAAGATCAGAGATCCCCACCCCGATCAGCCCGGCGGGGCCGTCCGGCTCCAACCGCGCGTACGTCACATGCACCGTCGTCTCGGTGATCCCATACATGTTCACCAGCACCGGCGCGGTCTCCGGGTAACGGTCGTACCAGTCCGCCAGCCGTCCCGGCTCCAGCGCCTCACCACCGAAGATCACATATCTCAGCGGCAGGCCGGCGTCCGCCCGCTCCCGCTCGGCCTGCATCAGCTGGTAGAAGGCCGACGGGGTCTGGTTCAGCACCGTCACCCCCTGCTCGGCCAGCAGATCGGCGAACTCCCCCGGCGACCGGCTCACCTCGAACGGCACCACCACCAGCCGACCCCCGGACAGCAACGCCCCCCACAACTCCCACACCGAGAAATCGAACGCGTAGGAGTGGAACAACGTCCACACATCCGTCTCGTCGAAACCGAAGCAAGGCTGGGTGGAATCCAGCAACCGCGTCACGTTGCCATGCGGCACCACCACCCCCTTGGGCCGCCCCGTCGACCCCGACGTGAAAATCACATACGCCGGATGCTCCGGCCGCACCCGCCGAACCGGACCGGCGACCGGGGAGAGGACGGCCTCACCCGGGGCAGAGCCGGCCGAAGCCCCGCCGCCCGTGCCGGCGAACGCGACACCCTCCGGCAGTCCGGCACCCGGCCCGCCGCCGGCCCTCGCCTCCACCGGCACGAGCGACGCCGTGCCGTCGGCGTCCAGCACCACCACCGGCAGACCCGCAGACACCGCCCCCACCAACTCCGGCACCGTCACCACCACCATCGGCGCCGCGTCCTCCACGATGAACCCCACCCGCTCGGCCGGATACGCCGGATCGATCGGCACATACGCACCCCCGGCCTTGAGGACCCCCACCACCGCCACCACCAGCTCCACCGACCGCGGCACCAGCAACGCCACACACCGCTCCGGCCCCACCCCCAACCCCGCCAGCACCCCCGCCAACCGGTCGGCACGCGCATCCAACCCGCCATAGGTCAACTCCACCGGCCCGCACACCACCGCCACCGCCCCCGGCGACCGCGCCACCTGCGCCTCGAAGCGGTCCACGATCGTGCCGGGAACGGACTCCGCTCCGGCTCCCGCCCACTCTCCGAGGAGGGTCCCTCTTTCGGCCTCGTCGAGGATCTCGATCTCGCCGACCCTCAGGCCCGGATCGGCCGCGACCGCCCGCAGCAGCCGGACGAACCGGGCCGCGATCTCCTCGGCCGTCACGCGGTCGAACAGGTCGAGGCTGAACTCCAGGCCACCGGTGAGTCCACCGGCCGGCTGTTCGGCGAGGGTGAGCTGGAGGTCGAACTTCGCAGTCGCCGGCGTGAAGGGCTCGATCGTCACGGACAGACCGTCGAGGTGCAGCGCGGCGGCAGGGTTGTTCTGGAAGGTCAGGGCGACCTGGAAGAGCGGGTGGCGGGCCATCGACCGCACCGGGTTGACGATCTCCACCAGCCGCTCGAACGGCAGGTCCTGATGCGCGTACGCCGCCAGATCGGTCTCCCGCACCCGGCCCACCAGCTCGCGGAAGCTCGGATTCCCGCCCGTGTCGGCCCGCAGCACCAGCGTGTTGACGAACATCCCCACCAGATCGTCCAGCGCCTCGTCCGTCCGGCCCGCGATCGGGCTGCCGATCGGGATGTCGGTGCCCGCGCCCAGCCGGGTCAGCAACGCCGCCAGCCCGGCCCGCACCACCATGAACAGGCTCGCGTTCGCCTCCCGTGCCAGTTTCACCAGCCTGGCGTGCAGTTCCCCGTCGATCTCCAGGTGGACCGTGTCACCCCGGTAGGAGGCGGCGGCCGGGCGGGGCCGGTCGGCCGGCAGCTCCAGCTGCTCGGGCAACCCCGCCAGCGCCGACCGCCAGAACGCCACCTGACGACCCGCCACACTCTCCGGATCCGACTCCTCCCCCAGCAACTCCCGCTGCCACAACGCGTAGTCGGCGTACTGCACCGGCAACGGCGCGAACGACGGCGCGGCGCCTTCGGCGCGGGCGGCGTACGCCGTGATCACATCCCTGGCCAGCGGGGCCATCGACCAGCCGTCCCCGGCGATGTGGTGCAGGACCAGCAGCAGGATCCGGGTCGAGGGGTCGATCTCGAAGAGGAAGATACGCAGGGGCGGCTCCACGGCGAGGTCGAAACCCCGGCCGACCACCGCGGCCAACGCGGCTTCGAGTCCGTCCGCACCCACCGGGACGATCTCGATCAGAGGGTTCGCCGGGTCGAGGATGTGCTGGTACGGAACCCCGTCCACCTCCGGGAACACCGTCCGCAGACTCTCATGACGCCCCACCACATCCCCCAGCGCCAACCCCAGCGCCGCCACATCCACCCCACCCGACAACCGCAACGCCACCGGCAGGTTGTACACCGCCGACCCCGGCTCCAACCGATTCAAAAACCACAACCGCCGCTGCGCGAACGACAACGGCACCCGCCCCGACCGCACCCCCGCACCCAACGCCGGACGCCGCACCCCACCCCCGGAGCCAACCGCCTCCGCCACCCGCACCGCCAGCCCCGCCACACCCGGCGCCTCGAACACCGCCCGCACCGGCAACTCCACACCCAGACCCGACCGCACCCGACTCACCAACCGCGTCGCCAGCAGCGAATCCCCACCCAGATCGAAGAACGAATCCCCCACCCCCACCTCATCGAGCCCCAGAACATCCGCGTAGAGACCGCACAAGATCTCCTCCACCGGCGTCCGCGGCCCCCGCCCCGCCCCTGCCTCCACCTCCGGCGCCGGCAACGCCCTCCGATCCAGCTTCCCGTTCCGCGTCACCGGCAGCGCCGCCAGCATCACCACCGCCGACGGCACCATGTACTCCGGCAACACCTCCCGCACCAGAGCCCGGATCTCCTTCGCGTCCGGCGCCACCACCTCCCCGTCCCCGCCCGCCGGCACGAGCGCGGGCACCACATACGCCACCAGCCGTCTGTCGCCCGGCCGGTCCTCCCGCGCCACCACCGCCACCGCCGACACCCCCGGATGACGGCCGATCACCGCCTCGACCTCACCCGGCTCGATCCGGAACCCCCGCACCTTCACCTGCTGATCAGTCCGGCCCAGATACTCCACAACCCCATCAGCCCGCCACCGCACCAGGTCCCCGGTCCGATACATCCGCGCCCCCACCGGACCGAACGGACACGCCACGAACCGCTCCGCGGTCAACCCCGCCCGCCCCAGATACCCCCGCGCCAACTGCGGACCGGCCAGATACAACTCCCCCGCCACCCCCACCGGCACCGGCCGCAACCACCCGTCCAGCACATACACCCGGACGTCCCGCAGGGGTGAGCCGATCGGCGGGATCTCGCCGGGGACGAGCGGGCCGCTCATGGTGACGGCGATCGTGGCCTCGGTCGGGCCGTAGGCATTGATCATCAGGCGACCCGGGGCCCATCGGTCCACCAGGTCGGGGCCGCATGCGTCGCCGCCGACCACCAGAGCCCGGAAACCCGTCAGCGGCGCGTCGGGCACGCCTGCCAGGGCGGCCGGAGGGATCAGGGCATGGGTGATGCGCTCGTTCTCCAGCACCTCGGCGAGCGCCGTCCCGCCGTACACCCCGGCAGGCGGGATGACGAGGGCGGCTCCGGCGGCGAAGGCCATGAGCATCTCCATGACCGAGGCGTCGAAGCTCGGCGAGGCGAACTGGAGCACCCTGCTGCCCCGGTCGACCCCGAGCCGGTCGCGCTGGGACTCTGCGAACGCGGCGATGCCCTCGTGGGTCACGACCACGCCCTTCGGCTTGCCGGTGGATCCCGAGGTGTAGATCACGTAAGCCGGATGCCGCGGATCGATCCCGGCTCCGGCTCCCGCTCCGGTCCCTCTCCCGGCCCCGGTCTCGGAGCCGGTCTCGGAGCCGGTCTCGGAGCCGGTGAGGCTCTCCTCCCCGGATGCCGCCGCCCCGGCCAGGAACGCCTCGTCGATCACCAGGGACGGGGTCGCGTCGTCGAGCATGTACGCGATCCGCCCGGCCGGGTAGCCCGGGTCGATCGGCAGGTAGGCGCCGCCCGCCTTGCCCACGGCCAGCGCCGCGACGACGAGGTCCGCCGAGCGCGGCAGCACCAGCGCGACCAGGTGCTCCGGCCCCACGCCGCGTTCGGCCAGCAGGCGAGCCAGCCGGTCGGCGCGGGCGTTCAACTCACCGTAAGTGAGCACCGTCTCGCCGTCGGCCAGCGCGGTGGCCCCGGGGTTCCGCTCGACCGCGGCCTCGAAGAGGCCGGGCAGGGTACGGCCGGGCAGCGGGGAGCCGGTGTCGTTCCATTCCTCGACGATCCGGCGTCGTTCGGCCTCGTCGAGGATGTCGAGGTGGCCGACAGGGAGATCGGGGTCGGCGACCAGGGCGGCGAGCAGCGACCGCAGGCGGCCGAGCAGCCGCTGCGCCTCCTCCCCGGTGAACAGGTCGGGCCGGTGGTCCAGGCGGAGGGTCAGCCGGTCGCCGGGGATGGCCGCGAGGGCGAGGGGGTAGTGGTGGGCGTCGGCCGAGCCGAAGCCCGTCAGCCGGAGGTCGCCGAGGACCGTGCCCGCCGCGGACGGGTCGAACGGATAGTTCTCCAGGACGGTGACGGTGTCGAACAGGACACCGCGGTGGATCTCGGTCAGTCCGAGGTGATGGTGCGGCAGCAGCTCGGCCTGCTCGTCCTGAAGCCGTTCGAGCAGCTCACCGATGGGTTCTTCGGGGCGGAGCCGTACCCGGACCGGGACCGTGTTGATGAACAGGCCGACCATGCGCTCCACGTCCGGCAGGTCCGCCGGCCGTCCCGACACGATCGCGCCGAACACCACATCGTCGCGGCCGGTCAGCCGGGAGATCAGGATCGCCCACAATGCCTGCAGGAGGGTGTTGACCGTGACCCCGCGGCGGCGGGCCAGCCTGGTGAGCGCGCGGGTCGGCCCGGCCTCCAGCTCCGCGGTCACCCGGGCGGGCGGGACGGGGTCGGCGGGGGCGTGCGGGGCGACGAGGGTGGGCTCTTCGAGACCGCTCAGGGCCCGCTCCCACGCCTCGCGCGCCGCCGTGCGGTCCTGCCGGCCGAGCCAGGCCAGGTAGTTCTTGTACGGCGGGGCGGGCGGTGCCTCCACGCCCAGGTAGAGGGCGAACAGCTCGGTGACCAGGAGGGGGGTGGACCAGCCGTCCAGCAGGATGTGGTGGTTGGTGATGATCAGCCGGTGCCGCTGCGGCGCGAGCCGCACCAGCGCGAACCGGATCAGCGGCGGCCGGGCCAGGTCGAACCGGCGGGCCCGCTCCCGCGCGGCCACCTGGTCGGGATCCTCGCCCGAGACCTCCAGCCAGGGCGGATCGACCCGCTCGGGGACGACCTGGACCGGACGGCTGAGGTCCTCGTGCCAGAAGGCGGCACGCAGGTTGGGGTGACGTTCGAGCAGCCGGGCGACGGCGTCCCTGAGCATCTCCGTGTCGAGGGGGCCCTCGAGGTCGAGGGTGACCTGGGCGGTGTAGACGTCGTGCTCGTCGTGCATGGCGTGGAAGAACAGACCCTGCTGCAGCGGCGAGAGCGGAAGGATGTCCTGGACCTGCGTCATCGTCTCTCCCACGCGGCCTGGATGCGGTCGATCTCCTCCTGGTCCAGGTCGACCAGGAGGTCACTCGGCGTGTATCCGCCGGAGCCGTGCTCGGCGAGCCCGCTAAGGGCCTCGAACCAGGTCTCGGCCAACTCCGCCGCCTCGGTCTCGTCGAGCACCCCGTCCGGCCAGGACCAGGCGGCCTCCAGGTGGGGACCGTCCGCCCTGTCGTGGGTGGTCACATTGATCTCCAGAACGTGGGAGACCGGCATCTCCGGGTCGTGCCCGCCGAGTTCCGCGGGGACGATGTTCCAGTCGCCCGCGGCGACCTTCACCCGGCCGAGGTAGTTGAAGACGATCTGTGGCCGCGGCAGATCCGCCAGCTCGGCCGAGGTCACGGGGTCGAGGTGGCGCAGCAGGCCGTACCCGATGCCGTTGTCCGGGATCGCCCGGATCTGCTCCTTGACCCGCTTGATCGCCCGGGCGGCGGCGCGCTCGCCGGACCAGCCCTCGGTGCCCGCGTCGAGCCGGACCGGATACATGGTCGTGAACCAGCCGACGGTCCTGGACAGATCCACGCCGGGGAACAGGTCGTCCTGGCGGCCGTGTCCCTCCAGGTCCAGCAGGACCGAGGTGCCCCGGCCGCCGCGCTTCCTGCGCCAGTGGGCCACGGCGAGGGCGAGCCCGGCGAGCAGCACGTCGTTGACCCGCCCGTGGAAGGCGGCGGGAAGTGTGGTGAGAAGCGGCTCGGTCCTGCTGGGCGGCAGGGTTCGCCGGAGCGTGCGGACCGTCGCCATGACGTCCTTGCGGGGGTCGAGGGGCCGCCGGCCGATACGCGGGTCGGGGCCGTCGAGGATCTCGACCCAGGAGTCGAGCTCCCCTGCCCGCTCCCCCGCTTCGGCGTGGAGTCCGCGGGCCCAGGTCCGGAACGAGGTCGGCACCGGAGCGAGCTGCGGGGTCTCCCCCCGGCCCGCCGCCTCCCACGCCGCGAACAGGTCCGGCAACACGATCCGCCACGACACCCCGTCCACCGACAGATGATGGACGGTCACCACCAGCCGCCCGGACACCTCCGGCCCGGCATCCAGCCACGCCACCTGCACCATCCGCCCGCGCCCCGGATCCAGCCCCGCCCGCGACCGCCCCGCCTCCCGACTCATCAGAGCGGCCCACACCTCCTCGGCCACCGGTACGGCTCCCGCCTCCGCCTTCCTCTCCTGCCCGATCGCAGCTCCAGCTCCAGCTCCAGCTCCAGCTCCAGCTCCAGCTCCAGCTCCAGCTCCAGCTCCAGCTCCAGCTCCAGCCAGATCATCGGCGACCTCGACCCTGCGCACACACTCAACCGCCCGCACCACCCCGACCGGCAGCACCTCCAACCCCCCGGACCCCTCCCCCACCAGGGGATTGCGCTCAGCAATACCTATTGCCGAGCGCAATCCCCCACCACAGACCAGGCGCAGCGCGTCATGCCGGTCGAGTACGGCCTGCACCGCCACCGTCAACCGCTCCAGCCCCAGCTCCGGCGGCACCCGCAGCACCACCGTCTGGCTGAACCCGTTGACGGGCCCTTCCCTCTCCGCGAGCCAGGCCATGATCGGCGTGGGAGGCACCGGACCGGTCCCGGCGCCCTCCGGCTCGGCCTCGGCGTACTCCTCCTCAGCTGCGACCAGCGCCAGCGCCCGCACGCTCTGCTGCTGGAACACATCCTTCGGGGAGAACACCAGCCCCACCTGCCGAGCCCGCGCCACCAACTGGATCGCCAGAATGCTGTCCCCGCCCAAATCGAAGAACCCGTCGTCCACCCCGACCGACGCCAGCCCCAGCACCTCGGCGAACACCCGCTCCAGCAGCGCCTCCCGGTCGTTCGACGGCCCCCGCCCCGAGACGCTGATCTCCGGCGCCGGCAACGCGGACCGGTCCAGCTTGCCGTTGCCCGTCAACGGCAACGCCTCCAGCACCACCACCGCCGACGGCACCATGTACTCCGGCAACCTCTCCCGCGCGAACGCCCGCACCTCCTCCGACGCCAACGCCGCGATCTCCCGGAACTCCCCCGCCGCCGCCATACGGCCCGCAGCCGGGGCCTCCACCACGTACGCCACCAGCCTCCGATCGCCCGGCCGGTCCTCCCGCGCGATAACCGCCACATCCGCCACCCCCGGATGGCCTGCGATCACCGCCTCCACCTCACCCGGCTCGATCCGGAACCCCCGCACCTTCACCTGCTGATCGACCCGCCCCAGATACACCAACCGGCCGTCCCGGCCCCACCGCGCCCGATCCCCCGACCGATACATCCGCGCCCCCGGCGGACCGAACGGACAGGCCACAAACCGCTCCGCCGTCAGCCCCGACCGCCCCGCATACCCCCGCGCCAACCCGGGACCGGCCACATACAGCTCTCCGGCCACCCCGGCCGGCACCGGACGCAACCACTCATCCAGCACGAACACCCGAAGATCAGAGATCCCCACCCCGATCAGCCCGGCGGGGCCGTCCGGCTCCAACCGCGCGTACGTCACATGCACCGTCGTCTCGGTGATCCCATACATGTTCACCAGCACCGGCGCGGTCTCCGGGTAACGGTCGTACCAGTCCGCCAGCCGTCCCGGCTCCAGCGCCTCACCACCGAAGATCACATATCTCAGCGGCAGGCCGGCGTCCGCCCGCTCCCGCTCGGCCTGCATCAGCTGGTAGAAGGCCGACGGGGTCTGGTTCAGCACCGTCACCCCCTGCTCGGCCAGCAGATCGGCGAACTCCCCCGGCGACCGGCTCACCTCGAACGGCACCACCACCAGCCGACCCCCGGACAGCAACGCCCCCCACAACTCCCACACCGAGAAATCGAACGCGTAGGAGTGGAACAACGTCCACACATCCGTCTCGTCGAAACCGAAGCAAGGCTGGGTGGAATCCAGCAACCGCGTCACGTTGCCATGCGGCACCACCACCCCCTTGGGCCGCCCCGTCGACCCCGACGTGAAAATCACATACGCCGGATGCTCCGGCCGCACCCGCCGAACCGGACCGGCGACCGGGGAGAGGACGGCCTCACCCGGGGCAGAGCCGGCCGAAGCCCCGCCGCCCGTGCCGGCGAACGCGACACCCTCCGGCAGTCCGGCACCCGGCCCGCCGCCGGCCCTCGCCTCCACCGGCACGAGCGACGCCGTGCCGTCGGCGTCCAGCACCACCACCGGCAGACCCGCAGACACCGCCCCCACCAACTCCGGCACCGTCACCACCACCATCGGCGCCGCGTCCTCCACGATGAACCCCACCCGCTCGGCCGGATACGCCGGATCGATCGGCACATACGCACCCCCGGCCTTGAGGACCCCCACCACCGCCACCACCAGCTCCACCGACCGCGGCACCAGCAACGCCACACACCGCTCCGGCCCCACCCCCAACCCCGCCAGCACCCCCGCCAACCGGTCGGCACGCGCATCCAACCCGCCATAGGTCAACTCCACCGGCCCGCACACCACCGCCACCGCCCCCGGCGACCGCGCCACCTGCGCCTCGAACTCCTCGACGATCGTGGAAGGGGCGCCGGGCGCCGTTCCGGTCCCGGCCCAGTCGTGGAGGATCGTGTCGCGCTCGGTCTCCTCCAGGATCTCGATCTCGCCGATCCGCAGCCCGGGATCGGCCGCGACCGCCCGCAGCAGCCGCACGAACCGAACCGCGAGCCCCTCCGCCGTCTCCCGGTCGAACAAGTCGGCGGCGTATTCAAGGACCCCTTCGAGCCCGCCGTCCGTCTCGGTCAGGGAGACCAGCAAGTCGAACTTGGCGACTCCCGGGTCCAGCGGCTCCGTCTCGATCGCGAGGCCGTCGAGCTCCAGCGCGGCGGCAGGGTTGTTCTGGAAGGTCAGGGCGACCTGGAAGAGCGGGTGGCGGGCCATCGACCGCACCGGGTTGACGATCTCCACCAGCCGCTCGAACGGCAGGTCCTGATGCGCGTACGCCGCCAGATCGGTCTCCCGCACCCGGCCCACCAGCTCGCGGAAGCTCGGATTCCCGCCCGTGTCGGCCCGCAGCACCAGCGTGTTGACGAACATCCCCACCAGATCGTCCAGCGCCTCGTCCGTCCGGCCCGCGATCGGGCTGCCGATCGGGATGTCGGTGCCCGCGCCCAGCCGGGTCAGCAACGCCGCCAGCCCGGCCCGCACCACCATGAACAGGCTCGCGTTCGCCTCCCGCGCCAGCGCCGCCAGTCCCTCGCGCACCCCGGCGTCGAGGACCACCGGGACCGATCCGCCCCGGTAGGAGGCGACGGCCGGGCGGGGCCGGTCGGCCGGCAGCTCCAGCTGCTCGGGCAACCCCGCCAGCGCCGACCGCCAGAACGCCACCTGACGACCCGCCACACTCTCCGGATCCGACTCCTCCCCCAGCAACTCCCGCTGCCACAACGCGTAGTCGGCGTACTGCACCGGCAACGGCGCGAACGACGGGACACGGTTCCGGGACCGTGCCAGGTAGGCGGTGATCAGGTCCCTGGCCAGCGGAGCCATCGACCAGCCGTCCCCGGCGACGTGGTGCAGGACCAGGGCCAGCACGTGCCGGTCGGGGGAGAGGGTGAACAGCCTCGCCCGGAGCGGCGGCTCGGCCGTCAGGTCGAACCCCCGGCTCGCGAAGGCGGTCAGGGCCGCAGTGAGCCCGGGCTCCTCGACGTGCACGGTGTCCAGGCGGAGCCCGGCCGTCTCCAGCGCCGTGCCGGTGTCGAGGATGTGCTGGTACGGAACCCCGTCCACCTCCGGGAACACCGTCCGCAGACTCTCATGACGCCCCACCACATCCCCCAGCGCCAACCCCAGCGCCGCCACATCCACCCCACCCGACAACCGCAACGCCACCGGCAGGTTGTACACCGCCGACCCCGGCTCCAACCGATTCAAAAACCACAACCGCCGCTGCGCGAACGACAACGGCACCCGCCCCGACCGCACCCCCGCACCCAACGCCGGACGCCGCACCCCACCCCCGGAGCCAACCGCCTCCGCCACCCGCACCGCCAGCCCCGCCACACCCGGCGCCTCGAACACCGCCCGCACCGGCAACTCCACACCCAGACCCGACCGCACCCGACTCACCAACCGCGTCGCCAGCAGCGAATCCCCACCCAGATCGAAGAACGAATCCCCCACCCCCACCTCATCGAGCCCCAGAACATCCGCGTAGAGACCGCACAAGATCTCCTCCACCGGCGTCCGCGGCCCCCGCCCCGACGTGGAGAAGCCGGGAGCCGGGAGTGCGGCCCTGTTCAGCTTCCCGTTGGCCGAGAGCGGCAGCTCGTCGAGCAGCACCACCGCCGACGGCACCATGTACTCCGGCAACGCCTCCCGCACCAGTGCCCGGACCTCTTCCGCAGACGGCACCACCGCCCCCGGAGTTGACACCGCTCCTCTCTCCGAGGACGGCGCCCCCTCTCCCATCGCGACCACACCCTCGTCCGGCAGCACCGGCACGGCGAGCATCCCTGCGGACTCCCCCGGTGCCGCCATACGACCGGCCTCCGCGGCCCCCACCACGTACGCCACCAGCCGTCTGTCGCCCGGCCGGTCCTCCCGCGCCACCACCGCCACCGCCGACACCCCCGGATGACGGCCGATCACCGCCTCGACCTCACCCGGCTCGATCCGGAACCCCCGCACCTTCACCTGCTGATCAGTCCGGCCCAGATACTCCACAACCCCATCAGCCCGCCACCGCACCAGGTCCCCGGTCCGATACATCCGCGCCCCCACCGGACCGAACGGACACGCCACGAACCGCTCCGCGGTCAACCCCGCCCGCCCCAGATACCCCCGCGCCAACTGCGGACCGGCCAGATACAACTCCCCCGCCACCCCCACCGGCACCGGCCGCAACCACCCGTCCAGCACATACACCCGGGTGTTCCAGACCGGACGGCCGATCGGGACGGACACCGCGCCGGGCTCGGGGCGGTGCTCCCAGAAGGTGACGTCCACCGCGGCCTCGGTCGGGCCGTAGAGGTTGTGCACCGGCACGCCCAGCAGGGCGGCCGCCTGCCCGGCGAGATCCGGCGGGAGCACCTCGCCGCTGCACAGGACCCGCCGCAGCGGCCCCGGTTGCGGGTTCCCCGCGAGGAAGGCAGCCAGCATGGACGGGACGAAGTGCACGGTGGTGACGGCCTCGTCCCGGATGAGCCCAGCGAGGTAGGCCGGGTCGCGGTGGCCGTCGGGCCGGGCGACGACCAGCGCGGCACCGACCTGGAGCGGCCAGAAGAACTCCCAGACCGAGACGTCGAACCCGGCCGGTGTCTTCTGCAGGACCCGGTCGTCGGCGCGCAGGCCGTACTCAGCCTGCGTCCAGAGCAGACGGTTGACGATCGCGCGGTGGGAGACGACGACTCCCTTGGGGCGGCCGGTCGAGCCGGAGGTGTAGATCACGTAGGCGGGGTTGTCCGGTGCGGGCCGCAGGTCCAGGTTCTCCGGTGAGCGGCCGGAGGGGTCCGCGGTGGCCAGCCAGAGGTGGTCGATCACCAGGGCGGGCCGGGCGTCGCCGAGCATCTCCTCGATGCGCGCGGACGGGAGGCCGGGGTCGATCGGCAGGTAGGCGCCGCCCGCCTTGACCACGGCGTACATGGCGATGATCAGGTCCGGCGAGCGGGGCAACATCAGCCCGACGATCCGCTCGGGTCCGACACCGTGCTCGGCCAGCAGGCGGGCCAGCCGGTTGGCGCGGGCGTTCAGCTCGGCGTAGCTCAGCTCGGCGCCCTCGGACACCAGTGCCTTCGCCTCCGGCGTGCGGGCGGCCTGCGCCTCGAACAGCTCCACCAGCGTCACGGCGGGTACGGCCGCCGCCGTCTCGTTCCACCCGCGAAGAACGAGGTCGCGCTCGGCGGCGGGAAGCATGTCGAGCCCGCCGACGACCCTGCGCGAGCGGGCCGGCTCGCCCGGGCGGATCGCGTCCCCGTGGACGGTCGCGTCCCTCGTCGCGGGTGCACCGCCCGGTTCCGCCCCGGCCTCTGCGGCGAGTGCGGCGAGCACGTGCCGGAGCCGGTCCAGCAGGCGTACGGCCTCCGCCTCGGTGAACACGTCCGGCCGGTACTGCAGGCGGAAGCCGAGCCGTTCTCCGGGGATCACCAGCAGCGTGACCGGATAGTGGGTGGCGTCGGCCACGTCGGCCGCGGTCAGCGTCAGGTCGCCGATCGCGGTGCGCGGGTCGAGGGGGTAGTTCTCCATCACCAGCAGCGTGTCGAAAAGGGCGCCCCGGTGGATCTCGGTCAGTCCGAGGTGGTGGTGGGGCAGCAGCTCGGCCTGCTCGTCGCGGAGCCTGCGCAGCAGGTCGCCGACCGGCTCGCCCGGCTGGAGCCGTACCCGGACCGGGAGGGTGTTGATGAACAGCCCCACCATGCGCTCCACTCCGGGCAGCTCGGCCGGGCGGCCGGAGACGGTGCCGCCGAAGACGACGTCGTCGCGGCCGGTGAGCTGGGCGAGCAGCAGGCCGAAGGCGGCCTGGAGGACCGTGTTCAGGGTGGTGGAGCAGTCGCGGGCCAGCGTGGTGAGCGCGCGGGTCGGCCCGGCCTCCAGCTCCGCGGTCACCCGGGCGGGCGGGACGGGGTCGGCGGGGGCGTGCGGGGCGACGAGGGTGGGCTCTTCGAGACCGCTCAGGGCCCGCTCCCACGCCTCGCGCGCCGCCGTGCGGTCCTGCCGGCCGAGCCAGGCCAGGTAGTTCTTGTACGGCGGGGCGGGCGGTGCCTCCACGCCCAGGTAGAGGGCGAACAGCTCGGTGACCAGGAGGGGGGTGGACCAGCCGTCCAGCAGGATGTGGTGGTTGGTGATGATCAGCCGGTGCCGCTGCGGCGCGAGCCGCACCAGCGCGAACCGGATCAGCGGCGGCCGGGCCAGGTCGAACCGGCGGGCCCGCTCCCGCGCGGCCACCTGGTCGGGATCCTCGCCCGAGACCTCCAGCCAGGGCGGATCGACCCGGCGGTGGACGAGCTGCACGGGATCACCGTGGGGTTCGTGGAGCTCGAAGGAGACGCGCAGGACGGGATGCCTGCGGACCAGCCGCTCGGCGGCTTCCCGCAGGCGTGCCGCGTCCAGCGGACCGGACAGGTCGAGCGTGAGCTGGGCGGTGTAGACGTCCACGTCGAGCAGGGAGTGGAAGAACAGGCCGCGCTGGAGGGGGGCCGGCGGCCAGACGTCCTGAAGGTCCAGGTCGCCGAGCCCGTCGAGGTCGTCCTGGGTCAGCGGGGCGAGCACGTCGGAGGGTGTGAGGCCGCTTCCGGCGTGCCGGGAGATGCCGGTGAGCGCCTCGGCCCACGCGGTGGCCAGGGCGGCGATCTCGTCCTCGGTGTAGGCGGTCCCGGACCAGGTCCAGGTGGCGCGAAGGGTGTCGCCGAGGGCGACGGCGTCGATCTGGATGCCGTGCCTGAGCGGGGCTCCGGCGTCCTGCCCGCCGGACAGGCCGTCGCCGGCCGGTTCCCAGTCCCCGCCCGAGGTGGTGATCCGGCCGAGGTAGTTGAAGCCGATCTCCGGCTGCGGGAGCGCGGCGAGCACCGGGGCGGTGCCGGGGTTGAGGTAGCGCAGCAGACCGTAGCTCAGCGGTCCGGGAAGGGCGCGCAGCTGCTCCTTGACCCGCTTGACGGCCCGTCCCGCCGAGGGCCCGCCGCCGCACAGGTCCGCCCAGTCGAGCTCGCCCGCGTCGATCCTGGCCGGGTGCATGTCGGTGAACCAGCCGACGGTCCTGGACAGGTCCGCACCGAGGAGGAACTCCTCCTCGCGGCCGTGCCCCTCGATGTCCACGAGCACGTCGCGGCGCCCGCTCCACCGCGCGACCGCCGCCGCGAGCCCGGCGAGCAGCACCTCGTCGGGCCTCCCCCGGAACGCGGCGGGCACCCTGGCCAGCAGCGGTCCGGCGACCTCGGCCGCCAGCTCCACGACCAGCTCCCGCCGCTCCCCCCACGTCCCCCACCGTCCGGGTACGGCGTCTTCGCTCACGCCCGGGACGCCGCTCCCGCCGTCTGCGGAGGGGTGGGTGGAGACGTGTCCGGCGGGCTCCGCGTCGACCGGCGGGGCGGGGGCGCGGACGGGCTGCGGGCCGGCGAGGAGGGTGGTCCAGGTGCCGAGATCCGCTGTCCCGGCCTGCGCCTCGGCGTGGAGGTGGCGGGCCCAGGCGCGGAAGGAGGTGGCCACCGGGGCGAGGGCGGCGGGGCGGCCCTCCTTCGCGGCGGACCAGGCGGCGAACAGGTCGGGCAGGAGGATGCGCCAGGAGACGCCGTCGACGACCAGGTGGTGGAAGACCAGCAGGAGGCGGCCCGAGCGTTCCGGGCCCGCGTCCAGCCAGACGACCCGGGCCGTCGAACCGGCCACCGGATCGAGCTCCGCCCGGGCCAGGGCGGCGTGTTCCTCGACCGCGCCGGACAGTTCCGCCTCGGACGGTCCCGGCTCCGCCGGGCCGCCCGCGACCGCGACGCGCCGCACGCAGTCCGCCGCCCGGACCGCTCCAGGAGGCATGACCTCCAGTCTCGTGCTCCACCCGGTGGCCGTGTCCGCCGCCCCGTCCGGAACCTCCTGCGGGGTATCCGCCGCCCCGCGGGAGACCCCGGACGGGGCGCGGTCCGCCACTCTCAGCCGGAGCGCGTCGTGGTGGTCCAGTACGGCCTGCAGCGCGTCCGTCAGGTGGCCGAGGCCGAGTTCCGGCGGGACCCGGAGCGTCACGCTCTGGCAGAACCCGGCGACCGGCCCGCCCGGCTCCGCCAGCCACGCGATGATCGGAGTCGCCGGGATCGCTCCCACGCCGTCGTCGCCCGCCGCCGCGGGCCCGGTGACCTCCTGAGCGGCGAGTGCGAGCGCCTCGGGGCTCTGGTGCTGGAACACCTGTTTCGGGGTGATCGCGAGGCCGGCTTCGCGGGCCCTGGCGACGAGCTGGATCGCGGCGATGCTGTCGCCGCCCAGGTCGAAGAAGCCGTCGTCGGCGCCGGCCCGGTCGAGTCCGAGCACCTCGGCGAAGAGCGCGCACAGCAGCCGTTCCCGCTCCCCGGAGGGTTCCCTGCCCCCGCTGTCCCGGTCCGGTGCGGGAAGGGCGTACCGGTCGAGCTTGCCGTTGGCGTTCAGCGGGAGCGCGTCGAGGACGACGACGGCGCCCGGCACCATGTACTCCGGCAGCGACCGCCGGGCGAAGGCCCTCAGTGCGTCCGGCGAGGCCGTGCCCACCACGTAGGCCGCCAGCCGCCGGTCTCCCGGCCGGTCGCTGCGGGCCAGCACCACCGCCTGCTCTACTCCGGGGCAGGCGGCGAGCACCGCCTCGATCTCGCCCGGCTCGATCCGGAACCCTCGGATCTTGACCTGCTGGTCGGCCCGGTCGAGGTACGCCAGCTGGCCGTCGGCGCGCCAGCGGACCAGGTCGCCGGTGCGGTACATGCGCCCACCGGGTGTGAACGGGTCGGCGACGAACCGCTCGGCGGTCAGCCCGGGCCGGTTCAGGTACCCCCGGGCCACGCTCGGGCCGGCGACGTAGAGCTCGCCGGTCCCGCCGGGCGGGACCGGGCGCAGCCCGGAGTCCAGGACGTACAGCCGGGTGTCGTAGACGGGACGGCCGATCGGGAGGTCGGCGGGCGAGGTCAGGGGATCGCTGGTGGTGACCACGACGGTGGTTTCGGTCGGCCCGTACACGTTGATCATCCGGCGGCCGCCGGCCCAGCTCCGGACCAGCTCGGGGCGGCAGGCCTCGCCGCCGACCAGCAGCGTGCGCAGTTCCGGCAGCGGCGTCCGCGGGACCGTCGCCAGCGCCGCGGGCGTGACGAACGCGTGCGTGATCCCCGCCTCGGCGAGGAACCGGCCGAGCGGCTCGCCGCCGTACACGCCGGTGGGGGCGAGCACGAGCGCCGCGCCGGAGGAGAAGGCCATCAGCCACTCCAGCACGGCCCCGTCGAACCCGATCGAGGCGAACTGCAGGACTCGCGCGTCCGAGGTCACCGCGTACCTGTCGATCTCGGTCCGAGCGTAGGCGGGCAGGCCCGCGTGGGTGACCACCACGCCCTTGGGCCGGCCGGTGGAGCCGGAGGTGTAGACGACGTAGGCGGGGTGGCCGGGCCGGATCGGGACGCCTGGGTCGGTGGCGGGCCCGCCACCGGCCCAGGCGTCCAGGTCGACGATCTCCGGTCCGGAGGCGCCACCGGTCCCGGTCCACCGGATCTCCTCCAGCGCCGCGGCGGTCCCGCCGCCGGCGACCACGATCGGCGGAGCCGCGTCGGCGAGCATCATCGCCAGCCGCTCGGCGGGGTGCTCGGGGTCGAGCGGCAGGTACGCGGCCCCGGACTTCAGGATGGCCAGGAACGCCACGACCATGTCGGACGAGCGCGGGACCGACAGGCCGACGTAGCGGTCCGGGCCCGCGCCCAGGGTGATCAGGTGGTGCGCGAGCCGGTTGGCACGGGCGTTCAGCTCCGCGTAGGTGATCTCGTTCTCCCCGGCGACCAGCGCGACGGCTCCGGGCTCGCGCCGCACCTGCTCTTCGAACAGGTCCACGGCGGTGCCGGGCGGCACGTCGCGCGGGGCGGAGCCCCACTCGGCCAGGAGCGTGCGCTCGGCCTCGTCGAGCAGCTCGATCGTGCCGAGGCGGCGGTCCGGTCCCGCCGTGGCGACCTGGGCGAGGAAGCGCAGGAACCGGTCGTGGTGGTCGGCCAGCTCGGCCTCGCCGTACAGCTCGGGATGGCCGTCGAAGTCGATGCGCACGCCGCGGCCGTCGGAGCCGTCGTAGAGGTTGATCGACAGGTCCTCGACCGGGCCGGTGGCCAGCGCGTGCGCGGTGGCGGCGTGTCCGGCGAACTTCAGGTCGTAGTCGAACCGCATGATGTTGACCACCGGCCCGAACAGGCGCCCGCGCACCTCGCGCCGCAGGTCCTCGTAGCGGTAGCGCTGGTGCACCAGCAGCCGCCCGACCTCCCGGGTGACCTGCCCGACCAGCTCGCCGAGGGTGGTCTCCGGCCGTACGGTGAGGCGGAGCGGGAGAACATTGGAGAGCATCCCCGGGGTACGGCGGGCGGCCGGCGTGGTCCGGGCGGTGACCGCCAGCCCGAGGACCACCTCCTGCGCCCCGCCGAGCCGGGCGACGAAGGCGGCGACGGCCGCGATCATCAGCCCGGAGACGGCGGTCCCCCGGGCGAGCGCCGCCTCGGTCAGCGCGGTGGCGTCGTCCTCCCCCATCCGGGCGCTCCACCGGTGGAACCGGGAGGTGGCCGGCGCGTCTCCGGCACCGGCTCGGGCGAGCGTGCTGTGCGCGACGTCGGGCAGGTCCCGGAGCCGGTCCAGCCAGTAACGGCGGTCGGCCTCGTGACGGGCGGAGGCGCGGTAGGCGGCTTCCTCTTCCAGCAGGGTCGCCAGCGAGCCCAGGTTCCCCGGTTCCGGGTCACGGCCCTCGGCCAGCGCGGTGTACACCTCGGCCAGCCGCTGGGCGATCATCGGCCCGCTGTAGCCGTCCATGATCACGTGGTGGCAGCGCAGGTACCAGAAGTACCGGTCGTCGGCCACCCGCAGCAGCGCGGTGGCGACCAGCTCGCCGGGAGAGAAGGGCGCCTCCAGATCGGCCCGCATCCACTCCAGGGCGGCCCGCTCGTCTCCCGGGTCCAGGAACGGGCACTCCAGCTCCCGTCGCTCGACGACCTGCCACTCCCCCGCGGGCCGCCCGTCGTCGGCGATCCGGCCGTCCTCGGCGATCCGCAGGTGGACGGCGTCGACCTCGCGGGCCGCCAGCCGAACCGCCGCGGCGAAGACCTCCGGGTCCACCGGGCCCGATATCTCGATGTACTGGGCGATGTGGATCGGATCTCCGGGGGCCAGCCGCTGGGCCCGCCAAATTCCACTCTGCGCCGCAGACAATGGCAGGAAGGAATCCGGAATGTGCACCGTCGCCACGCTTTCCACCCGGGCCGAGAAATGCCTGATGGGTGCGTATCAGCACCTCAAGAGGGCAGAAGCGCATTGTGTGCGAGGACCTGCCCATCATTTGTTACCGGGAAGTAAATCACACGTGTGATCTACCTCGCAATAATTAGAATTGTCATTTGGTGCTAAACTCTCCCTCCCTCTTTTCGCGTTTTCCCAAGATGGCCGGGCCGGATCTGAGCGTCACGCGCGGGCGGACCAGCCGCCGGGGCCTGAGCATGACCTGGGGCCGCACCCGCGAGCTCCGGAACCGCGCGAGCGGGCGGCCCCCGCGCCACCAGCGGAAGCCTCTGGCCAGCCGGCCCGGCCACCAGATGGCGTCACCGGCGTCCAGGGTGAGCGCGGTGACCAGCACCGAGCGGACGATCAGCGTGTCGAGGAGCACGCCCACGGCCACCGCGAAGGCGATCTGCACGGTCTGGGAGAGCGGCAGCACCACGAGCACCGCGAAGGTGCCCGCCAGCACGACGCCGGCCGAGGTGATCACCCCGCCGGTCGCCTCCAGGCCGAGGATCGCGGCGCGCGCCGTACTGTGCCGGTGCGCCTCCTCGCGCACCCGGTGCATCAGGAAGATGTTGTAGTCGACGCCGAGCGCCACCAGGAAGACGAAGACCAGCAGCACGAACCCCTGGTCCACCCCCGCGAAGCCGAACAGGTGGGTGAAGGCCAGCGAGCTGATCCCCAGCGTGGCCAGGAACGACACCACCACGGTCGCCAGCAGCAGCAGCGGCGCGACCAGGGCGCGCAGCAGCAGGGCGAGCACCGCGAAGACCACGAGCAGCACCAGCGGGATGATCACCTCGCGGTCCCGCTGCGCGCCCCGCTCCAGATCGGCGATGAGCGCCACGGTCCCGCCCACGTTCACGTCCGGGGCGGCCACCGCGCGCAGCCGGTCGCGCAGGGCCAGCACCTCCTGGCGCTCGGACTCCCTGCCGTCGCCCGTGCGCACGGTCACGTTGAGCAGGATGTCGCCGTTGCCCGCGGCGCCCAGCGAGATCGCGGTGACCTCGGGGCGCTGGGCGGTGTCCACGATCACGTCCTTGACGTACTGCTCGGTGGTCACCACCTGGACCGGGTCGGCCGCCGCCGCCGGGAAGTGCCGGGCGGCCACCTCCTGCCCGACGACGGAGTCCGGCCTGCTCAGGAAGACGTCCGCGTTGTCCAGCCCGCCCTCCCGGTAGGCGGCCAGCCCGGTCGCGCACACCGCCAGCAGGGCGAAGGTGGCGATCCACACCAGCCGGGGGTTGCGCGCGATCCGCCCGCCCAGTCCCCGCCACACGCCGCCACCGCCGCCATCGGCGGGGCCCTCTCCGGCGTGCGGGTCGTAGCGCGGGACGGCCGGCCAGAACACCCACCGCCCGAAGGCCACCATGGTCGCGGGCAGCAGCGTCATCATCGCGAGCATCACGCTCGTCACCCCGACCGCCGAGACCGGCCCCAGCCCCTTGGTGGAGTTGAGCTCGGCCACCACCAGGCAGAGCAGCCCGGCCACCACGGTCGCCGCGCTGGCGACCACCGCCGGTCCGGCCCGGCGCAGCGCGACCGCCATGGCCTCGTGCCGGTCCTCGTGGCGGCGCAGCTCCTCCCGGTAGCGGGCGACGATCAGCAGCGCGTAGTCGGTGCCCGCCCCGATCACCAGGACCATCAGCAGCGAGACCGCCACACTGCTGACCGTGATCACCCCTGCGGCGGCCAGGCCGTAGTTCACCCCTGCGGCGACGGTCAGCCCGACCAGCACGACGCCGAGCGGGAACAGCCAGAGCACGGCGCTGCGGTAGGTGATCAGCAGCACGACGACGGCCACGCCCATCGCGGCCAGCAGCAGGTCGGTGTCGACGGTGGCGAAGACGGCGAGCGCGTCGGCCTGGAAGCCGACCATGCCGGTGATGTGCGCGGCCAGCCCGGCCGGGCGCCCGGCGTCGAGGACCTTCCGCACCCGGTCGATGATCCGGGCGGTCTCCCGCCCGCCGTGGTCCTTGACGATGACCACGACCTGTACGGCCTCGCCGTCCTTGGACCGCTGCGCCACGAGCAGTTTGATCGTCTTGGTCAGCTTGGGGATCCGGAGCTTCTCCTCGACGGCCCGGAGCCGGCCGGGCAGGTTCCCCTCGGCGTCGCGGTACGGCTCCAGCTCCCGGTCGAGGTCCTCGCGGTCGAAGCTCCTGCCGCCGGTCGGCGTGGGCAGCTCGGCGACCACGCCCTGGATCCCGGCGAACTCCTTCATGTCCCGGGCGATCTCCTCCTCGTCGTCCCGGGTGACGCCGCCGCGCCGCTCGTAGACGATCGTCGCCGGGGAGAGGTTCTCCCCCTGCATCCCGAGGATGCGCTTGACCGCCTGGGCGGAGTCGGCGCTGCCGGGCAGGTAGGCGGCGATGTCGTCCTTCTGCACCGACTCCAGCCGGCCGGCGAAGGACCCGGCGACGGCGACGACGCCCAGCCAGAAGGCCAGCACCAGCCACTTCGTGCGCCGCCCGCACAGCAGATCGGAGATCCGGCGGGACATCAGGCCGCGCTCAGCCTGCCCCGCAGGTGCTCGGCCATGGCCTCGACGGTCGGGTGCTCCCAGGCCAGGGTGGGCTCGATCTCCAGGCCGTACTCCGCCTCGATGTCACCGCAGAGGCTGAGCGAGTAGACCGAGTCCATGCCGTACTGGGCGACCGGGACCAGCGGGTCGATCTCCTCGGGCGCGCGCATGACGTAGGAGGCCACCTGCGCCCGCAGCCAGTCGCGGATGGTGTCCAGGTCGATGACGATCCCGGCGTCGGCGGACATGTTCAGTCTCCCTCTTCTGCGACCGCCGTCACTGCGGCGGTGAGTCCCGCGGCGGCCTCTGCCGCGGCCGTGGTCTCTGTGGCGATGCCCGCAGCGATCTCTGCAGCGATCTCTGCGGCGACCTCTGCGGTGACCTCTGCGTGGACGGCCGGGAGCAGCCCGGTCAGCAGCAGTTCGCGGGTGCGGGACCGCTGGATCTTGCCGCTGGTGGTCTTGCCCACCCCGCCCCGCTGGACCAGCACCACGCTCATGGACGGCACGCCGAACACGCGGGCCAGCTCGGCCTGCACCCGGCGGGCGAGCTCCGGGGCGGAAACGCCGCCGAGGCGCTGCTCCCTGACCTCCTGCACCACCACCACGTGCTCTCCGGACTCCCGCGCCGCGGTCCCCTCCGCCACCCGCGCCGGCTGCACGCCGAAGGCGGCGGCGGCGCCCAGCGCCGGGTGCACCTCGCGGGCGGCCTCCTCCAGGTCCTGCGGGTAGAGGTTGCGGCCGTTGACGATGACGACGTCCTTGATCCGGCCGGTGACGTAGAGCTCGCCGTCCAGGACGAAGCCGAGGTCCCCGGTGCGCAGGAAGGGCCCGCCGCCGCCCGCCGTACGGCCCGCGAAGGCGTCGCGGGTGGCCTCCTCCCGCTGCCAGTAGCCCCGGGCGACGCTCCCGCCGCGCACCCAGATCTCGCCGACCCGGCCGTCGCCGAGCGGCACGCGGGTATCGGGGTCGACGATCTCCACGACCATGGTGACCGGCCGGCCGCAGCCGACCAGCTCGACGCCGCTGCCGCCGCCGGACGGGACCGCCTCGTGCCGTTCCAGCGCCGCGGCGTCGAACCGGCGGATCCGCGGCCCCTGCCCCAGCGGGGTGGCGGTGATCACCAGGGTCGCCTCGGCCATCCCGTACGCCGGAGCCCACGCCCTCTCGCTGAAACCGACGGGCCCGAAGCGGCGGACCATGGTGCGCAGCGTGCTGGGGCGCACCGGCTCGGCCCCGTTGAGCGCGAACCTCAGGCTGGACAGGTCGAGCCCGGCGGTCTGGGCGTCGGTGACCCGGGCGGCGCACCACTCGTAGGCGAAGTTGGGCGCGACGGTGTAGCCCGCCCGGTAGCGGCTGATCATCTCCAGCCAGAGCGCCGGGCGCATGACGAAGGAGATCGGGGAGGCGAAGTACAGGTCGCCCCCGGCGTAGATGGGTTGGAGCAGCATGCCGATGAGGCCCATGTCGTGGTAGTGCGGCAGCCAGCCGACCCCGACGCCCTCCTCGGGGGAGCCGATCGCCCGCCAGATCTCGTTCTCGTTGTGCAGCAGGTTGGCGTGGGTGAGCATGACGCCGCGGGGCTCGCTGGTGGAGCCGGAGGTGTACTGCATGTAGGCCAGGGTGTCCGGCCCGATCTCCGGTTCGGTCCACGCTCCGGGGTCCGGCAGGTCCAGCGTGTCGGTGGCGACGCACTCGACCGTGCCGTCCAGGCCGACCTCGCGCAGCCAGCCGGCGAGCATGTCGCGGTTGGCCGCGTCGGTGAGCACCAGCCGTACGTCGGCGTCCTTGATGATCCCCTCGGCACGTTCCAGCGCCCGGGGGTCGGTCTGCGGGAGCGGCGAGGGCACCGCGATCGTGCGGGAGTACAGGCAGCCGAGGAAGGCGGTCAGGAACTCCAGCCCGGCGGGGTGGAGCAGCAGCGCCGTCTGGTCCTCCATCCGCCGCCCGGCCAGCCACGCTGCCGTGGACCTGGCCCGGCCGTCGACCTCGGCGAAGGTCAGGCGGCTCTCTGCGAGTTCCCCCCTGCGGTCCTCCACGAAGGTGTAGGACCGCTCGTGCCCGTACCGCTCGGCCTGCGCGCGCACCCGTTGCACAAAGGACATTGGTCATCTCCCGCGACGGCAAGACAACCCAACATAGGAGGAGGGATCAGCCGGTCACAGCCCTGCACCGCACAAGCAAGCAGCCGGTTTTACGCCGAAATTTAGTATCTTTCCCCTCCCGCCCCAGCCAGCGGGGATCACCCTTCCAGGCAGACCTCGAAGATCCTGGTCAACCGCGCCACCACGGCCTCGTAGGCGGGCCCGTCCAGCGCCTCGGGGCCGTAGAGCTGGCGCAGCGTCCCGGCCCCCGTGATGAGCGCGGTGGCGATCGAGGCCCGCATCCGGGCGTCCTCACCGGACAGCCGGGCGGCGAGCGGCTCCATGATCGCCGAGTTGACCCGGTCCTTGATGATGCCGTGGATCTCCGGGCTGGCCGACGAGCGGCTGAGCGCCGCCATCACAGGGCTGCTCCGGTCCGAACGGAGGCGGTCGGCGACGTACTCCGCCAGCCGCCGGGGCAGTCCCTCCCCCGGTCCCTCCAGAACTCCGGGAAAGCGTCCCTGCATGGCGATCACCTCGGCGAACAGCTCCCGCTTGCTGCCGAAGTAGCGGTTGATCAGCGCGATGTTCGCGTCCGCCTCGGCGGCGATCAAGCGCATCGTCACGTGGTCGTAGCCCAGATCGGCGAACAGCCGCCGTGCGGCGTCGAGAATGCGCTGCCGCGTGCCCTCCCGGTCGCGGCGCCGTACCTCTTCCATCCGCCCGATCCTTCCAGGTTTGACGAAGTAAACGAGCGTCTACTAACTTATATGCATCGTACATGTATTGGGGGATGGTCCATGCTGACCGGACAACAGGCCGAGGCTGCGGCCGAGGCGGCACCTCGCTTCACGCACAAGCAGGTGCTGGAGATTCTCGTCGGGCTGATGCTCGCCATGCTCACGTCGATGATCTCGACGTCCGTGGTGGGCACCGCGCTGCCGACGATCGTGGGATCCCTCGGCGGCCAGGACCAGCTCGCCTGGGTGGCCAGCGCCACCCTGCTCACCATGACCGCCTCCACCCCGCTCTGGGGCAAGCTCTCCGACCTCTACGGCCGCAAGCTGATGTTCCAGACATCTCTGGTGGTCTTCGTGCTCTCCTCGGTCGCGGCCGGGTTCGCCCAGGACATGGGCCAGCTCATCGCCGCCCGGGCCGTGCAGGGCATCGGCGCCGGCGGCCTCGCCGCGCTCCCGCAGATCATCCTCGGCGACGTCGTCGAGCCCCGCGAGCGCGGCCGCTACGGCGGTTACATCGGCGCGGTCTTCGGCGTCTCCACCGTGGCCGGACCACTGCTCGGCGGCTTCATCGTCGACAACCTGTCCTGGCGCTGGACGTTCTGGATCTGCGTACCGCTGGCCGTCGTCGCCTTCGTCGTCATCCAGAAGGTCCTGAAGCTGCCGTTCGTCCGCCGCGAGACCAAGGTCGACTGGTGGGGGGCCACCTTCATCACCGGCGGCACCACCGCCCTCATGCTCTTGCTCTCCCTCGGCGGCAAGGAGTTCGGCTGGAACTCCGCCTGGACCTACGGCCTGGGCGCGCTCAGCCTGGCCATGTTCGGCCTGGCCGTCCTGGCCGAACGCCGGGCCGGCGACCCGATCCTGCCGCCCCGCCTGTTCGGCAACCGCACCTTCGTGCTCTCCAGCCTCGCCTCGCTGCTCGTGGGCGTCGCGATGTTCGGCGCGATGATGTTCCTCCCCCAGTACCTGCAGATCGTCAAGGGCATGAGCCCCACCGGCTCCGGCCTGATGACCCTCCCCCTGGTCTTCGGCCTGCTCCTCTCCTCCGTCGTGGCCGGCAGGTTCGTCAGCAGGACCGGCCGCTGGAAGGCCTTCCCGATCGCGGGCATGCTGCTCGTCGCGCTCGGCCTGTCCCTGCTGTCCGGGCTGCACGTCGACAGCTCGCTGCTCGTGGTCGGCGTGGACGTCGCGGTGCTCGGCATCGGGCTCGGCGCCGCCATGCAGATCCTCGTCCTGGCCGCGCAGAACGCCGTGATCCGCTCCGACCTGGCCGTCACCACCTCGGGCGTGACGTTCTTCCGCTCCCTGGGCGGCGCGGTCGGCGTGGCCGCATTCGGCGCCATCCTGAGCAACCGGCTCAGCTCCGAGCTGGTCTCCCTGGCCAGTGCCGCGCACCTGCCGCCGACCGGCGGCGCGACGGCCGGCCTCGGCTCCCCCGACGCCATCCGGCACCTGCCCGCCCCGGTGCTGGAGGTGGTCCTGGAGGCCTTCACCCGGGCCATCCAGACCGTCTTCCTGGTCGGCGTCCCGATCGCGGTCCTCGGTGCGGTCGCCGCCCTTTTCCTGAAGGAGATCCCGCTGCGCTCCGCCGCCCCGGCCGCCCCGGCCGACTGAACGCCCCGGCCGCCGGTGCCCGGGCCCTCTCCGCCGGCCCGGGCGCTTCCCGTGTACGGCCGGGCCGGGCCCCCGGACGGAAACACGGAAACAGAGTACGGATAAGCCTCAAACCGACGGCCCGGCATCCGATGGAGGGAACACCAGAAGGAGTTTCCCGTGCACACCATCCGTACCCGCCTCGTGATCAGCGTCCTGGCCCTCGTGACGGCTGCCATCACGACCCTGTTCACCATCGTCACCATCGAGTCGAGCCGGCTGTCGCAACAGCAGGCCGGCGACTACACCGAGGAGCTGGCGCACCGGGAGGCCGGTGACATCAGGTCCATCATCGACAGCGCCTCGCACACCGCGCACACCCTGGCCCGGACGATGGCCTCGCTGAAGTCGGCGGGGGCCACGGACCGGGAGACGGTGAGCAACCTGGTGCGCGACACCCTCGCCGCGCACCCGGAGTTCGTCGGCATGTCCACCGGCTGGGAACCCGACGCGTTCGACGGCCGTGACACCGCCTTCCGCGGGAGCGCCCAGAGTGACGAGACCGGCCGTTTCCTCCCCTACTGGTACCGGGACGGCGAGCAGCTGAAGGCCGCGCCGCTGACCGACTACGAGACCCCCGGAGCCGGCGACTGGTACCTGGTCCCCCGGCAGACCGGCAAGGACCTGGTGGTGGACCCGTACGTCTACCCGGTCAACGGCGAGGACGTCCTGATGACCACCGCCACCGCCCCGATCATGGTGGAGGGCAGGTTCCACGGCGTGGTCACCGTCGACCTCGCGCTCAGCGACCTGAGCGCCGCGCTGGCGAAGAAGAAGCCCTACGGCACCGGCTACGTGGCCCTCGCCACCTCCGGTGGCACGGTGGTCGCCCACCCCGACGAGAAGCTGCTGGGCAAACCGTTCCCCCAGGCCGTGGCCTCGGACATCGCGACGGCGCTGAGCCGCACGGACGCGGTCCGCTCCACCAGGGACGACGCGTTCCTCGGTGAACCGGCCACCACGGTGGTCACCCCCGTCAGCCTGTCCACCGGAGACGCCTGGGCCGTGGTCGTCAGCGTGCCCGAGGAAACGATCAACGCGGCCTCGGACGGCATGCGGCGCACGGTGCTGCTCGCCTCGGTGATCGCCTGCGTGGCCGCCGCCGTGGTCGTCTGGCTGCTCGGCACCGGCCTGACCCGTCCCATCGTGCGGCTCCGCGACAGGCTGGCGGAGATCGCCGACGGCGACAGCGACCTCACCCAGCGCGTGGACGAGACCCGCCGCGACGAGATCGGAGCCCTGGGAGCCGCGTTCAACCGCTTCACCGCGAAGATCGCCGACATGGTGCAGCAGATCAACGACAAAGCCGAAGGCGTGGCGGCGTCCGCCCAGTCCCTGACCATGATCAGCGACGGGCTCCGGGACGGCGCCGAGCGCGCCGCCCAGCGCACGGGAACGGTCTCGGGCGCCGCCGAGAAGGTGTCCGGCAACATCGAGACGGTCGCCGCCGGCGCCGAGGAGATGGACGCCTCCATCCGGGAGATCTCCGTCAGCACCTCCGAGGCGGCGCAGGTCGGCATCCGGGCCGCGCAGATCGCGCAGTCCACCACGCAGACCGTCGCCAAGCTCGGTGAGTCCTCCTCCGAGATCGGCGAGGTGGTCAGGGCGATCAACAGCATCGCCGAGCAGACCAACCTGCTGGCGCTCAACGCCACCATCGAGGCCGCCCGCGCCGGCGACGCCGGCAAGGGCTTCGCCGTGGTCGCCGGGGAGGTCAAGGACCTGGCCCAGGAGACCGCCAAGGCCACCGAGGACATCACCGGCCGGGTCAGCGCCATCCAGGCCGACACCGAGGCGGCGGTCCGGGCGATCGACGAGATCGTCCAGGTGGTGGACCGGATCAACGGCCTGCAGACCACCATCGCCGGAGCCGTGGAGGAGCAGACCGCCACCACCAGGGAGATGAGCCGCAACGTCTCGGAGGCCGCCGCGGGTTCGGCCGACATCGCCCGCGCCATGGGGGACGTCTCGGAGGCGGTGCACGCCACGACCACGGGCAGCGGTTCGACCGGGCTGGCGGCCCAGGAGCTCTCCGCGCTGGCGGGCGAGCTCAAGTCGCTGGTGGGCCGGTTCCGGTTCTGACGGTCCCGCCCGGCCGCTTCCGCCGTACCCCGGGACCGCCGTCAGTGATCGGTGCGCGAACCGTCAGCGGCCCCGGCGAGGCTCCTCCCACGGAGACCACATCCACGTGAGGAGTCCGGCATGGCAGAGCAGACCAGCACGGTGGACCCGGCCAAGGGCGGCCCGTCCCGGATCCCGTCCGGGACGGGCCGGACCGGGCGGATGGAGGCGGTGAGGCCCGGCGTCCCCCGCGTGCGCTGGTGGCGGCGGCCCTGGGTGGCGCCCCTGGCGGTGGTGGCCTTCGCCTTCCTCGCCTTCTCGCTGCCGCCGTACCTCTCCCTCGACCCGAGCCTGTCCCGGGTGCCCCCGCCCGAGGGTTTCGCGGCGTACCACCCGCTCCTGGTGGCGCACATCCTGTTCGGCGCGGTGGCGATGATCACCTGCTGCCTGCAGATCTGGCCGTGGTTCCGGCAGCGCCACCCGGCCGTGCACCGGCTGGCCGGGCGGGTGTACGTCCTCGGCGGGGTCCTCCCGGCAGGCGCCCTGGGCCTGGTGATCGGGGCGTTCAGTCCCTT
Organism: Planomonospora sp. ID67723; assembly: GCF_015711605.1. Classification (GTDB taxonomy): domain Bacteria; phylum Actinomycetota; class Actinomycetes; order Streptosporangiales; family Streptosporangiaceae; genus Planomonospora_A. The sequence continues at coordinate 633,076 of NZ_JABTEZ010000003.1, read as the reverse complement.
CGGCCCGATGGCGCGGGTCAGCAACGTCATACTCGCCGCCCTCTGGCTGGCCTTCACCGTCGCCGGGTTCCGTACGGCCCGGCAGCGCCGCTTCACCGACCACCGCAGGTGGATGATCCGCAGCTTCGCGCTGACCATGTCGATCATCACGAACCGGATCTGGGGCGCGATCGCGGCGATCATTCTGGTCCCGCAGCTGGACACCGCCTTCGGCGGCAGCGAGACCGCGCTGGTACAGGCCATCGCCGGCCTGGCCACCTGGCTCGGCTGGACCACCTCCCTGCTGCTGGCCGAGTGGTGGCTGGAGCGCGGCGACGCCGCCAGGCGCCGCCGCCGTACCGCCGTCGGCACCCGCCCCCGCCTGTCCGCGTGAGTCCCGCCCGGCCCGGACGGGGAACCCGACGGGGAAAGGTCAGACCGCGGCCAGGGCGGCCTCGGACTCCAGGACCGCGGCGACGGCGTTGACCACCGCTGCGATCTTGATTCCTTCCTGAATCTGCTCGCGGGGCATGCCCGCCTGGCGCAGCACCTGCTCGTGCGACTCCAGGCAGCGGCCGCAGCCGTTGATCGCGCTCACCGCGAGGCACCACAGCTCGAAGTCGACCTTGTCGACACCCGGGGCGCCGATGATCGCCATGCGGAGCTTGGCGGGCATCGTGGCGTACGCCTCGTCACCGATGAGGTGCATCGACCGGTAGTAGACGTTGTTCATCGCCATGATGGCCGCGGCCCCCTTGGCGGCTCTGAACGCCTCGGCCGAGAGGGTGTCGGCGGCCTCGGCCGCGACCTCGGCGATCACCCGGGCGGACTTCGTCGCCGCCGCGCAGGCGAGCAGCGTGCCCCAGAGCTGCTGCTCGGTCAGCGAGGAGGTGGTGACGAGCGAGCCCAGGTTGAGCTTGACGTCCTTGGCGAAGTCGGGGAGAGAGCCCTTCAGGGCGTCGATCGACATCAGGCGCCGGCCAGCAGCTTCTGCGCGTCGAGACCGGCCTCGCCCTTGTTCCAGTTGCACGGGCAGAGCTCGTCCGACTGGAGCGCGTCGAGGACCCGGAGGACCTCCTTGACGTTCCGTCCGACGGAACCGGCGGTCACCATGACGAACTGGATCTCGTTGTTCGGGTCGACGATGAAGGTGGCCCGCTGGGCGACGCCGTCCCGGCCGAGGATGCCGAGGTCGGTGCAGAGCTCGCGCTTGATGTCCGAGAGCATCGGGAAGGGCAGGTCGCGCAGGTCGGGGTGGTCCTTGCGCCAGGCGTGGTGCACGTACTCGGAGTCGGTGGAGACGCCGAGGACCTGGGCGTCGCGATCGGAGAACTCCTCGTTGAGCCGGCCGAACTCCGCGATCTCCGTGGGGCAGACGAACGTGAAGTCCTTCGGCCAGAAGAACACCACGCGCCACTTGCCCTCGTAGGTCTTGTGGTCGATCGTCTCGAACGCCTTCTCCGGGTCGAGGGAGACACAGGCCGTGAGTTCGTACTCGGGGAAGCGGTCACCGATGGTGAGCAAGTCCGGAGCTCCTTTGCAGAGACGTCGTTGTCGATGTTCACCTTGCCGCATCTAACATTGATCCGAGAAATCGAGCGATCGGACCAATCTGAGAGGTGTTTCCTATCAGTGAATCCCTGCCCACCCTCGCCCAGCTGCGGGCTTTCCTCGCAGTCGCCGATCACCTGCACTTCAGGGAGGCGGCCTCCTCGCTCCGGATGAGCCAACCCTCTTTGTCGAGTGCGGTCTCGGCCCTCGAAGAGACTTTGCACACGCGGTTACTGGAGCGGACCACCAGGAAGGTGCTGCTGACCCCGGCGGGCGAGCAGGTGGCGGTGCACGCCACGCGGGTGCTCGGCGCGGTGGAGGAGCTGATGGACGAGGTGGCTCGGAGCCGGGAGCCGTTCAGCGGCCCGGCGCACCTCGGGGTGATCCCTACCGTCGCGCCGTACCTGCTCCCGGCGCTGCTGCCGATGCTCTCGCGGCGGTTCCCCCGGCTGAGGCCGACCGTGCACGAGGCGAAGACCGAGGTCATCCTGGAGGAGGTGCGCGAGGGGCGGCTGGACCTGGTGCTGCTGGCGCTGCCGACCGAGGTGGCGGGGCTGGTGGAGGAGCCGCTGTACGAGGAGGACTTCCTGCTCGCCGTACCGGGCGGCCATCCGCTGGCCGCCGAGGACGGGCCGCTGGAGCGGAGCGTGCTCAAAGGGCTGGACATCGTGCTGCTGAACCAGGGGCACTGCCTGCGGGAGCAGGCCGTCGACGTCTGCCGGGAGGTGGGCGCGCGCACCACCGCCGCCACCTACGCCACCAGCCTGCCGACCCTGGTCCAGCTGGTCGCGGGCGGTCTCGGCGTGACCCTGCTGCCGGAGTCCGCGGCGGGCGTGGAGACGGGCAAACGGGTACGGCTGGCGCTGCGCCGCTTCGCCGATCCGGCGCCGGGCCGGACCATCGGCCTGGCCTACCGGGCGAGCTCCGCCAGGGCCGCCGAGTACGCCCAGCTGGCCAGGGCCGTCCGGGGGGCGGTCAAGGCGAGACGCCTCCCGGTCCGGATCATCTCCTGATCGCCCACCGGCCGGTGAGCTCCGAGCCGTTCAGGCCGGAATCCGGAATACGACCGCCGTCGGCGTCTCACCGATTGTGAAAAGCGTCGTTATCATCGATGATCCATCGTAGGGTGGGCGAACAAAGGCTCGGGGACCGCCTGCGCAGGAGCGGCTGAAAGATGACGGACGGCGGAGACACCGCGATAGAGGATCCCTCCCCACCACGCAGCACCAGCCCCAAGGAACGGGCCCTGCAGCTCACGACAGGCGTTCTGAATGCCTTTGTCCAGATCCTTCTCGTGCTACTGGCCCTATCGGTCTCCATGACATGGAAGATCGTCCTGATCTGCGGGATCGTGGGGCTGACTGCGCTGACCGTCGTTCCCGAGATCCCGCTGGGCGCCCTCAACTGGCTCCGCCGCACCGTTCCGAGAAAACTGACGGCCCTTTTCGATTCGTTCTTCCGATGGGTGCAGAAGAGGGTCTGGTGGTTTCTCTCGTCGGGGATTCTGCTCACCGTCGGAGTTCTCTGCTTTCTCCTCGTCAGGGATCCTCCGTGGAGTCCCTGCAGGATTCCCGTCGAGGTCACGTTCGCCGTGTCGGATGAGACGGCTCCCGCCGTCCGGCGGGCGGCCGACGCCTTCATGGAGGACAAGGTCAACTGGTGGGGTTGCCGGGGGGTGAACGTGAACGTCAGCGCACTGCCCGCCGACGGGATACGGAACCGGCTCCACAACTGGGCGTTTCCCGTCGAGCCGTCCGGGGGCCGGACGCCGAAGACGCCTCCGGGCGCCCGGCCCGACGGGTGGATCGCCGACTTCCCCGAGGAGGTCGACTACGTGCGCGGGCGGCGCGACCCGAAGCTGACGCTCGGTGAGCCGGTGACCGTCGCCACCTCGCCCTTGGTCATCGCCGCCCCTCCCGGCCTCGCCGACGACCTCGCCGGAGACGACCTGAGACCCGGCGCCCACGACTGGGCCTACCTGCTGCGCCCGAGGTCGAGCACCCGCCGGGTGATCCGCACCTATCCGCTGGCCTCCAACGTCGGACTGGTCGCCACGGCCGCCGGTCCGGCGGAGGGCCTGTCGGAGGAGGTCCGGCCGGACGACAACGTCCACGAGGTGATGTGCCGGTATCCCGCCGGCACCACGGCTCCTCCGGTGGTCATGACGGAGCAGCAGTTCCACGAGGTCAATCTGGCCCTGTCCGGCACGGCCTCGGCATCGCGCGCTCCGGACGGCTGCTTCGCGGGGCTCGCCACCGTGCCGATGGCGGGAAAGACTCCCGCGGGCGGGCCCTCCCCGCTGACCGCCGTCTACCCGAAGGGCGGACACGCCCTGCACTACATCTGCGTCCCGACTCTGTGGTCGGATCTGGAACGGCCCGGGTCGGTGAGGCGGGCGGTCGAGGATTTCTGCGGCGCCCTGCGGGAGACGCTCCCCCGCTACGGCTTCCGGGACCACCGGGGCCGTCTGGACACCGGCAGCCTGCCGCCCGGGAACGGGTGGCTGAAGCGCGAGGCGCCGGTGGCGCTGGACTGGAAGGCTCCAGTGATCAGCACGCTCTACCGGTCCAGGACCCGGCTCGCCGAGCACGTCCTCCTTCTGATCGACAACTCCGGCTCGATGGGGAACAGGACCTCGGGCGGCGGAAGCCGGCTGATGGCGGCGGGCAGGCTCGCCCAGTTCGTCGTCACCGGCAGGCGAGGCGAGCAGACCACGGGCGTGCGGACCTTCTTCCCCGAGGACGGCCACGACAGCGGTCCGGCGGCCGTCACCGATGAGGGGAAGTCCCTCGTCGAAAGACTCGACGCCGTCATGGACGTCCGCCCCTCCCGCCCCGACCCCGAGATGCGCTCCCTCATCATCGACGCGCTCGACCGGATGGCCTCGATCGGCGGCGATCAGGACCGTCGGGTCGTTCTCGTCCTCACCGACGGAGGTGATCCCGCGGGCCTGACGGCGGAAGATCTGCGGAAGCGCGGCGACGTCCGCCTGGTGATGCTCTCCTTCACCGGGAAGGGCTGCGCGAAGAGACCACTGCCGGAGTTGCGGGACAAGGGCCTGATGTCCTGCTACGACGCGAGCAGCGATCCCGAACGGGCGCTGGACGAGGTGTTCGACGAGTTGAGGAGGCGCCGGTGAGGCGCCCGTTCCGCGCCGTGGCCGCCGCCGTGGCCGCCGTAGCGGTCCTCTGCCTGCCGGCGTGCAGCGCCGCGGAGCCGGCCGTCGGGCGGCCCCAGGACGGCTGCGTGCTGCGCATCGCCAGCGGGGCCGACGTCTCGGGAGGCGTGCGCGAGCGGGTCCTCGACGCCGTCTGGAACTCCGACCGGAAGCGCCCCCGGGCGTGCTTCGTGGTGATCTCCGAGGTGGCGGACGAGCAGCGCAGCGAGATGATCTCGGCGGCCCAGGCGGAGACCGGGCACTACGACGTGTTCAACCTCGACATCCAGTCGATCCCGGAGTTCGCCGCGGGGGGCCATCTCCTGCCGATCGACACCACCGCGCACAGCGTGACCAACGACTTCCTCGCCCAGATCTGGTCCGCGGGCACCTGGGAGCGCACGCAGTACGCCGTCCCCTTCAACACGGACGTGGGGCTGCTCTACTACCGCTCCGACATCGTCACCGCTCCTCCCGCCGGCTGGCCGGAGATGCTCGCCCTGGCGCAGGAGCACAGGTCCAGGCTCGCCTCACCGGCCCTCCCCTTCGCCGGGCAGTTCGCCTCCTACGAAGGGCTGACGGTCAACGTCCTCGAGGCGATCTGGGCCAACGGCGGGGAGGTGGTCGACTCCGCCGGCCGGGTGGTGATCGACACCGAAAGGGGCAGGAAGGCCGTCCGGCGGCTCGTCGACACGGTGCGGGCGGGCGTGATCTCGGGCGACGCTCGCAACGGCTTCGAGGCGCAGTCCCTGACCGCCTTCCGGAAGAAGCAGGCGCTCTTCCTGCGGCACTGGCCCTCCGCATACCAGGTGCTCTCCGGGGAGCGACCGGAGGGAGGGGTCGACTTCGCCGCGACCCCGCTCCCCTGGGCCAGTGTCCTGGGCGGGCAGTACCTCGCCGTGTCCGGCAACACCGGCCGGCCGAGCGAGGCCCAGCGACTGGTGGCTGCGCTGACCGGCCCCGAAGCAGCCGGGATGCTCTACCACTGCGGAGGGTTCGCCCCGGCGAGGGTCTCCGCGCTCTACGCGCGGGCCCGCTGCGGTGACTCCGTGCCTGCGGCGGCCGGGTCGGAGCCCCGGTCCGAGGTCGCGCCGCCGGAAACGCTCCTGCGCGCCCTGACCGGCGCCCGGGTCCGTCCGCCCTCGCCGTACTACAGCCGGTTCAGCCAGGTTCTCCGCTCGGAGGTCCACGGGCTGCTCACCTGCTGGTCGCTCAGGCCGAGCGGCTGCGAGAGCGCCGAGGGCTTCACCGCGGACCTCGCACCCCGCCTGGAGGCTGCACTGGCCGGGCGCTGAGGAGTGTCACCACGATCGGCTTGCTCGCCGTCACCCTTCGCGGCCGTTCTCTTTCGCCTGCGGGGTGGTCGCCGGGGGCTCCAGCCGCTTGTCCACGTCGTCGGCCTTGAGCGTCTTGATCGTCGCCCTCCCGACCCTGGGGACGAGGTGCTTCTCGGCGAGGGCGGGCCGGACGCCTTCCGGCGGATGCGCCTGCCGTCATGCAGGCCAGGAAGCTTCAGGCGAGCTTCCGCAGCCTGGCCACGGCCTCGTCGATGACCTGGTCCTGCTTGCAGAAGGCGAAGCGCACGAAGTGCCGTCCGCGCTCGGGGCGGGCGTAGAAGACCTGGGTGGGGATGGCGACCACGCCCGCCAGGGCGGGGAGCTCGCGGGTGAGGGCCAGCCCGTCGGTGAAGCCGAGGGGCCGGATGTCAGTCTGCACGAAGTAGGTCCCCGCAGGGCGGTAGACGTCGAACCCGGCGGCGGTCAGACCCGACACGAGGCGGTCGCGCTTGGACTCCAGGTCGGCGCGGAGGGCGGAGACCCAGCCGAGCTCGTGGCGCAGGCCGTACGCCACGGCGAGCTGCCAGGGCGCCGAGGCGGTGAAGGTGAGGAACTGCTTGACGGTCTGCACGGCGCGGACGAGCGGCGCCGGGGCGCAGATCCAGCCCGTCTTCCAGCCGGTGACGGAGAAGGTCTTGCCCGCCGAGGAGATCATCACGGTGCGCTCGCGCATGCCGGGCAGGGTGGCCAGGGGGATGTGCGGGGCGCCGTCGAATGTGAGGTGCTCGTAGACCTCGTCGGTGACGGCGGTCAGGCCGTGCTCGGCGCACAGCAGCGCGATCTCCTCCAGCTCCGCGCGGGTGAACACGGTCCCGGTGGGGTTGTGCGGGGAGTTGACCAGGATGAGCCGGGTCCGGGGGGTCACGGCGGCGCGCAGCTCGGCGGGATCGAAGGTGAAGCGGCCCCCGGCGGGACGGAGCGTGACCGGGCGGAGCACGGCTCCGGCCAGGGCGACGGAGGCGGCGTAGGAGTCGTAGTAGGGCTCGAAGGCGATCACCTCGTCGCCGGGCTCGCAGAGCGCCAGGATCGAGGCGGCGACGGCCTCGGTGGCGCCGACGGTGACGAGGACCTCGCCGTCGGGATCGTAGGGCAGGCCGTAGTGCTCCTTGCGGTGTCCGGAGACGGCCTGGCGCAGCTCCGGCACGCCGGGACCGGGCGGGTACTGGTTGGCTCCGCCGCGCACGGCCTCGATCGCCCGTTCCAGCATGGCGGGCGGGCCGTCGGTGTCGGGGAAGCCCTGTCCGAGGTTGATCGAGCCGGTCCGCAGGGCGAGCGCCGACATCTCGGCGAAGATCGTCGTGCCGAACGCGCGCATCCGCGCCACCAGAGGATCGTTCACGCGGCTCAGCGTAACCCGCCCCGGCCGCGGGGACCCGGTCCCGGGCGCGGGAGTTCGCGGGCGCCGGGTGGTCAGCTCCCGGCGCCGATGACGTCGCGGTACCAGTGGTAGGCCGCCTTGGGCGTGCGGACCTGGGTGGCGTAGTCGACGTGCACGAGGCCGAACCGGGCGGCGTAGCCCCTGGCCCACTCGAAGTTGTCGATCAGCGACCAGCAGAAGTAGCCGCGCACGTCCACCCCGTCGGCGACGGCGTCGGCGGTGGCGGCCAGGTGCTGATCCAGGTAGGAGATGCGCCCGGTGTCGTCGAGCTCGTCGCCGCCGCCGTACCCGTTCTCGGTGATGAAGACCGGTGGGAGGCCGGGGTGGCGGGCGGCGAGCCCGGTGAGGGTGTCGTACAGGCCGCGCGGCTCGACGCGCCAGCCGAGCCCGCTGACCGGCGGCCCGGCCGGGGGGACGGTGCGCACGCCGATGTCGTAGGCGGTGCGCAGCGCCGGGTCGGGCTGGTCGTACGGCGCGGCGGCCGCGTGGATCGGGTAGTAGTAGTTCACCCCGAGGAAGTCCAGCGGCGCCGAGATGAGTCCGAGGTCTCCGGGCCGCCGGAAGGAGAAGTCGCTGATCTCGCCGTAGACCTCGGCCATGTCGCCGGGGTAGGCGGCGGCGAGCAGGGGCTCGGTGAACTGCCGGTTGACCATCAGGTCCATGCGGCGGGCGGCGGCGGTGTCCTCGGGGGACGGGCTCGCCGGCACGGCCGGTGACATGTTGAGCGTGACCCCGATCCGCTCGCCCTTCCGGGCGCGCTCCCGCAGGCGTGCCGTGGCGAGCCCGTGCCCGACGAGCAGGTGATGGGCGGCCGCCAGGGCGCCGTGCCCCTCGCGGGCCCCCGGGGCGTGGCGGCCCTCGGCGTAGCCCGTGATCGAGGAGCAGTACGGCTCGTTCAGCGTGATCCAGTACGGCACGCCGTCCAGGGCCTCGTGGACGGTGGCCGCGTAGTCGGCGAAGCGCTCGGCGGTGTCGCGGACCCGCCAGCCGCCGCGGTCCTCCAGCGCCTGGGGCAGGTCCCAGTGGTAGAGGGTGGCGAACGGCGTGATGCCGCGCTCCCGCAGCCCGTCGACCAGGCGGCGGTAGAAGTCGAGGCCGCGCCGGTTGACCCGGCCGTCCCCGCCGGGGACCACGCGCGGCCACGCCACCGAGAACCGGTAGGCGCCGGCGCCGAGACCGGCGATGAGGTCCAGGTCCTCGGGCCAGCGGTGGTAGTGGTCGCAGGCGTGCTCGCCCGACTCCCCCGCCGCCACCGCTCCCGGGACCCGGCAGAAGGCGTCCCAGATCGAGGGCGCGCGGCCGTCGGCGCCGACGGCCCCCTCGATCTGGTAGGCCGAGGTGGCGACACCCCAGACGAACTCCTGCGGGAGCGCTCCCATGAAGGCGGGACGGCCGTCGGTCGCTGTCATCTTCGATCACTCCAGATATGGTGGCCGCGCCGTTCCCCGGCGCCCCTGGCCGTCACCCGCCCGTTCGATCGCGGCCGACGCTACCGGCGTGTCGTCCGGTACGGCAACGCGGGGTCCCGCATGCCGAGACGCCCGGCCCCGATGCGGCCGGACGGGGCTGCGCACGGCCCGCCGCATGGCGGCCGGGAGAGCGCCGGGCCTCCGGCGACGCTAACGTGAACTCGTGATCGCGCTCGGGACCGGCTCCGCCACGGGGCCAGGAGAAGGAGACGGCCCGGCCGTCCGCGGGCCGCGCGGGACGGTCCGATGACGCGCAGGCTGCACGAACTCGACGCCCTCCGCGGGTTCGCGGTCTGCGGAATCATGATCGTCAACACCTGGCAGCACACCCGCGGCCACCTGGAGGAGCCGGGACACAACGCGGTCGACTGGACGATGGAGAACCTGTTCCAGGGCCGGTTCTACCCGATCTTCTCGTTCCTGTTCGGCCTGAGCTTCGTGCTGTTCCTGCGCTCCGCGGCCGGGCGGACGGACCGCCCCCGCCTGGCGCTGCTGCGCAGGCTGGCGGTGCTGGCCTGCTTCGGCGCGGTCCACTGGAGCGTCAACCCGGGCGAGGTGCTCCTGCCGTACGCGGTCTTCGGCGCGCTGGTGCTGCTGCCGGCCTCGTTCCTGCCGCGCGCCGCGGTGCTGCTGCTCGGGGCCGCCACGACGGTCGGGGCGGCCTATCTGAACGGCGGATTCGTCGTCGGCGGGGTGTTCGTGGTGGTCCTCATCCCGGGGCTGTTCCTGCTGGGGACGGCCCTGATGGAGTACCGCCCGGGCCCGCGCCTGCTCCTGCCCGCCTTCCTCGCCGGCACGGTGCTGGCGGCGGGACTCGTCTTCCTGTGGACCGCCTCCCGCACCGACCCGGACCTGTACTATCCGGGCCTGTTCATCGCCGCCCCGCTGGCGTGCGCGACCGCCTACTGCACCGGGCTGCTGCTGCTCCTGCGCACCCGGCTGCGCGCCCCGCTGGAGGCCGTGCTCAACCCCCTGGGCCGGATGGCCCTGACGAACTACCTGGCCAGCACGCCGATCATCTTCCTTTCCCTGCCGCTGCTCACCGCCGACCCCACCCGGGTGGCGGGGATCGTGCTGGCGCTGGCCACCCTGGCCGTCCAGGTGCTCTTCAGCCGATGGTGGCTGTCCAGGTTCCGGTACGGCCCGCTGGAGTGGGCGTGGCGGTGCCTCACATGGATGGAACGAGTCCCGAACCGCCGGATAGGGTCACAGATGTGACCCGCATAGCCCTCTGCCAGATTCCGGTCTCCGGGGATCCCGTCGTCAACCTCCGCCAGGTCCGCGAGTCCCTCGCCCGGGCCGCGGACGACGGCGCGGAACTCGCGATCTTCCCCGAGGCCGCGCTCACCCGGTACGGCAAGCGCATCCTGGAGCTGGCCGAGCCGCTGGACGGGCCGTTCGTCACCGGGCTGGCCGAGGCCGCCCGGACCCACGGCCTGTCCGTGATCGCCGGAGTGTTCGAACCGGTCTCCGCCCGGGACGGCGGCCGGGTCTCCAACACCGCGGTCGCCGTCGGCCCCGACGGCGAGGTCAGGGCGGCCTACCGGAAGATCCATCTGTTCGACTCCTTCGGGGCGCGGGAGTCGGCGCTGGTCGCGCCGGGGGACGAGCCGGTCGTGGTCGAGCTGGCCGGGCTCCGTGTCGGCCTGGTCACCTGCTACGACATCCGCTTCCCCGAGCTGACCCGGGCGCTGGCGGATCTCGGCGCCGACCTGTTCGCGGTGATCGCCGCCTGGGGGTCGGGGCCGATGAAGGAGGAGCACTGGGCGACCCTGGTGCGCGCCAGGGCGATCGAGAACACCACGTGGACGGCGGCCGTGGGCCAGGCTCCGAACCCGGAGGCCGCCGACGGCTTCGGGATCGGACGCAGCATGCTGGTCGACCCGATGGGCGTGGTCCGCGCCGACCTCGGCCCGGCGCCCGCCGTGCAGACCTGCGTCCTGGACCCCCAGATCACGATTGTCACCCGTAATGCCCTGCCGTGCCTCGAACACCGACGGCTCGGAGTCAACAGATCGTAAAATACGACCTGTGAGTGAACCACCTGGACGTAGAACGCAGATGCAGAAGGTCATCCCGCCCCGGTTGCTCGTGCCCTACCTGGCCGGCCAGCGGACCGTGATCTCGGGCTACGTCTACCGGGTGCAGGACTGCGCCAGGCTGACCACCCCGGCGCAGCTGTTCATGGGCCTCGACCTGGGGTTCGATGGTTCCGAGCTGACCGTCACCGTTCCCGAGCTGTACCTCCTGCGCTGGTTCGCCCGCGACGTCGACACCTACGTCGTCCCGTACGGCCCGCACATGGGCGGCGACTGGAACGATTCGCCGCCGTTCGCCGGCAACGGCTTCACCACCTCCCGCGAGCACGTGGTGCCGCAGTTCCACACCATGCCGATGCCGATCCCCCCGGGGGCAGAGATCATCCACGTGACCACCGACGCGCAGGAACGACTCTTCGGTCTCTACGACGGCCTCTCCTGGCGGCCCGCCGCATGAGCGAGGAGATGGAGCCGGTGGCGTCGGGGTTCGTCGCCCACCACGGCGAGCGCACCTACGCGGCCGCCCTGGGCCCGGGCCCGGCCGACGTCGTGCTGTTCAGCGAGGAGCCCCGGGAGGGGTTCGAACCCGTCTCCGGTTACTGGCGGGCCGTGGTCCGCCGGGCGGACCTCGACTGGCTGGTGCTGGTCCGCACGGTCGGCGCGTTCGGCGGCGAGCCCTGCCTGGTCCTGGACGTCTCCGAGGAGGGCGGCGAGGAGGTCCTGCACATCGCCTACACCGGGCACAGCGGGATGAAGGCCGAGGCGCTGGGCTACTGGATGGTCGACCACGGCGCCTACGAGGTGGTCGTCCCCCGCGAGGAGGTCTTCTCCCTGCGGGTCGAGCGGATCCCGGTCCCGCTCTCCCCGTCACGATCGGAACCGTGACCTCTGTCAACCCGCGGGCCTCCCAGGTGTCTCGCTGATGTGACAGACGTTCCGACCGCGGCGCCTCCCTCGTTCGCCGAGCACTACCACTCGATGGCGCGCCTGGCCGGGCTCCTCGGCGCCGACGACCCGGAGGACATCCCGGGTCGAGCTGCGGACCGACGACGGCACCGGACCGGGGCCGGGCGGCGATCACCGCTGCCGCGGCTCCTGGGAGTTCACGCGTCACAACGGGCGCAGGTGCTCGATCGCGATGTGGTGCTGCCCGGTCAGCCGCTGGGCGATCAGCGAGCGGTGGCAGGCCTCGGGGTCGCGCTCGACGCAGAGCAGCGCTGCGGTCCCACTGCCCGGCAGCTCCGACACGATCGGCGTGAGGTCGGCGCGGTCGAGGATCTCGGTGGTGTAGCGGCGGGTGTACTCGGCGGCGAGTTCGCGGCGCGAACGCTTGCCGACCCCTTGGCGGTCGTCTTCGGCGTACTGGAGCCGGCGCAACTCGGTGGTCGGGGCGAGCTCGGGATGGTGCTCGTAGGCGATCCCGGCATGGGCGAGGGCCGCCTGCAGCCGGCGTGAGTTCGCCCAGGCGTACTCGGGTCCGCGGACACCGCGGCGCTGGCGTACGTCGAGCAGCAGACGAACGTTCGCCTGCCGCAGCCGTCGCAGGAAGGACTCGCCACTGAAGCCGTAGACGCCGATCGTCACCATCCCGAGCACCGGAAATCACCCACCCGTCTCCTCCTCGTGCCGGTCCGACCGGCAGCCCCGCCGGAGGCGGCGAGGCCGCATCACGCGACGGCCGTCCCCTCAAGCTCGACCATCAGGTCGGGGATCGCCAGCCGTGCCACCCCGAGCATCGTGGTGGACGGTGCCACCTCGGCGGCGCCCAACCGCGACGCCAGCACGCCGTAGTGCTCGAAGAGCCGGTCGACGTCGGTGGTGTAGACGTTGAGCCGGACGAGGTTCGCGAGGGACATGCCGGCCTCGCCGAGCACGGCCTCCAGGTTGTCGAGGCTCAGTGCCAGCTGCGCCGCCATGTCACCGGCGTGCTGGGGCTTGCCGTCGCCGCTCATCGCTGTCTGCCCGGCGCAGTACAGGGTCCGGGTGTGCCCGGAGACGATCTCACCCTGGTTGTACCCCATCTCCACCGACCACGCCCACGGGTTGACCGCCGTCCGCTCCATTGCCACATCAGCTCCATTCGATTCGTCGACATCACGTACGTCCATCGGCTCGGAAGCCACCGTCTTTTTCGTGATGTCGACAAGCCTCCCGGAAAATCACGACATCCTGTGTCGTGTATCCCGGTAAAGTTTTCCGTGTGCGCGCCGACCGGTTGGTCTCGCTGGTGCTGCTGCTGCGGCAGCACGGCCGGCTGTCCGCCGCCGCGCTGGCCCGCGAGCTGGAGGTGTCCACCCGCACCGTCCTGCGCGACATCGAGGCGCTGTCCGCGGCCGGCGTCCCGGTCTACGCCGAACGCGGCCGGCACGGCGGTTTCGCGTTGTTGCCCGGCTTCCGGACCGAGCTCACCGGACTGAACCACGACGAGGCCCTCGCCCTGCTGGTCGCCGGATCACGGCGCGGCGCGCAGGCGTTCGGCCTCGGCTCGGCGCTCGCGTCGGCGATGCTCAAGGTGGTCGACGCGCTGCCCGAAAGCTATCGGGACACCGCGGCCGGCGCGGCCGAGCGACTGCTCATCGACCCGGAGACCGACCTCCTCTCGCGTCGGCTGGCCGCTGAGGAGGTGCCTGACGCCATAGTGGCCGAGGTCCTGCGCGCGGTGTTCGCCGGACGCAGGCTGCGCATCCGCTACGCGGCTGTGGACCAGGCCCCGAAGTGGCGCACGGTGGACCCGATCGGCCTGGTCACCGTACGCGACCGGGGTTACTTGCTGGCCACGAGGTCCGGCGCGGACCGCACCTACCGGCTGTCCCGGATCATGGCCGCCGAGAAGCTCGCCGAACCCGCGCAGCGACCGGACCGGGTCGATCTGGACCGGGCCTGGCAGGAACGCAGCACCCGGTTCCGGACCGGCGGCGACCAGGTCACCGTGCTGGTGCGGGTGGACCCGGCGCGGCGGGAGGACCTGGTGGGCACCGCGCTGGCCGTCCTCGCCGAAGAAGCCGACTCAGACGGCTGGCTGCGGCTGGAGGTGACCTTCCAGGATCCGAGACACGCCGAGTGGGCGCTGTGGCAGCTCACCACGAACGCGGAAGCCCTGACCCCGCAGTGGCTGCGCGACTCCCTGCGCGACCGCGCCGCCGCGATCGCCGCCCGCTACGGAGTGTCATCGTGAGGGTTGCCGCCTTCTGCGGGCCGCCGCCGACGCGATTCGGACCGCTCCACACCGGCAGGCGCCAGACGCGGCTGACGTCGTAACGCTGGTCTCCCTGCCGGTCGTAGCGCACGGCGGCCCCGGTGACGGCCCGCTCCACGGCCGGCACGCCGATCGCGGAGAGCGCCGCCGGGCCGGGGAGCCGGTCAGCGGCCGAGGGTGCGGTAGCGGGAGAGCCGGGCGGCGAGGCGGTCCGCGGGGGCCTGCCCCAGCAGCCCGGTGATCTCGTACTCCAGCGCGGCGGCCACCCGGCGGCAGAACGCCTCCGGCTCGTAGGCGGCGTCGGGGAACTCCGGGACGATCCGGTCCACGATGCCGTCCCGCTTCAGGTCGGTGGACTTCACGCCCTGGGCGGAGGCGATCTCCGGGGCGAAGTCCACGCTGCGGTAGAGGATCGCCGAGGCCCCCTCGGGGGGCAGCGGCGAGAGCCAGCCGTGCTGGGCGGCCAGCACCCGGTCGGCCGGGAGCAGTGCGAGGGCCGCGCCGCCCGCGCCCTCGCCGAGCAGCAGGCAGACGGTGGGGGCGTCGAGCATCACCAGGTCGGCCAGGCACCGGGCGATCTCGGCGGCCAGACCGCCCTCCTCGGCCGCCTTGGAGAGCGCCGCCCCGGCGGTGTCGATCACGGTGACCAGCGGCAGGCCCAGCTCGGAGGCCAGGCGCATGCCCCGGCGCGCCACCCGGAGCCCGGCCGGGCCGAGCGGGGCCTCGGCCCGCTGGCGGCGGCGGTCCTGGCCGAGCACGACCGCGGGGGCCGCGCCGAAGCGGGCCAGGGCGAGCAGCAGGCTGGGGTCGTTCTCGCCCTCGCCGGTGCCGTTGAGCGGGGTGACGTCGGCCGCGCCGAGCTTGAGCAGCGCCCGTACCCCGGGCCGGTCGTCGCGGCGGGAGCGGGTGATCGCCTCCCACGCCTGGACCGCCTGCACGTCCCCGTCCGGCTCGGGGCCGCGCTGCAGGCCCTCGCGCGGCGCGCACAGCACGGCCAGCGCCCTGATCGCGATCGCGCGGGCGTCCTCGGCGGAGACGACGGCGTCGACCAGGCCGTGGGCGAAGAGGTTCTCGGCGACCTGCACGCCCTCGGGGAACGGGTAGCCGTGCAGCGACTCGAACACCCGCGGCCCGAGGAACCCGATCAGCGCGCCCGGCTCGGCCGCGGTGACGTGGCCGAGCGAGCCCCAGGACGCGAGGACCCCGCCGGTGGTGGGGTGACGCAGGTAGACGACGTACGGCAGGCCGGCGGCGCGGTGCGCGGCGACCGCGGCGGTGATCTTCACCATCTGGGTGAAGGCCAGCGCGCCCTCCTGCATGCGGGTGCCTCCGGAGGCGGGGGCGGCCAGCAGCGGGAGCCGCTCGGCGGTGGCGCGCTCGACGGCGGCGGTGAGCCGCTCGGCGGCGGCCACCCCGATCGACCCGGCGAGGAAGGAGAACTCACAGGCGACGACGGCCACCCTGCGCCCGTCGAGCAGACCCTCACCGGAGATCACCGACTCGTCGTATCCGGTCTTGGCCCGGGCGGCGGCCAGTTCCTCGGCGTAGTCGGATCCGGGCTCGGCGGGGTCGGAGGGGGGCGCGTCCCACGACCGCCAGGTCCCGGGGTCGAGGACGGCGCCGATCAGGGCTCGCGCGTCCGGCCGGTTCATCGCGGCGCTCCGGGTCCCGGGAGCGTACGGCGGCACGGGCGGGCCGGGGCCGTACGGCGGGGCGGGCGGGCCGGGAGGGCCGGGCGGCGGACGCTCATCGTTCGCGCTCCGCGAGCCAGGCGAGCACCTCGTCGTTGTGCTGGCCGAGGGCGGGCGGGGCGGTGTGCGCGCGGGGGCCCTCGCCGTCGAAGCGGAGCGGCGGGCCGGGCAGCTCGATCGGGCCGAGCACGGGGTGGTCGACCTCGACCAGCAGTCCCTGGGAGCGGGTCTGCTCCCAGGCGTAGACCTCGTCGATGGAACGGATCGCCCCGGCGGGCACGCCGAGTCCGCCGAGCGCGGCCAGCCAGTGCTCACGGCCGTGCTTGGCGAGTGCCCGCTCCATGTCGGCGATCAGCTCATCCCGGTGCGCGAATCTTTCCCTGTTCGTCGCATATTTCGCCATGTCAGGATCGATGTCGAGGAGGGCGGCCACTTTCCTCCACTGCCCCTCGTTGGCCACCGCGATCTGGATCATGCCGTCGGCGCAGCGGAACGCGCCGTAGGGGGCGATCGAGGCATGGTGGTTGCCCCCCGCTCCCGGAACCCGGCCGCCGACCGTCCAGGCGGTGCCGTGGTAGGAGTGCACACCGGTCACCGCGGCCAGCAGCGAGGTCCGCACCACTTTCCCCCGGCCTGTCCGCTCGCGCTCGTAGAGGGCCGCGACCACGCCGTACGCGCCGTGGATGCCCGCCAGCAGGTCGGCGATCGAGGCTCCCACCCGGTACGGCTCGGCGGGCGAGGGACCGGTGAGGCTCATCAGGCCCGCCTCGCCCTGAGCGATCTGGTCGTACCCGGGCCGGCCGCCCTCCGGCCCGTCGTGACCGAAGCCGGTGATCGAGAGCACGATCAGGCGGGGGTTGAGCTCGTGCAGCCGTTCCGCGGTGAAGCCGAGCCGGTCCAGGACCCCGGTCCTGAAGTTCTCGATCAGCACGTCGCTCTGCCGTACCAGGCGCTCGACCAGCGCTTTGCCCTCGCCGGACTTGAGGTCCACGGTGATCGAGAGCTTGTTGCGGTTGGCGGCGAGGAAGTAGGTGGAGATGTCGTGGTCCGGGCCGACGAAGGGCGGTCCCCAGCCGCGCGACTCGTCGCCGCCCTCCGGATGCTCCACCTTGATCACCCGTGCGCCCAGGTCACCGAGCATCTGGGCGGCGTGCGGCCCGGCCAGCGCGCGGGACAGGTCGAGGACGACGATGTCGCCAAGGGCTCCCTGCAAGATCAACCTCCGGGTGAGAGTCGCCGATCCTAGCCGAGACGGGCCGGGAAGGGCACGGGGGGACGCACAGCAAGCGTGCCAGGTCCCCCGCCCGGAACGATACCCAGAGGTAACCTCGGTTTCCCATGGAGGACCGGCGGCCGGGCTTCCGGATCCCCGCTCCGGGGACAGGCGTTTCGACGATCACCGGGAATCGGGCCGTGGAGCCGGGAGGGGCCTTCGGCGTCTTCTTCGGCGGTGGGGTCCTCCGGCGGCCACCTCTCCTCCTCGGCTCCTCCTCGGCGGTGTGATCCGCCCGGACCTGCGGGAGACTTCCTCCCCCACAGGTCCGGGCGCATCGGGTGCCATCCTGGGAAGGTGAAGACCCCGATCTCCTTCCGCGGCCTGGCGTCGGCGGTCCGCGCGCTGCCGCCGTCGTGCGGGCCGGTGCGGGTCGTCGCGGTGGACGGGCCGGGCGGATCGGGGAAGACGACCTTCGCCGGACGGCTCGGCCGCGCTCTGGACTGCCAGGTGGTCCACAGCGACGACTTCCCGGTGCCGTGGGACGGGCCGCTGGAGGCGTGGTTCAGGCAGGTGGAGGACCAGGTGCTCGGCCCGCTCTCGGCCGGGGAGCCGGGCGGCTACCGGCGCTACGACTGGGCGCGCGGTGCGTTCGCCGAGCGGGTGGAGGTCCCGGTGGCTCCGGTCCTGCTGCTGGAGGGGGTGAGCACGGCCCGGCTCGGGGCCCCGATCGCCTACGCGGTGTGGGTCGAGGCGCCCCGGGAGCTCCGGCTGGCCCGCGCCCTGGCCAGGGACGGCGCGGCACTGGAGCCCCAGTGGCACGCCTGGATGCGCGCCGAGGACGAGTGGTTCGCCGCCGACGGCACCCGGGCCCGCGCCGACCTCCTGGTGCACGGCGCGACGGTCCCGGGCGAGTTCGTCCGGCTCTGACGGCGCGGCCTCCCGGGGCCGGGCCCCCTCGCCCACCGGCCGGGGCGGGCTCCGGCGGTCATGGGCCGGACCGGGGTCAGTCCGCCCGGGCGGCCGTGCAGGGGGCGTCGCCGCAGACGTTCACGACCACGCCGTGCCGGAGGAAGTAGGCCTTCTGGGTACGGGCGTCGGGATCGTGGCGCGGGTCCTCGTGGGAGTCCCGGCCGTACTCGGGGCCGAGCGGCGGGATGTTGGCCGTGGGCGGCGCGGGGGTGCCGCTGTCCCAGACGATGATCGCCGAACCGGGGTACGACCAGCGCGGCAGTGCCCGGATCCCCCAGTACGGCGCCACGTCGGGATTGCGCCCCTCCGCGACGGCGGGCCGGTGGATGCGGGCACCGACGGTGCGGGCCTCGACCTCGGCGGTCACGGTGGAGACCTGGTGGTCGCCGAAGGCGACGTGCAGGAGCACGCGGTGCCGGGGCGAGCCGGGCAGCGGGTCTGCGGTCAGGTGCTGGGCGTATCCGTTCGCCTCGGCCCGGTCCCAGAGCATCTGCAGCAGCGCGAAGCAGATCTGCTGGGTCAGCTTGTCCGGGTAGCTCCGGTCCAGGAGCTGCTGGAACGGCTGGAAGTCGACGCTGCGGTTGAGCAGCGTGCTGTAGTTCATGCCCGGCACGCCGAGCACGGCGTTGCGGACGTCGGGCGAGACGGCGACGAGCGCGCCGCCCGCGATGCCGCCCTGGCTGTTGCCGTCATAGGCCAGGGCGGCCTTCCGGTCGAGCAGGGACCTGCCCTTGGCGTCCCGGAAGGCCTCGTGGCTCGCCAGCCCGTCCTTGGCGGTCATGGCCCGGCCGAGCAGGACGAAGTTGAGCAGGCTCTGCTGGAGCCGGTCGGTGACCGTGCCGAACCGGGAGAAGTCACTGAAGACGCCCGCGACGTGCTGCACGTCCTCGTCGGACATGCCGATCCACTTGGTGGCGCAGAAGACGAAGTTGTGCTCCCCGGCCATCGCCCGGACGTTGCGGGCCCGGACCTCGGTGGCCCTGCCGAGCAGGCCGTGGCCGTACAGGGAGGGGTGGGCGGGCCGGGCGAAGGCCGAGCGCGGGATCACGCAGTGGTACTGGGCCCTGAGGGTGTCGCCGAGCGGGCGGGGCAGCCCGTCGGCGCTCCGGTTGAGGTTCGAACCGGGCGGGCCGCCCGGCTTGTCGAGGTAGTTGGGAACCTCGATCTCGCCGGCCACCTCACGTGCGACGTGCCGGTCCTGCTCGGGGGCGAGGTCGGTGACGGAGGTGACCGTGAACTCCGGCGAACGCCCGCGCAGGGCGCGCAGTGTCTGGTCGCGCATGGCCAGCACGGGCCCGGCGATGCCCTTCTCGCTGGCGACGGTGAACTCCCAGGCGAGCTGGAGGCCGTCCGCCACCACCCCCGCGCGGGCGAGGTCGCCGAGGGTGCGGCGGAGCGCGTGCTGGCGGGCGGCGAGCGGGTCGCCCGGCGGGAGCCTGTCGCCCAGGAGCCGGGCGAAGACCGAGGAGGTGGGGAGGTCCTCACCCGTGGCGTTCTTCAGGTTCCGCAGGGCGACGGCGTAGCGGTGCCCCTCCCGGAAGTTCTTCGCCGGTCTGACGATCAGCGCCTGCCGGGCCGGGTCGGCGGCGTTCGCGTCGAGCTCCGCCCAGTACGGCCAGCGCTCCCCGGTGCGGGTGTCGACGATCACGATGGGGGCGTCGCGCCGCAGCGACCAGCCGATGTCGGTGACGGGCGCGGCCCCGCTCGCGGCGAGGTCGAGGCCGGGCAGGTGGACCAGGAGCATCGAACCCGGCGAGAACCCGTCGGCGGCGTTCCACTGCGCCGGGTCGACCGGCCTGCCCGCGGCGTTCTCCGGCATGGCCTCGGGGGCGAGGGAGACCCGGCGTCCGGTGGGGGTGCGCGCGGCCTCGGTGAACCAGTCGTTGGGGAAGGGCAGCAGGCACTCGTCCCCGGCGATCGGGTCGCAGCCCGGCACGGCCGGTGCGGCGGGGGTCGCGGCGGGCTCGGGATCGGTCCACGCGCCGGGGGCGGGACCGGCCCCGGCGGGCGCGGCCGCCACCGATGTCACGGCCAGCGCGAGACTTGCCACGATCATGCGCAGACGCATGCGACTCCTCCTCGGACCTCACCCCCGACGAAGATTCCCACAGCAGATCCCAGAATCCGGTGTCTCGTCAATGAATCATGCGAAAACGTGTCCTGAACCGGCGCGTCCTCCAGATGGCCGACGCCTCGTCTCAGGGAGAGCGGGCGACGGCATCCGCTTCCGGACGGCGGCCTCATCGCCGCGACGGCCGGAGTGAACGGCCGGACACCGGTGAGCCGCAACGCCAAGGACTTCGACGGCACGGGATCTTTGTGGTCAACCCGTTCGAGCTGCACGGCCGGCGCCCGCGATCACACCGTGTCCACCTCCGCGTACGGCAGGCCGCCCGACAGGGACGGGAACCCCGGGCCCCGGTCGAAGAAGGGGGCGTCCTGCGGGAGGAGGGCGCGGAGTCCGGCGCGGCGGGCCTCGGTCGCCCCGGCGTCCACCCTCGGGTCGTCGCGCGGGCCGTACAGGACGACCCCGTAGTCGTCGCGGGCGCCTTCCACCGAGACCTTGCCGTCCCGGACGTCGGCGGCGACCGCCTCCGGGGCGCGCTCCAGCGGGCAGCCCCAGCCGCCGCCCCCGGTCGTGCGGATCCGGATGACCTCGCCCGCGCGGACCGGTGAGTCGTCGACCAGTCCCTCCATCCGGCGGCCCTCGATCTCGACGGTGAACGGCCGCCCGGCCCCGCCGCCGTTCACGCCCCAGCACGACAGGATGGAGCGGTCGGCGATGGACATGAACGAGGCGTCGCGGAGCATCCGCAGGTGCTTGTCGTAGCCGAGGCCGCCCCGGTAAAGGCCGGGCCCGCCGGAGTCGACGGCGAGGCCGAGGCGCTCGACGCGGAACGGCCAGCGGGACTCGGCGAACTCCACGGGGATGTTGCGCGAGTCGGGCACGACGTGGATCGTGTCCTCCCCGTCGGCGTACCAGCGCCCGCCGGAGCCGCCGCCCAGGACCTCCCGCATCAGGTACGGCGTGCCGGAGGCGTCGTCGCCGTAGACCCCGGTGTAGCGGATCGTCTCCTGGTCGGCGGGCATCCGGCCGCCGGTGGCCTTGGCCAGCACCCCGGCCAGCACGCCCAGCAACCGCAGGATCACGAACGTGCGGGCGTTGGTGGGCGCGGGGAAGACCGGGGTGAGCAGGGTGCCCTTCTCCGGGAAGCGCATCTCGATCAGCGGGACGACGCCCTCGTTGACGTCGAGCTCGGCCATGCGCTCGGGGGTGTCGGCGAGGTTGCGCAGGATCGGGGCGAGCCACTTCTTCAGGAAGACCCCGTCCGCGTAGTCGCCCGCGTGGTTGATCGGCCCCTTGGCCTGCGGGGACGTGCCGGTGAAGTCGACGACCAGGGGGACGCCGGCGGAGTGGTCGACGGTGAGGGTGATGCGCTGGACGTGCAGGCGGGGCGCGTCGACCCCGTCGTGCTCGGCGTAGTCCTCCCAGACGTACGTGCCCTCGGGGATCTTGGCCAGCAGCTCGCGGCGGAACGTCTCGGTGGTCTTGGAGATGATCGCGTCGAAGCACGCCTCCACGGCCTCGCGCCCGTAGCGGGCGAACAGCTCGCCGAGCCGCTGGGCGCCCATCAGGCAGGCCGAGCACTCGGCGTCCAGGTCCCCCGCGAGCGAGTCGGGCATCCGGGAGTTCCGCGTCATGATCGTCAGGGCGGCGCGGTTGGGCACGCCCCGGTCCCAGAGCTTGATCGGCGGGACCATCAGCCCTTCCTCGAACACGCTGCGCGCGTGCGAGGGCATCGACCCCGGGACCGCCCCTCCGATGTCGTCGTGGTGCCCGAAGGCCTGCACGAACGCGACCACCGCCCCGTCGTGGAAGACCGGGACGGTGACGCACAGATCGGGCAGGTGGCCGATGCCGCCTTCGGACAGGTAGACGTCGTTGTGGAAGAAGACGTCGCCGGGGTTCATCTCCTCGACCGGGAAGTCCCGCACGATCGGCTGGACCAGCGCCGAGTAGGACCGGCCGGTCAGCTTGCGCAGCCGTACGTCGTGGATGCCCGCACGGAAGTCGTGGGCGTCACGGATCATCGGGGATCGGGCCGTGCGCGCGATCGCGGTCTCGACCTCCCTCTCCACCGAGGCGAGGGTGCCCTCGACGATCTCCACCAGCACCGGGTCGGCGGCCCGCTCAGCACCCACGACCCGCTCACCCTCCTCACTCGCTCCGCGGCCCGCTCGTCCCTCGCGACCCACTCCACTCACTCCGTCGGGCTCACCCGTGCTTATGACTCCCTCACCCTCCTCACTCGCTCCGCGGCCCGCTCGTCCCTCGCGACCCACTCCACTCACTCCGTCGGGCTCACCCGTGCTTATGACTCCCTCACCCTCCTCACTCGCTCCGCGGCCCGCTCGTCCCTCGCGACCCACTCCACTCACTCCGTCGGGCTCACTCGCGCTCACGCCGTACCTCCAGGTTGCCGAACTCGTCCATGGTCGCCGTGAAGCCGGGGTGCACCGGGAGCGTGGAGCCGTACTCCTCGATGACCGCGGGCCCGGCGACCATCGCGCCGGCGCCCAGCTCGGCGCGGCGGTAGAGGGGGGCCGGGCCCCAGACGTCGTAGAAGACCTCGCGGGTTCCCGCCGGCCTCGGCTCCGCGGTGCCGTACGGCCTGCGCCCGATCGCCGGGCGGGTGATCGGTCCGATGCCGGAGACGCGGAGGTTGACCCACTCGACTCCGTGCCGGGGGTCGTCGCGGTAGCCGTAGCCGTAGAGCTTCTCGTGCTCGCTGTGGAAGCGCTCCAGCACCTCGGCGCGCCAGGCCCCGTCCAGCGGCCCGGCCGGAGCGGGGACCCGGACCTCGTAGGCCTGGCCGTAGTAGCGCAGGTCGGCGCTGCGCGCGAAGACGTGGTCGGTGAAGCCCTCGCGGTCGAGGGCCTCGGCAGCCTGGCCCTCCAGCTCGCCGAAGATCTCGCCGGCGGTGTCGAGGGACAGGTCGCGGGTGACGAAGGTGCGCACGTAGTCGTTCTTGACGTCCACGGTGAGCAGGCCGAACGCCGAGACGTTGCCCGGGTCGGGCGGGACGAGCACCGCAGGCAGTCCGAGGATGTCGATCAGGCGGCAGACCAGCAACGGGCCGGAGCCGCCGAAGGCGACCATCGGGAAGTCCCGCACGTCCAGGCCGCGCTTGACGGTGATCTGACGGATGGCGTTCGACTGGTTGAACGCGCTGATCTCCAGGATGCCGGTCGCGGTCCGCTCCGGGCTCAGCCCCAGCTTGGCCGCCAGCGCCTCGACGCCCTGCCGGGCGGCCCCGGCGTCGAGCGGGATCTCCCCGCCGAGCAGGTGGGGCGGGACCCGGCCGAGGAAGACGTGCGCGTCGGTGACGGTGACCTCGGTGCCGCCCCGGCCGTAGCAGATCGGGCCCGGATCGGCCCCGGCGGACCGGGGACCGACCTTGAGCGTGCCCTCGGGCGAGATCCAGGCGACGGACCCCCCGCCCGCGCCGACGGTCACGATGTCGATCATCGGTATCTTGCACGGGTACCGGCCGACGCTGCCCTCGGTGGTGAGCGAGGGCTCCCCGTCGACCACGACCGCGACGTCGGTGGAGGTGCCGCCGCCGTCCAGTGTGATCACCGAGGGGTGGCCGGCGGTGGAGGCGATCAGCGCCGCGCCGAGCGCCCCCGCGGCCGGGCCGGAGAGCACGGTGGTGATCGGCTGGTGCACGACCTCGGCCGCCGAGAGCACCCCGCCGTTGCTCTTCATCACCGAGAACGGCATGCCGAGCCGGTCGGAGAGGTTGGCGATGTAGCGGCGCATGGTCGGCTTGACCGCCGCGTCGACGAGGGTGGTGACCGACCGCTCGTACTCGCGGTACTCGCGCAGCACGTCGCTGGAGATCGAGACGACCGCCTCGGGGTGCTCGCGGGCCAGGACCTCGCGCATGCGCAGTTCGTGCTCCGGGTTGGCGTAGGAGTGCAGGAAGCACACGCCGATCGCGGTGATCCCCCGCTCCCGGAACCACCGGGCGGCCTCGACGGCCTGCGCCTCGTCGAACGGCCGGACCTCCGCCCCGGTGTGGTCCAGCCTCCCGCCGACGGTCCTGACCCGGTGCACCGGGACGATGCGGGGCGGCTTCACCCAGAAGTAGGAGTTGCCGTAACCGTCCGGCACGCTCTGCCGGGCGATCTCCAGGACGAACTCGAAGCCCTCGGTGGTGACGAAGCCGAGGTCGGCGATACGGTCCTCCAGGAGCTGGTTGGTGGCGACCGTGGTGCCGTGCACCACCGCCGACACCCTGGAGCCCGGCGCCGTCTCCGACACCCTGGAGCCCGGCGCCGCCTGCGGCGCGGCTTCCAGGC
Source organism: Planomonospora sp. ID67723 (assembly GCF_015711605.1). Taxonomy (GTDB): domain Bacteria; phylum Actinomycetota; class Actinomycetes; order Streptosporangiales; family Streptosporangiaceae; genus Planomonospora_A. The sequence goes on along the minus strand of NZ_JABTEZ010000003.1, from coordinate 608,728 downwards.
CGTGCTCGCCGAGGACCTTCCGCACGCCCGTCATGAACCCGTCGGCGGGGTTGGCGGGCGTGGACGGGGTCTTGGTGGTGGTGATCTCACCGGTCTGTTCGTCCACCGCGACCACGTCGGTGAACGTGCCCCCGGTGTCGACGCCGATACGGACGCTGCGCATGCCCCCGTGTCTACCCAGTCGCACCGCGTCGGCAAATCGGCGGACCCTGCCGAAACCGGCCCGAATCCTTGGCAACCTCGTCGGCCCGTCCATCCCCGCCGCGCCGGGCCACCCCCTGGTGCGGCCGCGGAGGCGGGAGGAGTTGAATGGCGGGGTGGCCCGGCGTGGCGGCCCGGCGGGAACTTCGGATCCCGCCGCTTCGTCACTGCTGGTGCGACTCCCCAACCGAACACGACTCCCCGACCGACGCTTGAGAGGCGGCCTCCGTGCGCAGCGCGTTCTTCGGAAACCTGGACCAGGGCCAGGTTCCCGGCCACTTCGTCCTGCAGAACAACAAGATGTTGCGGGTGCAGCTCAACGGCGAGGTGCTGGCCCGGCAGGGCTCGATGGTCGCCTTCCAGGGACAGATGGACTTCGACTACGAGGGTTCCGGCGGGGTCGGCAAGTTCCTCAAGAAGATGATGACCGGTGAGGGCGCGCCGTTGATGCGCGTGCGGGGCCAGGGCATGCTCTTCCTCGCCGACAAGGCCCAGGACGTGCATCTGTTCTATCTGGAGAACGAGGCGCTCACCGTCAACGGGAGCAGCCTGCTGGCCTTCGATCCCCAGCTCACCTGGGACATCCAGCGGGTGCAGGGTGCCGGGGTCGCCGCCGGCGGCCTGTTCAACACCACGCTCACCGGCACCGGCTGGGTGGCGGTCACCGCGCACGGCACGCCGGTGCTGCTGGACGCCTCCCAGGCCCCGACCTTCGCCGACGGCCAGTCCGCGGTGTGCTGGAGCGCCGGGTTGCGCGTGGGCGTCAACCGCACGTTCAAGGCGGGCGCGCTCATCGGACGCGGGAGCGGCGAGGCCGTGCAGCTCGCCTTCCAGGGGCAGGGCTTCGTGCTGGTCCAGGCCAGCGAGGGCCCGGTCATCCCGCAGTCCACCGGCTGACCGTCGCGGGCGGGACCCGCCCCGGGCGCCGGTGCGGGGCGGTGTGGGCCGCCAGCGCCGGCGGACCCCGGAACCCTCCCCTAGCGGCGGCGGATCCCCATGGTGGCGTTGATCACGGCGTCCGCGTCGTGCGCGTGCACCTTGGCGGCGAGCCGGATCGCCATCTCGTTGGCCCGGCGCAGCTCGGCCTCGACCCGGGCCTTGCCCGACTGGCCGACCTGGACGCCGAAGTAGGCTCCGATGATCGCCCCGGAGACCCCGACGAGACCGGCGAACGAGGCGTTCCCGTCGCCGTTGTGCAACGCGATCACCACGAACCCGACCAGGATGACGACCAGGCCGGTGAGGACCACGTAGAACCCGTACCGCCAGCGGGCCGCCTCCGACTCGGCCGCGACCCGCTCGTCCTCGGTCATCATCGCGGCGAGCGCAGGGGGCATCTCCGCGCTCTCCGCCGCCGGGGCGGCCACGACACCGGGCCTGGAGGAAGGCTCGGGGGCAGGTCCGGAGACGGGCAGGGGGGAAGCGGGCAGGGTGGGGGTCTTGGCTGTCGTCACGGGTTCTCCCAGGTTCGGTCGGCCAAAAAGAATCTCCCACGCTTTACCGAAACAAGCCAAGTCAGACCTTGACCAGCGCGGGACCTGACATACCTACCAAGACCGGGCCTGCCCAAACACACATGCCGGACCCACTAAGCTGGCGCCCCGTGACCGAATTGTCTGCGCTCTCCGCCGTCCCCACCGGAACCCGGGACGGGGTGCTGCGTTTCTACTTCGGCCCCATGGACTGCGGCAAGTCCACCCTGGCCCTGCAGCTCAACTACAACCACGGCCGTCAGGGCAGGCGCGGTCTGGTGCTGACCAAGCACGACCGCTCGGGCGGAGCCCGGATCACCAGCCGGATCGGCCTGGGCAGCGAGGCCGTCGAGGTCGAGGACGACCTCGACCTGGTGGCGCTGGTCCTGGCGCACAAGCCCATCGACTACGTGATCTGCGACGAGGCCTGCTTCTACACGGTCCCCCAGATCGAGCAGCTCGCCGACCTGGCCGACGACCACGGCATCGACGTCTACGCCTTCGGCCTGGCCTCCGACTTCCGTTCCCGGATGTTCCCCGCCGCGCAGCGCCTGTTCGAACTGGCCGACGAGATCAGTCGCCTGCAGGTCGAGGTCCTGTGCTGGTGCGGCCGGCCCGGCCGGCTGAACGCCCGCGTAGTGCACGGCGAGCTCGCCCGCACCGGCGAGCAGGTCGTCATCGGCGACACCGGCGCCGATCCGATCCGCTACCAGGTCCTCTGCCGCCGCCACTACCGCTCCGGCGACCTCGGCGACGCCTGACGCCTGGCCGCCCAGATCCCCGGAGCGGCGACCACCGCGGCCTCGGTGGCGGCCGTCACGAACGCCCCGGATTCCGGCCGGGGATCAGCCTCTCAGTCTCCGGAACGTGCGAGCCGAGAGCGGGAGGAAGACGGCGACGAGCAGCACCGGCCACCCGATCGCCATGAGCGTCGCGTGCTGGCCGGTCCAGGAGCCTGCCCCGAACCCGGGGTTGCCGAAGAGCTCGCGCGTGGCCGCGGCCGTCGCCGAGAGCGGGTTCCACGCGGCGATCGCGCCGAGCCAGGCGGGCATGGTGGCCGGGTCGACGAAGACGCCGGACAGGAATCCCACGGGCCAGACGAGGATCTGGACCGAGGCCACCACCTCCGGCCCGCCCGCGGCGAGACCGATGAAGACGCCCACCCACAGGAAGGCGAAGCGCAGCAGGAGCAGCAGCCCGACGGCTGCGAGCGCGGCGCCCGGCCCGCCGTGCCAGCCCCACCCCAGCAGCAGGCCGGCACCGATCATGACGGCCAGGCCGACGACCGAGTTGAGCATGTCGGCGGCGCAGCGGCCCAGCACGACGGCCGAGGAGCTCATCGGCAGCGAGCGGAACCTGTCGGTCACTCCCTTGGCCGCGTCCGTGGTCACCGCCATCATGGTGGTCTCCAGGCCGAAGAGCATGGTCATGGCGAACATGCCGGGCATCAGGAACTCGAAGTAGCCGCCCCCGCCGGGCACGCCGATCGCGCCGCCGAACAGGCCGCCGAACATCAGCACGATCATGACGGGGAAGAGCCACCCGACGATGACCGTGCCGGGCCGCAGCGCCCAGTGGCTCAGGTCGCGCAGGGTGATCGTCCAGGCGTCCGCCAGGGCCCAGCCGAGCCGGGACAGCGGCGAACCTGAGGAAACGGGGTGGATGGGGATGCTCATTCGGACTCCTGTGTCGCGTTCTCGGATCCGGCGGTCACGTTCGCGCCGGCCGCAGTCGGGCTTCCGGGTACGGCCGCCGCGCTCATGTGAGCGCCTCCTCCGGGTTCCCGTTCCGGTGCTCGCGCGTCTCCCCCGCCCCGTCGCCCGTCAGGTGGAGGAAGACCTCGTCGAGGGTGGGACGGCGGAGCGTGATGTCCTCCGGCTCGATCCCCGCCTCGTTCAGCGCGGTCGCGACCTTCACCAGCGCCCTGGTGCGCTCGGTGACGGGGACGCCGATCCGGTGGGCGGGGCCGTCGAGGCGCAGCTCTCCGGAGGCGATCCGGGCGGCGATGGGCCGGGCGGCCTCGGCGTCCGCCGGGCCGGCGAGCACGATCTCGATCCAGTCCCCGCCGAGGGCGGACTTGAGCTCGTCCGGAGTGCCCTCGGCGACGACCTTGCCCGCCCTGAGCATGCAGACGCGATCCGCCAGCCGGTCGGCCTCCTCCAGGTACTGCGTGGTCAGCAGCACCGTGGTGCCGGCACCCACCAGCTCTCGCACGGCCGTCCAGACCTCCTGGCGGGCGGCCGGATCGAGCCCGGTGGTCGGCTCGTCGACGAACAGCACCGGCGGCGAGACGATGAGGCTGGCCGCGAGGTCGAGCCTGCGGCGCATGCCGCCCGAGTAGCCGCCCGCCGGCCTCCCCGCGGCCTCGGTGAGCGAGAACCGCTCAAGCAGCTCGTCCGCCCGCCTCCTGGCCACCGGGACGGGCAGGTGGTTCAGCCTGCCGAACATCACCAGGTTCTGCCGCCCGGTCAGGATCTCGTCGACCGCGGCGTACTGGCCCACCAGCCCGATGCGCTCGCGGACCCGCCGCCCCTGCGTCCGCACGTCGAACCCCGCGACACTCGCCCTGCCCTCGTCCATCTCCAGCAACGTGGCCAGGATCCGGACCGCCGTCGTCTTCCCCGCGCCGTTCGGGCCCAGCAGCCCGCAGACGGAACCCGCCGGGACCCTCAGGTCGAACCCGTTCAGCCCGGCGTCGCCCGCGGCTCCCGGGTAGTTCTTCCGCACCCCGTGCGCGGTGATCGCGTTCTCCGCCTCTTGCATGGTCGCCCTTCCCTCCGGTCGCCGGTCCGGCTGCGGCGCACGCCCTACCGTACCTTGTACCGTACATCGTACGGGACAAGGTACGATAACGGCAACGACGAGGGTGGGGGTCTGCTCCGATGGACGGGAAGAAAAGCTCCGGCACTGATCCGGCTCGCAGCCTGGCGCTGCTGTGGGGTTCGCACACCAAGCCGGGCCGGTCCGGCCTGACGGTGCGCGCCATCGTGGATGCCGCCATCGGGATCGCCGACGCCGAAGGGCTCGACGCCCTGTCCATGCGCCACGTCGCCGAGCGGCTGGGAGTGGGCACCATGTCCCTCTACACGCACGTGCCGGGCAAGAGCGAGCTGACCGACCTGATGGTCGACAGGGCCTACGGGGAGCTCTACGACGACGTCGGCGCGCCGTCCGCGCAGCCCGGCGGGTGGCGGGGAGCGATGGAGTTCGTCGCCGTGCGCAACTGGGAGCTGTACCGACGGCACCCCTGGATGCTGCAGATCATCACCGCCCGGCCGGTGCTCGGCCCGAACGTCTCGCTCAAGTACGAGGCCGAGCTGCGCCCGCTGGACGGCATCGGCCTCACCGACGTCGAGATGGACTCCGTCCTCACCCTGATCCTGACCCACGTCGAGGGCACCGCCAGGGTCCAGGCGAGCCTGGACCAGGTCCAGCAGGACACCGGGATGAGCGAGACGGAGTGGTGGCTGGCGAGCGCGCCCGTCCTCGACAAGGTCATGGATCCCTCCCACTTCCCGGTGGCCTCCCGGGTCGGCCAGGCCGCGGGCCAGGCGCACCAGGGAGCCTCCGACCCGGTGCACGCGCTCACCTTCGGGCTGGCCCGGATCCTCGACGGGGTCGCGGCCCTGATCGCGCAGAGGTAGGCCCTCGGCGTCCGGGCCGGATCAGGGGGCGGCGGCGATCTCCTCCAGGCGGGCGGCGAGCTGGGCGGGGTCCCCGTCGACCAGCGCGCAGACCCCGCGCCACCAGGCGAACCACTCGCCGCTGCGCCACATCCAGTCGACCCGCTCGATCGCGGCGACGACGTCGCCCTTGACCCGCCACTCCGGGCCCGCCTGCTCGGCCGTGGCGCCGTGGCGCAGCGTCCAGGCGTGCAGGACGTCGGCGGCCGCGGCGTCCACCGGGGCGGCGTACGGGTCAGGGTCCTCGCCCTCGAGGCGGTGCGGGCCCAGGCCCGCCGCGACGCCCCAGCTCCACTGGGCCTCGGCCGGGCGTGAGTAGCGCAGCGAGTTGAAGTCCAGGTTCGAGCCGAGGTCGTCGTCGGAGCGGCGGATCACCACGGCGTCGAGCCGCCCGCCCGCGTCGAAGGAGACCACGATCCGCCGGCCGGGAACGGCGTCGTCCGGGAGCTCGACCCGGTCCTCTGCCTGCCAGGAGTTCAGGTCGGTGACCGCGGCGGGCGGGCCCCAGGCCCGGTCCGCGGCGTCGTCGGCGATCCAGGCGGCCAGCATCTCCAGCACGGTCAGGTCGGTCCACGGGTCGACCGCGGTGGCGGTGCGGAGCACCTCGTCGGGAGCGGGCTGCTTGCCGCCCCGGCTCCGCTCCCACCACTCCTCCCCCAGCTCGCGGGTGCCGACCAGCAGCCCGGCCAGCGAGGCGAGCTCGGCGGACCGGCGGGTCAGCGGGGCTCCGCGGGCGAGCTCGGCGCAGCGCGCGACGCGGCCGGCGCCCAGCACCGCCGTCGCCTCACGCAGCAGGGCGCCGGCGGACGGCCGCTCCTCACCGAGAAGGTCGTAGATCAGTCGTCTGGCCTCGGTCCGGGCATCCTCCGCACGTGCCTCGCGCATACCGTCACGTTACGCCGGAAGATCCCCCATCGCGAGGGTTCGGGAAAATCATCCCTTCTGACCGGCGCCGCGACCGGCCTCCGGCCAGGCTGCGGCGGTCAGCCCTTCCGGCCGGCGCGGCCGAGCAGCCAGCCGATCACGGCGCTGCCGAGCGCGACGCCCGCGCCCATGCCGAAGGCGGTCACCACCGTCCACGCGGGGACGCCCTGGCGCGGAGCCGGAGCGGGCCGCTCGAAGACCTGCGCCTCTCCGGACCGGACGGGCTCGGGCCTGCCGGCCGGGAGCGTCTCCGGCCGGGCGGGGAGCGCCGGGGCGGCGGCCGTACCGGGCACCGGGTCGTGCTCTCCGGAGGCCAGGTGGCTCTCGACGGCGGAGAAGAACTCCCCGGCGGTCCGCTTCGCCACCGTGCCGAGCATGCGCTGGCCCACCCCGCCGATCATGCCTCCGACCACGGCCTCGGCGTCGTAGTCGACCCGGGTGCCGCCGTCGACCTCGCTGAGCCGTACCTCCACCGTGGCCTCCACGGTGCCGGGGGCGCCCTGGCCCCGGGCCCGCAGCACGAAACGGTGCGGGGCGTCGGGCTCGGACAAGGAGACCTCGCCCTGGTAGAGGCCCTTGATCGAGGCCACCCCCGCGGTGACCGTCATCCGGTAGGTGTCGGGCCCCGTCTCCTCAAGCCGCTCGCACCCCGGGATGGTGCGCACCAGCACAGCCGGGTCCTGGAGGGCCGACCACACCCTGTCCCTGTCGGCGCCGAGCACGGCGCTGCCTACGACTTTCACACCCAGCACCCTAGGCAATCCCCGCCGGCGCGGTTAAGAGCAACATCTGCCCTCCGGCGCATCCCGGGATTGTCAGCCCTGGCGGCGCCGGGAACGGGCCCGGCGTGCCCCGCCCCGTGCCGGGAGGCCGCGCCGGTCGGCCTGGCAGAGCGAGCCGCCGACCGTGCCCCGGTTGCGGACCGCGGGAGATGAGGAGGGGCGAAATCAAGCATTTGCTCGATCGGATCGCCCGGCGGAGCGCGCGGACCCCTCCCGCGACCGGCGCGGCGGGGTGTGGACGTCGAAGTGGATGCTCTCCTGGGCCAGGATCGAGTGCGGCTCCGACTCCGGCGCGGTCAGCCCGAGCTCCTCGAAGACGTGGAACCGGGCGGACGAGGCGGCCAGGTGGCGGGGGCGCATCGGCGGGTGCCAGATGCTGTAGGTGCCGACGCGGCCGTCCCGGCGGCGGTACCAGCCGAGGGTGGGGTGGGTGAGCATGGCCATCCAGTGGCTCTCCCCGGTGAACCCGTCCAGGGTCTCGGGGGGTGCGGCGAGCTCGGCGGCCTCGCAGCGAGCGCCGTCGCCGTCCAGCCGCCAGCGCGCCGGGGCGGCGTCCCAGTCGGCGGTGATGCCGATCCGGGCGCGGCTCCAGGGCATGCCCCACAGCAGCCGGGGCACCGCGACCACCGGATGGTCCAGGCTCGTGCCGAAGAACCAGACGCCGGGCTCGCCGTCCGCCGTGACGTAGGCGCGATAGTTGATCTGGCCGCAGCTGATCGCCGCCGGCGGGCAGAAGCGGAAGTGGAAATCCCGGTCGCGGAAGGCGACCGCGGATACCATGGCGGATGTCTCCCCGTCGGCGAAGGCGAACTCCATCGGGGCGAACCCGGCGGGCAGCATCCGGGCGAGGGCACCGGCGGGCACCCGGTAGCTGACGATGGCGAAGTCGTCGAGCTCGGTCTCGGCGTGGTGCCAGCGCAGGCGCGGCCGGGGAGTTCCGCTGAAGGTCATGGCGGAGAGGATAGGCGCGCCGGAGGGCTGCGCGGGAAGGCGTGGACCTCACTTCGAGCCCCTGACAGGATGGTCGGTTATGCCAGGGGATAAATCACGAAAAATCAGGTTAATGACCGTGCTGGCGCTTCTGGCCGCGGCCGGTTGCGGGGCCACCGGGAAGCACGGTCCCGGCGCCGCCGCCGAGGCGTCCCCCCAGGTCGGCGGTACGGCCCCCGCCGGCCCGTCCGCCTCGCCGGCGAAGCCCCCGGGACCGCCGGGCGTGACGCCCGGACCGGGCGAGGTGAGACGCATCCCCCGGCCCGCCGACGGGCTGCCGCCGGTGATCAGCTCCATCCCGACCAGGAGGAAAGTGGTCTTCCTCACCATCGACGACGGCTGGGAGCAGGATCCGGGCTTCGTCAGGCAGGTCCGCCAGGAGCGGATCCCCATCGCCGCGTTCGTCACCCGCGACGCCGTCGAGGCGCAGGGTGCGGCCGACCCGACCGCCCAGGGCGGCAGGTATCTCGGCGCCGGCAAGTGGGACTACGTCCGGAGCATGCGCGAGGCGGGCGCGACGGTCGAGAACCACACGCTGACCCACCCCGACCTGCCCGCACTCGGCTACGAAGGGCAGCGGGCGGAGATCTGCGGGGCCACCAGGCTGATCCGCAGGCAGACCGGGACCGCGCCGACGCTGCTGCGCCCGCCGTTCGGCAACCACAACACGCTGACCCGGCGGGCGGCCGGAGCCTGCGGGATGCAGGCCCTGCTGCTGTGGACGGCGACCGTCCAGCCGGGCGGGAAGATCGCCTACCAGGTCCCGGACAAGAAGCTCCGCCCCGGCGACGTGCTGCTCCTGCACTTCCGCCCGAACCTGTCGCGGGACTTCCGCATCCTCGTCGACAAGATCAGGCGCCGCGGCTTCGAGCTGGGCAACCTCGACGCCTACCTCAGAGCCGCCGGCGTCACCCGCTGATCCGGGCCCCGACGCGGAGCGGCCCGCTCCCTGGCGGGGAACGGGCCGTCCGGGATGTGCGGTCACTCGCTCTCGGCGGTGTAGAGGTAGTCCCAGTCGCCGCAGCGGGTCGGGTGGGAGCTGTGCAGTCCGATCTGGCAGACCTTCACCCGGACGGCGTCGGTGTCGTGGCTGGAGAAGGAGAACTTCTTGTGGCCGCCGGCACCGCAGTACTTGTAGGACCTGCTGTCGGCCCAGTAGTTGTGGTGGTCGCCGAACCCGTGGGCCTGGATCTTCAGGTAGGCGCACTTGCCGCCCTGGCTGTAGGTGCGGTGGTCGAGGTCGTACAGCCTGCCGTTGAGGTGCACCTCGTTGGACTCCTGGTGGCGGTCCCAGTCGACGCCGATCCAGCCCCTGGCCTTGGCCTTGTAGTTGGATGAGTAGACCTGGCCCCAGCGGTCCTCGTAGTCGTAGTCGGACGCGGCGGACGTCGTCGCGGGCGTGGCGGCCTGCGCAGTCGCCGGTACGGCGAGCGCGAACGCGGTGGCGGTGGCGGCGGTGGCCAGCAGGCCGACGGTCAGTCGCTTCATGGTGATCTCTCCCTCAGCCCCTCGGACCGGCTCCTTGCCGGTTCCCCCCCGGGCTTGTGAGTCATTGATAGCCGGGCCCGCTTTCATCTCTCCTTATCCGCGCTTTATCTGCGCTTGCACGCTCCGTCGCAACTCTTGCAAGCGAGCCCGATCATGTCCGTCGCCCGGCGTACCCAGAAATCACCCGGGCGGCGGACGCCCCATCTCCACCGTATGCCGCACGATTGGGCCATGCGCCTTGCGGGGGCCTGGCGGACCCGCAAAGCGCTCCGGTGAACAGGGCCGCCAGCCCACACCATCGGAGACGCCGGGGAAGAGCCCCGGCGGCACAGGAAGGGACCGGTGCCGCGAGCCAGAGGGGACGATCTGGCCCGCGAGGGAAGTGCGGTCCCGAACCGGGCCGTGTGACGAAGATCGCAGCAGCTCGCGGCACCATTCCTTCCTTTTACTCTACAAGCCGTAGTACTACTAGATGTAGCACTACGGCTTGTAGAGCTTGATTCGTTGGGGGTTGGGCATGGAAGCGCTGGACCTTGCACGGTGGCAGTTCGGGGTCACCACCGTGTACCACTTTCTCTTCGTACCCCTGACGATCGGGCTCGGCGTCTTCGTGGCCGGCCTGCAGACCGCCTGGCACCGCACGGGATCCGAGCACTACCTGCGGCTGACGAAGTTCTTCGGGAAGCTCTTCCTGATCAACTTCGCGATGGGCGTGGTCACCGGCATCGTGCAGGAGTTCCAGTTCGGGATGAACTGGAGTGAGTACTCGGTCTTCGTCGGCGACGTCTTCGGCGCCCCGCTGGCGCTGGAGGCGCTGCTCGCGTTCTTCCTGGAGTCGACCTTCCTCGGCCTGTGGATCTTCGGCTGGGACAAGCTGCCCAAGCGCGTGCACCTGGCCACGATCTGGGCCGCGGTCATCGGCTCCAACCTGTCGGCCTACTTCATCCTGGCCGCCAACGCCTGGATGAAGCACCCGGTCGGCTACGAGGTGACGGGCGGCCCAGGAGGCGGCAGAGCCCGGATGACGGACCTGTGGGCCGTGCTCACCAACTCCACCGCGCTCGCCCAGGTCCCCCACGTGGTGGCGGCGGCCTTCATCGTCGCGGGCGGGTTCGTGCTGGCGGTCTGCGGCTACAACATCCGCAAGGAGCGCAGGGCCGACCCCGACCGGACCGTCCCGCTGCGGCGCGGAGCAGCGGACATGTGGCGCACGCCGATGCGGGCCGCCCTGGTCATGACGGCGATCGCGGGGGCGGTCGTCGCGGGCAGCGGTGACCTGTCAGGCAAGCTCCTGCACGAGCAGCAGCCCATGAAGCTGGCCGCCGCCGAGGGACTCGATCGCGACACCGCGGGCGCGGCCTTCTCCCCGGTTCCGGGGATCGAGGTGCCGATGCTGCTCAGCCTCCTGGCCACCAACGATCCGGACGCGGTCGTGCGGGGCACCGAGGACCTGCAGGCCGAGTTCGCCGAGAGGTTCGGCCCCGGGGACTACCGGCCCAACGTGCCGGTGGTCTACGCGTCCTTCCGCGTCATGATCACCTTCGGGCTGGCCACGGTGGCCCTGTCGGTCCTCGGCCTCTGGCTGACCCGGCGCCGCCGCCCGGTCCCCGGCTGGTTCGCCCGCGCCTGCCTGCTGGCGCTCCCGCTGCCGACCATCGCGATGATCGCGGGCTGGCTGCTCAGCGAGATCGGCCGCCAGCCCTGGACCGTCCAGGGCGAGCTGCTCACCGCGGCGAGCGTCTCGCCCGGCGTCAGCCTGACCGAGGTGGCCGTCTCCCTCGCGGTCTTCACCCTCCTGTACGGCCTGCTCGCCGTGGCCGAGGCCGTACTGCTGGTCCGCCACGTCAAGGCGGGGCCGGAGCCCGCCGCCCCCTCCGAGCCCGCCCCGCCCGTGAGCGGCGACGGGACCACGGCCGCCGTGCTCCAGCCGACCCTGATGTACTGAGGAGGGCTTGATGGAACTCACCACCTTCTGGTTCGCGGTCATCGCATTTCTCTGGACGGGTTTCTTCGTCCTGGAGGGCTTCGACTTCGGCGTCGGCATGCTGCTCCCGGTGCTGTCTCGCGACGAGGCCGACCGCAAGCAGGTCCTCGGCACGATCGGCCCGGTCTGGGACGGCAACGAGGTATGGCTGATCAGCGCGGTGGGGGCGATGTTCGCCGCCTTCCCCGCCTGGTACGCCGGCTTCCTCAGCGAGTTCTACCTGCCGATCGTGCTGGTCCTGGTCGGGCTGATCGTGCGCGGCGTCGGGCTGGAGTGGCGGGGCAAGGTCCACCACGCCTCCGACCGGACCTGGTGCGACCTGGGGATCACGGCCGGCAGCGCGCTCCCGGCCTTCCTCTGGGGAGCGGTCTTCGCCGACCTGCTGCACGACAGCGCACTCGCCGCGCTGATCGGCGGGGTCTTCTCGCTCACGCTCTGCCTGCTGCACGGCGCGGTCTTCGTCGCCCTCAAGACCTCCGGGCCGGTGCGCGCCCGCGCCCGCCGTACCGCCATGGCCGTCTCCGCGGCGGCGCTGCCCGCCGGGGTGGTGGCGCTGTCCGGCATCCCGGCGACCGGTACGGCCGTCGCCGAGTGGGGCGCCTCGCCCTGGCTGTGGGGGTGCGCGCTGGCCGCGATGGCCGCCCTGGCCGCCGGAACGGCCCTGACCTGGCGAGGCCGGGACGGCTGGGCGTTCACCGCCACCGCCTCGTCGGTCGCCCTGACCGGCGCCGCCGTGTTCAGCGCCCTGTGGCCCGCCCCGCTTCCCGGTCTGACCGTCGCCGAGGCCGCCTCGGGCCCGTACACGCTCGGCGTGCTCACCTGGATCGGCCTGATCGCCCTGCCCTTCGTGGTGGGTTACCAGACCTGGTCCTACTGGGTCTTCCGCAGGCGCCTCGTCGCCGAACCCTCCTGATGTTCCAGGACACTACGATGCCGGAATGATCTCCCTGTTCCGGCATCGGAACTTCCTGCTGTTCCTCGGCGCACAGACGACATACTCGGTGGGTGCCGGCCTCGGGTGGATCGCGCTGCCGCTGCTGGCGGTGACCGCCACGGAGGCGGGTCCGTCGGATCTCGCGGCACTGCTCCTCCCGGAGGCCATGGCCACCCTGCTCTTCCTGCTCCCCGCCGGAGTGTGGATCGACCGGCTCTCCCACCGATCCGTCCTGGTGAACACCGCCCTCGCCCAGGCCGTCCTGACCGTCACCGTCCCGATCGCCTGGTGGGCGGAGGCGCTCTCGCCGCTCCACCTCCAGCTGGCGGGCATCGGCTCCGGGATCGCCTCGGCCTTCGGCACCGTCGCCTGGGCGAGCTACCTGCCCCGCATCGTGGACGCCGACCGGCTGCTGCCCGCCAACGCCGCCCTGTCCACCGCTGCCGAGGTGCAGGGCCTGGCCCTGCACCACGCGCTGGACAAGCCGCTGGATGCGCTCTTCCGGTCCATGTCCGCGTCCGCCGGTCCCCTGCTCAAGGTTCTCGCCATGCTCGCCTCGGCGCTGCTGGTCAGGCGGATCGACGTTCCCGAGGAGGCGCCCGACCGGGCTGCCCGCCGCCCGCTGCTGCGGGAGCTGGGTGCGGGGGTCGGCTTCCTGCTGAGCCGGCGCGATCTGCGCGGGCTGGTCATCGCCGGCGCCCTCGGATACTTCTGCCTTCTCGTCCTCAGCACCGTCTACGGCATGCTGGCCGTGGCGTGGCGCTTCCTCGGCGAGAAGCAGGACCCCGCCGCTCACGCCTGGCTCATCGGAGGCGAACCCCTGGGCGCGCTGGCCGGTGCGCTCGTCGCCTGGCCGCTCGCGCGCCGGCTCGGCGGCGTCCGGACGGCCTGGCTTCCCCTGGTGGTCACCCAGCCGTTCCTGCTGCTGATCCCGTTCGTCCCGGACGACTGGCCGGCTCTCCTCCACCTGGCCCCGACGTTCGTCCAGGGTGCCGGTTTCACCATCGCAGTGATCGCGCAGACCAGCTACCTCCAGCGGGAGATCCCGGACGGCCTGCGCGGCCGCGTGCTCGCCGTCCAGGTCTTCCTCTCCACCCTGGCCACGATCCCCGCCCCCTTCGCCGGAGCCGTGCTCAGCGAGACCTTCACCGAGGAACCCGTCATCATGGCCTGCGGGGTGAGCCTGACCCTGGCCGGAGTCATCGCGTGGCGGGCGCTGTCGTCGCCGGTGAGCGATACGCCTCGCGCCGAGGCCGAGGGCGTGGATCACTAGCGCGGGACATCGCGCGTCGCACGGGACCAGCGCGGTCCGGCACCGGCGCCTCGTCGCCGCCTGAACGATGAGAAAAAAGTTGCGGGGGAACGTGAGCTTCGTCACGATGCCCCGATGACCTCTCCCAGCCTGTTCCGGCACCGGAACTTCATGCTCCTGTTCGGAGCCGACACGATCAGCCAGGCCGGCACCCAGATCAGCCTGATCGCCCTGCCGTTCGTGGCCCTGACCGCGCTGGGCGCCGGCGAGTTCGAGATGGGGCTGCTGGTGGCGGCGGAGACCGCGGCGTTCCTGCTGGTCGGACTGCCCGCCGGGGTGTGGGTGGACCGGATGGCCCGGCGCCGGATCCTGGTCACCGCGGACCTGGTCCGCGGGGCGCTGCTGGCCTCGGTCCCGGTCGCGTGGTGGCTGGACGTGCTGACCATGCTCCAGCTGTACGGCGTGGCACTCGGCACCGGCCTGGCCACGGTCTTCTTCGACATCGCCTACCAGAGCTACCTGCCGAGCCTGGTCACCCGTGACCGGCTGGTGGACGGCAACGCCAAGCTGGAGATCGTCCGTTCGACGGCGGGCGTGGCCGGGCCCGGCATGGGCGGCGGGCTGGTCCAGCTGCTCACCGCGCCGGTCGCGGTGCTCGCCGACGCGGTCAGCTTCCTCGGCTCGGCGCTGCTGCTGTGGCGGATCGACGCCACCGAGCAGGTCCCGGACCGTACAGAGCGCCGGGGGCTGCTGAAGGAGATCGGCGAGGGTCTGCGCTTCGTGGCCACGCACCGGATCCTGCGGATGATCGCCGCGGCCACCGCGACCGCCAACTTCGCCAACGGCATCTTCGCCGCCGTCGAGATGATCTTCCTGGCCCGGGTGCTCGGCCTCGCCCCCGGCCTGATCGGCCTGATGTTCTCGGCGGCCGCCGTGGGCGGCCTGACCGGAGCGGTGATCGTGGGCCGGATGAGCCGCCGGATCGGCTCGGCCCGGCTCATCTGGCTCTCCATCCTGGTCACCCAGCCGTTCATGTTCCTGGTGCCGCTCACCGAACCCGGCTGGAAGCTCGCACTGTTCGTGATCGGGACGTTCGTGAACTCCGTCGGCGTGGTGCTCTACAACGTCAGCCAGGTCAGCTTCCGCCAGGGCGTCACGCCGGAGCACATGCTGGGCCGGATGAACGCCACCATGCGCTTCGTGGTGTGGGGCACCCTCCCGCTCGGCGGCCTCGCCGGGGGTGTGCTGGGCGAGGTCCTCGACGCCCGCGCCACGCTCTGGGTCAGCGCCGGCCTGACCACGCTGTCCGTGGTGCCGCTGCTGCTCTCCCCGCTGCGCGGGATGCGTGACCTTCCCACCCCGGACGAGGCCGCCCCCTGACCGCCGAACGCCTCCGGGGAGGCACCCGGCGATCACCTTATGTCACCAATTGACTGCCATTGGTTATCATGGAGGGTTCTGAAAACTCGCAACGGGGGGTCGTATGTCGGAGCAGAGATCCGTGCTGGGGGAGAATCCGGGACATGCCGCGCGCCAGATGGCGCTCGTGTTCGCCCTGGGTACGATCCTGTCCACGGTAGGACTGCTGACGGCGCCGGACGACCAGCGCGGCCCGCTCGTCGTGATCGCCGCGGTCGCCCTGGCCGTGGCCGCGGCGGCGTGGTGGCTCCCCTGGGCCCGGTTCGACCGGCTGGCGCCGCTGGCCCTGTGCCTGCCCGTGCTGGCGCTGCTCTCCTACTGCACGTGGGCGCTCGTGGGGGGTTCGATCGGCACCGCGCCGTTCCTGACGATGCTGTTCGTCTGGGTGGGCCTGCACTTCACGGTCACGACCGTGCTGGCGCTGGGACCGGTCGCGGCTCTGGCCTACGTGACCCCCCTGGTCCTCGACGAACGCGGGGCGGTGGTGATCAGCGGCGCGGCGCTGTTCGTCCCGGCGGTGATGGGCGTGGGCGCGCTGATCTCCCAGCAGATCGGCTACCAGCGCCGGGACCGCGACACGATCCGGCGGATGGAGCGCTGGCGGGCGGCGCTGACCGCCACGCTCGCCCACGACGTGCGCTCCCCGCTGACCGCGGTGCAGTTCGCCCTGGAGACGCTCGACGAGGAGGACGACCTGCCGAAGGCGCAGCGGCACGAGATCGTCACCATGGCGCTGCGGCAGGCCGGCCGGATCCGGCGGCTGGCCACCAACCTGCTGGACGCCGAGCGCGTCGACAGCCGCGGGCTCCAGCTCGACATGCGACCGGTCCGGCTGAGCACCGCGGCCGAGGAGGCCGCCGGCTACCTGGCCGCCCCGGTGGAGGTGGCGGTGGACCCCGGCCTGACCGTCCTGGCCGACCCGGAGCGGCTGGAGCAGATCCTGGTCAACCTCGCCGCCAACGCCATCCGTCACGGCTCCCCGCCGATCGTCGTCAGCGCCGGGCGCGAGGCTCCCGGCATGGTCGCCGTCCACATCCGCGATCACGGCCCGGGCGTGCCCGAGGAGAAGCGGGACCAGCTGTTCGCCCGCTTCAGCAGCGCCGACACCAGCCCCGACTCGGTCGGACTGGGGCTGTGGATCACCCGGGAGCTGGCCCTCGCGCACGGCGGGGACGCCCGCTACACCCCCGCCGACCCCGGCGCCTGCTTCACCGTGGTCCTGCCCGCCGGTGACCCGGCGCCGGAGTAGGCTCCGGAGCCGGCGAGTCCTCAGGAGGCTGCGCGGCGCAGGCCGAACAGATCGGACGGGGAGATGGGCATGCGGTCGATCGGGATGCCCTCGGCGTCCTCGATCGCCGAGGCGATCACCGCCGAGACCGGGATGACCCCCGCCTCCCCCGCGCCCTTGATGCCGAGCGGGTTGAGCGGGGACGGGGTCTGCAGGTGTGCGGTCTCCACTCTCGGGACCTCCGTCGCGTACGGCATCAGGAAGTCCATGAACGAGGCGTTGAGCAACTGGCCGTGGCTGTCGTAGACCATCCGCTCGTACAGCGCGCCGCCGACGCCCTGCGCGACGCCGCCGTGGATCTGCCCCTCGACGATCATCGGGTTGATGAGGTTGCCGCAGTCGTGGACGACGGCGTAGCGCAGGATGCGGATCTCGGCGGTGAGCGGGTCGGTCTCCACGATCGCCGCGTGCATGCCCGAGGCGAAGGTGGAGCGGATCGGCGAGTAGTAGTCGCGTCCCTCCAGGCCCGGCTCCTGGCCCTCCTCCACCGGAGGCCGGTCGAAGGAGGAACCGCCCGCGAACTGCGTCGCCCGGACCGCCTCCTCGTCGAAGGCGTACCGCAGCGGATTGGACAGCACGGCCACGGTGGCCAGCGGGACGGAGGCGTGCGGGGAGCCCGCCACGTGCACCACGCCGTCGGTGATCTCCAGGTCGCGCGGGTCGGCCTCCAGCGCGTCGGCGGCGATCCGCAGGGCCTTCTCGCGGACCTTCCGGCAGGCCAGGGCGATCGCGTTGCCGCTCATCACCGCGGCGCGGGAGGCGAAGGTGCCGACCGCGTAGCCGAACCTGCGGGTGTCGCCGGTGACGACCGAGACCCGCTCCAGCGGCACGCCCAGCTCGGCCGCGGCGATCTGCGCGAACGAGGTCTCGTGCCCCTGGCCCTGCGAGGTGAGCCCGGTGGAGACGTGCACCCGGCCGTCGGAGGTGATCTGGACGTGGCCGCCCTCGTACGGCCCGACGCCGGTGCCTTCGACGTAGCAGCCGATGCCGATGCCGATCCGGCGGCCCTCCCGCGCGGCCTCGGCCTTGGCCTCGGGGAAGGCGTCCCAGCCGATCAGCTCCTTGAGCATGCGCAGCGACTCGGGGTAGTCCCCGCTGTCGTAGATCAGCGGGCGGCCGTCCTGGAAGATCAGGCCCTGGTCGTAGGGGAACTCGTCGGGCTGGATGAAGTTCGCCGCGCGCACCGCCGTACGGTCCAGCCCGAGATGGGCGGCGATGCGGTCCATGGTCCGCTCCATGCAGAAGACCGCCTGCGGGCGGCCCGCCCCCCGGTACGGCGTGACCTGCACCGTGTTGGTGTAGATCGAGGAGAACTCGACCCGGTAGGACCCGATCCGGTACGGCCCCGGCAACTGGGTGGAGGTGATGATCGGCACGATGATCCCGTACGGCGTGTAGGCGCCGTGGTCGTGCAGGATGGTCACCTCCAGGCCGAGCACCCGGCCGCCGCCGTCGAAGCCGACCCGGACGAACTGCACCTGGGCCCGCTCGTGGGCCGAGGAGACGAAGTGCTCGCGCCGGTCCTCGGTCCACTTGACCTCCCGGCCCAGCAGCATCGCCGCCCAGGGGACGAGGACCTCCTCGGGCCACGGGTGCATGATCTTCACGCCGAACCCGCCGCCCACGTCCGGCGCGACGACCTCGACCTTGGGCAGCGGCAGGCCGAGCTTGGCGGCGACGGCCATCCGGACGCTGGTGGAGGTCTGGGTGCTGGAGTACACGCGCAGGGAGGAGTCGTCGGCGTCCCACCGGGCGTGCACGCCGCGCCCCTCCAGCGGCATGGACGCGCTGCGCTCGACGTCCAGCCGGAAGGCCAGCGTGTGGGGGGCGCTCTCGATGACCTCGCGGGCGCCGCGCCCGTCCGCCGAGGCCACCTCCTGAACCAGGTGCGCGCCGACGTTGCCCGGCACGTCGTCGTGGACGAGCTGCGCGGACTGCGCCGCCTCCTCCACGCCGACGACCGGCTTGAGGAGCTCGTAGTCCACCCGGATCAGCGCGCAGGCGTCCTCGGCGAGATAGCGGTCGCGGGCGACGACCATGACGACCGGCTCGCCGACGTGCCGGACGCGCTCGCGGGCCAGCGGGTAGGCGGTGCGGCCGTGGGTCAGCGCCGGGTGCGGGATGAGCAGCGGCAGCGGCTCGGCGAGCCGGTCCGGCAGGTCCTCCCAGGTGTAGATCGCCACCAGCCCGTCCACGTCGAGCGCGGCCGAGACGTCGATGTCCCGGATCAGCGCGTGCGCGTGCGGGGAGCGGACGAAGGCCGCGGCCAGCGCGTCCGGCCCGAGGTCGTCCAGGTAGCGGCCCCGGCCGGTGAGCAGCCGCGGGTCCTCCCTGCGCTGGACGGGCTCCCCGAACAGCTTGGTCGTCACCGCCCGGCCTCCTCGAACGCGTCCGTCGAGGTCCCGGGGCGGCAGCGTTCGCCCATGGTGGTCACGACTCCTCCGCCATGATCTCGGCCGCGCGGTGCACGGCCTTGACGATGTTCTGGTAACCGGTGCACCGGCACAGGTTCCCGGAGATGCCCTCCAGCACCTCCTCCTCGGTCGGCGCCGGGTTCTCCCGCAGCAGCGCGGTGACCGTGCACAGGAAGCCCGGGGTGCAGAACCCGCACTGCAGGCCGTGGCACTCGGCGAAGGCCCGCTGCACCGGTGACATCCGCTCGCCGTCGGCGAGCCCCTCCACCGTGGTGATCTCGCGGCCGTCCACGGTGACCGCGAACGTCAGGCAGGAACGGACCGGCTCGCCGTCCAGCAGCACCGTGCAGCACCCGCACACCCCGTGCTCGCACCCGACGTGGGTGCCGGTCAGCCCCAGGTCGTGCCGGAGGCAGTCCGACAGCAGCCGCCGCCCCGGCACCTCGGCCCGCCGGAGCGTGCCGTTGACGACCAGCGTGATCTCGTGGGCCTGCTCAGGCATTCAGGGCCTCCCTGGCCGCGTCGCGGAGCGCCCGCTCGGCGAGGACGCCGATCAGGTGCCGCCGGTAGGCGGCGGTCGCGTGGATGTCGTCCTCCGGCTCGGCCCGGTCCTGTACGGCCCGCGCCGCGGCGGCCCAGTCGGCGGAGGCGGGCGGCCGGTGCCCGCACACGCCGGTGACGTCGGCGAGCACCGGGACCGGGCCCGCGCTCACGCACGCCACCCGCGCGGCGGTGATCCGCAGGTCCTCGTCCAGGCCGACCAGGGCCGCGATCCCGGCCAGGGCGTAGTCGCCGTGCCGCCTGGCCACCTCGCGGAAGGCCGTTCCCGAGCGCGGGGGCAGCGCCGGGAAGAAGGCGGAGACGGCCAGCTCGCCGGGACCGGCCGCCGACTCCAGCGGGCCGGTGAAGAACTCCCCCGCCGGGACGTCCCGGGTGCCGCCGCGCCGCGCCAGCCGTACCGAACCGCCGAGCAGCGCCAGCACCGCGGGCAGCTCGGCGGCCGGGTCGGCGTGGACCAGGCTGCCGACGACGGTGCCGCGGTTGCGGATCACCGGGTGGGCCACCAGCCGCAGCGCCTGGCGGAGCAGGGGCTGGGCGGCGGCCACCGGCTCGGAGCGCTCCACCCGGGCGTGGCGGGCCAGCGCCCCGACCCGGACCCCGCCCGGCTCCACCTCGACGGCGGCCAGCCCGG
Source organism: Planomonospora sp. ID67723 (assembly GCF_015711605.1). Taxonomy (GTDB): domain Bacteria; phylum Actinomycetota; class Actinomycetes; order Streptosporangiales; family Streptosporangiaceae; genus Planomonospora_A. The sequence continues at coordinate 588,705 of NZ_JABTEZ010000003.1, read as the reverse complement.
CCAGCCGGTTGATGTCGACCAGGTGCGCCGGGGCGGCCAGCCGCATGTTCAGCAGCGGGATGAGGCTCTGGCCGCCCGCGAGCACCTTGCCGTCCTCCCCGGTCCCGGCGAGGACGTCGAGGGCCTCGCCCAGAGAGCCGGGAGCGTGGTAGGTGAAGGGGGGTGGCTTCAACCGGTCACCTCTCGTTTGGGATGGCTCTCTCGTCCGGGCCCGCTCTCGCGGCGCGAGACGGCCCGGAGCAGGTGGTAGCCGCCGAGCACCACGATGGTGCCGAGCGCGATCCCGGAGAGCGTGAAGTCCTTGGTGATCGTCATGTCGATCGGGCCGATGGCCATGATGATGCCCGCGCCGACGGGCACCATGTTCACCGGGTCGGCGAAGTCGACCCGGTTCTCGATCCAGATCTTGGCGCCCAGCAGGCCGATCATCCCGTAGAGGATGACGGTGACGCCGCCCAGCACGCCGTTCGGCGTGGCCGCGACCAGCGCGCCGAACTTCGGGCACAGGCCGAACAGGATCGCGATGACGCCCGCGATGTAGTAGGCGAGGGTGGAGTAGACCCGGGTCGCCGCCATGACGCCGATGTTCTCCGCGTAGGTGGTGGTCGGCGAGCCGCCCACGGCGCTGGCGATCACGGTGCCGACGCCGTCGCCCACCAGCGCCCTGCCCACGTAGGGGTCGGAGTCGGTGCCGGTCATCTCGCCGACGGCCTTGACGTGCCCGATGTTCTCCGCGATGAGCGCGATGACCGCGGGCAGCACGAGCAGGATCGCCGAGGCCTTGAAGTCGGTGGGCAGGTGGAAGTCCGGCAGGCCGATCCAGTCGGCCTCGGCCACCTTGTCGAAGCTGACCCGCGGGTGGGTGTCGACCCGGCCGGTGGAGCCGTTGAACGCGGTGATGTCGCCGAAGATCCGGTCCGCCGCCCAGGAGAGGACGAAGCCCACCACCAGGCCGATCAGGATGCCGATCCGGCCGATGAACCCCTTGAACAGCACGATCACCATGAAGGTGACGAGCATCGTGATGAGGGCGATCCACTGGTCGGCCGGCCAGTAGAACCGGGCCACCACGTAGGCCAGGCCGAAGCCGATCAGCATGACCACCGCGCCGGTGACCACCGGGGGGAAGATCCGGTGGATGACCTGCACGCCCATCCGGTGGATGGCGTAGCCGACCAGGGCGAGCACCGCCCCCGCCACCAGGATCGCGCTGGTGACCGTCGCGTCGTCGCCGCCGCCCGCGCGGATGGCCGCGACCGCCCCGACGAACGAGGCCGAGGTGCCGAGATAGCTGGGGATCTTCCCGTTCACGATGAGCAGGAAGATGATCGTCGTGACTCCCGACATCATGATCGCGACGTTGGGGTCGAGTCCCATGACGACGGGGAAGACGAAGGTCGCGCCGAACATCGCGATGACGTGCTGCGCCCCGAACCCGACCATGCGCGGCCAGGACAGGCGTTCTGAGGGCTTGACGACCTCCCCCGGCGCGAGGGTGCGACCGTCTCCGTGTTTCGTCCAACCTGCAACCATCAAGCCCACCTTTCCCGGGCCGTCGGTCGGTGGCCGCCCCGCAGGCTCCCTCCGGCGGATCACTTTCTGCCTTGCGGGCACATTAGGACCGCGAACCCGGCCTCACACCGTCATGATCTGCCAAAACTGGCCTGCCGACCAGAGAATCCCTTGCGCACCGCCGGCGATGACGCCCGGTGAGGGATGAGCGTCTTCTTCCCCGTTCACCACCCGTGACACGCCGGGGCCCGGCGGGGATCAGCTCCAGTGGGACGGCCTGCGGTAAGAGCTTCCGTCCCCGCCGCGGACGACGTCCGGCAGCTGGCACCGGCGGATGACCGCCTCGCCGAGGGGGAACCAGGCGTCGGAGACCCCCCTCAGGCGGTCGGAGCTCTTGCCCGGCGGGAACACGGTGACGATCCGCGTCTTCGTGCCGCGGTGCGCGTCGATCTCCCGGATGGTGTGGACGGCGGCGCACAGGTCGGAGTCGGCCGAGATCAGCAGGACGACGTCGACCCGGTCGAGCGCGACGTCGGCGACCATGGCCGTGGCGATCGCGACGTCGGTCTGCTTCTCCTCGTAGGTCCGCCAGCAGGCCCCGCAGTCGCGGCACCGCATCCGCTTCTCCTGGAACCTGCCCAGCACCACCTTCAGGGCGCCGCCGCACTCCAGGGCCGCGAGGTATCTCCGCTGCCGGGTCACCGCGCCGGGGTCGCGCCGCACCGGCGCGGTGAAGTAGCGCACCGCCTCGAGGACCTGGTCCTCCCGGAGGAGGCGGGCGGCCAGCCCGGCGAGATCGAGCCAGAGGTAGCGGCGCCCGCCCAGCCGCCGCAGGGAGTAGTAGAGGTTGTAGCCGTCGACGTAGACGCCAGCCCGAGCCGGCCCGCCAGTCGGTTTGTCGCGCATGGCCACCGTCTCCTAGCATGGAGTCAATCACGCCGGGGGCTACTCCCCCTGGCTCTACGGCCCCTCCGGGGGCCGTTTCTTTTTCGACCACCAGTTCGAATAAGAATAGCGAACGAAGGGCGATCAATCCACTACCGCCCGTAATCAACCTCCGGCTCGAACGACGCGGGCGGGTCTAGCCCCCCGGGGCGACGACGCGGATCTCGAAGCCGTCGCCGGTGACGACCTGACCGGCGCGGATCTTGCAGGTCTTGCGGAGCTCGACCCGACCGTCGACCATGACGTTCCCGTCGGCGATGAAGTGCTTGGCCTGGCCGCCGGTGTCGGTGACGGCGCAGTACTTCAGCAGGTCGCACAGGGGGATGTAGTCGGTTTCCAGCTCAAAGGTCTCGTTCACGCCCCACAGCTTAGGACGCCCGGTCAGCCGGCCGCCCGCGGACGCCGGGCCCGCCTCCGGGGCCCGGCCGCCCGGGATCGGCCGCCGGGACGCGGTCGCCGGGCTCAGATGCCGCGCATGCGCAGGACGTGCAGCGCCAGGGTCAGATTGAGCCGCAGGTGGGCGTCCTCGGTGAAGTTGCCGAGCAGGCGCTCCAGCTTGCCGATGCGGTAACGCAGGGTGTTGTAGTGGAAGTGCAGCCGCCGGGCCGTCTCGGCGACGTTGAGGTTGGTCTCCAGCAGCACCTGGAGGGTGCGGCGCAGGTCGGCGTTGTCGGCGTCGTCGTCGGAGGCGAGCGGGCCGAGGGTCTCGCGGACGAAAGCGTGCAGCTCGCCGGTGTCGCTGACCAGGGAGAGCAGGCGGTAGACGCCGAGCTGGTCGAAGTGGGCGACCGCGCCGGGTCCGTGCAGCTGGCGGCCGACCCTGGCCGCCTTCAGCGCCTGGCCGTACGCCTCGGGGATGGCCTCGGCCCCGGTGGCCGTACGGCTTGCGCCGGTGGAGAAGGTCGCGGGCAGGCACTCGGCGAAGGCCGCGGCGGCGTCCCTGGCCAGCCGGGCGGTGTCGGAATCGGCGTCCACGACGGCGACCACCTCGTGGGAGAAGCCCGCCACCGCGCCGCGCGGGTCGTGGCGGCGCAGTGCCGCGCTCCAGCAGGTCACCAGGCGGTCCTGGGCGGTCCGCTCGTCGCCGTCCGGGTCGAGCTCGGCCACCAGGACGGTGACCGGGCGCTCCAGGTTCCAGCCGAAGGCCCTGGCCCGGGAGGCGATCCGCTCGGAGCCGCCCGCCCTGCCGGTGAGCACGTCCCGCAGGAAGTCGGCCCGGTACTTGCTCTCGACCGCGTTGACCGCCTCCTGCCGGGTGACCACGAGCGCCGCGACCGTGGCGGCACGTTCCAGGATGCCGACGTCCCGCTCGTCGATCGCCCCGGCGGGGCCGTAGGCGACGATCCGGCCGTGGTGGTGGCCGCCCGCGACGACGGGGACGACGGTGCGGCGGTCGTCGGGGGCACCGCCCAGCGCGGCCACGTACTCGGCGGGCCCGGCCGAGGCCAGCGTCTGGCCGGCGTCGTCGAGGACGGCCACGGCCACGTCGAGCAGCCCGGCCACCTCGGCGGTCACCTCGTGCAGCCCTCCCCCGGCCAGCACGATCGCCACCAGGGCCCGGTGCGCCTCCTCCGCCCGGGCCAGCACCGCGGCCTGCCGGTTGAGGATGTCGGTGAGGACCTGGTTGAGGATGTCGTCGAAGCCGACGTCGTCGGGGAGCTGGATCAGCGGGAACCCGAGCCTGTCGGCCTGCTCCACCATCTCGTCCGGCAGCTCGTCCAGGTAGCGGCCGAGCTTGATGGCGAGCGCGGCCAGACCCCGCTCGTCGAGATCGGTCACGAGCCGGTCGAGCGACTGCGGCGTGTTGCGCAGCGGGTAGCCCGTGGTGAGCAGCAGCTCGTGCGGTTTGACCCAGGCGAGGATGTCGGGGACCTCCATCACGTTGAGCCGCTGCACGATGCGGTCCAGCCCCCGCTCCCCCGCGATCAGCCGGGCTCCGGCCAGCGTCGAGGCACCGAGGACCTCACCGACGGAGACGCCGTGAGTGATCGTCCCGGTGCTGGCCAGACGTACAGGGGGTTCCATGAGGCGATTGTGACCGATGCACCTGTCTGTCAGGAAGAGCCAACCTTTGGACGTACTGTTGGCAGCTTTCTCCGTACGGTGGTGATCGAGTGCCGTTCTACCGTCGGGCCATGGATGGTGAGGTCCGATGACGGTTGGCACGCGCCCGAGAGCGCCGCGGACGCATCCGCGAACGCAGACGACCGGCGCGGCCAGTGCGGCCCTGCGCCCGATGCTCGAGTCGCCCCGCCGTCCCGCGCGGGTGCTGGCGGCCTTCCCCGCCGGGGTCTACCTGGAGGTCCGCGCGGAGCTCGAACCGCACGTGATCGCGGTGGTCACCGGGGAGGCCACCCGGCTGCCCAACGCGGTGGTCCTCGGCGACCGCCTGCCGCGGGTCGCCGTGGGAGACGAGGCCTCGGTCGGGGACGGCGCGATCGAGTTCGGCCCGCTCAGCCTGCGGGCCCACCGCTGGTGGGACCCGGCCCCGCCGCTCGGCCCGGTGGACCCGGCGCAACTGGCGCGCTCGCTGCCCGCCCTGACCGGGCTGTGCGACCGGTCTCCCCGGCGTCCCGGGCTGGAGGGCAACGGCGCCGCCGCGCTGCTGGCCGAGGGGTGCGCCGAGGCCTCACTGCTGAACAGCATCATGGCCGCCGAACAGCTCGTCGGCCTGGGTCCCGGGCTCACCCCGAGCGGCGACGACGTGCTCGCCGGGTTGCTGGTGGCGCTGCGCCACCTGGGCGCGGCGGCCGGAGCGGGCCGCGCGGTCTGGCTGGCCGACTGGCTGGCCGCCGCGGTGACCTTCGACGCCCGGAGCAGGACCACCCCCATCTCGGCGACGCTGCTGCACTGTGCGGCGCGGGGCGAGGCCAGCGGAGAGGTCCTGGCCGTCCTGCGCGCCCTGGCCGGGCGGCAGTCGCTGGAGCCCGTGCTGCACCGGCTGCTCCAGCTCGGCCACACCTCCGGCGCCGACCTGGCGTGGGGGCTGCGCATCGGCCTCGCCGCCGTCCTCGACCTCGGAGGCTGGGAGAAGTGAGCGACGATCTGGTCCAGGTGCGCACCGGGGTGTACCACGACTCGGTGAGCCTGATGCGGGTCAGCCAGGCGCTCTCCGGGCTGCCCGGGGTGGAGGTCGCCGTGGTGGCCATGGCCACCGAGCTCAACCTCGGCATCGCCGCCGAGCTGGGCTTCGCCCTCCCCGGCGCCGGCCCGGCGGACCTCCTGGTCGCGCTGCGCGCCGGCGACGGGACCGCCGTCGCCCGGGCCGCCGCCGAGCTCGACCGTCTCCTGGCGGACCTCTCCCTCCGGACGGCGGGCCCGGCCGCCGCCGAGCACCCGCCGCGCACCGTCCGTTCCGCCCTCAGGGCCGTCGCCGGGGCGGGAGCCGGGAGCGCCGCCGGCGAGGAACGGTCGGCGCTGGTCCTGATCTCGGTTCCCGGCCCGCACGCGTTCGCCGAGGCGCTGGACGCGATCGAGGCGGGCCACTCCGTCATGATCTTCAGTGACAACGTGCCCGTCGAGCAGGAGGTCCTGCTCAAGCGCCGGGCCGGGGAGCTCGGAGTGCTGGTCATGGGCCCCGACTGCGGCACCGCCGTGATCGGCGGGGCGGGTCTCGGATTCGCCAACGTCCTCCGGCCGGGACCGGTCGGGGTGGTGGCGGCCTCGGGGACCGGCGCGCAGCAGGTGACCTGCCTGCTGGACCTGGCGGGCGTGGGGGTCAGCCACGTGCTGGGCGTCGGCGGGCGCGACCTCTCCGCCGAGGTGGGCGGGATCTCCACACTCCGTGCCCTGGACGCGCTCGACGCCGATCCCGCGACCGAGCTGATCGTCCTGATCTCCAAGCCCGCCGCGCCGGAGACCGCGCAGGCCGTCCGGGAGGCGGTGGAGAAGCTCGCCACTCCCGTGGTGACCTCCTTCCTCGGTTCCGGGGACGACATGACCGCCGCGGCGGAGACCGTCCTGCGGGCGCTGGGGAAGGCGGTCCCCGAATGGCCGTCGTGGCCCGCCGCCGGTGGCCCGCCGCGCCGGGCGGCCGGCCGGCCGGGACGGCTGCGCGGGATCTACTCGGGCGGCACGCTCTGCACCGAGGCCCGGCTGACCGCCGGGGCCGGGGAGTTCACCGACTACGGCGACGACGCCTACACCCGGGGCCGCGCCCACCCGATGATCGACCCGTCGCTCCGGCTGGAGGCCCTGTCGGCGGCGGCCCCCGGTGACGTCGTCCTGCTCGACGTGGTGCTCGGCCACGGCGCCGACCCCGACCCCGCCGCACGGCTCGCGCCCGCGATCGCCGCCGCCGTCTCGCGGGGCGTGCCCGTGGTCGCCGCCCTCGTCGGCTCCGAGGGCGACCCCCAGGGACTCGGCGCCCAGGCCGAGGCGCTGCGCGCGGCCGGGGCGGACGTGTTCGCCTCCAACGCGCAGGCCGCCCGGCACGCGGCCGTCCTGGCGGGTGCCCGTTGACCCGCGGCCCCGGGCAGGACCCGCCGGGAACGCCCCGGGCCCGTCCTCTCCCTCTCAGGAGCCTTCGATGACGTTGTCCATGCTCTCCGGCGAGCCCCGCGTGATCACGGCCGGGGCGGACGTGCTCGGCCAGGCGCTGGACGCGCAGGCCGTACCGCGCGTGGCGGTGGACTGGCGCCCGCCGATGCCCGGCACCGAGGACGACCTGGCCCGGGTGCTGGCCGATCCCCGCAGGACCGCCGCCAACGCCCGGGCCGCGGGCAGGCTGGTCTCCGCCCGCCCGCAGCTCGTCGCGGTACGGCCCGCGCACGAGGTGCTGGACCTGCCTCCGGGCACGTTCCTGCACGCCGGGCCGCCGATCGAGTGGGAACGCGCCTCGGGACCGATGCGCGGCGCGCTGATCGGCGCGATGCTGCTGGAGGGCCTGGCCTCCGACGCGCGGGAGGCGGAGGACCGGTTGGCCGCCGGGCGGGCCCGGCTGGAGCCCTGCCACCACCACCGGACGGTGGGACCGATGGCGGGCGTGGTCAGCCCGTCGATGTGGATGTTCGAGGTGCGCGACGCCGAGCACGGGGGCACCGCCTACTGCTCGCTCAACGAGGGGCTCGGCAAGGTGCTGCGCTACGGCGCCTACGGGCCCGAGGTGATCGGCCGGCTGCGCTGGATGGACGAGGTGCTCGGCCCCGCCCTGCGGGCCGCCCTGGAGCTGACCGGCCCACTGGATCTGCGGGCGCTGATCGCGCAGGCCCTGCAGATGGGCGACGAACTGCACAACCGCAACCGCGCCGCGACCTCGCTCCTGGTGCGCGAGCTGGCACCGGGACTGGTGGAGGCCGCCCCCGCCCGCGCGGCCGAGGTGCTGCGCTTCGCGGCCGGCAACGACCACTTCTTCCTCAACGCGGGCATGGCCGCGTGCAAGGTGAGCGCGGACGCGGCCAGGGACGTGCCGGGCTCCACCATGGTCGTCGCGATGGCGCGCAACGGCACCGACTTCGGGATCCAGGTCTCCGGTCTCGGCGGGCGCTGGTTCACCGGCCCGGCGGGGGTGCCGGACGGGCTCTACCTCGGCGCGTACGGCCCGGCGGACGCCAACCCCGACATCGGCGACTCGACGATCACCGAGACGGCGGGGCTGGGCGGCTTCGCGATGGCGGCGGCCCCGGCGATCGTCAGGTTCGTCGGGGGCGACGTCTCCGAGGCCACCGCGGCCACCCGGTCGATGTACGAGATCACCCTCGCCGAGCATCCGGCCTACCAGATCCCCGGTCTCGGCTTCCGGGGCACGCCGGTCGGCGTGGACGTGACGCTGGTGGCCAGGACCGGCGTGCTGCCCACGGTGAACACCGGCATCGCGGGCCGGGTCGCGGGCACCGGGCAGGTGGGCGCGGGCCTGGTCACCCCGCCTGCCTCGGCGTTCACCGAGGCGCTGGCCGCGCTGGCACGGGCCGTACCGGTCGGGTAAGTGATCGTTTCCGATAAAGCGCGGCCGGCCCGGGAGGGCGTCCGCGGCGCTCAGCGTCCGCCCATGTCAGAGGCGGCCCGGCGGCCGTCGTCACACAAAGAACATCAGCCTCTGACAAATATCCTGCAACGCTTTCTCCATGCCCCAGCTTCCATTACCGAATGTGAGCCATATATCGTGTTCAACCTCACAAATAGGGCTGGACATGGGGGCGGGGTATGTCGGCGGACCGCTTGATCGGCAAGGTACCCCCTGGACCGGAAGGTGCGAACATCACGGGGACCGCACCGGAGGGACAGGGAAGACTGGTGGGCAGGCGCTACCGCCTGATGTCGCCGGTCGGCCGGGGCGGCATGGGCATGGTCTGGCACGCGCACGACGTGCTGCTCGACCGGGACGTCGCGGTCAAGGAGCTGATCCTTCCCTACGGCCTGGACCACGCCGGCAAGCAGGTGGCGCACCGGCGCATGATGCGCGAGGCGCGCTCGGCGGCCCGGATCAGCCATCCGGGGATCGTGACCGTCCACGACGTCGTCGAGGAGGACGGACGTCCCTGGATCGTGATGGAGCTCGTCCGCGCCTGGTCTCTGGAGCAGGCCGTACGGCAGAGCGGGCCGCTGCCGGTGGCCCAGGCCGCCGAGATCGGCATCAGGGTCCTGGACGCGCTGCGCCACGCGCACGCCGCCGGGATCCTGCACCGCGACATCAAGCCGGGCAACGTGCTGCTCACCGCCGACCGGGTGGTACTCACCGACTTCGGCATCGCCGCCATCGAGGGTGACGTCACGATCACCCAGACCGGCCTGCTGATGGGCTCTCCGGCCTACATCCCGCCGGAGCGGCTCTCCGGCCAGCCGATCACTCAGGCCGCCGACCTGTGGTCCTTCGGCGCCACCCTGTACGCGGCGGTCGAGGGCCGCCCGCCGTACGAGGGACCCGACGCGATGGCCGTCCTCGGCGCGATCCTCACCCAGGAGCCCGCCCGGCCGCTGCGCGCCGGGGCGCTGGCGGGCATCATCGAAGGGCTGCTCCGCAAGAACCCCGCGGACCGGATCTCCGCGGCCCAGGTCTCCGACATGCTGGAGCAGGTGCTGCGCAGCCACGGCTCCAACACCCCGAACCGGGGGCCCAACTCCCAGGTGCCCACGGTGATGCCGGTCCCCGGCAACTCCATGCCGATGCACCTCATGCCGCCGCTGGACCCGCCGTCCGGCCCGATGCCCTCCCGGATCATCGAGACCCCCTCGGGCCCGGTGCGCGTGCCGTACGACCCGCAGAGCAGCGTCTCCGGCGGCCACCCCGTGGGCTACGACGCGCTGTCCAGCCCGTCGGGAGCGCACCGCACCGACCTGCTGTCCACCTCCGGGCAGGTGGCCGACGTCCCGCACATCCCCTCCGGCGGGCACCGGCGCGGCTACGACGCGCTGCGCAGCACCTCCGCCGAGCTGGGCCGGGCCGCCGGTCCCGGCGCCTCGGGGGACCCGTTCGGGACGAACGGCGCGGATCCGTTCGGCACCGCCGGCGCCGACCCGTTCGACCCGATGCGCAGCTTCGACCCGCTGCGCAGCGCCTCCGGCGAGATCTCCCCGAACGCGACCGCCCGGCCCGCCGCGGCCCCCGGCACCCCGGCACCGATCCTCCCCCCCACTGCCTCCGCCCGCGAGGCTCTGGACACCGGGCCCCGGCGGGCCGGGAGGTTCCGGGATACCGCGACCTCCGAGAGCCGCAGGAGCGCGCGCCGCAGGAGCTCCTCCGGCGAGGACTGGATGCGCGACGGGCGCCCGACCCCGCGCCTGCTCCTGGTGACCGGGATCGGGGCGGTGGGCGTGGTCGTCGCCGCGCTGCTGATCCTGCTGCCCGGCGACTCGTCCGCCCCCGAGACCGGCACGTCGGCACCGGCGATCTCCGCACCCGCCGACCCCGTGCCGTCCTCGCGCAGGGACGGCGTGATCCCCAAGGGGTTCAGGAAGCTGAGCGGAGGCGGCATCTCGGGCGCGGTGCCCGACAACTGGACGGTGAAGGCGAGCGACGACGGCACCGTCACCTTCTCCGGGCCGAAGAGCGGCGGCCGGAGCATCGTCGTCACCGAGGTGCCGGTCGCCGACCCGGTGGCCGCGCTCGGCAAGGTCGACAAGGCGGGCCTGGAGGAGTACACCGAGGTCGGCGTGGCCCCGGTCTCCTACGGCGGATGGAAGGCCGCGGACTGGGAGTACACCTACGTCGACGGCGTCGTGCCGATGCACGGGCTGACCCGTTACGTGGCGGTGAACGGCGAGAGCGCCTACCAGATCGCGGTCCGGGTGAAGGACATCGACTGGGAGAAGAGCGCCGGGCTGATCGAGGCGTTCTTCGGCACCTTCGACCCCACGCCCTGACGGCGCGGCCCGAGGGGGGGTTATACCGGTACCCCGCATGGGTTGTGATCACGGGTGATGGCAGACTTCACGCATGACCGCGACCCAGGCGAACACTGATTTGTCCCCCATGAGTGCTCCAGCCGTGACCGCCGTGCAGCGGCGGACCCTGGGTGTTCTGACCGCCGCGCAGATCACCAGCGGGATGGGGGTCGCCGTGGGGTTCACGCTCAGCTCGGTGGTGGTCACCAAGCTCTCCGGCTCGGAGGCGATCGGCGGACTGGCCGGCACCGCGACCGTGCTCGGCGCCGCGCTGTTCGCGCTGCCCACGGCCAAGGCCGCCGGCAGGGGAGGGCGGCGGACCGGGCTGACCCTGGCCTACACCTGCGCGATTCTCGGCTGCCTGATCACGGTGCTCGCCATCACCGCCGGGTCCTGGCCGCTGCTGCTGGCCGGGCTGGTGCTGTTCGGCAGCGGCAGCGCGGGCAACCTGGCCTCGCGCTACTCGGCCACGGACCTCTCCCCGCCCGGCCACTCCGCCCGCCACCTGTCGTGGGTGGTGTGGGCGGCCACGATCGGCTCGGTCGCCGGGCCCAACCTCGCCGGTCCCGCCGACGGCCTCGGCCGGCGGTTCGGCCTGGCCGACTACACCGGCCCGTTCGTCCTGGCCCTGCTGGCCTTCGCCCTCGCCCTGGGCATCATCATGATCGGCATGCGTCCCGACCCACTGGTCCTGGCCCGCTCGATCACCGGTTCCGGGCCCGGCAGGGTCCCCCGGAGCGGCGCCGCCCCCGGGACCGGTGCCGCTCCGGACGACGGCGCCGCGGTGGACGACGGCGCCGCGGCGGTCCCGGCGGCCGACCTCAAGGGCACGGAGCCGGCCGTCGCCCCGGAGGACGGGAGCCCGCTGGGCCCTGTGAAGACCGGAACTGCGAAGGCCGAGGGCGCGCTGCGCGCCGCGTGGCGCTCGCTGCGCGAGTCCCCCGCCGCGCTGCGCGCGCTCGCCGCGATCGCGGTCAGCCACACCGCCATGGTGTCGATCATGTCGATGACCCCGATCCACCTCGACCACCACGGCGCGGGCGTCACGGTCATCGGCCTGGTGATCAGCCTCCACGTCGTCGGCATGTACGTGCTCTCCCCGGTGGTCGGCTGGCTGGCCGACCGGATCGGCCGGGTCCAGGTGCTGGTGCTCGGCATGGCGCTGCTGCTCGCCGCCGCCGTCCTGGCCGGTACGGCGGGCGAGCACGGCGTGCCGCAGGTGACCGCCGGGCTGGTGCTGCTCGGACTCGGCTGGTCCTGCGGCCTGGTCTCCGGATCGGCGATGCTCACCGAGTCGGTGCCGCTGGAGCGGCGCCCCGCCGTGCAGGGGCTGTCGGACCTGGTGATGAACGCCTGCGGCGCGACCGGCACGGTGGCGGCCGGGGTGATCGTGGAGACTCTGTCCTACGGCACCCTCGGCACGGCCGTGGCCGTCATGGTGACGGCCGCCGGCGTCTGGCTGGTCCTGCGCCGCTGACCGCCGCCCGGCCCCGCCCCGCCGGCCCGGCACGGCATCACTTGGCGTCGGCGTAGCAGCGCACCACGGCGGTCTCCATCGGGAAGCGGACCGGGGTCGGGCCGAACAGCAGCCGGCTCGCCTCCTCGGCGGCCCGGCCGACCGCTGCGACCACCTCGTCCGCCTGCTCGGCCGGGCAGTGCACCATCACCTCGTCGTGCTGGAAGAACACCAGCCGGGCAGGGTCGGGCAGCAGCCCGCGCAGCACCGCCATCAGGGCGAGCGCCCACTCGGCGGCGGTCGCCTGCACCACGAAGTTGCGGGTGAAGCGCCCCCGGTCGCGGGCCGCCCGGCCGCCCTCGGGACCGGAGACCAGCTCCCTCCAGCGGGCCGAGGGCGGCGGGCAGGTGCGGCCCAGCCAGGAGCGGACCAGCTTGCCCTCCTCCCCCGCCCGGGCCGCGTCCTCCACGAACCGGTAGGCGGCGGGAAAGCGCTGGCGCATCACGGCCAGCAGCTTGGGGGCGTCCCCGCTGGTCCCGCCGTACATCGCCGAGAGCATGGCGATCTTCGCATGGTCGCGCTCGCCGCCGAACGCCTGGGCGAGCGCCCGGTAGAGGTCGGCCTGCCCCGCCGCCCGGGCCAGCCCGCCGTCCCCGGCCATCGCCGCCAGCACCCGGGGTTCGAGCTGGGCGGCGTCGGCGACCACCAGCGTCCAGCCCTCGTCGGCCACGACGGCCCTGCGCATGGCCCTGTGGATCTGCAGCGCGCCGCCCCCGCTGGTCGCCCACCTGCCGGTCACCACGCCGGCCACGACGAACTCCGGGCGGAAGCGGTCGTCGCGGACCCACTGATCGGCCCAGGCCCAGCCGTGGAAGCTGTGGAACCTGGCCAGCTCCTTGTAGGCCAGCAGCGGCGCGACACCGGGATGGTCGAGCCGCCGCAGCTCGTGGGCCCTGGTCGAGGAGAGGGTCAGGCCGGCGGACTTGAAGGCCTTGATGATCTGTTGCGAGGAGTCGGGGTTGAACGCCGTGCCGAAGGCGGCCGCGACCTGGTCGGCCAGCGCCTGAAGCTTGGCCGGGCGCATGCCGTGCACCGGGCGCGGGCCGAGCATCTCGGCCAGCAGCGCGTCGTGCTCGGCCCTCCGCCAGGGCATGCCGTCGTGGCCCATCTCCGCGGCGATCAGCGCCCCGGCCGACTCGGCCGCGACCAGCAGCCGGAACCGGTGCGGGTCGGGCAGCGCCCCGATCCGCCGGAGCTGGTCGGCGTGGACCTCCCCGGCCTGCTCCGCGCCCAGCGGGTCGGGCTCCTCCTCGAACAGCGTGGCCTGCCGCGCCTCGGGCGCGTGGTGGTCCTGCGGGACCGGCAGGCCGTGCAGCCGGGCGTAGGCCGCCCGGGCCGAACGGGGCTCGCCGTAACGGCCTTCGTACGCCAGGAGCAGGCCCTCGGTCAGTGCGAGGTCGTGGCAGCGCGAGAGCCGTACCCCTCGGGCGAGCAGGGCGGGATAGACCTCCCCCGTGTCGGCCCAGACCCAGCGCGGCGGCCCCGCGCCGTTCGCACCGCTGCTCACGCCGCCGTTCGCGCCCCCGTCGGCCTCATCGCGCTCCGGACCCGCCCCGCCGCCGGCCTCCAGCTCCCGCACGGCCGCCGCCAGGTCCGTGACGGCCACGGCCCCGCGCCCGCCGGGCCGCAGCAGGCCGCCTCCGTCGGCCCCCGGCACGACCACCACGTTCATGGCCCCAGCGTGCCACGGGCCACCGACGGTTTCGATCAGGCGAGCGGGATGCAGACCTCGTCTTCGAGCGGGGGTTCGATCTCCTGGGGCAGGCAGCCCGTCGCGGCGAAGCAGCGGATCCGCAGGGTCTCCGGCGTCACCGCCACGTGCAGGAAGCTCTTGAAGAACGGCGGCTCGTCCCAGTCGGACAACTCCGACAGGTAGCGGTGGAAGACCTTGTCCACCGGCAGCCGGAGCGGCAGCGGCCAGGCGCCGAGCAACCGCGCCGCCCACCGCATCCGCCGGGTGATCCGCACCCCGGCGATCGGCCGCGGCGGGGTGTTGCCGACGCGCCTGGACATCAGGCACAGGGCCTCGTCCGGCGTGAGGTAGAGCCAGCGCATGCGCAGCCGCCGGCTGTAGAGCTTGCTGTAGAACGACAACGAGTCGCCGCGGAGCGGGTAGCACTTGTAGTCGTCCTCGGCCACGCCGCCGACGGTGATCCTGGGGATGGTGTGGGTGGCGTGGGTGAACGCCCCGGACCCTCCCGCCACGATGTACTGGATCGTCCGGTCGCCGACCCTGACCGGGAAGCGCTGGTAGTTGTGCACGTCGCCGCCGATGGCCGCGACGTAGTTGTGCCGGGGGTCGCGCACGACGTCGTCGATCGTGCCGCCGCCCTCCAGCTTCGACGGCTTGTACTCGTTGCGGGTGTAGATGGGCTTGCCGGTGATCAGCACCTTCGGCCGGGGGTCGCGCGAGACCTCCCTGAGCCAGTTGGCCTGCTCGCGGTCGAGGTCGCCGCGGATGCCGGTGTCCACACCCACGATGAGCAGGCCCGGGGTCTCCATCGCCCAGTACGGCCCCGGCTGGACGGCCCGCTGCCCGGGCAGCGACCGGCGCTCGCGCGCCCTGGACAGCCGCGCCTCGTCGATCTCCTCGGGCTTGCGCCAGAGCAGCCCGCGCAGTCCCGACGGCGAGAGCTTGAACCCCTCCTCGCGGGCCTTCAGCGCCTCGGCGTCGCAGAAGACGCGCATGAAGCCGCCGAGCCCGTCGTACCAGTCGTGGTTGCCGGGGATCGCGTAGATCGGCGCCCGGTAGTCCTGGTACGGGCGGAAGAACTTGTCGTCGTACTCGTTGCCGGAGCCGGTGGGGTAGATGACGTCGCTGGCGATGACCGCGAAGTCGGTGTCATCTCCGATCTTGAGCATGCCGGGGACCACGGCGTACTGCGAGGCGTCGCCCTCCCCCGTGTCGCCCAGGACCAGGAAGGAGAACTCCTCCCCGACGTCCATCGGGATCCGGAAGGAGGGGTCGATGCCCCGGTCCCGCTGCGACCCGACCCAGCGTGCCCGGACCTGCCCCGACGGGTCGCCGAACAGCCCGGCGAGGATCTCGTTGCGGGAGCGCCAGAGCGTGCGCAGGTTGAGCCAGGAGAACGACTCCCGGTGCGGCCGCAGGTCCTTGAACGTGCCGATCTCGACGCAGTCCCAGCCCGCCCCCTCCTCGGAGACCCGGGAGGAGACCTCACGCCCGCGCTCCGCTGCCTGCCCGACATCCACCATGGTCAGTATTCTGGCCGCGATTCCGCGATCATGCGGCTGTTCCGGGGGGTGTCGCTCATGGAAGTCGGCCGATCCGGAAGTCGTCGAAGTACACGCGGGTGTCCTGGTCGGCTCCGGTCCACTTGCTGGCGGAGAGCCCGAACTTGGGTTTCCCCTTGGCGCCGGCGGCCTCCTCGTCCACGACCTCGGCCACCGGCGCGTCGCCCGCCCACAGGGCCACCCTCACCTGATCGCCGCCCCGCTCGCACTCGGCCCGCAGCACCGCCCCGTTCTTCTTGAAATCCGGCACCACGGTGTCGGCCGTCAGGTCCAGGGAGGTCGTCTCGGTGACCTTGCGGATGCGCGCGCGCCCGTCGGGACGGGCCTCGGCGATGTAGTAGGAGAAGTGCTTGTCGTCGAGCCTGTACTCGCAGAAGACCCCGCCCCACGCGCTGTGCGGGGTCCCGGCCGCGATATCGATCTTGGCGCTGACCAGGGCGTGCTCGGGAGACTCGGCGTTGACCGGCGCGGCACCGAGCCGCGAGTACTCCGTGGAGTCGGTGGAGATCGTATAGCGGCCGTCCCCGGTGTACCCCTGCCGCGTGTCCACCCGGGTGCCGTCGCTGTACCAGCCGGACGTGTCGTTGCCGAAGTCGTCCTGGTAGAGCACGTCGGTGATCTCGGGCGGTCCCTCCGACAGCGCCCGGACGCCGAGCACCCCGGCCGCCGCCAGCAGCAGCGCCCCGCCCACCGCGCCGCCCACCAGGTACGGCCGCCGCGGGAGGCGGGAGCGCCCGGCGGGCTCCTCTCCCGCGGCCACGCGGGCGGTCGGCGCGACCAGGCCGGAGAGGTCGAGCCGGACCGTGCCCGCCACCCTGACGGTGTCCGCCGCCTCCTTCTGCCCGACCAGCCCCGACAGCAGGTCCATGGCCGACGGCCGGGCCAGCGGGTCCTTGTCCAGGGCCGCCTCGACCAGGCCGCGCAGGTCCGGGTCGAGACCGTCCAGGTTCGGGGTGTCGTGGACCACGCGGTAGAGCGCCTCCGGCACGGTCCTGGAGGCGAACGGCGAGGCGCCGGTCGCGGCGGCGGCCACCACGCAGCCCCACGCGAAGACGTCGGCGGGCGGGCCCGACCTGCTCTCGGAGACCAGTTCCGGCGCCATGTACTCCGGGGTGCCGAGGATCTTGCCGGTGACGGTCTGCCCCCGGCCCGCGTCCAGGGCGCGGGCGATGCCGAAGTCGATCACCCGCGGGCCGAGCGGGGAGAGCAGCACGTTGGCGGGTTTGAGGTCGCGGTGGACCACCCCCGCGCCGTGGATGGCGGTGAGCGCCGCCGCCACCCCGACCGCCAGGGCCTCCAGGTTGGACCCGGTCAGCGGCCCCTGCTCGCGCAGCAGCCGGGCCAGATCGGGACCGGCGACGTACTCGGTGACCACCCAGAGCGGCTCGCCCTCCAGTCTGGCGTCGAGCACCGGAGCGGTGCAGAAGCGGCTGACCCTGCGCGCCGCGGCCACTTCGCTCCGGAAGCGCGCCACGAACTCGGGGTCGGCGGCCAGGTGGCGGTTGATCACCTTGATCGCCACGGGGCCCGAGGGACCTTCGCCGAGATAGACCGTGCCCATGCCGCCCCGGCCGAGACGCCCGGCGACGCGGTAGGGGCCGAGCTCGACCGGGTCGGCGGATTCCAGGGCGAGGACCGGGGGAAGTCCGTATGCCATCACAGCGGACGATCCTAGGTTGGAACGATCATCTGATGGAACGAGAAATCTGATTACACGGCAAATCACGGCAATTTCCGGGCACGGCGTGCATCCCGGTCAGAACCTGCTGAGGCGGAAGTCGTGGAAGTCCACCCGGGTCGGGGTCCCGCCCTCCGGCTCCCGCCCCGCCATCACGCCCACCGCGGTCACCGGGAACGGCGCGCCGCCGTCCACGGCGTCGGCCACGCGCCTGCCGTCCACCCAGAGCGTCAGCAGCGTCCTGCGCGGCTCCGTCAGGCAGACCGCCTCCAGGTCGACGGCCCGGCCCGGCTCGTCCAGCCGCCGTCGCGGCGCCTGCCCGGCCACCGCCAGGCGGGAGACCTGGACCCCGCCGGCCACCTTGGCGATCACGGCCCTCCCGTCGCCTTCCACGAACAGGTCGTAGCCGTTCCTGCCGCCCGGGCCCGAGCGGCAGGAAAGCCCGGCCCGGCCGCCGCTCCCCGCCTCGTGGACACGCATCCGGACGTTCAGGAGGGCGGTCACCGGCGGGGCGGCGGTGAGCGGCGCGAGCGCGAGCCGGTCGGGGGCCGCGGCGCCGGCGGTCAGCCGGAGGCCGCGGCCTGCGGCGCCGGGGGGACCGGCAGCGCCGGAGGAGGAGACGGCGCCGGAGGGCGCGGGAGGAGCGGGGAGTCCGGAAGGCTCGGATGTACCGCCCGGCGTGCCGGTCCAGCCCTTCGTCCCCGCGGCGAAGTCGTCGGCGAACACCGTCTCCACCGGATCGGGAGGCCCGTCGTCGGCCCAGAGGAACGCCCCTGCGGCGGCCAGCGCCAGCGCCAGCGCCGCTCCCCCGCGGGCGGCCCACGGGGGCGGCCGCCGTCCGGCGCGACGGCCCGCCGCCTGCGCCCTCGCCAGGTGAACGGCGCCGCGTCCGCCCATCGGTGCTCCCCTCCCGGCCTGCCGGAGAGGCGATCATCCCAGCCCCGCGCGACCGCCGTACAGCTCTGGAATATAGTTCTGTCCGTGTACGCGCACTGGGAGACCGTCCCCACACGGTGGAAGGACAACGACGTCTACGGCCACATGAACAACGCCGTCCATTACTCGTTGATGGACACGGTGATCAACACGTGGCTGATCAGGACCGCGGGCCTGGACATCCACGGGGGTGACGCCATCGGCCTGTGCGTGGAGTCGCACTGCGTCTACAAGGCCTCGGTCTCCTTCCCCGAGGCCGTCCGGGTCGGGCTCCGGATCGGGAGGCTGGGCCGCTCCAGCGTCCGCTACGAGCTCGGCCTGTTCCGCGAGGACGGCGCGACCGTCGTGGCGGAGGGCCACTTCGTCCACGTCTTCGTGGACCGGGAGACCCGCAGGCCCGCCGAGATCCCGGCGCCGCTGCGCGCCGCCATGGAGAAATTGGTGATCGACGAATGAGCACGTCCACCCGTACGGCCGTCCTGGTGGAGGCGGGCCGCCCGGCCCCCTACGCGGACTCGCGCCCCCTGCAGGTCATGCCGCTGACACTCGACCCGCCCGGCCCCGGAGAGCTGCTGATCCGGGTGCGGGCGGCGGGGCTGTGCCACTCGGACCTCTCGGTGATCAACGGCTCCCGCCCCCGGCCGCTGCCGATGGCCCTCGGCCACGAGGCCGCCGGCGAGGTCGTGGCGACGGGCGAGGGCACCGAGTTCGCCCCCGGCGACCACGTGGTGCTGGCCTTCGTCCCGGCCTGCGGGCACTGCCCTCGCTGCGCCGGGGGCCGTCCCGCGCTGTGCGAGCCGGGTGCGGCGGCCAACGGGAGCGGCACCCTGCTCGGCGGCGGGCTGCGCTTCGCCGACGCCGAGGGCGGCCGCCCCTGGCACCATCTCGGCGTGTCGGCCTTCTCGGAGTACACGGTCGTCTCGGCGCGCTCGGCGGTCAAGGTCGATCCGGAGCTGCCCGCGGAGATCGCCGCCCTGTTCGGCTGCGCCGTGCTGACCGGCGCGGGCGCCGCCTTCTACAGCGCGCAGGTCGCGCCCGGCGACAGCGTCGCGGTGTTCGGGCTGGGCGGGGTCGGGCTGGCCGCGCTGCTGGCGGCGAAGGCCGCCGGGGCGGCGACCCTGGTCGCGGTGGACGTGGTGGAGTCCAAGCTGGAGCTGGCGCGCAAGCTCGGCGCGACGCACACCGTCGCGGGCGGCCCGGACGCCGTCGAGGCGGTCCGGGAGATCACCCGCGGCGGGGCCGAGAAGGTCGTCGACACCACCGGGGTGGTCCCGGTCCTGGAGCAGGCCTACCGGGCCACGGCCCGGGGCGGCACCACGGTGACCGTCGGCCTGCCGGACCCCTCCCGCGAGCTGGTCCTGCCCGCCCTCAGCCTGGTCGCCGAGGAGCGCACGCTCCGGGGCAGCTACCTGGGCTCGTGCGTGCCCCGCCGGGACGTGCCGCGCTTCATCGACATGTACCGGGCCGGGGTCCTGCCGGTGGACGCGCTGCTGTCGCACCGGCTGACCCTGGACGAGGTCAACGAGGGCTTCGACCGCCTGCACACCGGCGAGGCCGTCCGCCAGGTGATCGTCTTCTGAGGGTCGTCCGATCCGGCCGGCGCGCCCGGGTGACCGCCTCCCGGCGGGCGCCGGGCCTCAGGGGACCAGCACGCCGGGATTGAGGACGCCTTCGGGGTCGAGGCGCTCCTTGATCCCTCGCAGGACCTCCGCTCCCAGCTCGCCGATCTCGGCGGCGTAGGCGTCGCGGTGGTCGCGGCCGACGCCGTGGTGGTGGGAGATCGTGCCGCCCGCCGCGACGATCGCCTCGTTGACCGAGCGCTTGGCCGCCTCCCACTGCCCGACCGGGTCCCCGCTCTGGGCCGTGACGACGGTGAAGTACAGCGAGGCGCCGGTGCCGTACACGTGGGAGATGTGGCACATCACCAGCGGCGAGCCGAGCGAGCCGTGCAGCGAGAGCCGCACGGCGTCGTACAGGCGCGGCAGGCCGGACCAGAACCCGGCCGTCTCCAGGGTCTCCACCGTGGCGCCGGCGGCGAGCAGGGAGTCGCGCAGGTAGGGGGCCGAGTAGCGGCCGTGCGCCCAGGACTCGCCGGGGCCGGCGCCCAGGCAGGTCCCGCCGAGCCCGGCCAGGACCGCGGCGGCCCGCTCGCGGCGCCCGGCCGCCTCGGCGGCCTCGCCCTCGTAACCCGCGATCACCAGGCAGCCGGCGTCGGTCGCCGGGCCGCCGAGTTCCCCGGGCTTGGCCAGGCCGATCATCGTCTCGGTCTCGTCCGACAGACGCAGCACGGTCGGCAGCGGGCCGTCCTGCGCCAGGCGGCGCAACGCGGCCGTGCCCTCGGCGAAGGAGGCGAAGCGCCAGCCCTCGTAGATCCGCGCGGCGGGGATCCGGTTCACCCGGAGCCGGAGCGAGGTGATCACCCCGAAGGCGCCCTCCGAGCCGAGGATCACCTGGCGCAGGTCGGGTCCGGCCGCGGACTTGGGCGCGCGGCCGAGGTCGAGGGTCCCGCGCGGGGTGGCCACGGTCATCCCGACGACCATGTCGTCGAAGCGGCCGTACCCGGCCGAGGCCTGGCCGCTGGAGCGCGCCGCGGCGAAACCGCCCAGCGTGGCGTATTCGAACGACTGGGGGAAGTGCCCCAGAGTGAGCCCGTGGGCGGCCAGCAGTTCCTCGGCCTGCGGCCCTCGCAGGCCCGGTTCCACCTCCACGACCATCGACTCGGTGTCCACCGAGACGAGCCGGTTCAGCCGGGCCAGGTCCAGCGCGACGACCCCGGTGAACCCTTCGCGTACCGGGGTCAGCCCGCCGACGACCGAGGTGCCCCCGCCGAAGGGGACCACCGCGACCCGGTTCGCGGCGCAGATCCGCAGCAGCTCCAGCACCTCGTCGTGCGAGCCGGGCAGCACCACGGCGTCGGGGGCGTCGGAGCCGTCCCCGGCGCGCATGCGCATCAGGTCGGGGGTGGACTTGCCCCGGGTGTGGCGGACGCGTGCTTCCTCGCCGGAGCGCACGTTCCCGGCGCCGACGGCGGACTCCAGCTCGGCGAAGACGGCCGCGGGGAGCGCCGCGGCGGGCAGCCGCACCTCGCCCAGGCTCACCGCGGGCGCGTCGGGCGCGCGCACGCCCAGGATCTCCTGGAGCAGCTTGCGGACCGGTTCCGGCAGGTCGGCGGCTCTGGCGGGGTCGCCCCAGCCGGACCAGAGCATGGGTTCCGCGGCGGTCGCCGGAGTCGCCGGGGTGTTGGGGGTCGTCAGGTTCTCCGGGGTTACCGCTTCCGCACGATGAGTTTCCACCCCTACACTGTGACATATGACGTCCATTCGTCACAATACGGTCAGCAATGGCGGCGAGGACCCCGACGAACCCCGGAACGCTGCGCACAGGGGCCACGGGGAGCGCGAGAGCCGCGGGGGGCACGGCGACGCCGTCCTCGACGCGGCGCGCGAGGTGGTGCTCGCCGTCGGGGTGCGGCGCACCACTCTCACCGACGTGGCGCGCCGGGCCGGGGTCTCCCGGATGACCGTCTACCGCCACTGGCCCGACGTGCGGAGTCTGGTCGCCGACCTGATGACCCGCGAGTGGGTGCTCGTCGCGGGCGGCTTCGCCACAGAGGACCCGGTCACCGCCGCCGTCGGGGTGGTGCGGGCACTGCGCGGCCACCCGCTCTGGCGCAAGATCGTCGAAGTGGACCCCGAGCTGCTCCTGCCGTACCTGCTGGACCGCCGGGGCTCCAGCCACGACGCCATGCTCGCCCTGATCGAACTGGGGATCGCACGGGGCCAGGACCAGGGCACCGTACGGCCGGGCGAGCCCGAGGCGATGGCCAGGGCCGTGCTGCTGACCGCCCAGTCCTTCCTGCTCTCCGGGCCGACCATGCTCGGCCCCGTCACCGAGGGCGAGCTGGACGCCGAACTCGCCACCCTTCTGGAGAGGTACCTGTCGCCATGAGATCCTCCCTCAACGCCGCCCGCCGCTCCCGCGAGCTCGCCGAGCTGGCCGGCGGCCTGGCCGTCGACGTGCTGGTGGTCGGGCTGGGCGCCACCGGGGCGGGGGCGGCGCTCGACGCGGCCTCCCGCGGCCTGTCGGTGGCCGCGATCGACGCCTGCGACCTGGCGTTCGGCACCTCGCGGTGGAGCTCCAAGATGATCCACGGCGGCCTGCGCTACCTCGCCAGGGGGCAGCTCGGGGTGGCCCACGAGAGCGCGGTCGAACGCGGCGTGCTGCTCCGCCGCACCGCCCCGCACCTGGTCCGGGCCCAGCCGTACCTCCTTCCGCTGACCCCGGAGGTCTCCACAGCCCAGGCGGCGCTGGTGATGACCGGCTACCGGCTGGGCGACGGACTGCGCGCCACCGCCCGCACGCCGCGCCGACTGCTTCCGGGCCCCTCCCGGATCTCCGCCTCCCGGGCGCTGGAGCTGGCCGCGCCGCTGAACCCGCGCGGGCTGCGCGGGGCCCTGCTCTCCTGGGACGGGCGGCTGGTCGACGACGCCCGGCTGGTGGTCGCGCTGGCCAGGACGGCCGCCGCGCAGGGGGCCAGGGTCCTGACCCGGTGCCGCGCGCTGGAGCTGGCCGGGGACGGGGCACTGGTCCGCGACGAGCTGACCGGGGAGACCTTCACGATCCGGGCGAAAGCCGTGATCAACGCCGCGGGGGTCTGGGCCGCGGGCCTCGACCCGGACCTCCGGCTGCGTCCCTCGCGCGGCACCCACCTGGTGCTCCGGCCGGAGACCCTGCCCGGTCTGAAGGCGGGCCTGCACGTCCCGATCCCCGGCGAGGGCAACCGCTTCGCGCTGGTGCTGCCCCAGGCCGACGGGCGGATCTACGTCGGGCTGACCGACGAGCCGGTGGAGGGGCCGGTCCCCGACGTCCCCGAGGCTCCGGAGGAGGACGTGGCGTTCCTGCTCGGCGTGCTCAACTCGGTGCTGGGCACGGCCGTCCGGCGCGAGGAGGTGGCCGGCACCTTCGCCGGGCTCCGGCCGCTGCTGGCCGCCGAGGGGCGTACCGCCGACCTGTCGCGCAGGCACGCCCTGCTCACCTCCCCCGGCGGGGTGGTCACGGTCGTCGGCGGCAAGCTGACCACCTACCGGCGGATGGCCGAGGACGCGGTGGACCACGCCGTCCGGCTGCGCGGCCTGGACGCGGGCGGGAGCCGTACGGCGCGGCTGCCCCTGGTCGGCGTCCTCCATCCGGGGGTCGACGCTCCCGCGCGGCTGGTGGAGCGGTACGGAGGCGAGGCGGAAGGCGTGCACGCGCTGGCGCTCTCCGATCCGGCGCTGGCCGAGACGCTGCCGACCGGGGTCACCGTGGCCGAGCTGGTGTGGGCGGTCCGGCACGAGGGAGCCCTGGACGCCGCCGACCTGCTGGACCGCAGGACCCGGATCGGCCTCGTCCCCCGGGACCGGGAGGCGGCCCTGCCCGCGGCGGAGGCTGCGCTGACCTACCGGGATTAGACCCGGCACGCGCGGGATGCCTTCATCCATCCCGCCCCCCCTACGACATGCCCTCGAATCCCTTAGGTTAGTCTTACCTAAGTCTGGATAGGGAGGGTGTGTGAGCACGGTGAACGTTTCCGGCAGGGCGGCCAAGGGATGCACGCACCCCTCGGGCTGCCACACCGGCGATGTGCCCGTGTACGCCAGTGCCACGGTCGGCGCCCGGTTCTGGCTGCTCATCGAGCACTCCGGACCGTGGGCCTCCCACCTGGAGGACTGCGTCCTCCCCGAGGACGTTCACACCCTTATCAAACGGGCGACGCGCCTCGGCATCCGCCCCCAGCTGATCCGCAGGACCGACCGGAGAAGCCCCGCGCGGGACGGCGTCCACGTCATGGTCGCCGACTCCACGGCGGCCGAGCCCTGGATCGCCGAGGCCTGGCTCGCCGACCCGGACGATCTTGACTTGGACGCTCTGGTGGCCGGAGTGCTCCCCGAGTCCTGCATACTTGTGAGTGAGCCGGTTTTTCTGGTCTGTACGCACGCCAAGCGCAACGCGTGCTGCGCCCGCATTGGACTTCCCCTTGCTCGTTCCCTGGCAGAGGTTTTGCCGGACAGAGTATGGGAAACATCACATGTTGGCGGCGATCGCTACGCCGCCAATCTGGTGTGCTTGCCACACGGCCTTTACTACGGCAGCATGTCTCAGGCTGCTGCGATCGCAGCAGCCAACGCGTACCGGTCCGGCGAGGTCATCCTCGACCGTTTCCGGGGACGCGCAGGCATCCCTGAGCCATTGCAAGCCGCCGAGCATTTCGTCCGTGCCCACACGGGTGAGCTCTCGGTCGGCGGAGTGGCCGTGGAGTCCTCCAGGTCGGACGGGTCCGCCACCGAAGTCATCGTGCTCGGTGACGGCGCCCGTTTTCGGGTAGTGGTTGAACCCATGACGTTCACGACGCCATGTGGTACGGCTTGCGCCGACACGATCACCACCTATCGGCTGGTCTCGCTGGACAGGCTTTTGCCTGTGCGGTATGCCACGCCCGTGTTGACCTGACAGAGGGAACATCGCGGCCGGTCCACGCGTTGGCTCCAAGGATGTCAAAAACGTCCAATGCGGTAGTAACCCGAAATACTTCTCACTAGAAGGTGGTTTTCTCATGTCTCAGGTACGTCGGCAGACCGCCCGGCCTCGGCCCAGCTGGGGCTGGCAGGATGACGCCGCGTGCCGGGGCGAGGACCTTGTGCTCTTCTTCGGTCCCGATGGCGAGCGTCAGCCCGAGCGTGATATCCGCGAGCGTAAGGCCAAGGCCATCTGCGGCCAGTGCCCCGTCCGCGCCGAGTGCCTTGACTACGCGCTGTCCCGTCCGGAGAAGTACGGCACCTGGGGCGGCCTGAACGAGGACGAGCGCGCCTCCGAGCGCCGCCGTCGCATGCGCCGCGCCGCCAGCGCCGGCATCAGCGCCGTCGCCTGAACAAACCTCCACCCGGCTTTCCCCCGCACGTGTGATCTCGCTGACGTTCCTGCGAGATCACACGCTGTCCCGCGCACGGGCCCAGGTGTCGAGCAGGTCGAGAACATCGGCGTCGCCGAGCTGGTCGAACCTCCGGTACCACTGTCCCACAGCGTAGAAGTCCGGAGGCGTGGCGAGCGTCACCACCTCGTCGGCCTCCGTCCGCATGGCCCGCGCCGTCTCCGGCGCCGCCACCGGGACGGCGAGCACCAGCCGCCCGGGACGCCCCGCCCCGACCGCGCGCAGCGCCGCCCGGGCGGTGACGCCCGTGGCCAGCCCGTCGTCGACCACGACCACGTTCCTGCCGCCCGGCGCGGGCAGCCGCCGTTCCCTCCGGTAGACCTCGACGCGCCGGGCCAGTTCGGCGCGCTCCGCCTCGACCACGTGGGCGAGGTCCTCCTCGGTCAGCCCCAGGCGTGCCAGCACGCCCTCGTCGAAGACGGGCTCACCGCCCTCGGCCACCGCCCCCACCCCGAACTCCGGGTTGGCCGGATGGCCGATCTTCCTGCTGACCAGCACGTCGAGCACGCCGCCCAGCCGCACCGCGACGGGAACGGCCACCTCCACTCCCCCGCGCGGCAGCGCGAGCACGATCGGGTCCTCCAGCCCCAGGGCCGAGAGTCTCTCGCCCAGGAGGACGCCCGCCTCCGCCCGGCCGGCGAAGGGCAGGCGCACTCCCGGGTCACCGCTCATGAGCCCGGCCCCTTCCGGACCGGGGATACTGTCACATAACTCACATAGCGGTCATACCCACATCTCAGGGACGGTTACGGCCGGGCTTCCGCATCTCCTTGTGGATGACCTTCCACTTGTTCTGCAGCTCCTTGCGGAGCCTCGCGTCGGTCCTGGACGCCATCCAGGTGGCCTCCCGCTGGAGCTTGTTCCAGCTCGCCAGCCGCCGCTCGGGGAGCGTGCCGTCCTCGATCGCGGCGATGACGGCGCAACCGGGCTCGCTGTCGTGCCCGCAGTCGGCGAACCTGCACCGCGCCGCCAGCTCCTCGATGTCGGAGAAGACCAGGTCCACGCCCTCGCCCATGTCGTACAGGCCGATCCGCCGGATGCCGGGGGTGTCGATGACGAGCCCGCCCCCGCCGAGCGGGATGAGCTCACGGTGCACGGTGGTGTGCCGTCCCCGGCCGTCCCCGGCGCGGACCTGCTGGGTCTCCATCACCGCCTCCCCCGCCAGCGCGTTGACCAGGGTGGATTTGCCCGCGCCCGAGGCGCCCAGCACCACGGCGGTGCGGGTCCCGCCCAGGTAGCCGCGGACGATGTCCACGCCCTGTCCGGTGAGGGAGCAGACCGCATGGACGTCCACGCCTGGTGCGGCCGCGGCGACCTCGCCCATCAGGTAGTCGAGGCTGTCACCGACGAGGTCGGCTTTGGTGACGAGCACCACCGGCTGCCCGCCGCTCTCCCAGGCCAGCGCGAGCAGCCGCTCGATCCGGCCCAGGTCGGCGGTGTCGGTGGCGTGCAGAGCGGGCTCGGCGACGAAGACGACGTCGACGTTGGCGGCCAGGACCTGCCCCTGGGAGTCGCCGGACAGCCCGCCCTGCGAGGTGCGGCCCACCCCTCCCCTGACGAAGGCGGTACGGCGCGGCAGGAGCGCGTCGAGCTCGAAACGCCCCTCGGGCAACCGCCGGAGCGCGGCCCAGTCGCCCACGCAGGGCAGGGCCACCGGGTCGGCCGCGGCGGCCCGCCGTACCCGCGCGCTGTAGTGGACCGTCAGATGGCCGTCGGCACAGAGCGCCTCGGCGGCGCCGCGGTCGACGCGGGCCACTCGGGCGGGAATCGTACCGGCGGGGAGCTCGGCGGCGAGAGAGTCGTTCCAGCCGAGCGAAGAAAGATCGTAAGAACCAGAGAGAACTGGCGAGGACAACGTGGGTACACCCTTTTCGAAAGCCGGGTGCCCGCGCTGGAAGCGGCTAGAGGGACACCCGGGGGTTGATGGACGGCAGGCTCACCAGAAAAACCCGCATAGTCCTCACCTCCCGGTGTCATGGCCGCTGCTCTCGACGCAGCGACGAAGCCGGGTCCACTATAGCGCGGACCCGGCTTCCGATCGCAAGGGGTTAACCGCGGCCGTCCCTCACAGGCCCGGAGCCGGGAACTGCGAGGTCAGCTCGAGCACCTCGGCGTGCACGCGGCCGATGACGTGCTCGGCCTCGTCCTCGCCCTTGGCCAGGGCCGTGACGACCTGGTCGATCCAGGCGCCGATCTGCCGCATCTCGGCCACGCCCATGCCCCGGCTGGTGACACCGGCGGTGCCGATCCGGATGCCCGAGGGGTCGAACGGCTTGCGCGTGTCGAACGGCACGGTGTTGTAGTTGGTCTCCAGGCCGGCCCGGTCCAGCGCCTGGGCGGCCGGCTTGCCGCCGATGCCCTTGGGGGTCAGGTCGAACAGGATGAGGTGGTTGTCGGTGCCGCCGGAGACGAGGTCGAAGCCGCGGCCCTTGAGTTCCTCGGCCAGCGCCTGCGCGTTCAGGACGACCTGGCGGGCGTAGGCCTTGAACTCGTCGGTGGAGGCCTCCTTGAGCGCCACCGCGATGGCCGCGGTGGTGTGGTTGTGCGGGCCGCCCTGCAGGCCGGGGAAGACGGCCTTGTTCAGCGCGGTGGCGTGCTCGTCGGAGGTGGCCATGAGCATGGCGCCGCGGGGGCCGCGCAGCGTCTTGTGGGTGGTGGTGGAGATGACGTCGGCGTGGCCGACCGGCGAGGGGTGGGCGCCACCGGCGACCAGGCCGGCGATGTGGGCGATGTCGGCGGCGAGGACGGCGCCGACCTCGCGGGCGATCTCCGCGAAGGCCGGGAAGTCGATCGTGCGCGGGATGGCGGTGCCGCCGCAGAAGATCAGCTTGGGGCGCTCGCGCAGCGCGATCTCACGGACCTCGTCCATGTCGACGCGGCCGGTGTCCTTGCGCACGCCGTACCGGACCGGGTTGAACCACTTGCCGGTGGCCGAGACCGACCAGCCGTGGGTGAGGTGGCCGCCGAAGGGCAGGCCCATGCCCATCACGGTGTCGCCGGGGTTGAGGAAGGCCATGTAGACGGCGAGGTTGGCGGGCGAGCCCGAGTAGGGCTGGACGTTGGCGTGGTTCACGCCGAACAGCGACTTGGCGCGGTCGATGGCGAGGGTCTCGATCTGGTCGATGACCTGCTGGCCCTCGTAGTAGCGCTTGCCGGCGTAACCCTCGGAGTACTTGTTCGTGAGAACGGTCCCCGTGGCCTCGAGCACGGCCTTGGAGACGTAGTTCTCCGAGGCGATCAGCTTGACGGTGTCGGCCTGGCGGCGTTCCTCCGCCTTGACGAGTTCGGCGATCTGCGGATCGACACTGGAAAGAGAACTCATTGCGCCTTCACTCCTTGTCATCGTTGACAACGCGCGAAGACCCAGGCGCGCGGCCTCCGCCATTCCGCTCCCCGGTGGTTGCCCACCCAATGCGCCAGTCGCGGCTTAGACGATAGCGGACTCGCCCGTCCGGCCGACGCGGCCGGTGCCGTCCGCCGGCCAGAGCCGGTCCACCTCGGCGTTGAGCGTGGCGCCGATGAGCACGGCCAGGGCGGTGATGTAGAGCCAGAGCAGCACCGCGACGGGGGCGGCCAGCGAGCCGTAGATGGAGACCGGGGAGAACCACGCGGCGAGGACCTCGCGCAGCACCGCGGCGCAGGCGATCCAGATGATGAGCGCGAGCACGGCCCCGGGCGTCTCCCGCCACCAGCGCGTGCGCACCGGGACGCTCACGTGGTAGAGCAGGGTGAGGAAGAAGACCGAGCCGACGACGACGACCGGCCAGTAGAGGATGTCCACCAGCATGGTGTAGTCGGGCGGCAGCGCGCCCTGCAGCGCCGCCGGGCCCAGCACCAGGACCGGCATGACGAACAGGCCGCTCAGCAGGCCCGCGAGATAGAGCCCGAAGGACATCAGGCGGGTGCGGATGATGCCGCGCTCCTCGCCGAGCCCGTAGGCCAGGGCGATCAGGTCCACGTAGACGAACAGCGCCCGCGAACCCGACCAGAGGGCGAGCAGGAAGCCCAGCGAGATCAGCGAGACCTGGTTCTCCGGTTTCAGCACGTCGCTGATGAGCGGGGTGACGACGGTGTCCACGGCGTTGTCGGTGAACAGCAGGTGCGCCTGCGCCTCGATCCAGGTCCTGACGTCCTGCACGGTCTCCGGGCCGAAGACGCCGGTGAGCTGGCCGACCACGCCGATCAGGCCGAGCACGAACGGCGGCAGCGACAGCAGCGCGAAGAAGGCCGCCTCCCCCGCCAGGCCGGTGACCCGGTAGTTGACGCCGGCGTTGGTCGTGGCGACGAGCAGCGTCCAGGTGTCGGTGCCGCGCACCCACGACAGCCCGGCCCGGAGCCTGGCGCTGTGCCGGCGCAGCCGGGAGTGGCCCCGGCGCCGCGCGCGCTTGCCGGGCCCGGGCCGCTGCGGCGAGGCCTCAGTGGACGTCATGGCACCCAACGGTATTCCTTGCGGTCCGCTATAACGAGTCCGATCACGGGCGACCCGACCCCGTGTCACTGCCCGGGCCACCTGCGGAGAAACCCCCTCACCCGGCGGGACGCGCCGCGGGCCCGCGCGCCGGCGGCCCGTCCCGGCCCCGTGCGCGACCGGGGGACGGGGGCACAATGGAGACATGATCTGTCGGGAGTGCAAGGACCGCCGCCACGAGAAGTGCCGGGGCGGGTCGTGGTGCGACTGCCAGCACCAGATCGCCGCGGAGGAGCCCCGCGAGTCCCCGCTGGTCTGGCCCCGCCAGGGCTGAACCGCATCCGGAGCGGCGTCGGAGGAGGTCGCGCGGGTCGCCCGGCGTCCAGAGTGTGGACTTTATATTGGACATCTCGGGCCGCCAAGGTATCGTCATGGACATGCCAGCGGACCCCATGCTCGTCGTGCGACGCCACGTCGACCTTCTGCGTGTCCGCAGCGCCATCTGTTGTGACGTCCGTTGACCGTCGCCCCTCGCTGATTTCTGCCAGCTCGGGCGCGTGACAGGCGTTCTTCTCCGAGTGACCTTCTCTGAGCGATCGACCCCCGTACTCAACGACGAGGCGGGAGGTGCCTGTGCGTGTGCCCGGAAATCACCCACGATCCGATAAGGACGCGCACATGACGACCCCGGCCCGTCCGGCCAACCGCCACCACAAGCGCCCGCGAGGCGAAGGTCAGTGGGCTCTCGGCTACCGCGAGCCGCTGAACAAGAACGAAGAGCTCAAGAAGAACGACGACGGGCTCAACGTCCGCCAGCGGATCATCGACATCTACTCCAAGGGCGGGTTCGACTCCATCGATCCGGCCGACCTGCGGGGCCGGATGCGCTGGTACGGGCTCTACACCCAGCGCAAGCCCGGGATCGACGGCGGCAAGACCGCGGTCCTGGAGCCGGAGGAGCTCGACGACCGCTACTTCATGCTCCGCGTCCGGATCGACGGCGGCCGGCTCAACCTGGAGCAGCTGCGCGTCATCGCCGACATCTCCAACGAGTACGGCCGCGGCACCGCCGACGTCACCGACCGGCAGAACATCCAGCTCCACTGGATCGAGATCGAGTCCGTCCCGGACATCTGGCGGCGGCTGGAGGCGGTGGGCCTGTCCACCACCGAGGCCTGCGGCGACACCCCGCGCGTCATCATCGGCTGCCCGCTGGCCGGCATCGACGCCGAGGAGGTCCTCGACGCCACCGCGCAGATCAGCCGGATCCACGAGGACTACATCGGCAACCCCGAGTACTCCAACCTTCCGCGCAAGTTCAAGTCGGCGCTGTCGGGCTGCCCGGCGCACTGCACCGTGCACGAGATCAACGACGTGGCCTTCGTCGGCGTCGTCAACGAGCACGGCGAGCGCGGCTACGACCTGTGGGTCGGCGGCGGCCTGTCGACCAACCCGATGCTGGCCAAGCGGCTCGGCGTCTTCGTCACCCCCGAGCAGGCCTCCGAGGTCTACGGCGGCGTGATCGGCATCTTCCGCGACTACGGCTACCGCCGCCTGCGCCACCGGGCGCGGATCAAGTTCCTGGTCAACGACTGGGGCGCCGAGAAGTTCCGCGCGATCCTGGAGAAGGAGTACCTCGGCTACACCCTGCCGGACGGCCCCGCGCCCGAGCTCCCGCGCGGCGGCCGCCGTGACCACGTGGGCGTCTTCCCGCAGAAGGACGGCAACTTCTACGTCGGCTTCGCGCCGCGGGTCGGCCGCCTCGACGGGGACAAGCTGCACCTGATCGCCGACATCGCCGAGCGGCACGGTTCCGGGCGGGTCCACACCACGGTCGAGCAGAAGATGGTCGTCCTCGACGTCGCGCCGGACCGGGTGGACAGCCTCGTGGCCGAGCTGGAGGCCAACGACCTGCAGGTCAA
Organism: Planomonospora sp. ID67723; assembly: GCF_015711605.1. GTDB lineage: Bacteria > Actinomycetota > Actinomycetes > Streptosporangiales > Streptosporangiaceae > Planomonospora_A. The sequence goes on along the minus strand of NZ_JABTEZ010000003.1, from coordinate 557,247 downwards.
CCCCTCCACCTTCCGCCGCCAGACCATGGCCTGCACCGGCATCGAGTTCTGCAAGCTGGCGATCGTCGACACCAAGAACACCGCGTCCAACCTGATCGACGAGCTGGAGACCCGCCTGCCGGACTTCGCCGAGCCGCTGACCATCAACGTCAACGGCTGCCCGAACTCCTGCGCGCGCATCCAGACCGCCGACATCGGCCTCAAGGGCCAGCTCGTCGTGAACGAGGCGGGTGAGCAGGTGGAGGGCTTCCAGATCCACCTGGGCGGCTCCCTGGGCGTCAACGCCGGCTTCGGCCGCAAGGTCCGCGGCCTGAAGGCCACCTCCGAGGAGCTCCCCGACTACGTCGAGCGGGTGCTGCGCAACTTCGGCAAGCAGAAGAACGAGGGTGAGACCTTCGCCGAGTGGGTCCAGCGCGCCGACGAGGCGGACCTCAAGTGAGCAGCCGGGCCGTCCCCTTCCACTGCCCCTACTGCGGCGAAGAGGACCTGGAGCCCTACGAGGGCGACGGCGGCTGGTACTGCCGCTCGTGCGCCCGCGCCTTCAAGTTGAAGTTTCTCGGGATCGGGGTGCGGACCTCGTGATCGGCAGCGGTCCGCGAGGCACGACCACCCGCGCAGCGAATGAGGAGTGGTGACATATGACACTGGTGGACATCGAGATCGGATTACGCCAGCAGCGCGGCACGCTCGACCTGCAGGAGATCGCCGAGTCGGCCGCGCTGTTCCTGGAGGAGGCCTCCGCCGTCGACATCATCCGCTGGGCGGCGGCGACCTTCGGCGACCGGCTCTGCCTGACCGCCTCGATGAGCGACGCACTGATGATCGACCTGGTCAGCAGGGTCAAGCCGGGCGTGGACGTGCTCTTCATCGACACCGGCTACCACTTCGCCGAGACGATCGGCACCCGTGACGCGGTCCAGCAGGTCTATGACGTCAACGTGATCGACGTGAAGCCGTCGAGGACGGTGGCCGAGCAGGAGCGCGACCTGGGTCCGCGGCTGTTCGGGCGCAACCCCGACCTGTGCTGCTACCTGCGCAAGGTGGAGCCGCTCAACCGCGCGCTGGAGCCGTACCGCGCCTGGGTCTCCGGCATCCGCCGCGACGAGGCCGCCACCCGGGCCGGGATCAAGGTCGTGGAGTGGGACGCCAAGCGGCAGATGGTCAAGATCAACCCCATCGCCCGGTGGACCCAGGAAGACGTCGACAACTACATGGCCGACAACGGCGTGCTGATCAACCCGCTGCACTACGACGACTACCCCTCGATCGGCTGCGCCCCCTGCACCCGCCAGGTCGCCCCGGGAGAGGACCCGCGCAGCGGCCGCTGGGCCGGGATGGGCAAGACCGAATGCGGCATCCACACGTGAGCCGTCCCGTCTCGGCCGCGCCACCGGCGGTCCCGCTGGTGGCGGTGGCGCACGGCTCGCGCGACCCGCGCGCGGCCGCGACGGTGGAATCCCTGATGGAGGCGGTACGGCTGGCGCGGCCGGAGGTCCCGGTGCGCGCCGCCTACCTCGACCACGCCGCGCCGACGCTGGCCGGGGCGCTGTCCGAGCTGACCGAGGCGGTGGTGCTGCCGCTGCTGCTCACCGAGGCCTACCACAGCCGGGTGGACATCCCCGGCGCGCTGGCCGAGGCCTCGGCCCGGCGGCCCCGCCTCCGCGTGCGCCGGGGCACGACGCTCGGACCGCACCCGCTGCTGATCGACGCCCTGGAGCGGCGCCTGGCCGAGGCCGGCGTGGCCGCCGGAGACCCGGGGACCGCCGTGGTGCTGCTCTCGGCGGGCTCCAGCGACCACCGGGCCAACGCGACCGTCGCCGGGATCGCCCGGCGGTGGGCCGGGCGCGGCTGGTGGTCGGTGAGCGCCGCCTACGCCTCGGCCGCCGCGCCCACCCCCGAGGACGAGGTCCGGCGACTGCTCGCCGCCGGGGCCCCGCGCGTGGTGGTCGCCCCCTACCTGCTGGCCCCCGGCTACTTCGCCGACAAGACCCGCGCCGCCGCGCTGGCCGCGGGCGCCGAGGTCGTCGCGGACGTCCTCGGCGCGGCTCCGGAGGTCTCCGCCGTGCTGCTCGAACGGTACGAGCAGGCCCTGCGGACGGGCGAGCGCTCCGCCAGCGCCTGACCGGTCAGCGCGTCACGGCTCGCGCGGGGGGTGGAGCCGGTGCCCGGAGCCGTGCGGCGGCAGCGGCCGGTACGGCTCACCGCCCAGTTCCCCGCGCAGCTCGCGCCACTGCTCCCGCCAGGCGGACCACGTCTTCTTGACCGGCTCGGCCCGGGAGTCCCCGATGACCTTGACGTCGCCCATGAGGGCGAACGCCTTGACCCGGATGCGCGGCGCGTTCGCCCCCGGAGGGGCCTCGATCACCTGGACCTTCTTGTCCCCCATGATCGCGATGCCCTCGAGGTCGACGTCCACCCCGTCCGGCACGATGATCTTCACGTCGCCCATGATCGCGGTGGCGGCGATGTCGACCACCGCACCGGTGCGCACCTCGGCCTCGCGCAGGTCGAGGAGGACGTCGCCCATCACGGCCACCGCGCCGAGCTCCTGGTCGATCCGCCACTTGCCGCGCCGTTTGGAGTCGCCCATGACGGCGACGAACCAGCGCCGCTTCCGGCCGCCCGGAGGGGGGACCGGCACGGGCGAGGGCGCCGGGCCCCGGCCGGCCTGCGGCAGGTCGGAGGTGACGACGGCGAGCTCGGCCTGCGTGACGGCGGTGTAGGCCGCCTCGGTGCGCTCGGTCAGCTCGCCGAGGGTGAGCCGGCCCTCGACGGAGGCGACTCTCAGCTGCTCGACGACGGCCTCGCGTTCGGCGTCTGATGCTCGGATTCCACCCGGATCATTCACATTCACAACATATCGCGAGTTCTGCCGGAGGTGGATCCTCCGGAAGAAGGAACCTTCCCGTACACCGAACGGCGCGAGACGGCACGAGACGGCACGAGACGGCGCGGTCCGGCGCGGTCCGGCGTGAGGATCCCGGGTCCCGGCGTGTGGCCGGCGGCCGTCGCGGCCACCGGCCGCCTATGATCCGGAGACATGTACGAAGAGCTTCTGGACGCGGTTATCGGCAATGACGTCGAGCGGGCCGAGGACCTGCTCCGGAGGGGCACACCCGCCGACCCGGCGGGCGAGGGTGACAGCACCGCGCTCTACCGGGCGGCGACGGGCGGGCGGACGGAGATCGTGCGGGCGCTGCTGGCCGCCGGAGCCGACCCCGACCGGCTCAGCGGCGGTGCGGACGAAGGGCTGCCGCTGTGCGCGGCCGCGGCCTGGGGACGCACCGGGGCGGTCGAGGCCCTGCTGGCCGCCGGAGCCGACCCGGCCGGGCGGGAGAGCCACGGGTGGACCGCGGTGCTCTGGGCCGCCGCCAACGGGCACGCCACCACGCTCGAGACCCTCCTCTCCGCCGGGGCGCCCGCCGAGGACGCCACCGACGGCGGGACGACCGCCCTCACCCTGGCCGTCCGCAGGGGGGCTCTGGGGGCGGTGCGCGCGCTGCTGGCCGCGGGAGCCGACCCGGCGCGGCCGGACGGTGAGGGCGACACTCCGCTGGCGATCGCCTACGACTGGCTCGGCACGCAGCTGGAGAGCGCGCTGCTGGACCAGATCGCCGACCAGGTGAAGGAGGACTCGCACGTCGTGGTGGGGCGCACCCGCGCCGAGGACGGCACCGACCTGGTGACCGTGACGGTGCTGGACGCCGACGGCGATCCCGGCTTCGAAGTGCAGTGCCAGCGCGGTCACGCGGCGATCGCCACCCTCCTGGAGGAGGCCACCGGCGAGCTGCCTTCCTTCGACGAGCTGGCCGAGCGGGCGCTGCCGTACCGGGATCTCGACGAGGAGGCCGAGACCTGGTGGACCGTGGCGGGCTCGCTGCAGCAGCGCGGCGACCGGGAGACCTTCGAGGCCGCGATCCGCGCGTGCGCCGCCGAGGACCCGCGCCGGCGCGAGTTCGCCGTGGACGTGCTCTCCCAGTTCGGCTTCACCGAGGGGGGCAAGCCCTTCCTGGAGGAGTCCCTGCCCGTCCTGCGGCGGATGGCGGCCACCGAGGGCGACGAGCGGGTGCTGCGCTCGGTGCTCGGGGCTCTCGGCCACCACGCCGACCCCCGCGCCCTGCCCGAGGTGCTGGAGATCATCACCTCCGACGACTGGACCCGCACCGAGTCCGACCCCGCGGCGCTGGCCGCGGTCCTGCCACCGGGCCACGCCGACGGGCTCGCGCTGCTGATCTCGATGACCGAGGACCCCGACGACGACGTCCGCGACTGGGCGACCCTGAGCCTGGCGGGCCTGGAACAGGACACCCCGCAGATCCGCGAGGCACTGGCCGCGCGCCTCGACGACGAGGATCTGACCACGGTGGCCGAGGCGGCACGGGGCCTGGCCGCGCGGGGTGACGCGCGGGCGCGTGCCGGGATCGAGCGGGTCCTCGCCGAGAGCGACGACGAGTACGCCAGGGACATCGTCGAGGGTCTCCGGCCGCTTCCGGGGTGATCGCGCGGGCGGTCTGCGAACCGTCCCGGCGCGGGGTGCGTGCCCGCCGGTCGGACGGCGTATGTTCACCATGAACACCTATCGATCGAAGGGACATCGCCATGGCGACGACACGTACCGCGACGACCAACTGGAAGGGCGCTCTGCTCGACGGGTCGGGCTCGGTCTCGCTGGACTCCTCCGGAGTGGGCACGTTCGACGTGTCCTGGCCCTCGCGGGCCGAGGAGCCCAACGGCAAGACCTCGCCCGAGGAGCTCATCGCAGCCGCGCACTCCTCCTGCTTCTCGATGTTCCTGTCCAGCGTGCTGGCCAAGGCGGGCACCCCGCCTCAGTCGCTGGAGACGAAGGCCGACGTGACCTTCCAGCCGGGCGAGGGCATCACCGGGATCGTCATCTCGGTGCGCGCCCAGGTCCCCGGCATCACCGCCGAGCAGTTCCAGGCCTCGGCCGAGACGGCCAAGAGCGGCTGCCCGGTGAGTCAGGCGCTGGCGGCCACCCCGATCAGCCTCAACGCCGAGCTGCTGAGCTGATCGCCGCCGGCTGCCCCTGCCGGCGGCGCCCGCCGCCGGCAGGGGCAGCCGGGAGTCACGTTTCCCGCGCCCGGTAGGGGTGACAAAAAAGGTCAACACCCTGCGATAGAGCCCGGACCGGAGGAGAATAGGGTCACATGCGCGAAGTCTGGCCGGGAGAGCCGTATCCGCTGGGTGGCACCTGGGATGGCGTGGGCACCAGTTTCTCGGTGTTCTCCGAGGTGGCGGAGCGGGTCGAGCTGTGCCTGTTCGACGACGCCGGCCGCGAGGAGCGGGTCGAGCTGCCCGAGGTCGACGGGTTCGTCTGGCACGGATACCTGCCCGGGATCGTGCCCGGGCAGCGGTACGGCTACCGCGTCCACGGCCCCTACGAGCCCTCCCAGGGGCACCGCTGCAACCCCGCCAAGCTCCTCCTCGACCCCTACGCCAAGGCGGTCGAGGGCGACCTGGTCTGGGACGAGTCGCTGTTCTCCTACCGGTTCACCGACCCGAGCAGCCGCAACGACGACGACAGCGCCCCCTTCATGCCGAAGAACGTGGTGATCAATCCGTTCTTCGACTGGGGGACCGACCGGCCGCCCCGCACGCCGTACCACCAGACCGTGATCTACGAGGCGCACGTGCGCGGGCTCACCATGCGCCACCCCGCGGTGCCGGAGGAGCAGCGCGGCACCTACGCGGGGCTGGGCCACCCCGCGGTCATCGAGCACCTGCTGGACCTGGGCGTGACGGCGGTGGAGCTGATGCCCGTCCACCAGTTCGTGCCCGAGCACGCGATGGTGGCCCGGGGGCTGACGAACTACTGGGGCTACAACACCATCGCCTACCTCGCCCCGCACAACGCCTATTCCAGCAGCGGGCAGGGCGGCGAGCAGGTGCTGGAGTTCAAGGCGATGGTCCGGGCGCTGCACGAGGCGGGGATCGAGGTCATCCTCGACGTGGTCTACAACCACACCGCCGAGGGCGACCACATGGGGCCCACCCTGGCTTTCCGGGGCATCGACAACACCGCCTACTACCGGCTGCACGACGGCGACCGGCGCTACTACCTCGACTACACCGGCTGCGGCAACTCCCTCAACGTCCGCTCCCCGCACGCCCTGCAGCTCATCATGGACTCGCTGCGCTACTGGGTGCTGGACATGCACGTGGACGGCTTCCGCTTCGACCTGGCCTCCGCGCTCGCCCGCGAGCTGCACGACGTCGACCGGCTGAGCGCCTTCTTCGACCTGATCCAGCAGGACCCGGTGATCTCCCAGGTGAAGCTGATCGCCGAGCCGTGGGACGTGGGCCCGGGCGGTTACCAGGTGGGCAACTTCCCTCCGCTGTGGACGGAGTGGAACGGCAAATACCGCGACACGGTCCGCGACTTCTGGCGGGGCAGCGGCTCGGCGCTGCCGGAGTTCGCCTCCCGGCTGACCGGCTCGGCGGACCTGTACGCCACCTCCGGCCGCCGGCCGGTGGCCTCGATCAACTTCGTCACCTGCCACGACGGCTTCCCCCTCAACGACCTGGTCTCCTACGACCGCAAGCACAACGAGGCCAACGGGGAGAACAACCGCGACGGCACCGACGACAACCGGTCGTGGAACTGCGGGGCCGAGGGCCCGGTGGAGGACCCCGCGATCGTACGGCTCCGCCGCCGCCAGCGCCGCAACTTCCTGACCACGCTGTTCCTGTCCCAGGGCGTGCCGATGCTGCCGGCCGGCGACGAGTTCGGCCGGACGCAGGGCGGCAACAACAACGCCTACTGCCAGGACAACGAGGTCTCCTGGATCGACTGGTCGCTGGCGAAGACCGAGCGGGACCTGCTGGAGTTCGTCAGGACCCTGTCGCAGCTGCGCCGCGAGCACCCCGTCTTCCAACGGCGCAGGTTCTTCCACGGGCGCAAGGCCGACGACGGCACGCGCGACATCGTCTGGCTCACCCCCTCCGGCGGGGAGATGTCGGCCTCCGACTGGCACACCGGCTACGCCAAGTCGCTGGCGGTCTTCCTCAACGGCGACGCCATCACCGAACCGGGCCCGCGCGGCGAGCGGATCACCGACGACTCGTTCCTGCTGTTGATCAACGGCCACCACGAGGACATGACCTTCGTCCTGCCCGAGGCCCGGTACGGCACGGAGTGGCGCACGGTGCTGGACACCGCCGACGACCTCTCCAGGGACGAGCCGTTCCCCGACGAGTTCTGGCCGCCGGAGGCCGTGATCGCGGTGACCTCGCGCTCCATGCAGGTCCTCTGCTGCCCGAGGGACTAGACACCGGCGCGGAGCGGTCCTGCGCCCGTCCGGCGGAGGACCGCCTCAGCTCCCCGCCGCGACGACGGCGGTGAGCAGGACCAGGACGAACGTCGTCACCCCCGCCAGCCCGTGCAGCAGCACGGCGACCAGCGGGAAGCGCTGCCCGGCCCCGCGCGCGTGCCGCCCCCCGCCCAGCCAGCGGGTGAACATGACGAAACCCAGCACCGCGGAGGCCGTCAGCACGCCGAACGAGACCCAGGCGAAGGCCTGCCGGGCGGTGAGGACGTAGGCGATCCAGCAGCCGAGCGCCGAGACCGCCAGCAGCGGGTGGGCGAAGACCAGCCCGGCCGGGAACCGGGTGACCTTCGTCGACTGCTGTTGCAGGCCGCCGCCGGACAACCACAGGTACAGCAGGTAGATCCCGGCCATCGCGGTGATCAACCAGGTCACGATCGCGACCAGCCCCACGCATCCCTCCCTGATCTCCTGTGATGAATCATGTAACGGGAGCCGGTCGAAGTCACCCATGGCACCGGATCCGTTATGGGGTGGATGCTGTGACAGGGTTGGAGGATGCGCCTCATCCATCCGGTCCCCGCCGGCGAGACCTCCGGCGACCCCGACCTCGCCCGGATCTACGCCTACCCCGCCGGCCCGTGCGTGCGGATCAACATGGTGGCCAGTGCCGACGGCGGAATCTGGCTGGACGGGCTCTCGGGCGGGCTCTCCGGCCGGGGTGACAAGCGGATCTTCGGGACGCTGCGCGGACTCGCCGACGTGGTCCTGGCCGGGGCCTCGACCGTCCGCGACGAGGGGTACCGCCCGGCCCGGCCGCGGGAGTCGTGGCGGGAGCTGCGCGAGGGCCGTCCGCCCGCCCCGCCGGTGGCGGTGCTCACCCGCCGGCTCGACCTGGACCTGGACGCCCCGCTGTTCACCGAGGCGGAGCCGTACGCGCGCACGATCATCGTCACGTGCGAGGCCGCGCCCGCGGACCGGCGCGCCGAGGCCGCCGGGCGCGCCGAGGTGATCGTGGCCGGGGACGACCGGGTGGATCTCGCGGCGGCGGTCAAGGAGCTGGGTGAGCGGGGTCTCGAGCGGGTGCTGTGCGAGGGCGGGGCGAAGGTCAACGGGCAGCTCGCGGCGGCGGGGCTGGTCGACGAGCTCTGCCTGACGGTCAGCCCGATGCTGGTCGGCGGGTCCGCGGCGCGGATTCTCGACGGCGGCGACGCACTCACGGGCCTCCGGCTGGCCCACGTCCTGGAGGAGGACGGCTTCCTGTTCACCCGGTACGTCCGGGAGTCCCGTTAGGTCCGTCGTCCGGCCATCCGGATGACCGTCGATCGGTGGACATGGGCCGATTAAAACGATATATCTCGAACATGACGACCTCTTCCCCCGGCGACGAGTTGCGCGCCACGGTCGCGGCCCGCCGCGACCTCGGTCCTGAATTCGAGGACTCCCTGATCGAGGGCTTCCTGGAGAAGGTGGATCTGGAGATCGACCGGCGGGTCGACGAACGGATCGAGACCCGGGCCCGCAGGATGGCTCCGGCGGTCCGCCCGTCGGTGGCCGCGGGGCAGCGGCTCGCGCTGGCGATCGTCTCCATGGTGCTGGGCGTGGGGGCCACGATAAGCCTCCCCTTCGCCGGATCGGACTTCACCTACCTGATCCTGATCGCGTGGGCGGGGATCGTCGGGGTGAACTTCGCCTTCGCCAAGGGCGGCCAGCACCGGTAGGCCGGCGGACGGGCACCGCCTTCCCCTCTCGCATCAAGCAAGCGTACGCTTGGTCAGGTTTCCTGTACGGCTGACGCGGGAGGAGAAGAGTGAACGAGTACCGCAACCTCATCGGCGGGCGGTTGATGCCCGCCGCCGACGGCCGCACGCTGGACTCGGTCAACCCGGCCACCGGCGAGGTGTGGGCCCGGATCCCGGCGAGCGGGAAGGCCGACGCCGAGGCGGCCGTGGCGGCGGCGCGCGCCGCGTTCCCGCAGTGGTCGGCCATGCCCGCGCTCGGCCGGGCCCACTTCCTGCGCCAAGTGGCGGGGGTCTTCACCCGGCACGCCGAGGAGCTGGCCAGGATCGAGACCACCGACAACGGGCGCATCCTGCGCGACACCCTGAAGAAGGACCTGCCCGGCATGGCCCACCTGTGGCAGATCGCCGCAGGGCAGGTGCTGGACGCGGTCAGGGGCGAGACGGTGATCCTCGGCCCCGGCAGCACGGGCCTGACCCTGCGGGAGCCGTACGGCGTGGCGCTGTGCATCATCCCGTGGAACTCCCCCGTCTCCACCTTCTCCGCCAAGGCGGCCTACGCGCTCGCGGCGGGCAACACCGTCATCGTCAAGCCCGCCGAGCAGGCCTGCGCATCCGTGCTGCGGCTGGGCGAACTCCTGGCCGAGGTGCTCCCGCCGGGCGTGCTCAACATCGTCAGCGGCCTGGGGGAGGACGTGGGCGACCCGCTGGTCCGGCACCGCGGGGTCAACAAGGTCAGCCTCACCGGCTCGACCCAGACCGGCCAGGCCATCACCCGGGCCAGCGCCGACGCGCTCAAGCCGCTCACCTTCGAGCTGGGCGGCAAGTCGCCCAACATCGTCTTCGCCGACGCCGACCTCGACGCGGCGGCCCAGGGCGTGACGGTCAACTCGGTCTACACCGGCAACGCCGGCCAGGTCTGCGTGGCCGGGTCCCGGATCCTGATCCACCGCCCGGTCTGGGACGAGATGATCGGGCGGATCACCGCCATCGCCGGGAACATCACGCTGGCCGACCCGCTCGACCTGGCCACCACGATGGGCCCGATCGTCTCCGCCGGGCAGTACGAGCGGGTCACCTCCTACCTGGAGATCGCCGAGAAGGAAGGCGCCGAGCTGGTGTTCGGCGGCCGGGCGGGGGCCGAGGTGGTGCCGTCCATGCCCGGCGGCTACTGGGTGGCCCCCACCCTGTTCACCACCTCCGACAACTCCCTGCGGATCTGCCAGGAGGAGATCTTCGGTCCGGTCGCGGTGGCGATCCCGTTCGACACCGACGACGAGGCGCTGGCGATCGCCAACGACTCCTCCTACGGTCTGGCGGCGGGCGTGTGGACCCGCGATCTGGGCCGGGCCCACCGGTTCGTCCGCGACCTGCAGAGTGGGACGGTCTGGGTGAACACCTTCCGGCAGATGCCGCCGGGGCTGCCCTTCGGCGGCGTCAAGGACTCCGGCTACGGGCACGACGCGGTGCTGGAGTACACCCGGGAGAAGGCGGCGATCATCCAGGTCTGAGACCCGGAGCCGGGGCGCGCGGGCCGCCCCGCCACGGGTGCGCGGGCGGGGCTTACAACGAACCGAATAATGTTCTAGAGTCTGTCCATGGGCATCGGGATCACTGAGGAGCACCGGGCGCTGGCCGCCTCCGTCCACGGCTTCGCCGAGCGGAACATCACGGTCCGCGGCATGGATCACGAGCCGTTCCGTGCCGCACTGGCCGCGCAGGGACTGTTCGGACTGCACCTGCCCGAGGAGTACGGCGGGCAGGGTGGCGGCCTGCTGGAGCTGGCCGTGGCCCTGGAGGCGCTCGGCGAGCGCTGCGCGCCCGGCTCCTTCCTCCCCACGGTCCTGGCCTCCGCGATCATCTCCCGCTCCGGGTCCGCGCACGGCCTGCTCCCGGCCCTGGCGCGCGGCGAGCTGACCGCCGCCGTCGTCCTGCCCGGGGGCTCCCGCGCCGCCCGTCCCACCCCGCCGGACGAGCGTGCCGGGGTCTCGGTGACCGCGCTGGGCTCCCCCGGCGCGGACCTCTTCGTCCTGCCGCTCTCCGACGGCCGGTGGGTCGCCCTGGACCGCGCGGACTGCGCCGCCGCGCCGCTGGAGGGGATCGACCTCACCCGGCCGCTGGCGACGGTCTCGGCGCGCGCCGTGCCGGACGAGCGGGTGCTGGACGGGGTCACCATGGGCTCGGTGAACGGCCTGGCCGCCGTCCTGCTCGGCGCCGAGGCGTGCGGCGTGGCCGCCTGGGCGGTGACCGCAGCCGCGGACCACGCCAAGGTCCGCCGGCAGTTCGGCCGCCCGATCGGTCAGTTCCAGGGCGTCAAGCACCGGTGCGCTGCCATGCTGGTCGCGCTCGAACAGGCCCGCGCCGCCGTGTGGGACGCCGCCCGCGCCCTCGACGGACGGGGCCCCGCCGGGGGCCCTGCGCAGGCCACACTCCCCGCCGGGGACCCTCCGGGGAACCCCCCGGCCGTCACGACCCCCGCGAAGCGGCTGGACGACGGCGTCCTCCTGGCGGTGACGGTGGCCGGGGTGCTGGCCCCGGACGCCGCCGTCCGGTGCGCGGCGGACGCCATCCAGATCCTGGGCGGGATCGGCTACACCTACGAGCACGAAGCCCACCTGTACTACCGCCGCGCCCTGGCGCTGCGGGCGCTGGGCGGCGACCCCGGCGAGCACGCCGAGCGCGCGGCCCGGCTGGCCGCCGCCGGAGTCCGCCGGGACATGGAGCCGGACCTGCCGCAGGAGGCCGGGGCGTTCCGGCAGGAGGTCCGGGCCGCCGTCGCCTCGCTGGCCGCCGACGAGCCGCTCACCCGGCTGTCCCGCCTGGCGTCCGGGGGCTGGATCATGCCGTACCTGCCCGAGCCGTGGGGCCGCGCCGCGTCCCCGCTGGAGCAGGTCGTCATCCACCAGGAGTTCCGCGCCGGGGGCGTCGGCCGGCCCAACCTGGGCATCGCCGCCTGGGCCGTGCCGTCGATCGTCCGGTACGGCACGCGGGAGCAGCAGGAGCGCTTCCTGCCGAAGACCTTCACCACCGAGCTCACCTGGTGCCAGCTGTTCAGCGAGCCCGGCGCCGGGTCCGACCTGGCGTCCCTGTCCACCAAGGCCGTCCGGGTCGAGGGCGGCTGGTCGCTGAGCGGACAGAAGATCTGGACCTCCCTGGCCCAGTACGCGCACTGGGGCATCTGCCTGGCCAGGACCGACCCCGACGCCCCCAAGCACGAGGGCATCACGTACTTCCTGGTCGACATGTCCTCCCCCGGCGTCACCGTCCGCCCGCTGAAGGAGATCAACGGGGAGGAGATCTTCAACGAGGTCTTCCTCGACGACGTCTTCGTCCCCGACGACCTGGTCGTCGGGGAGGTCAACCGGGGGTGGAGGGTCGCCCGCGACACCCTCTCCCACGAGCGCGTCGCCCTCGGCGACTCCTGGGGCCCGGGCTCCCGGCACACCGACATGGTCACGCTGATCGGCGAGCTCGGCGGCCCGCAGGCCCTGCGCCCCGCGGCCGTGGAGCAGGCCGGTCGCATGTGGGCCGAGGGGCAGGCCATCTCGGCCCTGGGCCTGCGGGTCACGCTCTCCCAGCTGTCGGGCGGCGACCCGGGGACCGCCTCCAGCGTCCGCAAGCTCCTCGGCATGCGCCACTCCCAGGGGATCTCGGAGTTCTGCTGGTCGCTCGCGCCCGCCTCGCCGTACTGGAACCGGATGATCCTCACCACCCGTGCCTTCACCATCGGCGGCGGCACCACCGAGGTCCAGCTCAACATCATCGCCGAACGCGCCCTGGGCCTGCCCCGCGACCCCTGAGCCGTGCCCGGGGCGGCCGGGGCGGCCTCAGAAGGGGGTGAGCGTGATCCCGGCCGAGCGCGGGGAGCCGTCGTGGACCAGGGACTCGAAGTGCCCGACGTCGTCGAAGGCGAAGCCGTAGGCCTTGCCGTCGGCGGAGTGCGCGTGCAGCTTCCTGGAGTAGTGGTCGGTGACGGTCCCGGTGTAGAACCGCGCGGGGTCCCTGGTCGGCTGGGTGTGGAGACGGCCGAGCGTGGAGCGGTGCAGCGCGGCGCAGAGCGTGCGGGCGATCGGGCCGACCACGGGGTCGTTGGGCGCGTGGAGCCGGCCGTCGCAGCCGAAGACGTCCTTGGTGGAGGGCCGGGGGAAGGAGGCCACCCTGGCGCCCGAGGCGTCGGTGAAGTGCATCACGCCGGAGGCGTCGGTCCGGCCGAGGAACTTCCTGCCGGGCTCGTTCTCGAACGGCACGACGGTCAGCGTCCTGCTCCGGTAGGTCGTCCAGGTCTGCCGGATGTAGCCGTCCAGGTAGGTGGGGCTGAACAGGCCGGTGTCGATGCCCTTGTGCGGCGAGAGCACCCGCAGCCGCGTCCCGTCGGCGCGGCGGTAGATCAGTTTGGCCCAGTCCCCCGGCTGGTTCCTCACGGCGTCGAAGATGCGCTCGCGGCCGTTCGCCACCAGGTCCCCGGTCCGCTTGCGCGTGCCGTCGCCGCCGGTCACCTCGACCGCCTGGGGGACGCTGAACATGTCCACCATCGAGGTGTTGAGCCACAGGCCGCTGCCGTTGTAGGTGAACTCGGTCCAGTCGAACAGGATGTCGCGGTTGGGGTCGCCCGGCGCCCACGGCGCAGGCTGCACGAACCCGTCCGGGGTGAGGAGGAACGTGAGCTTCGCGCCGAAGGAGACGTAGACCCGGCCGGACATGCCGAGCGGGAGCCGGAGCGTCTTGGCCGCTCCCCCGGCCGGTCCCGGGATGGCCGCGTCCGGCGCGGGGCTGGGCGGGATCGAGCCGGCCGGCCACGGGGTGAACGCGCCGCCCGCGTTCGCGTATCCGAGCCTGCCGGTGGCGAGGTCCGTGCCGAGCACGTAGACGTAGACCTGCTCCCCCCGCCCCGAGCGGTTGGTGACGGTCAGCGGCAGCAGGCTCGGCGGCGCGGTCCTGCCCGCCGCCGGAGCCGCGGGAGCGGCCGCTTCTCCCGACGCCGCCGGAGCCGCCGCCAGGAGGGCGGGCAGGCTCAGGACCGCTGCGGCGAGGCCGCGGAGGGTCTTCCGTCCGATACTCATAAGCGACTCCTCGATCGACTACTGACCAGTCGCAGCATAGAGAGCGCTCTCCATAGGAAAATGGGCTTAAGTAAGATTTAAACCACTTATAAGAGAGCGCTCTCCAACATGGGCCCTGACCGGTGGCCGACGCGGCCCGCCTCCCGGTCACCTGATGCGCGCGTCGCGCGCCGGGACGGCCTCTGTCCGCCTACGGCGCGATCGGCTTGGTCTCGTAGGTTCGGAGGACCAGGGACGTGGCGACGGGGCCGAGGCGGGCGATGCCGTCGACGATGGCCTCGAGGCGGCCGGCGCTCGGGACGTAGACGTCGATCAGGAAGCAGTCCTCGCCGGTGAGCCGGTAGACGTTGACGACCTCGGGCAAGCGCGCGAACAGGTCGAGGGACGCGGCGATGCGGGCGTGGCTCGTGCGCAGCCGGATCACGGCGTGGATGCCCAGGCCGAGCCTGGCGGGGTCGACGACGGCCCGGTATCCGGTGATGACCCCGGACTGCTCCAGGCGTTTGATGCGCGCCGACACGGCCGGCTGGGAAAGGTTGACCCGCCGGCCGATCTCGGTGACGCCCAGGCGTCCCTCGGTCTGCAGGATGGCCAGGATCGCCCGGTCGACCGGATCCAATGAAATCGACGTCTCGTCCGCTTTCGGCCTTCCAATCATCGGGGGGAAGCGACTCTACGCGATCGTCCGCCCATACTGACGCTCCGAACCCCGTATCGGGGCCCCGGACGACGATGGGACGAGAAGCCGTGCACTATGTGATCATTCCTGGGATCAACGGCTCGGACGAGGATCACTGGCAGACCGCGTGGCAGACCGAGTGGGGGCCGTCCGCTTCCCGGATCGCGCCGTCCTCGTGGGACGAGCCGGACCTGGACGACTGGTGCCAGGCGATCGACCGGGCGGTCGACCGGGTCGCCGACGCGGTGCTGGTCGCCCACAGCCTCGGCTGCCTGGCGGCGGCCTCCTGGGCGACCCGGCGCCGTCCGGGCATCCGCGGACTGTTCCTCGTCGCCCCGCCGGACGGCACCGGACCGAACTTCCCCGCCGCCTCCGCCCCCGCCTTCACGGCCGTGAAGGCGACCCCGCTCGACGTACCGGGCCTGGTCGTCTCCAGCGACGACGACCCGTACTGCACCCCGGCCGCCGCAGAGCGCCTGGCCACGGGCTGGAGGTTCGACCGCGTCGGCGCCGGCTGCGCAGGCCACGTCAACTCGGCCAGCCGACTCGGAACCTGGAGCTTCGGACGTGCCCTGCTCACGGCGTTCACGGCCGGCGCCGCCCGGCGCTGACACCGGGAGACCGCCGCCCGTGTCACGACGCACGCGGACCCGCGCTCGCCGGAACCGGCCTCGCCGGCCCCTGCCGGGATCAGCGGGGCGGGTGGTAGGCGCGCACCAGGTGGGCGTAGACGATCGTGTTGCCCCGGTAGCTGTGGGCCGTACGGTCGAAGGCGCCGCCGCAGGTGACCAGGCGCAGTCCGGGATACTTCACGTCGCCGTAGACGCGCGCCGAGGGGAAGTCCTTCTTGGCGACGTGCTCGCGCCTGTCCACCACGAAGACGGCGACCGAACCGTCGGAGCGCATGATCTGGACCTGGTCGCCCCTCCTCACCTTGTCGAGCCGGGCGAAGACCGCGGGGCCGGTGCGGGTGTCGAAATGGCCGGTGATGACGGCGGGACCGCGCTGGCCGGGGGTGGGACCGTAGCGGTACCAGCCGGCGATGTTGGCCGGGTCCAGCGGCGGGTTCTCGATGGCCCCCGTGGCGTCGAGACCGAGCTGCATCAGCGGGGCCGCCACCCCGATCCTGGGGATGTAGACGGCCGTGGGGACGGATTCGCCCATCGGCCGGGCGAACGTGCGGATCAGCACGTCGGCGGGCTCGGTCAGGGAGGGCGGGCGGCGCGGGATGTTGGTGGGCACCGCGGACTGCCCGGCGGCCACCGGCGCGGAGCCCCCGCCGGAGATCATTCCGCTGATGCCGGACCAGATCAGCAGGAGTCCGGCCGCGGTGGCCGCGACCGCGCCGCCGAGGGCGAGCCGCCGGGTCCGGTGAGGCGTCAGGGGCACCGGTTACGCTTCGCCCGCCCGGCGCCGTACGGCGAAGCCGGCCAGGCCCGCACCGAGCAGCAGGGCCGCGCCGCCCACGGCGAAGGGCCAGGTGGCGGCATCCGCGACGAGGCCGCCGGCACCGGTCTGCGGGGCGCCGGCGGGGATCTTCTGCTTCTTCTCACCGGCCGGCACCCAGGGGCCGGCCGGCAGGGAGGCCGGGCCGCTGGAGAACGTCTCGCCCGGGGCGGCGGACCAGCCGCCGGAGGACCCGTCCGGCAGGGGGATGCTCGCGAAGCTCTCATCGGAGGACGGCTCCCGGGGCCAGGAGTCGTCACCGGAGTCCGGGCCGGAGCCGTCGCCGGAGTCCGGGCCACTGGAGAACGATTCTCCCGGCGAGGACGCGCCGTCGTGCACCCCGCCGTCGTGCACCCCGCCGCCGTCGGCCCACGGATCGTCGCCCGGCACGAGTCCCCCCGACTCGGACTCGCACGGCGACAGGGTCTTCTCGCAGGTGGCCGAGACGGCGTGCCCCCGCGCCGGAGAACTCTGGGCGGTGGCCGTGCCGACCCCGGCCGCCATGCCGACCCCGCCGACCGCGAAGGCCGTCACCGCACCCGCCGCCGCCAGACGCCGCACTCCCGCGATAGCCACAGCTCTACTCCCGGTGCCGTCGAATCCCGCATGCCCCGATGTACGGCAGAGCTTCGCCAATTATTGGACCAGGAGTCAAGTAATGTAATCGAAGTGAAACCGGTCACTTACTCGGCGCTCCGGCGAGTGGATGACGTCACGGGCGCGGTGGGCGCGGAGCGGACGCGAGGGGTCATCGGGAGGGGGCGGGTCCGTCCCGGAGTCACCGCGGCGGCGGGACCGGGCTCTCGACGGGACGGACCGCTCGACCACCCGTCCCGCTCTCCGGTTCCGGGCGCTGGCGCGCCACCCGGCCGGCGGCATTCGACCGTCCCTCGATCTCCTGGACGGCGGACGGATGGTCTCATCCCTTCATCTGGAAGGTGAAAACCTCCCACGCCAACAAAGACGCTATATCGGGCGCGAAAGGATGCTTCGCCCTCAAGATTTTCTTCCGTCCGGGACGGTCGCGTAGAGTCGGGCCATGGACAAGGTGGTCAAGAGCGACGCCGAGTGGCGCGTCCAGCTCACTCCCGAGGAGTTCCGCGTGCTCCGCCAGGCGGGCACGGAGCGTCCCTTCACCGGAGAGTACGTCGACACCAAGACCGTGGGCGTCTACGCCTGCCGCGCCTGCGGAGCCGAGCTGTTCCGCTCGGAGACCAAGTTCGACAGCCACTGCGGCTGGCCCAGCTTCTACGAGCCGTCCGCGTCGGAGGCGATCACCCTGATCGAGGACCGCTCCATGGGGATGGTCCGCGTCGAGGTCCGCTGCGCCCGCTGCGACTCCCACCTCGGCCACGTGTTCCACGGTGAGGGCTACGCCACGCCCACCGACGACCGCTACTGCATCAACTCCGTCTCGCTGAGGCTGGAAGCCACCGCCTAGGACGGAATTTCCCTGCTCGGCGATGGGACGAGTGCGTGTCGCGCGCGGACGAATTCGGTTACGTTCGGCATGCGGTCATATCCGCACTGTGATCTTCGTTGCAAGGAGCCCCCGTGCACCTCCGGCACCGATGGGAGATCGTCGAGACCATCGGCAGGGTGATCACCCAGCGCTGCGCGGTCTGCGGCAAGACCCGCATCCGGGTGAGGTGAGCCCCGCGGCGCCCCTCAATCCCCCGGCTCGGGGTGGGTGACCCGGCAGGTGGAGTCGTCGGGGCCGAGCACGTTGGCGAGGATGGGGTTGCCGTTCTCACCGAACTCCGCCTGAACGAAGATCACGGGATCGTCCACGCCGAGCTCCTCGACGAGGTAGTCGCGGCCCGTCTCACACAGTTCCAGCGCCTGCCTGGAGTTGTCCGCCGACTCCGGCATATCCGTATATATCCGGAGATAGCCGCCGACCATGCGGATGTCCTTCACCCGGTTGGCCGCCTTGCTCTGCCGGAAGTAGGCCACGGCCTCGGGGTCGGTGTGCTTGGACGGCCCCTCGGCCCGGGCTTCCCGCTCCGGCTGCTTTTCGGCCTTCTCCCGCTCGCCTCCGGACCCGCCCGTCTCGGACCCGCCCGTCTCGGCGGTCGCCACCGGAGCCCCCCCGCCCCGGGTCACGGACGGCAGGGGCGGCACCGCCCGCGCCGTCTCCGTCCGCGGGGCCGCGCCGATCACCGTCGCGCCGGTCACCGGATCGGCTCCGAACAACGCCCCGCCGACGGCGAGGCCCGCGACCGTCACCGCCGCCACCCCGGCGGACACCTCCAGCGCCCATGACCTGGTCTTCTTCTTGCGCCGGGCGCCCCCGCGCCGCCTGGAACGCGCCAATCCTTCGCCCCTCGTCATCGCCGGCCTCACAAGACAGGAGATTTTTCCCGAGTATGGCAAAGATTCGGTACGGCTCCAGGCGTTTCGCGAGACTTCCCGCGGCCTCCCCCGGAGCGGCCCCTACGGCAGGGCGGCGATCAGCTCCCTGACGGGCTTGCGGATGCCGGTGTAGAAGGGGATCTCCTCCCGGGTGTGCCGCCGGGCCTCGGCCCCGCGCAGGGTGCGCATGAGGTCGACGATGCGGTGCAGCTCGTCGGCCTCGAAGGCGAGCATCCACTCGTAGTCGTTCAGAGCGAAGCAGGCGACGGTGTTGGCCCGGACGTCGGGGTAGTCGCGGGCCATCATGCCGTGCTCGGCGAGCATCCGGCGGCGGTCGGCGTCGTCCAGGAGGTACCACTCCAGGGAGCGGACGAACGGGTAGACGCACACGTAGCCGCGGGGCTCCTCCTCGGCGAGGAAGGCCGGGATGTGCGACTTGTTGAACTCCGCCGGGCGGTGCAGGGCCATCACCGACCAGACCGGCTCGGTCAGCCGTCCGAGGTCGGTGCGGCGGAAGCGGGAGTAGGTCTCCTGCAGGTCCTCGGGGGTCGGCGCGTGCCACCAGAACATGACGTCGGCGTCGGCCCGGAACCCGGCCACGTCGTAGACACCGCGGGTGACGACGTCCTTCTCGGCCATCTGGGCCAGCAGGTCCTCGACCTCGTCGGCCAGCCCCTCCCGGTTGCCCGGGCAGCTGTCGCGCAGCCTGAAAACCGACCACATCGTGTAGCGGATCACCTGGTTCAGGTCACGCGCCTTGGGCCGCTGGTTCGCGTCCGTCGTCCTCACCCCTCGAAAACGTCTCGTTTCTCCGCTGCCATTGTCTCGCGGGATCCAGGTGGTCCAGAATCCGGGCCGCCGCCGTACGGGCGGTGGAGATGCAGGCCGGAATGCCGACGCCGTCGTAGGCGGCACCGCACACCGCCAGGCCGGGCTGGGCCGCGATCGCGGCCCGGACGCGGGCGACCCGGTCCAGGTGGCCCACGTTGTACTGCGGCAGGGATCCGCCCCAGCGGGTCACCCGGGAGTCGCGGGGCAGCCCGCGCACGCCCGCGACCGCGGCCATCTCGGCCATCGCCAGGGCGACCAGCTCGGCGTCGTCGCGCTGGAGCAGCGCCTCCTCGCCGAGGCGGCCGATCGAGCAGCGCAGCACGATCAGGTCGGGGTCGGCCTCGGCCAGGTGCGGCCACTTGACCGAGCTGAACGTGGCGGCCTTGACCGGACGCCCCTCGACGGGCGGGACCAGGTAGCCGCTGCCGGCCGGGAGCTGGGGGAAGGCGGCGCGCGGGTAGGCGAGGGTGACGATGGCCATGCTGGCGTACTCGATGCGGGCCAGCTCCGCCGCGGCCCTGGGCACCTCGCCGGCGAGCAGGCGTCCCGCCGCGGGGGCGGGAACCGCGATGACCACCGCGTCGGCCTCGATGATCTCCGGGGCGGGCACCGGTCCGGCGACCAGCCGCCAGCCGCTCTCGGTGCGGCGCATCTCCCGGACCGTCACCCCGGTCCTGATCTCCGCACCCGAGGCGGCGGCGACCGCCTCGGGCAGGCTGCCCATGCCGCGCCGCAGCGTGGCGAAGACCGGCCCGGCGTCCTTGGGCGTCTCCGCGGCGATCTTCCGGGCGGCGGCGAGCAGCGAGCGCTCGGAACGCGCGACGGCGGCGATCCTCGGCATCGTCGCGTCGAGGGAGAGCGCCTCGGCCCGGCCGGCGTAGACGCCGCCGAGGATCGGCTCGATCAGCCGGTCGACCACCTCACCGCCCATGCGGGCACGGATGTAGGCGGCCACGGAGACGTCGGTGGTGACGAGCATGGGCGGGAGGATCTGGTCCAGCGGCACACGGGCCAGGCCGCCGGGGCTGAGGACTCCCGAGGAGGCCAGCGCGGCCAGGTCGGACGGGACGCCCATGACCTGCCCCTTCGGCATGGGCCGCAGCGAACCCCTGGTCAGGAGGGAGGCCTGGGCGGCACCGGGATGCCGCAGCTCGTCACCGAGCCCGATCATCCTGGCCAGGTCCTTGCCTTCCGGCCGCCGCACGAGCATCGCCTCGGCACCGGCGTCGACCGGGAGCCCCGCGACCTCGCTCACGTGGAGCTTGCCGCCGATCCGCCTGGCGCCGTCGAGGACGGTCACCCGGACGTTCTCACCGCCCTGCCGGAGGTACCAGGCGGCGGTCAGGCCCGCGATCCCGCCACCGACGACCACGACATGGCTCCGGTTCCCTTCCATGACTCCTGACCGTACCGCCCCTCCACGCCGCTCGTGTCAAGGGTCTGCGCCGCGGTCCCCCTGCATGGGGCCGCCGTGATCCCCCGGCATGGAGAACGTGACGGCATCGTGACTGCCCGCATCAAACCGCGCCGTCGGAGACGTCGTCTTGATGGGTATGAACAGATTCCGGTACGGCCCGCGCCTGGCGGTCCCTCTCATGTGCATGGTGGTGCTCGCGTCCGCGTGCGGGGGCTCGGAGCGCTCGGCGGATTCGGAGGCGGCCGCTCCGGCCGCCCCCGCCGCTACGTCCCAGGGGGACGCGGCGCCCCGGGCGGCCGACGGCGCGGAGAGCGGCGCCGGGGATGCCCCCGGCTCGGCGAAGGCCGGGCAGGCGGAGCGGGTGCAGGCGGTCCCGACCGACCGGGCCATCGTCTACACCGCGCAGATGACCGTCCGCGTGAAGGACGTCGTCGCCGCGTCCGACAAGGCCAAGCAGATCGTCACCGCGGCCGGGGGCTATCTCGCCCAGGAGAGGTCGGACGCCTTCGACGGGGGTGAGGCGTCCTCCACGATGGTCTTCAAGATCCCGCCCGCGGGCTACTCCGGCATCCTCGGCCGGCTCGGCAAGGAGCTGGGCAAGCGGGAGTCGGTCCAGCAGAACACCGAGGACGTCACCGAGGAGGTCGCCGACGTCGAGAGCCGCCTGAAGTCGTCGCGGTCCGCGCTGGAGTCGCTGCGCGCGCTGCTGAAGCGGGCGGACACGATCGGCCAGGTGCTCGAGGTCGAGCGGGAGATCGGCAACCGCGAGGCGGAGCTGGAGTCGCTCCAGGCCCGGCAGAAGAAACTGGCCTCGCTGACCAGCATGGCGACGCTGACGCTGAACATCGCCGGCCCGGTGGCCGAGGTGCCCCAGCCGCCGGAGGAGGAGCCGGGGGGCTTCCTCAGCGGCCTGAAGGCGGGCTGGGAGGCCTTCGTCACGGCGCTGCGGATCGGCCTGACGGTCCTCGGGGCGCTGCTTCCCTGGCTGCTCGTGATCGCGCCCGTCTGGCTGGGGATTCACTTCCTGCTCCGCCGCGGCAGGAGGAGCCGCCCGGCGCCGCCCGGACCGCCGCCGGGCGGGCCGTCGTCCTTCGGCCCGACGCCCCCGCCGTCCGAGGGCACGGCGGCCGCGGAACCGGACGAGGAGGACGCCGGCAGACCCGTGCAGGGTGCCGGGGCGGGTCCGCGCGCCACACCGTAGACCGGTGGCCGGTGCGCCCCTGGCCCGCTTGACGCGGGCCGGGGTCAGCCCGCGGAGGCCTGGTGGACGAAGTCGGTGAGACGGGCGAGCTGGTCGGGGTCGGTCCCGGGCAGCACGCCGTGGCCGAGGTTGAAGACGTGGCCCTCCGCCGTGGCGCCCCGGGCGAGGATGTCGGCCGCGCGGCGCTCGACGACCTCCCACGGGGCGAGCAGGATCGCCGGGTCGAGGTTGCCCTGGAGCGCCTTGCCGGGGCCGACCCTCCGGGCGGCCTCGTCGAGCGGGACCCGCCAGTCGACGCCGACCACGTCGGCTCCGGCCTCGCCCAGCAGGCCGAGCAGCTCGCCGGTGCCGACGCCGAAGTGGATGCGCGGCACGCCCGTCTCCGCCATTCCGGCGAAGATCCGGCTGGTGTAGGGCAGGACGAACTCGCGGTAGTCCTCCGGCGCGACCGCGCCGACCCAGGAGTCGAACAGCTGGACGGCGGAGGCTCCCGCGGCGACCTGGACGCGCAGGAAGCCGAGGGTGATCTCGGTCAGCCGGTCCATCAGGGCGTGCCAGAGGTGCGGCTCGCCGTACATCATCGCCTTGGTGTGGTCGTGGTTCTTGGAGGGGCCGCCCTCGATGAGATAGGAGGCGAGGGTGAACGGCGCGCCCGCGAAGCCGATGAGCGGGGTCGGCCCCAGCTCACCGGTGAGGGCGCGGATCGCCTCGGTGACGTAGGCGACGTCGTCGGGCTCGATCGGGCGCAGCGTGCCGACCGCGGCGGCGTCCCTGATCGGGGCGGCCACCACCGGGCCGACGCCGGGCTTGATGTCGAGGTCGACCCCGATCGCCTTGAGCGGCACCACGATGTCGCTGAAGAAGATGGCCGCGTCCACGCCGTAGCGGCGGACCGGCTGCATCGTGATCTCCACGATCAGGTCGGGGGTGGCGCAGGCGGTGAGCATCGGCACCCCGCCGCGCACGGCCCGGTATTCCGGCAGCGAGCGGCCCGCCTGGCGCATGAACCACACCGGCGTGCGGGAGGCGGGCCGGCGGCGGCAGGCGCGCAGGAACGGGGAGTCGGCAAGCTCGGGATTCACCCCCCCAGGGTGCCATGCCACGGGGCCGGTCCGCGCATCACGTCCCCTCACCGGGTTCACCAGGACGAAATCGCCAGCTATGTCATGACACAGCACGTGAGAAGCCATAGGCAGCGTCAAGCCGCTCCGACGTTTGATTGTCACTGGTTTGAGCGATTCGTCCGGCAGGGCCGGCGTCACAGGACCGGCAGGAGAGGCGTTGGGACACAAAGCGATCATGTTTCCGGGTACAGTTCCTCCCATAGGCGAACCCGATCCGGCCCCCGGCCGGGCCAAATGTTCGCCAAATCACCGCGCGGCACCGATTCCGGCACCACTTTCAGGACACGCCGAGCACGTTGCGCGGAATTGTCGGCGCGACGTGCCAACGTCGGACCACGACCCGACGAAAGGCCCGTGCGATGACCACGATGTGGAGTTCGCCCGAACACCGCGGTGAGCGCTGCGCTTCCTGCGCCGGTGAGCGGGTTTTCGAGCAGCCCCCCTGCCTCGACGGCCACGAGCCGGGAGAGTGCCCCGAGTGGGCATGCGCCGAGTGCGGCCACGCGCTGATCCTCGGGGTTCCGGGTGGCGAGGTTCCGGGTGGCGAGGGCGCACCGGCCCCCGGCCGGTCGATGGCGTCGGTTTGATCGGCCTCCATGGCTCCTTCACACACCCCAGTGGTCCCCATGCACTCGATTTCGACCTACCCTTCCGATATGACCCTCGGTGACGCGCCGCCCGCTCCCGCCGCCTTCCGGCGCGCGGTGGCCAGCCTGCGCCCGGCGGAGGTCAGGCCGGAGATCGAGCTGGAGGACATCCCCGCGCCCCAGCGCCTGGCGCCCTACTCGGCCGCCATCGGCGCATCGGTCTACCGCGACGACGACGAACTCGCGGTCGGCCGCCTCATCGTGCTCTTCGACCCGGACGGTCAGCGCGGCTGGGACGGCCCGTTCCGCCTGGTCGCCTATGTCCGGGCGGACATGGAGCCGGAGATAACCGAGGATCCCCTGCTCGGCCCCGTCGCGTGGAGCTGGCTCACCGAGTCGCTCGACGCGCACGACGCCGGCTACGCCGCCGCGGGGGGCACCGTCACCAGAGCGGTCTCCGAGGGCTTCGGCAACAAGGCCGACGACCCGGTCACCACCGAGCTGGAGCTGCGCGCCTCCTGGTCGCCCCTGGAAGAGGACCTGTCCGGGCACGTCTCCGCCTGGTGCGACCTGATGTGCCTCGCGGCGGGCATCCCACCCCTCCCCCCCGACGTGGCGACCCTGCCGCCGCGCCGCCGCGAAGATCCGGAGCCCTTCAGAACGTGACCGACGAGACGACCATCGTTCCACTGCTGGAACCGCGAGAGGGCATCCCACCCGTCATCGAGGACCGGACCGGCCTCGCGGGCGTCGTGCGCGCCTTCGCCGCGGGCACCGGCCCGGTCGCCGTGGACGCGGAAAGGGCCTCCGGCTACCGCTACAGCGGCCGGGCCTACCTGGTGCAGCTACGCCGTGAGGGCGCGGGCAGCGCGCTGATCGACCCGGTCCGCTGCCCCGACCTGTCGGAGCTGGACGCGGCGCTGGAGGGCACCGAGGTGGTGCTGCACGCCGCCTCCCAGGACCTGCCTTGCCTGGCCGAGCTGGGCTTCCACCCGCGCGAGCTGTTCGACACCGAGCTCGCCGGGCGGCTGCTCGGCTACGAGCGGGTGGGACTCGGCATGATGGTGGAGAACGTCCTCGGGTTCCGGCTGGAGAAGGGGCACTCGGCCGCCGACTGGTCCACCCGCCCGCTGCCGGAAGACTGGCTGCGCTACGCGGCGCTCGACGTCGAGGTCCTGGTCGAGCTGCGGGACGTCCTGCACGAGGAGCTGAAGGCCTCCGGGAAGCTGGAGTGGGCGCGGGAGGAGTTCGCCTGGGTGCTGGCCCACAAGGCGCCGGTCGCGCGGTCGGACCCGTGGCGGCGCACCTCCGGCATCCACAAGGTCCGCTCGACGCGCGGACTGGCCGTCGTGCGGGAGCTGTGGACCCTCCGTGACGAGCTCGCCCGCGAAGCGGACCTGGCGCCGGGCAGGATGCTGCCCGACGCGGCGATCGTCACCGCCGCCATGGAGCTGCCCCGCACCACCAAGGCCCTCACCGACATCGCCCCGTTCACCGGGCGCAGCGCCCGCCGCCACCTGCGCGAGTGGCTGGCCGCGATCAACACCGCCCGTACGCTCCCGGAGTCCCAGCTGCCCCAGCCCAGCACCCCGGGCGACGGGCCGCCGCCCGCCAACCGCTGGATGGACCGCGATCCGGTGGCCGCCCGGCGGCTCGCCGCGGCCAGGACCGTGGTGGCCGCCCTCGCCGACGAGCACCACATGCCGACGGAGAACCTGCTCCAGCCGGATGCCGTGCGCCGCCTGACCTGGGAACCGCCCGAGGTCGTCGACGACGAGACCGTCGCCGCCCGCCTGCGCGAACTGGGTGCCCGCGAGTGGCAGATCCGGCTGACCGCCCACCCGGTGGCCAAGGCGCTGGGCCGGCTGGAGACGAAGGGCGACGTATAACCGGTCGCCCTCCGCCGGACCTCTTGAGTAAGATCAGATGCATGTGGTCTTTCTATGGATACGCGAACAGGCTGAGGTCTCTCTGACACGGTGAGCCGAGCTCCCGTGTCCTGACCGCGCCCGCCGCCACGGCGCGCGCCGTCGTCGCGTCATCCCGCCCACCGCCCTCCGCATCTCCCCGGGTCCGGCCCGGCTCCCGAAGCCCGCCGGACCCGTGGGCCCACGGATTCACGGGGCCACCGCGCCTTTTCGCCTGCGCGTGCGCCGTCCCCGTCTCCCGGCGGACGGGCCTCTCCCACCGGACAGACCGCATTCCCGGAGGCCATCGTGGCTCACCGCCCATCAGGAACCACTTTCCAGCTCACGCTCAGAGACGTGTCCAAGGCCTACGACGGCCGCACCGTACTCGACCGCGTGTCGTTCACCGTCCGCCCCGGCGAGAAAGCCGGTGTGATCGGGGAGAACGGCGCGGGCAAATCCACCCTGCTCCGCCTCCTCGCGAGTGAGGAGGCCCCCGACGGAGGGGACCTCGTCGTCACCGCCCCCGGCGGCGTGGGGCATCTGGGCCAGACCCTCGACCTGCCGCCGCACAGCTCGGTGCAGGACGTCGTCGACCGCGCGCTGCGCGACCTGCGCGACATGGAGCGCCGGATGAGGGAGGCGGAGGCGTCCCTCGCGGACGCCTCCGCCGACGAGCTCGCCGCCTACGGCGATCTGCTCACCTCCTACGAGGCACGCGGAGGCTACGAGGCGGACGCACGGGTCGACGCGGCCCTGCACGCCCTCGGCCTGGCGCACGTCGGGCGCGACCGGACGCTGGGCAGCCTGTCGGGCGGTGAGCAGTCCCGGCTCGCACTGGCGTGCGTGCTGGCCGCGGCGCCGGAGCTGCTCCTGCTCGACGAGCCCACCAACCACCTCGACGAGCGGTCGGTGACCTGGCTGGAGGAGAGGCTGCGGGCTTACCAGGGCACCGTCGTCACCGTCACCCACGACCGCTCCTTCCTGGAGCGGACCGCCACCGCGATCCTTGAGGTCGACCTCCGTACGGTGACCCGCTACGGCGACGGCTGGGACGGCTATCTGACCGCCAAGGCGGCCGCCAGGCGGCGCTGGGAGCAGGAGTACCGGGACTGGGCGGCCGAGCTGGACAGGCAGACGGAGCTGGCGGAGACGGGGGCGCGGCGGCTGGCCGCCGCCGTCCGCTCCGACGACCGGCCCAGGACGGCCGGCCACCGCCGTTCCCACGAGGCGGGCCTGTCCGGCCAGGTCCGCAACGCCCGCGAACGGCTGCACCGCTTGGTGGAGAACCCGGTGCCCCGCCCGCCGGACCCGCTCCGGTTCACCGCCAGGATCAGCGGGGGCGGCCCCTCCGCCTCCGGTGCCGAAGGCGGTCCCGTCGCCGCGATGAACGGCGTCCGGGTCGGCGACCGGCTGCGCGTCGAGAGCCTGAGTCTCGCCCCCGGCGAACGGATGCTGGTGACCGGGCCGAACGGTGCGGGCAAGACGACCCTGCTCCGGGTCCTGGCCGGCGAGCTGGTCCCGGAACGGGGGACGGTCCGTCGGCCCCGGCGGATCGGCTACCTCCGTCAGGAACTGCCCGTCTCCTCCTCCCGGCGCACCCTGCTCGGAGCCTTCGCCGAGGGACTGCCCGGCCCGCCCGAGGAGCACGCCGCCCGGCTGCTCGCGCTGGGACTGTTCGCCGGGGAGGACCTGGCCCGGCCCGTGGCGGCGCTCTCGGTCGGCCAGCGTCGGCGGCTGGAGCTGGCCCGGCTGGTGACCTTCCCGGCCGACCTGCTGATCCTGGACGAACCGACCAACCATCTTTCCCTCGCGCTGACGGAGGAGCTGGAGGAGGCGCTGGCGGAGTATCCCGGATCGCTGGTGGTGGTCTCGCACGACCGCAGGTTCCGCAGCGCCTTCACCGGGACCCGCGTCGCCCTGCGCGACGGCCGTCTCGTGACCGCCGCGTAGCCGGCCCCGGCCCGCACGGCGGCCGACGGCTCAGGAGGGCGGGCCGACGGGGCGGCCTCGGGCGGCTCTCCGACGATCGCGACGCCGTACCGGGAAGCGGGGGCGGCGTGCCGTACCCGGTCAGGGAGCCTCGCGCAGGGCCCCGGCGATCTCCTCGGGAGTGAGGCGGCGCGAGCTGACGTAGTAGAGGACGGCTCCCGGCGGGAGCTCGGTCTGCCAGCCCGGGTTGACCAGCAGCTCTCCACCGGCCCGTACGGCGAGCACGATGGCGCCGTGCCTGCGGCCGAGCGCGATCTGGCAGCGCTCCACCGGCACCGGTCCCGGCGAGTCAGGCAACCGCACGGAATAGGTGTTGGCGCCGCCGTGGGTCATCAGGTCGGTGTAGATGTCGGTGATCCCCGGGTCCTTCAGCTCCTCTGTGATCATGTGAGGGCTGTGCCATTGGACGCAGCTCACGGCCTCGTTGACGTAGCGCAGCGACTGGGCCCGGCCGAGGTCGCGCAGGGCGATGACCAGGTGGGCGCCTTCGGCGACGTGGTCGGCGGTGACGGCTACCGCCAGCGCCTCGTTGTCGTCGCGGGCGTCGACGAGCAGGCTGTGCGCCCGCTGCACGCCGGCCCGGCGCAGCACCTCCTCCGCGGTCAGGTCGCCGCGTACGAAGGTGACGTCGCGGTCGGGCATGGGGTTGGCCGGCACGTCGTCCCAGGCGCACAGGACGATCTCGCACGGCTCGTCGGCGACCAGCTCGTCCACGATGCGCTCGCTCCGCCCCGGCGTGTAGCCGAGCAGCACGATGTGGCCCGAGGCCTCCACGGTGACGGCACCCTGCATGCGTCGTCCCTTCGCTCGCTCCAGCACCGCCGCCAGCTTGGCGAACAGCGTCGTCAGCGCCGCGATGCCGCCGACGATGACGTACGCGCCGACGACGTGGCCGACGGCGGATTCGGGGTACAGGTCGCCGTAGCCGACGGTCGCGGCGGTGACCGTGAAGTACCACCAGTAGTTGGCCGGTTGGACGATCGCGCTGCCGACGGGCTCGGCGAGGGCCATCAGCGGCCAGCTCGTCGCGAAGACGACGACGAGCACGGCGACGGGTGTCCACCACGTCCCCAGCAGCCCGATCCGGGCCAGCAGGCGGACAATGAAGATCGGCACGCTTCTCCCCGCGGTACGGCGCCGCCCGTCTTCGATGGGCCGGCCGGCACGGAAACCACAATGAGGACTATCAGTATCAGACGTGACCGGCCTCCCGGGGCCCGCCACGCACGCCCTTCCGACCCCTTGCGGCCACCCGGGCGGCAAGCGCTTGCCGGAAGTGCCGCGCCTGCCGTACCGTAGCACGGAAAGCGCTTTCCAAAGGAGGCTTCCGATATGTCCCCCCGAAGCATCGGCGTCGTGATGAACGGTGTCACCGGCCGCATGGGCTACCGCCAGCACCTGGTCAGGTCGGTCCTGGCCATCAACGAGCAGGGCGGCGTGCCGCTGTCCGGCGGCGAGCGGGTCCTGCTCAGGCCGGTGCTGGTGGGCCGCAGCCCCGAGAAGCTGGAGAGACTCGCCGCCGACCACGGCATCGCCGAGTGGACCACCGACCTCGACGCGGCTCTCGCCTCCGACGACAACCTGATCTACTTCGACGCCCAGGTCACCCAGGCCCGGGTGAAGGCCGTGCTGAAGGCGATCGAGGCGGGCAAGCACGTCTACGCCGAGAAGCCGACCGCGGAGACCGTCGCCGACGCGCTGATGCTCGCCGAGGCCGCCGCCGCACGGGGCGTCAAGAACGGCGTCGTGCAGGACAAGCTGTTCCTGCCTGGCCTGCTCAAGCTCAAGCGCCTGATCGACGGCGGCTTCTTCGGCCGGATCCTGTCGGTGCGCGGCGAGTTCGGCTACTGGGTCTTCGAGGGCGACTGGCAGGAGGCCCAGCGCCCGTCGTGGAACTACCGCACCGAGGACGGCGGCGGCATCGTGCTCGACATGTTCCCCCACTGGGCCTACGTGCTGGAGAACCTGTTCGGCCGGGTCACGTCGGTCTACGCCCAGGCCGTCACCCACGTCCCCGAGCGGGTCGACGAGCGCGGCGAGACCTACCAGGCCACCGCCGACGACGCCGCCTACGGCGTGTTCGAGCTGGAGGGCGGGATCATCGCGCAGATCAACTCCTCCTGGAGCGTCCGGGTCAACCGCGACGAGCTGGTGGAGTTCCAGGTGGACGGGACGCACGGCAGCGCCGTCGCCGGTCTGCGCAACTGCCGCATCCAGCACCGCGCCGCGACCCCCAAGCCGGTCTGGAACCCCGACCTGCCGGTCACCGCGCGCTTCCGCGACGGCTGGCAGGAGGTGCCCGACAACGCCGAATTCGACAACGGCTTCAAGATCCAGTGGGAGATGTTCGTCCGGCACGTGCTCCAGGACGCCCCGTTCCCGCACGACTTCGCCTCGGGCGCGCGCGGCGTCCGCCTGGCGGAGCTGGGCCTGCGCTCCTCGGCCGAGGGCCGCCGTCTGGAGGTGGAGGCCTGATGCGGATCGTGCTGCCCGGCGGGGAGCACACCCTGCGCGAGCCCGTGACCTGGCAGCGGCCGGACAGGGCCCCGGAGAGCCGGATCGCCTACGCCGCCGCCCACGTGGTCGCCGACCCGCTCGGCGAGAACACCCCCGGCTCCCCCGCCTCCGTCGACTGGGACGCGACGCTGCGCTTCCGCCGCCACCTGTGGTCGTACGGCCTGCGCGTCGCCGACGCCATGGACACCGCCCAGCGCAACATGGGCCTGGACTGGGCCGCCACCGGCGAGCTGATCCGGCGCAGCGCGGCCGAGGCGGCGGACTTCGGCGACCCGGCCGCCCTGGTGGCCTGCGGCGCCGGCACCGACCACGCCCCGGACGCCGCCACCCTCGACGAGGTCGTGGCCGCCTACGCCGAGCAGATCGAGACCGTCCGGGAGGCGGGCGCCGGGGTCATCGTCATGGCCAGCAGGCAGCTCGCCCGGATCGCGCGGAGCCCGGAGGACTACCACGCGGTCTACGGCAAGCTGCTCTCCCAGACCGACCGGCCGGTGATCCTGCACTGGCTGGGCGAGATGTTCGACCCGCAGCTCGCGGGTTACTGGGGCTCGCGGGACGTGGCCGAGGCCACCGGCTCGTTCCTGGAGCTGATCCGCGAGCACGCGCCGGCGGTGGACGGGGTCAAGGTCTCGCTGCTGGACGCCGAGCACGAGATCGGGCTGAGGGCGGCGCTGCCGGAGGGGGTCAGGCTCTATACCGGCGACGACTTCAACTACCCGTCGCTGATCGCCTCGGGCAGCGACGCATTGCTGGGCATCTTCGACGCGATCGCCCCCGCCGCGGCGGCGGCGCTGGCCGCGCTCGACGCCGGCGACACCGCCCGCTACGACGAGATCATGGCTCCGACGGTGCCCCTCTCCCGGAAGATCTTCGAAGCGCCGACCTACCACTACAAGACCGGCATCGTCTTCCTGGCCTGGCTCAACGGCCACCAGGACGCCTTCGCCATGGTCAACGGCGCCCAGGCGGCCCGGTCGGTGGTCCACCTGGCCGAGGTGTTCCGGCTGGCCGACGCGGCCGGGCTGCTGGCCGACCCCGAGCTGGCCGTCCGCCGGATGCGGTCGCTGCTGGCGGTGAACGGGCTGTGACCGCACGACCTCCGGGCGCGCCGGTCGCGAGCCGGTTCTCGCTGAACCAGTGGACGACGAAGCGGTGGTCGGTGGCCGAGGCCGTCGACGGGTGCGTGCGGCACGGCGTCGAGGCCGTCGGGCTGTGGCGGCAGGACGTCGCCGCGCAGGGCCTGGACCAGACCGTGAAGCTGGTGCGGGACGCCGGGCTGCGCGTGTCGTCGCTCTGCCGGGGCGGCTTCCTCACCTCCGGAAGCGCCGAGTCGCTCGACGACAACCGCCGGGCGATCGACGAGGCCGCCGCGCTGGAGGCCGCGTGCCTGGTCATGGTGGTCGGCGGGCTGCCCGGCGTGGTGCCGGGGGAGCCTCCGGACACCGCCGGCGACGGGATCTCCCGGGATCTCGCGGGGGCCAGGGAGCGGGTCGCCGAGGCCCTGGCCGTACTCGCGCCCTATGCCGGGGAGCGCGGCGTGCGGCTGGCCCTGGAGCCGCTCCACCCGATGTACTGCGCCGACCGGGCCGTGCTGTCCACCCTCGCGCAGGCGCTCGACCTGGCGGAGCCGCACCCCGCCGAGCAGGTCGGGGTGGTCGTCGACACCTTCCACGTGTGGTGGGATCCGCAGGTCTTCGAGCAGATCGCGCGGGCCGGCGAGCGGATCGCCTCCTACCAGGTGTGCGACTTCCTCCACCCGCTCCCGGCCGACGTGCTGCTCGGCCGGGGCGTGATGGGCGACGGTGTGATCGACTTCGCCCCGCTGAACCGGGCCGTGGCCGCGGCGGGCTACACCGGGGACATCGAGGTGGAGATCTTCAACGCCGAGGTGTGGGCCGCCGACCCCGACGAGGTCCTGGCCCGGGTGAAGGCGAGGTTCGGCGAGCTCGTAGCGCGGTGATGCGCCGGGGCGGGCCGCCGTGAAGACGCCGGACGGCGGGGTCTCCGTGCGGCGGGGTCTCCGTGCGGCGGACCCGCCGTCCGCGCTCACCGGATGGTGATGCTCCGGCTCGGGCAGTGCGACTGCGCCCTGCGCACGGCGTCGCGCAGTTCGGCGGGCGGGTTCGGGTCGAGCAGGAGCACGAGCCCGTCCTCCTCGCTCTGCGTGAAGACCGCGGGCGCGGCCAGAGCGCACTGCCCGGCGCCGCAGCAACTCTCGCGGTTCACGGCGATCTCCACGGGAGCCCCCGCGGACGTCTCCTCGGGAACGTCCACGGCGCTCACCATGTCACCGGGAGACTGTGCACGCCGTGGATGGCGGAGTTCTCCCGGACGGGGACCTCCTCCAGCGGCACGGCCGCCCGCAGGCCGGGAAAGCGCCGCAGCAGCGCCTGGAAGGCCACCTCCAGCTCCAGGCGCGCGAGGTTCTGCCCGAGGCACTGGTGCGGGCCGAAGCCCAGCGCGACGTGCGCGGTCTTGGGCCGGGTGACGTCGAGCCGGTCGGGATCCTCGCAGAGCGCGGGATCGCGGTTGGCCGCCCCCAGGGAGGCCAGGCCGAACTCCCCCGCCCTGATCCGCTGACCGCCCAGCGTGAGATCCTCCTTCGCCCCGCGGAACATCACCACGTCGACGATCGACAGATAGCGCAGCAGCTCGTCGGCGGCCCCCGGCGCTCCCTCCCTGACCAGGGCCAGCTGGTCGGGATGCTGCAGCAGCAACAGCGTGCCCAGACCGATCATGTTCGCGGTCGTCTCGTGCCCGGCGACCAGCAGCAGCATCGAGATCTGGACCAGCTCGCCGTCGGTGAGCACTCCCTCGCGGACGAGTTCCCCGATGAGCGCGTCGTCCGGCTCGGCCCGCTTGGCGGCGATCAGCTTCGCCAGGTGGCCGATGAGCCGGGCCATCGCGGCTTCGATCTCCTCGGCCGGGGAGTCCAGGCGGACGAACGCGCGGGCCGCCTCCTGGAACTCGGCCCGGTCCTCGTACGGCATGCCGAGCAGCTCGCAGATGACCAGGGACGGCACCGGCAGCGCGAACTCGGCGACCAGGTCCACCGGGCGGGGCAGGCGCTCCATCGCGTCCAGCCGCTCGGCGACGATCTGCTCGATCCGGGGGCGGAGCCGGTTCGTCCGCTGGACGGTGAAGCGGGCGGTGAGCATGCGCCGGTAGCGGGCGTGTTCCGAGCCGTCCATTTCGATGAACATCCCGGGCTCCGGCTGCTTCAGGTGCAGCGGCTGATCCTCGCTGAGACCGCCCTCCACCGAAGAGCTCCACCGGGGGTCGGCGAGCATCCGGCGGACCAGGTCGTGTCCGGTGACCAGCCAGACCTCGCTGCCGTCGAGCGGCATCACGGCCCGGGCGACCGGCCGGGCGGCACGCAGCGCGGCCAGATCGGGTGACGGGTCGAACGGGCAGGTCCGCCGGATCGGAACCTCGGGAAGCCCGGAACCTTCCGCGTGCCCGGAGGAGCCGGCGGGTTCGGATCGTCCGGGACGCGCGGATGACTCGGGGCTCCCCGCGTGTACGGGACGCCCGGTGTGTGCTGGGTACTCGGCGTGTGCCGGGTGCCGGGGGAACTCAGAGCGTGAAGTCATGCCCTCCACGGTGCGCGAGGGCGCTCACCGCGGACCGACCCGGCGCTGACAACCAGCCGGTCACCGCGGTGAGCGCCGCGTCACCGGTCATCCCGGCGCCCTCGGCGTAGGCCGCGCGGTATCCGGGATCACCCAGCGCGGCCCGCACGCGGCGGCCCGTCTCCCTGACGCCGGGATCGCGGATCGCGACCCCGCGCAGCGCGCACGCCGCACCCAGCAGAAACGCCGACCTCTCCGCGTCACCGCAGGCCAGGGCCAGGCTCGCCAGTCCCTCGGCGGCCGACGCCGCGGACGGCAGGTCCCCGACGCCGGCGGCGAGGCGGAACGCCTCCCGGTGGTGCCGCAGCGAGGCGCCGAGGTCGCCGCGGCTCTCCGCGACCCGCCCGAGGCCGGTCAGGGCCCGCGCCCGGGCCTGCTCCACTCCGCCCCAGTACGGCTCGCACCCCGTCAGGGCCAGCGCGTACAGCTCACCGGCCTCCTTCACCCGGCCGCGCCGGTGGGCCACGCCCGCCAGGCCGAGCCGGGCCGTGACCCAGACCTCGGGGACGTCGAGCGCGCGGGCGATCCCGGCCGCCTCCGCGCAGTCGGCCGCGGCGTCCGCCACGGCCTCGGCGTCACCGGTGCGCAGGCGCTCGGCGGCCCGGCTGCACAGCAGGAAGACCCGGTCCTCGGGCGAGCCGAGCCGGTCGATCAGGTCCATGGCCCGCTCGATGGTCGCCACCGCCTGCCGGTGCTCGCCCCGCCAGCCCTGCGGCTCGGAGATCGACAGCAGCGCCTGGGCCATGCCCCACCGATCCCCCTGCGCGGTGAACCCCTCCAGCGACCGGGCGAACTCCTCCTCGGCCTCCGCCACCCGGCCGGAGTTCAGCCGGACGAAGCCGAGCACCAGCCGGGCCAGCGCGCGGGTCCACGCGTCGGGGCCGGTGGCGGCCCGCAGGACGTCCTCCCCCGCGACCCCGTACTGCCCCTGGACGATGGTGACGAGAGAGCCGATCACGAGCAGGATCGGGTGGCGGGGCCGGGGCGGCAGGGCGCGGGCGAGGCGTTCCGCCTGCTCGATCAGGCTCCGGTCCGAGGTGTTCACCATCGCCACGGCGAGCACGCACAGGACGTACTCCTCCTCCATGCCGCGAGGCGGCGTCCGACCGACCAGGGCGAGAGTCCGCTCCGCGAGCGCGCGGCCCTCCATCCGCATGCCGCGCAGCAGCCAGGACCACCACAGCGCGGCGACCAACCGCAGTGCCCGCTCTCTCCGCCCGGCCTCGGCGGTCCGGTGGAACGCGGCGCGCATTTCGTCGTCCTCGGCCGCCAGCCGCCGCAGCCACACCAGCTGGTCCGGGCCGCGCAGCTCCGGAGCGGCCCGTTCGGCGAACGCGGTGAAGTAACCGGCATGGGCCTCGTGCAGCCGCTCCTCCTCCCCGGACTCGGTCAGTCGCTCGGCGCAGAAGGCCCGGATGGTCTCCAGCATCCGGTAGCGGCCCCCCGCCACATCGATCAGCGATTTGTCGACCAGCGCGGCCAGCAGGTCGAGGGCGTCACGGCCGCCCAGGGGGTCATCGCCGTCACGGCCGCGCACCGCACCTCCGGCGTCCCGGCCA
Organism: Planomonospora sp. ID67723; assembly: GCF_015711605.1. Lineage (GTDB taxonomy): Bacteria > Actinomycetota > Actinomycetes > Streptosporangiales > Streptosporangiaceae > Planomonospora_A. Next base: position 521,918 of record NZ_JABTEZ010000003.1, on the reverse strand, counting down.
CGGGCCCCGTCCCCGCAGACGTACTCGGCCGCCTCCAGCGTGGCACCGCGGGCGAAGACCGCGAACCGCCGTGCGAACACCCGCTCCGGCTCCTCCAGCAGATCCCAGCTCCAGGCCACGACCGCGCGGAGCGTGCGGTGCCGCGGCAACGCCGTACGGCTGCCGCCGGTGAACAGCCGGAACCGGTCGTCCAGCCGGTCGGCGACCTCGCCGGGGTCCATCGAGCGGAGCCGGGCCGCGGCCAGCTCGATCGCCAGGGGCAGCCCGTCCAGCGCCCGGCAGATCCGCAGCAGGACCTCGTCCCCGGCGTCGAGGCCGGGCCGCACGGCGAGCGCCCGGTCCCGCAGCAGCCGCAGGGCGGGCTCCTCCGGAAGCGGGTGCACGGCGAACAGCAGCTCCCCGGTGATCCCGAGCGGCTCCCGGCCGGTCGCCAGCACCCGCACCCCGGGGCAGGCCGCGAGCAGCCGGTCGGTCACCCGGGCGACCTCCTCCACGACGTGCTCGCAGTTGTCCAGGACCAGCACCAGATCGCGACCGGCGAGCGCGGCGACCAGCCGCTCCTCGGGCTCGGGCGTGCGGGTCACGCGAAGCGCCGTCTCCCGGACGCCGAGCTCGCCCAGGAGCAGCCGCGGCAGGTCGCGGCCGTCGCTCAGGTGGGCCAGCTCGGTGAAGCAGACCTCGCCGTCGAGCCCGGCGGCCGCCTCGGCCGCGAGCCTGGTCTTGCCCACCCCGCCGGGACCGGTGAGGGTCACCAGCCGCCGCTCCCGCAGCAGCTCGCGAATGCGTGGAACGTCCTCCTGCCGCCCGACGAAGCTGGTGAGCTGGGCCCGGACACCGCGCCTGACCGGCTCGGCGCCGCGCAGGATCTCCAGGTGTGCCGCGGCCAGGTCCGGCGAGGGGTCGGCGCCCAGCTCCTCGGCGAGCAGGCGCCGGGTGCGCTCGAAGACGGCCAGCGCCTCGGCCTGCCGCCCCTCCGCGCGCAGGGCCCGCATCAGCAGCCCGCACAGGCGTTCCCTCAGCGGGTGTTCGTCCAGCAGCGCCCGCATCTCGGCGACCGAACCGCCGCCCGCCTCGAACCGGTCCTCCAGCGCGCCGAGCCGGAGTTCCTCCAGGCGCCCTGCCAGCCGCTCGGGCGCCGGTCCGCGCCACAGCCCCAGCGCCTCCTGCAGGAGGGCGAGCGCCCTGCGGTGCTCGCCCTCCGCCAGCGCGCGCCGCCCCTCTCCGGCCAGTCGCTCGAACCGGTGCGCATCGACGTCCTCGGGCCGGGCGGCGATCCGGTAACCGGAGGGAAGCAGTTCGACGGCGACGCCGAGCCTGCGCAGCCGGGAGATCTGGGAGTGCAGGGAGCGCGGGGCGCCGGGCGGGGGATGCCCGCCGTACAGGGCGTCGATCAGGCGATCGGCGGAGATCGTCGCGCCGGGATCCTCCAGCAGGGCCACCAGGAGCGCGCGCAGTCCCGGTCCGGGGACTTCGGCGCAAGCGCCGTCGCCTCTCGCCAAGCGGACGGGGCCCAGCAGCTCGAAACGCATGCTTCGATTCTCACCCCCGGCTCCGGGACCGGCGGCTCGAAACATAATTGTCCGCCACTTGTGCCGGAGCAACCGGAAAGTAGCCGTACCGTTGAGAGTATGACGATCGCAGAAAGTGAGACGGGCCCCGCCGTACGGCGCCCGCCGGAACATGTCACCGCTGTTTACGATGCGATCACGGCATGGGAGGCGGCCAACCCGGAGTCTGCCCCGTCGGGAGAGGGACAGGCCATCCTGTGGGCGCTCGGCAAGTGCGATCAGGCGCCGATCAGCGGCCGTCCGGCATCCGGCGACCTGCCGACCCTCGGCGACGCCTGCGCGGAGATCGACACCGCCGAACGGGTCCCGCGCGAGGGCAGGATCATCCCGGCCGACGGAGTCGTGAGCGCGCTGCGCTGGCTGATCGGAGCCAAGGACGGGGTGCCGGTTCCCGGCCGGCGTCCCGCCGAGGGCTGGGGTCACCTGGTCGGCGGCCGCGGGGTCGTCCTGCGCAGTGAGGCCGACATCAAGCAGATCGCCGAAACGGCGCGGGCGGGGCTGGCGGACGCGCCGGACGAGTGGGACAGGGCCTGGTGCTCCGGGACCGCCGCCGTGTGCGAATGGATGCTGGGCACGCGCTCGAAGTCACCCGTCCGGGACACCCCGCGTCCCATGAACGGGCCGACCGGGGTCAACCTCGGGATGGAGGAGCGCGCCGCCGAGGACGTCTCCCGGCAGCTCGGCCGGGGGCGGCGGCATTCTCCCGGTTACGGCGACGGTGTCATCCGCACGATCCAGTGGCTGCGCGGGCAGATCACCGTCCCGCCCGTCACCGAGCAGGGACGGCCGACACCCGGTTCCCGCTGACCGCCCCACCTGACGCCTCCGGGCCACCGTCCGGCCGGTCCGGCCACGGTGGCGCGGCCGGTCCGCTCCCGCGACCGGGTCGCGGCATCAGGCCGGTGCCGCCTTCCGGGTGCTCTCCCGGAGGACGACCTCGCCGGAGATCCGCTCGACCCTCGCCTCCCCGGCCGGGTCGAGGGCCAGTTCCAGGGCGCGTGCGCCCATGGCCGTCAGCGGAAGCCGTACGGTCGACAGGGCCGGGACCAGGTCCCGCAGCGTGGCGATGTCGTCGAACCCGGCGACCGAGACGTCCTGCGGCACCAGGATCCCCCGATCCCTGAACGCCGCCAGCGCGCCCACCGCCATCACGTCGTTGACCGCGAACACGCAGCTGGGGCCCTCGTCCCAGCCGGCGATCCGGTCCGCGAACTCGGTCGCCGCCGCGTAGCCGCCGTCACGGTCGAAGGCGCCGTGCACGAGCAGCGGCGCGGGCAGGCCCAGCTCGGCGAGCGCCCCGGCGAACCCGGCCACCCGGTCCTGTGCCGTGACCAGGCCGGCGGGTCCGGCCAGCACGGCGAAGCGCCGGTGGCCGAGCCCGGCGAGCGCCCGGGCGAGATCGGCGGCGCCCTCGGCGTTGCCGGGCACCACGGTGTCGGTGCCGAGCAGGTCCTGGCCGACGCAGGCGACCCCGCCGCCGCTCTCCCGGTAGCCGTCGAGCTCCTCGCGCAGGCGCCGCGTCAGGTGCGCGTCGGCGATCCGGGACCCGGCGAGCAGGACGGCGCGCACGCGCTGCGCGTTCAGGGTCGCGACGTAGGCGATCTCCCGTTCGGGGTCCCGGTGCGTGGTGCCGACCATGACCATCAGCCCCCGGCCCTCGGCCACCCGCATCGCCCCGTCGGCGAGTGCGGCGAAGTAGGGGTCGACCAGGTCGTGGACGACGAGCCCGATCACGTTGCCGGCACCGCGTGCCAGCGCCTGCGCCGCCACGTTCGGCCGGTAGCCGAGCTGCGCGGCGGCCAGCTCGACCTTGGCCCGCAGCGACGCGCCCACCTGGCGCGTGCTGCCGTTGAGAACCCGTGACGCCGTGGCGAGCGAGACCCCGGCGTGCCTGGCGACGTCCTCGAGCGTGATCACGGGCAACCTCCAGGAAAACGATTTCCAATTCTGCCAGACACGTTCGCCTCCCGCACCCGCCGGAGATCCGGAGCCTCTTCCGGCGTTCCGCCCGGGACGGACCGGGCCCTTCTCACCGCCTCCGGCCCGGCGGTCGCGCTCCCGCTCCGCGTCGAGGGCGACCCGCCCGCACCGAGTGTTGTTACTGACGAGTAGCATGGGTGCGGAAGCTACCCAGCAACGAGGAGCGAACCCCGTGCCTTCGTCTCGTGACGTCGTATTCGTCGACGGAGTGCGCACGCCCTTCGGCAAGTCGGGCCCCAAGGGCCTGTACGCCGAGACGCGCGCCGACGACCTGGTGATCCGCGTCATCCGTGAGCTGATTCGGCGTAATCCGAACCTGCCGCCGGAGCGCGTCGACGAGGTGGCCATCGCGGCCACGACCCAGATCGGCGATCAGGGGCTGACCATCGGCCGCTCCGCCGCCGTCCTGGCCGGACTGCCCAAGAGCGTCCCCGGTTACGCGATCGACCGCATGTGCGCCGGCGCCATGACCGCGGTGACCTCCGTCGCGGGCGGCATCGCCTTCGGCGCCTACGACGTCGCCATCGCCGGCGGCGTCGAGCACATGGGCCGCCACCCCATGGGCGAGGGCGTCGACCCCAACCCGCGGTTCGTGGCCGAGCAGATCGTGGACGGCTCCGCCCTGGTCATGGGCATGACCGCGGAGAACCTGCACGACCGCTACCCGACCATCACCAAGGAGCGCGCGGACGCCTTCGCCCTCGCCTCCCAGGAGAAGGTCGCCAAGGCCTACGCCGACGGCAAGATCCAGCCCGACCTGGTCCCGGTGGCCGTGCGCTCCGCCGAGAAGGGCTGGGGCCTGGCCACGGCCGACGAGGCTCCCCGCCCCGGCACCACACTGGACGGCCTGGGCACGCTGAAGACCCCGTTCCGCCCGCACGGCCGGGTCACCGCGGGCAACGCCTCCGGCATCAACGACGGCGCGACCGGCTGCATCGTGGCCGCCGCCGACGTCGCCGAGGAGCTGGGCCTCACGCCGAAGATGCGTCTGGTCTCCTACGCCTTCGCGGGCGTGGACCCGGAGGTCATGGGCGTCGGCCCGATCCCGTCCACCGAGCGGGCACTGCGCCTGGCCGGGCTCTCCATCGACGACATCGGCCTGTTCGAGGTCAACGAGGCCTTCGCGGTCCAGGTGCTGGCGTTCCTGGAGCACTTCGGCATCGCCGACGACGACGCCCGGGTCAACCCCTACGGCGGTGCGATCGCCTTCGGCCACCCGCTGGCCTCCTCGGGTGTGCGGCTGATGACCCAGCTCGCCCACCAGTTCGGCGAGCGTCCCGAGGTCCGCTACGGCATCACCACGATGTGCGTCGGCATGGGCATGGGCGGAACGGTCATCTGGGAGAACCTCGCCTGGGAAGGTGCGAAGTGATCAACGAGCTTTTCAAGGACGAGGTCGTCACCAAGGCGGTCGTCCGCGACGTCGAGCTGCCGTACGGCGCGGGCACCATGGCCCTGATCACGCTGGACAACGGCTTCGACCACACCAAGCCGTCCACCTTCGGCCCGGCCGGCCTGACCTCGCTGAACGAGGCCATCGACGCCGTCGCGGCCCGGACCGACCTGGCCGCCGTCGGCGTCGTCGGCAAGCCGTTCATCTTCGCGGTCGGCGCCGACCTCAAGGGCGCCGCGCTGGTCTCCGAGCGCGAGCAGGCGCTGCAGATCGGCAAGCTGGGCCACGACGTGTTCCGCCGCCTCGGCGAGCTGGGCGTGCCGTCGTTCGCGTTCGTCAACGGCGCGGCGATGGGCGGCGGCCTGGAGGTCGCCCTGCACTGCACCTACCGGACCATCTCCTCCGGCGTGCCCGCGGTGGCCCTGCCCGAGTGCTTCCTCGGCCTGGTCCCCGGCTGGGGCGGCACCCAGCTGCTGCCCCGCCTGATCGGCCCGGCGAACGCGCTCAAGCTGATCATCGAGAACCCGCTCGCGCAGAACCGCATGATCAAGGGCCGGGACGCCTTCAAGCTCGGCGTCGCCGACGCGATGTTCGAGCCCGCCGACTTCCTGGAGGAGTCGCTGCGCTGGGCCGCCCAGGTGCTCCGCGGCGAGGTGGCGGTCTCCCGGACCGACCACACCGCCGAGGACTGGTCCAAGACGATCGCCGACGCCCGCTTCCTGCTCGACATGAAGCTGCACGGCGCCAACCCGGCCCCGTACCGGGCGCTGGAGCTGGTCGAACTGGCCCGCACCGCCTCCCGCGACGAGGGCTTCGACGCCGAGGACCAGGCCCTGGCCGACCTCCTCATGGGCGACGAGCTGCGCGCCGGCCTCTACTCCTTCGATCTGGTCCAGCGCCGGGCCAAGCGGCCCGCCGGGGCGCCGGACAAGTCGCTGGCCCGCAAGGTCACCAAGGTGGGCGTCGTCGGCGCGGGCCTGATGGCCTCGCAGATGGCGCTGCTGTTCGCCCGGCGCCTGGAGGTCCCGGTCGTCCTGACCGACCTGGACCAGACCCGCCTGGACAAGGGCGTCGCCTACGTCCACGCCGAGGTCGACAAGCTGCTCGGCAAGGGCCGCATCTCCGGCGACCAGGCCAACCGGCTCAAGGCCCTGGTCACCGGCTCGCTGACCAAGGACGCCTTCTCCGACGCCGACTTCGTCATCGAGGCCGTCTTCGAGGACATGAAGGTCAAGCAGAAGGTGTTCGCCGAGGTCGAGGCCGTGGTCTCGGAGACCTGCGTGCTGGCGACCAACACCTCCTCGCTGTCTCTCACCGAGATGGGCTCGCAGCTTGCGCACCCCGAGCGCCTGGTGGGCTTCCACTTCTTCAACCCGGTCGCGGTCATGCCGCTGCTGGAGATCATCCGTGGCCACGCCACGGACGACGCCACGCTGGCCACCGCGTTCGCGGTCGGCAAGTCGCTGAAGAAGTCCAGCGTGCTGGTCAAGGACGCCCCGGCGTTCGTCGTCAACCGGCTGCTGACCCGCTTCATGGGCGAGGTCATCACCGCCGTGGACGAGGGCACTCCCCTGGACGTCGCCGAGCACGCGCTCGACGACCTGGGCCTGCCGATGACGCCGTTCGCGCTGCTGCAGCTGGTCGGCCCGGCCGTCGGCCTGCACGTCTCCGAGACGCTGCACGCCGCCTTCCCCGACCGCTTCGGCGTCTCGGAGAACATGGCCAAGCTGGTCGCGGCGGGCAAGCCCGGCGTCTACGGCGCCGACTTCTCCCTCGACCCCGAGGCGGTGGCGATCTTCTCCGGCGGGACCTCCCCGTCCACGGCCGAGCAGGTGCGCGAGCGCACGCTGCGGGCGCTGGAGCAGGAGATCCGCATCATGTTGGAAGAAGGCGTGGTCGCGGCGGCGCAGGACATCGACCTGTGCATGATCCTCGGCGCGGGCTGGCCGTTCCACCTGGGCGGCATCACCCCGTACCTGGACCGCGCCGGCATCGCCGAACCGCGTTTCCTGGAGCCGGGCGTGGCCTCCGTTCCCGCCTGACCGCGTCACGCGTTCGCCCCCGTCCCCGGGTCGCTCCCGGGGACGGGGGCGAACGCGTTCCCGGGAGGCGCGGGTGCCTCCCCACGTCGTCGTTCCACGGTGTGGCGTGCCGGGGTCCCTCGGGACCCCGGCACGGGGGTCATCGCGGCTTGAGGGGCCACTCGGCCATGCGGCTGTGCCGGTGGCCGTACCCGAGGTAGATCACGATGCCGAGGAGCATCCACGCCAGGAAGCGCAGCCAGGTCTCCACCGGCAGGTTCAGCATCAGGTAGAGGCAGGCCAGCACCGACAGGATCGGCACCACCGGCACCAGCGGGGTGCGGAAGGCGCGCGGCAGGTCGGGGCGGGTATGCCGGAGGATCACCACGGCGATCGAGACGACCACGAACGCGAAGAGCGTGCCGATGTTCACCAGCTCGGCGATCGTGGAGAGCGGGACCAGTCCGGCCAGGATCGCCACCACCACGCCCAGCAGGATGGTGATCCGGTACGGCGTGCCGTACTGCGCGTGCACCCGGGCGAAGCTGCGGGGCAGCAGGTTGTCCCGGCACATCGCGAACATCACCCGCGACTGGCCGAGCATGAGGATCATCACGACCGTGGTCAGACCGGCCAGCGCGCCGACGCTGATCAGCGAGGCGGCCCACGTCTGGCCCACCGCCTTGAACGCGTCGGCGAGCGGGGCCGCCTCGCTGAGCTGCTGGTACGGCTGCATCCCGACGACGACCAGGGAGACCGCGACGTACAGGATCGTGCAGACGACGAGCGAGGCGATGATGCCGATCGGCAGGTCCCGCTGTGGCTCCCTGGTCTCCTCCGCGGCGGTGGCGACCACGTCGAATCCGATGTATGCGAAGAACACGATCGCGGCGGCGCTGAAGATCCCCACGACGCCGAAGGCCACCGGGGTGATCCCGAACATCACCTGGATCAGGGGGGCGGACAGGCCCTCCACGGCCGGCGTCGAGGTGGCGGGCGGGATGAAGGGGGTGAAGTTCTCCGCCTTGAGGAAGAACAGTCCCGCCACGATCACCAGCAGGATCACCGCGACCTTGATCGCGACCACGACCAGGTTGAGCCACGACGAGAGCTTGATCCCCATGACCAGCACCGCGGTGAGGACCAGCACGATGATCGCGGCGGGCAGGTTGAAGACCGGGGCCTCCCCCGCCAGCCAGGCGGGCAGGTGCACGCCGAGGGAGTCCAGCAACGAGGTCAGGTATCCCGACCAGCCGACCGCGACGACCGCGGCGCCGAGCATCATCTCCAGGATCAGGTCCCAGCCGATGATCCAGGCGGGGAACTCGCCCAGCGTGGCGAAGGAGAAGGTGTACGCCGATCCGGCCACCGGAACGGTGGAGGCGAACTCGGCGTAGCAGAGCGCCGCCAGCCCGCAGACGACCGCGGCGACGACGAACGACAGGGCGACCGCCGGTCCGGCCATCTCCCTGGCGACCCGGCCGGTGAGCACGAAGATCCCGGTGCCCACGATGACGCCGATGCCGAACACGGTCAGGTCGAGGGCGGTGAGTTCCTTCTTCAACCGGTGCTCGGGAGCCTCGGTGTCGAGGATCGACTGCTCGACCGACTTCACACGGAACATTCCCATCGGAGCCTCCCCGGTACGGCGGATGCCAGGGTGCTTCCCACTGATCGGCGGGTCATGCGAGCCGGTGCGCGAGCCGTACGACCCGCACACCGGAGGCGGCCGAACCGCCGGAACCAGGGATCTCTAGGGGAGAATCCGGATCTGCCGGCGAGCCCTGCGGTGAAAGATAGAGATATGTTCCTGGACATGCTGGGCCAATTGGACCCATACCTGGTGGGCGCGGTGCTGATGGCCGTGCTGGCGCTGGACAACACGCTGCTGACCGGGCTGGTGGTCCCCGCGGACGCCTCGATCATCCTGGCCGGGACCGCGCTCGGCGGGCCCGGCGAGATCGCGCTGGTCACGGCCGCCGGAGCGTTCGGCTGCTACCTGGGGGCCAGCGGCGGCTGGCTGCTCGGCCGCCGGTACGGCATGCGCGTGCGCCACAGCAGGGCCGGACGGTGGATGGGCGAGCACCGCTGGGCCCGTGCCGAGCGGATCGCCAACGGCTCCGGCGGCGGGCCCGCCTTGGCCGCCGCCTACTTCCTGCCGGTGGTGAACGCGCTGACCCCCATCCTCGCCGGGGCCCTCGGCATGCCGTACCGGTACTTCATCCGCTGGGCGCTGGCGGGCGGCACGGTCTGGGTGGCGACCTATCTGACGCTGGGCTCCCTGGCCGGCGAGTTCATGCGGGAGAACGAGCACCTGACGGTGCCCCTGGCCGCCTGCGCCGCCCTGCTGGCCGCGGGTCTCGCCGTCATCAGCCGGCGGACCCGCGCGGCGAGGACGGCCGGGGCGGCCGAGACCGCCCCGGCGGAGACGGGGGTCAGCGGGCCGGGTGGTTCTCCATGACCGGAGAGCGCTTCGCGACCGCCTCGGTGATCCCGCGGGCGATGTCCTGGGCGGTCAGGCCGATCTCGCTGAGGATCTTCGCCCGCTTCGCGTGGTCCAGGAAGCGCTGCGGGACGCCGTAGGTGCGGACCGGGACGTCCACGTCGGCGTCGCGCAGCATCCGGGCCACCGCGTCGCCGACACCGCCGACCCGGCCGTTGTCCTCGACCACCACGACCAGCTTGTGCACGCGGGCGGCGTCCACCAGCGCCTCGTCCAGCGGCTTGACCCAGCGCGGGTCCACCACGGTGGCGGAGATGCCCTGGGCGTCCAGCAGCGCGGCGGCCTCCAGGCAGAGCTCGGCCATCGGGCCGACCGCGACGAGCAGCACGTCCGGCTCGCCCGAACGCAGCACGTCCATCCCGCCGAGGTTGCCGACGGCCTCGATCTCGGGGCCGACCGGGCCCTTGGGGAAGCGCACGACGGTGGGGCCGTCGTTGACCGCCACGGCCTCGGCGAGCAGCTCGCGCAGCCGCGGCTCGTCACGCGGGACGGCGATCGACAGGCCCGGGACGACCTGCAGGATCGACAGGTCCCACATGCCGTTGTGGCTGGCGCCGTCGTCCCCGGTGACGCCCGCCCGGTCGAGGACGACCGTGACCGGCAGCCTGTGCAGGGCGACGTCCATGAGGAGCTGGTCGAAGGCCCGGTTGAGGAAGGTCGCGTAGACCGCCACGACCGGGTGCAGCCCGCCGAGGGCCAGACCGGCGGCGCTGGTCAGCGCGTGCTGCTCGGCGATGCCGACGTCGTAGAGGCGGTCGGGGTACGCCTCGGAGAACGGGATCAGTCCGGTCGGTCCGAGCATCGCGGCGGTGATGGCGACGATGTCCTGCCGTTCGGCGCCGAGCCGTACGATCTCCTGGCTGAACACGTTCGTCCAGCCGTGCGGCTTGGGCTTCTCCTCGCCGGTCAGCGGGTCGAAGACGCCGGGTGAGTGGAAGCAGTCCTCGCCGTGGTTCTCGGCGGGCGAGTAGCCGAACCCCTTCTTGGTGAGCACGTGCACGATGACCGGGCGGCGGAAGTCCCGCGCCTTGCGCAGCGCGGCCTCCACCGCCTGCTCGTCGTGGCCGTCGACCAGCCCGATGTACTTCAGGCCGAGGTCTTCGAACATGACCTGCGGGGCCAGGACGTCCTTGATGCCCTTCTTGACGCCGTGCAACGCGTCGTAGACCGGGGCGCCGACCACGGGCACCTTCGTCAGGTTGTCCTTGACGAAGTCGAGCACGTCCTCGTAACGCTGGTTGGTGCGCAGCGAGGCCAGGTGGTTGGCCAGCCCGCCGATCGTCGGCGAGTAGGAGCGGCCGTTGTCGTTGACCACGATGATCAGCGGCAGGTCCTTGTGCCCGGCGATGTTGTTCAGCGCCTCCCAGGCCATGCCGCCGGTCAGGGCGCCGTCGCCGATCACCGCGACGACCGTGCGGTCGGTCTCGCCGCGGATCTTGTAGGCCTTGGCCAGGCCGTCGGCGTACGACAGCGCGGTGGAGGCGTGGGAGTTCTCGATGATGTCGTGCTCGGACTCGGCCCGGCTCGGGTAGCCCGACAGGCCGCCCTCCTGGCGGAGCGTGCCGAACAGCCCCGCTCGGCCGGTGAGCATCTTGTGGACGTAGGCCTGGTGGCCGGTGTCCCACAGGATGCGGTCGCGCGGCGAGTCGAAGACGCGGTGCAGGGCGATGGTCAGCTCGACCACGCCCAGGTTGGGACCGAGGTGCCCGCCGGTGCGGGCGGTGGCGTCGACGAGCAGGTCCCTGATCTCCGCGGCGAGCAGTGGCAGCTCGTCCGCTCCCAGCAGCTTGAGGTCTCGGGGTCCCTTGACCGACTCCAGCAGACTGCCAGGCCGTCCGGTCCGCTCGCTCACGGAATCATCCCCTCTGTCCATTCACCGTCAGAGCGAGTCTAGTTCGCTGTCGGCGCGATCCTTCCAAGGAGTGAGAAGGTGCACGATTTGTTCACACTTGCCATAACCTTTTGCTCATCATGAACGCCCTTCCCTCCGGTCTCCTGCCGTCACTCGCCTTCACCTCCGTGGCCTTCTGCCTGGTGACGGCGGGGGGCTCCACGGTGGCGGCCGGATGGTCCCCCGTGGCGGGAGGGGGCGAGTCGGGGGTGGTGGCCGTGTCGGCCGTCAAGACGGCGCCGGCGCGGACCGTGGTGCAGGGCAGGGCCGCGGCGACGGCCAACCCCCTCTACCGCACGGGCCGGATGCCCGCCGTGCGATGCTCGGCCGGGACGATCCGCCCCGGGAGCGCGGCCTCGTACCGGAGCTTCATGACCCGGGTCAACGGCTGCCTCGGACGGGCGTGGGCGGCCCAGTTCAAGAAGGCGGGACTGCCCTTCACCCCGCCGAGGCTGCGCTTCGTGAGCTCCCGGGTGAGCAGCCCCTGCGGCGGCTGGCCCGCCGGCGCGGGCGGCTACTACTGCTCCGGCAACCGCACCATGTACATCGGCGTGACCCGCAAGGTGCTCAAGAACCCCTACGGGCCGAACCACGCGCAGTTCATGGCCCATGAGTACGCCCACCACGTCCAGCAGCTCGCCGGGATCATGCCGTACTACGGCCAGGCCGCCTGGAGCGCCAGGAGCTCGGCCCGGCTCGCGCTCTCCCGGCGCCTCGAACTCCAGGCCGACTGCCTGGCCTCGGCCTTCCTGCGGGGGGCCGCCGACGATCTGGAGGTCACGCGGGAGCACTGGAACGCCATGATCGAGTGGACCGCCGCGAACGGCCACAAGACCTGGCCGACCAACGACCACGGCAAGGGCCGCAGTCAGGCGTTCTGGATGCAGCGCGGGTTCCGCTCCGGCTCCCCGGCCTCCTGCAACACCTGGACCGCCTCCGTCCGCAGCGTCGGCTGACCTCCGGGCCCGGAGGCCGCGTCCCGGCGGCGCCACCCGGCTCCCAGCCCTTCCCCCGAGAACGCGATCACCACCGAATGTCGGCTTTACCAGGCTTTTACCCTGCAATATGGTTCATGCCCATGCGCATCCCCTTTATCGCACTGCTGTCCGGAGTGCTGGCGAGCCTGCTGTTCGCGGGCACGGCCGCCGCGGGCGCCACCGGCCAGTCCGGGCCGGTGCCCTCCGGAAACAAGGCGTTGACCCATAACCCGATCTACAAGACCGGGAAGCTCGACCTGAAGACGTGCGAGGAGCAGCGCGTCATCCCCGACGACCTGGACTCCGCCCGCGTCTATCTCGAGTTCGTGCTGGAGTGCCTCAACGACGCCTGGGAGCCGCAGTTCGCCAAGGCGAAGCTGCCCTTCTCCAAGCCCAAGTTCGAGACCACCCACCGCATCGGGTTCCCCACCGGCTGCGGCGGCTTCCCCAAGGGCGCCCAGGCGCTCTACTGCCCGCTCAACAACAAGATCACCTTCCTGCTCAGCCCGGGCATCCTGCGTGAGGCCACCGAGCTGTTCCTGTTCCAGGTGATGGCCCATGAATACGGCCACCACGTGCAGGAGCTCTCCGGGATCCTGCCCACCTTCCACCGCAAGCACGCCAAGACCAAGAGCGTGAAGGCCATCCTCCCCGACCTGCGGAAGGTCGAGCTGCAGGCCGAGTGCCTGAGCGGCGTCTTCATCGGCAACGTGTGGCACTCCCTGAACCGCCGGCAGTCGGACTTCACCTACGTCCTGCGCGCCGCCTACGACACCGCCAGCCACGGCAAGGCGTCCAGCATCGGCTACTGGCTGAGGCGCGGCTTCGACCAGGAGAGCGTCGGCGCCTGCAACGTCTGGACCGCTCCCAAGTCCAAGGTCTCCTGACCTCCCGATCCCACGGTCCCGGCTCACGCCCGGACCTCCCGGAGCCCGCCCGCCGTCGCCCCACAGCCGCACGGCGGGCGGGCTCCGCCGCATATCCGCCCTACCGTGTCCGCCCTACCGTGTCCGCCCTGTCCTCTTCGCCACCCGCGCCGTCCGCAGTACGGCTCGCGCCCGTCAGGAGCCCGCGCGGGCGAGGACCTCCAGCGGGTCGGCGAGGACCTGGGCGAAGGCCAGCTCGGCGGCGCCGACGAGGGTGGCGTCGTCGCCGAGGGCCGAGGTGCGCAGGCGCAGGTGCTCACGGACCGGGGGGAGCGCGTCGGTCGCGAGACGGCTGCGGACCTGGGCCGCGGAACCGAGATAGACCTCGCGGAGCATGCCGCCGAAGACGACCATCTCGGGGTTGAAGATGTTGGCCAGGTTGGCGACGCCCAGACCGAGCCAGTCGCCGACCCGGCTCAGCGCCGCCTGGGCGACGATGTCGCCGCGGTCGGCGGCGTCGACCACGGCGCGGACGGCGTCCCTGCCGACCAGCGCGCCGGAACCGTCGAACCGTCCGGCGGCCTCCAGCAGGGCCCGCTCCCCCACCTCGGCCTCCAGGCAGCCGAGCGAGCCGCAGCCGCAGGAGCGGCCCTTGGGGTTGACGACCATGTGCCCGACCTCGCCGCCGAACCCCTGGTGTCCGCCGAGCAGGGTGCCGTTGACGATCACGCCGCCGCCGACGCCCACGTCCCCGTGGAGGTAGACGAGGTCGCGGCAGCCGACGCCGACGCCGCGCGTGTGCTCGGCCAGCGCCGCGAGGTTGGCGTCGTTGCCGACCGCCACCGGCAGGCCGAGACCGAGGCGACGGGCCATCTCCTCGCCGAACGGCACGTCGACCGAGCCCATGTTCGGCCCGAAGCGCACCACGCCGTCGCCCCGGTCCACTCCCCCGGAGAAGGCCGCGGCGACCCCGACGCAGACCGTGTCCGGCCGGGTCTTGCGGTGCATCTGCCGGGCGAAGGCCGCCAGCGGCCCGACCACCTCCTCCAGCGAGAAGGGCCCGCGCCGCCGCACCGCCTCGCGCCGGTCGATGATCGTGCCGCCCAGCCCGACGCGGGCGGCGACCAGCCGGTCGACGCCCACGTCCAGGGCGAACACGTAGACCCGCGCCGACTCCGGGCGGACCACCAGCGAAGGGCGCCCGGCCCTGCCGGTCTCGCGGGGAAGCTCCTCCCGGACGAGTCCGGCTGCGGTGAGGTCGGCGGTGAGCGCCATGATGGTGCTGCGGTTGAGCCCCATCCTGCTGGTGAGCTCCGCGCGCGAGGTCGGCCCGCCCAGGTGGACGTGGCGGAGCAGGGCGCCGAGGTTGTGGCGCCTGATCTCCTCTTGGGAGGGACCGGCTCGCATCGCGTGGTGTTCCTTCGGTGGGTCGGGGTCGCTGATCACCTTAGACCAGTGGCGGCGGCCCGCTTGCGGGACAGCGCGTCCACGCCCGCGGCCAGGAGCAGGACGGTCCCGGTCACGATGTACTTCACACCGGAGCTGTAGCCCATCAGGCCCATGCCGTTCTCGATGACCGCGACCACCGCGCCGCCCAGGATCGCGTCCAGCACCCGGCCCTTGCCGCCGAAGAGGCTGGTCCCGCCGATCACGGCCGCGCCCACGGCGTAGAGCAGGACGTTGCTGCCGCCGGTGTTGGGGTCGACCGAGCTGGCCCGGGAGGCGGCGATGACGCCGCCGACCGCGGCCAGGGTGGAGCAGATCATGAAGGCGCTGATCTTCATCCGGTCCACGTTGATGCCGGCCCGGCGCGCGGCCTCGGCGTTGCCGCCGACCGCGTACAGGTGCCGGCCGAACCCGGTGCGGCGCAGCACGAACGTCAGGACCAGCAGGAGCACGACGATGATCGGGACGACGACCGGCACGCCCTTGAGCGAGACCACCGCGGCGTTGCGGCTGCGCTCCAGGTTGAGGAAGTAGACGGCGAGCCCGCCCAGGACGGCCAGCGCCCCCACCCGGACCGCGATCAGCGAGATCGGGTCGGTGGCCAGGCCGCGCCCGGCCCGCTTGCGCGCGCGCAGCAGTTGCAGGGCGGCGTAGCCGGCCACCCCTGCGGCCAGCAGACCCCAGCCCAGCGCCGGCGGCAGGTACTTGTTGGCGATCGCCAGGATCGTCTCGTCCCGGATGGAGATGTTCGTGCCGCCCTTGACCAGCAGCAGCACCAGGCCCTGGAAGCCGAGGAAGGCCGCGAGCGTCACCACGAACGACGGGATGCCGAGCTTGGCCACCAGCGTGCCGATGACCGTGCCGATCACGACGCCGGTGAGGATGGCCGCGCCCACCGCCGCGTACCAGGGCAGTCCCTGCTCGGTGAGCATGATCGCGAGCACCGCCGCGCAGACGCCGCTGGCGAAGCCCGCCGACAGGTCGATCTCGCCGAGCAGCAGCACGAAGACCAGGCCCATGGCGATGACGGTGACCGCCGCACCCTGGGTGAACAGGTTGGCGAAGTTGCCCGCGGTGAGGAAGGAGGGCCGCAGGACGGAGAAGACGGTGCAGAGCACGACCAGGCCGAACACCGCGGGCAGCGCGCCCATGTCGCCGCCCCGGACCCGCTCGGCGTAGCCGCGGACGTTGCCGGCGATCGACGGGGACTCGGGCTTACGCTCGAGGGTGCTGAGAGTGGGGGTCATGCCGGAACTCCGTTGGTCAGGCCGAGGTCCCCGCTCCGGCCGGAGGTGATCAGTTCGACGACCTGCGCGTGGGTGACCTCGGAGGTCTTCACCTGAGCCGCCATCCGTCCCAGGTAGAGGGCGGCGATCCGGTCGGACACGGCGAACACGTCGTTCATGTTGTGGGAGATGAGCACCACGGCCAGTCCCTGGTCGGCGAGCCGGCGGACCAGTTCCAGCACCTGGGCGGTCTGGGCGACGCCGAGCGCCGCGGTGGGCTCGTCGAGGATGACGACCTTGCTGTTCCAGAGCACGGCCTTGGCGATGGCGACCGTCTGGCGCTGGCCGCCGGAGAGGCTGGAGACGTGCTGGCGGATGGACTTGACGGTCCGGACCGAGAGGCTCTCCAGGGTCTTGGCCGCCATCTCCTCCATGGTGTCCTCGTCGAGGACGAGGCCGCGCTTGTGCTCACGCCCGAGGAACATGTTCTGGACGATGTCGAGGTTGTCGCACAGCGCCAGGTCCTGGTAGACGATCTCGATGCCCAGGGCGGCTGCTTCGCGGGGGCTGTGGACCTGGACGGGCTTGCCGTCGAAGAGGTAGTCGCCGGAGTCGATGGGGTGGATGCCGCCGACGCACTTGACGAGGGTGGACTTGCCGGCGCCGTTGTCGCCGACCAGCGCGGTCACCTCTCCGGGGTAGACGGAGAAGGAGACGTCGTGCAGGACCTGTACGGGACCGAAGCTCTTGTCGATCCCGCGGAGTTCCAGTACGGGGGTCATAAGGTGCTCCTCGGGGGCGGGAGGGTACGGCCGGCGGAGGGGGAGGCCGGCCGTACCCTCACGGCGCGTTACTGGATTCCGGCCTCGGTGCACTTGGCGGCGAAGTCGCCGGTGCACAGCTCTTCCTTGGTCACGAACCCGTCGGCGACGACGTCCTTGACGTTGTCGAAGAAGATCGCCTGCGGGTCGAGCAGGACGGCGGGCACGTCGGCGCCGCTCTCGGTGTCCTTGACCGTGCCGGTCGCCGCGGGCTTCTCACCCTTGGCCAGCCCGATGGCGAGCGCGGCCGCCGCGTCGGCCTCCTTCTTGATCGCCTTGTAGACCGTCATGCACTGGTCGCCGGCGAGGATGTTCTGCAGGCCCTGCACGGTGGCGTCCTGGCCGGTGACCGGGACCTTGCCGTTGAGGTTGTTCTTCTTCAGCACCGTGATGGCGGCGTTGCCGAGACCGTCGTTGGCGGCCAGCACGCCGGCGATCTTCGGCTGCTCGGTGAGCATCTGCTCGAAGATCGTGCCCGCCTGGGCGTTGTCCCAGTCCGGAACCGACTGGTCCGGGCCCTTGACGTACTCGCCCGAGTCGTACTTGGCCTTGAGCACGGCGTCGTAGCCGTTCTTGAACAGCGTGGCGTTGTTGTCGGTCGGCGAGCCGTTGAGCTCGGCCACGATCGGCTTGTCGGCCTTCTTTTCGGTGAGGCACTTCACCAGGCCCTCGCCCTGCAGGGTGCCGACCTTGGTGTTGTCGAAGCTCACGTAGTAGGAGGCGCCGCCGTTCAGGGTGAGGCGGTCGTAGTCGATGGTGGCCACGCCCTGGGCCTTGGCCTTGTCGAGCACGGCCTTGCCGGTGCCGCTGTCCAGGTTGACGATCATCAGGACGGTCGCCCCGTTGGTGATCATCTGGTCGGCGATGGTCTGGAACTGGTTCTTGTCACCCTGGGCGTTCTGGATGTCGTAGGCCACGCCCGCGGTCTTGAACGCCTCCTCCAGGTACTTGCGGTCCGCGGTCTCCCAGCGGGCGGAGGACTTGCTGTCCGGCAGGATGACACCGACCTTCCCGGCGGCGGGCTGGCTCGCCGCGCCGGAGGGAGCGGCGCTGGTCTGGGCATTGGTGTCGCCGCCCTCGCCCCCGCAGGCGGTGAGACCGAGGGTCATCGCCGCAGCGGCGGCGGTCAGGCTGAGGATCCCCTTGCGCATGGTGCACGGGTCCTTTCTTCGAGAACTTCGAGAAGTGGGGGGTCTGGAAGTGCGGCATGCCGAATTCACCGGTACGGCCCGCCGGGTCGCGGCTCGCCGTTCCGCTGAATGTTGTTTGCGGCAACGTATTCCGCGCTGGCCAGGAACGCCAGACCCTCTTCGGGTAAAGTTTGTTGTGGGCGGTAACAATCCAGAAACGCGGCCTTAACCGACGGTGCTGCGGGTGATCAGCACGAGGGCGGAAAGCGCGGCCACCACGAGGATCCCGGCCCTGACGCGCCCGCCGTCGAGATAGCGGCGCAGCGGCCCCGAGACCAGGAACCCCGCGATCAGGCAGGGGATCAGCGTCGCCCCGAACGTCACCGCCCGCGCCGGCAGCCGGTCCAGGAAGGCGAGGACGGCCAGCGACTGCGCGGCGCTGAGAAAGAAGAACATCGCGAGAGTGGCCCTGATCTGCGGACCCTTGGCGTCCTGGTAGACCAGGGCCATCGGCGGCCCGCCGATCCCGGTCGCGGTGCCGGTGATCCCCGAGACGAATCCCGCTCCGACCAGGGTCGCCGGATTGCGCGGTACGGCCGCCGCCCGCGCGGTGAGCGCCACCGCCGCCAGCACCATCACGCCCACCAGGACGCCCAGCGCCCGCGTGGAGACGTACAGGACCACCATGCCGCCGAGGAAGGTGCCCGGCAGCCTGCCCAGCAGCGCGGCGCCGAGCCCTCTCCAGTCGACCCTGCGCCACTCGGCCAGGAGGGTGAACAGCGGCAGGATGACGTTCACGACCTGGATGGCGCCCGGCATGACCGAGGGAACCAGCATGGTGATCACGGGCGCCGCGACCAGCCCCAGCCCGAATCCGACCGCCCCCTGGACGACCGCGCCCGCGAAGACCGACACACCGGCCAGGACAAGTACGAAGACCTCGTCGCTCATGGAGGAGACCGTAGTCACGGCGCCGCGGCGGGCCGGGTGCCGGGCCCCGGACGCGCGATCCGGGGTGGGCGGGGCGGGGCCAGGGACGTCCGGCCGCCGGGACGAGGCCGTCCGCCCGGCCGGTTCCGGATCGTCCCTTGAACGACGGAGCCGCCCGGCGGGATCGTCTCCCGCCGGGCGGCTCCGTACCGGGGTCTCCCCCGGTGCGGGAGGCGGCCCCTCGAGGACCGCCTCCCCTTCTTCCGGCTTCCGGCTCAGCCCTTGGCGAGCAGGGAGCGCAGGACGTACTGCATGATGCCGCCGTGGCGGTAGTAGTCGGCCTCGCCCGGCGTGTCGATGCGCACGACCGCCTGGAACTCCTTCTCGCCGGCCTTCACGGTCACGGTCCGCGGGATGCCGCCCTTGTTGAGCTCCTCGACACCGGTGATGTCGAAGGTCTCCTCGCCGGTCAGGCCCAGCGAGGCGGCGCTCTCGCCCTCGGGGAACTGCAGCGGGAGCACGCCCATGCCGATCAGGTTGGAGCGGTGGATGCGCTCGTAGGACTCCGCGATGACGGCGCGGACGCCGAGCAGCGCGGTGCCCTTGGCCGCCCAGTCACGCGAGGAGCCGGAGCCGTACTCCTTGCCGGCCAGGACGACGAGCGGGATGCCCGCGGCCTGGTAGTTGGCGGAGGCGTCGTAGATGAAGCTCTGCGGGGCGCCGTCCTGGGTGAAGTCGCGGGTGTAACCGCCCTCCACCCCGTCGAGCAGGAGGTTCTTCAGCCGGATGTTGGCGAAGGTGCCGCGGATCATCACCTCGTGGTTGCCGCGGCGGGAGCCGTAGGAGTTGAAGTCCTTGACCTCGACGCCGTTGGCGCGCAGGTACTCGGCGGCGGGGGTGCCCGGCTTGATGGAGCCGGCCGGGGAGATGTGGTCGGTGGTGACCGAGTCGCCGAGCTTGGCCAGCACGCGGGCGCCGGAGATGTCGGTGACGGGCTCCGGCTGGGCGGGCATGCCCTCGAAGTAGGGGGCCTTGCGGACGTAGGTCGAGGACGGGTCCCACTCGAAGGTGTTGCCGGTCGGGATCGGCAGCGACTGCCAGGTCTCGTCGCCCTTGAACACGTCGGCGTAGTCGCGCAGGAACATCTCCTGGTCGATCGAGGAGTTGACGACCTCGGAGACCTCCTCCGGCGAGGGCCAGATGTCCTTGAGGAAGACCGGCTTCCCGTCGGAGCCGGTGCCGAGCGGCTCGGTGTCCAGGTCGAGGTCCATGGTGCCGGCGAGGGCGTAGGCGACCACCAGCGGCGGCGAGGCCAGGTAGTTCATCTTGACGTCGGGGTTGATCCGGCCCTCGAAGTTGCGGTTGCCGGACAGCACCGCGGTGACCGCGAGGTCGTTCGCCTGGATGGCGGCCGAGATCTCCTCGTCCAGCGGGCCGGAGTTGCCGATGCAGGTGGTGCAGCCGTAGCCGACCAGGTTGAAGCCGATCTTGTCGAGGTAGGGCTGCAGGCCCGAGCGCTCGAAGTAGCCGGTGACGACCTGGGAGCCGGGGGCCAGCGAGGTCTTGACCCACGGCTTGCGGGTCAGGCCCTTCTCCACCGCGTTCCTGGCCAGCAGGGCGGCGCCCATCATGACGTACGGGTTGGAGGTGTTGGTGCAGCTGGTGATGGCCGCGATGGTCACCACGCCGTGGTCGATCTCGAAGCTCGTGCCGTCGGCCAGCGTGACCGGGACCGGCTTGTGCGGCCGGGCGCCGCCGGCGTTGGAGTTGGAGGCCGGGGCGTCGGAGGCCGGGAAGCTCTCCTCGCTGGCCTCGTCCACGCCGTCGCCGTCGATGTCGGCGACGTAGTTGCGCACGTCGTGGCGCCAGGTCTCCTTGGCCGACGAGAGCGCGATGCGGTCCTGCGGGCGCTTGGGACCGGCGATCGACGGGACCACGGTGGCCAGGTCCAGCTCGATGTACTCGGAGAAGACCGGCTCGGGAGCCGACGGGTCCAGCCAGAGGCCCTGCGCCTTGGCGTAGGCCTCGGTCAGCGCGACCTGCTCGTCGGAACGGCCGGTGAGCCTGAGGTAGGTGATCGTCTCGTCGTCGATCGGGAAGATCGCGCAGGTCGAGCCGAACTCGGGGCTCATGTTGCCGATGGTGGCGCGGTTGGCCAGCGGCACGCTGGAGACGCCCTCACCGTAGAACTCGACGAACTTGCCGACGACGCCGTGCTTGCGCAGCATCTCGGTGATGGTGAGCACCAGGTCGGTGGCGGTGGCCCCGGCCGGGAGCTTGCCGGTCAGCTTGAAGCCGACCACGCGCGGGATCAGCATGGAGATCGGCTGGCCGAGCATCGCGGCCTCGGCCTCGATGCCGCCGACGCCCCAGCCCAGCACGCCGATGCCGTTCTCCATCGTGGTGTGGGAGTCGGTGCCGACGCAGGTGTCGGGGTAGGCCTTGCCGTCGCGGATCATCACCACGCGGGCGAGGTGCTCGATGTTGACCTGGTGCACGATGCCGGTGCCCGGCGGGACGACCTTGAACTCGTCGAAGGCGGTCTGCCCCCAGCGCAGGAACTGGTAGCGCTCGCGGTTGCGCTCGTACTCCCGCTCGACGTTGCGCCGGAAGGAGTCCTGCCCGCCGAAGAAGTCGACGATGACCGAGTGGTCGATGACCATCTCGGCCGGGGCGAGCGGGTTGATCCTGGCCGGGTCGCCGCCGAGGTCGCGGACGGCCTCGCGCATGGTGGCCAGGTCCACGACGCAGGGCACGCCGGTGAAGTCCTGCATGATCACGCGGGCCGGGGTGAACTGGATCTCCACGCTCGGCGCGGCCGACGGGTCCCACTGGCCCAGTGCGCGGATGTGGTCGGCGGTGATGTTCGCGCCGTCCTCGGTGCGCAGCAGGTTCTCCAGCAGGATCTTCAGGCTGTACGGGAGGCGTCCCGACCCCTCGACGGCGTCCAGCCGGTAGATCTCGTAAGCCGCGTCACCGACGCGGAGCGTGTCACGGCTGCCGAAGCTGTTCGCGGACACGATTCGCCTCCCTCATCACCATGTCGTCTGGTGCGCCTCGTCCAGAGGCGCAACTGAATCCTGCCGCACCGCGAGAGTGCCCATGTCAGTTAGGTATGCCTAACCGGCAGCTCCCCGCAGGTTGCAGCGGTTGTCTCGATATCAAGATATCCCTGTAGATATCTCGACATCAAGTTACTGTCCAGTATGCTCAGACCGGCACGAGGCGCCAGTACAGCAATCCCAGAACGACGACGGAAAGTACCGGCGCGAGAAACTTCTGCTCGAAGGCGCGGCCCGTCTTGATGCCGATCTTCCACGGGAGCAGCCAGCGCTGTCTCATCGGCCACAGGACCGGGCAGCCCTTCTCCGTGCAGCAGTCCCCCACCACGTGCGCCAGGCACCCGATGGCGACGGCCAGCCCCAGCCAGGCGTAGCCCACGCCGTCGGAGCGGAACACCGCGAACAGCCCCGCCGTCATGGCGACGTTCACCATCGCCGAGGCGAACTTCTTGCCCGGGATCCCGATCCCGATCGCCCGCAGGGCCAGGCCGATCAGCAGCACGACCAGGATGTCCCGGCCGATCGGCTGGCTGGCGGCCAGATAGTGTGCGCCGAACCCGGCCGCGACCGCGAACAGCAGCGAGTGGGTGGCGTTGCGGTGCCCGCCGGCCAGCCAGTTGACCCCCTTGCTCAGCGCCCAGGTGACCGGGCCGAAGGTCTGCGCGATGGTCGCGCTGGGGTGGTCCAGGTCCGGCAGCATCGCGGCCCCGGCGCAGACCAGCGCCCCGGCGACGAACTCGGCCGGGCTCAGCGCGTTCACCATGACACCGGTCTCGACGAAGCGGGACGACTCGGTCAGCAGCGGCAGCGCGGCGAGCGCCGGCGCCACCCCGAGCCAGGCGATCGCCCCCGTCAGCGCGTGCGTGTGCCCCATCAACGCTCAAACACCACCATCACGATCACAGTGATCGACTGTACGGCAAAGCCGTTCCCCGCAGCAGACAGCACCATTGTGCATCCCCGGAGGGCCGGGGCGGCGGAACCGGATCGAGGGCGGGACCCGGGACTCCGGGCGGAAGACGCGGGCGTCGGGTCACGGGCGTCGGGTCACGGGCGTCGGGTCACGGGCGGGGAACCGGGACCGCCGCGGGACCGCTCAGGCGGTGCGGGGAGTTCCTCCAGCTGGGGCCTGAAACCGAAAAATCCTCCGCATCCAGGCGGATACGGAGGAGAAACGACAGACGGGACCGTTCCGCGCCGAAAGCACCCCCCAGCCCTTCCGGCACGGAACGAATCCCGTCTATGTCATTTGTAACGCCTAGGTCTCGGTGCTTGTTCCGAAAACCGGCGAGAATTCAGTGATCTATCTCACTTATTTTTTTCAGTCATCAGAATCTTACTCAGGGTGACAAGTTCCGGCGGACGCGACGGAAGGTCAAGGGCTTGTCATTAGAACAGTGTCGATATATCTTTGAAGGGTCGAGAACGATCGGAACCGATCGTCAATACAGGAGGACGACATGACTTCCGCACACACGATGGGCGGCCCGTGGCCGGGGACGGACCCGCACGAGATCCGCCGCGAGATGAAGCGCGCCGCCAGGGAGGCCTGGCGCGCCATGGCTGCGGGCTGGCACCAGGACGGCCGTCACGGCCACCACCCGGGGCCGCCGGGCCACCACGGGCACGCCCCGCACGAGGGCGGCCCGCACGACCGCCGGCACCGCGGCCCCCGGGGAGGCGGCCCCTTCGGCGGCGGCCCCTTCGGCGGCGGCTTCCCGTGGGACTGGGCACGCGGCCCCTGGGCCGGCCCGGGCCGGGGCGGCGGGCGCCCGCCGTTCGGCCGGGGACGCAAGGCGAAACGGGGCGACGTCCGCGCCGCGATCCTGGCCCTGCTCTCCGAGGAGCCGCGCAACGGCTACCAGATCATCCAGGAGATCGCCGAGCGCAGCCAGGGCGGCTGGAAACCGAGCCCCGGCGCGGTCTACCCGGCGCTCCAGCAGCTCACCGACGAGGGCCTGGTGCTGTCGCAGGAGAGCGACGGCCGAAAGACCTTCCGGCTCACCGAGGCGGGACAGGCCTACGTCACCGAACACCCCGACGAGGTGCGCGCTCCGTGGGAGGAGATGACTCCCGACGTCGACGAGGGCACCTGGGAACTGGTCGACCTGGCCCGCCAGTCCGGGTTCGCCATGCTCCAGATCCTGCAGACCGGCAGCGAGGCGCAGATCCGCCAGGCCAGGCAGCAACTGGTCGAGACGCGCCGCAAGCTCTACCAGATCCTCGCCGAGGGCGACCCCGGCGAGGAGTAGGCGGCCCCGGCCGGGCTCGTAACCGGCCGGGCCCCGACTCTTCCGTGACGACTCATGAGACGAGGAGCAGGAATGACCCCTCGGGACGACCTCCGCATCGGCGACGCGGAGCGCGACGCGGTGATGACCGCCCTGCGCGAGCACTACGCCCAGGGCCGGCTGACCCACGAGGAGCTCGACGAGCGCCTCGGCCTCACCCTGTCCGCCCGCACCGGGCGCGACCTGGCCCTGGCCCAGGAGAACCTCCCGGACCTGTACGGCCCGCCCGGGGAGCCGGCCCCGTGGAAGGGTCCCCGCACCGGACCGGCCGCCTGGCAGCGGCACGCGGCCCGGCACGGCGCCTGGCACCCGATGGCCCGCCGGGGCGGGCCCCCGGTGGCGCCCCTGCTGCTCGTGCTGCTGGTCGCCGGGGTGGCCGTCGCCGGGTTCGGGGTGCTGAAGCTCGTCTTCCTCGCCTGGCTGCTGGCGATCCTGTTCCGGGTGCTCCGCCACCGCAGCCATGCCCGGCGGGCCGGCCGTCCGGGCGCACCCTGACGCCCCTCCCCGCGGCGGCCGGGACGGGTCGGGACGACCCCGCCGTACCGGGTCACGGGGGCTTCAGAGCGGAGGGCGTCCCAGCGACTCCCGGAGCCGCCGCAGCTCCCCCGCGATCCGCTCCAGCGTCCAGTGGGCGTTCAGGCCGCTGGGGTTGGGCAGCACCCAGACCGCCACCTCGCCGATCCGCTCCTCCTGCGGCCCGACGGCCGCCTTCGGCCGCCCGAACGCGCTCCGGTAGGCGGTCACCCCGGCCACCGCCAGCACCCGGGGCCGGACCTCGGCGACCAGCCGCGCCAGCCGCAGCCCGCCCTGGCGGAACTCCTCGGCCGACAGCTCGGCGGCCTGCGCGGTGGCGCGGGGCACCACGTTGGTGATGCCCAGCCCGAAGGAGGGCAACAGGTCCTGCTCGGCCGGCGACAGCAGGCGGGGCGTGAAGCCGGAGCGGTGCAGGGCGGGCCAGAAGCGGTTGCCCGGCCGGGCGAAATGGTGCCCGGTGGCGGCGGAGTACAGACCCGGGTTGATCCCGCAGAACAGCACGTCCAGGGAGGGACCCAGGACGTCGTCGATGGTCAGGTCCTTGGCGGCCTCAAGCTCGGCTCTCGTCGGCGGCATGGACATCTCACTCCCCAGCCGGGCGGTTCTCACTCGTCCCGGACCCATCTTCCGGGCCGCGCCAGTACTCCTCCATCTCTATGTCCTCGGGGCCTGCGTGTTCCCGGCCGCCGAGCTCCCCGATCGTCCCTCCGGCGAATTGCGCCACCCCCCATGAGAAGCAGCACCGTGACCGCCCGGACCCCTTGACCCGCCCTCAGAGGCGGGGGTCCACCGGCTCGGACTCCAGGGCGAGGACGGCGAAGACCGCCTCGTGCACCCGCCAGAGCGGCTCGCCGTCGGCCAGCCGGGACAGCGCCTCCAGCCCGAGCGCGTGCTCGCGCAGCGCCAGGGAGCGCTTGCGGCCGAGGAAGCGGTTGCGCAGCACGTCCAGGCTCTCGGTGTAGTCGGGGCCGTAGATGATCCGCAGGTACTCCCGCCCGCGCACCTTGATCCCCGGCTGCACCCGGCCCGGGCGCGCCTCCACCGGCCCCGGCGTCTCCGGCCCGCCGCCCGGCCCGCTCCCCGGTACGCCCTCTCCGGTACGGCCCGGCGGCGCGGCGGGACCGGAGGGCACGGCGACCGGCTTGACGACCATACCCTCGCCGCCCTCGGCGGTCAGCGTCTCCCACCACGTGGTCGCCGCCTGCCTGGACTCCTCCGAGTCCAGGTCCACGTAGACGTGGCGGGTGGGTGCGATCAGCGGGTCGTCCAGCCGGGAGAGCATCTCCAGGTGCCAGGAGTGCGGCTCGGTCGCGGCGGTCGCCCGCCCCTCGCACGCCAGGATCTGGAACGGCGCCAGGCGCAGGCCGTCCAGGCCGGAGACCGGCCAGCAGTAACGCGCATAGGCGTCCCTGAACCGGGCAGCGTTGTCCATGCGGCGTCGGGTGCGGTCCAGCAGACCGCCCACATCCAGGCCGCGCCCGGCCGCCGCCTCCAGGACCGCGAGCGCCTCCGGCAGCGCGGTGCGGGCCGCGGCGCCCACCGAGGCGTACTGGTTGCGGATCAGCCCCTCCGCCTTGGCCGACCAGGGCAGCAGCTCGCAGTCGAGCACCAGCCAGTCCGAGCCCAGCTCGTCCATGAGCGGCGCGCACGCCCGCCGGAGCCGGTCGACCAGCCCGCCGACGACCGCCGCGTCGTCGAAGAACGGCCGCCCGGTGCGGGTGTAGACCGCGCCCGCGCTCCCGTCCTCGACGCCGAACCGCGCCGCCGCGGTCTCGGGGGTCCTGGCCAGTACGGCCACCGCCCGCGAGCCCATGTGCTTCTCCTCGCACACCACCCGGCCCACACCGGCCGCCGCGAACTCGGCGAACGCCTCGGCCGGGTGCTCCAGGTAGCCGTCCAGCCGGGAGGTCTCCGGCGGGGCCATGGTCGGCGGCAGGTAGACCAGCCAGCGCGGGTCCACCGCGAACCGGCTCATGATCTCCAGCGCGGCGGCGGCGTTCTCCTCCCTGACCTTGATCCGGCCGCCGCCGTGGCGCACCTCGATGTGCTTGGTGCCCCGCACGTCGTCGATGGACAGGGCCCCGGGGTCCCGGTGGCCGGGCGCGGTGAACGGCCTGGCAGGCTCGTACCAGACCTTCTCGGCGGGCACCGAGACGATCTCCCTGCTCGGGTAGCGCAGCGCGGTCAGCCGCCCGCCGAAGACCACGCCGGTGTCGAGGCAGATCGTGTTGTTGATCCACTCGGGCTCGGGGACCGGCGTGTGCCCGTAGACGACCATGGCCCGGCCGCGGTACTCGCGCGCCCAGGGGTAGCGGACCGGCAGGCCGTACTCGTCGGTCTCGCCGGTGGTGTCTCCGTACAGCGCGAAGGAGCGCACCCGGCCGGAGGCGCGGCCGTGGTAGGCCTCCTTGAGCCCGGCGTGCGCGACGACGAGCTTGCCGCCGTCGAGCTGGTAGTGGCTGATCAGCCCGTCCATGAACGCCAGCGCGGCGGCGCGGAACTCCTCCGGCTCGGCGGCGAGCTGGTCGAGCGACTCCTGCAGGCCGTGGGCGACGCGCACCTTGCGGCCGTTCAGGGAGCGGGCGAGCTTCTGCTCGTGGTTGCCCGACACGCACAGCGCGGTCCCGGCCGCGACCATGCCCATGACCAGCCGGAGCACGCCCGGCGTGTCAGGACCGCGGTCCACCAGGTCCCCGACGAAGATCGCGGTGCGGCCCTCCGGGTGGCTCGCGCCGGTGCCGCCGGGCTCGATCTCCCAGCCCAGCGTGCGCAGCAGCGTCTCCAGCTCGGCCCGGCAGCCGTGCACGTCACCGATGATGTCGAACGGCCCGGTCAGCTCGCGCCGGTCGGTCCACGCCTTCTCGGTGCGAACTGCGGCGGCCTCGATCTCCTCCACCCCGCGCAGCACGTGGACCCGGCGGAAGCCGTCCCGGGAGATCTTCCCCAGGGAGCGCCGCAGGTCCTTGCGCTGGCGCCGTACGACCTGCGGACCGAAGTCCCGGTCGGGCCTGACCTCGTTGCGCGCGATCGCGACCTCCTCGGGGACGTCGAGGACGATCGCGTCGGCCAGCACGTTCTCCGACTTGGCCAGGTCGATCAGCTGCTTGCGCGCCTCCCACTGGACGTTGGTGGCGTCCACGACGGTGAGCAGGCCCCGCCGCAGCCGGGTGCGCACGATGTAGTGGAGCACGTCGAAGGCGTCCGGCGTGGCCGCCTGGTCGTTCTCGTCGTCGGCGACCAGACCCCGGCAGAAGTCCGAGGAGATCACCTGGGTCGGCGCGAAGTGCCTGCGCGCGAAGGTCGACTTCCCGCTGCCGGACACCCCGACGAGCACGACCAGCGACATCGCCGGCACGGTGATCTCGGTGGCGGCCGGCGCGGCGGTCCCGGTCGCGGCGTCTCCCGCCTCCGGAGCGGCCTGGGCCACGTCGTTCCCTCCGTCCTCGGGCACGGCGGTCTCGGTCATCGGGTCCCTCCCAGGGTGAAGACGGCCATCTGCGTGGGCGGGCCCAGCTCGGGGTCGTCGTCCCCGACGGGGCGGAAGGCGACGGTGTAGCGGTACTCGTCGCAGACCTTCGCCGCCCAGGCCGCGAACTCGGCCCTGGTCCACTCGAACCGGTGGTCGGGGTGGCGCATGCCCGTCAGGAACTCGTAGCGGACGTTGTACTCGGCGTTGGGCGTGGTGACGACGACGTGCCCGGGGCGGGCGGCGCCGAAGACCACCCGCTCCAGCGCCGGGAGGCGGGGGAGGTCGACGTGCTCGACGACCTCCATGAGGACGGCGGCGTCGTATCCGGCGAACCGCTCGTCGGTGTAGGTCAGGGCTCCCTGGAACAGCTCCAGCCGCTCCCGCTGCCGGTCGGGCATGCGGTCGAGCCCGAGCTTCCTGGCGGCGACGGCCAGGGCGTGGGCCGACACGTCCGCGCCCGCGACCCTGGTGAAGGCCGGGTCGGCCAGCAGCGCCCCGACGAGCTGCCCGGTCCCGCAGCCCAGGTCGATGACCGTGTGCGTCCCCAGCTCCCGGAGCACGGCGGCCACCGCCTCCCGCCGCAGCGTGTTCAACGGCCGCTTCTCCGCGGCGTCCCGCGCGGCCGCGGCGAGCGGCTCCCCGGGCTCGGGCGGCACGGCACCGCCTCCAGCCGGATCGAGGGGGGTCGCCGGATCGGGCGCGAGAACGGTGAGGTCCTCTTCCCCCGGCGCCGCCGGCTCCTCCTCGACGGGCGGCTCCAGATCCTCCTCCACGTCGTCGCCGAGTTCGGCCAGGCGGGCGAAGGCCGTACGGGCCAGGGTCCAGCGGCGGCCGAGGTAACGGCGGGTGATCAGGCCCCTCTCGGGGTGGGCGGCCAGCCACGACTCGCCCGCGCGGATGAGCTTGTCCACCTCGTCCGGGGCGATCCAGTAGTGCTTGGCGTCGTCCAGGACGGGCAGCAGCACGTAGAGCTGGTTGAGCGCGTCGGCCAGCCGGACCTCGCCGCGCAGCGAGAGACGCACGTAACGGGAGTCGCCCCACTCGGGGAACCCCTCGTCCAGCGGTACGGCCCGCGCCTCGACCTCCCAGCCCAGCGGCTCGAAGAACCGGTGCGCCAGCTCGGGACCGCCCCGGCAGGGCAGCGCGGGGAGCGTGATCTCCAGGGGGATCGGCCCGGCCGCGAGCTCGGGACGGCTCGCGCAGCGGCCCGCGCGGGCCGTGCGGAAGACGTCCGCCAGCGCCCCGGCCAGCAGCGACGAGGCCGCGTACGGCCGGTCGTTGACGTACTGCCCCAGGGCGTAGTCGGGCGTGGACCTGCCGCGCGAGCGCACCAGGCGGACCGGGTCGACGTCGAGCATCAGCGCCGCCGTGCAGCGCTCCTCCCCCGCCTCCGGGTAGAAGACGCGGGCGGTGCCGTACGACTGGCCGAACTCCTGGACCCGGTCCGGATGCTTGTGCAGCAGGAAGCCGAGATCGGTTGCGGGCCGCAGGGTCGTGGAGATGGTGAGTAACACCCCGAAAGTATGCCTTAGGCAGACATATGCGACCAGCGATTATCGGACCCGCGTACGGCGGCCGGGGGTCGGGCCCCCGGCCGCTCCCGCACTACACGTGCGGCAGGACCTCGGCGGCGATGAGTTCCAGGTGCTCCAGGTCGCCCAGGTCCATCACCTGCAGGTAGATCCGCTCGGCGCCCAGCTCGGCGAATTGCCCGATCTTCTC
This sequence comes from Planomonospora sp. ID67723, assembly GCF_015711605.1. Lineage (GTDB taxonomy): Bacteria > Actinomycetota > Actinomycetes > Streptosporangiales > Streptosporangiaceae > Planomonospora_A. The sequence continues at coordinate 492,088 of NZ_JABTEZ010000003.1, read as the reverse complement.
CGCCACCTCGGCGGGGGTTCCCGCCAGCCCGCCGGCGCGCAGCGCGGCCGGGTCCTGCCCGATCGCCTCGGCCCGGCGCGCGATCTCCGCGTCGTCGGCGCCGACGCAGACGGTCTGCGCGGCGGAGAGCACGATCGAGGGCCGGCCCTGTTCCTCGCACGCCTCCCGGACCCGGCCGAAGGCCTGAGCCGTGTCCTCGATGGTGCGGAACGGCACGTTGTACTCGTCGGCGAAACGCGCGGCCAGCCGGGGGGTCCGCCGGGCGCCGAACCCGCCGATGATGATCGGCGGCTTGGGGCTCTGCGCGGGTTTGGGCAGCGCCGGCGAGTCGGCGAGCCGGTAGTGGGAGCCCTCGAAGGAGAAGGTCTTGCCTGTGGGCGTGGTCCAGAGCCCGGTGAGGATCTCCAGTTGCTCCTCGAAGCGGGCGAAGCGCTCGCTGACCGGTGGGAACGGAATCCCGTACGCGATGTGCTCGGCGTCGAACCAGCCCGCGCCCAGACCGAGCTCGGCCCGGCCGCCGCTCATCTGGTCGACCTGGGCCACGCTGATCGCCAGCGCACCGGGCAGCCGGAAGGTGGCGGGCGTGACCAGCGTCCCCAGCCTGATCGTGGAGGTCTCCCTCGCCAGACCCGCCAGGGTCACCCAGGCGTCGGTCGAGCCGGGCCCGGGGTCGCCCGGCCCGATGCGCATGTAGTGGTCGGAGCGGAAGAAGGCGTCGAACCCCAGCCGCTCCGCGGTCCGCGCGACCGCCAGCAGCTCGTCGTAGGTACCGCCCTGCTGCGGTTCGGTGAAGATCCTCAACTTCATGGCCCTATTATCCGGGCACTCCGGACGGCGTCCGCAGAAAGCTCGCGGTACGGCACGGCCGCTTGCTAACGTTCGAACCTCCGGTGCTTTCGGTAGCGGGCCGGACACCTAAAGCGATTAGCCGGCGTCGTGGGGAGGGTGGAGACACATGGCGACAGGCCGCCCCGCCGCCCGTCACGCCCGCGAGCCGGGCACCCCGCCGCGTCCCCTCATCGCGCTCGCCGCCGTCACGCTCGCCGCCACGACCGGGGCCGCCGTCTGGCTGCTGCCCGCCGAGACCGACGAGTGGGCCGGGCCCGCCCGGGCCGCACGCCTCGAGGCCGCGACCGCCTCCCCCATGGCCCGGCCCGCCGCCGAGCACGTCCCCGCACCCGACGGCGGCGTCACCGGCGGCCCGTCGGGCTTCATGACGTTCCTCGACGCGGTCCACACCCCGCTCTTCGACCTGCCTGAGAGCACCGCCCGGCACGGTGGCGCACGCTGGTTCGCCGTGGGCCACCTCACCGCCGGGCGGGACGACTGCGCCCTGCGGTGGGGCGGGCGGCGGGACCAGGCCGGCGACGCGGTCCCCGGCCGGCTGGACCGCCTGCGCGAGGCCGGCGGCGCCGCCGGCCTCGTCTTCGGCGGCCCGGCCGGCCGGGAGCTCGCCGACGCCTGCACCGTCCCCGACGCCCTGGCCGCCGCCTACCGGAAAGCCGCGAGCGATTTCGGCGCCGCCTACCTCGACTTCGAGGTCCAGGACTCGGGCGACCACGAGACCGTCCTGCGTCGCGCGGAGGCGATCACGGCCCTGCAGGAAGAGGCCCGGGAGAACGGCCGCCCCCTCACCGTGGGCTTCACCCTCCCGGCGACCGAGACGGGCCTGGCCCCGCGGGACCGGATGATGCTCCGGACCACCCGGGAGGCGGGCGTACGGATCTCCGTCGTCAACCTCCTCGTCCCGATCCGGCACTTGCCCGCCGGTCAGAGCCACCTGCGTCCCGTCGCCTCGGCCGTCCGCGCCGCCCAGCCCCAGATAGCCGAGGCGCTGGGCGAGCCCACGACGCCGGGCCGGGTCGCCCTGACCTCCGTCCTGACCGACCCGGAGAGCCTCTCCCCCGCCGACGCGCGGAAGATCGTCGCTTTCGCCGCCCGCAACCACCTGGCCTGGCTCTCCACCCGAGGCGCCACCCCGGCTCCCGAGGTCGTCCGGCTGCTGTCGGCGCCTCCCCTCTAGCGTCCCCCCGGACGCGCGGGCCCGGCGGACTACTGCTGGACCAGCAGGGCGACGCTCTCCACGTGGCTGGTCATCGGGAAGGCGTCGTAGGCCCGCAGCTCGGCCAGGCGATAGCCGCGCTCGCCGAGCCAGGCGAGGTCGCGGGCCAGGGTGGCGGGGTCGCAGGAGACGTAGACGATGCGGGAGGCCCGAAGGTCGGCGATGCGCGCGGCGACCTCGCGGCCGAGCCCCGTGCGGGGCGGGTCGACGACGACCAGGTCGGCGCGCTCGATCCCGTAGCGGTCCAGGGCGCTCTCCACGAACCCCCGGCCGAACCGGGCCTGCGGCAGGTCCCGGAGGTTGCGCTCGGCGTCACGGATCGCGACGGGCTCGGACTCGACGCCGAACACGGCTCCGTCGGGTCCGACCGCCTCGGCCAGGGATGCCGCGAACAGGCCGACGCCGCAGTAGAGGTCCAGGGCCCACTCCCCCGGCTTGGGGTCGGCGAACTCCATGACCGTGGCGAGCAGCGTGGCGGCGGCGCCGGGGTGGATCTGCCAGAAGCCGCTGCCGGTGACCTGGAAGTCACGGCCGCCGACGCGCTCGGTGACGTGGTGGCGGCCGTGAACCGTGCGGGTGCGTCCCCTGCCCTCGTTGACGAAGACGGCCACGTCGTCGTCGAGGTCGGGCACGGCCACCGTACGGCGGGGCTTGGGGGCCACCACGACGGCCTGGTCACCGGCCGAGGAGGCGATGACCTCGACCGTGGAGGCGCCGCGCCAGTTCATGACCTCGGCGCCGACGTTCTCCACCTCGGGGTGGGCGATCAGGCAGGCGTCCACCGGCTCGATGTCGTGGGAACGGTGGCGGCGCAGGCCCAGCACGCCGTCGCGGTCGGCCGCGAACTGCACGCGGGTGCGCCAGCCCAGGCCGTCGGGGGCTCCCGGAACCTCCTCGACCCTGCCCTTCCAGTCGATCCCGGCCAGGCGGCGCAGTTGCTCGGCCACCACGTCGGTCTTCAGCCGCCGCTGCGCCTCCAGGGAGGCGTGCTGCCAGTCGCATCCGCCGCAGCGACCGGGACCGGCGAAGGGGCAGGGGGCAGGGACCCGGTCGGGAGAGGCGTCGAGGATCTCCACGGCGTCGGCCCGCAGGAAACGCGTGGTCTCCTCGGTGACCTCGGCGAGGACGCGCTCGCCGGGGAGCGCGTGCCGTACGAACACCACCCGCCCCTCGTGGCGGGCCACGCACCAGCCGCCGTGCGCGACCGGTCCCACCGTCAGTTCAATCGCCGTCGTCCCCATGCGTCCCCGTGTCCCGTCGTGTCGTGCCTCCCTGCCTCCGCAGAGTCGTCTGTGAAAGGTTATGCCTTGCCGCCGCCGTCTCGCGCCGCCCCGTCACGGGCCGTGCCTTCACGGGCCGCGCCGGGCCGTGCGTCCTCGTGCCAGGAACGGCGGACCGAGCCGGGGGCGAAGGGCTCGGGACGGCCCTTGAGCCGGTCGGAGGAGTGCAGCTGCCACGGCACGCTGATGACCATCACGCCCGGCTGGAAGAGCAGCCTGCCCTTCAGCCGCAGCGCGCTCTGGTTGTGCAGGATGTGCTCCCACCAGCGGCCGACGACGTATTCGGGGATGTAGACGCTCACCACGTCGCGCGGCGATCGGCGGCGCAGCGACTTGACGTACTCCAGGATCGGCCGGGTGATCTCCCGGTAGGGAGAGTCGAGCGTCTTCAGCGGCACCGGGATGCCCCGCCGCTCCCACTCCTCCTGCAGCGCCCGCGCCTCGGCGCCCTCCACGCCCACGGTGACCGCCTCCAGGGTGGACGGCCGGGTGGCGCGAGCGTAGGCGAGGGCACGCAGCGTCGGCTTGTGGATCTTCGACACGAGGACGACGGCGTGGTTGCGCGCGGGCAGCGTCGCCTCGTCCACCTGGGAGTCCTCGTCCACGGAGAGCTCGCGGGCGATGTTCTCGTAGTGGCGGTGGATGCCCTTCATCATCAGGAACAGCAGCGGCATGGCCACGCAGACGATCCACGCGCCGTGGGTGAACTTGGTGAGCAGCACGACCACCAGCACCAGGCCGGTCATGACGCCGCCGAAGAAGTTGATGGCCCGGGAGCGCTGCATCCCCAGCCGGATCCTGGAGTCGGTCTCGGCCCGCATGGTCCGGCTCCAGTGCCGGACCATGCCGATCTGGCTGAGCGTGAACGAGACGAAGACGCCGACGATGTAGAGGTTGAGCAGGCGGCTGACGTCGGCCTGGAAGCCCCACAGCAGCAGGCAGGCCCCCGCCGCCAGGATGACGATGCCGTTGGAGAAGGCCAGCCGGTCGCCCCGGGTGTGCAGTTGCCGGGGAAGGAACCGGTCCTGGGCGAGGATCGAGCCGAGCACGGGGAAACCGTTGTAGGCGGTGTTGGCCGCCAGGAACAGGATCAGCGCGGTGACCGCGGCGACGGCGTAGAACAGGATCGACCCGCTGCCGAAGACGGCCTCCGCGACCTGGGCGATGATCGGCTGCTGGTGATAGTCGATCCCCGCGGGATGGCCGTTGATGAGCACGTCCCGGGCGGCGTAGGCGGGTTCGGCGAGTTTGACGCCGGAGGCCAGGCCCAGCGTGATGATGCCGCCGAACATCGTCACCGCGATCAGGCCCATCATCAGCAGCGTCTTGGCCGCGTTCTTGCTCTTGGGCTTGCGGAAGGCGGGCACGCCGTTGCTGATCGCCTCGACGCCGGTCAGCGCGGCGCAGCCGGAGGAGAACGCGCGCAGGACCAGGAAGACGGCCGCGAAGGAGGTCAGGTTCGTCTGCTCGGCGACGATCTCGTAGGCGGCGGTGGGCGCGCGCAGCTCGTCGCCCAGGACGGACAGCCGGAAGAACCCGTAGACGATCATGCCGAGGACCGCGGCCATGAAGGCGTAGGTGGGGATCGCGAAGGCCATGCCCGACTCGCGGACGCCGCGCAGGTTCACCAGCGTCAGGACGCCGACGATGGCGATCGCGACCAGGGGCTTGTGCTCGGCGACGAACGGGATCGTGGCGCCGACGTAGTCGACGCCGTTGGCCACCGAGACGGCGACGGTGAGCACGTAGTCGACCATGAGTGCGCTGGCCACGGTGAGACCGGCGTTGCGTCCCAGGTTGACGGTGGCCACCTCGTAGTCGCCGCCGCCGCTGGCGTAGGCGTGCACGTTCTGCCGGTAGGACGCGACGACCGTCAGCATGACGACGATGACGGCGGCGGCGACCCAGGGGCTGAAGTTGTAGAACGACAGACCCGCCAGCGAGAGGATGACGAGGATCTCCTGAGGAGCGTAGGCCACCGAGGAGAGCGCGTCGCTGGCGAAGACGGGCAGCGCGATCCGCTTGGGAAGGAACTGCTCGTGGAGCTGCGTGCTCCGCAGCGCACGCCCGATGAACAGGCGTTTGGTAACGTCCGTGGCTTTCGGCACGTCTGCCGATGCTAGTGGCCCGTCTCTCGTCCCGCTGACGCGACGCTCCAGAGGCGGGCCATACTGGCTGGGTACATGGAGGAAACGAGATCCGCCTCGACGCGACCGGCGGGGGAGCATGCATATCGTGATCATGGGGTGTGGCCGGGTGGGTTCGACCCTGGCGCACATCCTCGAGGATGGCGGCCACTCGGTCGCGATCATCGATCGGGACCCGCAGGCGTTCCGCCGCCTGCGGGCCGGGTTCCGTGGCCGCAGGGTGACCGGGATCGGCTTCGACCGCGACGTCCTGGAAGAGGCCGGCATCGAGTCCGCCGGCGCCTACGTGGCGGTCAGCAGCGGCGACAACTCCAACATCATCTCCGCCCGGGTCGCCCGCGAGACGTTCGGCGTCGACAACGTGGTGGCCCGCATCTACGACTCCCGGCGCGCCGAGGTCTACCAGCGCCTGGGCATCCCCACCGTGGCCACGGTCCGCTGGACCGCCGACCAGATCCTGCGGCGGGTGCTGCCCGAGGGCGCCGAGCCACTCTGGCGCGACCCGACCGGCTGCATCATCCTGGCCGAGGTCGTCTACCACCCCGGCTGGATCGGCACCAGGACCAGAGACCTGGAGGAGGCGGCCGGGACCCGGCTGGCCTTCGTCAACCGGATGGGCGAGACCCTGCTGCCCCGGCACGACTCCATGGTGCAGGAGGGCGACATCCTGCACGTCATGGCGGCGGAGAACGACATGGACCGCATCAGCAAGGTGCTGTCCGGAGCGCCGGAGGAGGAGCACTGATGCGCGTCACCATCGCGGGCGCGGGCGCGGTCGGCAGGTCCATCGCCGCCGAGCTCCTGGAGAACGGCCACGAGGTCCTGCTGATCGACGCCGACCCCAAGGCCATCAAGATCGATTCGGTGCCCCGGGCGGAGTGGCTGCTCGCCGACGCCTGCGAGATCTCCTCGCTGGACGAGGCGGGACTGGCCGACTGCCACGTGGTCGTCGCCGCCAGCGGCGACGACAAGGTCAACCTCGTGGTCTCGCTCCTGGCCAAGACCGAGTACGGCGTGCCGCGCGTGGTCGCCCGGATCAACCACCCCAAGAACGAGTGGCTGTTCAACGAGTCGTGGGGCGTGGACGTCGCCGTCTCCACCCCGCGCCTGCTGAGCGCGCTGGTCGAGGAGGCGGTGAGCGTCGGCGACCTGGTCCGCCTGATGACCTTCCGCCAGGGCCAGGCCAACCTGGTCGAGCTCACCCTTCCGGAGAACGCGCCGGTGGTCGGTCAGCGCGCCGGCTCGGTGCCGTGGCCGACCGACACCGCGCTGGTCGCGATCCTGCGCGAGGGCCGGGTGCTGGTCCCCACCGCCGACGACCCCCTGGAGGCGGGCGACGAGCTGATGTTCGTGGCCAGCCAGGAAGTCGAGGACGAGCTCGCCCAGCTCCTGTCCCCGCACTAGAAAGCGCCGGGGCCCGCCTGCGGCATATCGCGGGCGGGCCCCTGCGCGGGATCCGGGAGGCCTCCGGACCGATCCGGAGACCGGGGTCAGGAGGACGCGGGCCGGACCGGGGTGCGCCCGCGGGTGAGCACCCACACCATGGCGCCGAGGGCCGCGATCTGCAGCGGCCACCCCATGACGATCTTGAGGATGCCGAGCTGGGCCACCGCGCCGTTCCCGCCGATCAGGTAGACGGGCGCCTGCACGGCCACCCGGACCACGCAGGGGATCATCAGCAGCCAGGTGAGCCGGGAGCAGAGCCTCACCACGGCCGGGTCGTTGCGCCAGGCCGTGGGATCGCCGGTGACCGAGCCGATCAGGAAGCCGACCACCGGCCAGCGGGCGACGATCGAGACCAGCATGGCCACGGAGTAGGCCGCGTTGTAGAGGATGCCGGGCAGGTAGACGTCCTTGGCCTCACCGGTGCGGGAGGCGAAGAACCAGCCGATGCCGATGCCGATCAGGCTGTTGATCACATACTGCGGCGTCGAGCGCTGGACCAGCCGGGCCAGCAGCAGGACCACCGCCGTCGAGGCGCTGATCAGCAGCGAGCGGTGGAGTTCCTGCGTGGTGACCCACATCAGGGTGAAGACGGCCGTCGGAACGGCCGCCTCGATGACGCCCCGGATCCCGCCGAACGCCTTGGCGAGCTGGGCCCGGATCGCGGCCTCCACCGTGTCGTGCGCAACGGCCTGCTCGGTGGCGGTCGTCTTCTCGCTCATCGTCATCCAGTCACCGGTTTCCGGGCTCGTCTTCTCGCTCACGTCCCGTTGGCCGGGCGCAGCTCGTATCGGGGGTTGAACATCACCTTGCGGCCATCCTGCATGCTGACGAGGCCCTCGGCCAGCACCATCCGCCCCGGCTCGATGCCGACGATCCTCCGGCGGCCCAGCCAGATCAGGTCGATGACGTCCGAGCCGTCGTAGAGCTCCGCTTCGAGCGCCGGTGCACCGCCACGAGGTCGCAGGGTCACCGTCCGCAGTGTACCGGTGACGCAGAAGCGGCGACGCCCACCGCATGAGGCGATGGGCGTGGCGCCGTGCCGGTCGAGGTCCTGCTGCAGTTCGTCGGCCTCCAGCTCGGCCTGGCTCGTCGCCAGTCGCTGGAAGAATCCTCGCAACCCGCGCTTTCTATGCGGTTCCTGCGAACTCACGACCTCTCCTTCACGAACGTGTCGAATCAGCGTACGCGATCCGGCACGTCAGCGGAGCTCGGCGATCTCCGGCCCGCGCTCGAAGGGGTTGAGATCGGCCGCGCTGCGTCCGGCTGCCCGGCCGTCCACCGCCTGCCTGGCCTCGGGCGGCAGGCGAAGCTCGATCAGCTCGTGCGGGGCCATCGGCCCCTCTCCCCGGACCACCACGATGTCCCTGACGACGTTCTCCAGGGTCTCGGCGATCCCGGCGTCGAGCGCGGCCCGGCCGCTGATCGCCGCCCGCAGGAACCAGCGCGGCCCGTCGACTCCGAGGTAGCGGACCGGCTGCGTGAGCCCCTTGTCCGGGACCTGCGCGGCCAGCTCGGTGCCGAACGGCCCCTGGCGCTCCTCCGCGGTGCCGCCGGCGTTCTTCACCGCCGCGGCGAGCTCGCCGCGGACCTCGTCCCAGATGCCGGTCTTCTTGGGGGCGGCGAACGCCTGAACCTGCAGGGCGCTCTCCTTGAACAGGACGACCGCGCCCGCGATGCGCTCGCCGTCCAGGGTGAGCTGCACCTCGAACCCGGCATCGACCGGCAGGCGCAACCCGCCGAGGTCGACCCGTTCCCGCTCGGGATGCGGCTCGGCGGCGTCCCACGGACCGGATTCGCGCGCGGGAACCTCCTCCGCCCGCTTCACCTCCTCCGCGGGAGCCGGGGTCTCCTTGCCACGGCGACGTCCGAACATCTTCCTCACACTCCTTGACGATTCACTGGCGGCCCGCGGGCCCGCAGATCACTGGCGGATCAACGGCCCGTGGACCCGAACCCGCCGGCGCCGCGCGCCGATCCGGGCAGCCTGTCCACTTCGTGGAACGCGGCCCGCTCCACCTTCTGGATCACCAGCTGCGCGATGCGGTCGCCTCTGCGCAGCCGTACCGCGTCCTTGGTGTCGGTGTTTATCAGGGTCACCCGGATCTCCCCCCGGTAACCGGCGTCGACGGTGCCGGGGGCGTTCACGAGGGTCACGCCGTGCTTGGCGGCCAACCCGGAGCGCGGGTGGACGAAGGCGGCGTATCCGTCGGGCAGGGCGACGGCCACCCCGGTGCCCACGACCGCCCGCTCTCCGGGCGGCAACTCGACGTCCTCGGCGGCGTACAGGTCGGCTCCCGCGTCGCCCGGGTGCGCGTAGGACGGCAGGGGCAGCCCGGCGTCGAGCCGGTGGATCAGCACCTCGACACTGCGGGTCACGGGTTCACCTCGTAGTCATGATGCTCCTCGAGGATGGCCTGGGCGTCACCGTGCTTGGCGAAGTGCTCCATGCCCACCTCGATGAAGAGCGCGGCGGCCCGCACGGCGACCGGGCCGTCCGGAGCGCCGATGCGTCCCTCTGCCTCAAGATATGCCTTCCGGCCCGACATCCCGGTGCACCAGGCGCGCAGGTGAAGGGTGGTGCCCACCGGAACCGGCGCCAGGTAGTCGGTCTCCAGCCGCCCCGTGACGTAGGGGCGCTGGAACAGCCAGACGGACATGCCGATGACCTCGTCCATCGCCGCGGCCAGCACGCCGCCGTGCGCGAGGCCCGGCGCGCCCTGATGCGCCTCCCCCACGACGAACTCGGCGGCCACCGAGACTCCGTCAGGGGTGGTGGCGACCAGGTGCAGACCGGTCGGGTGCTGATCGCCGCAGCCGAAGCAGCGGCTGTAGTGCGAGCCGAGCGGGGTGCCGGGAGCGGGCGCGCCGGGAAGCGGCTCCGGGAGCGTCGCCCCGGCCGGGGGTGTGGTGATGGTGGAACGGGTCACGTGGGAGAACGTTACCCGCTGGGCTGGGACGATTCCTCACTCACCGGGGCCCGGGCCTCTGGGGCGGCGTGGCGGGATCCTGCGCCGCCGTACCGGGGTCTTCCGGATCCGGTGTGCCGGGAGGCCGGGACGCCGCCGTGCCGGAGCCCGGAGGCGGCGCCCCGGCCTCCGCCTCCGGCGCGAGGTCCGTCGGCGGTGCGGGGGTCACCGGCTGCGGGCCGACGTCCCCTTCCAGCAGCGGCCCCGTCCCCGGCGGGAGGGCGACCGGCGGGTCGCTCATGAGCTCGGGCAGCGCCCGGTAGATGACCGCCGCGATCGGGACCGCCACGGCGGCCCCCGCGATGCCCGCCACGATGCCGCCCCCGGCCAGCACCAGGATGATCGCCAGGGGGTGGAAGCTCAGCGCCCGGCCGACGATCAGCGGCTGCAGCACGTGGTTCTCCAGCTGCTGCTCGACCATCAGGATGCCCACGAAGATCAGCGCGTAGATCGGGCCCTGGGCGCCGAGGGTGACCAGCGTGGCGACGGCCCCGGCGAAGAAGATCCCGACGATCGGGATGAAGCTCGCCAGGAAGATCAGCACCGCGAGGGGCGCCCAGAGCGGCACTCCCATCCCTGCGAGCACGATGCCCATGATGACGCCGTGCACCGCCGCCACCGCGACGGTGCCCTGCACGTAGTGCGAGAGCGTCACCCAGGCGGCCCGCCCGGCCCGGTCGACCCGGGGCGTGGCCGAGCCGAACGCCTTGAGGAACCAGGACCAGATCCGGTCGCCGTCCTTGAGCAGGAAGAACGTCACGAACAGCAGCAGGACGATCGAGGCGAGCACCTCCAGCGCCACGGTGGCGCCGGTGAGCACGGTCTGCTGCTGGGTGACCTGCGCGGCGATGTCGTCGATCCACTGGTTGATCTGGGTGGGCTGCAGGTGCAGCGGGCCGGTCTGCAGCCAGGTCTGCACCTGCCTGGCGGTCTCCTGCACCTGGCTGACCAGGCGGGGGAACTCGTCGTTGGCCCGGACCCCGATGATCCACCCGGTGCCGCCCAGCACCGCGAGCGCGATCAGCATCGTGACCCAGGTCGCGTAGATCGGCCGCATGCCCGCCGCCCGGAGCCGGCGGGTGAGCGGGAACAGCAGCGCGGTGAGCAGGAACGCGATGGCCACCGGCAGCATCACGATCCGCAGGGCCGCCACGCCCTGCGCGACGTAGGACACCGCCCAGCCGATGATGATCAAGCACAGGCTCCATGCGGCCAGGCGGAGCAACGTGCGCGGCACCAACTGCGTGAGGGGTTTCCTGTCCGGGATCACGCGCTCCAGACTGTCACGCTCCGGCCGCGAACGCGCGTGGTTATCGCCCCAGGCGTACCGGGGGGAGGCCAGGCCCCCCGGGCCGGGAGAAGACCCGGCCGCGCGGGCCGGTCCTTCCCCGTGCGTCCGGATCAGCGCTCTCCCGGCGGCCGGGAGATCACCCGGTCATCGAGGTAGCAGTCACAGTTGCCGCACCCAGGCGTCATCCTCTGTCCTCCCTCACCTTCGACGTCTCGACCGTACGCCACACATCCGGTGCGGCGGCCTGACCGGAAAGGCCAGAGTGCCGTTCGCGGAGGGCCGCGCGGTGAGTGCGGCGGCGTTCGCGGGCCCGCCCGCCACGCGGTCCGGGACGGTCAGGGGGCCGGCCCCGTAGCGTCCCGGGCACCCGGCCGCCTGATCCGCGGCGCCCGGGCCCCGCGGATCAGGCGAGGACGACCTCCACGGTCAGGTCCCCATCGCCCGGTTCCAGGACGAACTCCTCGATGGCACCGGCACCGCAGAGGTCGTCCTGCGCCTGCCGTACGAGGCCGGCTCCGGCGCCGGTGACGGTCAGCCGGGAGACCTCGGCGCGCATCGAGAGCCTGGCGTCGGACTTGGCCCTGCGGATCCGGCCGAGGACCTCCGCCACGGCGGGCAGCAGCGCCGGGTCGCCGCCCCGGCCGTCCGGCGCGGGCCAGGCGGCGCGGTGGATCGAGCCCTCGCGCCACCAGGACCAGACCTCCTCGGTGACGAACGGCAGGAACGGGGCGAAGAGCCGGAGCATGACGTCCAGCGCCTCGCGCAGCGCGGTGTGGGCCGAGCGGGCGCCGGTGTCGCCGGAGCCGCCGTACGCCCTGGCCTTGACCAGCTCCAGGTAGTCGTCGCAGAACTCCCAGAAGAACCGCTCGGTCCGCTCCAGCGCGCGGGTGTAGTCGTAGGCCTCGAACGCCTCGGTGGCCTCCCGGACCACCTCCGCCAGCCGGGCCAGCATCGACAGGTCGAGCGGCTCGGTGACCTCCGCGGGCGGCTCCGGGCCGTCGAGGATGTCCCCGGGCACGGGCGCGCCGAAGCCGAGGACGAACTTCGAGGCGTTCAGGATCTTGATCGCCAGGCGACGGCCGATCTTGATCTGACCGGTGTCGAAGGCCGTGTCGGTGCCGGGGCGCCCGCTGGCCGCCCAGTAGCGGATCGCGTCGGAGCCGTGCTCCTCCAGCAGGCCCATCGGCGTGACGACGTTGCCCTTGGACTTGGACATCTTCTTGCGGTCGGGGTCGAGGATCCATCCGGAGATGGCCGCGTTGCGCCAGGGCAGCACGCCGTGCTCCAGGTGCGCCCTGGCCACGGTCGAGAACAGCCAGGTCCTGATGATCTCGTGGGCCTGCGGGCGCAGGTCCATCGGGAAGACGCGCCGGAACAGGTCCTCGTCCCGCTCCCACCCCCCGGCGATCTGCGGGGAGAGCGAGGAGGTGGCCCAGGTGTCCATGACGTCGGGGTCGCCGGCGAACCCGCCGGGCTTGCCGCGCTGGTCCTCGGTGTAGCCGGGCGGCACGTCGGTGGACGGGTCCATCGGCAGCGCCGACTCCTCCGGGACGATCGGCGCGGAGCGGTCGGGCTCCCCGTCGTCGTCCAGCGGATACCAGACCGGGATGGGAACGCCGAAGAACCGCTGGCGGGAGATCAGCCAGTCGCCCGCCAGGCCCTCCACCCAGTTGTCGTAGCGGACCTTCATGTGCGGCGGGTGCCACGACAGCTCCGCGCCCCGCTCCAGCAGCGCCGCGCGCAGCTCCCGGTCCCGGCCTCCGTTGCGGATGTACCACTGCCGGGTGGTGACGATCTCCAGGGGCTTGTCGCCCTTCTCGTAGAACTTCACCGCCCGCCTGACCTGCCGCGGCTCTCCGTCCATCTCCCCGGAGGCGCGCAGCAGCTCCACGATCCGCTCGCGGGCGCCGTGCGCGGTCTTGCCCGCCAGCTCGGCGTACGGCTCCGCGGGCACGCCGTCCGGGGGCTCGGGCAGCATCCGCCCGTCCCAGCCGATCACCGCCCGGGTGGGCAGGTCGAGCTCCCGCCACCAGACGACGTCGGTGACGTCGCCGAAGGTGCAGATCATCGCGATGCCCGAGCCCTTGTCGGGCTCGGCCAGGTGGTGGGCGAGGACCGGGACCTCGACGCCGAACAGCGGGGTGCGGACCATGGTGCCGAACAGCGGCCGGTAGCGCTCGTCGTCGGGATGGGCCACCAGGGCGACGCAGGCCGGGACCAGCTCGGGCCGGGTCGTCTCGATCCACACCCGCTCCCCGGACGGCCGCGTGAACGCGATCCGGTGGAACGCGCCGGGCCACTCCCGGTCCTCCAGCTCGGCCTGGGCGACGGCGGTGCGGAAGGTGACGTCCCAGAGCGTGGGCGCCTCGGCGACGTACGCCTCACCCCGGGCGAGGTTGCGCAGGAACGCCCGCTGGGAGGCCGCCCGCGCGCCGGCGTCGATGGTGGCGTAGGTCATGGTCCAGTCGACCGACAGCCCCAGCCGCCGCCAGAGCTCCTCGAACGCCTTCTCGTCCTCGGCGGTGAGCCGCTCGCACAGCTCGATGAAGTTCCGCCGGGAGATCGGGATCTGCTGCGGTTTGCCCCCACGGCCATGGGGACGCTGTGCGAGCGGGTCGAATTCCGGATCGTAGGGGACGGAGGGGTCGCAGCGCACGCCGAAGTGGTTCTGCACCCGGCGCTCGGTGGGCAGGCCGTTGTCGTCCCACCCCATGGGGTAGAAGACCTCGCGACCGCGCATCCGCTGGAATCGGGCGATCGTGTCGGTGTGCGTGTAGGAGAAGACGTGGCCGACGTGGAGGGAACCGGAGACCGTCGGCGGCGGGGTGTCGATCGAGTAGATCTCCTCCCGCGTGCGCGAGCGGTCGAAGCGGTAGACGCCCTCGGCCTCCCAGCGGCCTACCCATACAGCTTCCAGGCCGTCGAGAGTCGGTTTCTCGGGCATGGGCGCATGGCGCGGTCGCTGATTCGTCATGCCACCGTATGGTATGCCTTCACATGATCCACCGCCGAAGCAGACTAGTGTTCGTTACCTGAGGGGAATCGTCGAGGGAGGAACACCCGTGGCTTCCGAGAAGGAGAAGCAGGACATGGCCTGGCGGGCCATCGGCGGCGTGGTGGGCCTCGCCACGGCCTGGGCCGCCAAGAAGGTGCTGGGACTCGCCTGGGAGAAGGCGACCGGCAAGAAGCCCCCGGCCGACAGCGACTCGCTGGAGGTCGGTCTCGCCGAGGCGATCGGCTACGCCGTGGTGATGGGCGTGGGCATGCAGGTGGCGCAGATCGTGATGACCCGCACCGCCAGAAAGCGCTACGACGCGTGGAGGGCGATGAAGGAGACGGCCAGGGAGATCGCTTCCTGACCTCTTCCCGGCGTGCGGCCCGGCGGAGGCACGGCCCCGCCGGGCCGTGCCTCCGCTTCGGAGACGGGCCGCGCCCGGCGGGTCAGGACTCCAGGGACTCCAGGAAGCTCTTGGCCCAGTGGTCCACGTCGTAGGTGGCCACCCGGCGGCGCAGCGAGCGCATCCGCCGGGACAGGTCGTGCGGCGTGGCCCGCATCGCGGCCAGCATCGTCCGCTTGAGCCCGTCGATGTCGTAGGGGTTGACCATGAAGGCCTGCTTCAGCTCGTCGGCCGCCCCGGCGAACTCGCTGAGCACCAGCGCGCCGCGCAGGTCGTGGCGGCAGGAGATGTACTCCTTGGCCACCAGGTTCATCCCGTCCCGCAGCGGCGTCACCACCATCACGTCCGCCGCGAGGTAGAGCGCGGCCAGCTCGTCGCGGCCGTAGGACTGGTGCATGTACTGCACCGGCTGCGAGCCGAGCTCGCCCTGCTCGCCGTTGATCCGGCCGACCTGCAGCTCGATCGAGTCGCGCAGCCGCATGTACTCCTCGACCCGCTCCCGGCTGGGCGTGGCGATCTGCACGAAGGCCGCCTCCCCCGGCTTGATCGACCCCTCGGCGAGCAGTTCGCCGAAGGCCTTCAGCCGCTGGCCGATGCCCTTGGTGTAGTCGAGCCGGTCCACGCCGAGCAGCACCTGCTCCGGATCTCCCAGCTCCCGGCGGATCTCCTCCGCCCTGGCGATGATGTGCGGCTCGCGGACCAGGGAGTCGAGCTCGCTGAAGTCCACGGAGATGGGGAACGACTCGGCCCGCACCACCCGGTCGTCGACGTAGAGGTCGTGCTTCTGGTACTGCAGGCCGAGCGTCTTGCGGCAGAGCCGGATGAAGTTGGACGCGCCGCCGGGGCGCTGGAAGCCGACCAGGTCGGCGCCGAGCAGGCCCTCCAGGATCTCCCTCCGCCAGGGCAGCTGCTGGAACAGCTCGCCCGGGGGGAACGGGATGTGCAGGAAGAACCCGATGCGCAGGTCGGGGCGGAGCTTCCTGAGCATCGCGGGGACCAGTTGGAGCTGGTAGTCCTGCACCCACACGACCGCGCCGGGGGCGGCGGCCTCCGCGGCGGCGTGGGCGAAGCGCTCGTTGACCAGGCGGTAGGAGTCCCACAGGACACGGGAGTAGACGGGGGTGGCGACCACGTCGTGGTAGAGCGGCCAGAGGGTGGCGTTGGAGAAGCCCTCGTAGTAGAGCTCCACCTCCTGGGCGGAGAGCGGCACCGGGATCAGGTGCATGCCGTCGTGCTCGAAGGGGTCGAGCCGTTCGTCCGGGGCGCCGTGCCAGCCGATCCACGCACCCTCCCGGCGCTGCAGGACGGGAGCGATCGCGGTGACCAGTCCGCCGGGGCTGCGCCGCCACATGTCCTCCCCGACCCGGTCGACGGGCAGGCGGTTGGCGACGATCAGGAACGAGCTGGAGCCCGGCACGAAATCCTCCTGGGAGTCGACTTTCCTAGTCAACTACCCGAAAAAAGCCTTTTTATGATGCTCCAGGGGGAAGTGCCCGGTGTCTGCGGAGATCAACACGGACCGTCTCGGCGAGTTTCCTGGTGGCCGCGCGGTTCAGGGCGCCACCGGCCACCGCTCCGGTCAGGAAGGGGCCGAGCGTGGTGAGGTGCCGCCCGAGCGTGCGCATGAGCCTGTTGCGCAGGGCGGTCTTGGCGGCGGTGCCGAGGGCGATGGTGACCGAGGCGGGGGTCACGGGGTCCACCCCGCGCTGCTTGGACCAGGCCATGGCGAAGGCGACGGCGCGCTGGGCCCCGGTTCCGGGCACCTGCACGCCGTACACCTCGTGGAGCTCGGCGATGAGTTTGACCTCGATCGCGGCGACCACCAGGGTCTCGGCCACGAGCTGGGCGGGGGCGGACAGCAGCAGGGGCGGGGCGGCGAACTCGGCCGCCGCGAGGGCGCCTCCGATCGCGCCGACCGCCATGGTGGCCTTGGCCGCGGTGCGGGCGAGGTCGTCGGCCAGCGCCTCACCGATGAGCCCGTGATGGTGCGCGGAGAGCGTCTCCAGGTCGCGGATGGGGATGCGGGGCGCCACGGCCATGAAGACGTCGGCGAGCCAGCGGCCCCGGCCGGTGCCGGACGCCTTGGCCTTCTTCGACCCGGTGGCCAGCGCCTTCGTCAGGCGGCCGAGCAGCCGCCGCCGCTCGGCGCCGTCCATCTCGCCGGATTCGGCGAGCCGGCCGACAAGCTCGGCGACCTCCTGGTCCGTTTCCCGGACCAGGTCGCCGCCCGGCCTGCCGGCCGACTCCGCGGCCGTGGAGTCGTCCGGCGCCGCACCGGTCTGACTGTTCTCAGACGACATGTCGCGGAACCTCCTCAAGGCTGTCCTACGGCCCTACCCGTCCATGGGGGGACACACATCGGACAGGCCGTCGGAACGGTCGTCAGGCCGCACACTCCCTGCAGATCTGCTGGCCGTTCTTCTCGACGGCGAGCTGGCTGCGGTGGTGCACCAGGAAGCAGCGCGCACACGTGAACTCGTCAGCCTGGCGAGGAATCACCCGGAGCGAGAGCTCCTCGTTCGACAGGTCCGCACCCGGCAGTTCGAGCGACTCGGCGAGGTCGGTCTCGTCGATGTCGATGCTGCCCGAGGACTTGTCGGTACGGCGCGCCTGCAGTTCCTGAAGACTGTCCTCGCTGAGGTCGTCGTCAGTCTTGCGCGGACTGTCGTAGTCGGTAGCCATCGGTCTGCTCCATCCCCCTCATCTATCTGTCTGCGCTCGCTCGCGCGTTGTAACGTACGAGAGGCCCGTCTTGTGCCCGATCCGGCAGAGAGATTCCTGCTTCGGTACCCCGCCGGGACGGACGCTGAACCTCCCTACACGTGAGGGACCTGCCGCCAACAGGCGTGGTTAGCCAAATATGGCGAAACACACAGCATTGACGGCATGCACCACCGTGTTCGACGGCACATCCAACCACATGTACGGCGGGAACGAGACGCTCCCCGCCGGATCAACGCGGCTGAAGTCTCACGGTGACCACGAGACCGCCCCCGTCTCTGGGAACGGCGGTCACGTTGCCGCCGTGAGCGCGCACGACCGCGCGGACGATGGACAACCCGAGACCCGCCCCCTTGGCCGAATCGACCCGGTCGGCGTTGAGCCGCCGGAACGGCTCGAACAGGCTGTTCACCTCGTACGCGGGCACGTGCGGCCCGGTGTTGGCCACCTGAACAACCAAGGCACCCTCCACCATTCCCGTCCGAACCCATACACGTCCCGATTCGGGAAGGTTGTGCTTGATCCCGTTCTCGACGAGATTGGACACGCACCGCTCCAGGAGGACCGGGTCGCCCACGGTCCCGGCGCTCTGGAGCTCGGCGGCGACCGTGACGCCCGCCTCCTCCGCGCGCGGCAGAAGCTGCTCGACGGCGGTCTCGGCCACGTCCTTCACGTCCATCGGCTTGCGCACGCTCAGCTCGCGCTCGCTGCGGGCCAGCAGGAGCAGGCCCTCGATGAGCCGCTCGTTGCGGGCGTTGACCTCCAGGAGCGTACGGCCCAGCGCCTTGAGGTCCTCCGAGGCCTCGGGGTCGCCCAGGGCGATCTCCAGGACCGTCCGGTTGATCGTCAGCGGGGTGCGCAGCTCGTGCGAGGCGTTGGCCACGAACCTGCGCTGCGTGTCGAAGGCGATGTTGAGCCGGGTGAGCATGGCGTCGAAGGTGTCGGCCAGCTCCTTGAGCTCGTCGTCGGGGCCCTTGAGGTCGATGCGCTCGTGGGCGAGAGTCGAGTCCGAGAGTTTGCGGGCGGTGGCGGTCATCTGCTGGACCGGCTTGAGCGCGCGGTCGGCGACGACGTAGCCGATGATGACCGCGATGATGCCGACGCCCAGCAGCGCCAGGAAGGAACGCGTGAGCATGGAGCTGCGCGCCTTGTGGATGGCGACCTGCTGGTAGTAGTACCAGCCCTGCTGCAGTTCCTCCGCGGTCTCGGGGGAGACGTTGTCCAGGTTGAACGGGAACGACGGCCACGCGTCGTCGATGGCCCAGGCGACCATCACGTACATCAGGAACAGCAGCAGCGCGCCCGCCACGAAGAACAGGGCCGCGTAGGTGAGCGTCAGCCGCCAGCGGATGCTGACCCGGTCGGTGACCCTCTTCACCTGGTCGAGGAGGGACGGCCGCAGCGGGGCGGCGCCCACCGGGGGCGGCCCGTCCCACACCGGCGGGCCGCTCGGCGGCGGGTGCCGTACGGCGTTCTTCCCCGCGCCGCCGGGCACCCCGGCTTCCGGCGCGCCCTCTCCCGGTGCGCCCGCGCCCGGCACCGCCGCACCCGGCCCCGTGGTCTCCCGCCCGCTCTCCCCCGCCGCCGGGTGCGGCCCGCGCTCCCCGCGGCCGGAGTGCGGGCTGATCATCGGGTGGGTCGGCGCCGAGTGCCGGTCCTCGTCCGGGGGGACAAACGTCGGCCGCTCCTCCGGCCCGCCGCTCACGGAGTCCTCCTCGCGGGCTCCGGCCGCACGCCGTACTCGCGCTCCCGGCCGCTCACAGCTTGTATCCGACCCCGGGCACCGTCTCGATCACCTGCGGCTCGCCCAGCTTCTTCCGCAGGGTCATCATCGTCACCCGCACCACGTTGGTGAACGGGTCGATGTTCTCGTCCCAGGCCTTGTCCAGCAGGTCCTCCTGGCTGACGACCGCGCCCTCTGCGCGCATCAGCTCCTCCAGGACCGCGAACTCCTTCTTGGTGAGCGTGACCTCCTCGCCGTTCCTGGTCACCAGCCGCTTGCCCGGGTCCAGACGGACCCCCGAGCGCTCCAGCACCGGCGGGAGCGCCGGGGCCGAGCGGCGCCCGAGCGCCCTGACCCGGGCGACGAGCTCGATGAACACGAAGGGCTTGGCCAGGTAGTCGTCGGCCCCCAGCCCCAGGCCCTCCACCTTGTCGTCGACATCGCCGGAGGCGGTCAGCATCAGGATCCGGGACGCGCTGCGCTCGGCCACCAGGCGGCGGCAGACCTCGTCCCCGTGGACCTTGGGCAGGTCCCGGTCCAGGACGATCACGTCGTAGTCGATGTAGCTGGTCCGTTCCAGCGCGCCGGCGCCGTCGTAGGCGACGTCCACGGCCATGGCCTCACGCCGGAGCCCGGTCGCGATCGCATCCGCGAGCACCCGCTCATCCTCAACCACAAGCACCCGCACGGTCTCTGGCACCTCCCGTGAAATCCGCCGGACAGCCGCTGGAACGGCTCCTCATTGTCACCCCACCCCCCGTAAGCCGGCGGTAAGGCCCCGGGAGGTGGTGCTGCTGCCCACGATAGGCACACCGCTGTGGCATCCGACACACACAGGTTTCTCCCAGGTTTAGGAAAACCCTCCGCATGGGTACAGACCGACCCAGTCCCTTTTTCGACCGCACTTCACCCCCATGAGAAAGAAGGTGAGATGGGCGAGTTCACGACCACGATCGAACACCGCCTCGACCAGGCCTACAGGAACCTGCAGGAGGCCAGGTCCACTGGCGACGACTACCTCGCCGACACGCTCACCGCCGAGATCGAGGACCTCCGCCGTCTCGCCACCGACAACGGCGTCCCGCTCCAGCGCTGACGAACGCACCAGGGCCCCGCGTCCCCGTCCGGGGATGCGGGGCCCTGCCGCGTCTGCGCCCTGCCGGGCGCCCCGCCGTCAGGCGTCGCGTTCGGGATCCAGCGGTGCCAGCAGCTCCTGCAGCTCCTCGAACAGGCCCGGCGCCGCGCAGACCGTCAGCTCCGGATTGGCCGGCTTGCCGTTCAGCCCGCCGACCCTGGCGCCGGCCTCCGCCGCGATGAGGCCCCCGGCCGCGTAGTCCCAGTCCTGCGGACCGCGCTCGTAGTAGCCGTCCACGCGCCCGGCGGCGACCGCGCACAGGTCAGAGGCCGCCGAACCGCTCCGGCGGATGTCGCGCACCCGCGGCAGCACGTGCGCGAGCACCTCCGCCTGGACCGCCCGCCGCCCGGGCTCGTAGCCGAAGCCGGTCGCGACCAGTGCCCGCTCCAGCGGCACGCCGGTGTTGCAGCGCAGCCGCTCACCGGCCAGCCAGGCTCCCTCGCCCCTGGCCGCCGTGAAGACCTCGCCGCGGGGCACGACGTTGACCACGCCCGCGACGATCTCCCCTTCCACCTCGACCGCGATGCTGACCGCCCAGTCGGGCAGGCCGTACAGGAAGTTGACCGTGCCGTCGATCGGGTCGACGATCCAGCGGACCCGGCCGTCGCCGGTGGCACCGCCCTCCTCGCCGAGGACCGCGTCATCCGGCCGGGCCTCCTTGATCCTGGCCCGGATCAGCTCCTCCGACGCCCGGTCCAGCGCGGTCACCACGTCGGTGGGGCTGGACTTGGTGGCCAGCACCTCGGGCCGCTCGGGCCGCTTGGCCAGGAGCATCTCCCCGGCCTCGCGGGCGATCCGCTCGGCCAGTTCCAGATAACCCGTGGCAGTGCCCATCACGACGACTCCCCGTCTCTCACTCGTCTCACGGCCCCATCGTCTCCTGCGGGCCGCTCCGTCGCGCTCACGATTGCGCCCACGGTCGTTCACCGCTCCTCACCCGCTCCGCTCGCTCCGTCGCGCTCACGATTGCGCTCAGGACAGGGAGTCCGGCCGCTTCCACTCCTGGCCCAGGACGTGCTGCGCCAGGAAGGCGAGCACGGTCTCGTACCAGACGACGGCGTTGCCGGGCTTGAGCACCCAGTGGTTCTCGTCGGGGAAGTACAGGAACTTCGACTCCACGCCCGAGCGCTGCAGGTCCCACCACAGCCGCAGTCCCTCGCCGATGGGCACGCGGTAGTCCTTGTCCCCGTGGATCACCAGCATCGGCGTGGTGATCTTCTCCAGCGACAGGTGCGGGGAGAGCTTCTCGTACAGCTCCGTACCCAGCTCGCCGAACTCGCGCCGCCAGTACATGGCGGCGTCGGTGGTCCCGGCGAACTGGTCGAGGTGCCAGAGCGAGGCGTGGGTGACGATCGCCTTGAAGCGGTCGGTGTGCCCGGCGACCCAGTTGGCCATGTAGCCGCCGAAGGAACCGCCCATCGCGGCCGTGCGGCCGGCGTCGACCTCGGGCAGCTCGAGCGCGGCGTCGGTGACCGACATCAGGTCGGCGTGGGTGCGCGGTCCCCAGTTCGCCCAGCCGCGCCTGATCATCTCCGGGCCGTAGCCGGTGGACAGGCACGGGTCGGGCAGCAGTACGGCGTAGCCGTGCCGGGCCATGATCCACGGGTTCCACCGCCAGGACCAGTCGTTCCAGCTCGCCAGCGGGCCGCCGTGGATCCACAGCAGCAGGGGGGCCGGGTTCTCGGCGGAGGCGCCCTCGGGCAGCACCAGCCAGGCCCGGATCTCCACCCCGTCGTCGGCGGTTACGGCGACCTCGGTGAGGGTGCCGGGCAGCTCCAGCTCGGGGGTGGGAGAGGGGAGGTCCTCGGTGCCGCCCGCCGCAGTGATCCTGACCGGGCCCGCCGGCCGGTCCACGGCGCTGCGCAGCGCGTACAGGGTGCCGTCGGGGGCCGCGTTGAGCGAGGAGTAGGCGCCGTCGCCGGGGGTGAGCCGCACCGGCTCGGAGCCGTCGGCCGGAGCGCGGAAGACCGGGCGGCGGCCCCGGTGGTCGGCGATCACGTAGAGGGAGGCCGAGTCCGGGGCCCAGGCGACCTCCGTCGGCCAGAGCCCGCCGCCTGCGGCGTGCCCCTCTCCGGTGGCCAGGTCGACGATCCAGAGTGTGACCTCGGGGATCGTCCGGGTGTCGGCGTGGCTGGAGCGCACGCAGGCGACCAGGCGGCCGTCGGGCGAGATCGCCAGCGGCCCCTCGAAGTCGTGGCCGTCCTCGCTCGCCAGCACCCGGCGGGCCCCGCCGTTCGAGGTCTCGATGGCCACCAGCTCGGAGCGGACGTCCCCGCCCGGCAGCGGGACTGTCCAGGTGACGACGGCGGTGGACCCGTCCGGGGTGACCTCGTAGGAGGCGTTCGTCAGGGCCCCGCCCGGCTCCGGGGTGAGATCCATGACATCGGTCAGCCGGTCCTCGCCGGCCGTACCGGAGAACAACCGGGTCTCACCGGGTCCCAGGTCGTGGTCCCAGTGGCGCACCGGGTAGCCCTCGTGCAGGATCGCGCCGATCCCGGCGTCCTTGCGGGCCTTGCGCCGCTCCGCCTCGGTCGACTCGTCACCGGGGAGCACGTCCGAGGCGAAGACCACGGTCGGCCCGCCGGTCGCGAAGCCGGTGATCCCGCCGGGCCGGGAGGCGACCTGCCGGGCCTCGCCGCCGCCGGCGGGCAGCAACCACAGTGCGGAGACCTCCTCGTCGGGGTCCTTCACGGTCGGGTCGGGGCGGCGCGAGCCGAACAGCACGTCGCCCGCGGCGGTGAACTCGGCTCCCGCCTCACCCTTGAGGGATCTGGTCAGCCGGTACGGCCTGCGCCCGTCGAGGGGGATCTCCCACAGGGCCGTCCCGTAGGACTTGCCGTCCGGGTTGAGCGCCTGCACCACGCCCACCAGGCGGTTCCCGTCCGGCGAGAGCCGCAGGGAGGTCAGCCGGGGGACACCGACATAGTCTCGCATGTCAGAAAAAGGGGTCACGTTCCCGAACCTACCTCTCCCACCCGTCCCGTTCGCCTCTCCATGCGGGGAATCGCGTCCTCCCCCCGGGGACCGGGAGGTGACCGTGGCCGGGCATGCGGTTGGATGAACACATGGGGACTTACGACGCGCTCCTCGTGGTCTCGTTCGGAGGCCCGGAGAAGCCGGACGACGTGATGCCGTTTCTGGAGAACGTGGTGCGGGGCCGGGGCGTCCCGCGCGAGCGCCTGCTGGAGGTCGAGGCGCACTACCAGCGCTTCGGCGGGGTCAGCCCGATCAACCAGCAGTGCCGCGACCTGATCGCGGCCGTCGAGCCGACCGTCGGTCTGCCGGTCTACTGGGGCAACCGCAACTGGCAGCCCTACCTGGAGGACACGCTCCGGCAGATGGCCGCCGACGGGGTGCGCAGGGCGGCGGCGTTCGTCACCTCCGCCTACGCCTCCTACTCCGCCTGCCGGCAGTACATCGACGACATCGCCCTGGCCCGCGCGGCCGTGGAGGGTGCCCCGGAGATCGTCAAGCTCCGGCACTACTTCGACCACCCCGGCTTCGTCGCGGCCATGGTGGACCACACCCGTGAGGCCCTGGACCGGCTGCCCGCCGAACACCGGGAATCCGCGCGCCTGGTCTTCACCGCGCACAGCATCCCGCTCTCCATGGCCGAGACGGCCGGGCCGGACGGCGGCCTCTACGAGGCGCAGCTACGCGAGGCGGCCGGGCTCGTCGTGGCGGGGCTGGGCGGCGGCCGGGAGTGGGACCTGGTCTGGCAGAGCCGCAGCGGCGCCCCGCACATCCCGTGGCTGGAGCCCGACGTCTGCGACCACCTGGAGCAGATCGACGCCCCGGCGGCGGTGCTGGTACCGATCGGCTTCGTCTCCGACCACATGGAGGTCGTCTACGACCTCGACGTGGAGGCGGCGGAGCTGGCAGCCGAGATCGGCCTTCCGCTGACCAGGGCCGCCACGGCGGGCACGCACCCCCGGTTCGTCTCGATGATCGGCGAGCTGCTGGCCGAGCCCGAGCCCGCGGCGTGCGGCATGACCTGCTGTCCGGCGCCCCCGCGCCGCCGGGGGTCTCACGGGTAGGCGCGGGCGTAGGCCCCGGCGATCGACAGGACCTTCCTGACGTACGACCACGAGTGGTTGTAGAACCAGACGGCCTTCTCCAGCTTCCTGCCGCCCTGGCCCGCGCCGTTGGCGCACAGGTAGTTGGCGGCCGAGGGGACGGCGTCGTAGGGACTCCAGATGTCGGCGGCGCCGTCGCCGTCGCCGTCCACGCCGTAGGCCTTCCAGGTCGCCGGCATGAACTGCATCGGTCCCTGCGCGCCGGCCGACGACGGCCCGTTGTTGCGCCCGTGCGAGCTCTCCACCTGGCCGATCGCGGCCAGCACCGTCCAGGACAGGCCCGGGCAGACCGCGGCCGACTTCCGGTACAGCTCCAGGTAGCTGCCGGGCCGCCCGACCGTCACCCGGCCCGCCGCCCGCGGCCTGGCCGGGGTCCCGGTGCCCGTCGCGGCGGGGGCCTTCGCCGTATGGCCCGCACCCACCGTCACCACCTGTGATCCCGCGCCGAGCAGCTTGCGGACCCCGGCGTCGAGCGCGCCCGAGGCCTTCTCCGGGCCGTGCACCAGCAGCGCCACCCCGGGCCGCAGCCCGAGCCTGCGCCCGGTCTCCTGCCCGACCAGGCCGTCCACGCCGGGCAGGCCGATCGGGGCCGAGGCGGCCACACGCAGCCGGGGCCCGCCGTCCACCTGGTAGTACGCGCCCAGGACCAGGCCGAGGCGGCGCGCCGCCGTACTGTCGGCGACGAACTCCCCGCGCAACAGGGCGTTCCAGATCTCCGGCCGGCCGGCCACCGCCACCGGCGTCCAGGCGCGGAAGCGCGCGGGATCGACCGCGAGCAGGTTGAGGCCGACCCCGGACACCGTCACGGCGCCGCCGTCGAAGGAGTCGATCTTCTCGACGTGACGGAGCCCGGCGATGTCCGCCTTGGTCTGCCGGGGCAGGGTGGACTGGGAGATCACCATCAGCCGGGGCGGGGTGGGGGTGATCCCGGAACCGCCGGTCACCGGAGCCGCCGGGGCCGTCGGGGCCGCTGAAGGGCGTGCCGGCGGCGGGGCCTGCGGGGCGAGCTCCTCCAGGTCGGGGATCCCGGCCCGGGCCGCGGGGGCCGTCTCTGTGACCGGGGTGGGAACGACGACCAGCAGCACCGCGCCCGCCGCGGCGGTGAGAGCGATCACCGCGGCCAGCGCCGCGGCGAGAATCCGCAGCCGGGGAAGAGGCGACGTCACGCTCATGTTGGCCTCATGGGAGACCGATACGTTCCGTTATGCAGAAAACTGTTTGCACGGCGGCAGTTACGTGCGTAAAAGTCGGCTGGTTTCACACACATGGTGCATGGAAGGGGAGTATCGGTGGTCGGGCCGTATCGGGAGCTGTTCAGCAGGCCCGGCGTCAAGGGTTTCGTGATCTCGGGGTTGATCGGGCGGATGCCCATGGCGATGCTCGGCCTCGGCATCGTGCTTCTCATCGAGGAGCTCACCCGCTCGTTCGGCATGGCGGGCGCGGTCGCGGGCACCGTCAACGTCTCCTACGCCGTCGCCGCACCCCTGATGGGGCGCCTGGTGGACAGATTCGGTCAGGCCAGGGTAATCGTCCCTCTCGTCCTCACGCACGGCGCCGCGCTGGCCGCTCTGATGCTCTGCGTCGAGTTCGGTGCGCCGGCCTGGACCCTGTTCGCCTCCGGCGTCGTGATCGGCGCCGCCGCGGTCCCTCTCGGCTCGCTGGTGCGGGCCCGCTGGTCCCACCTGCTGGGCGGGTCGGACGAGCTGCACACGGCGTTCTCGTTCGAGTCGGTCGCCGACGAGATCGTCTTCGTCGCCGGCCCGGCGCTCGCCACCGCGCTGGCCACCATGGTCAGCCCCTATGCCGGGCTGACCGTGACCCTGCTGTGCGCGGTCGGGGGCACGCTCGTCTTCGCCATGCAGCGCGGCACCGAACCCCCGATCCGCACGAGCGAGAAGCACTCCGGCAGCCCGATCACCATTCCGGGCATCGCCCTGCTGTCCTGCGTCTTCCTGGCCATGGGCGCCGTCTTCGGGTCGGTGGACCTGATAACGGTGGCCTTCGCCGCGGAGCGGGGAGTCAAGCCCGCCGCGGGGCTGCTGCTGGCGGCGGTCGCCTGCGGCAGCCTGATCTCCGGCCTCTGGTACGGCGCGCGGCAGTGGAGGACCTCCCTGCGCAGCCGGTTCGTCCGCGCGCTGGCGGTGTTCGCGGTGGGGTTCACCCCGATCGCCCTGATCGGTGACGTCTGGATGATGGCGCTGGCGCTGTTCCTCGCCGGGCTGGCCATCTCGCCCACGATCATCACCGGTTACGCGCTGATCGAGCGGCTGGTCCCGCCCCACCTGCTCACCGAGGGCATGACCTGGCTCTCCACCGCGATCGGGTTCGGCGTGGCGCTCGGCGCCTGGGCGGGCGGGCGGCTCACCGACACGTTCGGCGCCTCGAACGCCTACGGCTTCGCCTTCGGTTCCGCCATGCTGGCCGTGGTCATCGGTGTCGGCGGCTCGGCATGGCTGCGCACCCCTGTTGCTCCGCAGAAATCGTGAGTATCGTTCACATTTATGCGCGAGTTCCGTAACTGGGCGGGCAACCAGTCCGCCACGCCCGCCGAGATCCGCACGCCCTCCTCGGCGCAGGAGGTGGCGCGCGCCGTACGGGACGCCTCCGCGTCCGGGCGGCGGGTGCGCATGGCCGGAACCGGGCACTCCTTCACCGGGGTCGCGCTCACCGACGGCCTGCTGCTGCGGCCGGAGGGGCTGACCGGGATCCTGGAGACCGGGGACGACTGGGTGCGGGCGGCGGCGGGCACGCCTCTGCGAGCGCTCAACGAGGAGCTCCACCGGATGGGCCTGGCCCTGGCGAACATGGGCGACATCACCGCCCAGACGCTGGCCGGAGCCATCCAGACCGGCACCCACGGCACCGGCAGGGACGTCGGCGGTCTGGCCGACCAGGTGCTGGAGCTGGAGCTGGTGCTCGCCGACGGCGAGATCGTCACGGTCCGCCGGGACGGCGGGAGCACAGCCGAGCGGGACCTGTTCGACGCCGCCCGGGTCGGGCTGGGCGCCCTCGGCGTGCTGACCGCGGTGACCTTCCGGGTGGAGCCCTCGTTCCTGCTGCGCAGCACCCGGCAGCCGATGGCGCTGAGCGAGATCCTCGGCTCGCTCGACACGATCACCGCGGAGAACGAGCACCTGGACTTCTTCTGGCTGCCGCACACCGACACCTGCCTGACCAAGCGGAACAACCGCAGCCCCGGACCCGCCGACCCGCCCAGCGCGTTCAAGCACTGGCTGGACAACACGTTCCTGGAGAACACCCTGTTCGGTGTCCTGTGCGGGATCGGCGCGCGCTTCCCCGGCGCGATCCCCCGGCTGAACGCGCTCTCCGCGGCCGCGCTGTCGGCCTCCACGCACACCGACACGTCATACAAGATCTTCACGAGCGTGCGGGAGGTGCGTTTCCTGGAGATGGAGTACGCCGTCCCGCGCGAGCGCCTCGCCCAGGCCCTGCGCGAGACCCGCGACCTCGTCGAGCGGCGGGACTGGAAGATCACCTTCCCGGTCGAGGTGCGGGTCACCCCGCCCAGCGACGCGTGGCTGTCGACCGCCTACGGCCGGGACACGGCCTACATCGCCTGCCACATCTATCGCCCCACCCCCAATCCGGCCTATTTCGAGGGCGTCGAGGAGATCATGACGCGGCTCGGCGGACGCCCGCACTGGGGCAAGCTGCACACCCGTGACGCCGATTATCTGGGCACGGTCTATCCTCGGTTCTCCGACTTCCTGGCGTTGCGCGACCGCCTGGACCCGGACCGCCTGTTCGCCAACGACTACCTGGACGCCGTCCTGGGCACCTGAGCCGATTCGCGGCAATCGGGTCTCCGCCCGCGTGTCCTGACGTTCTCCCGGCCCCTTTCGAGGGAACATTCACAGGATCCCGCGCCGCCCGACCCGAGGGAGCCCTCCGCAGATGACCTTCTCCCGCCCTTCAGGCCAGCCGAGTCCCGGCTCTTCGCCCAAGTTCACGGCGGGGTGGGAGGTTATTCGGAAGAATCCGTCCAGGACCTCGTACCTGCTACTCCACATCGGCGGCCGATAAGGGGATGAACGAGGCAAATGTGACCGGCGTCACATCGCCGCTGGCCCCCTCCAGGAAGGCGATGTTCGGACATGCCGGGTACGGTGCTGGCAGGCAACCGGCACACGCGAGAGACTCAAGGGTCCGGGGGAAGAATGAGCACGACGACGAAGGGACTCGCATGCAGGAGCTCCGACTCGTCGCGGTGAGCGAGGACGGGACCTATCTCGTGCTGGCGACAGCCGGCCGGGGTACCCGGTTCACGCTGCCCGTCGACGACCGGCTCCGTGCTGCCGTCCGCGGCAACTTCTCCCGTCTCGGCCAGTACGAGATCGAAGTGGAGAGCCCGTTGCGCCCCAAGGAGATCCAGGCCCGGATCCGTGCCGGCGAGACCGCGGACGAGATCGCCGCGACGGCCGGAATCCCCGTGGAGCGCGTGCGGTGGTTCGAAGGCCCGGTGCTCCAGGAGCGGGAGTACGTCGCCCAGCAGGCGCAGCGCTGCGCCGTACGGCTGCCCGGCGACTCCGCCCCCGGCCCCACCCTCGGCGATCTGGTCGCCGAGCGGCTGACCCGGCGCGGCGTACACGCCGACGAGATCGACTGGGACTCCGCCAAGCGTGACGACAACCTGTGGCGGATCAAGCTCGGCTTCGTGTGGAACGGTCACACGCGCCACGCCGAATGGCTCTTCGACCCGCGTCGCCGCCACATCACCCCGCACGACGACGAGGCCATGCGCCTGTCCGCGAGTGACTACGCCGACCCCGTCGAGGACACCACCGTCACGCCGTTCGTGCCGCGCGTGGCCAAGCTCGCCCCGGTGCCGCCGCTGATCCCCGAGCCGCTGAACCAGCCGCCGGTCTCCTTCCCCACGGTCCTGCGGCAGGAGCCCCCGGCCACGGCCGGGCCCGCCTACGCGCAGCCCGAGCCGGCCGTCCCGCAGCTCCAGCCCGAGCCGCCCGCCGCGTCCGCGCCGCCCGAGTCCCCGGCGCCGCCCTACGAGCGGCCTCCGATGCCGCCGCTCCCGGAGGGGTTCGAGGCCCCGGTGCTCCCGGCGGTGCCGCCGCTGCGCGCCCCCGGGCCGGACACCCGGCAGACGGCTCGGGCCCCCGAGCCGGCCGGGGACCCCGGGCCCCCCATGAGCGCCGAGCCCCCGGTGACCGCCTCTTCCCCCGTGGCCGCGGATTCCCCCGTGGCCACTGAGTCTTTCGCGGCCGCTGAACCCTCGACCGCTGAACCCTCGACCGCTGGGCCTCTGACCGCTGGACCCGCCGCCCCGGAACCGGACGCGGGCGCCGGCACGCCTTCGAAGGACGCGGTGACCGGGGAGGCCCCGGCCGCGCCGGTCACCGGTGAGCCCGCGGAGGCGGCTCCGGCGGCGGTGGAGGCTGACCGTGCGGACGCCGGGACCGGTCCCGAGTCCGCGCAGCGGCGACCCTCGATCCCGGCACCCCCGGCGCAGGCCGACGATCCTCCCACGCAGGCCGAATCCGCCTCGGAGCCCGCCCCGGAGCCGGCGGTGGAACCCACGGTGGAACCGGTGGCGGAACCCGCGGCGGAACCGGCACCGGACGCCTCGATCGCCGTGCCTCCGGCACGGGTCAGCGCGGACCGGCTGAACGGCCCGCCCCAGGCGGAACCGGCCAGTAAGACGGCGCCGGGAGGCTCGGGAACCGAGCGGGAGAACCAGGCGGACAAGCCCGCCGCCGAGCAGCCCGCGGCGGCCGAGCCCGCGGAGCCCCCCGTCCCCACGCCCCCGCCCGCCCCCGTGCCGAAACCGGCTCCGGCCCGTCCGGCGAAGAAGGCGCGGGGCCGCCGCGCGTCCGTGCCGACCTGGGACGAGATCATGTTCGGCGCCCGCCGCCCCGACTGACCGGATCCCGGGCGGTCCTCCCGTGGATGAGGACCGCTCACTCGTGGACGGCGGGGTCTTCCCCGGCGAGGAACGCAGCGAGCCAGTCGGGGGTGACCTCGGCGACGAAGGCGACGCCCTCCGCCTCACCGACGTCGAGGGCCGCGTAACCGCCGCTGCCCGCGCCGACCCCGGCGGTCACGGTCAGCAGACCGGCCCTCCGCTGGAACCAGGTCTGGCTGAGCGTCCAGCCGACGACGGCGCGCCGCTCCACCACGGCCTGGGACCGGCGCAGGGAGCCCGACCTGACCGACAGGCGGGAGCCGTCGTAGGCGTGCCCGAGCGAACGGTAACGGTCGAGGCCGAGCGGGATGCCGAGGCCGGCGAGGAGCAGAGCCGCCACCACCGGCCCCCACCAGGGCCCGGACCAGGCCACGGCGGCCGGTGCCGCGCATGCGGCCACCACCAGCCACGGGAAGACCGCCCGGAAGAGCCTGCGCCTGCGCGCCGTCGGCGGATGGGACCGCAGTCCGGTCGCGATCGGGCCGACCGCCTCTCCCACCACGTCCAGGGCGGTCGTGCGCGGCACCACCGGAAGGAGCTGGCCGCGCGTCTGCGAGTCGCCCAGCCCCGTCACGATCGCCCAGGCCCTGGCCATCCCCGTCCTGCGCTCGACCAGGCCCTCGACCAGCTCGAACCCGCGTATCCTGCGCCGCTCCAGCGACACGCTCCTGCGGGTGACCAGACCGCGCTCGGCGACGAGATAGCCCTCCCGCGCCCGCAGGGTGAAGTCCCAGTTGAACACGGCGTACATCACCACGCCGACGACCGGCATGGCGAGCAGCAACACCGCGAGAGCCGCCGCCAGCAGGAGCGGGCGCGCCCACAGCCACTCCCCCGCGCTCCACACGGCCTGCCGGGCGAGGCCCAGCTCGCCGCCCCACTGGAAGGCGGCTCCCACGGCACCGGCCACGAGCGCGAAGGGGGTGAGCAGGTAGGCCCCCGAGAGGGGTCCGTACACGAGCCACTTGCGCGGCACCACGAGGAACACCCGCTCGGGAGTGGCCTCGCCCACCTCGTGGCGGCCTTCGGCCGGGCCCGTCCCCCCGGCGACCGGAGCGCTCACGCCTCCCACGTCCTCCGCCCCCCGGTCTGCCGTACCCGGACCGGCCGATTCCCCGGCGGCGCCCGCCGTACCGGGTGCCGGGGCCGTCGCCGTGGGCTTCCCCACGGCCTCCCGCGTCGACTGGGCGCGCCGTGCGATCCGGGCGCGGGCGTGCCAGAGCAGTACGGCCTTGAGCCGCTCCGCCTCGGCCACGGTCACGCCGTCGAGCTCGCCCTCCTGCTTGTCGTCGCCGCCCGCGCCGGTGTCGATCCTGAGCACGGCGATGCCGAGCAGGCGGTGCAGGGGCGGGTGGCTGACGTCGACGCCCCGGATCCGCTCCAGCGGGATCGTCCGGACCGACCGGCTGACCAGGGCGCGGGTGAGCTCCAGCCGGTCGCCGATGACCTGGTAGGTGAAGGTGGCCCAGCGGACGGCGGAGTAGACGACCGATCCCGCGATGCCCAGGGCCGCCCACACGAACGAGCCGGGCGAGAAACCGCCGAGGAACAGGACTCCGGCCAGCGGCAGGAAGAGCGAGGGCAGCATCCGGATCGGATCGGTCAGCAGCACCTTGGGACTGAGCCGCAGCGAAGGGGTGGCGGGCGGGACGGCGGGGACGACGCCGGCGGGCGGCCCGGCGTCCGGGGAGGCCGGTGGCACGAGCGGAGCGGCCGGTGCGGACGAAGGGGCGACCGGGCCGGACGGAGGGGCCTGCGGCGGAGGGGCTGGCGGGCCGGACGCCTCGGGGCCGGACGGATCGCTCACGTCGCGTCGTCCCTCAGCTCCTCGGCCCGCCGGGCGAGCTCGTCGGCCAGTCCGGCCGCCACCCTGTAGTCGAGCCCCTTGATCGTGGACGACCCCGCGTGGGAGGCCGTGCGGATCTCCACCGTGGCGAGGCCGAGCATCCGCTCCATCCACCCCTGCGCCTTGTCCACGGTCTGGATCCGGCTGACCGGGACGAACACCCAGTCCCTGCTGATCCATCCGGAGCGCGCATAGACCACGTCCCCGGTGAGCTCCCAGCGGTGCGTCGCATAACGCCAGAGGGACTCGGTGACCGTCAGCACGGCGAAGAAGGCTCCCAGCACCCACGGCAGGAGCCCGATGTTGTCCGGCACCCAGCCGGGCAGCCAGGACCATCGGGCGCCGCCGATCCACCCGGCCATGAAGTATGAGCCGGCGGTCAGGACGACCGACCAGATCGCCCCCTCCAGCAGCCACAGCGTGATCGCCCTGCGGGAGACCGGATGGGCCGGGTCGCGCAGCGGGACGCCGCCGGACCGGGTGCCCGGCCGGCCGGGATCATGCGATGGAGCGCCGGACAGGACAGCCGGCCGGACGCTTCCGGCCGTTTCCCGGCCATCCGTTCCGTCCCCGTTCACATCGCTTTGGTGGCTCACATCCTCAGCCTAAACGGTCATGCTCAGGCGGGCGGACGGGCCGTGTCAGCCATATGTCAGCGGTCCCGCTCCGGGTCAGCGCCATATCGGGAAAGTGTCAGTGGGCTTCGCCATTCTGAAGGAGCGATCACTAACAAAGGGGAACCGAACCATGCAGCACGCCATCGAGGCAGAGGGCTTGGTGAAGCGCTACGGGGAGACGCGGGCGCTCGACGGAGTCGATCTCGCCGTACCGCAGGGACGCCTGCTCGGCGTTCTCGGGCCGAACGGCGCCGGCAAGACCACCGCCGTGCGGATCCTGGCGACCCTGCTCCGCCCCGACGGGGGCAGTGCCGCGGTCGGGGGGTTCGACGTGGCGAAGGACGCCCACCGGGTGCGCTCCCTCATCGGCCTCACCGGGCAGTACGCGGCGGTGGACGAGATGCTCACCGGGGTGGAGAACCTCATGATGATCGGCCGGCTGCTCGGCATGTCGCGGCCCGACTCCAGACGGCGGGCGGCCGAGCTGCTGGAACGATTCGACCTGTCCGACGCCGGCGGGCGCGCGGCCAAGACCTACTCGGGCGGCATGCGCCGCCGCCTGGACCTCGCGGCGAGCCTGGTCGGACGGCCGCAGGTGCTGTTCCTCGACGAGCCCACCACCGGCCTCGACCCGCGCAGCCGTACGGAGCTGTGGAGCGTCGTGCGCGGCCTGATGGCCGACGGCGTGACGGTCCTGCTCACCACCCAGTACCTCGAGGAGGCCGACCAGCTCGCCGACGACATCGTGGTCTTCGACCACGGCAGGGTGATCGCCTCCGGCACCTCCGACGAGCTGAAGGCCACCACCGGCGCGCAGGTCCTGGAGGTCCGGCCGCTGGAGGCCGCCCACCTCGACCTGGTCGCCCAGGTCGTCGCCGACGTCATCGGCGAGGCCCCCGACCTGACCGGCGGCAGGGCCACCGTGTCCGTGCACGACCCGGCGGCCGTGCCGGCCGTCGTCCGCCGGCTCGACGACCTCGGCGTCGTCGCGAGCGAGCTGGCGCTGCGCAAGTCCAGCCTGGACGAGGTCTTCCTCGCCATCACCGGCCACCGGGCCGAGGACGAGCCCTCCGCGGAGAAGGAAGAGGCACTGGTATGACCACCATGACGACGGCGGTTCCGGCCACGGCCAGGCACGTCGGCCCGCTGACCACGCTGCGGCAGACCATGACGCTCGCCTGGCGCAGCCTGGTCCAGGTCAAGCACAACCCCTGGGAGCTGCTCGACCTGAGCATCCAGCCCATCATGTTCCTGCTGCTGTTCACCTACGTGTTCGGCGGCGCGATCTCCGGGTCGACCGGCGACTACCTGCAGTTCGCGCTGCCGGGCCTGCTCGTGCAGAACGCCCTGTTCTACACGCTGTCCACGGCGATCGGCCTGAACACCGACATCACCAAGGGCGTCTTCGACCGGCTGCGGAGCCTGCCCATCGCCAGGACCGCGCCGCTGTCGGGGCGGATCATCGCCGACACCGCCAAGCAGGTGTGGGCCTTCGCCCTGCTCGTCGGGTTCGGCATGATCCTGGGCTTCCGGGTCGAGACCAGCGTGGTCGGCCTGCTGGGCGCCCTGGCGCTGCTGGTGGTGGTGGCCCTGGCCATGTCGTGGATGTCGGTGCTGATCGGGCTGAAGGCCTCCAGCCCGGAGAAGGTGCAGATGATCGCCTTCTCCACGATGATGCCGCTGACGTTCACCAGCAGCGCGCTGGTGCCGTCGCAGACCTTCCCCGGCTGGCTGGAGGCCTGGTCCGACATCAACCCGGTCACCCACCTGGCCGATGCCATCCGCGGTCTGATGATCGGCGGCGACGTCGCGCAGTCTGCGATGATCTCTTTGCTCTGGGCGGCCGGGTTCGCCGTGGTCTTCGCCCCGCTGGCGATCCGCGCCTTCCGCGGCCGGGTGTAGCCTCCGGGCACGCCGCCGCAGGCGGCGCCGGAGAGATGGATCGAGATCGACGAGAGGCGGAGTGGTCGCGTGCTGGTGGTCCACGGCGGTTGGACGGACGGCGGGCTGGGGATCTGGGCGGAGGACACCTCCCGGGGCCCCGGCCCGGCTTCCCGCGCCGCCGCACGACCCCACCCGTTCGCGGCTCCGGCCTCCGTGCTGGCCGCGGCGCTCGGAGAGCTCGTCACGGGTACGGCCGCCGCCCCGCCGGCGGGGCCCGGCTGGCCGGCCGAGCTGACCGTCCTGCTCCCCGGCTCGGCGAGGGGCCCGCTGCCCTCGCCGGAATCCGGCCTCTCCAGCACGGTCCGCAGCCCCCGGATCGTTGCCTGGAGCGTCCCGGCGCTCCTGCTGCGTCCCGCCGGGGCCCTCTCGCTGCTGGCCTCCGTGAGCCGCTTCCAGCCGGGCGACCTCCAGCCGGGCGACGCGGTGCCCGCGGGGGAGTCCCCGGACGGCCCCGTCCCCGGCGCGGCGGAGACGCCGGCGTGGATGCCCGGTCTGTCCCTGCGTTACCTCGCGGTGGTGGCAGAGCACGCGCGCGGGCTGGTGCTCCGGGGCCGGATCCTGCCGCAGCTCGTCGTCGAGGACGGTGAGCCCGCCGCCCGCTGGCGGCCGGTGCTGATCGGGACCGATCCGGCCGCCTTCCGCGACCTCGCCGCCGCGATGCCGCCGGTGTGCCGCGCCGTGGCCGTGGAGCGGCCGTCCTCGGACGTGCTGCGCGAGGCGCTGGAGGCGCTCGTGGACGGTGCGGCGAGGCTCTCGCTGCCCGACCGCCTCATCGTCGGTGCCCGGCCGGGCCTGCGGACGGCGCTGCCCGACCGCTGGCTGCACGCCCTGACCTCCGAGGACGCCTCTCTCCCCGGAGCTCGTCCCGGGGAGGTGGCCTCGCTCGGCGAGGCCCTGGGCGCGTGGTTCACCGACGCCCACGAGCTGGACGGACCGGTCCGCGCCTGCTTCCGGCTGGTCGAGCCGCCGGACGGCGGCGGCCCCGACGGCCCCTGGACGGTCGAGTTCGGCCTCTCCCCCGCCGACGACCTCGCCCCACCCGGAGCCGCCCCGTCCCGCCCCGCCGGGCGGGACGGGGCGGAGGAGCCCGTCCGCTACCTGTCCGCCGACCGGATCCGCGCCGGGGAGCGGGCGCCGTGGCTTCCCGAGCGCCCGCTGGAGCTGCTCCGTGCCGAGCTCTGCCGCGCCGTGCGGCTCCACCCCGGCCTGCACAGCGCGCTGCGGGATCCGGAACCGTCCGGGCTGGCGGTCGAGACCGCCTGGGCGTTCTCGTTCCTGCGCCACGGCGCCCCGGTCCTGCGGGCCGCCGGGTACGGCGTGCACCTGCCCGCCTGGGCCGGTCGCCAGGGTCTGGGGCTCAGGCTGACGACCCGGGCAACCGGTGACGACCCGGGAGCCGGGCTGGACGGCCGGGTGAGCTTCCGGCTCGACGTGGCCGTGGGCGATCACGTGCTCGGCGAGGAGGAGCTGACCGAGCTGGCCGGCCGCAGGATCCCGCTGGTCCGGATCGGGGACCGGTGGGTCGAGCTGGACGACGTCCAGCTCAAGGCCGCGCTGGAGGTCGTCGAACGGCGCGGCGGCGGCGAGACGACCGTGCGCCAGGTGATCCGCGAAGTCGTGGAGGGCGGCGAGGAAGGGCTCCCGCTGGTCGGGGTGGACGCCGACGGCGTCCTCGGCGACCTGCTCTCCGGCGAGGCCGAGCGTCGCGTCACCCCGGTCTCCGTCCCGGAGACCTTCCGGGGCGTCCTGCGCCCCTACCAGGAGCGCGGCCTGTCATGGCTGAGCTTCCTGTCCGATCTCGGCCTCGGCGGCGTGCTCGCCGACGACATGGGCCTGGGCAAGACCGCGCAGACGCTGTCCCTGCTGCTCAGTGAGCGGGCGGCGGGCGTCCGGCCGCGGCCGACGCTGCTGGTGTGCCCGATGTCGTTGCTCGGCAACTGGCAGAAGGAGACCTCCCGGTTCGCCCCGTCACTGGAGGTCTACCTGCACCACGGCGCCGCCCGGCTGCGCGGGCAGGAGCTGGACGCGCGGGTGGGGCGGACGGATCTGGTCATCACCACCTACGGCACGGTCCTGCGGGATCTGGGGGCGCTGGCCGGGCTCGAATGGGGCCGGGTGGTCTGCGACGAGGCCCAGGCGATCAAGAACAGCGCGGCGCAGCAGTCGCGTGCGGTGCGGTCCATCCCCGCGCGGACCCGGCTGGCGCTGACGGGCACACCCGTGGAGAACCACCTCGCCGAACTCTGGTCGATCATGGAGTTCTGCAACCCCGGCCTGCTCGGCCCGCCCGCGCGCTTCCACAAGCGCTACCGCGAGCCGATCGAGACGCGCGGCGACGAGGACGCCGTCCGGGCGCTGAAGCAGGCGACCGGCCCGTTCGTGCTGCGGCGGCTCAAGACCGACCGCTCGATCATCTCCGACCTTCCCGAGAAGCTGGAGATGAAGGTCTGGTGCACGCTCACCCCCGAGCAGGCGCAGCTGTACCGGGCGGTGGTCGAGGACATGCTCGTCAAGATCGACGGCAGTGAGGGCATCGCGCGGCGCGGCAACGTCATGGCCACGATGACCCGGCTCAAACAGATCTGCAACCACCCCGTCCACCTGCTCAAGGACGGCTCGCCGCTGGCGGACCGGTCGGGGAAGCTGGCGCGGCTGGAGGAGATCGCCGCAGAGGTCGTCGCGGAGGGCGACAAGGCGCTGGTGTTCACCCAGTACACCGAATTCGGCTCCCTCCTGCAGCCCTACCTCGCTGCGCGCCTGGAGCGGCCGGTGCTGTGGCTGCACGGCGGACTGCCCAGACGCAGGCGCGAGGAGCTGGTGGAGCGCTTCCAGGGCGACGACGAGCCGATGGTGTTCCTGCTCTCGCTGAAGGCGGCCGGGACCGGCCTCAACCTGACCGCCGCCGGCCATGTGATCCATGTGGACCGGTGGTGGAACCCGGCGGTGGAGAACCAGGCGACCGACCGGGCGTTCCGGATCGGCCAGACCAAGAACGTGCAGGTGAGGAAGTTCATCTGCGTGGACACGCTGGAGGAGCGGATCGACGAGATGATCGAGCGCAAGAAGGCACTCGCCGAGAGCGTGATCGGCACCGGCGAAGACTGGATCGCCGAGCTGTCCACCGAGCGGCTCCGCGAGCTGTTCGCCCTCGGCCCCCGGGCGGTGAGCTGACATGCGGGCCCCCGGATCCGGGCCCGTGGACGACCTGCCCTTCGAGGAGCGGCTGGCCGACTTCTACTCCCCCGCAGGCTCCCTGAGCCGGCTGCGTCCCCGCACGGGCGACGCGAAGGCTCCGGCGGACCTCCTGCTGCGCGTGCTGGAGCCGCCGGCGGTCAAGGTCCGGCACATCCCCCTGGTCGACCTGCTGCGCAAGCCCTACCGGGAGCTGGGCGACGACGGGTAGCCCGCACCCCGTCCCCCGTCCCCCGTCCCCCGTCCCCGTCCCCGTCTCCCGTGCCCGCGCCCCGGTGGTGCGGTCCCGTGCCGCCGTGCCGTCCCGGCGGGGCTATCCCGCCAGGACGACGAGGTCCTCACGGGAGAGTCCGCGTCCGCCCTCGTAGCACCGGGCGAACTCCTCCCCGCCGAGCGCGTCCTTCGTGCGCTCGGTGATCCGCACATGGTCGAAGTCGACCACCGCGTCGATGCCCCGGATCATCGCGGCCCCGCCGAGCAGGGTGGCCGCCCTGGCGGGGTCGCCCTCGGCGAGCACCAGTCCGGCGCAGCCGATCAGCACCAGGCCGAGCACCGGCGCGTCGGTCGAGCCCGCCGCCTGCTCCAGCGCGGCGCCGAGCAGCCGCCCGGCGCGGGACAGGTCGCCCTCCTGCGCGGCCAGGAGACCGAGCGAGGCGTTCACCGCCGCCCTGATCTGGACCGGCATGCTGGGCTCGGAGTCCACCACCTGCAGCGCGTCGGCGTAGTACCGCCGCGCCTCGGTGAACTCCCCGGCCTCGCGGGCGAAGTCCCCCCGGGCGGCGAGGAAGCTCACCGCGGCGACCATGTCCCCGTTCCTGAGGGCGTTGCGCAGCGACTCGTCCAGCAGTTCCCGCGCCGTCGCCCGCTCTCCCAGCAGGTTCAGCCCCACGGCGAGCCGGCCGCGCAGGTAGGCGACCTCGTCGGCCGCCCCGAGCTCCTCCATGACCGCGGTGGCCTCCAGCACCCGGTCCATCCCCTGCCGGAACTCACCGTGCAGGAAGTCCACCTCCGCCAGCGCGGCCAGCGCGGTGCCGGTCCCCCAGCGCTCCCCGAGCTCCCGGAACCCGGCCAGCGCGATCCCCACCTCGCTCTCGCAGCCGTCCACCCGGCCCCCGTTGAGGTGGTCGTACCCGAGGAACAGGTGGGCCAGGGCCGTCACCCAGGGATCGGGGTGGGCGAACATCTCGTCGAGATAGCGTCCGCCGTCCGCGGGGAGGCCGGCGAAGAGCGCGCCGACCGGGCCCGCCGTCACGACCAGGGGGTGCCAGGGCGGCGGGATCTGCGCGCGCGCCAGCCGTACCGCCTCGGTCAGCTGGTCCCGCGCCGCGTCCAGCTCGATCCCCGCCCCGACCGCGTTGACGCCGTAGGCGACCCGGGCGAGGGTGAGCGGCCCGGCGCCGGCGCCGTCCACCCGCTCTCCCGCCGCCAGGGCTCCGTCCACCAGGCCGAGCACCTCGCGGGCGCGGTGCGCGCCCTCGATCCGGTAACTACGCAGCCACCAGTACCAGCCGAGCGCGCCGACCAGCCGCAACGCCAGGTCGAACCGGGCCGCCTCGACGGTCCGGCGCAGCGCCGCCGACAGGTTGTCGTGCTCGCGGGACATCTCGGCGACGGAGGCGGCCTGCCGGTGGTCGCGCAGGCCCGGCTCGGCCGCCTCGGCCAGCTCCGTGAAGAACTCCGCGTGCGCCAGCCGCACCCGTTCCCGCTCGCCCGACTCGGCCAGCCGCTCGGCGGCGTAGGCACGGATGGTCTCCAGCATCCGGTAGCGGGGCGCGGTCCCGTCCTCGGCGGTCGTCACCAGCGACTTGTCCACCAGCCGGGCCAGCATGTCGAGCACGTCGGCCCGGTCCAGCCCCGCGCCGGAGCAGACCTGCTCGGCGGCGTCGAGCGTGACGCCTCCGGCGAAGACCGACAGGCGGCCCGCCAGCGTGCGTTCCTGATCGTCCAGCAGGTCCCAGCTCCACTCCACCACCGCGCGGAGCGTCTGGTGGCGGGGCAGCGCCGTACGGCTCCCGCCGGTCAGCAGCCGGAACCGGTCGTCGAGACGGGCGGCGATCTGCTCGGCCGACAGGGACCGGAGCCGGGCGGCGGCCAGCTCGATCGCGAGCGGCATCCCGTCGAGCTCGCGGCAGATCCGCACCACCGCCCCGGCCTCGGCGGCGGGCCGGTAGCCGGGACGGACCGCCGCGGCGCGCTCGGCGAACAGCCGGACGGCCGGGTAGCCCAGGGCCTCGTCCGGGTCGCCCCCGGACGGCGGGAGCGCCAGCGGCGGCACCGGCCAGGTCAGCTCGCCCGTGATGGCCAGGGGCTCGCGGCTGGTGGCCAGGATCCGCGCCTCCGGGCAGCTCGACAGCACCCGGTCGGCGAGCACCGCCACCGCCTCGACCAGATGCTCGCAGTTGTCCAGGACGATCAGCAGCCGCTTCCCGGCCAGGGCCGAGACCAGGCGGGAGAGCGGGTCGCGGGCCGGGGGGACAGGGAAGGTCCCCGGCGGCCCCGCCGGGACGCTGTCATGCAGTTCCAGGGCCGAGAACACGGCCTGCGGCACCTCGGACGGCTCGGCCACCGCGGCCAGCTCAGCCAGCCACACCCCGCCGGGCATCCGGTCGGCGACCGCCTCCGCCGACTCGACCGCCAGCCGGGTCTTGCCCGCGCCGCCGGGGCCGAGCAGGGTGACCAGCCGGTGCCCGGCGAGCAGCTCCGCCACGCGGGCCACCTCGTGCTCCCGGCCGACGAAGCTGGTGAGCCGCGCCGGCAGGTTGCCGGGCGGCGGGACCCGCGCGGCCTGTGAGGCGCGGCCCGGGGCGGCAACCGCAACCGGGGACGGGAGCGGCGCCCGCGGGCCCCCGGGGACGCCGGGCGGAGATGGGGCCGTCCGGTCCGGGACGCGGGATTGGGGCGCGGGCCGTACCGCGGTCTCCGACCAGTCGCGGCGGAGCATCGCCAGGTGGAGCCCGGTCAGCGCGGGCGAGGGGTCCGCCCCCAGTTCCTCGGCGAAGGCGGCGCGGGCCTCCTCGAAGGCGGCCAGCGCCTCGACCTGGCGGCCCGAGCCGTACAGGGCGCGCATGAGCTGGCCGCGCAGCCGCTCCCGCAGCGGGTGGGCGGCGATCAGCGCGGGTAGTTCCGCGGCCACCTCGGCGCCCCGGCCGAGCAGCAGGTCGGCCTCGATCCGGTCCTCCAGCGCGTCCAGCCGGAGCGTGTCCAGCCGGGTGAGCTCGGCGGCGACGGCCTCGTTCCCGGCCAGGTCGGCCAGGGCA
The DNA here is from genome assembly GCF_015711605.1 of Planomonospora sp. ID67723. Taxonomy (GTDB): domain Bacteria; phylum Actinomycetota; class Actinomycetes; order Streptosporangiales; family Streptosporangiaceae; genus Planomonospora_A. Next base: position 451,049 of record NZ_JABTEZ010000003.1, on the reverse strand, counting down.
GGGCCGCGCCAGAGCTCCAGCGCGGCCCGTAGCGTGCCCGCGGCCTCGGCCGGCAGGCCCGCGCCGAGGGCCTGCCGGCCCTCGGCGGCCAGCCGGGCGAATCTGTGGGCGTCCACCAGGTCGGGATCGACGGCCAGCCGGTAACCGGTCGCGGTGGCCTCGACCATGGCCCGCTGGTCGCCCAGGACGGCGCGCAGGCGCGAGACCAGGGCCTGCAGGGCGTTTCCCGCCGCGGCCGGCGGACGGTCCCCCCACACCCCCGAGACCAGCCGGTCGAGCGGCACGGGCCTGCCCGCGTCGAGGAGGAGCAGGCCGAGGAGGGCTCTCAGCCGCTGCCCGGCGATCTCCGCCTTCTCACCGCCCCGCTGGATCTCCAAGGGGCCGAGGACGGCGAAACCGGTCTCCGTGTGCAACCTCACCCCGCCCATCTCTCGATTCTGTCCGATTCGCGGCTATTGTCATGCCATGGAAGCTCAGGATCCGGTCGGCGCACCTTCCAGATCCGCGTAGCATCATCCGGCATGGGGCAGTCGAACACGTCTACGCGCCCGCGACGCACCGCCGCAGCGGTGGCCGCCGCGGCGCTCGTCGTCGTCTCCTCCGGCTGCGGGCTGGTGAGCGGCACGGCCTCGGCCGAGCGGCTCCAACTGGAACCACTCAGCGTCACGAGCCCCACGCTGCGGGACGGCAGCCCCCTGCCGTCCGACTACTCCTGCCACGGCACGATGGGGAACCCGCCGCTGCGCTGGTCCCGGGTGCCGGACGACGCCAAGTCCGTCGCGATCGTGGCCGACAACAACAACGCCGGCACCGGCCCCGAAGTGCACTGGGTCGTGTTCGACATCGACCCGCGCACCAGCGAGCTGGCCGAGGGCATGGTGCCGGTGGGAGCCGTGGAGGGCAGCGTTACCAACGGCAAAGTGGGCTATACGCCTCCGTGCCGCCGCCAGGAGAACTATCGTTTCACTGTCTACGCACTCAAGGAGAGAGTCGATCTCGGCAAGGGCGCCCCCCTCTCCGAGACCTTGAGGAGCATCGCGGACAAGACGATCGCCTGGGGACGGCTTACCGCGACACACATCGAGTGACAAGGTAAACACCGGAGGTAGTAATGGTTACCGATTCTTCACTTAGGGTGTGACAACGCTCATAGTGGTCCGACACAATCAGATCCAATGTCCGAGCGCAGGTGATCACAGGGGGCAGGTCGCGTCGATGGCCGCGCGACCTCACCGGCGCCGCTGGGAGGCCATGGCCTTGAAGGTGGTGCAATGACCGCGGTCATAGTAAGCCTGGTCGCCGTCGTGCTCCTCGTGCTCGTCGTCGTGGCACTGGGGATGCGGTCGATGAACCGCAGGGAGAGCGCGCTTCCCGCGGAGCGGCTGCGCGAGATGGCCGAGAAGGAGGCGTCCACGCCTACCCGGTCCACTGACGAGTTCGCCGCCAGGGAACCCAAGATGGACCATTTCACGCCCGACCTCTCGCCGTTCGACGAGCCCAAGCCGCGCCCGCCGCGGCCGTCCGGCGCCCGCGGCAAGCGCGGCGTGAACGAGTTCGGCGAGCCGGACGACTACGACGACGACTACTGGACGCGGCTCCAGGCGGACGAGGGCGGTTTCGGAGGGTCCTTGGCCGCCAAGATGGGCGCGAGCCGTCCCGTGGACCAGGACGCCCGGCCCCAGGCCGACCCGGACGCGGTGACCGTGCAGGCTCCGCTGCCGAGCAGGCCGCAGCCGCCCCGCCCCGCCCCGGCCCCCGCCCCCGCGTCCTCCCCCCTGCCCGCCGCCGCCTCGGCCTCGCTGCCCTCGGGCCTGGCCGACCTGGTCGGGCCGGTCCAGCCGAACCCCGCTCCCTCCGCCGCCGCGCTGGCCGAGCAGAAGACGGTCACCTTCGCCGCGCCCACCCCGGGCGCCTTCGGCGAGAGCCGCACGCCACGAAGCTCCCGGCGGAGCGGCCGCACCTCCGCGTCGAACGCCCCGAGCCCCCAGAGCACCGCGAACCCCCTGGGTGTTCCGGGCCCGGCGGGCAGCGGCGGTCCCTCGCGCCCCGACCCGCTGAACGACCCGCTGGGCGGCTCCTATCCCCACGCCGCCGGTTCCCCCGCCTCCAGCGGATCGGCCGCTTCCGGCGCGCTCGGACCCGCGCTGCCCCCCATGGGTCCCACGACCAGCGGAGGGTTCCCCGTCACGACGCCGGCCACGGCGCAGGGCGCGGACCCGCTGGCGGCGCCGTACGGCTCCATACCCGAACCGCAGCGGCCCACCGCCGACAACCCCTGGGCGCAGGCCACCACCCCGGGCTCCGGCGGCTGGGCGGCCGTGAACACGGCCGACATCCTGGACGACCCCACGCCGTCCTACGACTCGTACCAGACCCCGGTCTACAGCGCCCCGGCCTCCGGCTCCTACGAGGTGAGCTCCGGCTGGGCGACCATCGAGGACGACGCGCTCACCGGCCCGTCCCCGGCGGTCTCGACGAGCCCCTCACGGGCCGTCTCCCCCTACGACCGGCCTGCGGTGGACATTCCCTCCTCCTCCGGCGCGGGCGGCGGCTACGGCTACGAGAGCGGTTCGTACGTCTCACCGGCGACCCCCGCGGCCCCGGCCGCCTGGCCCGAGCCCGCCCCCGCCCCTGCTCCCGCTGCGGCCCCGAACGGGAACGGCAACTGGCCCAGCTACGGCGATCTCTACGGCACGGACTCGGAGAACGCCTCCGACGGGCGGAGCCACGCCGGCTCCCGGGGCAGCCACCACCGCAACCAAGAACCGGACTACCCCGACTATTACCGCTAATTTCCCCCGCGCTCTGTAAAGTTCGCCGCCGACCCCTTAATCGACGAGGGGTCGGCGGCATAAGGTCTGCCCCATGGGGATGGACACGAAGAGTGACGAACGTCTTACAGTAAGTGTCATCACCTCCGTGCTACGGCACGACCTACCCGCCTCCCTGGTGGTCTTCCTGGTGGCGGTGCCCCTCTCGCTGGGCATCGCCGTCGCCTCGGGAGCACCTCTGGCGGCCGGTCTCATCGCCGGCGTGGTGGGCGCGGTGGTCGCGGGCTTCCTGGGCGGTTCGGCCGTCCAGGTCAGCGGCCCCGCCGCGGGGCTCGCGCTGGTGGTCGCCGAACTCGTGTCACGGTACGGCTGGCGGGCCACCTGCATGATCACCTTGCTGGCGGGCGCCCTTCAGGTGGTGCTGGGAGTGTTCCGGGTCGCCAGGGCGGCACTCGCCGCCTCTCCCGCGGTGGTGCACGGCATGCTCGCCGGCGTCGGCGTGGCGATCGCCCTTTCCCAGTTGCACGTGGTCCTCGGCGGCAGCCCGCAGGCCTCCGCGATCGACAACCTGGCCGAGCTCCCCCGGCAGATCGCCGACAACCACGGCCACGCCGTGCTCACCGGCCTGCTGACCATCGCGGTCCTGGCCGCCTGGACCCGGCTGCCGCAGCGGCTGCGGGTGGTCCCCGCCCCGCTGGGGGCCCTCCTCGCCGCCGCGGTGACCGCCTGGGCCCTGGGCTGGGACGTCACGCGGGTCGACCTGTCGGTGAGCCTGGGCGAGTGGTCGACCCCGGTCTGGCCGCAGGGCGACTGGCACGGGATCGTCGCGGCGATCGTGCTCGTCGCCCTGCTCGCCGGGGTGGAGTCCCTGCTCTGCTCGGTGGCGACCGACAAGCTGCACGACGGCCCGCGCGCCAACCTGGACAGGGAACTCACCGCCCAGGGTGCGGCCAACATGGTGACCGGCGCGCTGGGCGGCCTTCCCGTGGCCGGGGTCATCGTGCGCAGCACCACCAACGTCCGGGCGGGGGCGCGCAGCCGCTGGTCCACGATCCTGCACGGCGTCTGGATCCTGCTGTTCGCGGTGGGCCTGGGCTGGACGATCGCCTTCATCCCGATGGAGTCGCTGGCCGCGCTGCTGGTCTTCACCGGGGTGCAGATGGTCAACGTCGCGCACGTCCGGAACCTGCGGGGCCACGGCGAGGTACCGGTCTACCTCGTCACCCTGACGGGCGTGGTCCTGCTCGGCCTGGCCGAGGGCGTCCTGTTCGGCCTCGGCCTCGCCGCGCTGCTCGCGCTGCGCCGCCTCACAGGGGTGAACGTGCACGTCCAGGCGGAGCCGTGCGGGCGCCGCTGGCACGTGCTGATCGACGGCTCTCTGACCTTCCTCGGCGTGCCCCGGCTCACCGCGGAGCTGCACGCCGTACCGGCCGGGGCCGACGTGGACCTGGACCTGAACATCGACTTCATGGACAACGCGGCCTTCGAGGCCATTCACGCCTGGCGGCAGGAGCACGAGCGCGGCGGCGGGACGGTCAACATCGACGAGATCCACGACGAGTGGTACGCCATGGCCGCCAGCGGCGCCCGGATGCTCCCGGCCAAGACCCCGCCGCGTCCTCCGGACCACTGGTGGCTGCCCTGGTCCCACCGGCGGCGCCGCAGGCACGCTCCCGCCTCCGTCTCCGCCTCGGCCTCCGCGCCGGCCGGGCACCTGCCGCAGAGCACGACCGGGGCCGTACCCGACCTGCTGGCCGGGGCCCGGGAGTTCCACCACCGCACCGCCCCGCTGATCCGTCCGGTGCTGCACGGCATGGCCCGCAGGCAGCAGCCGTCACACCTCTTCATCACCTGCGCCGACTCCCGGATCGTGCCGAACCTCATCACCGCAAGCGGCCCCGGCGACCTGTTCACCGTCCGCAACATCGGCAACCTCGTCCCGCGCCGGGGGGCGCTGCCCTCCGACGACTCGGTCACCGCCGCGATCGAGTACGCCACGGGCGAGCTCGGCGTCCGGACCATCACCGTCTGCGGCCACTCCGGCTGCGGCGCCATGGCCGCGCTGCTCAGCGGCGGGGAGACCACCCAGGAGCTGCCCTCGCTCAACCGCTGGCTGCGCCACGGCAACCACAGCCTGGCCCGCTTCATCGCCACCGACGGCGACGGCGACGGCGACAGCGGCCCGCTCGACCGCCTCTGCCGGCTCAACGTCATCCAGCAGTTGGAGAACCTCCGGACCCACCCCCGGGTGGACCGGCTCGTGCGGGCCGGGCGGCTGGAGCTGGTCGGCCTCTACTTCGACATCGCAGCCGCCCGGGTCCACGTCCTCGACCGGCCTCCGGCCGCCCTCGCCCCGCGCTGACCGTGCGGACCGGGCGCACAGAGCCGACCGCCCGGAGCCGACCGCCCGGAGCCGACCGGCCCGCACCGGCGGTCAGCTCTGGGCGTACGGCTTGCGCCATAGGAGAAACCGCCTGGCCCCGCTCCCGCAGCGATCCAAGGATGAGGGCCATGAGAACTCTGGTAATCGGCGGTTCGGTCTTCCTCGGCCGGGCGATCGTCGAGGAAGCGCTGCGGCGCGGACATGAGGTCACGACTTTCAACCGGGGTGTGAGCGGCGAGGACCTGCCCGGGGTCGAGGCGGTCAGGGGTGATCGGGAGTCCCGCGAGGATCTGGCCCGGCTCGCGGACGGCCGGGAGTGGGACGCCGTCGTCGACGTGTGCGGGTTCGTCCCCCGGGTGGTCGGCGACTCGGTGCGCGCGCTCAACGGCCGCGCCGCCACCTACGCCTTCATCTCCAGCATCTCGGCCTGCTCCGCCTGGCCCGCGACGGGCCCGACGGACGAGGACTCCCCCCGGTTCGAGTGCGCCCCGGACGCCGGGCCGCAGGACGGTGACTACGGCGTGCTCAAGGCCGGCTGTGAGCGCGCGGTGGAACAGGGGTTCGACGGCAGCGCGCTGATCATCGAGCCGGGCCTCATCCTCGGCCCGCACGAGAACGTCGGGCGCCTGCCCTGGTGGCTGACCCGGACGGCCCGGGGCGGGAAGGTCCTCGCACCGGGAGATCCGCAGGTCGCGATGCAACTCGTCGACGCCCGTGACATCGCCTCCTTCACCCTCTCCCAGGCCGAGGCGGAGACGGCCGACCGGTTCTTCGTCAGCGGGATCGAGGGGAACTCCACCTACGGCGGCTTCCTGGACGAGTGCCGCACGGTGACGGGGTCGGACGCCGAGTTCGTCTGGGTGGACGACCGGTTCCTGCTCGACCGCGAGGTCCAGCCCTGGACCGAGCTGCCGCTCTGGGCCCCGGACGACCCGGAGTTCGCCGGCGTCTGGCGGCCCTCCTCCGCCAAGGCCCGCGCGGCGGGGCTCGTCTGCCGCCCGGTGGCCGAGACCGTCCGGGACACCTGGGCCTGGTTGCGGGAGATCCCCGAGGACCGGCGTTCCTTCGGGAGCGCGCGGCTGCACCACGGCATCGCCCCGGAGAAGGAGGCGAAGATCCTCGACGAGTGGGAGCAGCGGGCCGCCGGCTGAGCCCGCCGCCGGCGGGCCGTCCCGGGGTTCTCCCCGTGAGTGGATTTCTCCACAGACGTGTCCGCGGGCGCCGTCTAGGTTGACCGGTGTCCGGCCTCGTCCCCCGAACGCCGGACGGCGGTCCATGCTCCCAGGGTCGCGGGTGGAGGGCGGGGCGTCTCCGCGGCGCCCCGCCCTCCACCACCCGGGGCGGATCGGCATGTGCGTTCCCGGCTCCGGGGAGGACACTGGAGGCGGCCCGCCGTACCCCGGACGAGAGGCTGACGATGGCCGATCTGAACGCACTGCGCGAGAGCATGGTCGAGGAAGTACGAAAGCGCGGGGTCAGCGACGCCGTGGCGCAGGCCCTGCGGACGGTGCCCCGGCACGTGTTCCTGCCGGAGATCGCGCCGGAGGCGGCCTACCGCGACGACGCGATCGTGACCAGGCGTGACGCGGACGGCCTGCCGATCAGCTCCTCGTCGCAGCCGACGATCATGGCGGTGATGCTGGACCAGCTCGGCATCGAGCCCGGGCAGCGGATTCTGGAGATCGGGACCGGGACGGGTTACAACGCGGCGTTGCTGGCCCTCCTCGCGGGGCCCGGCGGCGAGGTCGTGAGCGTCGACATCGACCCCGACCTGGTCGGGCACGCCCGCCGCCACCTGGACGCCGCGGGGTTCCCCGAGGTGACCGTGGCCTGCGCCGACGGGTTCGGGGGCTTCCCGGAGCGCGCGCCGTACGACCGGCTGATCGCCACCGTCGGGGTGTGGGACCTCGCCCCCGCCTGGCTGGAGCAGCTCGGGCCCTCCGGCCGCCTCGTCGTCCCGCTGGACCTGCGCGGGGTGCAGCGTTCGGTGGCGATGGAACGGGCGGACGGGCACTGGGCCAGCCGCTCGGTGGTGCCCTGCGGGTTCATGCGCCTGCGCGGTCCCTCCGCCGGGCCCGAGACGACCCGCATCCTGGACCGGGACTCCGACCTGACCATCTCCCTGCCGGAGGCGCGGGAGGTCGGCGACGTCCTGGCCGTCCTCGACGGGCCCTCCTCGGTGCTTCCCACCGGGATCAGCGGCAGCCGGATGGAGCTCCTCGACGGATTCGTGCTCTGGCTGGCGGTGCACGAACCCCGCTGGTGCTCGCTCTTCGAGAACCGGCCGGGACGGTTGCCGTCCGCCCCCATGGATGCTCCGGGATACACGATGACCGCCGGCATCGTCGAACGGGGCGGCCTCGGCGTGCTGGAGTACGCGGGAGAGAACGGCCCGCTGGCCGTCCACGCCTACGGCCCCGAGGGGGCGGGGCTCGCCGCCGATCTCGCCGCCCACCTGCGGGCCTGGCAGGAAGCGGGCCGCCCCTCCTCCGGCAGCCTGCGGATCGAGGCCCACTTCGGGCCCGCGCCCTCCCGGTCCCTGGTCGTCGACAAGCGCCACACCCGCCTTGCGCTGCGGTGGGCCTCCGCCGGAGCGGCCGGGGAGGGCTGAAACCCCCCGGCAACCGGGCGGCACCGCACCGCGCACTGCGCCCGGCTCATGCTGGTCCCTCTAGTGACACCCGATGTCGACGCACGGTGGATCGAGCAGGAGAGCATGAGTCAGACGTCCCTTGGAGCAGGCCTGGCCGCCGGGCCCCGTCCCGCGCGAAAGCCGTACGGCTGGCTGGTCTACCTCCTCGCCGGCGGCCTGCTGACCCTCGCCTCTCCGCTGATCACCGCCGTGTCCCCCACGCTGGGCGTGGTGGCCCTGGTCCTCCTGCAGGTGGTGTCGATGGCCGCCATCCTCCTCGGAGCACGCCGCCACAAGCTGTTCCGCCAGCGGCACTGGCGGCTGATCATCATCGCCGCCGCGTGCTCCTTGGTCGAGAGCATGCTGTTCTGGGGCGTCGGCTGGCTCTGGCTGAAGATCCCGCTCTTCTTCGTCCTGTACCAGGTCACCACCGTTGTCGCGTACGGCCTGGCGCTGACCGGGCTGACGCTGCTCGGGCTGCGGACCGGCGGCCAGCGCTGGGCCGGGCTGCTCGACAGCGCCATCATCACCGTCGGCGTGTCCATGCCCTTCTGGACCTTCCTCGTCGCCCCGGCGCTCGACGGGTCCAGCGGCTCCGAGTTCGTGCTGGCGCTGACCACCTTCGCCATCGACCTCCTCATGCTCGGGATGGTCACGCGGATGGTCTTCGACAGCGGGCGGGCGCCCTGGCTGATGCTGCTGAGCGCGTCCTTCGGAGCCGTGCTCGTGGGCGACGCCGGCCACCTCATCGACCAGGCGGCCGGACGGCCGGACGGGCCGCTGGCCCTGACCGCCTGGCTGGGCTGGGCGCTCCTGATCGGCTGCGCCGCGCTCCACCCCAGCCTGGAGAACAACACGCGCGAGGTGAAGCCCCCGGCGGTCTCCAGCCGGGCGAGGGTCACCACCTTCCTCGCCCTGGCGCTGCTCAGCCCGCTGATCTCCAGCCTGGCCCCGCTGCTCCTCGGCGCGGACGAGCGCCACCGGCCCTACGACAACGTGCCGGTCATCGTGATGACCGTGGCGCTGGCCGCCCTGCTCGTGCTGCGGCTCAGCATCGTCGCCCGCGTGGCCGAGGCCCGCGCCGTCGCCCTGGACGACCAGGCCGAGCAGCTCATCGCCCAGACCGCCAAGCTGACCGTCTCACTGCACAAGCAGGAGTTGCTCCAGCGCAGGCTCGCGCACCGCGCCTCCCGCGACCCGCTGACCGGCCTGGCCAACCGCTCCGTGCTCACCGAGGCCGTGCAGAACGCCCTGGCCGACCCCGGCGCCCGCCCGCCCGCCCTGCTCCTGCTCGACCTGGACGGTTTCAAGGACGTCAACGACACCTTCGGCCACCCGGTCGGCGACGAGCTCCTCACCCAGGTCGCCCGCCGGCTGCGCGAGATCGCCGATCCCGGTCACACCCTCGCCCGGCTCGGCGGCGACGAGTTCGCCATGGTGTTCCCCGGCGCCGACCAGATCACCGCGACCGCCGTCGCCCAGCAGATCCTGAACTCCCTGCAGGCGCCCTACCGGGTCGGCGGGCGCGAGCTCCACCTCACCACCAGCATCGGCGTCCTGGCCGGCATCCCGGTGAGCGATTCCTCCGAGGCGCTCCGCGACGCCGACATGGCGCTGTACGCGGCCAAGAACGCCGGTAAGAACCGGATCGCCGTGTTCGACCCGGGCCTGCGCGACGCCCGGATGGAGCACGCCCGGCTGAGCACCGGCCTGCGCCACGCCATCGCCCAGCGTGAGCTCACCCTGAACTACCAGCCGGTCGTCGGCCTGACCGGTGGCGAGATCACCGCCGTGGAGGCCCTGCTGCGCTGGACCCCCACCGGGGGCACGCCGGTCCGGCCGGACGTCTTCATCCCCATCGCCGAGGAGACCGGGCTCATCGTCCCGATCGGGCTGTGGGTGCTGGAGCAGGCCTGCGCCGACGCGCGCCGCTGGCACGAGCAGCACGGCATCTCCGTCACCGTCAACGTCTCCGGCCGCCAGCTCCGCGACGAGAGCTTCAGCGACGCGGCGCTGGCCATCCTGCGCCGCCACGACCTGCCCGAGCAGGCGCTGGTGCTGGAGATCACCGAGAGCATGCTGCTGGCCACCACCCCGGCGGAGACCCGGCGCATCATCGACGTCCTGACCGAGCTGCGCGCGCACGGCGTGCGCATCGCCCTGGACGACTTCGGCACCGGCTACTCGTCCCTGTCCTACCTGCGCACCCTGCCGGTGGACATCCTCAAGATCGACCGCTCGTTCACCAGCGCGCTCACCGAGGCGGACAGCCGGACCCGCGCGTTCACCAAGGCGATCGTGGAGCTCGCCACGAGTCTGAGCCTGAACACCGTGGTCGAGGGCGTGGAAACGGACGAGCAGGCCGTCATGCTCCAGCAGATGGGCTGTCCTCTGGCCCAGGGGTACCTGTTCTCGCCTCCCGTCCCCGCCCAGCGGGTCGACGACCTCCTCCACACCGCTCCCTGGCGGAACGCCGCGTAACAGCGGGCCGGGCCGCAGGACGCCAGGGGCCGGCGAGGGGCGTAACCGCCCATCGGCGAGACCCCGCACGCGCCGGGGCGGATCTCCTGCCTCCGGTGGAGGGCGGCCTCATCCGCGGCGACGATGACGAGGGGTCCTCCGGTCCGGAAAACTGTGATCACTCCGTCCTCGGCCCGCGAGGCGGAGCCTTCAGGAGGACCGATGCCCCGGTTCGCGCCCATGGTCGCCCTCACCCTGGCCGTCGTGGTCTCCGCCTCGGCGTGCGGCCGGAACGGGCCGGAGCCGGAACTGCTCGGCGCAGTGCGGCAGAGCGTCACGTGCACCGGCACCGGGAGCCCGGCGGTCGTCATGGTCCACGGCATCGGCGACCGCGCGAACTCCGGGAACCTGGCCGACGCCCAGCGGGTCCTGTCGGACGAGCACCGCACCTGCAGATACGACCGGCCGGGAACCGGGCAGAGCCCCGACCCCGCACGAACCGGGCGCGCGGCCGACGACCTGGTGTCCGAGCTGGCCGCCGTCGCCGACCACGCCGACCCCGCGGCGCCGGTGATCCTCGTGGCGCACTCCTTCGGCGGCTATCCCGCCCTGCTCTTCGCCGACCGGCACCCGGAGCGGGTGGCCGGCATGGTGCTCGCCGACACCGTCGACCCCGGCCACGGCCTGCTGGCCGCCCTGGGCGTGCGCACCTGGAAGGACGTGCGCCAGGGACGTGAAGGGCTGGACCTGGAGGCGGTGGAGCGGGAGGTCGCCAGGACGGGGTCGCTCGGAGAGCTTCCCCTGGTGGTGCTGCGGCGAGGGAAGGGTGTGAGCGAGCCGTGGCTCAAGGCGCAGCAGGACCTCGCCGCGAAGTCCTCCCGCAGCAGGCTCATGGTGGCCGGGGACAGCGGCCACGAGGTGCCGGGCGAGGACCCCGAGGCGGTCGGGGACGCCGTGGCCGCGCTCGCCGGACTGTGAGGCCGTACCCGGCCCCTCAGGGGGCTTCGACGGAGGAGATGCGGTACTTCTCCACCTGCGCGACGCGGATCTCGGCCAGTTGGTCGGGCTCCTGACCCGCACCGCGGAAGCGCTGCAGGTGCAGGTCGGACTCCCACCGCTCGTACACGTTGATCCGGCCCGGCTCGACCGGGTCGGCCGAGAGCACGAAGTCGAGGCAGCCGGGAGAGGTCCGCGCCTGTCTGATGACGCCCAGGCATCCGTTCAGGTATCCCTCGCGGACCTCCGGGTCCACGTACAGTTTCCCGGACACGATGATCAAGGCGGCTCCCGGGGAGGATCAGGCGGATGATCCCGGAACTCTACGCCCTCCCGGACCGGCCTGGAGATCACCACCGTCGCGGGGAGGCCTGGCCCGTCCGCACCGGCCCGTCGACGCGACGACCGGCCACCGGCAAGCCCGGTGACCGGTCGTGCCGAGGAGTGGCGCCGCGGGGTCAGGGGCCGCTCAGGCGGCGCTCGCCCCGAGTGGTGATCACGAACACCTGCCAGTTGTAGTAGGCGTAGTAGTTGCGGATGTCCTGCTTGATCTGACGCGCGTGCAGCCGTACCGCGTTGACGTAGGCCCAGGAGTGGTTGTAGGCGTACAGCGCCCGCCGGTAGTTCCGCGGCGCCCCCGAGGCGTGCAGGTAGTTGGCCGCGGCGAGGATGGCGTCGCGGGTGTCGTGGACGTCCCCGCCCATCCCGTAGGCCGCCCAGGTGCCCGGCATGAACTGCATCGGTCCCTTGGCACCGGTGTGGCTGGGCGAGCGCACACGGCCGAACTTGGTCTCGACGAACATCACCGCCGCCAGGATCTCCCAGTCGACGCCGAAGCGGCGTTCGGCGTGCCGGAAGTGGCCGAGCAGGGCGTCGGCGGGCTCGGGCTGCCTGACGCGGAACTTCGCCGGATCGCTGACGGGGTGGGCCAGGGACAGCAGGTCCCGGATGGCCGTCACGTTGGCCCTGGCCGGCCCGGCCAGGGCTTTGGGCAGTTCGGCGTAGGTGCGGGAGGCGGTCTTCTGGTTGCGGGCCAGGTAGCGGTAGATGCGCTGCTGGTGCAGGGCCAGCAGCGCCACCGGCTCCGGGGGCCGCCCTCCGGCGGGGCCTCCGGCGCGCACCCAGTCGTCGATGGCACGCCGGAGTTGTGCGGTGGTGCCGGTCAGGGCGCGGGCCAGCCGGGAGGCGTCCTTGGGAATCGCCGCGTCCGGGGCGGGCGGGGCCGGTGCCCGGCGCGTGAGCTGCTTCGCCGGCGGAGCCGACTGCGCCTGAGCCGGCCGCGTCACCACCGCGCCGGGAGCGGCCGGTGAGGCGGCGCTCTGCGCGCCGGTGCAACCGGAGATCGCGACGGCCAGGCCGACGAGCGAGGCGGCCAGCGGCTTCCCGCGCGACCGGCCCGCGCCCGGCACCCCGCCGCCCGCGGCGTCTCCCTGAGCGGGCGTCGTCCGCCCGCCCGGCCGGTGGACCCGCCCCGGCCGCGCAACCTTCGCGTGCTGATCCTTCACCGGCCCCAACGTACCCGAGCGGTGTCCTCCCGGACCGCTTTCCCGGGCGACACGGCGAGGATCGTCTCACCGCGTCACTCCCGAGCCGGGCGTCGACAGCTTCGCGCGGGGTGAGGCGTTGCGATCGGCAACTTCATCGAATATCGTCGATTATCGATGAATAAGGACACGGAACCACTGGACCGCGCCTCCGCCGAGGAGTACGCGAGCTGGTTCAAGGCGCTGGCCGACGCCACTCGCATCCAGCTCGTCTCGCTGCTGGCCCGCCGGCGGGCGCCCATGACCGTCGGGGAGATCGTCGCGGCCTCCGGGGTGGGCCAGTCCACGGTCTCGCACCATCTGAAAATCCTGGCCGAGGTCCGGTTCGTCCTGGTGGAGCGCCAGGGCACCGCGAGCCTGTACCGGATCAACGAGGCGTGCGTGAGCTGCTTCCCCACCGCCGCCGACGTGGTGATGGGGACCCCCGTCCCGGCCCGCCCCTCTGCGAGTGAAGGAGCCTGCGATGGCACATGACGAGATCGCCGAGCACCGCTTCGGCCCGGTCGGCGTGACCCGGGCCGCCGGCTCCGGCCTGGAGATCCGCCCGATGCGCGAGGGCGACGCCGCCCAGGTGCTGGCGATCTACCAGGCGGGCCTGGACACCGGCCAGGCCAGTTTCGAGACCACCGCCCCGAGCTGGGACGACTTCACCTCGAGCAGGCTTCCGCACCTGCGGTACGTGGTCGCCGACACCGCCGGCGGCGAGGTCGTCGGCTGGATCGCGGCCTCACCCGTCTCGTCCCGGTGCGTGTATGCCGGGGTGGTCGAGCACAGCGTCTACGTCCACCCCGGATGCCAGGCCCACGGCGTCGGCCGGGCCCTGCTGGCGGCCTTCATCACCGCCTCCGAGGACGCGGGGATCTGGACGATCCAGTCGGGCGTCTTCCCGGAGAACGCCCCCAGTCTGGCGTTGCACCGGGCTCTGGGGTTCCGGGTCGTGGGCACCCGCGAGCGCGTCGGGCGCCGTCTCGGCGTCTGGCGGGACGTCGTGCTGCTGGAGCGGCGCAGCACCGTCGCCGGCCGGTGACCGTACCGGGGCGAGCGGTGTGCGGCCGCCGCGACGCCCTCGGACGGCCCGCCTGCGGACGCCGGGGTTCAGTGGCCGGATAGCGCGCGGCCTGCGGGGGATGAAACACCTGTGACAAGGTTGAATCCGGCCATCGGCGCGGCAGCATCGGACCCGCGCCGATCACCAGGGCCCGACCACGCGGACGGCCCGCCGATGTCCGGCAGGGGTACGGCGCTGCGCCGTACCGCGATGTTCGCCGTGCTGCACCTGGTCGCGACGTTCGCCGGGCGGCTGGAGCTGGCCGGAGGGGAGACGCTCGGCCTGGTGTGGCCGGCGGCCGGAGTAGGGGCGCTGTGGCTGCTGGTGCAGCGGCACGAGCGGTCCCGGTGGCTGGACGTGTCGGCAATGGCGATGATCTTCATCGTCGTCAACATGCTGACCGGCGCGACCTTGCCGTCCGCCGTCTTCTTCACCGCGGTGAACCTGGCGCAGATGCTGGTGTTCCTGCAGGTGCTCAGGCGGGTCTGCCCGGATCTGTGGGCCTCCCGCCCGTGGGAGGGTTTCGAGCGGGTGCGGCATCTGTGGGGCCTGCTGGCGGCCGCGGCCGCCGGGGCGACGGTCGGCGCGCTGATCGTCCCCACCGTCATGGGGACGATCACCGGCCAGTGGTCGGCCCCGAGCGCCATGGCGTGGTGGGCGCGCAACAGCGTGAACATGATGGCGATCCCCGCGCTGGGCCTGTGCCTGGGGCGTCTGCTCGACCGGCGGGCCCGGCAGCGGGCCTCATCATGGCGGGCGGTGCGAGAAGCGGCAGACCAGGCCGGCGGCTGGCGGAACATCGAGTTCTGCGCCTTGCTGACGGCATCGGGGGTGGCCTACCTCGTGACGTTCGGCATCAGGCACGATCTGCCGTTGGCGTTCCTGCTGATCGCGGTGACGGTCTGGGCGGCCGTACGATTCAGCACCGCCATCGTGGCGCTGCACAGCCTCGTCACCGGTATGGTCGCCATCGTCTTCACCATGTACGACAGCGGCCCGTTCGCCATAGTCGACTCGCCCGCCGCCCGGGTGCTCGTGGCGCAGGTCTTCGTCGGGGTGATCGCGGTGGTCGGCCTGGCCCTGGCGCTCAGCCGCGACGAGCGGGAGCGGCTGGTGAGCCAGCTGGCCGCCGCCGAGAGGGAGACGTCCAGGCAGGCCTGGACGCTGTCGGCGATCGTCGAGTCGATGGGTGATGGATTGGTCGTCATCGACGCCAACGGACGTTTCGTCATGAGCAACCCAGCCGCCCGGCGCCTGCTCGGTGTCGACGGTGTCACGGGCAGCGTCGCCGACCACCGCCTGTTCCACCCGGACGGGACGCCCATCGGGGCGGAGCGGATGCCGTACCGGCTGGCTCTGGCCGGACAGGAGGTGCGCGACATGGACGTGCTCGTGCGGGTACCCGGCATGGCCGAGGAGCGCATGCTCAACGTCAGTGCCACCCGGCTGCCGGTGGACGACGGCGCGGCGGTCGTGGTCTTCCACGACGTCACCGCCGAGCGGCGGCACCGCGACGAACTGACCGCCTTCGCCGGCGTGGTGGCCCACGACCTGCTCAACCCCCTGACCACCATCGACGGCTGGATGCACATCCTGGCCGCCGCGGTGGAGGCCGAGGCCGGCGACGACGTCCCGGGGGGGGTGGGTGACAGCATCGGCCGTATCCAGCGGGCCTCGGCCCGGATGCGGGAGCTGATCCAGGACCTGCTGGCCCACACCGCCGCCCGGGACGCGCCGATCATCCCCGTCCCGGTCGATCTGGGACGGGTCGTGCGGGAGATCGCCGCCGCCCGCGGCGATCTCCCGGCGGGTCCCGACCAGGCGTGGGAGCCGGTCTTCCACATCGGCGACCTGGACACGGTCCGGGCCGACCGGGCGCTGGTGCGCCAGCTGCTGGACAACCTGATCGGCAACGCGGTGAAGTACACCGCCCCGGGGGTGCGGCCGGAGATCACCGTCAGCTCCGCGCCCGAGCGACCGGGGTGGATCCGGACCGAGATCGCCGATCGCGGTATCGGCATCCCGCCGGGACAGCACGAGGTGATCTTCGAGAACTTCCACCGGGCGCACCAGGACGGCTCCTACACCGGCAGCGGGCTCGGCCTGGCCATCTGCAAGCGCATCGTCGAACGGCACGGCGGCTCGATCGGCGTCGAGGACAACCCCGGCGGAGGGTCGCGGTTTCATTTCACGCTGCCCTCCGCCTCCGCCACCGCCACCGCTGCCGGTGCCGGTGCCGGTGCCGGTGCGGCACCGCCTGCGGACGAGAGCGAGACGCCCTGACCGGTACGGGACCTCGAACGCCACGCGGCCGGCTCCGGCCTCCTGAGGATTCGCGCCCTCCCTCCACAGCCGGCCATCGCCTCTCGCTCCGCGCCACCGCGATGATCGAGAGTGGGCCGGAGCCCGGATTCCCGCGCGTGGCGGGAGCCGGAGTCAGGTCCTGTACGGGGTGAGCTGCCGCGCGATCTCGGCGACGGCCGCGCGGGCGCTGCGACCGGCGCCGATCAGCGTCGCGGAGGCGGGCCCGGTCCAGTCGCCGTAGCCGAGCAGGTGCAGGCGGGGTTCGCCGAGCGCGCGGGTGCCGTCGGTCGGGATCACCCCGTCGGAGCCGCGGAGCCTCAGCGGGGCCAGGTGTCCGAGGGCGGGCCGGAACCCGGTGCACCAGATGATCGCGTCACATGCCAGTTCGGTTCCGTCGGCCCAGGCCACACCGGTCGGAGTGAGGCGGGTGAACATCGGGTCGGCCTTGAGAACGCCCCGGTCGCGGGCCTCGCGCACGGCCGCCGTGGCGACGATGTCGCCCAGATCGGAGATGCTCACCGCGTCGGCGGAGCGGGCGCGGCGGGTGGCCAGGTCGAACAGCGCCCGGCCGTCGATCTCGTCGGGCAGCAGCCGGGGCGGGCGCAGGGTGGTCCAGGTGGTGGCGGCCACGGTGGAGAGCTCGGCCAGGATCTGCGCGGCGGAGTTGCCGCCGCCCACGACCACCGCGCTCATGCCGTGGAAGGGTTCCGGGCCCGGGTAGGTGGCGGTGTGCAGCTGGCGGCCGCCGAAGTCGCCGATGCCGGGACAGTGCGGCACGTACGGCCGCCACCAGGTGCCGGTGGCGCTGATCACGATACGGGCGTGCCAGGTTCCGGCGTCGGTCTCCACGACCAGGCGTTCGCCGCCGTCGCGGACGGCCCGCACGCGCACCGGCCGGATGACCGGCAGCTCGTAGCGCTGCTCGTAGTCGGCCAGGTAGGCGACCGCCTCGGCCGCGCTCGGATAGCCGCCGCCCTCGGGGACGGGCATCATCCGGCCCGGCAGCGAACTGTACTGGGCCGGGGAGAACAGGCGCAGCGACGGCCAGGCATGCCGCCAGGCCCCGCCCGGCTCCTCCTGGGCGTCCAGGACGACGAAACCGGCCCCGGCGCGACGCAGGTGATAGCCGGCTGCCAGGCCAGCCTGACCTGCGCCGATGACCAGTACATCGACCAGGTGCGGGGCAGCGGTGGCGGGCACGGCTCAGACGGCGGCGGGTTCGGCCAGCGGGGAGAACAACTCCCCCAGCCTGGCCACGGCGGCCGGGACGATCCAGTAGTACACCCAGGTGCCGCGCCGCTCGCAGTCGATCAGCCCGGCCGTCCGGAGCACCTTGAGGTGGTGGGAGATGGTCGGGGCGGTCAGGTCGAAGGCGTCGGTCAGGTCGCACACGCAGGCCTCTCCGCCGGCGTGGGAGCCGATCATCGACAGCAGGCGCAGCCGGACCGGGTCGGCGACCGCTTTGAGCAGCACCGCCAGCTCGGCGGCCTCGGTCTCGGCCAGCGGCTCGCGGGCGATCGGGGCACAGCAGGTGGCGGTGGGGGCGGCCATGGGAAGACTCCTTACTTCGACGCTGGTCTAAATGGTACGCGGTAGTAGGCCGTCAGCGCGACCGCGGCCAGACCGCAGGCGAACGCCACCCCGGCCATCACGGTGGTGTACCCGACGATCGGGACCATCGTCGCGGCGAGCAGGGGGGCGCCGGCCTTGGCCGCCATGACCGGCAGGGCCAGAGCGCCGCTGATGCTGCCGTAGGCGCTGGTGCCGTACCGCTCGGCCAGCAGGGCGGGCCGGGCGATGGTCGCCACCCCGAAACCGAGCCCGAACAGCGTCACCGCCACGACCGCGCCGGCGGTGCTGCGGCCGATCAGCGGCATCAGGACGGCCGCGGCGCCCTCCAGGGTGAAGATCGCGGCGGTGACCAGGGCGACGGGCCAGCGAGTCGACAGCGCGGTGCTGACCAGGCGGCCGGTGACCGACAGAACGCCCAGCAGCCCGGCCACGGTGGCGGCCAGCAGCGGCGGATGGCCGAGGGCGATCAGGTAGGCGACCAGGAGTACCCCCATCACGGCGACCGCACCGGTCTGGGCCAGGAAGGCGGCGGCCAGCAGCCAGAAAGCCCGCCCGCGCAGGGCCGTGCGCACGAGCTCGGACCGGTGCGGCCCCGGCGCCGGACCGGCCCGGCCGCGAACGCGGTCGCGACCGGGCAGGGTCAGCGCGTGCAACGGGACGGCCAGCAGACCGTAGGCCGCGCCGAGGAGCGTCAGGGCCGTGCGCCAGCCGAACTCTCCGACCAGGAACCCGGTCAGCGGCAGGAACACGCTGGAGGCGAAGCCCGCCACGATGGTGATCGCCAGCAGTGCCCGGGGCCGGCGCGCGGGGGTGGAGACGGCGATGACGACGGCGAAAGCCGCCTCGTACAGCACCATGGACGCCGCCAGGCCGACGACGGCCAGCACCGCGTACAACTGGACCAGGGTGGTGACCTGCGACCAGGCCAGCACCGCCACCGCACCGAGCGCGGACCCGGCGGTCATCGGGCTCCGGCCGCCGCGGGCGTCCAGCAGGCGGCCGACCAGCGGCGCGGCCAGCGCCGTGGTCAGCACCGAGACCGTCAGCGCCCCGGCGATCTGGCCGGTGCCGGCGTGCAGGTCGCGCTGCATGGGAGTGAGCAGGACGGCGAAGGCGTAGTACAGCACGCCGTACCCGGCGGTCTGGGTGATCGCCAGCGCCGCGACCAGCCGCCCGCCGTACCGGTCCCGGCTCCTGCCGTCTCCGCCGCTTCCGCCGGAGGGCGCGGCAGGAACCGGGGCGGCGGATGGGATCGGCTTACGCACGCGGTCGCTCAACCGCAGCAGCCGCCGGTCCCGGCCGCTCCGACTCCGGCGAGGGGAAGCGGGGCGGCCAGCAGGCCGCCGCTGATGCCGGTGGCCAGCCCGACGCGGGCCTCCTGGGCCGCGGCCAGGCTGGAGGAGCAGACCCCGGTCTCGGGCAGGTCGAGCCGGACGTCTCGGGCCGCCTCCCAGTCGCCCGAGAGAGCGGCGACGACGGAGCGGACCTGCTCGTATCCGGTGGCCATCAGGAAGGTCGGGGCACGGCCGTAGCTCTTGACCCCGACGGCGTAGTAACCGGCTTCCGGATGGGCCAGCTCGTCGGCCCCGTGCGCGGGCACCGTGCCACAGGAGTGGTGGTTGGGGTCGATCAGCGGGGCCAGCGCCCGGGTGGAGCCCAGGATCGCGTCCAGGTCCAGACGCAGCTCGCTGGAGATCGAGTGGTCGGGCCGGTATCCGGTGGCGGCCACGATCCGGTCGACGGTGACCTTCTGCTCGTTCCCCGACGGGTCACGGCTGATCACCGTCACCGTCTCGGCGTCGGTGACGACGGTGTGGGTGAAGAACCCGGTCAGCAGGGTGATGCGACCGGTTTCGACCAGCTCGCGCAGGCCGGCGCCGAGTGCTCCCCGGGCGGGAAGGGCGTCGGCCGCGCCGCCGCCGTAGGTACGGGTCGCGTTCCCGGCACGGACCGCCCAGGTGATGCGCGTGTCGGGCGCCTCTTCGGCCAGGCGGGCCAGGGCGAGCAGGGTGGTGGCCGCGGAGTGGCCGGCGCCGACGACCAGGGTGTGCCTGCCTGCGTAGGTCTCCCGGTCGGCGCCCAGCACGTCGGGCAGGGCGTGGTCGACGAACGCGGCGGCCTCGTGCTCGCCGTGGGCCGGCAGGCCGGAGGCGCCCAGCACGTTCGGCGTCGTCCAGGTGCCGGAGGCGTCCACGACGGCGCGGGCGGAGATCTCCTCGCCGTCGGCCAGGCGGATCAGGAACGGCGCGGCCTCGCGGCCGGTGGTGCGGACCCGGTCGAACCCGGCGCGGCTGATGCCGGCGACCCTCGCGTTCAGGCGCAGGTGCGGGGCGACGGCCGGGTGCGCCGCCAGCGGGGCGAGATAGCCCTCGATGAGCTCGGCGCCCGTGGGCAGCCAGTCCTCATCCGGCGCGGTCCAGCCGCCGGCCTCCAGCAGGCGGCGCGCGGCGGCGTCGAGGTTGTACTTCCACGGGCTGAAGGTCCGTACGTGCCCCCACTGCGCGATCGAGGCGCCCGCCTGGGCTCCGGCCTCCAGCAGCAGGAAGTCCAGGCCGCGGGCGGCCAGGTGCGCGGCGGCGGCCAGGCCGACCGGCCCGGCACCGATCACCACGACGGGCAGGGCGTCCGGGCGCGAGCCGGAGTCCTGCGGCCGGACCGCGGTCTGCGGGCTGCGCGTGACCTGTACGGCCTGCGCGTTCTGCTCGGCGGGAGCGGCCACCGGGCCGCAGCATCCACTGCTCATGATCATTCCTCCTGGGTCGGACGGTCGTTCTCGGACGGTGGACGGGCTTCAGCGGACCAGCCAGGCGGCGGTACGGGCCCGCTCGATCGTGGCCTCGGCCCGGCAGGCGCGGTCGCAGACGGCACCGGTGGCCTCGTCGAAGGAGACGATCGCGGCGGCCGGGCGGCGGCGGAACAGGGAACGCATCTCACACCTCGTGTTTCGAAGTTTGTCTAAGCAGCACTCAGACTGCCACTCTGGTTAGAGAGATGTCAAATTAGGCAGCGACCTAACCAGCCAGGTGAACCGGAGTGCATCCATTACCGGGGTTCACCGTCTACCCCTGTGAGTTGTTTTTCCCGAGACGGAGGATCTGCCATGACCACGACCGACACCGGCACTGTCACCGGCGCCGAGGCGCCCGCCGCGGCCTGCTGCCCGACCACTACCCTGCAGACCTGCTGCGCACCCGAGGACAAGGGCGCCTGCTGCGGCACTCCGGCCGACGCCCCGGCCGAAGCGCCCAGCAGCTGCGGCTGCCGGTAACACCCGCACGGACCCGGGGCCGGGCCGGTCGCCCGGCCCCGGGGCACCCGAGAAGGAGGAGGATCGTGACGACGCACCCCGGTCCGACGACCGACACCACGGCGGCGATCACGGACATGCGCACCCGGCTGGTCGCCTTCGTCGCATCACGCATCGACCGGCCCGACGAGGCCGAGGACATCGTCCAGGAGGTGCTGGCGCGCATCAGCCGCGCCGCCGCCGGCCCGCGCGACCCCGGGCGGCTGGAGGCCTGGGTCTACCAGGTCACCCGCAACGCGATCATCGATCACCACCGCGCAACCGTACGAGCCGGACGGGCGCAGGCCCGCGCCGCTTTCGACCGCAGCCTGACCCCGGAGACGGCCGCCCCGGGCGCGCTGGCCGCGCTGGCCGGATGCCTGGCGCCGATGCTCGGGCGACTGTCGGAGCGCGACCGCCAGGCGATCACGCTGGTCGACTACGAGAACCTGACCCAGGCCGAGGCCGCCCGCCGGCTCGGGATCTCGATTCCGGGGATGAAGTCCCGGATCCAGCGGGCGCGGGCCCGGCTGCGCGCCCTGCTGCTGTCGTGCTGCCAGGTCGCCGTCGACGCTCGCGGGGACGTGAGCGGGATCCGGCCCGCGGGACCGTGCCCCTGCGGCGGCTGACCCGCCGCATCCCGGCCGGAGTGGCGGGGATGCGTGTTCACACCGGCAACCGCGGCTCTTCGGAACTCCAACGAATGATCCACGCGGGCGCCGGACCGGGTGGGGCCGGGCACTGACCGGATCGAGCCGGTGGATGCCGTCGCAGGCGCGCGGTCATGCCGCGCCGCCGGAGCCCTGGCCGGCGAGCGGCGGTTCGAAGTGGTGCAGGAGCCGGTTGTCGAGGAACCGCGTGATGCCGTGGAGGCGATCGCCGGTGAGCGTCAGCACGATCAGTCCCGCGGGTCGTTCGCCGGCGTCCAGGAGGCGGCAGCCGAACGCCGGCTGCCCGTTGGCGCGGGTCGGCCGCAGGAGCAGACGCCGGTGCGCACGCCACTCGGTGCTCGCGCGCAGGAACGAGGCGATCGCCGCGGCGCCGTGGTACTCGTGCGGAGCGGGGGGCATGGCCAGCCACGCGTCATCGGTGAGGAGGGCGACCAGCGCGCCGATGTCGCCGGCGGTGAAGGCCTCGGCGAAACGGCGGACCAGGCGACGCTCCTGCGACGACTCCGGTGCGGGCGGTCTGTCTCGGGTGTTTCCACGGTGCCGGTCGAGCGAGGCCCGCGCCCGCTGCAGCAGTCCTTTGACGGCGGCCGGCGTGGTGTCGAGCATCGGTGCGGCCTCACCGAGCGGGTAGCCCAGCACGTCGCAGAGCACCAGCACGGCGGCCTGCCGCGGCGGGAGCCGCTGGAGCGCGGCGACGAACGCCAGCTCGACCGCCTCCCGTGCCGTGTATCGCGCTTCGGGGCCGGGCCCGGCGTCGGGCACGTGCTCCAGCAGCGCGTCCGGGTACGGCTGCAGCCATGGCACGTCACCGTGGCGGCTGGGCTCCGGCGGCCGGAACGGCGGGTTGGGCGCGGGCGGGATCCGCCGGCCACGGTCGCGCAGCGCGTTGAGGCAACGGTTGGTGGCGATGCGGTACAACCACGACCGCAACGACGCGCGGCCCTGGAAGTCGCCCAGGCCGCGCCAGGCCGCCAGCAGCGTCTCCTGCAGCACGTCCTCCGCATCGGTCAGCGAGCCGAGCAGGCGGTAGCAGTGCAGCAGCAGTTCGCGCCGGTACGCCACGATCAGCTCTTCGAACGCGATTTCCGCCACGACCGTTCCGTTCCGCGGGTCTCCGGTGTCGTAATGAGCAACACCGGAAGGAGACATCATGACCAGCCCAGCATTGCAGATCGCGCTGGCCCACCACCGCGCGTGGACGACCGACAAGGACCTCGACCTGGCGATGGGTTACATCGCCGACGACGTCGTGTGCGACGCCCCAGCGGGACGGCTCGACGGCGTCCGGGCGTACCGGGACTTCCTCGCGCCCTTCGCCGAGCGGTTCCTCATCAGAGCGGAGATGATCGCCGCGTTCGGGGATGACAGCACGGCCGTGCTCATGTACGACGCCGAAACGATCCCGGCCAGGAGCGCACCGGCGGCCGAGTGCGTCACGGTCCGCGACGGGAAGATCGTCTACAACCGGTTCGTGTTCGACCGCACGCCGTTCGACGAGTTCCGCCGCCGGCAGGCGCGGGCCCATCCGTGACACGCCGGCCCCGGGATGGATCACGGTGACTCCGGAGGCCTGCGCCACGCCGCCGGGCCTGGCCACACGGGTGCAGCGGGGTCCGGCCCACGCCTCGACCCTGCCGGCGAAGTGGCGCTCGCCCCCGTGGGACGGTCACCATGCTGCGGAGTCCGCCGTTGTCCGGTGGGAGAACCTCGGTCGCTAGGGTGACCGGAATGGACGTCGACACCTGGTGGGACATCATCGAGCGGGCGCGCAAGGCCGCCGGCGGCCGAGCCGGCGACCGGAACCCGCCCGATGATCCGATGGTGGAAATCCTGACCGGCCTGCTCTTGGAGCTGGAACCTGCCGAGATCATCGCGTTCGAGCGGATTCACATCCGGTTGCAGGACTCCGCCTACCGGTGGCCGCTGTGGAATGCCGCGCAGCTCATCGAGGGCGGTTGCGGAGACGACGGCTTCATGGACTTCCGCACCGGGCTCATGCTGCTGGGCCGTACGACGTTCACCCGGGCCGTCGCCGACCCCGACTCCCTCGCCGGCCTTCCCGTCGTGGTGCGGATGAGCCGTACCGGAGACGCCTGGATCGGCTGCGAGGACGCCTCCTACGCGACGAGGTGGGCGTACGAACGCATCCAGGGAGAGTCGGATTCGTTCGATGACGCGGTGACGGCCGTGGTGGCGGTCATGGACCGGCCCGGCAAGCCGGTGGGTGAGAACTGGGACGTGAACGACCAGCACGAGACCCGCCGGCGCCTTCCCCGTCTCAGCGCCCTGTTCCTCGATCCCGCGGGCTGAGCCCGAAGGGCGACCTCCGGGAACCCGTGACCAAACCCTCCAGCTGCGGGAACGCTGTCGTCATCTGGCGTCGCCTGCGGATGCGACGGTGCGGGGCCCTCGGACCGGTTGACATTTGTCATTGAGCTCACCTGCAAGATTCACGAGCGTCCGGTGATATCGACGACTGTCTGCGGGCGGACGAGAAGAACAAGATCGTTCCTGTAAGGACATCTCGCTTCGTCAGGGACTTTCAGATCATGAGAAGAACTTCCGCGCGTCACATGAAGATCACAACGATCGCCGCCGCCCTGCCCCTGGCCCTGGTCACCGCCGGTGGCCCGGCCTCCGCAGCGAGCACCGGCTCGGGCGCCACCGGACAGGGAACGATCACCTGGGGGTCATGCGCCGACATGCGGCCCGCCGAGGGGCAGAAGCTCCCCGCGGGCACCGAGTGCGGCACGCTCACCGTCCCCCTCGACTATGCCGATCCCGACGGCGAGACCATCGACCTGGCGTTGATCCGCATCAAGGCCGCCGGTTCCGGCAGGCGACTGGGCTCGCTGGTGTTCAACTTCGGCGGACCCGGTGGCTCCGGCGTGGACATCCTGCCCCTGGCCGCTCCGGCCTACACCGCGCTGAACACCCGCTATGACCTGGTCTCCTTCGACCCGCGCGGAGTGGAACGCAGTTCCGGCGTCCGGTGCGGCAGCGCCGCAGAGACGGAGAAGTACAACGCCGCCGACTCCACCCCGGACACCTCGGCAGAGCGGGCGCAGCTGAAGCGGGTCACCGCGGAGTTCGTCCAGGCCTGTCAGGAGACCTCCGGTGAGATCCTGCCGCATGTGGGCACCATCAGCTCCGCCAAGGACCTGGAACGGCTGCGTGAGGCGCTGGGCGAGGGCAGGCTCAACTACTTCGGCATGTCGTACGGCACGCATCTGGGCGCGATCTACGCCACGATGTTCCCCGAGAAGGTGGGTCGCTTCCTGCTGGACGCCCCGCTGGATCCGACGCTCTCCTTCCGGCAGCGCACCCTCGACCAGATGAGGGGGTTCCAGCGGTCGTATGAGGCGTTCCTCGCCGACTGCGCCGCCAAGGGCCCCGGCAAGTGCGTGCTCGGCGCGGACCGCAAGTCGGCCGGTAACAAGGTCCGGGCACTGTGGAAGCGCCTGGACGCCAAGCCGCTGAAGGTCGGCCGGAGGGAGCTCACCCAGGGGCTGGCGGTCACCGGCATCGGGGCGGCGCTGTACGCCCAGCAAGCCTGGCCGGTGCTGGAGCAGGCGCTGGGCCTGGCGCTCAAGGGCGACGGCCGGCTCCTGCTGGGCCTGTCCGACAGCTACACCGGCCGCAAGCCCGACGGCACCTACTCCACCCTGATGACCAGCTTCCCGGCCATCAGCTGCGCCGACACCGCTGAGCGGCCCAGCGCCGCAGAACAGGCCAAGACCGAGGCCGCGGCACGGAGAATCTCCCCGATGTTCGGCGGCACCGGCCTGGGCAGCCTCTGCGCGGCCTGGCCGTTCGCCGGCAGCAACGCGGCCAAGAAGGTCGACGCCACCGGCTCGGCCCCGATCGTGGTGGTCGCCACCACCAGTGACCCGGCCACGCCGTACGCGTGGGGGCCGAAGCTGACCAGGCAGCTCAAGACGGCGGTGCTGGTGACGTCCAAGGGCGAGGGCCACGGCGCCTACGGGGTCAACACCTGCACGACGAAGGTCGCCGACGCCTACCTGATCGACGGGAAGGTCCCCGCCGAGGGCACGGTCTGCGGTTCCTGAGGGGAGCTACCGGGCCGGGACCGGACGGTCGCCGCGCGGTGAATGCGCAGGTCACCGCACGGCGACCGGAGTCGGCGTCGCCCGGCTCGATCTGACCGGCCCGGCCTGACACGAACGGCGCAAGCATGCCGGCAGCCGACGACCGGTGGCGGACCCTCCGTTGGCGCGGAACCAGCAGTACGGCGTGGCCGTCCAGCGCCTCGCCGCCCCAGCCGAAGGGCGGCGGCACCGGGTACGGCGCCGTCTCGCAGGTCGTGACCGCGACGGCCGGACGGCTCAGCGCAGTTCCTGGACGCGGATCAGGTTGCCCGCGGGATCGCGGACGGCGAAGTCGCGGACGCCGTACGGCTGCTCGGCCGGCTCCTGGACGACCTCGGCGCCGCCGGCCTGCACCCGCTCGAAGGCGCCGTCGAGGTCGGCGGTGGCCAGGAGGACGCCGGCATAAGTGCCCTTGGCCATCATCTCGACGATGGTGCGGCGCTCGTCGTCGGTGATGCCGGGGTCGGCGGCCGGCGGCTCCAGGACGATGGACGTACCGGGTTGGTCGGCGGGGCCGACCGTCATCCAGCGCATCCCGTCGTATCCGACGTCGTTGCGGACCTCGAAACCGAGGATGTCGCGGTAGAAGGCCAGGGAGGCGTCCGGGTCGTCGTGCGGGAGGAAGCTGGCGTGGATGGTGATGTTCATGGCAGTCACGCTAGGTGCGGCTCGGTGACCGGCGCTTCTCGATTCCTGACCGGTCTGGTCACCCGTTTCGCCACGCATGACGGCATCCCCGCCGCCGCGCGTGCCGCGTGGCGGCGGTAGGTGCTGGGCGGCACACCGACCAGGTCGGTGAAGCGGGTGCTGAAGCTGCCCAGCGACGAGCAGCCGACCGCGAAACAGACCTCGGTGACGCTGAGGTCGCCACGACGCAGCAGCGCCATCGCGCGCTCGATGCGCCGCGTCATCAGATAGGCGTACGGCGACTCTCCGTAGGCGCGCCGGAACTCGCGGCTGAGGTGCCCGGCCGACATGTGCGCGCCGCGGGCGAGCGCCTCGACGTCCAGCGGCTGCGCGTACTCCCGGTCGATCCGGTCGCGGACGCGGCGCAGCCGCGCGAGGTCGCGCAGGTGCTGCGCCGCGGCAGGAGTGCTGGTCACCTGCGAAATCGTGCCACGTCGCACCGGAGTTGCCCAGCGCCGCCGGCGTCCCCCCTCACTCCGCGTCTGCTCTGCCCCGGCCTGCTCCACGTTCAAGGACATCGGGTCCGCCGGGGAGGCCTGCGTGCTCACCTGATCACCTGATCCGGGACGGACGGACATGAGAGGATCGGCACCGTGTCGCGAGATGTCCGGCGTCTGCTGATCGTGCACCACACCGCCTCTCCTGCGCTGCGGGAACTCTTCGAGGCGGTACGGCGGGGCGCCACCACCGACGAGGTCGAAGGGGTGGAGGTGGTCGCCCGAGCGGCGCTGCGCGCCACCGCCGTCGACGTGTTCGAGGCCGACGGGATCGTCCTGGGCACCCCGGTCAACATCGGCTACATGAGCGGAGCGCTCAAGCACTTCTTCGACACGGTCTACTATCCCTGCCTGGAGGAGACCCGGCGTCTGCCGTACGCGCTGTACGTGCACGGCAACGACAACACGGCCGGCGCCGTCCGCGCGGTGGAGTCGATCGCCTCCGGGCTCGACTGGGAGCCGGTCCACCGGCCGGTGACGGTGACGGGCGCGCCGGGCAAGGACGACCTGGCGGCCTGCTGGGAACTCGGCGCCACGATCGCCGCGACGATCAGCCCCGCATGACGGCGGGGTCCACGCCCGTCGGCCGTCTCATGCCCTCGTCCGCCATGGCCCCGCAGACCGGGATGACCTCCGGCGCCGGTCCCGGTCGCCTGCCGCGAAAACGGCTCGATCACGTCCTCGGGCGGGGGTTACCCTTGCGGGCGTCTCATGTCGCTTCTCGCTGGTTCCCGGCTCGCGCGGAACAGGTGACGGGACGAAAACGGAGGCCGCTTCATGGCGATCCCCAAAAAGGGCTCACGGCTCATCACGGTCGACGGCGCCACCTACCGCTGGCGGATCCGCCGCAGGCCCACCTACTGCCAGGGGAACAGCTGGGGGCCGCTGACCTTCGCGGTGGAGGCGGCCGAGCGGCCGGGCCGCGTGCTTCTGGTATCGCTTCCCTGCTCCCGGCCGGACGCCTGGTCCGGGGAGCGCGCCATGGCCGTACGACCGGCGCTCGTGGCGGAGACCGTACGGACGGCCCTGAAACGTGGCTGGGAGCCGCAGCAGGCGGGCAGCGCCCTCGTTCTCGATCTCGACGAGGCCGAGCTGACCGACCTGATGAACGGGCAGCCGCCCTCCTACGAAGTTCCGTTCATGCGGAGATAGCCGACTCCCCGAGGCAGACGGCCGTCCGACCGCATGAAGCCGGCGACGCGAGGGTCTGCGCTGAATCCCCGTGTCACGGGCATCACTGGAGATCGTTCTCTCTCCTGGCCCGTGCCGCCTGTTCCTCGACGGTGGCCGCCTCCTCCCGATCTGCAGGCGTTCCGGTCAGATCGGCCCGTATCCGCAGCCCGGTACTGAGGTTGAACAGGTGCACCGCTCGATCGGGGCGGCCGGCGGGGGTGATCTGAACCGCCTGCCTCCACGCGGCGATGGCTTTCTCCAGATCCTGGGGCGTCTCAGCCCGCTCGAACCGTGTCAGCAACGCGCAACCGAGCTGCGACAGCAGATCCGCTCTGTCGGGGTGATCGGCGGGAAGGGCCTCCAGCGCCTGCTCCCATACCGGGATCGCCTCCTCCAGGTCCGCGGGATCCTCGGTCTGCCCGAACCGCAGCAG
Organism: Planomonospora sp. ID67723; assembly: GCF_015711605.1. Classification (GTDB taxonomy): domain Bacteria; phylum Actinomycetota; class Actinomycetes; order Streptosporangiales; family Streptosporangiaceae; genus Planomonospora_A. The sequence continues at coordinate 422,483 of NZ_JABTEZ010000003.1, read as the reverse complement.
CAACGCGACCCTGAGGTTGGCCCACATCACGGCCTGATCGGGGTGGTCGGCGGGGGTGGCGGTTTCGATGCGCTGCCATGCGTCCACGGCTTGCTCGGTCAGGTGCAGATCATCAGATTCGGCTGCCCGCTGCAACAGGCCGGTGGCCAGGTTCACGGCCTCCGGCAGGACATGAGGGATCAGCTTTCGAGGTGGAGGTTCGTCGTCGTAGATCATGCAGCGGGCGAACGCCCAGAACGCGATCGCTGCTTCCTCGGGATCCTCCCCGCCGCGCGCGGTGAACCGGAGCCAGTGGAACAGGCCCACAGCTGACAGGATCTCGGTGTCGGGCCGCTCGTCGTCGTAGGAGGCGACTAGGCGGCGGGCGTGTTCGAGCATCACCGGGTCGAGAACGTGGGAGGGGTCTTCAGTGTCGACGACGCGGTCCACACACTTGCTCAGCGCCTTGAGCGATCTGTCCCGCATCGGTTCTCCCGCGTCGGCCGGCGCCTTCTCTGATCATGATGCCTCGTCGCCGGAGCATGTGCGTGGCCGGTGATGGCGCTCATCCGCGCCGGGATGAGCTGTCCGGCGTGCGGCACCGCCCGGCCGGCAAGGGAGTGGCCGATCCGCAGGCGCGCAGCTCCGCCGCGGTTCGGGGCGGGTGGGGCGGACGAGTCGGCCTGTGGGCCGGGTTCTGATTCAGCCTTCCCGTGACCTGTACGGGGCTGGTGATCAAGCTGTAGAGCTACAGGAACGCTTTCGTCGCTTGACGTTGTCTGCCACCGCCTGCGGATGCGGTGTGCCCCCGATGTGCCCTCCGCAGGGTCTCTTGAGAGGCGAGCAGCGGTGCCTGAGTGGGGCACGCTCAGTCGGCCGGCTGCCGAGTCCGCCGACGGACGCGTTCCAGACGGGCGGCGTCCCGCCCCGGATCACCGGTCCCCAACGTCATCCGTCGCCGCAGGGTGTACTGAACGATCTCCCCCAGAGGCGCGTCCGGGGACTTCTCCCAGGACTTCGGCCGCTTCGTCAGCAGCCGCCGCTCGACCTCCTCTTCGGCGCCCTCGTCGACGGCGCCGACGGCCGCTTCGAGGACCTGGTTCACGCGGTGCCGGTTCGCCCGGTGAGGAGCGCGTTTGTTGCGCCGGATGTTCTTGCGGGAGCTCTTGTCGTTCTCCCCGTAGGCGTTGCGGCGGTCCTTGGCATAGTTCAGGCGCTTCTTCTCTTGTGGACTCCTACGCCTCAACACCCCTCCTGCGGGATCGGCCTGCTCCGATCAGGAAGGTACCCGTCTGTCGCGGGCGGGATCGAGCTGTTTTCCGTCGAGCCGCGTTCCGCCCTCAGCCTGCCGAGCACGCTCCCGACCTGGCTTCCCACGCTTGCCGATGTAGCGCGAACGGCATTGTCCTGACCAGGTCCTACGTACGGCAGGCCTGGTCAGGGCGCATTTCACCTCTCGGCATCTTCCACTGATCCTCGGGGTTTCTCCCGATCATGTGCCCTGGATGTGCCCTGCGGGGTTTTCCAGCAATGACACACGATCTCAACTGTGAGCGGCTACTCCAACAGCCCCGACGACTCACCGCCGACCAGGTGGAGGCCACCCTCGAAGCTCCACGCGACCACACTTCCCGTCTCAAAGACGAACCGCGCCTGCACACGTTGAGCGGGCTGGTCGATGTCGAACCCCTCGACCACGCGCACAAGCCGCTCTCCGACATGTCGCACAAAGGGGGCATCGGCAGGAGTAGGAACGACATCAACACGACTGCCGAGCTCAGGCATCGTGTAGCTCTCCCCCGGCTCGTCAGGCGTGATGTGGAGTGTCCAGTCAGCGGTGACACGAACCACGACGGTCACCGACTCCAGATGGAGCCACACGTGCAGTAGCTCGGGGGCATCGATTCCATGGGTGAACAGAGCCGCGGTGACCGCCACCAGACGCTGACGCTCCAGACTGGAAAGATCCACCAGCCCATCATCCCCGCCCCGGCTCAAAACAGCTCCAGTGACCTGAAAGATCAGATGTACCTGGACGAGCTGCACGCGACCGAACACGCGGCTCGGTTCCTCGCCCCTGGAGGTCTCTGGGACAACTCCACCATGGCGGGCGTGGATCCCACGAGACAGAAGAGGCGCGTAGGGCTGATGTGCGAGTTCGCGGAAGCTGCATGAGCGGCAACCTTGTTCACTGGCTTCCGAAGAGGCGGCACATCCTCGACCAGCGTTGATCTCACCCGATGTGCGGCACCGCCCGGCCGGCCAGGAAATAGCCGACCCTCAAACTCATTGACCGGTCCATCGTCAGCGTCTCGACCTCCCCGCGGGACACCCAGCGCACTTCGCGGGACTCATCGCTCGGCGTCGGCTCGCCCTCGACGGCGCGGCCCGTGAGCACGATGGAGAACTCCTGCCGGGCCTCGCCGTTGGAGGTGTAGAGGATGACGTGCTTGGGATCGGTGTAGGTGCCGACGATCCCGGTGATCTCGCACCGGACGCCGGTCTCCTCCAGCGTCTCCCGGATCGCCGCCTCGGGCAGGGACTCGCCCAGGTCGATCGCACCGCCGGGCACCGCCCAGTTGTCATTGTCGCTGCGGCGGATCATCAGGATCTCGCCCGCGTCGTTGGTGACCACGACGTTGACCGACGGGACCAGGCTGTTGGGCGCGGGCGCGGCGGGATCGTCGTAGAAGTCGATGCGGCGGGCCATGATCAGGAGTCTATGGGGACGGCGTCGGCCCAGACGGCTTCGAAACTGCCGGTGTAGGTGGAGACCATGTCCCCGCCGGCCACCTTGCGCAGATGGAAGACCGGCGCGTTGGCGGCGGGCTGGCCGTACACGTGGGTGTTGACGAGAAGCTGATCGTCCCTGCGGTAGATCGAGTTGTAGAACACCGTGCGGTGAAGCCGGATCTCGACGCCCTCGACCTGCCGGAGCGGCCGGTACAGCACCATCACGTTACGGATCTTGGCGGCCATGCCGTCGTCAATGCCTTCGGCCTGGCCGTCGACCGGATCGACTTCGCCGAGGGCATGCTGACGGTGGACCGGCAGGTCGTGGTGATCGATCGCCGTCCGGTGCTGGCCCCGCCGAAGACGAAGGCCTCCGTCCGCGACGTCCCGATGCCGGCCGTCCTCGCCGACGCGCTGACCGGGCACGTCGACCGGCACAAGCCCGAGGACGTGCTGCTCCGCACGACGCGCGGCAACCTGATCCGCCGCGACTACTTCAACGCCGACATCCTCAAGCCCGCGATCCTCGCGGCCGGGGTGCCGGTGGACATGACGTTCCACGATCTGCGGCACACCTTCGCCAGTACGGCGCTCGCCGAGGGTGTGCCGATCTCCGAGGTGTCCCGGTGGCTCGGGCACGAGTCCATCACCACGACCGTGGACCTGTACGGGCATCTGGTCCCGGAGGCCTCCGGGCGGGCGCGGACGGCACTGGACGACGCCTTCGCCGCCGCATCCGGGCTCACCTGAATGTGCCCCCATTGTGCCCTCTGAGCGCTTCGATCATGCCGGGCACAGCCTCCGCCGCAGGTCAGGGGCGGAGAAGGCGGACGAGTCGGCCTATAGGCCGGGTTCTGTCCTTCGCTTGCGCGAAGGGGCGACCATCCATCTAGGACCGCCGTTGCCGGCGGCCTCAAGCGGTCTACCCGCGCGACTCGGGCGGGCCGCCCTCGAACGCCGCGCGCGGGACGCCCCGGAGGGCGTCCCTTCTTGACCTTGCTCCGGGTGGGGTTTACCTAGCCGCCCACGTCACCGTGGGCGCTGGTGGTCTCTTACACCACCCTTTCACCCTTACCCCTCCGCGAGGAGGGGCGGTCTGCTCTCTGTGGCACTGTCCCGCGGGTCACCCCGGGTCGGCGTTACCGACCACCCTGCCCTGTGGAGCCCGGACCTTCCTCGGCGGGCCTTCGAAAAGACCCGACGCGGCCGCCCGGCCGACTCGTCCGCCGTGTTTCCAAGCTTAACGGCTCCCGGGCGGGTTCCGGCCGGGCGGAGGATCCCGCCCGGCCGGGGAGGGTCCTCCGCCCGGCACCCCCGGGACGTCGCCGGATCAGCGCAGGTGCGAGATGTCGTTGAACGCCTTCACCACGGCGGGGCCGTCGGCGTAGTACTCGATCAGCGAGACGCAGGCCAGGTCGAGGTGCATGCGGTACAGCGCCGCGGGCGGGGCCAGCAGCGCAAGCCGGAGCAGCGTCTTGATCGGCGTGACGTGGGTGACGGCGAGGACCGTCCGTCCCTCGTAGCGCTCGACGAGCCGGTCCCCCGCCTCCTGCACCCGCCGGGCCACCGACTCGAAGCTCTCCCCGCCCGGGGGCGCGACGGACGGGTCGGCGAGCCAGGCCGCCAGCTCGTCCGGCCAGCGGCGCTGGATCTCGGTGAAGGTGTGGCCCTCCCAGTCGCCGAAGTCGGCCTCTCGCAGGCCCTCCTCGACGATCACCTCCAGGCCGGTCCTCGCGGCGACGGCCCCGGCGGTGGCGCGGGCCCGCCTGAGCGGGGAGCTGACGATCACCTGCACGCCGTACGGCTCCCGCGAGAGCCTGGCCGCGGCGGCCTCGGCCTGGGCGACGCCGTTGGGGGTGAGCTCGGGGTCGCCGAGTCCGGAGAACCTGCGCTCGACGGAGAGCGGGGTCTCGCCGTGGCGGAGCAGGATCAGGGTGGTGGCGGTGGTCGTGGGCGGCCGCCAGCCGGTGGCGCCCTTGCCCGTGACCACAGGCGCATCTGACGATATTTCGGAAATATCAGTCGAGTCGAAGAGGGACTCCTGCGCTGCGCCCTCCCGCCCCGTCCGGGTTGCGGTGGCCGTTGCGGTGGCCGTTGCGGTGACCACGGCCTGCGCGACGGCCTGCGCGCCGGGACGCCCGGCGCCCGCGCTCAGGGCACTGGAGGCGGCCGGGCCGCCGGAGACGGTGGAGACGGTCGAGTGCCAGGGGACGCCCTTGGCGGCGGCGTCCATCGCCTCGTTGGCCAGCCGGTCGGCGTCCTTGTTCTTCTCGCGGGGGATCCAGCGCCAGGTGACCCTCAGACGGCGGGCCAGCGTCCCGGCCTCCATCGCGAGCGGGCGCAGGCCCTCGTTCTTGATCTTCCAGCGGCCCGCCATCTGCTCGATCACCAGCTTGGAGTCCATCCGGACCTCGGCGACGGCGCCGTCACCGGCCAGGTCGAGCAGGACCCGCAGGCCGGCGATCAGGCCGCGGTACTCGGCGACGTTGTTGGTCGCGGTGCCGATCGCCGCGGCGTCCTCGACGAGGATCTGGCCGTCGGCGGCGTCCTTGACCACCGCGCCGTAGCCGGCGGGCCCCGGATTGCCCCGCGACCCGCCGTCGGCCTCGACGACGTACGAGGTCACAGGCCCGATTCCGGCGTGCGGACCAGGATGCGGCGGCATTCCTCGCAGCGGACCACCTCGTCGTGCGGGGCGGCCTTGATGCGGTTGAGGTCGGCGATGGACAGACTCGTGCGGCAGCCGAGGCAGCGGCCGCCCTGGAGCATCGCGGCGCCCACGCCGGACTGCTCGCGGAGCTTCTCGTAGAGGGCGAGCAGGTCGGCCGGGATGTCGCCGACGATGCCCGCGCGCCTGCCCTTGGCCTCGGCGTTCTCCTTGTCGATCTCGACGAAGGCCGCGTCTCTGCGGTCCTCGGCGGCGCCGCGGGCGGCGGCGAGCTCGTCGCGCTCGGCGGCCAGCTTCGCCACCTGCCCGTCGGCGGCCTCCCTGCGCTCCATGATCTCCAGCACGACCTCCTCCAGGTCGCTCTGGCGGCGGGTCAGCGAGACGATCTCCGACTGGAGGCTGGCCAGGTCCTTCGGCGAGGAGACCTGGCCGGAGTCGAGGCGCTTCTGGTCGCGCTCGGCGCGGATGCGGACCGAGTCGACGTCGCTCTCGGCCTTGACCTGCTCCCGGGCGAGGTCTCCGGCCTCGGTCTCGGCTGCGATCACCTGGGTCGCCAGCCGGGCCACGCGGGCGGCGAGCTCGTCGATCTCGGCCAGCTCCGGCAGGGTGCGGCGGCGGTGAGCCAGCCGGTCGATCACGGAGTCGAGTTCGGCCAGGTCGAGCAGGCGCTTCTGGGCTGCCGGGGCTGCTTTCACGTGAGTTCCTCGCACTTTGCTGTTGTTATCCAGGCGTCCGTGACCGTCTCGGAGACGCGCGTCTCAACATTAATCCCCCCGGACGCCAGCCCGGACGCCAGCAGCCGTGCCGCCTCGGCCAGCCAGGGCCACTCGGTGGCCCAGTGGGCGGCGTCGATCAGGGCGGGGCCGTCCCCGTCGCCCCCTGCCGCGGCCTCGACGAACTCGCTCGCCGGGTGGTGGCGCAGGTCCGCGGTGAGGAACACGTCCACCCCGGCGGCGCGGGCCGTACCGAGCAGGGAGTCTCCGGCTCCCCCGCTCACCGCGATCCGCAGGACCTCGCGGTCGAGGTCCCCGGCGACGCGCAGCCCGCCCGCCGTACCGGGCAGGCCGGCGGCGGCCCGCCGGACGAAGTCGCGCAGAGGCGTCGGGGACGGCAGGGAGCCGACACGGCCGAGCCCGCGACGGGGGTCGTCGGCGGAAGGGCTCAGCGGGACCAGCGGCCCGGTCAGGCCGACCGCGCGGGCCAGGGCGTCGGAGACGCCGGGATCGGCGACGTCGGCGTTGGTGTGGGCGGTGTAGAGGGCGATGTCGTTCTTGATCAGGGTGTGGACCAGGCGGCCCTTGAAGGTGGTGGCGGCCACACTCGTGGTGCCGCGCAGGTAGAGCGGGTGGTGCGTGACGATCAGGTCGGCGCCCCAGGAGATCGCCTCGTCGGCGACGGCGGCCACCGGATCGACCGCGAACAGGATCTTCGTGACGGGCTGGGACGGGTCGCCGCAGACGAGCCCGACCGCGTCCCACGACTCCGCCCACCGGGGGTCATATCGGGATTCGAGCTCTCTGACGACGTCGGCAAGCGTAGACACGTGCGCAGACTATCGGCCCCCTCCCCCGGCGGGCGCGGACCTGTTCCCGGGCGGGCACGGATCGCCTACTGTAAGTGGATCCTGACTTCCCCCCGGAGGGCTGCGCAATGAGTCCTACTGTCGCGATCATCGGTGCCGGGTTCGGCGGGCTGTGCATGGCCATCCGGCTGCAGCAGGCGGGCCTCCGCTCCTACACGGTCTTCGAGAAGGGCCACGACGTCGGGGGCACCTGGCGCGACAACACCTATCCCGGGGCGGGCTGCGACATCCCCTCCCACCTCTACTCCTACTCCTTCGAGCGGTACTCCAGCTGGACCCGCCGCTACCCGGGCCAGCCGGAGATCCTCGCCTACCTCGAGATGTGCGCCGACAAGTACGGCCTGCGCCCGCACATCCGGCTGGACACCGAGGTCGTCTCGGCCGCCTTCGACGAGGCGCTGGGGAAGTGGCGGGTGCGCACGGCCTCCGGAGAGGAGCTGTTCGACGTGGTGGTCTCGGCCGTGGGCCAGCTCAACCAGCCGCACCTGCCCGACCTGCCGGGGATGTCCTCCTTCGCGGGCCGATCCTTCCACTCCGCCCGCTGGGACCACTCGGTGGACCTGACCGGCAGACGGGTGGCCGTGATCGGGAACGGCTCGTCGGCCGCCCAGCTCATCCCGCCGGTGGCCGAGGCCGCCGCGCATGTGGACGTCTTCCAGCGGACCCCCAACTGGGTGATCCCCAAGCCGGACGCCGTCTTCGCCCCCGCCGCCCGGGCCGCCTTCCGCCTTCCGCTCCTGCAGCGGGCCTACCGCGAGTGGATCTACCGCTACGCCGAGGGCACCCTCTACCGGGCCCTCACCGGCGGGTGGAGCACCGGCCTGCTGCGCAAGCGCGCCCTGGACCACCTGCACGCCCAGATCCCCGACCCGGAGCTGCGGGCCAGGCTCACCCCGGACTACCCGGTCGGCTGCAAGCGGGTCATCATCGACAGCAGGTTCTACCCCGCGCTGGCCCGGCCGGACGTCGACGTCGTCACCGACAGGATCGCCCGGATCGTCCCGGAGGGTGTGGAGACCTCGGCCGGCCTGCGGGAGGCCGACGTGATCGTCTACGCGACCGGCTTCCGGAGCACCGACTTCCTGTCCCCGATCGAGGTCACCGGCAGGCAGGGCCGCCGCCTCGGTGACGAGTGGAAGGACGGCGCCGAGGCCTACCTCGGCATCGCGGTGCCGCACTTCCCGAACCTGTTCCTGCTCTACGGGCCGAACACCAACCTCGGCCACAACTCGATCGTCTTCATGATCGAGTGCCAGGTCCGCTACATCATGGGCTGCCTGCCGTACCTGGCGGACCGCGGACCGATGGAGGTGCGGCCCGAGGCGATGGACTCCTGGCGGCGGAGCCTGGAGCGGGCCATGGGCGGCACGGTCTGGCAGGCGGGCTGCACGAGCTGGTACAAGAACGCGGCGGGCCGGGTGACCAACAACTGGCCGGGCCCGACCCCCCTCTACCGGCGGCTCACCCGTACCCCGCGCCCGGCGGCGTTCCACTTCGCGCGCTGAGCGGCGGCGGTACGGCCCGCGCGGGTGAGGCCGCGCAGACGCCGGGCGCGGGTGGGAGCGGGGGTGCCGCCGCGACGCGGGGCCGGTAGTGTCCCGGGCACAGCCACCCCGCGAGGAGGGACCCGCCCGTGTCCGCCGCTGCCGACCTCCACCACGACGCCGTGGTCGCCGACACCCACAACGACCTGCTGATGGGAGTGACGGCCCGGCCTCCGGAGCGGTGGGCGTCGTTCTTCCGCGAGCGCTGGCTGCCCCAGCTCCGCGAGGGCGGGGTGGACCTGCAGGTGCTGCCGGTCTTCGTCGACGAGCAGTACCGGCCCGAGGGGGCGCTCCGGCAGACCCTGCGCATGATCGAGTGCGCGCACACGCTGGCCGAGGGCAACCCCGACGAGGTACGGCTCTGCACCGACGGCGCCGAGGTCGACGAGGCGCTCGCGGAGGGCAGGATCGCCCTGGTCCTGGCGCTGGAGAGCATGCCGGGCCTGGACGCGAGCGTCGAACTGCTGCCCACGCTGCACCGGCTGGGCGTGCGGATCGCCTCGATCGCGCACTGGGGCCGTACGGCTCTGGCCGACGGCAGCGGTGAGGACGCCACCGGGAGCAGGCTGACGGCGGCGGGCGTGGCGGTGGTCCGGGAGATGGAGCGACTCGGCATGATCTTCGACATCTCCCACCTGGGCGCCTCGGGGGTCGAGCACGTACTGGAGCTCGCCGGCCGCCCGGTCATGGCGACGCACTCGGCGGCCCGGGCCCTGCGCGACCACCACCGCAACCTGACCGACGAGCAGATCCGGGGCGTCGCCGCGACCGGCGGCGTGGTCTGCGTGAACTTCCTGGCCGCCTTCCTGTCGGAGGACCCGGCCGAGTACACGGTGGACCGGCTGGTGGACCACATCGCGCACGTCGCGGGGGTCGCCGGGATCGACCACGTCGGACTCGGCCCCGACTTCGTCCGCGAGGTCCTGCACGACGTGACCCCGCCCTGCTGCGAGTTCACCGTCAGCGGCCTCGACGCGATGGCGGCCGTGCCCGGCCTGGACGGGCCGCGCGGCCTGCCCCTGCTCACCGAGGCGCTGGACAAGCACGGCTTCGCCGAGGAGGAGATCGTCAAGATCCTGGGCGACAACGTGCTGCGCCTGTTCCGCGCGGAGCTGGGCCGGCCCGCCTGAGCCGGGGCCGGCCCCGCTCCCGGTCACGTGACCGGTTCTCCGCCCGGCTCCGCACCCGGCTGCGTGACGGCTCCGCACCCGCGAGGGCCCGTCAGTCCTTCCAGACGCCGGTGGCGGCGGCCTCCACCGCGTAGTCGGCGAAGTCGCGGGGCGGGCGGCCCAGCGCGCGCTGGACGCCGTCGCCCAGGCTGGCGTTGCGGCCGTCCAGGATCTCGGCGAACATACCTGCCAGCATCTCCGCCTCCCCGGCCGGCACGCCGTACTCCACCAGCGTGGCCGCGTAGCCGTCGGCGGACACCGGCACGTACCGGACCTCCCGCCCGGACGCCCTGGAGAGCTCCGCGGCCGCCTCGGCGAAGGTCAGCAGCCGGGGGCCGGTCACCTCGTAGACCTGGCCCGCGTGCCCGTCCCCGGTGAGCGCCGCGACCACGACGTCCGCGATGTCCCCGGCGTCGACGAACGGCTCGGCGACCTCCCCCGCCGGGAGTGCGATCGTGCCGCCGAGCACCGGCTCCAGCAGGTGGCCCTCGTCGAAGTTCTGGGCGAACCAGCTCGCACGCACCACGGTCCACTCGGCGCCGGAATCCCGCACCGCCTCCTCGCTGCGCAGGGCCGCATCCTCGCCCCTGCCGGACAGCAGCACCAGGCGGCGTACGCCGGCGCCCACCGCCCGCCGGGCCAGCTCGCCGACCGCCTCCACGGCTCCGGGGGCCGTCAGGTCGGGGTAGTAGGTGATGTACGCCGACTCCGCGCCCCGCAGCGCGGGATCCCAGGTGGCCGGATCGGCCCAGTCGAACGGCGGGTTCCCCGAGCGGGAGCCGGCCCGCACCGTCACGCCGCGTTCCCGGAGCCGGTCGGCCACCCGCCGGCCCGTCTTGCCGTTGCTTCCGATGACCAACGTCGTCTTCTCTGTCATGACCCCAGTGAACCCCGTTCACCATGAGACGCTCCATGGCCGAGATGCTCAATTCCATGTCTGTTCGTCTATCTCGTGATCTATGCTGGGCGGCATGGACGCACTGACGGGGCTCCTGGACGGGCCGAGGGCGCGGGAGGCGTTCCTGCTGCGCGCGATGCTGAGCCCCCCGTGGTCGGTGCGGATCGAGGACCGGGCGCCGCTCTCCCTGACGGCCGTGGTCCGCGGCGAGATCTGGGTGATCCCCGACCGCGGCGAGGCGGTGCTGCTGCGCCCGGGGGACGTGGCGATCACCCGCGGTCCCGACCCCTGCACCTTCGCCGACGACCCGGCCACCCCTCCCCAGGTCATCGTCCATCCGGGGCAGCGCTGCACCAGCCCGGAGGGTGAGGACCTGTCCGAGGCGATGACCCTGGGCGTGCGGAGCTGGGGGAACGACCCGGACGGGCAGGTGGTGATGCTGGTGGGCACCTACCAGCCGCACTCGGAGATCAGCCACCGGCTGCTGCGGGCGCTGCCCGCGCTGCTGGTCCTGCCCGGCGAGTCCCTGGACAGCCCGCTCGTCCCGCTGCTCGGGCAGGAGATCGTCAAGGACGAGCCCGGCCAGGAGGTCGTCCTGGACCGGTTGCTGGACCTGCTGCTCATCGCCGTCCTGCGCGCCTGGTTCTCCCGCCCGGAGGCCGAGACCCCGGCGTGGTACCACGCCCTCGGCGACCCGGTGGTGGGCCGGGCGCTCCGGCTGATTCACACCCACCCGGCGCGGCCCTGGACGGTGGCCGGGCTCGCCGCCGAGGTGGGCGTCTCCCGGGCCGCCCTGGCCCGTTCCTTCACCTCGCTGGTCGGCGAGCCGCCCATGGCCTACCTGACGGACTGGCGGCTGACGCTCGCCGCCGACCTGCTGCGCGGCTCCGACGCCACCGTGGGCGCGGTGGCCGCGCGGGTCGGATACGGCAGCGCCTTCGCACTCAGCACCGCCTTCAAGCGCGTGCGCGGCGTCAGCCCCCAGGAGCACCGCAGGAACGCCGGCGCCGAGCTGATCAGCTCTCCGTGACGCCTCCGGACAGATACTGCTCGCGGACCTTGGACCGGGAGAGCTTCCCGGTGGGGGTGCGGGGCAGTTCCTCGCGGAACTCGATCACCCTCGGGTGCTTGAAGCGGGCGATGCGCGGGCCGAGGTGCTCCAGCAGCTCCTCCGCCGGAGGCCGGGGGCCGGGCACGGCCTGGACGAGCGCGACCACGACGTGGCCCCACTCGGCGTCGGGCACGCCGATCACCGCGACGTCGGCGACCGCCGGGTGCTCCAGCAGCGCCGCCTCGACCTCGGCGGGGTAGATGTTCACCCCGCCGGAGACGATCAGGTCGGTACGGCGGTCGCAGAGGAACAGGTAGCCCTCCTTGTCCAGGAAGCCGATGTCGCCGGGGGCGTACCACTCCCCCCGCATGCTGGCGGCCGTCTTGCCGGGGTCCTTGTGGTACTCGAAGCCGCCGAGCCCCGACTTGACGTAGATCATGCCGGGCTCGCCCGGGGGGAGCTCGGCCCCGTTCTCGTCGAGAATCCTCGCCTCGAACGTCGGGACCGGCCGGCCGACCGTGCCGGGGCGCTCCAGCCACTCGTGCGGCTTGACGGCGAAGGCGATGGCCGACTCGGTGGAGCCGTAGTACTCGTACAGGACCGGCCCCCACCAGTCCATGATCCCCTTCTTGACCGCCACCGGGCAGGCGGCTCCGGTGTGGACCACCTGGCGGAGCGAGGACACGTCGTAGCGCGCCCGGACCTCCGGCGGCATGAGCAGCATCCGGTGGAACATGGTCGGCACCATCATGGCGTTGGTGACGCGGTACCGCTCGACCAGCTCCAGGATGACGGCCGGCTCGAACCTGGGCGCGATGACCAGCGTGTGCCCCAGGTGCAGCGCGAAGGCGGTGTGCGCGCACGGGGAGGAGTGGTACATCGGCGAGGTCACCAGGTGGACCTCGTCACCCGGCCGCAGGTCGCAGACCTCCCCGAGGAACCAGGTGTAGAGCGGGACGGCCGCCTCCGGCTCGGCCCCGGTCAGCGGCCTCCGCACCCCCTTGGGGAAGCCGGTGGTGCCCGAGGTGTACCACATCACGGCGCCGGCGGTCCGGTCGGCGGGCTCGGTCTCCGGCTGCCCCTCGGCCAGGGCGGCGGCTCCTCCCGAGTCGGGGGTGACGACCAGCCGGGCGTCGCTGTCGCGCACGATGTAGTCGATCTCGCTCTGTGTGAGGTGCCAGTTGACCGGGACGTAGTACAGCCCGATCTGCCCGGTGGCCATCAGCATGGTCACCGCGTCGATCCCGTTTGGCAGCACGCCCGCGATCGCGTCCCCCCGGCCGAGCCCGCGTGCCCGCAGCCCGTGCGAGATCCGGTTGACCCGGACGAGCAGCTCGCCGTAGGTCGTCACCGCGCCGTCGGTGTCGATCACCGCCCGGCGGTCCGGGTCGGCCTGCGCGATCCGGTAGAAGCCGGGCAGCCCGCTGATGTCGGCCATGGGTTCTCTCCTCTACAGCTCCAGCAGGTCGGCGAGACGGGTGCGGTGGGTCCGAGCCGGGCCGAGGAGCAGTTCGTCCGCCTTGGCCCGCTTGTAGAACAGGTGGGCGTCGTGCTCCCAGGTGAAGCCGATGCCGCCGTGCAGCAGGAGGCTGTCGCGGGCCACCTCGAAGCAGGCCCGGCCCACGTAGACCTGGGCGAGCGCGGCGGCGACGGGCAGCTCCGCGGGGTCCTCGTCGGCGGCCCAGGCGGCGTGGCGGACGATCGACTCGGCCTGCTCAAGCTTGCAGTGCATGTCGGCGAGCCGGTGCTTGACGCCCTGGTAGGAGCCGATGACCCGGTTGAAGGCGACCCGGATGCCGCTGTAGGCCACGATCGCCTCCAGCGAGGCCCGCAGCACCCCGAGCTGCTCGGCCGCCACCGCCACCGCCAGGAGGTCCCGCGCCCTGGCCAGACCGGCCGCGTCGCCCTCGGAGAGCACCCGGCCCGTGGCCCCGCCGAAGGTCACCCTGGCCTGGCGGCGGGTGGGGTCGAGCGTGGTGAGCGCCTCGCGGGTGACGCCCTCGCCGCCGGCCTCGACCGCCACCAGCACGGGGCCCTGGGCCGCGGCGGCCTCGACCAGCAGCACGTCGGCGTCCATGCCGTTGATCAGTTGCGGCACGACGCCGCTCAGCGCGGCCCGCCCGTCCCCGCTCAGCGCGTCGGCGGTCACGCCCGAGGCGGGGGCGAACCCGGCGGTCACGCGGCCTCCGGCGATGCCGCCGAGCAGTTCCTTGTCGGGCGCCTGGACCTGGGTGAGCGCGATGGCGGCGGCGGTGGTGGCCAGGAACGGTCCCGGCAGCAGCGCCGCCCCGGTCTCCTCGAGGACGACCGCGAGTTCGGCGTACCCGGCCCCGGCTCCGCCGCACTCCTCGGGGATGATCAGTCCGCAGAGTCCCAGCTCGCCGCCGAGCCGCCGGTAGACGGCCGGGTCGTGGCCCGTCTCCGACTCCATCGCGGCCCGTACGGCGGGCAGCGGCGAGGCGGCGGCCAGGAAGCCTCGGACGGCCTCGCGCAGCTCCCGCTGCTCCTGGGTGAGCACGAGTTTCACACGAACCGCCCTTCCGCGGTGGTCGCCGGCGTCACGAGGAGGACCCGCTCGTCCTCAGGTCCCTGAACGGCACGTTCTTGTCGGTGCGGGGCTCGGGGGGCAGGTTCAGCACCCGCTCGGCCACGATGTTGCGCATGATCTCGTTGGTCCCGCCGCCCAGGGCCATGGCGGGGGCGAGCGCGATCGCGTTGGCCAGCCGTGCGCCGCGCTCGCCCCCGTCACCGCCGCCCCCGTCGCCGGAGTACGCGACGGCCTCCGGCCCGGCCAGCGAGGTGGCCAGGTCGGCCTGGAACAGGGTCAGCTCGGCCAGCAGCAGCTTGGCGGCGCTGCCCCGGGCGCCGGGGAAGATCCCGGCCCTGGTCTCCTGGGCGAGCCGCTGGTTGAACAGGGCGAGGGCGCGGGAGCGGACGTAGAGCTCGACGAGCTGGTCCCTGATCAGGGGGTCACCGGTGCCGCCCGCGTTGTCGGCGAAGGCGGCGCGCAGCGCCTCGAAGGCGGCCGGGTTGTCCTTCTGCCCGCTCATGCCGACCCCGCTGGAGATCGACAGGCGCTCGTGCAGCAGGGTCGTGACCGCGCAGCTCCAGCCGCCGCCCACCTGCCCGACCAGGTTCTCGGCCGGGATGTGCACGCCGTCGAAGAAGATCTCGTTGAAGTGGGCGCGGCCGGTCATGTCCCGCAGCGGCCGGACGGTGACGCCGGGGGCGTGCATGTCCACGATGAACATCGTCAGGCCCTTGTGCTTGGGCACGTCCACGTCGGTGCGGGTCAGCAGCAGGCCCCAGTCGGCGTGCTGGGCCACGGAGGTCCAGACCTTCTGCCCGTCGACCACCCAGCCGCCGTCGGTGGGGACCGCGCGGGTCTGCAGCGCCGCGACGTCGCTGCCGGCGCCGGGTTCGGAGAAGAGCTGGCACCAGATCTCCTCGCCGCGCAGCAGCGGCCGGACGTACCGGCGGCGCTGCTCGTCGGTGCCCAGGTCGACCAGGGTCGGCCCGCACATGCCCAGGCCGATGGAGAACACGTAGGTCGGCAGCGTGAAGGCCGCGGCCTCGGCGGCGAATGCGCGGTCCTCGGCCTGGGTCAGGCCCTGGCCTCCCCACTCCTCGGGCCAGGTGATCCCCGAGTAGCCCGCGTCGTACAGCTTCGCCATGAACGCCTTCGCCGCGGCGACTCCGCTCTCGTCGGGGGTGCCCTCGGCCCTGGCGTCGGGGGCGTTGGCCTCCAGCCAGGCCCTGGCCCGCCGCCGGTAGTCCTCAAGATCCATGCCCGCTCCAATCAGTGCTCACTTACTCTAACGAGCGGGCGATCAGCCGTACAGAGCATTGCTCTATTGAGATCGCGCCCGGAGCGTCCGCCCGCCGGGCAGGACCACCAGGAGCATCGCCCCGGCGATCAGCCCGCCGCCGAGGAAGACGGTCCAGGTGAGCGACTCGCCGTACACCAGGGTGGCCAGGGCGGTCACCCAGATCGGCTGGGCGGACAGGATCACCGCCGCGGGCACCGGCGGGACGTGGACCTGGCCGAACGAGCGGGCCAGGAACCCCAGGGCGCAGGCCACGATCGACAGGTGGCCGAGGATCCCCCAGTCCGCGGGGGTCTCCGGGAGGGTCAGCCCGTCCGGTACGGCGAGCACCCCCGTCATGACGGCGATGACGCCGAGCTGGATCACCGCGATCGCGTAGGCGTCCTGGCGTCCCCGGTCGAATGCGCCGAGCACCAGGGTGTGCGCGGAGTACAGCACCGCGGACAGCAGGGTGACGACCAGGGCGGGCAGGGAGATGTCGGCGCCCTCGGCCCCGCGCAGCAGGGTGAAGACCGTCATCGCGGCCATCGCCAGGGCCACCGCCGCCCAGGTCCGCCCCGAGAGCCTGGCGCCCAGCACGACCAGCCCGAGGACCGGGGTGATCACCACGTAGGACCCGACGGTGAACCCCGAGACCGACGAGGGCAGGTCGTGCAGGGCCACCGCCTGGGCGGTCTGCCCCACCCCGAACAGCAGGCCGAGCAGGATGCCGGTCAGCCAGGTGTTCTCCGGCAGCCCCCGCAGGCAGCTCGGGCGCAGCACGAGCAGCGCCAACGTGGCCAGGGCGTACCGCTCGGCGACCAGGTCGGCGACCGGGATGCGCTCGATGAGGTCTTTCATCAGCGGGAAGGCCGACCCCCAGGCGGCGCTGACGAACAACAGGAGCACGGCTCCCACAAGGGGCCGGGGAGCGGTCGCTGCTGTCATAAGGGAAGAGTGGCATCACCGCGAGCAACCGAGAGCTGACGCGGAGGATCGGGAGTGGACTGAATACAACCCTGAGTTAAGGACATCCCTCCGGCATGAGAGACCTCTCACCCCCAGACGGCTCCCGAGCTACGCAGAGTGACGGACGTCACACCCCCCAGAGGACTTCCCGGCCTATTGGATTCTCCGTACAATTACGGAGCAGGACATCCGATGGGAGTGCACGATGACACCCGCTCCGAGCACCACCGCCGCCAGAGAGAACGACCAGCAGGTCGCGGAGAAACGCGCCTACGAGGCGGTCATCGAGCGCCTCTCGAAGGCCTCGGTCGACAAGCACTGGGAGCCCTACGTCGACATCCCCTGGGACGACCCGGACTTCCTGGTCCGCCAGGACGACCCGCGCTGGGAGCTGCCCGGGGTCGACAAGCTGGGCGGCCACCCGTGGTACCGGGCCCAGCCGCCCGAGGTCCGCGCCAAGATCGGTCTCTGGCGGGTGGCGACCGCCATGAAGATCGGCCTGCAGTTCGAGAACCTGCTCAAGCGCGGCCTGCTCAACTACGCCTACCGGCTGCCGAACGGCTCCCCCGAGTTCCGCTACGTCTACCACGAGACCATCGAAGAGGGACATCACGGGATGATGTTCCAGGAGTTCGTCAACCGCACGAAGCTTCCGATCCGCGGCATGCCCGGCCCGCTCAGCCTGCTCGCCCAGGTCGCCCCGTGGATCCCGCTGATCTCCACCGAGCTGTTCTTCATCTTCGTGCTCGGCGGCGAGGACCCGATCGACCACGTGCAGCGCAAGACCCTCAAAGAAGGTCAGATCAAGCACCCGCTTGAGGAGACCATCATGCGCATCCACATCGCGGAGGAGGCCAGGCACATCTCCTTCGCCCGCCACTACCTGCGCCGCAGGGTTCCCCGGATGCCCCGCTACCGCCGCTTCGTGCTGGGGCTGGTCTCCCCGGTCGTCCTGGGCCTCATGGCCCGGATCATGCTCTCCCCGCCCGGACCCATGATCAGGGCGTTCCGCATCCCGGACCAGGTCGTCAGGGAGGTCTACACCGACAACCCCGACGCCGCCGCGGAGATCCGCGACTCGGTGGGCAAGACCCGGGAGCTCTGCGCCGAGCTGGGCATGATGAACTCGCTCCAGCGCAGGGTCTGGAAGATGATGGGCATCTACGACGACCCCCCTACCAGGAAAGCGGCGCGGTGAGCGGACCATCTGAGAGCGGCGGGGCCCGGCCCGGGGCCAGGACGGCGATCGTGACGGGGGGCGCGTCCGGCATCGGCCGGGCGGTCTGCCGCGAGCTGAGCAGACGCGGCGTGCACGTGGTCGCCGCCGACCTCGACGAGGCGGGGGCCGAGCGCACGGCCAAGGAGTTCGGCTGCGCGAGCGCCCGGCTCGACGTCACCGACGCGCAGGCCGTACGGGAACTCGTCGAAAGGGTGCGAGGCGAGCGCGGGCGACTCGACTTCGTGTTCAACAACGCCGGGATCGCGGTCGGCGGCACCACCGAGGAGCTCACCCTCGACCACTGGAACCGTACGATCGACGTGAACCTGCGCGGCGTGGTGCACGGCGTGCACGCCGCCTACCCGATCATGGTGGAGCAGGGTCACGGCCACATCGTCAACACCGCCTCGCTGGCCGGGCTGACCCCCGCCCCGCTGATGCTGCCGTACACCGCGACCAAGCACGCGGTGGTCGGGCTCTCGCTCGCGCTGCGGGCCGAGGCCCGGACGCACGGCGTACGGGTGAGCGTGGTCTGCCCCGGCTTCACCGACACCCCGCTGCTGGACCACGCCAACCCCGGCCTGCCGCAGACCGCGACGGGTGCGGGCGCCCGCGAGTCCGCGACCAGGACCATGGGACGGCTCTACTCCGTCGACGCCCTGGCGGCGGACATCATCAAGGGCGTCGCCCGCAACCGGGCGCTCATCGTGGCCCCGGCCTCGGGCCGCCTGGCCTGGCGCGGGGTACGGCTCTCGCCCTCGGCCGCGGTCCGGGTGGCCGCGCTCGCCGTCCGGCGGCTGCGCGGCTGAAGCGCCGCCCGGTCCGCGCGCCCGGTCCGGCGGTGCGGCCGGCGGTCGCGCGGCCGGGCCCGCCGAGCGGCGTACGGCCGTCCGGGATCCATGTCGGGTTGCCTCCCGGACGGCCGTGCGTCCCCGCTGTCAGCGCTCTCCGGAGGCTCCCAGGTTCCCGGCGAGCAGCTCGATCAGGGGCTCACGGCGCACACAGGCCGACAGCGCGAACGAGTCGGCCAGCGCGAGCAGCTCCTCGTCGGACAGGCCCTTGAACAGGGCCGCGTACTCCGGCAGCAGCGCCTGCGCGAGCAGGATGTGCCGGATGAGGTCGTCGGTCTGGTAGCGGGCGCCCCACGGGTAGGGGTCCCAGTCCGGGAACTCGGTGACCACCAGCTCGTGCAGCGGTGCCAGGACGCCGGCCGACTCCTCCATGGTGGAGCCCCACCGGTCGGCGCCCAGCCGGTTCTTCTTGGCGATGAACGGCCCGAACCGCTCCAGGTACGGCCCGGCCGGGTCCGGCGTCACCAGGCCCTGCAGCCCGACGTCCTTGTAGGTCCAGAGCGACCAGCCGGCCCCGTGCGCGTCATAGATCTCCAGCTGGTCGCGGAGGATCTGGTAGCGCTGGGCGTCCACCTCCGGGTCCCCGGTGTAGACGGGGCCGAACTCCCCCACCCAGATCGGCGTGCCGGTCTGGCGCTGGAAGACCGTTCGCTTGTCGAAGGTCCGCTCCAGCCGCTCCCGGTCCACCCACTCGCCCCGGGTGTGGCCGGGGTACGGCCCGCCGTGCGCGAAGCCGGCCAGGGCGTAGTCGTGGCAGACGAAGACGGTGTTCTCGTAGAGCTCGCGGAAGACCGAGAAGTCGGTGGAGTAGGTGTTGCCGTCGAGGAAGAGCACGTGGTGCGGGTCGGCGGCGCGCACCGCCTTGACCAGCCGGTCGTAGAACGGGCCGACCGCGCGGCCGGTGGGGTCGCCGGGCTCGTTGACCGGGTTGTACCCGGCCACCCAGGGGTTGTCCTTGTACCGGTCCGCCATGACCTCCCACAGGTGGACCACCCGATCCTGGAAGTGGCGGTGCCGCCAGAAGGAGGCCACGTGCGTCGGGTTGTCGGAGTGCCAGTGCTGGTTCTGCGCGCCCGGCACCGCGTGCAGGTCGATCACGCTGTAGATGCCGTACCGGCCGAGCAGGTCGATCACCCGGTCCAGGTGGCGGAAGCCGTGCTCGATGATCTCGAGAGGCCGCTCGTCGGACTCGAAGTGGTGGTAGTTGACCGGGATCCGCACGCAGTTCATGCCGATCTCGCTCAGGAGCGCCGCGTCGGCCTCGGTGAAGAAGGAGGTCAGCAGCCGGTCGAAGAACAGCTCGGCGCGGTCCTCGCCGATCGCCTCCGCCACGGCCTCGCGCATCGCCGACTCGTTCGCGGGGTAGCCGGTGATGAAGTTCTCCATGTTCATCCAGCCCCCGAGGCCCACTCCGCGCAGCCGTACCGGGGTGCCGTCGGCGGTGACGAGGTGGGTTCCGGACACATGCAGGGTCACGCGTTCATCCCTTCGTAGCTCCAGCGGTCAGTCCGCTGATCAGGTGGCGTTCGGCGACCGCGTAGAAGGCCAGCGCGGGCACCATGGCCAAGACGACGTAGGCGAGGGTCCGGGCGATGTCGCTGGAGTACTGTCCCTGGAACTGCTGGACGCCCAGCGGGATGGTCCACCAGTCGGGGTCGTTGAACACCGCCAGCGGCAGGAAGAAGTTGTTCCAGCTCGCCACGATCGCCAGCACCGAGACGGTGGCGAGGGCGGGCCGCGCCATCGGCAGCAGGACGCGCCAGAAGACGCCGAACGGCGTGCAGCCGTCGATGACGGCGGCCTCCTCCACCTCGCGCGGGACCCCCGCGAAGAAGCCACGCAGGATGATGATCGTCATCGGCAGGCCGAACGCCGCCTGGACCAGGATCACCCCGAGCGGGTTGTCCAGCAGCCCGAAGGCGCGCATCAGGACGAAGAGCGGCAGGATCGCCACCGCGAACGGGAACATCAGGCCGGCCGTGAAGATCGTGAAGAGCACCTCCCGGCCCCGGAACGCGAAGCGCGCGAACGCGAACGCGGCCAGCGCCGAGAGCCCGACGACGAGCACCGTGGTGGCCAGTGCGACGAGGACGCTGTTGCCGATCTGCCGCCAGAAGGAGACCGAGCCGAGGACCTCCGTGTAGTTCTCCGGGTGCCAGGGCGCGGGCAGCCCGAAGGGGTTGGTGGCGAGCTGGGCGTTGTCCTTGAACCCGCCGAGCACGCCGAACAGGATCGGGACGAGGACGAACGCGGCCAGGAGCACGGCCAGCAGGTGCAGGGAGAGCCCCTTGGCGCGCGACGGTCCGGCGGGCCGGCGACGGCTCATCGGTGGTCTCCCATCGTCGTGACGGCGCCCTGGGTGTCGCGCCGCATGACGAAGCGCAGGTAGGCGAGGGCGAAGATCATGCTGAGGAGGAACATCACCACGCTGATCGCGCTGGCGTAGCCGACCTGGGTCCGCTTGAAGCCGAACTGGAACATGGTCACGGCCAGCGTCTCGGAGGCGTGGTCGGGTCCCCCTCCGGTGAGCACCCAGACCAGGTCGAAGAGCTGGACCGTGCCGATGATCGAGAGGAAGGCGGCGATGCGGATGGTCGGGCCGAGCAGCGGGAGCGTGACGTGGCGGAACTGCTCCCAGGCGGTGGCGCCGTCGATGGCGGCGGCCTCGCCGAGCTCGGCGGGGATGCCCTGCCGTCCGGCCAGGAACAGGATCATGTAGAAGCCGAAGTACTTCCAGGTCATGACCGCGAAGAGGGCGGGCAGGACCGTGGACGGGTCGGCGAGCCAGGCGCGCTCCAGTTCCTCCAGTCCCACCGCGCGCAGGAGCTGGTTGGCCAGGCCGCTCTCCGGCGAGAGGATCAGCGAGAACAGCACGCCGGTGATCACTTCGGAGAGGACGTAGGGCGCGAAGAACAGCAGCCGGTAGACCGCCCTGCCGCGCATGCGCCGGTTGAGCAGGAGCGCCAGCCCCAGGGCGAACGGGAGCTGGACCAGCAGCGACAGGACGATGATGATCAGACCGTTGCGCAGGTCGCCGTGGAAGACGTCGCTGTCGAAGAGGCGGGTGAAGTTGTCGAGGCCGACGAAGTCCTCGGGCCACCCGCCCAGTCCGTTCCAGCGGAACATGCTGGTGTACGCCGCGATCGCGATGGGTGCCAGCACCAGCAGGCCGTACAGCACGAGGGCGGGAAGGATGAAGAGGGCGACGGTCGCCAGGCCCCTGAGCCGGCGGCGGCGTACCGTGGCCGGGCCCGGGCCGGGCCCGGGCCGGGCCCCGGTCCGCGGCCGCTTCTCCGGGCGTTCCGTCAACGCCGGATGTGTCATGTGCGTTGCTCCGTGTCGGGGGGTGGTACGGCGGGCGGGCCTGCTCCGGCCCGCCCGCCGTACCGGATGTCACTGCCGGAGGTGGTTATCCTTCGGCCTTGGCCGTCTCGGTGATGGCGGCCGCGACCTCTTCGGGCGTCTTGGACCCTGCGATGAGCCCGGCCACGCTGTCGTTGATCTCCTGGCCGACCGCGGGCGGGTAGGCCTGGTCCAGGTAGAGCTGGAAGCCGGTCGCCCCGGCCAGCGTGGTGGCCACGGTCTTGAGGTTGGCGTCCTTGATGGCCTCTTCGCCTCCGGCTAGGGCGGGGAGCCCGGCGCCGGATTCCACGAACTTCTTGTGGTTGTCCATCTGGGAGATGAACTTCAGGAAGTCCACGGCCTCGGCGGGGGCGTCCGCGCCGATCGCGAAGCCGTTGCCTCCGCCGAGCGCCTCGGTGGCCGCGCCCTGGCCGCCCTCGACCGCCGGGAAGGGGAAGAAGCCGAGGTCCTCGCCGATGCCGCCACCGGCGTCCTTCTGCACGGACGGGGCCCACTGGCCCATCAGCTCCATCGCGGCCTTGCCGCTGCCCACCGTGGCGGCCTGCCCGTCGGGCGTGCTGTAGGCCGCGTTGAGGAAGCCCTTCTGGAAGGGCTCCAGGTCGACCAGCTCCTTGAGCTTCCGTCCCGCCGCGACGAAGCCGGCCCCGGTGAAGTCGTGGGTGGTCGCCGCCTGCTTGAGCGCGTCGAGCCCGGCCATGCGCATGGCGAGGTAGGTCCAGTAGTAGTGGCCGGGCCACTTCTCCTTGCCGGCCAGCGCGATGGGGGTGATCCCCGCCGCCTTGAGCTTCTTGACCGCGTCGAGGAAGGCCGGCCAGGTCGCGGGCGGCTCGGTGACGCCGGCCTCGGCGAAGAGCTTCTTGTTGTACCAGAAGCCCACCATGCCGACGTCGACGGGGATTCCATAGGTCTTGCCGTCGATCTGGTAGGCCGCCAGGGCCGCCGAGGTGAACTTCCCTATCGCGTTCACGTCGCCGAAGTCCTTGACGATCCCGGCGTCGAGCTGCTGCTTGAGAACGCCCCCGCCCCAGGTCGAGAAGATGTCGGGAGCGCTGGCCGCCGTGGTGACGGTGGCCATCTTGGACTTGAACGCGTCGTTCTCCATCGGGGTCACCTTGATGGTGACGTTCGGGTGCTGGGCCTGGTACGCCTTGGCCCACCCGTCATAGATCGTCTTGTTGGGCTCGGCGGTGCCGATGTGCCACCACTCGATGGTGACCTTGCCTCCGGGGGAGGCCTCCGACCCGTTCTCTGAGCCGCCGCCGCAGCCTCCGAGAAGGAGGGAGGCCGCCGTTATCGCCGCACCCATGACCAGACCGCGTCGACGCAGTGACATCGCCGTCAATCCTTTCCGCGTCGCGTTGAAAATTTCGGTTAACCCCCGAATGTTTCGTGCCCGAAGCCTAGGTAAAATGCCGGTTACACGTCAATAGAAGGTGAGGACACAGCTTGGGATCGGCCACCAGGCTGGACGGCCACAGATCCCGAAAGTTTCGGATAGACTGCCGCGCATGTCCAGCAAGAGGCGGGTAACGATCGCTCAGATCGCGGAAGAGGCCGGGGTCTCGGTGCCCACGGTGTCCAAGGTCATCAACGGCAGGCCCGAGGTGGCCCCCGCGACCCGCCACCGGGTTGAGCGGCTGCTCCACAAGCACGGTTACCAGCGCCGCGTCAGCCAGGACGAGGGCCCCGCCGGCCTGGTCGACCTCGTCTTCGCCGAGATCGAGAGCCCGTGGGCCATGGAGATCGTGCGCGGCGCCGAGGACGCGGCCCACGAGGCGGGCGCCAGCGTCGTCATCTCCGTGCTGCACACCCATGCGGGGCCGGGCCGCGACTGGCTGGAGCGGCTCGCCGCCCGGCGCACCGACGGGGTGGTGATCGTCGCCTCCAAGCTCTCGACCACGGTGCAGGCGCAGCTCAGCGCCCGTTCCCTGCCGTTCGTCGTGGTCGACCCCGAGGGCGAGCCCGCGCCCGGCGTCGTCTCGGTCGGCGCGACCAACTGGCACGGCGGCCTCGCCGCCACCCGGCACCTGCTGGAGCTCGGCCACCGGCGGATCGGCATGATCAGCGGTCCCGCCGACATGCTCTGCAGCCAGGCCAGGATCGACGGCTACCGCGCCGCGCTGGAGACCGCCGGAGTCGAGGCGGCGGCCGAGCTGATCCGCCGCGGCACCTTCCTGGTGGACTCCGGGCACGACCACGGCCACGCCCTGCTCTCCCTGGACGACCCGCCCACCGCGATCTTCGCCGGGAGCGACCTGCAGGCCTTCGGCGTCTTCGAGGCGGCCCGCCAGCGCGGGTTGCGCGTCCCCGAGGACCTGTCCGTGGTCGGCTTCGACGACCTGCCGCTCTCCCGCTCGGCGTGGCCGCCGCTGACCACCGTCCGCCAGCCGCTCCAGGAGATGGCCGCGCTGGCGGCCCGGACCGTGCTGGCCATGGGCCGCGGCGAGGCGCCCGAGCTCCGGCGGGTCGAACTGGCCACCGAACTCATCGTCCGCGAGAGCACGGCCCCGCCCCACCCCTTCCCCCCGGCCCCCTGAGGGACTCTTCCGCGCAGCCGGTCGACCCGTCCGCGTTTCCCACAAGACCAAACGGACATAAGGGCATATAAGTCAAATATGCCTCGGGGGTTTCCGATGAGTTCGAAGTCGCGCCAGACGAAGGCTCAGCACGAGCAGAAGAGGGCGGAGCCGGTCCGCAAGGGTCCGGGCCCGGTGACCTCCGCCCAGCTCCGCGAGGAGCGGGGTGCAGGCGCCCAGGGCGGCAAGGGGTCCGGCGGGCCCCAGGCGCAGCGCCAGACCCAGCGCCTCGCCAAGCAGTCGATGCCGCTGCGCCGGGCGCAGCACACCGGGACCAACCGCCAGCCGTGACACCGCCCGCCGCGGCGCCGCCACGCAGGGCCCGCCTCCCCGCCATCCGGCGGGAGGCGGGCCCTGCGTCTAATTATCAATAAAGTTTCCTAAAAGAAAGCATTGACGTGCCTGGTGGGAGCGTTTAGCTTCACGATCAACAACCCGAACGGGGGCGGGTTGCGGCATCGTCCACGCCTTCTTCGAAAGGTGGCACCCCCCGTGTCCTCACGCCTGCGCACCGGCTTCGCAGCCGCCGGTGCGTCCCTCGCGCTCCTCGCCGGAGCGCTCACCGGAGCGCTCTCCGGAACGGCCGCCGCGGCCGCCGACCACGAGACCTGCCGCCCGGACGGCCTCTACAAGACACCGGGCGTCGACGTCCCCTACTGCCAGGCCTACGACGAGAACGGCCGGGAGAAGATGGGCGCCGACCACCCGCGCCGCATCATCGGCTACTTCACCAGCTGGCGCACCGGCAAGAACGGCCAGCCGTCCTACCTGGCCAAGGACATCCCGTGGGGCAAGGTCACCCACATCAACTACGCGTTCGCGCACGTCGGCAGGGACAACAGGATCTCGGTCGGCGCCGACGGGCCGGGCAACGCGGCCACCGGCATGGAGTGGCCGGGAATCGACACGCTCGACCCGGCCCTGCCGTACAAGGGCCACTTCAACCTGCTGAACAAGTACAAGAAGGCCAATCCCGACGTCAAGACGCTGATCAGCGTCGGCGGCTGGGCCGAGACCGGCGGTTACTTCGACGACTCGGGCAGCCGCGTGGCCTCCGGCGGCTTCTACTCGATGACCACCAACGCCGACGGCTCGGTCAACCAGGCCGGCATCGACGCCTTCGCCTCCTCCACGGTGGACTTCATCCGGAAGTACGGCTTCAACGGCGTCGACATCGACTACGAGTACCCGACCTCGATGAAGGACGCCGGCCACCCGCTGGACTGGCAGATCGCCAACGCCCGCCGCGGCTCGCTGATGAAGGGCTACGCCGCGCTGATGAAGACCCTGCGCGACAAGCTCAACACCGCCTCCGCGGCCGACGGCAGGTACTACATGCTGACGATCGCCTCGCCGTCCTCGGGCTACCTGCTGCGCGGCATGGAGACCTTCCAGGTCACCCAGTACCTGGACTACGTCAACATCATGTCCTACGACCTGCACGGCGCCTGGAACGAGTTCGTCGGCCCCAACGCCGCCCTCTACGACGACGGCAAGGACGCCGAGCTGGCCAAGTGGGGCGTCTACACGACCTCCCAGTACGGCGGGATCGGCTATCTGAACACCGACTGGGCCTACCACTACTTCCGCGGCGCCATGCAGTCCGGCCGGATCAACATCGGCGTGCCGTACTACACGCGCGGCTGGCGCAACGTCACCGGCGGCACCAACGGCCTGTGGGGCAAGGCGGTCGGTTCCAACTGCCCGACCGGCCTGACCGCCTGCGGCGACGGCGCGCGCGGCGTCGACAACCTCTGGCACGACCTGGAGAACGACAAGGAGGTCAGCGGCGGCGGCAACCCGCTCTGGCACGCCAGGAACCTCGCCGAGGGCCGCATCGGCTCCTACGCCCCCGTCTACGGGCTCGACCCGAACGACCCCGAGGACAGGCTGACCGGCACCTACACCGAGCACTACGACCCGACCATGGCCGCGCCGTGGCTGTGGAACCCCGCCAAGAAGGTCTTCCTGTCCACCGAGAACGAGAAGTCGATCGGCACCAAGATCGACTACGTCAAGGACAAGGGCATCGGCGGCATCATGATCTGGGAGCTGGCCGGCGACTACGACTGGGACGCCGCCAAGGGCGAGTACTTCATGGGCGACACGCTCACGACCCTGATGTACGACAAGCTCAAGACCGCCGCACCGTACGGCGCGGCCCGGTCCAAGGTCGCGATCCCCGGCCAGAAGCTCGACGTGCGGATCGAGGCCGGGAACTTCCCGGCCGGTGACAGCAACTACCCGATCAGCCCCAAGCTGACCATCACCAACAAGTCCTCGCTGACGGTCCCCGGCGGAGCCGAGTTCCAGTGGGACTACGCCACCGCCGCGCCGAACAACGCCAAGGACCAGTCCGGCTTCGGACTCAAGATCATCAGCAGCGAGCACTCCACCGCCGGCAACGTCGGCGGGCTGAAGGGCGACTTCCACCGGGTCTCGGTGAAGCTCCCCGCCTGGCAGTCCCTGGCCCCGGGCGCCTCGGTGACCATGGACTACGTCTACTACCTGCCGACCCCGGGCACCGCCAACCACACGCTGACCTTCGGCGGCAAGACCTACGGCCTGGCCATGGACAACGCCCGGGGCGCCACCGAGCCCGACCCGAGCCCGACGCCGACCGTCACCCAGGACCCGGGCGGCGACTGCGCCCACCCGGCCTGGGAGCCCGGGAAGATCTACAACGGCGGTGACAGGGTCTCGCACGAGGACCGCAACTGGGAGGCCCGGTGGTGGACTCAGAACAACGAGCCCGGCACCACCGGCGAGTGGGGCGTCTGGAAGGATCTCGGCCCCTGCTGAGGCACCCGGCGGGACGCCCGCGCCACAGCGCCCGCTGAGGCGTCCGCCGGTCCGCCGGTGACGGAACCCCCGCCCCCGCCCGGTTCTCCGGGCGGGGGCGGGCCGCGTTCCCGGGGCGCCCGGCCGGGATGGGAACATGGTTGGGTTATGAGGACACCCAACACAAGGTCGCGATCGGCGATGCGGCTGCTCACCGTCCTGCTGCTGGCCGGTGCCACGCTGCTCGGCGCGGGGACCCCGGCGCAGGCCCACAACGTGCTGATCGGCAGCGATCCCGAAGACGGCGCCCGGCTCGCCGCCGGCCCGGAGAGGATCACGCTCACCTTCGACCAGCCGGTGCGGCAGGGCTTCGCGAAGATCAGCGTTACCGGCCCCGACGGGACCCGCTGGGAGGACGGCGAGGCCGCCGTCAACGGCGAGAAGGTCACCATCGGCGTCGGCCCCCTCGGCCCGGCCGGGGAATACACCGTGGGCTACCGCATCCTCTCCTCCGACGGCCATCCGGTCGCCGGCAAGGTGGCCTTCACCCTGACCACGCCGGGTCAGGGGGCCGCCTCCCAGGCGCCCCCCGCCGCCACCGCCCCGGCCGCCACCGCAGCACCCGCGACGACCACCCCCGACCTGAGCGCCCAGGCGGCCGAGGCCGCCCAGAACGGCGGCGCCGGCATGGCCGTGCTCTGGATCGCCGTGTCCCTGGTCGTGCTCGGCGGCGCCACCGTCGTCGCGCTGCGCCGCAGCCGGGAACGGGAGGCCGCGGAGTGACCGCGACCACCGGACCGGCCGGGGGTCACACCTCCGAGCGGGGCGCGGTCAGGAGACTGCTGCTCGGCGGCCTCGTCTCCGGAGCCGTCGTCTCCGTCCTCGTCGCGACGGCGCTCGGCGCCGAGGAGGCGGTGCCGGGCATCGTGCTGCCCGGCCCCCTGGTGGTGTACGGCCTGCCGGTGCTGCGGGTCCTGCTGGACCTGGCGGCGGTGGCGGTGGTCGGGCTGAGCCTGCTTCCCAAACTGCTCGGCTTCGACGACCCGGAGCGCACCGAGCCGGTGATGCGCCGGGCCCGGCCGCTGGCCGTCTCCTTCGCCTGGGCCTGGGCGCTGCTGGCGCTGGCCGTCATCGTGTTCCAGACCGCCGAGCTGAACCCCGGACAGGTTCCCACCCCCGGGATGATCGCCGGATACGTCG
Organism: Planomonospora sp. ID67723; assembly: GCF_015711605.1. GTDB lineage: Bacteria > Actinomycetota > Actinomycetes > Streptosporangiales > Streptosporangiaceae > Planomonospora_A. Next base: position 394,094 of record NZ_JABTEZ010000003.1, on the reverse strand, counting down.
GCAGCGTGGGCGCGGGCCAGGGCATGCTGTTCACCGCCGCCTGCGCGCTCGCCTACGCCGGGATCGGCCTGCTGGCGGTGCGGTTCGGCGAGAAGGTCCCGGCCGAGCTGCGGATCGTGGTCGCCATGTTCGGCCTGCTGCCGATCCCGGTCACCGGCCACGCGGTGGACTCGGTCTGGCACGACCCCATCATGATCTCGATGGAGCTGCACGTGCTGGGCTCGGCGGCGTGGACCGGCGGGCTGGCCGCGATCGCACTGCTCGCCGCCCGCGACCGCGAGCTGCTGGCCCGCGTGCTGCCCAAGTTCTCCCGGCTGGCGACCACGGCGCTGGTCCTGGTCGGCGTCTCCGGCCTGGTGAACGGCCTGGCCACCATGGCGCTCACCCCCACGGTCGAACTGCCCGGCGCCCTGCTGACCAGCGAGTACGGCCTGCTGGTGGTGGCCAAGACGGCGGCCATGGCCCTGCTGGTCCCGCTCGCCGCCCACATCCGCTTCCGCCTCCTGCCGCGGATCGAGCGGCGGGAGGCGACGGCCGTCGTCGGGTGGGCGGCGGCCGAGGTCACCGTGATGGGGCTGGCCTACGGCGTTGCGGTGGCGCTGACCACGGCCCTCATCGCCTGACCCGGTCGCGGCGCCGGCGTCTCCGCGGAGGATGGTGATCCACGCCATATCACATCTCCGGAGAGTGATGGTGAACCACGTGGGCCGGGATGCCCCGAAAGCCGAAGATGGCGGCATCCCCCCACCTGGAGGCGTCCAGATGAGACTTCGGCGAACACTCGCGACCACCCTGTCCGCGGTCGTCGCGGCCGCGACGACGGCGACCGTCGCGGCGGCGTCCGTTCCTCCGCCCGTCCAGGGCACGCTGCAGCGTTACGACGTCACGGACGTGTACGTCTCGGGGCTGTCGTCCGGCGGCTTCATGGCGAACCAGCTGCACGTCGCCCACTCGACCGTGATCGAGGGCGCCGGGATCTTCTCGGCCGGCGCCTACCGCTGCGCCCAGGGCAACCTGGGATCCGCGCTGTACGCGTGCATGGACACGATCCTGGCCCGCAGGACCCCGGCGGAGCTGGCCGCCGAGACCGCGGAACTCGCGTCGGCGGGCAGGATCGACCCGGTCTCCGGCCTCTCCGGCGACCGGGTGTACCTCTACCACGGAACCGCGGACGGCACGGTGAAGGAGCCGGTCAACGACGACCTGGCGGCGTACTACCGCCGTCTCGGCTCCGACGTCGTCTACGACAGGACCTCCGGTGCCGGGCACGCCTGGGTGAGCCGGCTGGGAGCGAACGCCTGCTCCTCGACCGCCTCTCCGTACGTCAACAGGTGCGGTGACAGCGATCCCGTGGGAGACATGCTCGGCCACCTGTTCGGCGCCGTCACCGCGCCCGGCGGAACGGCCCTCACCGGGAAACTGGTCGAGTTCGACCAGGACCGGTACGTCCCGGGCGGGAGCGCGAGCGCCGTCAGCATGGGAGAGGAGGGGTTCGTCTACGTCCCCCGGGACTGCGAGTCCGGCCCCTGCAGGCTGATGGTCACGCTGCACGGCTGCTACCAGTACTACGGGCTGGTGGGGAACGCGCTGATGGACAAGTCCCATCTCAACGAGTACGCCGACGCCAACCGCATGATCGTGCTCTATCCGCAGGCGACGACCGCCGCGGACAACCCGCGCGGCTGCTGGAACTGGTGGGCCTACGGCGGGGACGGCGCCTACGCGGAGAAGGGCGGCAAGCAGATCACGGCCCTGATCACCATGGTGCGGGCGCTGGGCGGCGCCGGCGGGACCGGCCCGACACCGACACCGACACCGACACCGACACCGACACCGACACCGACGGCAGCGTGCATCACGACGAGCAACCACGCGCACGTCTCGGAGGGCCGGGCCTATCCGCAGTACGGCCACGCCCACGCCAAGGGGTCCGGCCAGGACCTCGGCCTGTGGAACGTCCACGTCACCAGCTCGGTCAGGGAGTCCGGCCCGGGTCACTGGGTGAGGTGCTGAACCGCCGGGAGGAGCCGCACGGCCCCGCGGGCCCGGGCGGAGATCCTGCCGCCGCTGCGGCGGGATCTCCGGACCGGCTCACCCGGCGGCCACGGCCTCCGCCGCCGGGGCGCGGAGCCGGTACCGGCTGAGGAACCACTCACCGCCCAGCCAAAGGACGGCGAGCCCGGCTCCCCCGATCGCCACGGTCACCGGGCTGATCAGGGGCGGGGAGGCCAGCCACGCGTTCTGCAGCCGGAGCGCCTGGTCCACCACGATGGTCGCGAGCAGGGAGCCGACCAGTGCCCGCAGGATCGGGCTGCGGAGCAGGAACGCCAGGTCGATGGCGACCGCCCCGGCGATCAGGAAGGCGGGGACCGCCGAGCGAGGGAAGTCGGCGACCGCGAGCAGCGGCCAGATCAGGGTCCGGTAGGCGACGTAGACGCCGATCACGGCGGTGGCGGCGAACGTCCGGCCGATCATCGCCCGGGCGAAGACGAGCACGATCATCGCGACGGCCACGGCGTAGAGCGGGTAGACCTGGTCGGGCACCGGCAGCGAGAAGTTGACCACCATCTCCCGGTCCACCGGGCGGCCCATCTGGTCGGCGGCGAACTGCAGCAGGATCGGCTCGGCCTCCGGCCTGCCCGCGTCCCACGCCCTGATCCCGAAGACGCCGTACTCCTGGTGCTGGGCGGGGAACCAGACGTTCTCGAACATGAACACGAACAGGGCGCTCAGGACGAGCGTGCGCGTCCGGCCGGGCGGCGCCCCGGTGAACCAGCCGCGGATCACCCCGCAGATCATGAAGAACGTGCCGATGTACAGCAGCATGTGCGACGGGCTCCACGAGGTGATGTCGAGCCCGTTGATCTGGTGGTTGATCAGGTCCAGCGGGACGGCGATCAGGAAGGTCGCGGTGCCCCACTGGATGAGGCGCTGCGCCGTCTTGTCGACGCCGTAGCCCGTGTAGACATGGATGATCGTCAGCGCGATCACGATGACCGTGCCGACGCTGTTGAGCAGGTGCGGCGGCGCCAGGTCGTCACGGAGCCACTTGAAGTGCCAGGAGACGTCCCAGGACGCCCCGAGCACCTTGAAGGAGAACGCGACCAGCCAGCCGAGGTAGAGAACCCGGAACAGGTCCTCGGGGGTCTGCCTGCCTGCCTCCCCACGAGTCCAGTACGGCAGTGCCCACCCGATGACCGAGGTGGCGGTTCTTCTCATACTCGCTGCTGGCTTCACGCGTCGAAATGATGCCCGGCCTTGATGAAGACCGCAATCAGGGACATCCCCGAGACCTCGATCGATAATCTCCAGATGTGAGAGCTTTCGTGAGAGAAGGAGCTCCCGGCGACGTCGAGGCCGTGTTGCGGATCAAGAACGAGACCTGGAGAACCGCCTACCGCGGCCTGCTCCCGCAGGACTTCCTCGACGGGCTGAGCGTCACGCCCCGGGCGGTGGAGACCTGGCGGGCGCGGATCGGCTCCGGCGCGCAGCGCCTCGTGGTCGGCGAGACGGCCGGGGAAGTCTCCGGCTTCGCCCTGTACGGCCCGGCGGAGGACGAGCGGATCGGCGGCGGAGAGATATACGCGATCTACGTGCTCGCCGGGCACTGGTCCACGGGGCTCGGCCGGGCCCTGATGACACGCGCGACCGGCCACCTGGCCGCGCTGGGGCACCGCGAGACCGGCCTGTGGGTGCTGGAGGGCAACGCCCGCGCCCGCCGGTTCTACGAGCGCTTCGGCTTCACCCTCTCCGGCCGCGTCCAGGACGTGGACGGCCTGCCGTTCCCGGTCCCCGAGGTGCACTACCGGATGGTTCAGGCCACCGGCTGAACCCGTCTCAGCGATCTCTCAGCTCCGCTCTGTAATCTCCCTTCATGAGGCTTTCGGGGAGACGTGCCGCCTGGACCGCGGCGGCCGTCGTGCTGGTCGTCGCCGTCACGACCTGGGTGGTGTGGCCGTCCGAGCCGCGGATACGGGTTCAGGACCAGGCCATCACGGTGGTCGACGGGCCCGCCGACGACCAGCGGGTCACGCTCGACACGAGCTTCTTCCCTCCTGCGGAGGGCGGCAAGGCACCGGCGGTGCTGCTCGCGCACGGCTTCGGCGGCAGCAAGCAGAGCGTCCGCGAGGCCGCCCTCCGGCTGGCGCGGGAGGGGTACGCCGTGCTGACCTGGTCGGCACGGGGATTCGGCCGCTCGACCGGGCAGATCGCGCTCAACTCCCCCGACTACGAGGTCAAGGACGTCCGCCAGCTCGTCGACTGGCTGGCCGGCCGGCCCGAGGTCCGGCTCGACGGCGACGGCGACCCGCGCGTGGGCATCGCGGGCGGGTCGTACGGCGGAGCCATCGCGCTGATGGCCGCCGCCCACGACAGCCGGATCGACGCGATCGTCCCCCAGATCACCTGGCACGACCTGGCCGACGCCCTCTTCCCCGACGCCGGCGGGCAGGGTCCGGAGAACGGCGTGTTCAAGCGGATGTGGGCCGGGCTGTTCTTCAGCCGGGGCGGCCCCCAGGCGGGGGGCGGCCTGGCGGCGCTGACCGGGCAGGGCGGCTCCGGCGGAAACGACGCGGACGACCGGGCCGGGCAGGACCGCGCGGATCCGGCGACGGCCAGGCCGCCGACCGCCGAGGAGGTCAGGTGCGGCCGGTTCCTGCCGGAGATCTGCGACATGTACCAGCAGGTGGCCGAGACCGGCCGGGCGACCGCCGCCGCCGTGGCGACGCTGCGCAGGTCCAGCCCGGTCTCCGTGCCGGGCAGGATCAGGATCCCGACCCTGCTGATCCAGGGACAGCGCGACTCGCTGTTCCCGCTGGGTCACGCCGACGCCAACGCCAGAGCCGTCGCGGCGACCGGCGCCCCAGTCGGCGTCGCCTGGTTCGACGGCGGACACGACGGCGGCAACGGTGAGATCGACTGGCTGCACGAGCAGACCCTCGGCTGGTTCGACCACTATCTGAAGCAGGCTCCCGCGGGGAACACCGCGGGAACGGCCCGGCCCGGATCGGCGCGGCTGCCGGAGGGCGTCAGCCCGTTCACCGTCACCCGTGACGGCGGCCGGGACCCCGGCACCCGCCAGCAGGTCCGGCTGCACGCCACCTCCGGCGCCTACTCCGGCCTGGCGGGAGCGGAGCGGGTCTCCGTCCCCCTCAGCGGTCCCGAGCAGCCGGTGGCCAACCCGCCCGGCGGCTCCCCCTCCTCGATCTCGGCCATCCCCGGCTTCGGCGGCCTGGCCGGAGCCGGCAATCTGAGCGTGTCGACGGACATGGCGGGCCAGAGCGCGAGCTTCGAGTCCGCGCCCCTCGCCTCCCCCCTGCAGGTCACCGGTTCCTCCACGGTCAAGGTCAGGGTCCGGGTCGCCACCCCCGCCGAGACGGGCGCCGGCGACGGCGGCGCGGAGGGGGCCCCGGGAGGGGACGCCGCGGGCCCGCGGGAGGTGACGCTGTTCGCCAAGCTGTACGACGCCGCCGGCGGGGCCCAGGCCCCGGTCCTGCCCGAAGGGCTCGTCGCCCCGGTCAGGATCACCGTGCCCGGGGGCGGCGCGGGAGAGGCCACCGTCGTCCTGCCCGCCGTCGATCACCGCTTCGACGTCGGCCACCGGCTGCGCGTCACCTTCACCACCACCGACCTCGGTTACGACACCCCGGACGCCCCGGCCGTCTACCAGGTCGGCCTGGCCGCCCCGGCGCTGACCGCGCCCACCGCCACCGCCCTGCGCACCCCGCCCACCGGCCCCGCCTGGTGGACCTGGGCCCTGCCGCTGGTCTCCGTGGTCGCCGCGGCGGCCCTGATCCTCACCGGACGGCGTCGGCTGCGCGACGACCACGAGCCGGCGCTGGAGGCCGTACCCCTGCGGATCGAAGGGGTGACCAAGGCCTACCGCAACGGCGAGCTCGCGGTGAACGACCTGTCCTTCACCGTCGAGCAGGGCCAGGTGCTCGGTCTGCTCGGCCCCAACGGCGCGGGCAAGACCACCACGATGCGCATGATGATGGGCCTGATCCACCCCGACGCCGGCGAGATCAGGATCTTCGGCCACCGGGTCGTCCCCGGCGCGCCGGTCCTGTCCCGGCTGGGCTCGTTCGTCGAGGGCGCCGGGTTCCTCCCGCACCTGTCGGGCCGGGCCAACCTGGAGCTGTACTGGAAGGCCACGGGCCGCCCCGCCGGGGACGCCCGCTTCGAGGAGGCCCTGGAGATCGCCGGGCTCGGCGCCGCCCTGGAGCGCGCCGTGCGGACCTACTCGCAGGGCATGCGCCAGCGCCTGGCCATCGCCCAGGCCATGCTCGGCCTGCCCGACCTGCTGGTCCTCGACGAGCCCACCAACGGTCTCGACCCGCCCCAGATCCGTGAGATGCGCGAGGTCCTGATCCGCTACGCGGAGCGGGGCCGTACCGTCATCGTCTCCAGCCACCTGCTCGCCGAGGTGGAGCAGACGTGCAGCCACGTGGTGGTCATGCACCGCGGCCGCCTCGTCACGGCCGGCCCGGTGAGCGAGCTGCTGCGCGACCGCACGACCGCCGACGGCACGGCCACCCGCCTGGAGGACGTGTTCCTGGACCTGATCGGGGAGAAGGCATGAACGACGCCAACGGCACGGGCGCCGCTGCGGGGACGGACGGCTCCGGTACGGCTCTCGCCGGACCCCGCGGCCACGACACGGCTCACGGGGCGGCCCGCGGATACGCGCCGGGGCACACGCTCCCCCTCGGTGTGGAGATCGTCCGGCAGTTCAGGCGCCGCCGGACCATGGTGATGTTCGGCCTGCTGCTGGCGCTGCCGTGGGTGCTGGTGGTCGCGTTCAAGGTCGGCGGCGGATGGGGGCGGCCCGGTGGCGCCACCCTGCGCATCTCCGACTTGGCCACCGAGGGCGGGCTGAACTTCGCCGCGTTCGCGCTCTCGGTCTCGGCGAGCTTCCTGCTGGTGGTCGCGGTGGCGCTGTTCTGCGGGGACACGGTGGCCAGCGAGGCCGACTGGTCCTCTCTGCGCTACCTGCTGGCCGCGCCGATCCCCCGCGACCGGCTGCTCCGGCAGAAACTGATCGTGGCGCTGGTCTACTCGGCGGCGGCGGTGATCTGCCTGCCGCTGATGGCGCTGCTCGCCGGGACCCTCGCCTTCGGCTGGAACGACGTCCGCGTCCCGGGGACGGGCGAGACCATCGCGGCGCTGGACGTGCTGCCCCGGTTCGGGATCGTGATCGGCTACGCCCTGGTCAGCCAGCTCGTGGTCGCCTCGCTGGCCTTCCTGCTCTCCGTCGGCACCGACTCCCCGCTGGGGGCGGTCGGCGGGGCGGTCGGGCTGGTGATCGTGAGCAGCATCCTGCAGGCGGTGGACGCGCTCGGCGCGCTCCGCGAGTTCCTTCCGACGTTCTGGAACACGGCCTGGCTGGACGCGCTCACGCCCCAGCCCGACTTCAGCGGCATGATCAAGGGCGTGGCCGTCTCGGTGACCTACTCGGCGATCCTGGTCGCCTTCGCCTTCCGCCGGTTCCGGAGCAAGGACGTGGTGTCGTAGGGCCGCCTACCCCCAGTGGGGCGGGCGGTCCTCCAGCAGCCGGTCGTCGTCGCCGGAGCCGCGCCACTCGCCCCACCCGAGGTCGGTGTCGTCGGAGGTCTGGTCGGGCAGGATCTCCGGTCCGTCCTCGAAGAGGTCGACGGTGCGCAGGTCGTCTGGGTGCTGCTCTGTCACCCGTCCATGGTAACGAGCGTCACGATCGGCGACGACCACCCAGGTAAAGCCCGCAGTACGCGCCCACAGCACAAAAGACAGTCAACGGCCCAAGCTGTACGATGCCAGAGCAGGTGTCAGCTACCCCCGTGAGGCGGCCATGGCAACGCCATCAGGATGGCGGCGAGAGGGCAATCTCCCCAACGAGCTCACGAGCTTCGTGGGACGCACCAGGTTGCTGACGACGCTGCGCCAGCGTTTGCAGGAGCACCGCCTCGTCACCGTCACCGGGATCGGCGGTGTCGGCAAGTCCCGGACCGCGCTGCGCATCGCGCACATGGTGCGCGGCCAGTTCAAGGACGGCGTGTGGTTCGCCGACCTGGCCCGCCTCCAGGACCAGGGGATGGTCCGGCACACGATCACGTCCGCGCTCGGGATCGCCGACCAGTCGCCGCGCTCGGCGGACGAGACGCTGGTCGAGTGGCTGGGCGACCGCGAGATCCTGCTGATCATCGACACCTGCGAGCACCTCGTCGACGCCTGCGCGGCGCTCTTCGAGGACCTGCTGTCCCACGCGCCGGGGCTGACCATCCTGGCCACCAGCCGCCAGTCGCTGAACGCCCGGGGCGAATACACCGTCACCATCCCGCCGCTGGCCGTCCCCGGCGACGCCCCCGGGGAGAACCCCTTCACCAACGAGGCGGTGCAGCTCTTCGCCGCCCGGGCCGGCGCGGTCCTGCCCAGCTTCACGCTCGACGAGCACAACATCGGCCCGGTCTCCGAGCTCTGCCGCCGGCTGGACGGCATCCCCCTGGCCATCGAGCTGGCGGCGGTCCGGATGCGGGCGCTGTCGGTGGAGCAGATCCTCGCGCTGCTGGCCGACCGCTTCAGCCTGCTGGCCGGCGCCAGCCGCACGGCGTTGCCCCGGCACCAGACGCTCCGCGCCGCGATCGGGTGGAGCCACGAGCTGTGCGAACCCGCCGAACGGCTGCTCTGGGCCCGGCTCTCGGTCTTCGCCGGGGACTTCGAACTGGACGCCGCCCGCTACGTCTGCGCCGGGGAGAACCTCCCCGGCGAAGGGATCATGAATCTCATCTCCAGCCTGGTGGAGAAGTCCATCCTGCTGAGCGACGGCACCCCCTCGGGGCACCGCTACCGGCTGATCGACACCCTGCGCCAGTACGGCGAGGAGTGGCTGGACAAGCTCGGCGAGACCGACGCGGTGCGCGAGCGGCACCGCGACTACTACCTGCAGCTCGCCATACGCGGCGAGGAGGCCTGGTCCGGCCCCCGCCAGGTCTACTGGTACGTCCGGATGCGGCACGAGCACGACAACGTCCGCGTCGCGCTCGACTACTGCCTGAACAGACCCGGCGAAGCGGAGGCCGGCCTGCGGCTGCTCTCCTCACTCTGGTTCATGTGGGTGGCCTGCGGGCTGGCCCGTGAGGGCAGGCTCTACCTGGAGAAGGCGCTCTCGCTGGTCCCCAACCCCAGCTCCGAGCGGTGCAAGGCCCTGTGGGTGCTGTCCTACATCCACAGCAGCCAGGGCAACACCAAGGGCGCCATCGAGGCCGCGGAGCAGTGCAGCTCCGACGCGGTCCGGGTGGGCGACTCGGGCGCCGTCATCCTGGCCACCAAGATGCTGGGGACCGCGGCGTTCCTCCAGGGCGACCTGCAGAAGGCCAGCGCGCTGCTCGGCGTCGCGATCGAGTTCCACAAGAGCGGCCGCGAGCTGAACCCCGGCCTGCTCCCCTCGATCGTCGAGCTCTCGATGGTGCTGCTCATGCAGAACGACCCGGCCGAGGCCGAGGTGCTGCTGCGCGACTGCATCGCCGTGTGCACCCAGCGCGGCGAGGTCTGGCTGCGCTCCTACGCCATCTACGCCCTGGCCACCGCCTTCCACGGGCTCGGCCGGGCGGACGAGGCGATGGCGCACGCCCGCGAGTCGCTGCGGCTCAAGCGTTACTTCCACGACCTGCTCGGCATCGGCCTGACGGTCGAGCTGATCGCCAGGCTGACCCTGGACGAGGGCCGTCCCGCGCTCGCGTCGCAGCTGATGGGAGGCGGCCAGCAGAACTGGCGGGCGTTCGGGATGCCGCGGCTGGGTTCGCCGTTCTTCAACACCGAGCACGACCAGGCCATCAAGGAGTGCAAGCGGCTCCTCGGCGAGCAGGAGCACGAGGAGATGTTCGCCCGGGGCAAGAAGCTCAACCTGGACGAGCTGATCGAGCTCGCCCTCGGCGACGACCCCGAACCGGAAGACCCGTTCTCCCCGATCTGAACCGCCGGTCCGGATGCGCCGTCCCTTCTGACCCCCCGGTCCGGGTCACCCGGCGCGCAGACCGTCCCCCTTCCAGGCGGTGGTGTAGCGAGGGCTGCTCAGCGAATAGTCGATGCTTCCGCTGACCCAGTACTCCAGCCCTCGCACGTAGGCGTCCACCGCCTCCGAGCCGAGCTCCGCCAGCGACGTCCCCAGCCCGACCATCCGGCCGACGGCGAGGTTCCTCATCCCGCCGATCTCGTCCATGGCCTCCTGGAAGGAGCAGCCGCGGTGCCGGGCCAGCACGTTCACCAGGTTGTTGACCGAGTTGCCCGCGCCTCGCTCCTTGGGGTAGGAGATGAGGTCGTTGTCCCAGACCACGACGTCGTTGGCGCTCTCGGTGATCGCCCGCACGTCTGGATGGCGCCACTCCTGCGGAGTGAGGCGCAGCCCGGAGGCGACGTCGATGAGGGCGAAGACGGTGAGCATCGCCCCGGTCCGCCGCCGCATGAGGATGTAGTCGTCGAAGGTCGGCACCACCTTGTCCTGCCGGTTGGCCGCCTCCCAGACCTGGGCGAACAGGTAGTCCTTGGTGACGCCGCGCCACCGGTCGACCTGGTCGGCCCCGCCGTACCGGGAGACCCGGCCCTTGAGCTCCAGCAGCGCCCGGGCGAACACGTTTTCCACCTGCCCGTCGTCCTGCCCCGCCTCGAGATCGTCGAGGACGGCGACGAACTGCGGCAGCGCCCGGGCGATCTCGGCGGCGTGCCGGTCGGTCTCGCAGAAGACGTCGTCGAAGGCGAACAGCCACACACACCAGTCGGTCACGAGGCGAAGGGTGTGGTAGGCGGCGTAAGGGTAGGTCCGGGCTCCCAGCCAGCCGTACCTCGCCTGCCTGTAGCGGGACAGCATCTCGGTGCCGTCCAGCAGTCCGGCTCCGGCGGCCCAGACGATGGTCTCCTTGTCGACCCGCTCCGCGTAGGGACTCACCTCACTGGGGAAGGGGCAGGACAGCGGGGGGAGCTGGAGGGGCTGGCAGGACAGGTTCGCCGGAGGGAGTGCCACAGAACAAGCATGGCCGAAGGCCACAAAATTTCCTATATACGTGGAATAACGGACAGCCTAGCCTTTCGGCTATTGACCGAACCATTCAAGATACTCGTCCTGGCCGAACATCCGCGCCGCGTCGGACGCCGACGGCGTGCCGGCGTCCGGATCCGCGCCCGCTTCCAGCAGCGCCCGGATCACCTCGGACTCCTTCTTGAAGACGGCTCCGGCGAGCGGGGTCTGGCCGCGGTCGTTGGGCCGCCCCGGGTCGGCGCCCAGCACCGCCAGCGCCCGGACCGTCTCCGTGTGACCGTGGTAGGCGGCGAGCATCAGCAACGTGTCGCCCCTGTCATTGGTCAGGTTCGCCGGGACGCCGGCCTCGACGTAGGCGCGCAGGTGCTCGGTCTCCCCGCGCCTGGCCAGGTCGAACAGGCGGGTGGCGAACTCCTCGAGCTCCGGGTCGGACTGCATGCAAACCATTGTGCCCCGGTAGGGTGCCCTCCAGTGTCGCCGGGACCGCCGGAATTCACCGGGCATCCCGCGGGTTCATCTGAAGAGACGATCGACGAAAGGCTGGAAACGGTGTCCGACCCGACGGATCTCTACCGGCTCAGCGAAGACCTTCCTGAGCTGACCGATCCGGTGCTGCTCTACCACTTCGACGGTTTCGTGGACGCGGGCGGGGCCGGTCGGCTCGCCGTCGGCCATCTCCTCGCCGAGCTGGAGCACCGGGTCATCGCGACCTTCGACGTGGACCGCCTGCTCGACTACCGGTCCCGGCGCCCGGTCATGACGTTCGACACCGACCGATGGGTGGACGTCGAGAGCCCCCAGCTCGTCATGCGCCTCGTCCACGACGCGACGGGCACGCCGTTCCTGCTGCTGTCCGGTCCCGAGCCGGACCGTGAGTGGGAGCTGTTCACCGCCGCCGTCGAGGCCCTCGTCATCCGTCTGGGCGTCGGCAAGCTGGTCACCACGCACGGCATCCCGATGGCCGTCCCGCACACCCGCCCGCTGGGCGTCACCGGTCACGCCAGCCGTCCCGAGCTGGTCTCCGGGCAGACCAGCGCCTTCGGCAAGGTCCAGGTCCCGGGGAGCGCGGCCGCCCTGATCGAGTTCCGGCTCGGCGCGAAGGGCCACGACGCCCTCGGCTACGCCGTGCACGTCCCGCACTACCTCGCCCAGGCCGAGTACCCCACGGCCGCGGTGACCGCGCTGGAGGCGGTCACCGGCGGCACCGGCCTGGTCTTCCCGCTGGAGAGCCTGCGTGAGGCCGCGAGCCGCACCACCGCGGAGATCGCCGCGCAGATCGAGGCGTCCGAGGAGCTGTCCACCGCGATCAGCGGCCTGGAGCAGCAGTACGACGCCTTCGCCGCCGGTTCCGAGCGGGAGAACCTGATCGCCGAGCCGGCCGAGATGCCCACCGGTGACGAGCTCGCCGCCCAGTTCGAGGCCTTCCTGGCCGAACGGGACGAGCGCCGCAATGACTGAACTGCGTGTCGGCCTGGTCGGGTACGGCGTGGCCGGAGCGTTCTTCCACGCCCCGCTGATCGCCGCCACGCCCGGCCTGCGGTTGTCGGCCGTGGTGACCCGTGACCCCGGGCGGGCCGACGAGGTCTCGGCCCGGTACGGCGCGCGGCCGGTGGCCGACGCCGCCGAGCTGAACGACTCCGTCGATCTGGTCGTGGTCGCCTCCCCCAACCGCACCCACGTCCCACTGGCCGAGGCGGCCCTGAAGGCGGGGCTGCCGGTGGTGGTGGACAAGCCGCTGGCGGCGACCGCGGAGGAGGCGCGGGGCCTGCTGCGGCTGGCCCGTGAGAGCGGGCTGATGCTGACCGTCTTCCAGAACCGGCGATGGGACGGCGACTTCCTGACGATCGAGCGGCTGGTCGCCTCCGGCGAGCTCGGCACCGTGAACCGGCTGGAGTCCCGCTTCGAGCGGTGGCGACCGGTCCCCAAGGGCGGCTGGCGGGAGCTGGGCGGCGCGGAGGAGGTCGGCGGCCTGCTGTACGACCTCGGCAGCCACCTGGTCGACCAGGCCCTGCACCTGCTGGGCCCGGCCGTCTCGGTCTACGCCGAGTCCGACGTCCGCCGGTCCCAGGTCGTCTCCGACGACGACACCTTCATCGCCCTCGCCCACGCGAGCGGCGCCCGGTCGCACCTGTGGGTCAGTGCGGTGACCCCGCAGCTCGGGCCGCGTTTCCGCGTGCTGGGCTCGCGAGCCGCCTACGTCAAGCACGGCCTGGACGTCCAGGAGGACCGCCTGCGCGCGGGTCTCACCCCGGACTCGCCCGGCTTCGGCGACGACCCCGAGGAGCGCTGGGGCGTGCTCGGCACCGACGCCGACAGCCGCAGGATCCGCACCGAGCCCGGCGACTACCTCGGCTTCTACCGGGCCGTGGCCGCGGCTCTCCGCGAGGGTGCTCCGCCCCCGGTCGGCGTCGAGGAGGCGGTCGAGGCCCTCACCGTCCTGGAAGCCGCCCGCCGCTCCGCCGCCGAGGGCGTGACCGTCTCCCTGCGCCCCGCCCCGTAGGCCCCGCCGTCGTCCTCGCCTCGGCCCCCCACCACCGTGGGCGGGTTCCCGGTCCGCGCTTCCCCGGCCGCCGTGGCCGGGGAAGCACCGGTCGCCGGGCTTCCGGTCGCGGAGGCTCCCCGCTGCCGGGGTCTCAGTCGCGCAGGCGGGACTTCAGCGCCCGGGAGTCGGCCTCGGTCCAGCCCTGGGCGGCGAGCCACTCCAGCGGCCCGCCGAAGCGGTCGTCCAGCACGCGGAGGAACTGCTCGATGTACTCGTGGCGGGGACGGTGCTCGTCGGCCGAGCGGGTGTCGAGGTCGTCGCGGTAGGTGGAGCTGGCGCGCAGCCGGGCCAGGATGCCCTCGATGCGTTCGCCGGTGGCGACGTAGTCGGCGACGATGGCCTCGCGGGTGGCCCCGGCGACCTCCAGAGCGAGGGCGCAGACCACGCCGGTGCGGTCCTTGCCCGCCGCGCAGTGCACGATCGCGGCACCGTCGTCGTGGGCCATGGCACGCAGGGCGGCCACCACGGAGTCGGGGCGGTCGCGCAGGTAGGCGTAGTAGAAACCGGTGACCCGCAGCTCGGCCAGGTCCTCCTCGGCGCGTTGCTGCCAGGGCAGCACCCGGTCGGCGTCGATCGTGTCGGCGTCGACGTCGGTGTGCTTGCCCCCCTCGGCGAAGAGGGTGAGGTGGTGGATGCTCACCTCGGGGACCCTGGTGAGCGGGCCGGGCCCTTCCAGGGAGACCTCGGGGCCCGAGCGCAGGTCGATGACATGGCGGAGCTTGAGCTCGGCGACGAGGCGTTCGACGTCGCGCTCGGTCAGCCCCTGCAGGTTGTCCGACCGGTACACCCGGCCGAATCGTGTGGTCCCGCCGTCTACGGTGGCGAGCCCGCCGAGGTCGCGCACGTTGACGGCACCGTCAAGATCGATCCATCGCGTGAAGTCGTTCATCACGGACGAGTCTATACATCGGTATATGACCGCACAGTTAGCAGACAGGGTGTATTACCGAAAATGCCAATGTTCATCCTCTAGCGTCCTAAATTGCTCCACAACGCTCAGGATGCTTAAAAGTGGGAAGCACCTGACGATTCTCACCGCGAGGAGGTCGTGTGGAGCCACGCACCCGTCCCCCCAGCCTGGTCGTCGATCCCTCCCTCCCCGCCTCCGTCTCCTCCGTGCTGCGCTCCAGCCCCGAAATCCTCCGCTCGGTCCGGCTGGGCGACATCCCCTCCGCCCCGGGGCCGGACCCGGTCAAGGTGTTCTCGGTCACCGCCCTGCTGGGACTGGTCTGGGCGTTGACCAGCCTGGCGGGCATGCTCGTCCTCCTGGTCGTGGTCGGCGCCCTCACCGGGATGCGCCGGCTGACGGCCGACCCCGCGGCCCGGCAGGCACGGCGCCGCATGCGGGTGGCCCTCGACCACGGCAACCGGTTCATCCTGCCCGAGGACCTCGACGCCGGCTGCGGCGCGCTGCTGCGCCGCGCGCAGGACGCCGCCGAGACCGTGCTCGGCTCCCAGGTCAACCGCGCCGGCCTGCTCGATGCGATCGACAACGCGGTGACCCTGCCCGACCAGGTATGGCAGATCGCCACGAAGCTGGCCCGGCTCTCGGCCATGAGGGCCGAGCACCGGCGGATCGTCCCGGGCACGCCGCCTCCCGAGGTGGCCGAGGCCTTCGCCCCCTACTCCAGGGCGCTGGAGCGGGTCGCGGACTCCCTGACCGAGCGGGTCCGGGCGCTGGAGGAGTACGCCGCCCAGGTCCGCAGGGCCGACGCGGTCTACCACTCCTACCGGCAACTGGAACTGCTGGCCGAGCGGACCTCGCAGTACGAGGACCTGCTCGCCGAGACGGCCGGCGACGAGCTGGCCGTACCGCGCCTGGAGGAGATGACCGGCCAGGCACGGCAGATCAGGGAGCTGTTCCTGGAGAGCATGGAGGAGGCCCGCCGGGCCGCAGGGCACCTGGCCGGCACCGGGAGGACGTGACCGGGCCCCTCCGGAACCGGCGACCCGCGACCGGGCGTCCCTGCGGGGCTCCGCGCGGAGCCTGTGGAACGGGGCACCGGAGACGGGGGCCGGGTCAGGTCCGGTCCGGGCACTGCCTGGCGCGGTGCAGGAAGTCCAGGGTCCGGCCCATCCCCGACTGGTTGCCGAGGCTGCGGTAGATCTCCAGAGCGTCGCTGAGCGGCGGGATCGCCGCCTCGCACTCCCCGGCGTCCAGGTGCGCCTCTCCGAGGTAGCGCAGGCCCCGCGCCATCCACCACCGGTCCTCCAGCTCCTCGAAGGCGGTCACGGCCTGCCGGAGCGAGCGCTCGGCCTCCCGGATCCGGCCCGTCCGCGCGTGCACCCGCCCGGCGGAGAGCTCGGTCCTGGCCACACCCCAGGAGTCGCCCAGTTTGTCCAGCAGATCGGCGGCCTGCCGGATGTACTTCAGCTCGTTCAGCCGGTTCGCCGGGTTGCCGACCTCGCCGGCCGCGCGCAGGCAGCGGGCGAACTCCCATTCCTCCCCCCGGAGCCGGAACATCTCCGCGGCGCGGTCCAGGCTGAACCCCGCCCGGGTGAAGTGGTCCTGGGCGGCGCGGAGCTCCCCTCGCTCGCGCAGGCTCCGCGCGGTGGCGCCGAGCACCTCGCCGTAGGCGCGCAGCGTCTGCGCCTCGGAGTAGCGGTTGCGGTCGTGCTCGAAGACCGCCAGGGCCTCCTCCAGCAGTTGCATGGCCTCCTCGGGCCGGCGCTGGGCGAGCCGGAGCTCGGCCAGGTTGCGCTGGGTCCTCGCCGACCACCACCGGTCCTCCTCGCCCTTGAAGGCGGCGATCGCGCCGACGAGGTAGCCCTGCGCCCGGTCGAGGCTGCCGTCGCTGAAGAGGGTCATGCCGACCGAGCGCATCGCCCGGGCGGCCCACCACCGCTCGCCGAGGTCGGTGAAGACGGCCAGCGCACGTTCGGCGTCCTCGCGGGCGGTCTGGTGGCTGCCCTGCCCGCCGGTCACCGCCGCCCGGTCCAGCAGCGCGATGCCCAGCGCCCGCCGGTCCTCCATGTTCTCGGCGGCCTCGCACAGGATCTCGGCGACCGCCCGCCAGTCGGACCAGTAGGCCCGCAGCGAGTGGCACAGCGAGCAGAAGGCCCGGCTCAGGCCCCAGGTCAGCTCCCACAGCTCCAGGCTCCGCGCCTCGTTGATCATGGCGACCGCGGTCAGCCGCTCGGCGTTGAGCCAGTCGGCCGCCGAACTCTGGGCCCGCGCCGTGGCCGCCTGGTCCCCGTCGTGCTGCCCTCTGTGGCTGTTGTGGCCGCTGCGGCCGCTGCGGCCGCTGCGGCCCCAGTCCTGCGGCCAGCGGGCCATGGCGGCCGCCTCGCCCCGGCGCCGGTAGCCGGAGAGCACGCGCTCGACGGCGGCCCGGCCGGAGTCGTCGGCGTCGTGGAAGCCGGCCAGCTCGCGGGCGAAGATCCGGACCAGGTCGTGCAGCCGGTAGCGCATCGTGCCGGAGGAGTCGACGCCCGAGCACTCGGCGAGCTGGGTGTCGATGAGCGCCTCGAGCTGGTCGGCGCCGTCCAGCTCGGAGGTGGCGAGCAGCTCGCCGGCGACCCAGCCGGGCACGTCCGGGGCGGTGAGCAGGCTGAGCCCGCGCAGCAGGCGGCGCTGGATGCCGGTGCAGGCGTCGTAGCTGAGCTGGAGCGAGGCACGCACGCTCTTGTCCAGGCTGGGAGCCAGCTCGAGCTGGTCCAGGCGGCGGCGCTCGTCCCTGAGCCGGCCGGCCAGCTCGCGCAGCGACCAGTTCTCCCGCGTGGCCAGACGCCCGCCGCAGATGCTGATGGCCAGCGGCAGGTGGTCGCACATGTGGACGATCTCCCGGGCGGACTCCGGATCGGCGGCGACCCTGTCGTCCCCGGCCAGCCGGGCCAGCAGTTCCACGCCCTGGGCCTCGCCGAACACCGACAGCCGTTTGTCGTAGGTGTTGAGCAGGTGCAGCGGATGCCGAGAAGTGATCATGACCGCGCAGCCCGGCTCGGCCGGGATCAGATCCTTGACCTGGTCGCCGCTCTCGGCGTTGTCCAGGCCGATCAGGATGCGCCTGCCCTTGGTCCACGTCAGCCAGAGCTTGCGCAGTTCGTCCAGGCCGCCCGGGTCGGTGGTGAGCCGCACGCCGAGCGCCCGCAGGAAGCCGGTCAGCACCTCCTCGGGCCGGATCGGGGCGTCCACCGCGCCCCGCAGATCGGCGTAGAGCCGCCCGTCGGGGAAGCGGCCGGCGATCTCGTGGCTGAACCTGGTCATCAGCATGGACTTGCCGACGCCGCCCCTGCCGTACACCGAGACGACCAGCGGCGAGGCGCCTTCGTCCCGGCCGCGCGGTCGGCGCCGGGCGAACACCTCGCGCAACTCGGCCAGCGCGTCGGTCCGGCCGGTGAAGTGCGCGGGGACCGGCGGCCACTGGTCGGGAGGGCGCCAGGAGTGGTCGGGCGGGGCGGCGGGCAGCGCGGACCGCCGGTCGGTCGTGGCCCAGGTGAGCAGGCCGACCAGGAGTCCGGCGAGCACGGTGACGGCGACCTTCGCCATGGTGGGCAGGTCCCACACGTCCAGCGACGTGGCGAGGATGCTGGCCACCGCGGCGGCGATTCCGGCCGCAGCGGGCGCCGCCAGCGAGATCGTACGGCGCGGCGGCCCGCCGGGCGGCCTGCCCTTCCGGCGATCGGGAACCTGTGACGACCCGGGCATCTGCTCCCCCGAGGAAGACCGCGCCCCGGCGGGGCCGGCATGCTGCTTTCAAGATTCATTCAAGCAGACGCAAAGCCGGCGGTCCCCCTCCGAAGGCGATACCGACCGGTCGGTACACTGATATGTCATGAAACGTACTCTCTACGGTCCCGACCACGACGCCTTCCGCGCCTCGGTCCGGGAGTTCGTCGCCCGCTCGGTCGCCCCCCGTGCCGAGGAGTTCATCGAGAACCGGATGATCGACCGCGAGATCTGGCTGGAGGCCGGGCGGCAGGGCTTCCTCGGGCTGGAGGTCCCGGAGGAGTACGGCGGGAGCGCGGCCGGGGACTACCGCTTCAACGCGGTGCTGGGCGAGGAGCTGTCCGGCCAGAGCGCGGCCCTGTCCTCCAGCTTCGGCATCCACTACGACGTGGTCGCGCCGTACCTGGTCGAGCTGACCACCGAGGAGCAGAAGAAGCGCTGGCTGCCGCGCTTCTGCTCCGGCGAGATGATCACGGCCATCGGCATGACCGAGCCGAGCGGCGGCTCCGACCTGGCCGCGCTGCGCACCACCGCCGTCCGCGACGGCTCCGACTGGATCGTCAACGGCTCCAAGACCTTCATCACCAACGGCTACTGCGCCGACCTGGTCGTGGTCGCCGCCAGGACCAGCCCGGAGAAGCGGGCCAAGGGCATCACGCTGCTGGCGCTGGAGACCGGGATGGAAGGCTTCACCCGGGGCCGCAAGCTGGACAAGGTGGGCCAGCCGGAGGCCGACACCGCCGAGCTGTTCTTCGAGAACGTGCGCGTCCCCGGGGAGAACGTGATCGGCGAGGTGGACCGGGGCTTCATCGCGATGATGGAACGGCTGCCGCAGGAGCGGCTGGGCTCGGCGGTGGCGAACCTGGCGCATGCGGCCGCGGTGCTCGCCGAGACCCTGGTCTACGTCAAGGAACGCAAGGCCTTCGGCCAGGCCGTCGGTTCCTTCCAGCACAACAAGTTCGTCCTGGCCGACCTCGTGACCAAGATCGAGGTCTCCCAGGCCTTCGTGGACCAGTGCATCGCCGCCCACGCCGAGGGCGAGCTGAGCGCGGTCGACGCCGCCAAGGCCAAGATGTGGACCTCCGAGGTGCAGAACGAGGTGCTGGACGGCTGTGTGCAGTTGTTCGGCGGCTACGGCTACATGAAGGAGTACCGCGTGGCCCGCGCCTGGATGGACGGGCGGGTGACCCGCATCTGGGCCGGGTCCAACGAGATCATGCGCGAGCTCATCGGCCGCGACCTCGGCCTTTAGCGCGTCTCCGGGCCCGGCCGGTTCGCGGCGGCTCCCCGGCGCGGACCGGCCACCGCCCGTGCCGGCCCTCACCTCCCGGCTCGGAGAGGGGGTGCGGCGCGCGCCGTACCCCCTCTCAGTGTCCTGCCGCCCGCCGTCCTCCTGCTCGGACTTCCTGCCCGGTCCCTCCTACAGGCCGACCACGTGGCAGGTCGCCCTGGCCGTCCTGGACGGGTCGCTCTCGGAGACGGCGGTCAGCGTGACCGTGGCCAGCCGGCTGCCGCCCGGGGCCCGCTCGGCGTGGACCACCGCCTGCGTGCGGGCTCCCGCCTTCGCGGTCGCCAGTTCGTTGGGCACCGAGGCCGTCCAGCCGCGGCCTTCGACGGTGGCCGAGAGCCGGTAGACGTCACTGCCGAGGTAGGCGCTCACGTCCTCGGGATGCCGTCCCTGGGCGGGGGCCTTCCCTCCGGTGTTGAACAGCGGGAAACTGCAGGTGGAGTAACCCTGAGCGGGCCTCCCCACAGCCGGGAGCAGCCGCACGCCGCGCCTGGCCGGACCCGCCCCGTCCAGGGAGCGGATCGCGACCGTGTAGGCGAGCACGCCCGTGCGGTCACGGTGCACGTCCAGCACGTAGAAGTGCAGGCGGTTGGCCTCGTCGACGTACTCGAACTCGCTGCCGGAACCGGTCCCCGCGTGGAAGAGGGCGTCCGAGAGCTGGCGGTAGTCGCCGACCGTGATCGGCACCGCGGTGCCGTCCGGCAGGACGTAGTCGGTCATCCCGATGTCCTGCGGGTTGGCGTCGATCACCCACTCGAACGGGGCCCGGTCCTCGTTCTTGGTCTTGGCCAGCAGGACTCCGGAGTCCGGGGTGAAGGAGTCGGAACCCATCCGGTCGACGACCTCGACGGTGTAGTTCTCGTAGCCGCCGCCGTCGCAGAACGGGTCGGTGGCCACGTCGCAGGCCGGGCTCCTGTCGCCGGTGTCGAAGGCGACGTTGACGCCCGACAACCCCTTCTCGCCCGGCTGCACGGCGCGGGCGGTCACCCTGGCGACCACCGGCCCGGACTCGTCGAGCGCCTCGCGCGACAGGCGCAGGACGTTCTTCTCGTCGACCATCTTCAGCTTGATCTTGTTGCGGAGCATGTGCTGGGCGCCCATCGAGCCGCCGCCGGTGGGCGGGATCATCCAACGGCTGTGCGGGCCGCCGGGGCCGTTGAAGCTGCCCCGGCTGAGCATCTCCCAGATGCCGGTGTAGGCGCGGCGCGGCGGTACCCCGAACGGGTTGTTGTAGTTGTCGCCGATGCCCAGGATGTGGCTGAGCTCGTGGGCGTAGACGCCCTGGCCCGAGCTCTCGGCCTGGGTGGAGGAGCCGCCTCCGGCGTTGGGCCAGATGGAGGCGGCCGAGGCCCAGGACGTCCACTCGACGTAGCGGGTCCTGGCCCAGTTGGGCAGGGCCGGGTCCGGCGGGCCGAATTCGTCGGTCACCGCCTCCTTCGTCGGGAACTTGATCGGCCCGAACTCCTGCCAGGTGGCCGACTCGTCCTGCCCGGCGCTCAGATAGAAGACGAAATCGAACCCGGCGGGGACCTCCGGCCCCTCGGCGGCGGTCCACGCGGCCCGCCCGTCGGTCCTGATGTTCCTGGTGCAGGTGTCCCCTGCCGGGCAGGCAGTGCCGCCCTGGAACTCCATGGCGTACTCGTGGGACTTGCCGGGCATCTGGTACGGCCCGAAGGCGGTCAGGTCGACGCCGTAGCGCCCGCCGGAGTCCTCCATCCAGTACTCATGGATGGTGTGGCCGCGGTTGAGCTGGTTGGGGGTGTTGAGGAAGTCCTTGTAGAACCGGGCGACCTCCTCGCGCGGGACGTCGTGGGCCTCGGCGCTGGGGTTGCCGAAGACCGTCGAGCCCTTCGGCCGGGTGACCACGAACGGCTGGTTGGGGTAGTCGAGCAGGACCAGCGCGCCGCGGAAGGTGCGCTCGGAGCCCTGGACCGCCGGGTCGGCCCAGTTCGTTCCCGGGGGCTTGACGTAGTCGGCCCACGTCATGTGGTCCGGGTTCTTCCAGTTCTGCGGATCGATCGGGGCGGGGGCGCCCGGGCGGCCGCCCCGCAGCGCGGTCGCCGGGGCGTCCTGCTGCCAGGGCTGCTGCTGCGGCCAGTGGTTCAGCCGCCAGGGGTGCTCGGGATCGGGAGCCGGTTCGGCGGACGCGGGGATGGAGGCGAGGCCGAGGGGAAGCAGGATCACTGCCGCGATCAGCGCCTTCGCCAACCTGGGGGGTTTGATCACGATAAATGACGTTATATAGCAGTCAAGCGGAGATCAACGGCCTTCCTTGAATCAGCAGGACCTCCCTGCGCCACGGAAGCCGGGGTGTTTGAGAAGTCCGGACCGGCCCGTCTAGTCTCTCCGGAGGACCTTCGGACAGGAGTGCCTATGCCCATGCGCGCCGGTCGCCTCCTCGGCACGCATGCGCTCTCCGCGGTGACGGTGCACAGCGCCCCGCTGCTGCTGCCCGTCTCCGGACCGCCGGTCGCCGACGGCGCGCTCGCCGTCCGGGGCGACCGGGTGATCGCCGTCGGACCCCGCGCGGAGATCGAGGCCGCCCATCCCGACTCCGGCTCGGTGCACTGGCCGGGCATGATCGTTCCCGGGCTGATCGACGCGCACGTCCGGCTCGACCGGGGTCTCCTGTCCGCGCCCGCCCACGGCGTCACCGCGGTCGCCGGCGTGGCCGCCGACCTGGACGCCGCCTCCGTCCCCGGCGAGACCGCCCTCGGCGGGGTGACCTACCTGGAGACGCGCTGCGAGGACGAGCACCTCTGGGAGGCGAGCGAGCGCGACCGGCTCATCACCGCCATCCGCGAGGTGGACCACCCCGGGATCATCGGCATCGCCGCGCACTCCCCCGACCCCGTGGTCATGGAGGACCTGGCCATCCTGTCCAGGACCTTCGGCCTGCGGCTCCTGGTCGAACTCGGCCGCCCCACCGCAGCCCCGGACTCCGGATTCCCGGACGCGGTCTTCCTGGACGCCGGCTTCCTGGACCGGGTGGGCGCACTGGGCCCCGGCACCCACGTGGCGCTCTCCGGCCCGCTCGGCGAGGCCGGCCGCAAGCTCCTGCGCGCCCGGGGAACCGTCGCGGTCCTCTCCTCCCCCTTCGCCGCCGAGGGCCTGCTGGACGGCGAGAACACGATCGCCGTCGGCACCCGGACCGGCGGCGACCCGCTGACCGCCGCCCGCGTGCTCGGCCGCACCCTCCCCCGCGATCCCGCCGTGGACCGCTTCCTGGTCGAGTCCCTGACCCTCGGCGGAGCCCGGGCCCTGGGCCTGGCCGAGGGTCCCGGCCGCCTGGGCGGCCTGGAGGCGGGCAGCCGTGCCGACTTCGCCGTCTTCGCGGTCGAGGCCGACGCTGAGACCGCCTGCACCGCCCTGCTCCACGACGGACCGGGCCGCTGCCTGGCCACCTACACCGCCGGGCGCCCCGCCTGGCGCCGTACGGCCGCGCACGAGACCACCGGCCCGGCGGACGCCACCGCGACCGGCTGACCTCCGGCCCGGGGCGGCCCGCCCCTTCACCGGACGGCCCGGCGGAAGGCGCCCCGGAGGCCGACACCGTACGGCCTGGCCTTCCACGTCGTCCACGGCGGATTGCGCCGGACGGCGCGGGGGCCGAGAGTCGTGGGATGGATCTTCACCACGCCCTCGCCGTCAGGGCGGCCGGCGAACTCGCCGCCCGCGACGACGTCCTCGCCGTCCTGATCGGCGGTTCGGTGGCCCGGCGCGAGCATCGCCCCACGTCCGACGTCGATCTCCTGGTGGTCACCGCCGAGCAGACGTCGCTTCCGGTCTCCCGGCGCACCGTCCGTGACGGGCTGCTGGTCGAGTGGATCGCGCGGACCGAGGCGGCCTGGCTCGCGCGCTTCGACCGGGCGCGCACGTCGTGGCTCTTCGCCTTTCTCGAGGGCGAGGTGGTGCACGACTCCGGCCCGGCGGAGCGGCTGGCCGCGCGGGCGCGGGCGGTACTGGAAACGTACCGGACCTCGGTCGAGGCCCGCCAGAACCTCGCCTCGCTTCTCTGGCACGGCCAGGCCAAGCTCGATCGGGCGGCCGAGTCGGGTGACGTCCGGGAGCAGGGTTTCTGGTCGTCGATCTGCGTCGAGACCGTCGTCGACGCGCTGTACGCGATCCACGACGTCCCCCGGACCGCGGGCTCGCGCCGCATGGCCCATCTGCGCATGGTGCCGCTGACCGAGCACGAGGAGGACCTGCTGGACGCGCTGCTGACCGCACCGGCCCGCGAACGCTTCCAGGCGCTCCGGCACCTGATGGCCCATCTCCGGAGCGCCCTCGGGGAACCCGACCTGGAACTCCCCTGAGGGTGGGGCGACCGGACCGGCGGCCGGGGGACGGGACTCCGCCGACCTGGCGACGCCGCGGCGACCGGGGTCGCCGGGGTTCCGTGGCGGTCGGCGCGGCGTCCCCGACGGTCACTTCAGCCAGGACACGGCTGCGGGCCGCTCCGCCGGGCGGCCCGCCCACGGCAGGAGCACCTCGACGCGTGTCCCGCCGCCGTCCCCCCCGGCGCCGCCGTGCGGGCCGGTCACGGTGACGGTGCCGCCGTGCAGCGTCGTCTGCTGGTGGACCAGGGTGAGGCCGAGGCCGGAGCCGGGGCTGCCGGCGCGCCGGTGGAACCGGGCGAACACCGTTTCCCGGTCGGCGGGCGGGATGCCGGGGCCGGCGTCCTGGACGGCGAGGACGACGCCGCCGGCCGGAGCGGGGAGGTCGGAGGACGGGCCGTCCGGGGGCGTGACCGGGGAGAGAGCCGGAACCGGAGCCGGAGACAGGATGACGGTGATCGTGGCGTGGCCGTGGGCGTCCGCACCGTGGAGCGCGGCGTTGTCGAGCAGGTTGTCCACGATCATCCGCAGCCCTTCCGCCCATCCGCGGACGGGGAGGCCGTCCGCGAGCACGGTGGTGATGACTGCGTGCGGGTGGCGGCGGCGGGCGTCCTCGGCCGCGGCGGCCACGATCTCGGTCAGGTCGACCTCGGTGAAGGCCGCGGGGTCGAGCAGTTCACCGCGGGCCAGCCCGCGCAGCATCATGATCAGGCGCTGCATCCGGGCATGCTCGGCGACCAGGTCCGCGACGGTCTCGGCACGCTCGGCCGGGTCCAGCTCCGGGTGGTCGAGCAGGCCCAGGTTGGTGCCCATGCTGGTCAGCGGTGTCCGCAGCTCGTGCGCGGCCGTGGCGGCGAAGGCGCGGGCGGTCTCCAGCGCCTCGCCCGTGCGCGTCACCGCCGCGTCCCGCCGGTCCAGCAGCTCGTTGACCAGACCGGCCAGCTCGTCGATCTCGGCGACCCCCGAGGCGGTCGTCAGCCGGGCGCCCGTACGGGACGGCGCGTCGATCCCGCGCGCCTGCCGGCGGAGTGCCGTCAGCGGCCGGACCGCGAAGCGGCCGAGCCCCAGACCGGCCGCGGCCCCCGCGCCCGCCGCGACCAGCGTGGTCAGCCCCACCCTCCTGACGAGCGTGCGGAACTGCCCGGACAGGCGGTCCTCCGGGTCGAACACCCACAGCCGGCCCCGGTCACCGCGGACGCCGAGATCCGCCGCCGCGAACCGCCACCGCCGCCCGCCGTCGGTGAAGGTGGCCGGTCCGATCGCTCCGCCGGCGAGGATCCCGCCCTTTCCGGCCTCGCCCGGCCCGGCCCCGGCTGCGGGCAGGACCGCGGGCACGGCTCCGACGACGAGCGGCTCGATCCCGGGCACCTCGAGGTACATCCCGCCCGGGCTCTCCGCGCCCGTGGCCGCCACCGCCAGCCGCCGGCCGAGGAGGTCGGGCGCCGTGCCGGTCGTCAGGCGGGCCCGCCGGGCGTAGGTCGAGGCCATCGGCGTCAGCGCGCGCAGCCGTACCGTCAGTTGCCGGTCCCGCTCCTCGCGCAGGTCCTGGGCGGCCAGGCCCAGCACGAGCGCCCCGGCCAGCAGCACCAGGAGCGGCACCAGCACGGCGAGGCAGACGGCGAAACGGGTGGACAGCCGCATGGCCGGACGCCCCGCGAGACGCCTCCCGGCCGTCCCGGGAGCGGCGGCCGGCCGGTTCACGACCGCCCCCGCGGCGGTGAGGGGCTCCCTGCCGGTTCGGCGCCGGGCGACGGGATCACGGCGGGGACTCCCGCAGCACGAATCCGACCCCGCGCACCGTGTGCACCATGCGAGGCTCTCCCCCCGCCTCCAGCTTGCGCCGCAGGTAACCGACGAAGGTGTCCACCGCGTTGCCGGTCACCTCGAAGTCGTATCCCCAGACCCGCTCCAGCAGCACCGGGCGCGACAGCACGACTCCCGCGTTGCGCGCCAGCACCTCCAGCAGGTCGAACTCCCGCCGCGTCAGCCCGACCTCCCTGCCGCCCAGGGCGACCCTTCGGGCGGCCGGATCGACCGTCAGCGGGCCCACCCGGACCAGGGCGCCGGGCGTGCGGCCGGCCCGGCGCAGCAGGGCGCGCAGCCGCAGCACCAGCTCCTCCAGGTCGAACGGCTTGACGACGTAGTCGTCGGCCCCGGCGGCCAGCCCGGCCACCCGGTCGGCCGTCTCGTCCATGGCCGACAGCATCAGCACCGGCACCTCCGAACCCGAGGCCCGCAGCCGGGTGCACACCTCCGTCCCCGGCAGCCCGGGCATCGATACGTCGAGGACGACCGCGTCGGCCCCTCCCGCCAGATCCAACGCCCGGCTCCCGGAAGCGGCGGTCTCCACGGAGAACCCCGCCAGCCGCAGGCCCCTGCCCAGGGAGCGCAGGATCGCCGCGTCGTCGTCGACGACGAGAATCCGATGCCCTGCCATCGAGCGCTCCTGTGCGGACGGCCCGGTCCGGCGGGTCCGGGGATGCCCGACACCTTATTGCCCAGCCTGCGCTTCCGTCATCGCCCGGCCTGTGCTTCCGTCATCGCCCGGACCGCGTCTGCGCCGCCCCCGCCCCGGCCGGCCGCACCGGTCGGGGTAGCGCGGATCGCGGTCTAGACGCGCTGCCAGAGGGCGGGGGCGCTGGACGGTTCCCAGCCGGCCAGGGCGGTGTGCGCCTGCAGGCACCGGTAGGTCAGCCCGGCCCAGGTGACCCGGGCGCCGACGGCGTAGGCGGTGCCCGCCTTCCACGGCGTCGCGCCCGTCGGAGCGGGCGAGGGGGCCGGCGTCCCGGTGGGAGCGGCCGTGGGCGTCGGGGTGGGGCCCGGGCCGGGGGTACCGCCGGTCAGCTGGTAGCCGCGCATGTCACGGAGGAGCAGGTAGGTGTTCTGCAGCGACCCGGAGGTGTCGCCGAGCGAGCGGTAGATGCCCCACTTGGGACGGACCCGGTCGGCCAGGAAGGTGTCGACGCCGGTCTTCCGGGCGTCGATCACCGTGGTCCCGCCGTCGCGGATGACCCAGCGCACCGATCCGTCGGTGCCGTCGCCGATCTTGATCTCGTACTCGACCCGCACCCACTTGTCCTGCAGCGGTTCGAGATCGGTCCGCCCGACGAGGATGTCACCGGCGAAGATCTTGTGCTCGATCGTCTGCTTCCCGCCGACCCTGCGCAGCGAGGTCACCGTGATGGGGGAGGTGCCGGTGCCCGGCTGCTTGGTCTGCATGATGTGCGTGAAGGTGCTGGTGGCCTTGAGCGAGCCGGGAACGTACATCGAGTAGGTGACCCGCCAGGTCTCGCCGAGCCGCCACTGCAGGTACGACGCGCCGTTGCGCATGCCGGTGACCTCCTGGCGCTGCCTGTCGGCGGCGCTGTCGCGGTCCACCGTGTGCATGTCGAACCGGAAGGTGTCGCCCACCGCCTTGATGTGGGGTTTGGCCGCGGGGTGGGAGCCCGCCCGGTCGTCCTCGACGGTCTCGAAGGCGGAAAGACCCGTTCGTGAGGGCTCCGGCGCCCAGCGGAGCTGCCAGGCGGGCGCGGCCCCGGCCGCGGCCGGAACGGCCCCGCCGGAGGATCCGGTGACGGAATCGGCGACGGATGCGGCGGCGGGGACGGCGCAGGCCGGCAGGGCCAGGGCGGCGAGGAGCAGCAGGGCGGTACGCGGACGTGTCACGGCGGTCACCTCGGGACGCGGATCGGGGGTGACGACATCCTGCCTCAGCCAGCTTCGTTAGGAAAGGTTCCTAACGATTAAATTCTCTTAAGGTGCCGCGGGAGACCCGTGACCGTGCCCGCGCCGCGGGCACGCCCTCGCCGGGAGGGGAGGCCGTACGCTCTGCACATGCACAACACGCGCTACGCACGCTCCGGCATGGTCTGCACGGTCGATCACCTGGCGTCGAGGGCCGGGGTCGCCATGCTGGACAGGGGCGGCTCGGCGGCCGACGCGGCCGTGGCGGCCAACGCCGTGCTGGCGGTGACGGCACCGCACATGTGCGGACTGGGCGGGGACCTGTTCGCCCTCGTGCACGACGGGCCGGGGGCTCCGGCGGCGCTCAACGCCTCCGGGCGGGCGGGGTCGGGCGCCGACCCCGAGCGGCTGCGGGCCGAGGGACACGAGCACATGCCCTTCCACCACGACGTCCGCTCGGTTCCGGTGCCCGGATGCGCGGACGGTTGGCTGGCCCTGCACGGCCGGTACGGCAGGCTGCCGCTCGCCGAGGTGCTCGCCCCGGCCGTCGGCCACGCCTCGGGCGGTTTCCCGGTCTCCCCGCTCCTGGCCCCCGGGCTGGCGAAGGTCGCCCCGCTGTGCGAGGACTTCGCCCCGGCGCGGGCAGCCGGGGACCTGGTCCGGCGGCCGGGGGTGGCCCGGGCTCTGACGGCGCTGGCCGGCGGGCGGGACGGGTTCTACCTCGGCGAGTTCGGCGAAGGGCTGCTCGCGACCGGCGGCGGCGAGTACACCGAGGACGACCTGGCCAAGGGGAGCGCGGAGTGGGTCGAGCCGCTGCGCACACGGGTCTTCGGGCACGACGTGTGGACGATGCCGCCCAATTCCCAGGGCTACCTGTTGCTGCTCGGACTCGCGGTCGCGGAGGGTCTCGACCTGCCCGCCGACCCCGCCGACCCGCTCTGGGCCCACCTGCTGGTCGAGTCCGCGCGGGTGGCCGGGTACGACCGGCCCGAATCGCTGTTCGAGGGCGCGTCCGTCGCCGCCGCCCTGGACTCGGCGGACCGGCGCCGCGCCCTGATCGATCCGGCCCGGCGGCTCGCCGTGCGCGACCTGGCCGCCTCCGGCGACACCACCTACCTGTGCGCGGTGGACGGCGACGGCATGGGCGTCTCGCTGATCCAGTCCAACGCCGCCGGGTTCGGCAGCCTGGTCTTCGAACCCCGCACCGGCATCAACCTGCACAACCGAGGCATCGGTTTCTCCCTCGTCCCGGGCCATCCCGCCGAGTACGGCCCCGGCCGCCGCCCCCCGCACACCCTGGTCCCGGCGCTGGTCACCCACGCCGACGGCTCGCTCCGCGCGGTCGCGGGCACCATGGGCGGCGACGCCCAGCCGCAGATCCTGCTCCAGGTCCTCACCCGCCTGCTCTCCTGCGGCCAGACCCCCGGCGAGGCGATCGGGGCCGCCCGCTGGCGGCTGGGTTCCGGCGGCACCGGCTTCGACACCTGGCGGGCGCCTGACGAGGCCGTGGTCGAGGTCGAGGAGGGCGCCCCGTGGGGCGAGGGCCTGGCGCGGCGCGGCCATCCGGTCGGCGCGCTGCCGTACGGCTCCGCCTTCGGCCACGCCCACCTCATCGACGTGCTCCCCTCGGGCGTGCTGGCCGGGGCGGCCGACCCGCGCTCGCTCATCGGAGCCGCGGCCGGGCTGTGACCGCAGGCCGCGAGTCGGCGCCGTCCCTGGACGCTCGGGATATATCTACTCCTGACCTGCGGTTTTCCTGCTCTGTATCGGGTAGTGCCCCGGTATGAGCCAACTACCTCCGGATCGCTACGGGATGAGCGACGAGCAGTCGATCGAGGTCGAGCAGGCGACCAGCGACCTCGGCTTCAACCACCAGATCGTCGAGGACGACCCCGCGCACCGGGACACCCTGGACGAGCGCCTCCGGCGCGAGGCCCCGGAGCGCCACCGGGCCCGGCACGACGAGGGCCGGCTGGTCGCGCCGGGCTCCGAGGAACTGCAGGAGTCCTACGTCACCGACGTCGACGTCCACGACCTGTCGGCCGAGGAGCGCGCGGTCCACATCCACCGCGTCAAATAGCCCTGCGTGGTCGCATCCCGGCGCCCCCGCGGCGGACCGCGGGGGACGATCCCCCGCGTGCCGGACCCGCGTCACCGGCGCGGGAACGGGCCGCGGCCGTCAGGGCCGCATCGCGGCGACCAGATCGGGGAAGCCCTCGACGACGTGGTCGGCCCGGGCCGCCTCCGGGCGGGCGGCGTGGAGGTATCCCCAGGGTCCGCGGCGGATCAGGGCCGTCCGCATGCCCGCCCGCCGGGCGGGGAACACGTCGTTGTCGAGACGGTCGCCCACGTAGAGGAGCTCCCCCGGCTCGCGGCCCGAGACCGCCACGACCTTGGCGAAGAACGCGGGATCGGGCTTGGACACACCCCACCCGTCGGAGGTGTATATGGCGTCCACCGGCAGGTCCATGGCGGCCAGCGCGTCGTGGGCCTGGGGAGGCTGGTTCCCGGCGATGATCAGCTCGTAGCCGAGCTCGCGCAGGGCGGCGAGGCCGGGCCGTACGTCGGGATAGAGGTCGGCGGCGTCGAAGTCGACCCGGAGCCCGTCGGGATCCTCGCGTTTCCACGCCTCCTGCTCCGTCTCGACGTCGAACCCCGGCCTGATGATCTGGAACGCCTCGGCGAAGGACCGGTCGAGCGCGGCCATGCCGCCCAGCACGCCGAGCATGGTGAACCGGGTGACGCCGAGCCGGTCGGCCCAGCGCGTCCAGATCCGCGTCTCGTCGATCAGGGTCTCCCCCACGTCGAACACCAGCGCCCGGATCACGGCATTCTCTCCCTCCACAGCCCTCCGTGGGCCCACCGCATCCTAGTGCCGCTCCCCGCCTCCGGCCGCGGGGCGGCCGTCCCGGCGGCCGGAGCCTTCGCGCACGGCCGGTCCCCTTCCAGCGGAGGGGTTACCAGCGAGTTGAAGGTTTTCCACCCCAACCATCGATCTCTTCTCCGGAAATCACAGAAAAGTCTTCATAGATACTTGAATGAGACACTTGAAGGCATGACTGTCGGCTACAGCGGTAACATCTCAGACCTGACCTCTCGCAGCGCCGCGGACAGCCACGACCTCATCCAGGTCCGTGGCGCCAGGGAGAACAACCTCACCGGCGTTTCCCTCGACATCCCCAAGCGGCGCCTCACCGTCTTCACCGGCGTCTCCGGCTCCGGGAAGTCCTCACTCGTCTTCGACACGATCGCCTCGGAGTCACGGCGGCTGATCAACGAGACCTACGCGGCTTTCATCCAGGGCTTCATGCCCAGCCTCAACCGGCCCGACGTGGACGCGCTGCACAACCTGAGCGCCGCGATCATCGTCGACCAGGAGCGGATGGGCGCCAACGCCCGCTCGACCGTGGGCACCGCCACCGACACGTACACCATGCTGCGGATCGTCTTCAGCCGGATCGGCACCCCGCACATCGGCCCGGCCTTCGCCTTCAGCTTCAACACCCCGCAGGGCATGTGCCCGCACTGCGAGGGCCTGGGCAAGGTGACCGACATCGACGTCGACGAGCTGGTCGACCGCGACCTGTCACTGAACGAGGGCACGATCAAGGCGCCCGGCTACGGCGTCGACACCTGGCCCTGGCAGATCATCGTGGCCTCCGGCCTGTTCGACCCGGACGTCAAGCTGCGCGACTACACGCCGGCCCAGTGGGAGGACTTCCTATACAAATCACCCATCAAGGTGAAGCTGGGGGCCAACAACTTCACCTATGAGGGCCTGGCGGCCAAGATCCGCCGGCAGTATCTAGGCAAGGACCGCGAGTCGATGAAGGGGCAGGCTCGCGCGTTCGCCGACCGGGCGGTCAAGCTCGCCCACTGCACCGACTGCGACGGCACGCGCCTGAACGAGGCGGCGCGCTCGTCGAGGATCGACGGCCTCAACATCGCCGAGTGCTCGGCGATGCAGATCAACGACCTGGCCGAATTCCTCCGGAAGATCGACGCCCCCTCGGTCGGGCCGGTCGTGGAGAACCTGCGCGCGACGCTGGACTCACTTGTGGAGATCGGCCTGGGTTACCTGAGCCTGGACCGGGAGTCGGCCACGCTGTCGGGCGGCGAGGCCCAGCGGGTGAAGATGGTCCGGCACCTCAACTCGAGCCTGACGGACGTCACGTACGTCTTCGACGAGCCGACCGCCGGGCTCCACCCGCACGACATCCAGCGGATGAACGGCCTGCTGCTCCAGCTTCGCGACAAGGGCAACACCGTGCTCGTGGTGGAGCACAAGCCGGAGATGATCCGGATCGCCGACCACGTGGTCGACCTCGGCCCCGGCGCGGGCGCCGCGGGCGGGCGGCTCTGCTACGCCGGCGACCTGGACGGGCTGCGCTCCTCCGGCACGCTCACCGGCCGCTACCTCGACCACCGGGTACGGCTGCGCGAGACGGTCCGCCGGCCCGCCGGGCAGCTGCAGATCAGGGGCGCCACGCTGCACAACCTGCGCGGAGTGGACGTCGACATCCCGCTCGGCGTGCTCACCGTCGTCACCGGCGTCGCCGGATCCGGCAAGAGCTCGCTCATCCACGGCTACGTCGCTGGCCGCGAGGGCGTGGTGGTGGCCGACCAGTCGCCGATCCGCGGCTCGCGGCGCAGCAACCCGGCCACCTACACCGGCCTGCTCGACCCGATCCGCGCCGCCTTCGCCAAGGCCAACGGGGTCAAGCCCGCCCTGTTCAGCGCCAACTCCGAGGGGGCCTGCCCGGCGTGCAAGGGCATCGGCCTCATCTACACCGACCTGGCGATGATGGCCGGGGTGGCGACGGTCTGCGAGGAGTGCGAGGGCAAGCGGTTCACCCCCGAGGTGCTGGAGTACACGCTGCGCGGCAAGAACATCAACCAGGTGCTGGAGATGCCGGTCGCCGAGGCGGCCGAGTTCTTCACCACCGGCCCGGCGCAGGCCATCCTGGACCGCCTGTCGGCGGTGGGCCTGGGCTACCTCGGCCTCGGCCAGCCGCTCACCACCCTGTCCGGCGGCGAACGGCAACGCCTGAAGCTGGCGGTCCACATGGCGAAGAACGGCACGACCTACGTCCTGGACGAGCCGACCACCGGCCTGCACCTCGCCGACGTCGACCACCTGCTGGGCCTGCTGGACCGGCTGGTCGACGACGGCAACACCGTCATCGTCATCGAGCACCACCAGGCGGTGATGGCCCACGCGGACTGGATCATCGACCTCGGCCCGGGGGCCGGTCACGACGGCGGTCAGGTCGTCTTCGCCGGCACCCCCGCCGAGCTCGTCGGCTCCGGCACGTCCCTGACCGCGCTGCATCTGCGCGACTACGTCGGCCGGCCCTAGGAAATCCCGCCCCGCGGCGGGGACGCCTACCGCTGGAAGGACTGCCCCAGGTCCACGCCCTCCATCGCCTTGCGGATGCGCTTGTCGGAGATGGAGTACGGCGTGCCGAGGGTCTGGGCGAAGTAGCTGACCCTCAGCTCCTCGATCATCCAGCGGATCTTGCGGACGTCCTCGTCGCCGCGGCGGGCGGGCGGGAGCTTCTCGACCAGGTCGTGGTAGTCGTCCTCGATGTCATGGATCTTGTGCATGCGCTCCTCGTCGCGGTACGGGTCGTCGGGGAGCTTCTCCAGCCGGCGCTCGGCCGCCTTGAGGTAGCGCAGCAGGTCGGGCAGGCGGGCGTACCCGGTGGCGGTGACGAAGCCGGGGTAGACGAGGTGGGCGACCTGGTCGCGGACGTCCTCCACGGCGGGAGCGGGGCGCGACTCGGCCAGCCGGGTGCTGAGGGCGTGCCAGACCGCCAGGATGCTCCGGACCCGGTCGACCACCTCGGCCGTGGTGTCGAACAGCTCGGCGCGGACCTTGTCGTGCAGGGTGGCGAAGGCGGACTCGTCCCAGACCGGCCCGCCGTACTCGCCCATCAGCTTGTCGGCGGCGCAGGCGATGCAGTCGTCGAACAACGCCGTCGCGCCCGCGTGCGGGCTGCGGCTCAGCGCCAGTTTGGCCTGGTTGTCCAGGCGTCCGAGGACCCACTTGGCCGGGGAGGGGGTGTTGAGCAGCAGCAGCCTGCGGGTGCCCTCCCACATGGCGCGGCGCTGCTCGGCCTCGGTCTCGAACATCCGCACGGCCACGCTCGCGCCCTCGTCGGCCAGGGCCGGATAGGCCTTCATCCGCCGCTGCTCGAACGTCTTGGGCAGCTCGCCCAGACTCCAGGTGGTCAGGCCGGACTGCTCCATGCCCGCGGCCTTGGAGAGGGTCTGGCGGAGCTTGGGGGCGAGCCGCCGCTTGAGCTCGGCCAGGTCCTTGCTCTCCGCGATCTTGTGCTTGCGGCCGTCGATCACCCGGAAGGTGATCTTCAGGTGGTCGGGGACGTTGTCGAGCTGCCATGCCTCCCGCGGGACCTGGATGCCGGTGAGGTTGAGCAGCTCCCGCTCCAGCACCGCCAGCAGCGGCTCCTGGGTGGGCTTGGCCCGCTGGAGCACCTGCTTGGCGTAGTTGGGGGCGGGCACGAAGTTGCGCCGGATGTTCTTGGGCAGGGAGCGGATCAGCGCGGTGAGGAGCTCCTCCCTCAGGCCGGGGATCTGCCAGTCGAAGCCCTCGACGTTGACCTGGTTGAGCAGGGAGAGGGGGATGTGCGCGGTCACGCCGTCGGCGTCGGCGCCGGGCTCGAACTGGTAGGTCAGCGGGAACCTGAGCCCGCCCTGCCGCCAGACGTCGGGGTAGTCGCGCTGGCTGACGTCCCCGGCCGTCTCGCTGATCAGCATCGACTTCTCGAAGTTGAGCAGGTCGGGGTCGCTCTGCCGGGTCTTCTTCCACCATGAGTCGAAGTGGCGTCCGGAGACGACGTCGGAGCCGACGCGCTGGTCGTAGAAGTCGAACAGGGTCTCGTCGTCGACGAGGATGTCGCGGCGGCGGGCCCGCTCCTCCAGCTCCCCGACCTCCTCCAGGAGCCTGCGGTTCTCGGCGAAGAAGGCGTGGTGGGTCTCCCAGTCGCCCTCGACCAGGGCGTGCCGGATGAACAGCTCGCGGCTGAGCTCGGGGTCGACGCGGCCGTAGTTGACCTTGCGCTGGGCCACGATCGGCACGCCGTACAGGGTGACCTTCTCGTAGGCCACGACGGCGGCCTGCTTCTTCTCCCAGTGCGGCTCGGAGTAGGTGCGCTTGATCAGGTGCTGGGCCAGCGGCTCGACCCACTCGGGCTCGATCCTGGCGTTGACCCGGGCCCAGAGCCGGGAGGTCTCCACCAGCTCGGCGGACATCACCCAGAGCGGCTGCTTCCTGGCCAGCGCGGAGCCGGGGAAGATCGCGAAGCGGGCGTTGCGGGCGCCGATGTATTCGGTGAGAGGGCGGCGGGGACCGTCCTGGGGACCCTTCTTGTCGATGTCCTTGACGCCGATGTGCGACAGCAGGCCGGACAGCAGCGAGGTGTGGATCTTCTGCTCGTCGCCGGGGGTGCTGTTGAGCGTGACCCCGAGCGACTTCGACATCTGCCGGAGCTGGCTGTAGACGTCCTGCCACTCGCGCACGCGCAGGTAGTTGAGGAACTCGGCCTTGCACAACCGCCGGAAGGCGCTCGAAGAGAGCTCCTTCTGCTTCTCCTGGAGGTGGTTCCAGAGGTTCAGGTAGGAGACGAAGTCCGACTCCTTGTCGGCGAACCGCCGGTGCATCTCGTCGGCGGCCTGCTGCTTGTCGGCCGGGCGCTCGCGCGGGTCCTGGATGGACAGGGCCGCGGCGATGACCATGACCTCGCGGACGCAGCCGTTGTGGTCGGCCTCCAGCACCATCCGGGCCAGCCGCGGGTCCACCGGGAGCCCGGCGAGCTTGCGGCCCAGCGGCGTGATGTGCTTGGCCTCGTCGAAGGCGCCGAGCTCGCGCAGCAGGTCGAAGCCGTCCTTGACCTGGCGCTGGTCCGGCGGCTCGACGAACGGGAAGGCCGCGATGTCGCCCAGTCCGATGGAGGTCATCTGCAGGATGACCGAGGCGAGGTTGGTGCGCAGGATCTCCGGGTCGGTGAACTCCGGCCGGGCGAGGAAGTCCTCCTCCTCGTAGAGCCGGATGCACACACCCTCGGAGACACGGCCGCAGCGGCCCTTGCGCTGGTTGGCCGAGGCCTGGGAGATCGCCTCGATGGGCAGGCGCTGCACCTTGGTGCGGTGGCTGTAGCGGGAGATGCGGGCGAAGCCGGGGTCGACCACGTACTTGATGCCGGGCACGGTCAGCGAGGTCTCGGCCACGTTGGTGGACAGCACGACGCGGCGGCCCCGGTGCGGCTGGAAGACCCGGTGCTGCTCGGCGGCCGACAGGCGGGCGTACAGCGGGAGGACCTCGACGTCGCCGCGTTTGGACAGCGCGTCGGCGGTGTCGCGGATCTCCCGCTCGCCGCTGAGGAAGACCAGGATGTCGCCGGGCCCCTCCAGGCAGAGCTCGTCCACCGCGTCGCCGATCGCCTGGATCTGGTCGTCGTCCTCGCCGAGCGGCCGGTAGCGCACCTCGACGGGGTAGGTCCGGCCGGAGACCTCCACGATCGGGGCGTCGCCGAAGTGCCGGGAGAAGCGCTCCGGGTCGATGGTCGCCGAGGTGATGATCACCTTCAGATCGGGGCGCCTGGGCAGGAGCTGCTTGAGATAGCCGAGGATGAAGTCGATGTTGAGGCTGCGCTCGTGCGCCTCGTCGATGATCAGCGTGTCGTACTGGGCGAGCTCTCGGTCGCCCTGCAGCTCGGCCAGGAGGATGCCGTCGGTCATGACCTTGACGAGCGTGCCGTCGCTCACCTGGTCGGTGAAGCGCACCTTGTAGCCGACCGCCTCGCCGAGCGGGGTGTCCAGCTCCTCGGCCACCCGCTCGGCCACGGTCCTGGCCGCGATCCGGCGGGGCTGGGTGTGCCCGATCAGGCCCTTGACCCCCCGGCCCAGCTCCAGGCAGATCTTCGGCAACTGGGTGGTCTTGCCCGAGCCCGTCTCACCGGCGACGATCACGACCTGGTGGTCGCGGACGGCCTCCAGGATGTCGTCCTTGCGCTGGCTGACCGGGAGCGCCTCCGGATAGGTCACCGCCGGCACGCCCGCACGCCGCTCGGCGATCCGGCGTTCGGCCCGTTCGATGTCGGCGCCGATCTCCGCGGCGATCTTCTGCTGCGCGGAGCGGTTCCTGACCTTGCGTGCGCCGTCGAGCCGCCGCCCCAGCCGCCGCTGGTCGCGGAGGGTCAGCTCGGGCAGGCGCGCGTGGAGGTCGGCGAGTGGAGATGTCAACTGAGGCGTTCCCATGTCGGTGCCAGGATACTTTCGGCCCACGGGTCAGGAGCCAACCGCCCATGGTGCCTGACCCGTTCCCCGCGTGCATCCCAATATCCGCCCGGCTACGGCACAGCCGCACTTCCTCCCCCGGCGCTCCCTCGCGAGCGGGCCGGACACGGGTACGGCCCCGCCGCCCCCTTGTGGGGGGCGACGGGGCCTCGGGGCCCTACCGAACCGTGCCGGCGGGGACTACTGGACGGGCGGGTAGGCGTTCTTGAGCAGCTCCTGGAACTGGGCGGAGAACCAGTGACCGGAGACCGGGGCGTCCGGCAGCGAACCGCTCATGCTGTTGCCGTTGCGCTCGTTGCCCTCGTAGGTCGGGTCGCACATTCGGTCGAAGCCCTTGCCCTCGTCGTTCGGGATGGCCTTGCTGGAGCCGTCGGACTCGCCCGGCGGCTTGATCCAGACGTAGGCGTCCAGGCCCGGAGCCGGGTTGGCCTGCGGCCGCTCGCCGAGACCGGCGCCGCTCTGGTTGCACCAGTTGCCGGCGTGGATCCGGCGGTCGATGCGGGACTGGTTGACGAAGGTGTTGACGTCGGAGGAGGTGCTCGGCGCGCCCGGCCGGGCGGTTCCGCCCCAGCCGTTGCGGGAGGTGTCGATCAGCATGCCGATGGTCGACTTGAAGCCCCTCCTGATGAGCTCCTGCCGGAAGGCCTGGGCGAAGGAGAGTTCGTCGACGTAGTAGTTCCAGTCGACCCAGTCGGACTGGCGGATCGTCTGGCCGCCGATGGTCGTGTTGATGGTGAAGTGCGGCTCCTTCAGCGCCGAGTAGTTGGCGGTGTTGGTGATGAAGCCGTCGACGCTCTCGAAGCCCTTGGCGGTGCCGGCGACGGTGGTGGCGAACAGCTCGGCGGAGGGGCCGAAGTTCGTGTCCCAGCCGATCCAGCCGTGGTGGGCGGCGTCGATGTAGGTGTAGACGTTCGGGATGGCGTGCAGCTTGTCCAGGGCGTAGCGGATCCCGTTGACGTAGGCCCCGGTGTCCTTGGCCTCCTGGCACTTGGCCACGTTGAGGTTGGTGACCAGGTTGGGCAGCGAGTCGATCTCGACGATCGTCACGATCCGCAGCGCCGCGTACTTCGGGTCCTTCATGATGGCGGCGATCGGGTCGATGTACTCGTTCTTGTAGCGGTTCAGGCCGTCCTGGGCGATGAGCAGCTCACCGTTGGAGGCCAGGGCCGAGCAGTCGCGGTTGGGCAGGTTGTAGATGACGAACTGGATCGTCAGCGGCTTGCTGCCGTTGGCGGCGTCCTGCTTGAGCGCCTCGTCCAGGTGGGCGCGCAGGCCCATCGACGAGGAGCTGCCCGCGATGGCCGCGATGCGGTCCAGCCACACGCCGGTGGAGATGTTCGCCACCGCGGCGCCGCCCGGCTCGGCGGCGGCCTTGGCCGACCAGTTGGGGTTCACGTAGCCGGTCGCGCCGTCGTAGGGGTTGTCGACGTGCTCGCCGACCGGCGGCGTGTCGCCGTCGTTGTCCTCCTCGGTCGCGGTGACCGAGACGCCGGTGTGGCCGCTCGCGGCGGCCGCGATGGTGGCGGTGCCGTCGGTCTCGTCGGCGTCCTCGGCGGCGGAGACCGTCACGTTCTGCGCCGTGTTCCAGTTGGACGCGGTGAAGGTCAGCGAGGACGGCGCGACGGTGATGTCACCGTCACCGGTCTTGGTGAGGTTGACCGTGACGTTGCCCGACGGCGCCTGGCTCAGCTTGAACCCGGTGGTCTTGCTGCCGCCCTCGGGCACGCTGACCGAGGTGGGGGAGGCGACGATCGACGGGGTGCCTCCGCCCGTCACGGTGAAGGGAACCTCGGCGCTCTCCTTGCTGAGGACCGGGGTGCCGTTGTCGTAGGCCTTGGCCTTGGCGGTGTGGGATCCGGCGGCCAGGCCGGTGGCGGAGTGGGAGTAGGGGGCGGTCGTGTCGGTGTTGACGAGCGCCCCGTCGACGTAGAACTCGACCTTGCTGACCGCGCCGTCGTCGGAGGCCGTCGCGGCGAGCGGCACGGCCGCGCCCGCGGCGTGCGAGGAGCCGCTCGCCGGGCTGGTCAGGCTGACGGTCGGGGCCTGGTTGACCGGCGGCTGCCCGCCGCAGGCGACGCCGTTGACCGTGAAGTCCGTCGGCTTCGGGTTGGAGCCGCTCCACGAGCCGTTGAAGCCGACGTTCGTCGAGGCCCCGGTGGCCAGCTTGCCGTTCCACTCCAGGTTCTTGGCGGTGACCTTGTCCGCCTCCTGCTTCCAGGTGGCCGACCAGCCCTGCTGGAGTTTCTGCCCACCGGTGAAGGTGAAGCCGAGGGTCCAGCCGTCCAGCGCGTCACCGAGGTTCTTGACGGTGACGCTGGCGGTGAAGCCGCCCTGCCAGTCGTTGGTGGAGTAGGCGACGTCGCAGGCGACGGCCGCGTGGGCCGTCGCCGCCTGACCGGTGGCGAGACCGGCGGCGGCGACCAGCACGGCCGCCGCGGTCGCAGCCCGGTTCCGCCAGGCATGGCGGCGCGGATGAGCTCTCATTGGTGTCATCTCCAGACGAGGGGTGGGAGCGCTCCCATAGTCCGGATGTTTCCGGGATGTGTACAGCATGTGACCTTTCACGGGCCGTCCTGTGCGGCGCTGTCCCCGTCTGACCTGAGGGAACACCCGCGCGGCCCGATGAAAGTTTCAGGCGCCGGCCGGTCACCCCCGGGGGAAGTCCGACAGCCGGTACCAGGCCGCGAAGTCGCCGTAGACGATCAGGTTCTCCTCGTAGGAGTGGCGCTCGCGGTCGTACCGGCCCCCGCAGGTGACGAGCCTGATCGTCGGATACGGCCGGGCCCGGTAGACCCGGCTCACCGGGAAGGCCGCCTTGGGGGCCCGCTCGACCGACGTCACCCGGAAGACCACCACGCTCCCGTCCCGGCGGATCACGGCCACCGTGTCGCCCCGCACCAGGCCGGGCAGCCGGGCGAAGACGGCGGGGCCGGTCCTGGTGTCGAGGTGGCCGACGATCACCGCGGGGCCCGCCTCGCCCGGCATCGGGCCGGACCTGTCCCAGCCCGCCAGGTCGGCACGCCAGAGCGGCGGCGCCTCCAGAACGCCCTCGGAGGTGGGTCCGATCCAGGTGATCGGGGCGTTGACCCCGGCCCTCGGAACCACGAGCGCCAGCGGTTCGGCCGCACCGGGCTCACCCGGCAGCGGGGCGGGCCAGCCGACGCGCCTCCCCTTGCGCGTGCCCGCTCCGGCGGAGGCCACCGGCGGGACCGGCACGGCGGAGTCCCTCGGGGGGGCGGGTGCGGTGACCGGCAGGGAACGGGCCAGGGACGGGTCCGCCCGCTCCCCGGTCGCCGCCATGCACCCCGTGACCAGCAGGGCCGCCCCGAGTCCCAGCGCGGGGACGGCGGTTCTGAACCCCGTCGCCGGGATCATGCGGCCGACGGCCTCCGCGACGTACCGCGAGAGCGCCGTCCCGCGCCCGGGGCCCCTCCGCGTGTGCCGCCGGGCCGTACGGGCGCCTCGCCCGGCCACCATGGGACGGCCCGCCCCAGGACGGCCGGCCACGAGAGGGGCGGTCACAAGGGGGTCGGTCACGAGAGGGTCAGCCACGCCCCGCCGCCCGGCGGCGCCGTACCAGCGCCAGCCCTCCCGCGCCGGTCAACAAGGCGGCGGCACCGCCGAGACCCCAGGCCATCACGGCCGGTGCGGTCCCCCTTCCGGCGACCGCCTCGGGCCCCGCCTCCCGCTCTGCCGCTCCCCCCGCCAGGGCGAGACCGCCCCCGCCGGTGTCCGGACCGCCGGCGCCGACGACCTCGTAGGACCCGTAGAGGGTGACGTTGGTGCCCTCGCACTCGACCTCCACGACGTAGCTCCGGGGCTCGGCCCCCTGGGCCACCCGGGCCGTGCCGGACGGGGTGCCCACGCTCCCCCCGGTCAGCTCCACGTCGCCCTGGAACGCCTCGGACTTGGCGGTCGCGGGTCCTCCGCAGTCGTGCGCCGTGACCTCGACGCTGCCGCCGGGCGTGACCCGGCCCGGCGAGACCTCCACGTCGTCCTGGAGCGCCCCGGCGGGCGCCGCCGCCACCGCGACCATGACGGCCGCCGCCCCGGCCGCCCCGATCCACCGCCCCAGCACACCCGTCCGCCACACCATCTCGCGCTGCTCCCACCCGGTCGGATCTTGCTGACCCCCGCTATCTACCCAGGCCAGAGAGCATGTCCGGCAAAGTGCCGCCAAAGACTGATCGGCCTTTCCGACAGATGCCGCACAGGGCGATCAAAGGTCCGCGGCTGCCATCGCGGCGCCGACGATCCCGGCCTCGTTGCGCAGCGCGGCCGGGACGAGACGAGTCCGCACGTTCACGTGGGGCAGGAACTTGTCGGCCTTCTTGCTGACCCCGCCGCCGATGACGATCAGCGAGGGGGAGAACAGCATCTCGACGTGCCGGAGATACTCCTCGACCCGTTCGGCCCATTCCTCCCATTTCATGTCGTGGTGCTCGCGCGCGTGGTCGGAGGCGCGCTTCTCCGCGTCCTTCCCGCGGAGCTCCAGGTGGCCCAGCTCGGTGTTGGGCACCAGGTGACCGTCGACGAACAGGGCGCTGCCGATCCCGGTGCCGAAGGTCAGCATCAGCACCACCCCGGCCTCGCCCTTGGCCGCGCCGACCGCCATCTCCGCCAGCCCCGCGGCGTCGGCGTCGTTGAGCACCGCCACGGGACTGCCCGTCGCCGTGGCGAACAGCCCTCGGGCGTCCACTCCGATCCATCCGGGGTTCATGTTGGCGGCCGTCATGGTGATGCCGTCCAGCACCACCCCGGGGAAGGTCACCCCGACCGGCCCGCTCCAGGAGAAGTGCGCCGCGATCTGCCCGACCACCTCGGCGACCGCCTCGGGCGTGGCCGGGACGGGCGTCGGGATCCGCAGCCGCTCCTCGGTCAGCTCACCCCTCTGCAGGTCCACCGGGGCGCCCTTGATCCCCGAACCTCCGATGTCGACTCCCAGTGCTCGCATGGTGTGCCTCCTCGCCGCCCCCCTACCCCTGAACGCGGACGGCAAAATCGCGGGACGGTCAGCTGCGCCTTCCTCCCGGGTCAGGCGAGCTGGGCTCCCTGGAGCCCGGCGTAGACGCCGCGCACGCGCATCAGCTCCTCGTGGGTGCCGATCTCCTCGATCCCGCCGTCCCGCATCACCACGATCCGGTCGGCGCCCCGGATCGTGGAGAGGCGGTGGGCCACGACGAACACCGTGCGACCGGTGACCAGGCGGGCCAGCGCCTGCTGGATGAGCGCCTCCGAGCGGGTGTCCAGGGCGGAGGTCGCCTCGTCCAGGATCAGCACGCGCGGGTCGCGGATCAGCGCTCGGGCGATGGCCAGGCGCTGCCGCTGGCCGCCGGACAGGCGGGCGCCCCGCTCCCCGACCACCGTGTCGAGCCCCGCGGGCAGCCGGTCGATGAACTCCGTCGCGTTGGCGTCCTCCAGCGCCTGCCGTACCCGCTTCTCGGAGACGTCGGCCAGGCCGTAGGTGACGTTCTCCCTGATGCTGCCCTCGAACAGGATGGACTCCTGCGGCACGACCGACAGGAACCTGCGGTAGGTGCGCAGGTCCAGCGTCTCCATGTCGCGGCCGTCGAGCAGGATCCGCCCCGAGGTGGGACGCAGGAAGCCGATGACGAGGTTGAGCACGGTCGACTTCCCCGCCCCGGAGGGTCCGACCAGGGCGACCGTCTCCCCGGGGCTCACCTTCAAGGTGAAGTCCTTCACGGCCGGGGCCTCGCCCGGATCCCCGTAGGCGAACCCGACGCCGCGGAACTCCACCTCGCCGCGAGCGGAGACCACCTCGGCCTTGCCCGCGTTGTGCTCCAGGTCGGGGGCCTGGAGCACCTCGCCGACCGACCGCACCGAGGCCAGCCCCTTGTTGATCACGGGGGTCAGGCTGAGCAGCGAGGTGACCGCCGAGGTGAGGATCGGGAAGAACGTGCTCAGCATGACCACGTCGCCGCTGTTGACCGGGATGACCTGGTAGTAGGCGACGAGCGCGGACCCGGCCAGGACGGCGGCGCCGAGTGCGTTGAGCAGGATCCAGGCCAGGGCGCCGAAGCTGCCGTTGAGCAGGTCGAGCCGGAGCCCCTTGCGCAGCACGCTGGTCAGCGTGCCGTCGACCCGGTGCAGGGCGTCCCGCTCCAGGCCGTGCGCGCGGGTGATCGGGATCAGCGTGGTCATCTCACTGACCCGGGCCGACAGCTTCTCGACCTCGCGGCGGAAGCTCTCGTTGTCCTCGCGCATGCGGGAGCGCATCTTCATGACCAGGTACGCGGCGGCGGGCACGACCACCAGGAAGACCGGGATCGCGGCGGGCACCCGGAAGGCGACCATCACCAGCCCGCCGGCCAGCGTGGTGAGGGCGGACAGGCCCATGTCGCCCGTCTGCTGGGCGGTCTGCTCGATGCTCTCGACGTCGCGGATCACCTTGGTCTGGAGCACGGCCGCGCTGACCCGCGAGTGGTAGCCGATGGACAGGTGCTGCATCCGGCGGCACAGCGCGGAGCGCAGGCCCGTGCCCACCCGCCGGATTGCGCCGTGCAGGCAGCGGACGTAGAGAAGGTGCAGGGGGTAGTTGAGCAGCAGCAGGGTCAGGAGCACCGCCGTGTTGACCCACAGGCTCGCGACGGGGCTGCGGTGCTCCACGACGTCGATGATGTTGGCCGTGATCAGCGGCAGAACCCAGATGGGACTGTGCTTGACCAGGAAGGCCAGGACCGCGACGAGGAGCTTGAGGCGCTCCTCCTTGAAGAGGTAGGCGAGCGTGCGGATGGGATGCTCGCCCCTGTAGCGATGATCGAGAGCGCCGACCACGAATCCCCCATATAAGGATAGATCTCCACATCATCCTCCCTTGTGGAGATTTCCTGCATGTTTCGCCTCCGTCCGAAGCACCGGGGCCGGAACAGGCTCAGAGGCTGTACGGCCGGGCCTCGCGCGCCTCCCGCAACGCGGTCCCCCACCAGATGAGCTGGTCCAGCAGGACCTTGGCCGCCCCGTTGACCCCCGCCGGGTCGAGCGGCTCCCCGT
This sequence comes from Planomonospora sp. ID67723, assembly GCF_015711605.1. Taxonomy (GTDB): domain Bacteria; phylum Actinomycetota; class Actinomycetes; order Streptosporangiales; family Streptosporangiaceae; genus Planomonospora_A. The sequence goes on along the minus strand of NZ_JABTEZ010000003.1, from coordinate 350,240 downwards.
CCTCGTCGAACCGGCCCTCCACCCGGTGGAAGCTCACGGTGTCACGCAGGGAGACCACGTGCAGCTCGGCGAAGACGAGCCGGAGCTGCTCCACGGCGCGCAGCCCGCCGGACTGCCCGCCGTACGAGACGAACCCGGCGGGCTTGGCGGCCCACTCCCGGCGGACCGCGTCGACGGCCAGCTTGAGCACCGCCGGATAGGCGTGGTTGTACTCGGGGGTGATCACCACGAAGCCGTCGGCGGCGCCGATCCGGGCGGCCAGCTCACGCGTGGCCGGATCGGTCTCCGACGGCGGGCGCCCGGGATGGAACGGCGGCAGCGGGATCCGGTTGAGATCGATGACGTCCAGGCGGAGATCGGCCCGCCGCCCGGCCTGCCCGAGGAACCACCGGCTCACGTTCGCCCCCGAGCGGCCCTGCGGACTGGTGGCGGCGATGACGGCGATGTCGAGCATGGCGTTACTCCTGGCTGAGCGGCGTGTCGCCCGCCAGTCTGCAACCTTAAGCATGCTTGAGGTCAACTCGCATCGGGTCGGCCAGCCCGGACGTCTCGGTACGGCATCTGCTAGGTAGATCTTCGTTTGGGCGTTACTTGCATGTTTGGGCGTTTTATAGATTTATATCCGCTTTACTAGCCATTGACCCTAGGACGTCCATGATCGCCCTCGCGCTCTCCCTCGCCCTCGTCGGCCCTCAGGCCGTCACCGACCCCGAGCCCATCAGCCACTCCGTATCGGAGACCGCCGAGGCGAAGGCGGTCTTCGGCTACTGGACCGGCGCCCGGATGAACGCGGCCCGCCCGGCCGCCCCGCGCAAGGGCAGCGCCGCCCCTGCCTTCCAGCGGACCGGCACGCCCACGGCGGTGGCCAGGAACGTCGCGCCGCTGGCCATCAAGGGGACGGCGCAGCCGCGCAGCATCGGCAGGGTCTTCTTCACCCTGGGCGGCCAGGACTACTCGTGCTCGGCGAGCGTGGTGAACTCCCGGGGCCGCAACCTGCTGGCCACCGCCGCGCACTGCGTGTACGGCAACAGGCAGTGGGTCAGGAACTGGATCTTCATCCCCGGCTACGCCTACAGCAAGGGCCAGCACCTCAAGCCCTACGGCGTCTGGACCATGGCCAAGGTGGCCATCGAGCCCGAGTGGGCCAAGTCGTACGACCCCGACTACGACTACGCGTTCGTGACCGTCGGCAAGGTCAGCGGCAGGAACATCGCGAACGTGGTCGGCGGCCAGGGCATCCTGTGGAACCAGCCCGCCAAGATCAGCATGCGGATCTTCGGCTACCCCGCCGAGTACCCGTGGGCCGGCACGAAGGTGGTGAGCTGCGGGCAGACGACCGCGCTCTACACGGTGCCCTCCGCCGGCATCGCGCGGCACCGGTTCGCCCGCTGCCCGCTCAACGGCGGTTCCAGCGGCGGCCCGTGGATCCGGGGTTACTCCACGGCCACCGGGACCGGCTACCTCGTCGGCGTGCAGAGCATGAAGTGGATGAACGCCGACGGCGCCACCGTCTGGAACTCCTCGCCCTACCTCGGCGACCGGGCCTACAAGCTCTACCTCAAGCTGGGCCGCTGACCCGGGCGCTCCCCCGCACGCCGGCGCGGCGGGTCACAGCTCCGTGATCTGTCCGGCGTCGGCGTGGATGCGGCGGGTGGTGTGCACGGCGTCCAGCATCCGGCGGTCGTGGGTGACCAGCAGGAGGGTTCCGGGGTAGGAGGCGAGCGCCGACTCCAGTTGCTCGATCGCGGCCAGGTCCAGGTGGTTGGTGGGCTCGTCGAGGACGAGCAGGTTCACCCCCCGGGCCTGGAGCAGCGCGAGCGCGGCCCGGGTGCGCTCCCCCGGCGACAGGGTCGCGGCCGGGCGCACCACGTGGGCCGCCCGCAGGCCGAACTTGGCCAGCAGCGTGCGGGCGTCGGCGGGGACCATGCCGTCCGTGGCGGAGGCGAAGGCCTCCAGCAGCGGCTCGTCGCCGAGGAAGAGCCCGCGCGCCTGGTCCACCTCGCCCACGACCACGCCGGGCCCGAGGGAGGCGTGGCCCTCGTCCAGGGGGATGCGCCCGAGGAGCGCGCCCAGCAGCGTCGTCTTGCCCGAGCCGTTGGCGCCGGTGATCGCCACCCGCTCGGCCCAGCCGATCTGCAGGTCCACCGGGCCGAGGGTGAACGCGCCACGCCGGACCACGGCTCCGCGCAGCGTCCCGACGACCGCTCCGGCCCGGGGGGCGAGCGCGATCTCCATGCGGAGCTCCCACTCCTTCCGGGGCTCCTCGACCACCTCCAGACGCTCGATCAGCCGCTCGGTCTGGCGGGCCTTGGCGGCCTGCTTCTCGGTCGACTCGACGCGGAAGTTACGGCCGATCTTGTCCCCGTCGGTCGCCTTGCGCCGGGCGTTCTTGACGCCCTTCTCCATCCAGTTGCGCTGGGTGAGGGCACGGGCCTTGAGCTCGGCGACGGTGCCGGCGTATTGCTCGTACTCTTCGCGGGCGTGCCGGCGGGCGACCTCGCGCTCGGCCAGGTAGGCCTCGTAGCCGCCGCCGTAGGCCCGCACCTGCTGCTGGACCAGGTCGAGCTCGACGATCCGGTTGGCCGTCCTGGCCAGGAACTCGCGGTCGTGGCTGACCAGGACCGTCCCGGCGCGCAGCCCGGTCACGAAGCGTTCCAGCCGCTCCAGGCCGTCCAGGTCGAGGTCGTTGGTGGGCTCGTCGAGCAGGAAGACGTCGTAGCGGCTCAGCAGCAGGGAAGCCATGCCCGCCCGGGCGGCCTGGCCGCCCGACAGGGCCGTCATCGGACGCTCCAGCCCCACCTCCAGGCCGAGGTCGGCGACGACCCCCTCGGCCCTCTCCTCCAGGTCCGCGCCGCCCAGGGCCAGCCACCGCTCCAGGCTCGCCGCATAGGCGTCGTCGGCGCCGGGACGGCCCTCCACCAGGCCCTCGGTGGCGACGTCGAGCGCACGCTGCGCGTCGGCCACCCCGGTCCGCCGGGCCAGGAAGGCGGCGACCGTCTCGCCGGCCCGGCGCTCGCGTTCCTGGGGCAGGTAGCCGACCGTGGCGGTGGGCGGGCTGAGCCGTACGGCGCCGTGCTCGGGCGGGAGCAGGCCCGCGAGGATGCGCATCAGGGTGGACTTTCCCGCGCCGTTCACGCCGACCAGGCCGACGACGTCGCCCGGGGCGACGACCAGATCCAGTGCGGAGAAGAGGGCGCGGTCGCCGTGTCCGGCGGCGAGATCCTTGGCGACGATGGTGGCGCTCATGAATGAACGGTATCCGCAGACGACCGGGCCGCCGAACGGCCCTTCTCCCGATCCCCCGCATGTAATCCCGGCAAATCGGACAGATTTATATTCTGTTTCCGCGATTCGCCCGGCGCGCGGAATCGGCGGTCGACCTGCGATCTTGTCGCCGAAACGTGATCAGACGGAAACTTGAGTCAGGATTTTTCGGGATTTAAGGCAACATCTTCACCCTCTGCCTCGTCGTTAAAGGCTGTGGAAGCGATCACCCGAGCTCGCTTCCAGAGAACGGGGAGAGGAATGATCTTGATCAAGAGAATCGCGGTCGGTGTCCTGTCAACGGTCGTGGGCGGCTCGCTGCTCCTGACCGCCGGAGCCGGTACGGCCTCCGCGACACGCGCCCAGCTCGCCGTGAAGATCGCCAACGTGAACCCCAACCCGGTCGTCGTCAAGGGCGGCGAGGAGACCCCGGTCACCGTCGAGGTCCGCACCACCGAGGCGGTCCGCGTCGAGCTCCGCCTCCGGCCGGACAGCGACCGCGCCCGCACCCTGGCCGCCGAGGAGCCCAAGGTCATCCACGAGGGCGACCTGTGGCGCTTCGTCGCCAGCTTCGACAAGTCCGACTACGAGGGGCGCTGGCTCGCGATCGCCGACGCCTTCGACAAGGACGGCAAGAAGGTGACCGACCAGGTCAACTTCTCCGTCAAGCACGAGGCCGGCCAGGCGGAGACCCGCCTGACCAGGTTCTCCGCCGACCCGGGTACGGTCCGCAAGGGCCGCTGGATCCACTTCTCCGGGCGCCTGCAGGTCCGTGAGGACTGGCGCTGGCAGGGCCTGGACGACGAGGAAGTGGAGATCTACTACCGCTCCAGCGGCTCCAGCGCCTGGAAGTACGTGACCTCCGGCGACACCGACCACCGGGGCCGGTTCTACGCCAAGAGCCGGGCCTTCAGGAGCGGCGAGTTCCGCGCCGTGTTCGAGGGCGACGACGAGCTCGGCGAGAGCGCCAGCCGCTCCGACTGGGTCAGGGTCAAGCGCTGGTCCCACCGCGGCCGGTAGCCGACACGTGCCGGACCCGGTGAACGGTTCCGGCGGACGCAGAGAAGGCCCGGGGCGACCCGGGCCTTCTCCGTGCCGGCGCCCCTCGGCGGCGACCGCCCCGGTTGACGCCCTCCCCCGCGGGCAGTGGAGCGGTCACACACCGCCGAGGGGAGATCGACACGATGACGACCGGTGACTTCTACGACTACGCCGACCTGCTCGACGGAGCCGAGAAGGAGGTCCTGCTGCGGGTACGGGAGTTCATGGCCGAGCAGGTCGCGCCGATAGCCGATGAGACGTGGACGCACGCCCGGTTCCCGCACCACCTCATCCCGGAGCTGGCCAAGCTGGACGTCGCGGGCCTGCCGTACCGGGGGGCCCGGAGCCTGCTGACCGGGTTCGTGGTGCTGGAGATGAACCGGGTCGACCCGTCGATGGGGACCTTCTTCGGGGTGCACAACGGGCTGGCGATGGGGAGCATCCACCGGCTGGGCTCGGCGGAGCAGCGGGACCGGTGGCTGCCCCCGATGGCCGCGATGGAGCAGATCGGCGCCTTCGCCCTGACCGAGCCCGAGGGCGGATCCGACGTGGCCGCCGGGTTGCGCACGACGGCCCGGCGCGAGGGCGACACCTGGGTGCTCAACGGCGCCAAGCGGTGGATCGGCAACGCGACCTTCGCGGACCTGGTCGTGGTCTGGGCCAAGGACGAGGCCGACGGGCAGGTCAAGGGTTTCGTGGTCGAGAAGGGCACCCCCGGCTTCACCGCCACGAGGATCGAGAACAAGATCGCCCTGCGGACGGTGCAGAACGCCGACATCACTCTGACCGACTGCCTGGTTCCGGAGGCGAACCGCCTGCAGGAGGCGAACAGCTTCCGCGACACCGCCGTCATCCTGCGCCAGACCCGCGGCGGGGTCGCCTGGCAGGCGGTGGGCTGCATGATGGGCGCCTACGAGACGGCCCTGGCCTACGCCGGGGAACGCGAGCAGTTCGGGCGTCCGATCGCGGGCTTCCAGCTCGTGCAGGACCTGCTGGTGCGCATGCTGGGCAACGTCACCTGCTCACTCGGCATGGTGGTACGGCTGGCGCAGCTCCAGGACGCGGGTGTCTACCGGGACGAGCACTCGGCCATGGCCAAGGCCTTCTGCACGGCCCGGATGCGCGAGGCCGTGGGCTGGGGCCGCGAGATCATGGGTGGCAACGGGATCGTCCTCGACTACGGCATGGGCCGGTTCGTGGCGGACTCGGAGGCGATCTACTCCTACGAGGGCACGAGAGAGATCAACAGCCTGATCGTGGGCCGCGCGATCACCGGGATCGGCGCCTTCGTCTGAGCGGGCCCGCGCGGTCCCCGTGCGGGCCCGCGCGACGGGCCGTGCGGCCCCGTGCGGGCCGCACGGCCGGGGCCGCCCTGTCAGGATGACGGGCCCATGTCCGGTTCCGGGGCCCGGGACCCGTCCCCGCTGTCGCCTTCCGGAGGGGAGGGCTCGACCGGATCGGCCGGGAGCGGCCGGCCGGGGAAGGCCGTGTCGGCTCCCGAGCGCTCCGCCACCGTCCGGCTCTCTCCCACATCCGCGTCCGGCACGGCGGGTGGCGCGTCACCGCTCCCCTGCGGCGGCCCGTCTTCCGGCTGCGCGGAGGGGCTCTCGGCGGGATCACGTTCGTCGTTCATACCGCCCCCCTCCCCCGCGGGGAGGACATCATTCCCGCCGGCTCACTCGGGCGCGGCCTCGTGGCCGGGGAGGCCGCGCGTGCGGCGGCGCTCCTTCATCTCGGCCTCGTAGAGATGGCGGCGACCGCCCGCCAGCGCGTTCCTGGCCCGCGCCTCCAGGTCTCGGAAGCAGCGGTAGTAGCCGTCGTCGTAGTCCTCGACGATCTGGAAGGTCCACCGGCTCTCGATCACGTTGCGCCCGATCAGCTCGGTGGAGACCGCGTCGGCGTATTCGTCGTGCCCGGCGGCGCGCAGCAGCTCCACGGCCTCGTCGAGCATCAGGTCGGCGTGACCGGTGAGCTGGTGGAAGGCGTACAGGTGCCCGCGGGCGCGTTCGGTCGTCTCCAGGGCCTCCGACAGCTTGCCCAGTGCCTCGACGGTGGCGTCGTCGAGCCCTTCGGGCCTGCGGTGCCGCGAATCGGGGCGATCCTCGCTCATGACGCGGCGGTACCCGGTACGGCGGCCTGTACTCCTCACCCTCCCGGGTTCGGCCGCCGGGCGGGGTGACCGGCTGCGCGCGTGCGCGAGCCGGTCACCCTCTCACTTCGACGTGGCCTCGATCAGCTTGCGGCGCTGCTGCGCGCCGAGCCCGCCGAGCCGGCGCGCCTCGTCCACGTCGGCCCGTGCCATCAGCTGCGCGGCCTTCACGCTGCCCACGCCGGGCAGGGCCCGAAGCGCCTGGGAGACCTTGATGCGCTTGGCGACTTCGTCGTCGCGGTCCAGCAGCTCCTTGAGGGTGACCGCCCCGGACCTGACGTCGGCCAGCAGCTTGGCGCGGGCCGTACGCGTCTCGGCCGCCTTGGCGAGGGCGGCCTGGCGCTGCTCGGGGGTAAGAGTGGGGAGAGCCATGGATTGCTCCTTCATGGTGTGAACGTGACCATCCTGCTACCCACAACGACCAGGGTAATCACTCCGACCTTCCCGGCAAGCCGGAACACATCAGACGCGCCGGAGGAGGCGCGACCGGGGAAGGAGGCCGACTCCGGCGGCGATCACCAGCACCGCGGCGAGCAGCGCGGTCGGGCGCCATGGCCAGGCGGCTCCCGTGAGCTCCAGATGCGCCGCGGGATACTCGGTGAACTTCGCGGTGGTGCGGGCGGTGGCCCGGTCGGCGTGGGCGGCGAGATCGCGCAGGACCGGGTCGAAGCCGGACTCCCCGCCCGCCCGCCCCCGATGGGGCAGCTCCACCTCCAGCCCGCGCGCGGCCGCCCATGCGGCCAGCCGCGGCTCGACCGCCCCCGCGCTCCGGACGCCCGGCACCACCAGCCGGTCCACGGAGCCGGTCCCCTCGCCCACCGGCTCGGCCAGCAGCACCATCCCGTGCCGGGTCCTGACCGTGCGACCGGTGGCGACGGCCACCGTGCGGAAGGCGAACGACGTGCCCGAGTAGGCCTCGAGGGCGGCCGCGACGTCGAGCTCTCCGGCTCCCCCGGTCAACCCGACGCCCACCGAGGGACGCCACCACGGGAAGGCGGCGTTGAGCCCGTACGGCAGGTCGGACAGGGACAGGCCGTTGACCGGGATCGCCGTCGGGCCTCCCACCGACCAGCCGGGGTAGGCCACGTCCCGGCCGATCCGGCCGGCCTCCCCGGCCCCGGCGATCTCCTCGACCAGGCGGAGCGCGCCGACCACGCCCGAGGTGACCCCGGCGGTCGTGGTGATCGGGCCGTCCTGGACGTAACGCCGTCCCCGCACCCACTCCACCTCGGGGTTCGACTCCTCCAGCGAGCCGATCCGCTTCCAGAACGAGGTCGCCCGCCGGCCGTCCAGCACACCGGCCGCGGCCAGCAGGTCCGAACCGGCGCACACGCCCAGGATCCGGGCGCCCCGGCCGGCCTGCCGGGCGATCCACGCCCGCAGCGCCGCCTCCCGCTCCCCTCTGGGCTCGACCACCGCGGGCACCACGACCACGTCCGGCGCCTGGGCCGTACCGGCGTCCACCCCGCCCAGCGTGTGGTCGGGGAGCACGTTCAGGCCCCCGGAGAGCGCCACCGGCTCCCGGCGCTCGGAGACGGTGTACACCGCGAACCTCTCCGAGCGCGCGAACACCTCGTACGGCGGGAGCACGTCGCCGACCACCGAACCGGTCGCGCCGAGCACCACCGCGACGACCGTCCGCCCGGACGGCACCGGCGCCGGGGCGGGCCACCCCTCCGGCGGCACCGGGGGCGGCACCGACGGGAAGCTCTCGTTCATCGACGCCGTCACCCCGGCGAAAGCGGCACCGGCCAGGACGGCGGCGGACAGCACGAGACCGGCCAGGATGCGGAGCAGGGCTCGGACACGGCGGCGCGAGGCGAAGGGCGCGGACGCCCCTGAGGACGCTGAGGACGCTGAAGGCACTGAGGACGAAGGCATGGCGGATCTCCTCGACGACGGAAAGGGGGGAGAAATGAGGGGGTGATGATCCGGGACGCCGGAAGCGGGCAAGACCCGGAAAGGCGATGGGGCCGGGACGCGCCGCGAGGGCTACGGGGCCGCCGGAGCGTGCCGGGAAGGCTGCGCGGTCACCGCGGCGTGCCGGGACGCCGACGGAGGTGCGCCGTACCGGGCGGTGAACAGCCGCCGGAAGTGGCGCGCGTCGCGGAACCCGCACCGGGCGGAGACCGCCTCGACGGTCAGGCCGGTCTCGGCCAGCAGCGTCGCCGCGAGCTCCAGCCGGAGCCGCTGCCGGTACTCCAGCGGGGTGATCCCGACCGTGGCGGTGAAGGCGCGGCTCAGCCCGCGTGGTGACAGGTGCGCCACGGCGGCGAGTTCGGCGAGGGTGTGCGGGGTGTCCAGGTGCTGTGCCAGGTGGTCCTGGACCCGGTGGACGGCCTCGTTGAGGTGGGCGCGGTACTGCAGGAACGCGCTGATCTGCCCGTCCGTCCCGGACCTCCGCAGGTAGACCACGAGCTGACGGGCGACGGCGGCGGCCAGCGCCGGCCCGTGGTCGCGCTCGACCAGCGAGAGCGCCAGGTCGAGCCCGGTGGCGATGCCCGCGCTGGTGCTCACCGGCCCGTCGTGGACGTAGAGCACCGCTTGCTGTACCCGGGCCGCGGGGTACCGCTCGCGCATCGCGTCGATCAGCGACCAGTGGGTGGTGCAGCGGCGGCCGTCCAGGAGGCCGGCCTCGCCGAGCGCGGCGGCCCCGCTGCAGACCGAGGCGACCCGCGCCCCGTCCCGGCAGGCGGCCCGCAGCCACTCCACCACCGTCCCGGAGACCAGGAGCTCTCCCGGCGCGGGCTCGTACACCCGGTGTCCGGGCACCAGCACGAGGTCTCCCGGTCCGACCGGCCGCAGGGGCCCCAGCCCGGCGAACCGCAGTCCCTGCGCCGAGACCACCTCGGACGCGTCCGCGACGTACTCCACCCGGTAGGGCGCCCCCAGATGGGCCGCCGCGTCGAAAGCCTGGACCGGACCGGCCAGATCGAGCAGGTTCACCTCCGGCAGCACCAGCACGATCACCCGACCGGTACCGCCTCTCGTCTCCTCCACGACCTCCACGTTAGGCCGCGCCGGGCGTCCGCATCAGGGCCGCGGCGGCCCGATACCGGACGGATCAGGCACTCGGATGTACGGCGGGGACCTGGGTGGTCGCCGGATGGAGGTGGCCGCGCACTCGCCCCACCGGCTGCGGCCGGCGGTTTTCCCCCGTGAACCCGGGGAATGGCGGGTGGCCCGACGACCTGAGGAGGCCACCATGGTCGCAAAACGAAGTATCGCCCTGGCCGCGCTCGCCGCCGGAGGCGTCGCCGCGCTCCGCAGGGCACGCGGGCGCGCCGCGCTCCGGCCCGGCCCCGCGGAGTGGTTCGCCGTCACCGTGGCGTGCGATCCCGCGGAGCTGACCGGCGTGAACCGCCCTGACGCGCTGGCGGAGCTGGCCGAGCACCACGAGGTGCGCATCAGCCCGGCGCCCGGCGGCCGGGGCACCGAGCTCGCCGTGCACTCGGCGGACGGAACGGTCCGCGAGCAGGTGAGGGCGCTCAAGCAGCTTCTGGAGACCGGCGAGGTCCTGCGGATGGAGGGCCAGCCGGAGGGGCACCGTACCGTGCTGGGCCGCGCCACCCTCCCGGTGGCCAGGCAGTTGATGAGGAGGGGTGTGCGATGAGAGCGCTGTGCTGGGCCGGCGTGAACGAGCTCGCGGTCCAGGACGTCCCGGACCCGGCGATCCTCAACCGCCAGGACGTGATCGTCCGCGTCACCGCGAGCTCGACCTGCGGCTCCGACCTCCACCTGCTGGACGGGTACGTGCCGACCATGATGGCCGGGGACGTCATCGGGCACGAGTTCCTCGGCGAGGTGGTGGAGGTCGGCCCGGACGTGCGCGATCGCCGGGTCGGCGAGAAGGTGGTCGTGTGCTCGATCATCGGCTGCGGTCGCTGCCGCAACTGCCGTGCCGAGATGTGGTCGCTGTGCGACAACAGCAACCCCGACCCCGGGTTCCTGGAGACCCTCAACGGCCACGCGACGGCGGGCATCTTCGGCTACTCCCATGCCATGGGCGGCTTCGCCGGCAGCCACGCCGAGTACATCCGCGTGCCGTACGGCGACGTGAACGCCTTCCCCGTGCCCGAGGGGGTGGCGGACGCCAACGCGGTGTTCGCCTCCGACGCGGTGCCGACCGGGTGGATGGGAGCCGACATCGCCGGAATCGAGCCCGGTGACGTGGTGGCCGTCTGGGGCTGCGGCGGAGTCGGCCAGATGGCGGTGCGCGCCGCCTACCTGATGGGGGCGGAACGGGTGATCGCGATCGACCGGTTCCCCGAGCGCCTGAAGATGGCCGCCGACCACGTGGGCGCCGAACCGCTCGACTACGAGAAGGTCGACGTGCTCGACGCCCTGAAGGAGACCACCGGCGGGCGCGGCCCCGACGTGTGCATCGAGGCCGTCGGGATGGAGGGCCACGGCACCGGCGCGCAGTACGCCTACGACCGGGTCAAGCAGGCCGTCCGCCTGCAGACCGACCGGGGACTGCCGCTGCGCCAGGCCATCCACGCCTGCCGCAAGGGCGGCACCGTCTCGGTGCTCGGGGTCTATCTCGGCTTCGTCGACAAGTTCCCCATGGGCGCGGTGATGAACAAGGGACTCACCCTGCGCAGCGGCCAGCAGCACGGGCAGCGCTACATCGCGATGATCCTCGACCGCATGGCCCGCGGCGAGATCGACGCGAGCCACCTGCTGACCCATCCGATGAGCCTGGACGACGGCCCGCGCGGTTACGAGATGTTCAAGAACAAGGAGGACGGCTGCGTCCGCGCCGTCTTCACTCCCTGAGCCGTCCCCGCGGTCTCCCGTTCAGGGCCGGACCTGGAGCCTCTTCGCCGCCGTCGGGGTTCCAGGTCCGCGGCTCCCGTCTCTCCGGCTACGCCGAGTCCGGCATCTCTGACCTGGCGGCCGCCTTCCGATCGTCGGGGATCTGTGCGGCGGGGCCCTTCGGGTCGTCCCCGCTCGGGGCGTCCGCTCCCGCGGAGTCCTCACGGTCGTCCGGCACCCTGGCCTCCGGGTCGTACGCCTCGGCGCCCTGCGGATCCGTCTCGGTCATGTGGTTCTCCCTCTCCGATCTCGATCCAGGTCCGGCGGGGCCCTCAGTCCTGCGGCCCGCCGTGCTCGGGGGCCGTGGAGGAGCCCCCGGCCGTGAGGCGCTCGCCCCGCTGCGCGCGCCACACGGGCAGGTGGAAGGTCTCACCGCGTTCGAGGTAGTGCACCCGTTCGGACATGCCGACGATCTCGACGTGATTGCGGAAGTCCTCGATCGGGGAGGCGAAGGCCTCGTAGTCGTCGTAGTGCACCGGGATGGCGGCACGCGGGCCGATCAGGTGCAGCCAGTCGGCGCCCTGCGCCCCGTCCATGGTGACCGTCATGCCGAGGATCCGGGTCCCGCCCAGGTGGAGGATGGCCAGGTCGACCTCGGGGAACCGGCGCGGGATCCCGGCCAGTTCCCGGCCCATCAGGGTGTCGCCGCTGATGCACAGGCGGAGTTCCACCCGCCCCCAGCGGGCGAACTCCAGCATGCTGCCCATCACGGGGGGCAGCAGCAGCCGGGCCGGGCCGGGGGCGTGGCGGCCGGGCAGCGAGGTGACCGTCAGCGTGCGCTCGCCCCGGCGCAGCTCGTGCTGGCGCCAGGTCTCCAGGCCCCGCGCCTGGCCGAACCCCTGACGGCGGAGGCGGCGGGCGGCCTGGGGCGTGGTGATGACGGGCAGGTCCTTGTCGAGGCCCCGGCGGGCCACCCGGTCCCAGTGGTCACCGTGCATGTGCGACAGCACCACGGCGTCCAGCGCGGGGAGCTCCCCGATCTCGATCGCCGGGTCGGTGCGGCGCCGGGAGCTGAGCCCGTAGCCCAGATAGGCCCGCTGGCCCCGGTGGAGGAAGTTCGGATCGGTCAGCACCGTGAATCCGCCGTAACGGATCACCGTGGTGGCGTTCCCGACGAAGAAGACACTGACATCATCCGAGCCTGCCATGAGGGCCCCTCCGATCTGCGACAGGCCCTCTACGTACCCTCTGCGGCACGGCAATCACGCGGAGAAGAGACCCAGGTCAGGCACCGGGAGCACGGGGGCGGGGTCACGCCCCCGTGCGGCGGGGCGTCAGTGGCCGGGGCCCGAGCCGTTCACCGTCAGGGCGGGCTCGGGCACCTCGATGGCGGGGAAGGTCCCGGTGTCGACGAGGCCGTGCTCGCTCTGTGCGGCCTCGATCAGGGCGTGGGCACGGGGCTCCAGCTTCCACAGCGCACGGCACTCGCGGGCGGTGGCCAGCGGGATGCCGGTCTCGTGGGCGATGTCCGTCGCGCGGGGGACGAACCTGCGTTCGATCTGCTTGTCCCAGTATTCGCGCGCCGCCCGCATCAGGGCCGCGCGCTGGACCGGGTCGACCGTCATGCCGGTGGTGTCGTCCATCACCTCGGCCTCGTCGTCGTCGTCGACCGCCACGCCGATCGGCGACGCGGCGGGGAGCGCCGGGGAAGCCGTCTCGGGCTCGGGGGCCCACGGGACCGGCGGGCTCAGGTCGATCAGGGCGGAGGTGTTGTAGAGCGCTCCGATCTGCGACAGCAGCGCCTCCTGGCGGGCCTGGTCGACCGCGAGGCCGGTGTGTTCCACCGCCCGGTCCATCTCCCGGTCCAGCTTCGCCAGCGCCGCGCGCATCTTCCGCTCGGAGGCCCCGCCCTCGCGCAGCGCGCGGGCCTTCTTGGCGGCCAGCGCGACCCGGGTCAGCCTCCGGTGGGCGTCGACCTCGCTGGCCGTGCGGTCGCTGACCTCGGCCAGCCCGATCCGGACGAGCATGCGCTCGGGGGTGAGCCTCCAGTTGATGCGGGAGCGCCCGGTGATGCGGTGCCGCTCGATCGCCATGCCCCGCTCCCACAGCCACGCGGCCACCAGCGGGGCGGCGAGCCGGAAGACCGCCTCGGCGACGCTGCGGGCGTCCATGCTGGACAGCACCGCGGTCAGGCAGGTCAGCGCCCACACCGCGACGCCGTCGATGCCGGCGGAGAAGTTCTCCCGCATGTTGCGGCGGGCCCGGACGGCACTGGTGATCACGGCGACTTCGATGAACGCGAAGAGCAGCAGCCGCAGCGGCCCGTCGAAGCCGAGGACGTCGCCGGCGAACTTCCACATGCCCTGGGCGGACACACCGGTGGCGATGCTGGCGGCGACGATGGTGAGGATGTCCTCGACCGGGCGGGGCGCGACGTAGCGGTGGAAGAGCCGGACCGTCACGCGGGCGGCGGCGCGCAGGACGAAGTAGGCGAGGACCGCGAGGATCAGACCTGCCACGCAGATGATGGCCGTTCTGACCGGCTGGTCCGAGACATAAGTGGCAATTTCATCAATAAGGGGCATATGTCACGGTCCGTCAGCTCGATGTCCAGGGGATATCGGGACGATCATTCCAGAAAGGAGGCGTCCTGTTTGCCAAACCCGGGCGCACATTTGGTACCGGAGTGAAAAACGAGACCCGCCCGTGTCGTACGGCGCGCGCCTCGTTCCTTGCGGAGGCGTGCGCCGTACCTCCCCGGGACGATCAGCCGCCGCCGCCCTGCCAGTAGATGTTGACGACCCTGACGATGCGCCCGCCCTCCGTGGTGATCAGCGCGGGCCGGGTGAGGCCCCCGCCCTCTCCGAGCGAGGCGGCCTCCTTCACCTCGTCGATCAACCTCTGCCGGGGGCAGCGCGCGGTACCGAGGTTGGTGGCCTTGTCGTAGGTCGGGCCGGTCCCGTCACAGCCGTAGGCGCTGAAGTACTCCACGTCCTCGGCGATCGGAGCCGCGAACCGGAGCACGTCCCCCTCCGGGGGGCCTTCGAAGTGGCCGTCCTCCCCGCCGCTCAGGGCGAAGCGGATCGGCCGGTACTCGGCCGTCCCGTCCGCGTCCACCCCGGTGATCCAGCCGCGCAGGACCCCCTCGAACGGCGCCGGCCGCCCCTTGCTCCAGTCGCGGTCCGGGCCGGTCTGGAACTCGGTCCCGAAGACGTCGGGAGCCGAGGCCGTCGCGGTGGGCCCGGCGGGACCCGTGGACCGGGCGGGCGCGGCGCCGGTCCCGGCGGGCGAGGAGGCCCCCGTGGCGGTGGGGGCGACGGTGGCGGGCGTGGCCGCCGGAGGGGCGGCCGCCTCCTGCGCCGAGCAGGCGGGCAGCGCGGCGAGGGCCGCGGTCAGGGCCATGGCGGGCAGCAGCGGAGAGCGCCGCCGGGAGAGCTCAGAAAAGTTCACACCCGTATAGATAGCGAACATGCCCGAAAGGGTGTCCCACCTCCGGGTGAAATCGCTTCCCGCAGCGGGCGGCGGGCCGTCCCCGCGCGGTGAACCACCGCGCGGGGACGGCCTCCCGGGTTCTCAGAACGGCCAGCCCGTCCCCTCCCCCGCCTCCAGCAGGGGGATCAGCCGGAACGTCGCGTCGGAGAAGCCGCCGAACTCGTGCCGGTTGCCCGAGCCGGTCGGCATCGCCGCGTGCCGGTATCCCTGCAGGTTGAAGCCGTACATGGGGACGTGCGGCGGTGCCGCGCCGGTGACGTCGCCGCCGTAGTGACCGCTCATCGTCTGCATGTCGGACAGGATGACGACCCGGTCGTGCCCGGAGTACGCCCTGCGGACCGAGGCGGCGATCTGCGTGCCGTGGCCCACCTCGCCGATCCGCGCGCAGAAGCGGTCCATCTCCTTCAGCACGGACGCGCCCTTTCCGACCTTGTGCCGGAACACGCCGTCGGCGAAGCCGTACAGGTCCACCCGCTCGCCGCGGGCGGCCAGCGCGACGCCGAACAGCGCGGCAGCCTGGGCCGGTGTGACGACGGAGCGCGCCGAGACCGCGCCACCCGTCATGGACGCCGAGGTGTCCACCAGGACGAGGGTCCGGCCGCCGAACGACGGCACGTTGCGCGTCGCCAGCCCCAGCGCCCGCTCCAGCGCGTGCCCCCAGCGCAGCGAGGGCGCCGTGCGGTACGCGGAGTAGAACCGGAACGGCAGCTGCCGCGAGCGGGCGACCTCGTCCGGATCGGTGAGCTTGGCGATGACCCGCTCCGCGACCTCGTCGGAGACACCGGCCTCGTCGAGGTTCCTGAGGTTGCGCAGCAGGGCCATGTAGCCCATCGACGGCACGACGGCCTCCCACGCCCGGGCGTCCATCGGCCCCTGCAGCCATCCGGCGAGCGCCTCCCAGGTCATGCCCGCGGCCGCCAGCCGGGCGGGCTCGGCCAGTACGGCGCGGCGCTCGTCCACCGGCAGGGCCGCCAGCTCGGCCCGGGCGCGCAACGTCGCCAGCGTCCGGGGGATCGGCTTGTCCCGTCCGTGCCTGCGGTCCAGGGCGTGCGCGAACAGCTCGCCCTGCCACGGCCGGTCCGCCGCGGGGGCGGGGTGCACCAGGTCGATCACGTCGCCGAAGCGGAAGCCCCGGGTCTCGCCGTCGTACTTGAGCAGGCTGCGCTCGCCGTACAGCCGCTGGACGGCGTCGGCGATGCCGCGCTTGACCGGCTTGGGCACCGCGCGGCCGTACCGGGACATCCAGTAGGCGAGCGCCTCGCCGGGCTCGTCGGCGCGCTGCAGGACACCGCTGACCAACTGCCGGTTGAGGCCGTGCTGCCCGGCGGCCAGGCGCGCCCTGACCGACTCCAGAGCGGCGACGATCGGGGCGGTGCGCAGGTTCGCCGTACCGCGCAGCCAGGGCAGGAAGCGGGCCATCCACGCGCCGTCCTCGACCGCGACCCGGTGGACGAGGGCGCGGAAGCGCTCGTCGCGCTCGCCCGCCTTCTCGTAGAAGGCGTCCTCACCGACCATGTTCGAGACCGCGAGCAGGAACAGCTCCCCCTTGGCCTGGCGGACGTATCCGGGGGCGCCCTCGTGGGTGCGGCCGGACGGCGCGCGCTCGGTCGTCACCGGGCTGGAGACGGCGGAGCGGCTGGTCACGGCGTTGACGAACGTGTTGAACTTGGACATGGACGCGGCTCCTTTCGCGGTGAGAGCAGGAGGGAACCCGCGTTCGCGCAGAACGTGCCCGAGATCGAGGCGGCGAAGGCGAAGGTGCTCTGCCACTTGAGCTACGGGGCTGTTCTGCCCCGGCCGGACTCGAACCGGCAACCACCCCGTCAACAGTGGAAGTATCCCTCGCCTGCGCACCGGGCACGTTCTGGAACGGTGGTCCCCCCGAGATCGGGATGACGACGGACCGCCCGGCCGATCGGGCACCAGCCCGATGGGGTCGGGCTGTCAGGAATCGAACCTCGAAGTATCCGCTGTCGTCGCACCGGGGGGTGCGTATGCAATTGTGGGGCCCTCCCGAGTTCGGAAGACCGGCGACGGTACGAAGCGTGCTGCCTTACACCACGCGCCGCAGGTTCCAGCCGGCGCGCCGGGAATCGAACCCGGACTTCCCGATCCCTAATCGAAGTAACCGTTGCCTTCGCACCGGGAGGGCCCGTGCATTCGTCGTCCTCCCCGAGATCGAAGCCGGCGGCGGCACAGATATGCTGCCGTTACACCACACCGGCCGGAGCCGGCGCCGGGACTCGAACCCGGACCTTCGCTTTGAGAGAGCGATGAAGTATCCGCAGCCTTCGCACCGGGGAAGCGCGTATTCATTTGTCTGCGCCGCAGAGTTCGATATCGGTCCCGGCTGGTTTTCTCTGGAAAAGAAGTATCCGGTCCCCTCGCACCTGAGGCGTTTTCAACGGTAGCGGCGATCGGAATGCGTCGCATCCGATTAATTCCGCCTCCGCCGGAGTCCGGGCCCCCGCCGGCCGCTCAGCGCCCGGCGCCGGCGCCGGCGCCGAGGCCGACACCGGCCCGGACCGAGCCCCGGGTTCAGACGGCCCGCAGCGCCGCCACCGCCTCCTCCTCGACCCGTACGGCCCGCGCCGCCAGCCCGGCCAGCTCGGCCAGCAGGTCCCTCCGCTCGTCCTCACCCAGCGGCCCCCCGTAGGCGCCCGTCGCGGCGATCTCCCGGAGCCGGGCGGCGGCTCCGGCCCCCTCGGTGAGCAGCAGCTCGGCTCTCTCCTCGGCCAGCTCCCGGTAGCGCGGGAACGGCTCGGCCGCCCGGGCGGCGATCCGCGACCACAGCTCCCCCGCCTCACGGTAGAGCCCGGCCGCCCGGGCGCAGGCCGTACCGCCGAGCAGGGCGCCGGCCTCGTCCAGGAAGGCGGCGTACAGCGGGCGGGTCGCGCCGGGCGCGGTGTACTCGGTCTCCAGGCACTCGTGCAGCCGCGTCATCGCGCCGAAGAACGCCTCCGGATGGGCGAACCGCCGCGCCCAGCCGGTCCTGCCCCCGGCGTCCCCGAGCTGCCCGGCGAACCGGTTCATGCCCGAGAGACCGAAGTTGACGTCGAAGGCGTTGCCCAGCACCGGCCCGGTCATCCCGGCCGCGGTCGCGGCGATCGCCTTCCGCACGGCCTCCGCCGGGTCGGCGCCCGCCGGGCCGGTGACCGAGACCAGATGGTGGCGGGCCTTCCTCAGCGCCGACCACGCGGCCATGAACTCCGAGAGGGGCAGCCGCTCCGGCTCGGCGCGCGCGTCCCGCACCAGCGCGTCGCCGCCGTCGAGGCCGACGACCGCGACCTCCAGCGGGTCGGGGAACGGCAGCCCCGGCCGCCAGGGCAGCGCGAAACGACTGACCCGGCAGATCGCCGTCCGGCCCGCCTCCAGGGTCTCGCGCAGGGCGCGCTCGGCGACCCGGGGCGAGCCGGTCTGCCGGACCTCGTGGGCGATCCCGGCACGGGCGAGCGCCGTGGGGATCATCGGTTCGGGATGGGCCTGGGCGACGATCGTCACCGTCGGGTGGTGGCCCCGGTACTCGAAGACGGCGTACATGAACCCGATGCCGCCGCCGAGTCCGGCGAGCATCGCCTCGCTGTGGCCGGGCAGCAGGTGGTGCAGGAGCGCCGCGTCATGGTGCCCGCTCGGCGGGTGTCCCCCCGCTGCGGTCCCACGGGCGGCGAGGACGTGGCGCAGCGCGCCGGTGTAGGACTCGCCGGTCCTGGCCATCCGCTCGCGGACCCGGCGCTTGAGGTGCTTGTGGTCGGTCATGATCTGCTCCTGGGGCGGCGGCGCGCGCACGTCTCCCACGCTCGGTGCTCGTTCCGCCGTGCAGGCCGTGTCAGACCGGGTGACACCGTTCACGCCCCGAGGACAACGATCCCCTCTGCCTCCGCGGGGGCCCGCGGCGTGGGCGCGGGCTCAGGAGGTCCGGCGCGGGACGGCGCCGCCTCCCAGGATATCGGGCAGGGGCGTGCAGGAGGCGCCGCCGGGGTCGAACCCGCGCGTCTGCGGGTGTCATCCGGGCCATTGCGCTCGTGCGCGGTCATCGCCCCCCATCCGGATCAGTGGTTCCGCCGGTGCTCAAGGCCGGGCATACCGGTGAATCCGGCGAACCCCGCCCGCGCGAGGGCCGGAGCCCCTCACAATGACTCAAAGTCACCACCGCCCCATGAAAGGATCTCCGTGACCGCCTCATCCGAGAGGGACAACCTCGACCTCGCCGCGACCGCCCAGGAGCTCGCCGACAACGCGCAGGCGGGATCGATCGATCACGCCGCCGCCGCGTCGGTGGCCATCACCTGCGCCACCACGCGGGACATCACCCATGCCCGCACCGTCCTCGGCGGGCTCACCCCCGACGAGGTCCGGCAGGCCGCCCTCGATCTCTTCGACCGGCTCTCGGCCCCGGCGGAATGAGCCGACGGTCCGGCGAGCCCGTCGGCGCTCCACGGTTTCGAGACGGCCCCGAGGCGGCCCCGGACGGAACCCGTCGCCGGGTTCACGTGCTCACGTCGGCGGCGTCCCGTGGATCCGGCCCTCGGTCTGCTTCAGCGGCATGCCGGTGCCGCCCCAGCGGTGCCGGATGAGCTCGGCCGCGATCGACACCGCCGTCTCCTCCGGGGTGCGGGCCCCGATGTCGAGGCCGATCGGGGAGTGCAGCCGGTCCAGTTCCTCCTCCGCCAGACCCGCCTCGCGCAGCCGCTTCATCCGGTCGTCGTGGGTACGGCGGCTGCCCATCGCGCCGATGTAGCCCGCCGGGGTGCGCAGCGCGACCTCCAGGAGCGGCACGTCGAACTTCGGGTCGTGGGTGAGCACGCAGATCGCCGTGCGCCCGTCGACCTCGGTCTCCCGGAGGTACTGGTGGGGCCAGCGCACCACGACCTCGTCGGCGTCCGGGAAGCGCTTGCGGGTGGCGAAGACGCCGCGGGCGTCGCAGACGGTGATGTGGTAGCCGAGGAACTTCCCGATCCGCGCCACGGCCGCGGCGAAGTCGATCGCCCCGAAGACGAGCATCCGGGGCGGCGGCGCGAAGGACCGCACGAACACCGCGACCTCGTCCATGCGCCGCTCGCCGCGCCGCCCGTAGTGGCGCTCGCCGGTCAGGCCCTGGGCGAGCATGCCGCGCGCGTCGTCGTCGACGGCCACGTCCAGGCCCTCGGCGCCGAGCGAGCCCGAGGCGTGGCCGGGCCAGATCACCCGCCGCGCGCCGAGGACGGCGGCGGCCTCGCCGGACGCGGCGCCGCCCGTCGCGGGCCGGGCCGGCGAGGCGGGACCGGTGCCGGGCGCGGTGACGGTCGTCGCGACGGCGACCGGGCGGCGACCGGCCACCGCCGCCGCCACCGCGGCCAGTTCGGGGAAGGTCTCCCGGTTCACCGGTTCGACGTAGACGTGCAGGATGCCGCCGCAGGTGAGCCCGACGGCGAAGGCCTCGTCGTCGCTGACGCCGTACCTCTCCAGGACCGGCCGCCCCGACTCCATCACCTGCCGGGCCGCCTCGTACACCGCGCCCTCGACGCAGCCCCCGGAGACGCTGCCGACGACCTCGCCTCCGGCGGAGACCGCCATCGCCGCCCCCGGTTCGCGCGGCGCGCTCCTGAACGTGCTCACCACCGTGGCGAGGGCGAACGTCTCCCCCGCCGAGTACCACCTCAGGATCACGTCCAGGACATCCCGCACCGCAGGCCCCTCCCCCAGCTCGACAACCCACTCCAATTTGGACACTTCCCCCAGATGTGCAGGGCGTCAAGCCATGGCCCCGGGTCCGCGCGGCCCGCACCGAGCGCTGCGGTGATCACGAACCGGTGGGGATGCTCCTGCGGCCGGGACCCGCGGACCTCCGGCGCCTGGAGCGGGCCCGCAGGGCGGCCCTACCCGGCGGACGGCGCCGCCAGCACGCACCAGACGATCTTGCCGCCCGATCTCGGGCGGTGGTAGCCCCAGTCGCTGGCGAGCAGGTCGACGAGGTGGAGGCCGCGGCCGTCCTCGTCGTCGCGGCCGGGGGATCTGAGGACGGGCGGGGTGCGGCTGGCGTCCCAGACCCGCAGCACGACCGCCTCCCCGGCCCGGTAGAGATCCAGCCGGACGTGGTCGGGGCTCGTGCGGGCCGCGGCCGCGGAGGCGGGACGGGGCACGGTCGCCTTGACGGCGTTGGAGACCAGTTCGGAGGCGACGAGCCGGGCCGTCTCGACCAGATCGTCCCGCCGCCAGCCCTCCAGCACGCGCTGGACGTACACGCGGGCGTAGTAGGGCGAGGTCGGGAAGGCGGAGAGCTCCAGGCAGTGCGCTGTGGCGGTGACACCGGTCATTTTCCCTCGCTCCTCGTTGGCACGTCGGGCACGGCGGCGCTGCGCGGCCGGGGGCCGCCTCCTCGGCGGGATCCGGGGCGCGGTGCCGCTCCTACGGGAGATACGGCCGCTGAGCGTCTCCGGGACCGGTCCCGGAAGGAGCTTCCGGAGCGGTCCCGTACGGCCCCTGCCGCCTCCGCGCCGCGAACGAGCGCGTCCGTCCCGTGTCCTGTCCGTCGGATTTGAACCGATTGGTACAGTATATTTTGAATCGATCGGTTCAAAACTCGTGGAGGCATCCCATGTTCGTCGTCGCATACGTGGCCGCGGTCGTCGCCGCCCTCGTCCACATCGGGTTCTTCGTCATGGAGAGCCTGCGCTTCACCCGGCCGGAGGTCTGGCGGCGCTTCCTCGTCGCATCGCAGCGCGACGCGGACGTCATCCGGCCCATGGCGTTCAACCAGGGCTTCTACAACCTGTTCCTGGCGCTCGGCGCGCTGGCCGGGGTGGCGGCCGGCACGCTGGGGCGACCGGTGGCCGGTGCCACGCTGATCGGGTTCGCCGCCGCCTGCATGGTGGGCGCGGGAGCGGTGCTGATCGTCACCGACCGCCGGTTCCTGCGCGCCGCCGGGATCCAGATCCTGCCCCCGCTGGTCGCCCTGACCGCCGTCCTGGCGGCGTGAGTCCACCGCCCTCCTCCGCCCGGCCGGCATCCGCGACGCCGTGCCCTGACCCCATCGGGCCCCGGGAGACGCGGGGAATCCGGGGATTACTTCACCGAACGCGGTGATTACCCGGGTGAACAGCCGGGGTACGGGTCTTGCACCGCCTGCCGTACCCGATCACCCGTCCCGTGAGCGAAAGGTCCTCCGTGAGACGTCTCCTTCGCCTGTCCCTGCCGGCCTGCGCCGTCCTCACCGCCGTTCCCCTGACCGTCCTGACGGCCGCGCCGGCCTCCGCCGCCCCGTCCGGCCTGCCGAAGGCCGTCAGGAAGGCGACCGTCGTGCGGATCGTGGACGGCGACACGATCGAGGTCCGGCTCCGCAAGGACGGCCCGGTCGTCCGGGTCCGTTTCCTGGGACCCGACACCCCCGAGCGCGGCCGGTGCTGGTTCGAGGCCGCCACGGAGCGCACCCGCCGGCTCCTGCCCGTCGGGAAGGCCGTCTACCTGCTACGGGACGAAGACGTCAAGGACCACTACGGGCGCCGCCTCTTCTACGTCTGGAACCGAGAGGGCGTGTCCGTGAGCCGCAACCTCATCCGCCACGGATTCGCCAAGGCCCTGCTCTACCGGTCCAACGACAGGTACATCAGGGTGATGCGGACCGAGCAGGCGAAGGCGCGGGACAAGGGGCTGCGGATCTGGTCGGGCCGCTGCGACGCGTTCAGCTGACGAGCTCCCGGAGGATCTGCTCGCCGTACTTGGCCAGCTTGTTCTCGCCGACGCCGCTCACCTCGCCCAGCTCGGCCAGGGTCGACGGGTGCTCGGCCGCGATCTGGCGCAGGGTCGCGTCGTGGAAGATCATGTAAGCGGGCAGTCCCTGCTCCCTCGCGGTCGCGGCCCGCCAGGCGCGGAGCCGTTCGAAGACCGGCAGTGCCTCCTCGGGCAGGTCGGCGGGGGCCGTGCGGCGGGGGCCTGCGGTCCTGTCCGCCGGCTCGGAGCGCGCCGTCCGCTCGGGCTCGCGCCGCAGCGTGACCTGGCGCCGCCGGGCCAGCACCTCGGCGCTGGCGTCGGTGAGCGACAGCGTGCCGTAGTCGCCCTCGACGGCCAGCAGTCCCTGGGCCAGCATCTGGCGCACCACGCCCCGCCACTCCGACTCGTTCAGCTCGGTGCCGATGCCGAACACCGTCAGGGCGGCGTGGTCGTGCTGGACGACCTTCTCGGTCTTCCTGCCCAGCAGGATGTCGATGATCTGTCCCGCGCCGAAGCTCTGCCGCCGCTCGCGCCGGAGCCGGAGCACGGTCGAGAGGATCTTCTGGGCGGCGACGGTGCCGTCCCAGGTCTCCGGCGGCGACAGGCAGGTGTCGCAGTTGCCGCAGGAGGCGGCTCCCTGCTGGCCGAAGTAGGCGAGCAGCCGCGCGCGCCGGCACTCGACCGTCTCACACAGGGCCAGCATGGCGTCGAGGTGGGTGCCCAGGCGGCGGCGGTGGGTGTCGTCGCCTTCGGAGGTCTCGATCATCCTGCGCTGCTGCACGACGTCCTGGAGCCCGTAGACCAGCCACGCGGTGGAGGGCAGGCCGTCTCGCCCGGCCCGACCGGTCTCCTGGTAGTAGCCCTCCACGGACTTGGGCAGGTCGAGGTGGGCGACGAAGCGCACGTCCGGCTTGTCGATGCCCATCCCGAACGCGATGGTGGCGACCATGACGAGGCCGTCCTCGCGCAGGAAGCGGGCCTGGTGGGCGGCCCGGGTCCGCGCGTCGAGCCCCGCGTGGTACGGCAGCGCCTCGATCCCGTTCTCCGTCAGGAAAGCGGCGATCTTCTCGACGGAGGCCCGCGACAGGCAGTAGACGATGCCCGCGTCCCCGGGGTGCTCGGTGCGCAGCAGTTTCAGCAGCTGCCGCTTGGGCTCCTTCTTCGGCGCGATGCGGTACCGGATGTTCGGCCGGTCGAAGCTCGCCACGAAGTGGCGGGCCTCCCGGAGGTTCAGCCGGGAGGCGATCTCGGCGTGGGTGGCCTCGGTGGCGGTCGCGGTCAGCGCGATGCGGGGCACGGCGGGCCAGCGCTCGTGCAGCGCGGACAGGGCCAGGTAGTCGGGGCGGAAATCGTGCCCCCACTGGGCGACGCAGTGCGCCTCGTCGATGGCGAACAGCGCGATCGCGCCCCGGTCGAGCAGGCTCAGCGTCGCGGGGGCCCGCAGGCGTTCGGGGGCGAGGTAGAGCAGGTCCAGCTCGCCGGCGAGGAAGGCGGACTCGACCTCGCGGCGCTCGTCCGGCTCCTGGGTGGAGTTGAGGAAGCCCGCCCGCACCCCGAGCGCCCGCAGCGCGTCGACCTGGTCCTGCATGAGCGCGATGAGCGGCGAGACGACGACGCCGGTGCCCTCGCGCACGAGCGCGGGGATCTGGTAGCACAGCGACTTGCCGCCGCCGGTGGGCATGAGCACGAGCGCGTCGCCGCCGGCGACGACGTGATCGATGATCTCCCGTTGCCCTTCCCGGAACGTGTCGTACCCGAAGATCCGGCGCAGCACGCGAGAGGCGTCATCCGCCTCGGGTCCGCTCTGGGGGGAAGCCATCGGGTCATTCTAGGAGGATCGGGAACCTCCCGCCCGGCGTCCCGCGCGCCGGGGTTCCCGGGGGTCGTGATCGTGGGGTTGTGATCGTGCCCACTCCGGCCCCGGCCCGCGGAAGTAGCTCAGGTAGCGCCCCTGGCGGCCGATGAGACCTCAGGACGGGACACGTCCGGAGACAGGCTGCCGTAGGGGTGACATGAACCAGATCTTCTCTCCGCTGATCGACGCGCTGAAGCAGCGGGGCGCCGACCCGCAGGCGCTCGAGCGAGCGGCGGAGGAGGCCGAGCGTACCGGGCGCTCCCTGCGCGCGGTGCTCATCAACGACAACGTCGTCACGGAGGTCCAGCTCACCGAGGCCTCCGCGGACATGTACGGGATCAAGAGCGTCGACCTGGTCGGCTACCCGATCGACCCGGCCGCGATCTCCAAGATCCCGCTCGCCCTGACGCTGCGCCACCGCGTCCTCGGCCTCTCGCTGAACGAGAACGAGATCACCGTCGGCATCACCGACCCGGGCGACGTGGTCGCGCTCGACGACGTGCGCGCGGCGACCGGGCTGACGGTCCGGCCGGTCGTGGTGGCCCGCAGCGAGCTGCGCCGCATCATGGACAAGCTCAAGCGCGAGGAGAACGACCTCGGCGACGTCGCCGAGGCGCTCCGCGCCGAGCAGGCGGCCGAGGCTGCGGTGTCGAACCTGAACTCCGTCGAGGAGGACGCGCCGATCGTCCGGTACGTCAACTCTCTGCTGGAGCAGGGCATCCAGAACCGCGCCTCGGACCTGCACCTGGAGCCGACCGAGCACGACCTGCGGGTGCGCTACCGCATCGACGGCGTGCTGCACGAGATCGACACCGTGCCCCGGCACGTGCAGTCGGCTCTCATCTCCCGACTGAAGATCATGTCGGGCGTCGACATCACCGAGCGCCGGATCCCGCAGAACGGACGCATCACCGTCATGATCAACGGCCGGAAGGTCGACCTGCGGACCGCCACCCTGCCCACGGTGTGGGGCGAGAAGATCGTGCTGCGGGTCCTCGACACCGGCGGCATCAACCTCGAGCTCGACAACCTCGGCTTCACCGAGGAGAACCACCGGCGCTTCTCCGGCTCCTTCACCAAGCCGCACGGCATGGTGCTGGTGACCGGGCCGACCGGCTCCGGCAAGTCGACCACCCTCTACGCCACCCTCGCGTCGATCAGCAAGCCCACCGTCAACATCATCACCGTCGAGGACCCGGTCGAGTACCGGCTGCCCGGCATCAACCAGGTGCAGGTCGACCACAAGGCCGGGCTGACCTTCGCGGCCGTGCTCCCGGCGATCCTGCGCTCGGACCCCGACGTCGTGCTGATCGGCGAGATCCGCGACCGGGCCACCGCGCAGCTCGCCGTCGAAGCCGCTCTCACCGGCCACCTCGTGCTCTCCACCCTGCACACCAACGACGCGCCCAGCGCGGTCGTCCGGCTGACCGAGATGGGCATCGAGCCGTTCCTCGTCGGCTCGTCGGTCGACTGCGTGCTGGCCCAGCGGCTCGCGCGGCGGTTGTGCGACTGGTGCAAGCAGGAGTACGTCCCGGCCGAGTCCGAGCTGGCCGGGGCCCGCTGGCCCTTCGGCGAGCTGCCCCGCCCGGAGCGCCTGTGGAAGCCGGCGGGCTGCCGCAACTGCGCCAACACCGGCTACCGCGGCCGGATCGCCCTGCACGAGGTCATGCCGATGTCCTCGGAGATCGAGGGCCTCACCATCCAGCGCGCCTCCGCCAACGAGGTGCAGCGGGTCGCCGAGGCCCAGGGCATGCGCCCGCTCCGCCTGGACGGCCTGGCCAAGGCGGCCGAGGGCCAGACCTCGCTCCCGGAGGTCCTGCGCGTCGCGATCTGACCGTGGACACGGCATCCCGGGCCGGGGCGCGGGACACGGCGCGGCGGTACGGCGCGCCCGTAGCGCCGAGGCGGCACACGGCGGACCTGGCGATCAGCGGCAGGACTATTCCGGAATATCACCTCATATCTGAACACATACGGCCGAACAGGCCGTTACTCGGTAACGGCAAGGAGATTTCCCATGGAGGCGGTTCATCCGCTCGGGCACCTGAAGGACGCCTTCGGCGAGGCGCGCAGAACGCTCAACGCGATGCTTGTGTCCCTGGTCGACGAACGCGGCTCGGACCTGCATCTGACGGCGGGCGCGCCGCCCGCGATCCGGGTGGACGGCAGACTGCTCCAGCTGCAGCATTTCGGCAGCCTCTCCCCGAGCGACACGGCGATGCTGCTGCGCGGGGCGGTGAACGAGGCCCAGTGGGCGCGCTTCGAGCGGGATCAGGAGCTCGACGTCGCCTACAGCATCGAGGGCGTCTCCCGCTTCCGCGCCAACTTCTACCAGCAGCGCGGCTCGTACGGCGCGGCCTTCCGGGCCATCCCGCACGAGATCAAGCCGCTGGAGGAGCTGGGCCTGCCGGACTCGGTGGCGAGGTTCGCCCACCTGCCCCGGGGGCTGGTGCTGGTGACCGGGCCCACCGGCTCGGGCAAGACCTCCACGCTGGCCGGCCTGGTCGACCTGGCCAACCGCACCCGTTCGGGGCACATCGTCACCATCGAGGACCCGATCGAGTTCCTCCACCCGCACAAGCGCTGCATCGTCAACCAGCGCGAGGTCGGCGCGGACACCTCCTCGTTCTCCCAGGCGCTCAAGCACGCGCTGCGCCAGGATCCCGACATCATCCTTGTCGGCGAGCTGCGCGACCTGGAGACGACCGCCACCGCGCTGGCCGCCGCGGAGACCGGCCACCTCGTCCTGGCCACCCTGCACACGCAGAGCGCCGCGCAGACGGTCGACCGCGTCATCGACATCTTCCCGCCGCACCAGCAGCAGCAGATCCGCACCCAGCTCTCCACGGCGTTGCAGGGCGTCGTCACCCAGGCGCTGGCCCCGCGGGCGGACGGCGCCGGCCGCGCGGTCGTCGCGGAGATCATGGTCGCCACCCCCGCCATCCGCAACCTCATCCGCGAGGGGAAGAACCACCAGATCCCGTCCTTCATGCAGTCCGGCGGGAGCGGCGGCATGATCTCGTTCGACCAGCACCTGGCCGAGCGGGTCCGGGGACGGCTCATCACCTTCGAACACGCGCTGGACATCTGCCACTCGGCGGAGGAGTTCAAGCGCCTCGTCGGGAGGGCGTGACCATGCCGGTCACCAAGACATTCGAGTACCAGACCATCGACCGCGACGGCAAGCGCGCCAAGGGCACGGTCGAGGCCGCCAACGAGGCCGCCGCCGCCCAGCACCTGCGCCAGCAGGGCCTCACACCGGTGTCGATCACCGAGGGCGGCTCGCTGCTCCGGCGGGAGATCACCATCCCAGGTCTGGGCAGCCGCACCACCCTCAAGGACCTGGCGGTCTTCGCCCGCCAGTTCGCGACCATGACCGCCTCCGGCATGTCGCTGATGCGCTCGCTGACGGTCCTGGAGGACCAGGCGACCAAGCCCTCGCTGAAGAAGGCGATCAGCGAGGTGCGGATGGACATCGAGGGCGGCATCTCGCTCTCCGGCGCCCTCGGCAAGCATCCCAAGATCTTCCCGACGCTCATGGTCGCGCTGGTGCGGGCCGGAGAGGCCGGCGGCTTCCTCGACAACGCCCTGGAACGCATCGCCGTCAACTTCGAGAAGGACGCCTCGCTGCGTGGCAAGATCAAGGGAGCGATGACCTACCCGGTCATCGTCCTGATCTTCACCGGGTTCCTCGTCGCCGGCGTGCTGGCCTTCATCGTCCCGGTCTTCGAGGGGATGTTCAAACAGTTCGGCGGCGAGCTGCCGTTGCCGACGCAGATCCTCGTCACCGCCAGCCACAGCCTGGCCTGGTCGGGACCGCTGTTCGTCGCCGTCGTCATCGGCGGGACCGTGCTGTTCCGCAGGGAACTGCGGAACAGACCGGCGCTGCGGCTGGCGTTCGACAAGCTGAAGCTGCGCCTGCCGGTCTTCGGGAAGCTGTTCGCGAAAATCGCCATCAGCCGGTTCTCCCGCAACCTCGGCACCCTGCTCGGGGCCGGCGTGCCGGTGATGCAGGCCCTCGACGTGGTCGGCGCGACCACCGGCAGCGCGGTCATCGCCGAGGCGATGAAGGACCTGCAGTCGGCGGTGCGCGACGGCCAGCCCATGTCCACACAACTCAGCAAGCACGCCATCTTCCCGCGCATGGTCGCTCAGATGGTCGAAGTCGGCGAAGAAAGTGGACAAATCAGTCAGATGCTCGACAAGGTTGCCGATTTCTATGACAGAGAGGTTGATACCGCGGCGGAGTCCCTGACCGCGGCGATCGAACCGCTCATGGTCATCGTCATGGGTGTCGTGGTCGGCGGAATGGTCGTCTGCCTCTACCTGCCGATGTTCACGATCTACCAGAACATCCAGAACTGACTGACCCCAAGAACTTTCCGTGCGCGCCACGGAAATGACCGGCCTCCGGGCCGGTTCGGCGCCGGGCGACCGCCTGAGCGCCACTTTCCACCAAAATGAGTACAGGAGTCTCACCATGAACGCAACGCTCCGGCGTCTGCAGAAGCGCGCGCACGGCGACCGCGGCTTCACCCTGATCGAGCTGCTGGTGGTCGTCGTGATCATCGGCGTCCTCGTCGCCATCGCGATCCCGGTCTACATGAACTACCGCGAGGGCGCGGCCGACAAGTCGGCGCAGTCCGACGTGCGCGGCGCCATCACCGCCGTGGAGAGCTACTACACGGTGAACGGCAACAAGTACCCGGATGGCCTGGCGGCGCCCGCAAAGGGAGTCTTCACCCTCGGGAGTGGTAGCACCGCACAGAAGGTGAGCATCTCTGCTGGTACCGAGCTGAACTACCTCAAGGTTAGCAACACTGACTACCTGATCTGCGCCACCAACGGCACCGGCTCGGGTGCGGTGTACGTGTACGACAACACCAAGGGTGGTTCGGTCGAAGCGGTGACCAACGCCAAGATCGCTACCTGCAAGGCGTGATCTCGCCCGGCGGGACGGAACGCAGACCGTGCCGTCCCGCCGGAAACCCCGCCACCTCGGCGAATCTCTTTGAGCCCACTGACAGGAAGGAGAGACCTCGATGGACACACTCGTGCTCGTACTGGCCGGAGTGCTCGGCCTGCTGGTCGGCTCCTTCCTGAACGTGGTCATCCACCGGGTCCCGCGGGCCGAGTCGCTGCTGCGGCCCGGCTCGCACTGCCCGCACTGCGCCGCGGCCGTCCGGCCCTGGCAGAACGTACCGGTGCTGAGCTGGCTCGCGCTGCGCGGCCGGTGCGCCGCCTGCCGCGAGCCGATCAGCGCCCGGTACCCCCTGGTCGAGCTGGCCACCGCGGTGCTGTTCGCCGCGGTGACCGCCCGGTTCGGGGTCACCCCGGAACTGCCCGCCTACCTCTACCTGGCGGCGGTCGCGGTGGCCCTCTCCATGATCGACTTTGATGTGCACCGGCTGCCGGACGCCATCGTCAAGCCGTCGTACGCCGTCGGCGCCCTGCTGCTGGCCCCCGCGGCCGTCACCGGCGCCGACTGGACTCCGGCCCTGCGCGGCCTGGCCGCGATGGCCGTGCTGTTCGCCTTCTACTTCGCGCTCGCCTGGATCTACCCGGGGGGGATGGGCTTCGGCGACGTGAAACTCGCCGGACTACTCGGCCTCTACCTCGGCTGGCTGGGCTGGAGCGCGGTCGTCATCGGCACGTTCGCCGCCTTCCTGCTCGGCGGGCTCGCCGGGACGGCGCTGCTGGCCGCCGGCAGAGCCGGTCGCAAGACCGCCATGCCGTTCGGCCCCGCCATGCTCGCCGGCGCCCTGCTCGCGGTGTTCGCCGCCGGGCCGATCGCCGCCTGGTACGTCGGCCTGCTCACGCCGTCCGCCTGACCCCGCCCGCCATGACGACTTCGACGACCCTGCCGACAACCCTGCCGCCGACGACCCTGACCACGAGGAGCACCTGATGGCCGCCGTCAACCCCATCGGACTGGACATCGGTTCGACGTCCATCCGCGCGGTGGAGACCACTCGCGGCAAGGACGGCCCGGTCATCACGAACATCGGGGCGGTCCCGCTACCGCCGGGCGCCGTGCAGGGCGGCGTCATCCACGACGCCAAGGCCGTCACCACCGAGCTGAAGCGGCTCTGGTCGGCGACGAAGTTCCGCAGCCGCAAGGTCGTGCTCGGCGTGACCACCCCCCAGGTCGTGGTCCGCGAGATGTCGGTCAACAACCTGCCGGCCCGCGAGATGCGGCCCTCCCTGCCGTTCCAGGTGCGCGACGCGCTGCCGCTGCCGGTCGAGCGCTCCCTGCTCGACTTCTTCCCTCTGGAGGACGCGGGCGAGCAGGAGACGGTGCGCGGGCTGCTGGTCGCCGCCCCGAAGGACGTCGTCACCACCGCCGTGCACGCCGTCGAGCAGGCCGGGCTGCACGTCGCCCGCGTGGACCTCGCCTCCTTCGCGCTGCTGCGCGCCGCCGCCCGCCTGGACTCGCAGGTCGAGGCCATCATCGACCTCGGCGCCCGGACGACGATCGTCGTCGTCCACACCGACGGCGTGCCGCTGATCGTCCGGACCATCCCCCGGGGCGGCGCCGAGGTCACCGAGACCGTCGCGGCCCAGCTCGGCATCGACCCGTGGCAGGCCGAGGACCTCAAGTGCCGCGTCGGCCTCCGCAGCGACCAGCCCGCCGAGAACGCCGAGAACGCCGAGGTGATCCGCGAGGCCGCCCGGCCCCTCGTCAACGAGATCCGCAACTCCTTCGCCTACCTCGGCTCCGGCAACCGGCCCACCCGGGTCGCGCGGGTGGTGCTCTCCGGGGGCGGCGCCCTGATGCCCGGCCTCGTCGAGGTCCTGCACGCCCAGCTCGGCATCGAGGTGTCCTTCGTCGACCCCACCGTGCGCACGCGCCGCGGCCGCCGCGACAAGCACGACAGCCTCGACCCGGTCCGCGCGGCCACCGCCGCGGTCTCGATCGGCCTCACCCTGGGAGCAGCAGCCTGATGAGCACCACTCCCCTCCTTCCCGGCCCGGACATGCCCGTCCAGGACCCGTTCCGAACGCTGTCCGTCGCGGCCGACCTGCTGCCGCCCGAGATCGCGGCCGCCCGGCGCGGCCGCAGGGCCCGCAACCTCGTGCTGTCCGTCCTCACCGTGTTCGTCCTGCTGCTGGGCGGCTGGTACGTCCTGGCCAGCCAGCAGACGACGGCCGCCGAGGAGGAGCTGGCCCGGGCCCAGACCGAGTTGCACGACTCGATGCGCCGGCGGAACGAGTTCTCCGAGCTCGTCAACGTCCGGGGGCAGGCGGAGACGATCAACACCCAGCTCGCCGCGCTGCTCGCCGACGACCTGCGCTGGGCTCGCCTGCTCTCCTCCGTCAGCCAGGCCGCGCCGGATGGCGTCAAGCTCTCCAGCATCACCGCCAAGATCAAGGAGAAGGCCGAGGGCGGCACCCGGGAGACGGACGACTCCGCCCTGCCGAACACCTCCGGCGAGGAGCTGATCGGGGAGGTCAGCATCACGGGCGTCGGCGACGGCAAGCGGGACGTGGCCGCCTACGTCGACGCGCTCGGCGAGGTGCCCGGCCTGGGCAACCCGCTCCTCAACGACGTGCGCGAGCAGGACGCCGGCGTGGACTTCGGCCTGCGCCTCGACATCACCGACGCCGCGCTCGGCGGCCGGTACTCCACCGAGACCG
Source organism: Planomonospora sp. ID67723 (assembly GCF_015711605.1). Classification (GTDB taxonomy): domain Bacteria; phylum Actinomycetota; class Actinomycetes; order Streptosporangiales; family Streptosporangiaceae; genus Planomonospora_A. The sequence continues at coordinate 318,357 of NZ_JABTEZ010000003.1, read as the reverse complement.
AGGAGGGGAACTGATGTTCACCGGACGGACCGACCGGCTCTGGATCGTCGGCGGTCTCCTCACCGCGGCCCTCCTGCTCGCCGTCGGCTGGTTCTTCTTCGTCGGGCCACAGCACGACGAGACCGACCGCCTGCAGGCCGAGGCCGAGACCACCGAGGTCCAGGCCGCGACCCTGCGCAGCAGGATCGCGGAGCTGAGCCGGGAGAACGCCGAGCTGCCCCGGTACAAGACCGAGCTGCGCACGGCCAGGGAGGCGCTGCCCACGGCCGCGAACTCGGAGGAGTTCCTGCGCGCGCTGCAGCGGGCGGGTGACGCCGCGGGCGTCACCGTGGACGGGGTCAGCGTCGGTCAGTCCGAACCGGTCACCGCCTCCGGCGCGGAGCTGCACGCCCTGCCCGTCGCCGTGACCGCCACCGGCGACGCCACCGACCTGGGCCGGTTCCTCGACCAGGTGCAGCGGGTGCACTCGCGCGCCGCGCTGATCGGCGACCTCACGCTCGGCTCCTCGGGGGGCGACGGCGAGACGCGCTCCGGCGAGTCGAGCCTCACGGTCAACATGAAGATCTTCGTCGCCCCGCCGACCGACGAGCCGGCGGCCCCCGAGGCCCCGGCGGCCCCGGAGGCCCCGGCGGCCCCGGAGGCCCCGGCTCCCCCGGTCGCCGGGGCGGCCGCCGGACAGCAGCCCTGAACGCGGAAGCCCTAAACAGCGGCGCGACGCCGCCGATCAGTATCCCGATGCCCGCCCTCGGAGCGGACCCCGTGTGCCCGGAAGGAAGACCAGGAGGCGTGATGTCGGCCGATCGCCGTACTCCCGCGCGATCGCGTGCCGGCTCGTGCGACCGCCGTACCCCCGTGCGGTCGCACGCCGCCTCCCGCGCCCGCGGAGCCGCCCGCGGCGAGGCCGGTTTCACGCTGATCGAGGTGATGGTCTCCATGGTGGTGATCGGGACCGTCATGGCCGCTTTGACGGTCTTCTTCACCAACTCACTGACCTTCACCGGCCACAAGCGCAGCGAGCAGCTGGCGATCCAGCTCGCCGGCGACGCCGTCGAGCGGGCGCGGGCCGTCAAGGGGTCGGCTCTCCTCGCCGGACGCAGCGACATCAAGTCGAAGGAGCAGTGGGACGACGCGCCCACCGCCGTGCTCCCCTACCTGCAGACCATGAAGCGGGACTGGGACCCGATGCTGGCCTCCGGCTCCACCTCCGGCGACACCGCGACCCTGCCCACCAAGCCCGTCACCGTCACCGTCGGCGGGGTGCGGTACGAGCAGAGCTGGTACGTCGGCCGCTGCCGCCAGCCGGGCCCGTCCTCCTCCGTGACGGCCCTCGCCTGCGACCACCCCGACAAGCCCATCCCCGGCACCGTGAGCGTGCCGTTCTTCCGCGTCGTGGTCGCGGTGACCTGGAACCACAAGGCCTGCCAGCCCGAAGAGTGCGTCTACGTCACCTCGACCCTGATGAGCTCGGCCGGCGACCCGATCTTCTACATCAAGCGTCCCCCGCCGGTGGTGACCAACCCGGGCCCCCAGTACGGCTACCGCACCGTCGCGGTGAACCTGCAGCTCCTGGCGAGCGGCGGGCGGCTCCCGCTGACCTGGTCGGTGACCGGCCTGCCCGCCGGGCTGACCGGATCGACCAGCGGTCAGGTCACCGGCACGCCGACGACGCCCGGCACGTACACCGTGAAGGCCGCCGTCACCGACCGGGACGGCGACACCGACACCGCCGAGTTCCCCTGGACCATCTACGACCTGCCGGAGCTGACGAACCCCGGGGACCAGACGACCCGGGCCGGCACGCCGGTCTCGCTGCAGATCCAGGCGACCGGGGGACGTGGTCCGCTGGCCTGGTCGGCCGCCGGCCTGCCCGCGGGCCTGTCGGTCAACACCACGACCGGTGTCGTCTCCGGCACCCCGACGACCTACGAGACGAGGCAGGTGACCGTGACGATCACCGACAAGGGCGGCAAGACCGACTCGGTGACGTTCGCCTGGGAGATCCTGACTCTGGACATGGCCGAGGCGGGCCCGCGGACGAACTACATCCGCGACTACGTCAGCGGCGTCCGGATGTCCGCGACCGGCGGCGCCGGCCCCTACATCTGGCGTGCCGAGAACCTCCCGGACGGCCTGCGCATCGACCCGGCGACGGGCGAGATCTACGGCACCACCTGGTGGGGCACCCGTTACGTCACCACGGTGTACGTCAAGGACCGCACGGGCGACGAGGTCGCCACGACCTTCGTCTGGAACGTCCGGCAGCGGCGGCCCAACGACATGGGCGTCGTGGCCCCCGACCCCGCCGCTCCCGACCAGGCCGGCACCGCCGGCCGGCCGGTCTCCCTTGCCGTGGTGGCCGACGGCGGAAGCAACAGCGGCTACAACACCTGGACGGCGGACGGGCTCCCGCCGGGGCTGCGCATCGCCCCCGACGGCCCGTTCAACGGGGAGATCACCGGGACGCCCACCACCCCGGGCACCTACACCGTCAGGCTGAAGGTCGTGGACTCCACCAACAAGTGGGCGGTACTGATGTTCACCTGGACGGTGCGGTGATGGGCGGGCTCCGACTCCTCCGGCTCCGGGCCGCCCGCCGGCTCCGGCCCTCCCGCGGCGCCCCCGCCGCCGGGGACTCCGGGATCTCGCTGATCGAGGTCCTGGTGACGATAGGCGTCATGGGCGTGGTGATGACGATGTTCACGACCGGCGTCATCCAGGTCTACCGCGCCGTCAACACCGTGGAGTCGCTGTCGACCGCCCAGTCCCAGCTCCACACCGCGTTCCAGCGGCTGGACAAGGAGATCCGCTACGCCTCCTGGCTGTCCACCGTCAGGAGCGACAGCAAGTACTGGTACGTGGGGTTCGCCGGGGTGAACGCGCAGACCCGCACGCTGGAGTGCAAGCGGCTGCGGCTGAGCCTCAGCAGCGGAGTTCTGCAGTTGCAGCGGTGGACACCCGGCTCCCCGCCCGCCGCGGGGACGCCGGGCGAGACGCTGGCGTCGTACGTCGTGACCGACGGCGGCCTGGCGACCGACCCGCCGTTCTCCGTGCGCGCCGCCGGGTCCCTCCCGAAGGCCGCCTCCGGCACCGGCCCGGCCGACCCCGCGTTCATCCCCGACTACCAGCAGCTCCGCGTGAACCTGGCCATCCGGGTGGGCACCGGGCAGCACGCCAGGGCCACGGACTTCGACGTCACTTTCACCGCCCTCAACACGTCGCGCGAGACGGAAGCCGACAACGTCTGCGACGAAGGAAGCCCCTGACCATGATCCCCACTTCGAAGCCCTGCCGGCGGGCCGGCGTCCCGCGTCCCGGGACCGGAGACCGCGGCTCGCTGCCGATGGCCCTGCTGCTCACCCTGGTCGGCATCTCGCTGAGCGCGCTGCTGGTGCCGGTGGTCATCGGCCAGATCACCGTCACCCGCACCGGCTCGGAGCGCGTCCACGCGCTGCACGCCGCCCAGGCCGGCATCGACGCCGCGCTCGGGCAGATCCGCGCCGCCGCGGACGGCGCCGGCAACGGCGTGGTGGAGAAGCTGCCCTCGTGTGAGCTGTCCGGGAACCTGCTTCCGGACAGCTCACTGGATTCCCCGCGCTACCGGGTGGAAATCACCTACCGGAACGCCGACGGCACCGTCCTCGCCTGCCCCCCTCCGGACGTGCCGGCCACCGCCTCGATCGTCGCCACCGGCACCGAGACCCCGGAGGGCGCCTTCGGCACCGGCACCAAGGGCACGCGGACGCTCGAGGCGACCTACTCGTTCCAGACCACCAACGCCAACATCGCCGGCGGGGCGATCCCGGTCGCCCAGCCCACCATCGCCCCGCTCTGCATGGACGCCGGCCCCGTCGACCCGCCCGCCCCCGGCACGCCGCTGCGGATGCAGCCGTGCAAGCCCGGCGTCAGCGAGCAGCAGTTCGCCTACACCGAGGACCTCAGCCTCAAGCTGGTGGGCTCGGAGAGCTCCTCGGCGCCGATGGGCATGTGCCTGGACGCCGGCTCCCCGCACAGGACCGGCGCGTCCGTGCTGTTCCAGCCGTGCCTGGACCGCACTCCCCGGCAGCAGTGGAGCCTCAACAACAACTCCAACTTCCAGGGCACCAGCAACGGCGTCGCCCTGAACAGCTTCTGCCTCAGCCTGAGGAACCCCGGCCTGCCCGGCAGCTACGTCGTGCTCGGCGGCTGCACCACCACCGCCACCCAGACCGTCTTCCGGCCCCAGCCCGGCGTCGGCGCGGGAATGGCGAGCGCCGCCACCGGGCAGCTGGTGAACTTCAAGCAGTTCAGCCGCTGCCTGGACGTCACCGACCACGTGGTCAGCCGGCCGTACATGATCGTCTGGTTCTGCAAGCAGGCGCCCGACGGCAACGTGAGCTGGAACCAGAAGTGGTCGATCCCGGCGGTCGTCGCTCCCGCGCGCAAGACCACCGGCCGCATCCGCACCGTCTACAACAACCAGGGATACTGCCTGCGCAGCCCCAACTCCACCGCGGCCAACCAGTACGTCACGGTGACCGCCTGCGCGGCCACCGGCACCCTGGCGACCAACCTGCAGTGGACCGTGTACGGCGACACCGGCGACTACACCACCAGCTACCGCATCATGGACGGCTACGGCAACTGCCTGGTCCCGACCGACCTCGAGGCGCTGAGCCCCGACACCCACAGCGACGGCACCAGCAAGACCAAGGTGGCCGTCTGCGACGACTCCGAGCTGCAGAAGTGGAACGCCCCGGCCAACCTCAAGCAGCCGCTGCCGCTGACGGACATCAACGAGAGGTGACCCGCCGGGCCGGGTCACGCCCCGGCCCGGTCCAGCACCCGCCGCGCCGCGGAGACCGCCCGGTAGCCTCCCGCGTGGAAGACCAGCGGATCGCCCTCCGCGCGGTGGAAGTGCTCGACCTCTCCGATGACGATGAGATGGTCGCCGCCCTCGTGGACGCCCGCCGTACGGCAGGCGAAGTAGGCCAGCGTCCCGGCGAGCACCGGCAGGCCGCCGGGGCCGGGGCGGGTCTCCACCCCGGCGAACTTGTCCGGCGACGGGGTGGCGAACCGCCGTGACAGGTGGCCCTGGTCCTCGCCCAGGACGTTGACCGCGAACCGCCCGGCCCGCAGGAAGACCGGCGCGCTGGGAGCCCGCCGGGACAGGCACCACAGCACCAGCGGCGGGTCGAGCGAGACCGAGGTGAACGAGTTGACGGTCACCCCGGCCCGCTCTCCGTCCGGGGTCGCGGTGGTGACCACCGCGACCCCGGTGGCGAACTGCCCGAAGGCGTCCCGCAGTGATCTCGTGACGGACCTCATGACGGCTCCCCGGCCCCGCCGACGCGTGCCAGGTACTCGCGCGCGCCCGCCGGGTCCATGAACCACTCCGCGTAGTCCGACGGGTCGTCGAAGCCGTTGACGAAGCGGGAGGCCACCTCGGGCAGCCCGCCGGCGGCGCCCAGGATCTCCAGCACGTGCGGGGGCGGGGGCGCCAGGAGGGCGTTCGTCCACGCGGTGGCGTGCCGGGCGTCCGCCCAGTAGCCCTCGAAGGTCCGCTCCATCCAGGCCGCGTCGAACGGCCGCTCGCCGTGCTCCAGGATGGCGGCGAGGTAGGCGGCGGCGCACTTGGCCGCGTTGTTGGCGCCCTGCCCGGTGATCGGGTCGTTGAGCACGACCACGTCGGCGACCCCGAGGACCGCCGCACCCGAGGGCAGCGTCGCGACCGGCCTGCGGACGACCGGGCTGAACCGGCCGGACAGCACGCCGCCGGCGTCGGTCAGCTCGACGCCGGCGCAGCGCTCCGCCTCCCAGGGAAGGAAGGTCTCCAGGACCCACCGGCTCCTGGCCAGGTGCTCGGCGGGGGTGCGCACGTCGGCCCAGCAGTCCATCGGCCCGCCGGGCACGCCCTCGAACACCATGATCTCGCAGGGGCCGCCGACGGTGAGCGCCGGGAAGACGAAGTACTCGCCGACCCCGGGGACGACGTTGAAGCAGACCGCGGAGTGGCCGGGCCGCGGGGTCAGGCCGGTGACGTAGGTGAGGGCCAGCGCCCGCTGCGGGGTGTCGTACGGCGAGCGCGAGGCGTCCCGCTCGAACAGCGAGGCGATCTCCCCCTTGCCCGCGGCGACCATGACCAGGTCGTACTGGGCGGCGTAGGCCTCCAGGTCCCCGGCCGTCGCGTCGTGGACGACGATCTTCCCGCCGAGCCGCTCCACCTCCTCCATCCAGGCGGGCATCTTCAGCCGCTGGTCGACCGAGCGGGCGGGCGCGTCGAGCCGGGCCGCCCAGTCGATCGCCCTGCCGCCGTCCGGACCGGCCACGGTGAACTGGATCCCGTCGATCGGCGGGCAGCCGTCCCCCCACAGGTCCAGGCCGAGGGCGCGCTCGTGGGAGAGCGCGGTGCCGAACATGGCCTGGCTCGACGTGACCCGGCCGCCGCGGATCTCGTCCGGGGTCCGGTTGGAGACGACGGTGACGTCGTAGCCGCTCCGCAGCAGGCCCGCCGCGAGGTGGAGGCCGGCCTGCCCGGCGCCGACGATGAGGACTCTGCGCATGGTGGTGTCCTTTTCTTCCGATGGGAGGGATGGTCGAACGGCGCCTGGTGAGAACGGTACGGCGGGCGCCGCCGGACCGGCTATCCGCTCAGCGCGGGTTCCGTCCGCCTGGCGCGGGATCGCCTCCGCGTCACCGCCCGCGCAGCGTCAACGACGGCGACTGCCCGTATCTCGTGCGGTAGAGCGCCGCGAACCGCCCCTGGTGCAGGAAGCCCCAGCGCGCGGCCACGCCGGTCACGGTGCACCGGGCGGGATCGCCCGCGGCCAGCTCCTCGTGGACCCGGCTCAGCCGCACGTCCCTGAGATGGCCCATCGGGGTCAGGCCGAGGTGGCGGCGGAACCCCTCCTGCAGGGACCGGCCGCTGACCGCCACGGCGCGCGCGACGTCGTCGGTCGTCAGCGGCTCGTGGGCGTGGGCCTCGATGAACTCCATCGCCCGGCGCACCACCTTGGGCACCGCGGGCGTGCGGGGGGCGGCCAGGCGCGCCAGGTAGTTGGAGGGCTGCATGGTCAGCAGCGAGCTGAGCATGGCGTTCTCCAGATGGGCGACGGCCAGCGGCTGCGCGGCGAGCCCGTCGCCGTGCTCGGCCTCGCCGACGATCAGGTCGGCCATCGCCCGCCAGGCCCGCGCCCACCCGGTGGTCATGTCCATACCCAGGCCGAAGACGACCGGGCGGTCGAGCCGCTCCCCGAGCAGGTGCTCCAGGGCGCCCTCGACCGCCCGCCGCTCGAACTTGACGATCAGCTGCGGGCAGCCCGCCTCCCAGCGCATGTCGAGGTACTCCGTCGGCGACGGCAGGGACGCCAGCCGGGGCGTCGACACGATCTCCTGGCCGCCGCACCGGATCAGGCTCCGTCCGGCCAGCGGGATCTGCACGAGGAAGAAGGACTCCAGCTCGCCGGGCTCGATGCGGACGCCGGCCCCGTAGTCGAGGTAGCTCAGCCGTACGGAACCGAGCTGGGCGGAGTTGAAGCACACGGCCGGCCGCGCGGGGTCGCCGGCCGGTTCCAGCCGGTGCGGGCAGAACACCCGGGACACCTGCTCGCGGGCCTCGTCGAGGTTCCCGGTGGCGAAAAGCCTCCTGTTGCCGAGCAGGACCCGCTCTCCCGTCTCGCCCATCGACGTTCCCGTCCTCGGATGCCCGTCACGTGTGCGCGGCGGCGCGGGGTCGCGCACGGCCGATTCCCCCATGGTCGTCGCCCCGGATGCGCCTGACCATGTACAAATGCATACTGGCCGCAGGCGGCCATCCCGCCCGTCACCACACAGGCCGGGCCGGCCCATCCGGACCGGATCTTCGCCTAACACATCACGCCGGAAGTGCCAAGGCCGGTTTTTTGGGCAGATGGTGAAAATCCATTTGCAGCGGCACATTTCTGGGGTGATGGGGAATGACGAGTCTCACAGGGCCGATCACGGTGGGCGTCGAGGAGGAGTTCCACGTCGTCGACGTCGAGACCCGGCACCTCGTGCCGCGATCCGGCCTCCTGCTGCAGCAGCTGCCTGAGGATCGATTCACCCCCGAACTGCAGCGTTCGGTGGTGGAGGCCAACAGCAGGCCCTGCACCCGCCTGGAGGACCTCGCGCAGGACCTGGTCGAGCTGCGCCGTACGGTGATCCGGGCGGCGGACGGGCTGGGACTGGGGATCGCGGCGGCCGGAAGCGTGCCGCTGGTGGACACGGAGGCGCTGAAGATCTCCCCGGACCCCCGTTACGAGCAGATGCTCGCCGACTACCAGGTGCTCACCCGCGAGCAGCTCATCTGCGGGACGCAGGTGCACGCCGAGATCGGTGACCGCGACCTCGCGGTCGCCGTCGCCCACCTGCTGGCCCCCTGGGCGCCGGTGCTGCTCGCGCTGAGCACCAGCTCGCCGTACTGGCTGGGGCGCGACACCGGGTACGCCGGCTACCGCCCGCTCGTCTGGCAGCGCTGGCCCACCGCCGGGCCCATGCCCGAGTTCGGATCGGCCGCGGAGTACGCCGAGACGATCGACGAGCTCGTGCGGTCGGGCGTGATCACCGATCCCGGCATGATCTACTTCGACATCCGGCCCTCCGCCCACGTTCCCACCATCGAGCTGCGGATATGCGACTCCTGCCCCCGCGTGAGCGACATCGCGCTGATCGCCGGGCTGTTCCGCGCACTGGTGACCCGGGAGCTGGAGGCGGTCCGGAACGGAGTCCCCCGCCAGATCCGGCCGGAGCTGGTGCGCGCCGCGACGTGGCGGGCTGCGCGCTCCGGTCTGGAGGGCGAGCTCGTCGATCCGGAGGAGGGCACCCCCCGGCCGGCCGCCGAGGTGGTCCGGCGGCTGGTGAACGGCCTCCGGCCGGAGCTGGAGGCCTCCGGCGACTGGGAGCTCGTCACGGCCCTGGCCCGGGAGGCGCTGGCCCGGGGAAGCTCCTCGGCCCGCCAGCGGAAGGCGTTCACCCGCAACGGCCGGCTGACCGACGTCGTCGACCTCCTCCTGGCCGAGACGCGGTCCGAGGTGTGGAGGCCCGAGACGGCCGGCACCGGCACCAGGGCGGCATGACGCTCCTCCCGCGGAGGGAAGGTTCGAGGACAACACATTTTGTTTTGCGAGGGATGACTGATGTGCGGACTGAGCGGTGAGATCCGGTTCGACGGGCGCACGGCGGACATCGGCGCCGTGGGCCGGATGACCGACGCGATGCACGAGCGCGGCCCCGACGGATCGGGCCTGTGGTCGCTGGGGCCGGTCGCCCTGGGCCACCGGCGCCTGAAGATCATCGACTTGTCGGACAAGGCGGCCCAGCCGATGGTCGACAGCGCCCTGGGCCTGACGGGGGTGTTCAACGGCTGCCTGTACAACTACCGGGAACTGCAGGAGGAACTGCGTGGGGAGGGCTACCGCTTCTTCTCCACCTCCGACACCGAAGTGCTGATGAAGGCCTTCCACCGCTGGGGCCCGGACTGCGTGGAGCGTTTCAAGGGGATGTTCGCCTTCGCCCTCTTCGAGCGGGACACCGGCCGGCTGACGCTCGCCCGGGACCGGCTGGGAATCAAGCCGATGTATCTCGCCCGCGACGCCGACCGGCTGCGGTTCGCCTCCTCGCTGCCCGCCCTGCTGGCCGGTGGAGGGATCGGCGGCGACATCGACCGGGTGGCCCTGCACCACTACATGACCTTCCACTCCCTGGTACCGGGTGAGCGCACGATCCTGGCGGGCGTGCAGAAGCTCCCCGCCGCCACCGTGCGGACGATCGAGGCGGACGGCACGGTCAGCGACCGCCGCTACTGGCAGCCGCTCTACACCCGCTCGGCCCTGCCGGACCACTCCGCGATGAGGGCCGACGACTGGCGCGAGGCCGTACTGGAGCACCTGCGCACGGCCGTACGGCGACGCATGGTCGCCGACGTGCCGGTGGGCGTGCTGCTGTCGGGCGGCCTGGACTCCAGCCTGATCGTCGCGCTGCTGGCCGAGGAGGGGCAGACCGGGCTGTCGAGTTTCAGCATCGGCTTCCAGTCGGCCGGGGGCGTCAAGGGGGACGAGTTCGCCTACTCCGACCTGGTGGCCGCACGGTTCGGCACCGCCCACCACCGCATCCTCATCGACGACACCCGGCTGGTGAGCGGCCTGGAGCGCGCGGTGCGGGCGATGAGCGAGCCGATGGCCAGCCACGACTGCGTCGCCTTCCACCTGCTGTCGGAGGAGGTCGCCAAGCACGTCACGGTCGTGCAGTCCGGGCAGGGCGCCGACGAGGTCTTCGCCGGCTACCGCTGGTTCCCGCCGCTGGCCGGCGTGGCGCGCGAGCAGGCGGCCGCCGTCTACGCCCGGGAGTTCTTCGACCGCCCGCACGAGGCGCTGGCCGAGATCGTCTCGCCCGAGTACCTGATCGACCAGGACGCCAGCGGCGAGTTCGTCCGCCGCCACCTGGCCGCGCCCGGGGCCGACACCGCGCTGGACGCGGTGCTGCGGCTGGAGACCGAGGCCATGATGGTCGACGACCCGGTCAAGCGCGTGGACAACATGACGATGGCCTTCGGGCTGGAGGCGCGCACCCCGTTCCTCGACCACGAACTGGTCGAGCTGGCCGCGGCCTGCCCTCCCGAACTCAAGCTCGCCTCCGGCGGCAAGGGCGTGCTCAAGGACATCGCCCGCAAGCTGCTGCCCGCCGAGGTGATCGACCGGCCCAAGGGGTACTTCCCGGTGCCCGCCGTCCGGCATGTCGACGGGCCGCTGCTGGAGCTCGTCCGTGATGCGCTGACCGCGCCCGCCGCGCGTTCCCGGGGCCTGTTCAACCGGTCGTACGTGGACATGCTGCTCGCCGCGCCCAACGAACACCGGACGCCGGTCGGCGTCAACGTCCTGTGGCACCTTGGACTCCTGGAGCTGTGGTTGCAAGCCCAAGGAGTCTGATGACGCATATCCTCGGCGTCCGTGCTCACCTTCCGGCGGACGCGAGCCTGACCGCCTGGCACTGCCGGGCACCCGCCCTGGCGCCCGATGTGAGCGCCGTCGCCTTCGTCGGCGACTCCGACGGCTCACCCCGCGTCTGGATCCGGTCCCTGCAGGAGGATCGGGAGTGGCCGGTCGACACCGGGCCGGAGCCGGTCTCCGACGTGGGCTGGTCCCCCGACGCCAGGCGGCTGGCCGTCCTCGTCGTACCGCGCGGAGGCGAGCACACGCAGGTGTGGACGGTCCGGCCCGACGGCACCGACCTGCGGCCGCTGGCCGCCCCGGCGGGCGGGTCGGCCTCGTTCGTGCGCTGGACCGGGCGGGGCGAGCTCCTCCTCGTCGCCGAGACCTCCGCGTCGGGCCTGACCGAGGCGGTGCTGGTCGACGCCTCCTCCGGCGCCCGCGAGGTCGTCGCGGCCGGGCGGTTGCTGCACCCTGCGGCGATCAGCCGCGACCACCGGCGGATGCTGCTGCGGCGCGGTCCGCGCGGCGTCCGGCGGATGTACATGGTTGAGCTCCCCTCCGGTCTCCAGCACGGCCTTCCCGGCGGTCTCTCCGCCGCCGACCAGGAAGGGCTCTCGGGCGGGCCTGCGGGGGGCGGGGAAAGGCCGCTGCTGGCGGGGCTGCCCGGGTCCACCGGTTACGGCATCCTCTCCCCCGACGGCACGACCGTCTACCTGCTGACCGACGCGGGCCGTGACCGGGCCGCGCTGGTGGCGGTGCGGAAGGACGGCGAGGCCGCCGTGCTGGCCGAGCGACCGGACGCCGAGCTGGACCAGTTCGCGCTGAGCGCCGACGGCTGCCGTGCCGTACTGGTCTGGAACGCCTCCGGCAGGTCGGAGCTGGAGGTGATGGAGATGGACACCTGTACGGTGCACCCCCTTCCGCCGCCCGCCGAGGTGGTGTCGTCCATCAGGGTGTCGCTGGACGGCGACCTGGCCGTGATGGGGGCCGAGGGGCCCGGCCACCCTCCCCACGTGGTCCTGTGCGACCTGGCGACCGGCCGCTACCGGCAGGTCGCGGGGGCCGGGCGGCTCCCCGGGGCGGCCGAGGCGGAGCCGGTGCGCTTCCCGGCGCGCGACGGCGTGGAACTGACGGGCTGGCTCTACCGGGTCCCGGGGGCGCAGGCGCCGGCGCCCTTCCTCGTCCACCTGCACGGCGGTCCGGAGGACCAGGAGCGGCCCACCTTCAACCCGCTGTACCAGAACCTGCTGGCCGCCGGGATCGGCGTGTTCGCGCCGAACGTGCGCGGCTCGTCCGGCTCCGGCCGGGCCTTCCGCGACGCCGACAACCACGCGCTGCGCTTCCACGCGATCGACGACGTCGCCGACTGCGCCGGTGAGCTGGTACGGCTCGGCCTCGCCGACCCAGCCCGGATCGCCTGCATGGGATGGTCGTACGGCGGCTATCTGACCCTGGCGGCCCTCGTCACCCACCCCGGCCTCTTCCGCGCCGGGGTCGACGTCTGCGGCATCGCCGACTTCGAGACCTTCTACGCGCGGACCGAGCCGTGGATCGCCGCGGCCGCGGTCAGCGAGTACGGCCATCCCGACACCGACCGCGACCTGCTGCACGCCCTGTCGCCGCTGCGCTCCTTCGACCGGCTGGCCGTTCCGCTCCTGGTCGTGCACGGCGCCCATGACACCAACGTCCCGGTGTACGAGGCCGAGCAGGTGGTCCGGGCGGCGCGGGGACGCGGGGTGCCCTGCGACTACCTGCTGTTCGAGGACGAGGGGCACCAGTTCAGGCGACCCGCCAACCGGGTGACCTTCGTCAGGAACGTCGTCACCTGGCTCGAACGGCATCTGACCGCTCCCGCCCCGGCGTGACGGTTCCCGCCGTCGGCGGCCCTGCCGGATCCACCGGATCCGCCGGAAAACGGATCGGCTATGTACAACGTTGAATACAACGTTGTACAAAGATCTGGGAAAGGGGTCGTCCGGTCAGGGCGCGGGCGAGCCGGAGCGGAAGAGGTCTTATGGGTACCAGAGTCGTTCAACGCGTGATCATGGCATTGGCGGGATCGGCCTGCCTCCTCATGGCCGCCCCGGCCATCGCGGCCCCGGGCGCACCGGGCGCCCCGGCCGGGCCTGCCGGGCCGGCCGCGGCCCCCGGCGGGGAGCCGGGCACCTACACCAACCCGGTCAGCCGCACCTTCGCCGACACCTTCGCCGACCCGGCGATCGTCCGCGGCGAGGACGGCTGGTGGTACGCCTTCGGGACCAGCGACCCCCTGCGGGAGGGCGAGGGGAACCGGCACTACCTGCCGATCTCCCGGTCGCGGAACCTGACCGACTGGACCTACGTCGGTGACGCCTTCACCGGGGGGAACCTCCCCGCGTGGGCCGACACCGCGGCGGGCGCCAGCCTGTGGGCGCCGGACGTCCGGCGGGTGGACGGCGAGTACCGCCTGTACTACGTGGTCACCCAGACCACCGTCACGCCGGAGCAGAACGACAACGCGATCGGGATGGCCACCGCGCCCACGCCGGCCGGCCCGTGGACCGACTCGGGCGCTCCGGTCGTGGCCCCGCGCAGGGGCGGCGGCGGTCCCGGCGACTTCAAGTGGACCTTCGACCCGAGCCACGCCGTCGACACCGACGGGACCGAGTACCTCGTCTACGGCTCCTACTACGGCGGGATCTTCATCACGCGGCTCGACCCCACCGGCAGACAGGCCGTGGGCGAGCCCACGATGATCGCCATCGACAACAAGTTCGAGGGCGGTTACCTGCTGCGCCGCGGCGGCTACTGGTATCTGTTCGCCTCCTCGGCCGACTGCTGCGCGGGCCCGACCACCGGATACAGCGTCTACGCCGGGCGCTCCCGCGCCATCACCGGCCCCTACGTCGACCGGGAGGGCGTCCCGCTGGTCGCCTCACGGGCCGGCGGCACCATCGTCATCGCGCCGAACGGCAACCGCTGGGTGGGCACCGGGCACAACGCCGTCGTGACCGACCGCACCGGGCAGGACTGGCTGGTCTACCACGCCATCGACCGCGCCGACCCGTATCTCGACGAGCCGTTCGGGATCAACGAGCGGCCCATGCTGATCGACCGGCTCGACTGGATCGGCGGCTGGCCGACCGTCCGGGGCGGCGCGTGGGCCTCGGAGGACCCCCAGAGGTCGCCCGGCCGTACCGGGCCCGTGAAGGTCGCGCCCACTCCCCGTCCCGGCCCGGTCGACCCGCGTCTCAGCGACGAGTTCGACGGCACGGAGCTGCGCCCCGGCTGGAGCTGGGTGCGCGCACCGCAGGGAGAGCTCACCGGCGGGACGCTGCGCTGGCCGACGCAGGACGCCGAGCTCAACAGGGAGAACAACACCGCCTCGGTGCTCCTGCGCGAGGCGCCCGAGGGCGACTGGACCGCCGAGACCAGGCTCCGCATCGACCTGGGCACCGACACCGTCCGCAACTACCAGCAGGCGGGCCTGATCGCGTACGCCGGGGACGACCTCTACACCAAGCTCGTCCACGTCGCGATCTGGAACACCCGCCAGACCGAGTTCGGCAAGGAGATGCCCTACGCCGGCCGGATCGCCTACGGCGGCACGATCGTCGGTCCGCCCGCCGAGGAGACCCGGCTGCGGCTGATCCACCGCGTCGACCGGCGCAACGGGGAGCACGAGCTCCGCGCGGCCACCAGCCGGGACGGCCGCACGTGGGTCTTCGGCGGCGTGTGGACGCTGCCCGCCGAGGCCGACCTGCGCGTCGGGCTCATCTCCCTGGGAGGTGCCGGCGCCACGGCCGAGTTCGACTACTTCCGCCTCCACCGGCGCTGACGGGCCGTCCGCTCCTCCGGGGCGAGGGCGGTCCGGAGACCCCGGCTACCGCCCCGCCTCGTGGGCGTCGACCAGCTGTCTGGGCGCCGTCAGGCACCACGCCTCGGTGACCAGCTCGAACAGCTCGTCCGCCTCGATCTTCGCCAGATGCACCACGACCCAGCCGAACTGGCCAGCGGTGAACTGGATCTCGAAGACCTCCGGCCGCTCCGCCACCAGCGCGAGCTGCTCGGAGATCGTCGACTTGAGCCCGACGGTCTCGGTCCGCTCCCACAGGTAGCCGAACCCCTTGCCCCGCACCTTCAGCGAGATCCAGTCGCCGCCCTCGCTCTGCCGCACCTCGGGCAGCTTGTCCAGCATCGCCAGGAACTCGTCCACGCTCACAGCCATGGCCCACGTCTACCAGAAAGCCCCGACACTTTCCTCGCGCGGCCGGTCGATCCCGCCGACGCGACGCCCCGTCATCGGCGTCGGGCCCCGCCTGCGCGAGTCCGCCCCGAGCTCTCCCGTCGTCCAGGCGGACCGGGCCACCCATCCCATGCGCGACTATTACTGAACACCGGTGGCACCGCGGCCATCCCACGGAGACGGGCCCTCGCGCACGCCGCCGTCGCGGTGACCGCCACCGGCTCCCGTCGCTCCCCGGAGGTTCCCGTTGATCGCAGACCGGTACGGCTACGCCGTACTTCCGGGTCAGGCCATCGCCACACCCGGAGTGGACGCCGTCCTGCGCCGGCGCGAGCGCGCGGGCACCGTATGGGCCGTGGCCGGGCTGGTCCCCCAGGGCGGGCTCGCGCTCGCCCTCCTGCCGGCGGGAGGCCCGGCGGGGGCGATCGGCGGGATGCTCGCGGTCACGTTCTCGGTGACAGCGGGCCTGGCCGTGCTGTGGCGTCGCGCGCGGCGCAGGGAGCGGCGGATCCTGGAGACCTACGGCTGGCAGGTGTGGCCGTGTCGCACCCGGTCGGTGAAGGTGGTCGAGGCCGGTGGGGAGCGCGCGCGGGGCCGCCGGTGGGGCGCCGAGAACAGGGTGGTGCTGATGCAGCCGGACGGCCAGAGCCACTGCTCGTTCCCGCCGCCCTGGGACGGGTGGGACGGCCCCGGACACCGGGGCCCGGTGGCCGGGGACGAGATGTGGTTCGCCGGGGACACCCGGTTCGGCGGCGTCCTGGCGGTGCCGGGAGGCATGCCCTTCCGCTATGTCACGCGCGGCAGGCCGGGCACGAGAAAGGGCACCCCCGGGGAGGACGAGCTGGCCCGCCGTGCGGGACTCATGAGGAGCTGAGGAAGGCCCGGGCGAACGCGTCGTATGTCGGCGTGCCACGCTGCCGGTCCAGTACGGCGAAGCACACGTGGTCGAACCGGTCGCGTGCGGCCAGCGCTTGGGCGAAGGCGTCGGCGACCAGCGCGGGGTCGTTGCGGAACACCCCGCAGCCCCACGCGCCGAGCACCAACCGGCGGTGCCCGCGAGCCGCGGCCACATCGAGCACCCGGGCGGCCCTGGCCCGCAGCACCGCCGGCACCGTGTCCGCGGACTCCGGCTGGCTGCGCGCGATGGCGCCGGCGTTGGGCGCGGCCGCGGTCAGGAAGGCCACCCGGTACGGCTCGTCGAGCAGCCGTCCCCTGTCGTCGCGGAAAACCGGCACGCCGGGTGAGTAGACGACCCGGTCGCTGTAGCGCAGGTCCCCCTGCTCGCGGTGGTAGGCGTAGAACTCCGGGACGGCGGTGAGGCAGGCGTGCAGCGCCGACGCCCTGGCCAGGCTCTCCTCCTGCGCCTGGGCACCGGTGAGGAACCCGCCTCCGGCGTTCTTCGCCGAGGCGAAGACGAGGCAGGCGAGACCGGCGCCGTCATCGGCCAGCCGCCTGGTGGCCTGCAGCGCGGACTCCTCCGTGACCTCGACGTGCAGTCCGCCGGATGCGACGGGCCCATCCGCGCCGCGCGGGACCGCGCCGAGGTCCTCGCCGGGCAGATACAGCCGGGTGCCCGACACGGCGCGCGCGACGTCGTCCGCGAGCCGTATCCATCGGCCGTCCGGCGCCTCGTAGCCGCCGTGCCGGACGAGGGTGACCGTGTCTCGTGCGATGGCGCGCAACCGGGTGCTCATGGTCTGGCATTGTGGCGTCCGGACCGTTCCCTCCGCGAGGGGTTTTGTCCTTGACCGCGCGGGTCAGGCCGCGCAGCGCGACGACCCGCTCCGGGCCTGCGACCCCCGCTTCGGCGAGGATGCCGAGCACCGCCTCCGACCAGCGCAGCACACCCGCCGAGCGGTGCCGGTGGGTCATCGTCAGCGGCACGACGCCGGGGTGCGCGCCCACGCGGTCGCGGACCCTGCCGACCAGGACCGCTATCCGCCCGGCCCTTTGCCGCCTGCCGGAGACTTGACCGGGAACGGCGTTGCCCATCGGAAACGCCAGGGCATCCCGGGCTTGACGGAAACCTCAGCACTCCCCCGGCCGGCGCAAGAGCGGACACCGGCTGCCGAACTCCTGATGGGGAGCATCATGCAGACCGAGGACATGACCGGCTACTACACGTACCGAGGTTTCAGGGACCTCACCGGTCAGACGGACGACTTCAACGCTCTCCGGTTCGGGGAGGGGGAGCTCCTGCTGTTCGCCCGGCCCGACGGAACCGTGTCGGGGACCCTTTCCTTTCCCGCCGCCCCCGGCGTGGAGGAAAAGGACTTCATGGATCTCACGGGTCGGGTGTCGGACTGGGCGTCCGCCCGGTTGGAGTTCACCGGAAGAGGCCGCCCGGACACCGGGACCGCTGCTTTCCACTATGAGTACGACGGGACCTTCACACACAGGTGGGAAGCCGGCGTCAGCCAGCGGCCGGCACTCACCGGGACGGTCCTGCGCGCCTCACCGCACGGATCGGCCCCCGCGGGCGACACGGCCAGCTTCGTGGCGGTGAAGCGGGAGCTCGCCCATCCGCGGGACGTGCCGGGAGTCGCGCTTCTTCCGGAGGTCACCGCCATGCTCGCCTCACGGGTCCACCGCCTACGACACACCACCTGGCACACACTCCGCTCCACATGGCGCGCTCCTCTCAACGACGACGACCGCAACGAGATCACGCAACTCGGCTGGGCCATCGCCCGCCCGCCTTTCATGGACGACCGCCGGCTGGATCTGAACAACGGCGCCGGCGAGGACTTCCTGTACATGCACCGCAGGATGATCCGCATGGTGAACGAGATCAACGAGCGGGCGGGCGTCGCACCCGTCAGAGGCTGGAGGTCCGTTCCCGGCCCGACCGCGCCGCAGTTCGCCTACGTCGAGCAGGATGATCCGGACGCCTCCGGCGGCAAGGTCTACAAGTACTCGCCCGCGGACTCGGGATTCATGGTCCCTCCCGCCGAACGGAGATTTCTCGATCTGCTCGCCCCTGAGGACCGGGCTGCCACGGAGCTGGTGAAGGCGCCGGTCTTCCACACCGGCACCATGAGGATCCAGGAACGCGCGTTCACGTCGCCGGCCTATCTTTCCGGCCTGTCTCTCGGCGCTCTGGGCAGTCTCCTCGAGTTCTCGATCCACAATCCGATGCACGGGCGGTGGTCGTCCATGCATCGGGATGCGCAGGGGAATCCGGCTCCGCTGCGGGATCCGTTTGATTTCGACGAGAAGTGGGACGACCCAGGCTACGACTACCTCGGAGAGTTCTACTCCTCACACGTCAATCCGGTGTTCTGGCGCCTCCACGGCTGGGTGGACGATCGCATCGACGACTGGTTCCGGGCACATGAGGCGGTCACGCCGGGCGAGGTCGAACGCCGGGAGCTCAACGGGATCTCATGGTTCGGGCCCGGGAAGTGGGTCGTGACCGCCGATCCCTTCGACTGGCCCGGCAGCGGGCACGACCACATCGGACATGGTCATCCCGGCGACGAGCAGGCCGTCGACGACATGCTCGAAGTCCTCCGGATCGTGGAGAGGGCGGTGAACCGGGAACCACGCGAACGCGTCCTGACCGATACGGGTTTCCGGGAGCTGTCGACCGGCGGCCTCATGAGCTTCACGCGGTGGATCGATCCGCGCATCCTCTCCCGCCGAACCTGAAGGTTCGGGAACCGCGCGTCGGCCTGCCGGGACCTGTGAGCACCGAGACCCGCGACGCGTCGGCCCCGGCCGCCGTCACCCGTCCGCGGCCTCGGCCTCGGCCTCGGCCTCGGCCTCCCAGCGCAGCAGGTCTCCCGGCTGGCACTCGAGCACCTCGCACAGCGCGGCGAGCGTCGAGAAGCGCACCGCCTTGGCACGGCCGTTCTTGAGCACCGCCAGGTTGGCGGGGGTGATCCCGACGCGGTCCGCGAGCTCGCCCACGGACATCTTCCGCCTGGCCAGCATCACGTCGATGTCGACGGTGATCGGCATCAGATCACCTCGTCCAGCTCGGCCCGCATCTGCGCCGCCTCGACGTCGCGCGCGACGGCCTGGGCGAGGAGCATCCGCAGCACGAGCACGATGAGCGCCACCCCCAGGACCGCCACGGCGGCCCCGCATATCAGCAGGACGATGCCCGGCGCGACGGGGTCGCCCGGCGCCAGGAGGACCGCGAGCGAGAACACCACCAGGGCGGCCGCCACGAACGCGCCGATCACGACGTCCACGTACCGGAAGGCGGCGTGGGAGAACACCGTGCCACGTCGCACCATCGTCACCAGCCGCCACACGCAGACCAGGACGACCTGGATCGTCACGACCCCCAGGACCGTGATCACGAGGAACGGGGTGCGCAGGTACGCGAATTCCGCGCGGAGCTCCTCCATGTCGGCGGCCAGCAGCGGCACCATCACCGTCTGCACGAACACCGAGCCGGCGAGCAGCACCACGAGCACGGCGCGCAACGCGAGCACTGTCAGCTTTCTCATCGCCCCTCCTTCGATCGAGTTACAATGGAAATCTATCGATAATCGATAGCTCAAGCAAGAGGTCGGATCGGCCGACGAGGTGGGCCGCCATCCGGAGACCGTGCGCCGCTTCGACGCCGAAGGCCCCGACGAGCTCGGAGATCAGCGCGGTCCGGGCCGCACGCCATGCATCCCCCGGCAGCGGCGCTCACGGATCACCGCGCCGGCCACGACCATCCCGCCCCGGGCGGCGCGGGTGTAGCCTCGCGTCTACCGGGATCAGCCACGAGGGCGGAGGAGAGGAGAAGCCGGAACGGCGGTGGTCGCCACAGCAGACCTCGGAACGGCTGCGGCGAGGGTGCGCGCCGTGTTGCCCGCCGACGCCCCGACGTCCTTGCGGCAGCCTCGCGACCGGACTTCCTCACTGCGACCGAAAGCCCGGCAGCGGTCCCTGACAGTAGTCCCCGGGAATAGTTCCCGGCAGCAGCCCCCGGAATAGCCCCCGGGAGTGGTGCCCGGTGATCGCCCACGGCGCGGGAAAGAGGGAGTGCACACTCCTTTCCACTCTCAACGTATAGCGCACCGGGGGGCTTGCGGCAAGACCCGGGTCGTGCTGCAGAATCGTCGGCCGAGGCCAGTGCCTGCGGAAACGGGGGATGCGAAGTGCGTGTGTCGTCGTCGACGCATGGGTGGCGCGAGGACGCCGAACCGGACGACCCCGCCCTCCCGAGAGACCCCCGAGACCCGCGCGTGGGCGACCGCCGCGGCCGGCACGATCCGCAACGGCGGGGCGACGGTGGCCGCGACGCCGCCGCTCGAGGCGATCGGCCGAGAAAGGCCGCCGGTGTCCGCGTGAACCACGCGGGATCGTCGAGCCGGGAGAGCGCCTCGTCCACCTCAGATCGGAGCTATGACGTGAACCCTCTGACCACCAGCGCGTTCGACCTTCCCGGCCACCTGTCGCCCAAGGCCGACCCGGCGCTGATCGCCGGCGACGAGCAGCATTTCGCGGCCGTCGCGGAGAGCCTCGAGCAGTCGATCGCCGACCTGTCCGACCGCCTCGATGCCGAGCGCAGGGCGCCCGGCGGCAAAGGCCGGCAGGCGATGGACCGGGACATGGAGATCCACCGGCTGACCGCTCGCCTGCGCGCACTGCGTCGCTTCGGTCTGGACCTGTGCCTCGGGCACATGGTCGGCGCAGACGACCCCGAGCCCGTGTACGTCGGGCGCCTCGGCCTCACGGACAGCGCGGGTCGCCGGCTGCTGCTCGACTGGCGCTCCCCCGCGGCCGAGCCGTTCTTCGGAGCCACCCACGCCAACCCGATGGGCCTGACAAGCCGCCGCAGGTATCGCTGGACCCGCGGCCGGATCAGCGACTACTGGGATGAGGTGTTCACCTCGGACGGGTTGGTCGGGCACGCCGCGCTCGACGACCAGTCCGCCTTCATCGCCAGCCTCGGCGGCAACCGGTCGGCCCGGATGCGAGACGTGCTCGGCACCATCCAGGCCGACCAGGACGCCATCATCCGCGCGGGATCCCGTGGCGCCCTCGTCGTCGACGGCGGCCCGGGTACGGGGAAGACCGTCGTCGCCCTGCACCGCTCCGCCTACCTCCTCTACTCCGACCCCCGCCTCGGTCACCGCCGGGGCGGCGTGCTGTTCGTCGGTCCGCACCAGCCCTACCTGGCCTACGTCGCCGACGTCCTCCCCAGCCTCGGGGAGGAGGGCGTGCAGACCTGCACCCTGCGGGACCTCGTCGCCGAGGGAGCCGCGGCAGCGATCGAGACCGACCCGGACGTGGCCCGCCTGAAGTCGTCGGCGAGCCTGGTGAAGGCGATCGAGCCGGCCGTCAGGTTCTACGAGAACCCTCCCGCCGAGGGGATGACGGTCACGACCCCCTGGTCCGACATCTGGCTGAGCGCCGACGACTGGGCCGAGGCGTTCGAGGCACCGGAACCCGGTACTCCGCACAACGAGGCGCGCGACCAGATCTGGGAGGAGCTGCTCACGATCCTGGTGGACAAGCACGGCGGCGACGCCTCGCCTGACCTGCTCCGCAAGTCGCTGCGGCGGAACAGGGAGCTGCTCACGACCTTCAACCGCGCGTGGCCGCTGATCGAGGCGGCCGACCTCGTCGGAGATCTGTGGTCGGTACCCGCCTACCTGCGGATGTGCGCTCCCTGGCTCAGCCCCGATGACGTTCGGCAGCTGCAGCGCGAGGACGCCCAGGCGTGGACGGTGTCCGACCTGCCGCTCCTGGACGCAGCACGGCAGCGGCTCGGCGACCCGGAGGCGTCACAACGCAGGCGCCGCCATGAAGCCTCCGTCGCCGCCCAACGCGAGCGTATGGCCAAGGTCGTCGACGCCCTGCTCGAGGCCGATGACGACGGTGAAGGTGTGGTGACGATGCTGCACGGACAGGACATACGGGACGCCCTGGTCGACGAGACCGCATCGCCCAGCACCGAACCGGACCTGCTCGCCGGCCCGTTCGCGCACATCGTCGTGGACGAGGCCCAGGAACTGACCGACGCAGAGTGGCAGATGTTGCTGCTCCGGTGCCCGTCCCGGAGCTTCACCATCGTCGGGGATCGCGCCCAGGCCAGGCACGGGTTCACGGAGTCGTGGCAGGAACGGCTCGAGCGGATCGGGCTCGACCGGATCAACCTGGCCTCCCTGAGCATCAACTACCGGACACCGGAAGAGATCATGGCGGAAGCCGAGCCGGTCATCCGGGCCGTGCTCCCGGACGCCAACGTGCCGACCTCCATCCGCAGCAGCGGCGTCCCCGTCGTCCACGGATCCGCTTCGGATCTGAGCTCGATCCTCGACACCTGGCTCGCCGCACATGCCGACGGGATCGCCTGCGTCATCGGTGATCCCACATTCCGGACGACGTCCCGCGTCCGATCGCTGACCCCGGAACTGTCGAAGGGGCTCGAGTTCGACCTGGTCGTCCTCGTCGACCCGGAGGCGTTCGGCGAGGGCGTCGAAGGAGCGGTCGACCGCTACGTCGCGATGACCCGGGCGACCCAGCGACTCGTCATCCTCACGAGCTCCTGACGTCGGCCTTTGAGGGGCGGAGCGGTTTCCGCGGTACCCCGGAGGGTCGCTTCGGCCGATCCGTACACCGCGTTCGCGTTCCGACCTGGGCTGGGCCCTGGCCCATTGATGCCCGCCGAAGCGGAGCAAGCTCGACCGGTGCCGCGTCGGGCGACGTCCACCCCGGTCTTGGTCGCATTACTCTTCGCCCACACGTCCGAACCGTTGTCACCGGGGCGCGATGCTGGTCGGGGTCCGCCCCGGCCATGGCCAGACAAAAAGGATCTGGCGGCCACAGCATCCTTAATCGACAATGTCCCCAGCTTGATCGTCATGTCTGCACCGAGAAGGCCGAGAGCGGGAGACAGCGGTGGAATTTCGGCTCCTGGGGGCGGCCGAGGTGGCGGCCGGCGGATCGCTGGTGCCCCTCGGCGGGTCCAAACCACAGACACTGCTGGCCGCGCTACTGCTCGAGCACGGCCACATCGTGCCGATCACCCGCCTGATCGACATCATCTGGCCCGACAACCCACCGGACACCGCCAGGGCAGCGATCCAGACCTACGTCAAGACGCTGCGCCGATCGCTGGCCCTGCACGGCGCCACGGACGTGATCGTCACCCACCCGCCCGGCTACCTGGCCCGGATCCCCAGCGGATCGCTGGACGTGGACGAGTTCGACCGGCTCCTGACCCGGGCACGCCAGACGTCCGCGCCCCGGGAGACATCCGACCTGCTCACCGCCGCACTGGCCTTGTGGCGAGGGCCCGCCCTGGCCGGACTGGGCGGCTCCCTGCTGGCCGGCGAGGCGGCCCGGTTGGAGCACCTGCGGCTGACCGCCGTCGAGGAACGCATCGCCGCCGATATGGCGCTGGGACAGCATGGCCGGTTGGTGGCTGAGCTGGCCATGCTGGTCGGCCGCCACCCCGCCAACGAAAGGCTGCGCGGCCAGTACATGACCGCCCTGTACCGGCTCGGCCGCCGGTCCGACGCTCTGGCGACCTTCCGCGAGGGCCGCGACGCCCTGATCGAGGAGCTCGGGGTGGATCCGGGCCCGGAGCTGACCACCCTGCACCAGGCGATCCTGCGCGGCGACCCCGCCCTGGCCGCGCCGCCGACCGGCGAGGTGGCGCACACCGCCGCGCCGGCCCAGTTGCCGCTGGCACCCGCCGACTTCACCGGCCGCGCCCCTCAGGCCTCGGCCCTGATCGCGGCGCTGACGCCCGAGCCGGACACGCCCATCCAGGTGATCGCGGGCCGCGGCGGCAGCGGCAAATCCGCCCTGGCCGTCCACGTCGCCCACCGGGTCGCGGCCGCCTTCCCCGACGGGCATCTGTATGCCGAACTGCGCGGGATGAGTGACGCCCCCGCCGACGCCGGTGAGGTGCTGGGACGGTTCCTCAAGGCGTTGGGGGTGGAGGCGGCGGCCGTCCCGGCATCCACCCCCGAGCGGGCCGAACTGTATCGCCGCCTGCTGGCTGATCGACGGGTGTTGGTGCTTCTCGACGACGCCGCCTCCGAACGGCAGGTCCGTCCGCTGCTTCCGGGCGGACCCGGCTGCGCCGTACTGGTCACTGCACGCAACCGGCTCGGCGGACTGTCCGGAGCCTGCCGTACCGACCTGGACGTCCTGGACACCGGCGAGGCGGTCGAGTTGCTCGCCCGGATCGTCGGCACCGAGCGGGTGGCCGCCGAGGAGCAGGCGGCGCGGGCCATCGCCGAGCTGTGCGGACGGCTGCCGCTGGCGCTCTGCATCGCCGGCGCACGGCTGGCCACCCGGCAGCGCTGGCCGTTGCGGCTGCTGGCTGAGCGGCTGGCCGACGAACGCCGCCGGTTGGACGAGTTGGCGATCGCGGACCTGGAGGTCCGGGCCGGCTTCGAGCTCAGTTACCGGGGACTGGACGCCGACGCGCAGCGGGCGCTGCGGCGGCTGGGGTACCTGGGGGTGCCGGAGTTCTCCCCGCCGATCGTCGCGTGGTTGACCGGCACCGGCGAGATCCTCGCCGAGGACGTGGTGGAGCGGCTGGTGGACGCGCACCTGGTCGACTTCAGCCGGGTCGACGAGGTGGGCGGCCTGCGGTACCGGTTGCACGACCTGGTGGGTCTGTACGGGCGCGAACGGGCCGAAGGCGAGGAACCGGACGAGGCGCTGGCAGGAGTGGCCCAGGTACTGGGCGCCTGGCTGAGCCTCGCGGAGCAGGTCGCCGTGGACACCCCGTCTGAGGAACTCGGCTGGCTGCGGCCGCCGGTGGCGGCGCCCTCGATGCCGCAGGAACTGCTGGCCCGGGTACGGCAAGCCCCGCATGCCTGGTTCGAGGTCGAACAGCCCGCGCTGGTCGTCGGCCTGGAGCGTGCTGCCGCAATCGGTCTGCACGCTCTGGTCTGCCAGTTCGCCTCGGCCCGGCTGGGCCCGTCCTTCCTGGGGGTCAACCGGTTCGGCGCCCGGGAGCGGATCAATCACGCGGCGCTGACCGCCGCCCGGGCCGCCGGCGACCGGTACAGCGAGGTGACCATGCTGGCCGAACTAGGGCACCTGCGTTACCTGCAGGATCGCTATCCCGAGGCCCGGCAGCACTTCACCGAAGCGCTCGGCGCCTTCCGTGAACTGAGCGACCCGCGCGGTCAGGCGATCTCGCTGATCGGGCTGGGCGCGGCCTGCCGTGAAGCCGGCCGCCTGGTCGAATCCCTGCATTTCCTCGACCAGGCCGGCCCGCTGCTCAGGAGGCTCGGCGAGGACAGCGGAATCGGCGACATGCAGCGGCTGGCCGCCTCGGTCCGACTGGAGCGCGGCGACTACGCCACCGGCTGGACGAATCTGGTCGAATCACTGGCCGCCTACCGGCGCGCCGGCAGCCACCGAGGCGAGGCGCTGACCTTGCGCATCATGAGCCTGTTCCACCGGGCGACCGGCCGGTACGGCCCGGCGATCGACACCGCCGGGCAGGCCGTGGCCATCTTCAGCCGGCTCGGCGACAGGCTGATGGAGGCCTATTCGATCCGTGCGCAGGCCAAGGCCCGGTTGCGTCTGGGCCAGGCCGAGCAGGCGCTGGCGTCACTGGAGGACGTGCTGTCGGTCTGCCAGGCGATGGGGGATCGCTGGGGCCAGGGAGTCACCCTGCGCACCCTCGGCGAGCTCCACCTGGCCGACGGGCGTCCGGAGAACGCGGCCGCCTGCCTGGCCGCGGCGATGGAGGTATGGCAGGACGTCGAGGCCCCGCTCTGGCGCGCCCGCACGGAATGCGTCCTCGCCCTGCTCCATGAGGCCCGCGGCGAACCAGAGGCCGCCGCCGCCCTTCGTGCCCAGGCGCTGAAGACCTTCCACGACCATGGCGCCCGCGAGTACGGCGAGCTCACCGCAGGTCCGGGAGTCCGCTGAAAACCATCCGCCACGGATTTTCAGCGAAGTTTCAGTACCCGGCTCGAGCCTTCCGGTGTCAGGGATCACCCCCCTCCACCAGAAGGAATCCCCATGAAACTCAACCACCTGGTCTCCGGCACGCTCAGCCTGATGGCGGCCGCGGCCCTCGGCCTCGCCGGGGCCGCGGTGACCACGGTCACCGCGGCCCCGGCCCACGCGAGCGCCGCGGCGGCCCGCGCCGCCTCCACTCCCGGTGGCCAGATCACTCGCTCCGAGGTGCTCGCCCGCGCTCAGAACTGGGTTGACCGCGCGGTCCGGTACAACCTCACACGACGCTCGGACACGCTTTACACAGACGTGGAAGGAGACAACAGATACGGCCCGGACTGTTCCGGGCTGGTCTCCATGGCATGGCACATCACCGCCAACTCCGGCAAAGGCGGAAACAGCACCGACGACTTCGAGAGCTGGTCGGGGAAGCACTACCTGGGCAGCCTGCACGATCTGAAGCCCGGAGACGCGATCCTGAAGTCCGGCCATATCGAGCTGTTCGCCCGATGGAAGAATCCCGCCGATCACTCCCAGGGAGCGTGGACCTACTCCCTCAACGGCGGAGACGACCGCGACGGCGACGGCTGGCGGGACGACTGGGCCAAGGGGCCGACGGCCAACTCCCACGGCCAGGTGGGCAGCGAGTCGTGGTCCGGCCTGCAGAGCTACCGCCCGATCCGCTACAACAACATCATCGACGACCTGGCCGCGCCACCGTCCCAGGACTCGTCGGTCGGGCAGGCGTCGGGAGACTTCAACGGCGACGGCCGGACGGACTCGGCGATGATGTACCGCCACGCCGACGGCTCCATCCAGCTGTACACCTCCCTGGCCAACGCCAACGGCGACTTCACCCCCTTCACGGGCAGCTACACCGTGCCCGCCGCAGCGGGCTGGGACTGGAACGCCTTCAAACTCCTGGCCGGTGACTACAACGGCGACCACCGCGCCGACCTGGCGATCATGTACCGCCACACCGACGGCTCGATCAGCATGCACACCTCCCGCGCCAGCACCAGCGGCGCTTTCGCCTCCTTCACCAGCGCCTACACCGTGCCCGCCGCAGCGGGCTGGGACTGGAACGCCATCCGCCTGGTGTCCGGCGACGCCAACGGCGACGGCCGGGCGGACGCGGTGATGATGTACCGCCACGCCGACGGCTCCATCCAGCTGTACACCTCCCTGGCCAACGCCAACGGCGACTTCACCCCCTTCACGGGCAGCTACACCGTGCCCGCCGCAGCGGGCTGGGACTGGAACGCCTTCAAACTCCTGGCCGGTGACTACAACGGCGACCACCGCGCCGACCTGGCGATCATGTACCGCCACACCGACGGCTCGATCAGCATGCACACCTCCCGCGCCAGCACCAGCGGCGCTTTCGCCTCCTTCACCAGCGCCTACACCGTGCCCGCCGCAGCGGGCTGGGACTGGAACGCCATCCGCCTGGTGTCCGGCGACGCCAACGGCGACGGCCGGGCGGACGCGGTGATGATGTACCGCCACGCCGACGGCTCCATCCAGCTGTACACCTCCCTGGCCAACGCCAACGGCGACTTCACCCCCTTCACGGGCAGCTACACCGTGCCCGCCGCAGCGGGCTGGGACTGGAACGCCTTCAAACTCCTGGCCGGTGACTACAACGGCGACCACCGCGCCGACCTGGCGATCATGTACCGCCACACCGACGGCTCGATCAGCATGCACACCTCCCGCGCCAGCACCAGCGGCGCTTTCGCCTCCTTCACCAGCGCCTACACCGTGCCCGCCGCAGCGGGCTGGGACTGGAACGCCATCCGCCTCGTGTGAATCTCCGGGGTTCGAACCAGACGGTCCGAACCCCGGTTTCTTTTTGCCGGGTGTCCGGGCCGATGTCGAGGACGGCGCAACGGAGCACTTCCCGTCGCATCCCCACCAAGCAGTGACCGCCACTGGCCGAGTCGCCGAAGGACAAGAAATGATTCTGCTCTCCGATCCCGCGATCAGCCGTATGCCGGTCAAAGAGTCCGGCGAAGCTCTGATCGATCTCCGTACCGTCCAGGCGCTGCGCGTCGATCCGCGCATGGCCGACCCGGACGGCTTCTACGCTCGGCTTCGCTTCGGTGTCGTAGATCGCCTGGTCACCGCCCAGACCTTGCTGGGGCCCGGACTGCGCTTCTTGATCATTGAGGGCTTCCGGCCGGTGGAGACGCAAACCAGGTACTTCGACGCCCACGTCGACCGGCTCCGGATCGCGCACCCGGGTCGTGACGAGGTTTGGTACCGCCGGCGGGCCAGCCGCTACATCTCCCCGCCCGAGATCGCGCCGCACGTCGCGGGCGCCGCGGTCGACCTGACCCTGTGCACCACCGACGGCGCCGAACTCTGGATGGGCACCGAGGTCAACGACACCGGCACCGAGGCCTGCCACACCGCCAGTGCCGGCATCTCCGCTGAGGCCGGGGAGCACCGCCGCATCCTGAGCCAGGCGCTGAGCGCGATGGGCCTGGTCAACTACCCCACCGAGTGGTGGCACTGGTCTTACGGCGACCGCTACTGGGCGCACATCACCGGGGCACCGGCCGCCCGATACGGACCGGTGGTGTTGTGAGGGGGCAGGCCAGAAGGAACGGGCGGCAGGGCGAAGGCCCTGCCGCCCGCGGTCCGTCGGAGTCGCCTCGCGGGCCGGAGCCCAGCCGGTGCATGACCGGCCCACGCAGTGCGCGGACCGGCTCTTCCTCGGGACAGCCGCTGTGCGGGCCGGGGCACGCCACACCGCCTGGAACGATCCATATGCGAGGTTCGCCGAAGGGCGTAAGCATCGTCGGACGACCTGGAAGGTGGAATGACGTGAGTGAACCCGCGATCCGGCCGAACGAGACGACGGTGCCGTTGATGCCGTGCGCGTCGGTGGAGGAGACTCTGGCGTTCTATGAGGCGCTGGGGTTCGAGGCGACCTACAAACAGAGCAAGCCCTATGTCTATCTGGCGCTGCGGTGGAGCGGATTCCACCTGCACTTCGGCCCGGCGCCCAAGGGACTGGATCCGGCCCGGGAGAAGTCCGGAGGCTGCCTGGTCATGGTCGACGCCGTGGCGCCGTACCACGCGGCGTTCGTCGCGGCACTGCGCAGGGTCCACGGGAAGGTGCCGGGTTCCGGCCTTCCCCGGATCACCCGCTACCGGCCGGGCGCGTCCCGGTTCACGCTGATCGATCCGTCCGGGAACTCGATCATATTCATCCAGCGCGACGAACCGACCGAACTGGAGTACGGCGGCTCGAAGAAGCTGACGGGCCTGGCCAAGGCGCTCGACAACGCCCGGATCCTGCGTGAGTTCAAAAACGACGACCTGCAGGCTTTCCGCGCGCTCAAGTCCGCGGTGCGCAGGCACGGCGCGGACGCCCCGGCGGCCGAGCGGGCTATCGCCCTGTGCCACCTCATCGACCTGGCCGCAGTCCTCGGCGAACCCGCCGATCCGTGGGCCGCCGATCTACGCGCTCTGGAGCTCACCGACGACGACAGGCAGCGCATCGAGGCGGAGCTCGGGCATCTCGCCGAGCTTCAGGAGTGGCTTCCCTGAGATCGCGTTCCCATCGGAACGCGATGGTCGTCGGCGCCAGTTCGCGGCTGTCAGGGGGTGTCGGCCCCGGACGGGGCAACGCGGCCTTCACCGGTCCCGACCACCTGGCCGGTGTCCTTCATCGACGGCTACGGAGGAGCCGATACCGCAATCATCTCCTGGAGGGACGCTTTGCCGGACTCCACTCGCCCCGCGCTCCCGCGTGATCACAACGGTCTCCACGTGTCCCCGGAGATGCTCTCACCGACCATTCCACCGTCACATCAGCGACCATCTCACCGTGATCATGACGGCTATCTCACCGCCTCTGGCATGATGAACGTATGGTCACGACACCGCTGGGGCACCTGGTCCGACGTCATGCGGAGCAGGCGGTCACGGACGCTCTAGCCGATACCCGCGTCGTCCTGGTCAACGGCGCCCGCCAGTCGGGCAAAAGCACTCTGGTCCGGCAACTCGCCAAGGCTGGAGACACCGAGTGGCGTGATCTCGACGACCCGTTGACCCGGCAGGCGGCGCTGAGCGACCCCAGCGGATTCGTCGACTTTCCAGAGCGGATGGTCATCGACGAGATCCAGCGGGCTCCCGAACTGCTGCTCGCCATCAAATCCCAGGTGGATGCCAACCCAAGGCCCGGCAGGTATCTCCTCACCGGATCCTCCCGCCTCCTCGCGCTGCGTGGGCTACCTGACACCCTGCCCGGGCGGATGGAGACCATCGAACTCTGGCCGTTCGCACAGGGGGAGATCGGCGGGCGGCCCGACGGGTTCATCGACGCGGTCTTCGGCCGGGGTCCCGAGCTACGGCACACCTCCCAGCTGACCCGAGCGGACTACGCCGAGCGCCTGGTACGCGGCGGTTACCCCGAGGCGGTCGCCCGCACCAACGCCCGTCGCAGGCAACGATTCTTCGACTCCTACGTCGGCGACCTGATCAACCGCGATGTGATGCAGCTGTCGGAGATCGAGCGCATCGCAGAACTACGCGCGTTGATCAAGCTGCTGGCGGCCAGGTCCGGCCAACTGCTCGTCGTCCAGGCGCTGAGCCGTGATCTCGGGTTGCCCGGCACCACGACCGCGAGGTTCCTGGCGCTTCTGGAAGAGGTCTTCCTGGTGAAGCGTGTTCCCGCCTGGTCGAAGAACATCAGCAACCGGGCCGTCCACACCCCGAAGATCGCCTTCGTCGACTCGGGTGTGGCCGCGAACCTTCTCGGCGCCGACGCCCGGGGCCTGCTCCGGCCGGGTTCCGCGTTCGGCCCGCTGCTGGAAGGGTTCGTCCTCATGGAGCTGTCCAGGCAGACGACCTGGTCGGACACCCTGGTCGAGCTCTATCACTACCGGACCAAGGACAAGGTGGAGGTCGACGCCATCCTGGAGACCCGCCAGGGCCAGGTGGTAGGTGTCGAGGTCAAGGCCGCGTCCACCGTACGGCCGGAGGACTTCAAAGGACTTCGTCACCTCGCCGAGCGTGTCGGCCCCGACTTCGTCGCCGGACTGGTCCTGCACACCGGCACCCACACCTTCTCCTTCGGAGACCGCATGCTGGCCGTCCCTGTGAGCGCACTCTGGGAGACACACCCATAGCCCTCCCAGCCCGCCGGCGCCCGGTCGCGTCCACGGTCGCTGTCACCCAGCTAGTCACCCAGAAAGCGATCCCTACCGGCAAGGGTCTCCTCCGGCCGAGTGTCCAGATCTCTTTCGTCGGCGACTACTGCGATCATGCTACGCACACGATCGATGAAGGAAGGAGGACAGGCGATGAGCCCTGCGCGCCGCTGGCAGGAGGTCAAGGCCGAGGCCCACCGGCTCCATCCCGAGCTGGCCACCCCGGAGCGGCAGGCCACCGCCGAAGCCAAGCTGGATGCCTACGTTGGCGGCCACCACCTGAAGGAACTGCGTAAGTCGCTCGGCAAAACCCAAGCTGACGTCGCCGCCGCGCTCGGCATCTCCCAGTCGCGGGTTTCCCAGATCGAAAACGGCGATCTGGACGCCATGGAACTGGAAACCCTTCGCGCCTATGCGACCGCACTGGGCGGACACCTCGATGTGACGATCAGCGTCGGCCCGCACTCCGTCAGGGTCGCCTGAGGCAGGTTACGTTCATCAGGACCAGCCCTTGCCTCGACACACGGAGCGCTCGCCGGTGAAGCGAGTGCTCCCCAGATGGCGGACACCCGGCACCTCCGCTGAAAACACAGAGCCCCTGACCTGTCAGTGCAGGCCAGGGGCATCGCTGTGGGCACTACTGGGTTCGAACCAGTGACATCTCGCTTGTAAGGCGAGCGCTCTACCGCTGAGCTAAGCGCCCGGGAGGTCCCGCGGAACAGACGGGACACAACTTTACGACACCATCGGGGTTCTCGGCACATCGGGCGCCCACGACGCGCCCGCATCCCCGACTCCGGCCGCGCGCCAGCCGAGCAGGGAGGCACCGAGCATGCCCGCGTTGACCCCGAGAACGGCCCGGCGCAGCGGGGGCGCCTCGCGGAAGGTCAGGCGCTTGGCGAGCCGGACGGTCAGAGGGTCGGACAGGAGGGGACCCGCCTCGGCCAGGCCTCCGCCCAGGACGATCGCCGAGGGGTCCAGCAGGAGCGTGTAGGTGGCCAGCGCCAGGGACAGGGCCTCGACCGCCTCGTCCCACACCCGGGTCGCCGCGGGGTCGCCCGAAACGGTCAGCGCGGCGACCTGCTCGGCCGTGGCGGAGGCGCCCGCGCGGGCGGAGTAGCGGCGGCCGACGGCCGAGGCGGAGGCGTAGGTCTCCAGGCAGCCGATCTGCCCGCAGGCGCACGTCTCGCCCTCCGGGAAGACGGGGATGTGCCCGATCTCGCCTCCCCAGCCGGAGGTCCCGCCGTACGGCGCACCATTGATGATCATCGCGCCCGCGATGCCGGTGCCGATGGGCAGGAAGAGGAAGTCGGAGAGTTCCCGGCCGGCTCCGAGCACGCTCTCGGCCAGGCCGCCGGTTCGCACGTCGTGGCCGAGCAGGACGGGGACGTCCAGCGGGACGAAGTCGGCCGCGGGGACATCGCGCCAGCCGAGGTTGGCGGCGTACAGAGCGGTGGCGGTCGCGTCGTCGACGAGTCCCGGTACGGCGATGCCCACGGCGGCGGGTCCGGTGCCGAAGAGCTCGAAGCCGCGGGCGGCCAGGTCTCCGACGAAGGAGCGGATGGTCTCGACCACGTTGGCCGGGCCGCCCTCGCCTCCGGTGGGGCGGCGGCCGGTCGCGGCGACTTCGCCGGACCGGGTGACGATCCCGCCCTTCATCGAGGTGCCCCCGACGTCGACGGCCACCACGTAGTCGCTCATCCAGCCCTCATCATGATCGCGGCGTGGGAACGCCCGGTCCGGGGAGGGCAGCACGAAACCCAGCCGTCTGCCCTTTTTATGCCGACTTACCCTAACCCAGCAGGGGGCGTCGCGGCATCGGGAGGCGGGGCCGTACCGGCCGGAAGTCAGGCGTGCGAGGTCAGGCGTCCGAGGACGCGCTCCAGCGCCGCCGCGACCTCGTCGGCCAGCCCGTCGGGCCGCGGCGAGCTCTCGGGGCGCTGCCCGGCGAGCCGTACCGAACCGCAGGACCGGCACTCCACCTCGCCGAGCCGGCAGATGAGCGCGATGGAGCCGCACGAGCCGCAGGCGTCGAGATCGAGGTCGTGCGTGCGCTGGCAGTCCGGGCAGATGAGGACCTGGGCCTCCTGGCGCACCCCGCGCTTCCACGGGCTCGCGCCACGGACGGGGTCGGTCTGCCGGGCCCCGCACGAGAAGCAGGGCATTATCGCCTCCGAGGATCGAGACCGGTGGACGCCGGATGCGCATCCACCGGATCACCACTACAACACTTGGGGCACCTGGGGCAGGAGGCCGGCGAGCACCTGGCGGTACTCGGCGACGTCGCGCGCCTGGGAGGGCGGGTTCACGACCCGCCAGCGGACCACGCCCTCACCGTCGATGACGAAGGTGCCCCGTCTGGCGACGCCCTTCTCATCGTCGAACACACCGTACGTCCGCGCCACCTGTCCGTGCGGCCAGAAGTCGGAGAGCATCGGGAACCCGTAGCCCTCCCGGTCGGCCCAGGCGCGCTGGACGAAGACCGAGTCGACGGAGACGGTGAGGACCCGGACGTCCTGCGGAAGGCCGGGAAGGAGCTCGTCGCGGAGCGCGGAGAGCTCACCGTGGCAGACACCGCTGAAGGCGAGAGGGTAGAAGACCAGCACGATCCTGTCGCCCCGGTGGTCCGAGAGCCGGACCGGGGCGCCGTGCTGGTCCCTCAGCTCGAAGTCCGGGGCCGGGGAGCCCACCTCGACCATGTTCGCCGGATCCTTTCACGCCGCTGACGGACGCCATCATCCTGCCGTACGGCTCGCGCGAGCCGTACGGCAGGGCGGGCACACCGGTCCCCTACCGGCGTGCCTTGGGCGTGGCCAGCCGCGTTCCCGACCAGTCGGGGGCGGCGCTGATGCTGCTGGTCTGCGAGAGACCCGCGGTCGTGGCATCCTCACCGATGTCGCTGGGCTCGACGTGCCCTTCCCGGCCGGCCTTGGGCGTGAGCAGCCAGATCTGGCCGCCGTCGGTCAGGTTGGTCACCACACCGCTCAGGGCGTCGAACAGATCACCGTCCCCGTCGCGCCACCACAGCAGCACGACGTCGACGACGTCTTCGAAGTCTTCGTCGACCAGTTCGTTACCGGTCAGCTCCTCGATGGAGTCGCGCAGATCGTCGTCGGCGTCCTCGTCCCATCCGACCTCCTGCACCACCTGACCCGGCTTGAGGCCGAGTCGTTCGGCCAGGCTGCGTTCGCCCTGCGCCTGACCCGCGGTCGCGCTCACGTTTATCCCTCCTGCTTCGATGGCCCCGTCCTCACACGGTGCTCACAGTGCTTCGGCACAGTCCACACGCTGTGACCCTCAGTCGTCAACGGTCGCCACGGCAACGACTGGGCTACGCATGAATTAGTCCGACAAAAATGACAGTCGGACCTGGCGTTCCCGGTTGTCCACGTTGAGGTCCACCACGGCTACGGACTGCCATGTGCCGAGTGCGAGACGCCCGGCCAGAACCGGGACGGTGGCGTACGGAGGGATGAGGGCCGGCATGACATGCGACCGTCCGTGCCCCTGGGATCCGTGCGCGTGCTTCCACCGGTCGTCCGCGGGGAGCAGGCCCCCGAGGGCCGCGAGCAGGTCGTCGTCGCTGCCCGAGCCGAGCTCGATCAGCGCGATCCCCGCGGTCGCGTGCGGCACGAACACGTGCAGCAGGCCGTCGCCCCCGCACGACCGGACGAAGCTCTCGCACTCGAAGGTGATGTCGTGCACCCGCTCGCGGGAGCCCGTCACCACTTCGATCATCTGAGATCTCACATATGGAATCCTACGATCCGCGTTGCACCGGAACGACGACCGCGTCCGGGCCGGGGAAGAGCAGGCCGGTGTGGCCGTCCTCGAAACGCACCAGATAGGGAGGCTCGCCTCCGTTCCCGCGGACCTCGACGATCTCCCCTCTCCGGTCGCCGTGTCCGGTCGTGTGACCGTGGACCAGGATCTGGTCGCCCACCGTCGCGTTCATCCCTTGTACCTCCCTCCAACCAGGACAAGTCCTGATATCTCCAGGTTCGTACGCCGAGGCCCTCCAGAAAAGAGGAACCCCGATGTAACCTTGGATGTTGATTCGTCCTACCATCGGTGGTCTAGGCCACTTCCCTCGCCCTGCCAGCAGGGACATCTTGGTTACCGGTCAGTAGAGATGCACTTTCCGGGGTAAGCGACCAGGATGGAAGGCGACCTACACCAGACAAAAGTCCATTCTCGGAAGGCGAGACCAGTGGCTTCCGGACGCCAGCGTTTCTCGGTCATCAGCGACGGCCTACCCAGCCAGCTCCCTGATGTCGACCCCAGCGAGACCCAGGAGTGGCTCGAGTCGCTCGACAACGTCATCAAGACGGAGGGCCGCACTCGGGCGCGTTATCTGATGCTCCGCCTGTTGGAGCGGGCCCGCGAGCGCCAGGTCGGCGTGCCCGGCCTGCGCAGCACCGACTACATCAACACCATTCCCCCGGAGCGCGAGCCCTGGTTCCCCGGCGATGAGCACATCGAGCGGCGGATCCGCGCCTACATCCGGTGGAACGCCGCGGTCATGGTGACCCGGGCCAACGCCCGGACCAACGTCGGCGGTCACATCGCCACCTACGCCTCGGCCGCGTCGCTCTACGAAGTGGGCTTCAACCACTTCTTCCGCGGCAAGGACCACGGCGAGTCGGGCGACCAGGTCTTCTTCCAGGGTCACGCCGCGCCGGGCATCTACGCCCGCGCGTTCCTGGAGGGCCGCCTCAACGAGGGTCAGCTCGACGCCTTCCGCCAGGAGCTGTCGCACGGCTTCAAGGGCCTGCCCTCCTACCCGCACCCGCGCCTCATGCCGGACTTCTGGGAGTTCCCCACGGTCTCCATGGGTCTCGGCCCGATCGGCGCGATCTACCAGGCGCGGTTCAACCGCTACCTGCTGAACCGGCAGATGAAGGACACCAGCCGCAGCCACGTCTGGTGCTTCCTCGGCGACGGCGAGATGGACGAGCCCGAGTCGCTCGGTGCGATCGGCCTGGCCGCCCGCGAGGAGCTCGACAACCTCACCTTCGTCATCAACTGCAACCTGCAGCGCCTCGACGGCCCGGTACGCGGCAACGGCAAGATCATCCAGGAGCTGGAGTCCTACTTCCGCGGCGCCGGCTGGAACGTCATCAAGGTCGTCTGGGGCCGCGACTGGGACCCGCTGCTCGCGGCCGACGTCGACGGCGTCCTCGTCAACCAGATGAACACCACTCCCGACGGCCAGTTCCAGACCTACTCCGTCGAGACGGGCGAGTACATCCGCGAGAACTTCTTCGGCGGAGACCCGCGCCTGCGCAAGATGGTCGAGCACCTGTCCGACGACGACATCCGCAAGCTGTCGCGCGGCGGCCACGACTACCGCAAGGTCTACGCGGCCTTCAAGGCGGCCCGCGAGCACGTCGGGCAGCCGACGGTCATCCTCGCCCAGACCATCAAGGGCTGGACCCTCGGCAAGGACTTCGAGGCGCGCAACGCGACGCACCAGATGAAGAAGATGTCCAAGGCCGAGCTGAAGGAGTTCCGCGACCGGCTCTACCTGCCGATCCCGGACTCGGCGCTCGACGCCGACCTGCCGCCGTACTTCCACCCGGGCGAGAACGACCCCGAGATCGCCTACATGAAGGAGCGCCGCGCGGCCCTGGGCGGGGTCCTGCCCAAGCGCGTGGTCCGCGCCAAGCCGATCAAGCTCCCCGGAGACGCGGCCTACGCGCAGCTCAAGAAGGGCTCCGGCAAGCAGAACGTCGCCACCACCATGGCCTTCGTCCGCCTGCTCAAGGACCTCATGCGCGACAAGGAGATCGGCCACCGCTTCGTGCCGATCATCCCGGACGAGGCGCGCACCTTCGGTCTCGACGCGATCTTCCCGACCGCGAAGATCTACTCGCCGCACGGCCAGACCTACGAGGCCGTGGACCGGGAGCTGCTGCTGTCCTACAAGGAGTCGACCGAGGGTCAGATCCTGCACGAGGGCATCAGCGAGGCGGGCTCGATGGCCTCGCTCGTCGCCGCCGGCACGGCGTACGCCACGCACGGCGAGCACATGATCCCGATCTACATCTTCTACTCGATGTTCGGCTGGCAGCGCACCGGCGACCAGATGTGGCAGCTGGGCGACCAGATGGGCCGGGGCTTCCTGCTCGGCGCCACCGCGGGCCGCACCACGCTGAACGGCGAGGGCCTGCAGCACGAGGACGGCCACACCCCGCTCATCGCCTCGACGAACCCGGCGGCGGTGTCCTACGACCCGTCGTGGGGCTTCGAGATCGGCCACATCGTCCGCGACGGCCTGCGCAGGATGTACGGCGAGCGGCCGGAGGACGTCTTCTACTACCTGACCGTCTACAACGAGCCCTACCTCCAGCCCGCCGAGCCGGAGAACCTCGACGTGGACGGCCTGCTGAAGGGCCTCTACCGGTTCGCGCCCGCACCCGCCGGGGTCTCCGGCCCGAGGGCCAACATCCTGGCCTCCGGCGTGGCCGGTCCGTGGGCCATGGAGGCCCAGCGCATGCTCGCCGAGGACTGGGGTGTGGCGGCCGAGGTGTGGTCGGCCACCTCCTGGTCGGAGCTGCGCCGTGAGGCGCTGGCCGCCGAGGAGCACAACCTGCTCAACCCGGACGCCGAGCAGCGCGTGCCGTACGTGACCCGGGCCCTCTCGCAGGCCCAGGGCCCGTTCGTGGGCGTCAGCGACTACATGCGCGCCGTGCAGGACCAGATCGCCCAGTGGGTGCCGGGTGACTGGACCTCGCTCGGCACCGACGGCTTCGGCCTGTCGGACACCCGGTCGGCGCTGCGCCGCCACTTCCACGTGGACGCGGCCTCGATCACGCTGGCCGTGCTCACCCAGCTCGCCCGGCGCGGCGAGGTGGACGCGGAGGTGCTGCGCGAGGCCATCGCCAGGTACCACCTGAAGAACGGTGTGACCGAGGCCGGCGGCCCCGAGAGCAACGACACCCAGTCGATGGGTCTCTGAGAGAAAAGCCGGCTTTCGAGAACCGGCCGGGCGGGACCTTCGACTCGAAGGTCCCGCCCGGTTAGTGTTGAATCACTTCCCCTGCGAGCGATTACGCACCATCCCGAGCGAGTCCGAGGGGAGCAACACCGTGCGATGGATTCCGGCGGCCGCCGCGGCGGTCCTGACCGCCGCGCTGGCCGCGTGCAGCGGCGGCGGCGAGGCACCGAGCGCCACGGCTCCGGGCGCCACGGCTCCGGGCGCGCCCGAGCGCCAGGGCGCGATCTCCTGGGAGACCTGCGCCGACATCAAGCGTCCCGACGGCCAGGGGCCCGCCACCCCGGATCCGAGCCTCCAGTGCGGGAAGCTGGCCGTCCCCCTCGACTACGCCAAGCCCGGCGGCGCGACGATCGACCTCGCCCTCATCCGGGTCAAGGCCGCCGGCCCCGGCGAGCGGATCGGCTCCCTGCTCTTCAACTTCGGCGGTCCCGGCGGCTCCGGCGTCGACACGCTGGCCCAGGCGGCCAAGTCGTTCGGCACCCTCGGCGCCCGGTACGACCTGGTCAGCTTCGACCCGCGCGGCGTGGAGCGCAGCTCCGGGGTCCGGTGCGGCGGCAGCGAGCAGATGGACCGCTTCACCTCCCTGGACAGCGTGCCCGGCGACGCGGCCGAGCGCGCGGAGATCGAGCGGACCATCGAGGAGTTCGCCGACGCCTGCCAGGAGACCTCCGGCAAGATCCTGCCGCACGTCGGCACCGTCAACGCCGCCCAGGACATGGACCGGATCCGCCAGGCGCTGGGCGACGCGAAGCTCAACTACTTCGGGATGTCGTACGGCACGCAGCTCGGCGCCGTCTACGCCACGAAGTTCCCCGACAGGGTGGGCCGCTTCGTCCTGGACGCCCCGCTCGACCCGAGCGTCTCCATGGAGGAGCGCACCCTGGTCCAGACGGCCGGGTTCCAGCAGGCCTACGAGTCCTTCCTGAAGGACTGCGTGAAGGACGCCGGCCAGTGCGAGACCGGCGCCGACACGACCGTGGCGAACAAGAACGTCGACAAGCTCCTGGACGACCTGGACGACAGGCCCCTGACGGTCGGGGACCGGCGTCTCACCCAGGGACTCGCGGTCACCGGCATCGCCGCCGCCCTCTACTCGGAGCTGAGCTGGCCCTTCCTCGACCAGGCCCTGGGCATGGCGATGAAGGGCGACGGGCGGGGTCTGCTGGCTCTGGCCGACAGCTACAACGGCCGTGACGCCAACGGCTCCTACTCGACCATCATGAGCAGCTTCCCCGCCGTCAGCTGCGTGGACACCGCCGAACGGCCGGACGCCGCGACGCTGGCCAGGACGGAGGCGGCGGCGCTGAAGGTCTCCCCGCTGTTCGGCAACGGCGG
Organism: Planomonospora sp. ID67723; assembly: GCF_015711605.1. Classification (GTDB taxonomy): domain Bacteria; phylum Actinomycetota; class Actinomycetes; order Streptosporangiales; family Streptosporangiaceae; genus Planomonospora_A. The sequence continues at coordinate 278,823 of NZ_JABTEZ010000003.1, read as the reverse complement.
CATGGGGATCATCTGCTCCGCCTGGCCGGTCCCCGGCAGCGACGAGGCCATGAAGGTCGACGCCACCGGCTCGGCGCCGATCGTGGTCATCGCCACGACCGGTGACCCCGCCACGCCGTACGAATGGGGACCGAAGCTGACCGAGCAGCTCAAGACCGCCGTGCTGGTGACCCACAAGGGCGAGGGCCACGGCGCCTACCTGTCCGGTGAGGCCTGCGTGAAGAAGACCACCGACGCCTACCTGCTGGAGGGGAAGGTCCCCGCCGAGGGCACCGCCTGCCCCCGGTGACGCCGGGGTGACGCCGGTGTCCCGGGAGCCGGCCTCGCCACGTGCCCGGGCTCGCGCGGCCGGCTACCGGCAGCGCTCCTGGCGGGGCGTCTTGGTCTCGTAGCGGAAGTCCACGGCGCCGAAGTGGCGTGCGAGCCACTGCCTGATCGTCTTGTCGCGGTACATCGCGGCGATGATCTCATTGATCTTCCGGCAGGCCACCGCGTCTCCCTGCCGGAGCGCGACGCCGTACCGCTCGTCGGTGAGCTTGGCCCCGACGATCTTGAGGTCGCGGTTCCGGGCGCCGAACCCTGCGATCAACAGGTCGTCTCCGAGCATGGCATCGGCGCTGCCGTCGGCCACCTTGGCCGCGCACTGCGAGGAGTCGAAGGAGTTGCCGGCCGCGTCGAGCGCGACGGCGTCGAAGTCGATGTCCCGGTCCCTGAGCGCCGCCGCGGCCGGTGAGCCGAAGGGGATGCAGACCTTCCTGCCGCGCAGATCCTCCGGCTCGGAGATCCCGGCCCCGGCGCGGACCAGGATGTCACGGTGAGCCAGGTAGTACGGCCCCGCGAAGGACACCCGGGCCGCGCTCGCCCTGTTGACGGAGAAGGTGGCGATGATGAGGTCGACCTTGTTGCGTTCCAGCGCCGACTCGCGCTCGGTGTGACCGACGGGGACAAACTTCAGGCCGCCGCCGGGCACGCCGAGCTCCTTCGCGATGCGCTCGGCCACGTCGATCTCGAAGCCCTCAGGCGGCTCGCCGAGCGCGATCCCGGGCAGGCCCTTGCGGTAGCCGATCCTCAGTCTCCCGGTCTTCCGGATCTTGTCGAGCAGGTCCGAGCCGGTGGAGACCACGGGGGTCGGGCTCGCCGGGGCGGACGGCGTCCGCGTGGGCGCGGGGGTGACGCCGTCGCCGAAGGTCGGGCCGAGCTGGACGAGGGCGAAGGCCGCGGCCAGGCCGACCGCGGCGGCCCCGCTCACCACCACGGGCCAGCGCCGCCTGGCCGCCGGGGCGGGCCCGTCCGGCCGGGTCAGGTCGGCCGTGGCCGCCTGGACGCCCTCGGCCAGCACCTCGTCGGAGACCTCGTCCTCCTCCGGCGGGTGGCCGAGCAGGCGCCGGAGCACCTCGTCGGCGCTGGGCCTGCGCGCCTGGTCCTTGTTCAGGCAGGCGGCGACGACGGGGCGCATGTCCTCCGGGAGGGCGCTCAGGTCGGGCTCGTGGTTGACGACGCGGTTGAGCGTCGCCACGATCGTGTCCATCCCGAAGGGGGCCTTGCCGGTGGCGGTGAAGACCATGGTCGAGCCCCAGGCGAACACGTCGGCCGGGCAGCCGACGTCCTCCCCTGCGATCTGCTCCGGCGCCATGTAGGCGGGGGTGCCGACCGCGCGGGTGGTGATGGTCCCGCTCTCATCGATGATCTTCGCGATGCCGAAGTCGACGACCCGGGGGCCGTCGGCGGCCAGCAGCACGTTGTCCGGCTTGAAGTCGCGGTGCGCGATGCCGGCGCGGTGGATGGCGGCGAGCGCGGTGGCCGTGCCGATGGCGAGCTTGTCCAGCGCCTCGCCGGTCAGCGGGCCGTCGCGCTCGACGACCCGGCGCAGCGAAGGCCCGTCGATCAGCTCGCTGGCGATGTACGGCGTCTCGCCGTCGAGGTCGGCGGCGAGCACCCGGGCCGTGCAGAAGGCCTCCACGCGCCGGGCGGCGGCCAGCTCACGGGCGAAGCGGGAGCGGGAGCGGGCCTCTCCGGTGAAGCGCACGTGCAGCAGCTTGATGGCGGCGCGCTCGCCGTCCTCGGACTCCCCGAGGTAGACGACCCCCTGACCACCCTCGCCCAGCCTGCCCTTCAGCTCGTAGTCCCCCAGCCGCGGCGGATCCCCGGGCCGCAGCGGTCCGATCTCTGACATCGCCGACCCCTCGTGCTACGGCGGTTTGCCAGAACATTACACACCCTCGGCCAGGGTCGCCGCGCTCCAGCTCGGAGGCTGCGGCAGGTGCGGGCCGGCCGGGGTTCACGCCTCGCCCGGCGACGGGGAGGAGCGCGCCATGAGAGGAGTCCGGGCGGCGATCGGCGGTCACCGTACGGCTTCCGCCCACTGGCCCACCCGGCCGGCCGCCGCCACGTGGGCGGCCGCGCGGGACGCCAGGGAGAGGGCCTTCGGCAGGTCCGCGTGGAGCAGACGGCCCGAGCGCTTGACGACCTCCCCGGCGACCAGGACGGTGTCCACGTCGCCCGGGCCCGCGGCGGTGACCACCGCGCCGATCGGGTCGTGGACGGGGGCCAGGCCGGGAGAACCGGTGCGGATCATCACGATGTCGGCCTGCTTGCCGGGGCGGAGCGACCCGATCCGGTCCTGCAGGCCGAGGACGGCGGCGCCCTCGATCGTGGCCATCCGGAGCACCTCCGCCGTGGTGAGCGGGCCGCCGCGCGCCCGTTCCGCCGCGAAGGCGGCCCGCATGGCGGAGAACAGGTCCCCGGGCACGTCCACCACCGTGTCGACGCCGAGACCGGTGGGGATCCCGGCCCTGCGGAAGCGGCCGGTCTCCGGGTACCCGTGTCCCATCTGCATCTCCACTGCGGGGGCGACCGAGGCGACGCCCCCGCTGTCGGCGAGCAGTTTCACGGCCTCGTCGGTGAAGCCGTTGCCGTGCACGACCATCACGTCCGGTCCGAGCAGACCGGCTCCGTGCAGCCGCTCGACGGCGCCGGCCCCGGTGGCGTGCAGGCTGATGCGCAGGCCGAGCTCGCGGGCGAGCCGCCAGTCGGCCTCCGCCTCGGCCACCGGCCCGTAGACCGGTCCCAGCGCGGCGAAGCCGGGGGTGACGAGCCCGGAGGCGCCCAGCAGCGAGACCGCCCGCCGTACCTCGTCCTCGCTGCGGGCGGCGCCGCTCCCGGCGTGCGCGTAGGCGAAGACCGCCCGGATCCCCGACTCCCGCAGCGCCTCGACCGCGGCGTCGGTGTGCTCGGGGGTGAGCTGGATGTGCGACCAGTCGTGCACCGTGGTGATCCCTGCGTCGAGCGCCTCCAGCGCGCCCCACAGGTTCGCCGCGTACACGTCCTCGGCCCGGAAGGCGGGAGCGAGGCGGCCGAGGACGATTTCGAGATAACCGCCCAGCGTGGTGTCGGCCGCGGCCGAGCGCAGGACGCTCTGCCAGAGGTGCCGGTGGGTGTCGACGAGGCCGGGGAGCACGATCATGCCGGTCGCGTCGACGACCCGGGCGCCGGCGGCGCCCAGGTCCGGGCCGACCGCGGTGATCACGCCGTCCTCGACGAGCACCTCGGCCCGGGGCCGGACGTGCGGCTCCGGCTCGGTGTCGATCACGGTTCCGCCGGTGATGAGAGTGCGCACGGGAAAGCCTCTTTTCCGATAGCAATCAGGAAAGCTTTCTTAAAAGCTATCAGGCGGGAGAGCTATCCTCAATCCCGTGGCAAGAGGAGAGACGGACCACGTCGACGAGATGATCGCGGCCTGGCGGGCCGAGCTGCCGGAGACCGCCACCGTGCAGCTGGAGATCGTCAAGCGTGCCGGGCGGCTGAAGGGCCGCGTCGAGGAGGTCACCCAGTCCGTGCTCGGCCGGTACGGCCTGACCTACGCCGACTTCGACGTCCTGGCCACGCTGCGCAGAGCCGGAGCCCCCTACCGCCTCAAACCGAGCACACTCGCCGCGCGCTCCTCGCTCACCACCGGCGGGACCAGCAACATCCTGCAGCGGCTCACCGGCGCCGGGCTCGTCGAGCGCGAGCCCGACCCGGCCGACGGCCGCAGCTCCTGGGTACGGCTGACGCCTCTGGGCGTCCGGCGTGCGGAGGAGTTGGCCACGGCGACCACGCAGGCGCACAGAGACCTGTTCGCGGCTCTGCCGGAGGACACCGCGCGCGCCCTGGCCGACCTCCTGCGTGAAGCGCTCCTGGCGCTCGGAGACCGGTCCGGCCCGCCCTTCCGGGGGTGACGGGCCGCACCGGGCGAGCGGAGCCGGGGCGGGCCGCGGCGACCGCGACCCCCCGGGCCCCGGGGACTCCGCCCGGCCGGGCCCCGGAGTCACGGTCGCACCGCGCCGGGGACTACTCCCCCGCGGGGGCGCTCGGCGGGGTGAAGACGCCGAAGAGGTTGCCCGAGGCGTCGCGGAGGTAGGCGAAGTCGGGGCCGTTGGGGTTGTCGAGCAGCTTGAAGACGACCTCGCCGCCCAGGCTCTCGGCCTGGGCGCAGGTGGCCGCGGTGTCGGCGACGACGACGGAGAAGACCCCGTGGGCGGGGAACTTCCCGCCGGTGCCGTACACGCCGCCCTGGGGTCCGTCGGCGCCCGGATAGGTGATGAGGCGGTAGTCCATGCCGCCCTTGGCGGCGTTCTCGTCGGTGGAGAACGTCCAGCCGAACAGCCCGCCGTAGAACTTCTCCGCGCCCTGCGGGTCGTCGGTGGCGATCTCGAACCAGGCCACGGTGTTGATCATCAGGTGTCCCCTTGTGAAGTGATTTCCTCGAACACCTCTACGATGAACCGCCTCGACGACAACCCTATGTCGGTGTTTTCACTCCAGTTTCGGATTCCCGAACACCAGGCCGGGCACCTCGGGGGAGAAGCGCTCCGGCGGGTGCTCGGGCGAGGGCTCGTCGGTCTCCTCCGCCCGGGAGATCCGGTCCAGCCGGAAGACCCGCACGTCGCGCCGGAGCCGGCACCAGGCCACGAGGTACCAGTGACCGCCGCGGCCGCCCACGAAGACGCCGGGCTCGACCTCGCGCCGGGTGGTCCGGCCCTTCTGGTCCTCGTAGTCGATCGCGAGCACGCGCCGGTGCAGCAGGGCCTGCTCGATCACGCGCGACACCCGGGGGTACGGCTCCGGCTCGACGAGCAGGTGCACCCTCTCGGCCAGCTCCCTGGCCCGCCGCCCGTCGGGCTCGGGCATAGCGGCCACCAGCTTGCGCAGGGCGCTGCGGGCGTGGAAGGCGAAGGGGGCGTCCCAGGTCCGGCCGAGCGCCACGGCGACCGCGACGGCCTCCTCCGGAGTGAAGTTGAGCGGCGGCAGGGACATGCTCTTGTCCAGGACGTATCCGCCGCGCCTGCCGGGCTCGGCGTAGATCGGCACACCTGACTGCTGGAGAGCCGAGATGTCGCGCTCGACCGTGCGGACGCTCACCTCGAACTTCTCGGCGAGCTCGCGCGCAGAGCGGCATCGGGGCGAGACGGCGCGCAGCTCCTCGACGAGGGCGTAGAGCCGGTCGGTACGGTTCACACCCTGACGTTACGTCCACCCACCGACAACCTCCGGCGGCCCCGCATCGGCCGGGGCGGCCGGGAACCTCACAACATGGTCACGTAGTTGAACAGGTAAAACGGTATCGATACCCTGTCCTGACACTTCTCATTGGAGTTCGATGGCCCAGAAACACCCGATGGCGCAGCAGCCCCCTCGAAAGCCCGGCGCGAAGAAGTCCGGCTCGAAGGCGTCCACGGTCATCACGCTCTCCACGATCGGGATCATCGCGCTGGCGGTCGTCGGCTCGTGCGCGGCGGACGACGACTACGAGGAGATCAACGCCGACTGCGTCAACCTCGACAACCAGTTCCCCGACGGCTCCTACGAGGTCGTGGACGAGGAATACTGCGACGACGACCGCTACCACGGGTCCCGCGGCGCCTACGGCTGGTACTACGGAGGCTCCCGCAGCGGCACGCGCGTGCTGAAGGGCAGCACCGTCAAGCCCTCCGACGTCGGCATCGTCAGCCGCAAGGGCACCGTGATCCAGCGCGGCGGATTCGGCGGCCGCGGCGGATCCAGCGGCGGCTGACCGCCGGCCGATGAGACGTGAGAGCTCGCTCCCCCGCGACGGCTGGGAGCGCATCATCGAGAGCCAGGGCCTGGCCTACCACCGTTCCGCCCACCCCGGCGGCCTCGACCGTCCCTACTGGGACGAGAGCGTGCACTACGTCTTCTCCATGGAGGAGGTCCTCGACCTGGAGAACCAGGTCGAGGAGCTGCACCGGATGTGCCTGCACGCGGTGGAGCACGTCGTCGAGACCGGCCGCTACGCCGACTTCGCCGTCCCGGGATGGCTCGGCCCGGAGATCGCCCGCTCCTGGGAGCGGCGCGACCCGCACCTGTTCGGCCGGTTCGACCTGCGCTACGACGGGACCGGCCCGGCCAAGCTGCTGGAGTACAACGCCGACACCCCGACCAGCCTGCTGGAGAGCTCGGTCGTGCAGTGGTTCTGGCTGAAGGACCGCTACCCCGACGACGACCAGTGGAACTCCATCCACGAGCGGCTCGTCGAGCGCTGGCGGCAGATCGCCGCCGGCCTGCCCACCGGGCCCGCCCATTTCGCCTGGACCAACAGGGACGCCACCGGCGAGGAGGCGATGACGGTCGCCTACCTCCAGGAGACCGCCGACCTGGCCGGGATCAAGACGATCGCGGTGGCCATGGAGGACATCGGCTGGGACAGCCTCAACCTGCGGTTCGTGGACATGGAGCGTCGCGTGATCCGCACGCTCTGCAAGCTCTACCCTTGGGAGTGGGCGGTCGCCGACCCCTTCGGTGAGCGGGCCGTACGCCAGCAGATCTCGATGACCTGGATCGAACCCCTGTGGAAGATGCTCCTGTCGAACAAGGCGTTGCTCGCCGTCCTGTGGGAGCTGTACCCCGGCCATCCGAACCTGCTGCCCGCCTACCTCGACGGCCCCCGCGACCTGTCCGCCCACATCGCCAAGCCGCTGCTGGGCCGGGAGGGGGCGGGCATGCGGATCGTCAGCGCCGGAGGAGAGGTCGAGACCGGCGGCGACTACGGCGCCGAGGGCTACGTCCACCAGGCGTTCGAGGCGCTGCCCTCCTTCGACGGCAGGCGGCCGGTGCTCGGCGCCTGGATGGTCTGCGACGAGTCCGCCGGGCTCGGCATCCGCGAGACCTCGGGGTTGATCACCGACGACACGTCGTCCTTCGTCCCGCACCGCATCGAACTGTGAGCACCGACCTTCAGATCCCGGAGAGAGCCATATGACTCCCACCCCGCAGCCCGCACCGGTCGACATCGAGACCGTCACCGTATCGCTCGCCGAGACCCTCGGCCGAGGCGCTCTCGCCATCGCGTCCTACGCCGTGCTCGGCCTGATCCTGCTGATCATCGGCTTCTACGTGCTCGACCTGGCCATCCCGGGCAAGCTCAGCCAGATGATCAAGGCCGACCGCAACCCCAACGCCGCCCTGCTCACCTCCTCCGGCCTGGCCGCCGTCGGCCTGATCATCGCGGCCTCCATCTGGTCCTCGGGCGGCGCCCTGCACGAGGGACTGCTGGCGACCCTGGTGTTCGGCCTGGTCGGCATCACCGTGCAGACCGTGGCGATGATCGCCTTCGACAAGGTCGTCGGGATCTCCGTCCGCGAGCTGGTCGCCGAGCGCGAGCTCCAGCCGGGTTCCCGCCTCCTCGCCGTCACCCACCTGGCCATCGGCCTGATCACCGCCGTCGCCGTGATCTAGAGGCCGGGCGCGGCCTGCGCATCTCCGGCAACCTGGCACTCTTATTGCGTGAACGATCGGATCCGCGAGGACACCACGCGCAGGCTGGAACGGGCCATGGGCGCCCTGGGGACGGCCGCCATGGCCAGGATGGACGATCGGCTTCCATGGTTCCGCGCCCTGTCCGCCGAGGACAGGTCCTGGGTCGGGCTGGTCGCCCAGGCCGGGATCGCCGCGTTCGTGGAGTGGTTCCAGCATGCCGGAGAGGGACGGCCCACTCCCAGCATAGAGTTCTTCGGCACCGCGCCCCGGGAGCTGAAGCGGTCCATCTCCCTGCAGCAGACCGTGGACATCGTCCGGATCGTGGTCGAGGTGGTCGAGGCCCAGACCGGGGACCTGGCGGCGCCGGGCGGTGAGGACCAGCTCCAGCAGGCGATGCTCCGCTACACGCGGGACGTCGCCTTCGCCGCCGCGCACGTGTACGCCCGCGAGGCGGAGGCGCGCGGGGCGTGGGACGCGCGCCTGGAGGCGCTGATCGTGGACGCGCTGGTCCGCGGCGAGGTGGACGACGGGCTGCACTCATGGGCCGCCGCGCTGGGCTGGACCTCCTCACCGGTGGTCGTGCTCGCCGGGCAGGCGCCCGACGACGACCCGCAGGCGGTGATCGACGGGCTGCGCGACCGGGGCCGCCGGGTCGGCATGGACATGCTGGCCGGGGTCCAGGGTGACCAGCTGATCGTGATCGTGGGCGGAGCCGACAGCGTCAGCGCGGCGGCCAAGCACGTGGTGCCGCGCTTCGGGCCCGGCCCGATCGTGATCGGGCCGGAGGTCAACGACCTGCACACGGCGGCGAGCTCGGCACGGGCCGCGATCGCCGGCCTGCGCGCCGCCGCCGGATGGCCGGACGCGCCCCGGCCGGTCCACGCCGAGGACCTGCTCGCCGAGCGGGCCATCGACGGTGACGAGGACGCCAGGGCCCAGCTCATCGAGAACGTCTACCTGCCCCTGGTGGGCACGCCGCTCCTCGACACGCTCGCGACCTACCTGGAGCAGGGCACGTCCCTGGAGGCCACCGCCCGGTTGCTCTTCGTGCATCCCAACACGGTGCGCTACCGTCTGCGTAAGATCACCGAGCTGACCGGCTACCAGCCGACGGAGGGCCGCTCCGCCTTCACCCTGCAGGTAGGGCTCATCCTCGGCCGTCTGGCGGACACGATCGCCACCTGATCGTCCATACTTAACGTTCGCGAAACCTCCGCTGTAGGTTCCCTACAAAAGATTCCGGACAATGTTCATCCGGATCTCTATCCGTGTGGTGGACCTCTACAGGGCAGGCTGGTTTTCGTGCTCGTCATCGTCGCTCCGGGCCAAGGCGCCCAGACTCCAGGCTTCCTCGCTCCATGGCTCGAGATACCGGGCCTGGCGGACCGGCTGTCCGCATGGTCCGAGGTGGCCGGTCTCGATTTGATCGCCTACGGGACCACCGCCGGCGCGGAGGAGATCCGGGACACCGCGGTCGCCCAGCCGCTGCTCGTGGCCGCCGGGCTGGCCGCCGCCGAGGCCCTCGGGGTGCTGCCCGGCCCGGACGGCGAGTCCGCTGCGGCCGGGAGCGCGCCGGGGCTGGTCGCGGGCCACAGCGTCGGCGAGCTGACCGCCGCCGTGCTCGCCGGGGTCCTCACCCCCGAGCAGGCCCTCACCCTCGTCCGCGAGCGCGGCCGGGCCATGGCGGAGGCCGCCGCGATCACCGAGACCGGCATGGTCGCGGTGCTCGGCGGCATCGAGGACGACGTGCTCGCCGCGATCGACAAGCACGGGCTCACCCCGGCCAACATCAACGGCGCCGGCCAGATCGTGGCCGGCGGCACCGTGGAGAGGCTCGCGGCCTTCACCGCCGAGCCGCCGGCCCGGGCCCGGCTGATCCCCCTCTCGGTCGCCGGAGCGTTCCACACCGCGCACATGGCCCCGGCCGTCGAGCACCTGCGCGCGACCGCCGCCGCGATCGCGCCCCGGGACCCGTCCGTCACGCTGCTGTCCAACGCCGACGGCGCGGCGGTCACCAGTGGGGCCGACTTCATGGACCGGATGGTCAACCAGGTCGCCAACCCCGTCCGCTGGGACGCCTGCATGGCCACCATGGCCGAGCGGGGCGCCACCGCCATGATCGAGCTGGTCCCCGGCGGGACCCTCACCGGCCTGGCCAAGCGGGCGCTGCGCGGGGTCACGGCCGTCGCGCTGAAGACGCCCGCAGACCTGGACGCCGCCCGGGAGGTTCTCCCGTGACCCGGCGCGCACCGGACACGGTGACCCGGCGGGAGCCGGGCACGCCCCATGCAGCGAACGAGGAGCGGTGAGCGACGGATGAAGATCTCCCAGGGCGCCCCCGGCGCGAAGATCCTGGCCTTCGGCCACTACCAGCCGTCCAACGTGGTGACGAACGACGACCTGGCCAAGACACTGGAGACCAGTGACGAGTGGATCCAGAGTCGGGTCGGCATCAAGGAACGCCGGATCGCCCCGCCCGTCGAGTCCGAGATCGACCTGGCCGTGCAGGCGGGCGGCAAGGCCCTCGCCGCGAGCGGCCTGTCCGCCGCCGACATCGACCTGGTGATCGTCGCCACCTGCACGCTGGAGACCCAGATCCCCAATGCGGCGGGCCGCGTGGCCGCCCGGCTGGGCGTCGACGCCCCCGGCGCCTTCGACGTGAACAGTGCCTGCTCCGGCTTCTGCTACGCGCTGGCGGTCGCCAACGACGCGGTCCGCGCCGGCTCGGCCACCCACGTGCTGGTCGTGGGCACCGAGAAGTTCTCCCCGTGGCTCGACTGGACCGACCGCACCACCGCGGTGATCTTCGCGGACGGCGCGGGCGCCGCGGTCGTCGGCCCGTCCGACACTCCGGGCATCGGCCCGGTGGTGTGGGGAAGCGACGGCGACAAGTCCGACGCCATCCTGGTCAAGGACCGGAACTCCTTCCTCCACCAGGAAGGCCAGACCGTGTTCCGCTGGGCCACCACGGCCCTTCACCCGGTGGCCAGGCAGGCGTGCGAGCGTGCCGGGGTGGACCCCGCGGACCTCGCGGCCTTCGTTCCCCACCAAGCCAACCTCCGTATCATCGAAGCCATCGCCCGTAAGATCGGCGCGGACAACGCCGTCATCGCCAAGGACATCGTGCTGGCGGGCAACACCTCCGCGGCCTCGATCCCGATGGCCCTGTCACGGATGATCGAGCGCGGCGAGGTGGAGTCGGGCGGGCTGGCCCTGCTGTTCGGCTTCGGCGCCGGCCTGACCTACGCCGGACAGGTCATCGAGATCCCCTGAGCCCCGCCCCCGAATACCTGCGCGGACCCGCCGCGCAGCCCGATAAGAGAACCGACCCAAGGAGAACACGCGACATGGCCATGACCGAGCAGGAGATCCTCGCTGGTATCGGCAAGATCATCAACGAGATCACCGGCATCCCGGCCGCCGAGGTCACCCCGGAGAAGAACTTCGTGGACGACCTCGACATCGACTCGCTGTCCATGGTCGAGATCGCCGTCGCCGCCCAGGACGAGTTCGGCGTCGAGATCCCCGACGACCAGCTCAAGCACCTCAAGACCGTCAAGGACGTCATCGGTTTCATCCAGGGCTGAGACGCCCGGACCTCCCGACCGACCCGCGAAACACAAGGAGCGCAGAACGTGAGTACAGACCAGGTACGTGTCGTCGTCACCGGGCTCGGCGCGACGACGCCCCTCGGTGGAGACGTCGCCTCAACCTGGTCGGCGCTCCTCGCCGGTCAGTCCGGAGTCCGCACCATCACCGAGGACTGGGTCGACTCGGTCCCGGTGAAGTTCGCCGCCGTGGCCGCCGTGGACCCGGCCGAGGTGCTCCCCCGGCCGGAGGCGCGGCGGCTGGACCGGGCCGAGCAGCTCGCGCTGGTCGCGGCCCGCGAGGCCTGGGCGCACTCCGGGATCGAGAAGGTCGACCCCGAAAGGCTCGGCGTCGTCGTCGGCAGCGGGATCGGCGGCATCACCACGATCCTGGCCGCCTACGACACCTTCAAGGAGAAGGGCTGGCAGCGGCTCTCGCCGTACACCGTCCCGATGCTGATGCCGAACGGCCCGGCGGGCTGGATCGGCATCGAGGTCGGAGCCCGGGCCGGCGTGCACGCCACCGTCAGCGCCTGCGCCACCGGCGCGGAGTCGATCGGCTACGGGATCGAGATGATCCGCTCGGGCCGGGCCGACGTGGTCGTGGCCGGCGGCACCGAGGCGGCGATCCACCCGCTGAACATCGGCTCCTTCGCCGCGATGCGGGCCATGTCCACCCGCAACGACGATCCTCAGGGCGCCTCCCGCCCCTGGGACAGGGGGCGTGACGGGTTCGTGCTCGGCGAGGGCGCGGGCATCGTCGTGCTGGAGTCGGAGGAGCACGCCCGGGCGCGGGGCGCCACCGTCTACGCGGTGGCCGCCGGTGTCGGCTACTCCGCCGACGCCCACCACATCGCCCAGCCGGAGCCGACCGGCGCCGGGGTCATGCTGGCCATGCGCCGCGCCCTGGAGAACGCCGGCCTCACCGGCCAGGACATCGGGCACGTGAACGCGCACGCCACCTCCACTCCCGCGGGCGACGTGGTGGAGACCATCGCGATCAAGGAGGTCATCGGCGGCCACCCGCTGGTGACCGCCACCAAGTCGATGACCGGCCACCTGCTCGGCGGCGCCGGGGGCATCGAGTCGGTCTTCACGATCCTGGCCTTGCATGAGCGGGTCGTCCCCGGAACGATCAACGTGGAGGATCTCGACGACGGCATCGAGGTGGACCTCGTGCTCGGCGAGCCGCGCGCACTGCCGGGCGGCCGGGTCGCCGCGATCAACAACTCCTTCGGGTTCGGCGGACACGACGTCGCCGTGGCCTTCACCAGCATCTGACAGGGAGCCATGATGACCGTGCTCGACAACAGGGTGGTGACCCAGGCCTCCGACAAGGAGGCCGCTGATCCCCGGGACCCGCAGCTTCGCCTGGCGGCCCTTCTCGACGAGGGGTCGATCCGGCTGATCACGCCGGTGGACCGCAGCGGCGTGCTGGCCGCGATGGGCCGCATGGAGGGCGTGCCGGTCGTCGTGTTCTGCAGCGACGCCCGCGTCCAGGGCGGCGCGATGGGCAGTGAGGGCTGCGAGCACATCGTGCACGCCTACGACGTCGCGGTCCGCGAGCGGGTCCCGATCGTCGGCGTGTGGCACTCGGGCGGCGCCCGGCTGGCCGAGGGCGTCGAGTCCCTGCACGCGGTCGGCCGCGTGTTCGCCGCGATGACCCGTGCCTCCGGCGTGGTCCCGCAGATCTCGGTGGTGGTCGGCCCCGCGGCCGGCGGCGCCGCCTACGGCCCCGCGCTGACCGACATCGTGATCCTGGCCGACGAGGGCCGCATCTTCGTCACCGGTCCCGACGTGGTCCGCAGCGTCACCGGCGAGCAGATCGACATGGCGGCGCTCGGCGGCCCGGAGCCGCACAGCAAGCGCAGCGGCGTCGTGCACGTGGTCACCAAGACCGAGACCGACGCCTATGTACAGGCCCGCCGCCTGGCGGTGCTCCTGGGCCACCAGGGCCGGGTCCGCACCGAGGTCGGCGAGGTCGACTTCTCCGGCCTGCTTCCGGAGAACGTCCGCCGCGCATATGACGTGAAACCCCTGGTCAAGGGCCTTCTCGACGAGCCCGGAGTGGAGCTGCACCCCAAGTGGGCGCCGAACATCGTCACCACGCTGGGCCGTCTCGGGGGCCGGACCATCGGGGTGATAGCCAACAACCCGATGCGCCTGGGCGGCTGTCTCGACTCGGCGTCCGCGGAGAAGGCCGCCCGGTTCGTTCGGATGTGTGATGCCTTCGGAGTGCCGCTGGTCGTCCTGGTGGACGTGCCCGGCTACCTGCCCGGTGTGGGCCAGGAGCACGACGGCGTGGTCCGCCGCGGCGCCAAGCTGCTGCACGCCTTCGCCGAGGCCTCGGTGCCGCGGGTCACCCTGGTGACCCGCAAGGCCTACGGCGGCGCCTACATCGCGATGAACTCCCGCTCCCTGGGCGCGACCAAGGTGTTCGCCTGGCCGACCACCCAGATCGCGGTCATGGGCGCGGTCGCCGCGGTCCGCATCCTCAAGCGCCGCGAGCTCGCGGCGGCTCCGGAGGAGGAGCGCGCCGCGCTGGAGGCCAAGCTGGCGGAGGAGCACGAGATCCTCGCCGGCGGTCTGGAGCGGGCCATCGAGCTCGGCGTGGTGGACGAGGTGATCAAGCCCGAGGAGACCCGCGGCGCCATCGCCAAGATCCTCGCCCAGGCCACCCCGGCCCGCGGCGCGCACGGCAACATTCCCCTGTAGATCCCCGGCAGGACCCGCACCAGCCCCCGAGACGCCGAACCGCCCCGCACGGAGATCTCCGTGCGGGGCGGTTCGGCGTCTCATCCCGGAACGACCGTGTGAGGCGGGCGGGCACCGCTCGCGGACAGCGGGAACGCGGTGCGCGGGGACCGGACAGGCCGAGAACGCGTACGGCGCGGCCCGGAGGCGGTACGGGATCCGGTCAGACGGCGGCGTGCAGCCAGCGGACCGGGGCGCCCTCGCCCGCGTAACGGAACGACTCGAGCTCCTCGTCCCACTGCTTGCCCAGCAGCCGGTCCAGCTCCTCCTCCAGCACCACCCGGCCCTGGCGGGCCAGCAGCATGGCGGAGCGCAGCCGGTCTTCGGGCACCATGATGTCGCCGTTGGCCCCGATCACCGCCGTGAAGGCCCCGAGAGCCGGGGTGTAGGCGTGGCGGGAGCCGTCGGCCTCGGCGGTGGCGTCCTCGGTCACCTCGAAGCGAATTCGCTGCCAGCCCATCAACGACGAGGTGATGGCCGCCGCAGTGCCCTGCCGGCCATGCCACTCTGCCTGTGCGCGCACGTGGCCGGGTGCGGCGGGCTGGGGCGTCCACGTCAGGTCTACGGGCACGCCAAGGACGCCCGCGACCGCCCATTCGATATGAGGGCACAGCGCGGGCTGAGCCGAGTGGACGTAAAGCACGCCACGAGCAGACACCGGACCTCCCGTTTCGTACGAGGTGCGCCTTCCCCAACGGCCTCGCCCACGGATGATCACAAGTGACTGAAGGAGAGACTACCGTCGGTTGCGACATCACACCAGAGGGGGGTCATGCCGAGATGGCGCAGCACAAGGGGTTCCTGCGCCACGAAAGACGGAACGGGAGGCGCCGCCAAGCCTCCGGAGTGCGACTTTAGTTTATGTTCGATCCATTTACCGAACAAAAGGTAAAGTTGTCGCCGCTCCTCGTCGGCGCACTCCCCAGGGAGCGATACGCGGCCCGAGCCGGACATGAGAAAACCGGGTTCGCCGGTCCATGCCGCCCCCATACGCCATCGTTCGAGTGCAAGACTTCCAGCGGTCCGTGGAGCAACCTCGGGGAGAGCCAATGAGCACCGGCATCGAGCGGGTCGAACCCGTCCCAGGATCACCCGCCCTCATCAGACCCGGGCAGTTGCTGACGGACGCCTCGGGGGCGGAGGCCGCCGCCCGCTGGACCGCCGCGGTGGCCGAGGCCGACGGGGTCTTCCGGGTACGGCTCTCGCCCGGCGTGGACGTCTGCGACCTCGTGGCCACCATCCGGGACCGCGGGCACCGGGCCTCCCCCAACCACGTCCTGAAGGGCCAGCCCCTCTTCTTCGGCGGTCCCGCGTCCCGCCCCTTCCCCGCCGAGCCGATCCCGGCGCCGCCCGCCGGCGGGAGTCCCGTCACCGTGGCGGTGCTCGACACCGGGCTGACCGCGCACCCGTGGTGGCGGGAGAGCCCCTGGTTCCTGGAGGGGCGCGGCACCGCGGAGCCGCCCGACTCCGACGGCGACGGCGCCCCCGACGCGCAGGCCGGGCACGGCACGTTCATCGCCGGGCTGATCCTGCACTCCGCCCCCGGGGCGCGGCTGCGCCCCCTCCGGGTGCTGGACGGGCACGGCGTCGGGGACGAGGCGGGACTGCTGCGTGCCCTGGTCCGGCTGCGGGAGGACCCGCCGCAGGTTCTCAACCTCTCCTTCGGCGCGCACACCTTCGACGACCGCCCCTCCCCGCTCGTGGAGGCCGCGCTGGGAGAGCTGACCGGCACCGCGCTCGTCGCCTGCGCGGGCAACACCGCCTCGGACCGGCCCTTCTGGCCGGCGGCGCTGCCGGAGGTGGTCGCGGTCGGCGCACTGGACGTCGCGGAGGAGAGGCGGGCACCGTTCTCGGCGCACGGCCCATGGGTGAACGCCTGCGCCCGGGGCGAGTGGCTGACCAGCGCCTTCCTCGATCACGGCCCCTTCGGGGGGTACGCCCGCTGGAGCGGGACCTCCTTCGCCACCGCCGTGGTCAGCGGAGCGATCGCGGACGCCGCCGCGGGCATGGCGCCGAAAGAGGCGGCGGCCCGCGTCCTGGACCCCCGGCGCGGCCGGAGGATCGCGGGGCTGGGGACCGTCGTGCCGCTACCCGGGTAAAGCTTTACCCAAAGTCAGTGTATTGTCACTCAACGTGTCCAACGTGATCCCGGAGACGCAGGTGATCGACCGTCGCACGATCGACGCCGTCCTGGCAGGTGACCAGGCGGCCTGGGACCTGGTGGTCAAGCGCTTCGACCCCCTCGTCTGGGCCGCGGTCCGCGCCTACGGCCTGAGCGCCGCGGACGCGGCCGACGCCATGCAGGGGGCGTGGCTGCGGCTGGTCGAGAACCTGCACACCATCCACGACCCCGGCCGGATCGGCGCCTGGCTGTTCACCACGGCCAGGCGCGAGGCCTCCCTCCTGCGCAGGCGCAACCAGGGCGAGCGCCTGGTCGCCGACCCCGTCGAACCCGGCGGCGCCGACGAGCACGCCCCGCCGGACCCGGCACTGGCCGTGCTGGCCGCCGACGAGGGTCGCCGGCTCTGGCAGACCGTCGAAACCATGCACGAACCCTGCCGATCGCTGCTGCGCCTGATGGCGGCCTCCCCCGACGCGGGCGTCCACCAACTGGCCGGCCGCCTGGGCATGCCCGCCGGCAGCTACGGCCCCACCCGGGGCCGCTGCCTCGACCGGCTCCGCTCCATGCTCACCGTTCAGGAGACCACAGCGTGATGCGACCTTCCCCCACCCTCGACGACGAGTCCCTGATCGCCGTCCTCCGCCTGGCATCGGGTCAGGACCCCGTGCCCGGCCACGTCTCGGCCGCCGCCCGGGCGGCCTTCGCCCTGCGGCTGCCCGGCGCCGTCGCGGCCCGGCCGGTGGTCGTGCCCGCCCCCGCCGGCGTCCGCTCCGCCGAGCAGTCCTGCCTGCTCCGGTTCGACGCGGGCGCGCTCACCGTCGACCTGGAGGTGGGCTCCTCCGACGGCCTGGTCGACCTGGCCGGGCAGATCTCGCCCTGGCCCGGGGCGGGCTCGTGGGTCGAGGTGCGCACCCCCTGCCTGACCGAGTCGCGCGAGCTCTCCCAGGCGGGCCAGTTCGCCGTCACCGGTCTGCCGCCCGGCTGGTTCAGCGTGGTCTGCCACCACAGGGACCACCCTCCCGTCGCGACGAGCTGGACCCGGATCCGGCCGTAAGTGGCCGCCGCCCCTCCAGACGGCTGCCTCGCCTCGGCCGAACGCGCGGTCCGCCTGGCCGCCAGCGACCCCGCGGCCGCCCGCGCCCTGGCGCACGCCGTACTGCTGAACGCCCCGCCGCCTCCCGGGCGGGCGGACGCCGTGCCTGCGCCTGAGGCCGCCGCGGTCGCGCACCGGGCGCTGGCCCTGGCCGCCCGCGAGCTGGGCGACCTGCCGCTGGCCGAGGAGCATCTGCGCCGGTCGGCGGAGATCGCGGACGCGGGCGGGATGCCCCACCGGGTGGCCCAGGCCCGCCTCTCGCTCGTCCCCCTCCGGACCGAGCTGGGACATCCCCGCCAGGCCCTGGCCATCGCCGCGGAGGCGGAGCCGTACCTCACCCCGATCGAGGCGGCCATGCTCGGCGTGAACCAGGCGGGGGCGCTGATCAGGCTCGGCCGTCACGGTGAGGCCGTCCGCCGCTGCGACCACGCCGCCCGCGTCCTCGGGGAGGCCGTCCGCCACAGCGACCGGCATGACGACCGGCACAGCGGCCACCCCGGCGGCCACATCGGCGAGCGCCGCGGTGACCGGCGCCCCGGCCGCCACCGCGACCGTGCCGCCGGCGTCTCCGGCGAGGAGACCACCTTCCTCGCCGGAGCTCTGCTGAACCGCGGAATCGCCCGCGTGTACCTCCGGGAGTTCACCGCGGCCGAGGACGACCTCACGCGGAGCGCCGAACTGGCCAGGGCCGAAGGGCTGGAGCACACGCTCGCACTCGCCGAGGGGAACCTGCCCTTTCTGGCCGCGCGCCGCGGTGACCTGCCCGCGGCGTTCGCCGCCTACCGCCGCGCGGAGCAGACCCTGTTCGGCTGCCCGGAGCGGCTCGCCACGGTCCGCTGTGACCTGGCGGAGGCCCTGGTCGCCGCACACCTGCCCGGCGAGGCGCGGGTGCTGCTGGACCTCGCGGTGCCGGAACTGGAGGCGGCGGGCGCCGGGGCTGCCCTGACCGAGGCCCGGCTGGCGCTGGCCGAGGTCGAACTGCGCACCGGCGATCCCCGCCGGGCCCGGGAGGTCGCGGAGCTGGCCCGCAGCGAGCTGCTCGCCCAGGGGCGGGAGTCCACGGTCCCGCGCGCCACCGAGATCATCCTGCGCGCCCGACTCAAGCTCGGCCTCCCCGGCGCCCCGTCCCCCTACCGCGCCGGACCCGCCGCTGACGGGGAGACCCGGGACGTCTTCACCGGTGCCACCCGGACCGGGAGCGCCTCCGCCGACGCGCCGACCGGCGGTCTCCTGCTCTCCGAGATGCTGGCGTGCGCGGCCGATCTCGACGGGGCGGGCCATCCGTCGGGACCGCTGAGGCTCACCGCGGCGGAGCTCGCGCTCCGGCTGGGCGACGACCGTGCCGCCGGGGAGCAACTCGCCCTGCTCGCCTCGGCCGGCTCCGGCGTGGTGACCCGCCACGCGACGGCGCTGCGACGGGCCCTGGCCGGAGACCGGCGCGGGGCGTTCGCCGCGGTCCGCGCGGGCCTGGCCGAGGTCGGCGCCGGGACGACCGGCCTGGAGGACCCCATGGTGCGGGCGCACGCCGTACGGGCGGGCGAGCCGCTGGCCGCGCTCGGCCTGGCCCTTTCCATGGAGACCGGCCGTGCGCAGGCGGTGCTGGCCTGGGCGGAGCGGTGGCGGGCGGTCGCCCGCGGCGCCGGGCGGCCCGCCGCTCCCGTCCTCGCGGAGCTGCAGGCCGCGCTCGGCGACACCGCGCTGGTGGAGTTCGTCCGCCACGGGAACGAACTGGTCGCCGTCGCGGTCACTCCCGGCCGGGTCGCCCTGCATCGGCTGGGACCCGTCGCCCCTGTCGCCGAGGCCGTCGTCCGGCTCCGGTACGGCCTGCGCCGGGCGCACCTGCGCGACGGGCGGGCACCCGGCACGGCCGTGGAGGCGGCCTCGCTGGAGCGGCTGGTCCTCGGCCCGCTGCTTCCCCGGCTGGGCGATCGGCCGCTGGTGATCGTGCCGTGCGGGACGCTGCACGCCCTGCCCTGGCCGGTGCTGCCGGCGAACGCGGACCGGCCGGTGACCGTCGCGGCGAGCGCGGCCGACTGGCTGTCCGCGCACCGGGCGGGCGCCGGTCCCGCCCCGGGGGACGGCACCCCGGCCAGGACCGGGAGCGTGGTGGTGGCCGGTCCGGGGCTGCGGTACGCCGAGGCGGAGGCGGACATGGTCGCCGAGCACTGGCCGGGAGCCCGGCGGATCCCGGCGACGCGGCCCGCGGTCACGGCGGCGCTGGAGCGCGCGAAGACGGCCCACCTGGCCGCGCACGGCACGTTCTGCGCGCACAGTCCGCTGCTGTCCGGCATCGACCTCGACGACGGCAGGCTCATGGCCTACGACCTGCTCCGGCTGAGCACGCCCCCGGACCTGGTGGTGCTCTCGGCGTGCGACGCGGGGATGGCTCGCGCACCGGCAGACGGTGCCCCGCTGGGACTGGCCGGGACGTTCCTGTCCAGGGGGACGCGGTGCGTGGTGGCCGGCCTGGTGCCGGTGCGCGACGCGGAGACGCTGACGCTGATGACCGCCTTCCACGGCCTGCTGGCCGCCGGTCACCCGCCCGCCCCGGCGCTGACCCTGGCGAGCGGGAAGACCGGGGTGGCCGGGTTCGCCTGCTTCGGGTACGGCGATCAGCCGGTGGCGACCGGCCGGGAGGGGTCGGCCACCCAGTGGGACCAGGACCCCACGTAGAGGGCGGCGGGGATGCCCGCCACCTCCAGGGCCAGCACCTGGTGGGCGGCCGTCACCCCGGAGCCGCAGTAGGCGCCCACCTCCATTCCGGGCACCGCCCCGAGGGTGTTGAACCGCTCGCGCAGGAACTCCGGCAGGTGGAACCGGCCTGCGGGATCGACGTTCTCCCAGGTGGGAGCGCTGATCGCGCCGGGCACGTGCCCGGCGACGGGATCGATCGGCTCGACCTCGCCCCGGTAGCGTTCCGCGGCGCGCGCGTCCAGCAGGATCCCGTCGGCGGCCAGCTCCGCGGCCCCGTCGGCGTCGAGGAGGGGCATGCCGCCCGGGCGCGCGGTGAAGTCACCGGGCGGCGGCTGCGGCACGTCCGCCGAGACGGGACGCCCTTCGGTGGTCCAGGCGCGCAGGCCCCCGTCGAGCACCCGCACGTCGGGGTGGCCGAAGTAACGCAGCGTCCACCAGGCCCGGGCGGCCGCCGTGGAGTCGGCCCCGTCGTAGACGACCACCGGCCGGGAGCCCGAGACGCCCAGGCGGCGCATCGAGGACTGGAAGCGCTCCGCCTCCGGCAGCGGGTGGCGGCCGCCGGGCCCGGGCGGGGCGGCCAGGTCGGCGTTCAGGTCGCAGAAGACCGCACCCGGGACGTGCCCCTGGCGGTACTCCTCGATCCCGGGCGGCCCGCCGAGCGTCCAGCGCACGTCGAGGATGGCCGCCCCGTCCAGTTCGGCCAGGTCTGCGGGCGTGATCAGCGGGCTCATCATGACTCCTCGGCGTGTGACCGCCCCGGGCCGCGGACCCCGGGCGGTCTTCGGAAAGGACGCGGCGGACCGGGCGCTCGGCTCCCGGCGAACCCCATCGTAGAAGCAGCCCCCGATCATCCGGCCCGCGAAGGCCGCGCCTCACCGTACGGGGCACGGCCGAGACCGGGCGTTCAGCGGGTGCTGATCTCCAGCATGGGGACGTACTGCTCGGCGGGGGTCAGTGAGCCGTGGTATCCGGTGAACGACGACTCCCTCGGCTCGGCGACCGAGGCGACGATGACGGCGTCGCCGCAGGGCACGGCGACCACGTCGCCGATCCTCGGCAACCACGCCTCGCGCACCCGCGGCCCGAACCAGCCCGCGGCGACCGCCTCCTCCCGGGAGGCCACCCAGGCCTTCCCCTCCAGCAGGCCGCGCCAGGTCTCCAGCACGGCTCCGGCCGCTCCGGGGGCGGCGTAGACGTGCCGGGCCCTGGCCTCCCCGCCGAGCAGGGCGACGCCCTCGCGCAGTTCGGGAACGGCGTCGGCGTCGATGCGCTCGACGGCGTTGACCATGCCGTGGTCGGCGGTGACGTACATCGCCGAGCCGGGCGGGAGGAGCCCGGCCAGCCGCTCGGCCATCCGGTCCACCCGGGCGAGCTGGTCGAGCCAGGCCGGACTGCCCCAGCCGCTCTCGTGCCCGGCGGAGTCGAGGTCGCCGTAGTAGACCGTGACATGGGCGCGGGGCTCGGCCAGCGCGCGGCGGACCCCCTCGACCCGCTCGTCGACCTCGTCGGCGCCGATGAAGCGCACGCCCCGGTAGACGGCCCGGTTGAAGCCGGTGTCCTTGAAGTAGGCGGGACCGACATAGCTGGCGGCGATCCCTGCCGCCGCCGCCCGCTCGAAGACGGTCGGGACGGGCTGCCAGTCCTCGGGTTCGATCGGATCTCCGGGAGTGGTCCAGCGCAGGCAGTTGAACAGGTGGCCGGTGCCGGGCGCGGCGACCTGGTAGCCCAGCATGCCGTGCTCGCCCGGGGGGAGCGCGGTGCCGAGCGTGCCCAGGCTGGTCGCGGTGGTGGCGGGGAAGCCCGCGGTGAGCACCCGGTCGAGCCGGGCGGACAGGAACGGGGCCTGCTCGGGATGGGCGCGCAGCAGCTCCGCGCCCAGGCCGTCGACCAGGAAGAGCAGGACCCGCTCGGCGGGGGCGAGCCCGAGCGGGTTGCCGGAGTCCATTCCCAGCACGGCCAGCAGCGAGGCGGACAGGTCGGCGAGCGAGGCCTCGCCGTACGCCGGGACGAGGGGGGTCACGAGGCGGCGCGGGCGGTGGCCTCCGACAGTGCCTTGGCGAAAGCCAGCACGTGGGAGACGGCCTCGGGTCCGTCGGCCGCCTCGCTCACCCGCAGGGAGAGGTCGTCGGCCGTGACAGCGCCGGTGTATCCGTGGTCGGCGTCGCAGTTCTCGTCACCGCAGGTGGCCGGCTCGAGGTCGACGTGGGAGATCGCACCCCAGCCGATCGTGAGCGTGACCTCGGTGGGCGGCACGCCCGGCACGTAGGAGGCGGGGTCGGGGACGACCCGGGTGACCGCGACGGACTGGATCCGGCTCAGCCGCACGGCCTCGGTGGTCGTGGAGGCGTGGGAGGCCGAGACCCCCTCCACCGCCGGATGCTCGTCGGTGTGGCAGACGAGCAGCCGGGTGGGCGAGAGCACCAGCACGGTGACGTGCCTGCGCACCTCCATTGCCGGGTCGAACGTGGCCTCGTGGTGCACCACGTAAGCGCCCACCTGCTCCTTGCCCAGGGCGGATTCGACCGCGTCGGCGACCAGGTCCGGATAGTAACCACTGCGGTCGATCGCGTCGCGCAGGCCGGCGGACGAGAGTCGGGTTTCCCTCATGGGTCCATCCTGCCCTGTCCGAGGGGCCGGTTTCACCCTCGCGCCGCGAGGTCCGCCGTCGGCTGATTCCCCGGCCCCGTCAACTGAGCCGGCGGGGACCGTCGTCGGGCCGCGGGCCGGCGGGGCTGCGCAGCACGGCGCGGGCCCCCAGCACGATCACCCCGGACTCCCCCACCAGCACCGGATCGAGGTCGAGCCGTACCACCTCCGGGAGGTCGTCGGCCAGCCTCCCCACCCGCACCAGCAGGTCCTCCAGCGCCTCGACCGCGACCGGCGGGTAGCCGTATTCGCCGAAGAGGAGGGGCGCGGCGCGCGGCGACTCCACGAGCGCCGCCGCGTCCTCCCGCGTCAGCGGGGCCAGGCGGTAGGCCACGTCCCGCAGCAGCCGGGCCGTCACCTCTCCCAGCCCGAAGGAGACGACCGCGCCGACCGCGGGGTCCTCGACGACGCTGACCACGGTCGGCACCGCGGGCTGCGGGACCATCCGCTGCACCGCGAGTACGGCCTCGGGGCCGAGCTGGCGGGTCAGGTCGGCGAAGGCGTCGCGCACCCCGTCGGGGCCGGCCAGGCCCAGCCGTACCGTCCCCGCCCGTTTGGCCGCCTCCGGATCGGCGGCCTTCAGCACCACCGGCCAGCCCAGTCGCTCGGCCGCCGCCACGGCCTCCTCGGGCGAGCCCGCCACCTCGGAGGGCCAGACGGTCAGCCCGTAGCGGGCCAGCAGCTCCGAGGCCTCGATCTCCACCGGGAGCCGCTCGCCGGGGACGTCCCGCGGAGCGTCGAGCAGCCGCTCGACGAGCTCGCGCGCGGCGGCGGTGTCGATGTCGCCGATCTCCACCGGCGTTCCCGCGGGCTGCCCGCGCCAGCGCGCGTGCCGGACGACGTGGGCCAGGGCGCGCACGGCCTCCTCCGGCGCGGCGTACGACGGGATCGACCCCTGCCCGGGTACGGCGCCGCCCCGCAGCTCGGACGGCATGCCGAGCTTGCCCTCGAAGGTGGCCAGCACCGGCTTGCCGCCCTCGCGGGAGACGCGCAGCAGCTCGGCGGCGACCTCGTCGGCCCGGCCGGGGATCGGCGGCATGTAGATCACGACCGCGGCGTCCACGTCCGGCAGCAGCGAGGCCAGGGCCGTGCCGAACTCGGCGGCGCCGGCGCGCGCGCCCAGGTTG
The DNA here is from genome assembly GCF_015711605.1 of Planomonospora sp. ID67723. Classification (GTDB taxonomy): domain Bacteria; phylum Actinomycetota; class Actinomycetes; order Streptosporangiales; family Streptosporangiaceae; genus Planomonospora_A. The sequence continues at coordinate 255,045 of NZ_JABTEZ010000003.1, read as the reverse complement.
ACCGGGGGCCGGGGTTCGAGGCCGGCGCTCACGCAGGCGTCCACCGCCAGCAGCGCCAGCGCGTCGGAGTTGCTCACCAGCCCGACCCGGGGCCCGGCGGGCAGCGGCTGGTAGGCCAGGAGCTGCGCCACGTCGAACTGCTGGATCAGGTCGTCGACCCGGATCACCCCGGCCTGCTCGAACAGCGCGCTCAGCGCGGTGTCGGGCAGCCCCAGCGCCGGGGCGGCGTGGCCGGTCGGCACGTTCTGGGTGGTGCCGCCGCTCTTGACCACCACGATCGGCTTGCGCCGGGAGATCCGCCGGGCCAGCCGGGCGAACTTCCGCGGGTTCCCCAGCGACTCCAGGTAGAGCAGGATCACGTCGGTGGCCGGGTCCTCCTCCCAGTACTGGAGCAGGTCGTTGCCGGAGACGTCGGCGCGGTTGCCCGCCGAGACGAACGAGGAGATGCCCATGCCGCGCTGGGCCACCCGCTGCAGCAGCGCCGTGCCCAGGGCGCCCGACTGGCTGAAGAAGCCCACCCGTCCCCGGCCGGGGACGGTCGCGGCGAGGGTGGCGTTCAGCCGGACCGCGGGGTCGGTGTTGGCGATGCCGAGGCAGTTGGGGCCGACGACGCGCAGGCCGTACGCGCGGGCGATGCGGACCAGCTCGTCCTGGCGGGCCCGCCCCTCCGGCCCGGTCTCGCCGAACCCGGAGGAGACCACCACCAGCCCGCGCACGCCCTTCTCCGCGCACTCCTTGACGACGTCGATCACCCCGTCGGCGGGTACGGCCAGGACGGCGAGGTCCACCTCGCCGTCGATGGCCGTCACACTCGGGTAGGCCCGGACCCCCGCGACGGCCCGCGCCTCGCGGTGGACCGGGTAGACCGGGCCGGTGAAGTCGGCGCCGAGCAGGTTGCGCAGCACGGTCTGGCCGACGCCGCCCGGCTCCCTGCCGGCGCCGACGACCGCCACCGAGCCGGGGTTGAGCAGTCGCTCGATCGAACGGGACTCGGCCCGGTGCTCGCGGGAGGCGGTCACCTCCTGAGCGGTCTCGGTCGGAGTGAGGTCGAGGGTCATCCGGACGACGCCGTCGGCGAAGCGGCTCTGCGCGGTGTAACCGACCTGCTTGAGCACGGCCATCATCTTCTGGTTGGCGGGCAGCACGTCGGCGACGAACCTGGCGATGCCGTTCTCTCTCGCCGTCTCGGCCAGGTGCTCCAGCAGCACCGAGGCGACGCCCCGGCCCTGGTGGGCGTCCTCGACGAGGAAGGCGACCTCCGCCTCCCCCGGCTCGATCCGGTCGTAGCGGATCACGGCCACCATCTCCGTGCCGATCGTGGCGATCAGCGCGACCCGGTCCACGTAGTCGACGGTGGTGAACCAGGTCACCTCGCGGTCCGACAGCCGGGGCCGGGGCCCGAAGAAGCGGAAGTAGATGGACTCCTCGGACAGCCGGGAGTAGAAGGCGCGCAACCGGTCCGCGTCTGCGGGCCGGATCGGGCGCACGTGAGCGGTGCCTCCGTCGGACAGGACGACGTCCGCCTCCCAGTGGGCGGGATACTGAGCCTCCACAGTCCCGAGAGTAGACGTGAATCTCACATGCAGGACCAACCGGGTGGATTCACACAACGCTTGTGCATCGACTATGCCCCGGTCTCAGATCCGGGCCCCCTACGCTGGCCGGAAGCTGTTAGGTTTTTGGCGGCTCCATAAGCACGTCGGCATCGAAGGCAGCAAGGTGGTGGCATCATGACGCGGGTGGTCGTGGTGGGCGATCTCATGACCGACGCGGTCGCACGGGCTCGCTACCCTCTGGCCAGAGCCAGCGACACACCGGCCATCGTCACCATGCACGGTGGCGGCTCGGGGGCGAACATCGCCTCCTGGCTCGCCGTGGAGGGCGCGGAGGTGGCCTTCATCGGCCGCCGGGGCGCCGACATCACCGGCCGCAACCGCGACATGGAGCTCATGGGCTACGGCGTGGACGCCCGCCTCGTCATGGACCCCGAGCGCCCGACCGGCACCTGCGTCGTGCTCGTCACCCACAAGGGCGAGCGCACCATGCTCTCCGACCCCGGCGCCAACGCGGCCCTGTCCCCCGAGGACCTCCCCCGCGACCTGTTCTCCCAGGGCGGCCATCTGCACCTCTCCGGCTACACCCTGATCAACGAGGGCTCCCGCGAGGCCGGCCTCGCCGCCCTGGAGATGGCCCGCCGGGCCGGGATGTCCGTCTCGGTCGACTGCTCCTCCTCCGCCCCGCTGGAGCGCACCGGAGCCGAGCCGTTCCTGGAGTGGACCCAGAACGCCAAGCTGCTGTTCGCCAACGTCGACCAGGCCAAGGTCCTGACCGGCCGCGACGAGCCCGCGGCCGCCGCCAAGGTGCTCACCGCCTGGTTCCCCCAGGTCGTGATCAAGCTCAACGACGAGGGCGCGCTGTGGTACACCAACAGCCGCAGCGAGCCGGTCAGGGCCCCCGCCGAGTCCGTGGAGCGCGTGGTCGACGGCACCGGCGCCGGTGACGCCTTCACCGCGGGTTTCCTCCCGGCCTGGCTGGAGGGCAAGCCCCCGGCCGAGGCGCTGTCCGCCGGCAACCGCCTGGCCGCCAAGGCCATCGCCCACCTCGGCGCCCGCCCCCGCCTCTAGGACACGCGCAGACGCGACCAGGTCACCTGGTCGTGGCCTGCCTCCGTCGCGCCACTGGGGCCCGGCGTAGCACGCCCTCACGCTCGAAACCGGCCTTCTCCAGCGCCCGCTGCTCGGGCCAGGTCGTATGGCCGGACCACTGCGGCTCACCGGTCGTCCGGAGAGCCTGGCCGGGAGAGGGGAACTCGGCCATCAGCGACGAGTCGGGGATGCCGAACAGCGGTGCGTCTACGGCATCCGCCCCACCGAGCCCAAGCGCCTGCGCCGTCTCCGCCGGGTTGAGCGGGGCGAGGACCATGTTGTCGGCCCGTCCGGAGAACGGCCGATCGCAGGCGGTCAGCCGCTCCATCATGGGGATGTCACTGCCCGCAAGCAGCAGGACCGCTTTCGCGCCGAGAGGCCGCGGCGACCCTGTCCAGCCGCTTGCGCAGAAGACCGGGTCCGCCCTCCCGCCCGACGGGATCCTGCGCCGTTTCGACCCTCATCCATGTGGATTCAATCCCCATAGATGAGGGTCCCATCGTCAGCTTCTCCGGCCTCCGCGACCACCAGAATGTTCTGGCTCATGCCGATAAGCGGCGGATGACCTGGCTGACCTGCGAGCGGCTAGCTCGTCACCGCCAGGGCCAGGGGGAGCACGGCGGGTGCCCCGGCGTGGCGGAGCATGGCGGCGCCCAGGGTCATCGTCCAGCCGGTGTCGACCCGGTCGTCGACCAGCAGGACCGGGCCGCCCGCCGCGGCCACCGCCGGGCCCAGGGCCGACGGCATCGCGAGGGTGGCCCGGACGGCCTGGACCCGCTGGGCGCTGTTGAACTGGCGGCCGGGCGGGCCCGACCGGTAACCCAGATCGCCCAGGTAGGACAGGCGGCCGACCTGGGACAGCCGCTCGGCCAGGCTCCGGACCAGCTGCGGCCGGGTGGCCGAGGGCACCGCGACCAGGGCGACCGGGCGCTGCTCCCACTCCCACGACGCCAGCACCGCGACCACGGCGGCGAACACGTCGTCGGGGACCGGCCCGTCGGGAGCGCCCTCGGCGAACAGGCCACGCAGGCGGTTGCCCCAGCCGATGTCGGTCAGGCGGCCCAGCGCCCGGCCGGGCTCGGCGCCCAGCTCGGGCTTGATCCGGCCCTTGAGGTCGCTCAGCCCCGTCGGCCACTGCCGCCGCGGCTCGATCTCCACACCGGGCCGGCTCAGGCTCGCGGCGGCGCGCTCCACGGCCGCCTCCGCGACCTCGGGCGAGCGGTGGAGGCCGGTGCAGTTGTCGCAGCGCCCGCAGGGCGCGGCGGAGTCGTCGTCCAGGCGGCGGCGGAGGAACTCCTCGCGGCACCCGGTGGTGTCGAGGTAGTCGAGCATGGCCCGCTGCTCGGCCTCGCGCTCGGCGGCGACCCGGGCGTAGCGCTCGGCGTCGTAGGCCCACTCCTGGCCGGTGGCCTCCCAGCCGCCCTTGACCCGCCGGACCGCGCCGTCCACGTCGAGGACCTTGAGCATGGTGTCCAGACGGGTGCGGCTGAGGTCGACCCGGTTCTCCAGGGCGGCGGTGGACATCACACCGCCCTCGGCGAGCGCGGCCAGCACGTTGCGCACGACCGGCTCGGGCGGGAAGGCCAGCGAGGCGAAATAGGCCCAGATCTCACGGTCCTCGGCGCCGGGCAGCAGGATCACCTCGGCCCGCTCGACCCCGCGCCCGGCTCGGCCGACCTGCTGGTAGTAGGCGACGGGCGACTGCGGGGCGCCGACGTGCACGACGAAGCCGAGGTCGGGTTTGTCGAAGCCCATGCCCAGCGCGGAGGTGGCGACCAGCGCCTTGATCTTGTTGTCGAGCAGGGCCTGCTCGGCGGCGAGCCGCTCGGCCTGCTCGGTCTGGCCGGAGTAGGCGGCCACCTCGTGTCCCTGCTCGCGCAGGTAGGCGGCGATCTCCTGGGCGGCGGCCACGGTGAGGGTGTAGACGATCCCGGAACCGGGCAGCTCGTGCAGGGTCTGGGCGAGCCACGCCAGGCGCTGCTCGGCGCCGCGCAGCCGTACCACGCTCAGGTGGAGGCTCTCGCGCTCCAGCGCCCCGCGCAAGACGAGCGTCTCGTCGCCGAGTTGCTCGGCGACGTCGCGGGTGACGCGGGCGTTGGCGGTCGCGGTGGTCGCCAGGACCGGCACGCCCTCGGGGAGGTCCTCGAACAACGTGCGCAGCCGCCGGTAGTCGGGGCGGAAGTCGTGGCCCCAGTCGGAGATGCAGTGCGCCTCGTCCACCACGACCAGGCCCGCGCTCTCGGCCAGCGCGGGCAGGACCTGGTCGCGGAAGTCGGGGTTGTTGAGCCGCTCGGGACTGACCAGCAGCACGTCGACCGTGCCCTCGGCGACCTGTCCGTAGATCTGCTCCCAGTCCTCGGGGTTGGCCGAGTTGACGGTGACCGCGTGGATGCCGGCCCGCTCGGCGGCGGCGATCTGGTTGCGCATCAGGGCCAGCAGCGGCGAGACGATGACGGTCGGCCCCTCACCCAGCTCGCGCAGGAGCGCGGTGGCGATGAAGTAGACCGCCGACTTGCCCCACCCGGTGCGCTGCACGACGAGGACCCGCCGCCGGTCCATGACCAGCGCCTTGATCGCCGACCACTGGTCGTCGCGCAGCCGGGCGTGCTCCCCGGCCAGCGCCCGCAGTCGCTCCTCGGCCTCTTCCCGCAGCATCAGCTCTTCGCTCACCGGTCATTGGTATCAGTTCCCGGTGACCGTTTCGCCCCGCCGCCGGCTTTTACCCGTCCTGGTGCTCCGGGAAGGCGTTGACGGTGACCCGGTGCATGCGGCGGCGTTCGGTGTAGTCGGCCACCGCGTAGTGCTGGGTGCTGCGGTTGTCCCAGAAGGCCAGGGTGCCCGGACGCCAGTTGAGCCGGACCTGGTACTCGGGGGAGCGGATGTGGTCGATCAGGTACGGCAGCAGCGCCTCGTTCTCCCGGTCGGACAGCTGCACCAGCCGCGTGGTGGAGGCGCGGTTGACGAACAGCGCCTTGCGTCCGGTCTCGGCGTGCACGCGCACGACGGGCCGCTCGATCGGCGGCCACTTGGCCTGGATCTCGGCCAAGTCGAAGTCGTGGCCCTTGGAGATGGCCTTCTTCATCGAGGCCGTGATGTCGTGGACGGCGGTGAGCTCCTCGCAGAGCCGCTGGATGGGCGGAGAGAGCGTCTCGTAGGCCATGCAGGCGTTGGCCCACAGGGTGTCGCCGCCGACGCTGGGCAGCTGGACGCAGCGCAGCAGCGAACCCATCGGCGGGACCGGCTCGAAGGTGTTGTCGCTGTGCCACTCGTCGCCGCCCTCGCCCTTGGGGTCGGTCTGGTCGAGGACGTGGATGGCGCTGCCGCTGTCCTTCTTGAAGGCCGGGTGGTTGATCGTGCCGAAGTTCTCTGCGAAGCGGATGTGCTCCTCGTCGGTGATGTGCTGGTCGCGGAAGAAGAGGACCTTGTGCTCCAGCCAGCCCCGGCGGATCTCCTCGACCTCGCCCTCCGACAGCGGCTTGCGAAGGTCGACGCCGCTCACCTCGGCGCCGATGTGCCTGGTCACCTGCTTGAACTCGATCATCTTGACGCTCCTGTGTGGGTGTCCGCACGCCAGTCCCGGAGGCCGGGACGCCGGCCCCGGCCCGTTCAGCCCGCAGCGGCGCCCGACCGCGCCAATCAAGCAACCGCTTGGTCAAGCATATGCCCGAACCGCATCCCGGAAGAGAGTGACCTGAGTCACTTCGGGCCAGGATCTGGACACCTGCGGTCCCGGCGGCCGCCGGGACCGCAGCGCTCCGAGCGCGAGCACCGCACCGCCTCGGGAGGGCCCGGGCGAGAGCCGTACCGCAGCCGGAGGGGCCGGCCGCGGCAGGGCCCCGTCAGACCTCCTCGACCGCCCCGCACTCGTCATCCTTCAGCGGAGCGGCCTTGCCGTCGTAGGCGTCGTCCACCGGTCCGCTGCCGCTCTCCCCGGAGAAGGCGGGCCGATGGAAGCCGTCGGGGGAACCGCACACGGTCCCGGCGGCCCACATGTCCTCCGACTCGCCCTCCCAGTGGCGGAGCTCGCCCTCGGGCTCGTCCCGCCAGAACTGGTGACGCGCCTTGGCGTAGGCCATCACCCGGACGATCGGCGCCGCCTTGCCCGCGGGACGGACCGCATAGACGAAGCGGGCCTCGCAGTTCACCCTCAGCTCGGGGTCGCCGTTCTCGTCCTTGGCGGCCTCCGGGACCAGCTTCGCCTCCACCTTGACGACGTCGCCGACCAGCTCGGTCGTCCCCGGCGCGAAGCTGAAGACCCAGGCCCGGGTGTTCTTGTCGAGGTCCTTGTGGTCGAGGTTCTCCAGGAAGAACGTCCGCTGTTCGGGATCGAGCAGCTTGGCGTAGGCGTCCGGCTTCCCGCCGAGCAGCGTCTTCCTGTCGAGGTAGGCGGCCTGCAGCATGCGGCTGCTGACCTCGAGGGCCGAGCGGACGTCCGACGTCCTCGGCGGAGAAGTCCCCCACCGCCCCGGCCTCGGGGGCCTCGATCCCCGCGGCGCCGTCGGCGAACTTCTCCGAGGGCGAGCCCTCGAACGGCGCACTCTCGGAGATCATCCCCGGTTCCGACCGGTTGCGGCGGACCGTCCGGAGCGTGGTTTCATGACCTCACTATGGACGTCACCACCTGGTATCTCGAACAGACCTCACCGGCCGATCTGCTCCCGGCCAAGCCCCCGGCGATCGAGCTCGACATCGTCCGCTCGGAGGTCCGCTCCCCCGAGTTCAACCGGTTCCTCTACACCGCCGTCGGCGGCGACTGGCAGTGGACCGACCGGCTGCCGTGGACCTGGCGGCAGTGGGACGAGTGGCTGGGCCGGGGTGTGGAGACCTGGGTGGCCTACCATCGAGGCACCCCCGCCGGATACGCCGAGCTGGTCCCGCAGGACGGCGGGGCGGTCGAGGTGGCCTCCTTCGGACTCGTGCACTGGGCGATCGGCAAGGGCGCGGGCGGGCGCCTGCTGGAGTTCTGCACGGCCCGCGCCTGGGACCTGGCCGAGCGCCACCCCGACCGCGAGCCGACCCGCCGGGTGTGGCTGCACACCTGCTCCCTCGACGGCCCGGTGGCGCTGGCCGCCTATCAGGCACGGGGGTTCCGCATCTACGACACCAGGCTCAACGCGCCCGGCGACGAGGACGAGGGCCTCACCCCCGGCCCCTGGCCCGGCGCCGGTCCCCGCACCCGCCCCTGACGCTCCCTGACGGCGGAGCCCGGGCCGGCCGCCTTCCGGTGCGGGCATCCCGTACCCCTCCATAACGGTCCGTCACCGTGTTCACGTCGCGGGCACCCCCCGTCCTTCGGCAGAATGTTCGACATGGCCCGACGGACGACCACACCCCCACCCGACGAAGACTTCGAGGAGCGGATCGTCGACATCGACGTCTCCGCGGAGATGCGCACGAGTTTCCTCGAGTACGCATACTCGGTGATCTACCAGCGTGCGCTGCCCGATGCCCGCGACGGCCTCAAGCCGGTCCAGCGCCGCATCCTCTACTCGATGAGCGAGATGGGCCTGCGCCCCGACCGGGGGCATGTCAAGTCGTCGCGGGTCGTCGGCGACGTCATGGGCAAGCTCCACCCGCACGGCGACACCGCCATCTACGACGCGCTGGTCCGCATGGCGCAGCCGTTCTCGATGCGGCTGCCGGTGGTCGACGGGCACGGCAACTTCGGCTCTCCCGACGACCTGCCCGCCGCGATGCGCTACACCGAGGCCCGCCTGGCCGCCTCGGCCATGGCGATGGTGCAGTCGATCGACGAGGACACCGTCGACTTCAAGCCCAACTACGACGGCCAGGAGACCGAACCCACGGTCATGCCGTCGGCCTTCCCGAACCTGCTGGTCAACGGGGCTACCGGCATCGCGGTCGGCATGGCGACGAACATGGCGCCGCACAACCTCGTCGAGGTGGTCGCCGCGGCCCGCCACCTGATCAAGAAGCCCGACGCCACGCTCGAGGAGCTGATGCGGTTCGTCCCGGGCCCCGACCTGCCCACGGGCGGCACCATCACCGGGCTGGACGGCATCCGCGACGCCTACGCCCGGGGCCGGGGCACCTTCCGGATGCGCGCCAAGTGCGCGATCGAGCAGGTCAGCCCGAGGCGCAAGGGCATCATCGTCACCGAACTGCCGTTCAACGTGGGCCCGGAGCGGGTGGTCACCAAGATCCGCGAGCTGGTCACCGCCAAGAAGCTGCAGGGCATCTCCGACCTGAAGGACCTCAGTGACCGGCACCGGGGTCTGCGGCTGGTCATCGAGATCAAGAACGGTTTCATCCCCGAGGCCGTCCTCGAGGAGCTCTACCGGCTGACGCCGATGGAGGAGAGCTTCGGCATCAACAACGTCGCGCTGGTCGACGGCGAGCCGCGCACGCTGGGCCTGCGCGAGCTGCTCCAGGTCTACGTGGACCACCGCCTCGACGTGGTCCGCCGCCGCTCGGCGTACCGCCGCCGCAAGCGCGAGGAACGCCTGCACCTCGTCGAGGGTCTCGTCATCGCCCTGCTCAACATCGACGAGGTCATCCAGGTCATCCGCTCCTCCGACGACTCCGGCCAGGCGCGGGAGCGCCTGATCGAGGTCTTCGAGCTCTCGGAGATCCAGGCCGGCTACATCCTCGACACCCCGCTGCGCCGCCTGACCCGCTACGACAAGCTGGAGCTCGACCGGGAGCAGCAGACCCTGCGGGACGAGATCGCCGAGCTGAGCGAGATCCTGTCGTCGGAGACCCGGCTGCGCAAGGTCGTCTCCGACGAGCTGGCCCAGGTCGCCAAGACCTACGGCACCCCGCGCCGCACGGTCCTGCTGGAGTCCTCCGGTGCGCCCAGGAAGGCGGCGGCGCCGCTGGAGCTGGAGGTCGCCGACGACCCGTGCCGGGTCCTGTTCTCCTCCACCGGCCTGCTGGCCCGTACGGCCGACGCCTCCCCGCTGGCAGGTGAGGGCGATCGTTCGGCCCACGACGTGCTGGTCTCGGTCGTGGACAGCACGGTGCGGGGCGAGGTCGGCGTGGTCACCAGCCAGGGCCGGATGATCCGGGTCCAGGTCGTCGACCTGCCGATACTGCCTCCGTCGGCCAGTCCGCCGTCGCTGTCCGGCGGTCATCCGGTCTCCGAGTACGTCACCCTGAACCCCGGCGAGACGGTCGTGGGCATCGGGTCCCTCAACCCGGACGGGCCCGGCCTGGCGCTGGGCACCGCGCAGGGCGTGGTCAAGCGGGTCGTTCCCGACTATCCGGCCAACCGCGACGACTTCGAGGTGATCGGCCTCAAGGACGGCGACACCGTGGTGGGCGCCGTGGAGCTGGCCTCCGAGGCCCACGACCTGGTCTTCATCACCTCTGACGCGCAGCTCCTGCGTTACCCCGCCTCCGTCGTCCGGCCCCAGGGCCGCCCGGCGGGCGGCATGACCGGCATCCGGCTGGACGGCACGGCGAGCGTCATCTGGTTCGGCGCCGTGGATCCCGCCCTGGAGTCCAGGGTCGTGACGATCGCCGGATCCTCCACCGCCCTGCCCGGCACCCAGGTCGGCGGGGCGAAGATCTCCGACTTCGCCGAGTATCCCGCGAAGGGCCGCGCCACCGGCGGTGTCCGTGCCCAGCGGTTCCTCAAGGGTGAGGACGTGCTGCTGCTCGCCTGGGCGGGCCCCGGCCCGGCCCGCGCCGTCTCCGCCACCGGCAAGCCGGTCCCGCTCCCGGAGGAGCTCGGCCGCCGCGACGGCTCCGGCGTCCGCCTCACTCACACGGTGGCGGCGGTGGGCGGCGCCCTGGGCACGACCGCCCACGCCTCCGGTGTGCAGGAGGCCCCGCAACCCGGGGACGGCGAGGAATAGCGTCTGCCCGGAGAGGCCGGCACAGGTGTGCGACCGTGCCGGCCTCCCGGTGGACGGGCTCCGCGGCGCCCCGGACGGCCGTCCGGCCCGGCGGCGGGCCGGCGTTGCGCCGCCCGCGTTTCCAGGAGCGTTCTCAGGGCACGCAGAGGCAGAACGGGTGACCGGCGGGGTCGAGGAAGACACGGAAGTCGTCGTCCTCGCTCGGCTGGTGCGCGTGCTTGACCGCACCGAGCGCGAGCACCTCGGCCTCGGCCTTGTCCAGGTCGTCCACGGTCACGTCGAGGTGGAACTGCTGGGGCCGGTCCGGGCTGGGCCAGTCAGGCGGCTGGTGGTCGGGCGCCTTCTGGAAGCAGAGCCGCTCCGGCCTCCCGTCGGTGACCACCACCCAGTCGTCCTCGACGCTGGTGACCTCCCAGCCGAGCAGGGCGCTGTAGAAGTCGGCCAGGCTTTTCGGGTCAGGACAGTCGATGACGACGGACCGCATCCGGGCGATTGCCATGATTCCTCCCGTGTGAGACACCACTGAAAACCATACGATGGTGTTGTGGTTGATTCAACGGGCAAATGTCCCCAATGCGACGCGTCCTGCCGCGGCGGCCACTCAGACCGGCGAACCCTGCAGAGCCGATCTGATCTCGGCGAGCAACTCCCCGGGCTCACCGGCCTCCCAGAAGCGGATGATCCTGGTGATCTCCTCTCCGGGCCGGAACTCACCGGAGCCCTGCGGGCCGAAGCATCCGGCCTTCTCAAGGGCCTCCAGGAACGGGTCGTCGTCGGCCATCGACTCCACATAGACGGTCGCGTCCAACAGGGCGAGCGCCGAGCGTGCGTTCCTGCCCTTGTCTCGGACTTCCACCCGGTCCAGCTTCCTCCTGGCCTGATCACGCAGATAGCCGGCCAGCGATGCGATCCTGTTCATTCATTCTCCCAAAGAACAGCGGGCCTTGCGTCACGGCATCATTACCTATAGTGAGCGGTGATCGCGCGATCTTCCGGAAGTTGGCCGGTGGTGGCCCCCCGGAAATATCCACGAAACGGGCATGAGGGATTATTGATCCGACGATTTCACCGACCGAGGGATGGATACGTGAGTGCCTTCGACGACCTGCTGGCCGCCAACGAGGAGTTCTCCGCCACGTTCACCGACTCGGAGCTGACGGGCAGGGCGGCACGCGGACTGGCCGTGGTCACGTGCATGGACTCCCGGATCGATCCGCTGGGAGTCTTCGGCCTGAAACCCGGTGACGCCAAGATCCTGCGCAATGCCGGGGCCAGGGTGACCGACGACGTGCTTCGCACGCTCGTCCTGGCGGTCTACCTTCTGGGGGTGAACCGGGTCCTGGTCATGCCGCACACCGACTGCGGCATGGCGAAGGCCACCGACGAGGACGTGCACCGCCTCGCCGCCGGGCATGGTGTGGACACCCGCAGCCTGGAGTTCCACACCGTCCCCGACCAGGACGCCGCGCTCCGCCACGACCTGATCCGGATCAAGAGCAGCCCGTTCCTCCCGTCGGGCCTGGCCATCGGCGGCGCCATCTACGACGTGCGCACCGGAAAGCTCCTGCCCGTCGAGCTGTGATCCCGCAGCCCGGACGCGCCCGGTGATCCCCGCCTCACCATGGGGACCACCGGGCGGGCGTCTCTCAGGCGTCGATGTGGTCGCGGTCGACCTCGGCCGCGCTGCCCACGATGAACTCGCGGCGCGGAGCCACGTCGCTGCCCATGAGAAGGTCGAAGATGCGCTCGGCCTGCTCGACGTCCTCGATCCGGACCCGGCGCAGGGTCCGGTGGCGGGGCTCCATGGTCGTCTCGGCCAACTGGTCGGCGTCCATCTCGCCCAGACCCTTGTAGCGCTGGACCGGGTCCTTCCACCGCTTGCCGCGCCGTTCCAGGTCCCGCAGGACCCGGTGGAGCTCGGCGTCGGAGTAGCAGTAGACGTATTTCTCCTTGCCCCGGCCCGGATTGGTGATCTCGATCCGGTGCAGCGGCGGCACCGCGGCGAAGACGCGCCCGGCCTCGACCAGCGGCCGCATGTAGCGATGGAACAGGGTCAGCAGCAGGCACCGGATGTGCGCGCCGTCGACGTCGGCGTCGGCCATCAGGATGACCTTGCCGTAACGGGCGGCCTCGATGTCGAACGAACGGCCCGAGCCCGCCCCGATGACCTGGATGATCGCGGCGCACTCGGCGTTCTTCAGCATGTCGGCGACGGAGGCCTTCTGCACGTTCAGGATCTTGCCCCGGATCGGGAGCAGCGCCTGGAACTCCGAGTCCCGGGCCGCGCGTGCGGTGCCCAGCGCCGAGTCTCCCTCGACGATGAACAGCTCGCTGCGGTCGACGTCGTCGCTGCGGCAGTCGACCAGCTTGGCGGGGAGCGCGGAGTTCTCCAGGGCGGTCTTGCGCCGCTGGTTGTCACGGTGCTCGCGGGCGGCGATGCGCGCCTTGGCCGCCGTGACGATCTTCTCCAGGGCCGCGCGCAACTGCGGCTTGAGCGTGCGCGACGGGTTGGTGAACAGCTCCTTGAGCTCGCGGGAGACGACATGGGAGACGATCCTGCTGGCCGCCGCGGTGCCGAGGACCTCCTTGGTCTGCCCCTCGAACTGCGGCTCGGGCACCCGGATGGTCACCACGGCGGTGAGTCCCTCGAAGATGTCCTCCCGGGTGACGGGGGCATCGCCGGTCTTGAGCAGGCGGACCTCGCGCAACTGCTCGTTGACCGTGCGGACCAGGGCCCGCTCGAAGCCGTTGACGTGGGTGCCGCCCTTGGGGGTGGCGATCACGTTGACGAAGGAGCGCACGGTGGCGTCGTAGCCCTTGCCCCAGCGCAGAGCGACGTCCACGGTGAGCTCGCGCTGGACCTCGGTGGGGTGCATGTGACCCAGGTCGTCGAGGATCGGCACGGTCTCGTGGAAGTGGCCGACGCCCTGCAGGCGCAGCACGTCGCAGACGGCCTCGTCACGGGCGAGGAAGTCGGTGAACTCGGAGATGCCGCCGTCGAAGCGGAACTCCTCCTCGGTGGACTCCTCGCCGCGGCTGTCGCGCACCGTCAGGGTGAGCCCGGGGACCAGGAAGGCGGTCTGGCGCAGGCGGACATGGATCTCGTCGAGGGAGACCTCGGCCTCGGGCAGGAAGATCTGGCGGTCCGCCCAGAAGCGGACCCGGGTGCCGGTGCCCTTGCGGGCGAGCGGGCCGCCGTCGCGCAGCCCGGACTTCTTCTTGAACTTGGCGGTGGGCCCGTCGCCGTCGAAGACGCCCGGCACACCCCTGCGGAAGCTGATCTCGTGAATCCGGCCGTCGCGGTCGACCTCGACGTCCAGCCTGGAGGAGAGGGCGTTGACCACGGAGGCGCCGACGCCGTGCAGGCCGCCGGAGGCGGCGTAGGAGCCGCCGCCGAACTTCCCGCCCGCGTGGAGCTTGGTGTAGACGAGCTCGACTCCGGCAAGGCCCGTCTTCGGCTCGATGTCGACGGGGATGCCGCGGCCGTTGTCGCGGACCTCGATCGAGCCGTCGGTGTGGAGTTCGACCTCGATGCGGTCGCAGTGACCGGCCAGGGCCTCGTCGACGCCGTTGTCCACGATCTCCCACAGACAGTGCATGAGACCGCGGCTGTCGGTGGACCCGATGTACATGCCCGGGCGCTTGCGGACGGCTTCGAGGCCCTCCAGCACCGACAGATGACGGGCCGTATAACCCGTCTCCGTGCTAACTGCGGTCACACCCACTCCCTCTGTGCTCGAACACGTGTGCGCAGCCTACCGTTCTTCCCGCCGCGACGCGTCCTAGCTTGCCACCAGGTGGCCAACACTGTTACTTCGAGCGTGATCCCCATCACCCACGGATACATTCCGCTCTCGGCGTAGCCGGGGGTCGGTTGGGAACGTCCGTATCGGGTTAGATGTTGTCTCAAGTGACTGACGCCAGATCCCCCAACCCCGGGGATGACCCGAAAGGCGATACGTGACTGGAGCTCTCGCCCCCGCCAAGCCGCTGACCGCCACGGACCGGTGTGACCGGTGTGGCGCCCAGGCCTATATCCGCGCAACCCTTCCCGTAGGTGGGGAGCTGCTGTTCTGCGCCCACCACGGCCGCCAGCACGTAACCGTGCTGCGGGACAAGGGTGCCGACATCCAGGACGAGTCGGCTCGCCTCAGCGCCACCCCCGCGGTCGCGCCCAACGACGAACGGTAGGAGCCCTAGCGGACCCGATAGTGATATCGGCCCACCGTCGTGAAGCCCAGACGCTCGTAGAGCGACCGGGCCCCGGTGTTGGCCTCCACCACGGTCAGATATGCCTGTTTCGCGCCCTGCTCTCGCCCATGTGAGAGCAGGGCGTCCAGCAGGCGTCCCGCATGACCGCGACGCCGCGCGTGCGGCAGCGTGGCCATGCAGTAGACCCCGAACCACTCTCCCTGCGTGACGCCCCGGCCGACCGCCTCCTCCCCCTCGTCTCCGCCGAGCGAGGCGTAGGCGGCGGGCACGCCGGTGAGGATCCGGCGGGCCGTCTCCACATCCCCGCCGGGCCTTCCGTCCACGCTCCACCAGACGCCCAGCCACTCCGGCGCGGGCGCCGCCGAGAGCCGGACCTCCGCCGGCCTCCCGCCGCCCGCTTCCGCGTCCCCGCAGCCCTCCGGTACGGCCTTCGCCAGTGGCGCGGTCATCACGAGCGTGGGATCCACCACCCGGTAGCCGCGGGCGCCGAGCAGTTCGTCCAGGCCGGGGGTCGCACCCGCGCCGATGGAGAACGCGCACGGCAGTCCCCGCCCGGCGTAGAACCTCTCCGCCTCTTCCACGGCCGCCTCCAGGTCCTCCCGCTCACCCAGCGGCAGCACCGAGTTGGCCCGTTTCGTCACCCCGCCCGCCGTCCGCAGCGTCCATCCTCCGGCCGCCGTCCGGCCGAGTGCGGGCCAGGCCTGGTCGACGAGCCTGTCGAACATTTCATCGATCATGGCAGGAGATCCTAGAGCGCGTCGCAGGCCGGGCCGTCCCTGGCCCGTTGCCGCGACCCGGCGGTGAGGCAGCCGCACCTGGCGGGATGCCCGGTGGACAGCGCCTATGCTCGGAGACCGTGCTGATCCTGCTTCCCCCGTCGGAGGGCAAGGCCGGAGCGGGCGACGGCCCCGTTCTCGACCTGTCCACCCTGAGCTTTCCCTCCCTGCCCCGGCAGGCCGTCCTGGACGCGTTGACCGCGTTGTGCGAGGGGTCACGGGCTCGCGCCGTGCTCGGGCTCTCAGAGGGCCAGCTCGGCGAGATCGACAAGAACCGTCTACTCCGGACCGTGCCCACGCTCACGGCCGCCGGACTCTACACCGGGGTGCTCTACGACAACCTCGGCTTGGCCTCTCTGCCGCCGGAGGCGGCCGTCCGGGCACAGGAGCGGCTGTTGATCTTCTCCGGGCTCTGGGGGCTGCTCCGGATCACCGACAGGATCCCGCCGTACCGGCTGTCCATGGGTGTGAACCTGCCGCCGCTCGGCGGGCTGGGGGCCTTCTGGCGCCGCTCGGTCACCCCGGTCCTCGATGCGGAGCCCGGCCTGGTCGTGGACCTGCGCTCCAGTACCTACGCGGCGGCCTGGCGGCCCGGCGACCGCGCGGTGGCCGTGCGGGTGCTCAAGGACGGCAAGGTCGTCAGCCACATGGCCAAGGCGACCAGGGGCGCGATCGCCCGGTCCCTGCTGCTGGGAGACGTCGACCCGCAGTCCCCGGACGAGCTGGTCAAGGTCCTCGACGAGCTGGGCCACACCGTCGCCCTCGGTCCCGCCCCGACCGGCAGCCGGTCCTGGACCGTCGACGTGCTGACCTGACCGGCGCCCGGACGGCGGAGCCCGGACTCCGCCTGTGACGGCGAGCGACATCGCCGTCACGATCGTGTAGCCGGCATCGTGTAAACGGCGGAGCGGCCCGCGCCGGTGGGCGCGGGCCGCTCTCGTCGGCAGAGTCCTGCCGTCGGAGTCCTAGTCCAGGTAGTCGCGCAGCACCTGGGAACGGGACGGGTGGCGGAGCTTGGACATGGTCTTGGACTCGATCTGCCGGATGCGCTCCCGCGTCACCCCGTAGACCTTGCCGATCTCGTCCAGGGTCTTCGGCTGGCCGTCGGTGAGGCCGAACCGCATGGAGACCACGCCCGCCTCGCGCTCGGACAGCGTGTCCAGCACGGAGTGGAGCTGCTCCTGCAGGAGCGTGAAGCTGACCGCGTCCGCGGGGACGATCGCCTCGGAGTCCTCGATGAGGTCACCGAACTCGCTGTCGCCCTCCTCACCCAGTGGGGTGTGCAGGGAGATCGGCTCGCGGCCGTACTTCTGGACCTCGATGACCTTCTCCGGGGTCATGTCGAGCTCGCGGGCCAGCTCCTCGGGAGTCGGCTCGCGGCCGAGGTCCTGCAGCATCTGCCGCTGGACCCGGGCCAGCTTGTTGATCACTTCGACCATGTGGACCGGGATGCGGATCGTCCGCGCCTGGTCGGCCATGGCCCGGGTGATCGCCTGCCGGATCCACCAGGTGGCGTAGGTGGAGAACTTGTAGCCCTTGGTGTAGTCGAACTTCTCGACCGCACGGATCAGGCCCAGGTTGCCCTCCTGGATCAGGTCCAGGAAGAGCATGCCGCGGCCGGTGTAGCGCTTGGCCAGCGAGACCACCAGACGGAGGTTGGCCTCCAGCAGGTGGTTCTTGGCGCGGCGGCCGTCCTCGGCGATCCACTCCAGCTCGGCGCGGACGTCCACCGGGAGCTTGTCGCCGTCGGTGCCGAGCTGCTCCTCGGCGAACAGGCCGGCCTCGATGCGCTTGGCGAGCTCGACCTCCTGCTCGGCGTTGAGCAGGGGGACCTTGCCGATCTGCTTGAGGTAGTCCTTGACCGGGTCGGCGGTGGCACCGGCGGCGGCGACCTGGGCCACGGGGGCGTCGTCGTCGTCGTCGGAGAGGATCAGGACCTCGTCGTCGCTCTGCACGACGACGGCCTCGACCTCGACCTTGGGCTCCTCCTCGGTCTCCGCCTCGGCCTCGACCTCGACTTCGACCTCCTCGGCCTCCACCTCCAGGTCGAAGTCCTCGATCTCGACGTCCTCGAGGTCGATCTCCTCCTCGTCCTCGACGTCGACCGCCTTCGGCTTCGGGTCGGCCTTGGGCGCGGAGTCCTGGGGACCCGTGCCCTTGGCGGGGCCGGCGACCGGCTTCTTGGCCGCCGGAGCGGCCTTCTTCACCGGAGCGACCGGCTTCTTGGCCGCGGGCGCGGGCTCGGAACCGCCGACGACCGCGGTGACGGTCTCGGGCTGCTCCTTGGCCGCCGCCGCGGCGGTCTTGGTCTTCTTGACCGGGGCGGCGGGCGCTGCGGGGGCCCGGCGCTTGGCCTGGGGCCGGGGCTTCTTGGGGGCTGCGGAGTCCTCAGCAGTCAGTCGTACGGTGATGCCCTCTTTGCTGAGGCTGCGCAGGATTCCAGCGACCTGCGCCATCGGAATGTCCGCTTCCTCGACGGCCTTACGGACATCCTCGGACTCGAGGAACCCCTGCGAGCGCCCCCGCTCCATCAGCTGCTGAATGACGGGCTCGTTCAGCTCGGATGGCTTCGAGCGAGTCGAACTTGCAGGCGACACGAACACCTCTCGAAGGAAAGCGAGACGAGATATGGACTCAGATGCCCGCTAGGGGCGGATGCCTCTAGTTGTGGTCAGCGAGGCCGCGGAACCTCGACGCACCTGCCCAGCATTCTGGCACGACACCGTGATTCATACGGCCGCCTCCTGGCGGTTGCCCTCCACCCTAGGCCGACGAAGACAGTAGTGCGTACGGAAGTAGGGCACCGATACCCGAAAGCAACCCTTATGACTGTTTCATTCAGTCACTCTTCGTCGTCGGAGGAACATGAATTGCGAGCACCGTGACGTCATCATCCTGCTCATACCCTGCCAACATGCGATCCACCAGGAAATCCAACAGCATATGCGGACTTCCTACGACCTCCGGGGGCGCTTCGGTCACAACAGAGCAAAGTTCGGCGAGTCCGGCATCCAGCCCGCGCTTACGGTTCTCCACGAGGCCGTCGGAGTACAGGACGGCGGTGTGGCCGGGCGGGACGCAGAACCGGAACTGCCTGCGGCTCGCCGGCCAGCCGAGCGGGGTGCCCGGCTCCCCCTCGCACAGCAACGGCACGCCCTGCGGCGAGACCAGCAGGGGCGGCGGATGGCCGGCCAGCGCCAGCGTGCCCTCTCCCGTGCCCGGCTCGACCACCATGTAGGCGAGGGTGGTGACCTGCTCCTCCTCCTCGGTGGCCTCGAAGACCCGGTCCAGGCCGGTGAGGACGGCCGCAGGCGGCGGGTTGGTCAGGGCCAGGGCCCGCATCGCGTTGCGGATGCGGCCCATTCCGGCCGCGGCTTTGACGCCCTTGCCCATCACGTCGCCGACCACCGCCGCCACCCGGCCGTCCTGCAGGACGAACGCGTCGTACCAGTCACCGCCGACCTGCACGTGGCGGCTTCCGGAGCGGAAGCGCTGGGCGAGCGTCAGCCCGCGCACCACCGGCAGGCGGTCCGGCAGCAGGCTGCGCTGGAGCGTCTCGGCGGTGCGGTGCTCCCGCTCGAACAGGGTGGCCCGCTCGACGGCGAGCGCGCACTGCCCGGCGAGGGCCTCCAGGAAGACGCCGTCCTCCTGGGAGATCTTCTGGGGGCGGGTGAAGGAGAACCGCAGCGCGCCCAGGGCGCGGCCCGCGGCCAGCAGCGGCAGACCAACCCACGCCCGCTCGTCGCTGTGGGCGAGGAACCCGTTGATGACCTCCTCGTCGCCCCCGGCGTCCACGAGCTGGGAGCGCAGGCTCTCGGGCGACTCGGCGAAGACCGGACGGCGGCTGTTGACCGCCATGGTCATCACGCTGGAGTGCGAGAGCGGGATCTCCTCCCCCGGCGCACCGGGGACATCCGGGATGCCGCCGCTGTTGACCAGCTTCAGCGCGGCCCGGTCGGGGTCGAGCAGCGCCACCGCCGAGCGGTCGGCGGCCAGCGCCGTACGGCCCACGTCGATGATGACCTGGACGACCTGCTCGACCGTGAGCGCCTCGGCGAGTATCGCCGTGGCCCCCTGCAGCCGCGCCGTGCGCAGGGCGGCGGCGCCGAGCTGGTCGGTCAGCCGGCCCCGCATCTCCTCGGCCTCGCGCTGCGGGGTGACGTCGGTGTTCGCGCCGACCCACTCGACCACCTTGCCGTGCCGGATGATCGGCACGGCCCGCACCTCGAAGTGGCGGTAGCCGCTGGCGCGGGTGCGGACGCGGTAGTTCCACTCGAACATGGTCCGCCCGCGCAGCGCCTCGCGCCACGCCTCCTCGGTGTACGCCCGGTCCTCGGGGTGGACGGCCTCCAGCCAGCCGTAGGCGAAGTAGTCTTCCAGCCCCTGACCGGTGATGGCCCGCCACTGCGGCGCGTCCTCCAGGATCCCGCCGTTGGGCGCGGTGATCCACACGAGCTGCGACTGCGCCTCGACGAGCGAGCGGTATCGCTCCTCGCTGCGCCGCAGGTCCTCCTCGACCTGCTTGCTCTCGGTGACGTCGACGCCGACCAGGCAGACCGCGCGCAGCGTGCCCTTGTCGTCGTGGATCGGGGAGAAGGTGAGGGACCAGTGACGGGTCTCCCCGCCGGCCGTGCGGACCCGGACGCGCTGGCCGCTCTCGACCTCGGCGCCCTCCACGACGCCGCGGACCGACCCTTCGATCAGGGCGGTCAGGTCGGCGGAGAGCAGCTCGCCCGGGGCGCGGCCGACCAGTCGCTCGGCGGGCAGGCCCACCACGCTCGCGAAGACCTCGTCCACCCGCTGGAAACGACCGGCGGGGTCGAAGAACGCGAAGGCGAACGGCGACTGGGACAGCAGACCCTGCAACAGGCCGGCGTCTGAGATGTCCACACCCGACTCCCGGGGACGGGGCACGGAGGTTTCGGCGCTCATGGTCGGCACCTCCGTCGCGTGCCAGGGTCTCCCACGAGGCACATCTCCAAACTTGCGAATCGGCGTAGCGCGGATCCGGGAGACCGGATCCTGTACTACATCATCGGCGATGGGCACCTACGGACGGAAGTCCCGCCCATGATGCGATGAACCGCCCCGGCCCGAGGACCAGGATGCCCACGGTAACGCGCCGGGCCGCGGCGTGACGGCGGGATTGTCACCAGCGCCCTCGAGCGCTCGCGGCCAGGACACTAGCAGGATCGAGCTGGACCGTCCCGACAACCGCCCACCTCGTCCCGGTCAACGCCTCAAGTAAGATCAGAATACTGACTCGCGTCAGATTTGGCTTCCCCTTCGAGAGCCCTCTTTTACTTTTGCCGAGCCGTCTTGAGTCAAGGCAGGGGTCAGCTTTCCCTCACCCCCATCGAAGGGTTGACACAGGCGCGATACGTTGTGGAATGAAAACGCACGTCCTCGCCGCCCATCCGGGGTATGTCCCCGGTAACCCGGAGGAATGTGACATCCATGCCCGCTCTCGCCATCCGTTCCACCACCACGACGACGCTCCGCGAACCCGTGTGCGCCCGTCTGGCCGCCGAGTTCCTCACCGTCCCTCTCGAGACCGTGGACAGGTGCGTGGCCGACGTGCGCGCCTGCACCGAGCACCTCGGCGTCGAGGCCACACCCGAGGTGATAGAGCGCGTCGCCCGCGAGCATCTCCTCGCCATCGTCAACTCCGCCCCGCCGCCGCGGGGCCTGCGATGACGCGTTTGCGGTGACGTCCCCCGGTGACATCCACCCGTGGCATCCCTGAGGTGACATCCCACATCCCTGAGGTGACGCCACGACGGGACAACAGTGACCCCGGCGACCCCGGCGACCCCGGCGATTCCACGGATTCCGGCGACCCCGGCGATTCCAGGGATTCCAGGGATTGCCGGTGACGCCGGGATGACGGCGCTCCTCGCCGGGTCCTCCGCCGCCGGGACGCGGGGCTGCGGGCCGAGAGGCCCGGGAGAGAGCCCGGCAGCGGTGCACGGCGAGGACCCGGCCGCGGAGCGGCGCGGGGCGCCATCCGGTGCGGCCGGGCCTACTCGAGCGCTGGAATCCTCCGGATTCATCCGTGCGGACGGAGTCTGAGGCTAAGATTGCTCCGATCGCGCGTGACGGCGAGGGCCGGGCCGGAGCGGGCGGTCACACCAATGTGGCGTCGCCGGGCGGTTCCCGCCCTGAAATCACGGAGAACGCCTGCGGAGACCGGCTAAGATCCGCAGACGACAGTCACGCGGCCGGTGGAGGAAACCGCTTGAGCCGCCGACACCGCAGGGACCCCCGGGAAAGCCAGGCCCCGGACGAGGTTTTCTCCGAGATGCTGCTGGCCGCCCGTGAGCTGCTGGCCGTCCGCAGCCCTCTGGACGCCGAGCTCATGGTCTCCGACATGGTCGGCGCCTGGTGGGGGCGGCGGCTGCGGCGCGGGGACGCCGAGCAGGTCCTCGGCGAAGGGCTGGTCGATTACGCGGCCAAGGCCGGCTCCCCCGCGGCGCTGACCCTGCTGATCGCGCTCGCCTACCTCGGCACCGCACGCCAGGCCGCCAAGGCCGAGGGCGCGGCGCTGGCGCTCATCGAGCGCGGCGTGGCCAGGCCGCGCTGGGCCGACCGGCTGGGCGTGGTGAAGCCGACCGGCTGCTTCGTCTCCCGTGACGCCTACGGCGACCAGGACACCGTGGTGTGCACCTTCGGCTACCGGGGCGCCGACAGCAGCGAGGACCGGCACGCCCTGGTCGTGGTCGTCGACTACAACATGCGGGGCATCGCCCGCGACGCGTGGGTCTCCTCGCACGTGGACAGATTGCTGGACCAGGCACGGGTCGAGGCCGAGGCCAACGCGATGCTCCGATTCGAGGAGATCGAGCCGCAGCAGGCCAGGGCCCTGCTCGAGTCGGCCATGAAGGCCACGGCGGAGTACGGCGACCGCAAGACGATCGCCCCGGTCAGCGAGAGCTACAGCTCCTACCACGCGTTCGCCCGCTCCCGGATCAAGGCGCTGCCGCCCGGCCGCAAGCGCCCGGCCCCCCTGCACAGCGAGGCCCCCTACAGCCGTGACCGCCGGGCGATGCTGGCCGCGGAGTTCCTCTCCTCCGAGGCGGCCGAGCAGCTGTCGGACCCGTCGGCGGCCTCCCGGTGCGCCGACCACATCATCGACTACGGCTGCGACCAGGACTTCGGCCGCCCGCTGCGGATCAGCCCGACCAAGTGCGAGACGTTCCTGCTCGACTGGCTGCCGCGCAAGGTGATGCTGAGCCCGGCCGAGCAGGAGGCGGTGCCGTACGTCCTGTCCGCCTGGGCCCGGTTCGCCGCGCACCGCACCGGACTGGCGGACGAGGGCCTGCGGGCCACGCTCGACGGGATCTGGGAGGCGACGGGCAAGTTCGCCGAGAACTACCGCGATCCGACGGCCTTCGGCCTCGACCGCGACCTGGTGGAGCGGCTGCTGCCGGACGGGGACCTGTCGGCCCTGGCCCGGCGGGTCTTCGCCTTCCCCTTCCTGCAGGGCATGCACGGCGAGGTCAAGCTGGACCTGCTCAACCCCGCCGACGAGACCGACCGCAGGGTCCTGCTGGGGATCGACCACGGCGACGACCGCGACCGGTTCGACTACGACGAGCACCTGGCCTGGCACGAGGAGATCGCCGCGCGCCTGTGGGAGGGTGACCCGCCGCAGTTGTGGGAGGCCGCCCAGCGGCTGCTGGATCTCGGCCACGACCGGCACGAGGTGCTGCACGTGCTGATCGAGATCGCCGAGCGGATCGGCGACGATCCGGAGGAGCTCGCCACCGCCCTCGACGACATCGCCGACATCCCCGACGAACCTCCGGTGTAGGTGAGCCATGGAGATCGACCTCAACGCCGACCTCGGTGAGGGCTTCGGCATCTGGCGGCTGGGTGACGACGAGGCCCTGCTCGACGTGGTGACCAGCGCGAACGTCGCCTGCGGCTTCCACGCGGGCGATCCGGCCACGATCCGCCGCACCTGCGCCGCCGCGGTCGACCGGGGCGTGAGCATCGGGGCCCAGGTCTCCTACCGGGACCTCGCCGGGTTCGGGCGCCGCGAGATGGAGATGGACCCGGAGGACCTGTGCGCCGAGGTGCTCTACCAGCTGGCGGCGGTGGACGGCATCGCCAGGGCGATGGGCGGGCGGGTCTCCTACGTCAAGCCGCACGGCGCGCTCTACAACCGGATCTGCCGCGATCCCGAGCAGGCCGCGGCGGTCGTGGCGGCCGTGGCCGACTACGACCAGAGCCTGCCGGTGCTCAGCCTGCCGGGCTCGGCCGTCCACGAGGTCGCCGCCGGGGAGGGGCTCACCACCGTCGCCGAGGCCTTCGCCGACCGCGCCTACACCCCCGCCGGCGCCCTGGTCCCCCGGCGCTCCCCCGGCGCGGTGCTCCACGATCCCGACACGGTCGCGGCCCGGGCCGTGCGCATGGCGACCGCCCGGGTCGTGACCGCCGTCGACGGCTCCCAGGTTCCGGTGGAGGCGCGCTCGATCTGCGTGCACGGCGACACCCCCGGCGCCGTACGGCTGGCGCGCGCGGTCCGCGAGGGCCTCACCCAGGCCGGGGTGACCGTCAGGGCCTTCGCATGACGGGCGGAGACCCGCGGTGACCGGCGCGACCGGAGCGGACCAGCCGGAGACCACGGTGATCCGGCGCGCCGGAGAGCACGCCCTGCTGGTGGAGACCGGGGCGCTGGAGGTCTCGCACCGGCTGGACGCGCTGCTGCGGGCCGACCGTCCGGCCGGCGTGACGGAGATCGTTCCCGGTCCCGCCACCGTGCTGGTCGTCGCGCCCGGCGCGGACCCGCTCCGGCTCCGCTCGCTGCTGTCCCTGCTCGCCCGTGCGGCGTGCGCCCCCGGCGCGGAGACCTCCGTGCCGGAGCGGACCGTGACGGTCCCGGTGGTCTACGACGGAGCCGACCTCGCCGAGGTGGCCGCGCTGACCGGGCTGACGCCGCAGGAGGTGGTCGACCGGCACACCCGCAGGGAGCTCGTGGCGGGCTGGCTGGGATTCGCCCCGGGCTTCGCCTATCTCACCGGCCTGGACCCGGTGCTCCACGTGCCCCGGCTGTCCACGCCGCGGACCTCGGTGCCCGCCGGCGCGGTGGCGATCGCCGGCCCCTACTCCGCGGTCTACCCCGCGGCCTCGCCGGGCGGATGGCGGCTGCTGGGCCGCTCCCCGCTGCCGGTGTGGGACGCGACCGCCGATCCGCCCGCCGTGCTGACCCCCGGCACCCGGGTGCGCTTCCGGGCGGTGCCCGGATGACGGTCCTGCCGCCCCTCCCCTGCCGCGCGCCCCGGCGGGAGTCCCAGCGGGAGTCCGTCCGTGTCCTCCCACGCCCGGCGACCGCATGATCGAGGTGCTCGCGTCCGGGCCGTACGCCACCGTGCAGGACCTGGGCCGCCCCGGGTACGGCCATCTCGGCGTGCCCCGTTCCGGCGCCGCCGACGCGCCGAGCCTGCGGCTGGCCAACCGTCTCGTGGGGAACCCGGAGGGCGCGGCGGGGATCGAGCTGACGTTCGGCGGATGCCACCTGGGGTTCTCCGCCGGAGCGTGGGTCGCGGTCACGGGCGCTCCGTGCCCCGTCGAGCTGCTCGTGCCCGGCTCCGCGCCGAGGCGCCTCCCGGGCCCGGCGGGGCCCCGTCCGGACCCGGGAGCGGAGCACCTCCGGAACACGCGGGCGGGGATGTGCGCGCCGTTCTGGGTGCCGGCCGGCGGACGGGTCCGGCTGGGGACGCCCACGGCCGGGCTGCGGACCTATCTCGCGGTCCGCGGCGGCGTGGACGTGCCGCCGGTCCTGGGCAGCCGCTCGACGGACTCGCTCTCGGGACTCGGTCCCGCCCCGCTCGCCCCCGGCCGGCTGCTGCCCGTGGGCCCGGCCCTCACCCTGCCGCAGATCACGGTGGACGCGGCCCCGCCCCGTCCTGTCACCTCCCGCGTGCTGCGGGTCCTCCCCGGCCCCCGGGACGACTGGTTCGCCCCGGGGGCGACGGCCGCCCTGTGCGCGGGGCCGTACGAAGTGAGCCAGGACAGCAACCGGGTCGGCGTGCGGCTGCGCGGGGCCGCGCTGGAGCGGGTCAGGGGCGGGGAACTGCCGAGCGAGGGCGTGGTCGCCGGGGCCCTGCAGGTGCCGCCGGACGGGCAGCCGATCGTGTTCCTCGCCGACCACCCGCCGACCGGCGGCTACCCCGTCATCGCCGTCCTGACTCCCGCGGATCTGCCGCGTGCCGCCCAGCTCCGCCCGGGGGACACGGTCCGCTTCCGTCTCTGACGGCTCCGCCGGGCCGTCCCTCCCCCTGCCCGCCGGAACGCCGAGCCGCCTGGTCCTCGCCTGGCGCAGAATCGGGAGCTCACCTGTGGTCTCGGCATACGCCCGGCTGCCGGCGGAGGTTCACCGGGCGGCGCCGTGACCGGCGCCCTGTCCGAGAAGCCCCGCGACGCGCTCGGTCTCGGCTCTCAGCGCTGCGGACGGCACGTCCTCGAACAGATCGAGGATGATCTCACCGTCCTTGGCCTCCCAGACCCCGGCCACCCGGCCGCGATGGACCACCACCGGCGAGACCCACCCGGCCGCGCGGCTGACCTTGGCCTTGACCTCCTTGGGCAGCAGGGGTTCGAGGTCGCGGGGAGCACCCAGGATGTACTGGTCGAACCCAGGCAGCAGGTGCACGCCGGTGGCGGGCGCCGTCGCGGCCAGGTCGTCGAGGTGCTCGGCGAGCAGGACCATGGGGCGGCCCTCCACCTCGACCTCGGCCAGCTCGGGGGTGAGGTCGCGGAACCAGCCGCGCAGTGTCGCCTTGCGGGCGGCGCCCCGGTAGAGCCAGGAGTCGAAGGTCTCGGGAGCGCCGGGACCGTGCGCGCCGAGGAAGGAGCGGACCAGGGTCAGGCCGCCCTCCTCCGCCGAGGGCAGCGCGGGCGGCCAGCCGGGCACCCAGTCGCGGGGGCTGACGAAGGTGACCCGGCCCTCGCGCGGCGGGCCGTAGCAGAGCTCGCCGAGGAAACTGAGCGGTTTGAGCAGCGCGCCCCAGCCCGAGGCGAGCGCCTCCTGCAGGTGGACGTCGCCGGTGACCTCGAGAACGCCCTCGACCAGTTCCTCCCGGGTGAGGGTCCGGCCCGCGAGCGCCCGGGGGACGGCGTCGAGGATGGCCGCGACCTCCGCCGCGGTCACGCCGTGCCCCCGCTGCCACGACCCCTTGTCCCAGGTGCGGAACGAGCCGAGGACCGCGGCGTAGCAGGCCAGCTCGTCGGCCGGGACGAGGTGGAGCGTGCCGCGCGCCGTCCAGGTCTTGACCAGTGTGCGCTCCCGCCACAGGGCCTCGCCGACCTCGCCGCGCCGGGGCCGCGCCTGCCGTACGGCGACCGCGAGCTCGGCCGATGACGCCACCTGGGCCTGCACCCCGGTCAGCCGCCTGACCACCGAGACCGCGTCCGCCCCGGCCACCGGATCTGCGAACTGCCGTTTCAACCGCCACGCGAGCACCTGGGGCCAGGTCACCGAGATCGTCATGGTGCGTTCCTATACCCCGGGACCGACACTTCCCGCCCGCGGCCGGAACCGGCACGGCGGGTTCAGCGACCGGAGAGCTCGTCCACCGCGGCCCGCACGTCGGCGCTGGTGATCGTGGTCAGGTCGGCGGCGCTGGCGGTGCCGCCCAGGGCGGCCAGACGCACGTCGCGGCGCATCGCGGCACGCTCGAACAGCGAGCGGGCGAAGCGGCCGTTGCCCAGGCCGTCGATCAGCCCGTCCTCGCAGACCCAGGTGAAGACCTCGGCCAGGTCCTGGCGTGCGTCGTCGTCGAAACCGTCCCCCGAGGTCTCGGCGAGCAACTCGGCGATCTCGGCCAGCTCGCCCGGCGTGTAGGAGGGGAACCGCACCCGCTGGTTGAACCGGCTGGCCAGACCGGGGTTGCTGGACAGGAACGCGGCCGTCTCCCGCTCGTATCCGGCCAGGATGATCACCAGTCGGTCGCGGTCGTCCTCGGCCCGCTTGAGCAGGGTCTGCACGGCCTCGGAGCCGAACGCGTCGCCTCCGGCGTATCCGCTGTTGACCAGGCTGTAGGCCTCGTCGATGAAGAGGACCCCGCCCAGCGCCCGGTCCACCAGCTCGTTCGTCTTGATCGCGGTGGCCCCGAGGTGCTGGCCGACCAGATCGGCGCGCTGCGCCTCCACCACGTCCGGGCGGGAGAGCAGGCCCAGCGCGGCGAAGATGCGGCCGAGGATGCGCGCGACGGTGGTCTTGCCGGTGCCCGGCGGCCCGGTGAAGACGAAGTGCCGCATCTGCGGCGGGGTGGGCAGGCCGCGCTCCTGGCGCATCCTGGCCACCCGCAGCTGGGCGGCGATCGCGTGCACCTGGCGCTTGACCGGCTCCAGGCCGGCCATCCGGTCGAGGTCGGCGAGGGCCTCCTGCAGGCTCGGCGTGGCCTGGTAGCCGCGGTAACGGGCGGTGAGCTCGTCGAACGCCTTCGCCACGTCCGGCGCGGTGGTGGTCACCAGGTCCTCGGCGGTGGGCGAGCCGCCCGCGCCGACCACCCGCACGTCGCGCGCCTGCGCGGTGGCCTCCACCAGGCTGCGGACGAACCGGGCGTTGCCCAGCTCGTCGACGAGACCGCGGCGGTGGACGTCGTCGAACCTGGCCAGGAGCGCGGGCCGGGCGTCGTCGGACATCCGGTCGCCGCGCCGCCGCTGCAGCAGCTCGGTGATCTCCAGCAGCTCGCCCGGGGCGTATCCGGGGAAGCGGACCCGGGTGGCGAACCTGCTGGACAGGCCGGGGTTGGAGGCCAGGAAGGAGGTCATCTCCTTCTCGTATCCGGCCAGGATGACGATCAGCCGGTCGCGGTCGTCCTCGGCCCGCTTGAGCAGGGTCTGCACGGCCTCCGCCCCGAACCGGTCGGGCTGGCCGTCACCGGAGTTGATCAGGCTGTAGGCCTCGTCGATGAAGAGGACCCCGCCCAGCGCCCGGTCGATCAGCTCGTTCGTCTTGATCGCGGTGGCCCCGAGGAACTCCCCGACGAGGTCGGCGCGCTGCGCCTCCACCACGTAGGGCGTCTCCAGCAGGCCGAAGGCATAGAAGATCTTCGCGACGGTCCTGGCCACGCTGGTCTTGCCGGTGCCGGGCGGGCCGACGAACACGAAGTGGCCCATCGGCGGCTCGGTGGAGTATCCCGCCTCCTTGCGCAGGCGGGAGGCCTCGATCGAGGCCGCGATGGAGCGGACCTGCTCCTTGACCGGGGCCAGGCCGATCATGGCGTCCAGTTCTCCGAGCGCCTCCTCCACCGAGATCGGCGGCGGCGCGGACCTGCCGCCGGTCGCCGGGGACGGCTGCCCGCCCTCCTGGATCCGGACCCTGACCGGCTGCTCCCGCACGGTCAGCGTCGTCCTGGCCTGACGGGCCTGGACGAAACGGTAGACCAGCACCGCGCCGGCCACGGCGTATCCCGCCCACATGCCGGCGGCGGGCGCGAGGAAGGCCATCACGAAGATCGTCACCCCGGCGGGGAGCAGCGCCGCCAGCGTGGTCAGCCAGGGCGGGACCCAGCGGATGAGGTGGGCGGCCCCCGCCACGGCCACGCCCAGGAGCAGGAGCATGCCGAGAACGAGCGACTGCCCGCCGTACACGCCGGTGAGGATCGGTGACGGCAGCACCCAGGCGGCCAGGACCAGCGCGGTGGCGGCGGCGCGGGGGAAGCGCAGCGTCAGCGCCGTGAAGCCGAGCAGCGCGCCCGTCAGGAGGAGCGTGGTGATCGGGTCCCAGCTCAGCGCCGTGGCCAGGACGATCGCGGTGAGCAGGACCGCGACGTAGATCAACCGACGCAGCGCGGGGGCAAGGTGGAAGTAGCGCGTCCGTACTTGTTCGAACAGTTCCCGTGCCGCCGCCCGCCCGGCCGGCCTGGCCCTGTCGGAGTCCCGCATCCCGCCTCCCCGGTCCGCCCCCGGTTATACCGCACCGGGAGGGGATTTGGGCGTGCCCGCGCGGTGCGCCACGCCGTCCCTGCGGAACAATCCGGTAACCGTGTGGGATCGGGCGAATCCCGTGAATGGGAATGTCACCGGCGAGTCAGCCCTCCGGCCGGTGACGTTCGCGCCGGATCGGCCGCCTCCCGCCGGGCGGGCGGCCGACTCCGCCGGGGCACCCGGCACGCCCTCCGCCGCCTCTCAGCGCGAGGGCCTGCCGTCCCGCGGGCGCACCCGGCCCTGGTGGCGTCCGGGATACTCGCCGACCACGACGTGCTTGGGGGTGACCCGGAGCACGTCGGCCTCGGCGTCGGCGATCGCGATGCCGCGTACCTCGGCCCAGAAACGCCGGTCCAGCGGGTCGCTGACGAACACCGCCACCCTCGGGTCGCGCTCCGCCGCCCGCCAGGCGTCGTCGGCGGCGATCAGGCGGAGCTCCCCGCCCGGTCCCACCGAGCCGACCGAGCCGACGGCCAGCGCCCGCGGCCCCGTCTGGTCGGCGTAGGCGAGCACCACCCCGCGCGCACCGGTGAGGGCCTGGCGCACCTGCCCGCTGAGCCCGACCGGCGGCCCCACGTCGCCGGGCAGGCCGCGGCCGCAGTTCTCGCACATGACCAGCGAGCCCCGCCACGGCCCGGGCGCACCCCGCCACCACGCCCGGGCCGACCTGATGACGTAGGCGGCCACCACCGTCACCAGGGCCCCGATCCCCGCCTGCCACGCCCAGCGGTCGAACCGATCGGGGAGTTCCAGAGCCCGTACGGCCGCCGCCGCGCCGAGCGCGAGCGAAGCCGCGACGAGCAGGGCCGTCACACCGGTGAGCCAGCGGTCCCCGGCCGGCCCCCGGTGCCCGCCGGAGGCCCGTCCCGCCCTGTCGTGCGCCCAGCGCAGTGCGCCCGGCACGGCGAGCGCCGGGAGCGCCCACCGGGAGTCCGACAGGATCAGGGCGGCCCCCGCGACCGCGGCCAACGCCGACCAGGCCCGGACCGCCACCAGCCAGAGCGTCACGTCGGTGTCGCGCCGGGCCGTTCGGTCCCCGCCCGCCGCGGCGAACTCGGCCAGCGCCCTGACCGGCCGTCCCCGCCAGGCCTCGGTCAGCGTGCGCACGACGAGCACGGCGGCCCCGTTGAAGAGCACCAGGCCTGCCGGGACCGACCACGGGCTCCGCGCGAGCTCCGCCGGGGAGCCGGAGGCGAGCGTGGTCGCGGCGCCGGGAAGGGTGGCGAGCGCCGCGACGTAGGTCGCGACCGCCACCAGGGTGACCGAGACGCCGACGGCGAGCCACACGTCACGGACGAGCATGGCGGGGACGTAGGACCAGAGCCTGACCCGGTGGGCCTGGCGGAGGGTGATCGCCAGGACCGCGGCGAGCACCGCTCCCCCGCCGGTTCTGGCCTCTCCGACCAGGCTCGGGCCGGCGGCGACGGCGGTGGCGACCGCCAGGAGCGCCGCCGCGAGCAGGACCCGGACCTGCCGGGACCACACCTCCAGCGCGCGCCGCGCCCGCCCGGTCGCGCGCGGGTCGACCGGCCAGGCCGGATCGTGGTGCCCCCTGGATCGTTCCCAGCGCAGGAACGTCAGGCCCAGGTTGATCCGCGCGCCGGGATGGTCGTCCACGCGGTGCAGCGCCTGCCGGTAGGCGTTCCTGGCCTGCCGGTACTCCCCGCGCAGGAGTGACAGGTCGCCGACGAGCACGTGCGGGCCGGGCTCCTCGGGGGCGTAGCGCACGGCCCGCCCGGCCTGGGCCCAGGCCTCCTTCCAGCGCCCGGGGATCCGGCGCAGGGCCGTGCCCAGGCGCAGCCGCGCGGCCCAGGAGCCCGGCGCCAGCCGTACGGCCTCCTCCGCGGCGGCCACGGACTCCGCGTCCCGGCCGAGCCTCTCGAAGGCGAGGCTGGCGATGCGGTACCCCCACTCGGCCGCGTCCTCCGCCCCGGACCGGGGATCGCCCTCCACCGCCCGCCGGGCGGCCTCCAGAGCGGCCTCGGGCTGGTCCCTGCCCAGCCGGGCGACCGCCACCGCGCACCATTCACGCGCGCTGCCCGGTTCCGGCGGGAACGGGACCGCTGCGGGGTCCCTCTCGTCGCAGCCGCTCACCACGGCGACTCACGAACCTCACACCGACTGATCACTGCGGCTCACGGCCCTCGCACTGGTCCATCACGGCGACCTCATCACGGCGCTCACGGCGCTCGCACCGGCCGGCGCGGCTGCCCGCGAGCCCCGCGCCGGCTCCCACGACCGCAATGGTCGGTGCGAGATCACCGTTTGCCTAGATGCCCGATACAGGGGTCTATCTCTCTAGAGAGGTCGGTGATCCGGGTACGGCGACGCGCATACCACCGCGAATCGATCCTCCAATCCCTCTCCGTCCGCTCCTCGTTTTGGCCTAAGCTGCCACGCATGTTCATCCAGGCCGACACCCCCGCAGGCGGCCTATGACCACCGTGGAGACCGCGACCGGCGTCAGGCGCGCAGCGGTCGGCACGCATCCGTACGGGACCGGCCGCTGGTCGGTCCTCGTCCTGCTCTGCCTCAGCCTGTTGCTGATCACGGTGGACGCCACCGTGCTGCACATCGCCGTCCCCGCGCTCACGGCCGCGCTCGAACCGAGCTCGGTGCAACTGCTGTGGATCATCGACGTCTACTCCCTGGTGGTCGCCCCGCTGCTGCTGACCTTCGGCACGCTCGGCGACCGCTACGGGCGCAGGCGCCTGGTGCTGATCGGCTACCTGGTGTTCGGGGTCGCCTCGGCCGCGGCCGCGTTCGCGCCGAGCCCGTCGGCGCTCATCGCCGCACGGGCGCTCCTCGGCCTCGGCGGCGCCATGATCATGCCCGCCACGCTCTCCATCATCCGGCAGGTCTTCACCGACCGGCGGGAGCGGGCGATCGCGCTGGGCGTGTGGAGCGCGGTCGCGGCGGCCGGAGCGGCGGCCGGGCCGCTGGTCGGGGGCCTGCTCGTCGAGCACTTCTGGTGGGGCGCCGTCTTCCTGATCAACGTGCCGATCCTGCTGGTCCTGCTGCCGGCCGCGGCGCGGATCCTGCCCGAGTCCCGCGAGCGCGCCGGGCACCCCTGGGACGCGCCCAGCGCCCTGCTGTCGGTCCTCGGCATCCTCGCCCTCGCCTCCGGTCTGAAGGAGGCGGGATCGGGGCATCCGGGCGGGATCGTCATGTTCCTGGGCGGCGCGGGACTGCTGGCCTGGTTCGCACGCAGGCAGCGGCGGCTCGCCTTCCCCCTGCTGGACCTCGGGCTGTTCCGGCGGCGGGCGTTCTGCGTCGGGGTGGCGGCGGTGCTGCTCACCGTCTTCGCCCTCGTCGGGCTCCAGCTCATGCTCGCCCAGTACCTGCAGCTCGTGCTCGGCGACAGCCCGCCCGGGGCCGCCGTCCGCATGCTGCCGCTGATGGCCGCCTCGGTGGCCGGCGGCCTGGCGGGAGCGCACCTGCTGCGCCGGTTCGGGCTGCGCGCCACGATGGGCGGCGGGCTGGCGCTGACCGCCCTGTCCCTCGCTCCCACGCTGGCCTGGGGCACCGAGCGGCACGGGCTGGAGCTCACACTCTGCTTCGTCGGCATCGGCTTCGGCATCCAGGTCGCGCTGCTGGCCGCCTCCGACACGATCATGTCCTCGACCTCCGAGGCCCGCGCGGGCGGAGCCGCCGCGGTCGAGGAGACCGCCTACGAGCTCGGCGCCGGACTCGGCGTCGCGGTGCTGGGCACGATCACCACCGCCGTCTACGCGCCCGCCGTGCCGCCCGTGGCGGGCGTCTCCGCCGAGTCGATGGCCCAGGCCCGCCAGTCGCTCGCCGCCGCCGCGCACGTGGCGGACGAGATCGGCGGTGTCCCCGGGGCCGCGCTGCTGCAGGAGGCCCGGCTCGCGTTCGTCGCCGGACTGCACTCCTCGATCGTGGTGAGCGTGCTGCTGCTGGGCGCCATCGCCGCCGTGGCCTTCCTGGTGCCCCGGCGCTCCACCGACCGGAACGATCCGGACTGACGGGTTTGCCCGGTCCTGCTCCGGCTATGGGCAAGGGCGGTGAACCGGGCCAGAATGAGGAGCCGTGCGACAATCCCTCCGCGACATCGCCGCGCTGGCCGCCAGGCTGGGAGTCGGCGGCATCTTCTTCGCCAACGGCTGGAGCAAGCTGAAGGCGGGCCTGGACGCGACCGGCGACCAGTTCGCCACGCTGGGCGCACCCGTCCCCGAGCTCTGGGCCGGGACAACGATGCTGATGGAGCTCCTCGGCGGCGCCCTGCTGGTGGCCGGGCTCGCCGTACCCGTCTGCGGCCTGCTGCTGTTCGCCGAGGCCCTCGCGGTGTTCGCGATCGCCAACGGCGATCGCGGCCTGCCGCTGACCGGGGGCGAGATCAGTTTGGTCGTGGCGCTCGGCGCCGCCTCGATCATGCTGGCCGTCAACGGGGCCGGGCGGCTCTCGGTCGACCACATGGTGGTGATCAAACGGCGCGACGCCGAGGCGGCCGAGGACTTCGCGGCCGACTCCGAGGCCGACGACGTCCTGGCCTCGCTGCGCGAGCCGGAGTCGGCCGCACCCGTCTCGGGCGACCCCGCATCGCGTGCGGACGCGGCGGGCCCCGGCACGGCCTCCCCGAAGGGTCCGGACCCGAAGAGCGGCGGCCCGGAGGACGGGGCCCCGGCAGGCGGATCACCGGGGAACGGGGAGAGCGGCGCGGACACCGCCGAGTTCCCCGCCCGCCCCCGGGCCCGTCGCCGGGGAACGGCCGAGCAGCCCCCTCCCGGCAAACGCGGCGACACCCTCGTCGCCAAGCAGAAGGACACCCCGGCGGACGGCTGACCCAGAAGGGCGGTTCGGGGCAGCCCGGGACCGGCGACCCGCCCCTCACCCGTGTCTACGGGGATATATGGGGATATTTCATGAGATCGTTTCTCAGATAGCGATATCCGGTGCGCAGGCGCCGATCTCGCCGACACAATGTGCGCCATGCGTCTTCCCGGCTGGTTCGCCGAGCGGGCTGAACCCGCGCCCCCCGAGACCGAACTGCGCGTCTCCACGCTCGAGCTCTTCTTCGACCTGGTCTTCGTCTTCACCGTCACCCAGCTCACACAACTGATCGCCGACGGCATCCGGGACGGAGAACCGATCAGCGTCCTCCAGGTGCTGCTGGTGTTCGGCGTCATCTGGTGGATGTACGCGGGCTACGCCTGGCTGACCAACGCCATCCCCCCGGTACGGCCCGCCCGGCGGGTGCTGATCCTGCTGGGCATGGCCGGGTTCCTGATCGTGGCGCTGGCGATCCCGTCGGCGTTCGACGACGGCGGCATGGCCTTCGCGGCCGGCTACCTGCTGCTGATCCTCGTCCACGCGGGCCTGTACCTCCAGGCGACCGCCGCCTTCGCCCGGGTGGTCCCGTTCAACCTCGGCGGGGTGGCGCTGATCGGCGTGGCGAGCCTGCTCGACCCGCCCTACAACTATCTGCTGTGGGGCGCGGCCGTGCTGCTGCTGTGGGGCAGCCCGTACTTCATCGGCCAGAAGGGCTTCCAGCTCAAGCCCGAACACATCGTCGAGCGGCACGGGCTGCTGGTGATCGTGGCGCTCGGCGAGTCGATCGTGGCACTCGGGATCGGCGCCCAAGGTCTGCCGGTCGGCTTCGCCCTGGGTCTGACCGCGGTGCTGGGCCTGGCCCTGGCCGCGGGCCTGTGGTGGATCTACTTCGGCGGCGACGACGAGACCCACGCCGAGCACGCCCTGGCCGGGAGCGAGCCGGTGCGGCGCACCCGGCTGGTCCTCGGCGCCTACTTCTACGCGCACATCCCGATGCTGCTCGGCATCGTCGCGGTCGCCGCCGGGGTCAAGAAGGTGATCGGCCACCCGGTCGACCCGCTGAAGCTCAGCGCCGCCGTGACGCTCGCCGCGGGCGTCACCCTGTTCCTGGCGGGCAGCGCGTGGTTCCGCCGGGTGCTCGGCATCGCGGGCAACCGGCTCCGGGCGGTGGGCGCGGCGGCCGCGCCGGTCACCGTCGTCCTCGGGCTGTGGTCCGCTCTGGCGCAGCTCGCCGTGCTGGTGGCCCTGCTGACCGCGGTGATCGTCCTCGAACGCCGCCCGGTGGCGGCCCGACCGGTCCCCTGACCCCCGTCACCCGCCGCTGCCGTACGGGCGGGTGATGATCTCCAGGTTGTGCCGGTCGGGGTCCTCGAAGTAGAGCCCGCGCCCGCCGTCGTGGCGGTTGAACTCGCCGGGCCGACGGTGGCCAGGGTCGGCGTAGTAGGTGATCCCGGCCTCCCGGATCCGCGCGAAGATCTCGTCGAACTCCTCCTCGGAGACGAGGAAGGCGTAGTGCTGGGAGATGATCGGCCCGTCGCCGGCGTCCATGAAGTCCAGGGTCACCCCGTTGGCCGTCTCGACGGGGAGGAACGGACCGTACGGCGGGCCGACCTCGAGTCCCAGGACGGCGGCCAGGAAGTCGGCGGACGCCTTCTTGTCGCGGGCGGCGACGATGGTGTGGTTCAGCTCGACCGGCATGCGGATACCTCCGAAGACGCGTCATCGGCGACCGCGTCACCGCAGGGCGAGGGCCGTGACGGGTCGCGGGCCCCATCCTAGGCGACGAGGACGATCTTCACCGGCGGGCGCCGGCAGGCCGGCGACGGCCAGTGGATCCGATCACATTGGTGAAAATACTGCTATTTGCCCCCATTAATCCGCATAATTGATGATCCGCAAACGGCAGCTTCAGGGGGGAACCGTCATGCCGGAAATCGGGCCGATCGGACCGGGGGACCCCGGCCGCGTGGACGGGTACGAGATCGTCGCGCGACTCGGGGACACGGTCTACCTCGCGCGCTCCCCGTCCGGCGACCGGGTCGTCGTCCGGCTGCTCCCCCCCGACCTCGGCCGGGAGCAGGTCCTCGACGCGATCGCGCCGCTGCGCGAAGCCTCGGCGTTCTGCACCGCCGAGATCCTGGACAGCGGGGTCGCGGACGGCCGGCCGTACATCGTGAGCGAGTACATCGACGGCCCCACGCTCAAGGAGGCGGTCGCCTCCGGGGGCACGCTCCAGGGGGCCGCGCTGCACCGGCTGGCGGTCGGCACGATGACGGCGCTGGTCGCCCTCCACCAGGCGGGGACGGCCCACGGGGACATCCGCCCGGACAACGTGGTGCTGGGCCCGGACGGGCCCCGAGTGATCAATTTCGGGGTGGCCAGGGCGATCTCGGCCACCGCCGCCACCGAGACCCGCCGGGTCGGCGTCCCGGCCTTCACCGCCCCCGAGCTGCTGCACGGGGCCGCTCCCGCGCCCCCGGCCGACCTCTTCGCCTGGGCCGCGACCCTGGCGTTCGCCGCGACCGGCCGCTCCCCCTTCGACGACGGGTCGATGGCCGGCACCGTCAACCGCATCCTGCACGGCGACCCCGACCTGAGCATGCTCCCCGAAGACCTGAAGGGCGTCGTCGCGGCCGGCCTGGCCAAGGACCCGGACGCCCGCCCCGCCGCGAGCGACGTCCTGCTCAAACTGGTCGGCGAGCTGCTCACCTCCGACCTCGGCCCGCCCCCGCCCGCCGTCCGCCCGGTGCGGCGGAGCCGGCCGCTGCTCCTCGGCGCGGCCGCGACGGCGATCGCCCTGCTCTCCGGGGGCGGCGTGTATCTCGCCACATCCGTTCCCGTGGCCTCGATCACCGCCCCCGCGACCTCTTCCGCGACTCCGGCCGGAGAGCTGCTGCCCTCCGCCCCGCCCGCCGCGAGCGGCCCGGACACCGTGCTCTCCCCGCTGGAGGAGGTGGAGAAGACCTCCGAGGACGTCACCCTGCCCGACGTCGGAGTCACGCTGCACGAGCACCCGAAGGACCCGACCGGGCTCGGCGCCTACACCATGGTCGGGAGCCCGCTCACCACCTTCGCCCGGGACAAGGGCAAGCACGGCTTCCGTACGGTGGACAGCGGGATGGAGCCGGCTCTCTCCCCGGACCAGGAGCTGGTGGCGCTCAGTCCCTACCTGAAGTTCAACCAGTCGGACACCGACTACCTGAAGATCACCAAAGTCGCGACCGGCGAGACCTTCACCGTGCCGACGGTGCGCAAGCCGTTCCAGACCTTCGTCCCGGTGTGGTCGGCGGACGGTTCCAAGGTGCTGCTCTCGGTCCACCAGCCGGACAAGAAGGTGATCGGCGGCTTCGTGATCGTGGACGTGACCGCGCGGAAGTCCACACTCGTGGTGACGGAGGTGGTGGGCAGCGAGGTCAACCCCTTCACCTTCGCCCCCGACGGGTCGGTCGCCCGCCGCTACTTCGACGGCGAGAAGTCCGGCGCCGACTTCTACAACCTCCAGGGACAGATCGTCCGGACCATGCACTGGGTCGGCGACCCCCGGGGGACGAACTGGTTCTCCCCCTCCGGAAAGCTCTTCTCCACCATCTGCCCCAAGGGGAAGGACATCTGCGTGTGGGACACGGTGACCGGCAACCGCCGCCACACCGTCCCCGGCACCGACGTGACGGCGCTCCTCGGCTGGTTCAACGAGAACCATCTGCTGGTGCAGAAGCGCGCCGGGAAGAACCGCCAGATCCAGGTGATCGACTTCGTCGGCGGCACGCATCGCGTGCTCGCCGACCTCAAGGGCGGGAAGGACGGGGCCGCCCTGAGCTTCACCCGCAGGCGGGTCTCCTGATGCCGGTCGATCCGCCGCCGGCCGGCGACCCCTCTCGGATCGGCGCCTACCGGATCACCGGCAGGCTCGGCGCGGGCGGGCAGGGCGTCGTCTACCTCGCCGTCTCCCCCTCCGGGGACCCGGTCGCGGTCAAGCTGCTGCGCTCGGGCGCCCGCGGCCCCACCGCCGCCGAGTTCGACCGGGAGATCGAGCTGGCCCTGCGGGTGAAGGCGTTCTGCACGGCGCAGGTGCTGGAGCACGGCGAATTCGACGGCGCGCCGTACATCGTGAGCGAGTACGTCGACGGCCCCACCCTCGCCCGGGTGATCTCCGAGCGCGGCGCGTTGCGGGGCGCCGAGCTGCGCAGGCTGGCGATCGGCACCCTGACCGCGCTGTCCGCGATCCACCAGGCGGGCGTGGTCCACCGGGACTTCAAGCCCGCCAACGTGCTGCTGCCCAGGGACGGCCCCCGGGTGATCGACTTCGGGATCGCCCAGGCGGCGGACTCCACGGCCGCGGCCGCCGAGCATGTCGTCGGCACTCCGCCGTACATGGCGCCCGAGCAGTTCAGCGGGTCGGGGAGCGGCGCGGCCTCCGACATGTTCGCCTGGGCGGCCACGGTGACCTGTGCGGCGACGGGGAGCCCTCCGTTCGGGACGGGCCCGATGCCCGCGCTGATCCATCGGATCCTGTCCGGCGAGCCGCAGCTGGGCGGGCTGGACGGGCAACTGCGGGAGCTGGTCCTGGAATGCCTGGCCAAGAATCCCGCCGTACGGCCGACCGCCACGGCCGCGCTGCTCCGGCTGCTCGGCCACCCCGTGCCGCCGCGGCTGCTGCTGGCAGAGGGGCGGGCCCGGGCCGGAGGACGCACCGGGCGCCGGGAGGAGGACACGATCCCTCCGCCGTCGGCCGGTGGCACGCCGTCCGCAGGCCGGCGGAGGACGGCCGCCGGGCTCGCCGCCGTGACGCTCGCGGTCGCCTCCGGGTTCGGCGTCTACCTGGCGCGGGCGGAGGAGGCACCGGTCGGCGCCGGGCCGGCGGGAGGGAGTACGGCGAGCCCCTCCGAGCAGCGAAGGGCCTCGGGGACGATGGCCCCCGTGGCGACGACCGCGGTGCGGATCCCCGGAACCGGTATCACCCTGCGGGAGGACCGCAGAGACCCCTGGCGGGTCACCTCCTACCAGGACAACCGGGAGTATCCGGCCTGGGGCCCCTCGCACGTCAGGGCCACCGGCGGGGACGCCTTCGAGAGGCTCGGCGGGCGGCACCACGCCGTCGTCTCCCCCGGCGGCTCGTACGTCGCGATCAGTCCGGAGATCAAGGCTGACTTCTCCGACTTCGACCGGATCCGGATCGTCGATCGGAGCAGCGGGCAGGAGACCACGGTCCAGACGGTCCGGCGGCCGGAGCAGACCCGCTTCCCGCGCTGGTCGCCCGACGGCTCCCGGCTGCTGCTGACCGTCCTGGAGACGGTGGGGTGGGAGGAGGTCGGGCGGGACGCGGGCTTCGTGATCGTGGACGCGGCCTCGCGCCGCGCGCGCCTCGTGCGGGTCGCCGACGACGGCGACGGTCCTCGTCCGTACGCGTGGGGGCCCGACGGGACCACGGTGGTCCAGCGGGCGCCCGGCGGGTCGGTGGACGTCAGGAACCTGGACGGCACGCTCGTCCGCACCCTGCGCTCGGTCGGCGAGGCGACCCCGGACGACGTGGCGGTCACTTCGGTGGGCGCGGTGGTCACAACGATATGTCCAGATAAATCAGGGAATGTCTGCCTATGGGACTACGTAACCGGAGCGAAGAAGGCCACGGTGCCGATCGCAAAAGGGGCGGTCTTCGGCGGCTGGCTGGGCGAGCGGAACCTCCTCGCCGTCCGCCCCCGAGGCAAGGACAGGAAAGAGGTGGTCATGATCGACCTCAGGGGAGACACCGTACGCGTCCTCGCGGACGGCCCCGCCGCCGAGATCGACGGGATCACCCTCCGGTACACCCTGCGGTGACGCCGGAGAGGCCGGAAACCTTACCATCCAGAGAATTCCGCTACCACCCGTATAAATGCGGATTCCCAGAGTCACCAAACCTATTGAACCCGGACGCGTCGCCCCTATAGGTTGGCGCGCATGAACCCCAGGGAAAAGTCAGGTTCAAGCGAGCGCCAACCGAGCGTCAAGTGCCGCAGCGCACAGTGACGGCAAGGAGAGGGGGCAAGATCATGAGACGCATCAGGACCGCCCGGCCGCAGGGCCGCCGTCCCATCCGAGTTCCCGACCTGGATCTGCGGTCCCCGTCGGGCCGCCGGCTGCCCTACTGACGGGATCTTTACGGCAGCCTTACGCGGTTATATGCATATTCCATATAACGGAACCATCACGCCGGGGGGCTCAATGAAGAGACTTGTGGTCGTCCCACCATATGTTGCAAGGATCAAGATCCGGGACATCCGCTCCGTGACACGCCGTAGAGCCCCCGGCGACACCAAGGTCGTCGATCTGCGCGCCTACACCGGCCGCAACGTCATCCGCTTCCCGCGTCCGGGCGGACCCGCCCCCGCCGCCTGACCCCGGTCTCCCGGAGACCCCGTCGGCCGCGATCTCCGCGGCCCGTTCCCTCAGGACCGTCCCGCGCCCCGGACGCCCGCGCGCGCTCCGGAGAGCACCTCGGCGAGCTCACCGGGATGGGTGAGCTGCGGATAGTGCCCGGCCCCGCCGATCAGGACCGCCGGGCGGTCCACCGCGAGCGGGTCGCCCGACCCCGCGACGAGCGTCACCGGCACCTCGACGCGGTCGAGCAGCGGGCGGAGCTCCCGCCCGTCGGCATGGGCCGTCCGCATCGACGCGAGCACCCGCCGCGCCGCTCCCGGGCGGCTCAGGTCCGCCGGCGCGCCCGGCGGGACGCCGAGGCCCCTCCCCAGCCGCTCCCGCGACATGCGGCGCAGTGCGGGGGCGGCGAGCCGCGACCGGGAGAACCACCCTGCCGGCTCCTGAAGGAACGCCGGGGCGACCAGCACGAGCCCGGCGATCCGGTCCGGGTGGGCGACGGCGTACCGGAGCGCGGGACCGCAGCCGGCCGAGTGGCCCACGAGCAGCGGGCGGGTGATGACCGGGCGGAGCAGGCCGGCCAGCCACCCGTCCGTCCCGCCGGAGGCGGATGCCGGACGGCCTGCGGGCAACGGGGCCGATCGGCCGAGTCCGGGCAGGTCGGGAGCGAGCACCGGGGCGTCGAGCCGTGCGGCCACCTCCGCCCACGAGTCGGCGTCCAGCGGCAGCCCGTGGAGCAGCACGTACCGGGGGGTCTCGGGCGCGCCGGTCACCCAGGTCCGTACTCCGGCGACGTCGCGGAAGCCGTACGGCCGCACCGGGCCCTCCACCCGGCTCACCGGCTTCCCACCGGCCCCGTACGACCCGCGTCCGTTGGGCGCGGCACCGAACCGGGCGGCCACCAGCTCGTCGGCCCAGCGCCGGAGCGCCTCGCCGACCGGTGGCATGTGCAGCCCCGCCCGCCGCGCGAAGGCCAGCGCCGGCGCGGTGTCGTAGCGGTCGGCCGACATGAACGACAGCGTCTCCGGATCGGCTCCGGTCAGTGCGCGGGGCAGCCTCCGCACCAGCCCGACCGGGATCGACCGGCGCGGCGCGC
The DNA here is from genome assembly GCF_015711605.1 of Planomonospora sp. ID67723. Lineage (GTDB taxonomy): Bacteria > Actinomycetota > Actinomycetes > Streptosporangiales > Streptosporangiaceae > Planomonospora_A. The sequence goes on along the minus strand of NZ_JABTEZ010000003.1, from coordinate 213,413 downwards.
GCACGCCCAGGTGGCCTGCGAGCAGGGCGACCAGCTCCGGCAGCTCGGGCGTCGCGTCGTCGAGCACCCAGTAGGCCCGGCCCGCGGTCTCCTCGTGCTCGGGCACCGCGGCCATGAAACGGGCGAAGTAGTCGATGTCCACGACCGGCAGGAAGACGCCGGAGCCTCCGGGGAGGACCGGGAGCCGCCCGTGCCAGAGATCGTGGACCAGCGAGGCCAGGCCGATGAACTGGCCGGGGCCGATCACCGTGGCGGGGTTGACGACCGTCAGGGGGACGCCCAGCTCGCGAGCCCGGCGGCGGACCGCCGCGTCCCCCTCGGCCTTGGACGCCTCGTAGGCGCCGAGCGCCCCGTAGTCCGGCTCCGCGTCGCTCACCCGGTAGCCGCTGACGTGGACCAGGCGGCGCAGGCCGGGACGGGCGGCGGCCCAGTCGGCCACGTTGACCGCGCCGGTGACGTTGGCGAGCCGCGCCTCCTCGACGCTCAGCCCGAAGGCGAAGCGGGCGGCGGCGTTGTAGACGTCGCGCACCCCGTCCAGCCCCGCGAGGCCGAGACCCGGCACGGTGACGTCCGAGGCGACGACGGTCAGTCCGGCCGCGTCCACCTCCTGCCCGGCGAGCCAGGAGGTGAGCCGCTCCTCCGGCCCCCGGACGGCGGCGGCGACCCGGCGCCCCCGCCGGAGCAGCTCGGCGACCAGGGAACGGCCGACGAACCCGGCCGCGCCGAAGACGATGGAGTCGGGGGTCATGTGATCTCCTTGTGAATAACAGATCGGTCTACATATTAATTGGCCGGAAAACAGGCCCTCCGGGAGGAGGGCCGGTGGCCGGGACGGCTCGCCGCGACGAGCCGCCCTACAGCAGTGCCGAGATCCGGCGGGTGACGCGGTCGAGCGGCTCCCTGCTCCGGTGCGCCCTGGCCAGCAGCAGGGCTCCCTCGACCAGGGCGAGGACGGTGACGGCGGTGTCGGCGGGGTCGGGGTGCCCGTCGGCGGCCAGCCGGTCGCGCAACGCGCCCTCCCAGGAGCCGTAGACCTCCGAGCAGACCTCGTGCAGCGGGTCGCTCGTGGCCGCCATCTCCAGGGCGACCGTGGCCACCGGGCAGCCCTTGCGCCACCCGGACGTCTCCAGCCGGTCGCCGAGCAGCCCCAGCACCCCGGCGACCAGGCTCTCCGCGTCGGGCGCGGCCTCCGCCAGCTCGCGGACGGCCTCGCCGATCTCGCGGCCCGCCCGCCGCACCGACTCTCCGACGAGCTGATCCTTGCCCCCGGGGAAGTGGAAGTAGAGCGAGCCGCGCGGCGCCCCGCTGGCCGCGACCACCTGATTCAGTCCGGCCCCGAAGTACCCGCCGGTCTCGATCAGGTCCCGCGTCGCGTCCAGCAGGCGCCCGCGTGTCTCCTCACCTTTCCGACCCATGCGTTAAAAGTAGACCGGTCTTCTTATTCTTGGCAAGGTCCCAGGTCAGCAGGGCGAGCGGGAGCGCCACGGCGAGCGAGAGCGTGACCGCCTGGCCGATCGCGTCCACCGCCGCGAAGTGCCCGAGATGTCCCAGGTGGAAGGCGAGGTGGGGGGTCGCGAACGCCAGGTACCCGGCGAGCACCGTGCGCACCAGCAGGCGTTCCGGCGCCACGGCCGCCACCGCCAGCATCATCCCGAACCCCAGGTTGAGGCCGCCGAAGTCGAGCAGCAGATGCTCGTTGTACGGCGGCAGCATCGCCACCCACCGGCGTCCCGGGAACGGGAAACCCTCGTAGAACCCGGCCGGGGAGATCAGCGCCCACGCCCCGACCACGAGCTCGGTGACCGCCAGGTAGATCAGTCCCGCCCGGAACCAGGTCGGCACCCGGCCCGGCCGTACCCCCCGGCCTCCGGCGCCCTCCGGCCGTCCCGACTGTCCCCGATCCGATCGCACCGCGTCCCGCCCCGCGCTCATCGGTCCGCCCCCGCGTATCCCGAGCGCTCCGAGGACGCGACCAGGAACCGCGCGAAGGTGGTCCGGCCGTCGCGGTGGGCGGGGGCCAGGTGCACGCCCCGCCGGAAGGCGGCGGCGACCCTGCCGGGGATCGGGACCGGCAGCACGGGCCGCCGCCTCCCGGCCGAGCCCAGGTAGATCCGAGCGATCTCGGCCGCACCGAGGATCTCCGGACCGCCCATGTCGGGCACCCGTCCGGCGGGCTCGCCCAGCGCCAGTTCGGCCAGGCGCGCGGCGACCTCGCCGGCCTCGACCGGCTGGAAGCTCATTCCGGCCGGGACGGGCACGATCGGCAGCCTGGCCAGCGCCCGCGCGGCGGACAGGACCAGGTCGTGGAACTGAACGGCGCGCAGGATCGTGTACGGCAGACCGGAGCGCTCGATCATGGTCTCGACCTCGTACTTCGCCCGGTAGTAGGAGTAGGGGTGCCGGTCGACGCCGACGATCGAGATGTAGACCAGGTGCGTCCCCCCGGCCGCCGCGGCGATCAGCCTCCGGGCGCCCTCCACGTCGGCCCCGCGCTTGAGGGGGTCGCTGGCCAGGTGGACGACGGTCCGCACGCCGTCGAGGGCCTCCGCCAGGCCCGCTCCGGTGCTCAGGTCACCGATGTACGGCCCGCGCGTGCGGCTGAGCACCCGGACGGGGCGACCGGCCGCCGCGAGCCGGTCCACGACGTGGCGGCCGAGGGTGCCGGTGCCGCCGGTGACGAGGATGTCCCCTGCGGTGTTCTCTGTGGTGGTCTCTGCGGTGTTCTCTGTCATGCCACTGAGAACCGGCGAGCTCACCCGAACGTGACAATCTCACGGGGAAGTTTTCCGGGACCGGGTCTCACGAACCCGCGAGCTCCGCGAACCGGGACAGCTTGTCGGGGTTGAGCACGCTCCGCAGGCCGACGACCATCCCGTCGGCGACCTCCACCACGAAGACCGTGACGACCTGCCCGCCCAGCAGTCCGACGATCGCGTCCTGGCCGTTGGCCTCGACGTAGCGCGCCTCGACGCCCTCGCCGAACTTGGCCACGACCCCGGCCACGTACCGGATGACCTTCTCCCTGCCCAGGACGGGCCGCAGCGCCGCGCTGACCCTGCCGCCGCCGTCGGCCCAGGCGACCACGTCGGCGGCGAGGACCTTCTCCAGCCCTTTCAGGTCCCCGCTCTGCGCGGCCCACAGGAAGCGCTCCACGATCGTGCGGCGCTGTTCGCCGGGGGCGTCGAACCTGCGGGGCTCGCCGATCCGCTGCCGCCCCCGGTGGTAGAGCTGGCGGCAACCGGCCTCGGAGAGGTCGAGCACGTCGGCGATCTCGCGGTAGCCGTACGCGAACGCCTCGCGCAGCACGAAAACGGCGCGTTCGGCCGGGGTGAGCCGCTCCAGCAGGACCAGGAAGGCCATGGAGACGGAGTCGCGCTGCTCGGCGGTCTCCAGCGGGCCGAGGGCGTCGGTCGGCACGGGTTCGGGAAGCCAGGTGCCGACGTAGCTCTCGCGGGTGGCGCGGGCGGCGGTCAGCCGGTTGAGGCAGAGGTTCGTGACCACCTTGGCGAGCCAGGCGCCGGGGGCTGCGACGCTGCCCGGCTCGGTGCCGATCCAGCGCAGGCAGGCGTCCTGGACGACGTCCTCGGCCTCGGCCGCGGAGCCGAGCATCCGGTAGGCCAGGCCGAACATCCTCGCCCGGTGGGCTTCGAACTCATCAATCACGCGCCCAGCGTGACAGAGGCGTCCGGAATGAGGCCAATCGTAGAACGGAACATTATGTTCCATGAGCTACACTGGCAGCATGGAGTCAACGCCCCAGACCCCGATGAACGGCCGGAAGGCCCAGGCCGCCCGCAACGACCAGACGATCCTCCAGGCGGCCCGCGCCGTCTTCGTCGCCGACCCCGGCGCGCCGGTCTCGGCCGTGGCGGAGCGGGCCGGAGTGGGCATCAGCGCGCTCTACCGCCGCTACGCCAGCAAGGAGATCCTGCTGCGCAAGCTCTGCTCCGACGGGCTGAAACGCTACACGGCCGAGGCGGAGGCGGCGCTCGCCGACGAGGGTGACCCGTGGGCCGTCTTCGCCCGCTTCATGCGCCGCATCGTCGACGCCGACACCCATTCCCTCACCGTCAACCTGGCCGGGACCTTCGCTCCGGACGAGGAGCTCTTCCGCGAGTCGGCCTACGCCATGGAGCTGACCCGGCGGATCTTCGAGCGGGCCGGGGACGCCGGGGTGCTCCGCCCCGGCCTGGAGGTCACCGACCTGTCGATGATCCTCGAGCAGATCACCGCCGTCCACCTCGGCGACGAGGAGCGCACGATGGAGCTCAGGCACCGCTACCTGGCCCTGGCACTGGACTCCCTCCGCCTGACCTCGGCCGAGCCCTTGCCGGGCCCGCCTCCCGCCGAGGAGGAGATCGGCCGCCGCTGGGTCACCGCCCGTTCTTCCCGAACCCCGGCGAGTCCGTGACCGGTGACGCCCCCGACGGGACAGCACCATGAATCAGGCCATTCCGGCTGATTGGCCGGAGACGGAAATCCGCCGGGTGCCTACGGTGGGCGCATGCATCCACTCCTCGATGACGACCTCGCACGCCTGCCCGAACTGCTCGACGAGACGCGGGCCTACGCCGTACGGCTCCTCGCCGGCCTGAGCGACCGACCGGTCGCCCGGACGCCGGTACGGCGGGCGCCCGCTCCCCTGCCCGTGGAGGGCGTCGGGGCCAAGGGGGCGACGGAGGCGTTCGCCGAGCGCTGGGAGCCCGGCTTCGCGGCCAGTCCCGGCCCCCGCTACCTGGGCTTCGTGACCGGCGGCGCCACCCCCGCCTCGCTGGCGGGCGACTGGCTGACCGGCGCCCTCGACCAGAACCCGACCTCCGGCATCGACTCCACCGCCCCCGACCTGGAGCGGGAGACCGTCGCCTGGCTGCGCGAGCTGTTCGGCCTGCCTCCGGAGCACGAGGGCACGCTGGTCAGCGGCGCCACCATGTCGAACGCCGCCGGTCTGGCCATCGCGCGGGAGTGGCTGGGCGAGCGCAACGGGATCCCGGTGGCCGAGCAGGGCGTCGCCGCGCTCGGCCCGGTCACCGTGCTCTCCGGAAGCCCGCACTCCAGCGTCGGCAAGGCCCTGTCCCTGCTCGGGCTGGGACGCTCGGCGATGCGGCGCGTCGACCTCCTGCCCGGCCGCGAGGCCGTCGACGTGGCGCGGCTGGAGGAGGCGCTGGAGGAGCTCGGCGGGAGGCCCGCGATCGTGGTCGCCAACGCCGGCACGGTGAACACCGTCGACTTCGACGACCTGCGCGCCATCGCCGCCCTGCGCGAGCGGTACCCCTTCTGGCTGCACGTGGACGCCGCCTTCGGCGCCTTCGCCGCGCTCTCCCCCGACCACGCCCACCTCGTCGACGGGCTCGGCGAGGCGGACTCGGTCTGCGTGGACCTGCACAAGTGGCTGAACGTCCCCTACAGCAGCGCGGTGCAGTTCACCCGCCGCCGCGACCTGCAGGCCCGGATCTTCGCCAACTCCGCCGCCGCGTACCTCGGCCCGCTCGGCGACGACCCCGAGCCGGTGCACCTGACTCCGGAGAACTCCCGGCGGCTGCACGCCGTACCGGCGTGGTTCACCCTCGCCGCCTACGGGCGCGAGGGCCATGCGGAGATCGTCCGGCGCGACATCGCCCTCGCCGCGCTGCTCGGCGAGCGGATCGCCGCACTGCCCGCCTACCGGCTGCTGGCCCCGGTCCGGCTCAACGTGGTCTGCTTCACCCTGGCCGACGCACCCGAGCGGGCCGGGGAGCTCGTCGGCGCGATCATCGAGTCCGGCGAGGCGTTCCTCACCCCGACCGTCTACGACGGGATTCCCGCCCTCCGCGCCGCCTTCAGCAACTGGCGCACCACCGAGGCCGACGTCGAGCGGGTCGCCAAGCTCCTGGAGCGGCTCGCGCCGTAGCCCCTCGCCGCCCCCGGAGGTCAGGCACGTAAGGTAAAGATCATGACATATCCGGAACCGAGCTATTTCGGGGACAAAGGCGAGGTCAGTGCGACCTTCCGCCCCGCGGGCCACGAGCCCGACCTGACCTATCAGAGCGGAAACACGGTGGACTATCTGGCGACGGGCGCCTCCACCGGCGGGAAGTTCGGCCTCTACCGGTGGAACATGGGACCGGAGCCGTCCGGTCCCGGGCCCCACTTCCACCGGTCGCTCTCCGAGTCGTTCTTCATCCTGTCCGGGACAGTGAAGATCTTCAACGGCGACCGCTGGATCGACACGGTCCCGGGAGATTTCGTCCACGTCCCCGAGGGCGGGATCCACGGCTTCCGCAACGAGTCGGGCGAGCCCGCCTCCATGCTCCTGCACTTCTCCCCCGGGGCGCCCAGGGAGGGCTACTTCGAGGGACTCGCCGAGTTCGCCGTCTCCGGCCGTCCCGGCGAGGAGGAACTGGCGGAGTTCTTCCTCCGCCACGACAACCACTGGCTCTAGGCCGGCCGACGGCCGCCCCGCGCAGCGCCTCGGGGCGGCCCGTCCTCCGGGGGGACGCCCCTGCGGCTCGACGCCTGTGATCGGCAGGAGAGGGTGACGGCTTTCGGCCGCGGCGGGGAGATGGGCATGAGCCGTTCCCATCGCATCCGGCGCAGCGGGCCGTGCTCGGGCGGGACCCCGAGGAGACGTGACGCCCGATCACCGGCCTGCCGGTTCGCCGCCGCACCGTCCGGACACCGGCGGACGACTCGCCGCCACCGAGGTGAGGTCCCCCAGGCCGCAGACGGCACAGGCAGGGAACCGGACCTTCACCCGGTTCCCTGCCTTGAGCAACCGGTGCAGAGCCACCGGTGACCGAGATCAGCTGCAGCCGCTGGTGGAGCCGCAGCCCTCGCAGACGTAGCAGCTTCCGGCCGGGCGCATCTTCGTGCCGCAGGTCATGCAGAGCGGGGCGTCGGCGGTGCGGCCCTGGTGGGACTCCAGGGAGCCGCCGCGCACCGGCTCCGGCAGGAGCTCGGCCCTGCCCTCGGCCCGGGGCTTCTCGATCGGGGCCGAGGTGGCCAGCTCGGCGATGACCTCGTCGTTGTGGACGACGGCCGGGTCCTCGCCCCGCTGCTGGGCGGCGCGCTCGGCGGCGGAGAAGATGCCGAGGGCGGCGCGCTCGTCGTAGGGCAGGTGGTCCAGGGCCAGCCGGCGGAAGATGTAGTCCATCACCGAGGCGGCCATGCGGATGTCCGGGTCGTCGGTCATGCCCGCCGGGTCGAAGCGCATGTTGACGAACTTGCTGACGTAGGTCTCCAGCGGCACGCCGTACTGCAGCCCGATGGAGATCGCCACGGAGAAGGCGTCCATGACGCCCGCGAGGGTCGAGCCCTGCTTGGACATCTTCAGGAAGACCTCGCCCACGCCGTCGTCGGGGTAGGAGGAGGCGGTCATGTAGCCCTTGGCGCCGCCCACGGTGAAGCGGGTGGTGGTGCTGGGCCGCTGGTTCGGCATCCGGCGGCGGGTCGGGCGGCTGATCTCCACCACCCGGACCTCCGGCTCCGCGTCCTCGGCCTTCTCCTCGGCCTTGTCGTCGGTCTTCTTGCCGGCGGCCGAGAGCGGCTGGCCCACCTTGCAGTTGTCACGGTAGACGGCCAGGGCCTTCAGGCCGAGCTTCCAGCCCTCCATGTAGACCTGCTCGATGTCCTCGACCGTCGCGGACTCGGGCAGGTTGACCGTCTTGCTGATCGCGCCCGACAGGAACGGCTGCGCGGCGGCCATCATGCGGACGTGGCCCATCGGGGCGATGGCCCGCTCGCCCATGGCGCAGTCGAAGACCTCGTAGTGCTCGCGCCGCAGACCGGGAGCGTCGACGACGTGGCCGTGCTCGGCGATGAACTCGACGATCGCCTCGATCTGCTCTTCCTGGTAGCCGAGCTGCTTGAGCGCCCGCGGGATCGTCTGGTTGACGATCTGCATGGAGCCGCCGCCGACGAGCTTCTTGAACTTGACCAGCGCCAGGTCGGGCTCGATGCCGGTGGTGTCGCAGTCCATCATCAGGCCGATGGTGCCGGTGGGCGCCAGCAGCGAGGCCTGGGCGTTGCGGTAGCCGTTCTTCTCTCCCAGCTTGAGGCACTCCGCCCACTGCAGGGAGGCCTCGGCGTGGACGGCTCCGTCTATGGCGTCCAGCGTGCGCAGGGCGTCGTTGGCTGCGGCGTGCTTGCGCATGACGCGCTTGTGCGCCTCGGCGTTGCGGGCGTAGCCGTCGTACGGCCCCACGACCCCGGCCAGCTCGGCGCTGCGGCGGTAGGAGGCACCGGTCATCAGCGAGGTGATCGCCCCGGCGATGGCTCGCCCGCCGTCGGAGTCGTAGGCGTGGCCGGTGGCCATGAGCAGCGCGCCGAGGTTGGCGTAGCCGATGCCGAGCTGGCGGTAGGCGCGGGTGGTCTCGCCGATCTTCTCGGTCGGGAAGTCGGCGAAGGTGATGGAGGCGTCCATCGCGGTGATGATCAGCTCGGTGACCTTCACGAAGTTCTCGATGTCGAAGGTGTTGTCGTCCTTCAGGAACTTCATCAGGTTGATGCTGGCCAGGTTGCAGGAGGAGTTGTCCAGGTGGAGGTACTCCGAGCACGGGTTGCTGGCGGTGATGCGGCCCGTCTCGGGGCTGGTGTGCCAGTCGTTGATCGTGTCGTCGTACTGCACGCCGGGATCGGCGCACTCCCAGGCGGCGGTCGCCATCTTGCGGAACAGCTCGCGGGCGTCGACCTTCTCGATGACCTCGCCGGACAGCCGGGCGCGCAGGCCGAACTCCTCGCCGTTCTCCACCGCGCGCATGAACTCGTCGGAGACGCGCACGGAGTTGTTGGCGTTCTGGTACTGGACGGAGACGATGTCCTTGCCGCCGAGGTCCATGTCGAACCCGGCGTCGCGCAGGGCGCGGACCTTGTCCTCCTCGCGCGCCTTGGCCTGGATGAACTCCTCGATGTCGGGATGGTCGACGTCGAGGACGACCATCTTGGCGGCGCGGCGGGTGGCGCCGCCCGACTTGATGGTGCCCGCGGAGGCGTCCGCGCCGCGCATGAAGGAGACCGGGCCGCTGGCCGTGCCGCCGCTGGAGAGCAGCTCCTTGGAGGAGCGGATCCGGGAGAGGTTCACTCCGGAGCCGGAACCGCCCTTGAAGATCACACCCTCTTCCTTGTACCAGTCGAGGATGGACTCCATCTGGTCGTCGACGGCCAGGATGAAGCACGCGCTGACCTGCTGGGGCGAGGCGGTGCCGACGTTGAACCAGACCGGGGAGTTGAAGCTGAAGACCTGGTTGACCAGGGCGTGCTTGAGCTCGTGGTCGAAGATCTCGGCGTCCTCGTCGGTCGCGAAGTAACCATGCTCGACGGCGGTGCGGGTGTAGACGCCCACCACGCGGTCGACGAGCTGCTTGAGGCTCCACTCGCGCTGCGGGGTGCCGACCGCGCCGCGGAAGTACTTGGTGGTGACGATGTTGGCGGCGTTGACCGACCAGGAGGCGGGGAACTCCACGCCGCGCTGCTCGAAGTTGACCGAGCCGTCGCGCCAGTTGGTCATGACGACGTCACGGCGCTCCCAGCGCACCTCGTCGTACGGATGCACACCGGCGGTGGTGAAGATGCGCTTCATCTTCAGCCCCTTGCGCGGGCGCTTGCCTCCGCGCGCCGCCGTGCCGCTGACCGTCTCCGTCATGACTTCCCCCTTCTGGGACTCGAACGAGCCCACGATCCGGACCACATCAACGCGCCGCTGTTCGTCCCCCGGCGCCCGGGGATTGACTTCTTCAGTCCTGCTTGGCGGAACGCTCCGCCCGCAACTGCTCGATCTCGGCCTCGAAGTCGGCCAGCGTCTCGAACCCTCGGTAGACCGAGGCGAAGCGGAGATAGGCCACCTCGTCCAGTTCGCGGAGCGGGCCCAGGATGGCCAGGCCGACCTCGTGGGCGGGGATCTCCGCAGCCCCCGTCCCCCGGATGCCCTCCTCGACCCGCTGGCCGAGCTGGGCCAGGGAGTCCTCGCTGACCGGCCGTCCCTGGCAGGCCCGCCGGACGCCGGCGATCACCTTGTCCCGGGAGAACGGCTCGGTCACCCCGCTGCGCTTGCTCACCATCAGCAGCACCGTCTCCTGCGTGGTGAACCGGCGCCCGCACTCAGGGCACGTGCGCCTGCGGCGGATCGCCCCGCCGTCCTCGGTGGAGCGGCTGTCGATGACCCGCGTGTCCGGGTGGCGGCAGAACGGACAGTGCATGCGCGTCGCCTCCCTGGTCCACCGGTCGGCTCACCTGCACCATGTGTCCCAGAGTGCCCACGCGGGGACGCTCGCGCACACCCCCGACAATCGAGGTGCGGTAGCAGAAACACAATTTGTGGTGGAGTGCACCGATAAAGCCACTAGATGTTGTGGTCCAACCGTAGAAGTGCACGACCATGAACGCAAGTTAGACGGGGGGTCCCCGCCGAAGTCGCTGATCAGCGCTCCGAACTCGTCCCGGCCGGGCGTGTCGCCCCTTCCGGCACCCCTCCCGGACGCCCGCCGCGCCCGCGGCCGCTCCGGCACGGCACTCGCCGGCCCGCACCGGCGGGTGCGCTCAGTCCGCCGGTCCGGCCGGCAGGCGGAGCCGGTCTCCGGACCGGATCACGGAGGCGGGCAGGCCGCTGACGGCCGCGATCCGGTGAACGGTCACGGCGGGGCCGCCCTCCGGGGCCATCGCGAAGGCGACCTCCCAGGGGGTGTCGCCTTCGCGCACCATCACCCACGGCGGGCCCTCCCGGCCCTCGCGCCCGGTCACCGAGGCCGCGTCGACACGCGAGGCGATCCAGAGCAGCCCGAGGGTGACCAGGACGAGCAGGGCCAGCACCACGATCCGCCCCCTGCGGGTGAGCCGGAGGGGCGCACCAGGATATCGGGTGTTCCCCGCGGGTCCGGGCCGTCCGGCGGACACTCTCCGGGATCGTCGCGTCTGAGCGGTCGCCTTCACCACGGCCCCCATCCCTCCGGCCCGACCGAACACAGGTCGAAGAAAGATCGGCGAATCGAACACGATGTCGATCGAACTCCCGTACGATGTTGTACACCACGCCGCCACCGATTTCGAGGACAACTCGAACAATTGTTTGAAGATGATCTTCGACGGGAGTACGGTCGCTGTGTGCGACATGAGGAATACGGACCGGGAGGCAAGGAGATCGCATGAGCGAGCAGAAAGAGAACGGCGCGCCCGTCAGTGATCTGGCGGTGCGCAGACGTGACTCCCTTGGCCTCACCCCCAGGCAGCGCAAGATCCTTGAGGTGATCCGCGACTCGGTGCAGCAGCGCGGCTATCCGCCGTCGATGCGCGAGATCGGCGAGGCGGTGCAGCTCACCAGCACCTCCAGCGTTTCGCACCAGTTGACCGCGTTGCAGCGCAAGGGCTACCTGCGGCGCGACCCGCACCGCCCCCGGGCGCTCGAGGTCCGTCTGCCGGGCGAGCCGGTGCTGTGGGTGGATCCCGACGCCACCACGGACGAGGCACCGGTCAGCCGCCCGACCGCGGCCTACGTGCCGCTGGTCGGCCGGATCGCCGCCGGCGGCCCGATCCTCGCCGAGGAGAGCGTGGAAGACGTCTTCGCCCTGCCCAGGCAGCTCGTGGGCGAGGGCACCCTCTTCCTGCTCCAGGTGGCCGGTGACTCGATGATCGAGGCGGCGATCGCCGACGGCGACTGGGTGGTCGTCCGCCAGCAGCCGGTGGCCGACAGCGGCGACATCGTCGCGGCGATGATCGACGGAGAGGCCACGGTCAAGACCTTCAAGCGGAAGGACGGCCACGTCTGGCTCGTCCCGCACAACCCCAACTACGACCCCATCCCGGGTGACGAGGCCACCGTCCTGGGCAAGGTCGTGGCGGTCCTGCGCAGGCTCTGACCCGGCCGGCACCGAAAGCTCCACCCGGTGGCACGGCGTGCGCCGTACCACCGGATGTCGTCATGCGTCGAGACGACCGCACCGGAAGGGCGGGACCCGCGAGCGGGTCCCGCCCTTCCGGCATGTCCGCGATCCCGGCGGCCGGTGAAGAAACGATCTTTCCTTGTGTCCCGAAACGGCCTACGCTCACTCCCGCACAGAGCGCGGCCGGCACGCGTTCCCGGACGAGGGGCGGGAACGCGAGGGTTCAGGCGCCGCGTGACAGACGCGATCACAGGAGCGCCCTCATGCCGCGCCGGACCCCCGAACCGATCGGTGACCGTGACACCCTGCTCCGCTCCGGCCCGTTCCACCTCGCACTCCGGGCCTGCATCCGGGAGAGCGGACTCTCCCTCGACCGGATCCGGACCCGGCTCGCCAAGCGCGGGCTGACGGTCGCGCTGTCCACGCTGAGCGACTGGCAGCGGGGACAGCGGCGCCCTGGCAGCGAGCGGTCGATGGCGGTGGTCACGGCCCTGGAGGGCGTCCTCGGCGTTCCGGAGCAGGCGCTGACGGGCCTGCTCCGGAACGACCCCGGGCCGGCCGGGCGCTCCGGGGGACCCGGGCCTCGCGCGCGGGACGTAACCGTCATCAGCCAGCACCAGAAGGTGACCCTCGACGCCGCCGGGCGCCGCATCTCGGTGTGGGCGCGCACCCTGATCAGGGCGCACCGGCACGGGGTGGACCGCTACCTGGCCGGCCCGTTCACCGATCCCGGGCCGGCTTCCGGCGCCCGCGAGATCCTCCCGCTGGAGAACTGCCGGCTGGGCGAGGTCCGGCGGGAGCCGGCACCGGTCGCGGAGCTCCTTTTCGAGCAGGTGCTGCGCAGGGGGGAGACCTGGGTCTTCGAGTGGGAAGCCCGCGATCACCCGCCCGCTCCCTGCACCGGCCACGAGTACGGCTTCCGCCGCCCGGTGGGCCAGTTCCTGGTCGAGGTGCGATTCGACCCTGCGGCGCTCCCGGCAGACTGCTACTCCTACAGCCGCCGCAGCCCGGACGGCGAGATCCTCCGAACCGCGACCCTGGTACCGAACGTCCACCACACCGTGCACCTGTCGGCCTGCGACGTCTCCTCCGGAACGCTCGGCATCGCCTGGCACTGGCCGCCCTCCTGAAATCCCCGTTTGACCCCCGAAATTTCGCACCTTGACCGGGTCTGGTGGCAGGGATACGTTCACCCCAAATTAATAGGAAAGCTTCTTATTAATTTAATCCCCCCGTGCAGGTAGAGAGGTAACGTTCGTGCGCAACAGACTCGTCCTGAAACTCTTAGCCGCGACGGGAGCCATGCTGCTCCCTCTCGGCGCAGCCGTCGCCATGGCACCGGGAGCACACGGCGCCGCCGCCGTGCCGATCCGGGCCAACTCGGGCGGCGCGGCCGTCACCGACGGCGCGGGCGTCCAGTGGTCCGCCGACAAGGCTTACACCAGCGGCGACTGGGGCTACCAGACCAGCTACGGAACGAACACGACCGGCAGCCCGATCGCCGGCACCACCGACGACTCCCTCTACCAGAGCTACAACACCTTCAACGGCTGGGGCGGCTACCGCTTCGACATCCCCAACGGCACCTACCAGGTGACGTTGAAGATGGTCGAGGACTGGGCCAACGCAGCGGGCCAGCGCAAGTTCGACGTCCGGGCCGAGGGCGCCAACGCCCTGACCGCCTTCGACATCTTCGCCGCCTGCGGCAGGCTGACCGCCTGTGACAAGACCTTCCCGGTGACGGTCACCGACGGTGCCCTCGACGTGCAGTTCAACATGAACGGCGGGGCCAACTACGCGACCGTCTCGGCGATCTCGGTGACCGGCGCGAGCGGTGAGGACACCCCGCCCACCGTCCCGGGCGGCCTGCGCGCCGGGACCGTCACCGCCACCACCGCCGAGCTGGCCTGGGACGCCTCCACCGACGACCGCGGCGTCACCGGCTACGAGATCTACCGAGGCGGCACCCTCGTCACCACCGTCACCGGCACCGGCCACACCGACACCGGCCTGACGCCCGCGACCGCGTACACCTACACCGTCCGCGCCCGTGACACCGCCGGCCAGCGCTCCGGGCCGAGCAACGAGCTGAAGGTCACCACGAAGGGCGACGGCGGTGACACCGAGGCGCCGACCGTCCCGCGCAACCTGCGCGCCGGGACCGTCACCGCCACCACCGCCGAGCTGGCCTGGGACGCCTCCACCGACAACGTCGGCGTCACCGGCTACGAGATCTACCGAGGCGGCACCCTCGTCACCACCGTCACCGGCACCGGCCACACCGACACCGGCCTGACGCCCGCGACCGCGTACGCCTACACCGTCAGGGCCCGCGACGCCGCCGGGAACCGCTCCGGACCGGGCAACGAACTGAAGGTCACCACCAAGGAGGGCGGCACCGGCGGGAACAAGCTGCTGGGCTACTTCACCAACTGGGGCGTCTACGGCCGCAACTACCACGTCAAGAACATCGTGACCAGCGGCTCGGCGTCCAAGTTGACCCACATCAACTACGCCTTCGGCAACGTCCAGGGCGGCCGGTGCACCATCGGCGACGGCTTCGCCGACTATGAGAAGGCCTACACCGCCGACCAGAGCGTCGACGGCGTCGCCGACACCTGGGACCAGCCGCTGCGCGGCAACTTCAACCAGCTCCGCAAGCTGAAGAAGGCCTACCCGAACATCAAGATCCTGTACTCCTTCGGCGGCTGGACCTGGTCCGGCGGATTCGGCCAGGCGGCGGCCAACCCCGCGGCCTTCGCCGAGTCCTGCTATCGGCTGGTCGAGGACCCGCGCTGGGCCGACGTGTTCGACGGCATCGACATCGACTGGGAGTACCCCAACGCCTGCGGCCTCACCTGCGACACCAGCGGCTTCTCCTCCTTCAAGACTCTGATGTCGGCGCTGCGGGCCCGCTTCGGCTCCGGCAACCTGGTCACCGCCGCCATCACGGCCGACGGCAGCTCCGGCGGCAAGATCGACGCGGCCGACTACGGCGGCGCCGCCCAGTACCTCGACTGGTACAACGTCATGACCTACGACTACTTCGGCGCCTGGGCCGCGCAGGGCCCGACCGCTCCGCACTCCCCCCTCACCTCCTACAACGGCATCCCGCACGAGGGCTTCAACTCCGACGCCGCCATCCAGAAGCTGAAGGGCAAGGGCGTCCCGGCGAGCAAGCTGCTGCTGGGCATCGGCTTCTACGGCCGCGGCTGGACCGGCGTGACCCAGGCCGCCCCGGGCGGCACCGCGACCGGCCCCGCCCCCGGCACCTACGAGCAGGGCATCGAGGACTACAAGGTCCTCAAGACCAGGTGCCCCGCCACCGGCACGGTCGCCGGTACGGCCTACGCCCACTGCGGCACCCAGTGGTGGAGCTACGACACCCCGGCCACCATCGGCGGGAAAATGGGCTACTCCAAGAACCAGGGGCTGGGCGGCGCCTTCTTCTGGGAGCTGAGCGGCGACACCGCCAACGGTGAGCTGATCGGCGCGATGAAGAACGGCCTCGGTTGACCTATCCGGATATCCACCGGTAGGCCCGATATCTCCTGATACATCGGTCACCGCCCCGATTAGGCTGGGGCGGTGACCGAGACATCTGGCCTGAACGCGCTGACACTGGAGACCCTGACCGCCCGGGACGGAGTGAAATGGTCCCAGCCCGCGCCCGGTGTGATCCCCGCCTGGATCGCCGACATGGACTTCCCGGTCGCCCCCGCGGTACGTGAGGCCCTGACCCGCCGGGCCCACGGCGACCTCGGGTACCCGGTCTGGCTCGACCGCCCCGGCGCCGGCCCGCTGGCCGAGACCTTCGCCGCACGGATGGAGGGCCGGTACGGCTGGCGCCCCGACCCCGGCCACGTGCGGTCCTTCAGCGACATCAACCAGGCCCTCCAGGTCATCCTGCACGTCGCCACCCGCCCCGGTGACGAGGTGGCCGTGCACGTCCCGGCCTACCCTCCCTTCCTCGGCACGCTGACCGAGATGAACCGGCCGGCGCTGCCGATCCCGATGGAGCCCGCCGGCGGCTCCTGGGGGTTCGACCCCGAGGCGCTGGCCGCACGGCTCGCCGGGGGCCGCTGCCGCGTGCTGCTGCTGGTCAACCCCCAGAACCCGACCGGCCGCGCCTTCACCCGCGAGGAACTGACCGGCCTGGCCGAGCTGGCCGAGCGCCACGACCTGCTGGTGATCTCCGATGAGATCCACGCCGACCTGGTCCACACCCCCGGCGAGCACATCCCCTTCGCCGCCCTGCTGCCCGAGCGGACCGTCACGCTCACCTCCGCCACCAAGGCGTTCAACCTGGGCGGCATCCGCTGCTCGGTGGCCCACGTCGGCTCGCCCGCCCTGCGCACGGCCCTGGCCGCCCAGCCCACCCACCTGTACGGCGCGGCCCACGTCTTCGGGGTCGAGGCGACGGTGGCGGCCTGGCAGAGCAGCGACGACTGGCTGGAGGAGGCGCGGGCGGTGCTCGACCGCAACCGCCACCTGATCGCCGAGCGGCTCCCCGAGGGAGTCGGCTACCGCGTCCCCGACGCCACCTACCTAGCCTGGCTGGACCTGTCCGGACTCGCGCTGGAGGGGGAGCCCGCCGCGTTCCTCGAACGCGAGGCCAGAGTGCTGCTCAGTCCCGGCCCCCTGTTCGGCCCGGGCGGTGAGGACTTCGCCCGGCTGAACTTCGCCACCTCCGGCCCGGTCCTGTCCGAGATCCTCGACCGGATCTCGCGGGCGGTGAAGGCCTCCCGTCCGTGACGGTCTCTCCCTGACCGCCCTCTCCGCCCCGGCGGGACCCGCCGAGACGGCTCCCGCGCCCGCCGACGGCGCGACTCTCAGGAGCTCGGTGCCGGGGTGGGCGTCAGGAGGTTCACGGGGTCGCCGGAGCCGGCGACCCCGTCGAGTTCACCGCGGGCCAGCATCTGGTGCGCGAAGGTGACCGACGTACCCGATGTCAGGGTGAGGGTGGCACGCAGGACCGTGACGTCACCGTTCACCACCTCGTCATGCGTGATCTCCTTCGCCAGCCCTCCGTACGGCTTCCCCTGGGTGGTGGAGGCCTCCGTGGTGAGCCCGGTGGTGAATGCCTGCCGCACCGAGGGGATCGCGCCGCTCTTGGGCACCACGCAGATCACGTTGACCGCGGTGTCGCCGGGAGCGGCGGGACGGCGGAGCCCGACCCCGTAGAGGGCGACCGTCCGGGAGTCCCCCGGCACGGTGACGGTCGCGGTGACGACGTCGCCGAGGCAGTCCGCGACGGCGGCGTGCGAAGGGACCTCCGCGAGGGACCTGGTCCCGCCGAGCGCGGCGGAGACGGGTGCGGCGGCCGTTCCCACGGCGACCGTGGAGCCGGTGACGACGGCCTTGTTGAACTGGTTCAGCAGGCCGAGCTCGATCAACGGCCCCTGCGGATCGAGGGCGTGGTCGTCGGCGAGCGAGAGGCCGTCGTGCTCGCCCACCTTCCCGGGCCTCCCGCCCAGCCCGGTCAGCTTGTCCTCGACGGTCCCGGCGTCGACACCCCCGTCGACGCGGACCGCCGTGTCCGGCGGCACTCCGATCGAGACGGCGTGGTCGGCGGCGTACGGGGCGATGCCCGTCTTCTCGGTCAGCAGCCGCCCCGCCCTGGAGAGCTCGCCCAGCCCGTATCCCACGGCGGGGAGCCAGGTCTTGTCCTGTCCCGGCCCCTGGCCGGTGACGACGCCGAGCTCGCGCCAGTGGGCCATGTCGCCGTACTCGAAGTGCAGGGCGGCGGGTCCGTCCCCGGAGACCTCCGCCATCGCCGCGCGGAGTCCCGAGCCGGCCGTGGGCCGGGACCCGTCACCGCCCGAGCAGCCCGGCAGGACCAGCACCGCGGCTGCCAGGAACGCGCTCACGCCACCCATACCTCGCATGGGCGAACCCTAAGCGAAGGGGCGCGCCGGGTCGTGACCCGGCGCGCCCCTTTCCCGCTAGGGGACGATGTTGACCAGCTTCGGCGCGCGGACGATGACCTTGCGCGGGGTCTCGGACAGGAAGCCCCGGACCCGCTCGGAGGCCAGCGCCAGAGCCTTCAGGTCCGCTTCGGAGATGTCCGGGGAGACCTCCAGCCGGTCGCGGACCTTCCCCGCGACCTGCACGACGCAGGTGACGGAATCCTCGACCAGCAGGGCTTCCTCGGCGACCGGCCAGCCGGCGGTGGCGACCGAGGCGGGGTGGCCCAGGCGCTCCCAGCCCTCCTCCGCGGCGTACGGCGCGACCAGCGACAGCATGACGGCCAGGGCCTCGGCGCCCTCGCGGACGGCCGGGTCGGCCGCGCCGGGACCGGAGTCGATGGCCTTGCGGACCGCGTTGGTCAGCTCCATCATGCGGGCCACCGCGACGTTGAACCGGTGGCCCTCGACCAGCTTGGTGACCTCGTCGATGGTCTTGTGGACCGTCTTGCGCAGGTTCAGGTCACCGGTGGCGAAGTCCGCCCCGGGGGTGGACGCCGCCCCGGCCTCCGCCATGACGCGGAAGGCGCGGGCCAGGAACTTCTGCGAGGCGGCGGGCGAGACGTCGGCCCAGTCGATGTCGTCCTCGGGCGGCCCGGCGAAGACCATGGTCAGCCGGACGGCGTCCACGCCGAAGGCGTCGATCTGCTGGCCCAGGTCCACGCCGTTGCCCAGGGACTTGGACATCGCCTTGCCCTGGTTGATGACCTGGCCCTGGTTCATCAGGCGGGTGAACGGCTCGGTGAAGTCCACCATGCCCATGTCGTGCAGGACCTTGGTGAAGAACCGGGAGTACAGCAGGTGCAGGATGGCGTGCTCGACACCGCCG
The DNA here is from genome assembly GCF_015711605.1 of Planomonospora sp. ID67723. Lineage (GTDB taxonomy): Bacteria > Actinomycetota > Actinomycetes > Streptosporangiales > Streptosporangiaceae > Planomonospora_A. The sequence goes on along the minus strand of NZ_JABTEZ010000003.1, from coordinate 194,772 downwards.
ACGTACTGGTCGATCGGGCCCCACTGGCGGACCTTCTCGACGTCGAACGGGCCGCCCTCGTAGTCCGGGTCGACATAGCGCAGGTAGTACCACGAGGAGTCGACGAAGGTGTCCATGGTGTCGGTGTCGCGCCTGGCGGCGCCGCCGCACTTGGGGCAGGACACGTTGACCCAGTCCTCGGCCGAGGCCAGCGGGGAGACGCCCTTGGGCGCCAGGGCCTCACCGCGCAGATCGGGCAGGGTGACCGGCAGCTGCTCGTCCGGGACGGGGACCTCGCCGCAGCCGGGGCAGTGGATGATCGGGATGGGGCAGCCCCAGAAGCGCTGACGGGACAGCAGCCAGTCGCGCAGCCGGTAGTTGACCGCCGCCTTGCCGGTGCCCCGCTCGCTCAGGATCTCGGTGATCTTCCGGATCGCGGAGGCCTTGTCCAGGCCGTCCAGCGGGCCGGAGTTGACCAGGGCGCCGTCGCCGGAGGTGGCCACGCCGGTCTCGCCCGGGTCGGCCAGGCCGGTGTGCACGACGACCCGAACCGGCAGGTCGAAGGCGCGGGCGAAGTCCAGGTCGCGCTGGTCGTGCGCGGGCACGGCCATGATGGCGCCGTGGCCGTAGTCGGACAGCACGTAGTCGGCGGCCCAGACCGGCATGCGCTCGCCGTTGACCGGGTTGATGGCGTACCGGCCCAGGAAGACGCCGGTCTTCTCCTTCTCGGTGGACAGCCGGTCGATGTCGCTCAGCTTGGCGACCTCGGCCCGGTACTTCTCGAAGGCCGCCCGCTGCTCGTCGGAGACGAGCTCGGCGGCCAGCGGGGCGTCCGGGGCGACCACGAAGAAGGTCGCGCCGTACAGCGTGTCGGGGCGGGTGGTGTAGACGGTGACCGGCTCGTCGCGGCCCTCGATCGCGAAGTCGACGTCGGCGCCCTGGGAGCGGCCGATCCAGTTGCGCTGCATGCTCAGCACGCGCTCCGGCCAGCCGCCTTCCAGCTGGGGCATGTCGTCCAGCAGCCGGTCGGCGTACTCAGTGATCTTGAAGTACCACTGGGTCAGCTCGCGACGGACCACCTCGGCGCCGCAGCGCTCGCACCTGCCGCCGACGACCTGCTCGTTGGCCAGCACGGTCTGGTCGTTGGGACACCAGTTGACCAGGCCGCCCTTGCGGTAGGCCAGACCGCGCTCGAAGAAGCGCAGGAACAGCCACTGGGTCCACTTGTAGTAGCCGGCGTCGCTGGTGTGCAGGCGGGTCGACCAGTCGAAGGAGACCGCGTACCGCTTGAAGGAGGCGGCCTGGGTCTCGATGTTGGCGTAGGTCCACTCGGCCGGGTGCGCGTTGCGCTTGATCGCGGCGTTCTCCGCCGGCAGGCCGAAGGAGTCCCAGCCGACCGGGTGCAGGACGTTGTAGCCCTTCTGCACCCAGTAGCGCGCGACGACGTCGCCCAGGCCGAACGCCTCGGCGTGCCCCATGTGCAGGTCGCCCGAAGGATAGGAGAACATGTCGAGCATGTAGCGCTTCTCGCGGGTGTCGGCGGGATCCCCGGAGGCCTGGAAGGGGTTCAGCTCCTCCCACCTGCGTCCCCACTTGACCTGCAGGGCCTGCGGGTCGTAGTGCTGCTCGTCGCTCTGCATGTCCGCTCGCTCGCTCACGTTTCTTCCCTCGGTGTCCGTCCGCGCAGATGATCTCAGCCATCCGCCCCAATAGAAAAACCCTCCGCTCACGCGAAGGGCAGCCGCATCGGCGAGGCGCTCAGCGCCGGGAAGGCCGATGCGGCCCGGTAAGCAGCAGGGTCGCGGCACGCATAACCAAAGCCTATCGCAGTCCCCAACTCTTTTCTTGAACCGTGTGGAGGGACGATCGGGTGAATCCGGGACACCGGCGAGCCCGGGACGGCACAATGGCGGGGGCGCCGCGTCAGGGGCGCCGAAAAGCCCTAACGGTAGATCGGTTGTGACCCCATACGTCCATCCCGTTTACCCTTTTCACCGTGGCACACTCAGCAGGGCCGGGACAGGGCCCGGATCCCACGGAGGCGAGCCTGCCGATGCAGGACCCTCCGACCGATCCCACTGGACTCCAGTTCAGGGGAGCGTTCTCCCGTTTCCCTGCGGACTCCCCCGCTTCACATGAGAGCATGCCCAATACCCCCAATTCGGGCACCCATACGGGAGGTAAGGAACCCATGGCCTCGGAGCATTCCAGCCAGCCCCACCTGCCTCCGGCATGGGCGGAAACCCCCGAGCCTCCACCGGCCTGGGCGAACGACCCGCTCGGCCTCGGCGGCACGGGCCCCCGGCTTCCCCTTCCCCCGGAGGAGCCTCCCGCGGGCAACACCTCCTGGAAGGCCTCCGTGCCCGGAAACGGCTCGTGGCAGCAGGCCTTCGAGACCCTCGCCGCCACGCAAGGCGGCGCTCCCGGCCCGCAGGGCGGCGACGGGCCCCGGCAGGACGCCCAGCCTCGGGAGAGCCTCGGCACCTGGCCGCCCGCCCCCGCGGCTCCCGTCGCGGAGAACGGCGGGTGGGGCACGGCCCCCGACCCGTTCACTCAGGCCGACCCCTTCGCCCGGCCCGACCCCCTGACCCAGGCCGACCCCTTCGCCCGGCCGGGCCCGTCCGTCCAGGCCGACCCGTTCGCCAGGACCGACCCCCCTGCCCAGGTCGACCCGTTCGCCAGGACCGCCACGTTCGGCGCCCCCGCCTCCCCCGACGCGGCCCCGCGCGACAACGGAGGGCAGCCCGGCGGCAACGGCCACTCCCACCCGGCCGACTTCCACCCCGGCCACTCCCACCCGGCCGACTCCCACCCCGGCCACTCCCACCCGGGCAACGAACTGCCCGGCGGCCCGTACGGCTCCGCGCAGCAGGGCCTCGTCCACCCCGGCGGACCGGGACAGGGCCATCCCCAGCCTCCGCAGCCCGCGCCCAACGGTCACGCATCGGCGCATCCCGGCGGGCCACAGCAGGGCTACCCGCAGCAGGGCCAGCCGCAGCAGGGCCAGCCGGTCCCGCCGGGCGGCCACCTCAGCCGCGACCCGTCCGACCCCAATCGTCCGTTCGTCACCGCGGGCCAGATCAGCGGGCCCAAGACCCCGCCGCCGGAGCGCCAGCAGGAGCTGTGGAACACCGTCTTCGGCGACAACTACCAGGCCATCGGCGACGACGACGGGTTCGACGAACCCGGCAAGCCGGTCTGGGTCTTCGCGCTCGCCGGGTCGGCGGTGATCGCGCTGGTCGGCGTGCTGCTGTGGGCCTTCCTGGCCGGGCCGCTGGCCTCCGCCGAGGAGAGCGACCCGGCCGCCGGGACCAAGCCCGCCGCCACGCCCAAGGCGAGCAGCAAGCCGAAGAAGAAGATCGGCAGACTGCCGCGCTACGAGGGTGACGCCTCGCCGGTCGCCGGCACCGTCACCGACGCCGGCACGGCTCTCACCGTCGCCAGGCTCGGTGCGCCCTGGCGGCAGGACACCCGGCCGGCGGTACCGACGACGTACGGCTTCAACACCCGCCAGTACGCCCCCGCGGGCCAGGACTCCACCGGGAAGAACCAGTACGCCCAGGTGATGTCGGGACCGCTCTCGCCCCGGCTGAAGAAGTACTACACCTCGCCGGAGAACCTCGCTCCGGTGATCAACGCCGTGGCGAACTCCGCGCGCAACAAGTTCTTCCCCGAAGACAACAAGGCCAGCAAGACCGCCCAGCAGACCCTCTCGATCGGCGGTCTCCCGGCCCAGCTCGCCGCCTACGAGGTCACGTCGGGCACCGACAGGACCACCGTCGTCGTGGCGGCCGTGAGCACCGGCGCCGACCTGCCCGCGATCGTCTACATGTCGGTGCCGGACAGCGCGAAGGAACTGCTGCCCGACGTGAACACCGTCTTCAAGTCGATCAAGACGACCACCGGCTGAGCGTGCGGGCGGGACGCGCGAAGGAGCGCGCCCGCCCCGGCGCTTCCGGGCCCGGCGCCCGTCAGCGCCGGGCCGGAGTCCCGCCGCCGGAGAGCCCGGCCAGAAGTCGCGTCAGAAGTCACAGCCCATGCGCTTGATGCCGTTGATGAAGCTGGAGCGCAGCCGGGCGGGCTCGCCGACGGAGCGGATCCGGGGCAACCGGGTGAACAGCTCGCGGAACATCACGGTGATCTCGCGGCGGGCCAGGTGGGCGCCGAGGCAGAAGTGCGGTCCGGGCCCGCCGAAACCCACGTGCGGCCCCTCGGTCCGCAGGATGTCGAAGCGGTAGGGGTCGGTGAAGACGGCCTCGTCCCGGTTGGCGGCCCAGTAGTAGAGCACCACCTTGTCGCCCTCGCGGTAGCGGGTGCCGTTCATCTCGTGGTCGCGGGTGACCGTACGGCGCATCCAGGCGACCGGGGAGGCCAGCCGGACGATCTCCTCGACCGCCCCGGCCGCGCGGCCGTCGAAGTCGGCCAGCAGCAGCTCGCGCTGGTCGGGGTTCTCGGTGAACAGGTGCAGTCCGTGCGAGATGGCGTTGCGGGTGGTCTCGTTGCCCGCCACCACCAGCAGGATGAAGAACGAGCCCAGTTCCTGCATCGTCAGCTTCTCGCCGTCGATGTTGGCCCGGGTCAGCGCGGCGATGAGGGTGTCGTCGCCGGCGCCGTCCGCGCCGGCCAGGGAGATGACCAGGTCCTGCAGGCGCTGCCCGGCTCCCAGGAGCAGTTCGGCGGCGCGGCTGACGTCCTCGATGAACTCGGGATCGCCGCCGGAGAGGATGACGTTGGAGGCGTCGAAGACCGTCTGGTAGTGCTCCTCGGGGATGCCCATCATGTCGCAGATGATCTTCAAGGGGAGCTTGGCGGCCACCTCGGTGACGAAGTCGCAGCCGGGGCCCTTGGCGATGAGGTCGTCGACGATCCGGGTGGCCTCGGCCTGGACGTCGTCCTCGAACTGCTTGATCATCTTGGGCGTGAAGGCCCGGGAGACGATCCGGCGCAGCCGCGCGTGCCGGGGGTCGTCCATGTTGATCATCGAGCCGAAGTACTCGTTGAACTCGGCGGGGAGGTCGTGGATGCTCGTCGAGCTCCGGCCCGAGCAGAAGATCTCCGGGTTCCGGCTGGCCTCGACGATGTCGGCGTGCCGTACCAGCGCGTAGTAACCGGGCCCGGCAGGGGCGAAGCCGATGTCCGGCTCGGGGAAGCGGACCGGGCCCGGCTGGGCGCGGAGCACGGCGAAGGCCGCCTCGCGCTCGGCCATCGGCCGCTCCCAGAACGCCATGTCGGACAGGTCGATGTCCGCCAGCGGGATCGTCGCGCCAGCCCCTGAAACCGCCATGCCAGCCTCCACTAGAACCGAGTTCGGTTTTCCGATCCTGCCATACGGTCACCCGCGCAACCAGTCCAGGATGAGGCCGTTCACCTCCTTGGGCCGCTCCAGGTGGAGGAAGTGGCCGGCGCCTGGAACACGTTCCATCCGGGAGCCGGGCGGCAGGAACGCCGGGGCCGCCACCGCCAGGTCCGGGTCCAGGCAGCCGTCGCCCTCCCCGTGCAGGTAGAGGATCGGGACGTCCCCGCCTGTCGCGGCCTGCTCGGCGGTGTAGCGGCCGGTCGGCGGGACGGCGCCGAGCATGGCCCGGTAGTAGCCGATCGCGGCGGTCAGGTTCGCCGGGTCGGCGAGACTCCGCCGCACCTCCGCCACATCCCGCGCGGCGTCGTACCCGGGCGACCAGTCGCGCCAGAGCCCTTCGAAGAACCCCTCCTGGGAGGCGGCCGTCTCGGCCAGCGGAGTCTGGAACAGGAAGACGTAGAAGGAGCGCTTGAGCTGCTCGTAGAGGAAGAAGCTCGAGATCATCGCCGCCGGTGGGGGCACCGCCATGGCGACCGCCCTGCGCCAGCGCTCCGGGGCGAAGGCGGGCGCGCCGTAGGCCGGGAACGCACCCCAGTCGTGGCCGATGAGCACCGCGTCGCCGTCCCCGCCGAGCGCCTCGTGCAGCGCGCAGGCGTCGGCGACCAGAGCACCGCCCTCGTAGGCCCCGTCGGCCGGGACCGAGGTGGGCGCGTAGCCGCGCATGAACGGCGCGACCGCCCGGTAACCGCGGTCGGCCAGCTCCGGCAGCAGGTGCCGCCAGGTGTGTGCGGTGTCGGGGAACCCGTGCAGGCAGAGCGCGAGCGGCCCCCGCCCCATCTCCAGGTAGGCGAAGTCCACCCCGTTGGCCGTGATCGTCCTGATCTCCATGGTTCGGAACCTAGCACTTGGTTGTCCCGTACGGCAGGCGGTGCGTCAGCGGTGATCACCCGACCCCCGGACCGCCGGCGCTCACCCCGTGGACCGGCTCACCGGCCGGTACGGCGGGAGCGGAGCTCTAGGTCGTGTACGGCAGGTGCTTGATGCCGTTGATGAAGTTGGACAGCAGGTAGTCGGGCTCGCCGGTGGAGCGGATCTCCGGCAGGCGGGTGAACAGCTCGCGGAACATCACCGTGATCTCGCGGCGGGCCAGATGGGCGCCGAGGCAGTAGTGCGGTCCGGGCCCGCCGAAGCCGACGTGCGGGTTGGGGTGGCGGGTGATGTCGAAGACGTCCGGGTCGGTGAAGACGGCCTCGTCGCGGTTGGCGGAGTTGTAGAAGAGCAGGACCTTGTCGCCCTTGCGGTAGTCCATGCCGTTCATCGAGTGGTCGCGGGTGAGGGTCCGGCGGAACTGGATCACCGGGGTGGAGTAGCGGATGATCTCCTCGACCGCCCCTCCGATGCGGCCCTCGAAGTCCTCCATGAGCAGAGCCCGCTGCTCGGGGTGGTCGGTGAGCAGTTTCAGCCCGTGCGAGATGGCGTTGCGGGTGGTCTCGCTCCCGGCCACCACGAGCAGGATGAAGAACGAGCCGAGCTCCTGCGGGGTGAGGGACTCCTCGCCGTTGACCAGCAGGCTGGTCAGGTCGCCGGTGGAGTTGCCGCGGCGCTCGCGGCCGAGCCGGGCGGCCAGCCGGTTGAGGCCGCGCCCGGCGTTCATCAGCTTGAGCAGGCCGCGGGCCACGTTCCAGCGCTTGAACTCGGGCTCGATGCCGGTGTACTCGGGGTCGGCGTTGCCGAGGATGATGTTGGTCGCCCGGAGCACACGGTCGTGGTATTTCGGGGGGACCCCCATCATGTCGCAGATGACCTCGACCGGCAGGCGGGCGGCGATCTGCGTGACGAAGTCGTCGGGCCCCGCCGCGACCGCCTCGTCCACGATGCGGGTGGCCGCGCGCTGCAGGTCCTCCTCCATCTTGGACAGGATCCGGGGGGTGAAGGCCCGCGAGACGATCCGGCGCAGCCGCGCGTGCCGGGGGTCGTCCATGTTGATCATCGAGCCGAAGTAGACGGCCATCCAGCGGGGCATGTCCACGATGCTGTTGGCGGTCGGCTCGCTGCTGAAGACCCCGGCGTTCCTGCTGGCCTCGGAGACGTCGGCGTGCCGTACCAGCGCGTAGTAACCGGGTCCGTGCCCGACGAAGGGCACCTTGTTCTCCTTGGTGAAGACAGGCCGGTCCAGCGCGCGCAGGCGCCGGAAGGCATCGGCGCGCTCCTGCTGGGGGAGCGCCCAGAACGGGATCTGCGACAGGTCGATATCGGCCACGTTCACGGTCACCAACCCAGATTTGAGCAAGCGCTCACTTACGTCAAGTGTGAGCCGCCCCACACCCGTGCCGGAGTCCGCCGCCTGACGGGCGCGCCTGGGCTGCCGGATTCCCCACGGCCGCGACGCGGACCGGCGGCTCCAGGGCACCGGCGACGGCGGCCGGGGAGGACGGGCGGAGGAGGGTGATTGTCGGCGCGTGGCAGTAGGGTCCCGGCCATGATCGCTTGCCTGCGGGCGCGTCCCCTCGCCCACGCCGCCGCGCCGCTCACCCCGCGCTCCTCCGGCCTTGAGATGACGGCGGCATGAACCCGTGGGAGGAGGTCCTTGCCCGCATCGAGGCGGAGAACGACGAGCGCCTCGTGGAGGCCCTGAACGGCCTCGGCGACGCGGACCGGCGTGAGGTGGCCGCCCGGCTGCCCGGTCACCTGGTCGAGCGGTCCGCCGGCGGGTTCGGAGACCGGCTGCGCGTCCGCGAGCTGACCTCCGGTTACCGGCTCGCCGGCGCGGCCTGCATGGCCGGGGCCGCACAGGTGGCGGCCTGGCTGAACCGCCGGGAGCTGCGCCGGACCCTCGACCACGAGCGCGACGCCGTGACCGTCATGTCCGTGCTGCGGCGCCGTCCCGAGGCGTGGCGGCGAGACCTCGCCGTGCGGCTGGTGAAGCGGCTGCGCCCGCCGGCGGGTCCGACGTGGTGGCGGCTGCAGGGCCTGCCCGGCTGGGACCTGGCCGCCGCGCTGGTGATCGAGACCGGCATCGAGCCGCCCGACAGCGACCCGTTCACCGTGGGCTGGGTGTGGCGAGTGGCGTCGCGGCAGCGCAAGAGCCGCGGGCGCCCGGTCCTGGCCGCCGACCCGTTGCTCGACCACCTGGTCCCCCGCCTGTTCCATGCCCAGGGCGTGGCCGCCGCGCTCACCGCGAGCGAGAGCCGGCAGCCGGGGCGCGTGCCGGGCCTGAGCGTCGCCGGCGAGCTGGCCGCCCTCGCCCAGGCGGGACGGCTCTCGCGGCAGGCGCTGGTCTCCGGGTGCGCGAGCCGGTTCATGGCAGGCGGCGATGCCGCGGAGATCGGCCCGTTCGTGACGTTGTGGCGGCTTCTGGAACCCACGGCGGCCGATGTCCCGGTGCTCGATTTCGTCCGTCTTCTTCCGTCCGGGTCCTCACCGTTCGTGCAGCTCGCCCTGGACGAGCTGCGTCGGGCCGAGGCCGTCGGAGCGTTGGACGACGAGTTGTTCGCCGAAGCGGTCGGCACGCTGGTGTTCCGGCCGGAGAAGAAGCACGTCGCGGCGGCCGTGAAGTGGCTCGCGGACACGCCCGCGTCCAGGGGCGGCGGTGCGGCGGCGGCGCTGGCCTGCGTGTTCGACGTGGACAGCCCGGCACTGCGGGAACGCGCGGTGCGGCTGGCCGTCAAGCTGGCCCCGCACACGGACGACGCCGCCCGGGAGGCGATCCGCGAGGCGGCGAGCCGCCTTCCCGCCGAACTGCGCGACCGCGTGGCCGCCGCCTTCGGCGCGATCGCGGCTGCGGCGGAGCCCGAACCGCCTGCCGTCCCGGTGCTCGTCGCGCCGCCGCCGCCCGCCCTCGCGCCGCCCATCCCCTCGGCGGCCGACCTGGCCGCCGAGCTCTACGCGGTGGGCTGGCCCGACGACCCCGGCCGGTACGAGCGCGTCCTCGCCGCCCTGGTCGAGATGACGCACCGCGATCGTGACGGCGTCCTGGCCGTCCTGGATCCGGAGTGGCGCAGCTACTGGGAGCAGACCAACGTCCACTCCCACGCGTATCCCAGCAATGACCGTGACCCCCGTTTCCTGCTGCAACGCTGTGCACTGGCCCTGGCCTTGCCCGACGTCAGCCGCGAGCTCACCGCCGCGCTGGCCGAGCGCGCCGATCCCGCCCATGCCCTCGGCCTGCTGCCCCAACGCCTCGTCCAGCACCGCCTGCGCGAGGTCGTCGCCCTGTTCGAACGCGGCGCGACGATCCCCGTGCTGCTGGCCACCCCGACCGCCGCCACCGGGCACCTCGACGCCGAGACCCTGATCGACCGCATGGAGCGGCTGGGTGGCGCCGAACCGCTCGAAGCCGACTTCCAGCAGGCGCTGCTGCGGCTGCCGCGGCACGTGGACGAGTCCCTGCTCGTCCGGGCGGAGAAGCTGCCCACGCAGGCGGGGCGGCGGCTCGCCGGCTGGCTGCGCGACGGCGGACTGCCCGACCCGGTGGTGCACTGCGAGGTGAGGCGGGCGTCGAGGACCGACCGCTACCGTCCCTCCCCGTACGAGGTGCACGCCCGGGCCGTACCGCCCGAGGGCCTGCCCGCCTGGCTGCACGACCTGTGCGCGGTGCGGCCCGCCAGCGGATACGCCGTCTATCCCGACGACGTGGTGTGGTGGCCGACGATCATGCCGTCCCACCGCGAGGTCGTGGCCGCGTACATGGTGCAATGCCTGCCCTGGCTCGCCGACCGCATCGACTCCCGCGTGGACGCCGTGGCGGCCCTGGCCCGCGGCGACGGCCCGGTGGGCAGGGCGACCGCGATCACCATCGCCGCCTGCCTGGCCCATCCCCGGCCCGCCCGGCGCGCCGCCGCCGCCGAGGCGCTGACCACCCTGGCGGTGCGCGGGCAGCTCCCGGCTCCGGACCTCGGCTGGGCCGTCGCGGAGCTGGTCCGTGCCGAGCAGGTCACGCTCAGGCGGATCACGGCGGCACTGGACGACCTGATCGCGGCCGGGGCGCACGCCGAGATCTGGCAGGCCCTCGCCGCGGCCGTCCCGCTCCTGCTGCCGACGGGGGCGGGCGGAAGGACGCGGAACGGGCTGGGCGAGCTGCTGAACGTCGCCGCCCGGGCGGCGGTCCTGGCGGGGGCGCGTGGCGAGATCCCGGGACTGGCGGAGCTGGCGGCGCGCAAGGGGTCGAGCCTCGTCCTTCAGGAAGCCCGGCGCCTGCACAGGGCGATCTCCCCGTGAAAGGCGCCCGTCGCCGGCATGGCCGCCATCGGTTTTCGCCCTGTACCCCGCCGGGGTCCGCTCAGGAGGCCGTACGGTCCGCCGCGACCAGGTCGGCCGCCTTCTCCGCGATCATGACGGCGGGGGCGTGGGTGTGGCCCCGGTTGATGACCGGCATGACCGAGGCGTCGGCGACGCGCAGCCCCTCGACCCCCCGCACCTTCAGCGACGGGTCGACCACCGACTCGACGTCCGCCCCCATCCGGCAGGTGCCGACCGGGTGGTAGAGGGTCTCGCTGCGCTCGCGGATCCAGCGGGCGAGTTCCTCGTCGCTCTCGGCACCCCAGTAGGGGGCCATCGGCGGGCCGGTGAACGGCCTGAGCGCGGCGGTGGCGAACAGCTCCTTCGCCTTCTTCAGCCCGGCCACCTGCCTCCGGATGTCGATCTCCGCCGTCAGGTAACCGGGATCGATCACCACCTCCCGGCCGTTCAGGGAGATCCGCCCCCGGCTCTCGGGCTGGAGCAGGACGGAGGCGATGGTCAGGCCGTGGCCGGACGGGGGCGTCAGGCCGTGGTCGATGAACGGGCCGGGGGCGAAGATCAGCTCGATGTCGGGGGCGGGCTCCTCCGGGCCGGTCCGGATGAAGGCGACCGCCTCGCCGACGTTGGAGGTGAGCATGCCGGTCCGGCCGGCCAGGAAGCGCAGCAGGTTGGCCACGGAGTCGGCGCCGGCGAGCGTGACCGGCCGGGGGCAGTGCAGGAAGATGCCCGAGGCCAGGTGGTCCTGGAGATTGCGGCCGACCTGGGGCAGGTCGTGGACCGGCTCGATGCCCTGCTCCCGCAGCTCGTCGGCGGCGCCGACACCGGAGAGCATCAGCAGGTGCGGCGAGCCGATCGCCCCGGCCGACAGGATCACCTCCCGTCCCGCGTGCGCCACGGTGCTCTCCGCCGCGCCCTCTCCCGGGCCGCCGGCGTACTCGACCCCGGTCGCGCGGCCGTCCTCGATGAGGATCCTGCGCACGTGCGAGGAGGTCAGCACGGTCAGGTTGGGCCGCTTCAGCGCGGGCCCGAGGTAGGCGTCGGCGGCGCTCCAGCGGCGGCCCCGGTCCTGGGTGACGGGCGTGGGGCAGTAGCCCTCGTTGGAGGGGCCGTTCAGCTCGTCCAGCCGGGCCAGTCCGAGCTCCTCGCAGGCGGTCAGGAACGCGGTGGTGGTGATGTTGGGGCTGCGCAGCTCGGAGATGTGGATCGGGCCACCGGTGCCGTACACGCCGCCCCGGTTGCTGCCGACCCGGTTCTCGGCCCGCCGGAAGTACGGCAGGACCTCGTCGTAGGACCAGCCGGGCACGTCCCAGCCGTCATAGTCGGCCCGGTGCCCGCGGACCCACATCTGGGCGTTGAGCGAGGAGGAGCCGCCGAGCACCCGCCCGCGCGGCCAGTAGAGCTCCCGGCCGGACAGCTCGGCCTGCTTGGCGGTGGTGAAGTTCCAGTCGTAGTCGGTCTTGAACAGCTTGGCGAACCCGGCGGGCATGCGGATCTCGAGCTTCCGGTCGGACCCTCCCGCCTCGACCAGCAGGACCGTCACGGCGGGATCGGCCGAGAGCCGGTTCGCCAGCACGCATCCCGCCGACCCGGCGCCCACGATCACATAGTCGTACCGCTTGCCCATCGAGGTGCTCATCACGTGCTCACTGACCTCTCCTCGCTCAGCCGGCCAGCTCGCCTCCCCCATAAGCGGGCTCTTACCTGCTTACCCCCCACTGCTTTACCCGTCAATTCGTAACCTTGGTTACCTACCGGTCGGTATGCTCGTCCTGCAAGGATGGGCCGGTCAGAGATTGTTCGGACGGAGGATCCATCCATGCTCAACCTGTCGATCGTGCTGGAGGACAGCGCCCGGGAGAACCCCGACCGCACCGCACTCGTCTTCGGCGAGCTGCGCCTGCCGTACTCCCTGGTCAACACAGTCGCGAACCAGGTTGCCAACCTGCTGGTGTCCAGGGGGATCGGCAAGGGGGACAAGGTCGCGCTCGCCTGCCCGAACCTCCCCTACTTCCCGTTCGTCTACTTCGGCATCCTCAAGGCCGGGGCCACGGTCGTCCCGCTCAACGTGCTGCTGCAGTCGCGTGAGATCACCTACCACCTGGAGGACTCCGAGGCCAAGGCGCTGTTCTGCTTCGAGGGCTCCCCCGAGCTGCCGCTGGGCGAGCGCGGCAAGGCGGGCTTCGAGGGCGCCGCGGGGACCGAGCACTTCTTCGTGCTGCCCGCCACGCCGTTCGCCACCGAGTCGGAGTACGGCCAGACCATCTGGGCGGCCCTGGACGGCGTCTCCGCGGAGTTCCAGACGGTGCAGACCGCGCCGGACGACACCGCGGTGATCCTCTACACCAGCGGCACCACCGGCCAGCCCAAGGGCGCCGAGCTCAGCCACCAGAACATGCTGATGAACGCCATGGTCTCGGACGAGATGTTCCCGCGCGCCGAGGACGGCGACGCCTACCTGGCGGTGCTGCCGCTGTTCCACTCCTTCGGCCAGACCGTGGTCATGAACGCCGGCTTCCGCCGCCGCGCCACGCTCGTGCTCATGCCGCGTTTCGAGCCGGGACCGGCGCTGGAGCTGATGCGCGGGGAGAACGTCACGGTGTTCGCGGGCGTGCCGACGATGTACTGGGGCATGCTCACGAAGATCCACGCCGACGGCGACGAGGTGCCCACCTCGCTCAGGGTCGCGGTGGCCGGCGGCGCGTCCTCCCCGGTCGAGGTGCTCAAGGACTTCCAGGCGACCTTCGGGGTCGGCATCCTGGAGGGCTACGGCCTGTCGGAGACCTCCCCGGTGGCCAGCTTCAACCAGCCCGGCAAGCCCAGCAAGGTGGGCAGCATCGGCACGCCGATCTGGGGCGTGGAGATGAGGCTCGTCGACAACGACTGGAAGACGGTCGAGGGCGAGGGACCGGGTGAGATCGCCATCCGCGGCCACAACGTGATGAAGGGCTACTACAACCGGCCCGAGGCCACCGCCGAGGTCATGAACGACGGCTGGTTCCGCACCGGTGACATCGCCACCCGCGACGCCGACGGCTACTACACGATCATCGACCGCGCCAAGGACATGATCATCCGGGGTGGCTTCAACGTCTACCCGCGCGAGCTCGAAGAGGTCCTGATGACCCACCCGGAGGTGTCCCTGGCCGCGGTGGTCGGGGTCGCCCACGACTCGCACGGCGAGGAGGTCAAGGCCTACATCATCCGCACCCCGGGTGCCACCGTCACCGAGGAGGAGATGGTGGCCTGGTGCAAGGAGAACATGGCGGCCTACAAGTACCCCAGGATCGTCGAGTTCCGCGACGCCCTGCCGATGACCGCCACCGGCAAGATCCTCAAGCGCGAGCTCCGCTAGCCGAATCCCTCAACTCGCGGGCCGTCGTGCCGAAGGGTGCGGCATGACGGTCGGCGGAACACGGCTCTTCCTCGGTACGGCGGTCACGGCTGCGTTCGTGACCGCCGTTTTCTATGCGGTGACGGTCGGGCAGGTCCTCTACTTCGTCACCTACGGGGTGGTCTGCGCCCTGGCGTGGTGGGCGGCGCTGCGGCTGGTGCCGGGCCCGGACCGGCGGCCGTGGCTGCTGATCGCCCTCGCCCAGACGCTCTGGCTGACCGGCGACGTGATCGAGATGGCGTTCTTCCTGTCCGGGAAGGTGCCCATGGTCGGGGTCAGCGACGCCTTCTGGCTCGGCGGCTACCCCCTGGTCGCCGCGGCGGTGATCCTGATGGCCCGCCGCCGGGCACCCGGCCGGCTCAGCGGGGGCATGCTCGACGCGCTGACCCTCACCACGGTGGCCGCGCTGGCCGCCTGGCAGTTCCTGATCCAGCCGTACCTCGACTCCGGCTCCGGCGCGGAGGTCATCGTGCCCGCCCTCTACCCGGTCGGCGACATCGTGCTGCTGGCGGCGGTGCTGTTCCTGGCCCTGTCGCCGGGCGAGCGGGGCGCCCCGACGCTCCTGCTGCTCGGCGCGGTCTCCACCTACCTGGCCGTCGACCTGGGCTACAACCTGCTGCCGTACGTGCTCGATTCCTCGTACGTGGAGAAGCTCGGCGCGGGCCTGCTGGCCGGCCACGCCCTGATGGTCTCGGCCATGCTGCACCCCGGCCGGGCCGAGCTGACGCATCCCGGTTCCCTGGTCCGCACGCTGCACCCGGCACGGGTCGTCTTCCTGGGCCTGGCGCTGCTCGGCACCCCGGCCCTGGCCCTGAGGTACGCCGGCTTCAGCGGGCAGGAACTGGCGACCATCACCGCCAGCGCGGCCTGCGCCGTGTTCGTGCTGACCAGGTTCACCACGGCCGTCCGCGAGCAGGAGCGGATGCAGGCCGCACTCGCCTACCAGGCGCGTCACGACCCGCTGACCGGGCTGGCCAACCGGGCCGTCATGCAGGACCGCCTGGAGGAGATCGTGCGGGTCGCCGGCAGCGGGGCCGCCGTGCTCTACCTCGACCTCGACGGCTTCAAGCAGATCAACGACGTCCACGGCCACGACGCGGGCGACGCCGTCCTGGTGGAAGTCGCCGGCCGGTTGTCGGCCGCGACGCGCGGCACCGACCTGGTGGCCAGGCTCGGCGGCGACGAGTTCGTCCTGCTGTGCCCGGAGATCCCGCCCGAGGAGACCGTACGGCTGGCCGAACGCGTCCTGGAGGAGATCTGCGCGCCGGTCCTGTTCCGGGGGCACCGGCTGTCCGTGGGCGCCAGCATCGGCATCGCCGTACACTCCGGCGGCCTGGCGGCGGGGACGCCCGCGGAGATACTCCGCGCCGCCGACACCGCGATGTACTCGGCCAAGCGCCTCGGCAGGGGTCGCTGGGTCGCGGCCGGGGAGTCCGGCCCGCTGATGGCCGCCTGAGCCCACCGGCGGGCCCGGCCCGGAACCGCGGGCTCCGGGACCCCGGCCCGCCCGTGCGGGGACGGACCGCGGTCCCGGTGCCGCGAGTCAGGGCCAGTCGAGGGAGGGGCGCAGCGGCATGTGGGCGCCGCCGTCGGCGTCGAGCTTCGTGGCCAGCACCTGATGGAGCTGGATCTTGTTGTGTTCGAAGCCCACCACGCATCCGGCCATGTAGAGCCGCCAGACCCTGGCGGTGCCCTGGCCGACCTCCTCGACCGCTTCGTCCCAGTGTTCGTCGAGGTTGGCGCTCCAATGCCGGAGGGTCCGCGCGTAGTGCTCGCGCAGGTTCTCCTCGTGACGGATCTCGAAGCCGATGTCCTCCATCTGGCGGATCAGGTAGCCGACCGACTCCAGTTCCCCGTCGGGGAAGACGTAGCGGTTGATGAAGCCCCCGGCGTTGAGGGTCCTCTCCGTCCCCGTGGGCCGGGTGATGCAGTGGTTGAGCAGGCGGCCGCCGGGAACGAGCTTGTCGTACAGGAAGCGGAAGTAGAACGGCAGCTGCTCCTTGCCGATGTGCTCGGTCAGGCCGATCGAGCTGACCGCGTCGAAGCCGGTCTCCTCGACGTCGCGGTAGTCCATGTGCCGGATCTCGACCAGCTCGGTGAGCCCGGCCTCGGCGACGGCCTTCTGCCCCCACTCGGCCTGCTGTCGCGAGAGGGTGACCGCCAGCACCTTCACTCCGTACTCGCGGGCCGCGTGCATGGCCATGCCGCCCCAGCCGCAGCCCACGTCCAGCAACCGCATGCCGGGTTTGAGCCCGAGCTTCTTGGCCACCAGGTCGAACTTGGCGAACTGCGCCTCCTCCAGCGATGCCTCTTCCGAGGGGAAGACCGCGCAGGTGTAGGCCATGGAGGGACCGAGCACCCACTCGTAGAACCGGTTGGAGACGTCGTAGTGGTGGTGGATCACCTCGGCGTCCCGCTGCTTGGCGTGCCTGCTGCCCAGCTTGGCCAGCAGGCTGCGCCGCATCTCCTGGGGAGGAGGCGGCACCCGCATCAACAGGGGCTTGACTCCGAGGGCGCGGACCGTGGCGGCCTTCTCGCTCATCGGGATGTCGTTGACGGTGAGCGACCACATGCGCGACAGCAGGGTGTACATGTCCCCGTGGACGTCGAGGTGCCCGGAGACGTAGGCCCGGGCGAGTCCCAGCTCGCCGGGGGCCTGCGCCAGGTACGCCACCGCCGCCGGAGTCTTCACTTCCAGGCTGACGTCCGCTCCCGCCTCCCCTGCCTTGCTGCCGTCGTAGGCGACGAAGCGGATGTCCGCCTCGGCTCCCACGACCTTCTCGAATATTTCCGCGAGCTTCACAGAAGGAACCTCCCTAACGCCCCCGTACACACTTGTCGTAGAGGTCGAGCAACCGGCCGCCCGGGTCGTAGGCCCGTTTGACCGGCCAGTAGGCGTCCCCGTTGTAGAGCCGCCAGAATTCGTCCCGGGGGTAGAACGATGTGGAGTACAGCGACTTGTGCCCGTCGAGCACGTGCACCTCGTGCTCGATGAGGCGGTTGTGGTAGCCGTCGAACTGCCCCCGGGGCAGCGGGACGGTCCCCCAGAATCCGAAGTTCACATACAGCCGTCCCGGCTCCAGCGGGTAGAGCGGCCACCGGCCGCTGGAGGTGAGGGGGCACATCCAGACCGGCGTCATGCCGACCTTGTCGTG
Source organism: Planomonospora sp. ID67723 (assembly GCF_015711605.1). Taxonomy (GTDB): domain Bacteria; phylum Actinomycetota; class Actinomycetes; order Streptosporangiales; family Streptosporangiaceae; genus Planomonospora_A. The sequence continues at coordinate 177,713 of NZ_JABTEZ010000003.1, read as the reverse complement.
GAAGAACTCCAGGAAGTCGGCGCCGCGCTCGACAGGCACCTCGATGTCCTGGATGACCGACTCCTGCACCGGCTGGTCCCGCCACCGGTCCAGCCGGGCGATCACCCCGTACTTGCGGTCGAGGCCGACGAGCCTGCGGTAGACGTCCGAACGCATCCACTTGCGCGGCATCAGCGAGCGCACCAGCGGTCCCTGCACGCCGAAGGCTCGCGAGCACCAGAACCAGTCGGTGTCCCAGCGCCACAGGTAGTCGCGGACGGTCAGCCAATCGCGCGTCCTGGTCTGGATCGACTGGTAGTAGATCCGCATGCCGGTGTAGTCGGAGACGTACGGCGCGCGCTCGGCGAAGCGGCCGAGGGTGATGTAGAGCTCCCCCGGCTCGAAGAACGTGCCGTCCACGAAGTCGACGGGCTCGCCCTCGTGTTCGCCGCTCTCGCAGATCTCCTGCATGGCGATCATGCACTTGTGGGCGTCGGTGAAGCGCACGTGGGTCAGGCGGACGTACGGCTGGACGGGCTTGAGCTTGATCCGGATCCGGAGCGCGTAGCCGAGCGTGCCGTAGGAGTTGGGGAACGCGCGGAACAGCTCGCGGTGCTCGTTGTCGTCACGCGCGACGACGACGCGGCCGTCGCCGGTGAGGATCTCCATCTCTTCGACCGACTCGTGCGGCAGCCCGTCCCGGAAGCTGGTGGACTCGATGCCCAGCCCGGTCACCGCGCCGCCGAGGGTGATGGTCTTCAACTGCGGCACGACGTACGGCATGAGCCCGTGCGCGAGAGTGGCGTCCACGAGATGCTCGTAGGTCGTCATACCCTGGACCTCGGCGGTCATCGTGGCGGGATCGACCTCGATGACCTTGTCCAGGTCTCTGGCCGAGAGTGCCGCCCTGCGCGCGCCGTGCCGGAAACGGAAGAGGTTCGTGGTGGCCTTGGCCAGCCGGGGCGGCGCGTCCTGAGGGATCGTGGCGTAGGACTCCCTGATCCGCTCGACCGCCCGCCGGTGCTCCGACATCTGTGTCGTGTGCGCCACAGGACATCACCCCCAGGGCTCGTCGTCGGAAAGATCGCCTATAGAACGTTATATCCCGGATATCCCAGAGGCCAGGAGAGGCGCGTTAAACCGGGGTTAACAGCACCGAGACGACAGCCACTCTAAGCCCCTGACCAGCGGAAATAAGGCTCATCGCCTCGAAAAATTCTTAGCACGCTGCTCACAGTGACGATAATCGCCGTCTCGGCCGTTAACTCCAACCGCGCACTCTCACGGACGGATCTGTCACATGCCCGAGCCCAGCAACGTCGTCCCACTCGCCTCCCGCCGCCGCGCCCGGCCGGCCTCAGCCGCCCCCGACGGCATCCCCCTCATCGACCTCATCGAGTCCTGGCGGCGCGCCCTCGAGGCAGCCAACAGGAGCCCGGAGACGATCCGGGTCTACATGAGGACCGCCCGGATGCTCGCCGCTTTCCTGGAGGATTCTGGGCTCCCGGCGGACGCCGAGGGGGTCCAGGCCGAGCACGTCCGCGAGTTTCTCGTCTCGGAGATCCGCCGACGGTCCGCGTCCACCGCGTACGCCCATCACGGCAACTTGGGGTCCTTCTTCACGTGGCTGATCGCCGAGGGCGAGCGCACCGGCCCCTCCCCCGTCGTGAAGGCCGACAAGCCGAGCTTGCCGAAGAAGATCAAGAAGACAGTCTCCGACGACACCGTCCAGGCGCTCCTCGCCAACTTCAAGGGGAACGACTTTCAGGCCAGGCGGAACACCGCGATCATCCGTCTCGTCTACGACAGCGGGGTGCGCGTCGGCGGTCTGGCGTCCATGCTCCGGGCCGATCTCGACCTGTCGGAGCGAACGGTGAAGATCGTTTTGAAGGGAGGGGACGAGCACCTGGTGCCCTTCGGGAAGAAGACCGCGGCCGCCCTGGACCGCTACCTCCGGGTGCGGGGCGGCCACCCGCACGCCGACTCGGCATGGCTGTGGATCGGCGAGCAGGGGCGGCTGACACAGTCAGGGATCCGGTCCATGCTGAGCCGGGGGGCCGAGCAGGCCGGGACCGAGCACGTGACGCCGCACCAGTTCCGCAGGAAGTTCGCGCACGAGTATCTGAAGGCGGGCGGGTCGGAGCGGGGGGCGATGCTGGTGGCGGGGTGGCAGTCGCGAGCGATGCTGGATCACTACAGCGAGGAGCTGGCGGCGGAGCGGGCGCGGGAGGAGCATGCCCGTCTGTCGCCGGGTGATCGAATCTAAAAATTTCGACAGCGTTCGATAGTGACTCAGGGCGCTGGCTCAGTTACTCTCGTGAGTTCAGGCGCGAGCAACTCGAGCACCACACGGGGGGACTGCCTCGTTTCCTAGGCGAACGGCGCCCCCCGTGTGGGCGATCATGATCCGACCTCGGTGACGGGGGGTCGGCTCAGGTCGTCCTGGCTTGAATTGTCCTCGGCCATTGTGCCCGAGACCCTATCTGCCCCGATAGGGTCTCCTTACTCTTGCCTTTTGGACATCTAGGGCATTCTACGCATCTTATGTTAATTGAGTCTTCAATTATCACGGTGCGTAGTGCAGTCGAATCGCGGGCGTGACCAGCGAAAACGACCTACCGAATCGGGACTTTAGTCCCCTTCCCTAACCGGAGCCTCATCACATACTGTCGTTTACGCCGTCGCCTAGGAAACTACGGTCAAAGTGAACTTTGGAGCGTTACACCACGCGCATGGTTCACGGGGGAAGAAACGAGACACTCATATGGCACGGCGTACCCTCTCCCGGCCCGTCACCCGAAACCTCCTCCTCGCCAGCGTCGCCCTGTGGGGAGCCACGATCGCCCTCGCGGTCACCGGCGCCGCCACCCCGCGGATCCACCTCACCCTGCTCGCCGCGGGGTTCCTCGCCGGATTCGCTCTCGTGATCGGCCGTGCCCTCATCACCATCCAGGACCTGGTAACCGCAGTACTCGATGCGATTGACGGTGCCACCGACGATCTGAAGAGCACGCTCGGATATCAGCAGGGAGTAGCAGCGGGCGCCCGCGCGGTCATGGGCATGCTGCTCGGAGGCAAGGCGCGGACCGAGGTCGCAGACCTGACGCACTGGAAGCCGCGAAACAGCTCCGGCCGCGTCCGTTAGACGCGGGCGCGTAGACGCCTATAGGTGTCCTTCAGGTGGTCGCGCACCTCATCGGGGAGCTGGGGATCATTCACCAGCTCCTCGACGAGGGGGTCCTGGGATAGGCGTAGGTCGTCCGGGGTGGCCAAGCCGGAGAACACCAGGACATCGCCCAGCGAACGCCCCAGCGCGCGGCCTGCGTCGCGCAGAGCCTGAATGCGGCGGGCGGTCTCCGGGTCGGCCTGCTGGGCGATTCCCTCGAGACTTCCGGTGATGCTCGGCAGGGTGACATCCATTGTGCCGCGGACAGACTGGTCGACGAGGCCGGCGAGTTCCGCGGCTTCTTCATGGCTGACGCCGATGGCGTCGGCCAGCTTGTTGACGGTGGTGGCCCGTGGGCTGGTGGCCTGGGTCTTGAGCCGCATGAACGTGACTCTGGAGATCCCCGCACGGTCGGCGAGTTCCTCCTGTGTCCATCCGCGTCGTACTCGCTCTTGCTCCGCGCGATCCCACAGGGGGCGGCCCGGCGCATGGTCGTGTCGTCCCTCGCGCTGCTTCATGCTCCACATTGAAACACGGTGCTTCAAATCGGGCTACCCGCCCATGTAAACCAGTCCTGGTCCATAGGCGTCCGCAATCGTCCGTTGTGCTACACAGGACATCCAATCTTGCGCCATTAAGTTTCGCCATGTAACGTGATGCTCCAGATTGCTCCACTTTCGAGCGAGGTTCGATGCCCCACACCCTCCCTGAGCTGTGCCGAATGTTGCGTATCTCACGCTCCACGGCCACCCGGGCCATCACCGACGGGCGGCTAAAGGGGACCAAGATGCACGAATGTGGAACACAGTGCAGCAATCCGGATACGTGCAGGCAGGGCGGCCACTGGGAGTTCTCGGACACGCAGATCGAGGAGTTCCTGGCCAACGCCAAGCACGTCAGGAAGGAGGACTAGAGATGGCAGCCTCCCCCGAGAGGATCAGCGCGGTGCGCAGCATCGCCGCCCACAAGTCGTGGGCGCAGACGGCGGTCCGCCGCGAGCGGACAGAGGCCGGCACCAAGGCATCCCCCGTCTCCCTCGACTACTGGATCAAGATGATCCAGGAGGCGGGCAAGGTCCGCGGCAAGAAGAACATCGAGCTGGCCGCCGAGTCCGCGCGCACGGCCTACATGCGGGAGCTGGCGCTGAAGTCGGCGGAGGCCCGGCGCGCGAAGAAGACCGCACGGAAGACCGGCCGGAAGGCCGCGTAGAAGCGGGCCTCCACCTGGCGGCAACCGGGTGGAGGCCCATCACCACCCCAACCCACTCCAGTCCATGAAGAAGGAGAGACGTGATGTCTCAGGCTACCCAGCACACCCCGATCGAGTCCCTGCTCACCCCCTCCGAGGTGGCCACCATGTTCCGGGTCGACCCGAAGACGGTCACCCGGTGGGCGAAGGCCGGCAAGTTGACGTCCATCCGCACCCTGGGTGGGCACCGCCGGTACCGGGAGGCGGAGGTCCGCTCCCTGCTCGCCGGGATTCCCGCCCAGGCCACGCCGGTCGAGTCGTGAAGTTCCGCGACCTCACCCCCGGCACGCTCGCCAGGGTGCCGGACGCGCCGGGCGGCTTCGACCACCTCAGCGCCGTACTGCCGCCCGCAGTCGAGATCCTCACCGTCCCCGTCCCGTGTGCTCTGCCGTCGTGCATGGCGTTCGAGGTGATGGCGCGGGAGATCGACGGAGGCCGGCCGCGCCTCTACCACCGGCGCCCGGATCGGGGCGTCATCCACATCACCGAAGCGACCAGGGAGGCCAGCTGACATGGTCACTGACGCCCACATCGAGTTCATCCGCGAGCAGCTGGCCGCGGCGGAGCGGGACGTCGCCGGGTGGCGACAGATTCTGGGCCACGCCGAGCAGGTCGCCCGCGCCGGGACGGTCCTGCCGGACCCTATGGCCGACGCGTTCCGGCCGGCGGCGTATCCGGTGGTGCCGGAGACCGGGTCCTTGCTGCGGATCGGTGCTCCGCCGGCCGGGCGGCCGCCGTACGAGGACCCGCGGCCGACCGGTGTCATGCCGATCATCCCGCCGGACGGGTCCCCTCCCCCGCTGAAGCCTGGCCAGGAGGCGGCGTTCGCGGCGTTCGAGCGGGACCACGACGAGCTGCAGCGCGCGGAGCAGGAAGGCCGGGGATGAACGAGTTCTTCTCCCGCCTGGCCGTCATCGCCCTGCTGGATCTGCTCGCGGCTTGGGCTCTCACGATGCTGCTGGACATCCTCCATGAGGAGTGGTGGCAGGGCGTGCCAACGATGGACTATTGGACCGCGATCTGGGTGGTTGTCCTCGTCGGCATCGTGGTCGCTCCGTGGCGGGGCATCGATGGCAAGGGCAACCGGTCGTGATCCCGGTCCTGACGATGGTGTGCGTCCTCGCCGCGTGCGGGGGCGCCCGCCTCACCTACATCGCGCACCGTCGCGGCTGGCACGGACACCGCGCGGTCGCGGCCGCCGCCTCCTTCATGGCCGCCTACCTGGCCGCCGTCCTGTCGATCGCGTGGTCCGACCCCAGGGTTCTGGAGTTCGCGGAGCGGCTGCCGGACGCGCTCTGGCAAGCCGGCGCCCTCGCCGTCATGGCGGGCTCACCGTTCCTGGTCCTGGCCGTCGTGAACTGGCTTGAGGGAGGCCGCAAGTGAGCTACCTGGACATCACCCGTATCGAGCGGCTGATCCGCGCCGAGCGCGCCCGCCAGCTCGTCAAGTTCGGCCCCCAGAACCACCCCGACCGCGACCCGCTGGAGAACAACCACGCCGAGGGCGTGGAGTACGGATTCCACGCCCAGCGCTGGAAGGAGATCAACGCCCAGCGCGCACAGGACGGGCGCACCGCGTGGGACGGCATCCTCCTGGAGGAGGTCTACGAGGCGCTCACCGAGACCGACCCGGCCAAGCTCCGTGAGGAGCTCATCCAGGTCGCCGCGGTGTGCTGCACGTGGATCGAGGCGCTCGACCGGCGGCCGTCGTGAAGGCCACCCGAACCTGGACCGTCACCCTCCCTCCCGGCCTGGTCCTGTTGAACGCGAACCAGCGACTCCACCACCGCGTGCGCGCGAAGTTCACGAAGCTGCTGCGCGAGGCCGGCCGGGATGCCGCGATCGAGGCCGGAGTCCCGGCCCTGACCCGGGCGCACATCTACGGGTATCTGCACCCGTCCGATCGGCGCCGCCGCGACCCCGGCAACCTCTACCCCTCCTTCAAAGCCGTCATCGACGGGTTCGTCGACGCCGGAGTGCTGCCGGACGACGACGATAAGCACCTCGTCGGCCCGGACATGCGCCTCAGCGATGTGGTGAAGGGCGGCCAACTGCGGTTGCTCGTCATCGAGCTGGATCCGCTCGAGGCGGTAGCTCATGGGTAACCGCTTCAAAAGCATCCGCTGCGCCTGCTGCGACAAGCCGGGATGGCACGTAGGCCGGGGCCTCATCGAATCCTGCTACGCCCGCCACCGCAGCGCCAAGACGCTCGACCAGTTCCCGCGGACTCTGCGGCCGACCGGTTCCGGGTGGTCGCCGCACGGACCCCACGGCAAGCGAATGCTCGCCCGGTACATCGAACTCGACCAGCTCGGGTTCTCCCCGCGGCGAATCGCGTTCGAGATGGGCGTCGGCCCCCGCCAAATCGCCCGCTACAAGGCCACCCTGAAGGAGATGACCCGTGGGTAAGCCGCACCCGATCATGGTCGGGCTCACACGTCGCCGCCAGGAACTCCACCTCAGCCAGGAAGAGCTCGGTCGGCTCCTGCACATGACCGGCGCCGGCCTGTGCCGGCGGGAGACCGGCGGCACCGTGCCGAGCCTGGTCGAGGCCGACCGGCAGGCGCGGGCCCTCGGTCTCCGCCTGGCCCTCGTCCCCCTGGAGAAGCCGTGACCGCTGTCATCGACTGGGTCCGCCCCTGGTATCCGGGCGGCGGCGCTGGCGACCACATCGACCCCGACTGCCCGATCCTCGCCGAGCAGACCTCGACGCCGGTGGAGGGATCCGGCTGGCTCGACCCGAACAAGGGCCTCGTCTGCCCCGCGTGCGTCCCCTCTTGGGAGGCCGTCTGCGACACGTGCGACGTATCGATGGCGGATGACTGGGAGGACGACGGCGACCGGTTCACCGAGGCTGCCGCGAAGAACTGGAAGTCGCAGCACCGGTGCGCGCCGCGCGTCCGCATCACCCCTCCGAAGATCACCCCTCCCTCGAGGAGCACCCAATGAAGATCACTCTTGAGGCGGGGAGCCTCGCTGAGGCGGTCGCCTGGACCGCCCACGCACTCCCCCGCCGCGCCACCACCCCAGTCCTGGCCGGCATCCGGCTCGACGCCACCGGCGGTAGCCTGCGCATGTCCGCGTTCGACTACGAAACGTCGCGCACCGTCGACGTCGAGGCCGAGATCGCCGACGACGGCCTCGTGGTCCTGCCCGGCCGGCTCCTGGCCGACGTGGCGAAGGTCCTCCCCGTCAAGCAGCGCGTGGAGCTGGTCGCCGACGGCCAGGCCGTCACCCTCACCTGCGGGTCCACCGAGTTCGAGCTGCGCACGCTCCCCGCGGAGGACTACCCGAAGCTGCCGGAGATCCCGCCCACGGTCGGCCAGGTTGACGGCCAGGCGTTCGCCGAAGCCGTCAACCTGGCCGCTCGGGCCGCCAGCACGGACGACGCAACGCCGACGCTGACCGGAATCCGCGTCGACGGTGACGGCAGCGTGCTCACGTTCGCGGCGACGGACCGGTACCGGCTCACCTCCCGCGCCGTCGCCTGGGACGGTGGGGAGCTCGGCGTGCTGTTCCCTGCCCAAACCCTCGCCGACGTCGTCAAAGGTCTCCCGGCCGGGCCCGCGACGGTGCATCTGTCCGCCGACGGCGGCCTGGCCGCGGTCTCCGGCGGCGGCCGTACCACCACGGTCCGGCTGCTCGACCCGGAATGGATCGACTACGCCTGCCGGCTCGGCACGGACAGCTACACGACGTGGGCGACGATCGACAACGTCACCGACGTGACGGCGGCGATCCGCCGGGTCTCCCTGGTCGCGGAACGCTCAGCGCCGGTCCGGCTGAAGTTTGCCGGCCGCCAGATGGTCGTCTCCGCCGGGGGCGGTGAGATGGGCCGCGGCCGGGAGGTCGTCGACTGCGTCACCCTCGACGACGGCGACCCGATCGAGATCGCGTTCCAGCCTCAGTACATCCTCGACGGTCTGGCCAGCGTGCCGTACTCCCGGTGCCGGATCGGCATGACGAGCCCGGCGACGCCCGCGATCATCGTCGAGCCCGGGATCGACCCCAAGCTCAGGTATCTGGTCATGCCGATCCGGGAGGCGTGATGGGCGTGGACAACACGGCGTGGGCCATGCGGGAGGCACGTCCCTCGGTCGGCCAGGACATGTTCGACCGGTCGGAGCAGCACCTGGCCATGCCGCTCAGCTACGCCGAGCAGGAGGCGGTGGAGCAGGCGACGGCCACCCGGGTCGTCGTCCGGATAGCGCTGGCCCGGCATGGCTGCACCTCCCTCGACTGCCCCGTCCATGAGGGGGTGTGCGAGTGCCCGCCGCCGGCGTGCGCCGACCCCGGCCACGCTGCAGATGCGGCCGCGGCCCGGGAGGTTCTGGAGGTGCTCGGCATCGTCGAGCTGCAGGCCGGGACGCGGACGTGTTCGAAGTGCCGGCGGGAGAAGGCTCTCGAGCAGTTCGCGCTGAACAACAAGAGGACCGGCGGTCGGGAATCGGCGTGCCGGATGTGTCGGGCTGCGGACCAGTTCCGGCGGCGGCAGGCAGCCAAGGAGGCGTCATGATCAAGGACTGGTTCTGTGGGGATCCGACCGCCGAGGTCCAACGGCTTCGTGCCCGGGTGCGGGAGCTGGAGGCGCTGGTGGCGGAGGCGGCGGAGCTGGGCGACAAGCTCCTGCGGGAGCAGGAGCGGCGGGCCCGTCTGGACGCTCAGCTCCTGCGGGAGCGTACCTCCTACGAGATCACCGTGAAGCGGCTGCAGGAGGTGGAGGGGCTGCTCGGGGAGCGTGAGGCATCGGCGCTGGACAAGCTGGCGATGCTGCCGAAGTGGTCCCGGCCGACCCCGGGTGCGGAGTTGCTGCAGGAGCGGGCGCGGGCGGATGCGTTGGCGCAGCGGGTGGAGGAGTTGCAGGCGGCGAATCTGCGCCTCTACAAGATCCACATGTAGCACCCCGCGAGATGTCCGGATTGCGTCGGTGATTCATATTGCTTCCTTCTGCTTCATTTTGATACATTCTAGTGGAGCAGAACGAAGCACCCACTCGCCCCGGAGGCACCCATGGACACCGCCACCATCCTCGTCGCCCTCGACATCGAAGCCGCCGCGTCCACGTGCACCGACCACGGCCGCCCAATCCGCCTCTGCATCGCCTGCAACATCGCCACCTCGACCGGCACGCCGACGGTGATCGCGGCCTGACGCTGCGTCCGAGCCGCTCTCCCCGATCGGGGGCGGGAGTGCGGTTCCACGGAACGCCAGACCCTCAGCTCAAGGAGTTCCCCACGTGATGTTCACCCAGCCCGGGGCCGTATTCGCCCCGCCGGCCCCGGCCGCCCCCACCGGGCCGCCGGTCTTCGAACACCCGCCCACCAGCGAGCAGGCCAACATTCTCGACGCCGCCGCCACCGGGCGGGACCTCGTCATCGAGGCCGGGGCCGGAACCGGCAAGACGTCCACGCTGAAGATGGTGGCGGCGGCCCGGCCGGACCACCGCATGCTGTACCTGGCCTACAACCGGGCTATCGCCCAGGACGCGGCCGCCTCATTCCCAGCCAGCGTGCAGTGCTCCACTGCGCACTCCCTCGCTTTCCGGGCCGTCGGCCACGCCTACCAGCACCGCCTCAACGGCCCGCGCGTCCCGGCCAGGGAAACGGCACGCATCCTTCGCATCCCCGCCGTCCTCGACCTCGGCGCCAAGGCGCTCACCAGCGTCAAGGTCGCCCGGGTCGTGATGGATGCGGTCGCCGCGTTCTGCCACTCCTCCAGCGACACCCCCGCCTGGTGGAACATCCACCAGATCCCCGGCCTGGAGCGGGAGGAGATGACCCGGCTCCGCCAGCAGGTGCTGCCCATGGTTGATCGCGCGTGGGAGGACCTGACCCGGCCCGACGGCCGCCTGCGGTTCACCCACGACGTCTACCTGAAGCTGTGGGCCCTGGCACACCCGGAGCTGCCCGCCGACGTCGTCATGCTCGACGAGGCGCAGGATGCGAACCCGGTCATCGCCGCCCTCGTCGACGAGCAGGGATCCCAGCGCATCCTCGTCGGAGACGAGTCGCAGGCCATCTACGGGTGGCGCGGCGCGGTCGACGCGATGGCCTCGTTCGACGGGGCCCGGCTGCGTCTCTCCCAGTCGTTCCGGTTCGGCCAGCAGATCGCGGACGAGGCGAACGAGTGGCTGCAGCTGCTCAACGCGCCGCTCCGGCTCACCGGCAACCCGGCCATGAACTCCCGGCTGGAGCGGATCCCGGCCCCGGCCGCCGTGCTGTGCCGCACCAACGCGGGCGCCGTCGGCCAGGTGATCGCCGCCCTCGGCGCCGGACACCGCCCGGCCCTGGTCGGCGGAGGCGACGACATCCGGCGGCTGGCGAAAGCCTGCCAGGACCTCCGGACAGGCCGCGGGACCGAGCACCCGGAACTGATGGCGTTCGCCTCCTGGCAGGAGGTGCAGGACTACGCCGAGCACGACTCCGGCGGCCAGGACTTGAAGGTGTTCATCAAGCTCATCGACGGCCACGGCCCGGAGCGGATCATGCGTCTCGTCGACCAGCTCGTCACCGAAGACGCTGCCGACGTGGTGATCAGCACGGCGCACAAGGCGAAGGGGAGGGAATGGTCCACGGTGCGGCTCGCGGCGGACTTCCCGCCGCCGTACGACCCCGTCACCGGGCAGCTCGTGTCCGCGGAGGCGATGCTCACCTACGTCGCCGTCACCCGGGCCCGCGAGGCCCTCGACTGCCACGCCCTGTCCACCAAGGGCGGCCAGGAGACCACCACGGCGGCCGAGCCGACCCTGTTCGACGTCCTCGTCCCCGACCCGGAGCCGATCGAGACCGACCTCCCGGCCGACCTGGTCGGATGGTTCAACCTCGCCCGCGAAGCCCGCATGAACAAGGCGCGGTGGGCGGAGGTCGAAGCGGCCGCCGCCGAGAAGATCAAGGACCACCTCGCCGCGCGCGGCCTCGACGAGGCCACCGTCGGCGGCCGCCCGGCCGTGTCGTGGAAGACGTCGAAGCCCGGCTACCAGCTCGACGCCAAGGCCCTCCAAGCCGACCACCCCGAGATTTACGAGGCCTACCTGAAGGCCAAGTCCCCGGCCCGCCCCTTCAAGCTCCTCGGAGACTGACCATGAGCCCCGGTCCCAAGCCCGTCTGCGCCAACCCGGACCACTCCCGCCCGGCCGCCGCGATCGCCCGCCTGTCCTGGCCTGACGCCCGTTTCAAGCCCACGACGGCCTGCGTTGGCGACATGCAGTGGCAGGTCCGCACCGCGCTGGACAATGGCCGCGCGGTCCTGGTCGAACCGGCCGGGCGGCCTGAGAAGCCGGTCGTGACCGCGATCAAGGAAGTGGCGAAGCTCCACCGCAGCGCCTACTCCGAGCCGGTCTGCGCGATCCTGCTGGAGGCCCCGGACCACCCGTGCTACGAGTCGCTGCCGGAGACGCTGGAGGAGCGGCGCAAGCTGCCGGCCCGCTTCCACGTCCCGCGCTGGACGGAGACGGGCATCCCGCAGCTGTGGGTGTGCGCGGTCTGCTGGGACGAGGGCAGCGTCACCCAGTGGCCGTGCGAGGCCGCGAGGGAGCATGGCGGCGAGGTGTTCGCCCGATGACGGGCTTCTCGCAGCCGGACGCGGGCTGGGCCACCCAGCCTCTGTCTGGCCTCGCCGCCACCATCGCCACCAACGTCGTCCAGACCGTTAAGCAGGCCGGCGCCAACGCGCCCAGATCCCTGCAGCGGGTGATCGGGCCGTCGGAGATCGGCGTCCCCTGCGTGCGCCGCCTCGCCTACAAGATGCTCGACTGGCCCGAGACCAACACGGCCGGTGACCCCTGGGCATCCATCATCGGCACCGCCGTCCACTCCTGGATGGAGGAGACGTACGCCGCCGAGAACCGCCGGTTGGGCCGGGAACGGTACGTGATCGAGCGGCGGCTGCACATCCGCGGCCAGATCTACGGCCACGCCGACCTGTACGACCGCGACCTCCGGGTGAACAACGACTGGAAGTGCGTCGGCGAGGACCGGCTGAAGAAGTACCGGAAGGACGGCCCCGGCGACCAGTACCGGATCCAGGCCCACCTGTACGGCCTCGGCCAGGAGAACGCCGGCGAAACCCCGGAGCACGTCGCCATCACGTTCCTCCCCAGGGGCGGCCGGATCGACGGTCTGCACGTCTGGACGGAACCCTATGACCGCAGCGTGGCCCTGGCCGCGCTCGAGCGCATGGACAACGTCTTGACGGTGCTGGACGTGCTCGACGTCGAGGCGCATCCGCAGAACTGGGCGCAGCTCCCGGCCACCGAGAGCTACTGCACGTACTGCCCCTGGTTCCTGCCCGGCAGCACGGACCCGTCCAAAGGTTGTCCGGGCGCGTAACATCCCGCTCCATTTTCATGCTCCATATTGCTTCACTATGCTTCACTCTGTACCATTTACCTACCGGGTCACCCCCGACCCGGATCACGGAAAAGGATCACGTTCATGTTCGCTCAGCCCTCCGCCCCCGGTTCCGACTTCAAGGTCTCGGACTACGTCGGCCACCTCTTCCTCATCTACCCGCGCGAACTCCGCCAGGGCATCGTCACCAGTAACGGCCCCGCCGACGCCATCTCCGCCGATCTCGTCCTCCTCACCGACCCCAACGGGCCCCGCGCCGAGACCGGCGTCCTCATCTTCCAGAAGATGCTCATCGGCAGCCTCAAGGGCAAGATCGGAGCCGACCCGGTCCTCGGCCGTCTCGCCCGCGGCGTCGCCAAGCCCGGCCAGACCGCGCCGTACGTGCTCAACCCGTTCGACGACAACGACGCCGCCTACGCCACCCAGTACCTCAACTCGGTCGGCGGCAACCCGTTCCCGCAGGCCGCACCGTTCACCGCCCCGGCCCCCGCGCCGCAGGCTGCCCCGGTCGCCCCCCTCCCCCAGGCAGCCCCGGTGCCGCAGCAGGCGGCCGCCGCCTACCCCGCCCCCGCTTACCCGGCACCGGCGCCCGCGCCGCAGGCCGCGCCTGTCCCGGTCCCGGTCGGTGCGGGCACCGCCGAAGCACAGGCCGCCGCAGCCGCCCTCGGCATGCAGCTCCCGCCCGCCGCCCCCGGCATGTAGGAGCCCAGATCGGCCCCCTGAGACGACGCGCGGACGTCTCAGGGGGCTTTCCCCGTCCCACCCGGAACCACCCCCGAGGGGAACCTCTTGAACCACGAGCAGCTGCTGCTCCAGACGGCCCGGGACCTCCACGCGGCCGGCCTCTGCGTCCTGCCCGCCGCCGCCGACGGCACCAAGCGCCCCGCCGGAGTCTGGAAGGCCTACCAGGAGCAGCGCCCCACCCCCGAGCAGGTCGAGCAGTGGTTCACCGCCGGGAGCGTGCACGGACTCGGCGCCATCACCGGCGAGGTATCCGGCAGCCTGGAGATGCTCGAGCTGGAAGGCCGCGCCGTCATCGAAGGCCTCGGCGCCGAGATGACCGCTCTCGCCGACGCGTCCGGCCTCGGAGACCTCTGGCGACGCGTCACCACCGGCTACCTGGAAACCACGCCGTCCGGCGGCGTGCACATCCTTTACAAAGTAGACGGGCCGGTCGCCAAGAACACCAAGCTCGCCCGCCGCCCCTCCACACCCGAGGAACTCGCCGCCTGGAAGTCCGAGCAGCAGGCCAGCATCGACGCCGAACCCGACACCGAGGTCCGCGCGAAGCGGCAGGCGACCCTCGACAAGGTCACCCGCGGCGAACAGGTCCCCCAGGTGCTCGCCGAGACCCGCGGGGAAGGCGGCTGGGTCGTCCTCGCCCCGTCGACCGGCCCGACGCACCCCACCGGCCGCCCGTGGACGCTCGTCGCCGGCGGCCCCGCGACCATCCCCACCATCAGCCCGGAGGAGCGCGATGCCCTCCACCACCTCGCCGGGGCGTTTGACCGCATGCCCCACCCCAGCGAGCAGCAGGCCCCGGCCGCCGCCGCGCCGACGTCCCCCCTCTTCTCGCAGCCTGGCCGCCCGTACGACGATGACGGCAGCGTCTCCCCCGGCGACGACTACAACGCCAAGACGAGCTGGGACGAGATCCTCGGCGTGCGCGGTTGGACCCGCATCTACACCGACTCCGCCAAGGTCACCTACTGGCGGCGCCCCGGCAAGAACCACGGCATCTCCGCCACCACCGGCCGCAACGGGGCCGACAACCTCTACGTGTGGACCACCTCGACCGAGTTCGAGCAGGAACGCCCCTACGACAAGTTCGGCGCCTACGCCCACCTCGAGCACGCTGGCGACCACTCCGCCGCCGCCCGAGCCCTCCAGGCGCGCGGGTACGGCGTGCGGGTCGAACCCACCCGCCCGGCCCCCGCCGTACCGGCCCCGGCCCCGGTGGTCGACGGCAACCTCGCCACCGTCCACCAGCTCGACCCGCCCGCGCCGCGGCTCACCGTCGTGGAGACGACGTACGCCCTCTCGGACGACGGCAACGCCCTCGACCTGGTCGAGCGGCACGGCGGCATCATCCGGTACTGCCCCGAACGCGGCCGGTGGCTCACCTGGGACGGGGTGCGCTGGGAATGGCAGCCCTCCTCTGGTGGCCTCATCCGCGAATACGCCAAGCAGGTCGCGAGAGGATTGCCCGAGGACGACAAGGCCGCGATCGCCCACAAGAAGAAGACCCTGTCCGCCAACGGCACGTCCGCGATGCTGCTCCAGGCCCAGACCGACGTCCGGATCGTCGTCGGCCTCGACGACCTCGACGCCCACCCCTGGGAACTCAACACCCCCGCCGGAATCGTCGACCTGACCACCGGGCAGCTCGGTCCCGCCGACCCGACCCGGCTCCACACGAAGGTCACCAGCGTGGCCCCGGACCTCGACGCCGACATGAGCAGGTGGGAGGAGTTCCTCGCCGACACCTTCGGCGCCGACCTGGAGCTGATCGCCTACCTGCAACGCCTCGTCGGCTACAGCGCCACCGGCAGCGTCGCCCAGCACGTGCTGCCGTTCGCCATCGGCTCCGGCGGCAACGGAAAAGGCGTCTTCCTGGAAAGCCTCACCGCGGTTCTCGGCGACTACGCCACCACCGCCCCCAGCGGATTCCTCATGGCCAGAAACGGCGTCCAGCACGAGACGGAAATCGCCCGACTGGCCGGGATGAGAATGGTCGTCTGCTCCGAAGTAGACGAAGATGCGCGCTTCGACGAAACGAAAGTCAAGCAGCTCACCGGCGGCGACTCGCTGACGGCTCGGTTTATGCGTCAGGACCATTTCACGTTCACGCCCACCCACCATTTGTGGCTCATGGGCAACCACCAGCCAGCCGTTAGAGCGGGCGGCAGGAGCTTCTGGCGACGCCTCCGCCTCATCCCGTTCCTGCACGAGGTCGAGCCCGAGAAGATGGTCGACGACCTGCAAGGGATCCTCGCCCGCGACCACGGACCGGCCCTGCTCGCGTGGATCGTGCAGGGTGCTGCCCAGTACGCCGCCGGAGGCCTGCAGGAGCCCGCTACCGTCATGGCCGCCACCTCGGGTTATGAGGCCGACCAGGACACCGTCGCCCGGTTCGTGAGCGAGTGCTGCCACCTGGCCGCCAGCGATCAGGTGCAGATCAAGGGGCCCCGTCTCCGGGAGGCGTACGAGAAGTGGTGCTTCTCTGAGGGGGAGACCCCCGTCAGTGCGAAGCGGCTCACCCAGGAGCTCGCCAGGAGGTTCAACGTCGGGCAGACCCGCAACGCGGCATCCCGGTCATACACGGGCATCACGCTCCTGGCCATGGACGAGGAGGAAGTGTCATCGGCTCCGGCGTCCGCCCCGAACCTGTCACAGCCCGGGATGTCCCATAGGGACGAGAGGCCCGGATTTGAGTCCGACAAGATCGGCGGCCCGGGATGGTGACCCCGAAGGCGATGACGGTTTGCGGTGACACATCCGTCATCGTCGAAAACCTATCTCTGAGCTGGGAGAATGCTCGTTTTCGATCTTCGTCGATGACAGATGACAGATTTCCTCTGGTTATCGCCCCACGCGCGGGCGCACACACACGCATGTGGGAGGGGAACGACAGAAGAACTGTCATCTGTCACAACCGTCACCGGGGCCAGAAATGATCACCCGGGCCGCGATCCTCGACGCCTGCCCCCGATGCGGCACCCAGACCCTCCTCGGCCACGACCAAGGCCTCCCCATCCGCGCCACCGCGGCGCCCCTCGACCGCGAACAGGAGCTCGCCGAGATCCTCGCCGGGCGACAGACGTACGACGTCCACCCCCTCGGCCTCCCCAGGAAGCCGTACCTGTTCTATCGGGAATCATTCCGATTCCGCGGCTCCCGAGAATTCCCTGTCGTTGCCGACCACCGCTGCCCGCCCGGAGCAGCCGCACCCGCATTCCACCCGCCGCCCATTCCGCTCGTTATCCCATACGGTTCCCCAATCCCTGATGAGCCCCCATTCTGAGGAGACCGCAGTGCGCGAAGAAGTGATAGCGGACCTGGAATGGGTCATCGAATACTGGGAGGACCTCGTCGAATCCCGAATTCCCGGCACCCGACGCCCCTGGCGGCAACCCACCCTCTCAGCCGCAGCCCGGGAGGCGAGAGACGCCCAGGCGCGCGTCGAACGGTTCGAGCGGACCGCGCTGTCCCTCGGTGAGTCGCCGGCGCCCGTCGACGTCGAGATCCTCACCACCGCGCTCAGCCTCCTGGTCGCCGCCGACGACCTCGCCGCCGAGATCGCCCCCACCGTGATGTGCCCGACCCTCCCCCCGCCCGGTCCCGGCGACCTCGACGCCCGCCCCTACCTCCGGCTCGTCGCCGGCAACCTGACCGAGGAGTTCTCCGAGCACGTGGGCGAGACGGCCCGGTGGATGGTCGACCAGGTCGCCCGCGCCCTCTGCCTCGTCTACGACGGCCAGACCCTCGACGTCGAATGCCCGTGGTGCTCGGAGATCGGCGTGTGGCGGGTGCGGGAGCTGCCCGGTGGGCTGGTGGCGATCGTCTGCCACGGGGTGTGTGAGCCGCCGGCACGGGAGGTGGGGACGTGGTGGGGAGGGCAGCCCGTCTGGCCAATCGCGGACTGGGAGCGGCTCTCGAAGCACGTCCAGGCTGCCGACGAGAAGCGTGCGCATGAGGCCAAGGAGCAGAGGAGGATGGCGTCGTGAGCATCCCCATCTGGCTCGAATACGCCAATGCCATCGGCACCTTGACCGCGGCGGGGTTCGCAGCCTGGACGATCAGGCAGTCCGCCAAGAGCAGCGCGGAGAACCAGCAAGCGCTCATCAGAGAGCGACGAATCGACTTCGAGCTCGGGATCCTCGCCGAGCTGGCCGAGCTAAATGCGAACGAAGAAATGGGCAACAACCGAACGATCCGAATTGGCACAAAAGCGTCGATGTTGCCCATTGACATGATCCCGATAACCCGGGCAGCCGTGAAGCTCGAAAGCACACCTGAGGCCGAAAAGATCGTGCAGGAGAAGATTGCAGACAAGCAGATCAGCCCCTTCATTAGAGAGTCGAACTATCTAAAAGAGGAGATCTCTCGCGAGGTGTTGAATGCAATCACCAGTCGGCTCTCGGAACGCGGGCGTTGACCTTGCTTGACGCGGGTTATCCACAGGCCCCATAATTGAGCCGTTCTCGGCATGCCCGAAAACGTCTTCCAGCCCCGCCACCGCGCGGGGCTTTTCCATGTCCCGGGGGTGAGCGCGTGTGCCCCGAGGGACTCCCATCGACGAGACGAAGCGCGACGCGATCCTCGCCGACATCAAGACCGGCCAGAAGAGCCGCAACGCCATCGCCCGCGACCACGACGTCAGCGTCGGCACCGTCACCAACATCGCCAAACGCTCTGGGCTGACCAGCGCCTTTGACCGGTCATCGACGAAGAACGCGACTGAGGCGGCCCGGCTCGACAATGCCGCCCTCCGCGCCGCCACCTCCCGGAGGTTCCTCGAGGAGGCGAACCGGTTCCTCGACGACCTCCACCAGCCGATCACGGTGTGGAACTTCGGAGGGAAGGACAACACCTTCAACTCCGTCGAGGTGCCGGCCCCGTCCACGGCCGACAAGCGGAACCTGATCGTGTCCGCGGCGACGGCGCTCGACAAGCACCTGGCCGTGGAGAAGCACGACTCCTCCGGTGAGTCGCATGCCGCGGTCGACCAGTGGCTGGAAGGGATGACGGGCCTGTGATCGTCACCCCCCTGGTCGGCAAGCAGCGCGAGTCCGTGCAGCTGGCCACCGCCCGCCTGAACATCTGGGACGGCAGCGTCCGGTCCTCGAAGACGATCTGCTCCCTGCTGAAGTGGATGAAGTTCGTCCGGGAAGCACCGTCCGGCCCGCTGCTCATGGTCGGCAAGACCGAGCGCACCCTGAAGCGCAACATCATCGACCCGATGGTCGAGATGCTCGGCGAAGCCCGCTGCAAGTTCGTGGCCGGCCGCGGCGAACTCCACCTCCTCGGCCGCCTCATCTACGTCGTCGGCGCCTACAACGAAGGCTCCGAGGACAAGATCCGAGGGCTCTCCCTCGTCGGCGCGTACGTCGATGAGGTGTCGACGATCCCCGAGTCGTTCTTCGTCATGCTGCTCACCCGGTTGTCGATCCCCGGGGCGCAGCTGTTCGGCACCACGAACCCCGACGGCCCTCAGCACTGGCTGAAGACCGGCTACCTCGACCGGGCCGCACTCCACCTCGACATCCACGGCCAGCTCCACCGCGACGTCAGCGACGAACCGCTGAACCTCCACCGCTTCAGCTTCCAGCTCTCCGACAACCCGAACCTCACCGCCCAGTACGTCGCCGACGTCTCCTCCGAGTTCACGGGCCTGTGGTACCGCCGCCTTATCCTCGGCGAGTGGTGCCTCGCGGAAGGTGTCGTCTACGAGTCGTGGGATCCGGCCCGGCACGTCGTGCAGGAGCTACCGCAGATCACGCGGTGGCTGGCGATCGCAATGGACTACGGGACGACGAACCCGTTCCACGCGGTCACGCTCGGCCTGGGCGTCGACGGGCGGCTGTACGTCGGGCATGAGTGGCGCTGGGACTCCAAGAAGCAGCGCGGTTCGCTGACGGACGCCGAGTACTCCGAGCGCCTGCGCGCCTGGGTGACGAGCTTGGGGATCACGCCGGAGTACACGATCGTCGACCCCTCGGCCGCGTCGTTCCGCGTGCAGCTGCACCGCGACCAGTGGACGTCCACCATGGCGGACAACGAGGTGATCGACGGCATCCGCCAGGTCGCCTCCCTCTTCGCCACCGGCCGACTCCTCGTCCACGCCGGATGCAAAGAGCTGATCCGCGAGATTCCCGGCTACGCCTGGGATCCGGAAGCCAGCGAGAAGAAGGGCGAGGACAAGCCGATCAAGTTGAACGACCACGGCGTCGACGCCCTGCGGTACGCGGTGAGGACGACGCGGAACATGTGGTCCGGCCAGCTCGCACCGCCGAGCAAGGCAGCCTGAAAATCGGACATTTCTCCGGTTCAACTTTCGGGAATGTCCATTCTCGGTAGTTCACTTTTCAGCCCACCCTCCCCCTTGGAGCACCCTTGAGTCAGAGGCCGATCACCGGCGACATCGTCCGCTACCGCGGAAAGATCGGCTTCCACGCCGTGCGCGCCGCGATCGTCACCGCCGACGTCACTACCCTCGACCCGCGAGGCGTCGCCTCCGGAACCGTTCCCGCGCTCGACTCTCCGCGCCACGTCCACCTGTGGGTGTTCACCCCGGGTGAGAAGGGCGGGTTCGCTGAGTTCAACGTCGGCCCGGGGGACGGGCCGGGTGAGTGGTCGCCGCAGCCGACCGCACGGCCGCTCGTCTGATGGCCCGCTTCCGCAAGACGCCCATCGAGGTCGAAGCGATCCAGTGGACCGGCGACAACGAAGACGAGCTGATCGGATTCACCGGCGCCTTGTTCCAGGCCCTCGACCCCGAGGACCGCAGCGACGACCCGGACGCCACCGGCTCCGTCTTCGACGTCCTGCACTCCACGTGGGTGCTCGTCTACACCGGCCAGTGGGTGGTCAAGGGCGTGAAGGGCGAGTTCTACCCGATCGCCGAGGACGTGCTCGCTGAGACATACGAGCCCGCCGAGAGCGCCAGTCTCCCCATCGAGATCCGCCAGCTCGTGCACGCCGTTGACCAGATGCGCGACGGCTGGGTCGAGGCGGACCACAAGCGCCGCCACGAGTTGTGGCGTGCGGTGCGCCGGGCCGACGACTCCATCTGGTTCTTGCAGAACCCGTCCGTCTGAAAGGAGCGCCCTCATGCCGCTGCCGAGCGGCGGCACCTGGCCGCCCAAGCCCCTCGACCCCATCTACGCCCAATACCAAGTCCTCGACGCCTGGTACCGCGGCGACGAAGAGCAGCTCGCCGCCCTCTACGGCGACCCCACCAGCAACCCGGGCGCGACCCCGGCCAACCGGCCGTCCACGTACCGGGGCGGCATCGTCGGCACCATGGCCCGCTGGTTTTGGGGCGCCCCCACACCGTCCGGCGAGAAGCGCACCAAGCTTCACGTCCCGGTGGCGAGCGACATCGCCACCATGTCCGCCGACCTGCTCTTCTCCGAGCCACCCTCGCTCACCGTCGAGTCGCCGGAGACGCAGAAGCGGATCGACGAGCTCATCGAGAACGGCCTCCAGGCCACCCTCCTCGAAGGCGCCGAAGTCGGCGCCGCCCTGGGCGGCTACTACCTCCGCGCCGTCTGGGACTCACAGATCGCCCCGACGCCGTGGCTCGCCGCAGTGCACGCGGACGCAGCCGTCCCCGAGTGGCGATGGGGTCGCCTCTGGGCGGTCACCTTCTGGCGTGTCATCGAGCAGCCCGACGACCAGACCTGCCTCTTCCACCTGGAGCGGCACGAGCCCGGCGCCATCCTCCACGGCCTGTACCGGGGCACCCGCGGCGACCTCGGCCGCCAACTCCCCCTCACCGCGCACCCAGAGACCGCCAGCCTCAACCCGGTCGTCGCCACCGGCCTGCCGGACCGGTGCACCGCCGTCTACGTGCCGAACATGCGGCCGAACAGGCAGTGGAGGAACCTCCCCGCCGGCGCGAACCTCGGCAGGCCCGACTTCGACCAGCCAGTGCTCGGCCTCATGGACGCGCTCGACGAAACGTGGACCTCGTGGATGCGCGACATCCGCCTCGCGAAGGCCCGCCTCATCGTCCCCTCGTCCTACCTGCAAAGCCAAGGCAGGGGGCAGGGCGCTTACTTCGATCCGGAGCGGGAGCTGTACGAGGCGCTCTCCGTGCTGGGCGGCGACGACCGCATGGAAATCTCACCCCAGCAGTTCGCGATCCGGGTGATCGAGCACAAGGAGACACAGGCCGAGATCCTCGCCGCCATCCTGAGGGCGACCGGCTACAGCGCCCAGTCCTTCGGCCTGTCCGGCGAGGTGGCGATCACCGCGACCGAGGTGTCCGCGAAGGAACGCCGGAGCCTCACCACCCGGGGACGGAAGGCGGTCTACACGACGCCGGAGCTGTCCAGCGCGGTCGAGATGCTCCTCCAGCTCGAAGCCTCGCTGTTCTCCTCCGGGGTCGTCCCGGAGCGACCGAAGATCGTGTTCGGCGACAGCGTCAGCCCGGACATCATGCAGCTGGCCCAGACCGCCGAGCTCATGCGCCGGGCCGAGGCAGCCTCCGACGAGACGCTCGTCCGCATGCTGCATCCGGACTGGGATGAGCCGCAGATCGAGGCGGAGGTGCAGGCGATCGCCGACGCCCGACCGGCCGTGGTCGAGGATCCGTTCACGCTCCCCGGCGAGATGACCGGGCCCAACCAGGAGGAAGAGCAGGACGGGCCACCAGTCCGTGAGGAATGATGACGGTATGTCAGCAACCACCTATCAAGGCCCAGCCACGTTGATCGTGGGCGGCCAGGAGTCTTCGGTGGCCGTTGTCCTCACCGAGGACAACGAGCGCCGTGGCTACGGCAGCCTCCGCTCCTGGCAGGCGACCCTGTCCGGGCCACACCCCATGCCGATCCCGGACAACGCGGTTCTTCGCCTGCCAGACGGCAGGGAGGGCCGGGGAGTCCTGGCCGACGTCCGGTTCAGCTCAACTTCGCAGGGCCAGTGGAGCGGACTGCTGGCGGGCTCCGGCCCGCCGCCCGGCCGCGAGGAGTAGCGCGTCGAGGAGGTCCCCATGGCGGTGGACCAGGACCTCCTCGACCAGATCGCCGCCACCATCGCCGACCTCTACCGAGACGTCGAAGCCGCCCTCATCACCATGGTCGCGGCCGAACTCCGGAAGGGCCTCGACAGCCCGACGCAGGAACGCCGCCTCGACGCAGTCCGCAAGCTCCAGGCCGCCGCCCGGCTCCTGCTCGCCTCCCTCCAGGCCGCCCGCGCCGGCACCGTCCGCGACACCATCGCCCGCGCCTACCGGGACGGGTACGGCAGCGCGATCGCGGATCTCCCCGAGCGCTGGTTCCCGAAGTCGGGGATCGGGCAGGCCGCCCGGGACGCGCGCGATGAGATCCCCAACGCCCACCTGCTGGAGAACATCGCCCAGGCCCTGCACCGGGATCTCGGCCGGGTCGACGGCAACATCCTCCGCGCCCCCATCGACGCCTACCGCGCGGTCCAGGCCGGGGCGGCGGCGCGCATCGCCTCCGGCATCGTCACCCGCCGCGAAGCGTCCCAGGCCGCATGGCAGCGCCTGATGGATCAGGGCATCACCTCGTTCACGGACCGCGCGAACCGGCGGTGGAGGCTCTCCTCCTACGTCGAGATGATCGGCCGCACGAACATCGCCCGCGCCGCCATCCAGGGCCAGACCGACCGGCTCGCCTCCCTCGGCATCGACCTCGTCTACGTCTCCGACAACGTCCAGGAGTGCAAGCGGTGCCGGCCGTTCGAGGGCCAGGTGCTCCGCCGCGACCACGGGCCCACCGGGCGTATCCAGGTCGAGCACGCCACCCGCGACGACGTCATGGTCACCGTGCACGTCCTCGACACGCTCGACGGCGCCCGCGCGCGCGGCTTCCAGCACCCGAACTGCCGCCACTCCGTCTCGGCCTACCTGCCCGGGGTGACGAAGCCCGCGAAGCACACCGCGGACCCCGACGGCGAGCGCCAGCGCCAGAAGCAGCGCGCGCTCGAGCGGAAGATCCGGGCCGCGAAAGAGCAGGCGCTCGGCGCGCTCACCCCCGAAGCCAAGAAGGCCGCAAACGCGAAGGTCCGGGCCGCCCAGGCAGAACTCCGCGCCCACCTCGCCGCCCACCCCAACCTCAAACGGCTCACCTACCGCGAGCAGGCCGGGGCCGGCAACATCCCGCGCGCGGGCGGACCGAAGGGTGGACCCGTCGTCGATCTGCAACCGCCCGTGCAGCAGCGCCTTTAGCGGCACCATGCCTTCACTGCGGTGACGACCTGGTCAGCTTGGCCCTGATCGATGACAGCGTCCCCGCCCGACAAGGCCTGCACCACGTAGATGTTCAGCGTGGTGCCCTCGTCTCCTCGTAGGATCCGCTCGCACACCGCGCGGCCGCGCCTGATCGCACGTTCCTCGTGCATCACCAGGCCCGGGTTGATGCTGCGTAGCGCGGCCAGGTAGAAGGCGCGCTGGTCGGCATCCGGGGACGGCACCGTGCTGGACACGGCCGGCCCCGCTCCCTCCTGCTCGTGCTCGCCACCGTCGACGAGTTTGACGAGGCCGCCGAGCAGGGCGAGCACGAGTACTACACCGATCAGCACCATGATCCCGAACCCTTTCCTGCGCCGCCTTGGCGGCGGCGGGGCACTTACGAGGGTCGGCTGGTCGTACGGCGAAGGCTGCTGCATTCGCGCACCATACGCCCCACCCCTCATCTTTCGTCCCGAATCCTCGGTGACGGATGCCCGAAACGGCCCGCACGGGCCAACCCCGATCCCGCACGGGAGACACCGCATGTCCGAGAACACCCCAGAGCCCACCACTCAGGGCACCCCGCCCACCGAGCAGCCCGCCGCCCCGACGGCCGCGCCTCCTGCACAGGAGACCGGAACCGACTGGGTCGCCGAAGCCCGCAAGTGGGAGAAGCGCGCCAAGGAGAATTCCAAGGCCGCCGAGGAGCTGGAGAAGCTCAAGACCGAGGCCATGTCCGAGCAGGAGAAGGCCGTCGCCGCCGCCCGCAAGGAAGGCGAGACCTCAGCCATCGTCAAGGCCGGCCAGCGCGTCGCGCGCGCCGAATTCAAGGCCGCGGTCGCCGCCAAAGGGCTCGACCTGGGCGAAGCACTCGACCTGATCGACACCACGAAGTTCGTGGACGACAAGGGCGACGTCGACGAAGCCGAGATCAAGAAGGCCGTCGGCAAGCTGGCCAAGGTCGCCGCACCCAAGGCGCCCTCATCCTCCGGCGGGGACTTCGGAGGCGGCAACGGCGGCGGCCAGACGCCGAAGGGCCTGCGTGAGCAGATCGCCGAGGCCGAAGCCAAGGGCGACTGGAAGACCGCGCGGACCCTCAAGACCCAGCTCATGCTGACCACCCAGTAGACCGACAGGGCCAGGCCCGAACGCCTGCCCGACCCTCGAAGAGAGAGGATGACCCATGGCGGGCATCACCGGGCAGGGCGACACCTTCGACCTGCCGAACTACGTCGGCGAACTCTTCGCCGTCACCCCCACCGACACGCCGTTCCTGTCCGCGATCGGTGGGCTGACCGGCGGCGAGTCCGCGGACGCCACCCTGTTCCAGTGGCAGGGCTACGACCTCCGCGACGCCTCCTCCACCCGGCAGCGCCTTGAAGGTGCGGACGCGCCCACCGCTGAGGCCCGGGTCCGCTTCAACGTCAACAACGTCGTCGAGGTCCACCAGGAAGCCCTCGAACTCAGCTACACCAAGTTGGCGTCCACCGGCCAGTTCGCGTCCACCGGTTCCTCGCACACGGGCGCGCTCGGCCTCCGCGGCTCCAACCCGGTCGTCAACGAGCTCGACTGGCAGATCGACCAGCACCTCAAGCAGATCGCGAGGGACGTCGAGAAGTCGTTCATCACCGGCACGTTCAACAACCCCTCCTCGAACGCGACCGCGCGCCGGACGCGCGGCATCCTGGAGGCCACCTCCACGAACGTGTCCACCCAGGGCACCAGCATCGGGACCGCGGTCATCGAGGCCGACGACGAAACGTTCACCATCGCCGCCCACGGCCTGTCCAACGGCGACGCCGTCTCCCTCGCCTCCCTGACCGGCGGCGCCGACGGCACGGTGTTCACCAACACCCTGTACTACGTGATCAACACCGCGACGAACACCTTCAAGCTGGCCACCCGGCCCGGCGGCAGCGCGATCGCGTTCTCCACCGACGGAGGCGCCGCGGTCTACGAGGCGACCCCCCTCACCGAGGCGATCGTCCTCGACCTGATGCAGACCGTATGGGAGGCCGGCGGCATCCACGAGGGCGACACCGCGACCCTCATGGCCAACGCCACCCTGAAGCGCGGCCTCACCAAGCTGTTCATCACGAACAAGAACTACCAGGAGATGTCCCGCACCATCGCGGGCGTCTCCGTAACGACGATCGAGACCGACTTCGGCCGCGTCAACCTGATGCTGAACCGGCACATGCCCACCTCCGCCATCCAGGTCGTGTCCCTGGAGGAGTGCGCGCCCGTCTTCCTGCCGATCCCTGGCAAGGGCTTCCTCTTCGTCGAGGAGCTCGCCCGCACCGGCTCTGCGGAGAAGCGGCAGATGTACGGCGAGATCGGCCTGAAGTACGGCAACGAGAAGAAGCACGGCAAGATCCTGCACGTCGGCGCCCCCGCCTGACCGATGGCCATCTTCCGCTGTGCACGCTTCCCTGTCGGGGAGGTGCCGATCCGCACCACGGCCGGGCTGATCCTGTTCCGGGACGGCCGGGCCGTGGTGGAGTCTCCCGAACTCGCCCAGGCGCTGCGCGAGGTGCCGGCCGTGTTCGGGATCACCGAGGAGGGGGCCGGGTCTGAGGCTCGCAGCCCGGCCCCTCCCCGGCCTGCGAAGTCCGCGCCCGTCAAGGCGTGGGAGGACTGGGCCGTCTCCCGCGGCATGGACCGCGGGCAGGCCGAAGACGCCACCAAAGCCCAGCTCATCGCGCTGGCCGATGATCTGCTCGCCGACGAGCAGGAAGAACAGGAGTAGGTCATGGCGCGTACCGCTCTCAGTGCGACCACGCTCACGGAGGCCGGGATCGACCCTGGCGACGTCGACACCGCCGCCGAGCTCACCGACGGCAACTCGTTTGTGTGGGCGGCTCACCGGCTGCTGTACGTCCTCAACGGCGACGACGCCGCCCTCACAGTGACGATCCCGACTCCGGTCACGGTCGGCCGCGGCAGCCTCGCCGTTGCCGACACGACCATCACCATCCCCGCCGGCGAATACCGGCTCGCGGGCCCTTTCGGCCAAGAACACCGGCAAGCCGACGGAACCGTGCACGTCAACTACGCGGGGACGACGCCGACCGGCGTGATGGTCGCCGTCCTGGACGCGTAAGCGTCCCCACGTTCGCGCGGGCGGGTGAGGGGCTGAGGGTGCGCGTAGCCCGCCCGCGTACAACCACATAGGGGGACACGGTGACGACGATCACCAACACGCTGGTCGACGCATCAGGCACCCCCGTGCCGGACGTCACCGTCACGGCCCGGCTCATCGCCGCGAGCGGTCTCCTGACCGCCGGTGGAGAGATCATCCAGGCTGCGTCCACCACCACCGATGAGAACGGGGAATGGTCCCTCACCCTGACTCCGGTGTCCGCGCTCGCCTACTCCACGGGCGCGTACTACCTCATCGAGGAGGGGACGCGCCGTCACACCATCACCGTCCCCGCGACCGGCACCCACCCTCTCGCCGACGTCATCGCCGAAGTGCCGACGGAGCGGGCAGAGGTCGGCCTGTCGCAGGCGGACGCCGACGACCGCTACCAGCAGCTCGACGAGCGCGGGCAGCCGGACGGGTACGCGTCGCTGGACGCCGACGGCCTCGTCCCGTCCTCGCAGCTCCCGGCCACCGCGTCCGGGGTGTCCTCGGTCAACGGTGAGACTGGCGTCGTCGTGCTCACCGCGGCGGACGTCGGCGCCGCGACCTCCGGCCACACCCACACGGGCGTCTACGACCCCGCCGGGACCGCAGCCTCCGCAGTCACCGCGCACGAGGCCGACACGACGAACGTCCACGGCATCGCTGACACGAGCCTTCTGGAGACCACGGCAGGCGCCACAGCCAAGGTGAGCACGCACGCGGGGGCGTCTGATCCTCACGGGGATCGGGCCGCCGCGACGGCTGCTCTCGCCTCGCATGCTGCCGACACCACCGATGTGCACGGCATCGCCGACACCTCGATCCTGGAGACCACCACGGGGGCGGCCTCCAAGGTGAGCACGCACGCGGCAGCCAGCGACCCACACGGTGACCGGGCCTACGCCGACAGCGCGATCGCTACGCACGCCGCGGACACCACATCCGTCCATGGGATCGTGGACACCTCGGCCCTGGAGACGACCAGCGGGGCGACCGCGAAGGTCTCCACGCACGCGGCCGCGACGGACCCGCACGGGGATCGCGCCTACGCGGACACCTTGGCCGGGTCCCTGCTCGCCAAGGCGCTCGTCGACGCGAAGGGCGACATCCTCGTCGCCAGCGCGGCGGACACGGTGACCCGGCTCGCGGTCGGCACCAACGGCCAGATCCTCCAGGCCGACAGCGCCGAAGCGACCGGCCTGAAGTGGGCCACCCCGCCCGCGCCCGGTCACCCGATCGGCATCTACGGGTTCATCGCCGCCAGCTGTATGCCGCATGAGGCGACCGCGGGCGGCACCCTGGGCGGCGGCACGCTCCTTCTTCAGCGGGTGTACGTCCCGCCCGGGCAGGCACTCACCACCGCGTGGGTGGCCATCGGCTCAGCGGCCACCAGCCCGACGGCAGGCCAGAGCCTCTTGGGCGTCTACGACGACGCAGGCAACAAGATCGCCGAGACGGCAGACACTCCGGGCCTGGTGACCGCGGCCGGCTGGAACAGCGCCGCCTACGGGACACCCGTAGCCGCCCAGTCCGCCGGCCGGTACGTGTGGCTCGCCGCCCTCGTCCCCACCTGCAGCGTGCAGCCCGGATACCGGTGGACGGCCAGCGCAGGGTCCGTGGACATCCTCAACCGGGCGGGCGCCCTCAAGAGCGTGTTCCTGGGTAGCCAGACCAGCCTCCCGGCCACGGTGACCTACACCTCGGCCAGCAAGGCGCTGTCCATCTACATGCTGGCCGTCTCCTAGGAGGGGATCATGGCGTACGCCACCGTGGACGACCTCGCCCCCTACGTCACCAGCATCCCCTCCAACGCGACTGTGCTCCTCGACCGGGCCACCCGGCTCATCGACCAAGCGCTCCTCACGAGCGTCTACGACGTCGACGACGACGGCGCAGCGACCGACGCCACCGTCATCGCCGCGCTCCGAGCTGCCGTCTGCGAGCAGGTCACACAGTGGATCGCCGTGGGCGAGGACGGCACCGGTGCGCTGGCCGAGTGGGGGGACGTCGCGATCGGCTCCGTACGGCTCGGCGGACGCTCCACGGCCGGGGCAGGTGGGGGCTCTGCCGCCACCCGCCTCGCGCCACAGGCCGCCATGATCCTGCACCAGGCCGAGCTCCTCGGCCACTCCCCTTGGACGTACTGATGGCCGACCTGCCCGCCTACCTGCTCCGGCACACGGTGACCGTCGAGCCGCTCACCGGGGAGGGCCCGTACGGGCCCGAGTACGGCCCGGCCGCCGAGGTGCGCTGCTTCATCGACGACAAGCGCCGCCTCGTCCGCGACAAGACCGGCGCCCAGGTCGTCTCCGAGACCACCGTGTTCATGCCGCTGGCCACCACGTGCCCGGTCGGTTCCCGCGTCACTCTGCCGACCGGCCGGGAGAGCACCGTGCTCACCTCGCTCCGACGGGACGGCGGCGGCCTCCCCACACCCGACCATCTGGAGGTGAACCTCCAGTGACCCGAGCCCGCCTCAAGCTCAACACCGCCAAGGTGCGGGCCGCCCAGCGCGCCGGCGCCCTCCAGGGTCTCAAGCTGGCCGCTGAGCACCTGCTCCAGACCTCCCGGGCGATCGTCCCGATCGAGGAGGGCACCCTGGAGCGGTCCGGCGTCGCGAGCGTGGACGAGGGCAGTCTCCGCGCTGCGGTGAGCTACGACACGGTCTACGCCGTGCGGCAACACGAGGAACTCACCTGGCGGCATGACGCCGGACGGACGGCGAAGTACCTGGAAACGCCGATGGCAGACGAGGCCGGGACGATGGGCGAGATCATCGCCGCCCAGATCCGCCGGAGCCTGCGATGACGCTCCTCGAAGAGCTCGCGCAACTCACCGAAGACCTCGGCCTCGGCAGCTTCCCGGGCTCGATCTTCCTCACCCGGATGCCCCCCAGCCCGGACACGTGCATCGTCCTGGCCCGGTACGGCGGCTCGGAGTCCTCGCTCAGCGACGACTACGACGAGCCCCGCATCCAGGTGCGGGTCCGGGGCCCGGCCGCCGACGTCCGCACCGCCGAGGTCCTCGCCGAACGGGTCTACGACGCGCTGCATGGGCTCGGCTCCCGCACCTTGGCCAGCGGCACGTGGCTGCAGCTCGCAGTCGGTATCCAGTCCGGGCCCGTTTTCATCGGCCAGGACTCCTCCGGCCGCCCCGAATTTGTGATCAACGTCCGCTGCGAGGTCAGCCGGACATCCACGAACAGGAGCAGCACGTGACGCAGCGGAAAATCAACGCCCGCGACATGATCGTCGAAATCCTCGACGATGACGACACCACCTACCTCACCATCGAGAACCTCGCAGCCGTCAAGCCCAACAAGGGTGAGAACGAAGAGGTGGCGGACACCACGGACTACGACTCCGAGGGCGTGCATGAGCACGAGGTCATGCAGCGTGGCGCCACCATGGAGATCGAGGGCCACGAGAAGAAGGACCACCTGACCGGGGCGCTGCAGCCGGGCCGGGCCCGCGTCGAAGAGATGGCCGGTGAGTCCAAGGTCGGCGCCGACTCCCTGGCGACGATCCGTTTCCGGCACGTCATGGACACCACGTGGAAGATCTGGCGTTGCACCGTGACGCTCGGCGAGTCGGGTGGCGGCCACAACGACAAGAGTGCGTGGGCGGCGACGTTCACGAAGAGTGGTCCGACCACCACGGCGGCGGTGAGCTAGCCCATGACCAACAGCGCACCCTCCCCCGAGCACGACGACCTCGACGAGACCGAAGCCGAGCAGCAGGACCAGCACGAGTCCTGGGACGCGTTCTGGGCCGAGATCCAGCGCGAAGAGGCCGATGCCCGCGGCGAAGCGGCGATCGAGGTCATCCGCGGAGTCGAGGTCGTCGTCCCGCATGATCTGCCGATGCGGTTCGACCGGCGCCTGGAACAGGTACGGGACTCGTCCACCGACGGCGACGTCAAGGCGCTGATCACCGAACTGTTCGGTGCCGATGTGCTCGACGCCTGGGTGGACGCCGGGATGACGGCCCTGGAGTTCCGGGTCGTCGTCGCCTGGGGGCTCGCCCAGGGCCGCGGCCGGGACCTGTCGTTCCGGGCTGCCTACGACCTGGTGAAGAAGCAGTCGGAGGGAAAAGCACCGAAGTCGACCCGGGCGAGCGGCGGATCCGGCGGCTCTGGTGGGCGATCGAAGCGGACTTCCGGCGCGAATACCAGCTCACGCCGCCGGGGATCGCGGGCCTGACGCACCGCCAGTTCGGCGTCCTCCTGGCCGGCCTCTCCCCGGAGTCCCTGTACCACCGGATCACCGCGTCCGAGCCGGTCGAACTCTCCGGCGAGGCGGCCCGCTCCTACATCAACACCTTGTGACGCGAGAGGCGGTGACCTCTCGTGTCCATGACCGTCGGCGAGCTGGTCGGCTACATCGACATCGACGACCAGGGATTCGGCGCCGCGCTGGTCGCGGCTGACCGGGACATGCGGCGCCTGGAATCCACCACCAGCAGCGCGACTAGCTCCATCGAGAACACCGTCACCCGGGCCTTCGCGTCCGTGGCGGAGGCGATCGGTGAGGGCCTGGACCCGGACGAGGCGTTGACGCTGTTGGCGACTCTGGTCGACGGCGTCGAGGAGACTCTCGCCGAGGTCGAGGACGAGGCCCGGGAGGCCGGTCAGGCGATCGGCGACGGCATCGGAGACGGCGCCGAGGAGGGCTCCTTCCGGCTCGGCAGGGCGATGCGGTCCGCGATCGGCGTCCTCGGCACCGTCACGACCGCGGCCCGCACCACCGCTACCACGGTCGGCCTGATCGGCGCCGCTGCGGCGCTCGCGTCCCTCGGCGTGATCGGCCTCGCGGCTGGCCTGGGCGGTCTGCTGACGATCGGCGTGGCCGCGCTGGGCGCGACTCTGGCCGCCTCCAAGGAGGTCAAGAAGGAATTCGCGGAGGTCGGCAAGGAAGCACTCGCCGCCTTCAGGGAGGCAGCGAAGCCGCTGCAGGGGCCGATCCTCGAAGGACTCGGCAGGCTGCAGGAGAAAATCCGGCCGTTCGCGAAAATGCTCGGCGAGGTCTTCACCAAAATCGGGCCCCTCGTTGAGAAAACCTTCGACGTTGCCATCGACGTCATTGACAAGCTAATCGAGAAATTGCCCGGCATTGTCGAAAAAGGCATGCCGATCGCGTCCTTTTTTCTCGACGTGCTCGGCGGCGCGATCACCGGATTCATCGACTTCGTTGACTGGGGACTTGAGCGCTTCAACGCTTTCAAAGCCGCTTTCTCTGAAAACTCCACGCTCGGTACGTGGGGTGCGAAGGCTGGCGAGATCATCGGCCAGGTCAAGGGCTTCTTCTCCGACGTCTTCAGCTCCATCCGGACGTGGATTGAAGAGAACAAGACCACAATTCAGGGCTGGGTTGAAGGGTTCCAGACTGGGTTCGGTCACCTGCTCGATGCGGTCTCATCTTTCGTCGAGATGGCCAAAGCATTCTGGGCCGAATTCGGCACGACGATTCTTGACACCCTCGGCGGGATCATCACCGCGATCGTCGGCCTCTGGGAAGGTCTCACGCAGGCCATCGGCGGCATCTTCGAGACCTTCGCCGGGATCTTCTCCGGCGACTGGGAACGCGCCTGGGAAGGCATCAAGCAAATCGGCGAAGGAATTTGGACCGCCATCAAGGGCCTCGTCGAGGGGCTCGGTACGGCCCTGGTCGCAATCCTTCAGAAATGCTGGGAGCTAATCCGGGAAGGCGCTTCCGCGGCCTGGGAGGGCATCAAGTCCCTGCTCTCGTCCGCGTGGGAGGGCATCAAGTCCGCCGCGTCCTCCACATGGGAAGGCATCAAGACCCTGGTATCGAAGGCGTGGGAGGGGCTGAAGACCGCCGTTTCCGACGGCGTCACCGCGGTCGTCAAGTTCATGACGGAGCTCCCCGGCAAGATCAAGTCCGGGCTCGGGAACCTTGGCAGCCTGCTCGTCCAGGCGGGCCGGGACCTGATCGCGGGTCTGGTCAACGGCATCAAGAACATGGCGTCTCAGGCCGTCGAGGCCGCAAAGGGCGTCGTCAATGACGCCGTCCAGGGCGCCAAGAACCTGCTCGGCATCGCGTCGCCGTCGAAGGTGTTCACCACCATCGGAGAGCAGACGATCCAAGGCTTCATCGGCGGTGTCCTGGCCAGCGAGGGCGCCGCGGTGGACGCCGTGAAGGGTGTCGTCGGCAAAGCGATCTCGGCGGCTCAGGCTGCGACCGGCACGATCGGCGGCGGCCTGAACGGCATGCCCGGCAAGAAGATGCAGATCAACACGATCCCCGGTGACGCCGGGAGCGGCGGGTTCGCATCCGAGCACACCGCCGGCGGCGCCCAGGGGACATACGGCTCCGGGGTGACGGTGAACATGCACGACACGGTGATCCGCGAAGAAGCCGACATTCACAAAATGGGCAGCGAGGCCGCGTTCCTCGTTATGGGAAGGGCGTAACCGATGGCATGGGATCCCGAGTCCGGGCAGACGTTCGGCGAGTGGGCGCGCGGCGGGGCACCGCTCGGCGAAGGCCGTACCGCCGAGGTCATCGCGAGCGGCCAGACCTGGGCCACCAAAGACCAGGTGCTCGTCGACACCCGCCGCCGCAAGGCCGTTCAGGACCAGCTCGGGAACGTCGTCACCCACGAGACCACCGAGACCGGCAAAGAGCGCAAGCACGTCCGCATCAACCTCAGATAGGAGGATCTCGTGGCACTGCAGGACGGGGTGTTCTCCGACACCTGGATCAAGAAGATGCGCGGGACCATCTCGTTCGACCTCGGCGACACCACACCTGGCACTTACGTCGGCGCCCTGTTCACGGGCAGCGTGTCGGCCGGGACGATCGACTTCGACGCCGTCAACCCCGCCTACGGTTCCGGTGTGTTCGCCTCCAACGAGGCGTCCGGGCCTGGGTATACGGCCGGCGGCGAGGACCTCACCGTCTCCAGCTTCGCGGTGCTCGTCGGCTCCGCCAACAAGGTCGGCTGGGTGCTCAACGACATCCTGTGGACCGGGACGACGATCACCGCCGAAGGGCTGCTCATCTACATCCCCGGCCTGTCGGATCGGGCCCTGATGTACAGACACTTCGGCCAGGCATACCCCACCAGCGACGGCAACTTCGAGGTCGGCTTCCACGCCGACGGCGCGTACCGCGAACGCCTCCGCGCAGCCGCCTGACCAGCCCTAACGACGTCACGACCCCGCCATAGTGCGGGGTTTTCGCATGTAAGGAGGGGCCTGGAGTGGCTACCTACACCGTGGAAACCAACGGCGATGTCGCGCTCACCGCGGCGACCGCCAAAACAATCATGTCGGCGATCAACGCCGCAAACAGCATCCTCAAGCTCGTCGAACTGTCGGTGTCGTTCGATGGGACCACCGCGAACGCCGAGCCGGTCACCGTGGAGCTGTGCTCCTCAACGGAGGCCGGTGCAGGTACGGCGACCTCGCACACGCCTGCGCAGGTGTCCGGGCCGACCCGCACCATTCAGGGCACGGCGAAAAGGAATTTCACCGCCGAGCCGACCGTGTTGACGGTGCTCAAGCGCTGGCTCGTCCACCCGCAGTCTGGCTTGCTGATCCAGTTCCCGTTGGGTCGGGAGCCGATGCAGGTCGTCACCGCCGACGCGCTCGTTGTCCGCTGCACCGCCCCGGCCGGCGTCAACGTGCAGGGCTACATGGAGATCGAGGAGGGCTGACATGGTGACCCTGTACTGGCGATGGGCCGACTCCGCCGAGCACACCGAACGCTCCGCCCACTACGAGAACACCGCAGCCGCGCGCGCGCAGGCTGAGCACGATCTCGCCCTGTGCGAGGCGGCCGACGACTACAGCACGGCCCCGGTGCGGATCGTCGACGCCCGGGGCCGGACCACCTGGAGCGCGCCGATCCCTGACGGCCGGTGATCCGTGGCCATCGAGATCGGGACGTCACCGGCGCTGGCCACCGGAACAACGACGACCGTCACCACCGCGGCGTTCTCCCCGCCCGCCTCCAGTCTGCTGGTTGCCGCGGTGGGGGCGGTCTCCGGCACCGTACCGGTCGTCTCCGGCGGCGGGCTGACCTGGACGCGACGGATTCAGCAGAGCGACAGCGGCGGCGGGTATGCGGAGATCTGGACCGCGCCATGCCCGTCCGGAGGCAGCGGCATCACTGCCTCCGTTGCCCTCACCTCGGCTGAGGGGTTCGGCCAGCTCGGCGCGCTCAAAGTGGATGTCGTGACCGGCGCGCACGCTACCTCGCCGATCGGGCAGAGCGGCAGCGGCAACACCGCCACGAACAACGCGACCGTCACCGGCTACACCTCGTCGGCGGCAGGGTCCCGGGGTTGGTGCAGCGCCATCGAGGCGACCGGCCCCGGCACCCCGTCATCGACTGATGATGAGTTCGCGTGGCTGCTGACCCTCGGGGGGTTTTTCAACTACTCCGGCATGGCTGTTCGCAAAGCGAGCAGCACCCCGGCGGCTGGCTCCAGCGTCACCTTCAACTTGGACGCGGCTGGCACGGGTGGCATCAGTTGGTGGTGGGCGGCGCTGGAGATCCTGCCCGCCCCTGAGCGAGGACCGATCCGTGTCGTGCAGTCCCTCTCCGCTGTCCATCGCTCAACATCCTGGTAGGAGGTGAGCCGTGGCCCGCCACGGACGCGGACACCCCACCCGGCCATTCCTCGGCCGCCCCGCCCCCCACCTGAACCAATCCGTCGGCCTGCCGGCGTTCGAGATCGAAGCGGAGTTCCCGCCGCTGACGGTCACGACGCCGGACGCGTGGGTCAGCCTGCCGGCGTTCGAGATCGAGGCTGAGTTCCCGGCCCTGTCGTTCTCCTACGGGCAGACCGTGAGCCTGCCTGCGTTCGAGATCGAAGCGGAGTTCCCGCCGCTGACGGTCACGACGCCGATCCTGCCCGGAGCCAACATCACCGGCCCGGGCCAGATCGAATGGAACGGCTTCCTCCTCGGCTCCGGCACGCCGTACCGGTGGCGGGAGCTGACCGGCTGGAAAGACCTGCCTGGCATCACCTCTGGGAATGTGTCCCGGCCGACCGGGCACGGCTCCTACCCGGGCCGTCCGTACGGCCAGGAACGCATCATCAACTTCTCCATGCTCATCAAGGACTCCCGGGACGAGTTCGAGCAGACCATCGAAGACCTCGAAGACGTCACCGGCATCCCCGAGTCCGAAGAAGAGCTTCCGTTGGTCGTCCGGGAGCTGAGCACCCCCTACCTGGTGTACGCCCAGATCCGGCAGCGCACCCCGGGCCCGATCGACAAGCGGTACCGACTCGGCCTCGCCCAGGGCGCGGTCCTGCAATGGGTCGCCTCCGATCCGCGCCGGTACGGGCTGACCCGCAACGGCGTCACTGTCGCCCGCGATGTCCCGACCGAACTCCTGAACGCCGGCAACACGAGCACGCATCCGCTGATCCGCATCGAAGGCCCCGTCGAAACCCCAACCCTCACCAACACCACCCTGAACCGGGTGATCTCGTTCGGCCGATCCGTCCTGGTCGGCGAGACCCTGGAAATCGACCCGGTCAACGCCACCGCCCGCATCGGCGACACCTCCGTCATGGACGACCTCGCCGGATCCGTCCCGGTCGTGGACTTCGTGCTCGCCGCTGGCACCAACGCGATCCTGTTCGAGGCCGACTCCGGCGGCGACAACGGCGCCGACTTCCTGTGGCGAGACGCCCGCACCTGAGAGGGGTGGCCCGTGGCCGCGATCATCCGCTCCGTGCAGGCCACCCCCGTCCACGGGTCCGGCACCGTCTCCCGCGGCACCGCCCAGGCCGGAGACATCCTCCTCGCCATCCATTCCGTGGACGGCGGCACCCTCGGTGAGATGTCCATCTCCGGCGACTGGGAGCCACTGAAGTCCATCTCCGGCGGATCCTGGGCTGGCACCGAGGTCTGGGTACGGACCGCCACCAGCTCGGAGCCAGAGCTGTACTCGGTGACGCAGCGCTCGACTGCGGACGGCACGGTCACCATCGCCGCCATCCGGGGCGGCAGTACGACCGGCATCATCGTCGAGCCCGCGACCGGCACCACCGCACCGACCGCGACCCCGTCGTCGGCATCCGGCCTGGAACTGCGGTATGCGGCCGGTCTGACGTTCGCTGGCGGGTCGATCTCCTGGCAGGCGCCGACCGGCTACATCGAACGCTCCGACGTCCAGTCGTCGATATGGACGAGCTCGGTACTGGCCACCCGCTCCCTGGCCTCATCCAACCCGGTCGGTGCGACGACGCTCACCCCGTCGACGAGCCTGTACGTCTCCCACGCCCTCACCATCATCGTGCCGTCGTCGGGCGGATCCGGCTCCGGAG
The DNA here is from genome assembly GCF_015711605.1 of Planomonospora sp. ID67723. Taxonomy (GTDB): domain Bacteria; phylum Actinomycetota; class Actinomycetes; order Streptosporangiales; family Streptosporangiaceae; genus Planomonospora_A. The sequence goes on along the minus strand of NZ_JABTEZ010000003.1, from coordinate 140,618 downwards.
GGCCTCCACCGACGCCGCCGACGTTCCCTGCGTTCGTACCCGCGCGCGGTTCAGCGCTCTACCGGTACACCATCCATGACCTACTGACCGGCGCGTACGTCGACGACATCTACCCCACCGGCGTCTCCTTCGATAAGCGGATCGGCGAGGCCGGCCAGTTCACCGCGACCCTGCCGATTCCGAACGCGGCCGTCGCCGAGGTCGTCTCCCACATCATCCCCCGCACCCCGTCCGACCTGTCGAAAGGCCCGGGGAAGTTCGTCATTCACGTGCTGCGTGACGGCGACCTGTGGGGGATCTATTGGCTGACCGCGGCCCGCCCGGCGAGGGCTCGCGGCCAGAAACCATCGGTTGCGTTGCGCGCGTCCACGCTGGACGCCTACCTCATGCAGGTCGCCCTCTCCGAAGACCTCACCTTGGAAGACGACCAGATCGTCAACGCCCGCGACCTGATCTCCCACATGCAGACCGACCCGGACGCCAACATCGGCCTCGCTCTACAGACCGGGTCGTCCGGCGCGGTGCGGACTCTGGCCGGCAAGGAAGACGAGTTCTATGGCCAGGTCCTGGCCAACTTTGCCAAGGTCAGCGGCGGGTTTGAGTACATGATCAACCCGACGCAGACCGACTCCGGCATCGAGCGTCGCTGGGTGTGGGGATACCCGACCCTCTCCTGGGGCGGTGAGCACGTCTTCCAGGAGGGCGAGCACGGCGGCGACATCATCGAATGGGGCGAGGAGATCGACGTCCTACGCGGCGGCGGCACCCGGGTCCGCGTGCGTGGCGGCACCCCGCCCGCGTCCGATGTCACCCAGGACTCCGGGCCAGTCACCACCGCCTGGACCGAGTCGACGGCGCATCTGGCGGCCGGGTGGGCGCGCATGGACCGCATCCTCGACCACCCCGGCTCCAGCACGGATCCGACCACGTTGGAGGCGTATGCGGCCCGGTGGCTGGCCACCTCTGCCGGCGCCGCCTGGGTCCGCTCGGTCACCGTGGCGCTCGGCTCCCGGCCGACGATCCACCCGAATCTGCTCGGCGATCAGGCCCGTCTGATCATGACGAACGAGTGGCACCCGCGCGTGAGTGGTGCTGCCTCCTACGACATCTCCGAGCGGATCATCGGCCTCGGCATCAAACCCGAGGCCAAGGAGACCGGCAAAGAGGAAGCAACCCTCATCCTCGAATCGTCGACGGAGGCGTGAATGGACCAGTTCCCCGCCGAGGAGTCCCGCATTATCCGGGAGCTGCAGCGCCGCATTGAGCGCCTGGAGACCCTGGTCGGGCAGGTGAAAGGTACCCCGGTCACGCAGACGTCCGGGCCACTCTTCATCCCTGATGGCACACCATCGACGCCGTCCGGCGGCGCCTACCTGTTCTCTGAGGGCGGCGTGTTCAAGTGGCGGTCCTCCGGTGGCACCACCTACTCGGGGATCCCGCCGACCGTGCCGAAAGCGTCGTTCGTGTCGGATCCGAACCCGATCAGCGCGGGCGGTGCACCCGGCGCGTACAGCAGCGCGCACTCCGAAGCGCTGCGGACCGATATCACCCACCTGCGCACGAAGTACATCGCGCTGCGTGATGCGCTGGTGTCCGCGCCGCTCATGTTCCCGGTATAAGGACCGCTGTCCCAGACCAGGGGTGCCCGCCTGCAGGGGGAGCAGGCCGGCACCCCTACCCCTCTCCATCCCCCCTGGGAGCGCCATGTCGGACCCGCTCGGCCCCATCCAGATCGGAGCACGCGAGATCTACGACCAGCTCGTGTCGACGGACCGGAAGGTCGACACGATCATCGCGGCGCACGCCGAGGTGATCAAAGATCTGGGGGACCACGAGTCGCGGATCCGCGCCCTCGAGCGGGGCCGCTGGCCGCTCCCGAGCTTGGCCGCCCTGTTCGGGTTGGCCTCCCTGATCGTCGCCATCCTCTCCCTCACCTTGAAATGAGGCGGCCATGGATCTTGTTTCCCGGTCCGAGTGGAAGGCCCGTTCCCCGCGGAACCGGCTGACTCCGCTCCCGTCCGCGCGCGGCACGAAGATCCATTTCGTCGGGTCGTACGTGAACCCGGCGCTCCTGCAGGACTGCGGCCGGTGCACCGCCCTCGTCCGCTCCATCCAGGCACACCACATCGACGGCAACGGCTGGTCGGACGTCGCCTACAACCTGCTCGTCTGCCCCCACCGCCGAGTGTTCCTCGGCCGCGGCCCCGGCGTCCTCTCCGCAGCCAACGGCAGCGGGCTCAACCAGGGCCACTACGCCGTCTGCGCCCTCCTCGGCGACCGCGGCCTCGTCCAGCCCACCGCCGGGATGCTCAACGGCCTCCACGACGCCATCAACTACCTGAGGCGGCACGGAGCCGGCCGGGAAGTCCTCGGCCACCGCGACGGCTACAACACGACCTGCCCCGGGCCGGTCCTGTACCGGTGGCTGCAGATGGGCATGCCGGTCGGCGCCCAGAGCCCCTCTGCGCCCTCCAAGCCGTCCAACCCCACCAAGCCCACGGCTCCCAGGTTTCCGGGCCGCCTACTCGCCTACAGTCCCGGCAAGCCGCTCGCCCGCGGCGAGGACGTCGAAGCGCTCCAGCGTCGCCTGAAGGCTCTCGGCTACACGATCGACGTCGACGGCGTCTACGGACCCATGACCGCGGCCACGATCCGCGTCTTCCAGCGCACCGTCGGCCTTGTCGTCGACGGCATCGTCGGGCCCCGCACGTGGGCCGCCGCCTGGCGGTAGCTCAGCCCTTCTCCTCGAGCGCGGCGACCCGCTCGGCGAGCTCGGCCAGCATCTGCCGCATCTCCGCCAGCTCGGCGAGCACGTCGCCCGCGGGCGCGGCCGGAGCCTCCCGCACGAACACGCCCTTCCCCTGCTGCCCAACCACCACGCCCTGCGTCCGCAAGACGCTGATCGCGGACTTCACCACGCTCGCGGAGACGTCGAACCGCTCACACAACTGGGCGATCGACGGCAGCGCCGCGCCCGGCGGCAACCGGCCGTCCCGGATCTCCCGGCTGAGCTCGTCGACGATCTGCCGGTAGGCCGGCTGACCGGTCTTCTCCACCACGTGCGCTCCCATCTGTCTGTCCCTATCCTCCACCGAAAAGAGGGATCATGAACGACGCCACCAAGCGGTCCATCCGCACCATCCTGCAGAGCGCCGTCGGCCTGGCCGTCGCCCTGCCGTTCATCGTCGAGGCGGCCGGCATCTCCGAGGCGCTGCCCGCGGTCGCGGGTGCGCTCGCGGTCGCGGGTGGGTTCGCCCGGGTGATGGCGCTCGACGTCGTCCAGCGGCTCCTGCCGTCGTGGCTGCGCACTTCGGACGTGTCCGGCCGGCATGCGGGCGGCCAGGACCAGACCTGGTAGACCTACGGCCGCCCCCGGGCGTACCGTGAAGGTGCGGCCTGCGGACCGTAGCCTTGGGACGTAAGAAGCCCCCGCTCCTCCCTGATGGGAGAGGGCGGGGGCTTCTTCGTCATTCCACGATCTTGTCGAGTGCCGCCTCGAACGCGGCCGCGTCCGCCGGCGGCAGCTCCTTCGACACGCGCACAACCACGTTGCCTTTCACGTAGTCGTATTCGGCGAACAGCGGGGAGCTCTTGGCGATCCCGCTGATGTACTCGGCGCGCTCCTCTGCCTCGCCCGCGTCCGCGAACACCTCGACGCTGCCGCCCCGACCAACGTCGCCCTCCGTCGTCCCAGCCGCCTTGGCGACGCGCTGATCATCGAACGCGGCTTTCGACGTGTAGCCGCCGGGCCGGCCAAGCAGCTTGTTCGGGTCGGTGGCGTCGGTGTAGGTCACCGTGTGCGTGATCGGTAGGCCCTGGGCAGCGAGCTGTTCGACGACGGCGGCGGCATCGAGGTCGGTCGAGCTGCCGCCGCACCCGGTGAGGATGGTGGCCAGGATGGCTGAGGCGATGACCGCGTTCGCCCGGGCGGTGGAGCGGGTAGACATCATGTCCTCCGTGACTATGAGGGGGAAGCTCACACATACACGCGGAGCGATCCATCTCGCGGGCATTTCCTCCGATCCGACTCCGGATTGTAGCCATGCCATCACCCCGTGACGTATCGTGCGGAATGCCGCGCGTAGCCGTGGGGGTGGTTTCCGCGATGAGAAAGGGCCCTCGATCACCTGATGGAAGGTGGTCGAGGGCCCTTTCTCGCGTGCCCAGAGGCTTACCGCTTCGTCTCGCCCTTCCCGCCGCACCGGCCACACGCCCCGTACGCCTGCCCGTTCCACGCCGACCGGCGCTTCCCGGACCCTCCACAGCGGCGGCACGTCCGCGTCGGGTGCCGCCGCCGGTCCCACGCCCACCAGACGCCCAGGGCCACGATCACGATGAGGATGAGCTCCATGTCCTTCTCCTGCTTCCCGGCCCTCTCCAGGGGCCGTTTCGGGGGGTGCTTGAGAGGGTCGACCGGGTCGACCGTGCAGGTCACAGCCGGTCGACCCGGGGTCGACCCATGACGGGCGGTCGACCCCGGGTCGACCCGGGTCCCTAGACCGTGGTGAGCGCCGCTTCGAGATCAGCACGGCGGTATCCGTTGCGGGTCCGGCCGTCGAGTTTCACGTCGACCGGCGTGATGCCGTACGGCTTGAGCACCTCGGCGATCCGGGTGGCTGTCCACCCCTCGCCGAGCGCCTCCGCGAGGTCCGCCGAGTGGATCCGATCGGCCTCGCCCATGGCGGCCAGGACCAGATCGACCGGATGCTCCTCGACCACGGGCGTTGTCTCCCGGGCGGGGAGGGTGCCAGCCGCCCGGCGGAGCTCGTAGGCGACCGCGGCCACGTCTTGCAGATCGGTGCCCTCATCGTCGAGGTAGTACGACCGGAGGCGGGCCGGGTCCGCGCCGTCTGCGTCCAGGATCCCGACGCCACGGTGTGACCGGGGAATCTCGGAGGCGTCGTATCCGGCGCCGACCGCGCCCGGACCGAGAACGGCGTTGGAGGCGACGCTGTCCGCGCACCGCATCGCCCACCTGAGGCTGCAGACGCCCTTGAGCTTCGGCGGAATGCCCTCCTTCGTGGTGCGCTGCGTGGCGAGCACGAGCAGGATCCCGGCCGCCGGGCCGCGCGAGGCGATGTCGACCATCGCCTCCACGATCTCCTCCCCCTGCGGCGAGGACACGTAGTACCGGGTCTCGTCGACGACGGTGAGTTCCACGTCGATGCCGAGCTGGCGGCACAGCTCCGGAGTGAGCCGGGTGGGGCCGCCCACCTCGTCGAGCATGTCGAAGATCTGCTCCATGCGCGCCTGCATCTTCTTCAGATGGGCGAGCAGGGCCGGGGCGTTGCGCTTGACCGCGGTGTGAGCGATCCGCCTCCACGGCCGGTGGTCGCCGGCGCCCTTCCCATCGAACAGGTGCATGCGGACGGTCGGCGCCAGGGCGGCCGCCGACAAGATCCCGTTGACGGCCGCGGACTTCCCGGCGCGCGGCTCCCCGGCGACGATGAGGGACGCGTCGACGAGGCGCAGCCGCTCCTCTTCGCCGCGGCCGTTGACTCCGGCCGGGATGCCTCGCCAGAAGTCCCACGGTTCGGTCCGGCCGATGAACGGCGACGGGTAGACCTTCAGGAACGGATCGTCCTTGCAGACGAAGATGGCGAGCTGGCCGGCGTGCTCGTCGAGCGGGGAGAAGAACACCTGTGACTCGCCGACGCCGAGCGCGGACGCGAACGCACCTTCCTTGCCGAGACAGGTCCGGGCTCGGTCCCCCGGAGTGAGCTGCAGGACGGTCGACCAGCCGCCGCCCTCCGACAGGACCGGGGAAGCGAGCTTCATCCCGTCCGCCCTGCCGAGCTTCGCAGCGATGGCGGCCTTGACGACGAGGTCCTCCTTCGGCGTCCCGCCCTTCTTTCCGGGGAATGCGAACGGGGCCGGCCGGGCGGAGATCCGCTTCTTCACCTCTACCGCAGTGCCGGCCGTGGCGATCGCCCCGGCGGCGATCAGCGCGGCGGACCCGCCCACCGTGTAGGCGCTGACCGCGGATCCGAGCACGTAGCCGGAGCCGACCATCCACGCCGTACGGCGCCGCCGCGTCCTGACGCTCTCCAGGAATTTGAGGTCTTCGGCGGCCTTGTAGTCCTCCGCCTTCACCCACCGCCAGTAGATCCGGCCGAGCTGCGCGGTGCCGGCGACCGGCGCGGTAGCCGTACGCCACGTGAACCGTACGGTGCGCCGTGCGGGCTGGGCCTGCCGGACGCGGTGGAGGGCCGTACGGACCCGTGCGCCCGTACGGCGGCGCGGCTTCTCCCAGAACTCCGGGGCGGTGCGGGGCCGTACGAACTCCTCCGTCACGGGCTGCTCGATCGTGGGCGCGCTCATGCCACCGCCTCCGTACGGGCATCCGTACGGAACACAGCCGTACGGGCGGCCCGTACAGCCTTCTCGCACCACGACTTCGACCGGCCCGTACGGGCCATCAGCTCGGCGTAGTCCGGGCCCCACCGGTCCCCGCGCTCCGCAGCGGCCAGGATCTCCCCGGTGACCGTACGGACGAACACGTCCCGGTCCGCCAGGACCGGAGCTGTCTCCGTACGGTCCGCGGTACGGTCTGCCTCCCCGGCCGTACGGGGCTGGTACTGGAATGCGCGGACGATACGGAGCGGGCGGGGCTCCTCTGTACGAGGGATGCCGGGCAGGTACCGGAACGTACGGGTCGGGATCCGTACAGGCTCCTCCGTACGGGGGGCCGTACGGAACACGAACGCCCGCCGTACGGTGGCCTCCCGTACGGGCCCCGTACGGTCCTCTCCCGGCTCCGTGCGGGCGGCCGCGTCGTACGCTCGCCGTACGGCGTCGGTGATCTGCAGGCGGAGTGTCGTGATCGCCTCCGCGGCGACGAACACGATCGCGGGCGGCACAGAGTGCAGCAGGATCTGCGCCGGGTCGAGAGCGGTCCACGCCTCCCAGGTGTTCATGGCGTAGGTGGCGCCGAGAGCGGTCCACTTCGTGCGGCGCACCCAGGCGCCGGCGGTGATGCCGTGGCGGGCGATGACCTGCTCGCCGAAGAGCGTGCCGACGAGGACGAGGGACACCATCGGGTCGAGGAGCCATGCGACCCACCAGGCGATCGATTGAAAGGGGGCGTCGCCGGCGGCAAACGCCTGGACGTTCGCGGCGGTGAAGGCGAGGCCCATGATGAGGCCGGTCCAGATGAACCGGTCGACGCGGGCCCGGAGGCGTTCGATGCGGTAGGCGATGACGTCGGGGTTGGTGTCGTAGGCGCGGACGTCGGCGGCGGCCTGGGCCGCACGCGCGAGCTTCTCCGCGGCGGTTTCCCGTTTCCTGGCCCGGGCCAGGCTTGGCACGCGCGTGGACGTGCGAATAAGGTCTTGCATGGTTCGGACTCCTACGTCGATTAGGTGTCTGAGCTGGAAGAACCCCCACTGGCGTTGGCGCGCCGGTGGGGGCCTTCTTCATTTTCAGGGCCGGGACGGGAGGCGACTCCGGGCATCGGCCAGGAGGATCTCGTTCCATACCGCCAGGGCGGTGTTCAGATTGCCGCGGCCGGCCTCCAGGATGCGTCCCTCATGGTGTTGGAGGACGAGCCAGAGGCCGCCCATGGCGCAGAACTCGTAGCGGGTGTCGAGGTTGGCCTTCACGCGGAGGACGGCGCCAGTCCGCAGGAACGGGGTCCAGTGGATGCCGAGCCTGTCGGTAGCCATGAGGCCGTCACCTCCATGAGGGGGGCGCGGAGGTGGAGGTGACGGCCTACACCTCCGCGCCGATCGGGGCGGCCGCTGTCCCTCCGAAAGGCGGCCGCGCCCCGATTACATCACAACTGCTATGCCCTGCTCTATACCGCAGTGCATAGCTGTGCAGTTCTAGCCGGTGAAGGACCCTGCTGGGTGATCTTCTACGCTGCGGTTCCATGATCGAATGGCGTGCCGATACGTCCCGCTGGATGCAGGTGGCGACCGTCCTCCGCAAGCGGATCGAGAGCGGGGAGTATCCTCCCGGTCGGCTCATCTCCGAGCGTGGCCTGGTCGAGGAGTTCGGCGTCGCCTACACGACGATCAGGAAGGCGACGAAGCACCTCCGCGAGGAGGGGCTGATCTACACCCGCCCGTATCTGGGATCGTTCGTGGGCCCGGAGCCACCGGCGGAGGAGAGCGGGGAGGCGTGACAGATGTGTCATCACCTCAACCCGTGACCTGACCTGGGGAAATACCACTCCCGGGCTCTCATCTGTGACAGATGACAGATTTCTTCTGATTATCGCCCCCGCGTGCGCGCGCATACGCATGCGGAGGAGGAACGACGACGGATCTGTCATCCGTCATCGGCCCCCCGAGCAGGCACACAACCAGAGACGTTAATTTTCCTATACGCTGCTCCGCTCCGAGCTGGCTATCCTGGGGTTTGTACGTAGCTCCCAGCCGGATAAACCGGGGAAAACTCTTCGCAGAGGTAATGCCGTCCTGCCCCTCAGGTCACATGTCTGCGCACCTCGAAACTTTCCAGCACGGCCTCGGCCGTGGCCTCCAGGGCGGGCCACTCCTCGGCCGGAGTGGTCCAGGTCAGGACCATGGCGGTCGCGCCGACCTCGATGAAACGCCGTTTCTCGCGGTAGGTCACCCCGGGCGAGCCCCAGCCCTCCCCCTCGGCGCCGTCCCTCAGCCGCCAGGTGAACTCCCAGTCGAGGCTCTCGCCGTATGAACCGGTGACGGGGCTGGTGCGCTCCTCGACGATCTCGATCCGCTGCTCCAGCTCCTCCTTCGTGCTGTCCCGGACGGACTCCAGGTCGAAGAACGAGCCGAGCCCTTCCACCGACATCGCGGCACCGCCCCCGGGACGCGTCCACCGCACGCCCTCCGAGCCGACGGGCTCCGTCGTCCAGCCGGAGGGGCGTTCGATCGACCAGTCGCCCCGCTCCGTGGTGGTCAGCCTCGGGACGGCGTCGGCCGTGGGGGTCGGTTCGGACTCCGGCTCGGGCTCGGGCGAGGGAGAGCGCCGCTTCTTCACGCCGCCCTCGCCACGCCCGCGCTCGGCGCGCTTGCTCTCGGTCCTCTCCGGTTCCGCGGACGCCTCGGCGGCCACCGACGTGTTCTCCCTGAGCATGATCAACCCGGCGGTGCCCGCGCCGGCCAGGAGCAGCGCCGCCACGACGACCAGCGCGAGCGGGCTCCGCCGTCTCCTCCGCGAAGGCGGCACCCCGGTCCTGCCGTCCCGGACTGCGCGGGAGGGACCGGAACGCTCCGGAGGGCCCGGTTCCGGATCCCGGTGGCCCCCGTCCCGGTGGGCGTGGCCGATCGGGCTCGTGTGCTCTCGCGCCGCCGGGCTCCACGCGGTACGGCGGGCGTCGGCCGGGTCCCCGGCCGCCTCCGCCAGCAACCGGTCGGCCTGCTCGGCGGTGAGCCGGTGAGCGGGCTCACGCTGGAGCAGGCCGTACAGGACCTCGTGCATCTCCGGGGGCACGCGGCCGAAGTCGGGCTCCTCGGTGAGCAGCGCCCCCAGGGTGGCGATGGCGTCGCGGCGCTCGAAGGGAGCCTGCCCGACCAGCATCGCGTACATCGTGGCGCCGAGCGCCCACAGGTCCGACCAGGGGCCGGCGGGCGTGCCCGTGGCGCGTTCGGGCGCCAGGAAGCTGGGCGAGCCGGTGACCATGCCGGTCTGGGTGAGCGAGGCGTCGCCCTCCACGGTGGCGATGCCGAAGTCGGTGAGCACCGCCCGGCCGTCGGAGGTGAGGAGGATGTTGCTCGGCTTGACGTCGCGGTGCAGGATCCCGGCCTGGTGGGCGGTGTGCAGCGCGGCCAGCACCTGGCGGCCGATCCCGGCGACCTGCCGCACCGGCAGCAGGCCGGCCTCGTCCAGCCCCTGGGCCCTGACCAGCTCCATGACGATCCAGGGCCGGCCGTCCTCCTCGACCACGTCGTAGACGGCCACGATGCCCGGGTGGTTGAGCTTGGCGGCGGTCCTGGCCTCCCGCGCGGTGCGGACGAGCTGGCGCTCGTGCTCGGCCGGGGAGAGGTTCGGCGGAAGCAGCACCTCCTTGACCGCGACCGAACGGTTGAGGAGCATGTCGTGCGCCTCCCACACCGCGCCCATGCCTCCCCGGCCGAGCTCATGCTGGAGCCGGTAGCGCCCGGCGATCTCCCGTCCCCCGTGCGGGTGTGCCATCCGTGTCCCCCCGGTGCAGATCTGTCGAGCCGCAAGTTTCCCATACGCCGCACCTGTCAGGCAGGGCGTCTTGCCAGGCCGAGCCGAATGTTGTTCTACTTGCCCCGCAGGGGAATTGTGCACGACCAAGCGATTGCTTGTTTATCGTCCGCCCGGCTAGAGTCGGGTCTGCGCTTCGGAGGAGAACGCCCATGGATCCCGTGACCGAGCGAGCCGGCGACCGCGGCAGGAAGGGTCCGCTGGCCGGAGTCCGGGTGCTGGAGCTGGCCGGTCTGGCCCCCGGCCCGTTCGCCGGGATGATGCTCGCCGACCACGGCGCGGAGGTGCTGCGCATCGACCGGGTCGCCGCCGTGACCGCCGCCGGGGACCGGCCGCGCACGGATGTGATGGACCGCGGCAAGCGCACCGTCGGCCTGGACCTGAAGTCTCCCGAGGGGGTCGCCGCCTTCAAGAAGCTCGCCGCCCGCGCGGACGTGGTCATCGAGGTCTTCCGGCCGGGAGTCGCCGAGCGCCTCGGCATCGGCCCGTCCGACCTGCACGCGGTCAACCCCCGGCTGATCTACGGGCGGATGACCGGCTGGGGCCAGGACGGCCCGCTGGCCCCGACCGCCGGGCACGACATCGACTACATCGCGATCTCCGGCGTGCTGTCCATGCTCGGCCGCCAGGGCGAGAAGCCCACCCCGCCGATCAACATCCTCGGCGACTTCGCGGGCGGCGGCCTGATGCTGGCCTACGGCGTGCTGCTCGCCCTCGTCGAGCGGGAGCGGACCGGCCAGGGCCGGGTGATCGACGCGGCCATGGTGGACGGGGCCGCGACGCTGTTCGCGATGTTCTACCACGGCGTGCAGAGCGGCTTCTGGGGGCCGCGCGGCAGCAACCTCCTCGACACCGGCGCGCCCATGTACGACACCTACGAGACCGCCGACGGCAGGTTCATGGCGGTGGGCTCCCTGGAGCCCCAGTTCTGGACCGAGATGGTCTCCCTCATGGGCCTTTCCGACCTGCCCGACCGCAACGACCGAACCCAGTGGCCCGCACTGCGCGAACGACTGGCCGAGGCCTTCCGCTCCAGGACCCGCGCCGAGTGGGAGGCGGTCTTCGACGGCTCGGACGCCTGCGTCTCGCCCGTGCTGGAGATGTCCGAGGCGGGTGAGCACCCGCACAACAAGGTCCGGGGCACGTTCGTCGAGGTCGGCGGGGTCCGGCAGCCCGCACCCGCGCCCCGCCTGCTGGGCGTCTCCGAGCAGGACCTCTCCCCCGCGACCCGGCTGGACGACCTGTCCTCATGGGGGCTGCCGGAGGAGACCGCCGCCGAGCTGCGCGAGGCGGGAGTACTCGCCTGACGAAGGGAAAGCCATGGATCAACCGGTCAGGATCGACCTGCTCGACGGAGACATGTACGCCGGGGACCCCGGACCGGTCTACGCCTGGCTGCGCGAGAACGCGCCGGCCTACTTCGACGCGGGCAACGGCCTGTGGGGAGTCTCCCGGCACGCCGACGTCTCCGCGGTGGAGCGGGACGCGAGGCTCTGGTCCAGCACCGGCGGCTACCGGCCGCAGCTCCCCAGCGACCCGTCGATGATCGGGATCGACGACCCCGAGCACGCCGAGCGCCGCCGCCTGGTCTACAAGCGCTTCACCCCCCGGTACGTGGCCGAGAAGTACACCGGCCGGATCCGGGCCGTGGCCACCGAGCTGATCGACGAGGCGCTGGAGAAGGGCACCGTGGACGCCGTCCCGGCGCTGGCCGCGCCGCTGCCCGGCCGGATGATCGGCTGGCTGCTGGGCTTCCCCGACGAGCGCTGGCCGGAGCTGGTCCACTGGTCGGAGACGACGATCGTGGCCGGCGGCGGCCTGCGCTACGTCACCCACGAGGCGGCCGTGGCGGCGGGCGAGTTCGCCACCGCCGTGCTGGAGCTGGCCGCCGACCGGCGCGGCTGCCCGCGCGACGACCTGACCTCGATCTGGGCCGGGCAGCCGGACTACGACGACGAGCGCCTGGCCAACGATGCGCTGCTGCTGCTGGACGGCGGTGCGGAGACCACCAGGACCGTCATCGCCACCGCGATCGACGCTCTGATCAGGAACCCCGGGCAGTGGGCGAGACTGCGGGAGGATCCGGGACTGATCGAGAACGCGGTCGAGGAGTTCGTCCGCTGGACCACCCCCGTCCTCAACATGTGCCGGACCGCCACCCGGGACACGGTCCTGGCCGGTCAGAAGATCTCCGAGGGCCAGCAGGTCCTCATGATGTACGGCTCCGCCAACCGCGATCCGGCGGTCTTCACCGACCCCGACGTCTTCGACGTGACCCGCGCCCCCGGCGGCCACATCGCCTTCGGCCTCGGCACCCACTTCTGCCTCGGCGCGGCGCTGGCCCGGCTGGAGCTGCGGATCTTCTTCGAGGAGTTCGTGCGCCGGGTCGGCTCGGCCGCCTGGGCCGACGACCGGGGTCCGCGCATCCTGCCCAACGCCTTCGTCCGGGGCGTCACCTCCTTCCCCGTCACCTTGGAACCGCGCTGACCGTCATCGCGGAACGGCGCCGGCGGGCGCGTCCGGGACCGTGACCGGCGCCCGGTCCCAGGCGTTGCAGTGATCCGCAAGTGGCTCTCCACTCCGCCCGGGAATCATGTGCCCCCTTCGATCATGAAAGGGGTGTGATGTGAGATCTCCAGCGTTTCTGCTGAGCCTGGGTACGGCCGGCGTCCTGGTCGCGGGCCTGCTGGCCGGGCCCGCCCAGGCCACGGCCGCCCAGGCCACGGCCACTCGAGGTACGGCCGCCCAGGGCGCCACCGCCCAGGACACCGTCACCCAGGACACCGCGTCCGGATCCACGGCCGAGGCCGGCGGCACGACCGCCACGCCCGCGGTCAAGGTGGCCGTGGGCAAGGTGAAGGCGGGCCCGGCCCGCTACACCGGGGAGTGCCCCACCACCGTCGGCTTCTCCGCCGTCATCTCCGCCAAGGGCACCGGCCTCGTCAAGTATCGCTGGGCCCGCGGTGACGGCAGCCACGGAGCCGTCAAGACCATCAAGGTCCGCGGCGCCAAGAAGGTCACCGTGCGCGACCGCCAGAGCTTCGACTGGGACGTCCGCGGCTGGCAGGCCGTACAGATCATCGGCAGGAAGGGCCTGTCCGGGAAGGCGTACTTCACCGTCTCCTGCACCGGCGGCAAGCCCGTCGTCTACGACGGCGTCAACCCGCTCCCGCCCGCGCCCCCCTCTCCCGCGCCGACCGGCAAGCCGTCCCCCGGCCCGACCGGCCGGCCTCAGGAGCCCGCCTACGCCGCCGCGTCGGTCACGGCCACCCCGGCCGCCTACACCGGTCCGTGCCCCACCACCGGCCAGCCGGTCCGCTTCGATGCCCTGATCCAGGTCAGCCGGGTCCCGGCCCGCGTCGCCTACCAGTGGATCGACAGCGCCACCGGTGCGAGCGCCGTGCAGCACCTCGACTTCGCCGCCACCGACGCGCGCAGCCGTACCGTCTCGCTGACGCATCCGGTGAAGGCCACGACCACCGGCTGGAAGGCCGTGCGGATCGTCAGCCCCGAGGGCTACGACTCCCTGCGCGCCAACTACGCCGTCACCTGTGAGCGGCCCGAGCCCGGCCTGACGGTGACCCCCACCGCCACAGTCGACAAGCCCGCCCACACCGGCGCCTGCCCGACCACTCTCACCTTCACCGGCAAGATCTCCGTCAGCAGGACCCCGGTCGAGGTGAGGTACCAGTGGCGTGACAGCCAGGGCGGCGCCGGCCCCGTCGGCACGCTCTCCTTCACCGGTGAGCCGGGAGGCAAGGACGTCGCTCCGCACACCATGACGGTCGCCTACGACCGCGAGGTTCCCGTCGTCAGGGGATCGGGCACGCTGAGGATCCTCTCCCCTGCGGTCGCCACCGACAACGCCCAGGCCGCGTTCACCGTGACCTGCACCGGCGCGCCGTCCTCCCCGCCCCCCTCCTCACCGCCGCCGTCCTCTCCCCCGCCGTCCTCTCCCCCGCCCTCGGCGACGACCGCGTCGGACATGAAGGTCGAGCCCTCCGGCTACACCGGCCCGTGCAACCAGACGGCGTACGGCCTGCAGCACATCGTCTCGGCGAAGATCACCGTGACCAAGCCGATGACCGTCAAGTACCAGTGGATCAACCAGCAGGGCCCCTGGCCCGGCCCTGACCCGTTCTCGGTGACCTTCGACGCGCCCGGCAGCAAGACCGTCACCAACAACTTCTTCCGCAAGACCAGCCTGAGCGGCACGATGCGCCTCAAGATCGTCGATCCGGCCGGCGGCGGCGAGACCGCCGACGCCTCGTTCAACACGGTCTGCACCGCCGAGCCGCCGGCCACGACCGCCTCGGACATGAAGGTCTCCCCCGTCAGCTACACCGGCCCCTGCACGACACCGGCCGACGTGGAGCGCTCCGTCTCGGCGAAGATCACTGTGACCGGGCCGATGGCCGTGAAGTACCAGTGGGTCGACGAGCAGGGCCGCCCCTGGTTCAGCTCCGGCCCGTTCTCCACGACGTTCCACTCCGCCGGAAGCAAGACCGTGGCCAACGGGTTCAGCTCCGTCGCGACCGCCAGGGGCTCCGTGCGGCTGAAGATCGTCGACCCGGCCGGCGGCGGCGAGACCGAGGCCGTGGCGTTCAGCACGACCTGCGTGAACCCGACGGTCTCCGGTGCGGGCAAGGAGCGCACGGACGAGAACGAGGAGTGCGGGGCCAACCGGCCCGCGGTCTTCCAGGTCAGCGCGAAGGTCACGGCGGCCGACGGCCCCGCCTCCGTCGGCTACCGCTGGTACCGCAAGAGCAACGAGACCCGGAACCAGTGGGTGTTCTTCGGCGGCGGGACCGTCTCCTTCGACGGCACCGGCAAGCAGGAGAAGACCGTCACCGGCCGGTACAGCACCCAGCGGTCGGAGAACGGCTCCTTCAAGGTGGAGCTCCAGTCCCCCTACGAGGGATCGAGCCAGACCACCTTCCTCGTGACCTGCCGGTCGAGGCACGACCGGTGACCGCGTAACTCCGGCAAGCGGGCGGTGCACCCGTTCCAGGTGTACCGCCCTTTGTCATAGGAGTTGATTCATATGTAGTACTTCTACTACATTCGTCAGCATGAGTACTGCGGTGAGCGTGCGCGGCCTGCGGATGTCGTACGGCGCGGCCGACGTGTTGCAAGGCGTCGACCTCGAGATCCGGCGGGGAGAGATCTTCACCCTCCTCGGCCCCAACGGGGCGGGCAAGACGACCACGATCGAGATCCTGGAGGGCTTCCGGAAGCGGTCGGCCGGCGAGGTGAGCGTGCTCGGCACGGACCCCGAGAAGGCCACCGACGCATGGCGGGCCAAGCTCGGGATCGTGCTCCAGAACTGGCGGGACCACTCCCGATGGGGAACGAGGGAGCTCATCGTCCACCTGAGCGAGTTCTACGACGCCCCGCACGACCCCGACGAGCTGCTGACCGCCGTCGGGCTGGCCGAGCAGGCCGGGCAGCAGGTCGGCCGCCTGTCCGGCGGGCAGCGCCGACGCCTGGACGTCGCGCTGGGCATCGTGGGCCGCCCCGAGCTGCTGTTCCTGGACGAGCCGACGACCGGCTTCGACCCGGAGGCCCGCAACGACTTCCACCGGCTGCTCGCCAAGCTGGCCGCCGACGACGGCATGACGGTGCTGCTCACCACGCACGACCTGGTCGAGGCCGAGAAGCTGGCGCACCGGACGGCGATCCTGGCCGAGGGCCGGATCGCCGTCTGCGGGACCCCCGCCGAGCTGGCGCAGGCCGTACAGGCCCCGTCGCAGGTGCGCTGGCTGGAGGACGGCCGCGAGCAGGTCATGGCCACACCGAACCCCTCACAGACGGCGTGGGAGCTGCACAGGAGGTTCGACGGGCCGGTGCCGGGGCTGGAGATCCGGCGGCCGTCCCTGGAGGAGAGCTATCTCGGACTGGTCGGGAGGAACGCGTGAACGCCAAGGCGCTGCGCATCGGGATCAAGCGGGGCTGGACCGAGCACATGCACCTGCTCAAGACCCGCAAGGAGCTGATCGGCACCCTCATCGGCACGGTCGGGGTCTTCGCCGCCCTGACCCTGTGGATGGGCGACTCCACCATCGAGGAGACGGGGGTCTCCAGGATCACGTTCATGATGGTGGGATTCCTGGCCTACACCGTCTTCGGCACCGCGCTGATGACCTTCCCGATGGCGCTGGTCACCGACCGGGAGGAGGGCACGCTGCTGCGGCTCCGCACCATCCCCGGCGGCATCTTCGCCTACCTGGCGGGCCGGGCGACGACCGCCCTGTGCCAGATCGCCGTGCAGAGCGTGCTGATCGTCGCCACCGGTGTCCTGCTGGGCGGCGCCCCCCTGCCCCATGACTGGCTCACCCTGGTCTGGGTGCTGCTTCTGGGCACGGTCGCGACGATCCCGCTGGGTGCGGCGATCGGCTCCCTGCTGCCGAGCAAGAACGCCGTGGGGATCGCGACCCTGCCGATGCTGGCCCTGGTCTTCACCTCGGGCGTCTTCTTCCCCGCGACGATCATGCCCGAGGCCCTTCAGTGGGTCGCCCAGGCGTTCCCGCTCTACTGGCAGGGGCTCGGGCTGCGCGCGGCGTTCCTGCCCGACGCGATGCTCGCCGCCGAGATCGCCGGGAGCTGGCGCCTGCCGTACGTCGCGGCCGTGCTGGCGGCCTGGACCGTGGCCGGGATGCTGCTCGCGCCGCCGCTGATCCGCCGGGTCACCCGTCGGGAGTCCGGCTCGCGGCTCGCCGCGCGGCAGCTCGCCGCGCAGCGCTCGTGACCGCCCGGGCTGGGAGACTGCTGCGATGGGCGCGGAAGAGGTCTACAACCGGATCCCGATGCTGAGGGCCGAGCGCGGCGTCTCGCGCAAGGAGCTCGCGGCCGCGCTCGGGGTCCACTACCAGACGATCGGTTACCTGGAGCGGGGCGAGTACAGCCCGAGCCTGTACCTCGCCCTGCGCATCGCCGAGTATTTCGAGGTTCCCTTGGAAGTGGTGTTCGCGTTGAAACCGTTCCCCCGGCTGGGCAGCGAGGTCAAGCGATGAGCGAGCGCGAGGGCGCCCGGCAGGTGCGCTGGGCGGAGCTCAAGAAGATGAGCTGGTCGGAGTACCGGCAGATGAACCTGAGCCGGGCCGACATCATGCAGCTGGACATGCTGCCCGGCTGGTACGCCACCCGGAAGCGGCGGCGCTGGCTCGCCGGGGCGGGGATGTTCTCGCTGGCACTCCAGTGGATCAACGCGGCCGTCTCCTGGGCCGCCGAGCCCGACGACGGAGGCAACTGGATCATCCTGACCCTGCTGGCGGTCATGATGGTGATCTACCTCCCGGCCGTGACACTGATGAACATCGCCACCCGGGGCCTCGTCGAACTGACCGAGCGCCATCTGGACGAGCGGCAGGTGGGCGAGCGGCTGCGCGCCACCACCATCGCCCACCGCATCACGACGGGCCTGCTGGCCGCCTGCTTCGTCACGGCGGTGGTGGCGGGCGTGGGCGGCGAGGGCGACTACGTGGTGCCGGAAAGGGCGGTCATCATGCTGATCGTCGCGCTGGCGATGACCCACCTCGTGCTCCCGCTGATCGTCTCGACCTGGCGGCTGCCCGACCCGCTCCCCGACGACGAGGAGTGACGCCCGCGAGCACGCCGTCCCGCCGGGGCAGGACGGCCCGGCAGGCGAGACGGCCCGGGAGGCGTCGCCGCACCCGGGGAGGCCCGGCGGCCGGTCAGCTCATCGGCGGGAAGACGGCGACGTAGAGGTCCACGCCCTCCGGGTGGTGGACCTCCAGGTCGGTGCTGAAGGCCCGGGGCGGGGTGCCGCCCGATTCGGTGTGCTTCCACAGACGCTGCCACGCCTCGATGAGAGCACCGGGCATGGAGCCCCGGGCCTCCAGCTTCAGCGCCGGCACGGCGGGCACCCGCACCGCGACCATGCCCTCGGGCAGCGCGGCGGCGGTCCGCACCGCCACCCCGACGATCTGGGTGTAGGAGCCGTGGTGGTCGCTCTCGTAGTCGGTCAGGACCGCGTAGAGGTTCTCGTCGACCCGCCCCGGCACGTGCGCGAAGGCGCCCGGGGCTCCCGCCCGCTGCCAGAGCGCGGGCAGCCTCGCCCGTGACGGGTCCATCTCGTCGGCGTTGGAGGTCCGTACGGCATGGCCCACCACGAGCGTCTCCTGCCGTTCAACAACGATCACAGCGCCTCCTCTGACCCACCCCGATAAAACACGCGAATGGGATCTTATCCGCAGCATGTGCGGGCGATCCTCTTGGCAGGGACGAAACCGGGGAATGAACACCCGCAACCGTTCACCGCATAAGGTAGACCCACGTGAAGTTCCTCAACGACATGGCTCCGGCCTACGACCTGACCTACAGCGACGTCTTCATGGTCCCGTCGCGCTCCTCGATCGGCTCCCGGCTCGCCGTCGACCTGTCCACCTCCGACGGCACCGGCACCACGATCCCCATCGTCGTCGCCAACATGACCGCGGTCGCGGGACGCCGGATGGCCGAGACCGTCGCCCGGCGCGGCGGCATCGCCGTGATCCCCCAGGACATCCCGATCGACGTGGTCGCCGACGTCGTCGACTGGGTCAAGAAGCGCGACCTGGTCCACGACACCCCGCTCACCCTCGCCCCGCACGACACCGTCGGCGCCGCGCTCAGCCTGCTGCCCAAGCGGGCCCACGGCGCGGTCATCATCGTCGACGGCGGTGACCGCCCGATCGGCGTGGTCACCGAGGCCGACTGCCAAGGCGTGGACATGTACACCCAGCTCTCCCAGGTCATGTCCGACCACCTGCTCGCCCTGCCCGCCGGGCTCGACCCGCGCGAGGCCTTCGACCGGCTCCACGAGGGCCGCCACCGCCTCGCCCCGATCGTCGACGGCGGCGGCCGGCTGGTCGGCATCCTGACCAGGACCGGCGCGCTGCGGGCCACCCTCTACAAGCCGGCCGTCGACGCCTCCGGGCGGCTGCGGATCGCCGCCGCCGTCGGCGTCAACGGCGACGTGGCCGCCAAGGCCAAGGAGCTCCTGGAGGCCGGGATCGACTGCCTGGTCGTGGACACCGCCCACGGCCACCAGGAGAAGATGATCGGCGCCCTGAAGGCGGTCCGCGCGCTCGACCCCGGAGTGCCGGTCGCCGCGGGCAACGTCGTCACCGCCGGCGGTGTGCGCGACCTGGTCGAGGCCGGCGCGGACATCCTCAAGGTGGGCGTCGGCCCGGGCGCCATGTGCACCACCCGGATGATGACCGGGGTCGGCCGCCCGCAGTTCTCCGCCGTGCTGGAGTGCTCGGCCGAGGCCCGCCGCCTGGGGCGGCACGTCTGGGCCGACGGCGGCGTGCGCCACCCCCGCGACGTGGCGCTGGCCCTGGCCGCCGGTGCGGCCAACGTGATGATCGGTTCCTGGTTCGCGGGCACCTACGAGTCCCCCGGCGACGCTCGCACCGCCGCCGACGGCCGTAAGTACAAGGAGAACTACGGCATGGCCTCGGCCCGCGCCGTGAAGCTCCGCACCGCCGAGGACTCCCCCTTCGACCGCGCCCGCAAGGCGCTGTTCGAGGAGGGCATCTCCACCTCCCGGATGTACCTCGACCCCCTGCGGCCCAGCGTCGAGGACCAGATCGACGCCATCGTGGCCGGACTGCGCTCCTCGTGCACCTACGCGGGCGCGGCCGACCTGGAGGAGTTCCACGAGCGCGCGGTGGTCGGGGTGCAGAGCTCGTCGGGCTACACCGAGGGGATGCCGCTGCACCAGAGCTGGTGACGAAATCCCGTCCCCGGGGTGCGCATCCTCGTGCGCGCCCCGGGTAGCCCCCTGTTTTCGAGCACCCCCACTCGGAAGGGCGAAACGACATGAACCAGCTATCCGTCGGTATGGACACCCCGGTCGTCGTCGACCGCAGGACCCTGGTCGGATACGACAACTACCTGGCCGCGCAGCGGACCGTGGACACCCTCTCGGACGCGGGCTTCCCGGTCGAGAACCTGGCGATCGTCGGCAGCGACCTCCGGCTGGAGGAGACGGTCACCGGCAGGATGACCAACGGCCGGGCCGCGCTCACCGGCGCCGGAAGCGGCCTGGTCTTCGGCCTGGTGGTCGGGATGTTCCTCGGGCTGTTCACCTCCACCACGCTCTCGTTCTTCATGCTCGTGCTCTGGGCGGGGCTGTGGGGCGCGGTGATGGGCGCCGCGTTCGGGTTCATCAACCACTTCTTCACCGGCGGCAAGCGTGACTTCGCCTCGCGCAGCGCGATCGTCGCCGGCCGCTACGACGTGCTGGTCGCCGCCTCCCACTTCGACCACGCCCGCGCGGTCATGGAGGGCGCCCCCGTCCAGGCCGACACCGTGGTCGTCGAGGCCCCGCCGTCCGCCGGGCCGTACGACCCCGCCGCCGGCCGCCCCGCCACCCCGCCGGCGGACCCGCAGACCGCCTCGTCTGTCACCGCCCGGCAGCGGCCCGATTCCTGATCGCGTCCCCGTCGCGGCCGTACCGGGTGAGCTTTTCTTCCACCCGGTACGGCTTTCACCATCCCAGCCGAAATCACACGTAGCGATCAACAGTGAGCCGTGCGTAGTCTTGCCTCACCGCTCAGGCGCTCCCTCCAACGCCGTCGGTGCCCCCGTATACGACGATGGCAAGGACAATCGGTGAAGACCAAGCTGAACTACCGCGTGCACACGATGGAGAGCGACATCGCCTCGCTCCGGGCCGACCAGCTCATGCAGCGAGACGTGTCCACGGCCACCCTCGCCGTCCTCGGCGACCTCCGGACCCTCACAGAGCAGCTCCACACGACGACCGAGGAACTGCGCAGAGGACAGGAGGAGCTGAGGAACGGACAGTCCGAGCTCCGTACGACCGTCGAGGAGCTCCGCACGACGACCGACGAGCTCCGCAGAGGGCAGGACGAGCTCCGCGCCGAGATGCGCGCCGGGCACTCCGAGCTCCGGGAGGAGATCATCACGGTGAAGCGCTCCGTCGGGAACCTCGAGCTCTCCATGAAGCGGGTCGAGGGTGACGTGGCCGAGCTCAAGGCCGGTCACCTCGAGCTGCGCAACCTCGTCTCCGGAATGATCAGGTAAGACGCGCGGACGCGGCGCCCGCCGGTGCTCTCAGGGGCGCGGAGCACCGGCGGCGTCCGTCCACCGCCGGGCCGGCCGGACGGCCGCCTCGTCGCCGCCGGAGAACCGGGACGCCACCGGCGACCGCTCCCGTGAGCGACACCTCCCCGAGCCGTCCCGTGAGGACTATGATCACCTCCACCGGAGCGGGAAGGGGAAGCGGTATGAACTGGACCCTGGAAGTGGTGATCGTCCCCGTCTCGGACGTGGACCGGGCCAAGGACTTCTACTCCCGGCAGCTCGGCTTCGCCGTCGACCACGACACCACGATCGACGAGAACACCCGCATCGTCCAGCTCACCCCTCCCGGGTCGGGCTGCT
Organism: Planomonospora sp. ID67723; assembly: GCF_015711605.1. Classification (GTDB taxonomy): domain Bacteria; phylum Actinomycetota; class Actinomycetes; order Streptosporangiales; family Streptosporangiaceae; genus Planomonospora_A. The sequence goes on along the minus strand of NZ_JABTEZ010000003.1, from coordinate 119,045 downwards.
CGATCGTCATCGGGAAGGGCGCCGTCCCGGACATGCCGCCGGGCTCGCTCCGCGGCCTGCAGCTGGTGGTCCCCGACATCCGCAAGGCCCGCGCCCAGCTCGTCGAGCGCGGCGTGGAGGTCGGCGAGGTCCAGGTCCTGGGCAAGAGCCCGACCCCCACGCCCGACCCCCTGGACAACGTCGGGTTCGTCTTCTTCAGCGACCCGGACGGCAACGCCTGGGCCGTGCAGCAGATCTCCTCCCGCGGGTAGGACACGCTCCCGGCCGCATTCGGAGCCCCTGCTTCCGGCGCGTGTCAGGCGGAGTCGCGGACGACCAGGTCGGTGGGGAGGATGACCGGGTCCTTGGAGCCTCCGGACGACAGGCCGAGCAGGAGGCGGACCATGGCGGCGGCCTGCTCGACGACGGGCTGGCGGACCGTGGTCAGCGGCGGCTCGGTGTAGCGGGCCGCCTCGATGTCGTCGAAGCCCACCACCGCCACGTCGTCCGGCACCCGGCGGCCCGCCTGGCGCAGCGCCTGCAGCGCGCCGATCGCCATCAGGTCGTTGGCGACGAAGACCGCGTCGAGCTGCGGGTCGTCCCTCAGGAGCTGGCGCATCGCCACGGCCCCGGACTCGCGGGTGAAGTCGCCGACCGCGACGATCGAGCGGTGGTCGGAGCCGTGCATGACCTCGCGGTAGCCGGTCAGCCGGTCCTGACCGCCGATCATGTCCTGGGGGCCGGCGATGGTGGCGATCCGGCGGCGGCCGATCCCGATCAGGTGGCGCACGGCCGCGGCGGCCCCGCCCACGTTGTCGTTGTCGACGTACGGCAGCTCCACGGGCACCGCGGGCCTGCCGTAGGAGACGGCCGGGACGCGCATGCGGGTGATCGCGGCGGGCAGCGGGTCGGCGCCGTGCATCGAGATGAGCATGACCCCGTCCACGTGACCGCCGGCGATGTAGCGCTCCACGCGGGCATGGCTGCGGGCCGAGCCGGACAACATCAGGACCACCTGCTTGTCGGCCGCCTCCAGCTCGGCGCTGGCGGACCTGATCACCGTGGAGAACATCGGGTCGTCGGAGAAGACCCGGGTGGGCAGCTCGGAGACGACCAGGGCGATGGAGTCGGTGCGCTGGTTGACCAGGGTGCGCGCCGCGGCGTTGGGGACGTAGCCGAGCTCCTCCACGGCCCGCATCACCACGTCGCGGATTCCCGGGGCGACGGTCGGCTGGCCGTTGACCACCCGGGAGACGGTGGCCCGGGAGACCCCCGCGCGGGCGGCGACCGCCTCCAGGGTGGGGCGCTTCATCCCGGCTTCCTCCGTAAACCTAAGTTGGCACGACCATAACCCATCCTTACCTCTTCCGACGCCCGGTCGGCGCAGCGGGCGGGATGCGGGGCGGGCGGCGCCGGGCTCGCCCCACGTCTCGTGCGCGAGGTCCGGACGATCATCCCTTCACGCTGCCCGCCAGCAGGCCGCGGACGAAGTACCGCTGCATCGACAGGAAGACGACCAGCGGGATGACCAGCGAGACGAACGCCCCGGCGGTCAGGCGCTGCCACTCGTTGCCGCGGGTGCCGGCCATCTGCGCCAGCCGTACGGTCATCGGGGCACTGTCCGCGGTGCCGCCGGCGAAGATCAGTGCCACCAGCAGGTCGTTCCAGACCCACAGGAACTGGAAGATGCCGAAGGTGGCCAGCGCGGGCGCGACCAGCGGCAGGACCAGCCGGCGGAAGACCACGCCGTGGGTGGCGCCGTCCACCCGGGCCGCCTCCATCAGCTCGCCCGGCAGCTCCGACATGAAGTTGTGCAGCAGGAAGACGCCGAGCGGCAGCGCGAAGCAGGTGTGCGCGAACCACACCTGCGCGAAGCGGGCGGGTCCCTCCAGGTTCCAGGCGGGCAGGATCTGCGTCCCGAAGACCGAGACCCCCTCGGAGAAGAACGACAGCAGCGGGACCAGCGACATCTGCAGCGGCACGACCTGGAGCGCGAAGATGCCGATGTAGACCCAGTTGCGCCCGCGGAACGGCACCCAGGCCAGCGCGTACGCCGCGAAGGCGGCGAAGGCCAGCGGGAAGAGCACCGACGGGATCGTGATGACGAGCGAGTTGACCAGGAAGCTGGCCATCTGCCCCGACGACGAGGAGGTGCCGAACAGCACCTCCTGGTAGTTCTCCAGGGTGATCTGCGGATCCGAGAAGAACGTCCACCAGCCGGTGCTCTTGATCTGGTCCTCGGGCCGCAGCGACGACAGGAACAGGCCGAAGGTCGGCGTGGTCCACAGGACCGCGATGACGATCGCCGCCAGGCTGGCCGTCCTGCTCGTCAGCCGCTTCCTGACGCGCCCGGCGGCGCTCTCCTCCCCGGGCCGTACCGCCGCGACGGTGCTTGAAACGGTCGTCATCGGGCAGCCTCCCGGCGCTGACGGATCTGGTAGACGACAATCGGGGTGACCAGCACGAACAGGAACACGGCCAGCGCCGCGCCCTTGCCGGTCTCGCCGTACCGGAACGCCTGGTTGTACATCTCGTTGGCGATGACGCTGGTGTCGAACTGGCCGCCGGTCATGGTCCGGACGATGTCGAAGAGCTTGAGCGTGCCGATCGACTGGGTGACCAGGACCACGACCACCGCCGAGCGGATGCACGGCAGCGTCACCTGGAAGAACATCTGGACCGGGGAGGCTCCGTCGAGCCTGGCGGCCTCGACGATCTCGGCGGGAATGCCCTTGATCGCGGCGGAGAGCACCACGGTGGCGAAGCCCGCCTGGATCCACACCATCACCACGATGAGGAACAGGGTGTTGAGCGGCGGTTCCAGCAGCCACTGCTGGGGGGTGCCGCCGAGGGCCACCACGATCTGGTTGAGCAGGCCGATCTGGTCACTGCCCTCGGGGCGGTAGGCGTAGACGAACTTCCAGATGATGCCCGCGCCCACGAAGGAGATGGCCATCGGGAGGAAGACCAGCGACTTGGCGATCGACTCGAAGCGGGTGCGGTCGACGACGACGGCGTAGAGCAGGCCGACCGACGTCACCAGGATGGGGACCAGCGCGACCCAGACGAGCGTGTTGCGGAGCACCGTCACCGCTTCGGGCTGGGTGAACATCCACAGGTAGTTGTCCAGCCCCACCCACCGGCTGCCGTCGCCGTTCATGAACGAGAGCAGGGTGGTGCGCACCGCCGGCACGATCAGGCCGATCGCGAGCAGGATGAGCGCCGGGGCGAGCAGGATGGTCGCGTGCAGCCGGGCCCGCTGCCGCATCGGGGCGCGGTCGAGCAGCAGCAGCAGGAGCGCGACCACCGCGCAGAACGCGACGACGCCGAGCAGGAGCTGCACCAGCTTCGGCTGCTCCGCGGCGAAGTCGAAGTCCAGGTTCATCGGATGGAACTCCCGGAAAGGATCGTGCCGGTACGGGAGCGTCCGGCTCCGCGGGGTCGTCGAACCCTGCGCGGAGCCGGACGCCGTGGGAGGCCCTGAGCCGTGGAGGCTAGGACTTCGGCCAGGAGGCCTCGATGTAGTCGAGGACCGTCTTGGTGTCCTTGCCGTTGATCCAGTCGGTCATGCCCTTCCAGAAGGTGCCCGCGCCGACCGCGGCCGGCATCAGGTCGGAACCGTCGAACCGGAAGATCGTGTTCGGGTCCTGGAGCATCTCGATGGAGAGCTTGTCGATCGGGTTCTGCGCGTTGGCGATGTCGACGCCCTTGTTGGCCGAGACGTACGTGCCCAGCTTCATGCGGGCGTTGGCGTAGTCGCCGGTGGCCAGGTAGGCCTGGACGGCCTGGACCTCGGGCCGGTCGGCGAAGGCGCCGACGAACTCGCCCGCGCCGAGCACCGGCTTCTTGGACGGGTCGTTGCCGGGCAGGTAGAAGGCGAAGACGTCGCCGTCCTCGGCCACCTTCGTGCCCTCGGGCCAGAAGTTGGCGTAGAAGGAGGCCTGGCGGTGCAGCGCGCACTTGCCCTCGGTGATGGGCACGCCGCCCTCCTGGAAGGCGGTGCTGGAGATGCTCTTGACCGGGCCGTAGCCGCCGTTGACGAACTTGTCGTTCTTGAGGATCGAGCCGACCTTGTCGACCGCCGCGACGACCTTGGGGTCGTTGAAGGGCAGCTTGTGCGCCACCCAGTTGTCGTACTCCTCCGGGCCGAGCTCGCGCAGGAGGATGTCCTCGATCCAGTCGGTGGCGGGCCAGCCGGTGGCCTCACCGGACTCGATTCCGGCACACCAGGGCTTGACGCCGGTGCCGGCGATCGTGTTGCTGAGGGTCATGAGCTCGTCCCAGGTCGTGGGGACGGTCCAGCCCTTCTCGGCGAACATCTTCGGCGAGTACCACACGAAGGACTTGACGCTGGCGCCGAGCGGGGCGGCGTAGAAGGTGCCGTCCACCGTGCCGTACTTCGCCCAGTCCGCCGACCAGTTCTGCTCGGTCAGCTTCTTCACCTCGGCGGGGGCGGGCTTGAGCTTGCCCGCCTTGGCGAAGCGCTCCAGCAGGCCGGGCTGGGGGAAGAAGGCGAGGTCCGGCGGGTTGCCGCCGTCGGTGCGGACCTGGATCTGGGCCTCGAACTCACCGGTGCCCTCGTATGTGATCTTCATCCCGGTGCACTTCTCGAACGGCGCCCAGGTCTCCTGGAACAGGTCGGCCTCCTTGTCCCGGATCGGGGAGTAGATGGAGACCTTCTTGCCCTCGTGCTTGCCGAACTGGGCGAACGGCGCGCACTCCGCGGACGCGCTGTCGCCGCCGTCCGCCGCCGGCGCCTTCGGATCGGACGAGCCGCATCCGGTGGCGACCAGCGCCAGGCTCATGCTGCCCGCGATCAGGGCGGCGCGTACGGGACGAGAGAGGAGTGACATGGACCCTTCCTCCATTACTTTGCCGGGTCTGCCCCGTCTGGCAGGGCTGACAGAGCCACCTCGCGATGTCCGCGGGAGGCCATCGCGTGACCGCGCGCCTGCCTCGGTGACCGGATGCTCACACCTATGTGAGAGCGCTCTCTGAAGCCTTGTCGGCCAACGATCTGATGTCAATGACCGTGATACTACGGTTACGCATTGGTAATCTGCGCTGCCGCCTGCGGCGCGGCGAGTGGCGGCTCTTTTTGAGAGCGCTCTCGAAGCGGGGCGGGCGGAGCCCCGTGCGGGCTCCGCCCGGGTGACGCGCGGCGTGCCGTACGCCACCTATCAGATCAGTCCGAAGCGAAGGTGAACCAGTTTAAATTGACGAAATCGGCGGGCTGCCCGCTGCTGAAAGTGATGTAGACGGTGTGCGTCCCCATCACCCCCGAAATGTTCGCCGCGACCGTCCGCCAGCTCTGCCAGCCTCCGGTGTTCGCCACCGCGAAGTCGCCGACCGGTGCGGCCGTGGGGCTGTCCAGCCGGACCTGGACCAGCCCGCTGACACCCGCGCCGGCCCCGGAGGCCACCCTGGCCCTGAACTGCCGTGCCGCCTCGTTGCCGAAGTCGACGCCGTCGAACCGCAGCCAGTCGCCGTTCGAGACGAAAGCGACGTTCTTGCCGCCGCCGGTGTCGGAGGTGTCCTCCAGGCCGGTCCCCGACTGCGCCTGGTAGCCCTCCGCCTGGATGGTGGAGCGGGCGTCGACCCTCCCCGGCTGCGTGGGCGTCGGTGTGGGACTCACCGTGGGACTCACCGTGGGGGTGGGACTCACCGTGGGACTCGACGTGGGCGTGGGAGTCGGGCTGGGACCGCCGCCTCCTCCCGGCTCGGTCCCGCTGCCCGCGGGGCCCCGCCAGGCCATCGCCCTGGCCGGTACGGCGAGCGTCTGCCCGTCGGAGAAGCGCACGGTGACCGCGCTGCCGGAGACGTTGTAGGCGACGTAGGTCTTCCCCGCGGCCTTGCCCAGCACCGCGTAGGCCGGCACGTCCGCGGTGACCGAGTGGTCGGGCGTGCCCCAGGCGTCCAGCGCGGAGATCCAGTGGTAGGCGTGCGCCCGCGAGTCGCCGTCCTCCGGCGCGGGGTCGGCGCCGAGCCACAGCGACAGGGCGCCCGCCGGGTCGGCCATGGCCAGGAACTGCCAGATGACGTCGCGCCACTCGCTCTCCCGTCCGCCGTTGGAGGCCCGCAGCTCCTCGATGTTCTGCCGGATGTCGGCCTTCCACGCGCCGTTGTAGAGCGAGCCTCCGGTGATCGGCAGCATGTTGATGCCGTGGATCTCCTCGGCGTTCGCCGTCCACCAGGTGGAGTAGCCGCCGCCCGCGCCCCACACCATGCCCAGCGTGTCGTGGCCGTAGGAGGACGGGAAGACCGCGCCGTCGGCGTCGAACCAGTACTCGCCGATGGCCTCGCGCTCGGTGGTGTACTGGTAGATGCCCATGTCGCGCAGGGCGGTGTCCCCGGTGGCCTGGCCGAGCAGGATCGCCGCGGCGTTGAACATCATCGACTCCGACGACGACTCCTGGTTGTTGCCGTGCGCGAAGCCCGCGTGCCCCGACGCCCAGGCGTGTCCGGCGTAGGGGTCGAAGTTGCGCAGGAACGGGAACCGGCCGTCGGACCTGTCGTAGTTGGCCGCGTCCTTGACCAGCAGCTTCAGCATGCCGCCGTACTGGGAGTCGGAGGCCCAGGCCGGGTCGTGCTGAGCGATCATCGCTCCGGCCAGTACGTAGTAGCCGTAGTGGAAGTGGTGGTCGTTGAGCTCCCGGTCGGTGCCGTAGCCCGCCGGGTAGCCGATCAGCGTCTTCCAGGCCGGGTCGTAGGCGAACAGCCGCGAGGTCTCCCCCGCGCCCGCCGTGAGCCAGTCGGCCAGCCGCTCCTTGACCAGCCGGATCGCCTTGTCCCGGCCCGCGGTGTGGCCGATCTGGTTGGCGACCGGGATCAGCGCCGCCAGCCGCCACAGGGCCTTGCCCGTCCAGTAGGTGTCGGTGGCGCCCTTGTACGGGTCGGCCGCGTTCAGCTCGGCGTCGACGGCCGCCCGCAGCCTGGCCCGGTCCGCGCCGGGCGCGAGCGGCAGGGCGGGGAGCACGCCGTTGAACGTCGCCGTCGTGGTGAACGAAGCACCCTCGCGCAGCCGCATCTCCCCGCGTGGCGAGACGTAGCGGTGGGCCGTCACGGCATCGGCGGAGTTGGTCCACTGATGACGGTAGAGCGCTTGCAGGGTGCCGGTCTGGGTGCCCTGCCGCGCGGTCGTGGTCGCGGTGTACGTGGCCCGGAGCCGAGCGGCGGCCGCATCGTAGGACCAGCTCACCCGGGTGTCGGTGACGAAGGAGTAGGCGTACTTCTCAAACAATGGGAGCGCTCCCCGAGAGGGCAGCGCGGCCACCGAGAAGAAGGCCGCCGGGGCGCTCGCGGAGGCCGTACCGGTCAGCGTCCAGGCGGCCCCCGAAGGGGCGAACAGGGCGTAGTCACGGCCGTTGACCGTCACTCCGAGTACATTCCCGCCGTTGTGCCAGACGCTGGCCGGGCCGGTGAAGGTCACCAGCGCGCCGCCTCCCGCGGCCTCGGCGTAGACGTACGGCGAGCCGTGCCCGATCGTGGCCCTCAGCGTGCGGGTCCCGTCGCTCCAGCGCGGCGTGACACTCCAGTCACCCCAGCCGTCCACCTCCGTCCTGGGCGCGTTGAGGCCGGTGACGCCCACGTTGAGGTCGCCCTGGTGGACGAACTCGTACATGCGCCCGTCGGAGGAGATCGCGGGCGTGTTCGGGTGGCCGACGCTGATCCCGCCCGCGTTCGCGTGGAAGGACAGGGGGTGGGCGTACATGTTCTCGGAGTACGGGTTGCCCGCGTACCGCTGGAAGACCAGCGAGGACCACCAGTCGTTGGTGGGCACGGCCCGGCCGGCCATCCGGCTGGTGACCTTCGGGGTGACGGCGGCGCCGCCGGAGTCGGACGGGCCCGCGGCGCCCGCCGGCCGGGCGGGCGCGTAGCCGCCGGCGCCGATGTCGACGGCGGAGGCGGGGGCGGCCAGGACGATGGAACCGGCCACGGCGGTGGCCGCGATCGCCAGCGCGGCGATCACTCTGCGCAAGGGGGGTGGGAAGCGCACGGATACCTCCTCGGGTACCGGGCTGCCGGCGCCGCAGGGGCCGCCGACGGAGACAGTGTTCAGAGAGCGCTCTCTGTGGCCGAACCGTAACGATGCAGGGACTTCCCGTCAACGCATTCTCGCCACCGGCTCCCGGCAGGTGTCGGGACACCCGCCTTGACATGCCCGTCCGGGTGCCGTGATGCTGTCTGAGAGCGCTCTCTGCCGTTCGGGGCGAGGCGGGGCTACGGTGAGGCGAAAGGGGCGGTGAGACATGACCCTGTCCACAGGGGTGTCCACGGCGACGGTCACGGGGATCGCAGACACGACGACTTCGGAGGAGACCGCGGGAACGGGCGACCTGACCTTCCCTGCCGGTTTCCTCTGGGGAACGGCCACCGCCTCGTACCAGATCGAGGGAGCCGCGCGCGAGGACGGCCGCGGACCGTCGATCTGGGACACCTTCTCCCGCACCCCCGGCAAGGTCGTCGGCGGCCACACCGGCGACGTGGCCTGCGACCACTACCACCGCTACCGCGAGGACGTGGCGATGATGGCCGAGCTCGGGATGCGGGCCTACCGCTTCTCCATCGCCTGGCCCCGCATCCAGCCGGACGGCTCCGGCCCGGCCAACCCGCGCGGCCTGGACTTCTACGAGCGGCTCGTCGACGAGCTGCACGGCCACGGCATCACGCCCATCGTGACGCTCTACCACTGGGACCTGCCGCAGAGCCTGGAGGACCGGGGCGGCTGGACCAGCCGCGAGACCGCCGAGCGCTTCGCGGAGTACGCCGCGATCGTGTACGGCAGGCTCGGCGACCGGGTCGAGACCTGGACCACGCTCAACGAGCCCTGGTGCTCGGCATTCCTCGGCTACGGCGCCGGGATCCACGCCCCCGGCCGCACCGACACCGGTGCCGCCTTCGCCGCCGTCCACCACCTGCTGCTGGGCCACGGCCTGGCCACCGCCGAGCTGCGCGCCGCCGGGGCCCGGCAGGTCGGGATCACCCTCAACCTCGCCCCGATCAGCGGGTCCGACCCCGAGGCCGTCGCGCACATCGACGGCCTGCAGAACCGGATCTTCCTCGACCCGGTCCTGCGCGGGGAGTACCCCGCCGACGTCGTCGAGCGCGCCCGCAGGTTCACCGACTGGTCCTTCGTCCGCGACGGCGACCTCGACCTCATCTCCGCCCCCGTCGACCTGCTCGGCATCAACTACTACAGCCCCACCACGGTCGAGGCGCGGGCCGGGCAGCCCGCCAACCCGGTCCACCCGGGCAGCGAGGGCATCGCGTTCGTCCAGGGGGGCGAGGAGAAGACCGCGATGGGCTGGTCGGTCGTGCCGTCCGGCCTGACCGAGCTGCTGACCAGGGTCGCCCGCGACTACCCCGGGACCCCGCTGGTCATCACCGAGAACGGCGCCGCCTTCGACGACGTGCTCGCCGACGGACGGGTCGCAGACGAGCGGCGGATCGCCTTCCTCGACGGCCACTTCCGCGCCGCGCACGCCGCGATCGCCGCCGGGGCCGACCTCCGCGGCTACCTGGTCTGGTCGCTGATGGACAACTTCGAGTGGGCCGAGGGGTACGGCAAGCGCTTCGGCCTGGTCCACGTCGACTACGCCTCCCAGCGCCGGGTGCCCAAGGACAGCGCCCTGTGGTACCGCGAGGTCATCCGGAACAACGGCCTGCGCGCCTGACCCGGGAAAGGGGGCGGCCCGGGACGTGGCGTCCCGGGCCGCCCCTCCGCGTTCAGACCCTTCGCCAGCCGCCCCCGGCGTGGATGCCGCCGTCGACGTGCAGGGTCGTCCCGGTGACGAAGCCGGCCAGCCGTCCGGCCAGGAACACCACCGCCGCCGCGGCGTCCGCCGGATCCCCGAGGCGACCGAGCGGCGGCAGCCGTACCGGCTCGAAAGGCAGCGGGGCGGCCAGCATCATCTCCCGGACGGCCTCCTCCCCTCCGGTCGGCAGCGCGTCGGGCGCGACGGCGTTCACCCGGATCCCGCGTGGGGCCAGCTCCAGCGCGAGCGAGCGGGTCAGGCTCTCCACCGCCGCCTTCATCGCCGCGTAGACCGCGAACCCGGGCGCGGCCTGGTGCGCCTCGCTGGAGGTCACGTTGACGATCGAGGAACCGTCCGGCATCAGCGGCAGGAACTGTCGGATCACGGCGGTGACCTGGGTGAAGTTCTCCGCGATCAGCGCGCTCTCGCCGTTCGGCGACACCTCGGAGAAAGCGGCGTGGAAGGTCCCCCCGGCGTTGTTGACCAGCAGGTCCACCCGGCCGAACCGCTCGCGCACCCCTTGGGCGAACACCTCCAGCGCCACCGGGTCCCGCACGTCCATGGTCATGGTGAGGGCCTCACCGAACCCGTCGATCGCATCCCGGTCGCAGAGCGCCACCTCGGCGCCGAAGCCCACCAGGGTCTCCGCGACCGCCCTCCCGATCCCCCGGGCGGCCCCGGTCACCACCGCGGCCTTCCCGGTGAGCAGGACGTCCTCCGGCACGTACGGCTTGCCCATCACACCTCCAGGCGATCTCCCCGAGCCTACGACGTGAACGCCGTCGCGTCCCCTTGCCGCTCATCCGCGCGCCGGACCCCGTAGAGTCGTCCGGCCGGTCGGAAATCGACCGGCCGATATCCGACCAAGGAGAAACCACGTGGCACTGGAGAAGCCGGAGATCGACTTCCCGGAGGGCGACGCGCCCGCGGAGCTGCAGATCGTCGACATCGTCGAGGGAGACGGCCCGGAGGCCAAGTCTGGCCACCAGGTCAGCGTGCACTACGTCGGCGTCGCCTTCTCCACCGGTGAGGAGTTCGACGCGTCCTGGAACCGCGGCCAGTCCTTCGAGTTCACCCTCGGCGAGGGCCAGGTCATCGCGGGCTGGGACCAGGGCGTCGCGGGCATGAAGGTCGGCGGACGTCGCCGCCTCACCATCCCGCCCCACCTGGGCTACGGCAACCGCGGCGCGGGCAACCGCATCAAGCCCGGCGAGACCCTCATCTTCGTCGTGGACCTGCTCGGCGTCAGCTGAGCCCCGGGGTGCCCGGCCGCAGGCCGGGCACCTCCGTCCCGGTGCGGCGAACCGTCGCGGAGACGCCCATTGGCTTTACGTTGTAGATCAATAACGGATCCGGCGGATCCGGGGGGCGCTCTCCCGGAATGTCACCCCGGGCTCATAGTCTGATCCCTGTGCTGTTGATCGATCTCGCGCGCACCTCGGCGGCCGTGGCCGCCGACTCCGCCCGGCTGGCCAAGATCCGTCATCTCGCGGAGCTGCTCGGCCGGGTCGGGCCGGACGAGGCGGAGATCGCCATCGCCTATCTCTCCGGCGAGCTCCCCCAGCGGCAGGTCGGCATCGGCTGGGCCGGGCTGCAGGACCTGCCCGACCCGCGGCTCGCCGCCACCGCGACCCTGCGCCAGGTCGACGACCTCCTCAGCCGCGTCAAGGCCCAGGCCGGGCCCGGCTCCCAGAGCGCGCGCAAGGCCCTGGTCGCCGAGTTGTTCGCCGCGCTCACCGGCCCCGAGCAGGCCTTCCTGTCCCGGCTCATCCGCGGCGAGCTGCGCCAGGGCGCGCTGGACGGGGTGATGGTCGAGGCCGTCGCGAAGGCGTCGGGGGCGCCCGCGGCCGAGGTCAGGCGGGCGCTGACGCTGCGGGGATGGCTGCCCGCCGTGGGCGCCGCCGCGCTGCGCGGCGGGATCGAGGCGCTACGCGCCTTCCGTCTGGAGGTGGGCCGCCCGGTCTCGCCGATGCTCGCGCAGAGCGCTCCGTCCGTCACCGCGGCGCTGGAGAAGCTCGGCGGCCCGGCCGCGCTCGAGTGGAAGCTCGACGGCGTGCGGATCCAGGCCCATCGCTCCGGCGACGCGGTCTCCGTGTTCACCCGGACCCTCGACGACATCACGGCCCAGGTACCGGAGGTGGCCGAGGCGGTCCGCGCGTTGCCGTCGCGGGATCTCGTCCTGGACGGCGAGGTCATAGCGCTGCGGCCGGACGGCCGCCCGGAGCCCTTCCAGGTCACCTCCGGGCGCGTGGCCAGCCGGGCCGACGTGGCCAAGGCCCGCCGGACGGCACCGCTGAGCATGTTCTTCTTCGACGTGCTCCGGGTGGACGGGGCCGACCTGCTCGACCTGCCCGGCGAGGAGCGTCACGCGGCGCTGGCCCGGGTCGTCCCGCCGGAGCTGATCACTCCCCGCCTGGTCACCGGTGACGCCACCGGCGGCGAGGCGTTCTTCGCCGAGGTGATCAGGAGCGGTCATGAGGGCGTGGTGGTGAAGGCACTGCAGAGCCCCTACGCCGCGGGCCGCCGCGGCGCGGGCTGGATCAAAGTGAAGCCCCGGCACACGCTCGACCTGGTGGTTCTCGCCGCCGAGTGGGGCAGCGGCCGTCGCGAGGGACGGCTGTCCAACCTCCATCTGGGCGCCCGTGACCCCGGCGGCGGCTTCGTCATGCTCGGCAAGACCTTCAAGGGCCTGACCGACGAGCTGCTCGCCTGGCAGACCGAACGCTTCCTGGCACTGGCCGAAGGTCCCACCGACGACTGGACGGTCGTGGTCCGGCCCGAGCTCGTGGTCGAGATCGCCTTCGACGGCGTCCAGCGCTCCAGCCGCTACCCGGGCGGCATGGCGCTGCGCTTCGCCCGCGTCATCCGCTACCGCCCCGACAAGACCGCCGAGCAGGCCGACACCGTGGAGACGGTCCGCGCCCTGATGCCGTGAGGCGGCCCTCATTCCGTGAAAGGCCGCGCCTCACTTCACCAGCCGCAGCGTGAACGGGTAGCGGAACTCCCCCTCGCCCAGCGCCGCCACGCCGCCGACCACCGACGCCACCACGCCCCCGATCCAGAGCACGGGCAGCAGTACGGCACCCACGAACGTGATCGCCAGCAGGATGGAGGCCCCGATCAGCGTGAGCTGGAAGTTGAGCGCCTCCACCGCGTGCCTGCGGATGTAGGGCGAGGTCTTGCCCGCCGCGAGCAGCATGATCAGTGGTCCGAACAGCACCAGCCCGGTCAGCGGGAGCAGGTGGGCCGCCGCCGCGCCCAGGCGGTCTCCGGCGCTGTCCGCCCTCGCGCCGCGGTGGGCCTGCCCCTGCACGGCCCCTCCCTGCGAGAAGGGGTACGGCATCGGCATGGGCGGGCGGGAGCCGTACAGCTCCTGCATGATCGGCATGAGGTCGCCGTGGACCCGGGCCGTCATCGCCCGTTCCAGCCGCTCGTCGAACTCGAGCTTGTCGAAGCGCCCTTCCGCGTATGCGGCCTTGACGTGCTCGACCACCTGCTCGCGGTCCTGGTTGCTCACCCGGAGGTCGGCGTAGCCGGCCCTGGGGCCCGCTGCCGGCACGCCCCCGTGCCACGGATTCACCGACGGTGTCGCTGTGCCTGCCATGGAACCGACCTTCTCCTCGTCGCCGCTGTGACCTCCATGTTCATTCAATGCAGAGGTCCCGCACATCCGGGTTGTCCCTTATGTGTCCCTTAGAGTCCCCTTGCCGCCCACCATGGAAGCCCTCAGGGATGTATAAAAAGGAGCATGAGATGGCGAGACCGCTATGGTTTGAGGCGTCTGCGCGGGCCGAAGATCGCCAAATTCGATCGTGAGGCGAACGACGCCGACATCGAGGCGCTCATCGCCTTCGCAAAGTCACGCCGGGGTGTGGAGTTCTACGTCGAGCCGGAGACCTTCGCGACCGACACCACCGCGGTCGCCGTGGCCGACGACGGCGAGTGGACCCGGCGCCGGGTCGGCTCCCCCGCGGTGATCGGCAAGGTGGCCCGAAGCCTCGCCCTCCCGGTCTACGACGTTCAGCTCACCGGCTACCCGCCGCGGATGCGCGCCTACAACGAGCGGCGCAAGCGCGAAGAGGCCTGACCGGCCAGGACTCATCCGGCAGGTGCTCATCCGGCCAGGGCGACCGGGCCGGGACGGGGCTCCTCCAGCAGCACGATCATCGGAAGCAGCCAGGCCGCTCGCGCACCGCCCATCTCCTGGTCCAGCTCCTCGGGGCTGGGCATCCTCTCCCGGAGCGCGTGCGGCGGGAGCAGGTGGCGCAGCGCCTGCATGAGCAGGTTCGCCATGGAGTATCCAGGATCGACGTCGTGCGCGCGGACCAGGGCGATCCCCGCCAGCGCGCAGTCACCGCCGCGCCAGGCGGCCATGCCGAGCAGTGACGCCGCCGGAGGCACGAACCTCGGCTCCAGCCGCCGGGTGAGATCCCGCCACAACCGGACGTGGGCGTCACAGGTGTCGTCGGTGATCAGCGTCCAGGCCTCGTCGCGGATCCGGATCACCGCGAGGTCGAGCCCGAGCCTGGCCGCCTCCTCGTCGTCGAGCCGCCCACCCGAGGCGTATGTCCCGATGGCCGCGTGGACCCGGGCCACCCCGTCAGCGACGAGCTCCGCCGCGAGCCCGTCGGCGTCCGCGCACCCGGCGATCCTGCCCCGGAGCTCCGCTGCGACACGGGCGGTGGCCCGGCGCATGGATGCCCGTTCCGCCCCGCCGGCCGGGGCGAGCGAGCGCTCCAGAGCCGCGCGGTCGGGCAGTGCCACCAGCCCGTGCACGGTGGCCTGGGCCGCGATCGGGCCGGCCTCCCGGTCGTAGGGCGTGCCGGAGGGGGGACAGCACTCGGCCAGCGAGCAGAGATAGGACCAGTAGAGGTCTTCCTCCGCCCGGAGCACGTCGAGGACCGCGATCCCGCTCCCGCGCAGCAGCTCGATGACCGCGTCGGCAGCCGGGGTCACCAGCGGGCCCGGGCCGTAGCCGACGGCGATGACCTGGGTCACCTCCTCCTTTCGCAGCAGGGGGAGGATCCGGCTGAGGCCGGCAGCGGCCAGCGGCAGGTCCCAGCGGACGGTCAGGTGCACGCTGCCCCGGGGCGGCTCGCCCTTCAGGCCGATGAGGACGAGGCTGTCGGCGGGGTGGAATCCCAGCAGGTAGGGCACCGCACCGAGGACGTCCTGGGTGGAGCGGAGCAGGAGACCGGGTCGAGCGAGCGGAGAGCCCCGATCAGAGGCGTCGGTTGTCATGGCCTGGAGTCTGGCCGGAGCCCGGCCTCGCGATTTCCCCCGAACCGGGTTCTGTGGACGGCGCGGCCGGTCCGCCCCTCCTGTGGAGAAGCCGCCGCCCGACACCCCTGGGAGTCCGACGCCCCGAGGTCTGTTCGAATCCCGGATCTTCAGGAGAGCCGGACGGCAGCACGCAGGAGAACCCGCGACCTCATGATCCGGACGCCGAGCAGCCTCTGGAGGCGTTGCGCGGCAAGGCCGTCTGGACCGGAACCGTTTCCGCACGGCCGGCATGGACGCCTCGGAGGCGAACGCTCACTGGCGCACCACGCCGGCCGGCTCAGCCGTACGCCAGCGCTGCGGCTCCGCTGAATCCGGACCAACAGGTATGATCAAGACATGGCGGCCCCCGACCCCGGACAGGTGTGATGCGTTTTCGCATGCTGGGCCCTCTGGAGGTTCGGGACGGACAGCAGGTGGCCGTACTCGGCGGCACCAGGCAGAGGTCGGCACTCGCCCTGCTCCTGCTGCACGCCAACCGGGTCGTGGCGACGAGCAGGCTGCTGGACGCGCTCTGGCCTGCGGGCGAGGCCCCGGCTTCCGCACGCAAGATCCTGCAGAACGCCATCTCCGGCCTGCGCGGGACACTGACCGGCGGTGACTGGGCGGCGGGTGGGGCGGTGCTGGTCACCCGGCCGCCCGGATACATGCTCACGGTCGATCCCGAGCAGGTCGATCTCCACGTGTTCGAGCGGCTGGCCGCCCGGGGCCGTGCCCATCTCGCCCGGGGCGGGTACGCGCAGGCCGCCGAGACCCTCCGGGAGGCGCTGGACCTGTGGTGCGGCCCCGCGCTCGCCGACCTGGCCGAGACCGGCATCGTGTGGCCGGAGCTGGCGGCGGTGGAGAGCGCCCGGCTCGACGCGATGGAGGACTACTTCGAGGCGGCACTGGCCTGCGGCCGGCATCATGAGGTGATACGCGAACTCGAGGCCTTGGTGGAGAGCGAGCCGCTGCGCGAGAGGTCCTGCGGCCACCTCATGCTCGCCCTCTACCGGTGCGGGCGCCAGGCAGACGCCCTGGAGACGTACGAGCGCACGCGCACCGCCCTGGTCGAGGACCTGGGCGTCGATCCCGGCCATGACCTGCGATCGCTGCAGCGGGCGATCCTCAACCACGATCCTTCCCTTCGCCTGGCCGTGGCCGGCGAGTTTCCGGCGCCGGTCGAGGCGGCGGGTTCCGCCTGGAGCGGCACGGGCTTCCTGGAGGAGTGCCTGGCCGGGCATTCGCTGCCCATCGTGGATCGCGAGCACGAGCTGGCCGTCGTCCAGGGGATGCTGGAACGGGCCAGGCACCGGCGCAGGCCGCACCTGGTGACGGTGCTGGGCGGACCGGGGCTCGGCAAGACGCGGTTCCTGATCGAGGTCGAGCGCCGACTCGTCAGCCAGTCGCAGACCGCCCGATATCTGGTGAGCCGGTGCCCGGCCACCGGCGTCACGATCCAGAGCCTGGGCGGAGCCGCCCGGCTGCCGGCGGAGGTGCTTTCCCCCCTCGAGGGAATTCTGGCGGCGGGCGGCGTCCAGGACGCCGTCCACATGGCGGCGGTGTGGAAGGAGTTCCTCGCCGGGCACCCCCTGGACCTGCCGCTGGTCCTGGTCATCGATGATCTGCACCGGGGGCCGGACGCCCTGCTGGAGTTCGTGGACGGGCTGGCCGCCGGCTCGGATCCGGTCCCCGTGCTGGTGGTCGCGGCCGCCCGCTCGGACCTGCTGGACCGCAGGCCCGGCTGGAGCGGTGGCAGGCCGGACTCCGCCGTGCTCACGCTGGACCGGCTCTCCGACGCGGCGGTGGACCAGCTGCTCGACTTCCTGTGGCTCACCGGCCCGGTGGAGCCGCACTCCCCGCCCGGTGACCGGCGCGACCACCTGCGCGGGCTGCTGCAGGCGGCCGCTCGGACGCCGGAGCCGGAGAGCCGTTGAGAGGGGAAAGGCAGGTCAGGTCCGGCCGTGACCCCCTTGGCGGCGCCGGGTCCTACCGCTCGCGCATCTGCTCGATCAGCCGGGCGTAGCCGTCGGAGGCGTGGCCGTCGGCGATCGCCCGCTCGACCATGGCCTTGGTCCGGCCGGGCAGATCGACGTCGACGCCCCGGACCCGGCTCTCGTGGATCAGGTGGCCGAGCGGTGACAGGTGGGTCTCCAACGTCGCGTCGTGCGCCGCGTATTCACCCGCGTCGATCTGTTCGGCCATGGCGGGCAGGAAGGAGGCCACCCCGCCGAGCCAGCCGGTGGCGAACGGCAGGAACGCCGTCGCGGGGATCTTCTCGGTGCCGACCAGCGCCACGGCGTGCAGGAAGCCGTTGAGCGTCGACCACATCATGTCCAGCAGGGCCACGTCGTACAGTGCCGGCACGCCGGTGTCGGGGCCCAGGTAGGTGCTGCCGCCGCCCAGCCGTTCCAGCACCGGCCTGCTCTCCTCGAAGAGCTCCTGCTCCCCGCCGTAGAGGATGACCGCCTCCGGCGTGCCGATGCCCTGCGGGGTCATCATGATCGCTCCGTCGAGGTAGCGGATCCCGTGCCCGGCGGCCCAGCCGGCGAGGGCGCGCGCCTCCTCCGACGTCCCGGAGGTCAGGTTGACCAGCACCCGGCCCGCCAGCGCCGCACCCACCGGCTCCAGGGTCTCCCGTACCGCGTCGTAGTCGCGGACGCAGACGACGACCACCTGCCCGGCCGCGACCGCGTCGCCGGCCGTGGCGGCGCGCACCGCGCCCCTGCCGACGAGGTCATCGCCCCTGCCGGCGGAGCGGTTCCAGACGGTCGTCGGGTGACCGCCCGCGAGGAACGCGCCGGCCAGGGCGGCCCCCATCATGCCCAGACCGAGGACGGTGACCGCTGGACGCTCGCTGCTCATGCGCATGCTCCGAATCGTTCGAGTGGATCGCGGAAGGACGAGCGGCTTCTCGGCGCTCGCCCGAACCGGGCCGATGACGCGGCCGGTTCCGATGGCTCAACCCTGCACGGTCGCGTCCATCGGGCGTCCACTGCTCCCGTGCCCCGTTCCGGTGCCTCGCGGGCAGCCGATTACCGGTCCGTTACCGCGCGGGCGCGGCTTCCCGGGGCCGTCCTGGCCGGTCTCCGGATGCTTTGTCAGTGAGCCGGCCGCTCCTGGCTCAAGAACTCCGCCACCTCGGCCTGGCCGGCGAACTGCGCCCACTCCAGCGGCGTGGCATCGTAGTCGGGCTCCCGCAGTGACCGGTCGGCTCCCAGCTCCAGAAGCGCTCGCACCATCGGCAGGTCGCCTGCCCGCGCCGCCTTGTGCAACGCCGTCGACGGCAGGCGTGCGTTCACGTCGAAGCCCAGCGCGAATGCCAGCCGTACGGCCGCCACTCGGCCGTACTCCGCGGCCTTGATGACCAGATTCCGTCGCCGCGTCAGCAGTTGCCCGGCCAGGCCCGGATCGGCGCTCAGCAGTCGCTCGGTCTGCTCCCGTTCCCCTCGCATGATCGCCGCCTCTGCGGCGTCCAGCCCGCGTAGTGCGCCGGAGGCCCCCGCGTCGGCGAGGATTCGCGCGACCTCCGTATGCCCGCCGAGCAGGGCCAGTTCCAGTGCCGTGTGCTCGCCGAAGAACGGATGCCCGTCGCCCTTGGCGTCTGCGGGCGCGCCGTGCGCCAGCAGGCACCGTATCCGGCGTGCCTGGCCGCGCAACGCAGCTGCCAGCACGGTGTTCTCCAGCATTCGGGCCGGCGAGTCCTGAACGCGTCCCAGCCTGGCCGTCCACGGCCCGCCGTCCCCGCGGCCGAGCCCGGACTCCAGCAGCAACTCCAGGTAGCCGGTGTCGTCGCCCAGGAGCCCGCGGTTGTACAGGGCCGTGCCGTCGTTGGCGTCCGCCCCGGCCGCCAGGAGCAGCCGGGCCAGGTCGAGGTCCCGCGGATGCGGCGGTTGCCTCAGCGCTCCCCCGCCCAGTGCTCCGGCCAGTGCGGTGAACGGCGGTCCCTGACCCTCGGGCAGGTAGCCGGCGTTCGGATCGGCTCCCGCCGCCAGCAGGACCCGTGCCGTCTCCACGGCGTCGGCCTGCGCCACTCGTGAACAGGTCAGATACAGCAGCGGTTCCCAACCGAAGGGGCCGCCGTATGCCTGGGCCGATGCGGGGTCGACCGCGACCGCGCGGGCTATCCCGGCGGCGTCGCCCACCGCCGCCATCGTCCACACCGACGCGTCGGCTGTCCGGGGATGGGCGGCCAGCAGCCGCGCCGCATCCTCGGGGCCCGCGAATCCGTGGTAGGCCGGGCAGGCCAGCCGCAGGAATTCGGTCGCGGGGTCGGCCGAGGGGTTCACCTCGTGTGGCCGCCGTGCGAACGTGCTCACCATCTTCAGGTGCGCCCGCAGCTGCGACCAGCTCGTGAAGCCGTACTTGCGGGCCACCGCCAGCTGCGCGCCGGCCAACCGCAGTTCCGACAGATCTCCTGGATACCACCCGCCCGCCGTCGCGAGCGCGCGGAGCTCGCCCGCACGTACGCCGCGCAGCAGTTGCTTGGCCTCGTTCTTCAGGTGGTCGAGGCTGGGGTTTTCGGGCAGACGGTTCGCCACGGACATCTCCCTTTCGGTTATGCCCGACGTCCGCGTCTTCGGGCCGAAAAGGAGGAACAGCACCGTACTGAACACGTTGGTGATCGGGTGGGCTGAGCCCTTTCCGCGGACCGGTCGCGTCCCGAAACGCTAACCGGAAGCGTATCCCATCCCGTCTCGGGGTGTCCGCCATCGCGTCCCGGTCTCTCCCCTCGCCGTCGACGGACGTCCACGCCGTCCGCACCGAGCCCGGCGGCGACGTCCCGCCGCCGGGTGCGGGATCGGGGCACGTTCGCCCGGCGGCGTCTCAGAAGGCCCGCGGCGGGAGCCGCCCCGGCGGAGGGGAGCTCGGCGGGACGGCTCCCGGCGCGAGGGTGCCGGGCGGGGGGACGGGCGCCAGCCGTACCCGGACCATGACGGCCGCGCCGGCGACGGCGGCGGGCATCGCGATCACCGCGCCCAGGGGGATGAGGAAGAGCAGGAAGAGCAGGACCCCGAAGCCGAGGGCCGTGGCCCTGTTCGCGCGGAGCACCGCGAAGCGGCTCTTCCGGGCCAGCCCCCTGCGCTCCATGGCCAGGGCGGTGAGCTCCACGGTGAGGAAGAAGCCCGAGACCAGCGCGCCCAGCACCGGGACGACCGTCTGCCCGATCACCGGCACGAACCCGAGGAAGAACAGCGGGATCGTGAACAGCAGCACGTATCCCAGGGTGACCAGGCTGTCCTTGATCGACCTGAGGATCGACCTCCACAGCGGCAGCTCGTGGCCTCGGGGCACCCCGCCGTAGGACTCCTCCACCTTCTCGGAGAGCTTCTCGTAGAACGGCTCGCCGAGGACCAGGGTCACCGCGGCGAAGGTCACCACGGCCAGCACGAGCCCGGCCCCGAAGACCACCACGCCGACGAGGAAGCGGAAGGTGTTCCTGGCCGCCTCGGCCCATCCGTCGGCGAACGGCGTCATCCAGTCGGCCAGCTCCCCCGCGTTGACGCCGAGGAAGTAGAGCCCTGCCGCGTAGAGCACGAACACGATCAACGCCGGGATCAGCCCGAACAGCCACCACCCGGGGTTTCGCGCGACCCAGCGCAGACCCTGGAGAAAGAACCCGATGCCGTCCTTGAAGGAGCGGATTACACCCATGCCGTGAAGGCTAGCGGGATCGGCCGATCACCGCGTGACGGCGGCCGCGGCCGGGGGACGACGCCGGAGCCCGGACGGTGTCAGGGGCTCCGCCAGAGGCTCGCGACGGAGACGCCGAGGTCGGCCAGCAGGCGACGCAGGAGGGGCAGGGAGATGCCCAGGACGTTGCCGTGGTCGCCCTCGATGCCCTCGACGAACCAGCCGCCGGGACCGTCCAGGGTGAAGGCGCCCGCGACGTGGAGGGGCTCGCCGGTGGCGACGTAGGCGGCGATCTCGTCGTCCGAGGGGGTGCCGAAGCGGACGGTCGTCGCGCCGACCTCCGCGGCCTCGCGGCCGGTGCGGGTGTCGATCACGCAGTGCCCGGTGAGCAGCCGGCCGCTCCGGCCGCGCATGCTCCGCCAGCGGGCGAGGGCGTCCTCGGGCGAGGACGGCTTGCCGTGGGCCTTCCCGTCGAGCTCCAGCACCGAGTCGCAGCCGACGACCAGGGCTCCGGAGAGGTCCCGCGCCACGGCCGCCGCCTTCGCCCTGGCCAGCGCGAGGCAGAGTTCGGCCGGGGTGGTGGCGGTGAAGGCGTCCTCGTCCACGCCGCTGACGATCACCTTGGGATCGAGTCCGGCGCTGCGGAGGAGCGCGAGGCGGGCGGGTGAGGCGGAGGCGAGCACGATCTGGGTCACGCCGCCTGAGCCTACCGGTGGTTCACCGGCCGGGTACGGCGCTCTCGCGCGCCGCCCGCCTGTCCCGGACCCCCGGGAGCGGCCCGTCCCGTACCGCCCGCTGCCTCCGGGGATCCCGGGCTCCGGGCGAGGACCTACCGGCCGGCTCCGGACCTGACGGAGGACATCGCGGTGTTGATGTCCCGCCAGCGGTCGCGCTGGCTGTCGGGGATGGTCACGAAGACCATGGCGGGCTTGACGGCCGGGGCCTCCGTCTCCGTCAGCGCGACGGCGGCCATCGAGGAGCGGGCCTTGCCCTTCACCTTGTACTCCACCCGGTAGGCGAGCAGCCAGCCGCCCTCGACCGGCTGGGAGGCGGTCCACCGGATCCTGGCGCCGCGGGGGTGGTGGTTGAGCGTCCAGCGGGCGGCCAGGAGCGCGGTCCCCTTCATGGTGGCCTGCGGCAGGGTCGGGACCGGGCAGCTCACGAGCATCGCCCGGTGGCCGGCGCCCTTCACCTCCGGGAGCACCTGCTTGGTCGCGAACGGCGAGGCGCCGTACGGCTTCCACGGCTTGCCGAACCGGATCAGCGAAACACCCGACTTCTCGTCCTGGACCCGGCGCTTGGAGGAGAGCGGCTTGCCGGGGAGCCGGGCGAGCCGCGTGTCGTCCGGCAGCTCGGGGACGCGGGGATCCGCCAGGGCCGCGGTGACCGCGCTCCCGTCCGGTACGGGAGTGGAGGAGGCCGCCGGCGAGGGCGATCCCGACGGCGATGTCGAGGATGAGGCCGAGGGCGGCGATGACTGCGCCGTGGTGGGACCGGGCGAGGGCGCCGCGGCAGATGGCGCGGCGATCTGCCCCGGCGTCACCTCGCCCGGTTGCTCTGCGGAGTCCGGGGAGATGATCGCCACCACGGCCGCGACCGCGGCCGCGATCACCGCCACGGCCCCGGCCAGGAGGCGGTAGACCACCCGCATCCGCAGATCGCCGATGCGGGAGCGCTTCACGGGCGGGTCCGAAGGCGCTCGTAGCGGTGGGGCGGCGACGGCCTCGGTCGATCCGGACGTCTCCACCGCGGCGGCCGTATGCGCCGGAGCGACACCGGTCCCCCGGGTCCCTTCAGTACCACCCAACCCATCGAGCACGATCGGGAGCGTACGACAAATCCCGTTTTCGTGTGCGGGATACCCATCACACTTCGGGAACGAGTGGCTTCCTCTTTCCTCTTCGCACGAGGTCAGGGCGATCTGAGCGGTCCGGAGCCCGCCGGGCGGAAGCCGCCCCGGCGCAGCCACGGGGCGTCCGCCACGACCGTGCACGAGCCGGGCTCGATCTCGGTGAACCCGGCGTCGCGCACCATCGGCAGACCCGCGCCGGACAGCTCGGCCCACCGCTCCGGTCCGGCGGTCCGTACGGCGAGCGCGAACCGCCGATCCCGCCAGTGCGCCCGGGCGGCGCCGTCACTGCCCCACCAGGCGAGCTGGGCCGCGTGGCCCGCCTGGGCCATGGCCTTGCCCGCCGACATGGACAGGCCGGGATTGAGCCAGAGCACCACGTCGTCACCGGCCGGCGGGCCGGGCTCGGCCGGGTCGTCCAGATCGGTCCCGGAGACCTGGAGCCTGGCCAGGTCCCGGGGCCAGGCGTCCAGCGGGACCGGCGGGTGGACGCGGACCTCGGCGGTGCGGTGCGCGACCGTGATGCCGGGCAGGTCCACCGCCCTGCGCCACTCGGCCCCGCGCGCCCGCCGTACGACCTTCCTGATCCCGACGGCCTCCCAGCTCCGCACCGCCTCGGCCCATTCGCCGCCCTCCGACGCCCGGGGGTCGTCGAGCAACGCCAGCACGGCCAGGGCGGACGCCTCCAGCGCGTCGCTCCGCTCCGGCGGGGCCGCCCGCTCCACCCGGACCACCAGGGGAAGCACCTTCTGATCTGTCACGCCTCCAAGAATGCCTTCCCGGAGACGGCGGTCGTCACCGGCGGGCGGGCCCGGAGGCAGGCGGACCGGGCGAGACCCGCCGCATCAAGCAAGGAACGGACAACAAGGGATAGAGGCGACAGAAAAGGCTACAAGTCGTAAACTTGCCACAAAAATGATACATAAGGCACGACTTCACCGTCCACCCTCTCTCCTGCCTCCCCGCGAGGCGGAGGAATTCCACGTCAGACCCCTCCCCCTCTCGGCATCCCCGCGTCGGCAGGCCCCGTGACGGGAGCCCTCCGATCATCGGCGACCGGCAAGAGCGGATGCGGGGCGAAGGACACGGAGAGTCATCGCCAATCCACACCCTCGCCAGGCCCGCAAACAGGAAAGCATCCAGCCAAACGGGAAAGATCACCTTCCCGAGACCCTGGTAGACTACTCTCTGTCATCTCATATACTGGGACGATTCGGGCAAACGTTACGTTTTTCCTGATCCTCACCTATTGCGGTGTTTCAGGCTTCACGCCCGAGTTTGTTACAGGTTGGGGCGCTGCCGGTCTCAGGTCTGCAACACCCCTGTCGTCCTACTTGTCCAGAAGAGAGTTGCGGTGCTCAGCTTTGTTCGACATAGCTGGCGGCTGACCTCAAACCGGATAACTAAGGAGTGCTGCCGTGTTCCACACGCGGACATCTGGCAAGTTTCTAGCTGTAGTGGCAGGAGGTGCACTCCTGCTGAGCGCCTGCGCGGGCGAGGACTCTGCGAACAAGCCCGAGGCATCGGGCTCGGCCTCCGCCTCCGCTCCCGCGGCCTCGACGATCACCTATGCCTACGAGCAGGAGTTCCACTCCTACAACGGCAACACCGCCGCAGAGAACGCCACCCGCAACAACGGTCCGCTCCAGCGCGTGCTGGCCGGTTTCTGGTTCTACGGCGAGAACGGCGAGATCACGCCGGACAAGGACTTCGGCTCCTACGAGAAGACCTCCGACAGCCCGCTGACCGTCGAGTACACCTTCAACGACAAGGCGGTCTGGTCGGACGGCACGCCGATCGACTGTGACGACGCCCTGCTGTTCTGGGCCTACAAGTCCGGCAAGCTGCCCGCCTTCTCCACCGCCGGCACCACCGGTGTCGAGGACGTCAAGCTGCCCGAGTGCAACAAGGGCGAGAAGAAGTTCACCTTCGTCTACAACAAGCCCTTCGCCGACTGGCACGCCAACGGCCCCGGCGCCACCGAGCTCCTGCCGGCCCACATCGTCGCCAAGCAGGGCGGCCTGAGCGAGGACGAGTTCATCGCCGCGGTCAAGGCCACCGACAAGAAGAAGCTCGAGAAGGCCGCCAAGTTCTTCAACGACGGCTGGATCGCCGAGGGCGCGCTGCCCGCGGCCGACCTCATCCCGGCCTCCGGCCCGTACAAGCTCTCGAAGCTGGACGCCGGCCAGTCGCTGACCTTCGTCGCCAACGACAAGTGGTGGGGCACGCCGGCGGCGACCCCGACCATCGTCGAGCGCTTCATCGCCCTGGACGAGCAGGCCCAGGCGCTGCAGAACCGCGAGGTCCAGATCATCGAGCCGCAGCCCGGCCCGGACGTTCTGAACCAGCTCAAGGCGCTGGAGGGTGTGAAGGTCAACAACACCACCCAGTACACCTACGAGCACCTGGACTTCAACTTCGACTCCAGCGAGTTCAAGGACAAGGCGCTGCGTGAGGCCTTCGCCAAGTGCGTGCCCCGGCAGCTCATCGTGGACAACCTGATCAAGCCGGTCGCGCCCGAGGCCAAGACCCTCGACATCCGCAACGTCGCCCCGTTCCAGAGCAACCACGCCGCCGTCGTGCAGGCCAGCGGCGGTCCGGGCGCCTACGCCCAGCAGGACATCGAGGGCGCCAAGGCGATCCTGGAGAAGGCCGGCAAGACCGGTCTCGAGGTCAAGATCGGCTACCAGACCCCGAACCCGCGCCGTACCTCCGAGGTCCAGCTGATCAAGGACTCCTGCGACAAGGCCGGCTTCAAGGTCGTCGACGGCGGTTCCGAGGACTTCTTCGGCACCGTGATGCCCGCCGGCAACTTCGACGTGGCGCTGTTCGCCTGGGCCGGCTCCTCGCTGGTCAGCGGCTGGGGCTCCACCTACACCACGCCCACGAAGTGCGACGGTGAGAGCAAGGGCAACAACAACGGCTGCTACTCCAACAAGAAGATCGACGAGCTCGTGAAGAAGCTCAACGCGACCGTCGACGTGGCCGCTCAGGACCCGATCCTGGCCGAGATCGAGAAGATCCTCTGGGCGGACCTGGCCACGATCCCGCTGTTCCAGCACCCGGGCCTGAGCGCGTGGGACGAGACCGTGCAGAACGTGATCCCCAACCCGGCTCAGTCCACCATCACCTGGAACATGGACAAGTGGAGCGCCGCGTAGTCCGCTTGGCCTAAGTCCTATAACCGCGCGTGCGGTTGACGGAACACCCACCACCCCAGGGCCGGGGCCGGAGGAGCACAAGCCCTCTGGTCCCGGCCCTGGTCCGCACCTACAGTCCCTCACACAACAGGAGGTGACGAATGATCGTCTTCATCGCGCGGAGACTGGTCATCTCGTTCTTCGTCCTCCTGGCGGCCACCGTCATCATGTTCGTTCTCACGGCGCTCTCGGGCGACCCGTTGGAAGACCTCCGCCAGGACAACAGCCCGAACCGCGCCGCCAAGATCGCGGACCGCACCGAGCGCATGCAGCTCGACGACCCGCTCCCCGTCCGCTACCTGAGCTGGCTGGGCAACGTCGTCCGCGGTGACCTGGGCGTCAACCGCGACGGCCACGACGTCGGGGTCATGCTGGGCGACGCGTTGTCGGCCACCCTCCAGCTCGTCGTCGCCGCCACCGTGATGGCCATCATCATCGGCATCGTCATCGGCATCGTCTCGGCGCTCCGCCAGTACAGCGGCTTCGACTACAGCGTCACCTTCGCCGCCTTCATCTGCTTCTCGCTCCCGGTCTTCTGGGTCGCGGTGATGCTCAAGCAGTACATGGCCATCGAGTTCAACAACTGGCTGAAGGACCCGAGCATCCCGCCGACGGTCATCGGCGCCCTCGCCCTGCTCGGCGGCCTGGTCTTCGGCGCTCTCACCACCGGGGACCGCAGGCGCCGCCTGCTCTCCTTCGCCGTGGGCCTCGCCGTCACCGGCGCGCTGTTCACGCTGCTGTCGGTGACCCGCTGGTTCGCCGACCCCGGCTTCGGCCTTCCCCTGCTGCTCGCCATCTCCCTCGCCGCCGCGGTGGGCTTCACGGTCCTGTCGGCCGGGCTGAACCCGCGCGGCCCGCTCTACGCCGCCCTCGGCGCCGCCGTGATCGGCGCGCTCGCCTCCGAGGTGCTCACCCCCGTGCTCTCCGACCCGACCTGGCTGGAGATCTTCGGCCTGGCCCTGGTGACGGTCGCGGTCTGCGCCGGCCTGGGCTACGCCCTCGGCGGCCTCCAGCGCCGCCAGGCGGTCAGCGCCGCGGTGCTGACCGGCCTGTTCACCGGCGGCGTCATCTTCGTGGACCGCATGCTCCAGGCGTTCAACGACTACAGCGCCGCCGTGCGCGGCCGCCCGATCTCGACGATCGGCGCACGCACCCCCAACTTCGAGGGCAACTTCTGGCAGATGAACCTGGACTCGGCCAGCCACCTGCTGCTGCCGAGCATGGCGCTCATCCTGATCTCGCTGGCGACCTACACGCGATACAGCCGGGCGAGCATGCTGGAGGTCATGAACCAGGACTACGTGCGCACCGCCCGCGCCAAGGGCCTGCCGGAGCGGACCGTCGTGGTCAAGCACGCCTTCCGCAACGGGCTCATCCCGATCACCACGTTGATGGCCGTCGACTTCGCCGGCGTGATCGGCGGCGCGGTCGTCACCGAGACCGTCTTCGGCTGGGAGGGCATGGGCAAGATGTTCATCACCGCCCTCGACCAGGTCGACCCCATGCCGGTCATGGCGTTCTTCATCGTCACGGGGACCGCGATCGTCGTCTTCAACATGATCGCCGACATCCTCTACGCCTACCTCGACCCGCGCATCCGGCTGTCCTGAAATCGGAGAACCACTCATGACGCTCAATGCGCAGGCAAAGGGGCCTGGCGCCTCCACCGACCCCCAGGGCATGACGATCGTCGCCCGGACCCAGGGTCAGATGGTCCGCCGCCGCTTCTTCCGGCACCGTGCCGCCCTCGCCGGGATGATCATCTTCGGCTTCGTGGTCATCCTGGCGTTCAGCTCCATCGGCTTCCTCGGCGTCCCCGGCTGGTGGGACAAGAGTTACCTCGGCACCGGCGCCCTGGTGAACCAGGGCAGGCCGACGCTCAGCGTGGTCCCGCAGTTCCTCGGCGGGGACGGTCTCCACCTCGGCGAGCACCCCTTCGGCCAGGACAACCTCGGCATCGACTACTTCGCGCTGACCATGCGCGGCGCCCAGCAGTCGCTCATCGTGGCGCTCATCGTCGGCGTCGTCGCCACCACCGTCGGCACCGTGGTCGGCGCCGTGGCGGGCTACTTCCGCGGCGGGGCGGAGGCCACGCTGATGCGCCTCACCGACGTGATGATCACCATCCCGGTCATCATCATCGCCGCCGTGGTCGGCCAGATGACGGGCAAGAGCGGCGCCGTCGCCCTCGGGCTCTTCCTCGGCCTGGTGCTCTGGCCGACCCTGGGCCGCCTGGTCCGCGGCGAGTTCCTCTCACTGCGCGAGAAGGAGTTCGTCGAGGCCGCCCGCGCGGCCGGCACCTCGGCCCAGCGGATCATCTTCCGGCACATCCTGCCGAACACCGTCGGCGTGATCATCGTCGCCGCGACGCTCTCCGTCGCCAGCGCGGTGCTTCTGGAGTCGGCCCTGTCGTTCCTCGGCTTCGGCATCCAGCCGCCGGACACCTCCCTCGGCCAGCTGATCAACAACTACCGCAGCGCGATGACGGTCCGTCCGTGGCTGTTCTGGTGGCCGGGTATCTTCATCATTGCCATCGCCCTGTCCATCAACTTCATCGGCGACGGCCTGCGTGACGCCTTCGACCCCCGACAGACCCGGGTGCGTGCCTAATGACGACTCCCCCGAACGTGCCGATCGAGCCCCACGCGATCGACCCGCACATCTACGACAACGCCTCCCACGTCGTCGACTCCGCCGAGGAGGTGCACGTCGGCCTGACCCTGGACGCCGTGCGCCCGCCCTCGCAGGAGGAGATCCTCCGGGTCGAGAACCTCACCGTGGAGTTCCCCACCGAGGACGGCGTGGTCCACGCGGTCCGCGGCGTCTCCTACACCGTGCGCGAGCGCGAGGTGCTGGGCATCGTCGGCGAGTCCGGCTCGGGTAAGTCCGTCTCCTCCCTGGCGGTCATGGGCCTGCTGCCCAGGAGCGCCCGGATCAAGGGCCGGATCCTGTTCCGCGGCGACGACATGCTGAAGATGTCGCCCCGCAAGCAGCGGGGCCTGCGCGGCCGCAAGCTCGCGATGGTCTTCCAGGACCCGATGACGGCGCTGAACCCGGTGCACACGATCGGCGACCAGCTCGCCGAGGCCGTGCTCGCCCACGAGCTGATGCCCCGCAAGACCGCGCTGGCCCGGGCCCGGGAGATGCTCGACCTGGTCGGCATCCCGCAGGCCGAGTCGCGGCTGCGCAGCTACCCGCACGAGTTCTCCGGCGGCATGCGCCAGCGCGCGATGATCGCCATGGCGGTCATCAACAACCCGGACGTGATCATCGCCGACGAGCCGACCACGGCCCTCGACGTGACCGTCCAGGCGCAGATCCTGGAGAAGCTCCTGGAGGTCAAGGACGCGGTCAACGCCGCCATCGTGCTCATCACGCACGACCTGGGCGTCATCGCGGGCATGGCCCACCGGGTCCTGGTCATGTACGCCGGGCGCCCCGTCGAGCTCGGCGAGACCGACCCGGTCTTCGAGGAACCGCGCATGCCGTACACCGCGGGCCTGCTCGGTTCGATCCCGTCGCTGGACAAGAACAGCGGTTCGGCCCGGCTCCGCCCGATCAAGGGCACGCCGCCGTCGCTGATCAACATGCCGACCGGCTGCCCCTTCTCCCCGCGCTGCCCGCTCGCCACGGACATCTGCCGGACCGAGGAGCCGCCGCTGGCCGAGACCGACAGCGGTGGGCACTTCGCGGCCTGCCACCACTGGGACCGGCTGGCCGCGGCCGAGGACCCGACCGAGTTCTTCCGTACCGAGAGCGAGACCGTGGCATGAGTGTGCAGACCCAGGAGACGCCCGCGCCCCAGCGGGAGCCGGACACGGGCGACCACCTGCTCAAAGTCCAGGACCTGGTGATGAACTTCCCGGTCCGCGGCGGCGGTTTCCTGCGCCGGGTGGTGGCCCACGTCCAGGCCGTCAGCGGGGTGTCCATGCACGTGGACGAGGGCGAGACCCTCGGCGTGGTGGGCGAGTCCGGCTGCGGCAAGTCGACGACGGGCCGGGCGATCCTCCAGCTCCACAAACCGACCTCGGGCTCGGTGCGGTTCCAGGGCAAGGAACTCATCGGGCTCTCCGCCAAGGAGATGCGGCCGGTCCGGCGGGACATGCAGATCGTCTTCCAGGACCCCTACGCCTCGCTCAACCCGAAGCTGCCGGTCAACGACATCATCGCCGAGCCGCTGAAGGTCCACGACCTGTGGAAGAACAACGGCCCGGACCGGGTCGCCGAGCTGCTGCGCCTGGTCGGTCTCAGCCCCGAGCACGGCAACCGCTACCCGCACGAGTTCTCCGGCGGCCAGCGCCAGCGCGTCGGCATCGCCCGCGCCCTGGCGCTGGAGCCGAAGCTGCTGATCCTGGACGAACCGGTCTCCGCGCTGGACGTCTCGGTCCAGGCGGGCGTGGTGAACCTGCTGGAGGACCTGCAGGAGCGGCTGGGCCTGGCGTACGTGTTCATCGCCCACGACCTGTCGGTGGTCCGCCACATCTCCGACCGGGTCGCGGTGATGTACCTCGGCAAGGTCGTCGAGACCGGCCCCCGGGACGATCTCTACGACCGCCCCGCCCACCCCTACACGCAGGCGCTGCTGTCGGCCGCCCCCACGGCCAACCCGAAGGAGGAGCGCGCCCGCGAGCGCGTCATCCTCACCGGCGACGTGCCCAGCCCGCTGAACCCGCCGAGCGGCTGCCGTTTCCGCACCCGCTGCTGGAAGGCTCAGGAGATCTGCGCCGTCGAGGAACCCGCGCTCGTCGACCGGGGCAACGGCCACCCCGTGGCCTGCCACTTCGCCGAGGTCGTCACCCGCTGACCCGCGCACGGAGGCGAGCCGTACGGGAGTTTCCGTACGGCTCGCCTCCGTTGTCGGGGCTCCGGGGCGCGCCTCACGGCGGCGCGAACGCCCCGGCCCTGGCGGCGGCCAGCGCGGCCTCGGCGGCACGGCGGACGGCGGGCTCGTCGAGGATCTCGCCGGTGATGAACAGCCGGTAGTACAGCGGCGCGCAGGCGGCCCGCACGACGTCGACCGCATCCGTGCCCTCCGGTACCTCGCCACGCTCGACCGCCCGGGCCACCGTCTCGGCGGCCAGCCCGTGGTGGGCCTCGAAGAAGCCGGTCAGTGCCTCGCGGCCCTGCGGGGAGCGGAGCGCGGCGAGGATCAGGTTGCGGGGGGTGGCGCCGCCGTCCGGACCGGTGAAGCCGGTGTAGATCATCCGGGTGATCGCGTGCAGGTCGTCGCGGAGCGAGCCGGTGTCGGGCACCTGCCACGGCTGTTCGGCGGCGCGCGAGAGCACGTCCGCGACGAGCCCGTCCACCCCGCCCCACCTGCGGTACAGCGTCGCCTTGTGCACCCCCGACCGGCCCGCCACGCCGTCCGCCGTCAGCCCGTCGTAGCCCTCGCTCGTCAGCTCCGCCAAGGTCGCGTCGAGCACGGCCGTACGGACCCGGGCACTGCGTCCGCCGGGCCGTCTGATCGGCGTTTCGGGCAAAGTCGGCTCCAGTCGTGTAGGAATGCTGCCAGCATGAACATATTAATGCGATCGATTTCGCCTTAAAGGGTCCGGGCATGCTTGACGGACGCCCTCCACCGGGATCGTGACCGTACCTGACGCGAAATGACAGGTATGGGAGGTACGACAGGGAGGAACGGACCGCACGGAACGACCCGAGAGGACCCCGCATGCCCCGCGCCACCGGCACCTTCACCATCGACGGCTGGGAGCCCCAGCCCTACGACGAACGCGAGGGTGCCACGCTCACCCGCGTCCACGTCACCAAGACCTTCCACGGCGACCTGGAGGGCGCCAGCACCACCGACATCATCACCGCCGTGGGCCAGGCCGAGGACTCGGCGGCCTACGCGGGCTTCGAGCGCTTCACCGGCACCGTCCACGGCCGCGAGGGCACCTTCGTGCTCCACCACACGGCCACCAGCCACGCCGGGGAGTCGTCCTTGAGCTGGACGATCCTCCCCGCCTCCGGCACCGGAGAGCTCACCGGCATCCGGGGCGGCGGCCAGATCGTCAACGACGAGGGCCACCACTCCTTCCACCTCGACTACGAACTCGGTTGACCTCCTCCCGGTTGGATCCGCAGACCTGAGCCCTCACGAGTCCGGTACCGGGTGCCCGTCCGGCGTCCATCCCTAAAGATCCCGGACACCTGAGACAATCCACCCATGTGGTTCGGTGTCCTGGGGTCCACGGAGGTCCGGCTCGGCGACCGGCGGGTCGTGGTCGGCGGGCCGAGGCTGCGCGCCCTGCTGGCCCTGCTGCTCCTGGACGCGGGCCGGGTGGTCAGCACCGAGCGGCTCGTCGGCGGCCTGTACGGCGACGCCCCGCCGAGCGGCCCCGCGGGCGCGCTCCAGGCACAGGTCTCCCGGCTGCGCCGCCTCCTCGGTGACAGGGGCGGCGAGGAGGGCGACGGGAGGCCCATCGCGGGAGAGCTCGTCGTGCACCACCCGGCGGGCTACCTGCTCGCCGTCGACCCCGGGCACGTCGACGCCCACCGCTTCGAGCGGCTGGCCGCCGAGGGCCGCGCCGCCCTCACCGCGGGAGACCACTCCCGGGCCGCACACACCCTGCGTGAGGCGCTCGGCCTCTGGCGCGGCCCGGCCCTGGCGGACGTCGGCGAGGCGCCCTTCGCCGCGGCGCAGGCCGCACGACTGGAGGAACTGCGCGTCACCTCTGCGGAGGACCACGCGGAGGCCGTGCTGGCGCTCGGCGGCTACCGCGGCCTCGTCTCGGAGCTGCGGGAGCTGCTGACGGCACACCCGCTGAGGGAGCGGCTCGCCGGGCAGCTCATGCGAGCGCTGTACGGTTCCGGCCGGCAGGCCGACGCACTCGCCGTCTTCGACGACTGCCGGCGGCGGCTCGCCGAGGAACTGGGCGCCGACCCCTCCGCCGAGCTGGCCCGCATCCACCTCGCGATCCTGCGGGCCGACCCCTCCCTGGAGGCCCCGGTCACTGCGGCGGCCCCGACGTCGGTCTCGGCGTCGGTCTCGGCATCGGTCTCGGGGGCCCCGGCGGACCCCGCGCCCCCGCCCTCCCTGCGAGGAGCGCCCGTCCCGCTCACCTCGCTGGTCGGGCGGGCGGAGGAGCTGGAGCGGATCACGGCGCTGCTCGCCCGGGGCCGGCTGGTCACGCTCACCGGTCCCGGAGGCACCGGCAAGACCCGCCTGGCCGCAGAGATCGCCGGGAACCGCCCCGGTGACAGCTGTTTCGTGGAGCTGGCGCCACTCGGCGGCGGGGCGGAGCTGCCGCAGGCGGTGCTCGGCGCCCTCGGCGTCCGCGAGACCGGCGTGCTGGCGGGACCGGGCACGCAGCCGGTCGCCCCCGATCCGGTGGGCAGACTGGTCGCGGCGCTCGCCGGCCGGGAGGTCCTGCTGGTGCTGGACAACTGCGAGCACGTGGTGGAGGCCGCCGCGGGCCTGGCCGGCCGGCTGCTGGGCGCCTGCCCGGGGCTGCGGGTCCTGGCCACCAGCAGGGAGGCGCTCGGCATCACCGGCGAGAGTCTGCATCCCGTCCCTCCCCTGGCGCTCCCCTCTCCGGGCGCGCCTGCGGCCGATTCGCCGGCGGTGCGGTTGTTCGCCGACCGGGCCGCGGCCGTCCGGCCGGACTTCGCCGCCGACTTCGCCTCGCAGGAGACCACCGTCGCGGCCGTGACGCGCATCTGCCGGGCCCTGGACGGCCTGCCGCTGGCCATCGAGCTGGCCGCGGCCCGGCTGCGCTCCCTGACGGTCGCCGAGGTCGCCGCCCGCCTGGACGACCGCTTCGCGTTGCTGTCGCGCGGCAGCCGGACCGCCCAGCCCCGGCACCGGACGCTGCGCGCGGTGGTGGAGTGGAGCTGGGAGCTGCTGGACGAGCGGGAACGCACGCTGGCCCGGCGGCTGACGGTCTTCACCGGCGGCGCCACCCTGCAGGCGGCCGAGCGGGTCTGCGCGGTGGGCGACACCGACGGCGTCCTGGCCTCCCTGGTCGACAAGTCCCTGGTGGAGATGGCCGGCGGCCGCTACCGGATGCTGGAGACGATCCGGGCCTTCTGCGCCGAACGGCTGGCCGAGGCGGGCGAGGCCGAACGGCTGCGCCGCGCCCACCTCGACCACTACCTCGACCTCGCCGAGACCGCCGATCCGCACCTGCGCCGCGCCGGGCAGCTGGAGTGGCTGGCCCGGCTGGACGCCGAACGCGACAACCTGCACGCCGCACTGCGCCGGGCCGCCAGGGGCGGGGACACCGGGGAGGCGCTGCGCCTGCTCGCCGCGCTGACGCCCTACTGGTGGCTGCGCGGGCTGCGCAGCGAAGGCGCCGCACAGGCCCGCGAGCTGCTGGGGGTGATCGGCCACGAGCCGCCCGCCGGTCTCACCGACGAGTACGCGCTGTGCGTGATGACCGTCGCCGCGGGCGGCGGCTCCGGCCCCGAGCTGGAGGCGCATCTGGAGGCCACCCGGAAGATCATGGAACATCGCGACTCCATGCCCCGCCAGCCGTTCACCAGCGTCCTGTGGGCGATGGTCGCCGGCCCGCCGGACCGGGACACCGGCCTGGAGATGATGCGCCGCTGGGAAGAGCTGGAGCCGGAGCCCTGGCTGCGGGCGATCAGCCTCTTCGGCTGGGGATACTTCCAGTTGTTCGACGGCAAGCCGGTGGAGGCCGAGGATTACTTCGCCCTCGCTCTCGCGGACTTCCGGTCCCTCGGTGACCGCTGGGGCCTGGCTCAGACGCTCTCCGGGATGGCCGACCTCGCCGACTGGCGGGGGGACCGGGCCAGGGCCGCGGCGCTGACCGACGAAGCGCTCGGCCTGGCCGAACAGCTCGGCGCCACCGTCGATGTGGCCGAGTTGCTCCGGCGCCGCGCCGACGGCAGGACGCGGGACGGGGACCTGGCGGGGGCCCGCGACGACTACGAGCGGGTGGCCGAGCTCGGGCACCGGGCGGGCGCCTGGGAGCTGGTGGCGGGCGCGCGACTCGGACTGGGCGAGATCGCCCGGTTCCACGGCGAGCTGGACGAGGCGCGCCGCCTGTGCGAGGCGGCGCTCACGGAGTGCTCGGCGGGGTGGTTCGATGCCGGCCAGACGCGGGTGCTCGTCCACGTCGCGCTCGGCTGGATCGCCGTGGCCGAGGGCGACGCAGCCGAGGCCCTCTCCTGGTACCGCCGGGCGCTCGCAGCCGCGCTCGACCACCGCCACCTCCCCGTGACGGCCCGGATCGCCGAGGGCCTGGCCGGGGTCGCGATGCTGGAGGGGGACGGCGAGCGGGCGGCCCTGCTGCTCGGGATCGGCACGGCGCTGCGCGGGACGGTCCTCGCCGGGGACCCCGACGTGGCCCGGGTGAGCGCGTGGTGCCGCGCCGGGATCGGCGAGGCCGCCTACGCGGCGGCCCACGCGCGCGGCACCCTGCTCGCCCGGCCGCCCAGGCCCGCCATCCTCGGCTCGCCGCAGGCGGCGCTGACCGTCATCGGCGAGCAGCTGTCAGCGCTCGGTGAGTGAGCCGTCAGCGCCGCCGCCGACGCTGGGTGCCATGAGAAACGACTCCCGCAAGTGGGGCACGCTGGTGATCGCGTGCCTGGCCATGCTGCTGCTCTCCATCGACCTGACCGTGCTGCACCTGGCCACCCCCAAGCTGGTCGAGGACATGGACCCGTCGGGGTCCCAGCTGCTGTGGATCGCCGACGTGTACGGCTTCGCGCTGGCCGGGCTGCTGGTGACCATGGGCAACCTGGGAGACCGGATCGGCCGACGGCGGCTGCTGCTGACCGGAACGGCCGCGTTCGGCGCCGCCTCCCTGCTGACGGCCTACGCGCCCAGCCCCGAGCTGCTCATCGCGGCCAGGGCGCTGCTCGGCGTGGCCGGCGCCACCATCATGCCCTCGACGCTCTCGTTGATCCGCAACGTGTTCACCGACGCCAAGGAGAGGACCACCGCGGTCGGCATCTGGAGCAGCATCGGCGCGGCGGGTTTCGCGCTGGGCCCCGTGGTGGGCGGCGCGCTGCTGAACGAGTTCTGGTGGGGGTCGGTCTTCCTCATCAACGTGCCGGTGGTCGCGGTGATCCTCCTGGCCGGTACCGCCGTGCTGCCCGAGTCGCGCAACCCGAATCCGGGCCGGATCGACCTGGTGAGCGTGCCGCTGTCCGTCGTCGGCGTGATCGCGGTCATCTACGCGCTGAAGGAGGCCGCCCACGGGGGCGTCGGCCGGATCCCGGTGGTCGTCGCGGCCGCGCTCGGCGTCGTCGCCCTCGCCGTGTTCGTCCGGCGGCAGACCCGGCTCGCCGAGCCGCTCATCGATGTCCGGCTCTTCGGCAACCGCGCCTTCTCCGCTTCGGTCGGCTCCGCGCTCGTGGCCATGTTCGCGATGCTCGCGATGTCGCTCGTCTTCGCCCAGTACTTCCAGCTCGTCCTGGGCTGGTCCCCGCTGGTCGCGGGTCTGGCGGGGCTGCCGGGCGGGGTGGGGGCGGCCGTCGGCGGGTCGGTCGCGGGCCCGCTGGTCATGCGCCGGGGCCGCGCCCAGACGGTCGCGCTCGGCATGGCCCTGGCCGCCGTGGGGTTCGCCCTCTACAGCCAGGTCGGCCTGGACCTCAACTACGCCTACCTGGTCGTCGCCATGATCGTCACCAGCACGGGCATCGGGCTGACCTTCGCCGTGGTCAACGACACCATCATCGCCACCGCGCCCCGGGAGCGGGCCGGAGCCGCCGCCGCGATCTCCGAGACCGCCCACGAGATGGGCGGCGCCCTGGGCATCGCCGTACTCGGCACCGTGCTGAACAGCGCCTACGCCGCCCGCCTCGTCCTCCCCGCCGGCCTTCCCGCCGGAACCGCTGAGCAGGTACGCGACACTCTGGGTGACGCCCTGCGCATCGCCGCGGAGCTCCCCGCGGACCTCGCCCCCGCCGTCGCCGGGGCCGCCCGCCAGGCGTTCGTCGAGAGCATGCAGGCGACCGTGCTCACCGGCGCGGGCGTCCTGCTGGTGCTCGCGGTGGCCGCGCTCTACGCGCTGCGGGGCGTGCCGAAGGAGCTCTCCGACGACGTCGCCGAGCTCAGCCACGCGTGAGCCCGGCCGGAAGACGTCCGGAAAAAGGGCAGGGGCTCCGCCCACCGGCCCGCGGGCGGTCCGTCTCCTCCGGTCAGGCCAGGCAGCGGAGCTCGGCTCTGAGCTCGTGGTCGAGCCCGTCGTCGAGCATCCGGTCGAGCGGGTGGCCGGCCGGCAGCCGGCCGACCGTGGCCTCGACGAACACCGGGGCGGGCACCTGCGCGCTCGTCCCCCGCGCGCACACCCAGATCCGCTCGGCGGTCACCTCGACCTGGACCTCCGGATGCTGTTCGGCGAGCGCGAACACGCCCACCTCGGCCCGCCACCAGATCCGGCGGTCGAACTCGCCGGCCCCCACGGGCGCGCCCACGTCGTCGGCGTGGGTGGCGTATTCGGAGGCGTAGTGGAAAGCCTGCAGGCCCACCGGGTACGGCCCGGCCGAGGTCGGCAGCAGCGCGTCGCGGCCGAGGGCGCGCATGCGGCGGCGGGTCTCGCCGTTGCCCTGGCGCCACTCGGCGAGCACGTCCTCCACGGGCCGGTTCCGGCGGCGCCGTACGCACCAGTCGTTGAAGCCGGCCACGCCGCCCTGGATTCCTTCGTGCTCCAGCCTCGCGAAGAACCCGTCGATGTCGTCGTCCAGGCAGGCGTGGTTGTACATCTCCTCCCCCGCGAGGTGGGCCAGGACGTCGCGCACCGACCAGCCGGCACACCGGGAGGGCCGGTTCCAGTCCTCGGCGCCGAGACGTGAGAAGTGACGGTCCAGGCGCTCCGCCTCCGTGTCGAAGAGATCGAAGGGGTTGATATGTGACAATATGTCCGATTTTTCGTTCATGCTAGAGGTGATACCCCCACATCCCTCCACCGGAACGGCGCCCGTGACCACTCAGCTGAGCGTGCCGGACCAGCCGGTGAAGGCGTGCTCCGCCCGCGCCCTTCTCCACCGGCCGCGGGCGGTCAGCCGCGTACCCAATCGCG
The DNA here is from genome assembly GCF_015711605.1 of Planomonospora sp. ID67723. Classification (GTDB taxonomy): domain Bacteria; phylum Actinomycetota; class Actinomycetes; order Streptosporangiales; family Streptosporangiaceae; genus Planomonospora_A. The sequence goes on along the minus strand of NZ_JABTEZ010000003.1, from coordinate 81,376 downwards.
GCGGCGGCCATCTGGCCGACGTGCTTGACCGGCCGCTCACGCCGGACCGGCGGCGTGGGCGAGGGCCGACGGGGTCAGCCGGCCGACGATGGCCGGGGCCTCTTGGACGAGGGCGTCGTTCTCCACCGCTTCGACCATGAAACGGGCGTAGTCCACGCGACGGGTCATGTTGCTCGCGAGGACAGGGTCGCCCACGTGCCGGCTCCACACCGGCAGGCCCTGGCCCTCACCCTCCTCCAGGTCGCTGCCACGCACGACCGTCCAGCGGGCGTCACTGGCGAAGATCCTCCGGCACGCCTCCACCTGGTCGTCGACGTCCACGACGCGGACGAGCTTGGCCAGTCGCCCGAACACGGCCGCGAACGCCTTGAACTTCCAGGTGTACACGTCCTTCCCATCGCGGGTGATGTGCCAGCCGCAGGAGAACACCAGACGGGCGTCCGGAGGCGCGTGGTCGAGCACGGCCTGGGCCGTACCGGAGGCGTAGTGGTTCATCCCCCACGGCACCAGCACCGTGAGCACGGCGTCGCATCCGCTCACCGCCCGGGCGATGACCGCACGGTCGTCGGTCGCTCCGGGGATCACCGTGATCCGTCCCTCGAACCCGGCGAGCTTGCTCACGCTCCGCTCCCGGCAGACGCCCACGACCTCGTACCCGCGGTCCAATGCGTGCTGCACCATGTAGCGCCCGAGCTTCCCGGACGCGCCGACGATGCACATCCTCTTCCCCGTGCCCGGCTTCCCCGCTCCGTCGAGACCGATGGGTTCCATGCCCCTCTCCTCTGCTCGCCGCCGTCTCTGCACTTACGCCGTAAGGGTAAAACCTTGCGGTGTAAGGTTGTCAAGCCGTCCAAGCAATCCAGACAGGAGGACCTCGTGCCCGCGGAGACAGCCGGCAGGCCCGCACCCCGCCGCACCACGCTCAGCAAGGAGACGGTGCTTCGCACGGCGGTCGCCCTGGCGGACGAGGCCGGCACCGGCGTGCCGAGCATGCGCAGGCTCGCCGAGCGGCTCGGAGTCGAGGCCATGTCGCTGTACCACCACTTCCGCAACAAGGACCTGATCCTCGACGGCATGGTCGACCTCGTCTTCGGCGAGATCGAGCTCCCGCCGGACGACGTCGACTGGCGGACCTCGATGCGACGGCGGGCGGTCTCGATGCGCGGCGCGCTGATCCGCCACCCGTGGGCGATCAGCCTGATGGACTCACGGAAGAACCCCGGCCATGCGACTCTGCGCCACCACGACGCGGTCATCGGCCGCCTGCGGTCGGGCGGCTTCTCGATCGCCGGTGCGGCACACGCGTTCTCGGTGCTGGACAGCTACGTCTACGGGTTCACGCTCCAGGAGCTCAGCCTGCCCTTCACCTCATCCGCCGGCCTCGAGGACACCGCGGACTCGATCCTGAAGCAGCTGCCTCGTGACGAGTTCCCGCACCTCACCGAGATGATCACCGACCACGCCCTGAAACCTGGCTACGCGTACACCGAGGAGTTCGGCATCGGACTCGACCTGATCCTCGACGGACTGCAGCGACGACGCGAGAGCTGGCCGTAACCCGTCAGCGGACGAGCCGGGGCGTACAGGCGACCCGCGGCCCGGGTTCCGCCCGACACCCTTGCGGGAGGTGAACCGCTCCGGCCTTCCCGGACGACCAGTGATCGTTCGCCGCGGCGCCCGGCGGTACGGCCGCCGTACGCAAGATCCGAAGCGGAGGCCATTCCCTTTGTTGTCATTCGCGCACGATAAAATCTGAGCTTTTTTGTAAGCGGGCGCTTGGCCCCCTTTTTACGGGTGGAGCTTCAAGCCCTTTTCACCGGGACCGCGAGCGGAAAATGCCGGGCCCTCATGACTGGCGCATCCGGCGTCTTTCCGCAGTGCCGCAAGACGCCGGGAGAAGACGGGTCCCGTGCGCATCTCCCGCCCCGCCGGCCAGGATGTTGACTCAGGCGCTTGGCCCCTTTTCACAGGGCGGACGCTCTCGCGGAGAGGTGGGGCGCCCGGGGTGCCGCGGAGGTCATGGCCTTTCACCCGGCCTGTCGGCCGCGGGGGCGGGCTCCGGCGACCTCCGGGCCGCCGGATGCGGCCGACTGGAACGAGCCAGAAGCGACAGGGATTCCGCAACAGAGCGCTTATCTCAACATTATTCGCCGGAGGTGAATCCGAATATGATCGATGGCCATTCGGTTCAGTTCTCCGATATTGACGGAGAATGCACTCGTCTTTATTCTCGGAGTAACCGGCATATCGCATTGGAGTGGCCGATGAAACGCCTCAGGAATCTCACTGCCGCCGTCCTCCTCGCCGTCACGGCGCCAATCCTCACCGCGGCCCCCGCCGGGGCGGCCACCACCACGATCCACAGGGACAACGCTGCGGGCGCCGCCTACACGGGCAAGGTGCGGGCGACGCTGATCGCGCCTGTGTCGGTCTCCACCTCGCTCGGTACCGCCACCTGCAACACCGGCAACATCGATGCCGCCGTCCAGTCGAACGGCACCGCCCTGAACGTCTCAGGCTTCTCCTTCAGCAACAACCCCGGACCGGCGTGCCCGAACAGCGCCGGCGGCCAGTCCACCGTGAGCGCGGTGGGGCTGCCGTGGAACGGGGGGAACGTCACCTACGGCGCGGTGAGCGGTGGGCGTGACGCGACGGTGACGCTCACGAATGTCAGGGTCTCCTCGACGACCACCGGCTGGTTCGGCACCATCACCTGCGTCTACCGGGGATCGGGGGCCTCCGACAGCATCACCCTGGACGGCTTCAACGCCGACAACGCCGCCCGCCCCGACGCCTCCGTCAACCAAGCGCAGGCCAGGGCCGTCAACTCGAGTCTCTCCAAGGTCAGCGGAAGCTTCCTGTGCCCCGGTACGGCCAGCTACAGCGCCACCTTCCAGCTTCTCGGCGAGACCGTCGCCGGATCCGGCGTCTACGACCAGAAGCTCCACATCACCTCCTGACGGCGTTCGCCGCAGCGGTACCGCCCCTCCCCACCCGGTGGATCGGCCCGCCTCCCCGCCTCACGCGGGAGGGGCGGGCCACAGCGGCTGCGACCCCTCCGTCCACAGTGCCAGCGCGCACATCGCCTGGTAGACGCAGAGCAGCGCCCACACCTCCTGGGCCACCGTCTCGGCGCTCCTGGAGCGCAGCACAGCCGCCGGACCGCACCGGACGGCCCAGGCCATCGCACCTGCCATGTCCCACCGCCCGGCGTATCGTGCCGACAGTTCGGCCGCGGGGGCCTGCCCTGGATCGGTCAACGTCGTGACCAGCCAGTCCGAGCCCGGCCGGGGAACGACTCTGACGGGTGCGCCTCCCGTCGCGGCGGGCCATGCCAGATACGAACCGTCCCCGAGGCGGTGCTCCAAGGCGAGCCCGTCGGCCCCGGCGATCCCCCACAGCAGGTGCGCGCCGGTCGCCGCCGCCGTGCGCCACAGCCCGAACCCCTCGGGACCGAACCGGGCCAGCAGCAGTGTGCCCGGTCCCAGCCTGCGCAGCGCCCGCGCCGCCAGCGTGTGCCGCTCCACCGCCGAGCCCGCGAACGTCGCGTCCACCAGCGTGTGGGTCCCGTTCTCCACCACCGCCACGACCCGGACGCGGGGGAGAAGCCCCTCCCCGTCCGGGCGGCCGAACGCCGCATTGTCACGGGTCCCCGGTACGGCCAGCATCATGTCGTCCATCGCGACCGGCCGCAGTCCGGCCAGGCCCACGTCATGGGCGCGGAACGCGGGGACGGCCACCCGGTGCAGAAGCGCCCGCAAGGGCTCCGCGCCGAGCCGCGCGCGGGCCCTGCTGATCGCCGATGTGCTGGGCGCCTCCCACCAGGGGGCCCTGCGGGAGCGCCACGCGAGCCCGTTCAGGAGTACGCGCATGACCTGGTCGTAGTTCCTGTCGGGGAACATGCACAGCGCCAGGACGTAGTACATCGTCAGATGGGCCGGCAAAGCTCGTCGCCGCCTGTCCGCGCACCCGCTGGCCCGTATCACCTCGTCGAGCAGGGACACCGGGAAGGCGGATGTGAGAACGCTGATCGACAAGTGGTCCGCCAGCCGTTCCTCACCCGGCCGGGTCCTCACATCCCTGATCGTGCCCGTGTGCGTGCCGGGGTAAGCAGCGACCGGGTGAATCCCTGATTTCTTGGCGGCGTGCGCTGGAGTCCGCGGCGGGAATGCGCGAAATCTGAGTGTCGCCCGTATCTGAGTGTCGCCCGCGCTGCCCGCCGCGCGTCCGTCGCAGCGGGTACTGAGCGGGCCGGCGCTCCACCGGCCGCAACGACCGAGATCCCGTCCGATCGATCGATCGGACGGGATCTCGTCAATCCTCTTCAGGCCGTCTCGGGAACGGCCGCGAAGTGGAGCTATGGGGATTCGAACCCCAGACCTCCTCCATGCCATGGAGGCGCGCTACCAGCTGCGCCATAGCCCCTTGCCGTGGACCGCCGGGCTCTCACCCGGCGGCACCACGCCAGTCTATAGGACATCGCGCCGCGCCCCGTAACCGCCGGACGCTAACCGAGATCCCCGGCCCGTCTGATCAGACCGGCCAGCTCGGTCACCATCGGGTCCTCGGTGCTTTCGGCCAGGCGGGCGGCGTGCCCGGCGAGGTCGCGGACGCCCGCACCGGCCAGCGGCTCGCGGCCGCGGAGATGCTCGGCGAACGCCGCGGCCACCACGTCCACCTGGAACCTCGGTGACGCCCCCTCCCAGGGAGAGTCCGACAGCTCCCCCGCCTCCAGGGACCGGCTGGTCTCGGCGGGCCGCCGGGTGTCGGGATCCTGCCAGCGCACGGTCGCGGTGGCCACCTGACCGGAGGCCCCGCCGCGCAGCCGCAGGCGGTAGAGGGCGGTCACCGAGTGGCCGGGGCCGATCTCGCCGCCGTCCTTGGCGTCGTCGCGGAAGTCCCCGGCCGCCAGCGTGCGGTTCTCGTAGCCGATGAGGTGGTAGGACTCCACGACCTCGGGGTTGAACACGACCTGCGCCTTGGCGTCGCGGGCCCGCAGGTCGAGGGTGGTGGCGAGCTGCTCCACGAAGACCTTGCGGGCGTCGTCGACCGAGCCGACGTAGACCGCGGCGCCGTCGCCGTTGTCGGCGAGCTGCTCCATCAGGTGGTCGCCGTACTCGCGGCCGACGCCGACGCAGAGGAGGGTGATCTGCTTTCCGGCGGACTCCTCGACCCGGTCCAGGATGCCCTGCCAGCTCGTGTCGCCGGTGTTGGCCAGACCGTCGGAGAGCAGGACGACCCGGTTGGTGGCCACCGGCCGGAACGCCCGGGACGCCTCGGCGTACCCCGTGGTCAGCCCCGCCTCCAGGTTGGTGGAGTCCTGTACGGCGAGCCGCTCGACGGCCGCGTGCAGCGTCTCCCGGTCCGTCGCCGGGGTCATGGAGACGACCGTCTCCGCCTCGTCGCTGAAGGCGACGATCGAGATCCGGTCCCCCGGTCCCAGCTGGTCGACGAGCTTGTGCAGGGCCTCCCTGACCAGGTCGAGCCGGCCGGGCTCGCCCATGGAACCGGACACGTCCACCACGAAGGTCAGGTTCGCCGGGCGGCGCGTCTCCGGGTCCTCCCGGCGGGTCTGCAGGCCGACGCGCAGCAGCGCGGTGCCGTTCTCGGCGGTCCGGGCTCCGTCGACGTGCACGGCGAAGCCGTCGCCCTCGGGCTCCCGGTAGTCCTGGCGGAAGGAGTTGACGAACTCCTCCGGCCGGACCCCGGCGGGGTCGGGCAGCCGGCCCTCGCCGAGGAGCCGCCTGGCGTAGCCGTAGGAGGCGGTGTCCACGTCGAGGGCGAAGGTGGAGATCTGCTCGGCGGAGGTGTCCCGGTCCTCGCGGGCGGTGTCCGTCTCCTCCGACGCCTCCGGCTCCTGACCGGTCGCGCTCCGGGCGGGCGCCTGGGACGGCGCCGCCCGGTCCGGGTTCATCTGGCCGGACGCGGGCTTGGTGCTCCCGCCGTCCCCTCCTCCGCAGGCCGCGGCGAGCAGCAGGGCGAGGACGGCGAGAGCGATGACGAGCGGGCGTGACTTCATGGTCGCCTCCGTGGGGTGGGGGTCACCCACTACGACGACGACGCCTCCGCGCGGGCCGGGCGCTTGACCCAAGCGAGCGCGAACCGTGCCCGGCGCGTGATCAGGGTTTCCAGCCGGGGTCCCGTCCGCTGAGCCCGAGCGCCCGGTCGAACGGCGGGGCGTCCGCGGCCACGGCGACCTCGTCGCCGAAGACCCCGTTCTGCCGCGCCATCGGCGCCATCTGCTCGGCGTAGACCGCCATGGCCTCAGCGGTCTCGGTGTCCACCTCGTAGTCCTGCCCGGTGGCCCTGGCCAGGTCCCAGCCGTGGAAGACCAGGTCGCCCAGGGCCATCTGGAACACCACCGTCATGGGCAGCCCCATCGTGGGACTCTCGCCCTCGAACGCCTCCTGGTGCGACCATGCCGAGACCATGCCCCGGACGCGGCTCTCGCAGGCATCCGGCTCGTTGTCCTCCGGCGGCATGGGCTCCTTGCGGGCCAGCGCCTCGAACAGCAGCGCCACCCAGGACAGGTGGCCGACCAGGGTCCGGACGTCGTACTCGATGCAGGGGGTCGGCAGCCCGAGCTGGTCGTCCCGGATCCCGCGGACCACGTTCACCGTGCGGTCGGCCGCACGCGACAACATCTCGTTCATGAAGGCCATCATTCCCCTTCGTCTCCCCGTCGTCCTGAAGAAACGCGACATATGATCCGTGATCATGCGCGTATACCTCGGACTGGCCGCCAGGCGTCCCGGGACGGAGATCCCGCCCGCGGTGCTGCACACCGTCAGGGGCGCGATCGAGGCGTCCTTCCCGGTCCCGCCCGAGGTGATCAGGGGCCGCGAGTGGCACCGCCCGGGCGTCTCCCTGTTCGCGTGGACCAACGAGCCCGACGACTCCCGGCGGCCCCCGCTGCTGGTCACCGGTGCCGACCGGGTGACCGGGATCAACGGCCACCTGGCCGAGCCGGCCGAGGTGGAACGGCTCGCCCAGGCTCCGGAGCCGCGCACCGGCGCGGTCGGCGGGTGCTTCTCGGTGTTCCGCGCGACCGGCGACGAGCTTTCCGCCGCCACCGCGATCAACCGGGTCTGCCCGGTCTTCCACGCCGAGACCCCCGAGCTGTACGTGGTGGGCAGCCGGGCGCTCCTGGTCCACCTGGCGTGCCGCGGCGACCGGGTCGAGTGGGACGTCCTCGCCCTGCAGACGATGATCCGCCAGGGCTTCTTCGTCTCCGACGAGACGCCCTACGCCGGCGTCTCCGCGCTGCCGCCGTCGGCGACGATCACCATCAGGGGCGGGCGCCGTACGATCACCGAGACCCCGCTGCCCGCCGCCGCGCCCCCGCCGTCCTCGCGCAGGGGGAGGAAGGCGCTCATCGGGGAGGTGGCCGACGCGCTGCTGGCCACCGTCGCGCCGCTGCGCGAGGCGGGCGAGCCGGTGAACCTGGCGTTGACCGGCGGACGGGACACCCGGGTGCTGGCCGCCCTGCTGCACGCCGCCAAGGTGCCGTTCCGGGCGACGACCAACGGGCTCGACGACCATCCGGACGTGGTGCTCGCCCGGCGGATCGCGGGCGCACTCGGCGTCGAGCACACCGTGATCCCCCCGGCCCGCGCCGAGAAGAGGGACGCGGTCGTGGTGGAGCACCCGCTGATGCGCGCCTACGAGACCCTGCGCGCCTGCGAGGGCATGACCTCCGCCTACGAGTCGATCGTCGGCTACCTGCCCTACAGCGCCAAGCCGACCATGTCCGGGCAGAGCGGTGAGACCCTGAGGGCCGGGAGCCTATTGCTCCTCCAGAGCGACCTGAGCCCCAAGGCGCTGCGCCGGCGGATCGACACCACGTTCTTCCTGAAGGACGTCCCGCTCTTCACCGACGCCGCCAACGAGCACGCGCGGGAGCTGGCACGGCCGTGGCAGGAGCGGGCCGACGCGATGGAGGCCCTCGACCACATGTACGTCTGGTACAAGGTCGGCCGCTGGCAGGCCAGCGCGCGGGCGGGCGCACTGCGCCGGGGTGACCCCGTCCGGCCGTTCCTGGACAACCGGGTGGTCCGGGCGGCGCTCGGCCTCGACCAGGCCTGGCGGCTCTCGGAGGAGGTCATCTACGAGCTCATCGCCGCCTTCGCCCCGCCGCTGCGGAACGTGCCGATCGAGGGCAGGCCGTGGCGCTTCATCGCCGGCCGGGAATACCGTCCCTGGCAGCGCAGGCCGGAGTTCCTGACGGCGCCGAAGACCGGCGGCGGCTGGAGCTGGCGGACCAGCCCGGGCGAGGAGCTCAGCGCCGTGCTCCGTGAGCACGTCCTGGGCCACCTCGACCTGCTGACCCCCGTCGTCAAGCCCGACGAGGTGCGCAGGCTCTTCGCCGATCCCGTCGTCAAGAAGCCGGGTACGGCCTGGCACCTGTACACGGTGACCTGCATGCTGAGCGGCGTCCACCCCGGTCCGGGCGCACGACGGGCTCCCGAGGGCCTGGAACCGGTCCACGTCCCGATCCCGTCGTGAGCCCGGGCTGAGCCCCCGCTCACCGTGCGCGTCCCCCGGGAGGGAGAGACTCCCCTGCCGACGTCGCCTGCGGCTGACCGGGTCGTTCTGCGGGCGCCGGAGGCACCGGGAAAACGGGTCAGCAGGCGCAGGCGACGCCGGAGACGGGGGCGGTCAGCGGGTCGACCGGAGAGCGGGAGACCCCGCTCGCGGTCGCGACCGGGAAGCCCTCGCGGGCCCAGTACTCGAAGCCGCCCAGCATCTCCTTGACCGGGTGGCCGAGCCTGGCGAACTCCAGGGCGGCGCGGGTGGCGCCGTTGCAGCCGGGGCCCCAGCAGTAGGTCACCACGGTCGCCCCGGCGGGCACCGCCTCCGCGGCGCGGGCGGCGATCTCGGCGGTGGGCAGGTGCACGGCGCCCTCGATGTGGCCCTGGTCCCAGCTCTCCCGGCTGCGGGAGTCGACCACGACGATGCCCGGGACGCCGGCGGCCAGGTCGGCGGCGACGTCGGAGACGTCGGTCTCGAACGCCAGGCGGGCGGTGAAGTGGGCGAGCGCGGCGGCGTTGTCGGCGGCGGGGACCGCGGTGACGGCGGACACGGCGGCAGCGGTGGTGGCGGACATCTGCTGTGGCCTTTCGGTCGGGTTGACCGGTGGGACCGGCAGGTCTGCCGGGCCGGTCGTGCGTGATCACCGGTGACAGGAGAAATGGTGCCGTCCCTCCGATGACCGCCAACAGTGGCATGAACGCCGCTTATCGCTAAGATCCCGCCATGCCGCTCCCGTTTCCGGACCTGCCGCGCACCCGTCGCACCGTCTCCGTCCTGGCCTCCGACGGGATGGCCCCCTTCGAGCTGGGATGCGTGGTGGAGATCTTCGGGATCCCCCGGCCCGAGCTGGACGTGCCCTGGTACGAGCTGGCGGTGTGCGCCGAGACCCCCTCCGACCTGCGGGTCGTCGGCGGCTTCACCATGCGGGCCGGGCACGGCCTCGACGTGCTGGCCGCCGCCGACACGGTGATCGTCCCGGGAGTGCCGGACGTGCGGGGCGAGGTCTCCGCCGCAGTGGTGGCGGCGCTGCGCGCGGCGCGCGACCGGGGGGCGAGGATCGTCTCGATCTGCTCGGGCGCGTTCGCGCTGGCCGCCGCCGGGCTGCTGGACGACCGGGAGGCCACGACCCACTGGAAGTACGCCGGACTGCTCCAGCGGAGGTTCCCCCGGGTACGGGTGAACCCCGACGTGCTCTACGTGGACGGCGACGACGTGCTGACCAGCGCGGGCAGCGCGGCCGGGCTGGACCTGCTGGTCCATCTCGTGCGCAAGGACCACGGGCCGGGGGTGGCCAACACGGTCGCGCGGAGACTGGTCATCCCGCCGCACCGCGACGGCGGGCAGGCCCAGTTTATCCAGGCGGCGGTCGCCCCGGTGACGGACGACGACGCGGTGGCCGCCGCGATGACCTGGGCTCTCGGCCACCTCTCCGAACCCATCACGGTCGCCGGCCTGGCGGAGGTCGCGCGCATGTCGCAGCGCACCTTCATCCGGCACTTCGGCCGCCAGACCGGGACCAGCCCGCTGCGCTGGGTGATCTCCCAGCGGGTCGCGGCCAGCCTGCCCCTGCTGGAGTCCACCGCCGCGCCGGTCGAGGAGATAGCCGTCGCGGTCGGCTTCGACAGTCCGGTGACCTTCCGTCATCACTTCACCAGGGCGATGCACACCTCTCCGTCGGCCTACCGCAGGGCCTTCCGCCCTCCGGCGTGACGCCGTACGGGCGCCCGCCCCCGATCGCGAGATCCGCAAGGCGCCGTGACATCGCGGCTGCGTCCGTGCCCGGCGGCGGGTCCGGCACCGCCGTCGCCCGCCTCATCGCTTCCTGTCGAATCGGGCTTCGCCCGGACGAAGCGAACATCAAGCAAACACACCACCTCCGGAAGATACTTCGCAAATAGGACATACACTCCTTAAAGTCTTCGTGTGGCCGCCGCCTCGCCGTGTCCCCGTGTCCCCGTGTCGCCGTGTCGCCGAGGACCGCACGACGACGCCGAACCGACCGGGCAACCGGCACACCCGCCGCACGTACTCGGTGGCCCCCTCCTCCGATCTCCTTGCTGGAGCCACGCCCATGCGCATCCTGTCCGTACTCGTCGCCGTCGCTCTGGTGTCCGGCCTCACGGGATGTACGGCTGCCCGTGAAGTTCCCGGGCGGGCGGCACCGGCCTCCGCCCCTTCTCCTCCGGCTCCTGCGCCCTCGGCGGAGACATCCGCCGAGGAGCCCGAGCGGCCGCGGGCGCACCGCACCTCGACGGAGCACTACGAGGGATCGGGCGACAGGCTGATCCCGATCCCGCCGACCCGGGAGATCGGGCTCGTCACGGTGACGGCGCACGGCAGGGGAAGCTTCATCGTGCAAAGCGTCGACGCCTCGGGCGACGACGTCGAGTTCCTGGCCCGGGGAGAGGGCCACCACCGGGGAACACGGCTCTTCAACAACCTGGAGACGGCCGAAGACATCACCGCGCTGCGCGTCACCGCCCGGGGATCGTGGCGGATCACGCTGGACCCGCCGTCGTCCGCCACGGTCTGGAGAGGCCCGCAGATCACCGGCTCCGGAGACGCCGTCATCCGGCTGCACCGCAAGGCCGAAGGGGCCGAGAGAATCACCTCGGCGTTCACCGGCGACAGCAATTTCATCGTCGAGGGCGCAGACGAGGACGACTCGGCCCTGCTGGCCAACGAGATCGGCAGCTGCGAGGTCGAGCGGGCGCTGCCGGACGGGACGTTCCTCGTCATCGTCACGGGAGACGGCCCCTGGACGCTGCGGCGCACCGGCCCCGGGCCTCGTCTGACGGCGACGGGCCCGCCCGCACGCGACGATCACGCTTCCGCGGGGCAGGCCGGCGGCAGGACGACGCCCCGTACCTGACCTCTCAGGTCAGGTACGTCTGAGGCCTGTCCTGTGAACCTTCCTCTGACAGGCCGTCGACGAAGCCCTCGACGGCGTGGCGGACGAACGCCGATACCGGTTGGAGCAGGGGCGTGAGAGCAATGCTAGGTTCGCCGCATGTCCAACCCCCTGCGAGCCATCGTTCTCATCGCCACTCAGCCTGGGCGAGGGGCCGAACAGATCGCCGCTTTCGCTGCGCTGGCTCCGGTGGTTCGCGCCGAGCCCGGTTGCCTGCGCTACGACCTGCACTCCGTCGACGGCGACCCGGATCGCTTCGTCCTGCTTGAGGAGTGGGCGTCGGCGGAGGCACTGCGCGAGCACGACGCCTCGGAGCACATGCTCGCTGCCGATACCGCCAACAAGGCGTTCCGAGCCGGTCCGGCCGAGGTGATCCTGCTCAGCGGCGCGCCTGTGGCCTGACGCTCCCGGCCTTGGACGGCTCTCCGGCGGTGCCGGCAGGGCTCCGGCGCGGAGCCGACGGCGGCGCGCCCGGAGGCGGAGCACCGGGACAGCAGACCACTGCGCAGGCGGATCCCTTCGGCCCGCCCCCCGTGCAGGCCCTAGGAGTGCTCCTGCTGCAGGGTACGGAGGAGGTCGAAGGCCTGGCGGTCCGCCGAGCGCTTCGTGTTGCTGAGTACGACGACGCCCACCCCCTTCTCCGGGTCGAAGCCCACGAACGAGGAGAATCCGCCGGTCATCCCGTTGTGCCAGAGCTGAAGGTGGGCGCCCTGGCGGGGGTGCAGGCGCTGCCCCATCCAGCCCAGATGAATCCAGGAGAAAGGGCTGATGCGGTGCTCGACCTCGCGGCTGAGCCGGACCGCCTCGGCGAGCTCGCCGGTGTCACCCTCCAGCTGGGCACGGACGAAGGTGACCATGTCGGCCGCCGTCGACCGCAGCCCGCCCGCCCCCGCCAGGTCCGCGAGATGCCACGCCCCGGCGGGCCGTCCGCTCCCGGTGTGCCCCGGGGCGAGGCGTGCCGGGCGGTCCCCGTCGACCGTGATGCCGGTGTCCTTCATGCCCAGGGGCGAGCAGATCTCCCTGGCGACCAGGGTTTCGTAGTCGGTCCCGGCCCGCTGGGCGAGCGCCAGCCCCAGCAGACCGGCGCCGAGGTTCGAGTAGCGGAACCGGCGCCCGGGCACGGCGCCCAGCCGGGTCCGGGCCAGCCCGCGCAGCAGGGACTCGGAGGTGCACCCGGCGTAGGGGTCCGGCGTGGAAGGACGCAGCAGCGCCGGCAGCAGCATGCCCTTGGGCAGGCGCGGCAGGCCCGAAGTGTGGGTGGCCAGGTGACGCAGGGTGATCTCCCGGCCCTCACGCGACGGGACCGCCGTCCCCTCGGGCAGCAGCGCGGCCAGCGGCTCGTCCAGGGTCGTCGTGCCGGCCACGGTCATCCGTGCCAGGGCCAGCGCCGTGAACACCTTCGTCACCGAGCCGATCTCGAACAGCGTGCCGGCATCGGGCGCGCCGTCGTACCCGCCGCCCGTCCGCCCGGCGCCCACGACCTCCGTCGCGCCACCGGCCACCGCGGCGACCACCACACCCACGTGCTTGGCCACCAGTTGGTCAGCGGTCTTCCGTACAACAGCACCCAAATCCGTCATATGTCGATTATCCGGTATTCAGACGACAATCCTCCAGCTACCAAAGTCTCAACCCCTCCTCCGAAAGGAGACCCTCACGGCTCGATCCCGAAGCGGGTGAGGAGATCGTCCAGGTATCCGACCAGGTCATGACCGAACCGCTCCAGCGCCCACCGGCCCGCACCCGGGATCGGCGTGGACGCCGTCGACGAGCCCGGGTGCCCGGGCGTCGGCGAGGGCCGGATGGCGATCGGTGACGGCCTGGACTTCCGCGGGGAGCACGGTCATGCGCCGTGATCGCAATCCACCGTGATCATCCGCAACCCGCGTTCCGCCGGACGGGCCGCCTTCCCTCGAACCGGGCGGGCACGCAGGCGGGCCGGGCGGCCGCGGCCGCCCCGATCACCGCCTGGCCCTGCGGTAGCGCCGGACGGAGAGCGGCAGGAAGACGGCCACGATCACCAGGGGCCAGACCACGGCCATGAGGACCGCGTTCTGCGCGAGCCAGGAGTCTCCGCCCAGACCGGGGTTGCCGAACAGCTCTCGGATCGCGGTGACCGTCGAGGAGACGGGGTTCCACGCGGCCACGGCGCCGAGCCATCCCGGCATCATCTCGGGGGCGACGAAGGTGTTGGAGATCATGGTGAGCGGGAACAGCAGGGCGTAGAAGTTGCCCGCCGACTCCGCGTTCTTCATGATCAGACCGACGTAGATGCCGACCCAGATGAACGCGAACCGCAGCAGCAGCAGCAACCCGACCGCGGCCAGGGTCTCCGCCGGGCTCCCGTGTGCCCGCCAGCCCACGACCAGGCCGCAGGCGACCAGCACCGCGAGGTCCATGACGGAGTTGATCATGTCGGCGACGCTGCGCCCGACCACCACTCCCGACCGTGCCATCGGCATCGACCGGAACCGGTCGGTGATGCCCTTGTCGGCGTCCGTGGTGACGCCCATCATCGTGTTGCCGATGCCGAACATCATGGTCATGCCGAACATGCCGGGCAGCAGGAACTCACGGTAGTCTCCCCCGCCCTGCACCACCATGGCGCTGCCGAACACGTAGCCGAACAGCAGAACCGAGACCATCGGATACATCAGCCCCCACATGATGTAGGCAGGCTCGCGCACCCAGTGGATCAGGTAGCGGCGGGTGACGGTCCAGCTGTCGGCGAGCGCCCAGCGGGCCCGGGAGAGCGGGGTCTCCGGAGGCGCCTGGAGCGGCACGGCCCCCGGGGCCGAAGGGGTGGCGGTGGTCATACGGTCATCTCCTTCTCCGTCTGGTCGCGGGCGCGTTCCGGCCCGCCTCGGTCCGCCCGGCCGGCGGCGCGTCCGGGCTCGCCCCCGTCCGCACCGCCCCCGCCCTCCCCTGCGGTTTCCGCCCGGTGCCCGGTGAGCCGCAGGAACACCTCGTCCAGGGTCGGCCGCCGCAGCGCGATGTCCTCCACCGCGATCCCGGCGTCTCCCAGCGCGCGGACGGTCTCGGTGAGGGTGGCGACGCGGTGCCGCGCGGGGGCGCTGATCCTGCGGGTGTCCGGCCGCGTCTCGGGCTCGGCTCCGCAGATGCGCGCGACGATCCGCGCGGCCCCGGCCAGCTCCCCGGCGTCGGTGACGACCAGGTCGATCCGGTCACCGCCGATCATGGATTTGAGCCGTTCCGGAGCCCCCTCGGCGATGACCCGGCCGCTGTCGATCACCGCGATCCGGTCGGCGAGCCGGTCGGCCTCGTCCAGGTACTGGGTGGTCAGCAGGACCGTGGTGCCTCCGGCGACCAGCGAGCGGATCGCCTCCCAGACCTCCATGCGGCCACGCGGGTCCAGGCCGGTGGTGGGCTCGTCGAGGAAGAGCACCTGCGGGGCCATGATGAGGCTGGCGGCCAGGTCGAGCCGGCGGCGCATGCCGCCGGAGTAGTGCTTGGCCGACTTGCTCCCCGCCTCGGCCAGCCCGAACAGCTCCAGCAGCTCGTCCGCGCGGCGCCGGGCCCGGGCCGCGCCGAGGTGGTAGAGCCGCCCGAACATCTCCAGGTTCTGCCTGCCGGTGAGGATCTCGTCGACCGCGGCGCTCTGCCCGGTCACCCCGATCCGGTAGCGCACCTGCGCCGCCTGCCGTGCGACGTCGAACCCGGCGACCTCGGCCCGGCCGCCGTCGAACTCCAGCAGCGTGGCGAGGATCCGCACCGCCGTCGTCTTCCCGGCCCCGTTGGGGCCGAGCAGTCCGCAGACCGTGCCTTCCGGGACGGTCAGATCGAACCCGTCCAGCGCCCTGGTCTGCCTGTATTCCTTCCGCAGTCCCTCGGCGACGATCGCCGCTGCCTTCTGGGCCACTCCGGTCCCCCTTACTGGGTACGCTGTACGAAGTTATGCGTACAGGATACGCAGTTCTAGGATTGACGCAAGATGACGACGGAATACAGCGGTCGCGGAGATGTGGCGTTCAGCCTCAAAGTGATGTGGGGCGGCGAGGAGCGGCCCACGCGCGGGCCCCGACCGGGGCTCAGCGTGGCGCGGATCGTCGAGGCCGCGATCCGGGTGGCCGACGCCGAGGGGCTGTCCGCGCTGTCGATGCGCCGGATCGCCACCGAGCTCGGGGTCGGCACCATGTCGCTCTACCGCTACGTGCCGGGCAAGGCCGAGCTCGTCGACCTCATGCTCGACACTGCCTACGGCGAGGACCTCGACCCGGAGCGCGACCCCGGGCAGGAGGCCGAGCGGCTGCGGGCCGGGGGGTGGCGGGCCGGGCTGGAGCAGATCGCCCGCGGGTCGTGGGCGCTGCACCTGCGCCACCCGTGGATCCTCCAGGTCTCCCAGGCCCGGCCGGTCCTCGGTCCCAGCTCGATCACCGGCCTGGAGATCGCCATGCGCCTGCTCGACGGGATCGGCCTGGACGATCTCCAGATGATGAAGGTGATCACACTCGTCGACAGCTACGTGACGGGCACGGCCCGGCTCGTCGTGGAGGCGGGCCAGGCGGCGCAGCGCACCGGAGTCAGCGATGAGGATTTCTGGGACGCGCAGGGACCGTTCCTGATGCGGTTCCTGAGCGACGAACGGTTCCCGACGCTGGCCCGCGCCGCCGCGGCGGGCGTGTTCAGCGGCGACGACGGCGACGGTTTCGGCTTCGAGTTCGGCCTGCAGCGCGTGCTGGACGGCATCGAGGCCTTCGTCGCGGCGGCCGGCCGGGACCGTCCCGCACCCGGGTCCGCGTGACGGCGCTCCCCCGCACCCCCGGCGGGCGGGCGCCCTCGTGCCCGCCGGTCAGGCGTGCTCGTGCGGAGGCCGGGCCGGGCCGGTCCCGAGCATGACCTGGAACTGCGGACAGTCGAAGAAGTCCTCCGCCGGACAGTCCAGCACGTGCTCGATCATCTCCATGGACGCGCGCAACCGCTCCATCCGCCGGGCGAGCTCGGTCCGGTGCCGCACGAGGATCTCCCGCCTGCGCTCCCCGCTCCCGGCCGTCACCAGGTCACGGATCTGCTCCAGTGAGGCGCCCGCCTCCTTGGCGCGCACGATCAGCGCGACCCGGGCCTCGTCCTCGGGGCCGTAGCGGCGCCTGCCGTTGCCCTGCCGGGCCGGGCTGAGCAGGCCCATCGCCTCCCAGTGACGCAGGACGTGGGTGGCCAGGCCGTACCGGCCGGCCAGCTCGCCGATCTCGAGCCGCTCTGCGGCTGTTGACTTCATGTTCACATTAACGTGCAGAGTGGGGTGGAGATCAATCCCCGGGAGAAAGCGATCGGCATGTCCTCCTTCGAAGGCCGCGACGGCGAGCGATACGACCGGCGAGCGGGCCGCCTCAACCGCACCCTGTTCCGCAAGATCTGCCGGGAGGTCGCCGCCGTGGCGCCGCGCGACGGCTCGGTCCTCGACGCGGGAACCGGCTCCGGTCACCTGCTGCTGGAGCTCGCCCGGCTCCGCCCGGACCTGCACCTGACCGGCATGGACCTGTCGGCGGACATGATCGCCATCGGCCGCCGCCACGTGCGCGAGGCCGCCCTGGAAGGGCGGATCTCCCTGGACGTGGCCGACGTGGCCGAGCTGCCCTATCCGGACGACCGGTTCGACGTCGTCGTCTCGACGCTGAGCATGCACCACTGGGAGCGGGTGGACCGGGCCGTGGCCGAGTTCGCCCGGGTGCTGAAGCCGGGGGCGCCCCTGCGGATCTACGACTTCCGCTTCACCTCCTCCCGGAAGCTGGCGGAGGCCGTACAGGACCGCTTTCCCGGACGGCCGATGCGGCGCACACTGGTCCGCGCCCTGCTGCCGTTCCCGGTCTTCGCCGGGTACGCGGTCTGACCGGGCCTCGCGGCCGGTGAACCGTACGGCGGCCGCGGACGTTTGAAGGACATGCACCGTCGCGTGTTCACCACCGCCCTGCTGGCCCTCGCCGCGCTCGCCGCGTGCGGCGGCGCGCCCGAGACCCGCGTGGTCACCGCCGCGGGGGTGAGACGGGAGACCCCGTCGGGAGCCCCGGTCGCGAACCTGCGCCCCGGCCTGGCCGCCTTCGGTCACGCCCTGTTCGCCGCGACCGCCAAGCCGCAGGTCAACGTGGTGCTGTCCCCGCTGAGCATCGCCTACGCGTACGGCATGGCCCGGGCGGGCGCGGACCAGGTGACCGGGGCCGAGCTGGACCGGGTCTTCGGCTTCCCGCCGGAGGGACCGCATCCGGCGTTCAACGTGCTCTCCCGCGTGATCGCCACGACCGACGGGCCGCCGCCCGCCCCCGACCGGGACACCCCGCGCGACGCGCAGGAGGAGGAGCCGCGACCGCCGGTGGTCAGCCTCGCGGGCGGCCTGTTCGTGCAGGACGGGCTCGCCGTCCGGCCGGAGTTCCTGCGCGTGCTGGCCGCCCAGTACGGCGCGGGCGCCCGCCAGGTGGACTTCACCGGCGGCGCCGCCGCCGACGCCGTCAACGCCTGGGCCGAGGAGCAGACCGCCGGACGGATCAGGAAGGTGTTCGACCGGCTGGATCCGGAGACGAAGCTGGTCCTGGCGAACGCGCTCTACCTCAAGGCCGACTGGACCGTCCCGTTCACCGACCCGCCGGAGGAGGGCGCGCCCTTCACCCGGGCCGACGGCACGACGGCACGCACGACCCTGATGCGCCTGGAGGCGGAGTTCGCATACGCGAGCGGGCCGGGCTGGCAGGCCGTCGAGCTTCCCTATGCCAGGAGCGAGCTGGCCATGTGGGTCCTGCTGCCGGAGAGCGGCGGCTCCCCCGGCGACCGGCTCGCCCCCGGGGCGCTCACCGAGGTGGCCGGGGGGCTGAAGAAGACGAGGGTCAGGGTCGCCATGCCCCGCTGGGACTTCTCCACCGGCTTGGACCTGGAGGAACCGCTGGCGGGGCTCGGGTTGAGGAGCGCCGGCTACTCCGGCATCGCCGACGGCCTCTTCCTGGACCAGGCGGTCCACAAGGCGAACGTCACGGTGGACGAGTGGGGCACCGAGGCCGCCGCCGTCACCGGTCTGGCCTTCGCCGTCTCGGCCCCGCCGCCCGCCGAGGCCGAGTTCCGCGCCGACCGGCCGTTCGCCTTCGCGATCGTCCACCGGCCGACGCAGGTCCCGCTCTTCATCGGCCAGGTCGCCGACCCGACCGTGACGGGCTGACGACCGGTCCGGTTGATCGGATCGGAGCCGGGACCGACTCAGCCGCCGATGTTCAGCAGGCCCGCGCCCACCACGGCGCGGCCGAAGGTCCGGGCCAGCTCGGCCAGGCGGGCGAGCTCGTCGTCGGAGAGCACGGCGTAGGCGGGCACGGACAGCTCGTCGGTGCGGTCCTCGATCCGCTGCCGCAGCGCGCGCCCCTCCTCGGTGGGCTCGTCCCCTGCCAGCAACCCGCGCTCACGCAGCGACTGCTCGGCCGCCGCCCACTCCTCCTCCGGCCAGGCGCGGCTGAGCTTCAGGAAGATCGTGGGCGCCCCTCCGCTGGCACCGTGCAGGACCAGCGACTCCAGCGGGCCGACCCCTTCGGCGAGCAGGGTCGCGACGTGCCCGTCGCCCCGGAACTCGCGCAGCAGCGTCTGGGCGTGCCAGAGCTCCAGCAGCGGATCCGACGGCCAGGGCAACGTGGCGTGCGCGGCGAACAGCGGGCGTCCCTGGGGGTGCTCGCAGGCGCGCTCGGCCGCCCGCCTGGCCAGCGCGGCCGTCTCGGCGAGGCCGGGGAGCTCGTGGATCCCGGCCCGGCGCAGCGCCGCGCCGGCGGCGTCGTAGCGGGCCTGGAGAATCTTCTCCGGGGTCACGATCTCCCAGGCCGCGGGGAGCGCCCGGCGGACGAGTGCGGGGCAGAAGTTGTAGAAGGTCGCGATGACCAGCTCGGGCGAAGCGGCGCCGAACGCGGCCGACCGGGAGGCGAAGTACCCGGCGTGCACGTCGAGCCCCAGCGCGGCGTAGCGCTCGGTGGCCTCGGGGACGAAGTACACCATCCCGTGGAGGGGTTCCAGGCGGCGCCAGGCCTGGCGGGCGAGCTGGACGTCGGTCATCGTTCCTCCGGGGAGTCGGTCGGCCGGGACGGGCCGTTCCGGGCGGCTGCGGACCCGGCGGGCCGGGTGTTCCGATCGGATCGGACGGTCGCCGCCGGGCGCCGGGACCACCGCGCGGTCGCGCTCCGCGCGAAGGCCTCCCGGCTGCCCGGCACTTTCCGGAACGTAATTCTAGAACGTATTTCTACTCACCGGTAGCCGTCAACGGCGGCGCAGCACGAAGACGCCCCAGCCGAGGTACCGCCTGCCGTACTCCACATGTGACCTGCGGCAGCGCTCCAGGAACGCGCGCACCTCCGCCGCCTCGGGGTCGTCGGGGTTGGCCCGCAGCCAGTCGCTCAGCGTCCACCACTGGCTCGCCACGTACCGGTCCCAGCTGTCGGGGTCGGCCAGGACCATCTCCAGCACCTCCATCCCGGCCGCCTCGAACCGGTCGAAGGTCCCGGCCAGCGAGAGGAAGTCCGCCGGACCGAAGCCGAACGCCTCGTAGGCCTCGGCGGGCGGCTCGGAGGTCCAGTACGGCTCGCCGACGAGGAGGATCCCGTTCTCGGCGAGCGCGGGGAGCATCAACGCGATCGTCCCCTCCACCCCGTCCCCGATCCACGTCGCCCCGAGGCACGACACGACGTCGAAGGCGCCCGGTTCGGCCCGGTAGGCCCCGGCGTCCCCGTGCTCGAACCGCACCCGCCCGGCCACCTCCAGTTCGGCCGCCCGCTCGTGCGCCGCAGCCAGGAAGACCTCGCTGACGTCGACCCCGACCCCCTCGATCCCGTGCTCGGCGGCCCAGCGGCAGAGCATCTCGCCCTTTCCGCAGCACAGGTCGAGCAGGCGCATGCCGGGCCGGAGCCGCGCCACCTCGCCGAGCAGGGCGAGCTTGTCGTCGGTGAACGGGTTGAGGATGCGGTGATCGCCCTCGGCGATCTCGTGAAAGCGCAATGACATAGCCGCCATGCTTCTCTCTCCGCGTCTCGCCGCCAACTGAATTATCCCTCCCGCCGGCGTCCTCCTTCCGGGTGCTACGGTGAGGTGACCAGTTTTTGAACGCGTTCAAAACGTGGAGGGCGGTATGCGTCCCCTGATCGACACGGTTCTGACGACCGGGATGCTCGCGGTGGTCCCGGCCGGGCTGCGGCTCCTGCGGGTCCCGCACCGGCTGCTGCGCGCGTGGTGGCTCGGCGCGGTGCCGGGCGCGCTCTCGCTGTGGCTGGAACGCGGCCCCTGGGCGGCGGGAGCCGCGTCAGCCTACGCGCTGGCCACCGTCTGCCTGGCCGTACAGGCCCCGATCCGGCTGCGGACCCGGCCCTCCCCCTCTCCTCGCGAGATCGCCGCGCTCACCGCGCTGGTCACCCCCGCGATCGCCGCCGTCGCCCTGGTCGCCGAACGCGCCGGGTATCCGCTGTGGGGTTTCTCCCTCACGATCCTGTCGCTCACCGTGGCGCACTTCCACTTCGCCGGCTTCGCCGCCGCGCTGGTGGCCGGGCTGACCAGCCGCGCCGCCGGGGACGGCCCGCTGTCCCGCGCGGCGGCGCTCAGCGTGCCGGGCGGGACGCTGCTGGTGCTCGGCGGCTACTTCGCGGGCGACTGGGCCGAGCTGGCCGGCGCGGTGGTGCTCACGGCGGGCATGTGGCTGGTCGGCTGGCTGACGCTGGCGGAGGTACGGCGGGGCGGCCACGACCGGATCACCGGCGCCCTGCTCACCTTCTCGTCCCTGGTCCTCGCGGTCTCGATGGTGCTGGCGCTGAGCTGGGCGCTGGGCGAGGCGACCGGCCTGCCCAGGCCCCCGCTGGACTGGATGATCGCCACCCACGGCCTGCTGAACGCCTTCGGGTTCGCCGTGTGCGCGATCGCCGCCTGGCTCAGGCTCCGCCCCCGACCGCTCTGACCCGCTCCCGGCCCCTCCGCCCGTCCCGCACCGGCCTGCCCGATCCGCCCGCACTTCCCGGAAAGGACCACGATGGACCCGCTCCAGCGTTACCTCGGCGCCGCCTTCAGCTATCCCGACGTCGGCCTCAGCCACCCCGACACCGACGCGTTCCGGGCCGGTGCCGTACCGCCCGGATACCGGCGGGTGCGCCACCGGCGGCTGCTCGGCCCCGAGGTGAGCCTGGAGCGGGCGGCCGAGATCCTGCTGACCTGGCAGGCGCACGCCCGGTGCGGTCTGCGGCCGGTCGCCTCCGCTCCCCGGGCGGCGGCCGGAGTGACCGTGGTCTCGCAGCTCGGCCTGGGACCGCTCCGGCTGCCCGCGCCCTGCCGGGTGGTGTGGGCGGTGGAGGAGGACGGCCGGGCGGGGTTCGGCTACGGCACGCTGGCGGGGCATCCGGCGAGCGGGGAGGAGGGGTTCCTGCTGGAGCGCGACCCGGCCGGGCGGGTGCGGTTCACCGTCCACGCCTACACCCGCCCCGGCCGCTGGTACACCCGGCTTGCAGGCCCCGTCCCCGGCCTGCTGCAGAACGCGTTCGCCCGCGCCTACGCCGGAGCTCTGCGCTGACACCCGGTGTCGTCCGGCGATCTCGGCCCCGGGCGGTCCCTCCCCGAAAGGCCGGGCCCTGACACCGTGTGCCGTCCGACCGGTCCGGGCCGCACCGGGCCGGTCGGGACCGCCGGGCCCCGGCCCTCGGGGCTCAGGCCGCCGCGGTCTTCTTCCGCCGGGAGCCGGAGGGCTCCTCGGAGGCGGCCCGGCGGGGGGCGCGGAGGATGAGACCACCGGGGACGACCTCGGCCTTCAGCCGGGTCACCGTGCCCTTGGCCCCGCCGTCCAGCTCGTAGGCCATGGGCCTGGCCAGCTTGACGGTGACCTTCCGGGCACGGGTCATCCGGACGAAGGGCGACTCGTCGGAGCGGCTCACGCTCATCCGGCCGAGCGTGCGGGCCCACTGGATCGGGCCCTCGGCCGTGGTGACGCCGACCTCCAGCCAGCCGTCGTCCGGCCGGGCGTCGTCGAAGGCCTCGATGCCGCCGGTGATCGTGCCGACGTTGCCGAACAGCACGCAGCTCGCCTCACCGTCGAACCACGTCGTCCCGTCCACCTTGATCCTCATCGGGACGAGCTCGCCCCGGACGTGCCGCAGCCCCGTCCAGAAGTAGGCGGCCCGGCCCATCCGGTCCTTCAGCCCCCGGTCCGCGTCCTTGATCATTTCCGCGTCGAACCCGACCCCGGCCATGACCGCGAAGTGCTCCCCGTTGACCCTGCCCAGGTCCAGTTTCCTGTCCTCGCCGTGGAAGGCGATCCGCACCGCCTCCGGCAGGTCCTCGGGGATGCCGAGGTTCCTGGCGAACATGTTGGCCGTACCGGCGGGGATGATCCCCACAGCCGTCCCGGACCCCGCGAGCACGTCCACGCAGCGCTGGACCATGCCGTCTCCGCCCCACACCAGGACCAGGTCCGCGCCCTTCTTCATCGCCTTCCTGACCTGCTTGGGGGCCTTCTTGCTCTTGGGCACCTCGTACCAGAGCAGTTCCCCGACGCCCTGGTCGGCCAGGAGCCTGCGCAGCTCGTCCAGACCTCCGCCGAGCGACTTCCGCTGATGGGCGACCACCGCGACCGTACCGGCCCTGCGCTGATCCTTCGGCATGGTGACCCTCCCGCAGCCGTCCTCACGATGACCCACGGCTGCCCCGGCCCGCAAGATCCAAACCTTGCCGCGATCACCCGCGCGCCCGTCCGGCCGGGGGCGCGGGGGGTGAGCACCGGGCGGCGAACGCCACCGCGCTCCGTTTCGAGGTGGCCGACGACGGCGCCGGATTCGCCGCGGAGGAGCATGGACACGGGTTCGTCGACATGCGGGACCGGCTGGGCGCGATCGGCGGCAGGCTCGCCGTGGGGTCGCGTCCCGGCGCCGGGACCCGGGTGTGCGGGGAGACACCGCCGGCGCGGCCGGGCGGGGAGCGTGAGAACCGCCGGGCACCGGGGCCGGGGCGGTCGGTCTCCGGACCTTCGGAGCCGCGAGAGCCGTGAGGCCGTCGAGGAAGGGATCGGGAGAGAGCATGGGTGCGGACGGGTTCGACGCGGTGGTGGTCGGTTCGGGGCCCAACGGCCTGGTGGGGGCGCTGACCCTGGCCCGGGCGGGGCGGCGGGTGCTGCTGCTGGAGGCAGCGGAGCGCCTCGGCGGCGGACTGCGCAGCGAGGAGCTGACGCTGCCGGGATTCGTGCACGACGTGTGCGCGACGGCGCTGCCGATGGCCGCGGTCTCGGCCGCATTCCGCTCGCTCGGCCTGCCCGTCGACTTCGCCCATCCGCCGGTCCCCGTGGCGCACCCCCTCGACGACGGCTCCGCCGTGCTGGTGCACCGCGACCCGGAGCGGACCGCGGCCGGTCTCGGCCGGGACGGGCGGGCCTGGCGGGCCGTGATCGGGGCGACCGCCCGCGCCGGGACCCCGCTGGTGGACACCCTGCTGGCGCCGCTCGCCCTGCCCCGGGCGCCGCTGGCCGTCGCCCGGTTCGGGGCGCTCGCGGTGCAGCCTGCGACGGTGCTGGCCAGAGCGGCCTTCCGCACCGTCCCGGGCCGTGCCGTGCTGGCGGGGATGGCCGCCCACTCCATGCTGGACCTGCGCTCCCCCATCACCGGCGGCTTCGGGATGATGCTGGCCGCTCTCGCCCACCACGCGGGCTGGCCGGTGGTGCGCGGTGGCTCGCAGGTGCTGGCCGATCTGATGGCGGCCCGGCTGCGTGAACTCGGCGGCGAGGTCGTGGCCGGGCACCGGGTGGCCTCCCTGGCCGGCCTGCCGCCGGCGGAGACGGTCCTGCTGGACGTCACGCCGCGCCAGTTCCTCGCCATGGCCGGTGACCGGCTGCCGCCGCGCTACGCCCGCCGGCTGGCCCGCTACCGGTACGGGCCCGGCGTGTTCAAGCTGGACTGGGCCCTGGACGGGCCGGTGCCGTGGAAGGACCCGGCGGTCGGCCGGGCCGGCACGGTCCACCTGGGCGGCACCCTGGAGGAGATCGCGCTGAGCGAGGCGCAGGTCGCCCGCGGCGTCCATCCGGAGCGGCCGTACGTCCTGCTGGTTCAGGCGTGCGTGGCCGACCCGTCCCGCGCTCCGGCGGGACGGCACACCCTGTGGGCCTACTGCCACGTGCCCAACGGCTCCACGGTGGACATGACGGAGGCCGTCGAGGCCCAGATCGAGCGGTTCGCCCCCGGCTTCCGGGAGCGCGTCCTGTCCAGGCACACCCTGGACTGCCTCGCCATGCAGGACCGCAACGCCAACTACGTCGGCGGCGACATCGGGGCGGGCCTGGCGGACCTGCGCCAGTTCGCGGGCCGCCCGGTGTACTCGGCGCGTCCCTGGCGCACCCCCCTGCCCGGTGTCTATCTGTGCTCGGCCGCGACCCCGCCCGGCCCGGGCGTGCACGGCATGGGCGGCTACCAGGCCGCCCGGCTGGCCCTGCGCGGCGGGGCGGCGTCCTAGGTGTACTCAGTCATGACGTTGGTGACACTGGCCTGGATGCCGTCGAGAAGCCAGGTGAGGCCGAGGGTGAAGCCGGTGTCCCGGTCATCGTCCGCGACGAGGGGGCCGTGGGCCGCGAGGGCGGGGTAGCGCTCCCGGTTGGCGTGCAGGTGCTCCCGGGCGGCCTGCCGTACCTCCTGCTCGTCGTCGGCCGGCCAGGTGGCCTGCATCAGCCCGGAGCCGATGACGTAGTTGGACAGGCCGTACGCCGCGGCGGTGAGGTGCGGCTCGGTGATCCCGGCCTCCAGGAGGGTGGCGTACAGGAACTCGCTGCGGGCCAGCACGTTGGGGCCCAGCATCGGGCGGCCCAGCAGCGCCGCCGACCAGGGATGCCGCAGCAGGACCGCGCGCCATCCGTTGATCAGTGCGGTGATGTCGGCACGCCATCCCCGGCCGCCCTCCGGCGGGATCTCGACCTCGGCGAAGATCATGTCGAGGGCGAGGTCGAGGACGTCGTCCTTGGTCTTCACGTGCCAGTACAGCGTGGTGGAGCCGGTGCCCAGCCGTTCGGCCAGCCGCCGCATGGTCAGCCGGTCGGCGCCTTCGGCGTCCAGGAGGGCCACGGCCTCTTCGACGATCCGATCCCGGCTGAGCGGCGGGGCGTCGCGTCCCGCCCGCGATGGCCGCAGCCACACGCCTCCTGGCGCTCCTGAGCGTCGTGTTCCCGGCTCCGCCCTGTTCGTGTCCACGGGATGAGTCTAGTATGGCAATCGAGTACCGGATCGTTGGTCTAGTGACTGGAACATCGATCCGGAGGCTGCGTCCGAGCGGAGGGAGGAGCGCGGTGGCGGGGCATGTCGAGGTGGACCGGCTGACCTACGCGCTGCCGGACGGGCGGCTGCTGCTCCACGAGGTGTCGTTCCGCGTCGGTGACGGGGTCAAGGCCCGCCTGGTGGGGCCGAACGGCGCGGGCAAGACCACGCTGCTGCGGCTGATCGCCGGAGACCTGCGGCCGGACGACGGCCGCGTGGTCTCCTCCGGGGGGCTGGGGGTGATGCGGCAGTTCATCGGCGGCGTGCGCGATGGCCGGACGCTGCACGATCTGCTGCTGTCGGTGGCCCCGGACCGGGTCCGAGCCGCCGCCGCGGCCCTGGTGCGGGCGGAGTCGGCGATGGCGGCTCGCGACGACGAGACGGCGCAGCTGGCCTACGCGCAGGCGATCGCCGACTACGCCGACGCCGGCGGCTACGACATGGAGGTCGTCTGGGACACCTGCGCCACCGCCGCCCTGGGCCTGCCCTACGGCGCGGTACGGGACCGGCCGGTGGCCACCCTGTCGGGAGGCGAGCAGAAGCGCCTCGTCCTGGAGGTTCTGCTGCGCGGCCCCGACGAGGTGCTGCTGCTGGACGAGCCCGACAACTACCTGGACGTGCCCGGCAAGCAGTGGCTGGAGGCCCGTCTGCAGGCCACGGCCAAGACCGTGCTGCTGGTCTCCCACGACCGCCGGCTCCTGGCCGACGCCGCCGACCGCATCGTGACCGTGGAAGATCGCGGCGTCTGGGTCCACGGCGGCGGCTTCGCCACCTACGCCAAGGCGCGCGAGGAGCGCATCGCCCGGCTGGAGGAGCGGCGTCGCCGCTGGAACGAGGAGCACGCCAGGCTCAGGCAGCTGGTGCACACCCTGCAGCAGACCGCGGCCAACAACGACGCGGTCGCCTCGGCCTACCGGGCCGCGCGCACGCGGCTGGGCCGATTCGAGGAGGCCGGCCCGCCCGAACGACCGCCCAGGCAGCAGAACGTGCGGATCCGGCTGCGCGGCGGCCGTACCGGCAAACGCGCCGTCATCTGCGAGAACCTGGAGCTCACCGGCTTGATGCGGCCGTTCGGCGCCGAGGTCTGGTACGGCGAGCGCGTCGGGGTGCTGGGCTCCAACGGTTCGGGCAAGTCCTGCTTCCTGCAACTGCTGGAACAGGCCGCCGACGGTGCGGTGCCCGCCGTACGGCACAGCGGCTCGGTTCGGCTGGGAGCCCGGGTGGTACCCGGCCGGTTCGTGCAGACCCACACCCGGCCGGACCTGCACGGCCGCGCCCCGGCCGAGCTGATCACGACGGGCTGCGCGCTCACCCTGAACGAGGCGATGGCCGCTCTGGCCCGCTACGAACTGGCTCCCGCCGCGAACCAGCGGTTCGAGACCCTGTCGGGCGGCCAGCAGGCCCGGTTGCAGATCCTGCTGCTGGAGCTGTCCGGCGCGACCTTGCTGCTGCTCGACGAGCCGACCGACAACCTGGACCTGGCCAGCGCCGAGGCTCTGCAGCAGGGCCTGGCCTCCTTCTCCGGCACCGTGCTGGCCGTCACCCATGACCGCTGGTTCGCCGCCGACTTCGACCGCTTCCTGGTCTTCGGCGCCGACGGAACCGTCTACGAGAGCACCGAACCGGTCTGGCACGAGGGCCGGGTCGAGCGGGCGCGTTGAGGTCGCGAGCCGTCGAGCGGCGCCCCGGAGAGGGCCTGGGATCGGAGGATGGCGGCAGAGCTCCGGCGTCAGGCCGCGGAGCCGGCCAGGAGCCGGAGCAGCAGGTCCCGCAGGAGCAGGCGGTCGTCGCCGGGGAGCGCGAACAGCTGCGCCTCCTCGGCGCCGAGACCGTCGCCTGTCGGCCGGAGCTCAGGAGAAGACGGCGTGCAGCCCGGTGACCGCCTCCGGACCGTAGCTGACCGAGCCCACCGGTACGCGGTCGCCGACTTCCTTGATCACGCGGGCCGTCCATTCCGGGCCGAAGGCCCCGCACAGCTCGATGAGCTGCGCGCCGTCCGCGACGAGCCGCGCCGCCACCGCCGGCCCCTGTGCCGGCTGTCCGAGGCCGACCAGCACGGTGCGGACGGTGCCGGTCTCCACGACGCACACGTCGCGATCAGGGTCGCAGCCGTCGGCGACATAGAGGAATCCCCAGTTGGTGAGTGCCATGCCCTGCCTTCCTTCGAATCGGGCGAACGCCGGCCAGCTAACCGGGGATCCCGGCCGCCCGTCCACGAGGCAGGTCCTCACCGGCATGAGGCCGGGCCTCATCCGCCAGGCGAGCGGCGAGCGCACCGATCGGACCGGCGGCGCAGTGTGAGGGATTCCACACCAAGGCGAGCTGCAGCCTCGGGGCACCGGGCAGCGCAGACCAGACCAGCCCGTCGCCGGCCTCCCAGGGAGGGCGGATCGCAACGATCGGGCCGCCATGGTGCAGCTCGGCCTGGAACAGCCCTCGTCGCGGCGGGCCGGCGCGCACGTTCCGGGGCCGCCAGCCGGCCGTGCGGAAGGCCTCGAGCGTCGCGTCGTGGTAGCCGGGAGCCAGCTCCCGCGCGAACCACAGCAGGTCCTGACCGTCCAGGTCGGCCCAGGCGAGATCGGTGCGTCCGGCCAGCGGATGCCCTGACGACACGAGCATCCCCAACGGTGCGTCCACGACCGTCATGGACCGCAGGCCGGTGCCGTCGACGGGCAGGACGACCAGGCCCGCATCGAGGTCCCCGCTGTGCAGCGCCTCCAGCTGCCGGGACACCGGAAGGTCATGAAGATCGGCGTTCACGGATGCCCGCAGCACGGCGACGAGGCCGGCGGGTGAGCCGGGCGTCACCCCGACGCGCCAGACCTGATCACCGTGGATCGCGAGCCGGACGGCACGAGCCCCGGCCTCGGCGGCCTCCAGCGACCGGACCGCATGCGGCAGCAGCGCCCGTCCCGCGGCGGTGGGCTCCATACCGCGCGGCGTCCGCCGGAACAGCGCGGTGCCGATCTCGCGCTCCAACGCGATGATCTGCTGGCTGAGCGAGGTCGCCCTGATGCCGAGGATCTCCGCCGCACGCGTCAGATGCTCCTGTTCGAGCACGACGCGGAAGTACCGCAACTGCCGCAACTCCACATGATCACTCTATGTGCCGCCGCGGCGCGGGCCGGCGGCCGGGCCCCTTCCCTCCGGAGGGCTCGGGCCGCTCAAAGGAGCGCCGGGGCCTCCTCCGCCGGGGTGCAGCGCCCGACCTGAACGTCCCGGGAAGGAGGAGTCATACCGATCGGACGACAGCCCCGTCCCCGGCGGAGAGGAGAGGGCGCATGACGGGCACGACCCCCTGCGTCGGAGGCGGAGGACTCACGCCCAGGAGCGGACGGGCAGCCCAGCGCGGAGCCGGTCGAGGAACCTCTCGACGACGATTGAGCCGTAGTCGGGGTCGACCACCTCAGGAACGAACCACTCGGCGATGTTGTCCCTGGTGAACTCCGCGTCGGAGAAGGATCCGTGGTTGTCCACATGCCGGGCGCCTGGGGCGGTGATCCGCAGATCGTGATCAGAGTTGATCACCCAAGGCGTCTCGACCCTGCCTGCTTCCAGGATGCCGTGGTTGTAGTACCCGTAGACCAGATGCGTGAAGACGCCGTCCTGGATGTAGATCTCGGCGTCACCGCCCTCCAGTGTCTCGGCCCGGGTGGTGCCCTCTACGTAGAGGCCCGGGGTGTTGTCGTACAGGGCGATCCGACCGCTCACCGTGAGGTCCCCGGTGATCACGACGATGCCGGTCTCCTGCCCGCCGAGTTCGGTGAGGGCCTCCAGGAAGTCCCCGCTGAGCACGACGTCGCCGTCGAAGAACAAGACCGTGTCGTAGTCGCCCTGGAAGCAGACGGACAGGGATCCGTCCAGTCGCGCGTCAGCGTCGGCGAAGGCGAGGCGTTCAGGGGACGCAGCGGCGTTCACGCCCACAACCATAGCCGCTCCCGAATCCGCCGCATGAACGGCCAGGTCGCCCCCTATGAGCTTGCTCCACCCTGTTTCCACAGGCAGAAGACGCTATCTGGCGAGATCCCCCGACCGGTACGGCCTCTGGAAGACCCTGCACGAACGGCTGCGCCGGTGGAGTGCCGACGGCACCGGGGAACGGGTCTCCGAGCGCCCCGGGACCGGCGCCAGGCCGGCCCGCCCACCGCGGGTAGCCCGGGCGGGCGGACCTGATCGGGCGCCGGGCCCGGCGGCATGATGGCGGGCCCGGGTGGCGGGGGGATCGACCGCCACCTCGCACCTCACGACTGCACCTCGGTGCACCAGGCTTGCCGCGTCGGCGAGCAGGCGGAAATCCTTGCGAGGAGTCGCGGGAGAGGCCTTGGGCGGAGCCGTGCAAACGGCGAGATCCCGCCCGATCGAGATGATCGGACGGGATCTCGTCAACGTGCTCCAGGCCGTTTCGAGAACGGCCCTGAAGTGGAGCTATGGGGATTCGAACCCCAGACCTCCTCCATGCCATGGAGGCGCGCTACCAGCTGCGCCATAGCCCCTTGTGCTGTGCGGAGCACCCCTGCGGAGTGCGGCACAGGAGAAATCTTAGCCGACCGCGGGCCGGTCTCGCGCCATCGTTTCCGGACCGTGTCAGCCGGAGAGGATCCCGGGGTGATGTCACGCGGAGAGAGCCGTGATACGTCCTAGGATCATGGCCGTCGAACGCTTCGAGGAACACCGCGACCTGCTGACCGGGGTCGCCTACCGGATCCTGGGCACCGTCGCCGACGCCGAGGACGTCGTGCAGGAGGCCTGGCTGCGCTGGTCCGGTGCAGACACCGCCGCGGTCGACAACGACCGGGCCTACCTGATCAAGGTGACCACGCGGCTCGCCATCGACCGGCTGCGGCGGATCGCGTCCCGGCGGGAGAGCTATGTCGGGCAGTGGCTGCCCGAGCCGGTCGTCACGGCCGCCGACGTGGCCGAGCGCGTCGAGCTGACCACGTCGGTGGAGCTGGCGCTGCTGGTGGTGCTGGAGACCCTGTCCCCGCTGGAGCGGGCGGTGTTCGTGCTGCGGGAGGCGTTCGCCCTGCCGTACGCGGAGATCGGCGAGGCGATCGGCCGCAGCGAGGCGACGGCCCGGCAACTCGGACGGCGGGCCAAGCAGCATGTCGAGGAGGGGCGGCCGAGGTTCGACGTGGACCGGGTCAGGCGTCGCGAGATCACCGAGCGATTCATCGGCGCCTGTTCCGACGGTGATCTGGACGGCCTGATCGCGATGCTCGCCGCAGACGCCACGCTGGTGGCCGACGGCGGCGGGAAGATCAAGGCCCCGCTGCGGACCATCGCCGGCCGCGAGAAGGTCACCCGCTTCCTCACCTCGATCGCGACCGAGGCGGGCGTCCGGTGGTTCATGGACGCCGTCGGCGCCGCGGCGGCCGACGGCCTCACCGTGCAGTTCTCCGACGTCAACGGCGCCCCGGCGGCCGTGGTGACCGCCGGCGGGCGGGTGGTCACGGTGTTCTCCCTGGTCATCAGGGACGGCCTGATCGAGACGATCTACATGATCGCCAACCCCGAGAAACTGTCCCGCCTGTGACGTCACGAACGCCCCCGCCGGCTGCGTCGTGACGGCATGAGACGAGAAATCACCATCATCGGCGGCGGCCTCGCCGGGCTGACCGCGGCCATCGCGTGCGCCGAGGGCGGCGCCGCCGTCACCCTCCACGAGGCCCACCGGGTTCTGGGCGGGCGGGCGCGCTCGTCGGCCGCGCCGTACATCGCCAACGACGGCACGCACGTCTTCTACTCCGACGGCGAGCCGTGGCGCTGGATGGCGGCCCGCGGGCTGGTCCAGCCCTTCCGCAGACCCGCGCTGGGCGAGCTTGCGCGGGGCCGGTTCCGGTACGGCGGCCGCCTCACCCTGACCCCGCCCTGGTCGCTGGTGAACGCACTCACCAAGCGCAGGGTCGTGGCCCCGGTGGACCGGGACTTCGGGAGCTGGGCCACCGAGCGCTTCGGCGAGGAGGCGATGCGGACGGCCTGCGGGCTCGTCGGCGTCATCACCTACGACGCCGATCCGGGGCGGCTGTCGGCTGCGTTCGTCTGGGAGCGGGTGCTGCGGGCGAGCTCGCCGCACTACCCGGCCCCGCGCTACGTCGTCGGCGGCTGGCAGCGGGTGGTCGAGCGCATGGCCGACCACGCGCGCGGGCTCGGTGTGCGGATCGAGACCGGCTCCCGGGTCGACCGCCTGCCGGAGGACACTCCTGTGATCGTCGCGACCTCGCTGGACGCGGCCAGGACCCTCTTGGGTGACGAGTCCCTGCGCTGGGAGAGCGGCCGGGCGGCCCTGCTCGACCTCGGTCTGGCCAGCAGCCCGCGGGACGTGTTCTTCGTCTCGGACCTGGACGAGGGCGGATTCGTCGAGCAGTACGGCATGGTGGACCGCACGCTCGCCCCGGCCGGGCACACGCTCGCGCAGCTGGAGGTGCCGCTGCGGGCGGGAGAGACGAAGGCCGGGGGGATCACCCGGCTGGAGCGGCTGGCCGATCTCGCCCTGCCCGGCTGGCGGGAGCGCGCGACCTGGCGGCGGGAGGCGGTGGCGAACGGCCGGAGCGGGGCCCTGGACCTGCCCGGCACGTCGTGGCGGGACCGCCCGGCGATCGGCCGGGGCAGCGGTGTCTGGCTGGCCGGGGACTCGGTCGCCGCTCCCGGCATGCTCAGCGAGGTCTCCTCGCACAGCGCCCTGACCGCGGCGGCGGCCGCCCTGCGCGCCTCCGGCCTGCGGGTGGCGGCCTGAGCACCCGGCCGCCCGTGTCCTCCCCGCCGCGCTCCGGCCGGCCGGGATCAGGACGGCCGGGATCAGGACAGCCGGGATCAGGACGGGGAGAGGGAGGTGAGCATGGTCAGCTCGGAGCCGTCGGCGGACAGCTCCAGGGCGACGGTGGCCGCGCCCAGCTCGCGGGTGCGCGACAGGTGGGTGCCCCCGCAGGCGATGGCCACCTCGTTCTCGGGCAGCTCGCAGTGCCAGGTACGGCGCGCGGTCAGCTCCGCGCCGGGGCTCTCGACCCGGACCGGGGCGTCGGCCGAGATCCATTCCTCGAGCCGGTCCCCGGCCCGCCGGGCGATCTCCGGGAGCTCTTCGGCCAGGCCCTCGGCGGAGAAGCCCTTGCGGCGCAGGGACTTGCCCAGCCGGTAGACGTCGCGGCTGCCGTACGGCTCGATCCGCGAGGAGGTGATGGCCGTCTGGTCGAAGTCGGGGCTGCCCAGCCCGTCGGCGGGGACCTCCTTGCGCCAGCGGTCGGCCAGCGCCGCGTTGAGTGCGAGGGCGGCCAGGTGGCAGGCGGTGTGCCCGGCCGACAGGGCCTGGCGGCGCCCGGTGTCCACCGCCAGCTCGACCAGCCCTTCCGGCGGGCCCTCCGGGAGCGCGTCGATGACGTGGACGACGAGCCAGTGCCAGCCCGGAGCGCCCCGGCGGACCGGGATGCCCGCGCCGAGGTGGACGGTCTGCCCGCCCTCCTCCACGGCCCCGGTGACGCAGTCGGTCACCGGGATCCCGCCGATCGTGCCGGTGTCGGCGGGCTGGTCGGGCCAGGTGTGGTCGAGGGGGTGGAACGGGGTCTCGGCGACGATCACCCCGTACCGGTCCCCCACCGGCACGATCCCCACGACGGACGAGCGTCCCCGGGTCTCCCCCGCCGGATAGGTGACCAGCGTCGATGTCTCGATCTTCATGCCCTCATGATGCCAGTACGGCCTGCGCCGCCCCCGAGGAGGCGCAGGCCGTACCCCCCTCCCGGAGGGGTCAGCGGACGGGGGTCCGTTCGTCCTCCAGGTAGCGGGCGCGACCTGCGTACCAGCCGACGGCGAACTGCACCGCGATCACCACGAGCAGGAGCGCGAAAGGAGCCGTCCAGCCTCCGGTCGACTCGTGCATCACACCGACGACCAGCGGGCCCGCACCCGCGATGAGGTACCCGGCGCTCTGCCCGAAGGCCGACAGCGCGGCGGTGGCCTCGGGGGTGCGGGTGCGCAGGGCGAGCATGGTCAGCGCGAGCGGGAAGGAGCCCATGCCGATCCCGACCAGGACCGTGAAGAGCCAGGCCCAGGAGACGGGCGCCAGCCAGAGGCCGAGGAAACCGGCCGCGTAGAGCGCCACGAACACCGCCACCACGGGCCGCTGGTCAGCGAACCTCGTGGCGACCGAGGGCACGATCATGGAGACCGGGATGCCGATCGCGGTGAAGACGCCCAGGAGCAGCCCGGCCTGGCCGGTGGTGAGACCGCCGTCGGTGAGGATCTTCGGCAGGAAGCCGAACATGATGTAGGCCACCATGCTCTGGGTGCCGAAGTACGCGGCGACCGCCCAGGCCAGCCTGCTGCGCACCAGCGTCCTCATGCCGAGGCGGGCCGCCCCGGCGGGACGCTCCGGCTCGCTGCGCAGCAGCACGAGCCAGGGCAGGGCGGCGACGGCGGCCAGGGCCGCCCACACCCCGAGCGCGACGTGCCAGTTGCCGTCGGCGGCCCGCTCGATCGGGACGGTCGCGGCGGCGGCGAGCATGGTGCCGACCGCCAGAGCGGTGGTGTAGACGGTGGTCATGGTCCCGGCCCGGCCCGGGAAGTGGCGCTTGACCAGCGTGGGGATGAGCACGTTGCCCACCGCGCCGCCGGACAGCGCCACGGCGCTGCTGACCAGGAAGACCCCGGCCGAGTCCACCATCGCGCGGGTCAGCAGGCCGGCGCCGAGGGCGAGCAGGCCGAGCAGGAGCAACCGGTGCTCCCCGAGCTTTCTCGCCGTCGCCGGGGTCACCGCGCCGACCGTGGCGAAGATGAGCACCGGGAGTGTGGTGAGCAGGCCGACGCCGGCGCCGGACATGCCGAGACCGGCGGAGATCTGGTCGAGGACGGGCCCGACGCTGGTGACCGCGGTGCGCAGGTTCAGTGCGGCGAGGACGATTCCCAGCACGAGCAGCCAGGCGAGGGATCCCGGCGTTCCATCGGTGCGGCCCCGGCTCTCATGGGTGAGCACGCTCATGCGGGTTCAGTCCTCCATACAGTCATAGATTCATGGGATGATTGGCTGACCCAAACTGTAACAGGACTGAAACCATGATTTGTTCCTGATGGGGGAAACCTTGACAAAGTGGAAGCCCGGACCCCTCACCCTTGACAGGGAGGAGCCCGGGCCTGTTATGCCGGGGAATCCGTCAGAGCTGGCGGCCGGAGGTCGGCGGGAGCTGCTCGCCCGGGAGCGGACCGGGCCCCCGGTCCTGCGGCCCGGGGACGTCTCCGCGCCACGCACCCGTCTCGGCCCCGCGGGACTCGATGAACGTCTTGAAACGCTCCATGTCACCGCGGACTCGCAGGCGGACGATCTGCAGCCAGTCGCCGACCGTCTCGGCGAAGCCCTCCGGGTCGTACTCCATCTGGAGCGTGACCCGGGTCGTGTCCGGCGTGAGGTGGTGGAAGGTCACCACGCCCGCCTGGTGCGGACGCTCCACCGACTTCCAGGCCACCCGCTCGTCGGGGTGCTGCTCGGTGATCTCCGCCTCGAACTCGCGACGGACGCCGGCGATCTCGACGATCCACGCCGTGCGGGTGTCACTGAGCTGCTTGACCGACTCGACGCCCTCCATGAACTCGGGGAAGCTCTCGAACTGCGTCCACTGGTTGTAGGCCGTCCTGATCGGGACGTTCACATCGACGGACTGTTCGATGGTGCTCACTATCCTGCCTTCC
This sequence comes from Planomonospora sp. ID67723, assembly GCF_015711605.1. Classification (GTDB taxonomy): domain Bacteria; phylum Actinomycetota; class Actinomycetes; order Streptosporangiales; family Streptosporangiaceae; genus Planomonospora_A. Next base: position 46,036 of record NZ_JABTEZ010000003.1, on the reverse strand, counting down.
TGTTGGGGTCGGGAAGGCTGCCTCTGCCCGGTTCGGGACGGGCCTAACCAGATGCCGTCACTTGCGGCGCGAGAGCCAGAAAAGGCCGAGCAGGGGCAGGACCAGCGGGATGAAGACGTAGCCGCTCCCGAACCCGGACCAGACCGTGGCCTTCGGGAAGGCCCCGGGATCCACCAGGCTGAGCGTGCCCACGATGAGCACCCCCGCCAGCTCGACGCCGCAGGCGACCAGCGCCAGCACGCGGTTCCCCCTGGCCAGGGCCACCGCGAGCACGAGGTAGACCAGGGCCGCGAAGGCCGACAGCACGTAGGCCAGCGGGGCGTCGTCGAACTGCCGCGCGATCTGCACGGCCGCCCGCGCCCCCGCGGCGAGAGCGAAGATCCCGTAGACCGCGACCAGGACCCGGCCCGGCCCGGCGCCGACCGTCCCGGCGCCCTCGGTTCCGGAACCCGTGGCTGCGGAGGGCGTGGTGGACCGGGCCTCGCCGGCCTCGTCGACTCGCTCGTTCATGCCGTCCCCTGCCAGAGCTGCAGCATCCGCCCGACCATGCCCGGGATCGCGAAGCCCGCGACCGCGATCACGGCCGGGCCCCAGCGCGAGCGCTCGCCCACGCCCCAGAAGGCGGCGACCGGCGGGATCACCACGGTGCCCGCCATGTAACCGATCAGCGTGGCCGTCTCGGCCGGACCCTCGCCCCGGACCAGCGCGGCGATCAGGAACCCCGCCTGGACGAGCAGGCCGAGCTCCAGCACGCCGAGCGCGATGAGGAGCACGTTGCCCATGGCCTTGTTCATCGCGGTCGTCAGCAGGCTGACCAGCGCGATCACCAGCGCCAGCACGATCAGGCCGGTCGCGAGCGGGCCGATCATAGGGTCACCAGGAGGTTTGCGGACATGAGCAGTAGGGTACTGCCCGTCCACGCCGCCCCCCGATCCGAGGCGCCTACGCTGGAACCATGGAGAGAATCCTGGTCAGCGCCTGCCTCATGGGGCGGAAGGTCCGTTACGACGGGGCCGCCAAGACCAGCGGCGACGCGCTGCTGGCCGACTGGCGGCAGGAGGGCCGTCTCGTGCCGTTCTGCCCGGAGGTCGAGGGCGGGCTGCCCGTCCCCCGCCCGGCCGCCGAGATCGAGAGCGGTGCCGGGGGCGCGGCCGTGCTCGCCGGCGCCGCCCGGGTGCTGACCGCGGACGGGGGCGACGTCACCCAGGCGTTCCTCGCCGGGGCCCAGGCCGCGCTCGCCGTCGCCCGGTCCTTCGACATCAAGATCGCGGTTCTCAAGGAGGGCAGCCCTTCCTGCGGCGCCCTGAGCATCTTCGACGGCGCCTTCCGCGGCCGTCGCCTGCCGGGCCGGGGCGTCACCGCCGCGCTGCTGGAGCTGCACGGCATCGCGGTCTTCACCGAGGACCACATCGCCGAGGCGGGGGCACGGCTCCGCGAGATCGACGGGTCCGCGGAGCCCGCGGCCCGGTGAGAGGGACCCTCCGGGCCGTCCCCCCGCGGGCGGAGGCCGGCCGGGGACCGCGCTCCGCCCGCCCCGCCGTACCGCGACGGGCGGCGGGTCAGTACTCCCAGGTGTCCGTTCGGTTCTCGTGGCCGATGCAGAAGGCCGCCGAGCCGCTGTCACCCTGGACCAGGTCCACCCGGATCCAGCCGTCGGCCTGGGCGATCCTGGTCTGGTAGCCCGAGTTCGGCACGGCGGATACCAGACGGCAGGCGCCGTTCTCGATGGTGAACGAGACCGTTCCGCCCTTGACCTGCACCACCCGGATGTCCTGGTTCGCCGCCGCGGCCTGAGTGGTGGGTCTGGGAGCGGCCGTGGTCGCGGCCGGCCGGGGAGCCGCCGAGGTGGCGGCAGGCCGGGGAGCGGCCTGGGTGGCGGGTCTGGGAGCGGCTGTGCTCGCGGCGGGCCGTGGAGCGGCCAGCAGGGACGGGGTACTGGCCGAAGCGCGCGGCCGGACGGGGTCGGCGGTTCGCGCCGGGACCGATCGGGCCGGCTTCGGCCGGGCGGTGGGCGAGGAATCGCGCCCGGCCTGGCGCTCCGTCTCGGCCAGGGCCGTCGGCGTGCCGAGGAGGGCCACCGGGTCGGCCGACGAGTCCGAGGGCAGCGGGGCCGCGCCCGTCCTGCTGTCGGCGGCGCTGAGCGGCTCGATCCTCACATCGTCGAAGACCCCGCGGTACAACACGTCCCGGACGCCGAACCAGGCGATCGAGATCGCCAGGACCGTGGCGCCGAACCATCCCGCAAGGAAACGAAGCTTCTGCCGCATGCGGTGAATTATTACCCCAAATGTCTCTTTGTTCACTACGGTTACACCTCATGGCGACCGTTCTCGTAGTGGAAGACGACGAGTATGTGCGCTCCGCGATCATTCAGGAACTGAGCAGGCGCCAGCATGCCGTGCGCAGCGCGGGGCGGGCTCTCGACGCGTTGCGGGAGATCACCCAACGTCCTCCGGACGCGGTGATCCTCGACCTCGGCCTGCCCGACCTGGACGGGTCCGAAGCGCTGAAGATGATCCGCAGCGTCTCCGGCGTCCCGGTCATCGTCGCGACGGCCCGCGACAACGAGGCGGAGATCGTCCGGCTGCTGGAGGCCGGAGCCGACGATTACCTGGTCAAGCCGTTCTCCGGCGACCACCTGAACGCCCGGCTGGACGCGGTGCTGCGGCGGGCGCGGACCGCGAGCCCTCCGCAGGTGCTGCACATCGGCGATCTCGCGGTGGACCTGAACCGCCGTGAGGCCACCGTGGGCGGCGCGCCCCTCACGCTGACGCGCCGGGAGTTCGACCTGCTGGCCTACCTCGCCGCGCGGGCCGACCGGGTCGTCTCCCGCAAGGAACTGCTCACCGAGGTCTGGCAGCAGTCCTACGGCGACGACCAGACCATCGACGTCCACCTGTCGTGGCTGCGCCGCAAGCTGGGCGAGAGCGCCTCCGCCCCGCGCTACCTCCACACCGTGCGCGGTGTGGGCGTCATGCTGATAGCACCCCCGCCATGAGACGGACCCTCGCCCTGCTCGCGCTGGCCGGGGCCTCGATGATCGCTCTGGCCTTCCTCGTCCCCCTCGGGCTCTTCGTCAAGGAGAGCGCCGAGGGCCGGGCCCTGGCCGAGGCCGAGCGGCAGGCGGCTGCGCTCGTCCCGGTGCTGGCGATCACCGTCAACCCGCAGCGGCTGCCCCACGCGCTGGTCAGCACCGGCGCGGGGGACCGCATCGCCGTGCACCTGCCGAGCGGCGGCGCGGTCGGCACGGTCCGCGCACCCGCGCCGACCGTGACCGCCGTCTCCCGGCTTGCGCGGGCCGTCACCGCCGAGACCGACACCGGGGTCCTCCTGCTGCGCCCTGTCGCCCTGGACGGCGGCCGGACGGTGGTGATCGAGATCTTCGTGCCCTCCGAGGAGCTCACCCGGGGCGTCCCCACGTCCTGGGCGGTGCTGACCGGGGTCGCGGTGATGCTCGTCGCGGGCTCGGTGCTGGTCGCCGACCGGATGGGCGTGCGCGTGGTGCGCGCGGCCCGCCGCCTGGGCCGGGCCGCGGGCGCGCTGGGCGCCGGAGACCTCACCGTGCGCATCGATCCCGAGGGCCCTCCGGAGCTGGTCGCCGCCGGAGAGGCCTTCAACACCATGGCCGACCGGGTGGTCCAGCTGCTCGCAGCCGAGCGCGAGATGGCCGCCGACCTGTCGCACCGGCTGCGCACGCCGCTGACCGCCCTGCGGCTCAGTCTCGACCACCTGGGACCGGAGGCGGAGCAGAGCCGCCGCTCCCTGAGCCGTCTGGAATCCGAGGTCGACCAGATCATCGCCGCGGCCCGGGCGCCCTCCCGCGCCCCGGAGTTCGTCTCCTGCGACGCCGCGGAGGTCCTCCGCGAGCGGCTGACCTTCTGGTCCGCCCTGGCCGAGGACCAGCAGCGCCCCTGGGAGCTGATCGGCGCGGACGCGCCCGTCCGGGTCCCGGTCGCGGCCACCGAGCTCAGCGCCGTCGTGGACGCGTTGCTCGGCAACGTGTTCCGGCACACCCCTGAGGGCTCGGCGTTCACCGTGACCCTGCACCAGGGCTCCGGCACGGTCGGCATGCTGATCGCCGACGCGGGGCCGGGCATCCCCGACCCCGCGGCGGCGCTGCGGCGCGGGGCCAGCGGGTCGGGCTCCACCGGGCTCGGCCTGGACATCGCCCGCCAGCTCGCCGAGACCTCCGGCGGTGACCTGCGGATCGACGCCTCCTCCCTCGGCGGCGCCAGGGTGCAACTGTGGTTCCGCACCGACCAGCGGGACCGCACGCCGCGCGTGGCCCGGCGCCTGGTCCGCAACCGCTGGTCGCGTGCGGCCCGGCGGGCGATCTCCAACCGCTGGTCGGGAACGGCCCGCACCCCCTGACCGATCGCGCGGGCGCCCCGCCCCGCCCCGCACCGTCGCAGCCCGGCGCGCCGACGGCCCGGGGTCCGGGGTCCGGGGTCCCGCGGCCGTGGACGCGCCGAGCAGGGCGAGCGCCTCCTCGCGGGTCATCGAAGCGCCCCGCGCGAAGGCGTTGCCGAACTCCTCGTCCCCGAGCCGGGCGCGGGCCTCCGCCGTCAGGCGGGCCACGTCGTCGCCCCCCGGCCGACGTCCCGCGCAGCGCCGTACCGGCACCGAGCAGCAGTGCCGCGCGGTCCCCCTCGCCGTCCAGCAGCGCGATCCCGGAAAGCGCCTCGGCCAGCACCGCCACCGTCCCCGTGTTCTGGTGGCCCGCCGCCAGCGCCCGGCGGTACCACCCAAGGGCGGTGGCGGCGTCCCCGCCGGCCTCCCCGACCAGCCCCAGATCGATCATGATGAGGGCGCGGACCTCCTCGAACCCGAACCAGCCCGCCGGACACGCGGCCAGCGCCGCCTCCAGCAGCCGCGCCCCGGCGAGGTCGCCCCGGATCCGGGCCAGCCGCCCCAGGACGTGCTCCGCCTGGGCGAGCACGTCCGCCGCTCCCGCCCTGCGGGCGATCTCCGCCGCGTTCTCGGCGTCCCGGCGGGCACCCTCGGCGTCGCCGGTGCGCGCGCGCAGTGCCGCCCGCCTGCAGAGCCGCTCCGCCACCTCGTCGTCGGCACCCAGCTCGCGGGAGCGCGCCGCGCTCTCGTCGATCAGCTCCAGTGCCCGGCCGAGATCACCGCGCATCTCGGCGATCCTGGCCAGCTCCGCCTGGACGAGTGAGAGGCCCCACCGCTCGCCGGCCGCGCGGAAGCCGTCGAGCGCCTCGTGCAGTTCCCGCTCGCCCTCATCGATCCGCCCGCCGTACAGCAGCATGAGCCCGTCGCCGACGTGGCCCAGCGCCTGGCTCCAGGGATCCGATCCGACGAGGAAGCGCTGGTCGGCCACCGGCTCCAGGGCGGCGGCGTGCGGGTCGGCTCGGGTGATCCGCGATCTGTGACCTCCGAAGTTGCGGTGCCGGCCGACGGGACAGCGGGGCCGTTATCGGGGATGCTCGGACCACAGGCTCCAACACAACGGGAGCTGTTCGGAAGGAAGCGTTCATCATGAGTGCAGCCGAGCTCGAAGAACTCAAGTCACGGCAGCAGAAGACCTGGGCCAGCGGCGACTACGGCAAGATCGCCTGGCTCACCGTCCCGATCGCGGACGTGCTGTGCGACGCGGCCGACCTGCGGGCGGGCTCGACCGTCCTGGACGTGGCGACCGGCACCGGTCACGTCGCGCTCGCCGCAGCGCGCCGCTTCTGCGCGGTGACCGGCATCGACTACGTGCCCGCACTGCTGGAACAGGCCCGCCGCCGCGCCGAGGCCGAGGATCTCGAGATCGAGTTCCGGGAGGCGGACGCGGAGAGCCTGCCGTTCGCGGACGCCTCTTTCGACTACGTGCTCTCGGCGATCGGGGTCATGTTCACCGCCGATCACCAGCGGGCGGCGGGCGAGCTGCTCCGGGTGTGCCGGCCCGGCGGGCGGGTGGGCCTGGCCAGCTGGACGCCGGCGGGCTTCGTCGGCGAGATACTCAGGACCGTGAGCGGCCACGCGCCTCCGCCTCCGGCGGCCCGGCCGCCGACCCGCTGGGGTGAGGAGGGTACGGTGCGCGAGCTGTTCGGCGACGGCGTCTCCGCACTGACGTTCGTCACCGCGCATGTGACGCAGCGGTTCCTCTCACCGGAGCACTTCGCCGACTTCTTCGTCACGAACTACGGCCCGACGCTCAAGGCGGCCGAGCGGCTCGACGACGCGGGACGGCGGGCCTTCCGCGACGACCTGGCCGCCATAGCCGCCAAGTCGAACCGCACCACGGACGGGACCGTGATCAGCGACTGGGAGTACCAGATCTCCGTCGCGACCCGGGTCTGACCTTCAACGGCGCGATCCCGCCCGATCGAGGTGATCGGACGGGATCTCGTCGATCCGGCCCGGCGAGAGGCGTGCGCGGGCCTCAGTCGTGATCTGCAGGGCAGAGATCGCGCGGATCGGTGACTTCCGCTGGCCGCGACGCCGTAGGTCGCGAGCGTGATCCGTCACGCGTCCCCAGACGGCCTGCCCGAAGCCGTACCGGGAAAGCCCCCGCCTGCGGCTTGAGGTTCCCGCGCGGCAAGGTTCTAGATTCGGCGCATGGCGGACGGACCCGAACTGATCACGGTCGGCCGGCTGGCACGTCGTGTCGGTCTGACGGCAAAGGCGCTGCGCCACTACGACCGCATCGGCCTGCTGGTGCCCGCCCTGGTCGAGCCCGGCAGCGGATACCGCTACTACGGGCCTCAGCAAGTCGCCCACGCCCGGCTGATCCGGCTGCTGCGCTCGGTCGACGTGCCCCTGGAGCAGGTACGGGCGTGTCTGGCGGCGCCGGATGACCAGGCCGAGATCCAGCGGGTGCTGGCCCGGCACCGCCGCCGCCTGCAGGCACGTCTGGACCGGACACGCGGGGACCTGCACCGCATCGATCACCTTCTCGAGGACGGAGTCATGATGCTCATGGCAGACCACACGGACCCGCACGGCTTCGCCGAGGCGGCGGGTGGACAGCGGCAGCTGGCCATCGACTTGTTCAACGGAGTATGGCGATTGCTGGAGAAGGAGGGCCGCACGGCCGACGACGACGATCAGATGCTGCACATGGCCCATGCCTCGCGCTACCACTGGGGCCAGGTCGGTGCTCCGGTCAACCGCAGCCGGGGCGAATGGCAGTGCTCACGGGTGTATGCGGTCCTGGGACGCGCCGAGCCGGCACTGCATCACGCCCGCCGCAGCCTGGAAATCTGCCGCGCCCACGGTATCGGGGATTGGGATCTGGCCTTCGGCTACGAGGCCCTGGCCCGTGCCAGCGCGGTGGCCGGTGACCGGGAGCAGGCCCGCGCGTGGACCGAACAGGCACTGGCGGCCGCCGAAGACATCACACAAGACGAGGACCGTGAACTGCTGCTCACCGACCTGGAGACCATCCCCGCCCAACCGCGTTTTTGGTGACACCCCCGCATGCGTGGGGGTGAGCCGCCCTCACGCTCCGGGGAAACGGTGAGATCCCACCGACGCCGCTCGCACCGTGCGGGCCAGGACCGTCCGCTCCGGCATCGCCGTACGGCCGGGCCCGCTCCCCCCGCCCGGCCGGCTCAGCACCTGACCGAGGGCTGCCGGCCGACGGCCGCGCCGTGGGGCAGATCAAGGTCTGGAGCGGGCCGGCAGGCTGCTGATGCGCACCGCGAGCTCGCGCGGGCGATGATCACTGGAGTCCACCAAACCGGCTTGGGCCCCACTCGGCGATCTCCAAGGTTTTGATCGTCAGTGAGCTCCGACCCCACCTGCGGTGATCGGAGAGGTGGTTTCACTTGAGGTGACAGGCTCGATTGCCAGACGACACCAGTCTCCCAGGGAGACGGCCGATCCCTCAGCGGATGAACCGGACCTGCGGGTAGCGAGGCGAGGAGTGCCGGAGCAGGTGGTTGTCGAGGTGACGTAGATGAAGGTCGAAGAACGCTCGCACGTAGTCGCGTTGTGCGTGGATGGCGCGGTATGGGTCGAGGGTGCCGATTGCTTGCGCGACTTGGCTGGGTGTGAGCCCGAGGCTGGGCGCGGCCTGGGGCAGGAGCGTTTCGAGATCGGTGAACGAGGTGTGGGTGGAGCCCATGAGGGCCAGTTCGCGTTTCCAGCCGTGCTGACTGGCCCAGAACTGGTCCCAGCTGGGATCTTCCGGACCCGGACCGGGGTCGCTGCCGAACAGGAGGAAGGGCCGGCCGGTGCCCGCGGTGGCGGGTGATAAGAGGCTGCCATCCAGGTTGACGCCGGCCTGCAGGCGCCGGTCGGCGCGCATGGCGGCGGCGGCCGTGGCGCCGCCGAGGGAGTGGCCGAGTATGCCGACGCGGGGCAGGCGGAACGCGCCGGTGAGGGTGGGGGGCAGGCGCCGCCGCCCGGCGTCGATGTTGTGCCCGGCGTTGAGCGCCGTGAGCCGATCCAGCACGAACCGGGTGTCCGCGGTCCGCACCACCAGGGCCTTGCCGATGAGGGCGTCGTCGACGTCATCGGTGATGGCGAAGCTCTCCACGCGCCCACCGGGGAACTCGACCCGGTCGGCGTCGTAGGTGTGGTCGACGGCCACGACGAGGTAGCCGTGGCTGGCCAACTCCTCGACCAGAAGGGTGCCGAGGCAGCGGTTGCTGCGCAGGCCGGGCGAGTACACGACGACCGGCCGCCCGCACCGGCCGCGGTCCACCGGTGCAGCCACCCGGGCGTGGGAGGTCGGCAGGAGCAGCGTGCCGGGTGGGATGCCCTGTGCCTGCTCGAAGAAGGGGACGGCGGCGGGTGACATCCACGGCGCGAACGGGTGGCCATGGGCGGCGCGCGCGGGGTACCAGAGCTGGACCATGAGTTCCCGGGCCGGACGGGAAGGCTGCCATGGATCGACGCGTGCCCGGTCGACCAGATGTAACCAGACCGTGCCGATCGGGTGGGGGCCGCTCGGTGCGGACAGCGTGAGCCGCACCGGAGCCGGCGTGCGGGCTTCTGCTGCGGGACCGGGTAAAGCCGCGGCGCGTCGGGGCTGGGCGGCGGCCGTGGTGGCCATCGCAATGGGGACGATGGCCGACGCCGCGGCAGCGCCGAGCAGCGAGCGTCGGGTCAGGTTCAGGGGTCGCCTCTCGTTCACCATGGCGAAAATGTAAGGTGTGCCTTCCATCAAGTCAAGGATGCTTGACTGTGTGGAAGGGGTGCTTTACCTTCATGCCATGGCGAAACAGCAGGACCAAGTGACGCGCGCGGCCCGCCGCGCTGTCCTCATCGACGGCCTACCCGTGGCGATCCTGGGCCCTGTGGCCCTGGCCCTGGGCAGTGATCCCGACCAGAGCGCCGCTCAGAAGGCCTGGTGGATTGCGGCTACCGCCGTGTTCACGCTCGCCGTGGCCTGGGTCTTGCTGCGGGCGTTCCGGCGTGCAGACGAATACCTGCGCAAGATCCAGCTGGAAAGCATGGCCATCGCCTTCGCGGCAGTGCTCGTGGCGCTGCAAGTGGCCACCCTCCTCGACGCCGCGGGCGTCATCCAGCTCCATCAGCTCATGCAGCTGATCCTCCTCGGCGGGATGGCCATCTGGCTTGTGCTCGCCGACCTGCGCACCCGCCTGCACCGATGAAGGCGCCGCGCCCGTGAAGAACCGACTACGCGAACTGCGAGCAGCCCGCCGGTGGAGCCAGGCCGACCTGGCCGACCGGTGCCATGTCTCCCGACAGGCGATCAACGCCATCGAGACCGGGCGATACGACCCCAGCTTGCCCCTGGCGTTCACCATCGCCGACGTCTTCGACCTGACCATCGAGGAGATCTTCCTGCCCGACCGGGCGGACACGACGAACGACCCGGCCCGACCCTGAACGCCTCAGGCCGGCTTCCAGCCGGTCGGCGCGAGCGACCGGGCAGGGACGCAGCCACCGTTCTCCGCTGGGACGCCACGTCCAGCAGATTGCAGCGCTGACGGCCACACCCCGCTCGCCTGTTCCCCGGCGGCGGCCGCCGGCGTCACGGTGAGCCGTCGGCGGCCGGGAGGGTGAGGGTGAGGCGGGCGCCGCCGGGGTTGCCGGCGGCCGCACCAGCCGGGGAAACGACGAGATCCCGCCCGATCGAGGTGATCGGACGGGATCTCGTCAACGTGCTCCAGGCCGTTTCGAGAACGGCTCCGAAGTGGAGCTATGGGGATTCGAACCCCAGACCTCCTCCATGCCATGGAGGCGCGCTACCAGCTGCGCCATAGCCCCTGGTCACCGCTCCGAGTGCTCTCGTTGCGGCGCTTCGGAAGCATATAGGGACAACCTCCCGTTCACCTAATCGACGGGCGTACGGCTCGCGCCTGTCATGCGGGATGCGAGCCGTACGCGCGGTCAGGCCGGGATGGCCTCGGGGTTGTCGTCGCTCTGGATCGGCTCCGGCAGGGTCCCCGCGTTGTGCTCGAGCAGGCGCCAGCCCTTGCGGCCCTCCTGCAGCACCGACCACGAGCAGTTGCCCAGGCCGCCGAGGGCGGGCCAGTGCTCCTCGGGCAGGCCCATCAGCCTGGCGATGCCGAGCCGGATCGCCGCACCGTGGGAGACCACGACCAGTAGCCCGTCGGGACTGAGCCGCTCGGCCCAGCGGCGGATCGAGGCGGACACCCGCTTGGCGACGTCGGTGACGTCCTCACCCCCGGGGGCCTCCCAGGCGGCGAACTCCCGGGGCCAGCCCGTGGAGATCTCCTCGCGGGTGAGGCCCTCCCACTCGCCCCCGCCGCGCTCGCGCAGGTCCTCGTCCACGGCCACGGTCAGGCCGGTGACGCGGGCCAGCGCGTCCGCGGTGTCCGCGGCGCGCTGGAGGTCGGAGGCGACGATCAGCTCGGGGCGGAGCGTGGCGAGCATCGAGGCCGCGCGGGCGGCCTGCGCGATGCCGGTCTCGTCCAGCGGGATGTCGGTGTGGCCCTGGAAGCGATGCTCGACGTTCCACAGGGTCTGGCCGTGCCTCAGGCAGACGACGCGGCGGCTCATGCTCCGCCCTCGCCGCGCGCTCCGGGCTCCGGGCGCACCGGGCCGGTCACCCGGACCCCGGCGGCTCGCTCGTGCCGTACCGTCACTGAGCGTCCTCCGGGGCGGTCGTCCGGGCACGCTGCGCGGCGACCTGGGTCACGACGTCCGGCAGGGAGATGGCGGGGCAGTCCTTCCACAGCCGCTCCAGGGCGTAGAAGGTGCGGTCCTCCTCGTGCTGGACGTGCACGACGATGTCGACGTAGTCCAGGAGGACCCAGCGCCCCTCGCGCTCCCCCTCGCGGCGCACGGGCTTGGCGTCGGCCTCGAGCCGCAGCCGGTCCTCGATCTCGTCGACGATGGCACGGACCTGACGGTCGTTGGTGGCGGAGCAGAGCAGGAAGGCGTCGGTGATGACGAGCTGCTCGCTCACGTCATAGGCGAGGATGTCGTCGGCCAGCTTGTCGGCTGCGGCCTCGGCGGCGAGCCTGACGAGCTGAACGGATCTTTCGGTTGCGGTCACGGTGTGGATTAGTCCTCCGGTAGTCGGCTTCGTCACCCCTAAGGATGCCCGGTGTGGCACGCGTTAAGAGCGGGCACGGATACAACGCCTATCGTGTGCCACCCGATTCCGCGCCGCAAACGGAAATCGGCGGCGGGGAGCCGCACCGGGTCAGGCTTCTCCGCGCCGCGGTCGTCCGTGATCGAGCAGCCGTGCCAGGCGCGCACCGTGTGGCGCCGCGCCTGGCCTGGTCACTCGGAGATGACGGCGTCTCGTGGACCTCCGTAGACGGGGTTTCTGTCATAGCGCTCCTCCGTGACGAGAAGGCGGATCACCCCCTTGGCGTTCTCCTCCGCCTCCCAGACGCTCCAGTCGTCACCGACGGGCTCTTCCTGCGTGCGCTCCTCACCGAAGCCCCCGGGATTCCCCGGCGGGATGGCCATGATCAGGAAGACGACTTTCTTGCCGCGCCTCCTCAGCTCCGGCAGGACCTCGCCGACGGTCTTCTCGTCCACGCGCATCCCCTCGAGCGAGCGGCCCTCCACCGTCGCCGTACGGAATTCCGGCGTGTAGACCTTCGGCTTGGGAGCGGGAACGGGTTCGCAGGGCGCCACCGGGCCCTCCATGAGATAGGTGGAGGTGCTGGAGCCGTGCCCGCCCGGAGTGGAGCTGATGGTCCAGACGAAGGTCTGGCCGGGCCGGAACAACCTCGTGTTGATCTGCATCTGCCAGCCCTCCTTCTCTCCGGGAATGTTCTCCGGCAGGCTGTACAGGCCCTGGGGGATGTCCTCCACATGCTTGCCACGCGGTCCGCGGCACACCTGCCCGTAGGGAAGGTGGTCGACGATGGCGGGAACGTTGAGCTCCTTCAACCGCTTCTCCAGCCCGAGGGCATCATGGAAATCACGGACCTGGATGGTCACCATCCCGTCGGCGGTCCGGGTGACGGCATAGGAGCCCGGCACACCGGGACCGTCCTCCAGCAGGCTCGGGCCCACCACGACACCCGCGGCGAGCGCGAACGAGGCCGCCAGGCCCAGGGCCCGCCGCCGGGCGGCGTATCCGCGGGTCCTGACCGGCGCGGCCGGCTCCTCCGAGGTGATCACGGCCAGCAACGCCCGGGCCCCTGCACCGGTCGGGTCTCCTCCCTGCGCGCCGGGCGCGACCCTGGCCAGCGACTTCACCGCGTCGATCTCGTCGATGTTCTTCACAGCGGCCTCTCCGCCGGGACGAACCGGCTGTCTGACGTGAAGTGGACATCCGCCTCGGCGAGCGCTCGGGAAAAGCGTTTGCGGGCACGGTGGAGCCTGATGCGCACGGCATTGCGCGACAGCCCGAGTGCCGTCGCGATCTCCTCGCGGTCCAGGCCCTCCCAGGCGACCAGCGACAACAGCTCGCGGTCGTCGTCGGACAGGGTCCGGAAGGCCTGGCCGATCGCCGCGCGCTCGATCCCGCTGTCCAGGGAGTCCCCGTACAGGTCCGCCAGCTCGGCATCGAGCTCGACCATCCGGGCCCGTCGGCGGTTGTCGCCTCGGTGGTGGTTGGCCAGCACCTTGCGTGCCACGCCGTACAGCCACAGCGTGGCCTCCGCCCCCGCCGGCAGCTCGTCGACCCGGCGCCAGGCGACCGCGAAGGTCTCCGCCACCACGTCGGCCGCGTCCTGCGGCGAATCGCAGCGGCGCGCGGCGTATGCCGTGATCCGGCCGTAGGCCTGGTTGTAGACGGCCTCGAATCTGGCCAGCCGCTCGTCATTCACGGGCGGTTCCCATGGCAGGTCTCCTCATCGGTTCACGTGACGGACACCTCTGTCTATGTACGGCACCGGCTCATCATTTCCGGCCGCCGTGGAAAAGCAGGCCCTTGCGGTGCCTGCGGACCGGGTCGCTTCTGCTCGCCGGCGGGCATCCGCGGAGGCGCCTTCCCGCATACGCGACTCCGGGTCCGCCCTGCCCCCGCGGATCCGGGTGATCTCCGATGCGTGATCAGTCCGCCTGCGAAAACAGCTCGATCATGGAGATGAGCAGCGATTACGCTTGCGGGCGTCTCGCATCGTTTCTCGCCGCTTTCGGCACTCCCGCGGAACAGCGACGGAACAGAGCGGAATCTTGGAGGCGCCCATGGCGATGCCCAGGAAAGGCTCACGGTCCATCAGCGTCGATGGCACCGCCTTCCGCTGGCGCATCCGGCACAGGTCCACCCACTGCCGAGGCAGCGGCTGGAGTCCCCTCACCGTCGCCGTCGAGCGGACCGAGGAGCCAGGATGTGTTCTCTTGGTGTCACTCCCCTGCGCCCGACCGGACAACTGGCTCGGAGAACGGACGATCGCGGTCCGCCCTGCCCTCGTGGCCGGATGCATCCGGCGAGCCGTCGAACAAGGATGGGACCCCGGGCGACCGGGCCCGGCGTTCGCCCTCACCGTCACCGAGGACGAACTAGCCGCGCTCCTGGGCGGGCCGCCTCAGTACCTGATCCCCTTCCTCTGGGGCATGATCCCTGAAGGCGGAGGCATCAGGGACCTCCCGCGATGCACCGAGATCTGGAGCCGAGACGAAAAGAGCACCAGCCGGGCAGCCTCTGACGCTCCATAGGGAAGGGCGGGCACCTCGTCAACGGCGTCTTCGCCGATGCGCCCTCCCTCGGGGGCGGGTGCCGAACGCCCCGGTCAGTCCTCGATCCGCTGGTAGAGCCCGCGCTTGTTGATGTACTGGACGATGCCGTCCGGCACGAGATACCAGATCGGCTCGCCCGCGGCGACCCGCTCCCGGCACTCCGAGGACGAGATGGCCAGGGCCGGGATCTCCAGCAGGCTGACCCGGCCCTCGGGCAGGCCGGGATCGTGCAGGTGGTGGCCGGGGCGGGTGGCGCCGACGAAGTGCGCGATGGTGAACAGCTCCTCCACGTCCCGCCAGCTCAGGATCTGGGAGAGGGCGTCGGCGCCGGTGATGAAGTACAGCTCCGTGTCGGGGCCGTAGAGCTCGGCGATGTCACGCAGCGTGTCGATGGTGAAGGTCGGGCCCGGCCGGTCGATGTCCACCCGGCTCACCGAGAAACGCGGGTTGGAGGCGGTCGCGATGACCGTCATCAGGTAGCGGTCCTCGGGGGCGGAGACCGCCTGGTCGGCCTTCTGCCAGGGGCGCCCGGTCGGCACGAACACGACCTCGTCGAGTTCGAAGTGGTGCGCGACCTCACTGGCGGCGACCAGGTGGCCGTGGTGGATCGGATCGAAGGTGCCGCCCATAACGCCCAGACGGCGCTTCCCCCGGCTGATCGGCGCGTTCATCATGGAACGGACCATACGCGTAAGCCGTACAGAGGTTTTAATCACCCCCCGCGCGTGACACGCGTACCCGACGTAGCATGCCGGACATGACCACCACCCCGGATCGCAACCGCGTGCAGCTTCCCGGCATCAGCTCCCGTGCCTACGAACACCCCGCCGACCGGTCCGCACTGGTCGCTCTCCGTTCGCTCAGCGGGTTCGACACGGTCCTCAAGCAGATGTCCGGTCTGATCAGTGAGCGCCGCCTGCGCCTGATCTACCTCGCCTCCGCGGTGCGCACGAGCGACACCCAGTTCCGCGCCCTGCACGACATGGGCCGCGACGCGGCCTACGTGCTCGACCTCCACCGCATCCCGGAGGTCTACGTCCAGCAGAACCCGCAGGTCCAGGCCAAGGCCATCGGCTTCGACGACCCGTTCATCGTCGTCACCACCGGCCTGCTCGACCTGATGGACGAGGAGGAGCAGCGCTTCGTCATCGGCCACGAGACCGCCCACATCCTGTCCGGTCACGCGGTCTACCGCACCATGCTGGACATCCTCACCCGCCTGGCCACCCGCGTGGCCTGGATCCCGCTGGGCTACATCGGCCTGCGCGCGATCGTCGCGGGGCTGGAGGAGTGGCACCGCAAGTCCGAGCTCTCCGCCGACCGCGGTGGCCTCCTCGTCGGGCAGGACCCCGACGCGGCCCTGCGCGCGCTGATGAAGCTCGCCGGCGGCTCGCGCCTGCACGAGATGAACATCGAGGCCTTCCTCGACCAGGCACGCGAATACGACACGGCGGGCGACGTCCGCGACGGCCTGCTGAAGGTCCTCAACCTGCTCGGCACCACCCACCCGTTCGCGGTCTCGCGGGTCGCCGAGCTCGACAAGTGGCGCCGCAGCGGCGAATACGAGGGCATCCTGCGCGGCGACTACCCGCGCCGCGCCGACGACTCCAGCGCCAAGGTCTCCGAGGAGGTCAAGGCCGCGGCCCGCTCCTACCGCGAGTCCTGGTCGCAGTCGCAGGACCCGTTCATCGGCGTCCTGCGCGATGTGGCCGAGGGCGCGGTCAACGCCGGGGAGCGCATCTTCAACCGTTTCTCCCGACGCGACGGCAACTAGACCGCTTCGCTAGCGGCGCCCCGTCTTCTGCACCGCCAGGGCCGCCTCCCCGGCGAAGGCGGCCTGACGTCCCGATCCGGGGCGGGTCCCGCAGGCCCGCTCCGAACGGGTCACAGGACCAGTGCCACGACCCGTACGGCCGCCGCGCACAGGGCGACGAACCCGCCGAGGACGGCCAGCGCCCGCAGCCCCTCCCTGCGAAGTTCGGGCAGGCCGGAGCCGACCCGCTCCACCTCGCGGCCGATGATCCCGCCGCAGACCACCCCGAACACGACGCCCGCGACGGCGACCGGGGCGGGGCGCTGCCACCAGTCGAGGGGCAGCGCCCCGCCCAGGGCCAGCCAGAGCGCGAAGGCCGCCAGCCCGGCCGCGGGCAACCCCGGCCAGACCGCGGCACTCGCCAGCGATCCCGCGAAGGTCAGGGGGAAGCCCAGGACCCGCAGGGCGCCTCGGACCGGGGCGGATCTACGCTTCCTCACCAGCCAGTGCCCGACCCAGACGGTGCGGGCCAGGACGGCGAAGAACCCGGTGACTGCGAAGGTCGCCACCGGCCAGATCACCGAGGCCACCACGCAGGGCACAGCCAGCAGGGCGAGGACGACCAGCGCCACGTTCCCCGCCGGCAGCGGCCCCGCCGAGCCGGCGGGCGCCGCCTCGGCCGCCAGGGCGCTGTCCGCCTGTCGCCCCCTGGAGGCCGACCGGCTGATCCTCGGCCCCGCCGCGGAGACCCGCCGGGGCTCCCTTCCCTCGGCCACGAGCCGCGTGCCGCGCGAGGGCTCCCGTTCCGGCCCGGGTTCGGCGCCGCCGCTCTCGGTCTTCGTCCCGGCCTTGCGCGTTCCCGCCCGCTCGCCCGTCTTCTCTGCGGCGGGTTTGGCGGGCTTCGGCGGGGACGGCGGCTCGGCGGGGGCGGCCTTCCTGGCGGACCCGGGGACCCTCGCGGGTGCCGCGGGCTTGCGGGGCTCCGGGGACGTCGCGCGGGCCAGGCGCGTGAGACGGGCGGAGAGGAGGGCCGCGGTGGGGCGTTTGGCGGCCTCGCGGTGGAGCGCGGCGCGCAGCAGCGGGAGGAGGGCGGCGGGGACCCCGGCGAGATCCGCCTGGCCGTTGAGGATGGCGTACATCTGCGCTTCGACCGTGCCCCGGCCGAAAGTGGGGCGGCCGGTGGCGGCGAAGGCCACCGTGGCCGCCCAGGCGTGCACGTCGGCGGGTGCGCCCACCGGCTCGTCCGCGAACAGCTCGGGGGCGGCGTAACCCGGGGTGCCGAGGAAGGTGCCGGTCATGGTGAGCCGGGTGGCGTCCAGAACCTGTGCGATGCCGAAGTCGATGAGGACGGGCTCGCTCGACGGGCCGATCAGGACGTTGGCGGGTTTGAGGTCGCGATGGACCACCCCGGCCGCATGGATGATCGCCAGTGCGGCTGCCAGCCCCTGGGCGAGGACGATCAGGTCGGCGCCGTCCAGCGGGCCGGCCTGCCGTACCCGGTCGAGCAGGGTGTCGCCCTCGATGTGCTCCATGACCAGGTAGGGCCGGTCACAGATGAGATCGGCGTCGAGGACCCGGGCGACATAGGGGCTTTCGACCCGGCGCAGCGCGCGGACCTCCCGCTCCAGGCGGATCCGGGCCTCGGAGTCGGCTTCGATCGCGTCGTGGAGCATTTTGAGCGCGACGTTCTCGCCCCGGCGCGTGGTGGCGAGGTAGACCTCGCCCATCCCACCCCTGCCGAGGCGCTCCACCAGCGTGTACGGGCCGACGCGCCCGAGTCTGCCCCGACCTCCACCCATAGGAGACCACACCATAGCGGGCGGGCACGACGAAACCCCGGCGGCGCGCCGTAGACGGGGGAACGGGCCGAGGACGCCGGGAGGCGGGCGCGCTACGACCGGCCCGCGGGCTCGCGGCCCGCGGGGACGAGCAGGCTCTCCAGCTCGGCGACGGGTCCCTCGGACAGGTCCGGGCGCCCCTTGCGCCGCCAGTTCACATGCCCCCGGCTCTCCAGGAACAGCATCAACCGGTCGGCGCCGAGCACCACCACGACGATGAAGAGGAATGCGATCACGATCTCCACGCGGAGAGTCAAGCCCGGCCCGCCGCGATCGCCGCGGACGACACGCGACTACATGCCGTGAACGGCGAGCCGCTTTACCAGATCATCGACGAATCTGCGGAGCACCAGCCTGACCACCGGCCCCTGCCCGGGCAGGCGGCCGCGGAAGCGCGACCGCCACCGGATCGTGGTCCCGCCGCCGGGGAGCGGCTCCAGCGTGACGTCGGCGCGGTAGTCACGGGCCGGGACGCCCTCCAGCAACTCGTAGGCGAAGTGCCAGGAACCGGGGTCGAAGGCGACCACCCGCTCCCGGGTGATCTTGTTCCCGCGCCGGAGCACCCGGACCGCCCCGACGCCGTCGCGCTCGGGGGAGCCGGGCGATTCCAGCTCGACGGCGTCGAAGGGCGCCCACCCGGTCCAGGTGGAGACGTCCGTCAGGACCGCCCAGAGGCGGTCGGGCGAGGCGGGCGAGACATATGCGACGTCGATACGCTGTTCTGCCATGGTCCAGTGATATCCCGTCCGGCTTGCGCCCCGCTTGCCACCGGCTGCACGGGCTCACGGGCCCGCGGCGGCGCTGCGCGTCACGGCTCAGCAGCTCGAGCCGTCTCCCCCGCAGGAGGCGATGACGGTGCCCGTGGAGGTGCGAAGGTGGCCCTCGCCGGTGTAGACCCACTTGGTGGAGGTCAGCTCCGGCAGGCCCATCGGGCCGCGGGCGTGCAGCTTCTGTGTGGAGATGCCGATCTCCGCGCCGAAGCCGAACTCGCCGCCGTCGGTGAAGCGGGTGGAGGCGTTGACCGCCACGGCCGCGGAGTCGACCAGCGCGACGAACCTGCGGGAGGCGCTGACCGACCGGGTGACGATCGCGTCGGTGTGGCCGGAGCCGTACTGCCTGATGTGGGCGACCGCGTCCTCCAGGGAGCCGACCACGGCGGCGGCGATGTCCAGCGAGAGGTACTCGGCGCCGAAGTCCTCCTCGGTGACGGGCACCACCGTGCCACCGGCCTCCTGACCGTAGGAGGCGATCCGCGCGTCGCCGTGGACCGTCACGCCCGCCTCGGCCAGTGCGGCCAGCGCGCGCGGCACGAAGGCGTCGGCCACGTCGGCGTGCACCAGGAAGGTCTCGGCCGCGTTGCAGACCGATGGCCGCTGGACCTTGGCGTTGAGCAGGATCTCCAGAGCCAGGTCGAGGTCGGCGTCGGCGTCGACGTAGACGTGGCAGTTGCCCGTACCGGTCTCGATGACCGGGACCGTGGACTCCTCCACCACCGAGTTGATCAGCGAGGCGCCGCCGCGCGGGATCAGCACGTCGACCAGGCCGCGCGCCTTCATCAGCGTCTTGACCGACTCACGCGTCTGGCCGGGCACGAGCTGTACGGCTCCTGCGGGGACGTCGGTGCCCGCGAGGGCGTCCTGCATGACCTTCACCAGTGCCGTGTTGGAGGCGTAGGCGCTGGAGGAGCCGCGCAGCAGGGTGGCGTTGCCGCTCTTGAGGCAGAGCGCGGCGGCGTCGACCGTGACGTTGGGGCGGCCCTCGTAGACGATGCCGATCACGCCGAGCGGCACCCGGATCTGGCGCAGCTCCAGCCCGTTGGGCAGGGTGTTGCCCCGGATCACCTCGCCGACCGGGTCGGGCAGGTCGGCGACCTGGCGGACGGCCTCGGCGATGGCCTCGATCCGACCGGCGTCCAGGCTGAGCCGGTCGATCATGTATTCGGAGGTGCCGTTCTCCCTGGCCTTGGCCACGTCGAGGGCGTTGGCCTCGACGATCTCGGCGGACCTGGCCACCAGCGCGTCGGCGATCGCCCGGAGCGCGGCGTCCTTCGGCGCCCGCGGCAGCGGGGCCAGCTCGGCGGCGGCCTCTTTAGCCGCCAGGGCTACCTTCAGGAAATCTGCGGAAGTCTCAGAAGTCGGCATGAGATTTCCCGACAAAACGGCCATGTGGCGCTCCATAGGGAGAACTAGTGGGTGGGCTCCAGTATGACGATGTCGTCACGGTGGATGAGTTCGCGTTCATATTCCGGACCGAGGCTGCTGGCCAGCTCTCGGGTGGACCGGCCCAGCAGGCCGGGGATCTCTCCGGCGTCGAAGTTGACCAGGCCGCGGGCGACCACGTGGCCGTGCGGGCCGCACAGGTCCACGGGGTCCCCGGCGGCGAACTCGCCTTCGACCGCGGTGACCCCGGCCGGAAGCAGCGACTTGCGGCGGCCGACGACGGCCTCGACCGCTCCCTCGTCCAGGTGCAGCCGGCCGCGGCCGGTGGTGGCGTGGGCCAGCCAGAGCAGCCGGGTGCCGGGGTGGCGGCCGTCCGGGTGGAAGTAGGTGCCGATGTCGGCTCCGGCGATGGCCTGGGCGGCGTGCGCGGCGGCGGTCAGCACGACCGGCACACCCGCGCCGGTGGCGATCCTGGCCGCCTGGACCTTGGTGATCATCCCGCCGGTGCCGACCGCGCCGCCCTTGCCCAGCTCGACCCCGGCGAGGTCCTCGGGGCCGCGCACGTCAGCGAGCCTGCGCGCGCCGGGACGGCGGGGATCGCCGTCGTAGAGGGCGTCCACGTCCGACAGCAGCACCAGCGCGTCGGCGCGGGTCAGGTGGGCGACCAGCGCAGCGAGCCGGTCGTTGTCGCCGAAGCGGATCTCGTCGGTGGCCACGGTGTCGTTCTCGTTGACCACCGGGACGATGCCCAGCTCCAGCAGGCGGTTCAGCGTGCGCTGGGCGTTGACGTGGTGTGCGCGGCGCATCATGTCGTCGGCGGTGAGCAGCACCTGGCCGACCCGCAGGCCGTACCGGGCGAAGGACGAGGTGTATCGGGCGACCAGCACCCCCTGGCCGACCGAGGCGGCGGCCTGCTGGGTGGCGAGGTCGCGGGGACGGGCGGACAGACCGAGCGGGCCGAGGCCGGCCGCGATCGCGCCGGAGGAGACCAGCACGATCTGCGTGCCGGTCCCGCGCCGGGCGGCGAGCACGTCGACCAGGGCGTCCACCCGGTCGACGTCGATCGTTCCCTGCGGGGTCGTGAGCGAGGACGAACCCACCTTCACGACGAGACGTGAGGCCGTACGGATCCGGTCGCGCGGGGCGGTCACGGGAGGCACCTTTCTCGGTTCTGGCGAGGCCAGGGGTGGCGGACGGGAGGAGGCTATCCGAGCCGGTTGTCCGTGCCGCGCGGGCCCTGGTGCACGGCCTCCGCGTTGAGCGTGGGCTGCCAGTCGAAGATGTAGCCGCTCTCCATCGACCCGATGATCACCTCGGCCCCCGCCTTGGCGCCGGCCTTGGTGAGCTCCTCCTCGACGCCGAGGCGCTCCAGCCGGTCGGCGAGGTAGCCGACCGCCTCGTCGTTGGTGAAGTCGGTCTGCCGGATCCAGCGCTCCGGCTTGACACCGGTGACCTGGAAGGTGCTGTCGTCGATCTTCCGCACCGTGAACCCGGCCTCGCCGAGCTGCCTGGGCTTGATGACCAGGCGGGTGGGCTCGGCGACGGGGGCCGCGGCCCGGGCGGCGGCGACCATCTCGCCCATGGCGTAGGTCAGTTCCTTGAGCCCCTCGTGGGTCGCCGCGGAGATCGAGAAGACCCGCAGGCCGCGCTCCTCCAGCATGGGCCGGACGATCTCGGCCAGCTCGCGGGCGTCGGGCACGTCGGCCTTGTTGAGCACGGCCAGCCTCGGCCGGTCCTCCAGTTTGCCGTACGCCGCCAGCTCGGCCTCGATCGCCTCGTAGTCGCTGATCGGGTCGCGGCCCGGCTCCATGGTGGCGCAGTCGATCACGTGCACGAGCGTGCTGCACCGCTCGACGTGGCGCAGGAACTCGTGACCGAGCCCCCTGCCCTCGGAGGCACCGGGGATCAGACCGGGCACGTCGGCGACGGTGAAGATC
This sequence comes from Planomonospora sp. ID67723, assembly GCF_015711605.1. GTDB lineage: Bacteria > Actinomycetota > Actinomycetes > Streptosporangiales > Streptosporangiaceae > Planomonospora_A. Next base: position 24,318 of record NZ_JABTEZ010000003.1, on the reverse strand, counting down.
GTGTCTCCGGCGGTGACCACGCCGAGGTTGGGCACCAGCGTGGTGAACGGGTAGTCGGCGATCTTCGGCCGGGCGGCGCTGAGCGCCGCGATGAGGGAGGACTTGCCCGCGCTGGGGAAGCCGACCAGCGCCACGTCCGCGACGCTCTTCATCTCCAGCATCACGTCGAGCTCGTCGCCGGGCTCGCCGAGCAGCGCGAACCCGGGGGCCTTGCGCTTGGCGGAGGCCAGCGCCGCGTTCCCCAGGCCGCCGTGGCCGCCCTCGGCCACCACGTAGCGGGTGCCCACGCCGACCATGTCGACGATGACCTCGCCGGTGGCGGCGTTCTTGACCACGGTGCCGTCGGGCACCGGGAGGATGACGTCGCCGCCGTTGGCCCCGTCCCGGTTGGAGCCGGAGCCCTGCTTGCCGTTGTCGGCCTTGCGGTGCGGACGGCGGTGGTACTCCAGCAGGGTGGCGGTGTTTGCGTCCACCTCCAGGATCACGTCGCCGCCCCGGCCGCCGTTGCCCCCGTCGGGGCCGCCGAGCGGCTTGAACTTCTCCCGATGGACAGAGGCGCAGCCATGTCCCCCGTCACCGGCCTTGATGTGCAGGACCACCTGGTCCACAAAGTCCGGCATGTCTGCTCTCCTACCCCCATCTGCGGGAACCCCGCTCGTCGCGGGAAACCTCGCCTCTCGGCGGGACTCCCCGCCTCACAACGCAACAGGGGTGGACCGCGGAACGCGATCCACCCCTGTCTTCAACGTCTGCCGGTGCGGATCTACTCCGCGACCGGGACGATGCTCACCGCGCGGCGACCGCGCTTGACGCCGAACTGCACGTGGCCCGCGGCCAGCGCGAACAGCGTGTCGTCACCACCGCGGCCGACGTTGTCGCCCGGGTGGAAGTGGGTGCCACGCTGGCGGACGATGATCTCACCGGCGTTGACCAGCTGGCCGCCGAAGCGCTTCACGCCGAGCCGCTGGGCGTTGGAGTCACGGCCGTTCCGAGTGGACGACGCGCCCTTCTTGTGTGCCATCTCGCAAAACTCCCGAAACTCAGGCCTGGTTGATGCCGGTGATCTTCACCTGGGTGTACCGCTGGCGGTGACCCTGGCGCTTCTTGTAACCACTCTTGTTCTTGTACTTCAGAATGCGGATCTTCGGACCCTTGGTCTCGCCGAGAATCTCGGCGGCGACCGAGAACCGGCCGGCCTCGGTGGTCACGTCGCCGTCGTTGACGACGAGCACCGTCGGCAGCGTAACCGTGGAACCGACCTCGCCGGCGACCTTGTCCACCTCGAGGACGTCACCGACGGAGACCTTCTGCTGCCTGCCGCCGCAACGAACGATCGCGTACACCGCGGAACCCTTCTTCTGACTACATGCTCGCTGGATGCTGCGCCCGCATCCGGCTATGGTCACCGATTTGACCGACGAACCAGGTAGGCGCGCGAACAGGGCGCGCCACGAGCGCACCGATTAATCAGGGTACCGGACTACGGTGCCCTGGTCGAACCGGGCGGAACGTCGGGGTGCCGGCGCGACCGGAGCGCGCCGGCGTTCACCGGAACCGACCATGCCGTGCCCCGCGGCCCTTGCCTGCCACGGGGCACCGGCTAGTCGGCCGGCTTGGCCTTGCGGGAGCGTCTCCGCCCCCGGCCGGAAGCCTGTGCGGCTTGCGCGTCCTCATCCGGGACGTCGGCAAGCGCATCTGTGACCGTATCACGCCCGGACTGGTCACCGGCCGCGACGGCACTGCCGGCCTCCTTGCCGATCTTGTCCGCCACCGCCTTCTCCACGGCCATCTTGCCCTGGGTGCCGCGCGGCTCCGGCTTGCCCTCGACCGGCTCCGCCGAGATGTGCAGGCCTCGGCCGTTGCAGCACTCGCAGACGTTCGAGAACGCCTCCAGGAGGCCCTGTCCGACCCGCTTGCGGGTCATCTGGACCAGACCGAGGGAGGTGACCTCGGCGACCTGGTGCTTGGTGCGGTCGCGGGCCAGGCACTCCAGCAGCCGCCGGAGCACCAGGTCGCGGTTGCTCTCCAGCACCATGTCGATGAAGTCGATGACGATGATGCCGCCGATGTCCCGCAACCTGAGCTGGCGGACGATCTCCTCGGCCGCCTCCAGGTTGTTGCGGGTGACGGTCTCCTCGAGGTTGCCGCCCTGCCCGGTGAACTTGCCGGTGTTGACGTCGACGACGGTCATCGCCTCGGTCCGGTCGATCACCAGCGAGCCGCCGCTGGGCAGCCAGACCTTGCGCTCCATCGCCTTGGCGATCTGCTCGTCGATCCGGTAGGCGGCGAAGACGTCGCCGTCCTCGTCCCACCGGGTCAGCCGCTCGGCCAGATGCGGGGCCACGTAGCGGACGTACTCGTCCACCGTGTTCCACACCTCGTCACCCTGGACGACCAGCGAGGCGAAGTCCTCGTTGAACACGTCGCGGACCACCCGGACGGTCATGTCGGGCTCGGCGGACAGCAGCTCCGGCGCGCTGGCCGACTTGGCCTTGCGCTGGATGTTCTCCCACTGGGCCGACAGCCGGGCCACGTCGCGGCCGAGCTCCTCCTCCGACGCGCCCTCGGCCGCCGTGCGGACGATCACGCCGGCGTTCTCCGGCATGACCTTCTTCAGGATGCCCTTGAGCCGGGTGCGCTCCTTGTCGGGGAGCTTGCGGCTGATCCCGGTCATCGAGCCGTCGGGCACGTAGACCAGGTAGCGACCGGGAAGGCTGACCTGGGAGGTCAGGCGGGCGCCCTTGTGCCCCATCGGGTCCTTGGTCACCTGGACGAGCACCGACTGCCCCGACTTCAGGGCCACCTCGATCCGCTTGGGCTGCCCCTCCAGGCCGGCGGTGTCGAAGTTGACCTCACCGGCGTACAGCACCGCGTTGCGGCCCTTGCCGATGTCGACGAACGCCGCCTCCATGCTCGGCAGGACGTTCTGCACCTTGCCGAGGTAGACGTTGCCCACGTAGGACTGGCTCGCCTCGCGGTCCACGTAGTGCTCGACGAGGACGTCGTCCTCCAGCACCGCGATCTGGGTGCGGCCACCGGTGCGGCGGACCACCATCATGCGCTCGACGGACTCCCGGCGGGCCAGGAACTCCGACTCGGTGATGATCGGCGGGCGCCGGCGGCCCAGCTCGCGGCCCTCCCTGCGGCGCTGCTTCTTGGCCTCCAGCCGGGTCGAGCCGCGCACGCTCTGCACCTCGTCCATCGAGGTGCCGCGCCCGGCGCGGGGAGCGCGGATGCGCACCACGGTGTTCGGCGGGTCGTCCTGGATCTCGGCGACGTCGTCGGTGCCCCTGCGGCGGCGCCGGCGGCGGCGGCGCGAGCTGCCGGCCTCCCCGGCCTCGTCTTCCTGCCCGGGCTCGGCGGCCTCCTCCTCGCCCTGCTCGGCCTCGCCGTCCTCGGCCTCGTCCAGCTCGCGGCCCTTGCCCCGGCCGCGGCCGCCCCTGCGGCGGCGCCGGCGGCGTCCGCCGGCCTCGTCGCCCTCGGCCTCGTCGATCTCCTCGTCCTCGGGCTCCTCCTCGGCCTCGGTCTCGGCCTCGACGGGCTCGGGCTGGCGCTCCACGCGCTCTGCGGCGGGGCGGGACGGCGACTCGGCCCGGTACGGGTCGGGAGCCTGGAACAGCGGCTGGAACACCGCCGCGGGCGCCTGGAAGGTCACCGAGGGCACCTCGGCGCGTCCCCGGGAGGACAACCCGAACGGGTCGGCGAACAGGTCGTCCGGATCCTCGACGACCTCCTCACCGCCGGGTTCGTCGTCCAGCGGCTCGTCGGCGGGCATCGCCAGCAGCAGCGCCGCCGCGACCTCCTCGGCCTCGGCGGTGGACAGGTCCAGGGACGGTTCGAGCGCGAACGGCTCCGCTACGGGCCGCGCGTCCTCCTCGGTCTCCTGGACGGCCTTCTTGCGTGTGCGGGTCCGCTTTACGGGCGCCGCCGCGGCGGGCTCCGGGGCGGGCTCGGCGACCGGCGCGGGAGCCTCCTCCTGCGCGGGCTGCACGGCGTCCGTCTTCTTGGCACGGCCACGCCGCGTGGTGGCCGTACCGGCCGCGGTGTCCGCGGTGGCCGCCTTGCGCCGGGTGGCGCGCTTGGGAGGCGCCTCCTCCACGGCGGCACCCTCCTGTGCGGGCGCGGCCTCCTGTGCGGGCGCGGCCTGCGCGACCGGCTCAGCGGTCACGACGGCCGGCGCGGGCTCCGGTTCCTCCGGTGGAGGTCCGGCGGGCCGGCTGGCGGATCGCCTGCGGCGTGTCGGCTGAGCAGCCTGTTCCGTTATGTCCCCGGCAGGGCCGTTGGCCCCGACGTTGGGCTCGTTGTCGAGCATGCGGGCGTTCTCCCGTCAGCTCCCGGGCACGTCTCCGCGCCGCGCGGGAGCTCTCGTCTCTCGCTGTCCGCCGGGCCTGAGCCCGGCGCCAAGTCCTATAGGTCGCCGTCGACGTGCTCGCCCACCGGTCCCGTTTCGCCGCCGCGCGTAGCATCGCGGTCAAGGCCGAACGGGTCGGCGGGGCCACCGATGCGCACGTCCAGCGGCCCCTGCGCCAGCCTGGTCACCTCGGGGGGTGACGGCGGCGCGAAGTCGGCCACGAGACGCAATCCGGTGAGGACGTCGTCGGGTCGAACGGCAGGAGTTGCGTGCCGTACAACCATGCGAAGTATGACACATGACTGGCCGGACGCCTGACCTGCTGTTGTCTCTCCTCCTTCGATGGCGTGCAAGTCCAGCACCGCCTCTCGCGCGTCGAAGCGGCGCATTCCCTTCTTGGTCAGGCGCTCGACCTCGATCCGTTCGGCGGCGTTGAAGCTCTCCACCGCCTTCCCCGCCAGGGCCGGATCGGCACCCGGCAGCCGGATCTCCCACGCCGAGCACTCCAGCCGGTCGGCCAGGCTCCCGGCCGTCGCCGCCACGACGTCGAGCACGTCGAGGCCGGGCGGGAGCGAGGAGTCCAGATCGGCGCGAAGCCGGTCGGGATCGCACTCCCGCGTCACGCCGATCTCGAGGTACTCGGCCTCGCTGGCGACCCCGGTCGGGGCGGCCGCCCCCACGTAGGAGATCTTCGGATGCGGTGAGAAGCCCGCGCTGAACGCCACGGGGACATCCGCGCGCCGTACCGCGCGCTCGACGGCCCGGGAGATGTCACGGTGGCTGGTGAAGCGCAGGCGTCCGCGCTTGGCGTAGCGCACGCGCAGGCGCTGCACCACGGGCGCGGGCGGAGGCCCATCGGGAGCGGGTTTCAGAGTGGTGCCGTCCTTTCCGAATCGTGGCCGTCGTCTCGGAGCAGGCCGCGCTCACGCACCGCCCACTATGGACAACCGCCGGTGACGAAGGCTTCTTCCCGGACCAGGGGCGGAGCCCCGGCCCGGGGCTCCGCGCCGGGCCCTACACGACCGTCAGCGGCAGGAGTTTCCGGCCGGTCGGGCCGATCTGGATCTCGGTGCCCATCGTGGGACACACGCCGCAGTCGTAGCACGGGGTCCAGCGGCAGTCCTCGACCTCGACGTCGTTGACCGCGTCCTGCCAGTCCTGCCAGAGCCACTCGCGGTCGAGCCCGGCGTCGAGGTGGTCCCAGGGCAGGACCTCGTTCTCCTCGCGCTCGCGCGTGGTGTACCAGTCGACGTCCACCCCGGCCTTGGCCGCGGCGTCCATCCAGCGCTGGTAGGAGAAGTGCTCGCTCCAGCCGTCGAACCGGCCGCCGTCCTCCCACACCGCGCGGATGACCCGGCCCACCCGGCGGTCGCCCCGCGACAGCAGGCCCTCCACGATCGAGGGTTTGCCGTCGTGGTAGCGCAGGCCGATGGCCCGGCCGTACTCCTTGTCGCCGCGCAGCGCGTCCTTGAGGGCCTTGAGCCGGCGGTCCACCGTCTCGTGGTCGGCCTGGGCCGCCCACTGGAACGGCGTGTGCGGCTTGGGCACGAACCCGCCGATGGAGACCGTGCAGCGGATGTCGCGCGACCCGGTCGCCTCCCGGCCCGCCTGGATGACCTTCTTCGCCAGGTCGGCGATGCCGAGCACGTCGGCGTCCTCCTCGGTGGGCAGGCCGCACATGAAGTAGAGCTTCACCTGCCGCCAGCCCTGGGTGTAGGCCGTGGTGACGGTCCGGATCAGGTCCTCCTCGGTGACCATCTTGTTGATCACCTTGCGCATGCGCTCGGAACCGCCCTCCGGGGCGAACGTGAGACCGGACCGGCGGCCGTTGCGGGAGAACTCGTTGGCCAGATCGATGTTGAAGGCGTCGACCCGGGTCGAGGGCAGCGAAAGCGAGGTGTTGGTGCCCTCGTAGCGGTCGGCCAGCCCCTTGGCGATGTCGCCGATCTCGGAGTGGTCGGCGCTGGACAGCGAGAGGAGCCCGACCTCGTTGAAGCCGGACGCCTTGACGCCCGCCTCGACCATGTCGCCGATCGTGGTGATCGACCGCTCCCGCACCGGACGGGTGATCATCCCGGCCTGGCAGAAGCGGCAGCCCCGGGTGCAGCCCCGGAAGATCTCCACGCTGAACCGCTCGTGCACGGTCTCGGCCAGCGGGACCAGCGGCTTCTTCGGATAGGGCCACTCGTCCAGGTCCATGACCGTGTGCTTGTGCACCCGCCACGGCACGCCCGACCGGTTCGGCGCGACGCGCTGGATCCGGCCGTCGGCGTGGTAGTCGACGTCGTAGAACCTGGGGACGTAGACCCCACCGGACTCGGCGAGCCGCATGAGCAGCTCGTCGCGTCCGCCGGGCGAGCCCTCGGCCTTCCACTCGCGGATGACCTCGGTGATCGCGATGGCGATCTGCTCCCCGTCGCCCAGCACCGCGGCGTCGAGGAAGTCGGCGATCGGCTCGGGGTTGAAGGCCGCGTGGCCGCCCGCGAGCACGATCGGATCGTCGTCACCGCGCTCGGCGGCCTCCAGCGGGATGCCCGCCAGGTCCAGCGCGGTGAGCATGTTGGTGTAGCCCAGCTCGGTCGAGAAAGAGAGGCCCAGCACGTCGAAGGCCCGCACCGGCCGGTGCGCGTCGACCGTGAACTGCGGGACGCCCTCGGCGCGCATGAGTGCTTCCATGTCGGGCCAGACCGCGTAGGTCCGCTCGGCGAGCGTCTCCGGCAGCTCGTTGAGGATCTCGTAGAGGATCTGGACGCCCTGGTTGGGCAGACCCACCTCGTAGGCGTCGGGGTACATCAGAGCCCAACGGACCGTGGCCTCGTCCCAGTCCTTGACGGTCGAGTTGAGCTCACCCCCGACGTACTGGATCGGCTTGCTCACCTTGGGCAGCAGCGCTTCCAGGCGGGGAAACAAGGACTCAACAGACATGTGTTCAAGGGTATCCGCTAAAACGGATGCCACAGGCGGTCGTCACCCGCTCGCAGGGAGTCAAGCCGGTGCCGCAGCTCCCCCGCGGCCGCCTCGTCGCGGTGGGCGTTGCGCAGCACCGCCGTGAGGGTCTGCAGCTCCCGCATGTCGCGCATCACCGGGTAGCCCTCCCAGGCGGTCAGGTCGTGGCCGTACGCCCGGCTGAAACCGGCCCGCTGCTGCTCGGTCAGCCCGAACCGCACACCCTGCAGCGTGGGGATCAGGTCGGTCTCCCTGGGGCCCGCGCACACCGAGTCCCAGTCGCACAGCAGCAGCCCGCCCGCGGTCCTGATCAGGTTGCCCCGGTGCGCGTCGCCGTGGACGAGCCCGTACGGCAGGGCGAACCGCACCCGCTCGTAGTAGGCCTCCGCGAGCTCGTCGCAGCGGCGCAGCAGCCAGGCGCGGTCGTCCTCGCCGAGCAGGCGCCCGGCGTCGATCGCCCGCCGCACCGGTCCGAACGGGTCGTGGGTCGGCAGCTCGAACGGGACCGGCGGCAGCTCGTGCAGCAGCCGCAGCAGCGAGCCGAGCTCCGCCGGCTCCGGTGCCGGCCCGACGTGCTCCTCGTGGTGCCAGAAGGTCACCAGGAACCCCCCGGCGGCGACCGGCTGCCTGACCTCCAGCGGCCGGACCGTGGGAAAGCCCTGCTCGGCGAGCCAGCGGGTGACCCGGACCGAGGTCGTCAGCCGGTCGTACTTGCCCGGCGCCGCCGCCTGCGCCAGCCGTACCACCACCCCTTCGGCGGGCAGGTGGTAGACGGCGTTGGCGAAGTCCCGCAGCAGGGTGACGTCCCCCGTGCCCAGCCCCGCCTGCCCGCATGCCAGGCGGAGCGCGGCGCCCGTCCGGCCGAGGAGTTCCCCTTCGGCGGCGATCGTCATGTCATCGGTTCCTCTCGGAGATCGCGTGCCGGGCCTGCTGCGGCAGGCCCACGGCGCAGAAACTCTCGATCTGCCGCGCGATGCGCTCCCCGCCCCGCTGGGCGGAGACCAGCGCGCGACCGGTGTCCAGGGTGGCGCCCAGACTGCTGATCCGCCGGTCGGGCGGGAGCGCGAGGATGGGCTCCATCGCCTCCTCCGCGCCGGCCGGGTCGCCCTCCATCAGGTGGGCGACCACCAGGTGGGCGCCGGCCATGGACTCGCAGCCGTAGGAGCGGTTCTCCGGCTCCCCCGCGGCGTAGAGGGACAGCGAGTCCCGGGCCGCCTCGATGGCCCGCCCCGGGTCGCCCAGGTGCAGCTGGGTGACCGCCGCGTAGTAGCGCTCCTTGGCCGGGCGGAAGGCGAACTCCCCGCCGATCTCGTCGTGCAGTTCGTCCCTCCCGGCCGTGCGGGCGTCCTGGGCGCGGGCGAGCGCCTCGGCGGCCTCGCGGGTGCGGCCCAGCATCGCGTAGGACCGTGCCCGCAGCATGTGCAGCCGGGTCGCGCCGGAGCCGGCGTGCAGATGGGTCAGGCCCTCCTCGGCGTATCGGGCCGCGTCGCCGTAGCGCTTGTCCCACAGGGCCACCGAGGACTGCATGCCCCGTGCCCAGCCCATCAGCGCCGGGTGCCCGGCGACCTTGCCGTAGGTCCAGGCCGCCCGGGCGAGGGTGTCGGCGGGGATCAGGCGATCCATGTCCATGCTGACGTTGGCCATCAGCCCGCACAACGCGCCGGTCAGGAAGTAGAGCTCTCTGGCCTGCTGCGGATGGATGCGTTTGTCCAGCGCCCTGCGGGTGCGCTCCTGCAGCTCCCGCATCTCCACGAACAACGGCAGCGGGGCCTCGGAGACGTACCGCTTGCCCACCCAGATCACCTGGGTGCGCAGCCGCTCCAGCGCGCCGGAACCCAGCTCGCTGGCTTCGGCCTGCTCGGCGTGGCTGCCCGCCTCGTCCGCGGCCGTGGCGATCAGGTCCAGCGCGGGCGGGGCGGTGCGCAGCCCCTCGGGCGTGTAGTCCTGGGCGAAGCCGAGCTGGACCGGCCCGGTCTCGAACAGGCGGCAGAGCAGGTCGGTGTAGTCGCGGTCGGGCCGCGAGCCCGCCTCCCACTCCCGCCAGGAACGCTCGCTGAGCCCGCGCCGTTTGATCCGCTGCCGGTCGCACATGGCGTGGAAGTGCTCGATGGCCTCCTCCACCGTCCAGCCGTGCGCCAGCCTCCAGCACTTGAACCTGGTCTGCTGGGGGGCGCAGGCGTGGATCTCGTCCACCATCCGCTGGATGACGGCCACGGACGGCGGGCCCTGCAGCGCGGCCAGCGTGCGGTTGCGGATGATGGTCGCGTAGGCCAGCGTGGCGCGGTCGCCGCCGCGGGAACTCTGGGTCATCGGCTCTCCCGGCCGTCGTTGCGGGGGGTCGTCTTCACGCGGCGCTCCGGCGTCTCCACGGGAAAAGGGGAATGTCTCCACGCTAGTGTCCCGGCGGGCGCCGGGTGGACTGAGAACCCGTCTCCTCCTGCGGAGGGCGGTCCTCGGGCGGTCGCACGGGGACCGCTCCGTCACGAAGGGGCGCCGTCCTGGCGGAAGGGCACGACCGTCCCGCCGTTGCGGAGCTGGGCCAGGAAGAGCTGCCCGCACAGGCTGCTCGGGGTCTCGGCGAACCAGACCGCCGGCGGGCTGCCCGCCGAGACCGCCGCCCACCTTCCCTTGCTGAACACGATCCGGTAGTCGGGGAACGCGGTGCGCAACAGCTCAAGCGCGCGCTGCCGCTCGGCGAGCTCCGATATCACGGCCCCTCCGTCATCGTGAGTTCCGGCTTCGTTCCCAGAATGTTCGCTTGACGGGGAAAAGGCCAGTGAGAGCCGGGGACCGCGCACATGCGGACGGCTCTCATGTAACGGAGCCGCCCTGCCGTACGGCGGGCAGGCTAGAACCGGTGCTCGTGCATGTGGATCGCCTGGAGGATCCCGACGGCGATCATGTTGGCGAAGGTCGCGGTGCCGCCGTAGGAGACGAACGGCAGCGGGAGGCCGGTGATCGGCATGACCCCGATCGTCATGCCGACGTTGATGAGGACCTGGAAGCCCAGCCAGCACACGATCGTGCCGGCCACCAGCATGCCGAACCGGTTCTCGCACAGCCGGGCGATCCGCAGGCCCCGCAGCAGCACCACCCCGAGCAGCACCACCACGGTGACCGAGCCCAGGAACCCGAACTCCTCGCCCGCCACGGTGAAGACGAAGTCGGTGTGCTGCTCGGGCACGAACCGGCCCATGGTCTGTCCCCCGCCGAACAGCCCTTTTCCGAACAGCTGCCCCGAGCCGACGGCGTTCACCGACTGGGTGCTGTTGTAGCCGACGCCTCGCGGGTCGGTGGAGGGGTCGACGAAGGCGGTGAACCGGGCGACCTGGTACGGCTCCAGCACGTCGAGGAACCACACGGCCGCTCCCCCGGCTGCCACGGCGGCGGCCAGGGCGACGACCCAGCGCTTGCGGATTCCGCTGAGGATCAACGCGCCCGCCGTGATCACGCCCAGGACCATCGTGGTGCCGAAGTCGGGCTGCGCCATGACCAGGCCCATGGTGAGCCCGGCCACCCCCAGCGCGATCACCACGTCCAGCCCGCGGGGCCGGTCGCTTCCCACCGCGGGCTGGGCCAGCAGCATGGAGAGCGCGAGCACCAGGCCGAGCTTGGCGAACTCCGAGGGCTGCAGGGCGAACCCGCCGCCCAGCATGATCCAGGAATGGGCTCCGTTGACCTCCGACCCGACCGGCGTTATCACCAGGACCAGGCCGAGCGCGGCGGCGCCGTACACCAGCGGTGAGTAGGCCCGCAGCGCCCGGTGGTCCACCGTGGCCGCCGCGACGGCCAGCGCGGTCCCGATGCCGAGGTTGAGCAGGTGCTTCTTGAGCAGGCCCGTGCTGCCGGGCGCCCACGTCCTGGTGGACGACCAGATCAGCAGCGTGCCGATCATGGCGAGCGCGGCCACCGCGACCACCAGCGGGCCGTCCATCCGCCACACCGGCGAGGAGGCTCCCGCCAGCCCGCGGGTGCGGAACCGGCGCGGCGGGAAGTTCATCCGGATCACCGGACCTTCCCCCGTCCCGCCTTGACCTTCCGGACGACCGTGCCGTCCGGCCCGATCACCGGGGGCGCGGCCGCGGGCGCCCAGCCCGGCAGCGCCGCCGGAGCCCGCTTGCCCTCGGGTGTGAACCCGTAGATGCCCTCGTAGATCTTCCGTACGGCCGGGGCCGCGGCCTCGCTGCCCAAGCCGCCCTGGGAGACCATGACGACGACCACGAACCGGGGGTCGTGCACCGGCGCGAACGAGGCGAACCAGGAGGTGTCCGCCTTGCCGTACACCTCGGCGGTGCCGGTCTTGCCGCCGATCTTCACCTTCTTCATGGGGAAGCCGAGGAACGCCCCGGCCGCTGTGCCGTCGGCGGTGACCTGGCTCAGCGCCCGCTTGATATAGGCCCGTTCGGCAGGGGAGATCGGCAGCTTACCCGTGACCGGCGGCTCGATCTCCCTGACCTTGGTGCCGTCCGGCCGGACCAGCATCCAGCCCACCCGGGGGCTGCGCAGCCTGCCGTCGGTGACCAGCGCCGCGTAGGCCGCGGCGAGCTGGATCGGCGTCACCAGCACGTCGCCCTGGCCGATGGAGAAGTTGGCCGCGTCACCGGGGCGCAGCTGGTCGCCCTCCTGGCAGTTGTCGCGCGCCAGCGCCTTGAGGAAGGCGGCCCGGCCGGCGTCGGTCCTGGCGACCTCCGGATAGCCGGTCCTGGCGCGCCTGCAGTTTTCCTCCTTGGTGGCGACCCACGTCTCCTTCTTCCAGGCCCGGTCCGGGATCCTGCCGGGAGACTCGCCCGGCAGGTCGATGCCGGTCGGGCGGCCGAAGCCGAAGGCCCGCGCCGTGTTCGCCATGATCTCCTTGGGTTTGCCCCTGGGCTTGCGGCCGCCGTCGCGCGTGTACTGCTCGAAGGCGGCCCGGTAGAAGATCGTGTCGCACGACTTCACCAGGGCCGTGTGCAGGCTCAGCACGCCCAGCGCCCGGCCGCGGAAGTTGTTGAACGACCGGCCGCCGACCATGAAGGAGCCGGGGCAGTTGTAGCGGCCGTCGATCGGGTAGCCGGCCCGCAGCATCGCCGCGACCGACGACATCTTGAACGTCGAACCGGGCGCGAACTCCCCCTTGATGGCCCGCGACACCAGCGGCTGGCCCGACCTCTTCGACAGCAGACGCCGGTAGTCCTCCTCCTCGATGCCGCCGGTCCAGACCCCCGGGTCGTAGGTCGGCGCGCTGGCGATCGCGACGACCCGGCCGCTCCTCGCGTCCAGCACCACTCCTGCGGCCCCGTCGGCCTGCGGCGCGGCCTCCATCGCCTCGGCTATCGCCTTCTCCGTCACGGCCTGCACCCTGGCGTCGATGCTGGTGATGAGCATGTCCCCGGGCCTGGCCGCCACCTGCTCCTCCGTCCCGAGCACCCGGCCCAGCCGGTCCACCTGCACCCGCTTGCGCCCCGGCGTGCCGCGCAGCTCCCGGTCGTAGACCGACTCCAGGCCGTCCCGGCCCGACACGTCCACCCCCGAGAACTCCGCCTTGAACCCCTCGCGCCTCTCCAGCTCCTCCTTCGTGACCGGCTGCAGGTAACCCAGCGCCTGCACCCCCGCGCTCCGGCCCGGATGATCCCGTACGGCCTGCACGCTGGTGACGATCCCGGGGAACCTCTCCTGCCGCTCCATGATCTGCAGGGCCTCACGGGTGCTGACGTCGCCGTCGACCGGGACCGGCTGGTGCGGCGAGCCGGCCCAGCACGGCTTGGAGACCGTGGGGCCGCACGGCCGGATCCGCCGGGTCAGGTCCGCCGGGTTCCGGCCGAGCACGGCACCCAGCCGCGCCATCACGGCCTTGCCCCCGTCCTTCATCTTGACCAGGGCCGTACGGTCCACCGAGACCACCAGCGCGGTCCGGTTGCGCACCAGCAGCCGTCCCGTCGAGTCGAGGATCTGTCCCCGTACGGCGGGCACCACGACGTCGCGCGTGCGCGTCTCGGTCGCCGCCGCCACGTACCGGGGACCGTCCACGACCTGCACCTGCCAGAGCCGCGCGCCGAGCATCACCAGCAGCGCCAGCGTCAGGGCCCGCAGCGCCCGCAGCCGGCTCCTCATGCGGCTCACGAGCGACTCCGCAGGGCGGAGCTCCGCAGGGCGGTGTACCCCGGGCGGGGCACGGGCCGGACCTTGCCCCGGACCAGCCGCGCCACCGTCCACACCACCGGCGGCGCGGCCAGCACGTTGCCGGCCACCGCCGCGGGCAGCAGCTGCCGGAGCGCCTCCGCACCGGCGGGGACCTCCCCCATCAGCCCGCCGACCGCCGCCGCGACCACCGGGCCCGCGACCGCACAGCCCAGCGCCACCACCGGCCCGGCGTCCTCCCGGCTCTCCATCACGCGGCCGGCGACGTACCCGACCAGGCACAGCACCAGCGCGCGCTGGCCCGCCACGTGCGCGGCGGGCGGCAGGATGTCGTCGAGCAGCCCGGCCGCGAAGCCCATGACCGCTCCGGACTCCGCCCCGCAGACCAGCGCGTAGCCCACCACGGCGAGCAGCAGCAGGTCGGGCGCGACCCCGCCGGGCAGTGAGAACCGGTTGACGACCGTCACCTGGAGGATCATCACCACCAAGATCAGGCTCAGGGCCGTCGTGTCACGCCTCGTCATTCAGACTCCCTCTCGTCCCGGAGACTGCGATCGTTTCGGAGCGGCGGGTGTCTTCGAAGGGCCCGATGTCTTCGGAGGGCCCGATGTCTTCGAAGGGCCCGATGTCTTCGAAGGACGGGGCGGCAGGAGCGCGTCGCGCGGATCGCGGCTCGGCGGCTCCGCCACCACCCCCACCACGTCCAGCGCCGTCAGGTCGGCGTACGGCCGCGCGTAGGCGGTCCGGGTCAGCTCCCCCGGCGTCGCCTCCACCCGTTCGATCACCCCGATCGGCACTCCCGCCACGTACGGCGCGCCGCGGTGGGAGCCGAAGCTCACGATCCGCTGACCGGCTTCGAGCGGGGCGGTGGAGTCGAGCAGCCGGAACTGGAGCAGCCGGCCGTGGTCACCCGTCCCGTTCACGATCCCTATCTCGCCGCTGCCCTCCAGGCGGGCGCCGGTCGCCGAGGCGAGGTCGCTGACCAGGACCACGGTCGAGGTGGACGGCCCCACCCGGATCACCCTGCCGACCAGGCCCGCACCGCTCAGCACCGTCATCTCGGGCCTCACCCCGTCGGAGTGGCCGGCGTCCAGCTCGACGGCCTCCTCGAACCCGGGAACGCCGCGCCGGGCGATCACCTGAGCAGGAACGATCTTGTATCCACCGGTCCCCGCGGCGTTCAGCAGCCGGCGCAGCTCATCCGACCTGCGATGGTCCAGGTTCTGCGCCACGAGGCTCTGCCTGAGCCGGTCGTTCTCCCTGCGCAGCTCCTCCTCGCGCCGCTGCGCGCCGGGCGCGTCCAGCAGCGCGTCGACGAACCGGCCCGCCGGCCGCGCCACCCCGGCCCCCAGCTCCTCGACACCGCCGAACACCGCAGCGCCGATCCCCTTGAGCGGGCCGAGGGGCGAGTTCTCTCCCGTCCGGTGGTCCACGGTCATGAGCACCAGTGCCGTGGCCAGCATCAACCCCGTGATCGCCCGTGTCCGGCGTGTGTCCTTCATCAATGCCGTGGCTCCGGCACGAGAACCTGCTGCAGGGCCTCGAAGTCCTCGACGCACTTGCCCGACCCGAGCGCGACCGCGTCGAGCGCGTTGTCCACGCGGTGGATCGGCATCCCGGTCTCGTCTCTGAGCCGCTCGTCCAGACCGGCCAGGAGCGCGCCTCCCCCGGTGATCGCGATGCCCCGGTCCATCAGGTCGCCGGAGAGCTCCGGCGGACACTTGTCCAGTGTGGTCTTGACCGCGTCCACGATCGCGTTCACCGGCTCCTCGGTGGCCGTACGGATCTCGCCCGCCGACACCACCGCCGTCTTCGGCAGACCGCTGACCAGGTCACGGCCCCGGATCTCCGCGTGACCCTCCTCCGGCAACGCGCAGGCCGAGCCGATCGCCATCTTGATCTCCTCGGCGGTGCGCTCGCCGAGCATCAGGGAGTACTCCTTCTTCGCGAAGGTGATGATCGCCTGGTCCAGCTCGTCGCCGCCCACCCGGATCGACTGGCTGGTCACCACGCCGCCCATCGAGATGATGGCGACCTCGGTGGTGCCCCCGCCGATGTCGACCACCATGTTGCCGGTCGGTTCGTGCACCGGGAGGCCTGCCCCGATCGCCGCCGCCATCGGCTCGTCGATGAGGTAGACCCGCCGGGCCCCGGCCTGGTAGCCGGCCTCCTTCACCGCGCGCTGCTCGATGCCGGTGATCCCGCTCGGAGCCGCGATGACGATGCGCGGTTTGGCGAAGGGACGGCGCCGGTGCACCCGCTGGATGAAGTAGCGGAGCATCCGCTCGGTGACGTCGAAGTCGGCGATGACCCCGTTTCTGAGCGGCCGGACGGCCACGACGTTGGCGGGGGTGCGGCCGATCATCCGTTTGGCCTCGATGCCGATGGCCACGATCTTCCCCGTGGTCGTGTTGATCGCCACGACGGACGGTTCGTTGAGGACGACACCGCGGCCTCGCACGTAGACGAGCGTGTTGGCGGTGCCCAGGTCGACCGCCATGTCGCGGCCGAGGAACGCAAGCTTGCTGCCCATGGAAGGCTGCCTTCCTTCCGTCAGGTCATCGGCGAAAACTACGGAACGAATTCGAAGCGTAACCTGGCGTACCCATCTATGGGCATAATGAGCCGTCTCGTCCCATTAAAATCTCCGGTTTCCGGAAACGCGTCGGGCCTCGCCGTCCCCGGGAGGACGGCGAGGCCCGACTGCGCCGGACGACCGGAAGGCCGGACGCCGATGCCGCGGCCGCCACGACTCGCCCGCGGCGGGCGAGGGTGGCCGGACGGGTGCTAGAAGCGGTCCGGGAAGAAGATCTTGATCTCGCGGGCGGCGGACTCGGGAGAGTCGGAGCCGTGGACCACGTTCTCGCCGATCTCCAGGGCGTGGTCACCGCGGATGGTGCCCGGAGCGGACTTGACCGGGTCGGTCAGGCCGGCCAGGGAGCGGAACGCCTCGACGGCGCGGGGGCCCTCGAGCACCATCGCGACCAGCGGGCCGGAGGTGATGAACTCGACCAGCTCGCCGAAGAACGGCCGCTCGGAGTGCTCGGCGTAGTGGGTCTTGGCGGTGTCGGCGTCCAGCGTGCGCAGGTCCATCGCCACGACCTTCAGGCCCTTACGCTCGACGCGGGCGATCACGTCGCCGATGAGACCACGCGCGACGCCGTCGGGCTTGATCAGGACAAGAGTGCGCTCGGACACTGATGTTCTCCTTCGAACATTGATGACTCGCAGACTGCGGTGAACGGGCGAAGTTTACCGTCCTCCACGAGATCCCCCGTGGTCGGCGATCTCACGCGTCGGCCGGCCTGTCCTCACCGGAGTCCTCCGGCGAGGACATGGGCGAGGGCACCGCCGGCGCCTCCTGCTCGGATTCGAGCTTCACTCCCGTTCCCTGCTCCGGCTCGGGTTTCGCTCCCGCGCCCTGCCACGATCCGGGACCCGTCTCCGCTCCCTGCTCCGATGCGGGACCCGGCGTGTCCGCCGCGGCCTTCTCCTCCTCGCCGACGGCCAGGCCTGCGGCGGCCGTACCCGGTGACGCCGCCGCGCGACGGGCGAGGATCGCGCCGATCGTGATCACCACGACCACCAGCGCGCCGCCGACCAGCGCCCAGAAGTGCAGGGCGCTCACGTACGCGTCGACCAGCGCCTGGGCGGACGTGGCCTTCTTCGTGGCCTCGCTGAGGCGCAGGAGCAGGATGCCGCTGCCCAGCATGAAGCCCGCGAGGACACCCGGGAAGAACAGCGACAGCGCGAAGAGCGCGGCGCCCGCGCCCGACGGGCGCAGGGCGGAGGTGAGGGCCGTCGCAGCGCCGACCGCCAGCAGCAGGAACGGGATGATCAGAGCCGGCCCGCCGGCGGCCGGGAGCAGGAACCTGACGGCGCACAGCCCGCCCACAACGACCACGAGACCACCGGCCGCCACCAGGGGCATGACGGCGTCCTTCAGCTGCCCCGCCAGCACGGCCGCGACGAGACCGGCCGCTCCGGCGACCGCGAATGCCGGCCAGAGCCCGGAGAGCCCGGGACCGCCCAGCCCGCCGAGCCCGACATAGGTGACCTGGGCCGCCGTGGGCAGGGTGACCACCCCCACCGCCACCATCGTGTAGGCGAGAGTGCGCCCGTTCATCCCCTCGAAGGTCCCGACGGAGGCGAGTCCCAGCAGCGCGAGGACGGACAGCATCGCCGCGACGACGATGAGCTCCGGCGCCCACTCGAATGTGGCGCCCAGGGCGAGGACCACGATGCCCACGGCCGGCGTGGTGGCCATCAGCAGCCGCCCGCGCTCCGCGGCGCTCGGCCCGGGGCCCGCCGTGGCGCTCTGGCCGCTCCTCAGCCAGAGCACGAGGTAGAGCGCGGCGAGCGCGAGCGCGACACCGGTCAGCATCGGGTACGGCTGGAGCGTGATCCGCCAGGATGTGGCCTCGTCCAGGGGCCACAGGGCCATCGCCTGCGCGGCCAGAAGGCTCACCGCGAGCACGCCCGCCCACACCGCGCGGAGGAACCGGGGCCGTTCCCACACCGCCACCAGCGTGGCGGGGACCAGCAGCCCGGCGCCGATCCCGTGCGCCACGCGGAGGATCCCGACGACCAGCGGGGAGCCGGCGTAGCCGCCGGCCGCGTCGGCGAGCGCCAGCAGCGTGAGCCCGCCGACCAGGATCGGTGCGGCCCGCATGCGGCGCACGGCCACCGCGGCCAGCGGGACGGTCAGCACCATCGCCGGCAGCGCCAGCCCGTGCGCCCTGACCATGTCGATCTGCATGACATCGGGCGGCAGCAGCGCCGACACCACCGAGACGGTGTTGGGGATGGCGACGATCGCCAGTGGAAGCGCCACCGCGACGAGCAGCCCGAGGACGACGTCGAGCGGTAGGGAGGAAGTGAGTGCGCGCGCCGGGACGGTGGACCCTGCGGCCACCGCCTGCGCCGGCTTCATCTGGGGGACGGCCATGTAGGCCGACTTTAGCGGGAAGTCACGCCCTCGACACGGCGAGCGACGAATATCGCCGTAATCCACAGTGCGAGGAAGATCGCGCCGAGGAAGTACATGGTCGGGACCAGCAGCCCCGCGGCGATCGCGAGCACCTGGACGATGCTTCCCGCGACGTAGGCGAAGGGGTGTTTGAGCAGGCCGGCGACCAGAACACAGAGAACCGCCAGGCCGACGCCGACGGCCACCGCCACGGGCGGCTCGACGTCCTGGGTGTTGATCGCCACCGGGGTGGAGAGCCCCACGACGATCGCCTCCATGCCGAGCACGCTGGCGCAGAGCCTCCGCATGCCCGGGGTAACCGTGATCATCTCTTGCCTTCCGCCGTCGTCCGAGTCATCCGGCCGGGTCACTTGACCTCGGTCGCCTTGAGCAGCAGCCGCGCGTCGCCCGCGGTGACCACCGATCCGGTGATCAGCACCCCGGCCCCGCCGAACTCCCCCGCCTCGTCGGCCAGGCCGACGCCGATGTCGATGGCGTCGTCCAGCCGATCGGCCCGGCTCACCCGGTCGGGCCCGAAGACCTCCCGGGCCAGTGCCGCGAGCTCGGCCGGCTCCATGGACCGGGGGGAGGAGTTGCGGGTCACCACGACCTCGTCGAACATCGGCTCCATCAGCTCCAGGATGCCCCGCACGTCCTTGTCCCCGAAGACCGCCACCACGCCGATGAGCCTGGCGAAGCCGAAGGACTCGTGCACGGCTTCCAGCGTGGCCTGGATCCCGCCCGGGTTGTGCGCGGCGTCCACGAGCACGGTGGGACCCCGCCGTACGACCTCCAGCCGTCCCGGCGAACGCACCTGCAGGAAAGCCTGCCGGACCAGCTCGGGATCGAGCGGGTCGTCCCCGGCCGTCAGCGCCTCGGCCGCCGCCAGAGCGCAGGCGGCGTTGCTCGCCTGGTGCGCGCCGTACAGCGGGAGCAGGACCTCCTCGTAGTCAGCCTTGAGACTCTTCAGGTGCAGCAGTTGCCCGCCGATCGCCAGTTCTCTGGCGAGGACTCCGAACTCCAGGCCCTCCCTCGCCACGGTGGCGCCGGTCTCCGCCGCCCTGCGCAGCAGCACCTCGGCCGCGGGGAGCTCCTGCTGGGCCAGCACGACGGTCGCGCCGGGCTTGATGATCCCGGCTTTCTCTCCGGCGATGGTCGCCACGTCGGGTCCGAGGTAGTCGGTGTGGTCCAGGGAGACGGGCGTGATGACCGCCACGGCTCCGTCCGCGACGTTGGTGGCGTCGAAACTGCCGCCCATTCCGGTTTCGATGACCGCGACGTCCACAGGGGTGTCGGCGAAGGCGGCGAAGGCCATCGCGGTGAGGGTCTCGAAGAAGGAGAGCCTCCTGCCCTGGGCGTCGATCATCTCCAGATAGGGGGCGATGTCCTCGTAGACCTCGACGAAGCGCTCCTCGCTCAGCGGGGCCCCGTCGACGCAGATGCGCTCGCGCATGGAGACGAGATGCGGGCTCGTGAACCGGCCGACGCGGAGGTTCCGCTCGCGGAGGATGGTCTCGATCATCCGCGTCGTGCTCGACTTGCCGTTCGTCCCGGCGACGTGGATGACGGGATAGGAGTTCTGAGGGGAACCGAGGACGTCCATGAGAGCGGCGATCCTGTCGAGCGTGGGCTCGAACTTCCACTCGACGCCGCGTTCCATGATTGCCAGCTCAACCGCTCGATAGTCCACGGCTCCAGCCTACTGACCCGCGGGGAGGGTTCCCGCCCGGCCGGTCCTTCCCGCCCCGGCACCAGTCGCCCCCGCAGCGGCATCCCCGCGTGGACGACACGGGCCGTCCCCTGTGCGGCGGTGAAAGATCCCGGCGAGCCCCGGAAGAGAAGGATGCACAAACAAAAAGGGGTACCCCGGCCAGAGCACCCCCACCGCAACGCAACCGATCCTCGCAGAGGGACACCCCTGACAGGGAAAGCACGCCTCCCCGGCGGAGAACCCCGCCCCCCGGGGAAACACACCCGGAAACGTCCCCGGGAAAACACGAAGGCCCCCGCCAAAAGGCGAGGGCCCTCAATGAAAGATTGTCCGGCGGCGACCTACTCTCCCACACCCTCCCGAGTGCAGTACCATCGGCGCTGAAGAGCTTAACTTCCGGGTTCGGAATGTAACCGGGTGTTTCCCCTTCGCCATAACCGCCGTAACCCTATGAAACCATCAAACCCGCACACGAACACACGCGCGGTGTTTGCTGTTTCAGAATCGCATAGTGGACGCGGGCAAGAACCCTGGTTCCGCGCTGCTCCGGACCCGGCGAAGGATACAGAGCGCTGCAGAAACCAAGCATAAACTTTGTGGTCAAGTCCTCGGCCTATTAGTACCGGTCAGCTCCACACATTACTGCGCTTCCACTTCCGGCCTATCAACCCGGTCGTCTACCGGGAGCCTTACCCCCTCACAGGGTGGGAGACCTCATCTCAAGGCGAGCTTCCCGCTTAGATGCTTTCAGCGGTTATCCCTTCCGAACGTAGCCAACCAGCCGTGCTCCTGGCGGAACAACTGGCACACCAGAGGTTCGTCCGTCCCGGTCCTCTCGTACTAGGGACAGCCCCTTTCAAGTCTCCTGCGCGCGCAGCGGATAGGGACCGAACTGTCTCGCGACGTTCTAAACCCAGCTCGCGTACCGCTTTAATGGGCGAACAGCCCAACCCTTGGGACCTACTCCAGCCCCAGGATGCGACGAGCCGACATCGAGGTGCCAAACCATCCCGTCGATATGGACTCTTGGGGAAGATCAGCCTGTTATCCCCGGGGTACCTTTTAGCCGTTGAGCGACGGCGCTTCCACATGCCACCGCCGGATCACTAGTCCCAGCTTTCGCTCCTGCTCGACCCGTCGGTCTCACAGTCAAGCTCCCTTGTGCACTTACACTCGACACCTGATTGCCAACCAGGCTGAGGGAACCTTTGGGCGCCTCCGTTACTCTTTAGGAGGCAACCGCCCCAGTTAAACTACCCACCAGACACTGTCCCTGATCCGGATCACGGACCGAAGTTAGACGTTCAAAACGACCAGAGTGGTATTTCACCAATGACTCCACCCGAACTAGCGTCCGAGCTTCACCGTCTCCCACCTATCCTACACAAGACGCTCCAAACGCCAATGTCAAGCTGTAGTGAAGGTCCCGGGGTCTTTCCGTCCTGCTGCGCGTAACGAGCATCTTTACTCGTAGTGCAATTTCGCCGGGTCTGCGGTTGAGACAGCGGGGAAGTCGTTACGCCATTCGTGCAGGTCGGAACTTACCCGACAAGGAATTTCGCTACCTTAGGATGGTTATAGTTACCACCGCCGTTTACTGGCGCTTAAGTTCTCAGCGTCGCAGGATCCGAAGATCCCGCTAACCGGTCCCCTTAACGTTCCAGCACCGGGCAGGCGTCAGTCCGTATACATCGTCTTACGACTTCGCACGGACCTGTGTTTTTAGTAAACAGTCGCTTCCCCCTGGCCTCTGCGACCCCCACCAGCTCAGAACGCAAAGGTTCGTCACCAGCGAAGGCCCCCCTTCTCCCGAAGTTACGGGGGCAATTTGCCGAGTTCCTTAACCACAGTTCACCCGATCGCCTTGGTATTCTCTACCTGACCACCTGAGTCGGTTTCGGGTACGGGCCGCCATGACACTCACTAGAGGCTTTTCTCGGCAGCATAGGATCACCCACTTCGCCACAATCGGCTCGGCATCACATCTCAGGAACACGAGAGGCGGATTTGCCTACCTCTCTCCCTACATGCTTACCCCAGGACAACCACCGCCTGGGATGGGCTACCTTCCTGCGTCACCCCATCGCTTACCTACTACCAGATCAGGCCGGGCGTTCAGCCTCACCCACACCCCGAAGGGCGTCAGGGGCTTAAGGACCCTTAGTATCACTGGATTCGATATGGGCGCATCACAGCGGGTACGGGAATATCAACCCGTTGTCCATCGACTACGCCTGTCGGCCTCGCCTTAGGTCCCGACTTACCCTGGGCGGATTAGCCTGGCCCAGGAACCCTTGGTCATCCGGCGCAGAAGTTTCTCACTTCTGATTCGCTACTCATGCCTGCATTCTCACTCGCACGGCCTCCACAACTCGATCACTCGGCTGCTTCGCCGGCCGCACGACGCTCCCCTACCCATCCACACACCCAGACAGGAAACCCTGCCAGGCTTAAATGTGTGAATGCCACGACTTCGGCGGTGTACTTGAGCCCCGCTACATTGTCGGCGCGGAATCACTTGACCAGTGAGCTATTACGCACTCTTTCAAGGGTGGCTGCTTCTAAGCCAACCTCCTGGTTGTCACTGCGACTCCACATCCTTTCCCACTTAGCACACGCTTAGGGGCCTTAGTCGGTGGTCTGGGCTGTTTCCCTCTCGACTACGGAGCTTATCCCCCGCAGTCTCACTGCCACGCTCTCACTTACCGGCATTCGGAGTTTGGCTGACGTCAGTAACCTTGTCGGGCCCATCGGCCATCCAGTGCTCTACCTCCGGCAAGAAACACGTGACGCTGCACCTAAATGCATTTCGGGGAGAACCAGCTATCACGGCGATTGCTTGGCCTTTCACCCCTAAACACAGGTCATCCCCCAGGTTTTCAACCCTGGTGGGTTCGGTCCTCCACGCAGGCTTACCCACGCTTCAACCTGCCCATGCCTAGATCACTCCGCTTCGGGTCTACAGCATGCGACTCAAACGCCCTATTCAGACTCGGTTTCCCTACGGCTCCCCCACACGGGTTAACCTCGCCACACACCATAACTCGCAGGCTCATTCTTCAAAAGGCACGCAGTCACATCACAACCACCCGAAGATGGTTACGCTCCTACGGCTTGTAGGCACACGGTTTCAGGTACTATTTCACGACCCCTCACCGGGGCGCTTTTCACCTTTCCCTCACGGTACTAGTTCACTATCGGTCATCAGGGAGTATTTAGGCTTACCAGGTGGTCCTGGCAGATTCACACAGGATTTCTCGGGCCCCGTGCTACTTGGGATCCCCTCCAACAGTCCAACAGGTTTCGCCTACCCGGCTCTCACGGTCTACGGCAGCCCTTCCCAGAGCTTTCGACTACCCACTGGATTTATCACTGTTCACGGTCTCGGCAGAAACCGTAAGAGGGTCCCGCAACCCCGCACACGCAACGCCTGCCGGCTATCACACGCATACGGTTTAGCCTCATCCGCTTTCGCTCACCACTACTCACGGAATCACATGTTGTTTTCTCTTCCTACGGGTACTGAGATGTTTCACTTCCCCGCGTTACCACCAACCGCCCTATACATTCAGGCGGAGGCAACACCCCATGACGGGTGCTGGGTTTCCCCATTCGGACATCCCCGGATCAACGTCTGGTTGGCGACTCCCCGAGGCTTAACGCAGCCTCCCACGTCCTTCATCGGCTCCTGATGCCAAGGCATCCACCGTGTGCCCTAAAAAACTTGGCCACAAAGATGCTCGCGTCCACTATGCAAATCTCAAACAACAAACAGCAACCAGATCAGACCCGCCACCAGACCCCACCCTCACAGGCAAGCGGTATGACAGAAGACCGGTCCCGTCCAGAGGCCCAACAGACCACGAAGCCCACCACACGCAGCGGTGGACTCCGCATCCGGTCCGTTCCCTCAGGACCCAACAGTGTGTCCGGCACCAGCCGAGCCCCTGCAACCAGCGTTCCCACTCCCGCCCCTCCAAAGAGGGCCAGGCGGTACTAGCCGGTCAGCGACCCCGCTGAACCGAGTAGCCAGTGCTCCACTAATGAGCGCGCCGCGCACCAGACGTTCGCTGGTGACCGCGACATGGATCGCCGGACCCACCGTGACAGGTGGTCTCCGATGATCGGTGCTCCTTAGAAAGGAGGTGATCCAGCCGCACCTTCCGGTACGGCTACCTTGTTACGACTTCGTCCCAATCGCCAGCCCCACCTTCGACCGCTCCC